>CAWHCD010000001.1:0-20740 GCA_963828015.1 uncultured Actinomycetes bacterium
TTCCGCTTCAACGTCTGACCCGGTCGCGGTGGCCTACGAGGACGTGCTCTTCCGGGTTGAGCGCGGACTGGGCTGGATCACGCTGAACCGGCCCAAGGCGATCAACGCACTGGACCACGCGATGGTCCGGCACATCGATGCCCAACTGATCGAGTGGGCCGCCGACGACCGGGTGGCCGGCGTGGTGATCACCGGCGCGGGTGACCGCGGCTTGTGCGCGGGCGGCGACGTGGTGGCGTTCTACAACGACGCCCTCGCCGGCACCCGAACGTCGATCGAGTTCTGGCGCGACGAATACGCGCTGAACGCCCGCATCGCGGACTATCCCAAGCCCTACCTGGCCGTGATGGACGGCATCGTCATGGGTGGTGGGGTCGGCATCTCCGCCCACGGCGGCATCCGCGTCGTCACCGATCGCACGGTGATCGCCATGCCCGAGGTCGGCATCGGGTTCGCGCCCGACGTCGGTGGCACCTGGCTGCTCTCGCGCGCGCCGGGCGAACTCGGCACCCACCTGGCGTTGACGGCCGGGCGGATGGGGGCCGGTGATGCCATCGCGTGCGGGTTCGCCGACCACTACCTGCCCGTCCACCGCCTGCCGGCGTTCCTCGACCAACTCGACGCGAGTCGATCCCGGCCAGGCCGGCCGGGGCCGTCCCGAGCGCCCCGCTGCAGGAACAACGGACATGGATCGATGCCTGCTACAGCTCGGACTCGGTCGTGGAGACCTGGCTCGCTTGCGGGCCCATGCCGACCCCGCCGCCCAGCGAGGCGGCTGATCAGCTGGCCGCGAAGTCACCCGTTGCGGTCACCGTCACCCTGCGGGCCCTGCGTCGGGCCCGGGACCTTCCGACGCTGCGCGACGTGCTTGATCAGGACCTGCGGACCTCGACCGCGGCGCTGAGTTCTCACGATCTGGTCGAGGGGATCCGGGCCCAAGTCATCGACAAGGATCGAAATCCGCGGTGGCCACCGGCGACGCTGGCCGAGGTGTCCACCGAACTGGTCGATCGTATTTCGTGGACGTGCCCAGTTCTTGATCTTGACGGCGTGAAGGACAGCTGGTATTCCGGTTCGTGAGAAACGGCCGGAGCCGCCGGGACCTTATCGCGTTACGCCCCTCAAGGGAGTACGGATATGACGACAACACGGTCCGAGACGCAACCGCAAGTGCTCACCGAGCGGCCCGGCCGCCTGGGACCCTGGCTGGGCATCGCCTTCGTGGTCCTGTTCGTCGCCGGGTTCCTCACCTTCAACACGCCCGACACCGACGCCAGCCAGGCCAAGTGGGTCGCCTGGTGGGACAGCAGCTCACACCGGGCGACGGCACTGGTCGCCACCTATCTCATCGTGCTCAGCACGGTGGCGTTCGTCGTGTTCATGTGGAACCTGGGCCAGCGTTTCCGCGAGCATGCCGGGGTGCCGACCACGTTCGGCACGCTGTTCGTGGCCATGGCGCTGGTCTCCACGCTGATGCGGCGGCGATCCCGGTGGCAAGCAGTTCGGCAGCCTGAAGGTGCCCTCCGGCGATTTCGCGTCCCAGTTCGACAACATCGGCCAGGGCCTGCTGTTGGTACCGGGTGCGATCTCGGCCGGGGCCTTCCTGATCGCCGCGTCCTACTGGGCTCGCCGCTACGGCGTGCTGCCCAACTGGCTCACGATCAGCGGTTATGTGGTGGGTGTGCTGCAGCTCGCGGCGGCGGTGTTCTTCCCGTTCGTCCTGTTCCCGATCTGGGTGCTCGTGACGTCGATCGTCCTGCTGCGCCGCGACGCCCGCTCCGATCCGTTACTGACGTGAGATGGCAACCATGGCCGCGTGCTCAGGGTCGATCAGGTGCGAGTGGTCGTCCTCGCCAACGCTGATCTGCACGACGTCGATTCGGCCGTTGAACTTCGGCGCCGCGGCGTAGTCGGCGCTGACCGGCATGCCGTAGTCGGCCCCGATGTCGGTGGTCTCGTCGGCGGAGAAAATCAGCGGTTGGGTCATGCCGATCCGGCCGGTTCCGACGGCGCGGCCGTCGTAGTAGAGCGTGACGCCGCCGCCCTTGCCCAGGCCGCCGCCCTCGTAGGCGAACTCCGCGCGCACCTGATGTGCCCCCGCTCCGAGTTCCTCGGTCGCCTCGGTGATGAACTCCTGCATGCCGAGCAGGTTGTAGACGAACTTGGCCCGTCCGTCCTTCAGGTAGAGCGCCCAGCCGCCGAAGCGGCCGCCCTGGGCGATCAGCACGCCGTTGGTGAGCGCATCGGCCGGCGCCTCGAAGGCGGCCGTGACGTTGAACGACCGGTTCTTGACGTCGATGACGCTGTTCTCGCTGAGGCGCTTCATGCCCGGGAACAGGGTCTGGGTGGTGCCGGTGATCAGCTGTGGTCGTCCGGCGATGGTCGCGTTGAGCCGCTCGAAGCGGCGGTCATCGATCGGCAGGACGTTGTACTTCACCGCCTCGATCAGCCAGAGCCGCTGCAGGGCGGCCAGCCGTTCGGGCTGTTCGGCGGCCAGATCCCGTGACTGCGACCAGTCGTTGGTGCCGTCGTAGAGCTCCCACACGTCGTCGTCGAGAGCGGGGGGAACTTCGGTCGGCAACCAGGGCGTGCTGTGCCGCGTCACCGCGCTCCAGCCCCGGAAGTAGATGCCGCGGTTGCCGGCCATCTCGAAGTACTGCAGGTCGTGACGTTCGGGTGCCCGGGCGTCGTCGAAGCTGTAGAGCATGCTCGTGCCCTCGATGGGCGCCTGCTGCACGCCGTTGACGAAGTCGGGCTCGGGTAGTCCGGCCGCCTCGAGGATGGTCGGCGCGACGTCGATCACGTGGCAGAACTGCGAGCGCAGGCCGCCCTTTTCCTGAATCCCGGCCGGCCAGTGCACGACCGTGCCGTTGCGGGTGCCGCCCCAGTGCGAGGCGACCTGCTTGGTCCACTGGTACGGGGTGCACATCGCGTGGGCCCAGCCGACGGCGTAGTGGTTGTACGCCTCGGGGGTGCCGAGCTTGTCCTTGACCGAAGCCATGAACTCCGGCGTCTCGATCGCGGCCTGACCGTTGAAGTTGGCCATCTCGTTGAAGGCGCCGTTGATCGTGCCCTCGGCCGAGGCGCCGTTGTCACCGATGATGTAGTAGACCAGCGTGTTCTCCAGCGCGCCGACGCTCTCGATGGCGTCGATGACGCGCCCGACGTGGAAGTCGGTGTGTTCGAGGAAGCCCGCGTAGATCTCCATCTGGCGTTCCAGCACCGGCTTGAGCGTCTCGTCCATGTCGGCCCAGGCCGGGATCGCGGCCGGTCGTTCGGTCAGTTCCGCGTCCTGGGGCACGACGCCGAGTTCCTTCTGGCGGGCCAGGATGGCCTCGCGCTGCGCGTCCCACCCGTCGGCGAACTGCCCGGCGTAGCGATCGGCCCACTCCGCGGGGACGTGATGCGGGGCGTGGGTCGCGCCCGGTGCGAAGTACACGAAGAACGGCTTGTCCGGCGCCAGCGCCTTCTGGGTCCGGATCCAGTCGACGGCGTGATCAGCCAGGTCTTCGGTGAGGTGGTAGCCCTGCTCGGGCGTCTTCTCCGGCTCGACCGGAGTGGTCCCTTCGTAGAGGGCCGGGTAGTACTGGTTGTTCTCCCCGCCGATGAACCCGTAGAAGTACTCGAAGCCGCCGCCGCCGGTGGGCCAGGCATCGAAGGGACCGACCGGAGAGGACTGCCACGGTGGTACCTCGTGGCACTTGCCGAACTGGGCAGTCGAATACCCGTTCAGCTTCAGGGTCGTCGCCAGCGCCGCCTTGGTATTCGGCCGGATCGAGGTGGACCCCGGTGCAGAGGTCGCCGTCTCGGTGATCAGGCCCATGCCGACCGAGTGGTGGTTGCGGCCGCTGAGCAACGCGGCCCGGGTCGGGGCGCACAGCGCGGTGGTGTGGAAGCGGTTGTAGGTCAGGCCGCCGGACTGCAGCCGCTCGGCCGTGGGCATCTTGGCCGGGCCGCCGAACACACTGCCGGCGCCGTAGCCCACGTCATCGAGCAGCACGATCAGGACGTTGGGCGCCTGCTTCGGCGGCAACAACGGCTCGATCGGCGGAAACGCGGTATCGGGATCTTTGGCGTCGTAGGTGATCAGGCCGATATGCGGCCGGTCAGGAATCGGCAGGCTACCCCGGCGGGCACTGAGTCGGTCGGGCATTAACGCGGAACCCAGCCGCGTTCGTACCAGACCGTCTTGAGCAGCTTGACCGAGACGCCCCACGTCTCTATGTAGGTGACGCCCTCGGGGCCGGAGATCATCGTGTACGGCGTGCCGGCGCGGCTGGTGAAGAAGTTACCCGGCTTGACGACGACCGCCTCCTCCTTGCCCTCCTCGCCGAACTCGATCCGGTACTCGCCCTGGAAGACGATGATCGTCTCGTCGATGTTGTGCTCGTGCCGGGGGACGGTGAAGTTGGGCACGCACCGCAGCGGGTTGCGGTTGAAGCCGGGCACGTCGATCGGCTTCTTCGCGACCAGCATGTTGTCGGCGAACGTGGCCTGGAAGTCGACCGGCGCGTCTCGCAGGTACCCGCCCGGGCCCCAGAGGTAGCTCGGCTGGTTCTCCTGGGGCGAGGTCGCGTTCTTGGTCATCGAGACCCAGTCGTCGTCGTCGACCAGGTTTGCGTGTACGAGAGGCATGCCAGAAGGGTATTCACGGCGCCCCGGCGCGTCACCGGCGACTTCTCGTTCAGTGGAACGCTGCTACTGCGCCGGCCGGTTGCGGAGCAGGTGCTTCTGGACCTTGCCGGCCGGTGTGCGCGGCAGCTCGGGCACGAAGACCAGGCTCTCGGGCGTCTTCGGGCGGGCCGCGCCGGCCCGGTCGAAGTGCTCGCGGACCTCCTCCAGTTCGACGGTATGGCCCTCGCGTAGCACGATCACCGCGCAGACCCGTTCTCCCATGACGTCGTCGGGGGTGCCGATCACCGCGACCTCGGCGACGGCCGGATGGGTGGACAGGATGTCCTCCACCTCTTTGGAGGAGATGTTCTCGCCGCCGCGGATGACGATGTCCTTCAACCGGTCGGTGATGGTCATGAAGCCGTCGGCGTCGATGCGGGCGACGTCCCCGGTGCGAAACCACCCACCGGGCCAGTACGCGGTCTCGTTCAGCGCCGGGTCGGTGTAGCCCATGAACAGCTCGGCCCCGCGGGTGACCAGCTCGCCGTCGGTGCCCGCGGGTACGTCGCGACCCTCGGCGTCGACCACCCGGATCTCGTTGCCGGCGATCACCCGCCCGTCGGTGGTGGCCCGCTCGAGCAGCGAATCGCCCGGATACCCGGTGGTGACGGTCGGGTGCTCGCTCGAGCCGTAGCAGCGAAACGCGGTGATCCCGAGCGACTCGGCCCGGTAGATCAAACTGGGCGGGATCGAGGATGCCCCCGAGCGGAACGCCTTGAGGCTGTCGAGGCGGGCGTGGCCCTGCTCGAGCTGGTCGAGCAGCCCGACCAGTTGCACGGGGGCGCCGACGCCGCCGGCCACCCGGTACTCGTCGATCAGCGCCGCGGCCCGAGCGGCCTGCCAGGTCTCGAGGACGACGGTCGGCTTGCCCAGCACCAGCACGCGCAGCAGCCCGAGCAGGCCGGCGACGTGGCCGGGGGGGAACAGGGCCAGCTGCACGGCGCCGCCGGCCCCCTCCTGTTCCGGCGCGGGTGAGGTCAGCTCGGCGGCCAGCCCCCGGTGGGAGTGCTGCACGCCCTTCGGTTCGGCCGTCGTGCCCGATGTGTAGACCAGCAGGGCGCGGCCGGTCGGATCGGGGGCGGGGACCGACAGCGGCTTGGCCATCCGGGCCGACAGGTCGGCGAAGTCGATCAGGTAGTCGGGGACCTCGGGACCGACCGCGATCACAATGCGCAGCGCCGGCAGGCCGCCCAGAGACCGCAAGGTGTCGAGGTGGTCGCGCCCGCGGTAGGTGGTGGGCACGATCAGCGCGACGGCTTTGGATTCGCGCAGGATGAACGTCAACTCGCGGGCCTGATAGATCATCACGATCGGGAGCAGGGTTGCGCCGCACAGGGCGACCGCAGCCTGGGCGACCGAGCCGGCGCGGGTACCCGTCAGCTGCACGGCCACCACGTCGCCGGGCTCGACGCCCAGGTTCTGCAGCGCGCCGGCGACCCGCATGGCCTCCTCGCCGACCTCGCCCACCGTCGTCACGTCGGTGTGATCGGTGGTGGCGAAGGCGAGCAGCGTCGAGTCGTTGGCCTGCAGACCGCGCAGCACCATGCCGGGCAGGCTCTCGTGCACGACCTCCATCACGCGGTGCTCCTCGTCCTAGGTCGCGATGTCCTCGAGGCGCTCGAGCACGTCCGCGAACGGCGTTGCGTTCAGGATGTCGATCCGCAGGCCCATCACCGTCTTGGGCGCGGAGAACCCGACCACGCCGACCAGCGTGCCGGCTCGCCCGTACAGCGCGACCAGCCGTCCCTCAGGGCCCCACGGGCCGACCTTCACGTCGTCGGCCTCGGCGATGTCGCCCAGGCCCTGGAACTTGACGTCGTACTGGTCGCTCCACCAATAGGGGACCGGTCGCACGGCCGGCGGCTCACCGAGCAGGGTGGCCGCGACCGCCCCCGCCTGTTCGGTGGCGCTGGACCAGTGCTCGCTGCGGCTGCCGCCCCAGGCGGCGACGTCGCCCACCGCGTACACGTCCGGGGCCTCGGTGCGGCCGTCCTCGTCGCAGCGCACCCCGTTGCTGACGTCCAGCCCGCTCTCGGCCAGCCAGGCGGTGTTCGGGGCGGCGCCGATCGCGTGCAGCACGACGTCCGGGCGCAGCGAGGTGCCGTCGCCGAACGTGATCGTGGCGTCCGGGCCCGCGGCGACCGACGTCGACAGGTGCAGGTTGACCGCGTGGCGGCGATGCAGTTCGCTGATCTCGTGGGCCACCTTCGGTCCGACCACGCGGGTCATCGGGGCGTCCAGGACGTCGATCAGGTGCACCTCGGCACCCAGGCCCCGGGCGCTGGCGGCCACCTCGCAGCCGATCAGGCCGGCGCCGACGATGGCCACGACGGCGCCCGGTTGCAGGGCGGTCCGTAGCCGCAGGGCGTCGTCCCACGTCCGCAGCACCTCTCCGGGCAGGTCGGGCACCCGGCGGGCGTGGGCGCCGGTGGCGATCACCAGTGCGTCGTAGTCGATGACGCCCGCGTCGGTCTCGAGCTGGTGGGCTTCGGGTCGCAGCCCAAGCGCGGTGACCCCGGTGCGCCATTCGACGTTCGGGGCCGGCTCGGCCGTGGCCGGGATCAACGCCGGCAGCGGGACCTCGCCGCGCAGGACGGCCTTGGACAGCGGCGGACGGTCATAGGGCGCGTGCGGCTCGGCGCCGATCACGATGATCGGCCCCTCGTGGCCGCGCTTGAGCAGTCCCTGGACGGTGCGCACGCCGGCGATGCCGGCGCCGACGACGACGATGCCGGTCATGCCGTTTCGAGGGCCGCGTTGTCGTCAAGCGTCGGGTAGTCGATGTAGCCCTCGACGTCGCCGCCGTAGAACGTGGCCTTGTCCGGCTCGTTGAGCTCGGCGTCCTCGAGCCAGCGCCGGGGCAGATCCGGGTTGGCCAGGAACAGGCGACCGATCGAGACCAGGTCCGCGACGCCGGTCTCGACGAGTTCGGTGGCCACCTGCTTGCTGGTAACCCGGCTGAATCCGGTGTTGACGATGAGCGGCCCGCCGAACGCGGCGCGCAGGGCGGCGACCAGGGGCGCGGTCGGGTCGGGCACGACGAGGTGCAGGTAGGCCAACCCCAGGGGGCGCAGCTGCTCGAGCAACGCCGTATAGGTGGCGTGCAGGTCCTCGGCGTCGGGCTCGTCGGCGCCCTGTCCGTTGTATCCGGGGGACAGCCGCAGCCCGACCCGGTCGGCGCCGATGGCCGCGGCGACGGCGGTGACCACCTCGGCGGTGAACCGGGCCCGGGCCTGCGGCGAACCGCCGTACTCATCGGTGCGTTCGTTGGCCACCGGCGACAGGAACTGGTGGGGCAGGTAACCGTTGGCGCCGTGCACCTCGACGCCGTCCAGCCCGGCCTCGACGGCCCGCGTGGCCGCGTAGGCGAACTCGGCGATCACCGCGTCGAGCTCATGCGTCTCCAGGGCTCGCGGCTGCGGGTACTCCAGCTGGCCGCTGGGCGTCAGGATCTTGCCGGGCGCGGCGATCGGGCTGGGCGCGACGATCTCGACGCCGTCCTTGTTGTCCGGATGGGCGATGCGCCCAGCGTGCATGAGCTGCACGACGATGTGGCCACCAGCGGCGTGCACGCCGTCGGCGATGTCGCGCCAGGCGGCGACCTGCTCGTCGGTGTGGATGCCCGGGGTGCGCAGGTAGCCCTGTCCGACGACGCTGGGCTGGGTGCCCTCGGTGATGATCAACGCGGCCGAGGCCCGTTGCGCGTAGTAGGTCGCCGACATCGGCAGCGGCACGCCGTCCGGGCCCGAGCGGTTGCGGGTCAGCGGGGCCATCACGATCCGGCTGGGCAGCTCCCAGCGCCCGACCCTGATCGGGCTGAACAGCGTTGCCACGTGACGTCTCCTGGCTGCCGGGGCGTGAACCGCGTCAGTCTACGTCGACGCTTTCCTCGGGCCTGGATAGCATCGCGCCGTGATCACCCTGGTGCGGTTGGCCCGTCGCGCGAGTGCGCTGAGCGTCGAAGACTTTCAGGTTCAGGCTGATGTGGCCTGTGCCTGGCCGGTGCTGCCCGAGCTGCGTCGCGCGACCCAGTCCCTGACCCGTCTCGGCGGCTACCGCGCTGGTACTCCGATCTACGACGTGGTCGACGAACTCGTCTTCAGCGACGTCGACGCGGCCAAGGCGGCCTACGCGCTGCCTGCCTTTCAAGCCGTGTGGCGCTCGCCGCTGCTCGATCCGGCGTCGATCAGCACGCTGCTCGACGTTGAGATCGTGGCCAAGGACGGCCCGGTGCCGGTCGGCGGCGTCAAGAACATCGAGTTCGTGACCCGGCTGCCTTCGATGGAGCACGCTGCGTTCGACCGCTACTGGAGCGAGGTGCACGGCCCGCTGGCCGCCCAGATCGAACCGATTCGACGTTATGTGCAGAGCCATACCGTGCCCGAGGCCCACATCGGCTGGGAGGAGCCGTTGTTCGACGGGCTGGCCCTGACCTGGTTCGACAGCGTCGCGGCGATGCGCGAGGGCGCCACCTCGGCGGTCTACGAGGAGACCCGGGCCGACGAGCTGAACTTCCTCGACGGCGAGCTGCCGTTCATCATCACCACCGAACGGCTCATTGTTGGCTAGTTTCGGCCCATGACGCAGTTCGTCGGCGCGCTCGATCAAGGCACCACGAGCACCCGGTTCATGATCTTCGATCACGCCGGGCAGGTCGTCGCCCGGCACCAACTCGAGCACGACCAACTGCTGCCCCGTCCCGGCTGGGTCGAGCACGATCCCGCGCAGCTGTGGCAGCGGACCCAGCAGGTCATCGACGCGGCGCTCGATGCGGCCGGGCTGAGCGCTGGTGACCTGGCCGCGATCGGGTTGACCAATCAGCGCGAGACGACCGTGCTCTGGAACCCCCGCACCGGGCAGCCCTACGGCAACGCGATCGTCTGGCAGGACACCCGCACCGACCAGCTCATACGGCGCCTGACCGACGGTGGCGCGGCGGAGGTGATCCGGGCCAAGACCGGACTGATGGCCGCCCCGTACTTCTCGGGCGGCAAGATCGCCTGGCTGCTGGAGTACGGCTCCGGCCTGCGCGCGGCGGCCGATCGGGGAGAGGTGCTCTTCGGCACGGTGGACTGCTGGCTGACCTGGAACCTGACCGGCCGGCACCTGACCGACGTGACCAACGCCAGCCGGACCATGTTGATGAACCTGGACACGCTCGACTGGGATCAGGAATTGCTCGATATTTTCGGCATTCCCCGCTCAATATTGCCCCGGATCGTCTCGTCGTCGGACGCGGAGGAGTTCGGCGTACTGCGGAGGACCACGGCCCGGGGCGTTCCCCTCACCGCAGTGCTCGGCGACCAGCATGCGGCGATGGTCGGCCAGGTCTGCTTCGCCCCCGGGGAGGCCAAGAACACTTACGGCACCGGCAACTTCCTGCTCGTCAACACGGGGACGGCACCAGTCCGCAGCGACTCCGGGCTGCTCACCACCCTCTGCTACCGCTTCGGTGCCGAGGCGGCCGTCTATGCCCTCGAGGGGTCGATCGCGGTCACCGGCTCGGCGATCCAGTGGTTGCGCGATCAGCTGGGGATCATCGACGACGCCAGCGAGATCGAGGCGCTGGCCCGCTCGGTGCCCGACACCGGCGGCGTGTATTTCGTGCCGGCGTTCTCGGGCCTGTTCGCGCCCTACTGGCGCAGCGACGCCCGCGGGGTGATCGTCGGGCTGTCGCGGTTCTCGACCAAGGCCCATCTGGCCCGGGCCGCACTCGAGGCCATCTGCTTCCAGAGCGCGGATGTGGCCGAGGCGATGGGGCAGCCGCTGCGGGTGCTCAAGGTCGATGGCGGGGTCACTGCCAATGAGCTGTGCATGCAACTGCAGGCCGACATCCTGGGCGTCGAGGTCAGCCGGCCATCGGTGGCCGAGACGACCGCGCTGGGTGCGGCCTACGCCGCTGGGCTGGCCGTCGGCTACTGGGCCGACACCGACGAGCTGCGCACGCATTGGCGCGAGTCCAAGCGCTGGACGCCACAGTGGACCGAGCAGCAACGTCAGGCCGCCCGGGCGCGGTGGAAGATGGCAGTCGAACGCTCGTTGAGCTGGGTCGACGTCTAGGAGGCAGCGATGGCCGTCGCGTTGTCCTCGGCCGCGCGCGCCGCCGCCCTGGACGCGATGGCCAGTGCCGACCTGGACGTGCTCGTCGTCGGCGGGGGCGTGGTCGGTGCCGGAACGGCCCTGGACGCGGTGACCCGGGGCCTGTCGACGGCGCTGGTCGAGTCGCGCGACTGGGCCAGTGGCACGTCGAGCCGCTCGAGCAAGTTGATCCACGGCGGGCTGCGCTACCTGGAGATGTTCGACTTCGGGCTGGTGCGCGAGGCCCTGCACGAGCGCGGGCTGATGTTGCAGACGCTGGCTCCGCACCTGGTCCGGCCGGTGCCGTTCCTGTATCCGCTGCAGCACCACTGGGAGCGGGCCTATGTAGGTGCGGGCATCCTGCTCTACGACACGATGGCGGCCACGTCCGGCAATGCGCGCGGGTTGCCGCACCACCGCCACCTGACCCGCCGGCACGCGCTGCGCGAGGCGCCCGGGCTGCGGCGCGAATCGCTGACCGGGGCGATCCAGTACTGGGACGCGCAGGTCGACGACGCCCGGCACACGATGACGGTGGTGCGCACCGCGGCCGACTACGGCGCCCACGTGGCCAACCGCACCCAGGTGCTGGACTTTCTGCGCGAGGGCGAACGGGTCACCGGGGCGCGGATCGTCGACATCGAGACCGGGATCGAACGCGACGTCCGGGCCAAGCAGGTGATCAACGCCACCGGCATCTGGACCGACGACACCCAGGCCCTGGCCGACACCCGGGGACAGTTCCACGTGCGGGCGTCCAAGGGCGTGCACCTGGTCGTGCCACGTGATCGCATCCAGTCCCAGACCGGGATCATCCTGCGCACCGAGAAGAGCGTGCTGTTCGTGATCCCGTGGGGCCGGCACTGGATCATCGGCACGACCGACACCGACTGGAACCTCGACAAGTCCCATCCGGCCGCCAGCGCCTCGGACATCGACTACGTGCTGCGGCACGTCAACGCCGTCCTGGCCTCCCCGCTGACCACCGCCGACGTCGAAGGTGTGTACGCCGGGCTGCGGCCGCTGCTGGTCGGGGAGTCGGAATCGACGTCGAAGCTGTCGCGCGAGCACGTCGTCGGGCATCCGGTGCCCGGGCTGGTGGTGGTCGCCGGCGGCAAGTACACGACCTACCGGGTGATGGCCGCGGACGCCGTGGACGAGGCGGTGCGGGGCATGGACGAGCGGGTCGCGCCGTCGTGCACCGCCGAGATTCCCCTGGTCGGCGCGTCCGGATTCGCGGCGTTGCGCAATCAGCGCCGGCGCCTGGCCGCCTCGGCCGGCATCCACGTGGCCCGGATCGATCATCTGCTCGGGCGCTACGGCGCCGAGGTGGACGATCTGCTCGAGCTGATCCGTCTCGACCCGTCGCTGGCCGCCCCGCTGCCCGGCGCCGATGACTACCTGCAGGCCGAGGTCGTCTACGCGGTCACCCACGAGGGGGCGCGGTTCCTCGAGGACGTGCTGGCCCGGCGCACCCGCATCTCGATCGAGTCCTGGGACCGCGGGGTGGGTGCCGCCCCGACCGTCGCCACGCTGATGGGGGCGCGGCTGGGCTGGGACGCGGTCGAGCAGGCGCGGCAGGTCACGTTCTACCGCGAGCGCGTCCAGGCCGAACGCAACTCCCAGACCGAACCGGACGATCAAGCCGCCGACCGGGCCCGCCTGGAAGCCCCCGACGTCATCTGACCCATTCGCGCGTGAATCGTTCAACCTGCGCGAGTGGGCCCTCAACCTCCGCCGAGTGGGCGCGAAACGCGCGAGTGGGCGCATATAGGCGTCCACTCGGCGCGTTGGCGCCCACTCGCGGATCTGGGGCGGGGCGTTTCGGGGCGGCGGGGCCGGGCGGGCGGTGAGTTGCTGAGGACGCACTGGACGTGGTTCGCCTCGGAAACACAGTTCGGTCAGGGTGAGCCCCATGCATCACCTGAGCTGGCTCGAGGCGGGCGTCATCGGAGCGGTGCAGGGCATCACGGAGCTGTTTCCCGTGTCGAGCCTGGGCCACAGCGTGCTCATCCCGGCCTGGATCGGCGGCAGCTGGTCGCATGACCTCAACGTGGCCGACCCCGAATCGCCCTACCTGGCCTTCATCGTCGGCCTGCACGTGGCCACCGCCATCGCGTTGATCATCTTCTTCTGGCGCGACTGGGTCCGCATCGTCCGCGGGCTGGCCTCAAGCGTGGTCCACCGCGAGGTCAAGACGCCCGACCAGCGGCTGGCCTGGATGCTGATCCTGGCCACGATCCCGGTAGGACTCGTCGGCCTGATCGGCGAACACTGGCTGAGAACGACGCTGGGCAAACCGGTGCCGGCGGCGATCTTCCTCACCCTGAACGGGTTGCTGCTGCTCGCCGCCGAGCGCATGGCCCACCGTGACCTCAATGCCGAGTACGTCGACGAACGCGAGAGTGGCCACCAGTCCGATGAACGGGTGGCCACCCAGTCGATGGCGTCGGCGGTGCTGGTCGGCTCGGCCCAGATCCTCGCGCTGGCCCCAGGGATCTCACGTTCGGGCGTCACCATGGTGGCCGGCATGTTCAAGGGCCTGACCCGCGAGGACGCGGCCCGGTTCTCCTTCCTGCTGGCCACGCCGGTCATCCTGGCCGCGGGCGCGCTCAAGGTCGGCGACCTGACCGGCCCGCTCGGCGACGGGATTCGCGGTCAGGTGCTGTTCGGCTCGTTGATGTCCGGCGTCGGGGCCTATCTCTCGGTGCGCTTCCTGACCCGCTACTTCGCCAACCGGTCGCTGCGCCCGTTCGGCATCTACTGCATTGTGGCCGGCCTGGCCAGCCTCGTCCTGTTCGCCGTCCGGCGATAGGTAGCGTGCCCCACGTGAGCAGCCCCGAGTCCTACGCCGGTGCGTTGCTGCGCTACCGCATCGCCGCCTTCGTCACCGGCGTGGTGCTGCTGACCGGCTGCGTGATGCTGATCCTCAAGGACGTAGGCCACGTCTCGCACATGGAACCCGAGACCGGACTGGTCTGGCTCTTCCACGGCTGGTTCTTCCTGGCCTACGTGATCTTGACATTCATCCTGGGCCTCAAGCTGCGCTGGCCGCTGTGGCAGTACCTGGCCGTGATGGTGTGCGGCACGATCCCGTTCATGTCCTTCGTCGCCGAGCACTACGTGACGCGCCAGGCCCGATCGCGCATCTCGTCCTGACCGAAGTGCTCGACCAGTTCGCTGCGCGCCCGGGCGACCCGCGAGCGGATGGTGCCGACCGGGCAGCCGCAGACGTCGGCCGCCTCGGCGTAGGACAGCCCCACCAGCTGCGTCAACACGAACGCCTCGCGCCGCTCGGGGTCCAGGGCGTCCAGCAGCGCCCGGGAGGTGACCGTCTCGGCCGGATCGGCGCCGCTGCGCTCGCGCGGGGCCGGCAACGCCCGCACCCGCACGGCCGAGCGCACCGCGTCGGCGCAGACCCGCCGGGCGATCGCCAGCAGCCAGGTCCGGGCCGAGGAGCGCCCGGCGTAACGGTGCAGGGCGGCGAACGCGCGGGCGTACGTCTCCTGGGTCAGGTCGTCGGCGGCACTGCGCTGACCCAGGTTGGCGCACAGCCGCCAGACGTCGGGCTGGGTGAGCCGGACGAACTCGGCCGCGGCCACGGCATCGCCTCGACGCGCGCGCAGCGCGTGGGCGGTGACGTCGTCGACCTCGTCCAACACGGATCCATTCTCGCAGGGCCAACCTGTGAACCCGATCACCGCGGGAACCAATGCGGCCCCCCGAACGACTAATCCGTACGTGAAGTGTGACCGGTTCCGCGAGGCGGCCTCCGCGCGCCTGGACGGCGAGCCGATCGGCATGGCCAGCTCGGCGCTGGATCACCACCTGGCCATCTGCCCCGGTTGCGCGGGGTGGCTGGCCGACGCGACCCGGCTGAGTCGCACCGCGCGGGTGGGCGCGAGCACAGTGCCCGACCTCAGCGAGCAGATCCTGGTCGACGCCGTGCTGCCCGCCCGCCGCGTGCTGCGCCGGCGCAACCAGCTGCGGGTGCTGATCGCGCTGATCGGCCTGGTGCAGCTGGTGCTGGCCGCCCCGGCGCTGTTCGGCACCGACATCGGCATGTCCATGTCGGTGCACGCCTCGCACGAGGAGGCGGCCTGGAACGCCGCCCTCGGCATCGCCTTGCTGGCCACCGCGATCCGGCCGGTCCGGGCCGCCGGCGTGCTCACCGTGCTGGCCACCTTCGTCGGCCTGCTGGCCCTGCTCAGCATCCGCGACGTGGCCAGTGGGGCGGTCGAGCTGCCGCGGCTGGCCACCCATCTGGCCGCCGTGGCCGGGCTGGTCTTCGTGGCCCTGCTCAGCCGGGCCGAACGGGCCCTGCCGCCGGCCCCCGAAGCGGCCGCGACGGACCGCGGCCGGTTGCGGGGGGTCGCGTGAGGCGGCGCCTGGCGACGCTGGTCCTGCTGCTGGGCGTCCTGACCGGGCTCGGGCTGCTGGGGGCGGCCAGCGCGTCCGCCCACGCCACCGTGGCCGGCTCGACCCCGGCCGACGGGGCCCGGCTGACCGCTGCCCCGAAGGCGGTCGAGATCGACTTCGACCAGGCCGTCAGCATCGGCGCGAACGTCGGCTACCTGCACGTGGTCAACCAGGCCGGCAAGCGGGTGGACACCGGGGACACCGTGCACCCCGGCGGGGATGCCAGCAAGATCGCAGTCAGCTTGGAGTCCGGGCTCGGCGACAGCACCTATACGGCCAGCTTTCGGGTGATCTCGGCCGACTCGCATCCGGTCGCCGGCGCGATCCGGTTCATCGTCGGCAACGGCACCCTGTCGGAGAACTTCGTCGAGCCCTCGGCCACCAACGCCGTCACCGGCTGGGTGTTCACGGCCGTGCGCTGGGTCGCGTTCAGCGCCTTCGCCCTGCTCGCGGGCGGCTGGTTGATCTTCAGCGTCTGGCCGGCCGGGCGTGACGACCGCCGAGCGCGGGGCCTGGTGCAGATCGGCTGGATCGCCTCGGTGCTGGCCGCGCTGGCCGAACTGCTCGTCCAAGGTCCTTATGCCGCCGGCTCCGGCCTGGGCCGGATCCTGGATTCCAGTCTGATCGACGCCACCCTGCACACCGACTACGGGGTGGCCCACTCGCTGCGGCTGCTGGCCCTGGGCGTGCTGGGCGTCGTGCTGGCCACCCTGCTGCGGCGGGTCGAGGCCCGCCCGGGCCGGCTCGAGCAGTTTGCCGGGCTGCTGGTTGTCGCCGTCGCGGTGACGTTCGCGGCCAGCGGGCACGCGGAGTCCGAGCACCCGCAGTGGCTGGTGATGGGCAGCGATTCGCTGCACATCCTGGCCATGGGTGTCTGGGTCGGCGGGCTGGTCGTGCTGTTCGTCGCCCTGTTGCCCCGTGGGGAAGCCGACGAACTCGATCAGGTGCTGCCCGTCTTCTCCCGGGTGGCCTACGTCTGCGTCGGCACGCTGGCCGTCACCGGCACCTACCAGGCCTTCCTGGGGGTGAACAGCTGGCGGGCGTTGCTGCTGACCGACTACGGGCGGCTGGTGCTGCTCAAGATCGCGTTGTTCATCGCGATGATCGCGTTGGGCAACCTGGCCCGGACGACCGTGCAGCACCGGGGCGTGCGGATCGCCTACGCGATGACCGACACGCTGATTCCGGACGACGTCGAGGACGAGCCGCCACGGCCGCACCTGCTGCGGCGCACCGTCCTGTTCGAGTTGGTGCTGGCTGCGGCCGTGCTGGTCGCGACCGCCGTCCTGGTGGCCAAACCGCCCGGGCCGGCGGCGCTGGACACGATCGACGCCCACCCCAAGACGGTGACCGTGGTCATGTCGAGCACGAGCGAGCTGGCGGTGACGTTGAGCTCGACCCGGCACGGCCCCATCTCGGTCGACGTGGAAGCGATCAAGGGCCCGAAGCCGACCCAGCTCACCGCCACCGCGGCGCTGCCGGCCAAGGACCTCGGCCCGTTCGCCATCCCGTTGACCGCGACCAGCACCGGCTACAGCTCGGCCAGCGTGCTTTTCCCGTCGGCCGGGCGCTGGACCCTGACCTTTACCGCCCAGAGCTCCGAGTTCGATTCCACCGTCGGCGACGTCGTCGTCACCATCCACTGAAGGGTTGTCATGCGCTTGTCTCGCCGTTGCCTCACCGTGCTCCTCGTTGCCGGGGCGTCGTTGGCGGTCGCCTTTCCGGCCGCGGCCCACGTGACCGTCGACGCGCCCGGGGCCACTCCCGGCGCTACCGACCAGGAGATCAACATCCGGGTGCCGACCGAGAGCGACACGGCCTCGACGGTCGGGCTGAAGCTGCAGTTGCCCACCGATACCCCGATCGCCTCGGTGCTGGTGCAACCCATTGCCGGGTGGACGTTCACCGCGACCTCGACGACGCTGGCCAAGCCGATCGTGACCGACGACGGCAACATCACCAGCGCGGTCACCGAGATCGACTGGACCGCCGCGCCCGGGCAGGGCATCAAGCCGCAGGAGTTCCAGAACTTCACCCTGCTGGCCGGACTGCTGCCCGACGTCGACACGATCACGTTCAAGGCCATCCAGACCTACAGCGACGGGACGGTCGTGAGTTGGATCCAGGTGCCGGCCCCGGGCAGTAGCGCCGAACCGGATCACCCGGCCCCGGTCCTGACACTGAAGGCGGCCACCACCACCGAGACGTCGTCGAAGAGTTCCTCGGACACCACGGCGCTGGTCATCGCGATCATCGCGCTGGTGCTGGGCGCGGCCGCGCTGGGCCTGGCGATCATCGGGCGAGCCAAACGGGCCACGACATGAGGCGACCCTCGTTCCTGAGCGTCGGCGCCGTCCTGGTCGCCCTTGTCGGGGCGGCCGCGCTGGCCCGCGGTGCCGTGCCGCAGGCCGCGGCCAGTGGAGGAGCGGCAGCCAGCAGCCCGCCCATTGTGGTCACCGGGGCCTACATCCGCGAGCCGGCCTCACCCGAGCTGGCCGCGGTCTACCTGACGATCTACAACACGACGTCCGAGCCGGACACGCTGACCGGAGTGGTCAGTGGGTTCGGGGAGGAGACGTCGATTCACTCGGAGGTCAACGGGGCCATGGTCGAGAACGCCAACGGGCTGGTGATTCCCGCGCACGGCAGCGTGACGCTGAAGCCCACAACCGGACACATCATGGTCCAGAACCTGTACGGGACGCTGAGCCCGGGGCAGACGGTGAACCTCGAACTGGACTTCGCCAACGCCGGGCCGGTGCTGGTGACCGTCCCGGTGATCGGCGTCTATGACCCCGTGCCGGCCGGAGCAGCCAAGTGAAACGCTTCCTTCTCGCCGCCCTGGCCGCCCTGCTGCTGGTGGCCGGCTGCTCCAGTGGCGGCAAGGCGTCCTCGGCTCCGTCCGGGCTCAACGACAACCCGGTCAGCACCTATCAGGGCTTCGGGCTGACCCCGCCGCAGCCTCGCCCGGCGTTCACCCTGACCGACACCGCCGGGCAGCCGTACTCGTTCGCCACGGCCACCGCGGGCAAGCCGACGTTCCTGTACTTCGGCTACACCCACTGCCCGGACGTCTGCCCGACGACCATGGCCGACATCGGGATCGCGCTGAAGTCGGTGCCGGCGGACCTGCGTGCCCAGGTGCAGGTCGTGTTCGTGACCACCGACGTCGCCGCTGACACCGGACCGGTCATCGCGCAGTGGCTCTCGGTGTTCCAGACCGGGCTGCCGAACCCGTTCATCGGCCTGTACGGGACCCAGGCCCAGATCGACGCTGCCCAGGCCGCGGCGCACGTCACCCTGGCCACGGATGAGGGCAAGACGCACTCGGCGCAGGTTTTGCTCTACGGTGTCGACGACTATGCGCGTGTGGCGTATGCCGAATCGGACAATGAGTCCACGGCGATGGCACATGATCTACCCATAGTCGCCAAATAACCGCCAAGGAGTATGCGCCCGTGAACTGGACCTCGATCCGTCCCTGGCTGGGCACCGTCGCCCGCCTCGTCCTGGGCGTGACGTTCCTCGTCGCGGGCTGGCAGAAACTCGAGGATCCGCGGGCCTTTCTGCGCGCGATCCGGGCCTACGACGCGACCCCGGAGTGGCTGTCGAAGGCCATCGCGTACGGGCTACCGACGCTGGAGGTCTGCCTGGCCATCCTGCTGATCGTCGGGGTGATCACCCGGCTGGCCGCGGCCGCGGTCGGCGTGCTGCTCGTGGTGTTCCTGATCGGGATCATCCAGGCGGCTGCGCGGGGGATCAAGCTGGAATGCGGCTGCTTCGGTGGCGGTGGAACGACCGATCACACGACCTACCTGCTCGACATCCTGCGCGACGTCGGTCTGTTGGCGTTGGTGGTCTTCCTGGTCATCTGGCCGATGACCCGCATCTCGGTCGATGAGTTCCTGGCCCGTAATGACAACGTCGAAATGCCCTCGGCCAAGCGGATGCGCACCGAGCAGGGGGCGCGCAAGTACAACGCGATGCTCGAGGCCCGCAAGCAGGAGGCCCGGGTCCGCACCCGGTACCTGACGGTCTCGCTGGTCATGGTGGTGCTGCTGATCAGCTTCATCGGCATCGGGGTGCAGTCCAACCGGGCCAAGATCACCACCGGCACCGAGACGCTGAACGTCTCGTCCGTGAACGGGGTCCAGCTGGGCAGCCCGACGGCGGCGGTGAAGATCGACATCTTCGCCGACTTCCAGTGCCCGTTCTGCCAGCAGTTCGCCCAGGACGCCGGCGCCGACATCAACGCGCTGATCGCCTCGAAGGACGTCCTGGTGCGGTACCACATGGTGTCGTTCCTGGACTCGTCCTCGAGCGGCAACCGCTACTCCTCGCGGGCGGCCAACGCGGCCTTCTGCGCCGCCGACATCAACCCCGAGACGTTCCAGAAGTACCACGACTACCTCTACAGCGTGGTGGACGGCGTACCGATCCAACCGACGGAAGGCTCGAACGGGCGCACCGATGCCGACCTGGAGAGTTACGCCAAGGCCATCGGCATCGACGGCGATCAGCTGACGACGTTCCAGACCTGCGTGACCACCGAGCAGCACAAGGGCGTGGTGCAGGCGACCACCGACAACTGGAGCAAGCGCGGTTTCACCAGCACCCCGGTCGTGCTGGTGAACGGCAAGAAGGTCGACAACCCGTCCAAGGCGACCCTGGACGCGGCGGTGAAGGCGGCCTCGGCTACGGCGACCGCTGGGGCCACGGCGACCGGCCCGGCCACGATCGTGCCGAACACGCCGTCGTCGTCGGCTTCGGGGGCATCCGGGGCTGCTACTGGTACTTCTGCCGCGGTGGCCACGGTGACGCCCACGGCCTCGCCCTGACCCGTTTCGCACTGAACGGTTTCGCACGTGGTGATCAACAGGCAGTTTTGGTCGCCCTGGCAGCCGCTACTGCCTGTTGATCACGCCAATCGGGTGTAGGCCAGCGCCCCTTCGGAATGCACAAAGGCCGGCGTCCCCTTCGCGGGGGCGCCGGCCTTTGTCGTTGGTCTTACTTGCCGTTCGCGGCGTCCTTCAGTCCGCTGCCGGCGGTGAACTTGACCGTGTTGGCGGCCGGGATGGTGATGGTGGCGCCAGTCGCGGGGTTGCGACCCTCGCGGGCGGCCCGCTTGCCGACCGAGACGGCGAAGAAGCCAGGCACGCTGACCTTGTCGCCACTCTTGACAGCGGCCTTGAGGGTGGTCTCCAGCGAGCGCAAAACGGCGTCCACGGTCTTCTGCTCGAGCGATGCGTCATCGGCGACCGCGGCCACCAGTTCCTTGCGGTTCACGAACTCTCCCTTGGTTGATTTCGGGACTTCGACATTGTTTCCCGGCTACCAGTATGGGTGACGCACAGGGATGCCCCGCATTTCGGGGTCTTCGGCGTGGCGGATAGTTGCAAATCGGGCGCGGGTCTTGGGCTCGTTTTGGCGGTGTCCGGGGGACCTGTGATGGACGTGTAGAGTTGCCCGACGGCCCGCTTTGGTGGGTAGTTTGGGGCTGTGGCGCAGCTGGTAGCGCACCACACTGGCAGTGTGGGGGTCAGGGGTTCGAGTCCCCTCAGCTCCACCC
>CAWHCD010000002.1:0-249877 GCA_963828015.1 uncultured Actinomycetes bacterium
CCAAGGGCGTGCACCTGGTCGTGCCACGTGATCGCATCCAGTCCCAGACCGGGATCATCCTGCGCACCGAGAAGAGCGTGCTGTTCGTGATCCCGTGGGGCCGGCACTGGATCATCGGCACTACCGACACCGACTGGAAGCTGGACAAGGCCCACCCGGCGGCCAGCGCGCGGACATCGACTACGTGCTTCGAGCACGTCAACGCGGTCCTGGCCTCCCCGCTGATCACGCGCCGACGTCGAAGGTGTCTACGCCGGGTTGCGGCCGCTGCTCGCCGGGGAGTCGGAGTCGACGTCCAAGCTGTCTCGCGAGCACGTCGTCGGGCATCCGGTGCCCGGTCTGGTGGTGGTGGCCGGCGGCAAGTACACGACCTACCGGGTGATGGCCGCGACGCCGTCGACGAGGCGGTGCGGGGCATGGACGACGGGTGGCGCCGTCGTGCACCGACGGATTCCCGCTGGTCGGCGCCGACGGCTTCGCGGCGTCTGGAATCAGCGCCGGCGCGCTGGCCTCCTCGGCCGGCCTGCACGTCGCCCGGATCGAACATCTGCTGGGCCGGTACGGCCCGAGGTACACGAGCTGCTCGACCTGGTCCGGCACGACCCGTCGCTGGGCGACCCGCTGCCCGGCGCCGATGACTACCTGCAGGTCGAGGTCGTCTACGCGGTCACCCACGAGGGGGCCCGGCACCTCGAGGACGTGCTGGCCCGGCGGACCCGGATCTCGATCGAGTCCTGGGACGCGGGGTGGATGCCGCCCCGACCGTCGCCACGCTGATGGGGGCGCGGCTGGGCTGGGACGCGGTCGAGCAGGCGCGGCAGGTCACGTTCTACCGCGAGCGCGTCCAGGCCGAACGCAACTCCCAGACCGAACCGGACGATCAAGCCGCTGATCGGGCCCGCCTGGAAGCCCCCGACGTCATCTGACCAGGGAATTTAATGGGAGTGGGGCCTCAACCTCGGAGTGGGCGCGAAACGGGAGTGGGCGATTCGTCCACTCGGCGCGTTGGGGCCCACTCGGCGAATCTGGGGCGGGGCGGATCGGGGCGGGGGGCCGGGCGGGCGTGGTTGCTGAGGACGCACTGGACGTGGTTCGCCTCGGAAACATAGTTCGGTCAAGGTGAGCCCATGCATCACCTGAGCTGGCTCGAGGCCGGCGTCATCGGAGCGGTGCAGGGCATCACCGAGCTGTTCCCGGTCTCGAGCCTGGGCCACAGCGTGCTCATCCCGGCCTGGATCGGCGGCAGCTGGTCGCACGACCTGGACGTGGCCGACCCCGAGTCGCCGTATCTGGCCTTCATCGTCGGGCTGCACGTGGCCACCGCCATCGCGTTGATCATCTTCTTCTGGCGCGACTGGGTGCGCATCGTCCGCGGGCTGGCCTCGAGCGTGGTCCACCGCGAGGTCGAAGACGCCCGACCAGCGGCTGGCCTGGATGCTGATCCTGGCCACCATCCCGGTCGGACTCGTCGGCCTGATCGGCGAACACTGGCTGCAGAACGACGCTGGGCAAGCCGGTGCCGGCGGCGATCTTCCTGACCCTCAACGGCTTGCTGCTGCTGGCCGCCGAGCGCATGGCCCACCGCGACCTCAACGCCGAGTACGTCGACGAACGCGAGAGCGGCCACGCAGTCCGATGAGCGGGTGGCCACCCAGTCGATGGCGTCGGCGGTGCTGATCGGCTCGGCCCAGATCCTCGCCCTGGCCCCGGGCATCTCGCGTTCGGGCGTCACCATGGTGGCCGGCATGTTCAAGGGCCTGACCCGCGAGGACGCGGCCCGGTTCTCCTTCCTGCTGGCCACGCCGGTCATCCTGGCCGCGGGCGCGCTCAAGGTCGGCGACCTGACCGGCCCGCTCGGCGACGGGATCCGCGGTCAGGTGCTGTTCGGCTCGTTGATGTCGGGCGTCGGGGCCTATCTCTCGGTGCGCTTCCTGACCCGCTACTTCGCCAACCGGTCGCTGCGCCCGTTCGGCATCTACTGCATCGTGGCCGGCCTGGCCAGCCTCATCCTGTTCGCCGTCCTGGCGATAGGTAGCGTGCCCCACGTGAGCAGCCCCGAGTCCTACGCCGGTGCGTTGCTGCGCTATCGCATCGCCGCCTTCGTCACCGGCGTGGTGCTGCTGACCGGCTGCGTGATGCTGATCCTCAAGGACGTAGGCCACGTCTCGCACATGGAACCCGAGACCGGACTGGTCTGGCTCTTCCACGGCTGGTTCTTCCTGGCCTACGTGATCTTGACATTCATCCTGGGCCTCAAGCTGCGCTGGCCGCTGTGGCAGTACCTGGCCGTGATGGTGTGCGGCACGATCCCGTTCATGTCCTTCGTCGCCGAGCACTACGTGACGCGCCAGGCCCGATCGCGCATCTCGTCCTGACCGAAGTTCTCGACCAGCTCGCTGCGGGCCCGGGCGACCCGCGAGCGGATCGTGCCGACCGGGCAGCCGCAGACGTCGGCCGCCTCGGCGTAGGACAGCCCCACCAGCTGGGTCAGCACGAACGCCTCGCGCCGCTCGGGGTCGAGGGCGTCCAGCAGCGCCCGGGAGGTGACCGTCTCGGCCGGATCGGCGCCGCTGCGCTCGCGCGGGGCCGGCAACGCCCGCACCCGCACGGCCGAGCGCACCGCGTCGGCGCAGACCCGCCGGGCGATCGCCAGCAGCCAGGTGCGGGCCGAGGAGCGCCCGGCGAAGCGGTGCAGGGCGGCGAACGCGCGGGCGTACGTCTCCTGGGTCAGGTCGTCGGCGGCGCTGCGCTGACCCAGGTTGGCGCACAGCCGCCAGACGTCGGGCTGGGTGAGCCGGACGAACTCGGCCGCGGCCACGGCATCGCCTCGACGCGCGCGCAGCGCGTGGGCGGTGACGTCGTCGACCTCGTCCAACACGGATCCATTCTCGCAGGGCCAACCTGTGAACCCGATCACCGCGGGAACCAATGCGGCCCCCCGAACGACTAATCCGTACGTGAAGTGTGACCGGTTCCGCGAGGCGGCCTCCGCGCGCCTGGACGGCGAGCCGATCGGCATGGCCAGCTCGGCGCTGGATCACCACCTGGCCATCTGCCCCGGTTGCGCGGGGTGGCTGGCCGACGCGACCCGGCTGAGTCGCACCGCGCGGGTGGGCGCGAGCACAGTGCCCGACCTCAGCGAGCAGATCCTGGTCGACGCCGTGCTGCCCGCCCGCCGCGTGCTGCGCCGGCGCAACCAGCTGCGGGTGCTGATCGCGCTGATCGGCCTGGTGCAGCTGGTGCTGGCCGCCCCGGCGCTGTTCGGCACCGACATCGGCATGTCCATGTCGGTGCACGCCTCGCACGAGGAGGCGGCCTGGAACGCCGCCCTCGGCATCGCCTTGCTGGCCACCGCGATCCGGCCGGTCCGGGCCGCCGGCGTGCTCACCGTGCTGGCCACCTTCGTCGGCCTGCTGGCCCTGCTCAGCATCCGCGACGTGGCCAGTGGGGCGGTCGAGCTGCCGCGGCTGGCCACCCATCTGGCCGCCGTGGCCGGGCTGGTCTTCGTGGCCCTGCTCAGCCGGGCCGAACGGGCCCTGCCGCCGGCCCCCGAAGCGGCCGCGACGGACCGCGGCCGGTTGCGGGGGGTCGCGTGAGGCGGCGCCTGGCGACGCTGGTCCTGCTGCTGGGCGTCCTGACCGGGCTCGGGCTGCTGGGGGCGGCCAGCGCGTCCGCCCACGCCACCGTGGCCGGCTCGACCCCGGCCGACGGGGCCCGGCTGACCGCTGCCCCGAAGGCGGTCGAGATCGACTTCGACCAGGCCGTCAGCATCGGCGCGAACGTCGGCTACCTGCACGTGGTCAACCAGGCCGGCAAGCGGGTGGACACCGGGGACACCGTGCACCCCGGCGGGGATGCCAGCAAGATCGCAGTCAGCTTGGAGTCCGGGCTCGGCGACAGCACCTATACGGCCAGCTTTCGGGTGATCTCGGCCGACTCGCATCCGGTCGCCGGCGCGATCCGGTTCATCGTCGGCAACGGCACCCTGTCGGAGAACTTCGTCGAGCCCTCGGCCACCAACGCCGTCACCGGCTGGGTGTTCACGGCCGTGCGCTGGGTCGCGTTCAGCGCCTTCGCCCTGCTCGCGGGCGGCTGGTTGATCTTCAGCGTCTGGCCGGCCGGGCGTGACGACCGCCGAGCGCGGGGCCTGGTGCAGATCGGCTGGATCGCCTCGGTGCTGGCCGCGCTGGCCGAACTGCTCGTCCAAGGTCCTTATGCCGCCGGCTCCGGCCTGGGCCGGATCCTGGATTCCAGTCTGATCGACGCCACCCTGCACACCGACTACGGGGTGGCCCACTCGCTGCGGCTGCTGGCCCTGGGCGTGCTGGGCGTCGTGCTGGCCACCCTGCTGCGGCGGGTCGAGGCCCGCCCGGGCCGGCTCGAGCAGTTTGCCGGGCTGCTGGTTGTCGCCGTCGCGGTGACGTTCGCGGCCAGCGGGCACGCGGAGTCCGAGCACCCGCAGTGGCTGGTGATGGGCAGCGATTCGCTGCACATCCTGGCCATGGGTGTCTGGGTCGGCGGGCTGGTCGTGCTGTTCGTCGCCCTGTTGCCCCGTGGGGAAGCCGACGAACTCGATCAGGTGCTGCCCGTCTTCTCCCGGGTGGCCTACGTCTGCGTCGGCACGCTGGCCGTCACCGGCACCTACCAGGCCTTCCTGGGGGTGAACAGCTGGCGGGCGTTGCTGCTGACCGACTACGGGCGGCTGGTGCTGCTCAAGATCGCGTTGTTCATCGCGATGATCGCGTTGGGCAACCTGGCCCGGACGACCGTGCAGCACCGGGGCGTGCGGATCGCCTACGCGATGACCGACACGCTGATTCCGGACGACGTCGAGGACGAGCCGCCACGGCCGCACCTGCTGCGGCGCACCGTCCTGTTCGAGTTGGTGCTGGCTGCGGCCGTGCTGGTCGCGACCGCCGTCCTGGTGGCCAAACCGCCCGGGCCGGCGGCGCTGGACACGATCGACGCCCACCCCAAGACGGTGACCGTGGTCATGTCGAGCACGAGCGAGCTGGCGGTGACGTTGAGCTCGACCCGGCACGGCCCCATCTCGGTCGACGTGGAAGCGATCAAGGGCCCGAAGCCGACCCAGCTCACCGCCACCGCGGCGCTGCCGGCCAAGGACCTCGGCCCGTTCGCCATCCCGTTGACCGCGACCAGCACCGGCTACAGCTCGGCCAGCGTGCTTTTCCCGTCGGCCGGGCGCTGGACCCTGACCTTTACCGCCCAGAGCTCCGAGTTCGATTCCACCGTCGGCGACGTCGTCGTCACCATCCACTGAAGGGTTGTCATGCGCTTGTCTCGCCGTTGCCTCACCGTGCTCCTCGTTGCCGGGGCGTCGTTGGCGGTCGCCTTTCCGGCCGCGGCCCACGTGACCGTCGACGCGCCCGGGGCCACTCCCGGCGCTACCGACCAGGAGATCAACATCCGGGTGCCGACCGAGAGCGACACGGCCTCGACGGTCGGGCTGAAGCTGCAGTTGCCCACCGATACCCCGATCGCCTCGGTGCTGGTGCAACCCATTGCCGGGTGGACGTTCACCGCGACCTCGACGACGCTGGCCAAGCCGATCGTGACCGACGACGGCAACATCACCAGCGCGGTCACCGAGATCGACTGGACCGCCGCGCCCGGGCAGGGCATCAAGCCGCAGGAGTTCCAGAACTTCACCCTGCTGGCCGGACTGCTGCCCGACGTCGACACGATCACGTTCAAGGCCATCCAGACCTACAGCGACGGGACGGTCGTGAGTTGGATCCAGGTGCCGGCCCCGGGCAGTAGCGCCGAACCGGATCACCCGGCCCCGGTCCTGACACTGAAGGCGGCCACCACCACCGAGACGTCGTCGAAGAGTTCCTCGGACACCACGGCGCTGGTCATCGCGATCATCGCGCTGGTGCTGGGCGCGGCCGCGCTGGGCCTGGCGATCATCGGGCGAGCCAAACGGGCCACGACATGAGGCGACCCTCGTTCCTGAGCGTCGGCGCCGTCCTGGTCGCCCTTGTCGGGGCGGCCGCGCTGGCCCGCGGTGCCGTGCCGCAGGCCGCGGCCAGTGGAGGAGCGGCAGCCAGCAGCCCGCCCATTGTGGTCACCGGGGCCTACATCCGCGAGCCGGCCTCACCCGAGCTGGCCGCGGTCTACCTGACGATCTACAACACGACGTCCGAGCCGGACACGCTGACCGGAGTGGTCAGTGGGTTCGGGGAGGAGACGTCGATTCACTCGGAGGTCAACGGGGCCATGGTCGAGAACGCCAACGGGCTGGTGATTCCCGCGCACGGCAGCGTGACGCTGAAGCCCACAACCGGACACATCATGGTCCAGAAGCTGTACGGGACGCTGAGCCCGGGGCAGACGGTGAACCTCGAACTGGACTTCGCCCACGCCGGGCCGGTGCTGGTGACCGCCCGGTGATCGGCGTCTATGACCCCGTGCCGGCCGGAGCAGCCAAGTGAAGCGCTTCCGGTCTCGCCGCTGCTGGCCGCGCTGCTGCTGGTGGCCGGCTGCTCCGTCGGCGGCAAGGCGTCCTCGGCTGCCGTCCGAGCTCAACGACAACCCGGACAGCCATACAGGGCTCGGGCTGACGCCGGCGCAGCCGCGCCCGCAGTTCACCCTGACCGACACCGCCGGGCAAGCCGTACAGGTTCGCCGACGGCCACCGCGGGCAAGCCGACCCTGCTGTACTTCGGCTACACCCACTGCCCGGACGTCTGCCCGACCACGATGGCCGACATCGGCGAGGCGCTGGCAAGCGGTGCCGGCGGTCCTGCGGCCCGGTGCAGGTCGTGTTCGTGACCACCGACGTCGCGGCACACACCGGCCGGTGCTCGGGCCGTAGCTGTCGAAGTTCGATCCGGGCTGCCGAACCCTTCATCGGGCTGACCGGGAGCCAGTCCGAGATCGACGCTGCCCAGGTCGCGGCGCACGTCACGCTGGCCACGGATGAGGGCAAGACGCACTCGGCCCAGGTCTTGCTCTACGGTTCTGACGACTATGCGCGTGTGGCGTTGCCGAATCGGACAACGAGTCCACGGCGATCGCGCATGATCTGACCCGATGGTCGCCAAATGAACCGCCGAAGGAGTTGCGCCCGTGAACTGGACCTCGACCGTCCCTGGCTGGGCATCGTGGTCCGGCTGGTGCTGGCCGTGGTGTGGTCCTCGTCGCGGGCTGGCGAAGATCGAGCGATCCGCGGACGTTCCTGCGGGCGGTGCGGGCCTACGACGCGACGCCGGAGTGGCTGAGCAAGGCCATCGCGTACGGGCTGCCGATGCTGGAGTCTGCCTGGCCGTGCTGCTGATCGTCGGGCTGATCACCCGGTGCGCCGCGGCCGCGGTCGGCGTGCTGTTCGTGGTGTTCATCGTCGGGATCATCCAGGCGGCGCGCGGGGGATCAAGCTCGAGTGCGGCTGCTTCGGCGGCGGTGGAACGACCGATCAGCACGACCTACACGCTGGACATCCTGCGCGACGTCGGTCTGCTGGCGCTGGCGGTGTTCCTGGTCCTGTGGCCGATGACCAGCATCTCGGTCGATGGTTCCTGGCCCGTAACGACAACGTCGAGCTGCCGTCGGCCAAGCGGATGCGCACCGAGCAGGGGGCAGCGCAAGTACAACGCGATGCTCGAGGCCCGCAAGCAGGAGGCCGCGGATCCGCACGCGGTACCTGGCGGTCGGCGCTGGTCATGGTGGTGCTGCTGATCAGCTTCATCGGGATCGGGGTGCAGTCCAACCGGGCCAAGATCACCGACCGGCACCGACGACGCTGAACGTCGTCGTCCGCGAACGGGGTCAAGCTCGGCAAGCCCGACGGCGGCGGTGAAGGTCGACATCTTCGAGGACTTCCAGTGCCCGATCTGCAACAAGTTCGAGCAGGACGCCGGCGCCGACATCAACGCGCTGATCGCCTCGAAGGACGTCCAGGTCCGGTACCACATGGTGTCGTTCCTGGACTCGTCCTCGAACGGCAACAACTACTCCTCGCGGGCGGCCAACGCGGCCTTCTGCGCCGCGGACATCAGCGCCGAGACGTTCCAGAAGTTCCACGACAACCTGTACGGCAAGGAGGACGGCGAACCGATCCAACCGACGGAAGGCTCGAACGGGCGCACCGATGCCGACCTGGGGCAGTTACGCCAAGGCCATCGGCATCGACGGCGATCAGCGACGACGTTCCAGACCTGCGTGACCAGCGAGCAGCACAAGGGCGTGGTGCAGGCGATCACCGACGACTGGAGCAAGCGCGGGTTCAACAGCACCCCGGCGTGCTCGTGAACGGCAAGAAGGTCGACAACCCGTCCAAGGCGACCCTGGACGCGGCGGTGAAGGCGGCCTCGGCTACGGCGACCGCTGGGGCCACGGCGACCGGCCCGGCCACGATCGTGCCGAACACGCCGTCGTCGTCGGCTTCGGGGGCATCCGGGGCTGCTACTGGTACTTCTGCCGCGGTGGCCACGGTGACGCCGACGGCCTCGCCCTGACCCGTTTCGCACTGAACGGTTTCGCACGTGGTGATCAACAGGCAGTTTTGGTCGCCCTGGCAGCCGCTACTGCCTGTTGATCACGCAATCGGGTGTAGGCCAGCGCCCCTCGGAATGCACAAAGGCCGGCGTCCCCTTCGCGGGGGCGCCGGCCTTTGTCGTTGGTCTTACTTGCCGTTGGCGGCGTCCTTCAGGGCGCTGCCGGCGGTGAACTTGACCGTGTTGGCGGCCGCGATGGTGATGGTGTCGCCAGTCGCGGGGTTGCGGCCCTCGCGGGCGGCGCGCTTGCCGACCGAGACGGCGAAGAAGCCAGGCACGCTGACCTTGTCGCCCTCTGACAGCGGCCTCGAGGGTGGTCTGCAGGCTGCGCAGAACGGCGTCGACGGTCTTCTGCTCCAGCGATGCGTCATCGGCGACCGCGGCCACCAGTTCCTTGCGGTTCACGAACTCTCCCTTGGTTGATTTCGGGACTTCGACATGTTTCCCGGCTACCAGTATGGGTGACGCACAGGGATGCCCCGCATTTCGGGGTCTTCGGCGTGGCGGATAGTTGCAAATCGGGCGCGGTCTTGGGCTCGTTTTGGCGGTGTCCGGGGGACCTGTGATGGACGTGTAGAGTTGCCCGACGGCCCGCTTTGGTGGGTAGTTTGGGGCTGTGGCGCAGCTGGTAGCGCACCACACTGGCAGTGTGGGGGTCAGGGGTTCGAGTCCCCTCAGCTCCACCCATTGAAGGGCCCGGATTTACTGGGCTAGCGGTCCTAGTTGGTCTTAAGAGTTCAAGATCAACAGCCGCTCAGTCCGCAAAAAGTCCGCACACATTTACTTAACGTCCGCCCCGAGGGTCCGCGCGCGGATGGGAGTCGGTGCGGCGCTCTCCACGTCGTCGGGCGTCCCGGAACGGCGCGCCGGCCTCATGCGTTGGGACGAGCGTGACTCGTGAGGAGGTGATCGGCGCTCTGCTCGGGATGAATATTTCGCTCAGCGCGCTGGAGGACTTCCCGGAACTGCCCGCAACGGTCGAGGGGTTGTTGGTCTTCGGGAGCCAAGCCCGCGGGGATGCAGTGCCTGGCTCAGACCTGGACGTGCTGGCCTTGGTGCGGAGTCCCCGACGCAGCACCTACTCCGGTGATGTGAACGTCAGCTACTACACCCGCGAGCAACTCTCGACTGGCATCGGCACACTGTTCGGCGCCCATCTGAAGCGTGACGCGAAAATTGTCTGGGACAACGATGGCCACCTGACCCGCGCCGTTGAAGAAATGGGCGATGTCGACACCGATCGCCTTCTTGTGCGCGCTCGGAGTATGTGCGAACTCTTCACGAACCTCGAGCGGGATCTGCCAAAGTATCTTGTCGGCCTTCTGCGCGAGGCGCGCTACCTCCTGCGCAGTTGCCTATACACGCAGGCCATCGCCGACGGTGAACCCTGCTTCTCTGTACGCGAACTCGCCGTCCGGCACGGCGACCCATACCTAGTCCATCTCCTAGCTTCGCGGCAGCCAGATGAAGCAACAACCGTGGACTTGCATGACTGCCTCTCCCGGCTGCGCGGGATAATCGGCGAGTTCCCGCTCACCGGCCACGGTTCCCTCGAGGCCACCATCGTGAACGAGTGGGGGCGACCCAGCGACCTGCTGTCGATGGCCTTCATGGCCCTTGGCGCGACCGGGAACGGCTCCGATTACGCCGAGGTGGAGAAGATCCTGCTGTGAATGCCGAGATAGCGTTCGTAGGAGACGTTCACGGAAACCTCGCCGCGCTGAGAGGACTTCGTGGCGTCCTTGCCGCGCGGGGTCGGCCGCACACGGTATTCCTTGGCGACTACATCAACAAAGGACCAGACTCTGCCGAGGTCATGCAGGAGCTCCTATCGCACTCGCGCACCGGGGGCGCGACGCTTCTTAGGGGGAACCACGAAGCAGCGCTGCTCGGAGCGCTTGACACTGGCGACCTCGCACCTTTCCTCAAGATGGGCGGGGCGATGACCATACGGTCGTACGTAGGCACGAAGGTGGGATGGGACGTCCTCAAGGACTTCACGGCCAGCTTCCCGAACGAGCACTTCGACGCGATCCGGCGGATGTCGGAGACCTACGAGTTGGAACGCGTGATCGCGCAACACCTCCCTCCGACCGCCTCGACGCCCAAGTTCCTGATCACTGCCCATGTCCCGGTGGGCAAGTTGCCGCGCATAGGCCCTCACACAGCGCAACTGGACACTGGGTGTGGGGCCGATTCGGGCCGACTTACGGCTCTCCTGTGGCCTAGCCTGGACTACGTACAGGTCGACTCCCGCGGTGCCGTTGTGGTCCGCTAGCCTGGCACCAGGCGTCGTTGGTCACTCCGTCAGCTGGTCGAGGATCCACTTCGCACGCTGAGTACCCGCCTCATTCGCCATCGCTCTGTTCACTTCGAGGCATGCGCGCGCGTACTCCCTTGCCTCGGTTGCCTTTCCGGTCGCCCGGCAACATTGGGCAAGCAGGAGAAGGGCGATGGCCTCGCCGCGTCTGCTCGCGATCTGCCGGTTCAGGGATAGCGCTCGCACGCCGTGCGGCACGCCCTCGTCGGGCCGTCCTTGCCGGAGACGCACCTGCGCGGTCAGAACTTCGGCGTTTGCGTGAAGAGCCGTCGGAGGTGTCCCTCGTAAGGTTGAGATCACCTCGTCCGCGTGGTGGGCTGCAGCGTCCAAGTTGCCCGCGCCTACCTCGAGCCTGGCGAGGTTGACCAGGGACTGACACACTTCCATTTCGCTTCGGGAATCTCGCCGGGACTTCAGAGCTGCCTCGAAGTCGCGCCGGGCCGATGCGAGGTCACCGATCTTCTGATGTGCGAGCCCAAGGTCGTCGAGGATCCGGCAGCGGACTTCCCGAGAGTAGGTGTCTTGCTCGTCGACCAGCGTTAGCGCCTGCTCGAGCCTCCCGATAGCGTCAACGTCGAGCCCCTGTCGACGCAACACGCCTGCTTGGGCAGCGAAGGCCTCCGCCGCGGGCGGCGAGTGCAGGGGCAAGCTGCCGCTGACGAAATTGTCTATGGCTTTCTGCGTTGAGGTGTACGCGTCGGCAAGGTCTCCGTGCCGGGCGAGGAACCTGGCGTGGGCTAACTGCTCGGTTGGACCGCCCAAGACGGCAGCCTCTTCGAGCGCCTTACGTCCCGCCTCGGCTTGGCCGAGGTCGACTAGCTTTTCGCCGTCCAGGCGGAGCCGTGCCGCTCGGAGGACGTCCTTTCCAGACGACGGCAGCAAGTCGACGTGCCGGGGAACCTTGAAGCCCGCCGACGTTTCCCAGGCTTCAAGGCGGTTGGTCAACTTCTCCTTGAGCTCACGGGTGTCCCCGATTGCCTCGTACATCATCGAGTGATGCTGGGACATCTGTCGCCTGAGGTTCGTGATCTGGTCGGCGGGCGAGAGATGGTGGAGGAAAGCGACCCAGACGTCGCGCATCGGTTGTTCGGCCTGTCCGAGCTCAAGCAGCGCTATGAAGAGCTCCTCCTCGGTGCCAGAGGTGTAACCCCAGGGGCTGCCTGGCTCGCTGCCCCACGATCCCTTGAACAGCGCGACCATGAAGTGACTCTCGGCGATGAGTTCGTTGATCGCCTCCTGCGGTCGCCGAGCTGTCCCTCGCACGCGCTCCCACCCAACGACTTCGTAGGTAACGTTGCTCGCGCCTTTGCGTCGAGCGTTGTGCTCGTCGACGCACCTACGAACAGCCTCACGCTCGTCAACGAGGTCGCCAGGTGAGGCCAGAAAGATGCGGAGCGGCAGTGGGTCGACCATGGTCCGCACCGTACCTCCGGATCTCTTTATCTTCGCGAATTTCTTCGTGACGCAGCGCGAGCGTCGTTTGGACGCTTGCACGAAGTCGCGTCTCGGCATGCGGGCGGATCGAATTATGCGATGCGTGTCGGCCCGCAACCTTACGGCGCTAATCGCCGCGCATACCGACACGGACCTGCTTGCCTGCATACGGGAAACGGCTTCGAGGCAGCGGAGTGCGCTGGAACAAGCGGGGAGTGCGTTGATCTAGCCAGTTGCGATGATCTGTGTGTGGCGGACCTGGCGCCCCAGAAGGCCAAGCCTGGACGTGGCCGCGAAGGCAGCGGCAGCAAAGTAGGGCCTAGATTTCGAGGTCAGGCCACGTCCAACCGGGCGTGCGCCTCGGCGGGATTGCTCACTCTTCAGCTGATTCCGCCGATACGGATCCGGCCTCGTTAGTGAAGAGTATGGCGAGCGGCAGCCCGGTTTCCCGACGGGCCAATTCGCCGAAGTCGCGTCGAAGCATTGCCAGACGTAGGACGGCTTCCTGGAGAGCGTGATCTTGTTCGCTCGTCCAAGCTTGCCCCCGCAGTGTCGTTTCAAGAGCTGTGCGCGCCGCGCCCCTCTCCGTTCCAAGGCCCATTAGAGTGACGGAATGGTTCAGCAATACGTTCGCGCTCTGAATCGCCTCTTGAGTTCCAACGGCCCAGACGTGACAGGTCGCACGGAAGAGACCTTCGATATCACGGCGCAAGAAGTCCAACAACTCGATCGTCGACGGCGTCCGCTTTCCGCTGACCAACCATGATGCCTTGGCTCCGGACTCGGCTTCCATAACGACGCGGATGTTGCCGGCCATGAGGGCGACCGATCCCGACGCAGCGATCACTTCTGCGTACGCGGTGCTTCGACGCGCGAGTCGTGCCTCACTCGCGGTTCGGTTGCCAGTCAAGCGAGCGGACAGAAGGACTGCCCCAGCGCCAATCACACTGCCGATGACGACACCGATAAGACCGATCCAAGCGCTACCCACACCCTCATGATCCAGTGTCGGCGACGCACGGCGTTCGAGGACACGCTGTCAGCGGTTCGCTGAGTGACGAGGAGCGAGTCACATGCGCACGACATTAGAAACCTCCGCGCAGGTAGACGTTCATCGGGCGAGGCCAGGACGACCTCGCGTGTCCGAGCGCATCGCGGCACTATCGAGCCGGGCCGCGACATCGTCGAGATCGTCCTCGAAGAGACCCGAGTAGGTGTCGAGTGTCATCGCGGCCGAGGCGTGGCCCAGCATTCGCTGTAGAGCCTTCACATTGGCTCCCACGGCGACCGCCAAACTCGCCGCCGTATGGCGCAGCTCGTGGGGACTGAGCGGTGCGAGGCCAGCGGCTTCGGCCGCCGGATCGAAGACCCGTTTGCGCCAGTTCCGCAGGAAGATCACGCCACCCCGGGGAGAGGTGAATACCAAGTCGTTCGGCCCCTTGCCATCGCATGCTCGCGATAGCAGTTCGAGCAGCGATGGACGTACCGGCACCAGACGTTGCTGGTGGGACTTGGGCGTTCCGAAGACCATCACGCCGTCGACCTCAGTGGCGGATTGCTCGATGTTCAGACGGCGACGCAAGAAGTCGATGTCGCGGACACGAAGCGCTGCGAGCTCGCCGAACCGCAGGCCGCAGTAAGCGAGCACCTCGATGGCGAGCCGGTCATCGCCTGCGGCTTCGGCGAGCGCTGCGACCTGCTCGTGGGTTAGGAACCGCTTCTCCTTGCCCTTCTCGCGAGGCAGCTTGATGCCGACCGCCGGGTTGCGGGCAATCCGCCCGTCCAGCATGGCCGACTGCAAGATGCTGTGTAGAACCTTGTAGATGTGGCACACCGTGGCGCTGGCCCGGTTGCTGGCGACGAGTTCGGCGACCCAGCTGCTGACGTCGGAGCGTTCGATGTTGGCGAGCGGAACGTGTCCGAAGTGGGGTTTGATGTGCAAGTCGGACGATCGCCCGGTAGCGCGATCTTGTGCTGGGCTTGAGCTGAACCTGTCGTTGCATCCATTTGTCGGCGTACTCGGCCACGGTTTCGCGTCCGAGCACGGGATCGACGTAGGTGCCCGATTGCACCGATGCGGTGACGCCGTCGAGCCATCGCTGGGCGTCGATCTTGCGCTCGAAGTGGCGTGAATGCTCCTTGCCGCGGGCGTCCCGGTAGCGGGCTCGCCAGTGGCCGTCGGCTCGTTTCGCGATGCTTGCCATGCGGTCCTCCTCTAGAGGCAGGGTAAGTCGGTGCTACGACGATTTACGTCTTCACGCGGCGTGCGGGCCGGTGCCGCTCTGGGTGCGTAGCCAGGTGTGGACTTCGCGGCGCCAGTAGCGGACGCCGCGGCCGACGCGGAAGCTGCGTGGTCCCGTGCCGAGATAGCGCCAGTACCGGAGGGTGGCATCGGGGACGCGGAGGAGCTCGGCCACTTCGTGCAGGGTGAGTAGTTCGTCGATCTCGTCGTCCGAGCGGTTGTCGCTGGCGACCCTTCGATTGTCATTCATGATTCGTTCCTCTCGCGGTGGGTTGTCTCCACCTAGTAGGCGCAGTGATTGGGGGCACGCGGACAGTGCAAGCCGAAGATCATTGACGTGTGGCGGTCCCTGGCTCCTCTCGGTTCGGTTGGGACTTGTTGTACGGCGAGGGTCTGCCACGACGAGCGCTGACGACGGCTGATCGCGACGTGCTTTCACGCAGAACGAGTGCCTCGGACCGCTCCGGACGCGACATTGACGCGCCACTTTCCGAAGTTCCTCTAGGCGGCGTGGGGTTGGTTGATGTCGGCCAGTGATGGTGAGTGCTGGCGAAGGGCGAGCCGTTCGGCGGCAGGGCTCGTCGTCAGCGACTGACGCTGGGTCCGGTTTCGTGCACTGGAAAACTTGGCACGGAGGAAGGCCTGCGAGTATCCGCAGTAGTTGTACGCTCGCGTTCGATGCCTGCCCGGACTGCTCGTGAGGCGGTTCGTTCTTTTCGGGTTGCAGCCCAATCTGCCTGGGCAAGGTCAACGACTTCACCGGGCTTGGCCCGCAGGGTAGGTTCGCAGCGCAGCGCAGCGATTCGATCGCGAGCGTTCGTGAGGGTGGTCTCGTCGGCGGCGATGGCTCTTTCGACGTCCGCGAGACGGCCAGCTGGGTCGTCGGCGTGGCCGAGGGCGCCGTAGTGCTGGAGCGCGATCGAATAGTGCTGTTGGGTCTGGCGCAACGTTCGTAGGGTTGCGCGCTCGACTTCACGGGCCTCGTGGGCAGCCTGCCGGACGGTTGAGTATTCGGGGTGGGCGTGTTCGGCGGCGGTGCGGGCATAGGCATCGAAGTGGGCGTGGTGGCGGGGCGTGTCGTCGAACCAGGCAGCGAAGCGGACGACCTGATCGATGTTGGTCGGCATGCTCGGCACGTAGTGTCGCCACGAGGCTGACCAGTGCTCCAGCTCGTCGCGGGCGTCGCGCACGGCTACGCGGCGGTGCCCGAGCCGGCCGGTGCCGCGTTGCACCGTCTGTGCTGCTTCGCGGGCGGGCTGGCGTTGTGCGTCCCACTCCGCCTTGAGGGTCGCCGCGAGGTCGGCGGTGTGCGCATTGACGACCGGTTCGAGCTGGTGAACCCGAGCGACATTGCTGGCCGCTATCGCATGGGCGTCCGCATAGGCACGGTGTAGTTCCGGAAGGTCGGCGTCGCGTTGTTCGCTGATGGCGACGACGTCTCGCAGCAGGTCACGTCGCTGCCGCGCATCGGTCAACCGGGTCTGAGTGTCGGCTTCGACGGTCCAGGCTTGGCGGAGTTCGCTGAGAACCTCGTCGAGTGGTCGCTGAGGCGCGTACCGCTCCGCTTCCCGCGCGGCGAGTTGCGCCGCGTGCGCGGGACCGAGGTCTGCCCGATCGCGGCCGAAGACCGCGATCCATTGCTGACGGGCGTCCTCGACGGTCTCGGCAACAAGATGGGCCACGTTGTTCTCACGGCCTCGGGTCATCCCGACATAGGTCGCAGCCGCGCTGCTGTGCTCGCCGATCACGACGTGCGCCGTGGTTGTCGTGTCGCCTTGAGCGCCGTGGACGGTCGAGGCGTAGGCAAGTTCGACGTGGGCGCGCACGTACTCCGGCGGCAGGATGCGGCCCCCGTGCGCACCGGCGATGGCGATTCCGCCGTCGCTGTGCACGTCGGTGACCGTCCACTGATCGCGGTTCGCTACCTTCAGTGCGGTGTCGTTGCGACGCGTCGCGACGCGGTCACCGACACCGATGCGCTCGCCGGCGGCGGTGGCCGCCGCGGTGTCGTCAGAGACAGCTCCGGCGGCCACGAGCCGCTCACGGATTGCGGCATTGAGGGCGGCAACTTGCTCGCGAGTATCAGCAACAACCGCTCCCCGCGTGACCGGTGACGACGGCGTCGGCGGCGCTTTCGGCGAGCGCGGCGAGCCGGTCGGCGTCGCGGACGTGCACCTGAATCTGTCCTCGGTCGAGCAGCGCGTCGAACACGGACGCGGGGTCATCGCCGGTGCGCATCGCCAGGCTCAGCGCCGCGTACTCGTGGTCCGGTTCGCTGACGCGGACACCCTCTGGGGTGACCGCGCTGCGGGTGAAGCGGTGCACCGTGTCCAAGGTCAGGTGCGCATCTGGGTGGACGTGGCGGGCGGCGAGGTCGAGGACACCGCCGCGCCCGACCGCGGGCAGTTGGTGCCGGTCACCGACAAGCGCGAGACGCGCGCCGGCCTCGTCGGCGATCGTCAGCAACGCCCGAGCGGCGTCCTGGTCGAGCATGCCGGCCTCGTCGACGAGCAGCAGGTCACCGCGTCGCAGCCGCGCCGGTTCGTCCGGACCGTCGAACCTGACGTCGTTCTTCGGGTCGATCTGACCGGGCTCCAGCCGCCTCCAGGTGCCCACGGTGTCCCAGCGCCAGCCGTGCTGATGGGCGAGCCAGGCGGCGGAGAACGCGGCGGTGCCGACCTGGCGCGCGGCGACCAGCGCAGCCTTTCGCGTCGGGGTGACGACGATCAGGCGCTGCCCCGTGGGCTCGAGCGCGTGCCGTGTCTCGGCGAGCACGGTGGTCTTTCCGGCGCCCGCTGCTCCCTCGAGCACGACCAACCGGGTGGTGCCGGCGAGCACGCGAACGGTGTCGCGCTGGGCCGGGTCGAGCCTCGCGTCGCGCGTAACGGTGGACGAGTTTGGCGCACCGGCACGCTCAGCGCGTCGCGCGAGACGCTTGGTCAGGTCATCCTCGACGCCGACGACATGGGGTGAGGTCAGTGCGCGAATGTGCTCGGGCACGCCGCCGCGCGTCACGAGCGCGACGCATTCTGTGACGGCGCGGGCGGTCAGGTCTTCGGCGAGCTCAGTCCGACTTCGCGCGTCGATGACGATGTTTTGGCGGGCGATCAGCTGCTCGACTTCGCCGCGGACGTCGGCGGCGTTCCAGGCCGAGCGTCGCGTCGCGAGCCTGGACAACACCTCGCCCGCTGCATCGTTGCGGTCGAGTGAACCGGCCGTTGTCCCGTTGATTGACGCCCATCCGGTGGAGTCGCGGTAGCCGAGGTCGCGCAGTTCGGACACCCAGCGCCTTGTCAGTTCCGAGCCGTCGCGGGGTACGACCTTGTCCGGCCGCGCGTCTGCCCAGGCACGCGCGTCCCAGGTGCGGCGCAGCGCCGGACCAGGTTCGTCATGGGGGTTGGCGTCACGCCACTCGGCTTCGTAGCGGTCGGCGTTGCGTCCGATCTGGGCGGCGCGGGCGCTGAACGGTCCGACGTAGTCGGCAAGCTGGACGACCTCACCGGTGTCAGAGTCGAGGGTGAGTCCGTGGGCGGCGAGCGCGGCTCGAAAGCCTGGGTCGGTCATGACAGCCGCGTGGCCGATGCCGTTGATGGCGTCAATCGAGTCGCGGACCCCGACCGTGTGCAGACCACGCCAGAGGTCTTCAGCGAACACTCTGGCGTTGATCTGAAGATGCAAATGTCGGTGTGGATCGCCGGCCCGAGACGTGTGGTGCCGCACGGTGACGGCCTCGATTTGGCTGACCGGAACCTGTACTTGCCCGCCCCTGGGCCCGACGCGAGTTGTCGCATGCTCGGCTATCCAGCCGATGATCTGACAGGCCGCTGCGTCCTGCGCTGCGTCGTACGCGGCGGAAATATCAGAGTGCAACTCAGCTGCCAGCGACCAGGATTTGGGTCCGTTCACAACGACTTCGACGAACCGAACCGCGCGCTCATCGTTGCGTAGTCGCCCCTTAGCGACTCCAGTGTCCGGGTCGTAGCCGGCCACCCATGACTCGTAGGCGTCGCCGGTCAGTGGTGCTTCCTTGCGCACACCGTCGTCGCGTGTGGCCACGTACCGGTCGGCGATACCGGTGTCTTCAGCGAGGTAATAGTCGTCCGCGCGACTTCGGTCGGCCTCGACGTAATGCCGCGCTGCTGCCGCCGAATCGCGATAGACCTTCACGCCACCATGCATTCGAATCAACGCCCGCCAATAACAACCAACAATGGCCATTGAAATGCGCGAAGGTCACCCCGCAGGGGTGACCGTCCTACCAATATTGGTAGCATTCGTGCCGTCAATCAGCAAAGACTTGGTAAGTGCTGGTTGATAATGGGGAGTGCTGAAAAGCTCATTCAGAGAGAAATATTCAGCATTTATTGGGTCGGACGGGTTAGAAATAGCTCGGTGTCGGGTGACGGAAATTGCTTCGTCTCATACAAGTCGGCGAGCGCATCGACGATGGTTCGGATGAACGATCTACTCTGCGGGAACCTTCGGCCGGTGACATAGACGAGACCGGGGTGTGTGCGTCCATCTGCTCGCCAGTCGGTGGCAATGGCGTCGCAGTCGGAGACGTTGGTCGTCACCAGCACGCGACGCTGTTCGGTCGCGTAGGCGAGCAGATCCTCATCCGGTGTCGAGACGAACGAGAAGTCTTCAACGACCGCCGTCACGTCGAGCCCGCGGGCACGTAGCTCGGCGGCGATCGTGCCGTTGAACATTTCGTCGAGCAGCAGGCTCGGTGGTTTTGGTTCGCTCATTGCCCGAGGAGTTCCCGTTGCCGCTCCCATGCGTTGACTGCCCTGGCCTCGAGTTCATCGACGTCGGCGATCCACGAGTCGATCTCGTCGGGGTAAGCCGACCAGTAGCGGATGGCGGTGTCGATCAGTCGGGTCGGTACCCCGGTGTTCGTCTCGATCAGACTGACGATGCTCGCGGCGTTGAGGTCGGGTTCGGCTGCGCGCGCCGACCTCACGGCGCGGATCACCTCTCGGACGTCGGGCCCGCCGCTGAGGACGGCCCGGCGCCCCGTGCGGCCATCGCGAAACAGCACACCCGGGTGCTCGTCCATGCGCAGTGCCTCGTCAACGAAGCGGTTGGCCACCGAGGAACCGGACGAGCCCGGGTGGCGCGCGACGTAGGCCGACAGGCGGGCGTTGACCTGCGTGTCGAAGCGGATTGATCGCGGCGAGCTGCTAGCCATGACTACACTGTAGCGAGTCGTAGTCATTGTACTGGCGCACCGACTGTTGAACGGGCCGCGTCTCGTCCGACCGTCGTGTCAGCGTCGCTCGTCCGGAAAGTAAGGTCTCTGCGTGAGTGACGATCAGCTGCACGCCGAACAACGGGCGCGCGTGCTCATCGACGCTCAGCTCGGCGCGGCCGGTTGGTACGTTTGCGACCTGAACCAGCTGGACCTGATCAACCACCCGCACTCCGCGGTGCGCGAGGTGATCATGAAGTCGGCTGGCCGGGCCGACTACATCCTTTATGTCGACCGCAAGATTGTCGGTGTGATCGAGGCGAAACCCGAAGGCACTCCGCTGTCCGGTGTGGAGTGGCAATCAGCGATGTACGCAACCGGGCTGTCCCCACGGCAACAGCTTCGCGCGGTCACGGTCGATGGGCGCCTGCCGTTCGTGTTCGAGGCGTCTGGAACGGAAACGCACTTCACCAACGGCTACGACCCGACACCCCGCGCGCGGAGGGTCTTCGCATTCCCGCAGCCCCAGACACTCGGGCGCCTGCTCCGCGACGCCGCCGCCGAACCGGCGAACCCCACTTGGCGGGGCAAAGTGGTCACGCTTCCCGCGCTCGACGCTGCGCCGCTGCGGCCGGCCCAGATCACCGCAATCACGGCCGTCGAGAAGAGCCTCGCCGAGCAGCGCTTCGACCGCAGTCTCGTGCAGATGGCCACCGGCGCAGGCAAGACATTCACCGCAGTGACCGAGGCCTACCGGTTGCTCAAGTGGGGCGGGTTCAACCGGGTCCTGTTCCTCGTCGATCGCAACAACCTGGGCGATCAGACGCTGCGGGAGTTCCGCGACTACACCACGCCTGACGACGGCCGGAAGTTCACGGAGCTCTACAACGTCGACAAACTCACCGGCGCCGGCATGGTCGGCTCGTCCAAGGTCGTCATTTCTACGATCCAACGGGTGCATTCGGTCCTGCGCGGCCAGCCAGTGCCCGAAGGCGACGATCCCGAGCTGGACGCCGCGGTGCCGAGCGCGCCGGTTGAAATCGCCTACAACGTTGACCTGCCGCCCGAGGCCTTCGATCTGATCGTCGTCGACGAGTGTCACCGCTCGATCTACGGCGTCTGGCGCGGTGTACTGGAGTACTTCGACGCGCACATCGTCGGTCTGACCGCTACGCCGACCAAGCAAACCTTCGGCTTCTTCCAGCAGAACCTCGTGGCCGAGTACACCTATGCCGAGTCCATCGCGGACAAGGTAAACGTCGACTTCGACGTGTATCGGATCAGCACGCAGATCACCGGGCAGGGTTCCAGCGTGGAGGCTGGCACGATCGTGCCGGTGCGGGACAAGAAGACCCGCAAGGAACGCTACGAGTCACTCGACGAGGACCTCGACTACACACCCGGTCAACTCGATAGAGCTGTCACGAGCGCCAGCCAGATCCGTCTGGTGCTCGAGACGTTTCGCGACCGACTGTTCACCGACATCTTCCCTGGACGCTCCACCGTGCCCAAGACGCTGATCTTCGCCAAGGACGACAACCATGCGGAGGAGATCGTCACCACGGCGCGCCAGGTCTTCGGCAAGGGCAACGACTTCGCCGCCAAGATCACCTACAACGCGAAAAACCCGCGCGACCTATTGGCGAAGTTCCGTAACTCGCCGTCGCTGCGGATCGCGGTCACTGTTGACATGATCGCCACCGGCACCGACGTCAAGCCTCTCGAATGCGTGTTCTTCATGCGCGACGTGCGTTCGGCGACGTACTTCGAGCAGATGAAGGGACGCGGCGCCCGCACCATCTCCGAGACCGACTTCCAGGCGGTCACCCCGGACGCGCTCGCCAAGGACCGGTTCGTCATCGTTGATGCGGTTGGAGTTACCGAGCACGCGTACATCGACGCAGTACCGCTGGACCGTGAGCGGTCGGCCAGCCTCAAGCAGCTGCTCGGCAAGGCAGCCGCGTTGACGATCACCGAGGACGAGACGGCGACGCTTGCCTCTCGACTGGCTCGGCTTGATCAGCAACTCACCGCATCCGAGCAGGGCGAACTCGCAACCCTGGCCGGAGCGACGCTGTCGAGCATCGTCCGTGGGCTGGTCGACGCCGTGGACGTGGATAAGCAGGTCGAGGCGTTCGAGGTCGCCCGTCAAGGAAGTCCCCAGAGCACGCCGGCCGACGTCATCGCCGAGCTGATCGAGTCGGCCATCACTCCGCTGGCCGGCAACCCCGCGTTGCGTGAGCGGATTCTGGCGATCCGCGCCAGCCATGGCCTGGTGATCGACGAGGTCAGTGTCGATGTGCTGCTCGGAGCGCACGGCGTCGTCGACACCGCCAAGGCCCGACAGGTGGTCGATTCGTGGCGGTCGTACCTGGACCAGCACAAGGACGAGATCACCGCTCTGCAGCTTTACTACGCCGGCGATACGACCGCCAAGATTACCTACGCGGAATTGCGCGAGCTGGCCGATCGGATCAAGCGGCCCCCTTACAACTGGACCCCCGACATCATCTGGAATGCGTACGCAGCCATCGAGGTCGACCTGGCGCACCCGCGCGTGCGACGGGCTGATCGACACACCGCGACCGACCTCGTGTCGTTGATCCGGTTCACTCTAGGCGTGGATGACACGCTGGTTCCCTACGCCGAGACGGTTGCGTCGAGGTATGCCGGTTGGCTGGCGCAGCAGGAACAGGCCGGCGTTGTCTTCACGGGGCGACAGCGGTGGTGGCTCGATCGAATCGCCGACATCATCGCGCAAGCCGCCGGAATCTCGGCCGATGATCTTGACAACGCGCCTTTCACCGAACGCGGCGGCATCGACGGTGCCCTCGCCGACCTCGGGCCTCAAGCTGCGGGGCTTCTTGATCGACTCAATGCAGAGCTGACCGCATGACTGGATTGCCCGCCGGGTGGCGTCGCGCGTCGATCTCCGCGTTGGGAATACGAGTCCAGCCGGGGTTCGCCAGCGGAGCCCATTCCCGTATCGCTTCCGGCGTTCCGCATCTTCGGCCGATGAATATCAGCCGGCTCGGCCAGATCGACATGTCGGACCTCAAGTATGTCGAGGATCGCACTGACCGTCGCGTCGAGCACGGCGACGTGCTCTTTAACAATACGAACAGCCCCGAACTGGTCGGAAAGACTGCGTACGTGACGAGCCGCGAGCCGCTCGCTTACTCGAACCACATGACCCGCCTCCGATACGACGCAAGCACGATCGATGGTCGTTTTCTGGCCTACCAACTGCACGGCTTCTGGGCTGCCGGCTACTTCAAGGCGATCTGTTCCAACCACGTCAATCAAGCGAGCGTCGCTTCCAGGCGGCTCGCGCAGGTCGAGATTTCCGTCGCACCACTGGGCGAGCAACGGCGGATCATCGAGATCCTCGAAGATCACCTCTCCCACCTCGACGCTGCAGCGAAATACCTCGAAGCGGCTCAGCATCGGGTGCGATCGTACGTAGGGTCGCTTATCGAAAGCACCATTGGGCAAGATCACCAATCGCAGACGTTGGCCGATATTTCGATCGGTTCCGGATACGGCACCTCGACCAAATGTGTTGTCAACGGCCCAGGACTGTCGGTCGTGCGCATTCCCAATGTCGTCGACGGTCAGGTCGACCTAACCGACACCAAGCGGGTCGCAGACCCGGAAGTCGACGTCAGCAGCTTCATCCTTCGCGAGGACGACCTGTTGATCGTCAGAACCAACGGTAGTCGTGAACTGATCGGCAAGTCCGCGGTTGTCCAGGCCGAAGTCACCGCGGCCTTTGCCTCGTATCTGATTCGGTTTCGAATTGACCAGTCACGCGCCCTTCCGCGCTGGGTAAGCGCAGTCCTCGGCTCGCCACGGCTGCGAGTGCAAATTGAGTCGCTCGCGGCGTCGAGCGCTGGGCAGTATAACCTCAGCCTCGGCAAACTTGGTCCGCTCCGCATCCCGCTACCAGAGCTCGACGTTCAGCGCGAGCTGGTCGCGCGGATAGATGACGCTCGCGTTGCAGCCCGCCGACTAGCAAGCGTGTGCAAGGCCTCATCGCGACGATCGAACACGCTCAGGCGTGGGTTGCTCCAGACAGCGTTCTCGGGACAACTGACGGGCCGCGCGACCAATCTTGATCGGGCCGAGGAGTCGATAGCGTGAGCGGCAAGCAGATCAAGCTGTTCCTCGTCGACGGAACACCTGGCGGGCTGACTACGGCGGAGATCACCAACTGGACCGGGCATGTACTTCAGGCGCAACGCTCAGACCTCGCTGGCCTGTTGAAGCGCGACGAGGCTCAACGTACCGGTGTGTACCTGCTGCTCGGCGACGACGAATCCTCCGTCGGCGAGACCCGGTGTTATATCGGCGAGGCCGATGTCGTGGCCGACCGGCTTCGACACCACCATCGGGACAAGGACTTCTGGGACCGGGTCGTCGTCGTCACGTCTAAAGATACCAACCTGACCAAGTCGCACGGCCGATACCTGGAGTCGCGGCTGATCACGTTGGCTACGCAAGCAGGACGAGTGACGCTGGAGAATGGCACGGCACCGCCCGTTCCCGCGCTGCCTGAGGCCGATGCATCTGACATGGACTATTTCGTTGGCCAGCTACAGATTGTGCTGCCAGTGCTCGGAGTTAATGCCATCCGCGTGCGTCCGCCCAAGGTCCCGACGAGCGTGGCTGTCCAAGTGGCTGAGTCTCCGATCTTTCATCTGCGAAACGCGAAGGCTGGCGTCGATGCCCGAGCCCAGCAGGTCGACGGCGAGTTCACGATGTTGGAGGGCTCGGTCGTCGTTGGGTCGTGGCACGGCGTCGGCAAAGCCGAGAGCACGATGAAGGCCTACGCGTCCTATCGCGCCCGACACGAGCAACTGCTGGCCGAAGGCGCGTTCGTCGCGGACTCGGGCGGCGCGCGACTCACGCGTGACATCGTCTTCTCATCACCCTCGACCGCAGGCGCGGTGGCCCTCGGTCGCTCGTGCAATGGCCGGCTCGAGTGGGTGTCGACGGACGGGCAACCATTCGGAGTATGGGAAAGCAGGGGCATTGAGTAGCAGCGGAGCCGCCGATACCGGATCGCGACAGCTTGTCGACAAGCTGTGGTCGTACTGCAACGTGCTGCGCGACGACGGCGTCTCGACGATCGAGTACACCGAGCAGTTGACTTACCTGATCTTTCTGAAGATGGCGCACGAACGGGCGACGCGGAAGATCAAGCCGATGAAGATCGTTCCCGACTCGTGCTCGTGGCAGCGGCTCTTGGACGCCGACGGCGACGAGCTTGAGATCACCTACCGCCACATCCTTGAAGACCTCGGCCGCAAGCCGGGCGCGCTGGGCACCATATTCCGGAAAGCGCAGAACCGCATTCAAGACCCCGCCAAACTCAAGCGGCTGATCGTCGAGCTGATCGACAAGGAGAACTGGTCGGCGGCCGAGGTCGACGTCAAAGGTGACGCCTACGAACACCTTCTGGCCAAGGGCGCTGAAGACGTCAAGTCCGGCGCTGGCCAGTACTTCACACCGCGTGCACTGATCGACGCGATGGTCGACTGCATCCAGCCGACCGCGAACGACACTGTCTGCGACCCGGCCTGCGGCACCGGAGGGTTCTTGCTCTGGGCGCACGCCTACGCAGCGCGGGACGCGGAGAATCTCACTCCGGAGGAACGGAAGAAGCTCCAGGAGCACTTCATCTCTGGCACTGAGCTGGTAGACGGTACGGCCCGGCTGGCTGCTATGAATCTGTTGCTGCACGGTATCGGGCGTCCGGAGGGCGAGTCGTTAATCAGCGTCAAGGACGCACTCACCGCCGACGATGGCCAGCGGTTCAGCGTTGTCCTGGCGAACCCGCCGTTCGGCCGCAAATCATCGGTGACGATGATCGGTGCGGACGGCCGGGAATCCCGTGACGATCTGGAGATCGTGCGTGACGACTTCTGGGTCACCACATCCAACAAGCAGCTCAACTTCGTCCAGCACATCAAGACGATCCTGGCCATCAACGGTCGCGCCGCCGTTGTCTTGCCGGACAACGTCCTGTTCGAGGGCGGGGCGGGGGAGACGATCCGGCGCCGCCTCCTGCGTGAGTTCGACGTCCACACGATGCTGCGCCTGCCGACTGGAATCTTCTATGCGGGCGGCGTCAAGGCCAACGTACTGTTCTTCGATAAGAAGCCCGCTTCCGAGACACCGTGGACTTCTCAGCTCTGGGTCTATGACTTCCGCACGAATAAGCACTTCACCCTCAAGCAGAGCCAGCTGCGTCGCGCCGACTTGGACGAGTTCGTCGACGCCTACGCGCCCGGCAAACCCCGCGATGGCCGGTCCGAGTCGGAACGATTTAAGGTGTTCACGTATGAGGAGCTGCTAGCCCGCGACAAGGTCAACCTTGACATCACGTGGCTGCGCGACGACTCACTCGAGGACCTCGACAACTTGCCCGCTCCAGAGGTAATCGCCCGTGAGATCGTCGATGACCTCACCGCTGCACTCGCCGAGTTTGAGGCAGTGGCGACCGCCCTCGAAGGCCGGATGCAAGCGGACAGGTAGCTCGACTGCGCAATCTAACTTTGAGGGGATGAAACCCTGGTCCGGTGATACGAGTGACTGTTGAACTGTGGCCCGGTGGCAATGCGACTGAAGCAAGCCAGCTCGGCCAAATGGCGATTGCGAACGTAACCCCGCACGACGATCCGGCGTCATACGTTGCAGCCGTGGTCGACGCCTCTGGTGAGCTCGTCTGCTCGCACGTCGTAAGGGGACACCGACGGAAGGACGGGTGGGCTGCGCTCGTCTCTCGAGCTCTTTCGCCGGCGACCATCGACAACTCAGACGAGGTCGAGAAGCTGACGTCGAAGATGGTCACACATCTCGCCGGCCCCGAGCAGGCATGACGACCGAAGCCGGCCGACGAGAGTCAGCTTTGGGACTCGAGAAAACGCTGAAGTTGCGCGACGCTGACTCGCCGTGACCTCCCGATCGTGACCGACTCCAAGGCGCCGGAGTTGATCAGCTCGTAGACCTTGGTGCGGCTGATGCTGAGGTACTTGCCAGCATCGGTCGTATTGAGGAGCTGCTGGGTCGGTGGAAACGCCGCGATGTCCCGACGGGGCGCAGCGCTCGGTGCGGCGTCGTCGATCACCGACCGCATGACCGTTGCCGAATCAAGCCAGGCCTGGGTGTGAGGCGAGTCCCTGAGCTGTGCCCGCACTTGCGCTTCAGCGTCAGGTGCGGTCTCCGCCTGGACGACCACATCGAGCGTGCGCAGCTGAGTGACCCAGACCTGGTAGCGCGGCATGCTGCCTCCTTATCGGGCGAATCTGCTTACGATCCGATCTTGGCCGCACCTGCGCTCGAGCCCGGCGCGTCTTGATCTGCGCTGGGTTGGCACGCTCTGGAGGCGCGTTAGAGGACGTAAGCTCTCCGGCGCAACGGTAATAGGCCTGACGCTCAGGTTCACGACGGAGAGGACGATCGGTCTATCGTGACTGCGCCTTCGGCTTCGCCGTTCAAACGGATGCGGTTGCGCTACGCGGGCACCTGCCGTGGCTGCGCCACCACCCTGCCAGCAGGGCACATGGCCGTCTACTTCCGCGCAGACAAACAGGTCGAGTGCATCCCCTGCTTCGAGCAGTCCGCGCACTCGGATGTCACCGTGCAAGCAGACGGGGACCCGACGTTGGCCACGGTGCCGACGCCCGTCGCCATCGCCTCCGTCGACGAGCTCCACGCTGATCATTCGCCGTCGCAAACCGCGGATGCCGAACTGAGCGTCGAGGTCCCGTTAGAGGCAGGTACGGCGGGCGGTTCCGCGCGGCGCGAGCACGAACGCCGCGTTGCCAAACGCGAAGCACGCATCCGGGCTGCGCATCCGCGACTGGGTGGCTTGATCCTGGCGATCTCCGACGAGCCGCAGTCGACCACGGCGTGGGAACGTGGCGCGGTGGGGGAGGAGAAGCTCGCCCGCAGCCTCGATGGCCTCGTCGAGCGCGGCGTCCGCGTCCTGCATGACCGGCGCATTCCCGGTAGTCGCGCGAACATTGACCACATGGTGGTCGCTCCGGCCGGTGTATTTGTGGTCGACGCCAAGCGCTACAAGGGCAGACCCCACCTGCGCGTGGCGGGCGGCATCATCCGGGCGCGGGTCGAGACACTCATGGTCGGCGGCCGAGACTGCTCCAAGCTCATCACGGGAATCCAGAAGCAGGTAGACCTCGTCACCGCCGCACTCACCGCGGCCCGTCTTACTGACCTGCCCCCGGTACGCGGCATGTTGTGTTTCGTCGACGCTGATTGGCCCCTGTTCGGTGGTGCGTTCACGACGGCCAACATCGAGGTGCTGTGGCCCAAGAAGATCGCCGAGCATGCCCTGGCTGCCAAGGCGCTCACCGCCGACCAGGTGAGGACGATCCACGCTGCCCTCGGCGCCCACTTCCCGCAGGCCTGATGACTCACCGTCGTCCGAAGAGCGGCTCAAGGTTGCGACGACCGTGGTGGTGAGGCTTCGACAGTGCTGCAGGCCGGGACTACTCAGGTAAGAGTGTTAGCGCGTCCGGGTATCGTCGGCCGCCGCCCACGCGGACTCGTCCTCATTCAGTGCCGCCGCATGCTGGGCTGAGCTCGCGCAGGTCACGGACATGGGTGCTGACTCGCAGGGTGGGTACGCCGTCGCGACGTACGTCGAGCAGCATGCGAAGCGGTCGATCGAGCTGACATTCGATGAGCTCGATCAGGGTCACTGGTTCGTGGTCACGCCTCAGGGAGGCGATCGCGACCGGCGACAGTCCTGGGGGAGTTCCGGCTCCAGCGTCGGGCACCCGGGTGACCCTGTGCGCATCGAGATCGACCAGGTAGAGGCTGGTCTCCGTGGTGACCTGCCACCTTCCAGTACGTGGTGTTGGCATACGATCCCCCGATCGCCGCCGGCCGCCGTTTGCGCCTGCTGGCGACGCTATCGGCTGACACCGACAAGTCCGAGAAACCTTGATAGGCACGTAGTCGGTGAGAGCGCGACGCGGGGCGGCGGCCTGCGGACGGCAGCAGCGATGTCATCGGCTCACCGGCGGGTTCGCCCATAGCGCGCCGAGCGGAACCGCGGTGAGCCGGTCACCGAAGCTGAGGGTCGACGTTCCCAGATACACCACATAGCCATGCACGAAGTCGCTGCCCAGCTTGGCTTTCAGGCTGTCAAGGTGCTTGAAGTCGCGACCGGTAACCGTGAGCGCGGCCTTGACCTCGATGCCGACCACCCGCCCATCCGTGGTCTCGGCGATGACGTCGACCTCGCTGTTGCCATGGCTGTCGCGAAAGTGGCGCAGCGTTACATCGGTTTCGGCCCAGGTGGACTGCTTGCGCAGCTCGTTGACGACGTAGGTTTCGGCTACGGGGCCGAGTTCACGCGATTCGATCCGGCTCAGGCTCTGTTCGTTCACGTTCAGCAGGTGGCAGAGCAGGCCGGTGTCCACGAGGTGCACCTTGGGTCGCCGGACCGCTCGGGCCAGCGGATTGCGCGACCACGGCCGCAGCCGGTGGATCAGGAAGACCGCGTCCAGCAGCTCGGTGTAGCGCTCCACGGTCGCGCGGGCGACGTCAGCCTTTTCGGCCAGCGTGGTGACGACGAGTTGCTGTCCGCTCATCGCGGCTAGGCCGCGGAGCACCGCCGCGACTCCACTCGGTTCGTTGATGCGGGCCATCGCTCGAATGTCGCCATCAACCACTGCTTGGACGTAGGTGGTGAACCACGCGTTGCGGGTGCGTGCACTTTTCAGGCTTACCACTTCGGGGAAGTTGCCGCGGACCATCAGCGCGAGGTAGTCCTCGCGGGTGTAGGGCTGCCGCCGCAGTCGGCGAATCCGGTCGGCGTCGCCAGCGAACGTGACGTCGAGGAAGTCGCCTCTGGTGCCGGCGAGTTCGCTCTGACTGAACGGCAGGACCTCCAACACGCCGGCCCGTCCGGCCAGGGATTCGTGCAGGGTGGGATCGGCCAGGAATCGCGTGCTCCCAGCCAGGACGTACTGACCACGGGCGTTGTCCTTATCGACGGCGGACTTGACCGCCCGCACAAGCGCGTCGCCGCCGCGTTGCACCTCGTCGATGCACAGCGGCCGCGTGTCCGACCGCACGAACTGCGCGGGATCGTCGAGCGCTGCCCGCAGGTAGACGTCGTCGTCGAGGCTACGTACCTCCCCGTGGCCAGCAGCGACAAGCTGATGGAGCAGCGTTGTCTTGCCAGCCTGGCGAGGTCCGTTCAGCACAAGCACGCGCAGGCCACCCAGGTACTCGACCGCGCGACCATTGATCTGGCGGCGGACTTGGTCCTGGGGTGTAACCACTTCACGACGGTAGCATCCCGCCGGCTCTTCGGCTTACAAACTCCCGATGCTTCCTATAGCAAATCCCTGAACCTTCGCTTGCTAAATCCCTGAGACTTCGCCACCATCCACCTGACGTCAGACCTGGGTGTTCGGCCCGGCGTGATGGCTACGCGGATGATCTCCGTTAGTCCGCAAACAGTCCGCAAGAAGTCCGCAAGACGTCCAACACTAGCGGGTTTCAGTCATCGTCAACCAACGCATGAAGCCCAGCAAATACGGGCCCTCGAGGCACTTGATGGCCGATTTTTGGGACATCCGAAAACGCCCAAACTCGTCCTGGCAGTGTGGGGGTCAGGGGTTCGAGTCGCCTCAGCTCCACCCTCAGTTCCACTCTAATTTCCTGGCCCATTTTGGTGAGTCCGATTCGCCCGATTAGATCGCGTAACTCGAGGTCATCTGCGCGCGTTCGCGGAGGTGATTCGGTGCGCGGCCGCAGCAGAGGCCCGGGCGATTTTGTCGTCTCGCGATTTCCTGTTGGCTAGTTGTCGGCTGGGTACGCGCGCAGGTGAGCTGCGCGCCAAGGGCGCCGTGCTCGGATGCGGCGCTCACTTCTGTCACGGTTTCGTCGAGCTGTTTGGCGACTTGGGCTTTGGTGAATCGGGATTCGCTTGTCGTCGGCGCGCCGGTGGGGCTAGGTACGCGGCGAGGGTGCGGGTGTGTTCGTCGGTGAGTGCAGCCCGCAATACTGAGTCCGCCGCGGTTAGCTGTTCGAGCGTGACGCGCTGCGCGAGGGAGTGGTTCAACTCGTCGATGACCTCGACGAGAGCGCTGGCGTAGGCGCGGCCGGCGGCGGTGAGCTGGACGTTGAGTTGGCGCCCGTCCTTTTCATCGCGCACAGCTTGGGCGAGTCCGCGTGCTTCCAATCCAGTCACTAGCTTGCGTGCGGCCTGACGACTCACGCCGAGCGCGTCGCCCAACCGCCCGATCGAGACCGGCCCTTGACGTCGCAGCAGACGCACTGCGGCGGGATCGCTGCGCCGGTAACCGGTATAACCACGGCGCTCGAGCTCGGCGGCCATCTGGGTGACCCAGCTTTGCCGAGCGAGCGCGAGCAGATCACCGAAGCGGTATCTCTTAGTTGACGGTTTGCTCATCGCAGTGTCAGCATACCCAATTATGCAACCATGTTGCCTATCACTGCTCCGCCACAAACGTCCAACAGCACGGCAGCTTGTGGCCGCACTTGTCGCACTCCTCGCGATGCTGGTGGCCGGCTGCGGTGCCGCCGGACACGCGTCCCGCCCGACTACCAGCAACGGTGGTCCGTCGGAATCGACGGTCTGGTTATGCCGCCCCGGGCAGGTGAGCGACCCATGCACAACCCCGCTGTCGGCCACGTCGGTGCCCGCCAGTGGTGCGCGCACGATCGAGACGGCGACCGATGACCCGAACCCTTCTGCCGATTGCTTCTACGTCTATCCGACCGTGAGTACGGAAGCGTCGGACAACTCCGACCTGCGGGTCCAGCCAGCTGAACGGGATGCGGCCATCGCCCAGGCGGCCCGGTTCTCCAGTGCGTGCCGCGTCTGGGCGCCGATGTACCGGCAACGCACCGAAGCATCCTTGGCGAAGGGACTCGGTAACGATCCCACGGCTGACACTGTGGCCTACCAGAGCCTCCTGGCGGCCTGGAGCGATTACCTGGCCCACGACAACGACGGACGACCAGTCGTGTTCATCGGTCATTCGCAGGGGGCCGCCATGCTGATCCGACTGCTCGCCAGCCAGGTCGACCCCGACCCGGCCCTGCGGGCGCGCACCGTGCTGGCCATCCTCGCCGGCGGCAACGTCACGGTCCCCACCGGCTCGACGGTCGGCGCCACCTTCGCGCAACTGCCGCTGTGCACCACCGCCGGGCAGGATGGCTGCGTCATCGCGTACTCGAGCTTCCCCACCCAGCCTCCGCCCGGGTCCGACTTCGGGCGACCCGGCCAGGGCGTAAGCCTGCAGTCCGGGCAGCGGGCCACCGCCGGTCTCCAGGTCGCCTGCGTCAACCCAGCCAGCCTCGGCGGCGGCACCGCGGACCTCACCCCCTACTTCCTCACCGCCACCTCGACCCCGCCCGCCCCGGCCATCGCGACCACCTGGGTCACCTACCCCGACCTCTACGCCGCCACCTGCCACAGCGCCGACGGGGCGAGCTGGCTGCAAATCAGTATCCAGACGACCGGGGGACGACCCGTCGTTTCAGAAAAGCTCGGTCCCCGGTGGGGCTACCACGACGACGACATCAACCTCGCGCTCGGCGACCTCGTCACCGACACACGCGCCGCAATAACCACTTACCAGCAATCCCACTGAGCCGTTCGCGCGGTGACTGCTGCACAAGTGTCGTGCGCTATCCGCGGCGCAAGGGAACAGCACTACCCGCGCCGGTGACGCCCACCTGCTTTAAGTAAACAAAGATCAATATTCGTTGCTAAGATGGTGACGTGAGTATCGGTACTGCTGGCTCTGCGAAGGCATCGTGGCCCGCAGTGGGGAGCGAGGAGCTCGACTGGGCGCCGACTCAGACCTACGCCGTTCCCTTGGGGCAGGCACGCCGCCAAACCGGACAATATAAGGCGTCGGTGCTCCCGAAGATCGCCACGCTGCCTGACGTGCCTCTTTCAGCGGCGACGCGATCCCTGGCCACCGAGGCTGCCACGGAGATCGCCCGCTTCGACGCCGAGGTCGGTGCCGACATCGCTCCCTTCTCGGCGATCCTTCTCCGGAGCGAATCAGTGGCATCGTCTCGGATCGAGAACCTCACTGCGTCGGCGAAGGCGATAGCGCTCGCCGAGTTGGGCGACACCAGTCGCGAAAACGCCACAGTGATCGTCGCTAACACGACGGCAATGCGGGCCGCCGTCACGCTCGCGGACTCCCTGGATGGCGATGCGATCCTGGCGATCCACCTTGCGCTCCTCGGCGGCTCCCATCCTGAGTGGGCGGGCAAATGGCGAGACGTCCAGAACTGGGTCGGGGGATCTGACTGGTCGCCGCACGGCGCACTGTTCGTCCCGCCCCACCCCGACCGGGTACCAGCCGCGATCGCCGATCTCGAAAAATTCCTGATTCGCAATGATCTTCCGCCCTTAATCCAAGCCGCGATCGCACACGCTCAGTTTGAGACCATCCATCCATTTCCGGACGGGAACGGTCGCACCGGACGAGCCCTGATCCACAGCCTGCTACGGGCAAAGGATCTGACTCGCCGGGTAACTGTGCCCGTCTCGGCTGGCTTACTGGCCGATACGGAGGCCTATTTCGACGCGCTCACTGGGTATCGAGAAGGCGACCCCGAACCAATCGTTGAGCGACTATCGAATGCGACGTTCGCTGCGGTTAACAACGGTCGCGCGCTCGTGGATGAGCTGAAAGCGCTGCGCGAAGAATGGAACGGGGTGATCGGCGCTCGACGCGGAGCAGCCGCATGGCGAGTCGCCGACCTACTGCTTAGCCAGCCAGTCGTGGATTCGCCCCTCGTCCAGCACCAGCTTGAGGTGACGGCCCCCGCTGCGCTCCGTGCGATTGAGCAACTTGTCGAGGCAGGAGTGCTAACGAAGGTCTCGGGACGTCAACGCTACCGCCGCTACGGCGCTCCCCGGGTTCTGGCGGCACTCGACGCATTCGCCTCGCGCGCCGGCCGCCGCGGTGGTATTTGAACGTCGTGGCCACGATGAGGGGCGCGCGTTTGCCGCTTCCTACCTCATTAGCTCGACCCACCGAGTGCTGGTCTCGAGGGAGCCGAGGACTTCGAGGTCCTGCGGTCGTCGGTTGGTGAGCCAGAGCAATAGGTCGGAGCGAGTACCGCGGATGGCGGTGTCGGCCTTGCGGTGTTGGGGGGTCGCTGCTCCGCCGTTGTCAAGGTCGATGAACCATTCAAGGGGGCCGTCGGTGGCATGTAGGTGCACGGTCCCGGCCAGATCGACGGCGCCCGCCTTGGCGAGCATGTTGGGCAGGAACTCGGTGAGGAATTCCTCCACGCCGGCGCCGGCGATCTCAGCGTTGAGGGCTGGGGGAGGGACGGCTGGGTCGGCGGCGTGTTGGGCGTCCCAGCGATGGATCGCGACCTCGACGGCCAGGCGCCGTACCCACCAGGCGACGCGGTGATCTTCGAGGCTGGAGAACGTCCAGGTGTCCGTCTCTGGATCGGTGGTCGTCAGGACGTGGAGAGTCTGGTCGAGCTGCAGGAGATACCACGGCGGGAGCTCCGTGACCTCGGTCGGTGCCGGGTCAAGCGTGCGTCGACTGACTTGCTGTCTGGTGGTCACGATCGCGGCCATCCAGGCGAAGATGCCGCCGGTGTGACGAACGAGCTGTGCTTGATCCCAGTCCGGACAGTGTGGGACGGGCCGATGCCAGTCGCTCGACGCGGCAGCCAGCAGGGCGATCGCATCGGCCCGCGTGTCGGCGAGGATCTCCACGCGCATAGGTAAGTCTGGCACGGCGCCGAAGCCTCCAGGCGTGTGCGAGGCGCAGGATTGCCTACTTAGTGCTGGGATTTCTTTGGTCGGGTGATTGTGGTTGGGCCGCGGGGGGTGGCTTGGGGTCCGGTGACCGGGCCGCAGCGGGTCGAGGTCGTCAGGCACGCGGTGACATCGGCGGTGAGGGTGGCTTGGTTCCAGCCGTTGATGAAGTCGACGTGTTCGGTGTTGGTCGAGCCTTGCATTGTTGGGGTCATCGAGACGGTGAGGTTGGCCGCGCTCGAGGTCGGGTAGTTGACGTGGAACACGATCTGCGGGATCTGGATCGGGTGCGAGCTGGGGCAGCCGTTGTCGGTGCGGTAGACGACGTTGGTCTGACCGGCACCGGTGAGCGTGTGTCCGTCCCAGCAGGAGGGGAAGGTCACGACGAGTCGCAGGTCGGAACCGGCGGCGCAGTCGTGCGGAGTTGCGGTTGCTTTCGCCGGGGCGAGCTGGTTGCTGCAGGTCCAGGCGACGACGCTGGTCGATTGGGGTGCGGTCGCGGCTTCGTTGCCGGCGATCATCTGTAGTCCGACCGGGACGGTCTGGACGGCAGCGGTGTCCTTGACCGGCCGGCGCCAGTAGATCAGTGCCGTGCCAGGCGTGAGCGCGTTTCCGTTCTGATAGACGACGGGCGTCCAGTAGGCCGAGGCGTCGGCGGTCGTGCTGCAGGTTGTCTTGCCTCCGAGCAGGGACTTCGCGGTCGAGGAGGCGGAGGTGGTCGTGTTGCCGTAGAAGTTGTGGTGCATCGCGGCGCCGGCCTGGTTCGGGGCGAGGATCGGGTCGTCGGCCGCTTCGTGGCTGTAGCCACATCGGTCGGTGAAGATGCCCGGTTGGCCCGCGCCGGTCGGGAATCCGGACGTCGACACCGAACCTGACGCCGCACTCGGTGATGTCGACGGTGCCGCGGAGCCGGAGGTTTGACTCCCCACGGCAGCGGCGGTGAGGCCACCGCCCACCGCGAGCACGCACAGAGCGCCGACACCGATCAGCAGAACCCGCCGCCGTCGCTGGGGCCGGAGGAAGTCCCGCACACGCGCCATCACACGGTCTCTCGTTGCCATGACCCCAGCATCGACCGACAACGCCAACCGTTGGTTCGACGCAGATCAGGATCCTGTACGGGCCACTATCCGGCCAGGCCCGCCCCGCCGCAGAGCTGCCCGTCGGGCCCGAAGCCAGACGCGACGGGGTGTGCGTCGTCAGAGGGGCTGTTAGCGGAGCGGTCAGGAGAAATGGGTGACCGGCCGGTCGACCAGGTGACCGTCGAGGAAGGTGTCGACCTTCTCGTTGTAGAACGCGATCAGCCCGGCGATCGGCAGTAGCTGGCGAGTCGGGAAGTCGTAGGCCCAGGCGATGTCGGAGTAGCTGGTGTCACCGACCTGCACGCTCCAGTAGCCGCTGGTGGTGCCCTTGTAGGGGCAGGCGGTCACCGTGTCGGTCGGGGTGAGGCGGGTGAAGTCGACTTCGGTGCGGTTGAGGTAGTACCGGGTTGGCAGCCCGGTCTCGAACACGAGCACCGGCGACCTGGATTCGGCCAACACCACGCCGTCGAGTTCGATACGGACCGTGCGGGTGGAGCGCAGGGCGTCGACGCGGGTGTAGGGGTCGCGGGGGTGGACGAAGACCTGCTCGTCCTCCTCGAACCAGGCATCGAGGGAGTCCCACTCGAACCGGGCCCGCCCGGCCAATCCCTCGACGGTGGCGTCGTTGCCGTAGATCCGCAGCGCGCCCGGGCGGACGGTCTCGCCGACCTGAAGGCCGTAGCGGCGGGCGGTGCCGCGGCTGAGCTTCTGCTCGTGCTGCTCGTGCTGCTCGTCGACGAGTACGGCGGGGTCGATGTCATCGACCGGGATGTAGTACTGCGGGTAGTGCGACCACTCCCAGACATACAGCGCCGATACGGTGTCCAGGACGACGTGCCCGTCCAGGACGGCCCGGATCCGCCGCGGGACCGGTGCGGTGTGGTTCACCGGCGGCAGCGTGGGCGGGTAGCCGCCAGTCATGAGGTGGCTCCGGCCGCGGCTGGGGTGGTTAGGTTTGCCACGACGCAACTCCTATGGGTTATGTGGGCGGGGCGAGTGCCGCCCCACCGACCCTAGGCCCGCGGACGAGCTCTTGGTCGGCGGCTCTCATCGGTAGGGGAGCGCCGGCTCAGAGGTGGGCACGCAATTCCCGTTCGGTCTGGGCGTAGATGCGTTCCTGGCCTTCGGCGTCCTGGGACTTCTTCGAGGACTTCTTCAGCTTCGCGGAGCTGTAGTAGCCCCCGGTCGCGGTCGCGAGCTCGGGGTCGGCCATCAGCCGCACGCAGCCGCGTGACCCCTTCTCCGGAGGCCCGACGAACGGATTGGTCAACACCTCAATCATCTTGAACGGCCCGCCGGCCTTGCTGCCGAGAGTGGTTTTGACCGCGCCCGGGCTGACCGCGTTGAACGTCAGGCCCTCGCCCTCATGGCGGCGAGCTTGCGCGTAGGTGTACATCAGGGCCAGCAGCTTGGCGTCGGCGTAGGCCTGGATCTGCTTGTACTTGCCGGGGTAGCTCCAGTCGGTGATCGGCTTGCCCCGCGACTCGATCAGCGCGGTCATGTTGACCACCCGCGAGGGCACGGCGACATCATCAGCGCCCTTGCGGAGCAGGTCGAGCAACCCGTCGGTCAGGGCCGCCAGCGCGACGTGATTGATGGCGATGGTCCGCTCGTACCCGTCGGGTGACAGCGCCTTGCTGGAAAACGCGGCGCCCGCGTTGTTGACCAGTCCGTTGAGTCCCTTCGGCGCGACCTCGTGCACCGCGTCGACCAGTTCCCGAACACCGGCTAAGGATCCGAGGTCTCCGGCTACGGCCAGGTACTGGCCGTAGCCGTTGCCGTTGGTGACCAGCAGGTCAACAGCGCGTCGGGCCTGGTCGGCACCGCGGGCGTGCACCAGCACAGTGGCCCCGCTGTTCCCGATGCCTTGGGCTGTCTCAAGGCCGATCCCGCCCTTGGCGCCGGTGACTAGCACGGTCTGTTCGTCCAGCCGACCGGCGAACTGAGCATCGAACTTGCTCATGGTCTCTCCTTGAAAGATGCGTCGTAGGGAGTGCGTCGTGTAACTGATTCGGTCCGCCTCGAAGTGGGCTCTGGAGTCGCCTCGATCCCTTACGTTGCTACTCGGCCTCCGTCGACCGCGAGGGTGACGCCGTGCACGAAGCTGGCATCGTTGGTGGCGAGGAAGACGATTGCCGCGGCCAGCTCCTCAGGCTCGGCTACGCGAGCTGCTGGTGCTAGTGCCGCGAGGTGGTTCACCAGCTCGTCAGGGATTGCTTCCATCATCCGGGTACGCGTCGGGCCGGGGGCTACGGCGTTGACCCGAACGCCACGTCCGCCGTATTCGGCGGCCCAGGCCTTCGTCAGTAGTTCGAGCGCTGCTCGGCTGGCGCCGTACAGAGCCATGCCGGCCTGTCCGAAGCTGGCGACCATCGTGGAGACGTTGACGATCGAACCCCATCCACGTTCGGCCATCGCCGGTGCCAGTGACGCGACGAGGAAGAACGGAACCTTGACGTTCACCGCGAAGGTCTCGTCGAACTCTGCTTCGGTGGCTACGTTGCTTGGTCCCATCAAGGCGACGCCGGCGTTGTTGATGAGGATGTCGACGTGACCGCCGCCGGCCTCGGTGGCCCACTCGACGAGGTCCCGGGCCGATTCGAGGTCGCTCAACGTGGTGAGCCGGAACGTTGCGCTGCCGCCGCTGCCTTCGATCTCGGCGACCACGTCTTTGGCCCGTTGTTCATCGCGCCCGACTACCAGTACGTGGGCTCCGCGGGCGGCCAAGGCGATGGCCGTAGCCCGGCCGATCCCGCTCGTCGATCCGGTAACTAGCGCGGTCCGGTCCTTTAGGTCAGTCATGCGTTGTCGGCCCTCTCTCGTAAAAATGGGTTATGCAACCCACTATCACACGACCAAACTGGGCTGTCAAACTCAGAATCGCTAGTATGGGTGCATGGTCAACGACACGAGTGATCGGCCGCGGCTCACCCCGAAGGGCGAACGCGTCCGGGCCCGAATAGTGGAAGCCGCCGCCGCCCTGATCCACGAACGCGGGGTCGCCGCAACCACCTTGGAAGACGTCAAGGCGGCAGCCGAAGTCAGCGGCTCGCAGCTTTACCACTACTTCCCCGACAAGAACGAACTCGTCCAGGCCGTCATCGACTACAACACCGACGGCATCGTCAGTCGCAACCGGCAGGTCCTCGGCAGCGCCGACGGAGTCGAGGCTTGGCGGAAGATGGTGATAACCGCCGCGAAGCGCACCAAGGCAAAGGGAGGCTGCCAACTTGGTTCGCTCGTTGGTCAACTGGCCGAGAGCGACCCCGAGGCCCGAGACCTCATCGCGACCGGGTTCGAACAGTGGGAAGCCGCGCTCAGCGATGGACTGCGATCCCTACACGCCGACGGCAAGCTCGCGTCCGACATCGACCCGGACGACCTCGCCACTACGCTGCTCGCCACGCTCCAAGGAGGGCTTCTGCTCGCCCAGGCCCAACGCAGCGCCCGCCCATTCGAGACCGCGATCGATACCGTTCTCGCACTCATCATCGGCAGATGAGCACGTCACCCGCCGTTGAGCAAGGCGAGGATTCGGTCCGCTTGGCGATGTCCGACAGCTACCTGCAGGTCAAATTTGCCACGCCTGACAAAGCGACTGGTCCGCACACCTTGAGCGGCAGTTGCGGCTGTCTAGGTCGGGATGAGGTCGGACGGTTTCCACTCGCCGTTGAACGCGGCATCGCCCGGCCCGTAGATGCGGAAGTAGGCGAACCATTGGGCGCCAGGGTTCGTCTGGAGCCAGGGGACGTCACCGTCGGGTTCGGTTGGGCCGAAATACAGCTCGATATCGCCGGTCGCGTTGGGGGTGAGCTTGTCCCGCAGGGAGGTGAGGACGGGCTTGAACTGCTCGGTGTTGATCTCTGACCGGGTGTCGAGGTCGTAGACGGTGAGGGACCAGAACTGGCCTGCGGGGACCGGGGCGGGGACGGTGAGACGGTAGGACTGGGCACCGTCGAGCGGATGACCGTTGCCGTCGACGTTGGCAAGCCAGTAGATCGATCCGGCCCCTGGCTTGTGCATGAACATCTTCGACGTCTCCAGGGTCGCCTGGTAGAACCAGCGTTCCCGAACGGACAGGTGCAGGAAGTCGCGCTCGTAGTAGCCGTTGTCGCCTTCGGAGTAGACAACCCATTCCCATCGCCGATCCGCCCACACGAGCCGCTCGGGCGCGTCGTTGGCGAAGGCGGTCACGACCAGTTGCTCGTTCGCCTTTGCGGCGGCCTCGGTCAGGATCGCCGTCATCTGCTCGTCGGGCTCGAACGGGCGGTCCTTGCGGATCCCCAGGTCAGCCAGCAGCCCGTACTGAACGTAGTAGGACGACGAGAGCACGTCGCGGTCCAGCGCCCGTTTGATGGCCGACCACACCTCGAACGTTCCGTCGACGAGGTAAGGATCGGCGACGGCCTTACGCCCGGACATATCGGTGAACTCGTTCGGGGCCGGATCGGCCGCCTCGGCCAACGGGTACAGCTTCAGCGTGCGCAACGCCGCCAGCCCGCGCTGGGCGTCGGGGTCAGGCATCCGCACACAGACCAGGAACTGGTTCGTTCGCAGCTCGCGCACTTCGTAGCCGTCTCGCGGGATGTCACCGGCATAGTTGGGTGGGACGAACAGGTACTTCGCACCGGCCCCGGCCTCCTCACCGACCAGGCCCATGTTCGTCACGAACTGGAAGTTGATGTCATCGACGACGCCCATCACCGGCCCCGGTGGGATCTCCAACACCACCGGACCGCCGGACGCGTCACCGTGGGCCAAGCCGTAGGGCGTGTCCGAGTTCTGGGTCAGCGTGACGATGTCCGGTGTTGTCAGCTGAAGTAGGAAACCCCGGTTTGCCGCGGCGCCGTACTCCGCCAACGCCTCGAAGTTCAGCAGCATCGACACGGTCGGATAGAAGAACTTGTAGGCCTCCACCGCCCGACTCAGCAACGCATCCCTACGGATACGGACGATCTCAGCGGACGACGGCAACACCTTCATACGTCCAGGCTCCCAACAGTCGACGCGACGACGCTTCCTGGCCACCCTATGACTGCCGAGACCGAGCCGATCACCCGCACGATCATCGACAGAGACTGTGTGCGCGCCGCGGCTACTTGGAGACTCGTTGCAGGACCTGGGTCTGGCCAGACTCGGTGGGCCGGCTGTCCCGAGCGATGCACGATCGGCTCGTCCTGCCTTGACGGCGTCATCGAGATGCGGTCAGCCCATGTGTGCGCCGGCCTCGGCCAGTGCTGCGCGGAATACTCTGTTTGCTTGCCAGGCCTTGCGGAGGTTCTGGTTGGGGTAGCCGCGGGGCTGGACGCGCCAGGCGTCGCCGGGTCCCATGATGAGGCGCACGCCGATTCCGAGCCAGATCGGGACGCGGCGCACTCTGACCTGTGCAGGGGTGGCCTCGGCGAGCACGGTCCCGTCGTTGTCGAGAAGTCGGAGTGCTGTGCGGTCGACGGTGACCTCCCCGTCCCAGCTCCGCGAATAGAGCGTGACGCCTTTGGTGATGTAGGGCGCCAACGCTTTGTAGGGGAGCACCGACTCGCCAGCGGCGAGCTTGCGAAGCGGGGCATCGTATTCGCGGTCCATCCAGCCTGCGACATTGTCGCGGATGTATTGGCGCACATCGATGCCCTGCGCGACGAGGTCTGCCTCGGAGACGCCGAACATCTCGACGAAGCGCTGTTCCTTCTCGGCCGGTGTCAGTTCGGGGCTGCTTGTCACGGTGACTCCCTGGAGGTGGGCGGGTTGGAGAGGACGGAGCGGGGAGCCATCGTGGCGGGACCGACCTCGGACAGCCCCAGGACGCGTCTTACCTCGTCGGCTTGTGCGGTCGTGGAAGTGGTCGTGGCCTGATGTGATCGCATGGAAGCCAGTGAGGTCGCCGATGCGCAGGATTGGTAGCCCTTCGTCTGGGATCTGACGGCCGCAGCGAGAGCCTCGGTAGCCGAGTTCACGCCCTCAGGCCATGCCCCTGTTTCCAGTTCCCGGGCCAGGATCAGGTTGTCTGCTGCCACGGCCGCGCACGCGTTGGCGAGTTGCTGGGGATCAATATCGCCGGCGCAGCTACAGACGAGGCGATTCACGATGGCGATGTCCTGATTGCCTGGGGCCACGAAGGCTAGGTAGTGCTCCTGCGCTTGCGGCAACGTCCATCGCCCCGAGGGCGGTACACCGCTTCCCGTCGTCACAGTCGTGCAGCCGGTGAGCGCGAGGGCCAGGAGAAGCAGCCCAGCGAAAGCGCGACGCATCGAATCGCCTGCTTAGCTCTTCGCCATGGAGTAGGCGGCGCAACCGATGGCTACGTAGATCGGGATGCTCGCCGCGAACATCAGCGACAACCCCCGTCGTCGCCACCAGCTCAACTGTGCGACTGGGTCAATACCGCTCGAGAACGTCCAACAGCGCCGCAGCAGCAGGCCACTGCCGAGCACCCCGAGTGCGCTCGGAACGATGATCCACGCTGCCCCGTGCGTACTGCCGATAACCGTGGCCAGTACGCCGAGAAGCACGTCGGCGATGAACGCACCGGTGACCTGACCGCGCACGAGGATGAGGCCGGGATCGCGGCGCCCACTCGCCGACGGCTCGCCGAAGACAGTGTGACCCGCGTGCCCGCGGCGGCTGTCTATGATGACAGTCTGCCACAGACTTAACACAGATCAAATGTCGGACGGAGCCTGGGTCAGGCCCCGAGACCCTCGCGAAGACGCCTTGTGCGCGGTAATCGCCGTCGAGCGTGAGCGACCGGCGCGCGGCAGTTGTGGTGGGCGGTTCAGCGGTTGAACGCGCCCGTGGCGGCCGTCATTTCTGCCATGGCGTCGGGGCCGGCATGACCTTCGTGTTCGATTATGTAGAGGCGGCTGGCTGGCCACCGTTGGTGGAGGCGCCATGGTGTGATCGCCGGGCTACTGATGTCGCGGCGGCAGTGGATAAGTACGGCGGGGATGTGAGCGATTCGAGGGACACGCTCGAGGATGCTCTGCGATCCGTGCAGAAATGCGTCGTTGGCCCAGTAGTGCGTGACAAGCGTGGCGGTAACGAGGCGGTCGGCGGTGTCAGGGTGCAGTGGGCCGGGTTGGTAGTTCGGGTCCAGCGAGACGTGGGCCGATTCCCAGCTATCCCAGGCATCGGCTGCGCGAATGCGATCGGCTTCGGCACCGGTAGCAAGGCGTCGTGCGTAGGCTTCGACGATTCGTTCACCGGGGTGCCGTTGCGAGGCGGCTTCGAACCGGGCCCAGGCTTCGGGGAAGAACCGGCGCACTCCCTCGGTGATCCAATCGATCTCCTCGCGGCTGGTCGTGGTGACCGCGGCGAGAACGATCTCGCTCACGCGACGGGGATGAGCCTGGGCGTAGGCAAGGGCGAGCGTCGCGCCCCAGGAGGCTCCGCTCACCAGCCAGCGTTCGATCCCGAGATATTCGCGGACGGCGTCGATGTCCTCGATCAGAGTCTGAGTTGTGTTCAGTGATAGTCGCTGCAGCGAGTCGGTTACCAATGGCCGGCTTCGGCCGCAGCCGCGTTGATCGATCCCGACGATGAGATGACGGCGAGGGTCGGCGCGTTGTCGGTAGCTTCCCGAGCCGAGGCCGCTACCGGGCCCTCCATGGAGATAGAGCAGTGGTTTGCCGTCAGGGTTGCCCGAGGCCTCCCAGTAGATCTCGTCTCCACCCCTGACCTTGAGCAATCCCGTCCGGAACGGCTCTATCGGCGGATGCGCCACTTGACAACGATATCGCCCGGCTGAGGCCGACCTCGTAGATGATGTACCCGCGCGCCTGCGACGCGGCAAACGGCCAGAGACTCTCGCGGAGGAAGACGCGGGCGGCTCACTGATCGGTGTCCGGGCCCTGATCATCGGTGACGTTGCGGCGGCGCAGCGACCCCAATGCGCGGCGCGAGCTGGCCGTCGGCGGCCCATACGGACCGGTTGGAGCCGGCCCGAACAGTGCAGCCGTGAAACGGTAGAAGAAACCCTCGTGCCCATCGGTTCCCCACAAGCGCCGTCGCTGCTTCGCCATCATGACTCCTCACACCGCGCGCCGAGCTGGTGTCGACGCAGCCGTCCTGCTACTGATTCGTCGGAGGCGACGCCGCAGTTCCTTGATCGCCCATGCGCTCCCTAAGTTGTAAGGAGGTGCGGGGAAGTCCCCTCGTGCCGAGGGCTTGGATCAGCCATAGGCCGTTGCGCTCCGACCTTGGCAACTAGAGGTTGGGACGGGACGGTCGCGGGCCATCTGCGCTAGAGCGCCCGGCGCGGCGGAAGTCTCACAGCACCGACGTGGTGGCGTGCGCCTTATTTAGGAGGGCGGCCAATCGTGCCTGCTCGGGTTCGGACAGATTGAAGATCGGCGAGCGTTCTTGCAGCCGATCGATCAGAATGCGCCAGACCTTGATGCCCTTGTCGGTGAGCGCGAGGACGCGCTGACGCCCGTCGGTCGGGTGCGGCCTGCGTTCCACCAGTCCCCGTTCGACCAGTCGATCGGTCATAAGGGTGATGTTCGAGGGATCGAACTGCAGCTTGCGGGCGACTTCACGCATGGCCATCGGCGGGGTGCTGGGGTCCAGCGCCCAGAGCATGCTGGCCTGTGATTCGGTCAGGTCCAACTCGGCGAGCACGTCGGCGACGGCGACGGTCATGGACTGCGCAGTCTGATAGACGAGCTTCATCAGGGCGATCGCGTCACTCGTCTGGGCAGTGGTCCGCTTCACGAGTCAATCCTAGCGTTCGATGTGAAGTTCGTTGAGTTTCTCATCGGCCTGCTCTGAGCCTTAGGGTGAGCGCGACTGACTCGGCCGGCCGCTGCGGGCGGGTGGCCAGCCATCGATCAGCGTGCCGCGAACGCCATCAGCTCGTCCTCTATCGCGGCGACGTCAGCATGCTCAGGCTTGGCGGCCAGTCCCGGCCGGTAGAGCGCGCCGATCACCACGGCGCCACCGGCGAAGATTGCGACCGCGATCCAGTACGCGACGGCGTAACTGTGCAGGGTGGCGTGGGCCTGCACCACCGGATCGGTGGCGTTGCGCGTCTTGAGGTAGCCGGTGGCGGCGCTTGCCGCGAGGGTAGAGAGCAGGGCGATCCCGACCGACCCGCCGACCTGCTGGGTGGTGTTGACGGCCGCGCCGCCGACACCGTTGTCGGCATCGTCCAGCCGGGCGGTGCTCAGGCTGATCGCTAGTGGAAGGACCGTGCCCAGGCCGACACCGAGAAGTGCCAGCGGCGCAGCGATGTCTGACCAGTACGAGGAGTCCAAGCGGAGTTGGGTCAGCCAGGCCAGGTTCGCTGCGGCGAGCAGCATGCCGCCAGGAACGATGATCCTCGGGCCGACGTAGCGCGAGAGGATGTTCAGGCCGGCAACGGCTCCCACGATCGTGCCGAAGATCAGGGGCAGGAAGGCGAGTCCTGTCTCGACCGGGCTGTAGTTCAGCGATGTCTGCAGGTAGTAGGTCAGGAACAGGAACACGGCGAACATTCCGACGTTGACCAGCATGAGGGCGCTGAGCGACGCGCCCCGCTCGCGGTCGAGCAGAATCCGCAGCGGCAGCAAGGGATTGGCGGTCCGGGTCTGCCACCAGCCGAACACGGCGAGCAGGACCGCGCTGGTGGCGAGGGTCGCCCAGGTGATCGGCGCGCCCCATCCGTTCGTCTCGGCTCGGCTGAAGCCGAACACGACCGCGAACAGGCCAGCAGTGACGAGCCCGGTACCGAACGTGTCGATGGGAACCCGCTTGGCCGGCAGGTCGCGGTTGATGAAGGCCAGCGCCCCGACCAACGTGATCGCAGCGATGGCCAGGTTGACGTACAACGTCCAGCGCCAGTCCAGGTGCTCGGTCAGCAGACCACCCAACAGGAGCCCGAGCGCGCCGCCGACGGACGCGACGGCGCCGAAGACACTGAACGCTCGGGCCCGCTCTTTCGGGTCCACGAACGTCGTGGTGACCGTGGCCAGCGCGGCTGGTGCCATCAGTGCCCCGCCAATACCCTGGGCCACCCGGGCGATGACCAGCAGCGCGAAGTCGGGCGCGGCGCCGCCGAGAGCCGAGCCGGAACCGAAGACCACCAAGCCGGCGATCAGGGCCGTCCGGCGACCGATCCGATCCGCAACGCGGCCGCTGATCAGCAGCAGGCTGCCGAAGGCCAGCGCGTAGGCCGTGATCACCCACTGTCGCTGCGCGTCGGAGAAGCCCAGGTCGCGTTGGGCGGCTGGCAGGGCGATGTTCACGATCGTGATGTCGAGCGTGATCATCAGCTGGGCCAGGCAGACCACGCCCAGCACCCACCACCGGCGAACCCCGAAGCCTGACGCAGCCAGCGGCGGGACCACCTGACGTTCGGTCTTGGTATCAGACATGTGCGCTAACTCCTCGGGCAATATCATTGAGTGTGTCAACGATGAGTCTTGATGAAATCATTGAGCGTGTCAAGGAGTGACGCCTCAAGCGGGGCGCGACTTCCCCCTAAGACGGACAGCTCTGCGAAGCCTGATCCCATCCAGCGGGCGGGAGACTCGCCGCGCTCGGTGTAGTAGCCGGCCAGGCCACCCGGGCTGGTCGAGGCGGAGTCGTGGGTGGCAACCTTGTCGGGTCAGGTAGGTGTAGCCCGTTGCCCGCTGACAGGACGTGGGCGCCCATCATCGGGCATCGCCCGGAGCAGTTCGGCTGGTCACGGCGTCTTCGACTTCGACGGTGACGCTCCAGCACTCAGGGGATCGCACGCCCTTCAGGGTCTTGAAGCTGCTTGCCTGATCCCCGCAACAATTTCAGACCAGTCTCGCTAGATGCGCCAGATGCAGACCTTCTAGCGCCGGGCGAACTGAGCCGGCATTTGACCCTGGCTTAACAGATACGAGGGGCGGATTTCTCACGAGCCAGTATCCTGCGTGGGGTCGGCTGTGCGATCAGGTGACACGGACCCGCCCCATGTCCTGACTACCCATTGGTGGCTGAATCTCAGCCGGAAACTGCGATAGTTGGGGGGCCTGCCTCGGACTGGTTGGGGCGCGGTAGCTGAGCTGAGAGTTTCAGCGATGGTCAGATCGGATTGGTCGAGGCGCCGAACGCGGCCGGGGCTGGTTCTGGATGGTTTGGGGTTAGGCCAAACTCCGCGTTAAGCCAGGTGCGCAGGGCCGTTGTCTGGCCCAGGCCGACCGAGCGCAGGGTATTGACGATGTCCTGGCCGGCGAAGACGACGATGGGGTGACCGTCCTCGCGGATCTCGCGATACGCCTGTTCATGAACGTACGAGGTCGTGATCATCGCACCGAACTCGCGGTGCTTGATGCGGCTGATAAGCCGGGCGAGCTCGCGGACGCCGACGGCATTACCGGGCTGATAGCACTTTGCCTCTAGCGCGAACTCCAAGCGAACCGGGTCGACTGCCGGTCCGACTGAAAGCCGACCCAAGGCGTCGCGGCCCCCATCGCGTGAAGGACGGGTGACTTCGACGCTTTCAAGGTTCGGCACCGAGAATCGAAACAGCTCGACGGCGCAGTGCTCGAAGTCAATTGGGCGGTCCTTGAAATGGGTCCAGAGAGTGTTCAACAGCGCGATTCCGTCCGCGTCAGCGGGCAGTTGCTGTGCGCGGGTGCGGTGATGGGTGGTGGGCGGCGCGAGGAGCGCGTCGTAGACCCCGCCAGTTACCCATCGCTTCCATGTGCGAGGCGCTTCCCTTCCTGGGTCTCCGGCTAGCACGTTGCTGAGCCATTTGCGCGCCAACGCTGGCTCGTCGAGCACCGTGAAGATCGCACGGTAGTTCTGGAACCGATGGCCATCGCGACTGCGCCAGACAGCAACGAGTTGCTCCTCGGCGAGCACGAGTGGGGACCCAGGCACCAGTAGCCCACGGAATCGTACGTCCCGTCCGCTCGAGGCTGCGCGCTCGAAGAGAAGAAACGGCGGAACGGTAGCGCGCCCCTCCGGTCCGCTCGCTGCCGCGTTAAAGACGTCTCGGAGGATACGATTCCCGCCACGCGGTGTGTCGTGCAACTCCCGGCCGGGTATCCGATTATCGCCGTAGTAAGTGAACGTTCCCGTCGTCGCATCGAGTTCGTCTGGCCAATCGACGTTGTGTCCCGATGTGTAAAGCACAACAAGTCGGACGGTATTCTTCGCTGGCGAGCCGGCATAGCGAAATCCGCCCTGGTTGCCGACAGGCAACAGTTTCGCCAAGGGATCGTCTGCGGCGTTGCCTCGTACACCCCCGAGATAAATCTCCTCGACGGTCAGGTCCACACGAGACAACCACATGAAGTCGACTGGACCGGGCACAGCCGAACGATAGCGGTGGTTGCCGGCGGGACCTGCGCAGGAGCTCGTTCGTCAGCAACGGTCGCCGAGTTTCGGATCCTCCGCGGCGCGTGCGGACTATGGTCGACGCGATTGCGCAGCTCGCACGATTCGCTCTGGAGGCTTCCATGTACGACGAGGTGCTATTCACTGTGGACGGCAACGCGGCGTCCAAAGTTGACCGCAAGAGCCTTGCGGAACTCGACCTCGAAGAACGAAAGCATCTTCAGGAGTGGGTACTGGCGAACCCCGAAGTTCTCGGGCCAGACGTGCTGATCATCACGAGCGAGTTCGATCGCTGGCAGACAGCGGCCGGAGCACCTGTGCTCGACCGGCTGGATATCCTCGCGCTCGATGCCGATGGGCGTCTCGTCGTCGTTGAACTCAAGAGAGGATTGGCGCCGCACACAGTTCATATGCAGGCCATCAACTACGCGGCCATGGTCAGTCGCCTGACGCCCGCGGACGTCGCGGATCTGTATGCGACAAGCCAGAGCAAGAACGGCAGCGAGATGGACCCAGGCGCGGCTCTGACAGTTCTGGAGACAGAGCGTCTCCTCACGGTCGAAGGCATACGCAGGCCCCGCATTGTGCTCGTTGCTTCTGATTTCCCACCTGCTGTGACAGCATCCGTCGTCTGGCTCAATGAGCAGCGCGTCGACATCTCGCTCATTCGATTTCGCGTCTACCAGCTCGCAGAGCAAACCCTCGTTTCGTTTAGCCGGCTTTACCCAGTGCCAGATGTCGAAGAGTTCACGATTGGCCGACGGTCTGAGCCGTCCACATTGACCTCCATGGACCCCGGAGCCAGCTGGGACGCTGTGGCGCTCCAGCAGCTTGCAGATCAGGGAAATGATGCAACGCTTGCGCTTCTTGACCTATGTGCAGCTGAGGAGCCGGGAGCTGTCGGCGTCAAGGAGGTCGCCGCAACGGCAGGTATCATCGAGGGTTCGGTTCGGGGCCAGCTCGCCGGGCTGACGATGCGTCTCAAGAACCCGAAGTATGGGTTCGCGCAAAAGGCGTGGCCGGTCCAGGTGAGGTGGCTGCCCGGCGGAATAGCGAGCTATGGGATGGATCCAACATTGGCGGCACTATGGCGCGGCATTCGAAGTGTCGCGACAGCTTGATGACGCGGTCGACCTTGGGACAAGGCGGTGACCCTGATATGCCAAACCTGCCGAGTGCATAGTTGTTCACCTGCCGGTTGCGAGTGCGTACTGGACTCGAGATCGCTTGTGTAGCAGGGTGATTGCAAGGAAGGGTGGAACTCGCGCGCGGCCATCGTCCGGCGTCGATGCACAAGCCGTGCGATAACCGGCGCGGGATCATCCGGTAGCCGTTATGGCAGGTAACGGGCTCGTTCGAGGTCGTTCGCTTGGGTGTTCTGATCGACAAAGCTGTTGCAGCAACGCCCTGCGGGTCAACATGGTGCATGGATCCCGATACAGCAGAATGGCAATGTTGCGAAGCGCCGGAGCACCTCGACGAATGCGCGGACGATTCTCCACATCACTGCTCTGGGGTAGATGACGCCAACGATCGGCGGCCTAGGTCTGTCGATCTAGGAGTCGCGCGGCCGCGTCTTTGAGCTCGGGCAGGTCGTGGTCCAGCGTGACTTGAAGGATCGCGTGGGGGTTCGAAGTAGCGATGCGCCAAATCGCAGCGAGTGCGGCCGCGATGTCGGAGAGCCGTTGTTGTTCGCGGTAGGTCACAACGTGACGAGTTCGCGCTTGACGCGATCGCGAACATCCGGTTTCAGATCGGATTCCGGTACGAGATCAATCCGCGTTCCGATGAGATCCTCGAGTGCTGCCTGCGCTCGTCCAAGTCCGATGACTCCCATCCTTGGCGGCAGTGTGACGAGCAGGTCGAGGTCGCTGTCAGGGCGGTCCTCGCCGCGGGCGACGCTGCCGAAGACGCGGACATTGGCAATGCAATGCCCAGCGGCGATTTCGAGCAGCCTCTGCCGCTCGCGGCGGACCCGGCGTCCGAGCGGCCCGGTCAGGGAGCGCAGTCCGCGCGGTGGCTGGCGGAAATCGATCCTTAGGTCGAAGCCGGCGGCCTCGACGAGCGCGGCAAGTGTCGGCACGCTTGGCTGCCGCTTGCCGGATTCGTAGGCGCTGACCACGCTTTGCGTGACACCCGCCCGCGCACCTAGCCGTGCCTGCGTCAGGTTTGCGCCAACTCGCGCTGCTTTGATCGTCCGGGCTGCTTGGGGGTCTGCCGCCATGACATGAATACAGCGAATCGTAGATATTCGCGAGCCCGGCGAGAGGAACGCGCATCGATGGCCGCACGTTCGTGCGGCGAGCACCCCAACGCAGGTCCAACTACAACCGGCGAAGCGAAGTGGCCACATGGGTAGTGAGTCGTTTCCTCCCTTGGGTCAGGGCTGTGTACCCGCGGTCGTCCTGAGGCGCCCTCTGGTGCTAGCTCTTGAGTTCGGAGGACAGCCCGATAGGTCGTTGGGCCCGCTACATGCTCTTCAGCAGCGCGGCCTTGGCTTCCGCGAACTCTTCATCCGTCAGCGCCCCCGCTTGGTGCGGAGACGCAAGGCGCTCAATCTGAGATACAAGATCCAACTGAACTGACGCCGGCGGAGCAAGCGCGGGACTTCCGTCTGCTGCCTGAGTCTCACGAATACCGGCGAGATATGACGGCGGATACTGTCGGGCGTTGCCTTGGTGTTCACGAACAACCCTTCGTGTTTGTAGTCGCCGACAGCCCTGATAACGGGGAACGGAAGCGGCGACATCACCAACCTGATATCCGACGGTCAATCGTTCGCGGGTGCCCGTCAACATTCGCCGGCGATCCCACGTTCCTCGCCATCCACGGGCCGACCGGTACCGAAGTCGTCGTGATGGAGGCGATGTGGAACGACGGGAGTCCAACGCACGAGGTGGACTCAGACCTTTCGGGGCTGCTGTCGAGCATCGGACCTCTGGTCGGATGACGATGTTTTCTGGCATACGGCGGCGCTGACCGTCTGGGAGTTTCTCTGCCGCGAACCAGTTGTGGATGGGCGATTCAGCGGAGTTCACCGCTCTCCTGCTTGCCCGCGCGCCAGGTAAGAACATCGAAGACGCGAAGCGCGCTGATCTCCTCGTCAAGTTGTGCGGCTTCGCGGGCCTCAAGCAACCACCCGTGCAGGCTGTCACGGCTCTGCGTCGGCGTTCGGAGCGCTGAAGTGCATTTGGTCCCAGAAATTCCAGGTCCGTTGATGCCTCAGAGCCTGCACCACGACCGAGTCTTGGATGGAATCAGGTGGGGGCGCTTCCGGGCTAAGAGCTTGGATGCGATCGGGGGACCGACGCCCGTATGGGCACGCAGCAGCTCCCACAGGTCCCAGGCAGGACCGCCCTCTGCGATCAGCGCAGCTGCCTCTTCCGCCGCTAGGTCCGCTCCGGGCTCAATACAGCGCAGATGCGTGGCGGCGGAAGCTCCACCCGACCCAAGAAGGAGATCGATGCTCAGGCGGGATGGCACCTCCACGCTGAGGGTCGAGACAGCAACAATGTCACTCGCGGTAAACCGGAAGGGCTCGTTGTCGCCGATCTTCTCGAAGTGGGAGCCCGTGTAGTACGGCTCGCCGTTGGACAGCGTGCCTTGGAAGTACGCCTGGAGTTCGGGCACCGCGTCCTTCGGCGAGCTGTCGCAAATTGCCGGGAGCCGCCACTGGCGCGCGCTCCTCGTCACCTCGTGTGCCATAGCTGCTGGTCCTCTCGTGGAGTGGAGGATGTCTCTCGCGTGGAGTGATGCTCCGCTTTCGCGCCGGATTCGAACTCATCGCTAGCCTCAATGCCGCGCCGGTCGGGCGCGATCGGCCAACCACTGGCTGATTTCGGTCAGCTGACTGCTGCCGTCGGCCACCGACATGACCATCGCGAACGCCTCGTCCTCGTCGTAGTCGAGCTCGTAGTCGTTGAGCCACAGTGTGACCATCGCCAGCGCCCAGCCGGCCCGCTTGTTGCCATCGACGAGCGCGTGATTGCGCACGACGCTCTCCAGCAGTGCGGCGACCTTGGTGATCAGATCGGGATAGGCGTCCTCGCCGAACACCGTCGACGCTGGCCGTCCGACTGCTGATGCGAGCAGTCCCGGATCGGCCAGGACGAGATGCATCTCGTCGAGTACAGCGAGGGCGTCCTCGAAGGTAAGAAGCTCGGTCACGCTTCGCCGAGACGCTTCAGCAGACCGCCGTGCTCGGACATGACCCGACGGGTCAGCGCCCGCACCTTCTCCTCGCGCGCCGCACCGGTTGTGACCGCACGCAGGCCCTCGCGAGCCAGGTCGTTCATGCTGCGGCCCTGGGCCTCCGCCGCCTCGCGCAACGCGGCAAGTTCGCTGTCATCGAGTCGGAGGAGGAAGGTCGCCATGAAGCAATGATATCGCTAGTGATATCTCCGTTCAACCGGATTGCCGACCGATAGAGGGCGGCGGGCTGGCCGGCGCTACTTGAGTGACGACATGAAGTTCTTGTAAGGTAGGCGAGAAATCGTCGGCATCGGGGCATCGGGGCATCGGGGCATAGGAGCTTGGGACGCACGTGACTCCTGACCCGGTCTTGGCCAGTCTGCGTGCTGCAGTCGAGGCCGTCCCCGACGATGTCGTCCTGCGATTGCACTTGGCCACCTTGCTCGCAAGCGCCGGTGAGCATGACGAGGCGGTCCGCCAGGCCGCCGAAGTGCTTCGCCGTGATCCCACCAACACGGCTGCGATCCAACTTATCGCCCAGCCAAGCCACGCCGAGGCGGCGCCGACCCCAACTGCCGCCGAGGAGTCCGAGGTCGAGATCCTGCGGCGATTGGACAGTGAGCTGTCCGACGTCGTGCCACCCCAGTTCGTCGAGGAGGAATCCTCGGAGACGCCGGCATTCGACGTCGAGCGGACCGGCCTTCGGTTGGCCGACGTGGGCGGAATGGCCGACGTCAAGAAGCGTCTCGAGGCGAGCGTGCTCCTTCCGTTGCGCAACCCGGAGTTGGGTCGGCTGTACAAGAAGTCACTGAGCGGGGGTTTGATGCTCTACGGCCCGCCCGGCTGCGGCAAGACGTTCATCGCGCGAGCGCTGGCCGGCGAGATGGACGCCAGGTTCCTCGCGGTCTCGCTGGCTGACGTGCTCGACATGTACGTCGGGCAGAGTGAACGCAACGTCCATGACCTATTCGATCTCGCTCGCCGCAACGCACCGTGCGTCATCTTCCTCGACGAGATCGACGCCCTCGGGCAGAAACGCAGCCAGCAGCGCAATAGCGCCGCCCGCAATGCGGTGAATCAACTCTTAACCGAGATGGACGGCGCGAACAGCAACAACGAGGGCGTGTTCGTCCTAGCCGCCACCAACCATCCGTGGGACGTCGACGTGGCCCTTCGGCGACCGGGTCGTTTCGACCGGATGGTGCTCGTCCTGCCGCCGGATGAACCGGCCCGGGAAGCGATCCTGCGCTACCACCTGCGCGATCGCCCCATCGCCAACATCGACGTCGGCAAGCTGGCGCGCAAGACCGACGGCCTGTCCGGCGCCGACCTGGCCTACGTATGCGAGGTAGCCGCCGAACGCGCCTTGATGGACTCGGCCGAGAGCGGCACGATCCGCATGATCGAGATGAGCGACCTCGAAGCTGCCATCGGCGAAGTCCGCCCCTCCATCGGACCCTGGCTGCAGACCGCCAGCAACGTCGCCCAGTTCGCCAACGACAACGGCTCCTACGACGACCTGCTGGTGTATCTCAAGCGCCGGCGATTGCTGTGAGCATCGACGCGGCCGGAATCGACTCGGCCCTCGAACGCGCCGGCGCGCTGTTCGACCTCTCCCGATGGGACGAGGCCGCCAACGTACTGACTTCCGCGCTCGCCGGTGACCCACAGAACTACCGGGCGCTGTGCCTGTTGTCCGCGGCGCGCTTCAACAGCTTGGCCTACGAGGACGCGCTGGCCGCTGCCCTCACCGCGGTTCGATCCGACCCGCACCAGCCGTGGGCGTACCGGTTGGCCAGCCTCTCGATGTCGCGTCTGGGCCGTCACGACGAGGCGGTCTCGCTGGGCCGCACCGCCATCGCCCTCGACCCGCACCAGCCAGAGAACTACCGGGTCCTGGCGAACGCTTTGGTCGGCGCGGGCGGGAGTCTGGATGAGGCCCGAGCGGTGGCCGAGCATGGACGGGCGTTGGCCCCCGTCGCCGCCGAGTCGTATCTGGCCGTCGGCCGAGTCGCCGCGGCCGACGGTCGGGCGAAGGACGCGGAGCTGGCGTTTCGGCAGGCCCTCAGCATCGAGCCCGACAACAGCGCAGTGCACAACGAGCTCGGCCGATTGAGGCTGAAGAGTCGGACACCGAGCGGTTTGGCGGCAGCCGCCGGGGGTTTCGCGACGGCCGTGCGGACCGACCCCAAGGCCGGACACGGTCGCCGCAATCTCGACTTGGTGATGCACGTCTTTCTGGCCCGGACGGCCTATCTGATTTTCATCGCCGCCTACATCGCCAGTCGGATGGCCGACGCCGACACGACTTCCGGAGCCCGGATCATCCCGGCGCTGCTCCTCCTGGCGCCGGCGGCATACGCGGCGCGGTTCATGTCGCGGCTCGATCCGCCCGTGCGTCGCTACGTGCGCACGTTCCTGCGTCGGCCCTACATCGCGGTCGCGGTGACCTGCGATGTCCTGGCCGCGGCTGCGCTGATCGCCGGGGGAGTAACGACTCAAGTCGACACGGGCGCGTTCTGGGCCGCGGCCGCGCTGGCCGTCATCGCCCGGATCAGCCTGTGGCGGACCCGTACGAACCAGTTCCCGGTGCCGCCCGAACAACGTCAGTCCTTCATGAGCACCGGCTTCCTGACCTTCCTGGCCGTCACGCTCATGATCATCGCCGCCGCGTTCTTGCTCTGCGCGATCAGCATCCCCGGCGCGGGGCGCTTCGGGAGCGTCTGCGCAGTGGTCTCAGCCCTCGGTGCTGGCATTGTTCTCAAGGTCGTGCGGACTCGGCGAAGTCGTCCTCAGCGGCGACACCGACGCTGAGGACCAGCCGCGGGGCGCTCGGATCACCGTGGTGCCGTACAGCAGATCCTTAGCATCGCTACATTCTGTTCATTTTCAGTACGAAATCCGGTCACTCTGCTGTCATCAGAACGGCGTGACTTCCTCGTTAGGGTCTCGCTGAGTTTGATCATCGATCGGCGTACCGATCAACGACCAGCGGGGGAAGTCGTGGCTGCAGCACGCATGCGAGTTGTGAACCGGAAGACTGGATCGCTGGTCGCGGTGGCGGCGCTCGCCGCGGGGCTGCTGATCGCCATCCCCGACAGCCCCGCCATTGCCACCCCAACCCCCACCGGTCTTGTGGTCAGTGAGATTGCGTACGGCGGCAAGGCGTCTATCGGCGGCAAGGACGGTGAGTACGTCGAGCTGACCAATGTCGGCGGTACGGCTCAGGACGTGAGCGGGTGGTACTTCGATTCCCTCGGTAGCACCACGATCAGCGCCCCATCGCCGACGGCGGGTCTGTCGTTGGCGACCCTGGCCAATGGTTCGGGGACGAGCACGGTGGTCGCGCCGGGCGAGTCGATCATCATCACGGACCTGCAGCCCGCCGACTTCCGCGCCGAGTGGGGCCTGGTGCCATCGGTGAAGGTCATCAACGATGGCTCGTTCACCCTGAAGGGCAGTGGCAGCGTCTACATCTCCAATGGCACTGCCGTGTTGGATCAGGTTGCGTACACCCTGCCAGCAAAGGGTGTGTCGGCCTGGGTATCGGCAGCGAACGCGGCCGATCAGCAGTCGCCGGGCGGCTCGACGTTGACATTTCCTGCTATTACGACCACCCCGTTCGACGGCTGGACCCTATCCACGCTCGCTGACTCGGAAGGGTCCTGGACCTCCAAGAGCGGCTCGGTCGGCTCCCCGGCCGCCTCCACCCTGGGTACGTCGACCCCCGCCAGCGTGCGCTCCGTGGCTCTCGCGGTCTCGGGCGGCGCCAACCAGTCCGCCACCGTTGGCAAGGCCTTCTCGTTCACCGGTCTCAGCGCCTCGGGCGGGACGGCTCCGTACACGTGGAGCGCACCTGCGCTTAGCGGCACGGGCCTGACCATTGACGCGACCACTGGTGCCATCACGGGTACGCCCACCGCACCGGGCACCATAAACGTCACGGCGACCGTCACCGACAGCGCGAGCGCGTCTGTCAACACGTCGTTCACCATCACGATCGGTACCGGCATCGACCCGAACGCGGCCAACATCGTGATCAACGAGGTCACCTCGGACAACAACGACAACGCGCAGCTCACGGCTAACCTGCCGACCGGGCTCGACACCGCCCTCGGGGCCGCCGCCGCCGATCTGGTCGAGCTCTACAACACCGGTGATCAGGCCGTCGACATCACCGGTTGGAAGCAGGCCGACAGTCATGCCGCCAGTACTGCCACGGATTTCTCCGGTCGCGTCTTCGACCTCAATGGCAACAAGATCACCAGCATCCCCGCGCACGGGTACGGCGTCTTCCCGTCCGGCCAGGGGCTAGGTAGCGGTGGCGACGCGGTGCAGATCTTCCTGCCCGACGGCACGCTGCGCGACTCGGTCACCTACGGCGCCGGTCAGGCCGGCTACGACGAGAGCCTGGACCCGAGCAACCTCGGCGCGGCGAGCACCGAGATCTATCACGCCATCGCCCGCTGCCCCGACGGCGCCGGCAACTCCAACTCCAACACCGGTGACGCCACCACCTCGTGGTACAGCGTCAAGGTGGCCTCGTTCGGCTCGTCGAACGACTCCTCGTGTGACACCTCGACCGACCCCACTGCCGCGGTGAAGCACTTCAACCAGCAGCCGCCGACCGGCCTGCCCAGCACCTGCCTGCCCAGCGCTCCGTCGGGCAGCGACACCATCGCCGTCCCCGACGCGGTCGCCTGGCCCACCAGTGACGGCGTTACGACGGTCGACAACCAGTGCGAGTTCATCACGGCGCAGGACCCGACCGGAAACGACATGAGCTCGCTGGTCTTCAGCAGCGACGGCAGCGTGCTTTGGGGGGCGCAGAACAAGAACCACGTCTGGAAGCTGGTCAAGGATCCGATCACGGGTAAGTACCTGCCGGCCACCGACGACAGCTGGGGCAACGGCAAGGCCATCACGTTCGCCGGCACCGACCCCACCACCAGCCAGCCGGACGACGAGGGCCTGACGGTCGGCGCCAACGGTGACCTCTTCGTCACCTCGGAGCGCGACAACGCGAACAACAACGCTTCAAAGGACGAGGTGTTGGAGTACGACCCCAACGCCGCCGGCACCACGATCGCGCCCGTGCAGCAATGGGATCTGACGTCGGAGTTCGTGCCGTCGGTCATCGCGGCCACCGGTGACGATGCCAACCTCGGCTTCGAGGGCGTGACCTTCGTGCCGGACTCGTACCTGACCGCGCACGGCTTCCACGACCAGACCATGAACAAGGTCTACGACCCGGCCGACTACCCGTCGCACGGCTCGGGCCTGTTCTTCCTCGGCCTCGAGAAGAACGGGCACGTCTACGCCTACGCGCTGAACTCCGACGGCACCTTCAACCGGGTCGCCGACATCGACACCGGCATCGACGGCACCAGCGCCATCGCCGACCTGCAGTTCAACGCCGACGACCAGGGAATCTGGCTCGACTGCGACAACGACTGCGGTGTGGTGGACAGCCTGCTGCGCATCGACAATCACGGCAACTTCACCCGCGTGGTGAGCTACGACCGCCCGGCCGGCCTGCCCGACAACAACCTTGAGGGCTTCGCCATCGCCCCGGCCTCGACGGCCGTGAACGGCCAACGTGAGGTCGTCTGGTCCGATGACGGCATCTACGGCGAGGGCAACGCGTGGAACGCTGACCGCACCGCGAACGTCGCCTCGGCCGACTGGGGACACGCCCTGTACAGCAGCACCATCGGGCTGAGCGTCGTTCCGAACCTTCCCGACCTGACGCCGCCGACGATCACGTTCTCCGGCAACGCCGGGACCTACGGCGTACTCAGCACCGTCGCGATCACGGCGACGGCCACCGACAGCGGCTCGGGCGTGGCCTCCTTCGTCTGGACGAACGTGAACGCCCCGGCCTATTCCTTCGGCCCCGGCAGCCACACGCTGACGGCCACGGCAACCGACAAGGCCGGCAACACCATCACCGCGACGACGACCTTCACGGTCACGGTGAGCCCGGCGGACCTGTCCAAGCTGACGACCCAGCTGGTGCAGGGTTCGGCGAAGTACCAGTCGTCGAATGCCCTCACCAAGCTGATCGTCAGCGCGCTGGTCAGCGTGGTGACCTCGCTCGAGTTGCAGCTGACCCCGAAGATCTCGCCCACGGCGAAGACGGCTCTGCTCAAGGCCTACGCGTCGGCGGTGAACGCGCTCGTCTCGGGTGGCTGGCTCACCTCGAGCCAGGCCACGACTCTGATCGTCCTCGCGGGCGGCCTCTAGATCGCGGACTCGAACTGCGGCGGGCCGTCAACGACGAAGCGGGCACAACCCGCCACCATTCCTACGGCAGCGTCACAGTAGGGCGAGAACGTCCTTCGTACTTCCCGTTTCGCCGAGTTTCGGGAAGATGTGCGCGATCGTGTTGTCATGGGCCGCTGGGTTGAGGTCGGTCATGGCGTCGGTGGCCAGCGTGACGTGCAGGCCGTGTTCATAGGCCTGCCGGGCGGTCGATTCCACTCCGACGCTTGTCGCCACTCCGACGATGACAACCTGGGTGACGGCGAGTGAATGCAGGTACTCCGCCAGATCGGTGTTGTGGAAGGCGCCCCAGGTGAACTTGGTGACGGCCTTGTCACTGGGTTGCTGCTCGAGCTCGGGCAGCAGCGCGGTCCAGCCGTCGGGGAACGCGGGCCCGGAGCCCCCGGCTTCGGTGCGGCCGGGGGCGCCTCCTGCGACATTGACCAGCACCACGGGCAGTTTCCTGGCCCGGAAGGCCCGCGCCAGCTGCGCGGCACGGCCCGCGACCTCTTCGAACGGGTGCACGGTGGGCAGGCCGGTCATCCCGGCCTGCAGGTCGATGACGACGAGTGCGGTGGTCGGGTCCAGCGCGGTTATCGGCACAGCTTCTCCTTGATTCAGTGGTGTTCCACCAGGCGCGGTGGCCTGTCGTGGGGCCGCAGGGTGCGGTCGAGGACGGTCATCAGGACCACAGCCAGGCTGACGCCGACCATGATCCAGGCGATGTGGTGCAGTCCAGCGTCGGAGGCGCTGGTGTGAAAGACGATCCCGGTGATGGCCGAGGCAGCTATCGAACCGAGGTAGCCGAACGTGCGCAGTAGGCCAGATGCGGTGCCGAGTGCCTCGGCCGGTGCCTGCCGATAGAGGGAGGTCTGGTTGCCGGCCGCAGAAGCACCCAGGGCCACGCCGAAGACGATGGTGATCAGCACGATCAAGCCAACCCCCGCCGAGGCACTGAGCAGTAGCACGCCGGCCGAGCCGAGCAGGCAGGCGAAGGCGGCAACGATCACCGGGCCGCGGACGAGATTGCGGCGCGAGACCGGCGAGATGACCAGGCCCGAAACCAGCGTCATGGGTAGTAGCAGCAGTCCGGCTTCGGTCGCCGTCAGGCCGCGGACGGCCTCGTTCCACTGGGTGAGGCCGTAGAGCACGACGTAAACGCACAGCGATACCAGCCCGAAGCGCAGGTAGGTGCTGGTGAGTGCGCGGTTGCTGGCCAGCAGCCGGACGTCCAGGAACGGGGTGGGGGAGCGCAGCGCCCAGCGGGTCAGCGCGATCCACAGCCCGGCCGAGATCGCGAGTAGGTACCAGTGCGCGTTCGGCAGCTGGAACAGAAACAGCAGTAGCGCAACCATCGCCGCGGCGAATCCGCCGATGCCGTTGACGTCCAGGTCGGCCGCGATGTCACGCGCGCGACGGCGACGATCGAAGGCACCGTCGGGAGAGACCCACATCAGCGTCGCGATCAGAGCGATCAGCGCGACGGGCACGTTCACGAAGAACACGGCCCGCCAGCCGAGCCAGCCCACCAGTACTCCGCCGATGGGCAGCCCGAGTGAGGCGGTGGCTATGCCGGCGATCTGCAACCCGCCGAGCACGCCGCCCGGTGGCTTGTCCAGGCCGGCCTGCTTCGCGCGCCGTCGGATCAGCAGCATGGCGGTCGGATAGGCGCAGGAGGTGCCCAAGCCGATCAGCACTCGGCTGATCATCAGCGTGAACAGGTCCTGGGCGAAGCCACCGCTGAGTCCGCCCACCGCGACGAGCACGATTCCCACCAGGAACACCCGCCGCGGCCCGAACACCTCGGCGGCCTTGCCGGCCGTCGGTTGGGCGATCGCGCTGGCCAGGTACAGGGCCGTGACCAGCGCAGCGGTCTGCCCGATGGACACGTTCAGGCTGTGAGCGATCGGCACGAGCGCAGTGGCGATGAGCGAACTGTTGATCGGGTTGAGCGCCGAGCCGATGAACAACGGGGTCGTGAACCGCCACGAGAACGGATTGCCAGGCTCCGCGGCGTCCGCGACGCCGGTGTCGACCGCGGAGTCAGCCGTCACGGGAATATCCGGGTCCGGCTGGTCATAGCAGCTCGGTGAGACGCTCTATCAACCGCGCCGCAGCGTCGAGGGTCGCGATCTCCTCGCTGGTGAATGACTCGGTCAGCACGACGGCCACCTGATCGACGATCGAGCTCCGGCCCGATCCGACGGCGGCTCGGCCTGCGTGCGTGAGACTGAGGATCGATCGACGCCCGTCAGCCGGATCGGGTTGCCGCATCACGAGGTCGCGCTCCTCGAGGCTGGCGATCGTGGCGCCCATGCCTTGCGGCGTGATCTGTTCCCGGCGCGCCAGTTCGGCCGTGGTCGACGGGCCGAACCGGTCCAGACGTGACAACGCGGTCAACTGTGGCAGGGTCAGGTCGCCTTCGGACAGACTCTCCATGGCGCGGCGTTTGAACGCTCCGATGCCGACACGCAGCCGGGTGGCGGTCTCGCGGGCCGCGGCATCGGGTTTCGTACGGCTTGCGGCAGTCGGCATATTAGAAAGTCTAGATTTCTAAATCTGACTTTGCAAATCTACCTTTCTGAACCTCCGGTACGGTCCCGCTCGTAGCCCGGGCCGGCTCACGGGATCATGCAGATCTTGGTTCGCAGGACGCGACGCCGTGGCTAGGCCGTGAACTCCTCGATGACCTTGGCGTAGCGGTCGAGGGTCGCAAGGGTGTCCCCGCGCTCGACCGCCTGCATGTCGATGACGACCTGGTCGACCCGCAACGTTGCTAGCGCGTCGAGCCGCGATCGAAGCCCATCGGCATCCAGCACGGCGTTGAGTCCTACCATCGGCCAGACAATCGGCCCGGACTCGTCTCGGCCGGCCTCGATCCACAAGCGACGCAGCGTCGAGAGCCAGCCGCCCATCAGTTCGGTGCTGTCTCCGGCGGGCAGCCAGCCGTCAGCGCGCTTCACGACGTCGGCGAAGCCGCGCTCGCTTGGAATGACGCCAAGGAGAACGGGAATCGTTGCTTGCGCAGGCTTTGGCCAGGCCCAGCTGCGCGTGACGGACGCGTAGGAGCCGACGAACTCGGCCTCGTCCGCTGCCCATAACTCCCGCATCAACTCGAGGTATTCGCGAGCGATCGAGCGGCGTCTCTCGAAGCCGTGTCCGTGATTCTCGAACTCCGGCTGGTTCCAGCCATAGCCGACGCCGAGGGTGAATCGTCCGCCGGACAGGTGGTCGAGCGTGGCGATTGCCTTAGCCAGCGCGATCGGGTCGTGCTGCGCAATGAGGGAAATTGCCGTGCCGAGCTGAAGATTCGTGCGGGCCGCGACCATCGCCAGTCCGATATAGGGATCGAGGACCCGGCGATACCGATCGGGCAGCTCGCCAACCGGATATTGGGCGTCGACGGGCATGTGAGTGTGCTCAGGCAACAGAATGGTTGAGAAGCCGCGGTCCTCGAGTTCTCTGGCGAAGTCGAGCAATGGGTACGACGTGTCTGTTCCATAGAACAACACGCCGACTCTCGGAACCGACGCCCGCCGCGCTTGTGCCATCAGAGCCTCCTGCATCCCTTGTGTGGTCACGCGACTGTAGTGCGCCTCTGGCCCACACCCCGAGAGGAGGGCGCTGCGCAGCACAAGGTTTGAAACCCGTGAACGGTGGAAGGACGTCGTTGGCTCGGCGAGTCTCTCAGCAGGACAGGGATCTGATTATGAGGTTTTAGCGTCGAACGACCGTATGCATCGCGACCACGGGTTGTGTGTTGACCCTGGCAGCGTGCGGGGGCAGTAGTGTAGCCCCGCTTAGGCGGCGGCGGCGTCCCTCTGACGAACGCACGGGCCGCACAAGAGCTGGAGGTTCTGCGCCGCAGTGGCTCCACCGAACGCGCGCGCAAGGATGTGCTCGAACTGCAACCCGATGGTCGAGGAGCATTGCCGGCACCGCCCAAGATCACGTGTCCACACCCACCGCATCAGCTCATCCGGTATTGATTGGCGTCCAGTCAACCGCGGCAACTGCTGCATCGCGACCAGCGGCTGGGCCCGGCTGATTCGCTCTACGGCGCGTAAGTCGCGGGCCGCCAGTCGGTCATAAACCTGCTCGGCGGCCAGTCCGTCGTTGTCCCGATGCCACTTACTCTGGAACAGCCAATAGGACAGTCCATCGAGGTGGGCGAAGCGCTCCGGATAGCGCGTTGACGCGTCGAGGCGCTCGGCGACCTCGGCCCCAGGGACGCCCCGCTGGAGGAGAACCGCATGGGACCGGCTCGTCCAAAGGATGAGGTTTCCCCTGCCGGTAAACCGACCTGGCTTGTGAACCAGCCGGACGTTCTCCGCGCGACGAAGCATTGATCGTTCTCCTCGATTTCCGCCCCGATGGTCGAAGTATAATTCATGTTAGGTCTTTGAAGGAAGTCCCGCTCCCGCAGGGGTGGCGTTGGTAGCCTGCCCTCGTGGCTGATGAAAGCACGCCGGCCCAGCTCGAGGGAGTGTCTGCGGGCAGGGCCGGATGACACAAGCGACGTCAGGTGTCGGGGTTCTGTTCCGGGCGACGGGTGACAGCGACCTGATCGGTCTGGCCCGAGCGGCCGAGGATCGCGGGTTCGATGCGCTGGTGCTGGGCGAGCACACGCACATCCCAGTGGATTCGATCGAGTCGCAGTTTCCCGGCGGGGGTGATGAAATCCCGCAGTCCTACGCCCGCCTGCTCGACCCCTATATCGCGCTCGCCTACGTGGCCGCGTCCACGTCCCTGAAGATCGGGACCTGTACGTCACTGCCGGCCGAGCACGATCCGATCGCGTTGGCGAAGGCCCTGGCAACGTTGGACCATCTCTCCGGCGGTCGACTGGCCTTGGGCGTGGGCTTCGGCTGGAACAGTCGCGAGCTCGAGAACCACGGTCGAGCCTTCAAGGATCGACGCGCGATCGTTCGCGAGTCGGTACAGCTGATGCGGGCCCTGTGGACCGAGGAGGTCGCCGAGTACAAGGGCGAACACGTCCGTCTGGCTCCCAGCTGGTCGTGGCCCAAGCCGACCCGCGGATCGATCCCGGTGCTCCTCGGCTCGGCGGCGGGAAATCTCGCGATGGCCGCCATGGCCGAGTGGTGCGACGGCTGGATGCCCGGCGGTCCGCCCGCCTGGATCGGTGAAGGGATCACCCGCCTGCGCCGGGAATGGGATCAGGCCGGTCGGTCCGGCGCCCCGGTCGTCTGGGCCATTCAAGGCATCGAGGACAGTGATGAGGCACAGCGCAACCTCGAGGCGTTGCGCGAGATCGGCGTCGAGCAGACCCTGCTGTCGTTCGACACCACCGAGTTCGACGAGGTGCTGCCCGTGCTCGATCGGTATTCGACGTTCATCAAGCAAGGAGCAGGGCAGAGCTGATAAGGATCTAGATTGCGGTCGCGCTACTCCGCGATCAGACCGTCCGGCCCGACGCGGGGAAACTTGCCGCTGGCGGCGAAGGTCCGCCCGGGTTCGAGATCGAACTTGTTCCAGTGCGGATGGGTCAAGCCGGTGTAGACCGTGTCGCTGCGCATGTAACGAACCGCTAAGGCGTCACGGCTGCGGGTGCCCTCGTTCGGCGCGGCGCCGTGGACGGTCAGGTCCCAGTGCGCTTGCGCGTCGCCGGCCTTCATGGCCTGGCCGGCGACGATCTCGCTGTCCCACAGTTGCGGGTAGGCGTCGCGGATGTCGCGAGCCTCGATGAGTCCGAGGGGACCTTCGAGGTGCGAGCCGCGAAGGTAACGCAGCGGCCCCATGTCAGGGGTCAGATCGACCAGCGCGATCCATAACGTCACCGTGCCCTTACGGTCGAACGGTTGGTAGGAGTAGTCCTGATGAAACGGCGTTCCGGCTGATCCGACCAGCTGGAAGAAACTGATGTCGTGTGTCAGCAGCGCGTCCGGCTGTTGCATCAACGCCGTCACCGCACTGGCGAGGCGCTTGGAGGTGACGACGGACTTCAGATACGGGTTCACCCACGAGGCGCCTTCGCGAATATGCAGCGTCGTCGACTCGGTCCGGTACTCGGCCGGCCCGGAGATGATCTCGCTCAGCTCAGTGGCGCCGAGCTCCTGGCGCACCTTGTTGACCGTCGCCAGGTCGAGCAGGCCGGGCAAGGCCACCCAGCTGTCGCGGTTCAGCGCCTGCACCTGCTCGTCAGTGATCTCGTAGGTGGTGTCGAGCACGCCACGGTCGATGCCCGGCTGCTGTTCGGTGGTGGTCACGCGCCCGAAGTTACTAGTCGCACGCGTCCGAGACCAGTAACGCCGGCGAGCGGGTCGCCTTCATCCACCGGCGGCGGCGTTCGGCGCGCGTTGCGGCGCGGCGGGCCGAACGGGCCAGATCGTGGTCGGCGGCCGTGGCCAGCAGGTCCTGCCGATGAGCGGCCACTCGCTCGCTGTGCATCACGCTGAGGTACATGATCGGTTCCTTCGCTATCCGGTGCTTAGGTCCAGATTCGCGATGGCCGACCTCGATTCCATCCGTGGCGAGCACCGGTTCACCACCGAGACGCCACTGACCGGGCGCGGATGGGCTCCGCTCGAGCGAGGGTCGCGGCAAGATGATCAGGTGACGCAGGGATCGGCGCGCGTGTCCGCGCGCGAGGCCGAGGTGCTGGCCGCAATCGGTGAGCACCTGTCCAACGCCCAGATCGCCTCGCGGCTGCATCTGTCGGTGCGCACGGTCGAGACCCACGTGTCCTCGTTGCTGCGCAAGCTGGGCGTCCCCGACCGCCGGGCCCTCGCCGCGTTGGCACCGGGGCTGGAATCAACGCCGGCCGAGGGGCAGAGCGCCGCCCGTGGCGTGCCGGCGACCTGGACACCGTTCGTCGGGCGTGACCGCGAACGGCAGGAGCTGCTGCGTGCCCTTGGCCGCTCGCGGCTGGTAACCCTGCTCGGCCCGGGGGGTGCGGGAAAGACCCGGCTGGCGGCTGAGGTGACGCGTCAGCTGGCCCCGACCTTGCCGCTGGGTGCGAACTTCGTCGAGCTCGTGAGCACTCGTCCGGGCTTCTTCATCCAGACGGTGGCCTCCGCGCTGGGCGTGACCGAACGTCCCGGGCAGACCTTGGCCGATGCCGTCGTGGCCCGGCTGCGCCCCGGGCGTTCGCTGCTCGTACTCGACAACTGCGAACACCTCGTCGATGACACGGCCGACTTTCTGACGTCGCTGCTGCGCGAGAGCAATGACCTGATCGTGCTGACGACCAGCCGCACCCGCATCGGCGTTCCCGGCGAGCGAGTCGTGTCGCTGTACGGGCTCTCCCTCGTCGCACCCACGACCGGTGGCCCCGTCGACTCCGAGGCCGTCGCGTTGTTCTTCGATCGCGCCCGAACGCTGGACGAGCAGTTCGACGCCGACCCGGCGGCCGTGGGTGAACTGTGCGCCCAGCTGGACGGCATGCCGCTGGCGATCGAGCTGGCCGCGGCCCGAAGCGCCACCCTCGGGGTCGCCGGGCTGCAGGCCGGGCTCGCCGATCGGCTGCGCCTGCTCAGCGGCGGACAGAGCAGCGACAAGCGGCACCGCTCCCTGCGAGCCATGCTCGACTGGAGCCACGATCTGCTCGGCGACGAGGAACGCACAACCCTTCGTCGGTTGGGCCGATTCGCCGGCGACTTCGAGGTCGACGCGGCGACCGCGGTCGTCGCGATGCCGCGGGCCACGGTGGCCGACCTCGTCGGACGCCTGGCCGACCAGAGCCTGCTCGTTCACCGTCCGGGCGGGCATCGCTGGAGGCTGCTGGAGACGGTTCGCTCCTACGCATTCGACAAACTCGTCGAGACCGGCGAAGAAGCCGGCGTGACCGATCGCTACGTCCACTGGGCCATAGACGTCGGAGCTGAGCTCGAAGGACGGCTCGAAAGCGGCGATCCCTGGCGCGCCGAGTTCGACGTCGTGGCTGGTGATCTTCGCGTGGCACTGAGCCTGGCCGATGGTGAGGACGCGGCCCGGCTCGCCCGCTCCCTCGGGCACGTGAGCTTCGCTCGACAATTCCTGGCTGAATCGCGCGGTCATTACCTGCGGGCCGCCGAGTCCACGGTCGACGCCGTGCAAGCCGCTCATGATCTCTGGTCGGCCGCCTGGGTGGCGCAGGTCGAGAACAAGGGGCAGCTGCGCTACGAACTGGCGGTGGTCGCGGCCGAACGGGCGGCGGCGGCGGGCGATCCCGGCACGCAGGCAGCGTTACTGGCCGATGCGGTATCGGTGGCATCGCGCTTTCCGGCCCTGCTCGAACGCGACATCGAGCTTCCGGCGCTGCAACAGTTGCTCGCCCTCGCACATCAAGTCGCCCCATCGGATGACCTCTCGGCCGCGGCCCAGCTCATCGCGGCCGATGCGTGGACCGAGACCCGGCTGGTCGAGGTGCCCGACGCGGGGCCGTTCGACGCCGCACTGGACGCCGCGGAGCGGGCCGACGATCCGATGCTGGTCAGCGCCGCCCTCGACGCCCTCGGCTCGGTGCACACCATGGGCGGTCACCTGGCCCGCACCTACGAGCTGGGGGTTCGCCGGCTCGGCCTGCTCGCGCGGCTGCCCGCCCATCAACCGCGAGCCGGGTCGGAGATCTACGACATCCTGCACATGGGCGTCGAGAACGCCGTCAGTGCGGGCGAGATCGTCTACGCCTTCCGGACGGCGCAACGCTTCGACGACGACGCCGTTGTCGCATCACCCCTGATGGCCCAGAGCAAACTGATCGTGCCGCTCGTCCTGATGGGCCGCTTCGACGAGGCGATCGCTCGCGGCGAACGCACGTTCCAGACGTGGGAAACCGTCGGTCAGCCGGCGGCGCGCTGGCTGGCGCCGAGCTTCTACTCGCTGGTTTTGGCTCACGCGCTGCGCGGTGATGACCTGCTCGCTGACGAGTGGCGCGAGATCGCGATCGAGCTGGCCGGTGAACAGACCCGGCAGGTTCACTTCCAGGTCGGCGGGATGATCAGCTTCGTCGAGGCGAGGTTGGCCCTGCACTTCGGCCGGCCCTGGCCCGCCTCGGTTGTTCCGCCGGTCGAGCGCGACGCGTGGTGGCAGATCCGGCACTGGTACTTCGACGCCTATCCCTGGGCGGCCAGGGCCGAACATGCTGTGGCCAGCCGCCATCCCGACGCGGGGGAGTGCCTCCTCGCGGCCGAGGCGGTGGGGCGGGAGAACGCGTGGGCGGCTGGCGTGCTGTACCGCGCCCGCGCTCGAATGACCGGCGATCCGGCCGACCTCGCCGCTGCGCTCACCACCTTCGAGCGACTCGACGCGCGCTACGAGCAGGCCTGCACGCTCGCCCTGGACCCCGCCCGCCGTCACGAAGCCGCCGCCGAGCTCGACTTCTTGGGCGTGCCGATGCCGGCCTGATCAAGGCGCGTCGGTAATGGTTTCGCCGCCCCACTCCTCCGGCGCGACGTCGGCGAGCGTCTGCGAGAAGGTCCAGCGGTGGCCCCACGGGTCCTGGATCGTGCACTGCCGTTCGCCGAAGGAGAAGTCGGTCGGCTCCATGACTACCACCGCGCCGCGTCCCTCAACTCGATCGCGGCAGGCGTCGACGTCGGCCACCCGCACGATGACCGAGTGCGTAACCGCCGCCGGGTCGGGCCGAGCGCGACTCCCGCCGGCATCGGCCACGATGACCGCCGCGTCGCCAACCGACAACTGGGCCCGATGCCCGTCACCGATGCGTACCCGCTCGATGAAGCCGTAGGCCGCGCTCAGCCAGGCGACGGCGGCCCGTACGTCCGGGTAGCTCAGAACGGGGATGACCGTGGCCGCCGGGATCGAGCGATTGACCTTCATGGGTCAGGCGTCGAGTTCCAGGCCCAACGCCTCGACTTCGCGTTCGGCGAAGAACACCCGGCCGGTGTATTCGAGTGGATCCTCGCAGGCGGCGAAGTAGGCCAGGATGCGTGCCGGGACGTCCATCGAGACCTTACGGGTGTCGGGCCGGCCGTCCAGGCGGGTGTTGGTCTCCGACATCTCGGTGGCCACCCAGCCCGGCATGACGCTCATGATGAAGATGTTCTTCGGGACCAGCTGCGGCGCGATGACGTTGGACATCCGATCCAGCGCGCGCTTGCTGGCGAAGTACGCCGGCGACCAGAGGGCCGGTATGTCCATCGCCGCCCCCGGTGCTGGAACTCCGCCGGTCTCATCCCCGAGGTAGTAGCGGTCCGTGGACGTCGGCGAGGGCTCCTCGACGAAGCGTGACGCCTCAGCACTTCCGGTGGTGACGTTCAGGATCCGGCCGCCGCCACGGGATTCCATGGACGGCACGGTCAACTGGGCCAAGGTGAACGGTGCATGCACGTTGACCGCGAAGTGGTGCAGCCAGTCCTCGCGCGGCATGTCGACCAGCGGCGTCGACCAGTTGAACCCCTCCGTCACGGCGGCGTTGTTCAAGAGGATGTCCACTCCGCCGAAGCGCTCGATCGTCGTGGCCACCACCCGTTGCAGATCCTCTTCCTTCGACAGATCGGCGCCGACCGCGAGCGCCTCGCTGCCCAGGGCCTCGATCTCCGCGGCGGTCTGCCCGACCGTGCCGGGCAGCTCGCTCTGACCGGCGTCCACGGTGCGAGCAGTGACGACGACCTTCGCACCCCGCCGGCCGAGCGCGAGCGCGGCCCGTTTCCCGATGCCGCGACTGGCACCGGTGACGATCGCCACCTGGCCCGACAAGTCCAGCTCTTGTTGCCGCTGCCCGCTCACGGCTGGCTGCCCAACGTGATGGAGGCCGTGCCCGGTTGCCCGTTGCGCAGATAGTTCACGGTGACCACGTCCCCGGGCTTCTTGTTGAAGGTGATGTCGACAATAGTGTCGGAACTGGTGATCGATTGGCCGTTGATCTCGGTGATCACGTCACCGGCCTGCAGACCGGCCTGGGCGGCGGGTCCCCCGGCGACCACCGACTGCACGTAGACGCCGTCGGTCACGCCGAACCGCTTGGCCACGGACTCCGGCACGGGGGTCACCGAGACGCCGACGTAGGGGTAGGAGACCGTGCCGGTCGCAATGATCTCGTCGGCGATGGGAATCGCGCGGTCCACCGGAATAGCGAACCCGATTCCGACGCTGCCGCCGCCGGCCTGCCCGCTCTCGTTCGGAACCGTCGCGATCGCCGAGTTGACCCCGATCAGGCTTCCGGCGCAGTCCACGAGCGCGCCGCCGGAGTTGCCGGGGTTGATCGAGGCGTCGGTCTGGATCGCTCCGGCCAGTACGGCGGTCTGGCCGTCGTCGCTGGGAACCGGAATGTCGCGCCCGAGGGCGCTGACGATGCCGCTGGTTACCGAACCCGACAACCCGAGGGGCGCGCCCAACGCAACGACGGGCTGGCCGACCACCAGGGTCGAGGAGTTGCCGATGGCGATCACCGGCAGGTCGGTGGTCGACGTGACCTTGATGACGGCCAGATCCGAGCGGGGATCGCGCCCGACCAGCGTCGCCGGGACCGACTCGCCGCTGGTGTAGAGCACCTGGATCGTTCCCCGGGTGGCGGCCGCGGCGATGACGTGATTGTTGGTCAGGATGTAGCCGTCCTTGCGGATGATCTCTCCGCTGCCGGTGCCGCCGGTCGTGCCACTCTGCACAGAAATCGTGACGATCGTCGGCAGCACGTTGTCAGCGACGGTCACCGCCGGACACGACCCGCCGCCCGCGCCCGCGGTGGCCTGGGTCGTATTCGAGTTTTTGTCGCGCACGCCGAGCCATATCCCGACGCCGGCCATCGCGGCGATCACGACACCCGCCCCGACGATCAACCAGACGCTGCGATGATGCGCTGACTTGGTGGGAACCGGGTGGTCGACTGAAGGCTGAGGATCGGTCATTCACCCATCGAAACGTCCAGGGCCACGATCGACATCACCCGCAGAGAACGATCCCGGCGATGGTCGCTAGCGCCCCACTCACGGCGATTACGACGCAAGCGTGCAGTTGAAGTCGAGACTGACCTGATCGGCCGTGACCACCGCATCGGTCAGCTCGCGATCGAAGACGCGGGCGAGCGAGTTGCCGGCCAGGTCCTCGAGCGAGGTGTCGACGAGCAGCGCGTGCCCGCCCGTGGTCCAGGGGCCGTCCGGGGTGAACCGCCAGGAGGCGCATCCGGCCCCGATCGCGACGGCGCCGCTGACCGGGCCGCCACCGGCGTCGACGACGGACAGGCAGCGACCGAGCAGGGCGTGATCCAAGGACCGGTCGAAGGCGACACGCAAGGGCAGCCGCGTGCGCGCGGGCGGGGCAGTCACGCGCCACCGGGTCGGGTCGACGCGCTCGCGGACGGCCGGGCCGACGAGGTAGCGGCGGGTGGCGGGCGACGGCAGCGGCCGGCCGTCGGCGTCGGCGAATCCGGCGGCGACCCGGAGTTCGATCGCCTCGCCCTCGGTCAGCGGGTAACCCAGCGCGGTGTGCGGCACCAGTCCGCGCTTGAGCCGGCCCGGATCGAGCAGCCGGGTGAGCCGCTGCCGGCGACGGTCCCAGAGCTCGTGGTCGGCGCTCAGGAACGCATCGTCGAGCACCGTGCCGTCGGCGACCCGGTGCAGCGTGATGCGGCGCTGAGCCTGTCCTTCGGTCATCGGCCCAGAGAAGTGCACGTACATCCGCAGCAGGTTGAGCGGAACCTGCTCGGCGTCGGGGTAGATGGCCTGGACGACGGTGACACTCGGACCCGCCGGAGCCGGCCGCACGATTTCGCCCAGCACCTGCTCTCCGGCGAGCACGGTGTATGCCGTGGCCCGCAGGAACCCGAAGCGGGCCACGAAGTGCACGTCCGATCCGTCGAGCCAGAATCGTCCCGCGACGGGTGGCAGCGCCAAACCGGACGCGGCCAGCGCGCTCGGACGCACAGCGAGGTGGTCGGCGGCGCCGGGCTCGATCCCGGTGATCAGCAGGCTGTCCCGCCCGCCGTGGGTGGACCAGCCGAGCGCGACCGGCAGGCTCAGAGCGACGCCGTGCGGTAGGAACGCAGGTGCGTGCCGTCATCGTCGCGCTGCAGCATCAGCACGTAGCCGCCGTTCAGGATGGCCAGATGCGAGACGCCGGCATGCGGCAGGTCGGTGCGCGGCAACCCGGCCCGGTCGGTGTGATCGATCAGCGCGGGCTGGTCATCGATCGCGCCGCAGTCCAGCTTGAGCAGGGGATGCCGGCTGTTGGACACGAGCAGATACTCCGACCCGCCGTAGGTGTAGGCGAGGATGTCCAGTGGCGTGTTGACCGGACCGAGCTCGGCCACGGTGGAGCCGACGACGTGCGCGCCCGGCTCGAGATCGGCGACCTGGAAGCGGACCACCGGCGTGCAGGTGTAGCTGGCCAGGATGCTGCGCCCACCGTCGAAGGGGACGAACTTGGTGATCGGTGAGGCCGTCTCCCACTTGCCGTGCGAGGTGTGGAAGACCTCGAGCGAGCTACGTGAACGCGGACCGTCGAAGGGGAAGGGAATGCGTCGCAGCGAGGAGGAGAACTCCTCGTTCGAGGCCCCCGCGACCAGCAGCGTGCCGTCGACGAAGGCCAGGTCAGTGACCGTGACCGTGCGCAGTGGCTCGCGGGCCAGCCGGATCGTCAGCCCCATCGAGGCGATCTCGAGCTCTTCGCCCTCCGAGCTGCCCATCGGCAGCAGGCGGGTGGCCAGCCGCTCGTCGTCCGGACCGGGTGCGTCCTCGATGGTCGTCTCCGCGAAGCGGACGTCCTCCAGCGAGACCTCGGTGATGGCCCCCGCACCGTCGACCTTGACGATCACCGGGCTGGCCGCGCTGCCGGCTCCGCGAGTGAGCGAGAAGTAGACCTCGTTCGTCACGGGGTGCACGGCCATGTCGCGCAGCGCGACGTCGTCGAGGCCGCACCCGAGGTAGCTGGCCAGGCGGGCGTCGAGGTGCTCGACGTCGATCGGCCCCTCGACCGGCTCGCCGCGGCTGACGTCGAGGGCGACGATCTTGGCGTTGGTGTTGTCGGCCAGGAACAGGATGCCGTCTGGGCTGAAGGTGATCGGGCCGACTGAGGCGATATCCGGCCGGCCGGATTCGAATACGTGGGTCTGCTCGCTGACGCTTGCGGTCATGGCTTGCAGCCTAGCTCCGGCGACCGGGCGAGCCTAGGGGCCGCTGGGCCTCGACGAACTCTGGTGGGCCACCGCAATCTTGCATAGAGTCCCCTCGAGGGTCGTCCGCCCGGGAAGGCAGTGCGGTATGTCAGCCCCAGCTACCTCATCAGCATCGGCCCCGGCCAAGGCGCGGCGGCCGAAGAAGATCGTCATCTGCTTGGACGGCACGAACGATCAGATCGGTGTGTCGCCGCCGACCAACGTCGCCAAGACCTATCGCATGGTCAGCCTGCTCGACCCGACGACGCAGATCGCCTACTACGACCCGGGTATCGGCACGCTGCCCGCTCCCAACGCGCGTGGGGCCATCGAACGGCACGTGTCCCGCGGCGAGGAACTGGCCTTCGGGATCGGCATCAAGGAGAAGATGACCGAGGCCTACACCTGGCTGATGCAGCACTACGAGTTCGGCGATGAGATCTACGTGTTCGGGTTCAGCCGCGGGGCGTACACGGCGCGGGCGCTGGTCGGCATGCTGCACTGCCCCGGTCTGCTGCGCCCCGGGTCGGAGAACCTCATCGCCTACGCAGTGAGCAAGTACGCGACCAACGACTGGCCCGACACACCGGCCGAACGCAAGGGGATCGCCGAGTTCTCCGACGCGTTCTGCTGGGGCACGCCCCAGACACCGGTCAACCCGGCCGCAGGCCCGTCCACCGACGAGCACTTCTACGTCCCCTATCACTCCGTCCCGATCCGCTACCTCGGGATCTGGGACACGGTGGAGGCCTCGGGCCTGGCCCACATCGGCGAGCATCACTGGCGATTCACCGACTCGGTGCCCAACGCGGCGCGGGTCCGGCACGCGGTCTCGATCAACGAATGGCGCAATCCGTACCGCCAGTTCCTGCTGGCCGACCGTCCGCCGTCCGACGATCCAGAGGAGGCCTGGTTCGCCGGGGTGCATTCCGACGTCGGCGGCACGTACGAGGACGATCCGCGTCTGGCCCTGATCGCGCTGAAGTGGGTGGTGGACGGCGTCGTTCGAGACTTGATCTTGCGTGAGTCGAACTCGTACTCCGTCCTCTTCGACGGGCTCGACGAATCGGCCTACGCCGGGCGCGTGCACCCGTTGGGCAAGGGCTGGCTCGCGGCCGGACCGAGACACGGCCGCGAGATCCCCGACAACGCCTGGATCCATCAGACGGCGGTGCGCCGAGCGGGCGAGCAGAACCTGGACCCGCACTTCGAACTGCCCGAGCCCTACCGGACCGCCGCGGCCCAGTGGCACGATCTCATCCCGAACGATCAACTTGCCATCAGCCCCGGTGCCGCTCAGCCGTTCTAGAGCCTGACCAGAAGGTCGTACCCAACATGAGCCTGGTATCCATCGGCGCGGTCGGCGTCTATCGAGACTTGGCGCCCTACGCCCAGCGCATCGCCGCGCACGCCGCCGTCGCACCCACCGCCTCGACCCCGACCCATCCCGGACCGGCTACCGCCGCCATCACCACCGACACGACGGCCACGGGCGGGGCGGATGCCGGTTCGGTCGCCAGCTTCGCCCAACTGCTCGTCGCGCAGATCCCCAGCGAGGCCCTGCTGGCCTACACGACCCTGCTCGCGCTGTTCTCGGCCGCCAGCAGCGGCTACCGGACCGGCCGGTGGGTTCTCTACGGCGTGTCCCTGTTGGCCTGCGCCATCGCGGTGATCGGCGCCTACCTGGCCAAACGCAACTACACCTTCGCCGACGCGACGGGGACCGGCCCACGGCTGGGCGAGCTCGTCCGCCATCTGCCGTGGCTGCCGATGGTGACCTCCGTGCTGGCGATGGCGGTCTATGGCCTGACCGTTCCAGGCAATGCCCTGCAGCAGTCGATGTCGGGTACCGGATTCGCGATCACCGCCGGCTGCCTGGCCGTCGGCGGCGGCTTGATGATGTCGCTGTTCGCGCCGTTCCTCGCTCTTGGCAACGGCGCCAACGCCACCGCGGCCGGCACCTCCGACCCGGCGCCACCGGCGCCAACGGCGTCAAGCGGCGCCACCGGCGCCACCGGCGCCCCAGCCCTAGGCCGTAGGCGCGCCCTTGCGGGTCCAGATGCCGAACGCGTTGGGGATGTCCTTCAAGACCGGCGCCAGCTCGGGGCAGTGCCGCAGCAGCACCGTCACCATGGTGTTGTCCTGCAGATACTTCATCCCTTCCGGGGTGTAGACCTCGTCGGTGAACGAGGTGGTGAAGAACCGGTCGCTGTTGAGGCGGCGGGAGGCCATCAGGATGAAGATGCGAAACGCAGTGTCGCTGAAGGCGAATCCCTCAGGACGGTCCTCGGCGTACATCCCGCTGATGAGGTCGACGCTGGCCAGATCGTCGTTGTAGACCTCGCGCAGCTCCGCGCACCATTGCTTGTTGCTGCTGAGCTCATCGAAGCTGGTCGGCACCGGCAGGTGCAGCAGCCGGCGGAACTCGGTGTAGCGCGGCACCCCCAGTTCGCGGCAGCGCAGGATGTCGGTCGCGGCCAGGTCCATGAGTTGGTTGTTGTCCGGGCGCCGGAACTGTTGCAGGTAGTTCGGGAAGTTGTGCAGGGTGACCAGACCCGGATTCATCGTGCCGAACGTGTAGATCAGGTCGGTCATCGAGTTGTCGCGCAAGATGTCGACCGCCGCCGGACCGGTGAGCTGGTCGAACTCCGTCGGTCCGAGCGTGGGCCGGTCGTCGACGGCGGAGCGGAAGTCGAAGTGATCGGGAATCAGCGGATGCATCCGGTAGACCGCCACGAACTCCTCGGTCAAGGCGTACGGCACGCCGTAGTCGGCCGTCGCCGAGCCGGGTATGCCCGAGATCGCCTCGCTCTTGGTCAGGCGGCCGAATGTGTCGTGCAGCTTCTCACCCTCGAGCCCCCACCAGTTGGCGTGCAGGGCGGTGACGGCGGTCGGGTGAGCGGTGACGGCCGGCGTCCACTCGACGGTGTGGATCTTGGCCAGGAGCGCGGCGTTGATCAACCGGGCCCGTTGGAACAGCATCTCGTCGTTCCAGTCCGCATGGGCCGCCGCGAGCAGGTCGCAGATGCTGTTGTGCTCGTGGACGAACACCGTCTGCAGCAGGCCCAGGCCGAGCCAGAAGCCGGGCGAGAGGGTGGGGTTGAGCGCGGGGTCCTGCGGTATCGGCGGATGACCGTCGACGAGTCGCAGCTGGCCGCCCTCGTGGCTGCGCAGGAACTCTTGCTCGGACAGATTGTTGCCGTATATCTGCGATCCGTCCCACCAGTGGGTCATCACGTTGATGTGGGTCGGCGGCAGTTTCGAGTCCGGTGGTGCGGTCGGGTCGACCGGCGTGCGCATCACCACGACCGGAGGCGTGGGCCAGTCGTCGTCCGGCACCGCGGGCAGCACCCAGGGATTGTCGGTGGGACTCGTGCCGTGCCGGAACCAGTCGTGAATCATGAACTGCAGCCAGGCGGCGATCAACGCGTTGCCGGCGGTGGCGGCGGCAATCTCGGTGCGGGTCATCAGCCGGCGGCTGACCTCGCGGGGATTGGGTTCGAGCATCCGATCCCGGTCGGGCCAGGTGTCCTCGATCGGAACATTGCGGCCGAAGCGCGTCCCGGCCATCCCCATCTCGGGGTGCTCGAGGTCGTTCCAGCTCCCGTCGAAGGCGCGCTGGTGGGCAAAGGCGTCCTCGTACGGCGGCGGGGTAACCGGGTTGACCGAGGGCTGTCGCGAGGTGTCGTACAGGTTCTCTGCGCGCAGGGTCTCACGGATGCCGATGAGATCGAGCAGCCCGAGGGGTTCCGGCAGCTTGTCCCAGCCGACCTTGTGATCGACGGATTCGGCTGCCTTGTCATACAGCCGTTCGAAGACGCCGGGCCGGTCCGGCTCGTCGGAGGTGCTGTGTCCCGTGGTGGGTGGCGTGTCAGGCATGACGACTCCGATTCGCTGTGCGAGGGTCCGCGGTTGCCCCTACAGAGATTCGTACTCGGGATATCGCGGCCGTCAATAGTGGAGTCGAGTTCTTGCCTCCTGATACGTCAGACCGCGATGAGCAGGCCGCGGCTCACCATCGCCACGGTGCGGGCCAAGGATGAGGTGAGCAGGTCGGTGGCCAATCGACGGTCGCGAACGTCCCACAGCGCGAGGGCGGTGTTCCAGGCGACATCACGCGCCGAGGTGATGCTGAAGTTGCCGATGAGATTGGCGACCGCGGCCACGTGCCGATCAACCGTGACGACATCGGCCGGTTCGAAGGATTCCCGTACGGATTGCTCCGCGGCCCCCAACAGCGCATCGATCTTCTGGTAGTCGGCATGGTGCGTGCCGGCATCGGGAGCGGTACCCAGAGCCAGGCAGGTCTGGACCACGGCCAGCGGCAGGTCGTGATTGATGTGCGCGTTCATGCCGGCCAGGGCGAACTGGATCGCCTCGATGCCTTTGGTGCTGCGGGCTTGCACGAGGGGCCGCCACGCCACGGGTACGGCATCGAGCGGTCCGGAAGCGGCGTCGACGGCCTGGAAATAGAGGTCGGCGAAGACGACGTCCAGGCGCGTCATGAAGTCCGGATCGCCGAACGCGCCCTGCGCGACCTGGCGATTGACGTCTTGCGTCACCGTCAGATACATCTGGTTGAAGCAGGCGATGCCATCCGAGGCCGGGAGCCCAGCCTGGATCGACTGCATCCGGGCGATGACGCCGTCGATCGTGGGGGTGGTCATACCGATCATGGTTAGGCAACGCCGATCGGTTGTCCACGGCGGCCTCGATCTTGTCCCGGCATTGGGGCAAGCTGGTGAGCTGTGGCGAGACTGCTATCGGTGAACGTCGGCCGCCCACGCGACGTGGCCTGGCGGGGTCAGCAGATCTACACCGGCATCTGGAAGGCGCCGGTCGACGGCCCGGTCCTGGCCCGGCGGCTGAACCTGGACGGGGACGGACAGGGCGACCTGAACGGGCACGGTGGCGAGCAGCGCGCGGTGATGGTCTACCAGCTCGAGTCCTACCGGCACTGGGGTGAATACCTCGGCCGGTCCGACCTGAGCTTCGGCATCTTCGGGGAGAACTTCACCGTCGACGGGTTGGCCGACGACGAGGTCTGCATCGGCGATCGCTACCGCATCGGCGCGGCCGAGTTCGAAGTGACCCAGCCGCGCACGACCTGCTACCGCGTCGGCGTGCGCCTGAACGAGCCGCGGATGGCGGCGCTGCTGGTCTCCCACCACCGTCCGGGCTTCTACTTCCGCGTGCTGCGCGAGGGATTGGTGCGGGCCGGCGACGAGATCGTCAAGCTCAGTGCCGGCCCGGAGCAGGTGAGCGTGGCGGCGACCGACGCGTCGCTGTATCTGCCCGACGCCGACGTCGACACCATGCGCCGGCTGCTGGCCGTGCCCGCATTGAGCCCCGGCTGGCAAGGATCATTTCGCGATCTCGTCGAGCGCAGCGAACGCAGCGATGACCCGCCCCAACGGCCGACGGCACCGGCCTGGGCCGGGTTCCGGCGCCTGCGCGTGGCCGGCCTCGTGCGCGAGACCGACGACGTGACCTCGATCTACTTGAAACCCCTCGATGGCGTCGCCCTGCCGCTACCGATGCCTGGGCAGTACGTGACCCTGCGACTGGACCGGGCCGGCGATCCGGCTCCCGTGCGCAGCTATTCGCTGTCCAGGGCCGATCCGGGCAGCTATCGGATCAGCGTCAAGCGCGAAGGCCCGGCCAGCACCTACCTCGTCGCCACCCTGGCCGTCGGCGACCAGCTCGACGTCGCGGCCCCCCGAGGGGAGTTCGTCCTCGGCGGCGGCACGGGCCCGGTTGTGCTGCTCTCGGCGGGCATCGGCGTGACGCCGGTGCTGGCCATGCTGCGGGCGCTCGCCGAAGCGCGCAGCACGCGCGCGGTGTGGTGGGTGCACACGAGCGCTCGCGCCACCTCCGCGGCCTTCGCCGCCGAGGCCGAGCGGCTCGTCGCGTCGCTGCCCAATGCCGTCAGCCAGCTCTTCTTCACCGTCGATGCCGGGGCTCGCTCCGGGCCGGGCGTCACTCAGGGTCGTCTGGACCGGTCGGCGCTCGCTGACCTTGGGCTGCCGGTCGATGCCGCCGTCTACCTGTGCGGTCCGACCGGGTTCATGGATGACATGACGGTGGCCCTCACTGATCTGGGGCTGGCCCGAAGCCAGATCCACACCGAGGTATTCGCCTCGCTGTCGGCGATCAACCCCGGTGTCGTCGCCACGAACCGGCCGGCCCCGCACCCGCCTGCGGTCACCGGGTCGGGCCCGGCGGTCACCTTTGCCCGGGCCGGAATCAGCGCGGCCTTCAATGACGACCTGGCCAGCCTGCTCGAGCTGGCCGAGGCCTGTGACGTCCCCACCCGCTGGTCCTGCCGCACCGGCGTGTGTCACACCTGCGTGACCCCGTTGGTGTCCGGCACGGTCAGCTACTCGATCGAGCCGCTCATCGAGCCCGACGCCGGTCAGATCCTGCTGTGTTGCACCCGTCCGGAGTCCGCGGTCGTTCTCGATCTGTAGCGATTACAACCGGATGGTCACGTCGGGGCCGTCGAGTCGCACCTTGGCCAGTAGGCGGCTCGGCAGCTGAAACGCCCGCCCGGGAGAGGCCGGCCAGGGCAGTCGCGCGGCGGCGAGCTGAGTGCCGCCCTGGCTGATTCGCACGTGCGGTACCCGGACGAGCTCATCGGTCCAGAGCACCAGCCGGCGCCGCGCCGGCGGGCCGTCACCGGGTCGAAGCAGGCCGGGGGAGACCCAGCGCAGCGGCGCCTCGACCCGGAGCCGCACGCCCGCCGGAGCCGGCCGGGCCGACCCGCTCAGCCAGGCCCGGATCGCTGCGGCCACGTGGCGGCCGTCGAGGGCGGCCAGGTCGGCGGTGACGACCGGGTGCACGAGGTTGCCGATGGCGAACACGCCCGGCCGGCTGGTCCGCAGGGCGGTATCCACGATGGGTGAATGGCTCGCGGCGTCCATGGAAAGCTCGAGCGTGGCAGCCAATTCGCTGTCGGGAATCCAATCGCCGGTGAACACGACCGTGTCGCATTCGACGATCCGTCGCCGGCCCGTTCCCGCATCCTCGATCTCGACCGCACTGACCCGCGCGCGACCGATGATGCGCACGACCCGGGTCCGGGTGGCCACCGCAACCCGCAGCCCGACGCGTCCGGCCGCGGTGAACGCGGCGTAGGACTCGGCGCTGGGCTGCTCGCTGGTCATCAGCACGGTGCGACAGCCCGCCTCGCGCAGGGTCAGCACCGCCGACCAACTGACCAGCTCGGCGCCGACGACGACCGCCCGCCGCCCGGGCACCCCGTGGTGCACGTGCACCAGGTTCTGCAGCTGACCGGTCGTGTAGATGCCCGCGGGGCGATCGCCGGGAACGAGGCGGGCGGCCCGCGGTCGTTCGCGGGCTCCGGTCGCAAGCACCACCGCCGACGGGCGCAGCACCTCGCGCCCGGCCGGTGACGTCACCTCGAGCCCGCCGTCCTCGGTCCATCCGGTGACCATTGCCCCGGTGCGGATCGTCGCGCCGGCCGCCGACGCCTGCGCGACGAGTCGGCGCGCGTACTCCGGGCCGGTCACGAAGCGGCGCAGGTCGCGCAGGCCGTACCCGAGATGGTTGCTGTGCCGGGGGATTCCGCCCGCGACCGACTCCCGTTCCAGCACGACGGTGCGCGCGCTCGGGGCCAGTGCGCTCGCGGCCGTCAACCCCGAAGGACCACCCCCGATGATGATGACGTCCAGGTCGCTCATGGCCGCGCCGCCAGGATCGACGCGACCTCGGCGCCGCAGTAGAACCCCTGGCACCGTCCATTGACCGCGCGGGTGCGCCGGCGCAGGCCCGAGAGGTCAGCCGACGGGATTGGCGAGGCGAGGGCGTCGCGCAGCTCGCCGGCGCTCACCCGTTCGCAGAAACACACGATGCGCCCGTACTCGGGGTCGGCGGCGATCCGCGCACCGTCCTGATACGGACGCAGGAAGGCCTCGCCCAGGTTGGGCATACGCGGTGGTGGCGGCAGTGCCGTCCGGGCCCGTAGCGCCAGCCCGGCATCCTGCAGCAGGCCACCGACGTACTCGGCGACGGCCATCGACGAGGTGAGCCCGGTCGAGCGGATTCCGCCGACGAGGACGTAGTGCTGCTGCGCATCGACCTCGATCAGGTAGTCGTCGCGGTCGATCGCGGCCCGCAGTCCGGCGTAGCCGGCCGTCACCTCGTGGGTCAACAGCTTCGGCAGCAGCGAGGCGCCCTTGCCGAGCAGGAACTCCAGACCGGCCGCGGACGTCGCGGTGTCGGTGCGATCGGTGAGCGGTTCGGCCGTTGGCCCGAGCATCACGTTGCCGTAGATGGTCGGGCTGATGAGCACCCCCTTGCCGAGCTCGGAGGGGACGGGCAGCACGATGGTGTTCACCAGCGGGCGGGCCAGCTTGTCGTAGACCAGCAGCTCACCGCGCCGGGGCGTGACGGTGAATCGGCTGAAGCCGAAGAACCGGTCGACGAGATCGGCACCGAGGCCCGCGGCGTTCACCACCCACCGGGCCGCTACGTCGCCGGCCGAGGTGTGCAGCGTGATGTCGTCCACCGACCGCGAGACCCGCTCCACCCGGTGCTCGAAGAGCAACGTGGTCCCACGCAGCAACGCCTCGGTGGCCAGGGCGAGCGACGTCGTCCAGGTGCAGATGACGGACTCGTCCGGGACGGTCAGCCCGGCGAGCGCGCCCGGACCGAGGTGGGGGACACGGGCATAGACCGCGTCCGCGTCGACGAGCTCGCACCGCTCGTAGCCGTTGTCGAGGGCCTTGGCCTGCAGGCCGGGCAGCGCGTCGGCCTCCTCGTTCGTCCAGGCGACGAGCAGGGCGCCGGTGCGTTCGACCGGTATACCCGTCAGGGCGGCGTAGGCCGACAGCAGCTCGTAGCCCCGTCGGACCAGACGCGATTCCAAAGTTCCGGGCGTGGCGTCGAAACCGGTGTGCAGTAAGGCGGTGTTGGCCTTGCTCGTCCCGTCGCCCACATCGGTGCGAGCCTCGACCACGGCGACATTGAGGTCGTAGGCGCTCAGCTCGCGGGCGATGGCGCACCCGACCACACCGGCGCCGATCACGGCGACGTCGAAGGTGCGCGTCATGACATTGCCATCTCGGCCGCGGCCCGCCACCGGGCGCGGAACTCCGCCGCCCGATCGGCCGACCACTGCGGCTCGTAGGTGCGGGCGGCCGTCCAGGCCGGCACGGCGTCGGCGATGCTCAACGAGGCATCGAGGGCCAACCGCCCGATGGCAGCGGCACCGAGGGCAGTCGCGTGCTCGAACGGATAGACGTCAACTCGACGCTGCGCGATGTCGGCCGTGGCCTGCATGAGCGTGCGGCAACGCACCAGGCCGCCGTCGACGCGCAGCCGGCCCAACGGGGCCCCAAGATCAGTAGCGATGCAGGTGAGCAGTTCGGCGACCTGCGCGGCGATGCCCTCGATCGCCGCGCGGACCAGGTGGCCCGGACCCGATGCCAGGGTCAGCCCGGTGAAGGTGGCGGTGGCATCCGCACGCCACCACGGGGCGGCCAGGCCGGCCAGCGCCGGAACGCACAACACCCCGCCGGCGTCGGCCGCGGCGACCCGGTCGACGTCCTCGGCCCCACTCACCAACCCGAGCTCGGCCAGCCAGCGCACCGTCGAGGCGGCGGCGTAGACCTGGCCGTCGATGCAGTAGGTCGTCTCACCGCGCAGCCGCCAGGCCACCGACGCGGTCAGCCCGGCGGTCGAGCGCCGCGGCTCGCCGCCGATGTTGGCCAGCAGGAAGGCGCCGGTGCCGAACGTGCACTTGGCCGTCCCCGGGTCGAGGCAGGACTCGCCGAGCAGGGCCCCTGCTGGTCGACGATCAGGCCGGCCACCGGCAGCTCGGCTCCGAAGACGCCCGTGCTACCGACGACCTCGTCGCAGCCGACGATGCGCGGCAGTTCCTCGCTCCCCAGACCGAACAGCGCCAGCAGCTCCGCATCCCAGGCGACGTCATCGAGGCCGGTGAGCAGCGATCGGCTCGCGGTCGAGACGTCGGTGACGAACGCCCCGCACAGCTGGTGAACCAGCCACGAGTCCGACGTCGTGACCACGCCCTCGCCGGTGACCTCGCGCCGCAGCCAGGCCAGCTTCGGGGCGGAGAAGTAGGAGTCAAGCACCAATCCGGTGCGTTCGGCGAGCAGCTCACGGGCGCCGGCCAACTCGGCGACGAGGGAGTCCGAACGGCGGTCCTGCCAGACGATCGCCGGCGAGAGCGGCGCGCCGGTGCGCCGGTCCCACGCCAGCACCGTCTCGCCCTGATTGGCCAGAGCGACGCCGTGCACCGCCCGCCGCGCCTGGGCGATGGCCCGCCGGCCGGCCTCGATCACCGAATCGAGCAGGGCCTGCGGGTCGACCTCGACCGCTCCGTCGGCGCCGTAGCGCGGGCGCACGGCGACCTCGGCGCTGGCCATGGCACCGTCAACGGCGTCGACCACCACCGCCTTGGTGCCGGACGTGCCCTGGTCGATGGCGAGGATGGTCGTGGCCCCCATCGTCGCAGCGTAGAGCGCGCAGCGCCGAGCTCATCCGCGAGAGGATGGGTGGATGAGTCAGCTGACGGTCGGCATTGTTTCTCCGGGAGCGATGGGGAGCGCGTTGGGACGGGTCTGGCGGCGCGGCGGGGCCCGAGTCGTGTGCACCGTGGCCGGACGCAGCGCCCGGACCCACGAGCTGGCGGCGGGACTCGAACTGCTCGCCGGACTCGACGAGGTCGTGGCCGCGTCCGATGTGCTCGTCAGTGTCGCCCCGCCCGGCGCGGCGCTGTCCATCGCCTCGGCGATCGCTGCACAGTGTCGAGGCCGTTCCCGGCGGCTGCTGGTCGCCGACCTCAACGCCATCGCGCCGAGCACGGTTCGCCAGGTCGCGGCCATCCTCGAAGACGCCGGATGTGACGTCGTCGACGGATCGATCAGCGGGGCACCGCCGACGGCCACGTCGGCGACCCGGCTCTACCTGTCGGGTCGCTCGGCCGCCGTGCTGGCCGATCTGGATGCGCCGGGACTGCTGAGCCAGGTCGTCGGAACCGAGATCGGCACGGCATCCGCGGTGAAGATGTGCACCGCGTCGGTCTACAAAGGGTTCAACGGGCTGCTGCTGCGGGCTTTGCAGACGGCCCGCGCGAACGGCGTCACCGACCTGGTCATGGCCGACCTGCAGGCCGGGCTCGGGATCAGTCCGGAGCACGCCGCGGGCCGGATTGCCGTCGCGGCGGCGAAGTCCGACCGCTTTCCGGCCGAGATGCGCGAGATCGCGACGACCCAGAGCGCGGCCGGCACCGATACCGACCTGTTCGAGGCGATGGCCCGACTGTTCGAGGCCGTTGCCGGTACCAAGCTCGGCGCAGCTTCCCCGGAGCAGGCGGCGAGGCCCTCGGATCTCGACGCGGTTCTGGCCGCACTCGAGCCGGCCAGTCACGGCTAGGTGCGCCCTGCGGCGCTGAGGAAGTCGCCGCTGGTGGTCTTGCGTTCGGCTGCCATGCTCTGTGGACCGAACCAAGGAGCGATGACATGGCCGTACCGACAATGGACTCGCGTCCGCCCGCGAATCGGCGCCGATGAGCGCCGTGATGCGGGGCGTGCGGATCCTCGAGGTCGCCGAGCACACCTTCGTTCCGCTCGCCTCGGCCGTCCTGGCTGATTGGGGCGCCGAGGTGATCAAGGTGGAGCACGTCGAGCGCGGCGATGCCATGCGCGGCCTGGCCTCCACTGGCGGCCTGAATGTCGGCAGCGGCGGGGTGCACATGTTCATGGAGCACGCGAACCGCGGCAAGCAGAGCATCGGGCTCGACCTGTCACGCGACAAGGGACGCGAGATCCTCTACCGGCTGGCGACGACCTGCGATGTCTTTCTGACCAATAAACTGCCGGCGGTCGCCGCAAAACTGAAGGTCGACGTCGAGGACATCCGCCGTCATAACCCCAACATCATCTATGCGCGCGGCACCGGCTACGGCGCGGAGGGACCCGACCGCGACCGGGGTGGGTACGACGCGCTCGCCTTCTGGGCCCGCTCGGGCGTCGCATCGGCCCTGCTCGAACCCGGGGCCGATCACATCCCCGCTCAACCGGGGCCGGCCTTCGGCGACTCCCTCGGGGCCATGGTGATCGCCGGAGGAATCTCCGCGGCGCTCTTCCACCGGCTGGCCACCGGCGAGGCAACGGTCGTCGACGCGTCCCTGTTGGCCACCGGGATGTGGGCGATGGGCAGCCCGATCGGGATGTCGCAGTTGACGGGAATACCGAAGACGATCCCGGCGGCCACCGACCCGGCGCCATTGAATCCGCTGGTCGGCAACTTCCAGACGGCCGACGGGTCATTCATCTGGCTGTGCATGTTGCAAGGATTCCATTACTGGCCCCGCGTGGCCCGGGTGCTGGGCCACCCGGAGTGGATCAGCGATCCGCGCTTCGACAGCCATCAGAGCCTGCAGGATCACGCCGCCGAGGCCCGCCAACTGCTCCAGGCGGCGTTTGCCACCGACACCTTCGACGGCTGGAAGGTTCGCTTGCGTGACCTCGACGGACAGTGGTCGCCGGTCCAGAACACCGTCGACATCGCCGACGACCCGATGGTGCAGGCCAACGGCTACCTGCAGGAGACCGAGAGCGCCGACGGGGTGCCGTTCCACCTGGTCAGCACCCCGGTGATGTTCGACGGGGAACGGCGTCGGCCCGGTCGATCGCCGCGATTCAATGAACATGGCGATGAGATCCTGGCCCGTGAGCTGGGCCTGGATGAGGAGGCGATCCTCCAGCTCAAGATCACGGGCGTGGTGACCTAGCTTCCGAGCGGCCCCTCGGCCGAGATCTCGTACTGCACGATCTCTGAACTGATGACGGTGATGGGCACGGCATCCGGCGCCGGCTGCGGTCGCGGGTTGGCCAGATGTGCGGCCAGGGACGCCTTGTCCGCCCAGCGCTCGTACAAGACCACGCGGCCGGGCTCGATTGGGTCGGCGCTGAGCACGTAGGCCAGACAGCCGGCCTCGCGGCGCGATGAGCGCATGCCCTGCTCCATCGAGTGCAGGAAGTCCGCGCGCTGCGCCGGATCGACCTCGAACGTTCCAGCAACGATCAACAACTCGGAACTCCCTCGCCTCCGCGACGCAACGCGTCCGCAGCGGCACCCTATCCGAGTGCACCCGGATAGTCGGTCGCGCTCGGAGATCATCTGTTTACGGAAAGTTCGCCAGTTGTCCGCGCCGGCTTCGTCGACCGCCTCCGCCGGGGCCGATAGACAAGTCTTATGCGATTGACAGTCTTGCGAAAGCGTTCCCGACGACTCGTGTTGGCGGCCGTTGCGGCCACTCTCTTGATCGGTGGCACCCTGGCGATCACCGCGCCGGGCGCCGTGGCCAACGACCCCGGTCCGGGCTTCGCCATCTCCAGCACCGGCCTGCACAGCGGCCAGATCAAGCACGTCTGGCTGATCATTCTGGAGAACAAGTCCTTCGACGCGACCTTCACCGGGCTCAACCAGAACAGCTACCTCTGGAAGACGTTGCCCAGCCAGGGCGTCGAGCTGACGAACTACTACGGCACCGGGCATTTCAGCCAGGACAACTACATCTCGCTGGTGTCCGGCCAGGCCCCGCAGCAGGACACCCAGACCGATTGCAGCGTCAAGGACTACGACTTCGGTAGCAACGCCAGCATCATCAAGTCCGGCCCCAACGCCGGGCAGGTGAACAGCCTGGCCAACGCCGCGCAGCCCAGCGGCGCCAATGCCCCCAACGGCGCGAACGGCTGCACCTACCCGAGCGACACACCCACCCTGTTCAACCAACTCGATGCCGCCGGCGTGACCTGGAAGGGTTACGGCCAGGACCTTGGTAACCAAACTGGTCGCGAAGACGCCGTCTGCGGCGGTCCCGGGCTGGCCTCGAACAACCCGACGACCAACCCGACCGTGATGACGGCGACGTCGACAACCAGCCTGCCGCCGGGCGTCACCAGCCTGACCGGCGCACAGCCCAACGACCAGTACGTCGCCAAGCACTTCCCGCTCCCGTGGTTCCACTCCCTGACCGGGACGGTGAACGCCGACGGCAGCACCACGCCGGGCCTGACCACGCCGGTGCAGGGTGGCACCGACTGCGACGCCAACCACGTGGCCAACCTCGACAGCGCCAGCAACGGCCTGTTCAAGGATCTGCAGAAGGAATCGACGACCCCGGCCTTCAGCTGGATCACGCCGAACAACTGCAGTGACGCCCATGACGCCCTGTGCAAGGGCAACAACCTGTCGGGCTCGTTCACAGCGGCCGGCGCGCCGATCTACCAGTCGCCGGTGCCCAACCCGGAGTCCACCACGCCGAAGAACTACACCGGTGGCCTCTACGCCTCCGACCTTTTCCTCGAGTACTACATCCCGATGATCGAGAAGTCCGCGGCGTTCAAGGACGGCGGCCTGATCGACGTCACGTTCGACGAGGGCAACCCGCCGTTCACCTACTCGGGTAACAGCTTCAACAACGCCAACGCCTACGGCCCGACGCTGAGCGACCTGCCCAACGCGGCCGCCGGCATCGCCGCTGACGAGGCCGGAGAGAACCTGTTCGGGCACAACGTCCACACCGAGCCGACCGGCCCGAACTCGACACTGCAGACCAACGCCGCCGGCCAGCAGCTCTATCCCGGCCCGGGCGATAACGGCTTCATCGACCGACCGCCGGCCTGCACCCAGACCACGCCGACGCTCGTGCCGGCCAACTGCGTGCCGGGCATCGTCCGCGGCGGGTCCGGCAGCTCGCCGGGAGCGCGCAGCGACAAGGTCGCCGCAACGGCGAGCTCGCCGTACGTCCTCGACCCCGCGATTCTCGCCGACGACACCGGCCGGATCGTGACCGACACCGTCGACAGCCCGGATCCGATCCCGGCCAACACGTTCGTCGGCACGGTCAGCGACACCGGACCGCAGGCGGCGGCTACGAACACCGGCTCGGTGATCAACGGGTCCTTCGAGCTGGTCGATCAGGCCGGCAACGCGGTGACCCCGACCGGTCCGGTCTCGGGCATCACCCTCAGCGCCGAGGGCGCCCCGGGCTTCCTCAGTGCGGGACAGACGGCCGACCCGCTCTACGACGCGACCGACGCCACGCCCGGCGGCGGTAACACCGGCAGCGTGCTGATCAGCCCGTACATCAAGCCGGGCACGACGAGCGCCACCTTCTACAACCACTACAGCTGGTTGCGGACGATGGAGGACATCTTCGTGGTCGACAAGGGCAAGGACAACGCCAAGCTGCCAGCGGGCACCGTCTCGGGCGGCCTGGACAACCAGGGTCACCTGGGCTTCGCCGCCCAGCCCGGACTGGCCCCGTTCGGTCCGGACGTGTTCAACAACGTGCCCGGCAACGGACGCCATTGAGCCCGACTCCAGGAAGCGGCGCCGCGGGAAGTCCGCGGCGCCGCTTCGCCATGCTGGCGAGCAGCGTGCTCGTGCTCGCCGGCCTGCTGAGCGCCTGTGCGTCGAGCCACGGTTCGGCGTCCAAGGACAGCTATGGGTCGTTGCCGGCGTTCCTGCCGTCGACGACCCTGCACCCGGACACCGTGTTGACGGGCAGCGCGGGCCACACGGCGCTGACGTCGGAGGGCGACGCCGTCAAGGTCGAGTCGCCCAGTGGGTCGGTCCTGGTGACGGTGAGCGGCCCGGACGTGCCCGGTGAGGGGCTGCCCTATCAGGCTCCGGCCACCACCTGCACGTGGCACGTGACCTTGACCGATGCGAGCGCGACGATGCCGATCGCGATCGCCGACTTCGACGCTATCGATCATCTCGGCGCGATCTACGCGATGACGACGGTGCCCGAGCAGCCGCCGATTCCGGCCGCCGTCGCCCCGGGTCAGACCGTCAGTTTCGAGCTGCGGGCGGTCATGCCGACCGGCGAAGGGCTGATGCGCTGGGCGCCCGGGCGGCAGCAGATCCTCGCCTCGTGGGACTTCGTCGTCGAGAACGACTAGGTCGCTAGTCGCCGCCGCTCGCGCCGAATCGCTCGACCCGGACGTCGGCGGCGTCGACGCCGAGGTCCAGCAGCAGCTGGCTCATGGCCTCGGCGAACGCGGCCGATCCGCAGACGAAATACGTGGTGTCGGCCGCGATGAGCGGAGCGAGGTCCTCGCCGGTGAGCCGCCCGACCGGCCGCCCCCCAGCGGGGCCTGAGCGGGTAAAGGCCACCGCCTGAGCGTCCGTGACCAGCTCGTCGTGAAAGAGCAGCTCCTGTGGCCGGCGGGCCGACACGGCCAGGTGCAACAGGTTGAGCCGGCCGATGTCGCGGGCGTGGCGCAGCATCGAGACCAACGGCACGACGCCGCTGCCGCCGCCGATCGCCACGGCCCGGCGATCACCGCGCCAGACGAACCATCCCCCGATCGGGCCGCGCACCTCGAGCTGGTCGCCGATCTCGACCACGTCGCCGAGGTAGCCCGACACCTCGCCGTCGGCAAGCAGTTCGACGCCGAGCTCGATCTGCGGATCGGCCGGCGCGGAGGCGAGGGAGTACGAGCGTTGCGCGACGTAGCCGTCCGGCGCGGTCAGCCGGATCACGTAGTGCTGACCGGGTAGCTGCTCGGCGCGCTCGGGCACGTCGAGGCGCAGCATCAGCACGCGCGGCGTCGGCTTGCTCTTGCCGCGCACCGTGGCCAGCTTCCAGGATGACGCCGCCGGCTCAGTCACCCTGGTACCGCTGCTCCAGCCACGGGTCACCACGGTCGTGGTAGCCGTTGCGCTCCCAGAACCCCGGCTCGTTGTGGTCCAGGAAGGTGATCCGGGTGACCCATTTGGCGCTCTTCCAGAAGTACAGGTGGGGGACCAGCAGGCGGACGGGGCCGCCGTGCTCGATGCTGAGCGCCTTGCCCTCGTGCGACCACGCCACCCAGGCCTGGCCGTTGCTGATGTCCTCGATCGGCAGGTTGGTCGTGTAGCCGGTGGTGGATGTGGCGAGGATGTGGGTCGCGTTCGGCAGTGGCTTCGCAACGGCGAGGAAGACGTCGAGGCTGACCCCCTCGAAGGACGTGGCCAGCTTCGACCACGTCGTCACGCAGTGGATGTCGCCCTCGTATTTCGACTGCGGCAAGGCGTGCGCCTCGTCCCAGGACCAGCTGCTCGGGTTCTCGACCAGTCCGTCAAAGGTCAATACCCACTGCTCGGTGCGCAGTCTGGGCGTGACCTCGGCGGTGAGCACCGGCCAGTCCTTACCCGTGTCGTACTGGCCCGGAGGCAGCCGAGGATCCCGCGCTGCGTGCGCCCGTCCGAAGAAACCCCGCGTAGGCCCGCTCATGCTTTGATCATGCCCGAGGCGGGCGATCTGGGGAGAGTTTTTGTACGCCGGCCGACCAGAACTCTCCCCAAATTGTGCGCGCCCGGGCATGATTGGGCCGTGCCGAGATTTCATCATGCGAACCTGGGCGTACCGCCCGAGCTGCTCGATCAGGAATGCCGATTCCTGACCGAGATCGTCGGCTATCGCCGCCTCGACACGCCTAGGGACGTGCCGCAGGCGCTGTGGTTCGAGGCCAACGATCAGACGCAGATCCATCTGAGCATCGACCCCGACCACCGGCCGGCCGCCCGCGCGCACACCGCCGTGGACGTGAGCGATGAGTACGAGGAGATCGAGGGCCGGCTGATCAGCGCCAACATGCCGTTTCGGGCCAGCACCTTCGGCGCCAACCGGTTGATCGTCTGCAAGGACCCGGCCGGCAACGGGTGGGAACTCAGGGGTTAGGCGCGGCGCGGGGGGTGCTGGCGCTCCGGAGCACGTCACCCAGCGAGGCGACCGCGCCATGCCGGCGCAGGATCACGTCGGCGATGAGGCCGGTCCACCCGGTCTGGTGGAAGGCGCCGAGCGCGGCCCCGTTGTCGCCGTGGAAGTACTCGCTGAAGATCAGGTTGTCGCGCCAGGCCGGATCGGTCTGCATCCGCTCGGTGCCACCGAAGCTCGCGCGACGCCCGTCCTTGTCCTTGGTGAACAGTGAGATCAACCGGTCGCGCAGATCCGCCGTGATCTGCTCGAGCGTCAGGTGCTGCCCTGATCCGGTCGGGTATTCCAGCTCCAGGTCGTCGCCGTAGAAGCGGTAGTAGCGTTCCAGCGATTCGATGACCAGGTAGTTGACGGGGAACCAGATCGGCCCGCGCCAGTTGGAGTTGCCGCCGAACATGGACGACGTCGATTCGGCCGGTGCGTAGTCGATGGTGGCCTGGAACCCGTCCGCGTCGAATTGATAGGGATGATCGCGGTGATAGGCCGACAGCGCCCGCAGCCCGTGCGGAGAGAGGAATTCGCTCTCGTCGAAGAGCTTGGCGAACAAGCGCTCCAACTGGTTCGGGCGCGCCACCGACAGCAGCAGGCGGCGGTTGGCCCCGTCGCCGCGCAGCTGCGGCGTCTGGCTCAGCGCGTCGATGTCGCCGACGCCCTCACGTTGGAGGAAACGCATGAATCGCTTGTTCATCGTCATCGCGTCGTTGAGGACGTCGCCGTCGATGACGATGGCCGCCAACGCGGGGATGATGCCGACCATCGAGCGGACCTTGACCGAAACGGCCTCGCCGGACGGCGCCACCAGCCGGTCGTAGAACAGGCCGTCCTCCTCGTCCCACAGGCCCTGCAGATCGATGGCCGCGCGGATGCCTGCGAAGTGCTCGAGGAACTTCAGCACCAGATCCTGCGTCGTCCGGACGCCGGCGCGGTTCAGCAACGCGGCGATGGCCGCCATCGCGACCGCGAAGGCGCCCATCCAGCCGGTGGCGTCGGATTGCTCCAGCGTGTACCCGTCCGGCACGTGCGAACGGTCGATCGGGCCGATGTTGTCCAGTCCGAGGAAGCCGCCGGAGAAGACGTCGTTGCCGTCGGCATCCTCCTGGTTGACCCACCAGCCGAAGTTCACCATCAGCTTGTCGAAGACGCGGCTCAAGAACTCCCAGTCGCGGCCGCCGTCGATCGCGAACACCTGCAGGGCGGCCCACGCGTGGACGGGCGGGTTCACGTCGCCGAAGTCCCATTCGTAGGCCGGCAAGGCCCCGTTGGGATGCTGGAACCATTCCCGGCACACCATGACCAGCTGGTATTTCGCGAAGGCGGGATCGAGGTGGGCCAGGGTGACGCAGTGGAAGGCGAGGTCCCACGCGGCGAACCAGGGGTACTCCCACTTGTCGGGCATCGAGACGATGTCGAACCCGTCGAAGGTGCGCCACTTGGAGTTGCGGCCGCTCTTGCGTTGCGCGGGTGGCACCGGCTGGCCCGGGTCGCCGTCGAGCCAGCGGCTGACGTCGTAGTAGAACAGCTGCTTGCTCCACAGCATCCCGGCGCTGGCCTGGCGCAGCACCATGGCCTCGTCCTGGCTCGCGGCGGCCGGCGTCAGTTCGCGGTAGAACTCGTCGGCCTCCTCCCGGCGCGCGCCGAGGAGCTGGCTGTACTCCGCGCCCAGCGCGTCCGCGGCGGCGGAGCGGCCCGCGGTGGTCGGTCGTAGCCGCAGGCGGAGCTCGACCGTCTCACCCGCCGCGACGGTGAGTCGATACCAGACGGAGCACTTGCTGCCGGCCCGGTCGGGGTTGACGCTCGCGGCGCCGTTGACGACGTGGTCGTTGATGCCGTCCTTGGGGTAGGCCGTGATCGGCGCCTCGCCGTAGAGCCGGGCCACGTTGGTGTCGTTGTCGCAGAACAACAGCTCGGGGTCCGTGCCATTCGGCCCGGTGGCCGCGAGGAGTTCCATGGCACCGACGATCGGGTGCTCGAGGGTGACCGATCGGGGGCCGGTGGCCTGCAGGACGGGTTTGGTCTCGTCGTCGCCCCACGCCCAGGTGTTGCGAAACCACGCGGTCGGCAGCACGTGGATGGTGTCGGCATCGGGACCGGCATTGGTCACCTGGATGCTCATCAGCAGGTCATCGGGACCGGCCTTGGCGTAGTGCACCTCGGTGATCCAGTAGCGGTTCTCGTCGAACGCACCGGTGTCGAGCAGTTCGTACTCGGGCTGGTGCCGATCGCGAGCGGCGTTCGTGCTGATCAGGTCTTCGTACGGGAACGCGGCCTGGGGGTAGTGATAGCGCCAGCGGTTCCACGCGTGGCTGGGCACCGCATCGAGGTACCACCAATATTCCTTGACGTCCTCGCCGTGATTGCCCTGCGGGCCGGTGAGCCCGAACGCGCGCTCCTTCAGGATCGGGTCGCGGCCGTTCCACAGGGCCAGGCTCAGGCACAGGCGTTGGTGGATGTCGCTGAAGCCGGCCAGGCCGTCCTCGCCCCAGCGGTAGGCGCGGGAGCGGGCGTGATCATGGGGGAGGTAGTCCCAGGCGTTGCCGTCGGCGCTGTAGTCCTCGCGCACGGTGCCCCACTGTCGTTCGCTGAGGTAGGGCCCCCACCGGTACCAGTCGCCGGCCTCGAGCAAGCCGTCTTCGAGGCGGCCGAAGCCGGTAATCCGTTCCCGCTCCGCGCCCATGGTCGACTCCGCTTCTACGAGTGGGATCGATCGCAGTATGGCCGAGCCGATGATCATCCGCGCTGCCGGGCCCTTGACAACTGAGCTAAATCGATTAGCGTTACGCCTAATCAAATAAACCAGTCCGGAGGACGTCATGACCGAGCACCTGAGCATCGCCGGCAACACCATCGCCTATGACCTTTCCGGGGCCGGCCCGCTCGTGGTGCTGGCGCACGGGATCGGCGACAGCCGGCATTCCTATCGCTTCCTCGCCCCGGCCCTGATCGACGCCGGCTATCGGGTCGCCAACGTCGATATCCGCGGGTGCGGAGAGTCCAGCCTCGGCTGGACCGGCTACAGCCGCACCGACATCGCCGGTGACCTGGTCGCCGTGGTTCGTGAACTCGGCGGTCCGGCAGTGATCACCGGGCAGTCCATCAGCGGCGGCGCGGCGACGATTGCCGCGGCCACCGCCCCCGACGTGATCAGCGGGGTCATCGAGCTGGCGCCGTTCACCCGCGCGCAGGCCCTCGACCTGGGCGGGCTGCTGCGGGTCAAGCGCTTTCGCGCCGGCTACACCCAGCTGGGTCAGGTCATGGTCATGGGCCGGCTGTCGAGCTGGAAGAGGTACCTCGACCTCGCCTACCCGGTGAAGCCGGCCGACTGGGACGGCGAGCTGGCCCGGATCGAGGCCACGTTGAGCGAGCCCGGACGGATGAAGGCGTTGCAGGCCATGTGCAAGACCAAGCCCAGCGACGCGGGCGAGCAGCTGAAGAACGTCCGTTGCCCGGTGCTCATCATCGAGGGCAGCCTCGACCCGGACTGGGTCGACCCGCGCGCCGAAGGAGAGAAGATCATCGCCGAGCTGCCCACCGGTCTGGGCGAGCTCGCGGTTATCGACGGCGCCGGCCACTACCCCCACGCCCAGACTCCGGACGAGGTGCTCGAGCTGGTCCGGCCCTTCCTCGCGACGGCGCTGCCGCATGCCTAGAGGGGCTGGACTCGCGCCCGCTTCGGTCACCGAGGCCGGGGCCGCGCTTGCCGACGAGATCGGCTTCGACCAACTCAGCATGGGCCTGCTCGCCGAACGTCTCGGCGTCAAGACACCCTCGCTCTACAAGCATGTCGAGAATCTGGCCGACCTCGTCCACCGCATCGCCATTCTCGCCGCGACCGAGCTCGCTGACGCCCTGCGCGATGCCACCCAAGGCCGCGCCGGCAGTGACGCGCTCACCGCGGCCGCGCAGACGATGCGCTCATACGTCAAAGCCCATCCGGGTCGGTATGCGGCCGCCAACGCGGTGCGACCAGGCGGAGCGGACGACCCACTGACGGTGGCGCTCAACCGGGTGCTGGCCTCCTTCGCGGCCGTGCTGCTCGGATATCAGCTCGATCCCGGCCAGGAGATCCACGCCCTGCGGATGCTGCGCAGCCTGCTCCACGGCTACGCGACCCTGGAGGTCGAGGGAGGCTTCCGGTTCGACACCGATGTCGATGAGAGCTTCACCTGGATGGTCAACCTGGTCGACCAGGGGCTACTGGCCGCCCGCGCGATCACGCAGTAGGACGGACCGCGGTCGCTTCGAGCTCGTAGAGCATGCCGGGTAGGGCCAGCACAGGTACCGGAACCAGGCTCTGGGCGGGCGGCCGGTCGCCCCATACCGCTTGCAGCGCGGCGGTCAGCGTCGACAGCTTGGCCAGGTCGTGATCGACGACGAAGGACCCGATGCGCACGACGTGCACCCAGTCCAGTCCTTCGGCGGTCAGTGAGATGCCGAGGTTGCGGATCGTCTGATCCACCTGCGTGGCGAAGTCGCCCTCGATGACGTTCCCGGCCGGGTCCGAGGCCCAGTGCCCGGCGAAATACACCACCTCACCCCGTGCGGACGCGGCGAAGCTGTAGCCGTGCTGTACCGGGTTGTAGAGCCCGGGCGCGTTCGTGATCTTGCGATTGTCCACCGTGGGGTTCATGGTCATGGTGAGATCTTGACACTGCTAGTTATCCCTAGGGTGCTCCGCCGGCTGTCCCCGTAGACAGAGAGATAGCAGCCGGCAAGGGGCCGGCACCGTCACCCAAGGGGTAGGAAAATGAACTCGAAGAAGATGTTTCTCAGCCTGATTCCATGGCTGTTGTTCAGCGTCATCATCAACCGGCACGGCGCCAACGCCGCCGCGATCGCCGCACTGGCCGCAGCGGCGCTGTCCCTCGTGTTCCTGGTCAAGGACGGCCAGGAGACCGGCGTCAAGATAATCGATGCGACTGGCGTGGCGATCTTCGGGGCGCTCGCCGCGATCGGCTTCGCCGGCGGGCAGTCGGTGGACAACTGGATTGCCGACTACGGCCGCGGCACGGCCGCCCTGGTGCTCGCGGCGATCATGCTCGGCTCGGCGCTGACCATCCCGTTCACCGAGCAGTACGCCCGCGAGTCGGTGCCGCGGGAGTACTGGGGTTCGCCGGTCTTCCGCGCGGTGAATCGCAAGATCAGCGCGCTGTGGGGCGGCGTCGTCGCGATCATGGGGCTAGGTCACCTGCTGGCCGGGTCGATCGATCCAGCCTCGAACCCGAACGCCGGCGCCCGGCCGGTCGACCTGATCTTCAACTGGGTGCTGCCGGCCGCCCTGATCTTCTTCGCGATCAAGCAGACCGAGCAGATCAGCACGGCCGCCGGATCCAGCGCGCCGGCGCAGCCGGTCCGGAGCGGGATCACCCGGTGAACGCCCCGGCGACGCGGCGCGTGCCGCAACCGATCGACATGGCCACCGAGCCGCACCTGCGGGGCGTCTTCGCCCCGCAGGTGCACGAGGTGGATGTGGCCGATCTCGAGGTCGAGGGTGAACTACCGGCCGAGCTGAGCGGCGACTACCTCCGCAACGGCCCCAACCCGCGGTTCAGCCCGTTGGGCGGCTACCTCTACCCGCTCGACGGCGACGGCATGCTGCATCGCGTGCAGCTGCGCAATGGCCGGGCCCGTTACACCAACCGGTTCGTTCGCACCCCGGCCCTGGTCGCCGAAGAGGCGGCCGGGCGGGCCCTGTGGCCCGGCATCACCGGCTTCGGCTACACCCCCGGTCCGGAGCTGGTCGGCCCGGAGCTGGCCCACACGGTCAAGGACCTGCCCGGCATCAACGTCGTACGCCACGGCGGCCGGTTGCTGGCCCTGGCCGAGTCGCGGCCGCCGTTCCGCCTGTCGGCCGAGCTCGACACCCTCGAATGCGAGAGCTTCGGCGGCATGCTCCCGGCCGGGGTGACGGCCCATCCCAAGATCGATCCGGTCACCGGCGAGATGGTGGTGTTCTGCTACGGGCTGGAGGCGCCGTACCTGACCTGGTCGGTGATCGGTGCGGATGGCGTGCCGGTGCGGGCGCAAACCCCGGTCGAGGGCGTCGATCGACCGATCATGATCCACGACATGGCGCTCACGCCGACCTACGTCGTGCTCGTCCTGGGTCCGTTCTTCTTCGACATCGCCGCGGCGATGTCGACGGGATCGCCGATGTCGCTGGGAACCCGAACACGGCACCCGCATCGCCTTGATTCCGCGCGACGGCGGCCCGACGCGCTGGCTGTCGAGCGAGGCGTTCTGGCTGTGGCACACGGCCAACGCGTACGACACCGTCGCCGCTGACGGCACGACCCGGGTCGTGCTCGACTACGTCCAGTGGAGCGCGCCGGGCGGATTCGTGCCCGGGCTCACCACGACCGGTTCGCTGGCCCGGCTGACGCTCGATCCGGCCACCGGCTCGGTGGTCCGCGACGTGCTGGCCGATCGCGGCATGGAGTTCCCCCGCGTCGACGACCGGATGCTGACGATTGCGCACCGTCAGATCGGCACCTCGCTCAAGACCGGCCCGCGCCCCGAGCTCACCGGCGACGCCGACTCGCTGGCCTGGTACGACACGGCCACGGGCGAGCTGGCCGTCTGGTCCGCGGGCGACCTCGCGGTGGGGGAGCAGACCTTCGTGCCGCGTGCGGGGGATCCCGATCCCTTCCACGGCTGGTGGGTCACCTACGCCACCGATCGCACCGACCTGACCAGCCGGCTGCTCGTGCTGGCGGCCGCCGATCCCACCGCCGGGCCGATCGCGACCGTCCGGCTGCCCCAGCGCGTCCCGCTCGGGTTGCACGGCGCCTGGCTGCCCGTCGAGGAGGTCAGCTGACGGTGATTCCGAACAGCTGCGGATGCTTGCGGGCCAGGTCGGTGAGCTCGTGCCGCGAGCTCACCGCGGCCTTGCCGTAGATGTTGCCGAGGTGATAGCCGACCGTGCTCTGGGTGATGAACAGCTCCCGGGAGATCTGCGCGTAGCTCATGCCGGTGACCAGCAGGGTCAGCACGTCCTGCTCCCGCTCGGTCAGTGACACCCCGCCGACCAGGGTGGGCGCCGGTGCCTCGGGGGGCGCGGAGCGGATCGCGCGCACCCGCTGCAGGTAGGGCAGCGCACCCAGCCGCTCATAGATCTGCTCGGCGTGCTTCAGGGATCCGTCGGCATCCGGGCGACCGAGCAGGTGGGCCAGCCGGGCGTGGTCGGCCAGTAGATGGGCCCGGTAGAGCGGCAGGTCGAGGTCTCCGTCCAGGGCCGAGTTCAGGTGTGCCCACGCGCCGGCCCCGTCGCCGCGCGCCTCGCAGACGAGCGCCGCGGAACCAGGAGGACGCGGCGCCGGCCCATGGGGCGAGCAGCTCTTCATGGCTGAACTGCCCCGCCGCCGCGTCGGCCTCGTCGAGCCGCTTGGCCCAGATGAGCGCGGGAAGGTAGTTCAGCAGCACCGTCGGGGTGACACGGGTGATGTCGGTGACCTCGAAGGGCGTGCCGCGTAGCTCGGCCAGTGCTGATGCCTGCGCAGCGCTCGATCCCTCGGCGTGGACGCGCGCGAGCAGGGTGCCCACGAACTGCAGGCAGGCCTCCGGGTAGGGCGACTCGATCAACATCGCCCGCCCGCGCGCGATCAGCGCGTCCGCCTCGCCGAAGCGGCCCTGACCGATCTCGACGAGAGGCGCCAGCGCGGCGGTCATCTGATGCACCGCGCCACCGCCGAGTTCGACCGCTTGGTGGAAGGTGACCCGCGAACGGCCCCAGTCACCGACGAGCCATTGGGCCAACCCGAGCTGGGCGTGGAAGGAGCCGGCGCCAAGATCGGTGACGCCATCGACGATGCGGCGCGTCGCCTCGGTCAGATCCTCGGACCCCTCGCGGGTGAGCCCCATCATCGTTCGCAGTGTCCCCCGAAAGGCCAGCGCGCCGGTGTACGGCAGGGGAACAGCCGGGGCCGGCGGCAACGCGTCCAGCTGCGTAATGATTGAACCCAGGCCGTGCTGGCGAATCGACATCTGGCTGCGGTTGATGACTTCCAGGCCGCCTACGCCGGCGTCCTCGACCTTCAACGAAGCGGCCCGGTCCAGTCCGGCGACGATCACCTCGGTGGGGTGGCCTAGGCACAGCCGGGCCCAGGCCAGCAGCACCTCGACGCGGTACCGCAATCGCGGCTCCTGCGACTGAAGTGGGGTGGCTGCGATCGGCTCGAGGTGTTCGACCACGTCGCGATGGCGGCGTTGCTGACCGGCGTAGGCCCCGAGGACGAGCGCGCGCCAGGGCCAGTTCTCGGCGGCCTGGATGTCCTTGAGCTCGGCCTCGACCGGGCTGAAGTCGAAGTTCACCACCAGCGCGAAGACCGACTCCAGCCAGCGCTGCTCGCGCTCGGCCGGGTCGGGCGTCAGGCCGCTCGCCCAGCGCAGGTACTGCCCAGCCGCCCGGAAGGATCGTTGAGCGTAGAGCTCGGCGGCGTATGCATCCATCTCATCGGCCAGCGCGGCGTCGTACTGCTGCGCCGCGGCCATCCGATGTTCCAGTGCCGAGGATCGGGTGGGGACGAGGGCGGCGGCCCGGGCGTGCAACTCCCGCAGTTGAGGCAGCGGCGTCTGCTGGTAGACCGCCGCGCGCACCAAGGCGTGCGGCGGACGGACCTGGGTCGGTCCGTCCAGCCCTCGGCGTTCGAGCAGGCCGGTCTCGATCAGCTCCTGCGTGACGGCGCCCGCGTCATCGATGCCGGCCACGGCGGAACTGAGCCCGAGCGGCGACCAGCCCGAATCGAGCACACAGGTCGCTCGCAGCAGCAGCAGGGCATCGGGCGAGATCTGCGCGGTACCCAGGGCGATCGAGCGCGCGAACGCCGCCGGGGCCGGCAACAGCGCCGTCGTCGACAACTCAGCCAGATCATTCTCGGCCAGCAATGTCGTTAGATACAGGGGATTGCCCCCGGTGTGTTCGTACAGGCGTCCAGCCAGGTCGTCGGTCAGGCCCGGCCAGCGGCGGCGCGCCACCTCGGCCACCTGCGCGCGGGTCAGGCCGGCCAGTGCGATGGTCGTCGCCTCGGGGTGGTCGGCGATCCACCGTTGCCACCCGGTGTGCACTTCCGGGGGAAGCGGCCGGCTGCCGACGGCGACCAGCACGCGATCGCCGGAGGCGCGGCGAAGCAGCCACAACAATGCCTCGACCGACTCCGGGTCGGCCCAGTGCAGGTCATCGGCAAGGAGCAGGATCGGCCCGGATAGGGCCAATGCGTCGAGGCGTTCCTGCAGCGCCTGTGCCGCTATCCGCGTCGGGGCGGACCCCGCCGTCGGTCGGGCGCGCCGGATCGACGCCCCACTGGGCCAACAGCACGAAGGCGCTTTGGTCGGATTCGAGACCGTCGGCGCGAAGGATCTGAAAGTCGCGCGCCTGCGTGACCAGTTCGGCCAGCAAGGAGGTTTTGCCGATACCGGCCGCACCCTCGATGACCAGCACAGTCGGCGCGCCGGACCGGGCCTGTTCGAGCGCGGTCGTGACGTGGCCCAGATCAGCGTCATCCCATGCCGGCACGTCGGTCCCTTGATCTTGGTGGTACCGAAGATCATCCGGCACCACCGCGCTGCCTCGCTAGTGCGGCCGGCTCGCGCCCCACTGCTCCCAGTGCACCACTTGCTCCAGCGGTTGCCGCTTGGGTTGGCTCCATCGCCCGCGGGCGGGATAGCCCAGTGGAATAAGGGCCATGCTCAGCGCGTCGTCGGGCAGGCCCAGCAGCTCGTGCAGTTCCGCCTCGTGGGCGACGTGGAAGCTGGTCAGCGTGCTGCCGATGCCGTAGGCCCGTGCGGCCAGCTGCAGGTGCTGAATGGCCCCGTAGATCGAGGAGCCGAGTCGCGGATTGGCTGAATCGGCCGCGTCGCGCAGGACCGGGATGATCCATACCGGCGCCTGCTCGATGTGTTCGGCCAGGTGGTCGGCCGCGCGATAGGAAGCCGGGCTGAGCCCGATGTCCGACGGGGGCGCCGAGAGCACCTCGTCGCGGCGGCTGCCGTAGGCCAGCTGCCAGCCTTCGCGGTACCACTCGCCGACCTGCGCCTTGACGAGCGGATCGGTGACGACCACCCAGCCCCAGCTCTGCCGGTTGCCGCCGTTCGGCCCGCGAATCGCCGCGTCGAGAATCGACCACAGCACCTCGTCGGGAATCGGCCGGTCGGAAAGGTAGCGCCGCGACGGTGTCGAGTGCAGCGCCTCTAGAAGAGGAAGCGCGTTCGGGTCAGGCGGCTCGGCGAGGTTCTCGGTGGCGGTCACAAAAAGCGACAATACCTATAGAGAAAGTGGGATGGCTCGCTGGTGCGCGTTAGCCGCGCCGCAGATCTAGGGTGGCGACCATGGCATTCAACGGGATCTCCCACGTCGGCCTGACGGTGTCGAACCTGGCCGCCAGCCGCGATTGGTACACCGCCGTCCTGCAGTGGCAGCATCAGGGCGACGGCGAGTCGGTCGACACGAGGTTCAGTCTCGGCCAACTGCCCGATGGCACCCGGTTGGTGTTGCGCCAGCACAACACCGCGCCGAACGGGCCGTTCGACGAGCGGCAGCCGGGGCTGGACCATTTGTCGATCAGCTGCACCGACGCCGCCGACCTGACCGACACGATCGAGCGCCTGAGCGCCATCGACGGCACCTGGTCGCCCGTTGCGATCACCGACTACGGCCAGGTGCTCAACTTGCGCGACCCGGACAACATCGCCATCGAGCTGTTCGGCCCGCCGGCCGGATAGTTACTTGCGCGCCCGGCACAGCAGTTGGTAGTCACCCTGCTCGATCTGGCTCTCGCCGAATCCCGCGAGCTGCAGACGGTGCGCCAGGCCGCGCGGATCGACGGGCAGAAAGGTCTCGCTCTCGGCGGCATGCCGTTGCCGTACACCGGGTTGGTCCAGGGCGTCGGCGAACAGGAAGGTGCCGCCGGGCCGCAGGACGCGGCAGGCCTCGGCGAACAACTGGTCCTGCAGCTGCACGGTCGGCACGTGATGCAGCACGTGGAAGCAGGTCACGGCCGAAAAGCGATTCGGCTCGAGCCCGGTCTGGGTGGCGTCGCCCTGCACGACGGCCACGTTGCTGTCACTCAGCCGGTCGGCCAGCGTCTGGGCCAGCCGCTCGTCCAGTTCCACCGCAGTCACCTGGGCGGCGCGCTCCCGCAGCAGGTCGGTCGTGCGCCCGGGTCCCGGGCCCAGCTCCAGGACGTCGTCGCCCAGCTCCCCGTCCGCGGTGAGCCAGGGCAACAGGTCTGATCGCAACATTCGCGCCCACTCGTCGCTGGCCAGGAAGGCCAGGTGCCCCGAGTTCATCGGGAGGTAGCCGGTTGCGCTGGGATCGGTGCCGGTCATGCGTGCATTGAACCGCAGTCGGAACGGGAATGCGGGCCAGCCGCCCAGGATTGGATCAGAAGTGACCGCTTCAGAGGATTCGCTGCCATTGGGTGTGCTGGACTTCGTCGGGATCGAGTACGGCGAGACGGCGGCGGCCTCGATTGCCGGCGCGGTCGAGATCGCGCAGGCAGTCGAAGCGGCCGGCTATCGGCGCTACTGGGTCTCCGAGCACCACAACATGACCAGCCTGGCCTGTAGCGCGCCCGAGCTGCTGACCGCGCACGTGGGCGCCCTGACGTCGCGCATCCGCGTCGGCGCGGCCGGGATCATGCTGCCCAACCACACGTCGCTGAAGGTGGCCGAGACGTTTCGGACCCTGCTGGCGATGTATCCCGGACGCATCGATCTCGCGTTGGGTCGCGCACCGGGCACCGACCCGCTGACCGCGCACGTGCTGCGCCGGGGGATCGGCGGCGACCCGGGCGCGGAGTTCCCCAATCAGGTCGGCGAACTGCTGGCGTTCCTGGGTGACGGGTTCCCGGATGATCACCCCTACGCGCCGTTGGTCGCCGCACCGGTCATCGATGAGCGCCCGGAGTTGTTCGTGCTCGGCTCGAGCGGCTACGGTGCCCGCTTCGCCGCCGTGAACGGGATGAGCGCGGTGTTCGCGCACCACATGAGCCCCGACATCGCGATCGAGGCGCTGCGGTCCTACCGGCGCGAGTTCACGCCACGGGTCGAGGGGGCCATGCCCTACTCGGCGATGTCGGTGCTCGCCTTCGCCAGCGACGACGAGGATGCCGTCGTCGAGTTCGAGGCCGCCTGGACGTTGACGATGAGCAACATCCGCCGGGGGGTCCGCGAGCCATTGCGCCCCGAGCAGGTGAGCGAGTTCGCCCGGTCCGCGGCGTTTCGCAGCGCCCGCACTGACGATGGCCGGATGGTGACCGGGGAACCGAAAGCGGTCGCCGAGCGGTTGCTGGAGATGAAGGACGCCGCCCAAGCCGATGAGATCGTCGTGGTCACTCCGAGCCTGGGCCGTGACCGTCGCCGCGCCAGCTACGTGGCGCTGGCCCAAGCCTGGCGCGATGCCGTCTAACTAGGATGGGGCCGTGACCACTCCGAGCATCCCGCCCTCACACGGCGACCTGATCGACCAACCACTGCCGATCGCCTTCGCTACGGTTGGAGCGAGCGGTTACCCGCAGGTCACCTACGTCTGGGCGATCCGCGACGGCGCGAACATCGTCACCTCGCTGATCGGCGCCCGCCAGAAGATCAAGAACCTGCGCGAGCGCCCGCAGGCGACGCTATTCATCGCTGATCCGGCCAACCCGATGCGCACGCTCGAGGTGCGTGGTGACGTGACGATCGAGCCCGATCCCGAGCTGATCACGCTGCGCCGCGTCGTCACGGCGTACGGCGTCGACCTCGAATCCTTCGGCGGATCGGTCGAAGACCGTCAGACGGTGACGATCCACCCGACGCGGGTCGTGGCCCAGGGCTGATCACCAGCGCGCGTTCGGTGACCCTCCGGGGTTATTGACCGCCAGGCGGTGCAGGACGGCGAGCAGCTGGTCGACCTCGCCGCGCGTGTTGTACATCGCCAACGACGGGCGGACCGTGGTCTCCAGGCCGAACCGGCGCAGGATCGGCTGGGCGCAGTGGTGCCCGGCGCGCACGGCGATGCCTTCGCGGCTCAAGGCCTGGCCGACCTCCTCGGTCGTGTGGCCCTCGAGCACGAAGGACAGCACCGAGGCCTTGGTCGCGGCCGTGCCGATCAGTCGCAGTCCGGGCACCTGCTCCAGGCCGCGCGTGGCGTACTCCAGCAGGTCGTGTTCGTAGGCGGCCACGGCCGGGCGACCCAGCTGCTCCAGGTATTCCAAGGCGGCACCAAGCCCGACGGCATCGGCGATGTTTCCGGTGCCCGCCTCGAACCGCGTCGGCGGCGGCTGGAAGATCGCCCGCTCGAACGTCACGTCGGAGATCATGTTGCCGCCACCCTGATACGGCGGCAGGCTCTCGAGCACGGCGGCTTTGCCGTATACGACGCCGATACCGGTGGGCCCATAGATCTTGTGTCCGGAGAAGACGAAGAAGTCGGTGTCGAGCGCGGCCACGTCGGTCGGCAAATGCGATACGGACTGGGCGCCGTCGACCAGCGTGCAGGCGCCGACCGCATGGGCCAGGTCGACGATCTGCTTGGTCGGCGTGATCGTTCCCAAGGCATTGGACACCTGGGTCACCGAGACCAGCTTGGTGCGCCCGGACAGCAGCTTGGCGTATTCGTCCATGCGCAGCTGGCCGTCGTCGTCGACCGGGATCACCTTGATCGCGAAGCCGAGTTCGTCGCGCAACAGCAGCCAGGGAACGATATTGGCGTGATGCTCGAGCTGGGACAGGATCACCTCGTCGCCCGGTCCGAGGTTGGCCCGACCCCACGTGGCCGCGATCAGGTTGATCGCCTCGGTCGTGCCGCGGACGAACACGATCTCCTCGGCCGAACGCGCCCCGATGAACCGGGCCACGATGCCCCGGGCGTTCTCGTAGGCGTCGGTGGCCCGCGCGGCCAGCTCGTGCGCGGCGCGATGGATGTTGCTGTTCTCGTGCTCGTAGAAGTAGGCCAGGCGGTCGATCACGGCCCGGGGCTTGTGAGTCGTCGCCGCATTGTCGAACCAGACCAGCTGCTTGCCGTTGACCCGTTCGGCCAGGATCGGGAAATCGCGGCGCACCGCGTTGAGGTCGAAGCCCGGAACCGGATCGCCGGAGGTGGTCCCGAACGAGGACTGCTCCGCCGGGCCCTTGATGAAGTAGCGCTCTAGCGAGGGGTCCGGGCGCGTCTCGATCCCAGGGGCGTCGAACCCCGGCGGCACCTGCACCTCCTGGACCTGGCCCGGCCCACCGGTTCCCGAGTGCGGAACGTCGAGGAAGTAGTAGGCCGGCGTGATCGTCGCTCCATCGATCGGTGCGAACTGCGCCCCGCCGCGGGGAACGGGAGCGGGACCCGACGGCGCGGGTGACGCAGCCGTCGGCGCAGCGGGCGGGATGGGCGCCGACGGGCGCGGCGAAGCCGGGCCCTTTGGCCGCCGGCACCGCCGCGGGCGACTGCGGCAGATCCGCCGGCGCGCTCACCGGGCTGGCAATCGCGGCCGACTGCCCGGGCAGCGCCTTGAACAGCTCGTTGGCCAGCTGGGCCAGCTCGGCGACGTCGGGCAGCCCGGGGCCGGGGCTACTTGACGTAGGTCGGGGCGTAGTCATGGAACTTCGTCACGTCGACATCGTCGAGTACCGCCAGGGCGTCCGGGGTGAGGACGGCCAGCGAGCAGTAGAGCGAGATCAGGTAGGACGCGATGGCCTGCCGGTTGATGCCCATGTGACGCACCGACAGCCCGGGGCTCTGCTCGCCGGGCAGCCCGGGCTGGAACAGCCCGACGACGCCCTGCCGGGATTCACCCGTGCGCAAAAGGATGATCTTGGTCTTGCCGTCGACGACCGGGACCTTGTCGGAGGGAATCAGCGGCAGGCCCCGCCAGGTGACGAACTGCGAGCCGAACAGGCTGACGGTCGGCGGCGGGACGCCCCGCCGGGTGCACTCCCGGCCGAACGCCGCGATCGCCTCGGGGTGCGCGATGAAGAAGCCGGGCTGCTTCCACACCTTGGCGATCAGGCTGTCCAGGTCGTCAGGGGTGGGCGGACCGCCGAGGGTGGCGATGCGCTGGGAGTCCGTGACCTGGCTCAGCATCCCGTAGGCGGGGTTGTTGATTAGCTCGGATTCCTGGCGCTCCTTGACCGTCTCGATGGTCAGCCGCAGCTGCTCCTTGATCTGGTCGTACGGGCTGGAGTAGAGGTCGGAGACGCGGGTGTGCACGTCGACGATGGTCGAGACCGCGTTGAGGAAGATCTCTTGCGGCTCTTCCTCGTAGTCGACGAAGGTTTGCGGCAGCTCCGATTCGTCGCGCGGCAGGCAGGCCACGTCGACGTCCTCGGGATGCTTGACCCGGTTCAGCCGGTAGATGCCCGCCTCGACCGGCGTCCAGCTCAGCAGGTGCACCAACCACCGCGGCGTGATGATGGACAGCTGGGCGGTGGTCTTGGTGGCATTGGCCAGCTGCCGGGCGGCGCTGTCGCTCAACGCGGCAGGAGGCGGAACTGCGGTCATGAACGTCTCCAGAGGTGTGCCGAGGCGTGCGGTCCAGTTCGCATCCTAGGACAGCTTGGGCCCTCCAGCCGTTTTCCCTCAGAGCTTGGCGGCGCGCGCGGCGACGGTGTTGGTGAGCGTCATGAAGTCCGCCGCGGGGACGGGCTGGGTCGGGTTCTCCAGGTCGAGCTCAGCCTCGGTCAGGCGTCCGGTGATGAACGCGACGGCGACGTAGAGGGTGGCCTGCTTACCGGCCTGGGCCAGCGTGACGGTGCCATTGCCGAGCCCGACGACGTTGGCGGCCGCGCCGCCGGATCCGGGCGTGATGGTCAGCGTCACGGCACTCACGGTGGTTCCGGCCGGGAGCGACGTGGCGATCTGGCTCTTCAGCAGCTGTTCGTAGCAGGACGAGATCTTCGGGTTCTGCACCAGCGCGACGTCGGCGTCGAGGTCGGCCTGGCTCTTGTAACTGTTGGCGCTGGAGGACAGCTGCGCGCCGTTGAGGCCGAAGTCGGGGGAGTTGGCGGTGGCGACCTGGTCCTTGCTGGTGTCCCTGCCGCCGGCGCAGGCGACCAGCGCGGCCTGGTCGCTCGCGTCGTTGGGGTCGTCCTGGTGCGGGGTCGAGGTCCAGGCGGAGGACAAGTCGCTCGCCTGCACCACTACCGGGGCGAGTTGGGCCGCGGTCGGGGGAGGGCTCGCGGCCGGCGACGCGCTGGTGGACGTACTCGGGCTCGAGCTGCTCGAGGTACTGCTACACGCGGCGGAGAGCGTGCAGAGGGCGGCGAGACCGGCAACCAGCAGCAGCCTTTTCATTCGAGCTCCAATCCTGCGGATGCTCGAGGTGACGAGCGGTTGGGTCATGCCCAACCAGCGCGCCGTTCAATCACGCCAAGGCGTTAGCGGCGCCGGGTGGTTTCGGCCTTGCGGCCGGTGATCCATTGGTAGATCGCGGTGACGATCACCGCGCCCACGACCGCACCGATGATGCCGGGAGCGTGCAGGCCGATCCCGTCGCCACGGATCAGGCTGACCAGCAGCCCGCCGACGAAGGCTCCGATCAGGCCGCAGACGATGGCGACCGACCAGTTGACGTGCTTGTTGCCGGTCAGCAGCTGCCCGGCCGCTCCGGCCAGCATGCCGAACAGAATGATCCCAAGGATTAGCACGGGGGCTCTCCATGAAGCTCTTGCGCCAGCAGCGGGCCCGCGACGCGACGAGCGAAAACTACCGCATCTCGAGCCGGCTGTGGCGTGATCAACTAGCGCAGGATGCCGGTGTGCCCAAGGGAGTAGCGACCCGGTTGCGGCCAAACGGTCAAACCGTGGGGCCCCGACCCGACCGCGATCTTCTTGATCAGATGCCCGTCGGTCGTGTCGATCGCATAGACGACCCCGTTGTAGCGCCCGGACACCCAGAAGATCTTGCCGTCGGCGGAAAGGTTGCCCATGTCGGGTGAACCCCCGCCGGGAATCAGCCACTTTGTAGTGATCTTTCGGGTAGCCAGATCGAGCACGCTGATCGAGCCCTCGCCCCGGTTGGTGATGAACATGCGCGTGGAGGTGCGGTCGATGTAGAGCCCGTGGGTCTGCTTGCCGGACGGGATGAAGCCGATGACGGTCATCGTATTCGCGTCGATGATGTACACCCCATTGGCCATCATGTCGGCGACGTAGAAGACCGATCCGTCGGGGGCGAGCTTCACGTCCTGCGGCATCCCGCCGACGATCTGGGTCAGGTTGATGGTGCTCACCAGCTTGTGCGTTGCCACGTCGACGACGGCCAGCCGGTTCGCGAACTCGCAGCTGGCCAACAGCGTCTTCCCGTCGGCGGTGAAGTCCATGTGGTCGATACCGTCGCAACTCGGTATTGGTAGCGAGTCGTGGAGTTTCCACGTCGTCGGGTCGTAGAAGTCCAATCGCTTGAAGGCCTCGGCGACGACGATCGCGTATTGCCCGTCCGGGGTGAAGTACAAGTTGTACGGATCAGTGACGGGGATCTGGGCGCCCACCTTCCCGGTCTTCGGGTCGATCGGCGTCAGGCCATCGCCCGGCGACAGGTCGGCTACGACATACAGCGTCTTCAGGTCATAGGACGGAACGACGTGCTGCGGTTCGTGACCGGCCGGGTACGTGCCGATCACCGCCATCGTGGCCTGATCAATGATCGTGACGGTGCCGCTGTTGCCGTTGGGGACGTACACGAGCGGGCGGTCGTCGGCCACGGTCGGGCTCAGCATTCCGGGCTGGTCGGCGGCGTAGACGTCGGTGGCCGAGAGCGGCACCGGCATGCCCGGCAGTAACGCGCCGAACGCGGTCGCACCGGGTGAGGGTTCAGGCGTCGAGGGGGCGGGCGCCGGCGCGCTCGACGAGCGGGGCGACGCATCCGCGCTCGACGTCGGGCTCGGCGACGCGCCCGGGTGGCTCGACGTGGAGCAAGCGGCGATGCTGCCCACGCCCGCGAGCACGACAAACCCGCCGGACAGCCAGCGCCGCACGGAGTGATCCGCGCTCACGAGGCGGCCAGCAAGCGGGACGCGGTCACCGGGGAGAGTCCGCGCGCGCCGAAGTCGTCGAGAATTCCCGGCAGCGCGTCGATCGTCACCTGGTGGCCCAGATGCATGCTGACCACCGAACCGGCGGTGGCCGCGGCGACCGCGTGGCGCACGGCGCTCACCCCGGGATCGGTCCAGTCGAGGGAATCGATGTCGTAGGACAGGCACGTTCGGTAGCCCAGCGACCCGGCCACCGACCTGATCAACGGCGTCGAGTTCTGCGCCGCGGACTGGCGGAAGAACACACCCGGTTGCCCGGTCTGCTGCACCAGCAGGTCGCGACACTGCGCGATCTCGGTGCGCACCTGCGCCTCGGAGAGCTCATCGAGGGTCGGGTGGCTCCAGGTGTGGTTGCCGAGCTCGTGGCCGGCAGCGATGATCGTGGCCGCCATCGAGGGATTGGCCGACAGCCAGGTGCCGACGGCGAGCACGGTCACCTTTACCTGGTGAGCCGCCAACAGGGCTAGCAACTGGCGGGCCAGGCCTACGTCGCCGGCTCCGTGAAACGTCAGTGCGACCGCGGCCGAGGTGGAGGATCCCCGGCCTATCTCGACCGCCGGCCCGGTGGGCGCCGGTGACGGCGTGGTCGGTGGAGCACTCAGCGGGGGGGTGACGAGAGCGGAGGTCGACGGCGTCGCGCTCGGGGCCAGTCCGACGGGCGAGCTCGCGCCCGACGACCCGTGCGAGCCGACCGCCCGAGTGCAGGCGGCCAGGACGCCGACGCCGCCGGCCAGCGCGAACCCGAACAGCCCGCGGCGGGTTACCGGACGTATCACTTCCAGGCCGAGGCGGTCACGTGGCGCTACTCCGTAAGGGAAGAGTGGGCTGGTCCATGGGGCGAAAGAACGGGCCGGCTGGGCGCGGACTGTACCTCATTCGCGACGCCGCAGGCCTCGACAATTTGCTGATTCGGCCACTTGAACGGCCGAATCAGCAAATTGTTCGTTGCGGAGGGCAGACTGTTGCCGCTGGGTCATGCTCGTGGATCACTCGCGGAGGTAAGAGATGGACGAGATCGAACGATTGGCCGCCATTGAGGAGATCAAGCAGGTCAAGGCCAAGTACTTCCGCGGCGTCGATACCGGAAATGGCGACCTGGTGCGATCCATCCTGGCTGAGGACTGCCGGCTGGACTACACCGGCTGCGTCACCGATCCCACGACCGGGCAGGACTTCATCCCGGCCATGAACACCGTGCTACCGGGTCGGGAGTTCTGGCCGGCCGGGGAGAACCTCAACATGGGCATGGTGAGCGTGCACCAAGGGCACACGGTTGAAATCGAGATCACCAGCGACTCGACGGCCAGCGCGATCTGGTCGATGACCGACCGATTGCACTTCCCGGCCGGAGGCGACTTCTCGATCCTGACCGGCTATGGGCACTACCACGAGACGTATGAGAAGACGGACGGGACGTGGAAGATCAAGACCACCCGCCTGACCCGGATCCGGGTCGAAGTGGCGTAGCCGTCGTGAGGACGTGGCTGATCACCGGATGCTCATCGGGTATCGGGCGGGCCCTCGCCCAGACCGTTATCGCCAACGGTGACAACGTCGTCGTCACGGCCCGCAACCGGGCCGCGGTAGCGGAGCTGGCCGAGGCGGCGCCGCGGGGTGTGTTGGCGGTCGCGCTCGATGTCACCGACCCCGCGCAGGTAGACGACGCGGTCGCGCAGGCGCTCGCGCGCTTCGGCCAGATAGACGTCCTGGTCAACAACGCCGGACGCGGCTACCGATCGGCGGTGGAAGAAGCCACCGACGAGGACGTAACCAGCTTGTTCGAATCGAACTTTCTCGGCCCGGTCCGGCTCGTGCGGACGGTGCTGCCGGATATGCGCCGGCGCCGGTCCGGTGCCATCGTCAACATCTCATCGATCGCGGCGCGCGTGCACCCGATCGCCTCGGGCTTCTACGGCGCCACCAAGGCCGCTCTCGAGGCGATGTCCGGCTCGCTGGACAAGGAGGTGCGCCCGCTGGGCATCAACGTCATCACCGTTCGGCTGGGCGCGATCCGCACCGGCTTCGGTGGGGCGGCGCTGGGCCAATCGGTCACCGAGATCGCCGACTACGCCGATACCGCCGGCCGCCGGCGCAAAGAGCGCGACACCTATCACGGCACGGAGAGGGGCGACCCGGCCAAGGCGGCGGCGGCGATCATCACGGCCGTGACGGCGACGTCTCCGCCGTCCCTCTTGCTGCTCGGCAATGACGCCCTCGGCTCGTACGAGCGCCTGGCCGAGACCGAGCGAGCAGAGGTCGAACAGTGGCGGCGGCTCAGCGCGAGCATCGACCTGCCCGATGGCGCCTAGGAGCCGGGCGTGATGAGCTGCAGTGACTCGCAGCGCTCGACCTCGGGATAGCCGTCCAGGCACCCTTCGGTCGCCTCGACGGCGGCCAGGAAGTGGGCGCTCTTTCCGTGCACCGCCATCGCCGCCTCGTCGAGAAAGATTTCGACGTTGCGGTAGACGTTCTCTTCGGTCGTACTGCGGGTCATGCAATAGATCACGCAGCCGGGCTCGTCGGCGTTTACGCGCCGCTCGTACTCGGCCACCGCGGTTTCGAACTTCTCGACCATGTTCGGATGCACACGTGTCTTCGCAAAAATGACGATCATGGTGCTACCTCCGGATCAGATTTGTGCGTAACCACCATCGACGAACAGTTCCGTGCCGGTGATGAAGCTGGAGTTGGTGCTGGCGAGGAAGAGTACGGCCGCCGCGATGTCCTCGGGCCGGCCCAGACGCCCGAGCGGGATCTCGGCCGCGAGGGTGTCCTTAATGGCGTCCGGGACCTTCGCGAGGGCTCCGGTGTCGGTGGAGCCCGGGCTGACCAGGTTGACCCGGATGCCCTGGCCCGCGAGTTCGGCCGCCCAGGTTCGCACGTAGGCCCGCAGCGCGGCCTTGGCGGCGAGGTACACGCTCAGGCCCTGCAGGCCCTTCCACACCCCGGCCGAACCGGTCAGGATGATCGAGCCACCCTCACCCATGAGGGGCAGCGCCTTCTGAACGGTGAAGAGTGTGCCGCGTGCGTTGAGGTTGAAGACCTTGTCGAAGCCTTCCTCGGTGATCTCGCCCAGCCGCTGACTTCCGCCGCCGCCGCCGGCGCTGGCATAGAGGACGTCGATTCGGCCGTGGCCGGCGCGCACGGTCGCGAAGAGGCGGTCGAGGTCGGACAGATTGGCCGAGTCGGCCGGCACGGCCGTCACCCGGCGGCCGAGCTCATCGGCGGCGCGGTCCAGGTACTCCTGGCGGCGGCCGGTGATGTAGACGTGCGCACCCTCTTCCACGAACAGGCGCGCGGTCGCCAGGGCCATTCCAGAAGTGGCGCCCGTGACGACAGCAACCTTATTAGCGAGTGCAGGCATATAAGTTTCTCCGTGGATTAGGTCGGCAGGATTCAGACCCGCTGGGCGAATGCTGGCGCGCAAATATCCGTATTCCGCGGGATTGACGTCGTTATGCTACGCGTCAACATGGGAATGTCAATATCACTTTGATTCACATTGGTTATTGACGTGGGCGGGGCCGTGGGTACGATCCGGAGATGCTTACCTCAGTTGTCGTCGGCACGGGAATCGGCGTCCAGACCCATGTGCAGGCGCTGCGCGGCGCCGGCTTCGAGGTAGTGGGGCTGGTCGGGCGGGACGCGGAGCGGACGGCCGAACGGGCCGCGCGCGTCGGAATCCCCAATGCGTTCACCTCGCTGGCCGAGGCGCTGGCCCTGCCGGATCTGGACGCCGTGGTCGTGGCGACCCCACCCAACACCCACGCCGAGATCGTGCTCGAGGCGGTTGCCGCCGGTAAGCACGTGGTCTGCGAGAAGCCCTTCGCGGGGAACAAGCGCGAGGCCGAGCAGATGCTCGCCGCGGCCGAGGCGGCCGGGGTCGTGCATCTCGTCGGCACCGAATACCGCTGGGGGGCTACCCAAGGCCTGGCCACGCGGGCGATCGCCGAGGGTGCGATCGGAACGCCGCGGCTGGTGACCTTCTTGCTCTTCGGCGGCTTCCTCGCCGGCCCGGAGGTTGAGGTGCCGGACTGGTGGAACCGGGCCGATCAGGGCGGTGGCTGGCTGCAGGCCCACGCCCCGCATCTGATCGATCAGGTGCGCAGCAGCCTGGGTGAGTTCGCCGGCGTGAGCGCCACCCTTCCGACCGTGTCCGATCACTCGTGGGCGGCCGAAGACAGTTTCTCGGTGCGTTTTCGACTCACGAACGGGGTCGAGGGGATCATGCACGAGTCGGCGTGCGACCTGGGCCCGCCGGTCTACATGATCCGAATCGTCGGCACTTCGGGAACGTTGTGGGTCGACGGCGGCGCGGTGCACGTCGCCACGGCGGAGGGCGCGCGGGTGCTCCCCGTGCCCGACGATCTTGCGGCACCGGAGTCCGATGGCGCCCCGATGGATCTGTTGGTGACGGCCTACGACAAGATGCGGGCCGGTGCCACGGAGATTCCACCGTTCATCCGCCTGTACAAGACTTTCGGCGACCTCATCAACGGTCAGCCGGTCCCCGCCGATCCGCAGCCGGCGACGTTCGCCGACGGCGTCGCGGCGATGGCCGTGATCGACGCCATCCGTCAGTCGGCGGCCACCGGCGGCAGCTGGGTCGCGGTCACTGACGACTGAATGTGGCCCTTGACACATCACCGGGCCGAAGTTAACTTGAGAGTCAGTCATCCATTTTGGATCGCAGAAGCCCGAACTTGGACTGCACCGATGAGGAGTAACAATGTCTCTCGACCAGAACGCGCCCGTTGTCGTGGTGTCGGCTGATTCACATGTAGGTCCCCGGTTGCGCGAGGACATGCGCCAATACTGTCCAGCCGCGTACCTGGACGAGTACGACGCGATGGTCGACGGACTGGGCCCGCTCATCAACGGGCAGGAGATGCTCGGCCACCCGAACTCCACCCCTGGTCACTATGACTCGACCAAGCGCATCGAGGACATGGACAGCGACGGCGTGGCGGCCGAGATCATCTATCACGGCAGCCAGAACGGTCAGCTGCTGCCGTGGGGCGGCAGCAACAAGTTCGGTATCGGCACGTTCGACGTCTCTGACGATTCCCAGCTCAGTTACGCCGAACTCGGCTGCAACATCTACGACGAGTGGCTGGCCGACTTCTGCTCGGCCGACCCGAAGCGGCTCCTGGGCATGGTGCACATCCCGGGTTGGGACATCGACAAGAGCATCGAGGTCGTCAAGCGGGCGGCCGCGGCCGGGCTGACCGGGGTCAACTTCCCGGTCTGCGGCCGGCCCGGTATCAAGGCCTACAACGACGTGGCCTGGGACCCCTTCTGGGCGGTCTGCGAGGAGAACGGGATCGCCTTGCACACGCACGGCAACGGTGCGCCGATCTATGAGTCGGCGTCCGGCATCGGCGCCGAGGAGATCACGATCACCGACGTCGGCAGCTGGTCGTCGCGGCGGGCCGCGCATTTCCTCATCTACGGCCAGGTGTTCGACCGGTTCCCTGACCTTAAGCTGGTCATTACCGAGATCGAGGAGCTGTGGTACCAGACCAGCGCGTGGGCGCTGGACTCGCAGTACAAGCGATTCGGGCACACGCCGCTCAAGAAGGGCCTGCCGAGCGCCTACTTCCCCACCAATATCTTCTTCGGAGCCAGCTTCATGTCGCCCGACCAGGCGGTCGCGGCCGTGCGGGACGGCTATTCCGGCAATGTGTTCTGGGGCCGGGATTACCCGCACATGGAAGGTGCGCACCAGGCGGGTGACTTCGAAGAGCCTATTCACCTGCTCTCGCTTCGTAATGCCATGTCGCGGGTCCCGCAGCAAGAGGCGGTCAATATGGCTGGTCTCAACGCGGTAAAGGCTCTGGGATTGGACGGGGAATACCTGGCGAGTGTAGCCGGGCGAATCAATGCGCCGACCGTGGAGCGATTGACGACGCCGGTTGAGACCTTCCCCGAGATCCTCCCGCTATCGATGGCTTTCGCTGGTCAGTCCGGCCCGCGTCCGGCCGAGAACGAGGAAATGGAGCACTTCAGGCTCCAAACTCGATAAGGCTTGAGTTCGGCCGAGGAGCCCGTTTATCTACGCGTTGGGTAAACGGGCTCTTTCGGTTATGAGGAGGAAGACGGTGGACTCTCCCGGGCGAGTACCCGACCTGGAAGAGCTGGCGCTGCGAGCGGCCGCTCAGGCGCTGGTCAGTGAGTATTTCGCCCGCCTCGATCGGGCCGACGTCGAGGGCGTGCTCGAGTTGTACGCAGAGGACGCCACGTTGGAAGGCGCCACGGGCAAGGAGGCGATCCGCCAGACCATCCTGGCCAACTCGGGGGCGGTGGCGGGGCGGAAGTCGCCGCACCTGCCGACCAACATCAGGGCCTCGGTGACTGAGGCCGGCGTGCTCGTCGAGTACACGGTCGTGGCTTATCACCAGGATGGCCCGGCTCCGCACCCGATAGTTGCTATCCTCAACCAACGCCAGATCCATAAGCGATCGGCTTCGGATGGGAGCCTTCGAATTGTGGAGCACCGAGTCGAGGGTTACGACCTCTAGCATCACTGATGCTCCGGCCCCTGGGCTGAGGGTCGGGCTATGACGGAGGTGGAGAAGCCCGTCCGCAAGGACGTGGCCCGCAACCGTGCCCTGCTCCTGCGCTCGGCTGAGGAGTTGTTCGCCGAGCGCGGAGTGGACGTGACCCTCGATGAGATCGCCCGCCATGCCGGCGTGGGCGTGGCCACCGCCTATCGACACTTCGCCAACAAGCAGGTTCTCGTCGAGGCCATGTTCGAGAGCCGGATGTCGCAGTTCCTGGCCGTCATGCACGAATCGGAACTGATCGACGATCCGCGCGAGGCGTTCGAGGCCATGCTGTATCGCATCTGCGAGTTGCAGGCCGCGGATCGGGGGATGCGTGAAGCGATCCGGGCGAACCAGGCCATCGACAAGGTCGGGCAGTACCACGAGCGGGGCGAACCTCTGTTCGACGGGTTGTTCTACCGGGCCAAACAGGCCGGCGCGTATCGCGCTGACTGCGAACCGAGCGACATGATCGTCGCCTTCTGGATGATCGCCGCCGTCATCGAGGCGACCAGTGAGCAATCGCCGGATCTCTGGAGGCGAACCCTGAGCTTCTTCCTCGACGGGCTGCGCGCCGAGGGCGAACCCCGCCACCCGGCACCGGCCGGGCCGCTCACAAGGGGCCAGGTCGGTTCCATCATGGACAGCCTCGGCTGAGCCCAGGAAGCGTTATTCGGCCGGAGCGGCCGCGGCTTTCGCGGCGAGGGCACTACGGCGCCCGCGAATCACCAGCGCCGCCGCCGGCACTACGGCCGCTAGCGCCAGGTTGCGCATCCACGGCTGGTTCAGGCGGTTGCCCAGCAGCGCGTCGAGCGATAGTTCTCCCGGTCCGGTCAGCGCTAGCGCGGCCCCGGCGACGCTGAGGAAGGCCACGTACTCCAAGCCGCCCTCGTGGGCGAAGAAGCCGCCCGGCGCGTGCATCTCGGCCGCTACGGCCATGGTCCCACTGACTGCCGCACCGGCGGCCGGGGTGGCCAGGCCGAGCGCCAGCAGGGTGCCCCCGCCGGCGGTGCCCAGGCCGGCGGCGATCGTATTGGCCTTGCCGGGCAGGCCAATGTGCTGCCAGCCCTCCGCGGTGCCATCAACGCCCTTGCCGCCGAACCAGGCGAAGAGCTTCTGCGCGCCGTGGACGAACAGGATTCCGCCCATCGCGGTGCGCAGCACTAACAATCCCAGGTCCTTCGTCGACGCCTTGCTCACGCTGTCTCCCTATCGTCTGCATCCAGCGGGCGGGCGCCCCGAATCAAAGTGATTCAACCACCTCCGGTCTGGCTCAGCCACCCTCCATTTTGCTGATCAAACCGAACGGATAGTGGCGCGCGGTGCCACCGACGAAGGCGTTTTGCCCGACCCAGATAACGATTCCGCATCCCGTGGCAGATATGAGGGTCGAACTACCACTTGGGTATTGACACTCCGGTTCGGTGCAATATAGTCGGGCCACCAGCGTGGCCTAGAACACAGTTCACCTCCTTGACATACGCGCGACTCTGTAGTCGCGCGATCCCGACGTGCTCTGATTGGGTGGAGAGTAATGCTCAGATCTCGCAACAATGCGGCGCGTAATCGAATGCATCGGCTGCTTGCAGTCCTATTGGCCGGCACCCTGCTATTAGCCGCCTGTTCCTCGAGTAAGTCCTCGGGTGGATCGTCGAGTTCGGCATCGGGCGGTTCCTCCAGCGGAGCGGTAGCGCCCGCGAACGACGTCGGAATCACTGCGACAGAGATCCATATCGCCGTCATCGCCGACGTAGCGACGGCGGTACAGCCGGGCCTGTTCCAGAAGAACATCAATGCCGTGAAGGCCTGGGCGGACAACCTCAACGCCGCCGGTGGCCTGGCCGGCCGCCAAGTCGTGGTCGATTCGTGTGACAGCAAGTTGGACCCGAACGCGACCACCAACTGCGTCATCAAGGCCTGCGCCAACGACTTCGCAATGGTCGGCACCGCCTCGCTGGCGCTCACTGACCTGGCCGACATCGACAACTGCAAGAACGCGCAGGGCCAAGCGGCCGGCATTCCCAACCTGGCCGGCATTGCTTTCCCGCCGCTGAACTGCGACAAGAACACCTGGATTCAAGCCGCCGATGGGACCTACTGCGCGACGGCGACCCAGCATCCACAGACCTTCACCCTTCCTGTCGGGGATTTCCGTTACTACACCGCGACCTTCCAGGGTTTGCACGGCCTGTGGGTCTACGACAGCGACGTACCGTCGGCCAAGATCAACCAGGTTCCCGGGTTCCAGATCGGGTCGAACATGGGGATCAAGAAGGACGGTCAGGGCTTCTACGCCTCATCGGACTCGGCACCGCAGAGCGCGCTCACTCCGATCGTGCTGGTGCTGAAGCAGAATTCATCGACGTTCGCGTTCAACGGGTCGAGCCCCTACAACATGGTGCAGATGCGCAAGGAGGCCGGCCTGCAAGGGGTCAACTCGGTCAAGGTCTGGGCCTGCAACTCCGGGTGCTACGACTCGAGCTTCCTGAGTACGGGCGGGTCCTCCGCTGAAGGCACCTACATGCCGATCCTGAACCTGCCCTTCTACAGCGAGTACCAGGACAACGCGTCACTCAACGCTCTGGTCACCAAGCTAGGTGGAGTCAACAATCTCAACAACAACGCGTTGTTCTCCTATATCTCGGCGCTGCTGTTCCAGGATGTGGTAACGAAGGCGATTGCCAATGGCGGGACGCTCAACCGGGCGAGCCTGACGACGGCGCTGACCAACGAGCACTCCTTCAACGGCCAGGGCATCATCGGGGCCACCGATATCGGCGGTCGTAAGACTTCGCCCTGCGACGTGATCATGCAGGTCGTGAACGGGGCCTTCAAGCGGGCGTACCCCGCCAAGGAAGGAACGTTCGACTGCAACCCGGCCAACATCGGCACCATCCAGATGGACCAGACGAAGTAGGAATCCCGCCCGCGGGAATGAACGTCGTCCGCACGCAACGCAGCGCCCGATCGCTGCGTTGCGTGCGGATCGCTATGTGCGATGCTGCCGAGCATCGCCCAACCAGACTGGAGGATCGATCATGATCGATCTGGAGACCGTCGAGTTCTTCACCGATACAGAGCTCGCCCTCGACCCCTATCCGCTGCTCGACTACCTGGCCGAGAACCGGCGGGTCTGGCGCGAGCCGACCAACGGCGTCGTCATGGTGGCCGGCTATGCCGAAGCCCAGACCGTCCTACGTGATCCGGCCACGTTCTCCTCGAGCACGATCGTGTCCGGGCCCAAGCCGCCCTTCCCGATCGAGTTCAGCGGCGATGACATCACCGAGGTCGTGGAGCAGTATCGCGACGGGTTGCCGCAAAGCGATCAGATCGTGGCGTTCGACCCGCCCAAGCACACTGCGCATCGCGCGATCCTGATGGGTCTGATCACGCCCAAGCGCCTGCAGGAGAACGAGGCGTTCATCTGGCGGCTCACCGATCGCCAGCTTGACGCCGTCCTGCCGCACCAGCGGGTCGAGTTCATCAGTGCCTACGCCACCCCTTACACCTTGCTGATCATCGCCGACCTGCTCGGCGTCCCGGAGGAGGACCATGAGTCGCTGCTCGGGGTCAGCGGCGGCGGGTTTTCGCTGTCGAGTACCGACCAGGCGGATGAGCCCAGCCGGGGCGCCGACGACCACAACACCTCGCTGTCGCGCTGGTACGACTACTTCATCCAGGCGATCGAGGCCCGCCGGCTGAATCCGACCAGCGATGTGCTGACCGGAATGGCATTGTCGAAGTTTCCCGACGGCACCACCCCGGAACCGATCGACGTCGCGCGGATCGCGTCCAACCTGTTCGGGGCCGGGCAGGAGACGACGGTGCGCCTTCTCGGCGCGGCGCTGCACCGGATCGCGATCGACGCCGAGCTGCAGGCCCTGCTGCGGGAGCGCCGCGACCTGCTGCCGAAGTTCATCGAGGAGATGCTGCGCCTGGAGGGCCCGATCAAGGGCGAGTTCCGGCTGACCCGCAAGACGACCACGCTCGGTGGAGTCGACATCGTGGCCGGAACACCGGTCATGCTGCTCAATGGCGCCGCCAATCGGGACCCGGCTCACTTCGAAGCCCCCACGGAGTTGCGGCTGGATCGTGCCAACGTGCGCACGCACCTGGGCTTCGGCTTCGGGGTGCACACCTGTCCGGGGGCGCCCCTGGCCCGCTCGGAGGTGCGCATCACCTTGGAGCGGCTGTCGACCGGACCGACAACATCGGGCTCGACGAGGCCCACCACGGCCCGGTCGGCGAGCGCCGCTTCAGCTACATGCCCACCTACATGTTCCGCGGGCTGACCAAGCTCTATCTGGAGTTCACGCCCAAGAGCTGAGCCATCAGCCCGGGCTGACGTCGCTGGTTGGCCGAACGACGATGAGTGAGACGCTGGCGCGCGGCGGCAGGGTGACGCTGAAGAGGATGGCGGCGGCGACGTCGGCTGGCTGCATGGCGCCGCCTTGGGCCACGTGCCTTTGCATGCCCTCTCGAAGCTGATCGTTCTTGATGCCGGCGAAGACCTCGGTCTCGGTCAGACCCGGCTCAACCACGGTGACTCGAATGCCGGCCAGGCCGACTTCCTGGCGCAGGCCCTCGGTCAGGCTGTTCACCGCGTGCTTGCTGGTCGAGTAGGGGCCAAGCGTTGCCATGCCGGGACGATGTCCTGCGGTGGAGGACACGTTCACGATATCGCCGCTGTCCTGCAACCTGAGAAACGGGACGGCCGCTCGGGACACGTACAGAGTTGCCCAGAAGTTGACGGCGAACACCTCGCGCCAGTCTTCGAGGACGGCGCCGGAGACGCTGCCTGGACCCAGCATGCCAGCGGAGTTCACCACGATGTCGAGCCGGCCGAAGTGGTCGACGGCAGTGTGTACCGCCCGCTCAGCCTCAGTCTCGTCGCTGACATTAAGCGCGATGTCGAACGCTTCGCCACCCGCTTGCTCGATCCGGCCGCGAAGCTCGGCCAGTCGATCAGCCCGCCGTGCTACGAGGGCGACCTGTGCGCCCGCTTCGGCCAGCGCGATCGCAGCTCCTTCGCCGATTCCCGATGATGCTCCGGTAACGAGAGCGACCTTTCCTGCGAGTGGCTTGGTCATCGCCATAACCTAGCGGCCCAAAGCCGTGACCAATAGCGCTAGATGAGGTACTGCGAATAGGCGGGCACGGTGAAGAACTCGGTCGGCTCGTCCCCGAAGAGCAGGGCCTGAAGGATGTCGCGGGCATCGTCGAGCCGAGAGGTGCGGGCGTCGCTGCCGGCCAGCAGGGTCTGGAACTGTTCGGTGATCAGGAATGCGATCAGCCCCGGGGTGACGTCGGTGCCGTCGTCGAGACGGACCTGGTGGAGCATCCATTGCTGCAGCTGGCTGCGGGAAATCTCGGCGGTGGCGGCGTCTTCCATCAGGTTGTCGATCGCGGCCGCTCCGATGCCTTGCAGCCAGGCGTCGATGTAGCGCAGGGCGACGGTGATGTTGGCGATGACGCCGGCGCGGGTGACTGTTCCGGGCGTCTGGTCGATGGCCAGCAGATCGGCCGCGCTGATGTCGACCGCCGGAACCTTGTCGATCTGGTTCGGTCGCCCGTTCAGGACTGAGTCGAAGGCCGCCCGGCCCACGGGGACGAGACCGGGGTGCGCGACCCACGAGCCGTCGAAGCCGTCGGTGGCCTCGCGTTGCTTGTCCTCGGCGACCTTGGCGAACGCGATCTCGTTGGCGACGGGGTCGCGGCTGGGGATGAAGGCCGACATGCCGCCGATGGCGTGCGCGCCGCGACGATGACAGGTGTTGACCAACAGCTGGGTGTAAGCGCGCATGAAGGGCACCGTCATGGTGATCGCCGAGCGGTCGGGGAGGATGAACTCGGGCCGGTCGCCGACGTTCTTGAGCAGGCTGAAGATGTAGTCCCAGCGCCCGGCGTTGAGGCCGGCCGAGTGCTCACGCAGTTCGTAGAGGATCTCCTCCATCTGGAAGGCCGCCGGCAGGGTCTCGATCAGCGTGGTCGCGCGGATCGTTCCGCTCGGCAGGTCGAGGGCCTGTTGCGCGTCGAGGAATAGCTCGTTCCACCAGCGTGCTTCCAGGTGGTGCTCGAGCTTGGGCAGGTAGAAGTAGGGCCCGGCTCCAGCCGCGACCTGCCTGTGCGCGCAGTGCCACATGTACAGGGCGAAGTCCAGAATGCTGGCCGACACCGGGTGCCCGTCGACGAGGAAGTGCTTGTCGACCAGGTGCAGGCCGCGAGGACGTACGACGATGGTGGCCAGGTTGTCCTCACCGAGGACGTAGCGGCGTCCGTCGTCGCTGGTCAGCTCGATGACCTGATCGACCGCGTCGCGCAGGTTTCGCTGGCCGCCGATCATGTTGACCCAGGTCGGGGAGTTGGCGTCCTCGAAGTCGGCCAGCCAGACGTTGGCGCCGGAGTTCAGGGCGTTGATCGTCATCTTGCGATCGGTCGGCCCGGTGATCTCAACGCGGCGGTCAATAACCCCGGGGGCCGGGGGAGCGACCTGCCAGGTCGGGTCGTCGCGAATCCACGCGGTCTCGGGCAGGAAGTCCAGGCTCCCGCCGGCCAGGAGCTGGCGGCGCCGCAGCCGGCGCTGGCTGAGCAGGTCGACGCGTTGCTTGGCCCGTCGCCCGTGCAGATAGCCGACGAACTCGACCGCCTCGGGCGTGAGGATGCCGGCCAGTTCCTCCGGTAGCTCGCCCACCAGGTCGACCCTACTGGCCAAGGCGGTCACTAGAACTGACCTTCCTCGGTCGAACCCTTCAGCGCGAGGGTCTCGGCGGCCGGGTTCAGCGCCGTGCTGACCCGGTCGAAGTAACTCGTGCCGACCTCGCGCTGGTGCTTGGTGGCGGTGTAGCCGGCCGACTCGGAGGCGAACTCGCGCTCCTGCAGCTCGACGTAGGCGGTCATGCCCGTCTCGGCATAGCCCGAGGCGAGGTCGAACATCGAGTGGTTGAGGGCGTGGAAGCCGGCCAGGGTGATGAACTGGAACTTGTAGCCCATGTGGCCGAGCTCGGTCTGGAACTTCGCGATGGTCGCGTCGTCGAGCTTGGAGCGCCAGTTGAACGACGGCGAGCAGTTGTAGGCCAGCAGCTGATCGGGGAACTCGGCCTTGATGCCTTCGGCGAACTTGCGGGCCACGTCCAGGTCGGGCGTCGAGGTCTCCATCCAGAGCAGGTCGGAGTACGGGGCGTACGCGCGGCCGCGGGCGATGCAGGATTCGAGTCCGTTGCTGATCCGGTAGAAGCCCTCAGCGGTGCGGTCGCCGGTGACGAACGGCTGATCGCGCTCGTCGACGTCGCTGGTCAACAGCGTGGCCGCTTCGGCGTCGGTGCGGGCAATGATCAGCGTCGGGACGTCGAGGACGTCGGCGGCGAGCCGGGCCGCGTTGAGCGTGCGAATGTGTTGCCCGGTCGGGATCAGGACCTTGCCGCCGAGGTGGCCGCACTTCTTCTCCGAGGACAGCTGGTCCTCCCAGTGCACGCCGGCGGCCCCGGCGATGATCATCGCCTTCATCAACTCGAAGGCGTTGAGCGGGCCACCGAACCCGGCTTCGGCGTCGGCGACGATCGGCGCCAGCCAGTGCGCGACCGACTCGATCGCCCTCCGGCGACCGCGATCTGATCGGCTCGCAAGCAGGGCGTTGTTGATCCGGCGCACGACCTGCGGGCACCGAGTTGACCGGGTAGAGGCTCTGGTCGGGGTAGGTCTGCCCGGCGGTGTTGGCGTCGGCCGCGACCTGCCAGCCGGACAGGTAGATCGCCTTCAGCCCGGCCCGCACGCTCTGCACGGCCTGGTTGCCGGTCAGGGCACCCAGGGCGCGCACGAAGTCCTCGTCGTGGATCAGGTCCCACAGCCGGTTGGCGCCCAGCCGGGCCAAGGTCTGCTCCTCGATCACACTTCCCTGCAGGGCGACGACGTCGGCCGCGTCATAGCTGCGGGTGACGCCGGCCCAGCGGGCCTCGCTCGCCCAGCGGTGTTCGAGCTCGGTCGGGTTCAGCATGGTCGGCACCTTTCATCGGGTGGCCGCGTCGCTTCGGCGGCCCTGCGAAGAAGCATCGCCTTCGGCCTGAGCGGCGACGAGAGCGCCAACTCGCCAATTTTCGCCAAGTTCAAGTGGCAAATTGCCAATCTTGCGAAGGGTCAATTCGCAAAACTGGCGCTAGCCTTCATCCATGCAGACCGCATATGTCGGAGGTCGCCTGCGCCAGCTGCGTGAGGAGCGACAGCTCAATCAGGCCGAGTTGGCCAAGGCGCTGCAGATCTCGCCCAGTTACCTCAATCAGCTCGAGCACAACTCGCGGCCGTTGACCGTTCCCGTGTTGCTGCGGATCTCCGAGGTGTTCGGGGTCGACGCCAGCTTCTTCGCCCCGCAGGACAGCACCCGGTTGATCGCTGAACTGGGCGAGGTGCTGCTCGAGGACGGGCTGGACGTACCCGTCAGCGGCCAGGACCTCAGCGGCTTCGTCACCAGCTCAGCCGCGGCTGGCCCAAGCGGTGGTCACGATGCACCGTCGCTACCGGCATGCGCTCGAGCAACTCGGGCAGGCCAGCACCGACGGCGGGGCGCCGTTGATGCCCCACGAGCAGGCGCGCGACTACTTCTACAGCAACACCTATATCGGCACGCTCGACCGGGCGGCCGAGAAGCTGGCCGGCGAGCTCGGCGTCAGCGGCAACGAGGTCAGAGACGCGCTGGCGGCCCGGTTGCGCGAGCAGCACCGCGTCCGCGTGGTCGAACGCGACCAGCAGACTCTCGGGGCCCTGCACCGCTTCGACCCGGACACCGGCGTGCTCGGCGTCTCGACCAACCTGCGGCCCAACCAGCAGGCGTTCCGGTTCGCCCGCCAACTGGCCCTGCTCGAGTTCGAGCCGACCCTGATCGAGGTCGCCGACCAGGCCGGGGTGGTCAGTGCCGAGGCGCACGCCCTCATGATCATTGGTCTGGCCAACTACTTCGCCGCCGCGGTGATCCTGCCGTACGAGCGTTTCCGAACGACCGCCGAGGAATTTCGCTACGACATCGAGCGTCTGGCTACGCACTTCGGTGTGAGCTTCGAGACCGTCTGCCATCGGCTCAGCACCCTGCAGCGTCCGCGCGCCCGTGGGGTGCCGTTCTCCTTCGTGCGGGTCGACCGCGCCGGCAACGTGTCCAAGCGGTTGTCGGCCACGCCGTTCCACTTCTCCCGAACGGGCGGTACCTGCCCGCTCTGGAACGTCTATGAGGCGTTCACCTCACCCGGCAAGGTGCTGACCCAGTTGGCGTCGATGCCCGACGGTCGCCTGTACCTGTGGGTGGCTCGCACGGTCACCCGCAGCCCGGGCCGCTACGGGGCGCCGTCGAAGACGTTCGCGGTCGGTCTGGGCTGCGAGACCCGCCACGCCAGCCGGCTGGTCTACTCGGCCGGGCTCGACCTCGAGGATCGCGAGTCGGCCACCCCGATCGGGATGGGCTGCAAGATGTGCGAGCGCCCGGCCTGCGCGCAACGGGCCTTTCCGCCCTTGGGTCGCGCGCTCGCGGTCGATCAGAACCGCACCACGTTCGCGGCCTATCCGGTCGCGGAACTCAACCCCTGACGGACGGCGCGCAGTGATCAACAGCGACTTTTGGTCGCTATAGCAGCCAAAAGTCGCTGTTGATCAAAGGTGGCCGCGCCCGGCGGAAGTCCCGGCGGCGGCAAGCAGCCTCAGCTGACCGGCAGGTAGGACGAGTCCGGGGTGACCGGTGCGAACTTCTTGCTGGTGTCGAAGCCGACGATCTTGGCCAGGGTGCCGCCGAGCATCTTGGCTCGTTCGTCGTCGGGTACGTCGAAGAGCTGTTCGTCGATGACGGCCTGCGAACCGAGGAAGGTGCCCTCGGCGTGGGGGTAGTCGTTGCCCCAGTAGATGGTGTCCACGCCGGTGATGTGGCGGGCCTGCACGGCCATGCGGTCATCAGCGAACTGGACGCGGATGTTGCGGCGCACGTATTCGCTGGGCTTGAGGTCGTAGGGCCAGCGCTCGTTGATCAGGAACAGCTGACCGAACAGTTCCTGCTGGTCCATCGGCTTGCCTTCCTGCAGGAAGCCCATCCACCAGTCCGCGTCTTGCCCGGTGCCGGTGCGCCAGCCCTTGTCCATCATGGACATGAAGTGTGCGAGCCAGCCGGCGTTGTACTCGGTCATGTTGAACATCAGGTTGGGGTGCCGATCGCAGGCACCGGAGGCAACCAACTCCGAGATGATCCGCATCGGGACCGCGCCGGAGGAGTTGCCGCCGCCGCCGGTGCGGGCGGCCAGGGTGGCGTTGGTCAGTTCCTTGTCCTTGCCCATGGCCATCGCGGTGAGGATGCCCTTGACGGCGTCGCCGGTGATCGAGTTGCCGGTCTTGGTGTTCGCGCCGCCGGCGGCGAGGTGGAAGAAGATCGGCATGTTGTTGGCTTCCGCGCACGCCCACAGCGGTTCGTACTCCGCGGCGTGGTAGGGCAGCGGCTGGGGGTGTTCAGGCAGGAACAGCCCACGCAGGCCCAGTTCGACGGCCCGCTCGACTTCCTTGACCGCGTCGGCGATGTTGGTGGTCGGGATCGAGGCCAGCGGCCGCATCCGATCCGCGTGCGGGGTGTAGGTCTCGGCGATCCAGTCGTTGTAGACCTTGGTGTGGGCCAGCGCGACCTCGTGGTCATCGGTGTAGGTCGCGAACAACGCGAAGTTGGAGAACAACACCGTCGCATCGACACCGTCGCGGTCCATGTCACGCAGGATGCCGGCCGGCTCCCAGTCCGGCGTCGGGCCGGTGTGCTGGCGGTACCGCGAGACCGTCCAGCCCTCATAGCCCGGCGCGTGCACCGTGCGGAACACCGTGTGCCCACCCGGAACCAACGGCTCCTCGAGCTCGAACTCCGTCTGGGTCAGCGCCTTGTCGCGCAGATTCTTCGGCAGTCGCTCGGTGAACAGATCGAGCGGCTCGATCAGGTGGCTGTCGCCGGAGACGATGAACTCTTTGGTCATGTCATTGCCCTTCTGGGTCTGCTCGAGGTCCGTCCGCGATTAGTAGCAGCTTAGGCAAATATGCAGTCAAATGCAAGTATGCGTCTCAATGCTAATGTCTGCTCATGGCCGTCGTCGAGTCGTCGCTGCGGGAGCGCTCGAAGGCCAAGCGGCGCGCCGCCATCCAGCGCGCCGCGTTCCGCTTGTTCGCCGAGCGAGGCTATGAAGGCGCCACGATCGCCGAGATCGCGGAGGAGGCCGAGGTCGCGCCTCGAACGGTGACGATGTACTTCCCCAGCAAGATGGATATCGCGATGTCAACGTCCAGCGACATCGCCGCCCGACTGGCCGAGACGTTCCGGACCAATCCCCAGCTCAGCTTCTCCGCCGTGATCGAGGAGTGGCTGACGACCGAGAACCCCAGCCCGGACACTGAGTTGATCGCGTTGGCCGAAACGATGTTCAACGCCAATCCCACCCTGCGCGCCGTTTCGAACGGGCAGTTCGCCGAGGTCCATGTCTTCGCCGGACCGGCGTTGCTGGAGGAGATCGGCTTGCCGCCGGACGACCCCATGGTCAAGATCGTCAGCGCGGCGGTGAGCGGAGCCATAACCGAGTACCGCAGCGGGGCCGGTGTTGTCGTTGGTGAAGGCCAGGCCGAGTTCATCCGCTACCTGCGCGCCATCATTGCCGCTGCGCGTAAGTCCTGACGCCGGTACGTATCTGGCCGCCTCTGCCGTCGCTCCTCATCTGTGGTCCGCCACCGCGACGGGTCGTCACCGCCCAGATGGGAGAACATCATGCGTTACGTCATCTTCGGCAACATCGGCAGCGATGCCGGCTACTGGACGTTCGAGAACGGCAAGTTCGTGCACCACGGCGGTTGGGAGATCGAGTCGATCCGAGAGGTGCAGCAAGCGCTGACCCTGATCGCCGAGGCAAGCAAGCTGCGCACACCCGGCCTGGCCGAACGGCTCACTGGAGTGCTCGACGAGTTCGTCGGCTCCGAGCTGACCGAGCACGTCGGCAAGGGCCAGAACGTCGTCGTCGTCGTCGGATGAGCACCCAGCTCGAAGGTGGGGTCCGCCTGGCCGCGGACCCCACCATCGGCTACGCGGCCTGGTTCCATGAACTCGACGCGTGGACCGAGTACTGGGACATCTACCACCCCGAGACCCGCGGTCGCTTCTACTTCGGCGACGGTGGCGAAGAGACCGGCCTACTCACGGTGTTGCTGCCCCGCTCCGGACGGCCGCCCGCGTTCCAGACCTGGGTCGCCGTGGCCCTGCAGCAGGCGCCGCACCAACATTTCGCGGACGCGATACGTGAACCGGCTACGCGGGCGGCGGTGCTGGAGGTCGATGAGCTGGTCGGGGCGTTGTTCGCCCGTCACTTCGGCGCGGCCACTGATCCCGCGGCGCAGGCGGACTATCTGCGGGCCACCCACCTGTTCGCCCTCGATGCATTGCCACCGGCCACCGAGCGGGCCAAGCGCATACCGCCCGATGATCACCGCGCTCGTACCGCGGGGCGTCACACGCTCGACGGCGACCTCATGTGGTTCGCCTGGGCCCTGCACACCGAGGCCGCCGTACTGCTACTTGGCCCACACGATCCCGGTCACGCGCGCCGCTCGCTGATGCTGGCCGCGGTGGCCACCGGCTGTGCGGCGAACTTCGCCTGGCGCGGACATCGGCGCACCCGGCCTGAATATCGCGCCGACGAGGCGACCGCCACGCTGCTACGTGAACGCGGGCGGGCCTGGACGGCGGACTCGGTTGCCGCCGCCGAGGAGATCCGTGCCCTCTACCGCCTGCGCGAATGGGGCCACGTCTAGGCGATTACGGTGTCATCCGGGCGGCCCAGTGCTGTTCGAGCACCGTGCGCATCGCAGCGAACTGTAGCCGGGCGAACTCGGCCGGTCCGCGCGCCATCAGGTCCGAGGAGAAGACCTCGGCGGTGACGATGGGTTGCGCGCCCCTGTCGGCCAATGCATCGAGCAGTCCGACGATGTCGATGTCGCCGTCACCGGGCAGCCGCCGGGCGGTGCCCGTCTCCCGGATGGCGTCGTCGGGTCGTTGTGCGGGCAGATCGGCCAGCTGTACGGCATGGAATCGCTCGGCTGGAATGGCGCGCAGCGTGTCGAGATCCGGGCCCCCGGGTTGGCGGAACCAATGACAGGTGTCGATCACCAGGCCGAAGTTGGCGCGGTCTACGGCATCCAGCAACCGGGCGGCGTCGGCGATCGTGGCAATGGCGGTGAACGGCAGGAACTCGAAGCTGACCGTCAGCCCGCGGTCGGCCGCGAGATCGCACAGATACGCCATGCCGGACGCGGCCTGCTGCAACGACGCCAGCTCGGCTTCCATCGTGATCGCGATGACGTTCGGGGCACCGGACTGCGCGCTCAGGTCGAGTACCTTCTCGTTCGCCTGCCTGATCGCGGCGTGATCGGTGGTCGTCCAGCCGGTCAGGATCTCGCAGGTGACGACCCGTAGGCCGCGGTCGCGGTGGCGGTCAAAGAACTCCGCCGGGCTTGCCCCCGACCAGTCGACGTGAGCGGTCCAGATCGAGGCCTCGCCGAACCCGGCGTCCGCGGTCGCGTCGATCACGGTGAGCACTTCGGCCGCGGCCAGCTGGCGGTGCCCGAAGAGCGTGCGGGTGCACAGCCCGATCCGATCCGGAGCGCCGACGACGGCCGGCTGCGCAGCTTGGCTCATGACACTTTCTAGCAGCAGGGCGTCGAGCCGATTCGGGGTGGACCGGCGGCTCGCAGGTGCGCGAAGGTGGGTGCATGGCGACTGAGTTCCAAGTGTCCTTCGACAGTGCGGACCCGGCGGCGCACGCGGCCTTCTGGGCCGAGGCGTTGCACTACGTAGCCCAGCCCCCGCCGCCCGGATTCGACTCGTGGGACGCCGCGCTCGAGGCTTGGGAGGTTCCACCCGAGCACCGAAACGACGCCGCCGCACTCATCGATCCCGACGGCGTCGGTCCGCGGCTGTTCTTCCAGAAGGTGCCCGAGCCGAAGACGGCCAAGAACCGCGTGCACCTGGATCTGCGGGCGGCGGCCGGGCTGCCGCCGCAGGACCGATCCGACGCCCTCGAGGCTGAGTGCACTCGCTTGGTCGCGTTCGGCGCTCGTCGGGTCCGGCGCATGGAGGCCGACGCAATCAACAATGTCTGCATCGTGATGCAGGATCCGGAGGGCAACGAGTTCTGCCTCGACTGAGCCGAGCCACCGGCACGGAGCGCGAGTCCTCTTGCCGCCAACCAGCCAAGATCGTAGGTTTACCAACATCTAGTTGAGAAAGCTACCTATATCCAATGTTGGCTGGCGGGTTGTCAGCGGACTCATTCGACCCGGTAGAGCGGAGCCAATTATGAGGATCCACGTCGACGCGGACAAGTGCCAGGGGCACACCATCTGTGCGATGCGTGCGCCTGAGCTGTTCGAGCTCAGCGATATCGACGGCCACTCCACGGCCCTCGTCGATGAGGTCCCGGACGGCCAGGAGGAGAACGCGCTGGACGCGTTCCGATCCTGCCCCGAGCAAGCCATCGTCATCAGCTGAGCGCTGTTCATCTTCAGGAAGGCGAACGACATGACCGTCGAAGATCTTGACCGGACAGCACAGGATGACGAGGCCCGCCGCCAGCCTCGGTACCAGTTCGACCGCCACACGCCGGAATATCGCCTCCGATTCGAGGAAGTCACCCGGGAGCTCCAGGAGAACAGCCCGGTGGCCTGGTCCGATACTCATGGCGGGCACTGGGTGGCCAGCGGCCACGAAGAGGTGTTCGAGCTCGCGCGCCGGGCCGACGTGCTGTCCAACGACCACGACATCACCGGAGAGCGTCCGGCCTACCAAGGCATCAGCATTCCGCCGACGACCCGCAAGCAGAAGGGCGGGTTCCTCGAGATGGACCCGCCCGAGCAGAGGCACTACCGGCAGTCTCTCAATCCCTATCTCTCGCCGGCGGCCGTGGCCCGATGGACCCCGTTCGTGGATGAGATCGTGCAGGCCAGCCTGAATGAAAAGATCGAGAGCGGCTCGATCGACTTCGTCGACGACCTGGCCAACGTCGTCCCGGCCGTTCTCACGCTGGCGATGATGGGGCTGCCGCTGAAGGACTGGGAGATCTACTGCGAGCCGGCGCACGCCGGGGTCTACACCCCGCCGAACTCGCCCGACATGGCCCGGGTCATCGAGGCCGGCATGGCCATGGGGGCCAAGCTCTACCAGGCGATTCTCGAGATCCGCGCTACTCCGCGCCCGGGCATGATCGACGCACTGGTTCGCGCGCAGATCAACGGCAAGACGCCCGACGATACCGAGCTCGCCGGCGTGCTCGGGCTGCTGATCGGTGGCGGCTTCGACACGACGACCGCGTTGACCGCGCACGCGCTGGAGTACCTGTCGGAAAATCCGGCCGACCGGGCGCGGCTCAGTTCCGAGCGCGACACCCTGCTTGACTCAGCCACCGAGGAGTTCCTGCGGTTCTACACACCGGCTCCGGGCGACGGGCGCACCTTCAGCGCCGACTGCGAGATCGCGGGTAAATCGTTCAAGGAGGGTGACCGGCTGTGGCTCTCGTGGGCCATGGCCAACCGCGATCCAAAGGTGTTTGCCGATCCGAACCGGATCGACCTGGATCGCAAGGGCAATCGCCACAACAGCTTCGGCCTGGGCATTCACCGTTGCATCGGCTCGAACATGGCCCGGATGACCTTCAAGCGCATGCTGCTCGCGGTCCTCGACCGGATGCCGGACTACGTCTGCGATCCGGCCGGGGCCGAGCACTACGCCACGATCGGGACGATCCAGGGCATGAAGCATCTGCCGGCCACGTTCACGCCAGGTCCGCGGATCGGCGCCGGCCTGGATGAAACGATCGCGACCCTGCAGCGGGTCTGCGATGAGCAGCGCCTGGCCGAGCCGGTGACGACGCACCATCAGGCCGCGCAGGTCTGACGCGCCGATCGGCGGTTTCGCTTTCCTATCGCTCTGTCCGTTCTGGCGGGGTGTGCTGCAACAGCGTGCTCTGCGTTGGTGACCAACGGTCAGCACGCCTGCCGCTCGGCGAAACGACGATGCGGATCCGGTCTTGAATCGTTATCGAACCGTTGTCTAGTACACAAGAATGTGAGCCACGCTACATCCGTGTCCCTGCGGGGGCGCTCGGTTCTTGCTTATCCGCCGTTTTGCCTATTTTGCAGATCGGTCCGACCGGATCACTCGACTGAGTGGGAGAAACCATGCGTGTCACCGAAAAAACGTCGAAACGCCACCGATCCGCGTGGGCCATCGGCCTCGCGCTCGTGGCCGTCGCCTCCCTGGCGATGACGGCGTGCAGCAGTAGCAGCAAGTCATCGGGGTCCTCGAGCAGTGCGGCCTCCAGTTCCTCCAGCGGCACCACGGCGTCAGCGGCCAATGGCGGATTGGGTGATCTCGGCAAGGCCAGCGGCGGCACCGACGTCGGCCTGACCGCAACGACCATGCGCATCGCCGTCATCGCCGACGTCGCCTCGCCGTTCCTGCCCGGCCTGTTCCAGAACTCCGTGGACGCGGTCAAGGCGTGGGCCAAGGTCGTCAACGCGCACGGTGGGCTCGCCGGACGCAAGGTGACGGTGGACTTCATCGACTCCAAGTCCGACCCCAACACCACCCGCAACGCCATCATCCAGGCCTGCGCGCAGGACTTCGCCATGGTGGGCACGTTCGCGCTCGGTGTTCACGACCGCGGCCGACATGGCCGCCTGCAAGAACTCCGGCCGGTCAGGCGATCGGTCTGCCCGACCTCGCCGCGCGGCCGACCACTCCGGCCGCGCAGTGCAACCCGACGACCTACATCATGAACGGATCGGCGGTCTTCTGCGCCGGGCAGGGCAAGACCCCGCAGCCGTACCAGGTTCAGGTCGGCGAGTACCGCTACTTCCTGTCGCAGGACCCCGGTCTGCACGGGATCATGGTCGCGGCGAGTGACACCCCGGCGGTGCGAGCACGGCAACATCGCGACCTGGAACGCGGCCAAGGCCCTCGGCTTGAAGTCCGACGGGCAGGGCGTGTACGTGGTTTCGGCGGCATCTCCGCAGAGCGCGCTGACGCCGATCATCCAGGCGGCCAAGAAGGCCAAGTCCGACTTCGTCTACAACGAGGTCACCTCGGGCACGATCATCCAGCTGCGCAACGAGGCTCAGCTGCAGGGCTTGACCTCGGTCAAGTACTGGGTCTGCCACATCGGCTGCTACGACAACAAGGTGCTGTCCGCGCGCGCCGCACGCAGTACGAGGGCATCTACTCCGAGATGAACATGCTGCCCTTCTACACCGAGGGCACGTCGAACCCGTCGCTGAACGCGTTGATCACCCAGCTCGGCAGACGTCGAGCAAGGTCGAACACCTACGGTGTCGACTCCTGGGTCGCGCGCGATGATGTTCCAGGACGCCGTCGTCAAGGCCGCGGCCACCGGGACGCTGAACCGCCAGACGCTGCTGGACGCGCTCAAGAGCACGCACGACGAGACCGCGCACGGCATCGTCGGCACCACCGATATCGGGGCCACGCACGCTCAGCCCCTGCATGATGCTGTCGCAGGTGAAGAACGGCAAGTGGGTGCGCGCGTACCCGAGCCAGCCGGGCACGTTCAACTGCGATCGCCGCGAACCTGCAGATCGAGCTCGTACTCCGCCTAGACCCGCTAGAACCTCAGCGGCCCCTCCCCAGAGATTGGGGAGGGGCCGCTGAGCTGTGTGCGGGTGGGGCTAGCGCGGGCCGCCGGGGAACTTGAGCAGCGAGCCGGCGTCGACGCGGATCTGCTGGCCGGTGATGTAGCGCGCCTCGTCGGAGGCGAGGAACAGCACCAGGTTCGAGATGTCGACCGGCTCGACGTAGGGGATCGGCATGGCCTGGAACATCGTGAAGGCCGGCTCGACGTCCTCGCGGGTCGGGTTCTCCAGGTCGGGCCGGAACACGCTGTAGATGCCGTCGTTGTGCAGCAGGTGGGTGTTGCACGTTCGTCGGGTGGACGGCGTTGACCCGGATGAACTGCGGCGCGAGCTGCATCGCCATCTGCTCGACGTAGCCGATCAGGGTCCGCTTGGCCCAGCCGTAGCCGGCGCCGCCCGGGCCCATCGCCGGGTTGGCGGTCGCATCGGGCAGCATGGCCGGCGGTGGATCCGGTGATCGATGATCGAGGCGAACTCGGCCCAGGTGCGGAATGGCGACGGCGACGGCGTTCATCACGCCGATCAGGTCGACATCGGTCGGCGTCGACGAAGTCCATCGGATCGGGATCGCCCATGGCCATCGGCAGGATGCCGGCGTTGGCCACGACGATGTCGACGTGGCCGAACGTCGCTCGAGCCCGGCGTGCAGCGCGGCCTGCAGCTCGGAGCGTTCGCGGACGTCGGCCTGCGAGGCGACGATGCGCCGGCCCTCGGCCTCGACCAGGCGGACCGTCTCGGCCAGATCCTCCGGGGTGGAGAGCGGGATAGGGGTTGGACTCGATCTGCTTGCAGATGTCGACCGCGATGATGTCGGCGCCCTCCTTGGCCAGGCGCACCGCGTGGCTGCGGCCCTGTCCACGCGCGGCTCCGGTGATGAAGGCGACCTTGCCTTCGAGGCGTCCTGCCATGGTGTTACTCCTTTGAGCTAGTCGAGGTTGGGGCTCTGGATGAGGTCGGGGCGCAGTGCGCGGTCAGGCGCCGAGCGCGACCGCCTTGGTCTCGAGGTACTGCTCGAATCCTTCGAGGCCGTTCTGGCGGCCGATGCCACTGCTCTTGTAGCCGCCGAACGGCGCGTCGGCGCCGTACCAGACGCCGCCATTGACGCCGATCGTGCCGGTGCGGACGCGGCGGGCGAAGGCCAGCCCGCGGTCGGTCGAGGCGGAGAAGACGCCGCCGGACAGCCCGTACTCGCTGTCGTTGGCGATGCGCGACGGCATCGTCGTCGCCGTCGTGCGGGATCACCACGAGGACCGGGCCGAACACCTCCTTCTGCGCGATGTCGATCGAGTTGTCGACGTCGGCGAACAGCGTCGGCTCGACGTAGAAGCCCTTGGGCAGGTGGCTGGGACGGCCGCCGCCGACGACCAGGCGGGCGCCCTGCTCGACGGCGCGGTCGATGTGCCCGAGCACCCGCTCACGCTGCAGGGCGCTGATCTGCGGGCCCTGGATGTTCTGCGGATTGGTCGGGTCGCCGTAGGGGATGTTCTTGAAGACGGCTTCGAGGATCGCGATGGCCTCGTCGTAGCGGGCCCGGGGGACCAGGACGCGGCTGTTGATCGCGCAGCCCTGTCCGCCGTGCACGCAGGCCGAGCCGGCGAACGGGAGAATCGCGGTCAGGTCCTCGACGTCATCGAGGATGACCATGGCCGACTTGCCGCCGAGTTCGAGGAACACCCGCTTCAGGGTCGGCGCGCCCTTCTCCATGATCCGCTTGCCGGTCGCGGTCGATCCGGTGAAGGAGATCGCGTCGACGCGGGGATCGAGGGTCAGCAGCTCACCGACCAGGTGATCGGAGGAGGTCACGACGTTGACGACGCCGGCGGGGATGTCGGTGCGCTCGGCGATGATGCGACCGAGCCGGGTGGCGTTCCACGGGGTATCGGGGGCGGGCTTGATGACCGTCGTGTTGCCGGTGGCCAGGATCTGGCCCAGCTTGTTCGCGGTGATCTCGACCGGGAAGTTCCACGGGATGATCGCGCCGACGACGCCGATCGGCTCCTTCCAGACGCGTCGATGGCTGGGCATCCCGAACGGCGCCGCGTCGGGCAGGTCGCGCTCCCAGACGAACTCGTCGATCATCTTCGCCGGCCACAGGAACGAGTCCTGCAGCGGCGCGTCGAGCTGGGCCCCGTAGGTCAGCGACACCGGGGTGCCGACCTCGGCCACCAACTCGGCCCGCAGCTCTTCGCGCTCGATCTCGAACGCCTCGTGCAGCTGCTCGAGGCAGCGCTTGCGCAATGCCCGATTGGTCGCCCAGTCGCTCTCGTCGAAGGCCCTGCGGGCCGCGGAGATCGCTCGATCCATATCGGCGGCATCGGCGTCGGCAACCTGGCCCAGGACCTCTTCGGTCGCTGGGTTGATGTTGTCGAACTGCTTGCCGGATGCGGCATCGACCAGCTCGCCGTCGATGAGCATCCGCGTCTCGCCGGTGAACGACGCCAATCCGGGACTTTCAGTCATCACAAACCTTTCGATAGAGCGCGGGGGAAGTTGAGAACCTCGCGGGCATTGAGTTCGACGATCCGGTGGGCCTCATCGTCGGGGACGTCGAGCAGGGACTCGGCGATCACCTTGCGGCTGTTGGGCCACTGCGAGTCCGAGTGGGGGTAGTCGACCTCGACGCAGATGCGGTCGATCCCGATCGTGTGCCGATTGGCCAGCCCGTATTCGTCGGTGATGTAGCAGCCCCAGAAGTGCTTGCGCAGCAGCTCGCTCGGCCGGGTATCGAAGTCGATCTTCTGGTAGTAGCGGTGCCGGCTCCAGGCGTAGTCGGCCCGTTCGGCGATGTAGGGGATCCAGCCGATCCCCCCTTCGGCCAGCATGATCTTCAGGCGCGGGTGCTTCTGCAGCTGGCCCGAGAACAGCAGATCGAGGGTCGACCACATCAGGTTGGTCGCGTACGCGGCCTGGAAGGTGACGGCGGGAACGTCGTCCTGCGCGGTCGGTCCGAAGCGGTCGGTGATGGGCTCGTCGGCGTGGGGCGCCAGAGCCGAGGCAGAGGCCGAGAACCCGGGCACGAAGCTGCCGGAGCCGAAGTGCAGGCTGATCGGTATCTGGGTCTCTTCGCACACGTCCCACAGCGGTCCCCAATAGTCGCTGTGGAAGGACGGCAGGCCCAGCGGCACGGGGCTGTCGGGGAAGGACACCGTGCGGGCGCCGTTCGCGGCGACGCGACGTAGTTCGGTCACCGCGAGCTCGACGTCCCATAGCGGGAGCAGGGCCAGTGGCACCAATCGCTCGGGGGCGGTGGCCGCCCACTCGTCGGTGCTGAAGTCGTTCCAGGCCCGCACGCAGGCCAAGGCCAGTTCTTTGTCCTTGGCCTTCAGGAACACCCGCCCGCCGAAGCCGGGGAAGGAGGGGTAGCAGCACGAGGCCTGGACTCCGTCGACGTCCATGTCCTTGACCCGCTCCACCGGGTCGTAACACCCGGGGATCATGTCGTCGAAGCGCAGCGGCTCCATCCCGAAGTCCTTGGGTTCCTTGCCCGAGACGGCGTTGAGCCCGATGTAGGGGAAGACCTGGTCCTCCATGTGCCAGACGTGGCTGCCCTTCTCGTCCTCGACGATGCGCGGGCCCTCGGCGAGAAACCTGCTCGCCAGGCGATCGCTGAACACGCGGGGATGCTCGATCAGGTGATCGTCAACCGAGACGATCTGCATGTCGTCCTGCAGCGGCATGGGTGTGCTCCCTTCACAGCGACGCTGTTGCCTCTATTGCGCACCTCTTTCGCGGACTTGGCAAGCCTCAAGTCCAGCGCGCGGCCGGCGCAGTTAATCGTTAAACCAGATGGTGCTAAGAATTACACGATTCGAGTAGCGTTCGCAATGACAACCCGCTCAGGCGGAATCGCGACCGATCACCTCGGGCGGGCGCGGCGCCGCCGCTGGATCGGGCGGCAATTCCAGACCCATCCGGGCCGCTCGGCGACCGTAGGCGAAGGCATCCACGGCGACGGTGGTCAGGCTGGGATAGGCCGTCCGGCCGGCTGGGGTGTCGTCGAATCCCATGACCGCCACGCGCTGCGGCACGGCGACCTCGAGGCGGCGCAGCGCGGCGAGCAATAACAGTGCGACGTCGTCGTTGTAGGCCGCTATGGCGTCGAGCTCGCGATGCCGATCGAGCAGGGACGAGAGCACCCGATCGGCCTCCTGCGGATCATCGGGGACGGTGAACGTGATCGGCCGTGAGTGCCCGGCGCTCTCGACGGCGTCGGAAAAGGCCTGCGCTCGGCCGTTCGCGGGGATCTCGAGCGCGGGTGCGGCGATCTGGGCGTAGGCCAATCGGCGGTAGCCGCGTTCGAGGAGCCAGCGCGCTTGGACGGCGGCCTCCGATCCGCGTACGAAGTCCTGTGCCGTCGCCTCGATCCGCGGGTCGACCGCGCCCTCGAGGAAACTGCGCAGGCTGATGACGGTTCGGGCCGAGGTCGCCCGCTCGACCTCCTGCAGGGTCGATGCGCTCAGGTGACCGTGATGCACGAGCAGCACCAGATTGTGTTCGGACAGTTCGGCGTCGACGCCCTGGATGAATCGTTCGACGGTCACGTTGGCCGGCAGCACGTCGACGTCGAGAATCACGATCCGCGACGTGCCGCTCCGCAGCGCCTGGGCGGCGTGATTGGGGACGTAGCCCAGGCTCGCCGCCGCCTCGAGCACCCGTTGGGTCGTGGCCGGGGAGATGCGGTGGCCGTCGGTGCGGTTGAGTACATAGCTCACCGTCGCCGTGGACACGCCGCTCGCGCGGGCCACGTCGGCCAGGGTCGCAGGCAGCCGGTTCACCGTGCGCAGTCTTCCACCCGGTCCGGGGCACGCTGTTCCCACGATGGATTGTGAGCGCTAACATACGGCCATCCCGAGGAGGGCTATTGATTCGCACATCTTTCAACGATGACTGGCAGACCCGTCCGAAGGTGAACCCGTTCGCCGAGCTCGGTGGCTTGGTGGTGCCCTTCGAGCCGGTCACCCTTCCGCACGACGCCATGATCGGGCGGCGGCGGATCGACCCCGCCACCGACGGCTCGGCGCAGGGCGCCGCGAACGCCTATTTCCCCGGCGGGGTAGTCGAGTACCGCAAGACGTTCCTCGTTCCGAGCGACCAACAGGGCCGCCGGATCGTGCTCCACTTCGAAGGCGTCTACCGCGACGCGATGGTCTACATCAACGGCGACTACGCCGGCCAGCGGCCGTACGGCTACTCACAGTTCTACCTGGACATAGACCCGTTCCTGCGCTTCGGCCAGGACAACCAGATCCAGGTCGAGGCCCGTACCCAGGAGGATTCGCGCTGGTACACGGGCGCCGGTATCTACCGCGACGTCTGGCTGCTCGTCGGCGGTCCGGTCCGGATCAAGCCCGAAGGTGTCCGCATCACCACGCCGGACGTCGATGACGAGCGAGCGGTCGTGGAGGTGGCCACGACGGTCGAGAACGACTCGAATGCCATTCGCACGGTCGAGGTCCAGATCGAACTGCGCGCCGCCGATGGAACGGTCGTCGCGGCCGATCGTTGCCCGCTCACCGTGCTGCCCCGAGCTGCCGCCACGGCTCGCCAGCGGGTGTATGTCCGCGAGCCGGCTCTATGGGGCCCGGATTCGCCCAGCCTCTACACCGGCGCCGTGACGCTCACCGGCGCCGACGGTGACCTCGACTCCGATTCGGTCACCTTCGGGATCCGAACGCTGCGCCTGGATCCCGAACACGGCCTGCGCCTGAATGGGCAGACGATCAAACTGCGCGGCGCCTGCATCCACCACGACAACGGTGTCCTCGGCGCGGCAACCTACCCGCAGGCGGAGCAGCGGCGAATCCGCATCCTCAAGGGTGCGGGGTTCAATGCCGTTCGGATGGCCCACCACCCCATGAGCAACGCCATGCTCGACGCCTGCGATCGCCTAGGCATGCTGGTGATGGACGAGACGTTCGACGTCTGGACGGCGGCCAAGTCCGGCTACGACTACAGCCTCAACTTTCCGGAGTGGTGGGAACGCGACGTCGAGGCGATGGTGGCCAAGGACTTCAACCATCCCAGCGTCATCCTGTACTCGATCGGCAACGAGATCGCCGAAGTGGGTTCACCGGCCGGCGCCGCTCGCGCGCGTTCCCTCGCCGAGAAGGTCCGCTCGCTGGACGGCACCCGCTACGTCACCAACAGCATCAACAGCATGCTGGCTGTGCTCTCGGAACTGTCGGCACTGCGCAGGCAGGCTGATCAGGGCACCGGCATCAACACCGCCATGGCCGACCCGGGCGCCATGATGAACGCCATCGCGACCTCCGAGTTGGCCACCAGGCGGACGGCCGAGGCGTTCGGCATGCTCGACGTGGCCGGCATGAACTACTCCGAGGACCGCTACGCCCTAGATGCGGAGCTGTTCCCGAACCGGATCATCGTCGGGGCCGAGACCTTCCCGACCCGGATTGCCAGCCTCTGGAACCTGGTTCGGCAACATCAGCACGTCATCGGCGATTTCACCTGGACCGGCTGGGACTACTTGGGCGAGGCCGGCGCGGGGCGGCCCCAGTACGCGACCGAGGACGGCGCCCGCCCGACATTCACTGCGCCCTTCCCCTACCTGCTGGCCGGTACGGGTGACATCGACATCACCGCCCATCGCCGGCCGGTGTCCTACTACCGCGAGATCGTCTTCGGCTTGCGAAGTGATCCGTTCCTGGCCGTCGGGCGACCGGAGCACTATGCCGACACCTACGCCGGGAGCCCGTGGGCGTGGAGCGACGTGGTGGCCAGCTGGACCTGGCCCGGCTACGAAGGCGCCCCGGTGCGGGTCGAGGTCTACAGCGATGCCGACGAGGTCGAGCTGCTGGTCGAGGGAACCAGCCTGGGCCGGCAGGCGGTCGGTCCGGAAAACAGCTACCGGACGGCGTTCGACGCGGTCTACCAGCCCGGACGCCTCGAGGTGATCGCATATCGCGACGGCGTGGAGTCCGGTCGCGATCACCTGCACTCAGCCGTCGGGCCCCTGCAGCTGCGCGGCGAGGCCGAAGCCGCCGGCGACCTCGTCTTCGTCACGTTCGCGCTGACCGACGCGGCCGGAACCGTCCATCAGGGAGCGGATCGGGCGGTCAGCCTGACGCTCAGCAACGCCGTCCTACTCGGCTTCGGCAGCGCCGACCCGGCCACCGAGCAACGCTTCGACGCCACCGTTCGCCATACCTATGAAGGACGGGCGCTGGCGGTCATCCGCGTCACGGAGGGCGCCGAGGCTCGGCTGCTCGTATCGGCTCCGGACTGCGCGCCGCTCGAGATCACGTGTTGACGCCCTTCGCCGGCCAGGAGGTCTGGTTCCTGACCGGCAGCCAGCACCTCTACGGCGAGTCGACCCTGGCGCAGGTCGCGGCTCAATCCCAAGAGGTCGTTCGGCAACTGGATTCCCTGCCGGTCACGGTTCGGTGGCTGCCGGTGCTGACCGACTCGGACTCGATTCAGCAGGCCATGATCGATGCCAACTCGGCGGCGAACTGTGTCGGTGTCATCGCCTGGATGCATACGTTCTCGCCGGCCAAGATGTGGATCCGTGGCCTCACGGCCTTGGCCAAGCCGCTACTGCATCTGCATACCCAGGCCAACCAGACGCTGCCCTGGGCCAGTCTGGACATGGATTTCATGAACCTGAACCAGTCCGCCCATGGCGACCGGGAGTTCGGATTCATCCAAACGCGTCTGGGGTTGGGCTCGACCATCGTGGTCGGTCACGTCGGCAACCCAGCGACCCGGCAGCGCGTCGCGGACTGGGCTCGGGTGGCGAGTGCGTGGAGTGAGATGCGCTCGATGGACCTGGCCCGCTTCGGCGACAACATGCGCGGGGTCGCAGTCACCGAGGGCGACAAGGTCGAGGCCGAGGTGCATTTCGGGACGTCGGTGAACACGTACTCGGTCAACGACCTGGTGGCCCTCGTCGATCAGGTGCCCGATCGCGAGATCGATGAGCTGATAGCGCAGTACCTCGACTCCTACGACGTCGCGCCCGAACTGCGGCCCGCCGGTGAGCGCCACGATTCGTTGCGCTACGGCGCCCGGGTCGAGGCCGGGTTGCGCACCTTCCTCTCCGAGGGCGGCTTCACGGCCTTCACCACCAACTTCGAGGACCTCGGTGGACTGCGCCAGCTGCCCGGCCTGGCGGTGCAACGGCTGATGGCCGACGGCTACGGCTTCGGCGGCGAGGGCGACTGGAAGACATCGATGATGCTGCGCACGCTGAAGGTCATGGGTCATGGCCGGCCGGGCGGCACCTCGTTCATGGAGGACTACACCTACCACTACGGCCCGGGTCCCCAGCGGATCCTGGGTGCTCACATGCTCGAGGTGTGTCCCTCGATCGCCGGCACCCGGCCGAGCCTGCAGATCCATCCGCTGAGCATCGGCGGCCGGGAGGATCCGGTGCGGCTGAAGTTCTCGGCCGCTCCTGGACCGGGCATCGTCGTCGGCCTGGCCGACCTGGGCGACCGGTTCCGCCTGAGCGCCAATGTGGTCACCGTCGTCGAACCGGACGAGGACCTACCCAAGCTGCCGGTGGCCTTCGCCGTGTGGGAGCCCGAGCCCTCGCTCGAGACCTCGGCGCAGTGCTGGCTGGCCGCCGGGGGCCCACACCACACCGTGCTGTCCACTTCGCTCGACGCAGACCTGATCGACACGTTCGCCGCGATGACTCGTACCGAGCTCGTACTGATCGACGAAGCCACCACCTATCGCGCCTTCACCCGTGAGCTGCGGTGGAATCAGGCCTACTACAAGACGTCCGCGCGGTAGGCGATCGACATGACTTATACCGTCGGAGTGGACTTCGGCACGCTTTCGGGCCGGGCCGTGGTGGTGCGTACGGCTGATGGCTGCGAGTTGGCCAGCAGCGTGTATGAGTACCCCGATGGCGTGATCGACACCCGGTTGCCGGGTACGACCGCGCGACTGCCGGGCGACTGGGCGCTGCAGAACCCGAACGACTGGCGCGGCGTGCTGCAGGTCGCCGTGCCCGCGGCGGTCCGCGCGAGCGGGGTGGATCCGGCCGAGATCGTCGCGATCGGCACCGATTTCACCGCCTGCACGGTCTTACCCACCGATTCACTGGGCACCCCACTGTGCGAGGTGGCCGGGCTCGGTGACCGCCCGCATGCGTGGCCCAAGCTCTGGCGCCATCACGCCGCCCAGCCGCAGGCGGACCGGATCAACGCGCTCGCCCACCGACGCCACGAGCCCTGGATCGGCCGCTACGGGGGCAAGATCTCGGCCGAGTGGCAGTTCGCCAAGGCCCTGCAGCTGCTCGAGGAGGATCCCGAGACCTACGCGATGACCGCGCGCTGGATCGAGGCGGCCGACTGGATCGTCTGGCAGCTGACGGGCGCTGAGAGCCGTAACGCCTGCACGGCCGGGTACAAGGGGATCTATCAGGACGGGTCCTACCCGAGCCCGTCCTACCTCGGCGAGTTGCACCCCGACTTCGCCGACTTCGCGGCCACCCGGCTGGCCCATCCGCTCTCCCCACTCGGGGCGGTGGCCGGGCGGCTCACGGCGCAGGCCGCCCAGTGGACCGGGTTGGTCGAAGGCACGGTCGTGGCGGTCGGCAACGTCGACGCTCACGTCAGTGCACCCGCGGCCCAGGCGGTCGGCCCCGGGCAGCTGCTCGCCGTCATGGGCACCTCGACCTGTCATGTCATGTCCTCCGACACGCTGGCCGAAGTTCCCGGGATGTGCGGCGTGGTCGACGGTGGCATCGTCGACGGCCGGTACGGCTACGAAGCGGGCCAGAGCGGGGTCGGCGACATCCTGGCCTGGTGGGTCAACCACAACGTCCCTGATGCTTATCGGGACGCGGCCCAGGCGCGCGGCGAATCGCTGCACGACTATTTGAGCTACCTGGCCGCTGCGGCACCGGTCGGCGGCCACGGTCTGCTCGCGCTGGACTGGCACAGCGGCAATCGCAGCATCCTGGTCGACCACCGGCTGTCCGGCCTGATCGTGGGCCTGACCCTGGCCACGACGCCGGAGGAGATCTATCGGGCCCTGGTCGAGGCCACCGCGTTCGGCACCCGCCGCATCGTCGAGGCGTTCACCGAGAGCGGCGTCGAGGTCAATGAGGTCGTGGTGATCGGCGGCCTGTTGAAGAACGCGTCCATGATGCAGATCTACGCCGACGTTCTGGGCCGCCCGCTGTCGGTCGCGCTCAGCGATCAAGGTCCGGCCCTGGGCTCGGCCATCCACGCCGCGGTGGCCGCCGGCGCCTACCCCGACGTGCCCGCCGCGGCCGAGTCGATGGGTCGCGTGCGGCGCGACGCCTACCGGCCCGATCCGCATCGTCATGAGGCATACACGGTGCTGTACGGGGAATACGTGCGGTTGCACGACTACTTCGGCCACTCCGAACGCGAGGGCGGCAACGAGGTCATGCACCGCCTGCGCGCGCTCCGGGACACGCCCACAGACAAGGACACCGAATGACCGGGTTGCCCACCGTGGCCGAGGCCCGCGAGCAGCTGGCCCGGCTGCACGCCGAACTCGTGCGCTACCAGCTGGTCGTCTGGACGGCCGGAAACGTCTCTGCCCGGGCCCGGGACGAGAGCGGGCGCTCCGTCATGGTCATCAAGCCGTCCGGGGTGTCCTATGACGAGCTGAGCGCCGAGACGATGGTCGTCTGCGACCTGGACGGCAGCGTGCTCGGCGGCGACCTGGTGCCCTCGAGTGACACGGCGGCGCACGCCTACGTCTATCGCCACCGAGACGACGTCGGCGGGGTCGTGCATACGCATTCGACGTATGCCTGCGCGTGGGCCGCCCGCGCCGAACCGATCCCGTGCGTCCTGACCGCCATGGCTGACGAGTTCGGCGGCCCGATCCCGGTGGCGCCCTTCGCGCCCATCGGCGATGACTCCATCGGCCGGGCCATCGTCGACACCCTCGCCGGCTCGCGATCACCGGCCGTGCTCACCGCCAACCACGGCGTCTTCACGGTCGGGGCGAGCGCGGCCAACGCGGTCAAGGCCGCGGTCATGTGCGAGGACGTCGCGCGCACCATTCACCTTTCGCGACAGCTCGGCGAACCGCAGTCACTGCTGCCGGCCCAGATCGACGGCCTCTACGAGCGATATCAGAAGGTCTACGGACAGGGCGATCGATAGGCCTTCAAGGCCTGACACCATTGCCCCATGCCGACCCGACCCGCCATGACCGACGTCGCCGCACTGGCCGGTGTGTCTCATCAGACGGTCTCTCGGGTGATCAACAACCACCCGCACGTCAGCGTCGCAACCCGGACGCGCGTGGAGCAGGCCATCGGTGCGCTGGGTTACCGACCCAACCGCACCGCGAAGGCGCTGGCCACGGGTCGTTCGCAGCTGCTCGGAGTGATAGCTCAGACCTCCTCGCTCTATGGGCCGGTGTCGTTGCTGGCTTCCTTCGAGCAGGCGTCGGCCCAAGCCGGTTACGCCGTGAGCGTGGCCAGCGTCGTCGCACTGACGCCCGAGGCGCTCGCCGCGGCGGTGAACCGGCAGCTGGATCAGGATGTCGCCGCCATCGTCGTGATCGCCCCTGTGGCCTCGGCGCAGCGGGCCCTGGCCGGCGTTCCGGTCGAGGTCCCGCTCGTGGTCATCGACGGCGATCCGGCCAGCGGGGCGCAGACGGTCACGGTGGATCAAGCCGAAGGCGCCCGCCTCGCCACGCAGCACCTGCTCGATGCGGGGCACCGCAACGTCTGGCACGTCGCCGGCCCGCCCGGCTGGTTCGACAGCGTGGGGCGGATCGCCGGCTGGCGGCGCACGTTGGTCAAGGCGGGCATCAAGCCCCCGCCGCTGCTCAGAGGTGATTGGAGCGCCGCCTCGGGCTATCAGGCCGGTCTGAAACTGGCCGCGATGCCGGAAGTCACGGCGGTATTCGCGGCCAACGACCACTTGGCGCTCGGCGTCCTGCGCGCCCTGGCCGAGAATGATCGCGCCGTCCCCGCGGACGTGTCCCTGGTCGGCTTCGACGACGTGCCCGAGGCCGCGTACTACGCCACTGCGCTCACCACGATTCGTCCCGACTTCGGCACGGTAGGTCTTCGGGCGCTCGAGCTGCTTCTCGACAAGCTCGACCGACAATCGACGTCCACGCAGCACGCGGCCATCGCGCCGACCCTGATCAGCCGCGCGAGCGTCGCCGCCCCACCGCCGCGAGCCGTCACGGCCAGGCGAGGAACCCCGCGGCGCTGAATTAACGACCTGCTTGACCCGCGTCCGCTGCGAGGACCATCTTGCGGGTGCGATCGAGCAGCTCCAGGATGCGGATGCTCTCCGCCAGCGGGTGGAGATCGTGCTGGACCTGTCCGGCGAGGATCGCCGTATTCACCGCCTCGAGCATTGGGACGTAGCCGAAGCCGGTCAGGGGATGTTCGAGCACGACCGGCCGAAACAACGCGTCGGGGATCGTTCCCGCGTGGCGTTCATAGCGCGCGGCCGCCATGAACGGCGCCGCGATCGTGAGCCAGCCGGCCGTGCCGTGGATGGACGCGTTCGGCTCGAGGTACTCGACCATCGATGTGCTCAGCTGCGCGAACTGACCGCCGGGATACTCGAAGGTGATGTGTGCGGCGAGGTCGACGCCGTCGTCGCGGACGGTTCCGATCGCGTGAATGGCGGTGGGTTCGCCGAGAGCATCGACGGCCAGCGTCACCGGGTAGATCGCCTGGTCGAGGATGTTGCTACTAACGCGCTCGCGCGACCAGCGCGGCGAGTCGGGCGCGCCGAAGGGCAGACCGAAGGATGCGCGCACGCTGCGCACCGTGCCGACAGATCCCGCGCTGACTTCGGCCAGCACGGCGCGGTAGGTGGGACTGAACTTCATCCACATGGCCTCCATCGCGAAGGTCCCACTCGCCGCTGCCGCCTCGGCGATCTGTTCGCCCTCGGCGGCATCGACCGCGAGTGGCTTCTCGATGAGGACGTGCTTTCCGGCCGCAAGCGCCCGGATGGCGATCGCGGCGTGCGTCACGTGCGGGGTGGCGATGTAGACGACCTCAACCTCGGGGTCGGCCAACAGATCGCGTAGGTCGGCATAGCTGCGCTCGAAGCCGTATTTGGCCGCGAACGCTTCTGCCTTGGCCAGTTCGCGCGAGAGAACGCCTACCCGCGTCACTTCCAGGAGCGCCAGGTCCGAGCTGACGTAGCCGGACACGTCCCCGGTTCCGATGACCGCCCATCCCGGCCTGGCGCGATCCTTGGCGCTCATCGGCCCCCTCGAGGCTCAGGGTGGGTGACGGCAGTGGGCAGTTGCCGCTCAGACGATCGCTTCGTCGCCAACCAGGATCGTCCGCAGCATCTCGCGGGGGGAGTCGGAGTCGTAGGGAAGCACGCGATGAACCACGCCGCGGTTGTCCCACACGACGACGTCACCCACGGTCCATTCGTGGCGGTACACCTTCTCGGGCACGGTCGTGCGCTCGAGCAGCTCCTTGAGCAGAGCCCGACCTTGCTCCTCGTCCATGCCTACCACGTGGTCCGCCGTCCCGCCGAGCACGAGTGACTTGCGGCCCGAGTGATGGCGCCAGACCAGTGGCTGTTCGCGGCTGGGTGAGTTGACCCAGGCGGCCTCCTGCTCCGGAGTCGGATTGGGGGTCACCTGGCGAATCGTGGCCGCGACCGAGTGCAGCACCCGGTAGTCATCGAAGGCTTCCCGTTCAGCCGCGGTCAGGGAGTCGTAGCCCGCGTAGGTGCTGGCCCATTCGGTCTGGCCGCCCTGATCGGCCAGTACGTGGGCGGTGAGGACGGTCGCCTTCTGCGGGTTCTGGCCATTGGGCAGCGTCGTACCGTCGATGTGCCAGTTGAAGGTGCCCTTCAGATACTCCGCCGCCGGGTTCCGATCCGGATTCAGCGTGATCCGGAAGATGCCGTCAACGCCGGACCCGAAGTCGACCTCGCCGAGCAGCGACGCGAAGGCCACCTGCTGCTCAGGTTCGAGGAACAGTTCGCGAAAGACCAGGACACCGTTGTCCTCGAGTGCGGCCAACAGCTGTTCGCCGAGCTGTTCGTCGTGGGCGATTGCGTCACGGTCCAAGCCGATGACCTCGGCGCCGATGGTGTCGGTCAGCTTCTGGATCGTCAATTCCGCCATCTGCGGTTCCCCTCAAGTGAGAGACTAACTATCGTTTCTGTCGCTTCAAAAGTCAACGGTTCCGGCGCTAGATCGCCACCGCTTCGGTGGCCTTGGCTTCCGTCTCCACGTCTACCGACGTCGCCGCCCCCTTGCGTCCGTCGCGAATGCCGAGGGACAGCAGTACAGCCACCATCGCCAGAGCCGCCGTCAGCAGGTACACCCGGACGTAGGGGCCGGAGGTCACTGCGTTGGCGGCCAGCGAGGTGAACAGCCCGATGCCGACGACCTGCCCGATCTGCATCGAGGTCTGCTGCAGCGAGGTCGCCAACCCGAAGTCCTCCTCGGTGACAGCGTGGCCCATCGACGACACCAGGGCCGGGGACGTGTGCCCGAAGGCCCAGCCGCTGAGCGGGAGCGCGATCGCCAGGATGATGGCACTCTCCCGCGAAGCGCCGAGCGCAAATCCGGCCAGGATGACCGCCAGTGCCGTGGCCGAATAGATGATGAGCTTGCGCTCGCCGAAGCGGGTGCCCAGGCGGGCCGCCACCGGTGCGGCCAGCATGACGAATCCGGCCCGCGGCACGCTGATGGCCGAGGTGCTGCCGGCCGAGAACCCCATGACCGACTCCAGCAACAACGGCGTGATGACGAAGTTGCCCATCCAGCTGGCGCCGAGCAAGAACGTGACCGCGCTGACCAGCTGGGTGTTGCGCTGGGACAACACCTGCAGCGGAAGGAGCGGGGCGCTCGAGCGCTTCTCGATAAGAATCAGGGCGGCCAGCCCGATGGGGAACACGATCAGCGAGATGACCGATATGGGGTTCAGGCCCCACACGCCGAGCCGGTTGATGCCGAACGTCAGCGCAAAGATCGTGACGGCCAGTGCTATCGCCCCGGGCAGGTCGATCGGGATGCGAACGCGCTCGCCCCGGTCGCGGGGCAACACGATCAGCGCCGCCGTCAGCGCGGCGGCGACCAGGACGGCTTCGGCCAGGAAGATCGGTCGCCAGCCGAACCAGTCGACGAGCGGGCCGCCGATGACGACTCCGATCGCGGCCGCCGAGGCCGTGACGCCTGACGCCAGTGAAGCCGCGCGCACCCGTTCACCGGCCGGGAAACAGCGGAAGAGGATCGCGAAACTAGCGGGTACGGTCGCGGCGGCGCCGACCTGGGACAGCGTGCGGAAGATGATGAGGCTGGCCGCGCTCCAGGCCATGGCCGTCAGCACGGCGAAGGTGCCGGCGACGATCATGCCGATCACGTACAGCAGCCGGTGCCCGCGCAGGTCGCCCAGGCGGCCCAGCACCGGCGTGGCAACCGCGGCAGCCAGTAACGGGGCCGTGGTCACCCAGGTGACCGTGGCCGGCTGCGAATGCAGGTCGATCGCGATGGAGGCGATCGAGATGGTGAGGATCGTGGCCGGAAACATGACCGAGAACATGCCGATCAGGCAGGCGAGCAGCACCCACCGCCGGTGCTTGGCGTCCATCACCGTTGCCGAGTCCACGTCTACGCCCGTTCGCACCCTGAGAGCATTCCTTAACCGGGCGCGGATCGGCGCCGATCATTGCGCGTCTCACAGACGCTCGACCTCGGCTTGGTCGGTTACTTCTTGACCCAGCCGCGTTCGTACCAAACCGTCTTGAGCAGTCGTACGGATACGCCCCAGGTCTCGATGTAGGTGACGCCTTCGGGGCCGGAGGTCATGGTGTACGGGGTGCCGGCGCGGCTGGTGAAGAAGTTGCCCGGCTTGACGATCACCGACTCCTCGTGGCCTTCCTCGCCGTACTCGATCTTGTACTCGCCCTGGAACACGATGATCGTCTCGTCGATGTTGTGCTCGTGGCGCGGCACGGTGAAGTTGGGGACGTTGCGCAGCGGGTTGCGGTTGAAGCCCGGGACGTCGATCGGCTTGGTGCAGATCAACATGTTGTCGGCGAAGGTCGCATCGAAGTCGATCGGTGCGTCGCGCAGCAGTCCACCGCCGGCCCAGAGGTAGGTGGGGTAGTCGCCCTGGTTCGGCATCGCCTCAACCATCGAGACCCAACCCTCGTCACTTACCAAACTCGCATGCACAAGGCTCATGAACCGCAGGCTAGCCGACTACGCGACGTCGGGCTACGGATGCCTTCTCACTGAGCGGGACGCTGTTTCGACTACTGGGACGGCGCGATTGACTCGCTACCCCGACAACGACCACTATCCATGCCATGCCAATTTCGTTCTTCGACTTCCGCGACGGCCAGGGGTGGGAGCCGATCACCTTCGACGCCGATGACCCCAACAACTACTGGGACGACAACGGGGTCATCAGAGCCCTCGAGGACGCCCCGTTCAACTTCGGCGCGACCCTCAACGGCGCCCTGGAACACTCGACCAAGGTCGAGACCGCGTTCCAATGGCGCGGACGGCAACTGGCCCCCGGACGCACCCTGCCCACCCACCACCACAACGTCCGCCAACTCATGATCATCGTGGCCGGCACCGTGACCGTCCACGCCGCCGGAGAAACCCTCACCCTGGGCGAAGACGAGTTCTGGATCGCCGAAACCGGAGTCCCCTACAGCCTCACCGCCGGACCCGAAGGCGTCATCTACCTCGAATCCTGGGACGCCCCACTCACCACGATCGAGTACTACTGGCACGACGACGCCGCCTGGTCGCGCTAGGAGTCCATCCCACCGGCACCCACGAAGGCGTGCTCGATGTCTGGCCGAGAGGCCGGACATCGAGCACGCCTTCAGTATGTCGTCGGCCAGCCGTAGCTAGCTGACCGACGACAAACTGACGTCAGCCCGATGACACGTTGGGAAGGATCGTTCCGCACAAGGGAGCCGCTCCGGAGACCACGTGGAACGATGTGCCCTGGTATTGGGTGTACCAGTAGCAGTTGTCGGCTCCTTGCCCGCCTAGATTTCGAGCACTCATCGCGAAGCTGAGTGTGTGGGTGCCCCACAACCCGGCTGCGTTGTAGTTGGTAATGCCGAGCATCGCCGTGGTGAAAGCGGCCGGGGTGGGGTTGGCACCGGCGGCCTTGAGCCCTTGAACGACGGCGTCGACCGAGAGATATCCGTAGTACTCGGTCGTGCCGGGGTTGGTGTCCGCGCCGACGGACTTCAACGCGGCCTGGAACTTCTGGGTTGCCGCATCGTTCATCTCGATCGGTTCATAGACGCTGGTGAAGTACGCGTTCTGAGCCAGCGAGGCCGCATTCGGGCCGGCGAGGGCGAGGTCATTGCCGTAGCCGGCGTAAAGCAGCGGAACCTTCAGGATGAGTCCTTGTTGTTTGGCTTCGCTCAGCAGAGCGAAGTTCGTGGCCTGGTCCATGAGCGCGGTGAACCCGTTGACGCCGGCGTTCTTCATCGCCAGGATTTCTGGAGCCACGTTGGTGTCCCCGAAGGGGAACTGGGTGTTCTGGTAGCCGACCTTCAACCCGATGCTCTGCGCGGCGATGGCCGTGCTCTTGGCCGTCAACGAAGATGCGGGAGAGGCGCCGAAGCCCAGTACAGCGATATTCGTGGCGCCCTCCTTCTGGAAGAACAAGGCAGGTGTTGTTTCGACCTTGGTATAGATGGGATAGCCGAATACCGAGAACATGTTCGAGCTGGTGGACCACTCGGTGCTGTCGATCGCGGCTCCGACCACGGGTACGTTCTTCGACGTCAGGTACGGCGCTACGGCTTGAGTGAAGCTCGAGATGGCCAGGACGGCGAACACCTTGTCCTGCTCGACCAACTTTTTCGCCGCGGCCAAGGCGCCGGCGGCGGTGGACTGGGTGTCGGCCGTGACGTACTTGATGTTGTAACCCTCTGATGCGGCCAAGCTGATGCCGGCCTTGACCGAGTCGGGAAGGTTCTTGGTGGTCGCCGCGGCGGGTCCGCTCAGGTCGGCGAACAAGCCGACCGTATACGTCGGGCCCGAGGGCTTAGAGGAGGAGCCAGCTGTACCGCTGTTCTTGCTGCTGCTGCAAGCCGTCACCAGTAGGACGGTCGCCGCGAGGATCGCGGCGCCCCGTCTCCAATGGGTGCCGGCACCGCGGGCTGAACGAGATCGGACCATAGCTAGGTCACGCACCTTCCATGTCGTTAGTGAATCGGGTGAACGCCGACGGGTAACCATTCACGTGCTCTCCAAGGATTCGCCGAAGTAGTGACCAAGAACCTCAACCCCGGCGGCCTGCGCCGATCCGCTCCAGACGATGGCTCCGCGCTGGAGAATGATGCAGTCATCGGCGAAGGCAAGTGCGCGGTGCACGTATTGCTCGATGAGCACAATGGAAGTGCCCGACTGCCGCGCACGGACTAGTCCGTCGAAGATCAGGTCGACCATCAACGGCGCCAGACCGAGTGACATCTCATCGACGATCACGAGCTTGGGGTTGGCGACCAGTACGCGGGCGAGGGAGAGCATTTGTTGCTCGCCGCCGGAGAGCGAACCGGCCAGCTGACGACGACGTTGGCCGAGCACCGGGAACGCCGTCAGAGCGAACTCGGTCGCCTCCTTCTTGGCCTGCCGCCCCTTGACAGTGGATACGGCCAGTTTCAAGTTGTCGACGACACTGAGACTGCGAAAGATTCCGCGGCCCTCAGGCAGATGCAGGAGCCCATCACGTCGGATGCGATTGGCCGGCCGTGCGGCCAGCTCATGACCATCGAAGAGCACGCTGCCAGTGCGTGGTCGCACTAGTCCGGACAACGCCCGCGCCAGACTGCTCTTACCGGCCCCGTTCGGGCCAAGTACCGCCAAGGCGCGCCCGGGTTGCACGGTGAACTCGATGCCCGACAAGGCGACCGCGTCCCCGTAGTACACGCTAAGATCGCGGACGACGAGTGTTCCTGGTTCTACGCTGCGCTGCGGCTCGTCGATCGAGAGTTGAGTCGCCGCCTCCTCCACGATCTCCGCCTCAGCATCGAGGACGGGGTCCGCGGCATCCACCGATTCACCGAGATAGGCCGCGCGGACCTTGGGATCGGCGCGGACCGCCTCCGGCGAGCCGTGCGCGATCATCGTCCCGAACTCCAGGACATAGACCGCGCTGCACATCCGCATGACCATCTCGACGTCGTGCTCCACCAACAGCACGGCGATATCGCGCTCGCGGGCGACCCGCGCCAGCGTCGACTCGAACTGGTCGGTCTCAGCCGAGTCGAGACCGGAGGACGGTTCGTCCAACAACAGCACCGACGGCGCCGTGGCCAGCGCCCGGCCGAGTTCGACGAGCCGGGCCGAGCCCAAGGGCAGGCCCAGGGCCCGCTGCTCGGCTAGGCGCTGCAGGCCCAGCAGCTCGATGAGTCCCTCGACGTTCACCTTCTCGGACTCATCGGTCGTGCGCAGACTTCCCATCGTGACCAAGTCCGACCAGACCGGCTCTTGGCCTTTCGCGCCCGATGAGCGAGCGCGAGGTGCTCGCGCACCGTCAGTCCGGTGAAAAGCTCGGGGTGCTGAAACGTTCGCGCCAGCCCGCGGGCGGCTCGCCCCTGAGGTCGCAACCCAGTGACGTCCTCACCGTCGAGTCGGACGGTTCCAGAGGATGGCTTGAGCAGCCCGGACAGCACGCCGAATAGGGTGCTCTTGCCGGCGCCGTTCGGACCGACCAAGCCGATCGTAGCTCCGCGCGGGACGGCGAGGTGCGCCTGCTTCAGCGCGACCAGTCCCCCGAAGCGCACGGTCACGTCCGAGCATTCCAGCCGGTTAACGTCGCTCGTAGGCGTGGTCATCGGAGCGACCCCGCTTCGGCCAGCGACGGCCGGCGGCTTCCGTCGACGGCGGGAGCGGTTCCTTCTTCCGCACCCCGGGATCAGGTCGCTCAGTTGACGGGCGTACTGCGCGATCACGCCCTCGGGATTGCGGGCCACGCTCACGGCTCCGAGACCGAACAGGACTGAAGGCACCACGGCCCACTTAACCGGGATGTAGGTCGCGAAGATCCCGGGCATAATCGATAGCGTGATACCGGCCAGCGCGGCACCGGTGATCGAACGCACCCCCCAAGTGACCGCCACGGCAAGCCAGATCATGCCGAGAAAGATGTCGAACGAGGTCGGTTGCGCGTTCTCGGCGTACATGGCCAAGAAGCCGCCACCGACTGCCGCGATGAACGCCCCGATTGCTCCGATGATCACCTTCACCTGGATCACGCTGAGCCCGAGCATGCGGGAAGCCGTTTCACTGTCGCGCACGGCCCGCAACGCCATGCCGCTGGTGGAGCGCCGCAGGTTGACGATGAGCAACGCGATGACCGCGAACACCGCCAAACCAAGGTAGGAAAAGGCGAAGTCGGTTTGAGCAAAGCCCGGCCGGTGGACGGTGACGCCGAGCCCGCCGTTCACGAATCGATCCCGGGTGAAGACGAGTCCTTCGACCAGGGATCCGAAGGTGAGCGTCACGATGGCGACGTACAGATCGCCCAATCGAATGGTGAGCAGGCCGATCAAGGCACCGAACACGCGGCCACCAACCCGCCAAGTAGGACGGCCAGCAGTACCGGCACGTGGTACACCGTCGCGAACTGGCCGGTGGCCAGCGCGCCGGCGCCGGCGAAGACGATCTGCGACAGCAGAGCATGCCGCCTCGCCCGTTACGGCGGTGAACGTCAGGAAGGTGATGGCGTAGCAGATGCCCGCGGTGACCAGCCCGAGCTAGTAGGGCGACCCTTGAAGATCAGCGGGGCAGGGCCACCCCCAGCAATGGCAGCAGGCCGAGCGCATATCCGAAACGGGTGAACCCGGCCGACCCGGCCGACAGATCCTCAGAACCTTGGTTGGCCGGACGGACGAGTCGATCGAGGGGGCCGATCGCCGCCCCACGATCATCGAGAGTGCCCGTATGAGGTAAACGATCAATGCGACCAGGATGAATCTGAACGGCACGCTGACCACGATCGCCGAGGTAAGGAGCTGTTGGCAGGTAGATACTTCTGGATTACATCCGTGACCACGCCCATGACCAAGGCCACCACCACCGCCACACCAGGGAGCGCAGGCGCGCGACGACCACGGCCGCAAGGGCCCCGGTCATCAACGCCGTCATGCCGCCGCTGGTCGGACTGCCGACCGTGAGCCCTGCGTAGGTGCGACCAGGACGCCGGTCAGCCCGGCCAGGGTAGTGCTGACGATCCAAACGCCGAGGGCGATAGAGGCCGGCCGCTGCCGCTGAGTGACGCCAAGGCCTCGGAATCGACGACCCGCGCACCTTGAGCCCGACATCGGTCAGTCGCAGCACGACGGTTCCGACGATCACGACGAACAACAGGAAGCCGTAGATGACCACCTGCCCGGTCTGAATCGAGGCACCGAACAGGTGGTACGGCGTATCGGTGGGCGAGGTCAGCCCGGGCGCGGCGCTGATCGACTGGTGCCGAAGATGAGATCGGCCAGGCCCGGTAAGGCAACTAGCAGACCGATGGTCGCGACGAGTTTGATCAGCGTCGACTTATCCCGAAGAAACTGGAAGAGCCCGAAGTACAGGACCACACCGAGCACGGGGCCGAGGCCGAGGATCGCCACCACGCCGGCGCTATAGCCCGTCCAACCATGCTGAGAGTTGAGGTGTAGTAGAAACGAGCTACGAAGTACGCCATCGCCGCGAAGGAGAAGTTCAACACGCCGGCCGAGACGTACGTTGTCACCAAACTGGCGGCGGCAATAGCGTAGATGCTCCCACAGCGCCAGACCCGCGATTACATACTGAATCACGCGCTTTCCAATCCTCGCGCACACTTGCCGATGTCAAGGAAATCCGGTGCATCGGACATTAGTACTATCACAGTGTGGCCGCTATCACCACGTCCCGTCTGCCGGGACGGGGCAATCGATTGGGCAGCCCTGGAACGCGCAGATAATCTCCGGTAAAGACGAGGACACAGCGCACGGATAGAATGCGATATCAATACTGAGAATCTCGGCGAAGCGCAAGAGCAGCTGCCAAAGCTATATGAAATCGAGACCGGCGTCCGACTCGCACGCGTCCGGTCGCGCCACGATGCGCCGGAGCGGGCACCAGCGACGGCGGGACTGCCAGGTCTGGGCCACCTCAGCCGGTTGGTGGGATGAAAATCCTCATATTGGTGCAATCAGCTTATTGATTTCCGGGTCGGATGAGCGGTAACCTAGCGCCGCGCCGAGCCCGGTAGCTGACAAGGGGAACCGCATGCAGCGACACAAGGAAGCCGATCTACACGGCAAAGTAGCCATCGTGACCGGGGCCAGCCGCGGTATCGGCCGGCACACCGCCCTGGCGTTGGCCCGGCGGGGCGCCGACGTTGTCGTTACCGCCCGCACGGTCGACCCGGGCCAGAGTGACACCCCGGGCACGATCTCCGAGACGGCCGCCCTCATCGAATCGCTGGGGGTTAAGTCCTTGGCGGTGGGTGCGGATCTGGCCGACGAGAGCGACCTGAAGAAAGTCGTTGACTCGACAATAGATCGGTTCGGCGGGGTCGACATTCTGGTGAATAACGCGGCTGTCACTCATGGCCACAGCATGTGGGCGCCTCTACTGGAACTGCCCCGCGAGGACTGGATGTATCACTTCGCGGTCAACGTGCATGCGCCATTTACATTGACGCAGCTCGTCGTGCCGAGCATGACTGAACGTGGTGGTGGTCGCATTCTCAATGTCACGACGGGCAGCGCTGAGACATTCCGCGTTCCGGAGGAGCCGACGCATGCGGGTATCGGCGACGCGCGAATGTATTTGCTGCCCTACTTCTCGAGCAAGCGTTCGCTCGACCGCTTTGCCAACGTTGTCGCGCCGCAGCTGGCCGACCGCAACATCTTCATCATCACGATGATGCCCGGCTGGGTGAACACCGAGGCGGCCGAGCTGAACGACGAACTCAGTGCCGAGACGATGGAGTCATCGGGTCCACCGCTGTCGCTGGTCTCGATCGACGTCCCGGCCCGCGTGCTGGCCTACTTCGCCGCCTGCGAGGAGCCCGCTGAATACACGGGCCGAATCTTCTGGGCCGAGCGCGAGCTCGAGGCGTTGGGGCTGACGACCGACTAAGAGACGGAGCGTGGCGCGATGAAGACTGTCCTGATCACCGGGGCCACCGGGATGATCGGTGCCAACATCTGTGAACGGCTGATCGGTCAGGGCGATCGGGTTCGCGCCATCGCGCGCAAGCCGGACGCGCCGGATGCGATCGCGTTGCAGGCGATGGGCGTCGACGTCGTTGCCGGCGACATCGTCGATCTCGATTCCGTACAGCAGGCCACTGACGGCGTCGACGGCGTGATCCACACCGCGGCTCTGCGCGGAGTGCCGGGCGCGACGATCGCCAACAGCCTGCCCCCCAACGTGATCGGCACGATCAACGTGTTGGCCGCGGCGCTGATGGCCGGTGGGCCCCCGGTCGTGCAGTTGCTGACCAGCACGTTCTTCAACATGTGGGACGCGCCGCAGTCAGAAGTCATGCCGCTGGATCTGCTCTTCCGCAACCAAGATCCCTACTCGGTGACCAAGCGGCTGGCCTACCTCGAAGGCAAGGCCCGGGTCGAGGCCGGCCAGGACATCCGCTTCATGTTGCCCGGTGCCGCCTATGGTCCGTCGCCGTGCGTCGACAACGCCATGCTCCACCCGAACTTCAACACCCGCATCGCCATGGCCATCCAGGGCGAGGCCGACCCGAAGATGCCGATGCTGGTGCCCTACGTCCTCGCCGATGACTGCGCCTACGTCTGCGTCGCGGCCTTGGAGCGAGGCGTCACCGGCGAGCGCTACCTGGCGATGGGCCGGCCCGAAGACGTCGACACCATTGCCAACATCTCCAACCGGGCCTGCGAAATCGCCGGCGTGCCCTACCGCTCCGATGAGGTGCCCAAGGAGCGGCTCGACGACCCCGAGATCGTCACCCGATACGGCAGCACCATGACGTCCATGGCCAAACGCAACTACCCCGACCCCTACTTCGACAGCCACCGCACGCAGGAACGACTCGGCTATGTCCCGACGCCGCTTGATGAAGGGCTCACGCTCACCATCGACTGGATGCGTCGCAACAAGTTTCTCTGAGGAGTACTGATAAGCGTGCCACTGGCTACCCGATCGACTGCGGACCTGGTTCGGGCCCCGAAGATGGCCGACCTGCTCGCGACCCACCTGCGGACCCGAATCCTGCGGGGCGAGTTCAAGCCGGGCGATACGTTGCCGCCCGAGACCGACCTGATGGCCGACCTGCAGGTCTCACGCCCGACGCTGCGGGAGGCGCTCCGGATCCTCGAGACCGAGTCGCTCATCAGCGTGCACCGAGGCGCCCGGGGCGGTGCACGCGTGCTCAAGCCCGACCTGTCGGTCGCCGCGAGGTACGTCGGGCTGGTGCTGCAGGTGGAGAACACCACCATCGTCGACGTCTATCAGACCCGCCTGGTGCTCGAGCCGGCCTGCGCCCGCCTACTGGCTGAAGCCGCCGACCCGGCCATCATCGCCGAGCTGCGAGCGTGCATCGACGAACTGAGGTCGGTCGTCGAGGCCGACGGGAGCGAACGCGCCGATCCGTCGCGCTGGGCCGAGCTCAGCTATCAGTTCCACGAAGTGATGGTGAAGCGCTCGGGTAGCAACACCCAGGCGCTGCTCGGCGGTGTACTTCTCGAGATCGTGCGCACCCACTTTGCCGTCGCCATCGCGCTCTGCTTCGACGACGAACGCACCCGTACCGGTTCGCCCGGACCATTCGCTCCTTACCCGGCTGGTCGAGCTGATCGAGGCGAAGGATCCGGATGGCCGCCGAAGCCCATTGGCGCGCCCACATGGAGCGCGCGGCCGAGTATCTGCTGGACCACGACCCGAAAACCGGTCCGGTCGTCGACCTCTTCAGCTAGCCGGATCGCTGGGATGCCGGCTCAACGCGACGGTGTCGACCCGCAGCCATCCGGCCATCGGTAGCGACTGCAGGATGCTCGCCATCGCGTCGTCGTCGGTGGCCTGCCAGTGTCCGAGTGCGCGGCCGGTACCGGCCAGCGTCCAGAGTCGGATCAACCGACCCTGCTCCGCCAGTTCGTGGGTGCGGGCTCGTTCGCCGGCCTCCATCTGCTCGACGTCGGCCCCGGCCGTTGCGGGGGGCACGGTCAGGACGAAGGTCGTGAGGAACTCGGTGCTGCTCGCGTCGAGTGCGGTGCGCTGATAACCGGGGTCGTTCGGGTGGGGGCCGAGGGGCGTCACTTCATCGCTGCGCCAGACCCGGAGCGGCATCGTGGCCAGGGTGCGTTCGAGATCAGCGGCATCATCGGCGGTGAACAGGCCGATCGTTCGCCATTCGCCGGGCTGCAACGGTGGGCGCCACAGGCGTTGCACCTTGCCCTGCTGGGCCAGTCTAACCGTATTGGCCGCCTCTCGGGCGCGCATATCGGCGACGTCGTGCTCTGCCGTGCCTTCGGGCACGTGGGTGGTCATGGTGACCAGATACTCCATGATCGCGGCTACCGGTGCTGATCAAGAATGGGCTGCATGTAGCGACCGGCCGCGGCCGACGCCTGCTCGGACGTCTGGCCGGACAGGCGGGCGTCGAGGTAGGCCGCGTACCAGTCCCACCAGTTGTGCGGCGGTGCGGACGCCTCGAACGGGCCGTGATGGTCGGCCGTCTCGTGCAGCAAGTCGGCGAGGGTCGCGACGTCCATCGCGGTTACCGGCCAGGCAGCCGGGTGACTATCTCCTGCAGTATCCAGCTGTTTCCGTCTGGATCGTGGAAGGAGGCGAACGAGCAGTACGAGCGACGTTGCGGATCGAGGCCGGGAACCCGGCCGTCGGTGCCCGCATGGTGGAATACGCCGCCGGCGTCGTGAAAGATCTCGCTGACGTCGACGCCGCGCGCCACCAGATCGGCGCGGGCGGCGGGCAAATCGGAGACGACGAGCATGAGCGCGTCGGCCGATCCGGGGGTGGCTTCGGTGACGTGGGCGCCGAAGATCACCGAGCAGGTCGAGCCCGGCGGCGTGAGCTGGACGACGCGAAAGCCTGCGTCCCCGGCGAAGTCGGCATCCAGTCGCCAGCCCAGTCCGGCGTAGAAGTCCCTGGCCCGGTCGACGTCCGAGACCGGCAGCACGACGACCTCTAATCGCATATCCATCGTGGGCGGGACAGTGGGATTCATCGGGGCCTCCTTGCTGTGCGCGACTGGTTCCAGGGTCGCGCACCTGGGCCGCGAGCGGAAGAGGCCTACTTGCGGCCGTCCGGGCCGTAGAAGACGTCGTCCAGGGTGACGGTCGTCAGTTCGCGCTCCTGGAGCAGGTCGAGGATCTCGCGGGTAGAGGGTGGTGACCGTCGGGTAGTTGGCATGGCCAATGACCACGCGCCGTGCATGCAGCCAGCGGGCGGCCAGGGCGAGCAATTGCTGCTGCGTCAGAAGCGAGGAATCGCCGAACGAGCCGTACCACATGACGATGCTGGTCAGGCCGGCATCGGCGCAGATCCGATCCGTGCGGTTGTTGTGGTAGCCGTAGGGCGGCCGGAAGAACGGGTGCGCGCTTACTCCGTAGGTGTTCTTCAGGAACTGCTCGTTGCGCGAGAGTTCGAGCGCGAGGTCGCGGTCGGATAGCGCGGTGATGTCGGGGTGCGACCAGGTGTGACTGGCAAGTTGAACCTGCCCGGACTCGACGAGTGGACGTAGCTGGGGTGCGTGTTCGGTCCACGAGGGACGCATTCCGTTGACGAAGAACGTAAGCCGCAGGTTGGCCGCGGTGATGAAGTCGAGGTAGGCGCCGACCACCGCCGGGTCGACTCCGTCGTCGATCGTCAGGGCCACGGTGTTGTCGGTGCCCGGTAGCGAACCGATGACCGACGGGGGGCGCCCGAGGGTGACCGAGTAGGGCTTGGGCGGGTCGGCGTCGGGGATGTCGGGCGGCAGTGGCGGTCCACTGGGCGTGATCGCGGGGGGCGCGACGGTCACCGGCGGCGCGGATTCGGTCGGGGCGGGGAAATCGGTGGTCGCCGTCGCGGTTGGCGTGGCCGCCCGCAGCCGGCTCGCATCACAGGCCGTCGCCGCCGCCAGCGTGCCCGCAGCGAGCGACAGCAGGAAGAGGCGGCGATCCACGCAGGAAAGCTAGCAATCTCCTATGAATGTGCAAGAGCAAATCGCGGTAGCTCTATGTCTGACATCTCAGGAAAGCACTCTTCGTCGTCGTCTCGTACCTGTGGGTCACAGCCAGGGCTGGGATCGGTCAGCGCGTGAACAGCGGGGCGAGCGTCTGGCCCAGCAGTGCGACCCGACCCTCGACGTGGCCGTTGGGCGGGGCGTTGACGGTGATCCCGTCGATGCCGGTCTCGAGCAACGCCGCGAAGCGTTCGGCGACCTCGTCCGGGCTGCCGACGATCGCCGATCCGCGCCGGACGGCCGCCTCGGGAGTGCGCACCAGGTAATCCTCGAACTCCGCGACCGCCTGTTCGTGGGTCGGGGCGATGCAGGCGCTGGTCTGATAGGAGACGGTGATCTCGGAGCGGTCGCGGCCCAGGTTGGTGCAGTGTTCATCCAGCGCCGTCGAGCTTGCGCGGGATGTCGGCCACCGGGCAGATCAGGTTGGACTCGTCGGCGTACTGGGCGACCATCCGCAGCGTCTTGCGCTCGCCGCCGCCGCCGATCATCACCGGGATGCGGCCCAACGGTGCCGGATGGTTCATCGCGTCCTTCACCTGGTACCACTTGCCGTCCAGGGTCGGCTGCTCGCCGCGCAGCATGGGCAGGACGATCTGCAGCGACTCCTCGAGCCGCTCGAACCGGTCGGTGAACGTGCCGAACTCGAAGCCCAGCGAATCGTGCTCGAGCTCGAACCAGCCCGCGCCGATCCCCAGCTGGGCCCGGCCACCGGACACAACGTCCAGCGCCGTGATCGTCTTGGCCAGCAGCGTCGGATGGCGGTAGGTGTTGCCCGTGACGAGCGCGGCCAACCGCACCCGACTGGTGTGCTGAGCCAGCGCCGACAGCAAGGTGTAACACTCGATCATGTTGGCCTCGGGCTTACCGAGACCGGCGAGTTGATAGAAGTGGTCCATCACCAGGACGGTGTCGAAGCCGGAATCCTCCGCCTCGACCGCCTGAGCTCGCACGGTGGCGAACAGGCGCTCGGGAGCGACTCCGGGGTAGCTGAAGTTGGGGATCTGATAGCCAAGAAGGGTCACGTTTTCAACGTACCCCGCCCATTGCCCGGGCCGGTATCGGGTCAGTAGTTGATGCGCGCGGTGCCGACCTGCCCACCTGGCGTGGTGATCGTCAGGGTCATCGAGCCCGGGCGCGGTACCCGCACCGCTGACGTGTACACCGTGCGACCGGCCGCCGTGCTTCGCACCACGTCCACGTCGATCGGTTGCAGTGGGGACACCGACCCGTCGCGGATCGCGGTCATCGGGAACGTGCCGTTGACGCTCACTCGTTGTGGCCGCACGGGAATCAACGTCGCCGCCGGGGTAAGCGCATGCCCGAGAGTGGCCAGTGGGCGCGGCCCGAGCGGCGGAAACATGCGAGAACCGGTGCTGGCGATGGTCAGCACACACGGGCCGGTGCCGTCATCGGGTGGGGTGTCGGTGCTCCATTCGGCCAGCAGGTAAGCCCCCGACACCCACGAGCTGATCACCGTGATCACGGGCGGGTCGATGGCGCCGGCGGGCAAGCTGGCCGTGCGCACCGAGACCCGGCCCAGCGCGTCGCGCAGGACGACCTCGATGTCGATCGGCGTGCCCTCGGTGGGCCGGACGAACCAGGCCGCATAGGGCGTCACCCCGCCGGTCGGAGCGCCGCGGAGCAGCACGTCGCCCGCCGCGGTGCTCGGCTGCGCGGTCAGGTCGGCCAGGCCGAGGGCGGGCAGGTTTGCGCTACTCGTGAAGACCGGTGTGCCGGCGTTGCGGGCGGTGACGGTCAGCGTGCCGACGTCCAACGGCAGCGCGGAGCTGAAGCCGACCCGCACGCCCGTGCCGTCGTTGCCCCAGCCGTGCAGGGTCAGCGCGGACAGATCGGGCGGGGTCATCGGGGGCGAGGCGATGACCGCGACGGGCGAGGCGATCGAGCGGGCCCCGTAGGTGCCGGTGTCGTTGTCGTGCTCGATCGCCACGGCAACCGCCCGCAGCCGCAGCGGTCGCCAGTCGGTGCCGACGGCGATCGCGGCCACCGTCGCCGTCACCGCCGGTCCGGGCGCGGGCGCGGTTGGGTCGGGCGCAGCGGGGGCCACCGCGACGACGGTGAGCGGTGGCCCCATCGTGGCCACGTTGGCGGCCGCATCGGCGACTCGGGTGGCGTACAATTCGAAGCGGATTATCGGCAGGGCGCAGCGCGAGGTCATCGACACACTGATCGTGGTGCCGTCGGGGTCCAGGGCGGCCGAGACGACGGGCATCGTCGGCGCGACGACCATCGGTGCGGCGGCGGCCTGTAGCGCGTTGTGCGAGGTCGGCCAGGCCGATTCGACGCCGGCCGCGTTCACGGCGGTGACGGCGAAGAGGGTGATTTCCTTGCTGCCGCGCGGCAAGGTGAAATCGACACTGCTCGGGTTGTTCGGATAGGTCGCGGCCCGGGTGAAGGGCGTGCGCTGAGCCGAGCCGGACAGCGAGTCGTAGGCGGCCTGCAGCTGCGCGTAACGCTGGGGCAGGGTTGTCGACGGGTCGGCTTGCGGCGCCAGCCCGGCCGCGCGCCGGAGCCGCGACTCCGAGACCGACCAGACCGAGACCGATACGGCGCCGACGATGCCGCCGGTGGCGACGACGACGTGCGAGGCATTGTCGGCATCGGGCAGCGAACCGAGGGGAACGATCAGCGGCGCGGTGAAGGCCACGGTGGGCGGCACCGGCGAACCGGCGTAACCCACGACGGGCTGCGCGGCGATGTCGCCCCACGGCGCGCCCGGAACCGTCGTCAGCTCCCGGGCCCATCCGGCTACCGCATAGTGCGAGGTGGCGGAGAAGTCCAAGAGCCAGTTGCTGATGGTTAGCCGGTAGCGACGACTGTCGCCCTTGGCCGACTTGGTCGCCGCCGGGAAACTCGGATCGGACGGGTCGACCACGCCGGTGCCGTCGGCCGTCAGATACTGCACGGTGACATCGGCCGAGGGCATCACTAGCGTCGCCCCGGACACGCCCAGACTGATCGTGCGCAGGGTGGAGCCGGCCGGAACGCTGAACGGGCCGACCCCGCCGGGCAGGGGCGCCCCGGAGTAGGGGACCGGGCTGGTCGCGATCCGCAGCTCCAGGGCGGCGGGCGTGCGCGCGGCCCAGTCCACGACCAGGTCGAACGTCACCGTGCTCGGGCAGGTCGTCGAACCGGCATAGCTGGTGTCCGCCCGCGCCGACACCACCTGCGGAATCGGGTACGGCGGTGCGCTCGAGCTGTAGCTGACGTCGGCCCAGTTCGACCACAGCCCGTACACGTCGGCGACGGCGACGGCATGCCCGATCGTGCGGGCCGTGAGGTTGACCGGCAGCTCGGTACCCAGCGAGTCGACCAGGGCGACCTGGCCAGCGTTCGGATCCGGCCGTGCCGTCAACAGCAGCGAGCGCCAACCGCCGGCCGGATCGGGCTCCAGGGTCAGCGCGGCCGGGCCAGGTGCGGCCGGATAGCGGGCCAACGCGGCGACGGTCGGGCGTTCCATCGCGACGCTGACCGGTATGCGGGCGAAGGCCAGCCGGACCGTCTCGGTCCAGGGCGCGATATCGGAGACCGGCAGCAGCAGCCCGGCCCGCTCGGCGATCAACGCGGTGGGATGCCCCGGGGGCACGTGGACGGTTCCCGGCCAGGGCAGCACGACGGCGAGCTCAATTCCGTTGCCGTCATTGAGGATTCCCTGCGGGTAGGTCGCGGTCACCAGGAAGTCCGCGCGGGGCACCGCCGCCAGCGTGGGTCGATCGGTCACCGGGTAGGCCGTGCCGAAGCCGAGGGCCAACGCCGCTGCGGCGTCGTTGCCCGGGCCGACGAGCAACGTGCCCAGCAGCGGCACGCCCATGGTCGACGCCCCGGCCGCGGATGCGCCCTGACTGGTCGGGCCGGGCACGTTCTCCACCGGCTTGATGTCGTCCTGGTGGATCGGCGCGACGCCGATCGCGAACAGCGACTGCGCCCGGTTCAACGTTGTCGCCTGCACCGATGCGACGTACGCGCTGGGGTCGGGCGCGACCCAGGGGTCCACCGCCCGGCCGGTGGCTGTCGAGTCGGGCCAGCCGAACGGCGCGAGCCCGCGCTTCATCCGCTGACGGGCGGCCTCATCCGGGGCCGCCAGCGCGTCAACCAGCCCCTGCTTGTCGGTCGGATACTGGGTGCTGTTCCACGAGTCGTCGACCGGAAGCCCAACCAGCTCGTAGGCCTGCCAATCGGATTTCAGGGCCGCCCGCACCGTCTCGCCGCGGACAGCGGTGACCGTGCCGCCGCTGGTGACGAACTGGCGTAACCCGCTGCTGCGCACGGTCAGGGTCGTCGGACCGCCCGGGGTAGCGGTGGCCACGGCCGCCAACGTCGCCGGGCTGGGCGTGTCGACGAAGCCGGACAACATCACCAGGCTGCTCGGCGAGGTCGGGGTGATGTCGACCTCGACGGTGACCATCGGTTCGGGCAGCACCGAGCTGACGAAGCCGTCGCCGTAGAGCTGGCTGACCTCGACCCCGAGCAACTTCGCCGGCACCGGTCGGCGCCACACCGTGAACGGGCCAGGCGGCAGCCCGATCGCCGCGTTGACCATCCACCGCAGCTGGACCGTCGGGGTGGCGTCGGCCTGCAGCCGCCGGTTCTGGGCCTTGGCCACTGCGCCCCAGTTCACGCCCACCGCGGTGGCGTGGAACAGGTACGGATCGTAGAAGCGCTCCATCGTCAGTCCTCCCACGGCGCGGCGCTCAGCCCGATGCTGGCGATCACCGCGAGGTCGGCGCTCGAACCCAACGCGAGCGGGTCGGCGTCACGCGAGAGCGTCAGCACCAGCTGGGTCCCGCGCTGATTGGGGGCAAGGAGCACCACGCCGCGCTGGAGTCCGGGTGCGGCCACGATCGAGCTCACCGCCGCGGTCGAGGAGGGATCACGGATGGGACGCAGGTATTCGGTGTCGACGTCGACCCAGGCCATCCCCATCGGGTCGCGGGGATTGTTGGTCGAGACCCAGGTCGGGATGGGGTGGCGGCGCCACAGCGGCTCGGCCGCCTCGATGATGACCGCGAGCGGTTGCGGTGTCGGGTCGGTCGACCAGAGCACCTGCACCCGCGGCAGCCGCGGCACGCTCGGGCGATCCAGACCGGCGGCGGCGAACGCGGCGTCCACCGCGTCCCCGGTCGGGCGGGTCGGCAGCGCGCTGAGCAACCCGACCGAACCGCCCGGCGAGGTGGCCCGATGCTCGACCCGCACGGCACCGAACGTCGAGCTGAAGTCCTCCAGGGACCGGAACCGTCCGGTGGTGAAGCCGCGCCGGAAGACCAGCGTCTCGCCGCCGCCGACCCGGACGATGTCGAGCAGGTAGTCGGTGCACGGCTCGAGGGGATAGTCGATCTCGACCACCGAGTGCGAGTCGCGTGACCCGGCCGGGATGCACGGCGTGTCGGGCAGCACGGTGTCGCGAATGGCCTGCTCCCACGGGGTCAGTACCCGCAAGGCACCTGGCCCCGGATTGATCGGATTCAGCGCCACGCTGGCGATCGCGCCCCCCAGTCCGCGCGGTCCACCGGGCTGCGGGTGGTTGCCCGACGACGAGCGCAGCCGCAGTTCAAGGGTGTCGCCGTAGGCCGCGAACAGCTTGGCCACTGCCTGCGTCGCGAAGACGACCCGGGTCGGGTCGTCGCAGAAGATGCCGTGCTCCTCGGGCCCGGGCGTGGTCGAGAGCACCCAGGGGTCGAGCCGGCTCGGCGCCTGCCCACTTCCCTCGGTGCTGAACGTGAACGTCTGGTCGACGTGCGGGGTGACGGTGCCGTTTGCCGACGCGGCCGGCGGATCGTCCTGGTCAAGCCATTCGGCGTGCCAGCCGACCGTCACGGTGTAGCCGGTGCCGGGAGAGAACAACGCGTGATTGTCCGGCTCCTGGGTCAACGCGTCCGAGAGCGCGGCCTGCTCGGAGCTCGACGTGGTCGTGTCCCAGCTGTAGCGGATCTCTTCGGCCGCGAGCACCGCCTGCAGGGCGACGACATAGAACGGCGGGGCGCTTTGATAGCCCAGCTGCTTGCCGTTCCAGCCGATGTCGATGCTGGTGGTGCCGCTCGGCGTCTTCACCTTCACCACGGCCGCGACGTAGCCGCCACCCTGTGCGCTGGGAGAGGCGGCGGTCGTGCGGCTCAGCACGGTCAGCGCCCGGGTCAGCGGGTTCAGCCACGGGCCGCCGCCGTCCTGCCACCGCGGAGGCTGCTGGTTGAGTCCGACGTCGCCGGCCTGCAACGGGGTGCGGGCCAGCTCGGCGCCGTTGGCGTCCAGGGCCCGAAAGACCAGCTGCCCCTCGATGAACTTGCGCGGCACCGCCACCATCGCGATCACCTCGTCGAGCCCGTCGGGCGCATCGAAGCGCACGGCGTCGATCAGCTCGTCGGGCGTGAACTTGAGCGTGTCCCAGCTCTGCTTCACCAGCTCGGCATCGGTGCCGTCGCGGTGGTTGGACGGCCGGGGCGTGTCGGCGAAGGGCGAGCGCAGGATGGCCCCGGAACAGAGCGGTTGCCGAACCAGCGTGGGATCCCAGCTCTGGGTGGCGATGGCCTGGTACAGACCGGCGACCGGGACACCGGCCGCGCTGTGCTGGGCGATGCCGGCCAGCCAGTCACCGGCCCCGACGGCCTGCCCCGACGGCGCCAGCGCGGCCACATCGCCCGGACGTTGCGGCGCCACCTTGCACGGCACCTGGTCGGCGATGACCCGGGCCGGGTCGATGCCGCGCCGGGCATCGGTGGCCGGGTCGCCGCAGCGCCAGGGCTCGCGAACGTGAATGCCCAGGTTGGGCGGGCTGGAACGCAGCGTGTCGGGCGGGTCGGGCCAGGCCACGCCGGTCAACGCCCAGCCCGGCGCGGAGGGTCCGGCGCGCTGGTCGTCGAACGTCCACAGCACCGGGGTCGGCGGCGCGGCCGGCTCGCAGACGCTGCCCCACCGCTGGTGGACGTCGGTGGTCAGCTGGGTCCCGTAGGGAACCGCGGCCGGGGTGGGGCTGGGCACCCACGACAGCAGCGCCAGCCGGCTGCCTTCGGCCGGGTCGACGGTGACCGCTCGCGACCACCAGGTGGCCGGGGTCTCGCCCGGCTCGAGCGCGCCGACCAGGGTGACCGTCTCGAGCGTGTAGCGCCACCACAGCGCGCCGCGCTTGGTCCAGGCGTTGGCTGGGGTCCCCGGCGAGGCGGTGGGGGCCCCGCCCAGCACGGTGAACCCCGCCGGAACCACCGGGGTGATGTCGAAGCTGATCACCGGGATCGAGTCGATCGGCACCGGCTCCGGCGCCGGGTCGGCGCTACCCTGCTCGGCCGCCTTGGCCAGCACCCCGTCGATTGAGCGGTCGGTGCCGCTGCCCTCGACCAGGGCGGGGGAGCGCGAGACCAGCTGCACGCCGGTGATCAACGGCTGTGGCACGTGCATCGGCGACGGCTGGCTGCCCAGGGTGAAGTCGACGCAGCCTTCGACGCTGAAGAAGAAGAAGTCGACGTGCCCGCACACCTCACCGTGCACCCAGACCTGCATGTCGCCGCTGGAGTCGGGGATGGCCATGACGTCCAGTTCGGCGCTGGCCCCGATCGAGACGATGAACAGCTTCAGCTCGCCCTCGATCACGATCTTGCCGGCGAGGGCGAACGGGCCGAAGGAGATGATCGCGTCGAAGCCGGCCCCGACCTTGAGGTACAGCCCGACCGAGGTGTCACCCCAGATCAGGTCGACGTGGAAGCCGATGGCGATGGTGAAGCCGCCCGTGGTCAGCTGCGGGAATGGCGGGTAGGGCGAGATGCCGTCGCCGTGCAACATCAGATAGCCCGAGCCGGTGAACACGTCGAACACGTTCACGGTGGCCGGGTTGGCGTAGGAGCCGATGTCGAGGTACCACTCCGGCGGGTCGTTGAACGTGAAGTAGCCCTGCACCGGAACGTGGATCGAGACCAGGCCGATCACCGAGTAGTCGACGACCAGGCCGATGGTGATCGTCCCGGCGCCGACGTCGACCTCGATCACGGCCAGGATGGTCGCCTGCTGGCTCGGGTCGCTGAGCTCGGGCGGGATCGAGAGGATGTCGGCCTTCATCACCAGCAGAATGCGCGGGCCGGGCAGCTCGAGCATGAGCACGCCCTTGAGGTGGACGATGAAGCCGCCGTCGTCGGTGCCCAGCAGCACACCGATCGCAAACGCCCAACTGCCCTGCTTGGCCACCCACCCGGTCGGGTCGATCGGGTTTTGCTGGGGCTGGCGCTGCAGCCAGGCCAGCGCTGGGATGGTGTCGGTCGGGTGCTCGTCGCGGCGCATGTTCACCCCGACGCCGCCGATGAAGCCGTAGATGCCCAGCCCGGTCGAGCCGAGCAGGATCGGCACCGGCAGGTCGAGCTCCATGCCGACGAACACCCCGACCGTGTTCGGGTCATCCGGTGGATGCTTGATCGCCAGCCCGGCCATCACCCGCAGGTTCAGCGGGTCGGCGATGGTGACGTCCAGCGAGCCGGTGACGTCGCCCGTGCTGGCATCGATGGCGACGTAGCCGTGTCCCTTCAGCACGCCGACGTCGATGCCGGCCCCCAGTGCGGTCAGCGTGGGCGCTTCGAGCTGGTCCAGCCGCACCCGCACCCGGGCCCGGTCGACCTCCACCACGCCGAGGTCGACCGCCAGCCCGATCTCGGTCTCGATATAGGTCGGGTTGTCGTGGCTGACTCGTACCTCGAGCACCTCGAGCAGGTCACCGATCGGCGAGACCGCGTGCACCGCCCCGGTGGGGATGTCGATCGTGTAGCCCTTGCTGGCGTCGAACGTCGGGGTGATCCGGTCGATGCCGGCCGAGTTCCAGCCGAGCGAGAAGCCGACCGCCTTGAATCGCACCGTTACCGGTTTGTCCAGGTCGATCGACACCACTCCCGCCGACAGTCCGAGCTTGGTCTCGACGTCGACGATGAGGTCGACCTGGGTGCCGGTCGGCTTGCTCGACACGATCGCCTCGACGCCGTGCAGGGTCACCTGCTTGACCGGCAGGATGCCGCCGATGGCCAGGGCGAGCACGCCCGCGGTCTCTATGGCCAGCGGCACCATGTCGCCGCCGGACGGGCTGGCCGGTGCGCTCGAGGCGAGGACCGGGGCCAGGGCGGCGTAGGCGCCCAGGATGTCGATCACCGTGGTGCTTCCCGAGGTCGGGCGGTACAGCGTCCAGAGGCCGTCCACGTCGGCGTCGACGGCGCGGAAGCTGGCATCGACGGTCCAGCTGGCCGCCGCGTCGTCGACGATGATGTCCAGCGTCATGTCGGTGACGCCGTCCATGGAATTGTCCGGTCGGGTCGGCAGATGCTGCGGTGTCTGCGCGTTCGCGAGCTGGCTCTCGGTCGCCGTGTAGAAGTCGACCTCGCCGAGGATCTTGAGCGAGACGAAGCGGGAGCGCTCCAGTACGAGTTGGAGCTGCAGCTTGCGAAACCACGACGGTGAGGCCGGTGGCGCCGGGCGCGGTGTCGGGGTCGGCCCGGGCTGGTCACCGTCGGGGCCGCGGGTCAGGGTGGCGGTGATCGTGGCGGTTCCGGTTACCGGCAGGTTGGGCAGGGTGGCCCGCCAGAAGTGCGAACGGGCGGTGCCGTGATCGGCCCGGCTGGCCGCGTAGCCGTCGCCGCTGCCGACGGTGATCGGTGTCGTGGTGATCGTCAGGTCGCTGCGATCGGCCAGGTTCTGCAGCAGGCGGGCCGCCCCGTGCGCACGCCGGTCGGCCAGTTGGTCGTTGTAGCGGCGGTGCTCGGGCGTCTCGTAGGAGTCGTCGTCGGAGTCGAAGGAGGCGAAACCGGTGACGGTCGCGGTGCCCGCGGCGAGCAGGGCGAGGCGGGCCTTCAGGTCGGTGTTGCCGGCGATCGCGACCCCATCGGGTTGCCAGGTCGCTCCTACATCGGCGCTGCCGGCCTCGGTGGTGTGCGTGTTGTCCGGAGAGGTCGAGAACGGGTAGGTGGTGACCGACGGATCGGTGCCGTCCTCGCCCACCTTGGGATGGTCGTAGCGGAAGAAGACGTCGAGGTCGGCTGTACCTGTGGTGGGGTAGGTCGCGGTGATGGAGGTGCTGCCGCCGGCGGTCAGCGGGACCTGCGCGGTCAGGCCGCTGGCCGACCCACCGCCGTCCCAGGTCCAGGCGACGGTGGTGATCGAGGAGTCGACCAGGCCCACGGTGACCGTCGTGGTGTCGCTGGTGACGATGCGGATGCGGGCATCGGAGACGGTCGGGCTGCCGCCGGGCGTGCTCGAGCCGCCGCCCCCGCCGCCCGTCGGCGCGGCCGGGGTCAGCGTGATGGTGCGGGTGGCGTTCTGGACGGGGGAGCCGGCGCCGGCGGTGATGCTCACCGACACGCCGGCCGTCGGTACGGTCACCGCGACCGGGGTGGCCACGTAGCCACTCGTGACGGCGGCGTTCGTGCCGACCGTGACGCTGGTCTGATACGGGGCGACGCCGCCGGTGAGCAACACGACGAGGTGCCCGTCCGCAGGCACCGCAGCGGTGGTGTCGCCGTCGGCGATCTGGGTGGTGCGACCGTCGGCGCCGACGAAGCTGAGCGAGATCGTCGGTGCGAAGCCGCGGTTGACGACCAGCACGTCGAACGTGCCGGTGACCCCGGCGTGCGCGCCGAAGCCGATGTAGAGGTCGTGCACGCCGGCCGCGCAGGCCACCCCCTCCATGCCGTCGGGCTGCACGTAGATGTGCGCATCGGCGATGTGCACCCCCTGCCAGGGCGTGGGGGCCCCGTGGGCGGCCGGAGGCAGCCCGGGCGGATCGGCGTCCAGGTAGAGCTCGGCCGAATCGAAGCCGAAGCCGGCCACCGTGCCCGGGCCGATCAACGCGTGCGTCGGGTCCATCCGGCACAGCTGATAGACGTTCTCGGTCCCGGTGCTGCCGGGGACCGTCGAGGCGCTGACCAGCTTGGTGTTCACCTGGCCCAGTAACGTCCAGTCGATCTTGATGGTGAGTCGCGGCAGGGTCAGGTGCACGGTCGGGTGGGCCGAATCGGCGATCAGCAGCTGATTGCTGTCCAGCATCGCTCCGCGCAGGAACGGCAGCGTCAACACCGCCGAGGGCAGGGTGAGGTAGAGGGCGACCTCCGAGGACGAGGTGTATTCATCGAGCACCCAGTCGATGGCCAGGTCGGGGAAGGTCAGCCACGAGGTGGGCGAGACCGGGCCGCTGGAGGCGGGTGCGCCACTGTGCGAGAACTGCGCGCTGAGCGGGTCGAAGCTCAGATTGGTCAGCGACGTCGGCGCGAAGTGCCCGGTGCGGCGACTGACCGCCTGCCCGTTGTTGTCGGTGGCCGGAGTCGGACCTCCGGTGGCCCCGTCGATCCCGGCCAGGAGGTCGAGCACGCTGTCGAGTGCATGGTCACCTTGCATGTTCGCGGGCAGCTGATCCAGTAGCGACGTCACGGTGACCCCCGTCGGTGGCTACGGCCAGTGTCTTAACGGATACACAGAAACGCAATGCCTTGGCCGGAATTGGCCAGCTTTACGGCGGAAGAGGCGGCAGCGTCAGCTGATTAGCGCGGACTTTCTGTCCGCTGCCATCGCCGCGGCCCGCCGGCGAGCCAGCCTCAGGGTCGCCGCGCCGACCAGCCCGACCAGCGCCGGACCGCGAGCACGAGGACGGGGCCGGGCGGCGGCTGGGTGCGGTACTGCGCGTAGCGATCGCTCAGTTCGGCTACGGCCACGTGCCACTCCGCGGTGGCGGGGTCGACGATCCAGGCGTCGGCGTCTGCGCGCGCCCACCACAGCTGCGACCAGTCCTCGGCGTAGTGGTCGACGAGAACGCTCACGCCCGGGTTGGCGCGGATATTGCGCAGGCGGGCCAGCTCGAGGGTGGATTTGGGCTTGGCGTCAACGGCGGAGTAGATCATCGCCCCGGAAACGGCATAGACGATCGGCACCAGATGCGGATGGCCGTCGCCGTCGACCGTGGCCAGTCGGGCCACCCGGGCGGTGGTGAACTGCGCGCGCGCCCACACCGCATCCCGCTGCATGCGGCAACGCTACGACGGGTGGCCCAACTCAGTAGCCCAGTTGGGCGAGCAGCTTCTCGCTCTCCACCCATAGCCGGGCGGCGGCCTCGTCATCGAGGGCGTTGTCGGCCGGTATCTCCTCGGCCTTGAGGTGGAAGTACCGTCCGGCGTCGCGACCGCCCTCCGGGTCGGTGGCGAGCCAGACCAGCGTCGCGGCCGGCACATCCGGGGAGAACGGATCTTCGATGTTGGCGTACCAGGCCTTCATCCCGTCATCGCCGTGCACCGCGAAGTTGGTGGCGGTGACGCCCGGGTGCATGGACTGGGCGATGATTCCGTCGGGTCCTACCCGCCGCGCGAGTTCACGGGTGAACAGCAGGTTGGCCAGCTTCACCTCGGAGTAGGCCAGGCCGGGGGAGAAGTCGCCCTCGAGGCTCTGCAGATCGTCCCAGTCCAGGCCGGGGACCACCCGGTGCCCGAGGGAGGACACCGCGATCACCCGCACCGAGTGGGGCTCGCTCGCGGCCACGGCCGCGTCGAGCAGCGGCTTCAGTTCGCGCGTCAGCAGGAACGGGGCCAGGTGGTTGGCCGAGAACGTCGCCTCGAGGCCCTCTGAAGTGACGATGCGCTTGTCGCGCACGCCGCCGGCGTTGTTGATCAGGATGTCCACCCGCGGCGTGAGCGCCGCGATCTCCCCGGCCAGGCGCTTTACCTCCGCCATCAGGCTCAGGTCGGCGCGCAACATGGTGAAACTGCCGCCGTCGCGGGCGGCGGCTTGGATCTCACTCGTGGCTTGGGCACTGCGCTCGGGGTCACGGCCGACGCCGATCACCTGCCAGCCCAGTTCGACGAGTTGCCGGGACGTGGCCAGGCCGATGCCGGCACTGGCTCCGGTGACGACGGCAACGGGTCGGTTGGCATCCAGTGACACGGCGGTCTCTCCCGGGTTCGCAAGGGCGGTTCGTGGCACCAGGCACCCTAGCCGCGGGTTTGGCGGCACTCAATGGGTCGTATCAGCGGGTGGAACGCGGCCTCTGTGCAGGTGAGGAGATCACCCACTTCCAAGAGGAGCTCGATCATGGCGAACAAGACCAACCCGGCCCTGTCGCACGGACCCGGCGGCGTCATCACCGGGGGCACCGACCCGACCGGGCATCCGTTGCCGCCCGTTGTCGTCGTACCGCCGGTGGGTCCGCCGATCGACCCGAATCAGCTCGCTCAGATCCAGCTGCTCAACGAGGCCGTACTGAACTCCTTCGCGGCCGACAATCCCGTGGCCAAGCCGTTCGTGGCGAACACGCTGCGCTGGAACGTCACCATGCCGACCACGGTGCTGGCCGGCGTGACGGTCAACCTCCAGCTGGCCGAACTGGTTCAGGGCAGCACCAATCCGGGCTATATCGACGATCTGGCCCCGGTCGGCAGCCAACCGGCGACGGTTCGTCAGGCAACCACGTACACGCTCTCGCTGGTGGCCCCGTTGGCGACGCGGGTACTCGGATCGGTCACGATTCAGCTCGACCTCACCGGGAGCCAGTCCTTTTTCCTCAGTTCGCTGCTCATCACCGCGCCGGTGCAGCAACAACTCTCTGACGGTTTCCCGTCCGGTGGCGCGATCACGTTGCGCACGCCGCCGGTCATCGCGGTGCACCTGGAGGCCATCACGGTCGACCTGCAACTCAGTGTCGACGGTCCGGCGTTCTACAACCCGGACGCCTCCGTCTCGTTGTCCTGGACGGTGTCCGGTGAGGGTCCGGCCTGGAATGCGCCGCCCCTGGCCGACGCGGTGATCCGCTGCGCGATCTCGACGGCCCAGACGAACGTCGACATCGGTGTCGGGTCCACCGTGTCCTCGCTGGGCGTGGCCAACGTCGTCGCGTCGGCGGTCGAAGGCGTGTCCGACGGCTACCTCTACCAACTGGTCGGCCCGTTGATCGCCGCGCAGATCGCCGAGCAACTCACCGACATCATGGCCAGCCGTCGCCCGGCCCACACGATCTTCCACCACATGGACGTGGTGCCGGACGGCATCACCTTCTGGTACTGCCCCAAGCCTTAGCGCAGCGCACTGGCAGCATTGCCCGCATGACCCAACAAGACGTGGAGATCCGGACCGAGGACGGCGTCTGCGCGGCCTCGCTGCATGTGCCCGACAGCGGGGGCCGCTGGCCGGCGGTGATCATGTACACCGACGCCGGCGGGCTGCGCGATACGTACCGCGACATGGGCGAGCACCTGGCCGGGCTCGGCTACGTGACCCTGGTGCCCGACTTCTACTACCGCCAGGGTGGGTTCGAGCCCTTCGACATGCCCGAGCTGTACAAGTACCCGGAGGAGATCGAGCGCATCACCGCGATGGTCTCGACGGTCACCGCCGAGATGGCCGTTCGTGACGCCGGCGCCTACATCGAGTACCTGAACGCGTTGCCGCAGACCGCGGGCCCGATCGGGACCACGGGCTATTGCATGGGCGGCCGGCTGTCACTGATCGTCGCCGGGCGGCTGGGTGAGCAGGTCGCGGCGGCCGCGTCCTTCCATGGCGGCAACATCGCCTCCACCGATGACCCGGACAGCCCGTACCTGCTGGCCGACTCGACCCGGGCGACGGTGTACGTGGCCGCCGCGACCGAGGACTACTCCTCCCCGCCCGAGCAGCAGGAGCGATTAGGGCAGGCCTACCGAGCGGCAGGGGTGCGGCACACCATCGAGACCTACCCGGCCGGGCACGGGTTCGCCGTCGCGGATACACCGGCGTACGACCAGGCCGCCGATCAGCGGCATTGGGATGCGACGGCCGGCCTGTTCAGCCTCTTGGGATAGCGGCTTAGTTCGGGGTGTTCATCGAAGGCGCCGCACGTGACACAGTGAGCCGATGATCACGGGTGTGGTGCTGGCCGCGGGCGCCGGGCGACGGCTCGGTCAGCCCAAGGCCGGCGTGGTGCTGGACGGTCGCTCGCTGCTCGACCGGGCGATCTTGACGCTGCGGGCCGGGGGCTGTGCCCGAGTGCTCGCCGTGGTTCGACCCGATGCCGCCCCGCCGGCGTCCGACCCCGACGTCGAGCTGCTCGTCAATCCGGCCCCCGACGAGGGCATGGGCTCGTCGTTGCGTCTGGCCCTGCAGGCCGTGTCGGATGATCCGCTGGCCCTCGGCGCGCTGATCGTGTTGGTCGACCAGATCGGCATCGTGGCGGCGGACGTCGCGGCGGTGATCGCCGCCTTCGACCGGGATGGCGGGGTGACCGTGGCCCGGCGCGGGGGGCATCGGTCTCATCCGGTGCTGCTGCCCCGCGCCTGTCTGGCCGAGGCCGCGGCCAGTGCGGTGGCCGATGCCGGTGCGCGCGCGTTCCTGGACCGCCAGGCGAACCTGACCTTCGTCGAGTGCGCCGATGTCGTGACCGATATCGACACCCCCGCCGACCTCGAGCGGGCCCGCCAGGCGAACGGGGTGCGCGGATGAGCGAGGCCGGCGGCGCGCCCGCCATGTTCACCGATCCGCGGCAGGTCGCGCAGGCGCTGGACGGGGTCGGCTACCTCGCCGATGACGGCCTGGCTACGGCGGCCTATCTGGCCCTGCGAATGGGGCGGCCGCTGTTGCTCGAAGGCGATCCGGGCGTGGGCAAGACCGCGATCGCCCAGGCCTTGGCCAGCGTGACGGGTGCGGAGTTCGTGCGGCTGCAGTGCTACGAGGGCATCGAAGCCAGCCAGGCCCTCTATGACTGGGACTTCTCGCGGCAGATCCTGCATCTGCGGGCGGCCGGCGAGCGCGCCGATCCGGCCGAGGTCGAGCGTTCGCTGTACGACCGGCGCTTCCTGTTGGCCCGGCCCATCCTGCGCGCGCTGGAGCACAGCCCGTCGGTGCTGCTCATCGATGAGGTGGATCGAGCCGACGACGAGTTCGAGGCCTTGCTGCTCGAGGTGCTGGCCGACAATGCGGTGACGATTCCCGAACTCGGCACGATCCGGGCCGCGACGCCACCGCTCGTCGTGCTCACCTCCAACCGCACCCGCGAGGTGCACGACGCCCTCAAGCGACGCTGCCTCTACCACTGGGTGGCGCACCCGGACTTCGATCGTGAGGTCGAGATCGTCCGGCGCCACCTGCCCGAGGTATCGGCCGCCCTGGCCGCTGACGTGGCCACCACGGTCGCCCAACTGCGGCAACTGCAGCTGCTCAAACCACCGGGAGTTGCCGAGACGATCGACTGGACGCAGGCCCTGTTCATGCTCGGCGTGACCCGGCTGAGCGAGTCCACGGCTGACTCGACGCTGGGCGCTGCGGTGAAGTACCACGAGGACCAGGTGCGGGTCCGCCGCGAACTGCTGCCCGGTCTCGGCGCCCTGCTCCAGCCGTGACCCATCTCGACGAGCCCGACGCCGTCGCGGCCGTCGCCGGCTTCGCCCGGGCCCTGCGTGAGCGAGGCGTGCCGGCCGAGCAGACCCGCCTGCGGGCGGCGATCAGCGCGCTCGCGCTGATCCGCCTCGAGCAGCCGGCCGACGTCTACTGGGCGTTGCGGGTCACCCTGTGCGCCGGCCCGGACGATCTGGCCCCGTTCGACGAACTGTTCGAGCTGTGGTTCCGGGGGATCTTTCGCGATGTCTCCGTCAGCCCGGCCGCGAGTGTGGCCCCGACGGTCGCGGCAGGGGTGTTGAGCCCGTCCGGCGCATCGCGCTCAGAAAGTGCCCAACAAACCCTTGCCGTGGCGGCGCTGTACGCAGAATCATTGCGGCACCGCGACGTTGTCGAACTCAGCGCGCGCGACCGCGAGGAGGTGAACCGGATGATCGCACTGCTCGCACCGCACACCCGCTCGCGCCCCGGTCGCCGCCAGGTGCCCGGCGGGCGCCAGCGCGTTGACGTGCGCCGCACGGTGCGAGCGATGCTGCGCGATGGCGGAGAGCCCGCGCAACTGCGTTACGTCCGGCGTCGCCGCAAGCCGCGCCGCCTGGTCCTGCTGGTGGATGTCAGCGCCTCGATGGCCCTCTACGCCGAACTGCTGCTGCGCTTCGCCCACGCCGCCGTGCGGGCCGCGCCGCTACGCACTGAAGCGTTCACGGTCGGCACCCGGCTGACCCGGGTGAGCCGCCAGCTGCGGTTGCGTGATCCCGACGGCGCCCTCGCCGCCGCCGGTGCGGCCGTTCCGGACTGGAGTGGTGGGACCCGCCTGGGTGAGTCCCTGCGCGCGTTCTCCGATCTCTGGGGCCAGCGCGGTGCGGCCCGGGGTGCGGTCGTGGTGATCGCCTCCGACGGGTGGGAGAGCGGTGATGCCAGCCTGCTGGCCGAGCAGATGGCCCGCCTGGCCCGACTGGCACACCGCGTCGTCTGGGTGAATCCGCACCGGGGCAAGGCCGGTTTCGCGCCGCTGACCGGCGGGATGGTCGCTGCGCTGCCCTCGGTCGACGACCTGGTCGCCGGGCATTCCTTTGCCTCCCTCGACTCCCTGGCCGACGTGATCACCCGTGCGTGACGTCCTCAGCGAGCTCGAGACCTGGTGGCGCGAGGGTCGTCCGGTCGGGATGGGCACGGTCGTCGCGACCTGGAAGTCCTCTCCCCGTCAGCCGGGCACGAGCATGCTCGTCGGTCCGGACGGCGCCGTGGTCGGCAGCGTCTCCGGCGGCTGCGTCGAGGGGGCCGTCTACGAACTCGCGATCGAGGCCCGCGACGGGGGCGGCGGCCTCTTGCAGCGCTACGGCGTCAGCGATGACGACGCGTTCGCGGTCGGCCTGACCTGCGGCGGCACCATCGACGTCTTCGTCGAACGGGTCGACCAGCAGACCTTCGCCGAGCTGGGTGAGCTGGCCGAGGACATCCGCGGCGGGCGCCCGGTGGCGGTGGCCACCCTTATTGCCGATGAGTCCGGCACCCGTCAGGTCGGTCGGCGTCTGGTCCTGCGCGGCGGCACGATCTCCGGCACGCTGGGCGACGTCCAGCTGGACGCGGCCGCGGCGGGCGGCCTGCAGGGCATGCTCGAGCAGGGTCGAACCGGGATCGTGCGCTACGGGCCAGAAGGGCAGCGGCGTCAGGACGAGGTATCGGTGTTCATCGCCGCCTACGCCCCGCGACCCCGGATGATCGTCTTCGGGGCGACCGACTTCGCGTCGGCCGCGGCGCGCGTCGGGGTGTTCCTCGGGTATCGGGTCACGGTGTGCGATGCGCGCGCCACCTTTGCCACCCCGACACGCTTCCCCGACGCCGACGAGGTGATCGTGGACTGGCCGCATCGTTATCTGGCCAAGGCGGCCGACGCGGGGGAGATCGACGAGCGCACCGTGCTCTGCGTGCTCACCCACGACCCGAAGTTCGATGTGCCGCTGCTCGAACTCGCGCTGCGCCTGCCGCACGCCTATATCGGCGCCATGGGCTCTCGACCCACGATCGACGACCGGGTGGCCCAGCTGCGCGAGCGCGGGCTGTCCGAGACCGAGCTGGCCCGGTTGCATGCCCCGATCGGTCTGGACATCGGGGCGCGCACGCCGGAGGAGACCGCGGTGTCGATCGCGGCCGAGATCCTCGCCAATCGCAGCGGTGGCACGGGCGCGCACCTGAGCCGCACGAGCGGCCCGATTCATCCGGACAGCAGCGCCCCGCGCGGGTAGCGCTTGCTAAGCACACGCATAGCGATATCGTCTGCGCATGCAACTCGAGCATGCGTTCACCGTCCCGGTCGGCATCGAGCAGGCCTGGGACGTGCTGCTGGACATCGAGCGAGTCGCGCCGTGCATGCCAGGCGCGGCGATCGAGTCGGTCGAGGGCGATGACTTCACCGGCAGCGTGAAGGTGAAACTCGGCCCGGTCGGGCTGACCTACAAGGGCAAGGCCAGCTTCACCGAGAAGGACGTCGGCGGCCCATCGGGTGGTGATCGACGCCAGCGGGCGGGATTCGCGCGGCAACGGCACGGCTAGTGCCAAGGTGACCGCCACGCTGAGTGAGTCCGACGGGTCGACGCTGGTGAACGTGCTGACCGACCTCGACATCACCGGCCGCCCGGCGCAGTTCGGTCGGGGCGTGCTCGTCGACGTCGGCAACAAGTTGATCGGGCAGTTCGCCGATTGCCTGGCCGGCAAGCTGGGTGCCGGTGATCCGGAGCCGGAGCCCGTGGCCTGGGCTGCGGACGCCGCCCGCCGTGGACGCCACCCCGCGCGGTGACGGCCGCCCGCGGTGGCGGCCCCCGTGGTGGCGGCAGCGCCGGAGCCGGAGCCGATCGACCTGCTCGAGTCGGCCGGTCCGGCGGTGGCCAAGCGACTGGCTCCGGTCGCCGTCGGCCTGCTGCTGCTCGCGCTGGTGCTGCTGATCGGACGCGCCCGCCGCGGCGGAGGTGGTCGCTGATGAAGCCGGCCGTCTTCGACTATCACGTGCCGAGCACGGCCGCCGAGGCCGTCGGCCTGCTGGCTGAACTCGGTGAGGATTCCAAGGTGCTGTCCGGGGGGCAGAGCCTGATCCCGATGTTGTCGCTGCGCCTGGCCGTGCTCGACCACCTCGTCGACATCAGCCGGATTCCCGAGCTGCAGGGGATTACCCGCCGCGACGGGGCCGTGTGGGTGGGAGCCACCACGACCGAGGCGGCGATCGAGCAGAGCGCGTTGATCGCCGAGGCGGTCCCGTTGCTGGCGCGGGCCACGCCGTTCATCGGCCACTTCCAGATCCGCAACCGCGGCACGCTGGGCGGGTCGATCGCGCATGCGGACTCGGCCGCGGAGTATCCGGCCGTCGTCCTCGCCCTGGACGCGACGCTGCACGTGCTCGGCCCGGACGGCGCCCGCACGGTGGCGGCGGCCGACTTCTTCGAAGGGGTCTGGACCACCAGCCTGCAGCCCGATGAACTGCTGACCGGCATCGAGTTTCCGGTGTGGTCCGGGCGCTGCGGCTTCGCGGTGGCCGAGTTCGCCCGTCGGCACGGCGACTTCGCGGTCGCGGGCACCGCGTTGGGGCTCAGCCTGGACGATGCCGGCGTGATCACCCGGTGTGCGATCGGACTTTTCGGTCTGGGCTCGACCCCGGAACGGGCGAGGGCGGCCGAGGCGAGCGTCCTCGGCCGAACCGCGGCCGAGGTCGACGTCGAGGCGTTGGCCGCGCTGGCCGTCGCCGAGCTCGATGCGATACCGGCCGACCTGCACGGCTCCGCGGATTACCGCCGCCGCGTGGGCGCCCGCATGGTGGCCCGGGCCTGGGTCGAGGCCGTGACCGAAGCCAGTGGGGGACCAGCGTGACCGAGCAAGCGATCACCGTGACCGTCAACGACGTCGAGTGGCGGGTACGCGTCGAGCCCCGCCTGACCTTGGCCGACTTCCTGCGCACCAAGTGCCGGCTCACCGGCACCCACCTGGGTTGCGAACACGGCGTCTGCGGCGCCTGCACGGTGCTGCTCGACGGGCAGGCCGTGCGCTCGTGCCTGATGCTGGCCGTACAGGCCGATGGGCAGCAGGTGACCACCGTCGAGGGGCTCGCCGGACCCGACGGCGAGCTTTCCCCGGTACAGGCGGCATTTCGCGATTGCCACGGACTGCAGTGCGGCTTCTGCACGCCGGGCCTGGTGGTGACGCTCACCGCGTTCCTGCGCGATCACCCGAGCCCGAGCGAGGAGGAGATCCGGGAGTCGATCTCGGGCAACATCTGCCGCTGCACCGGCTACCAGGGCATCCTCAAGGCCGCCCGGCAGGCGGCCGAAACCGGCGTCTGAGGCGCTCCGCGCGGTCCTAACCAGGTTTGTGCCCCAAATCGTCTCTGGCCGAGCCGAATTAGCCCCAATACGCGACGATTTGGGGCACAAACCTGGGTCAGGCGGTCGTTGCGGTCAGTGCGTCGATGATGCGGGACGGCGTCAGCGGTAGCTCGGTGAACCGCACCCCGAACGGCGCCAGCGCATCGGCGACCGCATTGGCGACCGCGGCCGGGGAGGCAATCGCGCCGCCCTCGCCGACCCCCTTGTAGCCGCCGGCGGCCGGGCCGGGGGTCTCGACGTGGCCGTACTCGATCGTCGGAATGTCGGTGGCGATCGGCATCAGGTAGTCCATGAACGTGGTGGTCAGCGGGTTGCCGGCCTCGTCGTAGACGAAGTGCTCGTAGAGGGCACCGCCGATGCCCTGGACGGTGCCGCCGGCGATCTGGCCCTCGACGACGTTCGGGTTGATCATCGGCCCGCAGTCCTCGGCCACGATGTAGCGCAGCAACCGCACGTGCCCGGTCTCGATGTCGACTTCGCAGGTGCACAAGTGCGAGGCGTTGGCCCACACCGCACCGGCGGGCGTCGTGTAACGGCCGCTGGCCTCCAGACCGGCCGCCATGCCGGGCGGTAGTTGGCTGGGCGCGAAGTAGGCGATCGCGGCGAGGTCGGCGACGGTGACGCCGACCGCGGTGCCCCGCACGCTGGCCCGCCCCTGCGCGAGCTCGATGTCCTCGGCCGAGGCCTCGAGCAGATGCGCGGCCAGGCTGATCAGCTTCTCGCGCAGCACGGCCGACGTCTCGGCGATCGCCCCGGCCGTCATCACCCCGCTGCGGCTGCCCCCGGTCCCGGCGCCGTAGGGAGTGATCGCGGTGTCGCCCTGGATGGTGCTCACGTCGGCGATGTCGACCCCGAGGGCATCGGCGGTCAGCTGCACCACGGTGGTCTCGATGCTGTTGCCGGTCGAGCCGCCGGCCACGTAGACGTTGACCTTGCCCGAGGGCTCGATGCGGATCGTGGCCCCCTCGGTGGCGTAGAGCCCGTAGCCGGCCGAGGTCGGTTCGACGTAGCTGGCCGAGCCCAGCCCGAGGTAGCGACCCTGCGTGCGCGCCTGCGCCTGCTCGGCGCGGAACTGTTCCAGGCCCAGGATCTCGACGCCGACGTTGAACGTCTCCAGCGGCGTGATCTGGCTGAACACCATGCCGTTCGGGTTGGTGTAGGGCAGCTCGTCCTCGCGCAGCAGGTTGCGCCGGCGCACCTCGATCGGGTCGAGGCCGGCATCGCGCGCGGCCAGGTCGAGCATCATCTCGCGCGAGAGCGGTCTCGAACATCCACGGCCCGCGGTAGGCCGTCTTGCCGACCGAGTTGGTCAGGATCGACTTCGAGCTGAACGCCGCAGCACGGCACCCGGTAGGGGCCGGGGAACATCGCGCCGACGGTCGCACCCGACATCGGCATGGCCGGCGTCGGGTAGGCCCCGAGGTCCTGACGATGATCGATGCCGACCGCCAGGATGGTGCCGTCCTCGTCCAGGGCGATCCGGGCCGCCCCGAGCTCGTGCCGGGACTGGCCACCGGACATCAGGTTCTCGCGGCGGTCCTCGATCCACTTCAGCGGTGCGGGCACCTTGGCCGCCGCCAGCAGGAGGGCCATTTCTTCGCGCTGGATGCAGACCTTCTGCCCGAAACCGCCGCCGGTATCGCGCATGATCACCCGGATGCGGTGCTCGTCCAGGGCCAGCAGGCGCGAGGCATAGGCGCGAAGGTCGTGCGGTGACTGGGTGGCGGCGTAGATCGTCATCTCGCCCGGCCCGCCACTCGACGACGATGCCGCGGGTTTCCATCGGCACAGCCAGGTAGGCCTGCTGGCGGATGGTCGCCGCGGTGACGTGCGGCGCGCTCGCGAACGCGGCCTCGGCCCGGTCGGCCGGCGGTCCCGGTACCGCGCCCATCACGTTGTCGGGCCAGGCGTCGTGGACGGTGCCCTCGGCCGTCTCGGCCTGTTCGTAGTCGATCACCGCCGGCAGGGGCTCGTAGTCGACCACCACCAGTTCGGTCGCGTCCTCGGCCACGTAGGCATCCTCGGCGACGATCATGACGACCGGGTCCCCGACGTGACGCACGACGTCCTCGGCCAGTGGCGGCCGCGGCACTTCGGGGCTGTCCTTGCCGATCATGGTGTGCCACTGCTCGTGCACGCCGCCGTTGAGGTCGGCGCCGACGAAGACCGCGCGGACCCCTGGCAGCGCCCGCGCCTCGCTCACGTCGACGCCGACGATCCGCGCGTGGGCCAGCGGGCTGCGGACGAAGCAGACGTGCAGCATGCCGGGCAGGACGACGTCGTCGACGTAGGTGCCCTGCCCGGTGAGCAGGCGCTGATCCTCGACCCGGTGCACCCGCTGGCCGGCATAGCGCTGCCCGCCCGATGTGGGGGTGGGCGCTGATGCAGTCGTCATAGGTCTCCTCGGGGGCTGGGTCGAACGCTAGTGCTGAGCGAGTGCACAATCAACGCCCGAGCCGGAGTTTCGCTAGGGTGCCGAGGTCGGTCGGCCATCGGGCATGGGAGTGACTATGAGCAACAACGCCAAGCAGAGCTATCGGGTGGCGCAGTGGGCCACGGGAAACGTCGGTAAGCGCGCGCTGCGGACAGTGATCGAACATCCGCAGCTGGAGTTGGTCGGGCTCTACGTCTACTCACCGGCCAAGGTCGGGCTCGACGCCGGCGAGCTGGTCGGGCTGCCGGCCACCGGTGTGCTGGCCACCAACGACATCGAGCAGATCCTGGCCGCCCGCCCGGACTGCGTGCTCTACATGGCCGATCGGCTCGAGCTCGACGTGGTCTGCCGGCTGTTGTCATCGGGCATCAACATCGTCACCACTCGCGGGGAGTTCCACGACCGCGACAGCCTCGAGCCGGAGCTGCGCGATCCGGTGGAGGCCGCCTGTCTGGCCGGCGGCACCTCGATCCACAGCACCGGATCCAGTCCCGGGTTCAGCTCCGAGGTGATCCCGTTCGCGCTCGCCTCGATGCAGCGCCGCCTGGACCGCTTCACCGTCGAGGAGTTCGCCGACATGTCGTCGCGGAACTCACCGGAAATGATCTTCGACCTGATGGGCTTCGGCCGCGATCCGGCCATGCTCGATACCGGTACCCGGTCCGGCGCGGGTGGCGGCACGGGTTACTCGATGCAGATGGCGGCGGCCGCCTTGGGGCTGCCCCTCGACGAGCTGACCAGCTCCACCGAGTACGCCGTCGCCACGCACGAGACCACGGTCGCCGCCGGGACGCTCGAGGCGGGCACCGTGGCCGCCATGCGGATGGTGGTGTCGGGCAAGCACGAGGGCCGTGAGGTCATGCGTCGCCTGGCGACGTTCTACCTCACCAAGGACGTCGAGCCGGCCTGGGACCTGCGTGACACCGGCTGGCGCTTCCTCATCGAGGGGGACACCCCGATGGACGTCCACGTGTCCTTCCCGGTACCCGAGGAGGACTACGCGGCCTTCTCGCCCGGGCTCACGGCGCATCGGCCGGTGAACACGGTTCCGTACCTGTGTGACGCGGCGCCGGGGATCCGGACGACCGCCGACCTGCCGCTGGTGATCGGCTACTTCGGCAGCTAGGCGCGGCTGGCCGGGGCCTCGTTGCGCAACACCTGCAGGTCGTAGAACTCCGGCGGCCCGTCGAAGATCTCGGCGGCCAGGGCCTGCACCGGGGCGGCCGCATCGGGCCGGTTCGGGTCCTGTTCGCGCGCGCGGGCCTTCTCCTCGCTCTCGAAGTAGACGAGGGTGAACAGCTGACTCGGATCCTGCTGATCGCGCATGGCGATGGTGCGCAGCAGGCCCGAGTCGGCCGGCTCGTTGTCGCGCAGGTAGTCGTAGAAGCTCTCGAGCTGGGCGTCGGTGCCCGGCTTCAGGGTCGTCTTGATCAGTTGAGCCCACATGGTGACCTGCTTCCAGGGATCGGTCAGGGAACGAGGGAGATGGCCTGCTTGGGGCACAGCCGGACGGCTTCCTCGACCTGACCGATCAGCTCCGGTCCGGGCGTCTCGTTCAGGACGTACAGGAAGTTGTCGTCGCGCACTTCGAAGACCTCGGGGGCCGCGCCCATGCACAACGCGTTGCTCTCGCAGAGATCGAAGTCAACTGACACTCGCATATTTACCTCCAACGGTTTCGCCTCAAGCCGGTACGGGGTGACTCTAGATGCCACCGCCTGACCCCGACCGCCGGGATCGACTAGGTCCGCGCGTGGACGGTGATCGGCAGGCCACCCGCCGGTCGCAGCGTCACGCGGTAGTGCAGTTCGACCGGCCGCGACGCGTCGCTGCGCACCGTCCAGCGCTGGGCCAGCGTCGCGAGCACCGTGGTCGCCTCGGCCCAGGCGAACTGCTCCCCGATGCATGAGCGCGGTCCGGTGCCGAAGGCCAGGTAGGCGTGGCGAGGCACCGCCGTGCGCCGTTCGTCGAGCCAGCGCTGCGGGTCGAACCGCTCGGGATCGGGAAACCAGCGGGCGTCGTGATGCAGCAGCAGCGGGCTGATCGCGAGCGTTGAACCCTTCGGCGCGTGATAGCCGCCGATGTCGAGGTCCGCGGTGCTGGTGCGGCCGATGATCCACGCCGGAGGGTAGAGCCGCATCGCCTCGGAGATCACGGCCCGCGTGTAGGGCAGGGCGGGGAGGTCATCCACGCCCACCCGATGGCCCTCCAGGCGGTCGACCTCGGCTTGCAGGCGGTCCTGCACGTCTGGGTGGGTGCCGAGCAGTTGCAAGGTGAAGCACAGGGCGTTCGCGGTGGTCTCGTGCCCGGCGAGCAGCAGGGTGATGACGTGATCGTGCACCTCGGCCGTCGGTGAGCCCGTCGGGTTGCTCCGCGGCGGCGAGCAGGGCCGACACGACGTCACCGCGATCCCCGAGCGGGTCCGCGCGCCGTTGGTCGATGATCTGATCGACCAGTTCGTGCAGGGGAGCGGTGGCGGCGGGGTCGAGCACCAGGGCCGGCCGTCGGCGGCCGAAGGTCATCGCACCGGCGCCCTGCGTACCGAACTCGGCCAGGGTGGCCTCCAGCCCCTCGCGGACGGCGGGGGCCGCCGCGCCCAGGTCGATGCCGAGCAGGCTGCGCCCGACGATCGTCAGGGTCAGTGCGGCCATCTCCCGGTGCGCGTCCAGTTCCGCGCCGTCGCGCCACTGCTCGACGTGCGCGCGCGTGCAGTCGGCGAAGGTGTCGACATAGCCGCCCAGGCGGCGGGGGGAGAAGGCCGGCGCGACCAGTCGACGGGCGCGGGTGTGCTCGGCCCCTTCGCTGGTGAGCAGCCCGTCGCCCAGGATCGCCCGGGTCATCTGCAGCCCCGGGCCCTTGACCGTCTGCCCGGCGTGTTCGGACAACAGCTCGCCGGCCAGGCTCGGTTCGAGCAGCAGCACGATGTGCTGGCCGCGCAGGCGCAGGCCGACCGCGGTGTCGGCGCCGCGGGCCACTGCGCGCAGGGTCGCTCCGACGTCCTGGGCTCGCCGGGCCTGCCGGGTGCGCCACCACAACCGGGTGGGGCCGGTCCAGCGCGCGGTCGTCGGGTTGGCGGTGATCCATCGATCGTATGGCCCAATCCTGGCGTTCGGGCCGACGTTCAGGAGCAAATGTGGTAGAGCTTTGCCTAATGGCACTCAATGCCAGTTGTCCGCGGAGGAGGTCTCGCCGGTGGCCGACACGCGCGCCACACCCGCGTCCGACCTCAACGCGCTGAGCGTCGAACGCGACGCATGGACCGGTCCGCAGCTGGCGGCGGTCGGGGTCGTCTCGGGTATCGGGCTGCTGTCGGCCCTGACCCAGTCGGTGCTCATCCCGATCCTGCCCAGCATCTCGACCGACCTCGGCAGTTCGACCACGGACACCGAATGGCTGCTGACCTCGACCCTGCTGGTCGCAGCGGTCGCCGTCCCGGTGTTCGGGCGCCTGGCCGACCTGTACGGCAAGCGGCTGATGCTGATCGTCTCGGGGAGCTTTCTGCCGATCGGGTCGCTCATCTGCGCGCTCAGCCACAACCTGACGATGATGATCGTCGGTCGGGCGGTCACCGGGCTGTCCTCGGCCGTGCTGCCGTTGGGTATCAGCCTGGTGACGGTGGTCCTGCCGAAGTGGCGGGCGGCGACCGGGGTGGCGCTGATCAGCGCCATGCTGGGCATTGGCGGATCGGTTGGTCTGCCACTGGCCGGCTACGTCGCCGAACACGCCGACTACCACGTGCTCTTCTGGATCGTCACCATCGGGGGAACGCTCTCCTTGATCGGCACGCGGGTCTTCCTGGTCGAGCCGCCCGAACGGGCCGAGGGCCGCTTCGATGTGCCGGGTGCGGTGTTGCTGGCCTCGGCGCTGACCGCGCTGTTGTTGCCGTTGAGCCTGGGCTCGCAATGGGGCTGGAACTCCTCGCGCACCATCGGCCTGTTCCTGCTCGCCGCCCTCTTGCTGGTCGCCTTCGTCCTGGTCGAACTGCGATTGCATTCGCCGTTGGTCGACGTCGCCGTCAACGCCCGGCCGGCCCTCGCGCTGACCAACATCGCCTCGGCCTGCGTGGGCTTCGCGCTGTTCGCCAACTTCATCGGGACGTCGTCCTACGTGCAGGCGCCGACGTGGACCGGCTACGGATTCGGGGCTTCGGTCCTGGTCGGTGGGCTGTGCCTGCTGCCGGGCGGTATCGCCATGCTGGCGTTGTCTCCGGTGTCGGCCAAGCTGACCCGGCGCTTTGGCCCGAAGGTGACGCTCTGCCTGGGCTCGGCGGTCGTCGCGTTCGGGTTCTTCATCCGCATCGTGTTCACCGCCCACCTGTGGCAGATCGTGCTCGGCGCCACCATCTGCGGTGCCGGCACCGGCATCGCCTACGCCGCCATGCCGGCCCTGATCGCACTCGCCGCGCCGCGCAGCGAGCTGGCCGCCGCCAACGGCCTGAACGCGTTGTCGCGCACCATCGGCAGTTCGGTGGCCAGCGCCATCGGCGGCACCCTGCTGGTGTCGCAGCTGATCCACTTCGACGGGATCACCCTGCCGGCGCTGAGCGCCTATCGGATCCTGTTCGCCGTCTGCGCCGGGGCCGCCGCGACGGGTGCGGTCATCGCCCTGGTCATTCCGCGATCGGATACCGTCGCCGAATGACCAAGACGCTTGGACTTATCGGGACCGGCATGATCGGCAGCGCGTTGGCCCGCCTCGCCGTTGCCGCTGACCTGGACGTGTTCCTGAGCAACTCGCGCGGCCCCGACTCGCTGGCCGAGCTGCTGGCCGAGCTCGGGCCCAAGGCCCGGGCCGGTACGCCGAGCGAGGCGGCCCAGGCCGGTGACCTGGTGGTGGCCACGATTCAGCTCGGTCGCTACCGGCAGCTTCCGGTCGCCGCGCTCGACGGCAAGATCGTCATCGACACCATGAACTACTACCCGGATCGCGACGGGCCGATCGCCGAACTCGAGGACGGTGCGTTGACCTCCAGCGAGTTGGTGGCTCGGCATTTGCCCGGATCGCGGGTGGTGAAGGCGTTCAACAACATCGAGTTCCGCCGGCTCTTCCTGCTGGCCCGGCCCACGGGCGCGCCTGACCGCAGTGCGTTGCCCATTGCCGGTGACGATGCCGCGGCCACGGCGCAGGTCTCGTCCTTGCTCGACACGCTGGGCTACGACGCGGTCAACATCGGTGGACTCGGGCAGAGCTGGCGCAGCCAACCGGGCACGCCGGTGTACGTCGCGCCCTACCTGTCCGAGCGACCTGCCGGCATGACCGAGGAGGAATCGCAGCAGTGGTTCTTCTCCTCGCCCGGCGTGCCGGTCTCGGCCCAGCGGGTGCAGGAGCTGATCGACTCCGCGGTGTACGGCGTCGTGGGCCACACCCGCCCCACCCTGCAAGACTGACCGCGCCGCACCGATATCCCAGGAGTCATTCATGCAGCTCGGCCTACATCTCGTCAGCTTCGATCAGCCCGGTGGAGCGGGCGGGGTCGGACCCGATCTGGCCGCTGCCGGCCGGGCCGCGGAATCGGCGGGGATCAGCTGGCTCTCGGTGATGGATCACTGGTTCCAGATGGAGGCGATTGGTGGACCCGAGCACGCGATGCTCGAGTGCTACACGACGCTGGGCTTCCTCGCCGCCTCGACCACGCGGGTGCAGCTGGGCGCCCTGGTCGGCGGGGTGACCTATCGCCACCCGGGGCTCTTGGCCAAGATCGTCACCACCCTCGACAACCTCTCCGGCGGGCGGGCGACCTTCGGCATCGGAGCGGCCTGGTACGAGCGCGAGCACCTAGGCCTGGGTGTGCCGTTCCCGTCGACGTCAGAGCGGTTCGAACGACTTGAGGAGACCGTGCAGATCTGCATGCAGATGTGGGATCCGCAGCAGGATGGCTCCTTCGACGGCACCTACTACCAGCTGGCCGAGACCCGTTGCGTCCCCCTGCCGGTGGCCGGCGGTCATCCGGAGATCATGATCGGTGGGGGTGGGGAGAAGAAGACCCTGCGGCTCGTGGCCCAATACGCTGACGCCTGCAACCTCGTCGCCACCTCACCGGCCGATATCGCGCACAAGCTCGACGTCCTGCAACGCCACTGTGACGACCTCGGGCGCGACTTCGGGCACATTCGCAAGACGGCGATGTACACCGGCGATGCGCTGCGCACCGGCGATGTGGATGCCTTCGCGCGGGAAGCGGCCGGGTACGCCGAGTTGGGTCTGCAGAGCCTGATCGCGTCGACGTCTGTGGTCGGAGCGGCGCAGTGGATCGAGGAGCAGGCCGCGCCGGCGGTCGCGCGGTTGGCGGATCTGGAGTAGAGCGCACCGACGAGTTGCTGCGGCGCCGGGCTGGGGCGTTCGGGTGGCCGTCTTCTGGTCGTCCAAGATCAAGAGAATTCCCTGTTATATTTGGCAATTAGGTTGCAAGGTCCGTCTTGGATCGGTAGAATCGAATGTATGTTCGATAGTCCGGTTGCGGTGATCGACCGGCTCGATGCCGTCGTCGATCAGCTCCTGGCGGTCGACTTCCACGTCTGTGATGGCGAGACGTTGTTGGAGGTGGCGCGCCGGTCGGCGGTCGTGGAGCGTCGTTTGGGTGCGGTGCGCCACCGCCTGGTCGGCGAGGTCGAGTCCCGAGGCCTGGCTAGGGATCGCGGGCACCGTGACACGGCGGCGTTGCTGGGTGAGTTGTGGAACGCCGCGCCGGCCGCAGCGCGGCGTGAGGTTGCCTTGGCGGCGGAGCTGGCCCCGCGCAGCGGCCTTAGCGGGGAGGCGCTAGATCTGATCTTCGCGGTCACCGCCGCGGCTGAGGCGGCCGGTGAGCTGTCCGCGGCGCACGCGAAGGTGATCATCGACGCGGTCAACAAGCTCCCGACCGACCTCGGCGCCGAGTGGGACGATCGACTCGAAGCCGATCTGGTCGCGTCGGCCCGGATGTTCGACCCGGCCCAGTTGACCAAGCTCGGGCGGCGGTATCTGGATCACCTGGACCCCGACGGCACGTTGCGCGATGAGCGCTACCGGCACCAGCATCGCGGATTCACCGTCGCCCAGCGCGCCGACGGCTCCTCCCACGTCGAGGGCGAGTTGACCGCGCCCTGTACGCAGGTGCTCCTCGCATCCTTGGACGCCCTCGCCGGACCGGCGCCGGCCGTCGATGGCACCCCCGATCCGCGCACGCCCGCCGAACGCCGTCATGACGGGTTCGAAGTCGCACTGCGGCTGGTCCTGCGGGCCAAAGACCTCCCCGACGTCGGCGGCACCGTCGCCACCGTGCTGCTCACCGCCACCGTGGACCAATGGGACTCCGAGACCGGGCTGGTCACCACCGGCCACGGATCCCTGATCTCGGTCGCGCAGGCCAAGCGGATCGCCGGCGGCGACCCACTCATCGTGCCGGTCGTGATCGGGAAGGCGGACGGGATCATCGCCTACGGCACGGGCCAGCGGTTGTTCAACCGCCACCAGCGCTGCGCGATGTACGCCCGGGACAAGGGCTGCACCTGGCCTGGCTGTGATGCCCCTCCGGTCTGGTGCGAGATTCATCATGTTGAAGGGTGGATCAAGACCGGCCGAACCTCCGTCGACCAAGGCGCCCTGCTCTGCACAAAGCATCACCAAAATTTGGACTTCAACGGCTGGGTCGGGGTCATGATCAACGGCCGACCCCACTACATCCCACCCGCGTCCCTCGACCCCGACCAAATACCCCGCCGCAACACGATCCACGACACCGTCACCATCACCTGACCCCGCCCGAACACGCACGCTCATGTCGAAAGTCGGATGGGTTTCGACAGGCTGACTCAGGGTCTGGGTTCGACTTCGGACAGCACCCAATCGAGCTGACGCTTGGCGAAGGCCCACTCCAGTCGCGCGGTCAGGGTGCTGACCCCGATGATTGTCGAGTCAGGATTCACCGAACGCCAGATCTCTTTGGACGTTGGCTGACGTGTGTGGTGCTCGTCGACCGCCGATAGCACGATCGCGCACTCTGACCCTTTCGAGTTCGGCGTAAACATCAGAAGGCCAGGCCTCAGACGCGCGACACCGTTGCGCCAGTCCGGTGAAAGTCCCGGTTCGTCGCCGTACACGACCCGCAGCCCGCATGGGAGCGAGCCGACCTTGGCTAGCCTGTTGGCGCGGCGCTGCTTGCCCCATGAGATCCCCAGAGACTCCGCCAGCGTTTGGGCGATGTCGCCAAACATGTTGGTGATTCTGTCAGGTCACTGGCATCCGCCTTTGGCTCCCTTCTGTGTCAAGACGCAGCTGGGAGTCGGGTTCTAGGCTTGCGGGTGACGGGTCCGGGAAGTGACTTTTTCGAAGAGCTGGTGTGGGGATGTGAGCCAGCCGCGCTGGATTTCAGTGACGCGCCCCGGTGTCCTCCCGGGCCCGTCCTCGTTGACGTGCTGCCGTTGGCGACGAGGTCGTCGAGCATGGTCTAGTAGACGATGTCCGACAGCCTGCGTTTGAGGCATCGCATGGCTTCGTTCGGTGTCTTGCCGGCGGCGACCTTGCGGTCGTAGTAGGCGCGGCCTTCTGTGGTGTTGCGGAGCTGGACGACGGCCATCATGTGTAGCGCCATGTTGATCTGTCGGTTGCCGCCACGGGAGAGCCGGTGCCGGACGTTGTCCCCGGAGGACGCATCGATAGGCGCGGTGCCGGTCCAGGAAGCGAAGTGCCCCTTGCTGGGGAAGCGGGTGATGTCTCCAACCTCGACCAGCAGCCGTGCGGCGCCGGAGGGGCCGACGCCGTGCAACTGCAACAGCTTGGTGCCGGTCTGTTTGATCAGCGCAATGAGTTCTTTGTTCGCGGCCTTCTTGCGCAGATAGACCCGCTCGAGGTCGACCACGAACTCCATCGCGACGCGTTTGCGGGTCTTCCCAGCCACATCCTTCGGGCGTACCCCGGCGAGTAGGGCGCGGGCCTGCGCCGCGGACAGATCCCTTTTCGCGCCACCAGGAATCAGCTCCAGCAGCAACACGTGAAGCTGGCAGATCATCCGGGTGTGGTCCTCGCCGATGCGTCGCCGCCGATCGACCAGCAGCCGCAGCACTTCCAGCGTTTCGTCGTTGACGACCTCGCGCAGCCCACCCATGCGCACGCCGACCAGGGCGATGGAGTGCGCGTCGGTGTCATCGGTCTTGCGGCCCTGCCCCGTGGCGTAGACGCGCATGCGTGCCGACAGTTTTGCGGGTACGTCCATCACCGTCTCGCCGCGCTCGAGCAGGCGAAGGGCGACGTGTTTGCCGATCCCTTCACAGCCCTCGATCGCCCACACGCGATTCGGCCACTGTGCTGCGAAGGCGAGCATCGCCTCAAACCCGGGCGCGTCGGTGGTGAACCGGTGGCTGTCCAGCACGGTCTCGTCGCTGGTCATGACTTCGATGGTGACGGTGCGTTTGTGCGGGTCCATCCCGAGCACCACCCGACCGGTGTCCTGCATGTCGTTCCTCCTGCTTCTCGACGGTGATGACAGGTGCAGGAGGGCACCGCTTCTACCAGCAGAGCATTCCCTTCTTCAGCCTCTCCCGCCCAACGGCAGCCGGGGCAGCGCATGCCAAATGAGAGTCACACGACGTACGTGGACAGCCGCGTAAGAGCGACCACCCCGACCACCTCGATCGAGCCTCGGCCAAGACCCGATCTGACGTCAATGGAACTAGAAGCCGCGTCGCGGTCGCAGAATCCGACCGCTCGACCGACCGACGTGTCCCGGCCGGGCGGTCGGTCAGTGTGACTCGCTGGGTTCTCCTCGGGCTCACCTCGTGTCGACACCGGTACGCGACTAAGAAGGTTCATCATGCGTCTCGTTTTGCTTGATTTCATGAGCCTCGACGGTGTCTGCCAGGCGCCCGGCGGGCCGGAGGAAGACCTCGACAATGGCTTCGCCCACGGAATGGCCGCCGCGTGGCCGGCGCGGGCGGGCGATCCGCACGCGGACGCGATGAACTCGATCCGGAAGTACGTCGCCAGCCGCACGTACACCGCTGGCGACCTGACGTGGAACAACTCCCACCTGCTGGACGGCGACGCCGTTGCTGCCGTCGCGGCGATGAAGGCCCAGCCCGGCCGAGAACTGCAGATGTGGGGTAGCACTACCCTCGCCCGGGCGCTCATCGCTGCGGACCTCGTCGATGAATATGTCCTCCTGGTCGCGCCGGTCCTGCTTGGTGGCGGCAAGTCGATATTCCCCACCGACGGAGTGCAGCGACGGCTGACGCTCGTCTCGCTGACCCCGACGGCGACCGGCGCCTCTGTCTGCCGCCTCAAGCCGGAACGGAATGCCGCTGACGTTCCGGGCTGACCTGGGAACAGTCTGGCAAGGCCCCCACGGACTAGCGGCGCGCAGTGTCATCGGGGCAAGCCGCCGATCCAGCGGCTCCGAAGAGGTGAAATCACTCCCCAAGGGGATACGTGGTCTCCGGCCGTTGGGCCGACTCCCGGTCGCCGTAGGCGGCCAGGGCGTAGATGACGAAGCTGCCGATCAGGATGTAGGTGAGCGACCAGACCGGGTAGTACGGCATCCACCAGATCGCACTGACCGCCATCACCGCCCCCGCAACAATCCCAATCCAGCGGCTGAACTGCGAACCAACTATCACCCCGAGGGAAGCAACCACGAGAACCAGGGCGACGATGAGATAGACCCAGCCGTAGGTCTTCAGGCTGTGCCCGAACAGCGCGCCTTCGAGGTTGTCGGGTATTGAACCGCTGTAGCTGAACGCCCAGATCGCGTCGAAGAATCGCATGATGCCGGCGATCCCGAGTGCCGTCGCGGCGAAGATCCGCCACACCTCGCCCCTGTACTGCATGGCCGACGTCCTCTCGATCCGATGATCAAGGCTGAGTGTGATGACATCGACCAATTTCGGCAATAGCTGCCGTGCGGCGTCTAGGCGTGGGCGCGCCCGACGTGACTCTGGAACCCGGTGACGGTCAGGCTGACGTGCTCACACGCGTGGCAAGCCCACACGCCGACAGGAGTCAGGATGTGGCGGGCACGGGCGTCGTCGCGTGCACAGCGCAGGTGGTAGGCCAAGGCGAGACGACGTAGTGAACGGGGGACTCGCCGGCGCTTCATGTCGGGAGTCTAAATGGGACTTATCCCTCGACCAACTCCTACCCTGAGGCGCACAGTTAGCCTTCAGCCCTCATCATCGCCCGTGCTGGCACTGCGCATCTTCTCGTCGATCATGTTGACGACGGTGGGATCGGCCAGGGTGGTGACGTCGCCGAGCTCGCGGTGTTCGGCGACGTCGCGCAGCAGTCGGCGCATGATCTTGCCGGATCGGGTCTTGGGCAGGTCGGGGGTGAGCAGGATCTGCCGGGGCCGGGCGATCTTGCCGATCTGGCTGGCGACGTGCTCGCGTAGTTCGGCGACCAGCGCGGCGCCGGAGTCGGGGTCGTCGGCGACCGAGCCCTTGACGGTGACGAACGCGACGATGCCCTGGCCGGTGATCGGGTCGGTGGCGCCGACGACCGCCGCTTCGGCCACCGCCGGGTGCGAGACGAGGGCCGACTCGACCTCGGTGGTCGAGATCCGGTGGCCCGGAGATGTTCATGACGTCATCGACGCGGCCGAGCAGCCAGAGGTCGCCGTCGATGTCCTTCTTGGCGCCGTCGCCGGCGAAGTAGAGGCCGTCGAAGCGCGACCAGTAGGTCTGCCGGTATCGCTCGTCATCGCCCCAGATGCCGCGCAGCATGCCCGGCCACGGTTCGGTCAGCACCAGGAAGCCGGCGCCCGCCGTTGTCGACCGGCTTGCCCTCGTTGTCGAGGACCTCGGCGCCGATGCCCGGGAACGGCGTCATCGCCGATCCCGGCTTGGTCGCGGTGATCCCGGGCAGCGGGGTGATCATGATGCCGCCGGTCTCGGTCTGCCACCAGGTGTCGACGATCGGGCAGCGCTCGCCTCCGATGTGGGTGCGGTACCACATCCACGCCTCGGGGTTGATCGGTTCGCCGACCGAGCCGAGCAGCCGCAGCGAGGACAGGTCGTGCGCCGCGGGCAGGTCCTCGCCCCACTTCATGAAGGTGCGGATCGTGGTCGGCGCGGTGTAGAGGATGCGTGACTTTGTTCTCTTCGACGATGCGCCACCACCGATCGCGCCCGCCGGCGTCCGGGGTGCCCTCGTAGAGCACCGAGGTGGCCCCGTTGGCCAGCGGGCCATAGACGATGTAGCTGTGCCCGGTGACCCAGCCGATGTCGGCCGCGGTCCAGAAGACGTCGGTCTCGGGTTTGATGTCGAAGATCAGCCGATGGGTCGCCGAGACGTGGGTGAGGTAGCCGCCCGTGGTGTGCAGGATGCCCTTCGGCTTGGCGGTGGTTCCCGATGTGTACATGACGTAGAGCGGGTGCTCGCTGTCGTGGGCCTCGGCTACGTGCTGGTCGCTCTGGCGATCGACGACGTCGTGCCACCACTGGTCGCGCCCGTCGGCCCAGGCCACGTCCTGGCCGGTGCGGCGCACGACCAGCACGTTCGTGACGTGGGCTAGGTCGGCGATCGCCTCGTCGACGGCCGGCTTGAGGGCGGTCGCCGTGCCGCGCCGGTACCCGCCGTCGGCGGTGATCACCGTGTGGGCGTCGCAGTCGATGATCCGGTTCGCGCAGCGCGTCGGCGGAGAACCCGCCGAAGACGACCGTGTGCGGCGCGCCGAGCCGCGCGCAGGCCAGCATGGCGACGACGGTCTCGGGGATCATCGGCATGTAGATCGCGACCCGATCGCCCTTGCGCACACCCAGCTCGATCAGCGCATTCGTCGCCTGGCAGACCATCGCTTTCAGCTCGGCGTAGCTGATGTCGCGGGTGTCGCCTTCGGGCTCGCCGATCCAGTGGTAGGCGATCCGGTCGCCGTGGCCGGCGTCGACATGGCGGTCGACGCAATTCACGGCCACGTTCAGCCGACCACCGACGAACCACTTCGCGTAAGGGCAGTTGCCAGTCCAGGATCTGCGTCCAGGGTTGCTCCCACGTCAACGTCCTTGGCCTGTTCGGCCCAGAACGCCTGCGGGTCGGCGTAGGCATGTTCGTAGATGCCGCGGCTGGGCGTTGGCCTGCTTGGTGAACGTCGGCCGGGGGTGAAGCGGCGGGTCTCGGACAGGAGTGCGGACAGTTCCGGGTCGTGCGCAGTCATGGTCATGTCCTCGATCGAAGCGGGTCATCGCGAGGTCGGCGTCAGCTGACCGGCCACTCCCCGGTGCGGAGCGGCCGGCCGCGCGCGACGGAGTGCTAGCCGAGCGGGAACAGTCGGCAGGATCGTGCGCTTGAACGTCGCGTTCGTGACGCCGGCGAATGAGGCGTACGCGGCGAGGAACGCCGTCACCAGACCCGGCGTACCCACCGGCCTTGGTCATGTTGGTCGCCGGTCGTCCGGTGCGCGTACGCGCCGATGCACAGCAGCACGAACGTCACGGTCAACGCGACGAACACCAGCGCGATCGCGGCGGTGGTGCGCAGGCTGGCGATCGTCATGTACGCGGTGAAGATCGCCCAGCTGAGCAGGAACAGCCCGGTCGCCTTATGGGCCTGCGCGGCCGGCAAGGTCGGCGCGACGTGCTCGATGTAGTACCAGTACGCCAGCCAGAACGCGCCGAACGAACTGAACGCCACCGCGCCGAACGTGTTGCCGTTGTGGAACTCCCACATCCCGGCCAGCAATTGCACGCCGCCGCCGTAGAACAGCGCCAGCGCCAGCACGCTGCTGGCCAGCGTCGCCGGCAGCAGGCCGGCGTTGAAGACGCTCAGCATGAACGTCGTCATCCCGAAGCCGGCCAAGCCCAACGGTGCCGGATCAGCCATCGTCATCGCGCCGAGCGGCGCTCGCGTCGACGCTGGCCGGGTCGTCCGAAGTCCGACCGGTCGGACAGCGTGCTGAGCGGTGTAGCACGACTCTCAGTCATCGAGTCACCCCTTCTGAGACCGGCCGGCCGCAGAGGCGACCAGCGCCTCATACCTCAGGCGTACGCCGGAATCCGAAGATCGTCAAATGTCGCCGTCGCCCGGGGTTGATCGGCCATCCCGGCTCCTCGCGGGCGAGGTGATGACGCAGCTAGGCTGCGTCGCGTCAGTGTTCACGCTGGTCGCCCGCCCGGAGTCCACCCAGTCCGAGGTTGTCGCATATGAGTAAACCGGTCATCCTCTCCGTTGACGATGATCCGCAGGTGTCGGCCGCAATCACGCGCGACCTACGGGAGCGCTACGGCGACACCTACTTGATCGTTAGAGCCAGCTCCGGGGCGGAGGGGCTGACCGTGCTCGCCGGCCTGGCCCTGCGCGATCAGCCGGTGGCCCTGATCGCCGCCGACCAGCGGATGCCGCAGATGACCGGTACCGAAATGCTGGCCCAGGCGCGCGTGCACGCACCGACGGCGAAGCTGCTGCTGTTGACCGCCTACGCCGACACCGAGGTGGCGATCGCGGCCATCAACGACATCGGGCTGGACTATTACCTGCTCAAGCCGTGGGATCCGCCGCAGGAGCGCTTGTACCCGGTGATCGACGATCTGCTCGACGACTGGCAGAAAGCCAATCCGGATCACGGCAGCGACGTGCGGGTGGTCGGGGATCGCTGGTCGGACCGCAGCCACGACATCAAGAACTTCCTGGCCCGCAATCACGTGCCCTATCGCTGGTATGACGTCGAATCCGACGATGAGGGGCGACGACTGCGCGAGCTGGCCGTAGCAGAATCCGGCGACTTGCCGCTCGTGCTCATACCCGACGGCGAGATCCTCCGCGCGCCGTCCAACCGCGACCTGGCTCGCGTGCTCGGGCTACGCACCACCGCCGACCAGCGGCTCTACGACGTCGCCATCATCGGTGGTGGGCCGGCCGGGCTGGCCGCAGCGGTGTACGCCGCCTCGGAGGGTCTGAAGACGGTAATCATCGAACGCGAGGCGCCCGGTGGTCAGGCGGGTCAGAGCGCGGCCATCGAGAACTACCTGGGTTTCCCGCGCGGACTCACCGGGGCCGACCTGGCGCATCGGGCCATCGCCCAGGTCACCCGGTTCGGCGCGGAGATGGTCCTGGCCAGCGAGGTAACCGGGCTGCGCTTCCACGGTCCGGCCGCCACCGTGCGGCTCGACAACGATGCGGAGGTCGAGGCCCGCGCGCTCATCGTGGCCAGCGGCGTCAGCTACCGCCGGCTGGCCGCAGCCGGGGCCGAGGAACTGACGGGCCGCGGGATCTACTACGGCGCGTTGGCCAGCGAGGCCAGCCAGTGCGCGGGCGATGACGTGTACCTCGTCGGCGCCGCCAACTCCGCCGGCCAGGCCGCGCTCAACCTGGCCCGCTACGCCAAGCGGGTAGTCATGGTGGTGCGGGGGCGCGCCTTGGACGAGTCGATGTCGAGCTACCTGGTCGAGCGGATCACCTCGACGCCCAACATCGAGGTGAGGTACGGCAGCGAGGTGACGCAGTGTCGGGGCAACGGGCATCTGGAGTCACTGACCTTGTCCGACCGGCAGTCCGGCGTCGGTGAGGACCGAGCGGCCAGCTGGCTGTTCGTGTTCATCGGCGCCGCCCCGCGTACGGAGTTCCTCGGCGAACGCGTGCTGCGGGACCGCAATGGCTTCGTCGTCACCGGTCCGGATGTGCTGCGGGCCGGACCCGAGCAGCGGTGGCCGTTGGAACGGACGCCGTACGCGCTCGAGACGAGCGTGCCCGGGGTGTTCGCGGCCGGGGACGTGCGGCTGGACTCCATGAAGCGCGTCGCCTCGGCGGTCGGCGACGGCGCGATGGCCGTCTACCTCGTTCACCGCTACCTGGCCACGACGTGAGTGGGCTGGCCGCCGAGCTGGGAACCTTGCCGCTGCTCGCCGGGCTGGCGGAGGAGCAGCTGGAGCAGTTGGCCGCCGCAAGTGAGGTGGTGACGGTCGCACCCGGCGAGGAGCTGTTCCACGAGGGTGCGCACGCCGACTCCTGGTGGCTGCTGCTGGCCGGCGAGATCGAGCTCACCCGCAGCGTCGGTCGCGAGGACACCGTGGTCGGCCAGATGGATGTCCCTGGTCGCTGGGCCGGTGGCTTTCGGGCCTGGGACGAGCACGGGGTCTATCTGGCGACCGGGCGCGGCAAGTCGCCGGCTCGTGTCCTGAGGTTGCCCGCCGAAGCCTTGCGAGCCCTGTCCAACGAGTGGTTCCCGTTCGGCAGCCACCTCATCAACGGGCTCTATCACACGGCGCGTTCGATCGAATCCACAGCGCGGCAACGCGAATCGCTGGTCACACTCGGCACGCTCGCGGCCGGACTGGCCCACGAGATCAACAATCCGGCCGCGGCGGCGACCCGCGCGGTGGACGCGCTCGAGGCCAGCACGCAGACGTTGTTGTCCTCTCTCGCCCGACTGGCCGGCGGCGACATCACGGCGGCGCAGTTCAGCGACCTCGACGCGTTGCGTCAGGAGGTCCAGTCGCCGGTCGGGGTCGTCGATGCGCTCGTCCTGGCCGACCGTGAGGCCGCATTGGGGACCTGGTTGTCGCGTCACGGGGTCGAGCGGGAGTGGGTGATTGCCGCCACCTTCGCCGCCGCTGGCATCGATGTGGCCTGGTGCGAGCGCGTGGCCGATGCCATCGAAGGGCCGGCACTCGAGGCCGGCCTGGCCTGGGTGGCCAGCACGCTGACCACCACCGTGCAGCTCAGCGAGCTGAAGGAATCGACCCGTCGCATCTCCGAACTGGTCGACGCCGTCCGTTCCTATTCGCAGATGGACCGGGGCGCGGTGCAGCATGTCGACGTCACCGAAGGTCTGGACAGCACACTGGCGATGTTGGGGCACCGCATCGGCGACCGGGTAACGGTCGTGCGTGACTACGCCCCCGACGCGCCGTTGATCGACGCGTACGCCGGGGAACTGAACCAGGTCTGGACCAACCTGGTCGTGAACGCCGTCGACGCGATGGACGGAGTCGGCACCCTGCGGGTGAGCACTCGGCCCGACGGTGATGCGGTGCTGGTGTCGATCGCCGACTCGGGAACCGGGATGCCGCCCGAAGTCGCTGCCCGAGCATTCGAGGCCTTCTACTCGACCAAGGATGTCGGCAAGGGGACCGGACTGGGCCTGGACATCGCCTGGCGCATCGTCGTCGACCGCCATGGCGGCACCATCACCATCGACTCCGAACCGGGTCGCACCGTCATGCAGGTTCGGTTGCCCGTCGAGCTGCCGGAGCGCTGACCAGGCGGGCCGGACTGGCCGGCTGGGTTTACTTCACGGCTTGCTTCGGGCGCCAGCAGGTGGCCAGGAGCAGCAGCGCGCCGCCGATGCCGAGCGCCATGCAGATGATGGCGGCCGGCCAGCTCGGCGGATCGAAGATGCCGAACGCATGGTCAAGGGACCAGTCACCGCCCCCGGCCGCGCAGAAGAGCAGGCCGCAAAAGGTCAGCGTCAGTACGTACTCGTATCCCTCGCCCTCGCGGAAGATGAAGAAGCCGTTGCGCAGGTGGTTGGTGATCCAGGCGACCAACATGACCCCGACCACCCCGGCACCGGCCAAGGGCGTCAGCAGCCCAAGGATCAGCAGCGCTCCGGCACCGAGTTCGGTCAGGCTGGCCGTCCAGGCGTGCACGATGCCCGGCCGCACGCCCAGGCTGTCGAACCAGCGCGCCGTACCGGCGATCTTGCCGCCGCCGAAGATGTGGTTATAGCCGTGCACGATGAACACGCCGCCGACGGCGACTCGCAACAGGAGCAAGCCGAAGCTCACCGTTGATGTCATGTCGAGCGTCCTCCATTGGTGTGGCCGGTCTCCCGCAGCGGCGCTCGATCATCCTAGGGGCGGGTCTTTGCCGCGGTTTACTTCGGGGTGACGGTGTATCGGGGCACGGCGCCGTCGGTGGCACGCAGCTCGCCCCGGTGCACCAGATGCACGAGGTGCGCCGCCGTCTCGCCGACCGCGGCCCAGCGCATGAAACCGTCGTAGGCCGCCCACGGTCGCGACCAGGTGAGTTCGCCGGCCAGTTCCCACGGCACCGAGTCCGGATGCTGGCGCACCACCTCCAGCAGTTCGGCCAGGCGGCGTTCGTGGTGAACCTCGAGCTCGCTGACCCGTTCCGGCAGCCCACGAAAGCGCCATTCGTGGGCGGGGAGCACTTCCTCGGCGTCGACGGAGCGGATCTTGTCGATCGAGGACAGGAAGTGGCCCAGCGCATCGACCTCGGGTCGTCGATCCGCCTGTACGGCCGGGGTGATGCGTGGCAGCAGGTGATCACCGGCGAAGAACAGCCGGCTGTCCTCGTCGTAGAAGCACAGGTGCCCGGGCGTGTGCCCGGGCGTGTGGATCGCCCGCAACTGCCACCCGTCGAGCGCGACCGTCTCGCCGTCCTCGATGAGTCGTTCGGGTCGATCCAACTGCGCTCGGGCGCTCGGGCCGGTACGCGGGACGAGGATCCGCTGGGCCTCCTCCTCCGGCGCACCCAGGCGCCGAACCCACTCGGCGTCCACGAGCCGCGCCCGCTCGGGCTCGCGGAAATCGGGCGAATCCATGATCGCGTAGTCGGCCGGGTGCAGCCCGACCCAGGCGCCCACGGTGGAACGCAGGCGAGCGGCCAGTCCGAGATGATCGAAATGGAAGTGCGTCACCAGGCAGCCGGTGACATCGGCGACGCTGGCGCCCAGGGCGGTCAGGCCATCGGTCAGTGCGAGCCAGCCCTGCTCGGTGTCGGTCCCGGTGTCGATCAGGGTCAGCTGGGACTCCCCGGCCAGCACGTACACCGAGGTGTAGCGCAGCGGATTGTCGGGGATCGGCACCGGGATCGACCACAAATCGGTGCGCAGGGTCTCGATCGGGGGCAGCGACTTGTTCAGCCAGGCCGCCCGCTGAGCCGTCCCGGTGATCTGGATGCCGGTCAGCTCATCTGTCACCGTTGCAACCTACTAGCCCCACCGGCGCTGATCGGTCATTGGCCACCCGTCGCCCCGTTTAGGGTCTGAGCTATGCCCGCGGCCGGCGAAACCAGTCGAGTCGCGCAGGTGCGTGCCGCGCTCGGGCGGACCGCGCGGGCCGTGGCCGACGCCGAGCCGGCCAAGATCGAAGCGGCCGCCAAGGAACTGGGTGAATCGCGTCGTTACCTGGCCCCAGTCGCCTGGGCGGCCGGAACGATCGTGCTCGTACTCCGCGGGATCAAGCTGTTGCTGCTGAACTGGCGGCTGACGCTGATCGAGTTGGTACCGGCGCTGTGGGTGTGGGTGATCGTCTGGGACATCAAGGAGCACGCCCTGCGGGGCACGCCCTTTCGCCAGTTCACCGCCGGCGGCCTGATCCTGGTGGTGGCGCTGGCCAGTGTCGCCAGCGTGGCCGCCTTCTGGTGCAACACCGTGTTCGCCTACGCGATCACCCGGACGCGTCCCCGGATCCGGCCGGCGGTCGCGCAGGTCCGCCCGCATCTTCGCAGCGTCTTCGCCGCCGGCACCGCCATCGGTCTGGTCCTCGGCCTGGCCGCCATGGCGATCCCGCGGATTCATTCGACCTGGCTGTACCTGCTCACCCTCGGCGCGGTGTACGGGTTGATGCTGGTGGTATTCGTCGCGCTGCCGGCGGCCCTGCTCGGGGCCACTCGGCAGCGGCTGCCGCCCAAACAGGCCATCGGACGGTGGGCCGCAGGCCTCACCCTGAGCATGATCGCGATGACGCCGGGCTTCGTCCTCGACCGAGTCGGGCTGATCCTGATCGGTATCGGCCGGCTGCAGATCCAGATTCTGGGCGTCATCCTGCTCTCGCTCGGCACCGCGCTCTACGCCGCGGGCATGTCGTCGGTGAAGGCCGTGAAGCTGCGGATCAAGCTCGATGCCGTCGCCGAGTCCGACGATGCCATCGAGACGGCCTAGTCCTGACGGCTCAGCTCGGGCGCTGCAGGGCGACCATGTAGTCGTCGAACAGGTGCGTGCCGGTCGTCGTCCAGAACTCAAGCATCGGCGGTGGCATCTCCGCCTCCATGGCGGCGTTGATCTCGGGGGTCATCTGTTCGCGGATCAGGCCCAGGATCAGCCACGGCTTGTCACCGGCGAAGTGCTGCATGCCGTGCCGGGGCAGTTCGGCCCACTCCGCCGCGGTGATGCACGTCGCCGCGAGCGGCACGATGTCCTTCTCCTCGATGTCCAGGTGGGGGGTCAGGGACGCCTCGAGCGCGGCCAGCGCGGCAATCGTCGAGGCGCCGCGTTCGGCGCTGGGATCCTGCTCCCATTCCTTGATGCTGGCCTCGGCCGCCTCGAGCACCACCAGCACATCGACGTGCTGGTGGGCGATCTGCGTGATCGTCGCCGCCTGTTCGGGGCAGCGTTGTAACAGGCGCGGGGTCAGCAGTTCATCCTCGCCGTCGTGGTGGGCGTGCAACAGGCTGAACGCGTTGAGGTAGTAGCTGCCGACCAACCCGGCCCGTGCTACATCGCCGGGCGCGACTGAGTCGATCAACTGGGGCGCGGCGGCCAAGGCCTCGCGCCAGACGCGGTGGATGCGGAGCATGTCCGAGGTGTCGGCGAGTACGTCAGTCACTGGGCGTCCATTCGAGAGGTCGGATGACGTCAAGATCATTTCGCATCCGCCCCATGGGCCGCCAGCCCGGAACCGAAGATCGGGGCTAGAGATGCTTGTTGCGCTCGAGCCAGCGCAACGCGAAGAAGCCCCAGATGGGCGGCAGGTAGAAGGTGCCCAGCCGGTAGAGGATCACCGCCGCGAACGCGGCCTCTTCCGGCACCCCCGCCTTGACCAGGCCGACCGTCAGGCCGCCCTCGACCACCCCGATGCCGCCGGGGATCGGCAGGAAGCTCGAGAGCAGCGAGACGCTGACGTTGATCAGGAGCAGCTCGGCCATCCCGACCTGGTAACCGAACGCGCGCACCATGGTCTGCAACGCGAATGCGAACAGGATCTCGGTGGCCAGGTTGCCGCCGAAGAGCATCGACAGCCGCCGCGGCGAGCGCAGCCCGCGACCGGCGACCGCCGCCTCCTTGGCCAGGCGGACGATCCAGCCGACGATGAATCGCCGCCACTTGGGCACGATGAACAACACGGCGACGGCGATCACCGCCGCGATGGCCACGATGAGCACCAGCCAGAGCAGCTTGCTCGGTTCACTGCCGTCGGTGTTCAGATCGAGCGTGAGCGGCGTGAGGGTCAGGATGCCGATAAGGATCAGGAACTGCACGACGTACTGGGCGGCGGAGTCGAGGGCGCTGACGGCCAGCGCGGTCCCCGACCGCAGCCCGTGCCGCTGGAAGAAGCGGATGTTGACCGCGATCCGGGCCGCGCTGCTCGGAATGGCGAGCGCGATGTAGGACGTGGCCAGCTGCAGGGCGTACACCGGCCCGAGCGGCAGCGGGATCGGTGATGCGCCCAGGACCGAGACCGCGCTGGAAACTCGAGGGGTCTGGGCCAGGATCAGGCCGGCGACGACCAACCACCAGGTCGCGTTCTGCAGCTGCTCGCGCAGCTCGTTCAGGTCGAGTCCACCGATTCCGGCCACGAGGGCGAAGAAGGCGAAGACCAGCAGGGCGGTCTGCAGCACCGAGCCGACGGTGACGCGGCGCATCTTCTGCAGGTCGGGTGCGACCACGTCCGCCCGTTCGGCCGCCTGTTTGCGGAGCTGGTCGAGGTCGAGCTTGGCCGCCTTCACCTGTCGGCGCTGATGCGAGGTGAGCGCGGTGTCCTGCAAGAAGGGCAGCACGAGCGCCAGCCGTTCGGCACCGAGCGCGTCCAACGCGGCCGAGATCGCGATGTCATTGCCGAGCGCGAGCGCGCTGGCCACCAGCAGCTGGCTCTCGTCGGCCCGTACCTGCTCGGCCCGCGGCGTCAGCGTCGCGCCGCTGAGGTCGCTGACGCCCACCGCCGTCCCGTCGAGGATCAGATGTTCGTCATCGAGTTGGCCGTGCACGATCCCGCTGGTGTGCAACAGCTGGATGCTCTGCCAGGCGGCGGCCAGCGTCGGCTCGCTCCACCCCGCGGGGTCCTCGGCCAGGGTGTGGCCCAGGCGGGCGAGGACGATGGCGACGTCCTTCTCGGGCGTGATGCTGGCGGTGACGACATGCGGGGTGTGCACTCCGGCCTGCCGGGCGAGCAAGGTCAGCAACGCCTCGTGCTCGGCCTGTTGCAGGCGTCCGAAGGAGGTCGGGGCGCCGGCTTCGCGGTACCAGATCGTGCGCCAGATCGTGACGAGTAGCTGGGTGTCGTGGGCGTCGCGGCCGTAGACCTTCACCAGCAGCGACTCGCCCCGGGCGTTGGTGGCGTCCACCGCGAAGGTTCCCGCGGGCTGGCGCTGGGCCACCCCGAGGTCGTGGGCCGGGATGCCCAGTCGGGCCAGGACGGAGGCGACGTCCTCCAGGCTGGGCCGTCCGGTCGAGGAGCCGAAGATGAGGTGGACGATCGACGCCGATCCGATGGCCACGAACAGCGCCGCGGTCATGCCCAACGGGGTCGCCGAGAGGTGCAGCACCGACCCCAGGCAGGCGAACCCGATCAGCCAGCGGCCCAAGGCCCGCAACGGGCGGATCAGGTGCGGCGCGATCGCGATCACCATCGCGGCCGGGACCGCGATGGCCAGCGGCGGGAAATGCGCTGTCCCCTGACCGCTCATCGAGTCCCACACCTCGGGCCACGAGCCGATCACCCGGCGCTCCGTCAGCGCTGAGGTGGCGAAGGCGACCAGGGCGGCGAACGCAACGTCGCGCGCGATGGCGTAGCGGCGACGCACCAGCGCGATGATCAGGCAGAGGACCGCGAACACCGACAGCAACCCGATCACGATGCGCCAGATCGGGTCGAGGCCGGACGGGATACTGCTCACGAAGGCCTCGAAGGACCGTTCGACGCCCGGCTCGGGGACGGCCACCGCACCCAGCAGCAAGACGCTGACCACCGTGCCGACCAGCATGATCACATCGGTGGCCCGTCGGGCCCGGGGCTCGGCGGCGTCGCTGGCGAAGAAGCGGCCGGGGCGTCGCTCCGCCCGTTCGAGGGGGATCGGAATTGCGGCCGGGCCCAACGCGACCGACGTGCCGTCTGCGCTCACCTGTCCGACCTCGCCCTTTCCCCGACTCCCGTACTGCGTCCGCAACGATCGCAGGCTATCGGGGCGCGGCGTTTGCGCAACGCTCATTCACGGCTCAACCGTCGGCGTTTTGTCAGCCGGATGCGGCGCCTGGCTAGGCTGCTCGGCGATGGATCCTCGGGCCGGCGTCACCTGGTTCGGCTCGGCGCGACCGCGCGGGGCCGGCCTGGCCCTCGGGTTGCTGGCCGGCGTGGCCCTGGATCGGGTGCTCGCCGATCCGCGGCGCGGCCATCCGGTGGCCCTATTCGGCAACGGGGCCGGGCGCCTCGAGCGAGCGATGTGGGCCGATAGCCGATCACGCGGGGTTCTGTTCAGCGCCTTGTGTGTGCTTCCCGGGGTGGTCGCGGCCCGGCGGCTGGGCAACCGGCCGCTGCTCGTGGCCGCCGCCACCTGGGCCGTACTCGGCTCGCGCTCGCTGCAGTTCGAGGCCCGTACCGTGCAGGACTTGCTCGCCACCGATGATCTACCCGCCGCGCGGGATCGGTTGACGCATCTGGTCGGTCGCGATCCGTCGCAACTGGGCGCGGAGGAGATCGCCCGCGCCACCGTCGAATCGGTGGCCGAGAACACCTGTGACGCCGTCGTCGCCCCGCTGTTGTGGGGGGCGCTGGCCGGGCTGCCGGGCCTGCTCGGCTACCGCGCGGTCAACACGCTCGACGCGATGGTCGGCCATCGCACGCGCGCGGTATGAGCGGTTCGGCTGGGCCTCGGCCCGGCTGGACGACCTGGCCAACCTGCCGGCCGCCCGGCTCACCGCGGCGCTGGCGGTGGTGCTGGCGCCGGTGGTCGGCGGGGAGTCCGCGGACCGCCTGGCGAGTCGCCCGCCGCGACGGGGCCGCGCACCCGAGTCCGAACGCGGGCCGGTGCGAGGCCGCCTTCGCCGGCGCGCTGGGCGTCCGGCTGGGCGGGCGCAACGTCTACGGCGGGCGCAGCGAGGACCGGCCGAACATGGGGGACGGGAGCGGACCGCAACCGGCCGACATCGAGCGGGCCGCGCGCCTGTGTGCGGCGATCACCGATGCGGCCGCGCTGGGTGCGGCGGCACTCGCTCTTGCCTTGCGGCGCCGATGAAGGGCGCGCTGCTGGTCGCGGGCACGACGTCGGACGCCGGCAAGAGCGTGCTGACGGCGGGCATCTGCCGCTGGCTGGCCCGCAACGGGGTGCGGGTGGCGCCGTTCAAGGCGCAGAACATGTCGCTGAACTCGGTGGTGACCGTCGACGGGGCCGAGATCGGCCGGGCCCAGGCGATGCAGGCGGCGGCGTGCGGCATCGAGCCGGAGGCGGCCATGAACCCGGTGCTGCTCAAGCCGGGCAGCGACACCCACTCCCAGGTCGTGGTCCTCGGCCAGCCGATCGCCGAGGTGGGCGCGCTGGACTACCGCGACCTCAAGCCCCAGCTCGAGGACGTCGTCGCGTCCTCGCTGGCCGACCTGCGGGCGCGCTTCGACGTGGTGATCTGCGAGGGCGCGGGCAGCCCGGCCGAGATCAACCTGCGCGACCGCGACATCGCCAACATGGGCCTGGCCCGCGCGGCCGGCCTGCCGGTGATCGTGGTCGGCGACATCGACCGCGGCGGGGTGTTCGCCGCGATGTTCGGCACCCTGGCCGTGCTCGAGCGCCGAGGACCAGCGGCTGATCGCCGGCTTCGTCGATCAACAAGTTCCGCGGCGACCGGCGGCTGCTCGATCCGGGCCTGGCCATGCTCGACCGAGCTCACCGGCCGGCCGACGCTCGGCGTGCTGCCCTGGCGCGGCGACCTGTGGCTGGACGCCGAGGACTCCCTCGACCTGGATTCGCGGCCGCGCGCGGTGATCGCTGCCGCTGGGCGCCGACACCCTGCGGGTCGCGGTGGTCCGGCTGCCCCGGCTGTCCAACGTCACCGACGTCGACCCGCTGGCCGCCGAGCCCGGCGTCGTCGTCCGGCTGGCCACCGCGCCGGAGCGAGCTCGACGGACGCCGACCTGGTGATCGCTGCCCGGCACCCGGGCCACGGTGCGCGACCTGGCCTGGCTGCGCTGCGACCGGGCTGGCGGCGGCGTCGTCGCCCGGGCCGGCGCGGGCGGCCCGATCCTCGGCATCTGCGGCGGCTACCAGATGCTGGCCGCGCGCGATCGACGACGACGTCGAGAGCCGCGCCGGGCGCGGTCGACGGGCTGGGCCTGCTGCCGGCCGCGGTGCGCTTCGCGTCGAGCCAAGACGCTGGGCCGCCCGAGCGGGCGGGCGCTGGGCGCCGACGTCGAGGGCTACGAGATCCACCACGGCGTGGTCGAGCGTCGACGGGCGGCGAGCCGTTCCTGGACGGGTGCGCGGTCGGGTCGGTGTGGGGCACGACCTGGCACGGCATCTTCGAGAACGACGAGTTCCGCCGGGCGTTCCTGGCCGAGCTGGCCGACGCGACGGGCCGGCGGTTCGTCGGCGGCCCCGGACGTCGCTTCGCCGCGGTGCGCGAACGGCGCTTCGACGTGCTCGGCGACCTGGTCGCCGAGCACCTGGACACCGACCGGCTCACGCAGACTGATCGAGGACGGCGCTGCCGGCCGGGCTGCCGGTCCTGACGCACCCGACCTGCGCTGATCAGGCGGCTTGGGGCAGCGCTGCGAGGCGGTGCGCCACGGCGAGGGCGGCGGCATCGGTCGCGGTCTGGTCGGGCTGGCCGCGGTGCGGACGGGACTGGAAGTTCGACTTCGATGGTGGTGCCGTCAGCGGTCACGATCGCCAGCTTGCGCACCCAGACCCCGCCGTCCCAGGTCTCGAGCACGTGCCGCCTCGGCGACGTCGGTCGCAACGCTATGCGGTTCGTGTGGACCCAGGAGCGGACGGTCACGGTCCGTCGCCGCCGACCTCGACGGAGGGCTGGCGACAGCGCACCGCGAATCCGATCGCGCAGCAGGACCACGACGATGATGACCAGCGCACGGGCGGCCGGCCCGTAGTCGACGACGACGCGCCATGACGAACAGGATGAGCGCGAGCAGCAGCAAGGCGCGCCCCGGCGATGAGATCCCCGCGCGCCACCAGGCGCAACGGCTGGGCTCGGGCAGACCGGGGGACGTCATGGCCTGATCACTGCGATATGAAAGCTCGCGTATGGAAGTCATCGGTCTTCGAGGTCGCCCTCGGTCTCGAGGTAGGCCTGGCGCAGCGCGGCCAGCGTCTCGGGCTCGGGCGAGTCCCACAGCTTGCGGTCGGCCGCCTCGAGCAGCCGCTCGGTGATGCCGTGCAGCGCCCACGGGTTGGACTGCTCGAAGAACTGCCCGGGTCGCCGGGTCGAGCACGTAGGCCTGCGGTCAGCTGCTCGTACATCCAGTCCTCGACCACGCCGGCGGTGGCGTCGTAGCCGAACAGGTAGTCGACGGTCGCGGCCAGCTCGAAGGCGCCCTTGTAGCCGTGCCGGCGCATCGCGGCGATCCAGCGCGGGTTGACCACGCGGGCCCGGAAGACCCGCGCGGTCTCCTCGGTCAGCGAGCGGGTGCGGACCGTGTCGGGGCGGGTCGAGTCGCCGATGTAGGCCCGCGGCGCGCGGCCGGTCAGCGCGCGGACGGTGGCGATCATGCCGCCGTGGTACTGGAAGTAGTCGTCGGAGTCGGCGATGTCGTGCTCGAGGGTGTCGGTGTTCTTGGCCGCCACCGCGATCCGCCGGTAGGCCGTCTCCATGTCCGGCGCGCGCCGCGCGCCCGTCCAGGCCGCGGCCGTAGGCGAAGCCGCCCCAGGCCGCGTAGACCTCGGCCAGGTCGGCGTCGTCGCGCCAGTTGCGGGCGTCGATCAGCGGCAGCAGCCCGGCCCCGTAGGCGCCCGGCTTGGAGCCGAAGATCCGGGTCGGTGGCCCGCCGCTCGTCGCCGTGCTCGGCCAGGTCGGCCTGCACGTGGGCGCGCACGTAGTTCTGCTCGGCCGGCTCGTCGAGCGCGGCGACCAGCTGCACCGCGTCGTCGAGCATGCGCGACCACGTGCGGGAAGGCGTCGCGGAAGAAGCCGCTGATCCGCACGGTCACGTCGATGCGCGGGCGGCCGAGCTCGGCCGAGCGCGATCGGCTCCAGGCCGGCTGACCCGGCGCGAGGCCTCGTCCCAGACCGGGCGGACGCCGAGCAGGGCGAGCACCTCGGCGATGTCGTCGCCGGAGGTGCGCATCGCCGCGGTGCCCCAGACCGAGAGGCCGACCGACGCGCGGGCACTCGCCGGTGTCGGCCCGGTAGCGCTCGAGCAGCGAGTCGGCCATCGCCTGCCCGGTCTCCCAGGCCAGCCGCGACGGGCACCGCCCGCGGGTCGACGGAGTAGAAGTTGCGGCCGGTCGGCAGCACGTTGACCAGCCCGCGCAGCGGCGAGCCGCTCGGCCCGGCCGGGCACGTAGCCGCCGTCGAGCGCGTGCAGCACGTGCGGTCGATCTCGTCGGTGGTGCCGGCCAGGCGGGGCACCACCTCGGTGCGCGGCGAAGTCGCAGCACGTCGGCGACGGCGGTCGGGCTGCCCGGCGGTGCACCGACGTCGACGGCCGCGCGGCGTCCCAGTCGGCCGCCTCCATCGCCTCGACCAGCGCGCGGGCCTGCGCCTCGACCGCGTCGGTCGGCGCTCAGGGTCAGCGCCGCCTCGTCCAGGCCGAGCGCCTCGCGCAGGCCCGGCAGGGCCTGGCTCTGCGCCGGCCCACATCTGGCGGGCCCGCAGGATCGCCAGCACCAGGTTGACCCGGGCCGTGCCCGGCCGGGGCCTGCGCCGAGCACGTGCAGCCCGTCGCGGATCTGGGCGTCCTTGATCTCGCACAGCCAGCCGTCGACGTGCAGGATGAACTCGTCGAACTCGGCGTCGTGCGGCCGGTCGTCCAGCCCGAGGTCGTGGTCGAGCTTGGCGGCCTGGATCAGCGTCCAGATCTGCGCCCGGACGGCCGGCAGCTTGGCCGGGTCCATCGCGGCGATCTGGGCGTGCTCGTCGAGCAGCTGCTCGAGCCGGGCGATGTCGCCGTAGCTCTCGGCCCGGGCCATCGGCGGCACCAGGTGGTCGACCAGCGTGGCGTGCGCGCGGCGCTTGGCCTGGGTGCCCTCGCCCGGGTCGTTGACCAGGAACGGGTAGATCAGCGGCAGGTCGCCGAGCGCGGCGTCCGGCGCCGCAGGCGGCCGACAGCGCCGGCGGTCTTGCCGGGCAGCCACTCCAGGTTGCCGTGCTTGCCGACGTGCACCATCGCGTCGGCGCCGAACCGAACGTCGCTCGCGCAGCCAGCGGTAGGCGGCCAGGTAGTGGTGCGACGGCGGCAGGTCGGGGTCGTGGTAGATCGCGACCGGGTTGGCGCCGAAGCCGCGCGGCGGCTGGACCATGCACGACGACGTTGCCGCCGCGCAGCGCGGCCAGCACGATCTCGCCGTCCGGGTCGCGGCGAGCGGTCGACGAACAGCTCGCCCGGCGCCGGGCCCCAGTGCTCGCTCGACCGCCGCGCGCAGGTCGGCGGGCGAGGCTCGTCGAACCAGCGCGCGTAGTCGGCGGCCGCGATGCGGACCGGGTTGCCGGCCAGCTGCTCCTCGGTCAGCCAGTCCTCGTCCTGGCCGCCGGCCGCGATCAGCGCGTGGATCAGCGCGTCGCCGTCGTGCTCGTCGACGCCCGGGCAGCGTGGCCGACGTCGTAGCCGGCCGTCGCGCATCGCCGCGAGCAGCGCGCACCGTCGAGGCCGGGGTGTCCAGGCCGACCGCGTTGCCGATCCGGGCGTGCTTGGTCGGGTAGGCCGACAGCATCAGCGCGATCGCTGCGCTCGGCGGCCGGGACGTGGCGCAGCCGGGCGTGCTTGACGGCGATGCCGGCCACCCGGGCCGCGCGCTCGGGGTCGGCGACGTAGGACGGTCAGGCCGTCCGGCGTCGATCTCCTTGAACGAGAACGGGACGGTGATCAGCCGGCCGTCGAACTCCGGGATGGCGACCTGGGTGGCCGAGTCCAGCGGGGTCAGGCCGTCGTCGCTGTCGACGCCACTGCTGCGCGCGACGAGGTCAGGCACAGCCTTGCAGGATCGGCACGTCGAGCTCGGCCAGCGCGCCGACGTCCCAGTCGTCGTCGCTGCCGCCGGCGCCGACCGCGGCCGGCAGCGATGCCCCCGGCGGCGAGCACGGTGACCACGATCGCGTCGGCCGGCGCGCAGCGTCGTCGAGCAGGTCCGCGCTCGGCGCTGCGCAGCGAGGAGCAGAACAGCGGCAGCGCCCGACCGCCGGCGGCCTCGATCGCGTCGGCCAGGGCGTGCGACGAAGGCGGTGTTCCCGGCGGCCTGATGTGCCCGGTAGTACAGCACGGCGACGGTCGGGCGGCCCGGGTCGAGCGCCGGCGGCTGCGGTCGAGATGCCCCCACGTCGGCATCGGGGCCGGGCGGTCGAAGCCGTACGCCGGTGAGCAGCACGGCGTCGGAGAGGAAGCTGTGCAGCTGGGCCAGGTTGGCCGGCCCGCCCTGTGCGAGGTAGGCGTGCGCCTCGGCGACGACCCCGCCGGGGACGGTCGAGAGCTCCATCAGCTCGGCGTCGGGAGTCTCCTCGCCGCCGAGCACGACCACCGGCACGCCGCTGGCCAGGACCGCGTCCAGCCCGTCCTCCCAGGCCCGGCGCCCGCCCAGGATCCGGACGACGACCAGGTCGGCGGCCTCGAGCAGGTCGGGCACGGCCGCCGCGTCCAGCCGGGCCGGGTTACCCAGGCGGTAGTCCGCGCGGCTGGCGCGGGCTGAGAGCAGGTCGGTGTCAGAGGTCGACAGGAGCACGATCATGGAGTGGCTGCCTCCTGGGCGGAAATCCGGTAACCGCAGCCTCGCACACCGGCTCCCGTACGATCCGGCTCGTGCTGACTGCGGCCTCGGAGCGGGGTAATCGAGCCGACCGCTGTCCCGGCGTGTTGCGCCTGTTCGAGGCCGCCGACGGCCACCTGGCGCGCGTACGGCTGCCCGGCGGGCTGCTGTCCGCCGCGGGCCTGCGGGCCTTGGCCGGGGCCGCCCACGAGCTCGGTGACGGGCGGCTGGAGCTGACCTCCCGCGGCAACGTGCAGCTGCGCGGGCTGACCTCGACCGACGGGGCCGAACTGGGCGAACGTCTCTACGCGGCCGGACTGTGGCCCTCCGAGACGCACGAGCTGGTGCGCAACATCGTTGCCTCGCCCTTCGCCGGCCTGGACGGGGGCGTCGAGCTGGTCGGACTGGTCCGCGCCCTGGACGAGGCCCTGTGCGCCGACCCGCGAATGGCGGCGCTGTCGGGCCGGTTCCTGTTCGGCCTCGATGACGGCCGCGGCGACGTCGCGGCGCTGGCCCCGGACGTCCTGGCGGTGGTCGGGCCGGACTCGGCCCTCGTCGGGGGCGAGCGGGTCGGTCTGGACCAGGTCCCGGCCGCGATGCTGGCGGCGCGCGGCGGCGTTCCTGGACGAGCGTGCGGCCCTGGGGTCGCCGGCCTGGCGGGTCCGTGACCTGCCCGGATCGATCGCGCCGGCCGCTCCGGTCGTCGGCCGCCCGTCGATCGGGCCCGTCGGGGTGAATGCGCTGGTCGTCCTGCCGCCGTTGGGGCGGTTGAGCAGCGAGCAGGCGAGCTGGATCGCCGACCGGCTGGCAGGCGATCCGGCCCGGGTCACGCCGTGGCGCACGGTGGTGCTGCCCGATGGGGCCGCGTTCGCCGTGGCCGCGCACGGGGTCGGGCTGGTCACCGACGACGCCTCGGACTGGTTCGGCGTCACCGCCTGCGCGGGGCGCCCACGCTGCGCCAGCGCCCTGGCCGACGTCCAGCGGGACGCGGCCGCCGAGCTGCGACGGTGGGCCGGGCGCCGGGTTCACTGGAGCGGCTGCGCGCGCCAGTGCGGCCGGCCCAAGGACACGCAGGTCGACCTGGTCGCGACGGCCTCGGGCTATCAGGTGATCGAAGACGCCGATGTATGACTACGTGCACGACGGCCAGGAGATCTACCGGCGTTCCTTCGCCACGATCCGGGCCGAGGCCGACCTGAGCCGCTTCCCCGACGACGTGGCCCGGGTCGCCGTCCGGATGATCCACGCCTGCGGCATGGTCGACATCACCGACTCGATCGGCTATTCGCCGGGAGTCGTGAGCGCGGCCCGGGCCGCCCTCGATGCCGGGGCGCCGATCTTCTGCGATGCGCAGATGGTCGCGTCCGGGGTCACCCGCTCGCGCCTGCCGGCGGCCAACGAGGTCATCTGCACGCTCTCTGCGCCGGGCCTGCCCGAGCTGGCCGCCGCGTTGGGCACGACCCGCTCGGCCGCCGCCCTGGATCACTGGCTGGATCGGCTGGACGGAGCGGTGGTGGCCATCGGCAACGCCCCGACCGCGCTGTTCCGGCTGCTCGAGCTGATCGCCGACGGCGCCCCCCGTCCGGCGGCCGTCCTGGGCATTCCGGTCGGTTTCATCGGCGCGGCGGAGTCGAAGCAGGCACTGGCCGAATCCGATCTGGAGTACCTCGTCGTGCACGGGCGTCGCGGGGGTAGCGCGCTGGCCGTCTCGGCGATCAATGCGATCGCGAGCGACGTCGAATGACCAATGACCGTAAGGGGATTCTTTACGGCGTGGGACTCGGGCCGGGCGATCCGGAACTGGTCACCGTCAAGGCCGCCCGGCTGGTGGGTGCCGCTGACGTCATCGCCTACCACTCGGCTCGGCACGGCCGCTCCATCGCGCGATCGATCGCCGAGCCCTATCTGCGACCGGGGCAGGTGGAAGAGCAGTTGATCTACCCGGTGACGACCGAGACCACCGACCATCCCGGCGGGTACGAGGCCGCGATGAACGAGTTCTACGAGGCGGCGGCGCAGCGGCTGATGGCCCACCTGGGGGCCGGGCGCGATGTGGTGCTGCTGGCCGAGGGCGACCCACTGTTCTTCAGCAGCTACATGCACATGCACAAGCGCATCGCCCCCTTCTTCGAGACGGTCATCGTGCCCGGGGTGACGTCGGTCAGTGCGGCGGCGGCGGCCCTCGGCGCGCCCCTGGTCGAGGGCAACGACATCCTGACGGTGCTGCCGGGCACGCTGCCGCCCGAAGTCCTGGCCCAGCGGCTGCAGACGACCGACGCGGCCGCGATCATGAAGGTCAGCCGCCACTTCGCCGACCTGCGCGATGCCCTCGACCGGGCCGGCCGGCTCGGCGACGCCCACTACGTCGAGCGGGCCTCGGGCGCCGGGCAGCGCATCCTGCCCGTGTCCGACGTGGACCCGGACTCGGTGCCCTACATGGCGATCGTGCTCGTGCCCGGGGGCGAGGCGGCGGCGACGCCGACCGGGGTGGCCCACGAGGCCGAGCCGGCTGGTCGGGTCGACGTCGTCGGCCTCGGTCCGGCCGGGCGCGACTGGCTGACGCCGCAGGCCCAGGCCGTGCTCGGCGCCGCCGACCATCTGGTCGGGTACGGCCCCTACCTCGACCGGGTGCCGGCCAACCCACGGCAGCATCGGCACGCCAGTGACAACCGCGTCGAGTCCGAACGGGCCGAGTTCGCCCTCGACCTGGCCCTGCGGGGCGCGCGAGTGGCGGTCGTGTCCTCGGGCGACCCCGGCGTGTTCGCCATGGCCAGTGCGGTCATCGAGGTCGCGGCCGAGGAGCGCTACGCGGGCGTGGCCGTCGCGGTCGTCCCGGGGCTGACCGCAGCGCAAGCCGTCGCCAGCCAGGTCGGCGCGCCGCTCGGGCACGACTTCGCCACCATCTCCCTATCGGATCGACTCAAACCCTGGGAGGTGGTCGCCCGACGGCTGGAGGCTGCGGCCGGCGCCGACCTGGCGATCGCGATCTACAACCCGGCCTCCTCGGTACGGCGGACGCAGGTGGCCGATGCGCGCGAGCTGCTGCTGCGCCATCGAGCGGCCAGTACGCCCGTGATCATTGGACGGGCGGTCGGCAGCGCTGAGCAGTCGATCACGGTCACCACCCTCGGCGAACTCGACCCGAGCGCCATCGACATGCGCTGCCTGCTGATCATCGGGTCGTCCCAGACCGTCACCGTGCCGGCGCCCGATGGCGGCGTCCGTGTCTTCACCCCGCGGCGCTACCCGGCCGGCTGAGGGGTGCGTCACCGCGCCCCGGAGACGATGGCCGTGAGTCGTTTGAGCTTTCTGGTCGTCTCGTTGGCAGTGCCGTCGGTGATGACGGCGGCGATCTCGCTGAAGGGCAACACCTGGTAGCGCGACGCTGCGCCGAGTTTTTCCGAGCTGGCCAAGACGTAGGTCTCGGCGGCTCGACCGGCGAGGGCCCGTTTCATGGCGGCTTCGTCCGCGTCGCCGGTCGTTAGTCCGTGTATGGGGTGGACGCCGGTCACGCCGAGGAAGCAGAGGTCGGCCGTGACCTGCTGGGCGGCCTCGACCGCTGCCGCACCGCAGGTAACGGCCGAGTGTTTGAAGATCCGGCCGCCGAGCAGCCACGTTTCGACGTGCGGAAGGCTCAGCAGGGCGACCGCGATGGTTGGGCTGTGGGTGATCACGGTGCAGCTGAGGTCGGGGGGTAGAGCGCCGACCAGGGCCAGCGTGGTCGTTCCTCCGTCGAAAATGACTGTGCTCTCGGGCCGAACTAGCTGGGCGGCATGCGCGGCGACTGATCGCTTGCTCGCGGGGGCTACTTCGGCGCGGACACTGTAGTCGGCCAGCGCCGGCGAGGTCGGCACGGCGCCGCCGTAGACGCGCTGGCACAGCCCGGCGGCGGCCATGTCCCGCAGGTCGCGTCGGATGCTGTCTTCGGACAACCCCAGTTCCACGGCCAGATCCTTGGCGACGAGCTTGCCTTCCGAGCGCAGTCGAGTGACGAGGTAGTCGCGTCGTTCTGCTGCCAGCATGCGCACTCCATCATGTTCTTGCACGTTTGTGCATGTAGACTAGCGCAGTGACCGACCGACCCATGCTCATCCTGATCGCCGGCCCATACCGTTCGGGGACCGGCGATGACCCCGAACTGATGGCGGCCAACCTCACTGCGTTGGAGTCTGCCGCCTGGCCCATCTTCGCCGCCGGCCACGTTCCGATGATCGGTGAGTGGGTCGCACTGCCTGTGCTCCATTCCGCCGGGGCGAGCGTCTTCGACCCGCTCGCTGCACAGGTCATGTACCCAACCGCGCGACGGCTGCTCGAGCATTGCGATGCGGTGCTGCGGCTGCCCGGGGTGTCGGTCGGCGCCGACCAGGACGTCGAGTTGGCCCGCGAGCGTGGGCTTCCCGTGTACTACCGACTCGAAGACATCCCCGCCCGGCCCGCCTGAAACCCGGCGACAGTTTGCTGTCTCGGCTACCCGGGGGCCGAATCAGCAAATTGTTTGCGACACCCAGCTGAGCGCCTCGTCGACGGTGGCGACGACGGGCACCCCGGCGGGTAGCGGCGGCCGGTCGACCATGATCACCGACAGCCCCAGTTCTCGCGCGGCGGCCAGCTTCGCCTCGGTCAGTGTGCCGCCGCTGTCCTTGGTGACCAACGCCGTCACGTCGTGTTCGAGCATCAGGGCCCGTTCGTACGCTAGGTGGTACGGGCCCCGGGCCAGCAGCAGGGTCATCCGCCGGGGAGTCGGCCCCGTCGGCGGATCGACCGTGCGGACCAGATAGGCGTGGGCATCGTCGTCAGCGAAGGCGGCCAGGTCGCGGCGGCCGGTAGTCAGAAAGATCGTGCCGGGCGGCCGGGCGGCGACGATCCGCGCTGCGTCCGTGATGTCCGGCACCCGCTGCCAGTGATCGCCCACCCGGGGCGTCCAGCCCGGTCGACGCAGTACGAGCAGCGGAATGTCCCCGACCGCGGCCACGGCGTTGCGGGTGATCGTCGCCGCGAACGGGTGAGTGGCGTCGACGACGGTGGTGATCGACTCGTCGGCCAGGAACTGGGCCAACCCCGCTGCCCCCCCGAAGCCGCCGATCCGGGTCGGACCCACAGGCAGGGTCGGTTTGCTGACCCGTCCGGCCAGAGAGGAGATGACCTCGATGCCCTTTGCATCCAGAGCCGCGGCCAGGGCACGGGCCTCGGCCGTACCGCCGAGCAGCAGGACGCGCACATGCACGAGACTAGGGCTCATGCGCGACATCCTCGTCATCGGAATCGGCGCCGGAAATCCCGACTACGTCACCGTCCAGGCCGTGCAGGCCCTCAACCGGGCCGACGTCTTCTTCGTCGTCGACAAGGGGTCCGACAAGGACGATCTGCTGGCGCTGCGCGAGGAGATCTGCCGTCGGCACATCGTCGATCAGGACGGCTACCGCATCGTCGAGATCATCGATCCGCCGCGCGATCGTGGGGCGGCGGACTATTCGGGGGCGGTCACCGACTGGCATGAGGCACGTTCGCAGCTGTTCGAGGACGCGATCGCGGCCAACCTGCCGCAGGACGGGGTGGGGGCGTTCCTCGTCTGGGGCGATCCAGCCTTGTATGACAGCACTTTGCGGGTCATCGACCGGATCCTGGCCCGAGGAACGCTGGCCTTCGAGTACAGCGTCATTCCCGGGATCATGAGCGTGCAGGCGCTGACGGCACAGCACCGGCTGCCGCTGAATCGGATCGGTGAACCGATCCACATCACGACCGGGCGCCGCCTGGACGGACGGCTGCCCTACGACCTGGACAGCGCCGTGGTGATGCTGGATGCCGGCTTCGCCGCCGCTGCCGTGACCGACCCCGACGTCCACGTGTATTGGGGGGCCTACCTCGGCACGCCGGACGAGGTGCTGATGTCGGGCCGCCTCGTCGAGGTGGCCGAGCAGATCTCCCGCCGAAAGCAGGAACTGCGCGAGCAGCACGGCTGGATCATGGACACGTACCTGCTGCGCCGAGAGGGGACCGCCCCGCCGGGCTAGGTCGTGTTGAGCGGGTCGTCGAACAGGGTGTTGCGGCGGGGTACTTGGTCGGGGTCGATCCGGGCGGGTGGTACGTAGTGGGGTCGGCCGTTGATCATGATCGCGACCCAGCCGTTGAAGTCGAGGTTCTGGTGATGCCGGGCACATAGGAGGGCGCCGCTGTCGACGGAGGTTCGCCCGGTGCGGAGCCACCCTTCGACATGATGAATCTCGCACCAGAGGGGTGGCGCATCACAGCCATGGAACTGCATTCGGCTACCCGGATTGTCTTTCCGGCGCCCCCAGTTCGACCCTTGCGGGCTCGACCTACTAGGTCTAGCTTCGACGGTGCAATCCAGTGAGCGCCAGCAACGTGCGAGCGGGAGCAGAGGGGCCAGTCGGGCGACACGGTTAGGCCGTGGACGAGAACTGGTTCCGGGTGTTCCCCACCGACCTGGCCACACTCGAAGTCGCTGGTGAATCGCCACCGAGAGTCCTGGTATTGGAGCAGTGCTCGGTGGTCTCGCGGCGGCGATCGTGATCTGGTTGATCCTCGCGAGTGTGGACTGGGGAAGATGGACCAGCCCGATCGATGCCCTTCTTTGTCCGATTGCCGCCTTCGCCGTCGGCCTTGCTGACCGTCAACGATCCGGACCGGGTTTAGTCCTACGCTCACGCTAGCCAGTGCGGTGATCCGCGTCAGTCGGGTGATGCGCGCGCTGCGCGGCATGTGCGTGCGTCGGTCACCAACCGGGGATGGCTAGCAACTCGCCTCCGTTGTCATAGACGTGAACCTCAAGGTCCTGGTCCCGGAAGACGGACACGCCGTTGGAGCCGTAGCCAATCGTGAGTTCGGCCGTGCTCGGACCCTTGACGACAAGTCGCAGCGACTCGTGGGGTTGAACGACGACCGTGTGAGCCAGCATCTCGAAGACGACAGGGAATGGCTCGCGGTCCGCAGTCAAGACGACCGTGCGTTCAGCTTCTGCGCCTGCGATGGTCATGGATGAAATCTAGCCGGGGATAGCCGCGCGCGAATCGCGGCATGAGCGGATGTGCCGTCAGCGAGGTAGCGGCTTCAGCGCTGGGATCGCGGCCACAAGGTCGTCGTGCGATGGCCGCATGCCACGCGCACGGGCGACGCGAATCTCCGTGAGGTGCGGGAGAGCGAGGAGCGGCGAGTAGTCGCGATCGTCCACGGCGATAGTGTGCAGAATCAGCCGGTTCAAACCTGTCAGGTGACGCAGGAACTCAATGGATTCGACGTGAGCGGTTCGCGGGCTCATCCAGTCGCCGCCAACCTCCAAACTGCGCAGGTTCGTCAGCGCTGAGAGGGGCGTCAGATCGCTGGCGTATCGAAGATCCTCCAGGGCGAGCGACTCTAGTTTTTGCAGCCCGGCGAGGGGTGCCAGCGTCTGCACGCTCGACGCCCCGCCAAGGAACAGGTCGCGGAGGTCCGCCATCTGGCCTACGGGGGTCAGGTCGACGTAGTCGCCCCATTTGACGGCGAGCAGGGTCAGCTGGGTCTGCCCGGCCAGGCTGGCAAAAAGCCGCTTCGGCGTCCGCGATGTGAACGCTAGCTTCGATATTGGGGTCGGCCCGGAAGCGAAAAAGTCACACCATTCATCGATGATCCTCTTTGCCTGCCTCGCCGTGTACTCCGTGCCCAGTTGTGTGGCGGCGATTCTGGCGACTTGGCCGCCACCATAGTCATCGACCGTCGTGATCACCGGGCTGTCAACGTTGGTCGGATGAGTCACGTTCCTGACCGTATCCAACTGAGAGACTCACGACCGCACATCGGCAGATCCGGTCGACTTCGGCCCAGGGCATTCGCGCGCCGCGCGGCGGAGCTACGTGGATGGCGTGAAGGTGATTGCGTAGGCGTCGGCGGTTGCGTACTTGCGTGCGGTTGAACCACCACCGACTGGTGCTCGGCCGATTGTCCAAGTCCCGAGGGCCTGCAGCGCGGCCTGGCGTTGTTCCAATGTGAGAGTGGACCACAGCGCGGCGACATCGCCTGCGGTGACCAGGTCGGCCAGTGCTCGGCTCTTGTCGGGGTTGGATAGCTGGTTGTCGATGCTGGCGACGCGTTCGGTGATGCTGCGCACGATGCGGTTCCGGTCGGCGAGCGTGACGTCAGGGTCGCCGCTTGCGTAGGCGTCGGTGATTTCGGTGCGGCGGGTGGTCAGTGCCAGCCGTTCGGACGTCAATCGTGCCCGGTCGGGTGAGAGCGGATCGACGAGGAGTTCGGACGCGCTTTCCCGGCTGAGGATTTCCAGCGCCATCGTGGTCACGAAATCGTCGACCGGGGCGGGCGAGTCGCTCGAAGTGTTTGCGGCGCTGACCTTCCTCGACGTAGCTGCACTGGTAGGTCTGTAGCCCCTTGCCGCGTGAACCGGCGACCAGGTTTCGCCCGCACTGGTAGCACTGTCCGACGCCCGTCAACAGGGCGCGGCGCTCACCGCCTGCGTGGTTGGTTCGCCGCTCGGGTTGGGCGAAGATCGCACACGCGGCGGCCCATACCTCTTTGGACACGAGACCGGGCCAGGACGCGGCACCGACGATTTCGCCGCGGTGGAGCCGTTGGCCGGCGTTGCGTGGATTGGTGAGCAGTTGACGCACCGCGTTGTGACTCCACGCGTTGCCGCGGGTCGTGCGCAGACCCGCTGCGTACATCTGACGTCCGACGCTGGTAGCGGACGTGCCGGCGAGCAGCGCGTCGTAGGCGGCGCGGATGATGACGGCCTCCGACTCGCGGATCGTCACCTTGTCGTCCTCGTAGCCCAAAGGGCGGTGTCCGCCCGCGGCGGGGACGCCTTGGTCGGCGCGCTGCTGACTGGCTCGCATCTGGCGGTCTCCTTTGACGGCGATCTCGAATCGAGCGAACGACGCGAGCTGGTCGAGCATCATGGCGCCTTCGGGGCGGGTCACGTCGATATCGGTCCCACTCGTGAACGCGAGGACGATGTGGTGCCGCTGGCATGCCTCGATGATCCGAAGCTCCTCGCGGCGATTGGACCGGTTGAGGCGGTCCCAGCGGTAGGCGAGGATCACGTCGACCTCGCCCGCCTCGATCAATGCCATTGCCGCTTCGAACGCAGGGCGCCGGACACGACCTCGGGCCGAAACGTTGTTGTCGATGAACGGCTCAGCGACCAAGGTCAGGTCATCGCGGGCGACGCGGGCGCGGCAGTCTTCGATCTGGCGATTGACTCCGGCGCCTTCCCGGTCGCCGCCCATCTCGTTGTCCAGGCTGATTCGGGCGTAGATGACGGCACGGGATCCCATGCCTCCAAAATACCAGAGGACTGCAGTTTGGGCCGGGCCAGGTGCAGCCCTTGTCCCGGGCGTACATCGCGCAGCGTTGGTGGCGGTTGAAGATGCGCTGGCCGGTTCCGTAGGCGATGATCCCGTCCGCCTTGCCGATCACGACCGGGACAATCATCGGGTCACCGCCGGCGATCCGCTTGGCCTGCGCGACGGAGATCAGGGACCCGTGGCCGGTGGTGACCAACCCGGTGTCGCTGTCCCACTGGTCAACGGTCGCGGTGAGCAGCACGGTGGCCACGGTGCCCCCAACACTCGGGAGTTCCTTGGCCCGCAACACCAGCCGTAACGCTGCTTCCAGGCCGTCGTGGCGGCGTTGGGCCGCTGACCGCAGGTCGGGGGTGCCATCGTTGGCCGGTGCCGGACCGGCCAAGGCGTCCAAGGACGCGAGCAGCACCTCGGTGCACGGTGCGGTGAGTTCGCCTTCGACGCGGGAGGAGCCGTCGGCGCGCTTGGCGATGGTGAACCCGCGATGCTGGTCGCGGTACGTCTCCTCGCGCAGGGTCCCGTCCGGATCCAGGTGGTTCAGATGCCGATGAGCCAACTTGGTCAGCTGGGCCGGGTCGAACGTGCGGGCCGAGGCGACCAGCTCGGCTTCCAGCCGATCCTCCCAGTCCGTCGCCAAGTCGTTGGGAAGCTTGTTGACCGCGTCGATGATCACCTTCGCGTGCGCCGCAGACAGCTCACCGGCCGCCTCAGCCGCGGCCGTGACCGCGAAGATTGGATCCAGTACCTCCCCGCTCAACGACGGGCGCGGGGCCAACTCCGCCGCCAACGCGACTTCACGCCGCGCTACCGGTGGAGCCGCGTTCCACAACTCGCGGAGCAGCGCGGGGGTGTCGCGGTAGCCGCGTTCGGTGGCCAGGCCTCGGGACTCGACTTCACCGACCAGGCGGTGCCGCAGCGCGGCGGCCCGTCGATCCTGGACCTCCCACCGGCGGGTGACCTCCAGCAACGTTGCGGAGTCCAGGGCGGTCAGGTCGGTAGCCAGCCACCAGTCCAGATCAGCGTCACGCTGATCCAGTCCCTCAACCACACTCTCGAACATACGTTCGATTATACCGACAGGAACCGGGCAATGCAAGTGAATTGCCCAATATAACGGGGAATTCTCTTGATCTTGTTGAACGCAGGCGAGCCGAGAGTGCGAGCCAGCGCGATCGGAGCTCCTCGTCGCTGCGCCTTTGATCTAAACCTCGATCGGCATCCCAGCCGGCTCAGCTGCGAGTGCGGGCCGCCGAGTACAGGTGGCTCTCGTCGAACCCGCTGGCCGTGAGCACTCGCCCGACGATGATCACGGCCGTACGGCGGACGCCGGCCGCGCGCACCAGCGCAGCGATGGTGGCCAGTTCGCCCCGCAGGATCAGTTCCTCGTCGCGGCTGGCGTAGGCGACAACCGCCACCGGACAGTCCAGGCCATAGTGCGGCGTCAACTGCGCGACGACGGTCTCGATGCGCTGCACGGCTAGGTGCAGCACCAGCGTGGCCCGGGACGCGCCGAGCGTGGCCAGCTCCTCGCCCGGCGGCATCGGGGTGGCGTCGTGCGCGATCCGGGTCAGGATCACGCTCTGCCCGACGCCCGGAACGGTCAGCTCGACGCCCAGGGCGGCCGCGGCCGCGGCGAAGGCGGGCACCCCGGGCGTGATGTCGAACAGAACATGCGCCCGCTCGAGCCGGCGGATCTGCTCGGCAATGGCCGAGAACACCGAGGGATCGCCCGAACACAGGCGCACCACGTCGTGCCCGGCCGCGTCGGCGGCGACCAGCTCGGCCACTATCTCGTCCAGGGTCAGCTCGGCCGTATCAACCAGCCGGGTCGACGGCGCACAGTGACTGAGCACCTCGGGGGGCACCAGGCTGCCGGCGTACAGGCAGACGGTGCACGTCTCGAGCAGGCGAACCGCCCGCAACGTGAGCAGATCGGGTGCCCCCGGTCCGGCCCCGACGAAGTGCACGGTCATGACTGGTCCTTCCGATAGGTCCACTGGGTGATCGGCCGGGCCGGACTCCAGCCGGTGAAGCCGCCGATCGGCTCCGCTCGCTGGATGGCCAGGCGGGTGAGCGTGCCGCCGCAGCGCGCGTGCCAGTCGGCCAGCACGGTTTCAGTCTGGACGGTCACGCCGTTGGCCACCAACCGCCCGCCGACCGGCAGCGCGGCCAGGCAGGCCGATAGCACCCCATCCTCGCTGACCGCGCCGCCGACGAAGATCGCATCCGGTGTCGGGAGCCCGTCCAGCGCACTTGGCGCGGCGCCCGGGACGATCCGAAGCGCGGGCACACCCAGCGCGCGGGCGTTGCGCGCGATCCGCTCCCGTCGCTCCGGCCGCGGTTCCACGGCGATGGCCCGCGATGCCGGATGAACCCGCATCCACTCGATGCCGACCGAGCCCGAGCCGGCCCCGACGTCCCAGAGCAGCTGACCGGGAATGGGTACGAGGGCGGCCAGGGTCAGCGCGCGGATCTCACGTTTGGTGATCTGTCCGTCGTGCTCGAAGGCGTCATCGGGCAGCCCGGGGGTGCGCGGCAGCAGGTTGGTCGCCGCGGCCGCGACGCACTGCACGGCCACGATCGTCAGCGGGTCGTGCTCGGCCTCGACCGCACCCACCTGCTCTTGCGGTCCGCCCAGCTGGGAGAGCACGGTCACCGCACTGCCACCGAAGCCGCGCTCCCGCAGCAGCCCCCGGACGGCGGCCGGGGCGTCGCGCCGGCCGACCAGGATCAGCAATCGGCGACCGGGCTGCAGGTAGGGATGCACCGTTTCGAACGGGCGACCGACGAGGGACACGACATCGAGATCCTCCACCGCCCACCCCAGCCGCGCCGCCGCGAGCGAGACCGAGGACGGGTGGGTGTGCACGAGCACCCGTTCGGGCCCACAAAGCTCGATCAGGGTCGAACCGATGCCGAAGAACATCGGGTCTCCGCTGGCCAGCACCGCGAGTCGGGCGTCGCGGTGGGCGGCCAGTAGCGGCCCGAGGCCGGCCCGCAGCGGCGTCGGTAGCGGCATGCGCTGAGCGGTCAGCGGTGGCAGCAGGGCCAACTGCCGGGGCCCGCCGATGATCACGTCGGCCTGGCTCAAGACGGTCTGCGCGGCGCCGGTCAGCCCGGCCCAGCCGTCGGCGCCGATACCGACGACATCGATCGGCGCGGAGATCGGCGCGGACGGGGCAGCGGACACGCAGTGCAGTGTGCCTCACCGGCGCCCCTCGGATTGACCCTCGGTGGGGGTTGCCATAGCGTGGCCGGTGCGTGACGGATGCAGGAACCCGGCGAGATTCCGGGACGGTTGCGCCACTGTGGACCGGCTCCGGCCGGAAGTCAGACACTGCGCCGTCGCGTCGCCCAGCGACCAGGGGACGCACATCCCCGACAGGAGGCCAGCCGTGACCCGCCGTTTCCCGCTGCGTCCGCGAGCCTGATGTCGGAGTTCCCGTTCAGCGCCATCGTCGAGATGGACGATCTGCGCCTGGCCCTGCTGCTCAACGCCGTGTCACCGGCCATCGGCGGGGTGCTCGTGCGGGGGAGAAGGGCACGGCCAAGTCCACCGCGGTGCGGGCGCTGGCCGCGGTGCTGCCACCGGTCGATGTGGTCGCGGGCTGCCGCTTCTCCTGCGACCCGGCCGCGCCCGATCCGCTGTGCCCCGACGGCCCGCATACCGCAATCGTCACCCAGACCCGCCCGGCCCATCTGGTCGAGTTGCCGGTCGGTTCGACCGAAGATCGCCTGACCGGATCCCTCGACGTCGAACGGGCGCTGACCCAGGGCGTCACGAGCTTTCAACCCGGACTGCTGGCCGCGGCCCACCGCGGGGTGCTCTACGTCGACGAGGTCAACCTGCTGCACGACCACCTCGTCGACCTGCTGCTGGACGCGGCCGCCCTGGGTACCAGCTACGTCGAGCGCGACGGGGTGTCGGTGCGTCACGCCGCCCGGTTCCTGCTCGTCGGCACGATGAACCCGGAGGAGGGCGAGCTGCGTCCGCAGCTGCTCGACCGGTTCGGGTTGACGGTCGAGGTCGTCGCGCCGCGCGAGCCCAAGCTGCGGGCCGAGGTCGTCCGGCGCCGGATGGCGTTCGATGAGAATCCCCTTGAGTTCACGGCGCGTTTCGCCGACGAGGAGCGAGACCTGGCCGCGGCCATCGTCACCGCCCGAGCGTTACTGCCGAGCGTCGAACTCACCGACGAGGCGCTGGAGCAGATCGCGAGCGTCTGCGCCGCGTTCGACGTCGACGGGCTGCGCGCCGACATCGTCACCGCCCGCGCGGCGCTCGCGCACGCGGCCTGGTTCGGGCGAACGACGGTGACCGTCGATGACATCCGGGCCGCCGCCCGGCTGGCCCTGCCACACCGCCGCCGCCGCAACCCGTTCGATGCCCCGGGCCTGGACGAGCGCCAACTCGACGACGCGCTCGGCCCGGACGACGACCCCGATGACCCCGAACCCGACGGTGCTCCTCCCGCCGGCGATGACGGCCCACCGAGTGAAGCGGCCGAGGGTGATCAGCCCGCCGCCCCGCGGGGAGGCGGCCCGCGGGTGACCGCGCCGGCCGAACCCTTCCGGGCTCGCCGGCTCGAGGTACCCGGAGTCGGTGCCGGCAGTGCCGGGCGCCGCTCGCGGGCCGAGACCGATAGCGGACGCACCGTCGGATCGCGTCCGCCCGGTGGGCCGCTGCGGCACCTGCACCTCATCGCGACGTTGGTCGCCGCCGCGCCGCATCAGCGTGAGCGCCAGCGCGCCGGCGCCGGGCTGGTCCTGCAGCGCAACGACCTGCGCGAGGCTCGCCGAGAAGGCCGGGAATCGAACCTGGTGCTGTTCCTGGTCGACGCCAGCGGCTCGATGGCCGCGCGCGCCCGGATGGCGACGGTCAAGGGCGCGGTGCTGTCGCTGCTGCTCGACGCCTACCAACGCCGCGACAAGGTCGGGTTGATCAGTTTCCGCGGGGCGGGTGCGGAGGTGCTGTTGCCGCCGACGTCCTCGGTCGAGGTCGCCGCGGCCCGGCTGACGGCGCTGCCGACCGGCGGTCGGACCCCGTTGGAGGCCGGCCTGCTCGAGGCGCACGAGACCCTGACCCGCGAGCGACTGCGCGATCCCCGCCGCCGTCCGCTGCTGGTCATCGTCACCGACGGGCGGCACACCTCTGGTCACGACCCGGCCCGCGCGGCGAAGCTGGTGCGCGACCGCGGCATTGCCTGCGTGGTCATCGACTGTGAGTCCGGGCCGGTCCGGCTGGGCCTGGCGGCCGCGCTGGCCGAGCAACTCGGGGCCGTCTGCCTGCCGCTGGGCGATCTGGCCGCCGGCGAACTGGCCGATTCGGTGCGAGCCCTGCGGCAGGTGGCCTGATGCCGCAGGGCGTCCCGGAGACGATTCCCGATGACGGCCTGACCACCCGCCAGCGGCGCAACCGCCCCCTTCTGATCGTGCACACCGGGGAGATGAAGGGGAAGTCCACGGCCGCGTTCGGGCTCGCCCTGCGCTCGTGGAGTCAGGGCTGGGACGTCGGCGTCTACCAGTTCGTGAAGAGCGCGAAGTGGAAGGTTGGCGAAGAGACCGCCTTTCGCGCATTGGGTCGCCTGCACGAGCAGACCGGCGAGGGCGGTGCCGTCGCCTGGCACAAGATGGGCGAGGGCTGGTCGTGGATCCAGCGCGGCCCGGACGAGGACCACGCCGCGAGCGCGCGCGAGGGCTGGGAGCAGATCAAGCGCGACCTGCAGGCCGAACGCTTCGGCTGCTACGTGCTGGATGAGTTCACCTACCCCATGAAGTGGGGCTGGATCCCGGTCGCCGACGTCGTCGAGACCTTGACCCACCGGCCCGGTCATCAGCATGTGATCATCACCGGCCGCAACGCCGACCCGGCCCTGATCGAGGCCGCCGATCTGGTCGTCGAGATGACCAAGATCAAGCACCCGATGGACGCGGGCCAGAAGGGCCAGCGGGGCATCGAATGGTGAGCATCCCGCGCGTGGTCATCGCCGCCCCCGGCAGCGGGCACGGCAAGACGTCGGTCGCCACCGGGTTGCTCGCGGCCTTCCGCGACCGCGGCCTCGCGGTCTCCCCGCACAAGGTCGGGCCGGACTACATCGATCCCAGTTATCACGCGCTCGCGGCCGGGCGGCCCGGGCGCAACCTCGATCCGTGGCTGGTCGGCGAGGACCTGATCGAACCGTTGTTCTGCCACGGGGCGCGCACGCCGAAGCCGGCCGACATCGCGATCATCGAAGGCGTCATGGGCCTGTTCGACGGAGCCTCCGCACTCGGCGACTTCGCCTCGAGCGCCCACGTGGCCCGGCTGTTGCAGGCTCCGGTGATCCTGGTGGTCGACGCCTCGGGGGTGGCCCGCTCGGTGGCCGCGCTGCTGCACGGTTTCCTGACCTTCGACCCGTCGGTGCGCATCGGTGGGGTGATCTTCAACCAGGTCGGCTCCGCCGGCCACGCCGCGATCCTGCGCGACGCCGTCGCCTCGATAGGCGTGCCCGTGCTGGGCGTGATCCATCGCCAGGACGAGCTGGCCGTGCCGTCGCGCCACCTCGGGCTCATCCCGGCCGCCGAGCGTTCGGTCGAGGCGCTGGCCACCGTCGCCCGGTTGGGTGCGGTGATCGCGGCGAGCGTCGATCTGGACGCGGTCGAGCGGCTGGCCCGCAGCTCGCCTGACCTCGCCGACCGGCCCGATCTCATCCCGGCTCCCGCCGCCCCGATCGTGCGGATCGCCGTCGCCGCCGGACCCGCCTTCACCTTCGGCTACGCCGAGCATCCCGAGTTGCTCGCCGCGTACGGCGCCGAGGTGGTTCCCGTCGACCCGACCCGCGACGAGGCGTTGCCGGCCGACATCGCCGGGCTGGTGATCGGCGGCGGCTTCCCCGAGGTCCATGCCGGTGACCTGTCGGCCAACGTCGCGCTGCGCACCAGCATCGCCGCCTTCGCGCGCTCCGGCGCCCCGATCGTCGCCGAGTGCGCCGGGCTGCTGTACCTCTCGCGCACACTGGACGGCCAGCCGATGTGCGGCGTGCTCGACACCGACGCCGTCATGGGTCCGAGCCTGACACTGGGCTACCGCGATGCCGTGGCCCCGGGCGATTCGGTCCTCGCCGCGGCCGGGACGCGCGTGCACGGTCACGAGTTTCATCGCACCCGGACGGCACCGGCGCACGGCGAGCAGCCGGCCTGGCTGTGGCGCCGCGACGGCGAGGTACGCGACGGTTTCGTCAGCGCGAACGTCCACGCGTCCTACCTGCACCTGCACTGGGCCGGCGTACCCGGCGCGGCCCAGCGACTGGTCGAGGCGTCCCGGCGGGTGGCGGCATGACGTTGACCCATCACGGTGACACCGACGCCGTCGTCGGGCTGATCGACCTGGCCGTGAACGTGCGGGCCGATGCGCCGCCGCGGTGGCTGCGCGATCGGCTGGCCGACGTCGACCTGGCCCGCTATCCCGAGCAGAGCGCGGCGTTGCAGGCGGTCGCCACGCGGCACGGCCGCCGCCGCGACGAGGTGCTGCTGACCGCCGGCGCGGCCGAGGCATTCGTGCTGTTGGCCCGCGCGCTGCGGCCGACCCACGCGGTGGTCGTGCACCCGCAGTTCACCGAACCCGAAGCCGCCCTGCGAGCCGCCGGGCATGCGGTCGACGCGGTGATCCTGGACGAGCCGTTCATCCTCGACCCGGCCCGCATCCCGGACTCGGCCGATCTGGTGGTGATCGGCAATCCGACCAACCCGACCTCGGTGGTGCACGCTCGCGAGCTCCTGCGATCGTTGCGGCGGCCGGGGCGTCTGGTCGTCGTCGACGAGGCCTTCGCCGACTGCGTTCCGGGAGAATTCGCATCTCTGGCCGGTGATTCCGACCTCACCGGTCTGATCGTCATCCGCAGCCTGACCAAGACCTGGGGATTGGCCGGGCTGCGCGTCGGCTACGTCCTGGCCGCGCCCGAGGTGATCGCGCAGCTCGAGCTCGCTCAGCCGCTGTGGCCCGTGAGCACGCCCGCGCTGGTCGCCGCGGTGGCCTGCAGCGAGCCAGCGGCGGTGACCGAGGCCGACGCCTGGGCCCGCACGCTGAGCCACACCCGGGCCGACCTGATCGAACAGCTACGTGAGGTCCCCGGGGTGCGGGTGATCAGTCCGGCGGCGGCATCCTTCGTGCTGCTCCACACCCCCCGCCCGGATGTGCGCGTCCGACTGCACGAGCACGGCTTCGCCGTTCGGCGGGGGGAGACGTTCCCCGGACTGGACGCGCACTGGATCCGGGTCGCGGTACGCGATGAGTCGACGTCGACGAAGTTCGTCCACGCATTACGAGAGGTGCTGTCATGAGCGACCAACTGCAGACCACCATCGACGCCATCCGCGGGCTCGATGAGGTAGCGGTCCGAGCCGCGCAGGAACGCCAGGATCGGCTGACCAAACCGCGCGGGGCGCTGGGGATCCTCGAAGCCGTATCGGTGCAGCTGGCCGGGCTGGCCGGGCGGTGCCCACCGCCCATCCCGGCGCCGGCCGCGGTCGCCGTCTTCGCCGGCGATCATGGGGTGCACGCCCAAGGGGTCACGCCATGGCCGCAGGAGGTCACGGCCCAGATGGTGGCCAACTTCCTGTCCGGTGGTGCGGTCGTCAACGCCCTGGCCGCGCAGGCCGGCGCCCAGGTGCAGGTCGTCGAGGTCGGAGTCTTGCAGCCGGCCGACGCCGCACCCGGGCTGCTCAGCCGCAACGTGCGCGCGGGCACCGCCGACATGACCGCCGGGCCGGCGATGACCCGCGACGAGGCGATCGCCGCGATCAACGTGGGCATCGACGTCGCCCGTGACCTGGTGTCCGCCGGCACCCGCTGCCTGCTCACCGGCGACATGGGCATTGCCAACACCACCGCGTCGGCCGCCTTGATCGCGGTCTTCACCGGCGCCGACGTGGCGACGGTGACCGGCCGCGGCACCGGTATCGATGACGCGATGCTGGCCCACAAGGTCGAGGTCATCGAAGCCGCGCTGGTCCGGCACCGGCCCGACCGGGACGACCCGATCGGCGTGCTGGCCGCCGTCGGCGGCCTCGAACACGCGGCCCTGGCCGGCTTCATCCTGGGCGCGGCGGCCACCCGCACCCCGCTGATCCTCGACGGCGTGATCGCCGGTGCCGCCGCCCTGGTCGCCCGGGCGCTGGCCCCCGACAGCGTGGCCGCCATGATCGCCGGCCATCGCTCGGCCGAGCCGGGCGCGACGGTGGCCCTGCAGGCGCTGGGTCTCAGTCCGTTGGTCGACCTGGAACTGCGGCTGGGCGAGGGCTCAGGCGCGGTGCTGGCCCTGCCGATCGTGCAGAGCGCGGCCCGGGTGCTCAACGACGTCGCCACCTTCGACGCGGCCGGAGTGACCGACAAGGAGGTGCAGTGACCGGTCGGGTGATCCTGGTCGGAGGTGGCCCCGGCGCCGACGACCTCATCACCGTCCGCGGGCTGGATCGCTTGCTGGCCGCCGATGTCGTCATCAGCGACCGGCTCGCGCCGACCGGTCTGCTGAGTCGGTTGCGTCCCGGCGTCGAACTGATCGATGCCTCGCGGACCCCGGATCATCGGACGCTGACCTACGACGAGATCGTCGAGTTGATGATCAGCCGCGCCCGGGCCGGCCAGACCGTCGTCCGGCTCAAGGGCGGCGACCCGTTCGTGTTGGCGCACGGGCCACAGGAGGTGCAGTCGTGCACCGCGGCCGGCATCGCGGTCGAGGTCGTGCCCGGGTTGACCAGCGCGATCGCGGCTCCGGTCCTGGCCGGGGTACCCCTGACCGCGACGGACGGCGCGGCCGGGTTCACCGTCGTCTCCGGTCATCTGGCGCCCGACGATCTGCAGAATCCCCTTGATTGGACGGCTATTTCCCGGTCGGGAAGCACCATCGTGGTGCTCATGGGCATGCGCCACCTAGCCGCGATCACCACGCGGTTGCTCGCCGAGGGACTCGACCCCAGCACGCCGGCCAGCTGTGTGGCCAATGCCAGCCGGCCCTCCGAGCGGGCCGTCCACTCGCCGCTGAGCGAGCTGGCCGAGCGGGTGACCGCGGCCGAGCTCTCCAATCCGGCCGTCGTGATCATCGCCGGCCGCCCAGTCACCCCGGCGCAACGCACCCTCGTGCTCGGCGGCAGCCGCTCGGGCAAGTCCCGCTTCGCCGAGCAACGGCTGGCCGGCGCGTCGGCCGTCGACTACCTGGCCACTGCGACCGGCGGCGACGATCAGGAGTGGCGTGAACGAATCCGGGCCCACCAGGAGCGACGGCCCGCGACCTGGACGACGATCGAGACCGCTGACGTAGCCGCCCACCTCAGCATCGCCGGTGCGCCGACCCTGCTCGACAGCGTGACGACCTGGCTGGCCCGGGCCATGGACGAATGCGGATTCTGGGCCGGTGGTGCGCAAGCAGATGCCGCGCTCGCAGAGCGGGTTGATCGCTTCTGCGCGGCCTGGGCCGACACGAGCCGGAGGGTCGTCGCAGTCAGCGACGAGGTCGGCAGCGGGATCGTGCCCGACACCGCCTCCGGACGCCGAATTCCGCGATGCGCTGGGACTGCTCAACCAGCGCCTGGCCGCGACGGCCGACGAGGTCTATCTGGTCACCGCCGGCATCGGGCGCCGGCTGGCATGAACGTCCGAGGGCTGCGAAACGCTCTGAGCATGTTCACGATCACGCCGGTGCGCTGGACCGGTGAGCTTGATCCCGACGAAGCCCGCGCGACGATCGACTGGCTGCCGTTGCTAGGCGTGCTGATCGGCGCGGTGGCCGGGCTGCCGGTTGCCCTCATCCGCGCGCAGGCGCCCCAGGCCGGCTGGATCGGGGCGGTCATCGGCATCGGTGCCCTGGCCGTGATCACCCGCGGACTGCACCTGGACGGGCTGGCCGACACCGCCGACGGGCTGGCCAGCCGCGAACCCGCTGCCCAGGCGTTGGACATCATGCGGCGCTCGGACATCGGCCCGTTCGGCGTCCTCACGTTGATCTTCGTGCTCGGCCTGGACATCAGTTCGCTGGCCATCGTCGGCGGGGGCGACTGGCGCCCGGTGGCCGCCCTGGCCGTCGCTGCGGCCACCGGTCGGGTCGCCGTGCTGCAGGCCGCCCATCACGCCGTGCCTTCGGCGCGCCCGACCGGCTTCGGGGCGCTGGTCGCCGGTTCGGTCTCCACCGGCATGGTGCTGGCGCAGACCGCCGGCGTCCTGGTGCTCGGGGCCGCTGTGGCCTACTGGAGCGGCGCGAGCCCCTGGCAGTGGGTGGTCATCCAGGGCCTGGCCCTGCTGGTCACCGGCGGGGTGCGCACCCATGTCGTCCACCGGCTCGGCGGGGTCACCGGTGACGTGTTCGGGGCGTTGCTCGAGACCGGAGTCGTACTCACCCTGGTCGGCATCGCGTTGGTCAACTGAGCTCGCGATAGCCCGCTGCGTCGACGGCGAAGATGGCCCCGTTGCCGATCGAGGGCCACGCGGCCTCGGTTGCGCTCTCGCCCTGTACCCAGCCCAACGCGAGCCGGATCGCGTCGCCATGACTGACCACGACCGTATCGACCTCGAGTTCACGTAGGGGCTCGAGGAAGGCGGCCATCCGGTCATACACCGCGCCGATGCTCTCCCCGCCGCCGATGGCGACGTTGCGATCGCTCCAGTCGACCTCGCCCAAGGCGGCCGCGGCGGTGGCCGACGCCAGCCCCTGCAGCACCCCGAGCTGCTGCTCGCGCAGCCGCGGGTCGCTGACCGGCGCGAGCCCGAGCCGCTGGCCGATGATCGCCGCGGTCTGCTCGGCCCGGACCAGGTCGCTGCTGATCAGGTTGGCTTGGGGCCGAAGTACGGCGGCGAGCCGTTCGCCGGCGAGCGCGGCCTGCTCACGGCCCCGCTCGGTGAGCTCGGGATGGCTGGTCTGCCCCTGCACCCAACCGGCCCGGTTCCACTCGGATTCGCCGTGGCGCACCAGATAGATCACCGGCTCATCATGGCAAGGCCGGGGGAGCGGGTCGTCAGTGGCTGGTCGAGCCGGAAGCGGTCAGGATGATCACGCCGAGCACGATCACCACGATGCCGACGATGCCGACCGCGTTGAGTCGTTCGTGAAACAGCACCGCGCCGAAGATCGCCACGGCGGCCGTGCCCACCGCCGACCAGATCGCGTACGACACCCCTACGTTGATCGTCTTCAGGGCCGGGATGAGGATGAGGAACGAGGCCACATAGCTCACGACGACGATCAACGTCGTCCACAGGTGGAACCCGTTGGCCAGGTCGCGCAGGTGCAACGTGCCCACGACCTCGGCCCCGATGGCCAGGAACAGGTAGAGCCAAGCCAGCATCACGCGCCGCCGGTTGGTGCGGCGTTGTGTCTGCTCACGGTCGGGCCCTCCCACGCTGGCCCGCTCAGGCTAGCGCTGACTCGACCGCAACGGGCGCCGGTGGCGTCTCGTGGGTCTTCCACGAGTCGCTGCGTAAGGGAATCAGCGCCAGGGGCACACAGACGAAGACGACCGTGCCGCCGATGAGTGCAGCCTCATAGGCCCACAGCGGCAAGCCCTGCGCGGTCGAGGTCGGGAACAGCGAGAGGGTGATCCCGAACAAGCAGACCAGTCCGCCCGCGCCGGTCACGGTGTAGAGCCCGATCCGCTTGCCGGGGATGCGGTAGGGACGTGGTACGTCGGCCTCGGAGCGCCGCAACTTGATCACGGCGGAGAGCATCAGGATGTAGAGCAGCAGCGACATGTTGGTCTGGATCAGCGCGAACATGAACCAGGCGTTCTGCACCGAGCCCAGCAGGTGGTAGCCCAATGCCAGTACCGAGCTGATGCTGGCCTGCAGGATGATGATCGCGGCCGGCATGCCGTTGCGGTTCTCCCGCTGGAACAGCGGCGGCAGATGTCCGCCGTCGCGGGCGGCCACCATCAATCCGCGCGAGGGGCCACCGAGGATCTGCACCAGTGCGGCCGCGAGCCCGAGTACCAACATGCCCGCGAAGACCGACGTCATCCAGCTGGCGTGGATGCTGGCGAACAGGATCTTGGCCGCCTGCAGGACGCCCGTGACGATATTGATCCGGGCCGACGGGATGACGACGCCGATGCTCAGCGTCAACGGCACGAACAAGATGAAGCACAGGGCCACGGCGATGACGTTGGCGCGGGGAATCGTCCGGCCGGGGTTGGAGATGTCGCCGGCGTGGATGGCCGAGATCTCGATGCCCATGAACATCAGCAGGGCGCCGGAAAGGAAGGCCAGGTCGCTGCTGTCCAGATGCGGCAAGTAGGCGCCCGGACCGGTGGCCATGGCGATCGGGTGGCCGGTGATGATCCAGTTCAGGGTCAGCCCGCAGATGATCAACGTCGGCGCGACGACGCCGCACCCGACCGCGAACCAGGTCAGCACGTTGGCCATGCGCAGACCGCGTAGCGCGAAGAAGGTGGCGATCCAGGTGACCGACACGATGATCACGATCAGGAACGCGCTGTTGTTCTGGATACTCGGATCGATCACGAACGCGGCCTGCAGGGTGATCGTGCCCATGATCCCCGGCCAGGCGACGACGAAGCTCGCCCACTCGATCCAGATGACGAGAAAGCCCCACGTCTCGCCGAAGGCCATCCGTACCCATTGATAGATGCCGCCGGTCTGCGGAAAGGTCGAGCCCATCTCGGCCGAGGCCATGGCGGTCGGCACGAGGAACAGCACGATGGCCGCGACGATAAGGATGATCGCGCCGAGACCGAAGGTCGCCAACTGGGGCGTGGTGTTGACGTTGGCCAGGAAGCTGAACGTGAAGATGCCCAGCGACCAGATCCCGAAGACCTTCTTCAATGCCGAGGTCCTCCCTGGCTGAGGTAGGCCGAGTCTAAATGATCTTCTGCGGCTGGTCAGCTCATCGGGACGCCGACGTCGCTACCGCCCTCTGTGGTCAGGCGGGCGCCCATGCGGACGAAGGAGGGGGTCGGGATGAACGTGCCCGCCAGCAAGGCCTCGCCCTGGACGAAGAAGCGCGAGGCGGCCAGCATGTCGGCCGGCGCAAAGCCGAACACGCTGGTGAGTTCGGCGATGTCACCGGGGGAGTTCATGCGCATGAGCGCGAGGTTGTCGCACTGCGAGAGCACCTGCGGATGGATCTTGGACGGCCGTTGGGTCGAGAGCAGCAGCCAGAGTCCGTACTTGCGGCCCTCGGCGGCGATCTGAATCAGCCGGTTGACCAGCGCGTGCTCGACCGGGGTCCGCGGCTCGCTCGGGCAGATGTTGTGCGCCTCATCGAGCACGATCAGGGTCGGTGTGCGCTTCTCGCGGTCGGCCCACAGGTTTTCGATGAGGTCCAACGCGGCCACGAGCGGCTCGTGCGGATCGCGGAATCCGGTGAGGTCCAGCACGGTCAGCCGGGCGCCGTCGGCGAGCACCTCGCTCGCGGAGAGCTGGTCGGCGGCCCAGACGTCCCAGTCGAGCAGCCCCAGGTTCTCGATCCGCTGGGCGAGACCGGTCTCGTCACCGCTGCGCAGCTTGGTGACGACCGCGCCCAGGTCCTGCGAACTCAGCGAGGCCATGTCGTGCAGGAACTGGTTGTATTCGGCCCGGTCGACGAGCGGCTGCAGCTGCAGCACCGCGGCCTGCGCCGCCAGCGGCATCGTCGCGAATCGCGCTCGCAGCGGGCGATCAGCGGTCGGTCCGGTGCCGAGTACGCGGATGTCGGCGGCCTTGATGGCGGCGGCCTCCTCCGGCGTCGCGTCCGGCCGAACGGTGGCCAGGGAGACGAAGTCGGCGTTCGGGTCGAGCACGGCCATGCGCAGTTCGGTCCCGAGCAGGATCTGTTCGAGGATGACGCCGAGGGCATACGTCTTGCCCGAGCCGCTCTGCCCGCACAAGAACGTGTGGCGCCCGAACCCCTGCGCACGCAGCAGTGCGGCCACCTCGACGCCGCTGGAGGTCCAGCGCCCGATGGGCAGCGACGCCTTCGCCGCGGCCTGCAGCGCAGTCAGGTGCTGGGGCGCGGCCGGAGCCGCCGTGCCGTTGCGAAAGGCCTGGCGCCCCGATCGTTCGGGGGCGCCGTCGGCGCCGATCGCGCCGAGCAGCACGCCGTGGGCCTCGGTGTCGGCGCCACCGGCCTGAAGGATCTGCCCGAGCTGCTCGATGCCGTCTGCGCTGATCAACACGACCAGGTCACCGGCCAGAACGGCGTGCGGACCGCCGGGGCTCACGGTGAACGTGCGCCCGTCCAGGGAGTTCGCGATGGATTGATTCACGGACGTAGGTTAGTCGTTGAGTAGGCCGCGACGGCGGGCATCGGCGACCGCCTCCCGGCGCCCCGGCACCCCAAGTTTGCGGTAGATCGCGCTCAGATGAGTCTTGACGGTGTTCACCGAGACGTAGAGCTGCTCGGCGATGTCGGCGTTGCGCATCAGGGTAGGCAGAAAGACGAGCAGGCTCAGCTCGCGCTCGGTCAAGGAGTTCGCCAAGGGCGGGTACGGGACCGGTGCGCTCTGCTCCTCGACGTGCGCCAGCACCCGGACGAGGAACGGGTCGGGCCGGGCCTTGCTGTGGCTCAGCCGTTGCAATAGCGGGGTCAGCTGAGTTGCTTCGAGCACGAACGGTCGCACGAGCGCGTCCGGCCGGGCCAGTTCAACCGCTTTGGCGATGGCGGCCAGTGCGGCGGCATCATGACGATCTCGTTCGTGGCCCAGCGCCGTGCCGATCAGCTCCTCGACGGGCGACGTCAGCGCAGTTGTACCGGCCGATACCCCGGTGGCCTCGAACCAGGCCAGTGTTCGCCACTCGTCCAGCAACGGCGTCGTCGGTCCCTCCGGGCGCCCGGCGGTCAGCTGCTCCAGGGCCGGATTGCTTCCCTGCGACACCTGCAGCCGCGCCTCGATGATCGTCAGGGCGCGCGACACCAGTTGATTGGGCAGGCCGGCGACACAGGCGCGAACCCGCCCGATCGCCTGGCCGCAGGCGCCGCGTTCGTCACGTAGTAGATGGACGAGTGCGGCGGCCAGATAGGTGGTGGCCAGGTAGGGCAGGTCGTGCCACCCCGACTCCTCGGCCAGCGCGAGAGCCAGCGTGATCTCCTCCTCCGCGGCGCACAGGTGACCGCGGCAGGCGTGTCGGAAGGCGAGGTTGCCGTGCAGGCAGACGGCGAGGAACGGGTAGTCACTGCGGTCGTGATCGAGCTGGTCGCTCGCGTCGGCGAGGTTCACGGCAGCCTCTGCGAGCTGGCCGTTCCAGAGCTGACCACGGGCCAGCGCCAACGTGGTCGCGAGCCGATAAGCGGGAGCGGCCGGAAGCTCATCGGCTGAAGTGGCATCCAGCTGACGTAGGGCGCGCGGCGCCAAGCCCAGCTGAACGTCGGCATCGTCGACCAGCCAGGCCGCCATCACCTCCAGACAGGCCAGTAGCGCGTCCAGCGATGGCGAGCCGTTCGGTCCCAACCGTCGGGCGGTGCGCAGATGACGAGCCATGCCGATGGCATCCTGGGACCCGTAGCTTCCCAGGGCGGCGGCGGCTGCGACTTCGGGGTCGGTCGCGGTCAGCGTGCGCGGGAGCCCGAGCAGGAGCTGGGACAGGCTGCGCCCCTCGGGGCTGAGCATGAGGTGCGCGGCCGAGCGCGTCGCGTAGCGCGCCAGCTCGGACCAGTCGCCGGCGGCGGCCAACTGGCGGCAGGCGTCGAGGGGGCGTTCGTTGTCGGCGAACCAGGCCGCCGCGCGCCGGTGCAGCGTGGCACTCAGCGTTGGGTCCTCCGCGGCCAGCCGTTGGCGGAGCAGGTCCGAGAACAGGTGGTGGTAGCGATACCAGCGCCGGTGCTCGTCGAGGGCGTTGACGAACAGATGTTCCCGTTCGAGCAGCTCCAACGTGTATTGCCCATCGTCGTGCCCGGTGAGCGCATCGGCCAACGGGGCCGAGACCTCGCGCACGATGCAGGTGCGCAGCAGGAACGAGCGCACGTGCGGCGATTGGCGCTGCAGGACCTCGACGCGGAAGTAGTCGGCCACGCTGCGCGAGTCGCCGGTGAACTCCTGGATCGCCCGGTCGACGTCGGTTCGGCCTTGCAGGGACAGAGCGGCGAAGCGTAGGCCGGCGGCCCAGCCTTCGGTGCCCTCCACCACCTTCGACAGCTGCTCGGCATCCAGGGCCACGTCATGGTGGTGCAGCAGTAGCGCAGCCTCGGTCGGCTGGAAGGCGAGATCGGCGGTATGGATCTCGCGCAGCCCGCCGCTCAGGCGCAGCCGCTGGATCGGCAGAGCCGGCTCGGTGCGCGAGGAGAGGACGACCGATAGGAGGTCGGCGTTGATCCGCAGTGCGCTGGCCAGCGTGGGCATGGCCGGACGTCCGTCGATCAGGTGCAGGTCGTCGAGCACCAGGGTGATGCGGGTGGGTAGCTGCGCCCAGGCCTGCAGGACGCGGCTGACGAACTGCCGGTCGAATGCGGGCGGGGCGCGCAGCGTGCGCAAGGTGCTGTCCGAGGCCACCGAGTCGCCGGCCTGCAAGGCGCTGAGGATGCGGCTCCACAAGATCGCCGGATCGCCGTCCTCGGGTTCGAGGGAAAGCCAGGCGACCGCTTCGGGGTGACGGGCGGCCCAGCCGGCCAACGCCACCGTCTTGCCGGCGCCGGCCGGTGCGGTGACCAGCACGATCGCACCGTCCGCGACTGCTGAGTCCAGGTCGTTGTCGATACGGCGACGGCGCACGAGACCGTCGGGTAGACGGGGGGCGGAGAAGCGCCTGTCGCCCGTGGCTGCGTGCTCTAGTTGGCTACTAGTAGTCACCCTGGCTCCCACGCCGCGCCTACTGGGTGTGAGTGCGGCTCGCCGAGACTAGCAGGGCGTCGCCCGAATACTTATGCGGATTTTATACCGAAGCACGGCAATTAGCGTGGTACAGCGGCTAAGAACCGAACGAGAGGATGCAGGGCGAGCACGGTAAGACCGAGTGCCTCGACCCGGCGAACCAGGCCGAGTAGCGCCGGTTGATCGCGCAGCAGGCCGATGAGGACGGTCTGCCCGTCGACGTGCCGCGCGCTCACGTTGCCGAACTCGGCGAGTTCGTGATCGGGCAGCACACCGTCGATCCAGACTTCGTAGAGTGCGGCCTTCATCGGGTCTCCCATGCGTGCTGGTCCCCGAGTATGAGCGGTGCGCTCGCCCGGGCGCGTCATCCTCAGCGGGTGGGATTCATATGCCAAGTGTCTGTGGCCCGTTCACGTAGCCTCAATCGGGTGACGGCAGAGCAGACCCCCACGCACGCCAGAGGGATCTCGCGCGTGCGCGACGCGGTCCGCCGGCTACCGGGCGGGACGCTCGGCTGGCGCATCATGATTTCGATCGTCGGCTTTCTGGTGATCGTGGTCGGCATCGTGTTGCTCCCGCTGCCCGGCCCCGGTTGGCTGATCATCTTCGCCGGCCTCGGGCTCTGGGCGACCGAGTTCCGTTGGGCCGCACGGCTGCTGACCTGGGCCCGCGCACAGGTCATGCGCTGGACGCAGTGGCTGCTGCGTCAGTCGCGGTGGCTGCAGGCACTGGTCGCCGTTCTCGGTGTGGCGCTGCTCGCCGGGGTTGCGTTCATTTCCTGGAGCATCTTCTGATCGCGCGCGCCGTGTAGTCTGGCGCAGCGCAATCCGGTCGACAGTCAGCGATTGCGGGCGATTAGCTCAGCGGGAGAGCACTGCCTTCACACGGCAGGGGTCACTGGTTCGATCCCAGTATCGCCCACCCTTACGTAATCCCCGGATTTACTGGCCTACAAGCACTTGAGCCAATCGACCAAGTAGCCCTCGGGCTATCCCTGGGCGATTCGGGTTCCGGCGGGCGATGCCTTCTACCGAAGGAGAGCCGAAATGACCGCAACCGCGCAAGACCTCAAAGCACCCACCCACCTCGAGGACGACAATGACTGGCGCGTCGCCATGACCGTCGAAGTTGGTGACGGCGTACGAGAGATCGTCATCAACGACAACGGCCAACCCGTATTCATCTTGCACGGCACCAGCGCCCGGCGGATGGCGAACGAACTGCTCGCCGTGGCCGACCTCTACGACACGATCGCCGGGATCACGGACGCAGGACGATGACCGCCATACGCCACCCGCTGCTCGACGAAGAGGAACGATTCGACGTCACCCTCCCGGATGGGTCACCGGCAACGATGACGGCCGCCGAGATCGAAGACGCTGCCCGCGAAGCGTTGAAGGCCGCGATGCACTTCATCGGGATGCAATCTGGCGTCAGGGAACTTCTGGACGACTCTTTGGCGGCCCTACCGCTGCCGGGACCGCCGCCATGCGCAGATTGGTGCAGCCGGGCTGACCACAAGAAACGCACCAGTTGGGATACGGATCCCGACGATCCCACTGAAGCGGTCTTCAAGTGGTGCGAGTTCGACGTCTACAGCGCCAACCCGAACCAGGTCGGCGTGAGCGTCGCGGTGGAACTCACCAGCCGGGCGGAACGCGGCAGGGAGGTCGAGGTAGGCGTTTCGTTGGTGCGGCTCGACAGTGAAACCTACGCCCCGAGCCAGGCCCGCCGGATTGCCAGGGCGCTCAAGGACGCCGCTGACATCGCAGAAGGCAAGCCGATACCGGCGAACCTGCGGCCACGGTTCGGTGGTCACCCGATCGGACGCCTCGCATAGACGCAGTTGCAGTCCTCCTGTAGGAGGAGAACAGCAGCACTACCGATAGGGAAGGGTCGCCCCGGCTAGCTAGTAGAAAGTCAGCCGGGGCAATCCTCAGGCCATACCCATTGGGGCCGATCCCAACCATGGGCCGCCGAACGACCAAACGAAGAGAAAGGCCCCACCTCTATTTGGTGGGCCTTTCCCTGTCCGCTTGGGTGCGGACTCTCGACCGTCCTAGCCGACTGACCTCGTCAAGGCTTGGACGTTCGACCTCTAGGCGGCGGGACTCGACGAACTTGCCTCGTCTGATCGTGCGCCGATGCCGCGGTCGCCATAGACGGCCAGTGCCCAGACGACAGCTGCGCCCAAGCCGATGTAGGTCAGTGACCAGATCGGGTAGTAGGGCATCCACCAGATCGCGCTGACGGCCATGACGGCGCCGGCGAAGATGCCGATCCAGCGGCTGAACTGGTTGCCGATCAAGACGCCGAACGCGCAGACCACCAGGATGATGGCGACTATCAGGTAGACCCAGCCGTAGGTGTTGAGGCTGGTCCCGAATAGAGCATCTTCCAGGTTGTCGGGCAGTGCGCCGCTGTAGCGCCAGGCCCAGATCGCGTCGAAGAACCGCATGATGCCCGCGATCCCGAGAACCGTACTTGCGAACAGCCTTGGACCTTCACCCTTGAACTCCATGGCGCATTCCTCTCAATCGGATTGATGCGCTACTGAGTGTGATGAGATCCCTCGATTTCGGCAATAGCCGACTCATCGCAATCCGGACCGATAGACCGATCGAAAGGAAGGCCCCACCGCTTTGGTGGGGCCTTCCCTGTCCGCGTCGCTGCGGACACCCCGACCGCCCCGACCGACTGACCTCGTCAAGGCCGGGACGCTCGCTCTGTCCCCGTCATTCCCAGACGACGCCCTCGAAGGCGTCGAGATACCGGTGTGGACCTCTATGTCCGCGATGCAGATGACACGTCACCGTCCGCCCGAGGGACTCAGTTGTCTGAGGGCAGTGGCGTCTGAAGGGCGCGAAACGCGTAAGACTTGGCATGGGGGATCGCTCGACTGCGAATGTCGCGATGAACGCGGCCAGCGGTGGGCAGTTCCATCCCAGCAAGAGCCCTGACTGCTTCGACGCTACTCGCCCCTGGCCGAGAAAACGCCCCCACCGCAATCCTGCGGTCGGGGCGTTTCTCCCGTCCCTCAGTTGACGGTGACCGCCCCGGTCGGGCTGGGGACCCTCAAGCATGGCGGCTGACGCTAATGGTGCGGGGTGAGTTACGGCGAGTCAGGATCCTCGTATCCGCTATCGGTGGGCATTCCGGTCTCTGCGCCCCCAGTGGATCGTTTGCGTAGCCAGGTGGTGACGCTGCTGGTGCTCACGCCGAGGATGTAGGCGATGTCAGCGTGCGAGTAGAGGCCAGTGCGGTAGAGCTCGCACATGCGTTGGATTTGGTCATCGCTGATACGCCGCGGACGTCCACGTCCCCGCCGAGGCGGGTCGACACTGAGGACGACGATCCCTTCGTCGCAGACCCGTTGGACTTTGCCCAAGCTCACTACCGCGATGCCGGTGCGCGCCCGATCACCTACTAGTGCGGGTACGCGGATCTTGACGTAGGCCGACCCCGCTACCGGGTCCGTGGACAGCACCTCTCCGATCAGCCCTTGCGCCGGGCCCTCTGCGATCCGGACCCGATCACCCTCGACGAGAACGCCGTGCTGGCCCGCCTCCCGGCCGCGGGGTACCGCGTCCTCCAACTGACTCTCCGGAAGGTTCGTCGCTAATGGTCGATGCATGATCTGCGTGCGCAATACTACTACACACAGAGTAGTTTCGCGGGCACGGTTAGTGGGTCACGAAAAGAGCCAGAAATGACCCAGCGCAGCGCATAGAGGCCGAAAAGAACGACTAGCGTCGGACTCAGCGGACCACAGTTGACTGAGCGCGACACGACCTGAGTCGATTACCGTTCCTACGGTCAGTAGCTAAATGGATCCTCTAGGTTCACACGATGACCAACTGTGCCATCTTCATCGTTGACGACGAGGACCAGGAAGAACTCGTCCTGCAGGACACCGCGCCGCCGACTCCAGGCGCCACTGTCGTGCTCAGCGGCGTCGCCTACCAGGTGGGAACGGTCGTCATCACGCCTTGGGATGGCTCGCTATACGACACCCAGTCAGTCGCGCATATAACGCGGGTCCAGACGGCAAACTCCGGCGGCGCAGCGGATGAGAGCACGCCCGAAGATCAAACCTCAACCCGCAGGATCGAGGCGCCGGAACGCCCCGGGTACGGGCACAGGCCCAACACGTGACACGTCGCCCAGCGGTTGCTCCGAACGCGAGATACAGGAGATCGGCCTACGTCGCCGTGGCCGTTAACCGGCACCGCGAGTCCACCGACGCCGGCGCACTGCGGGCCATCGCCGCCGAGCTCGTCACGCCGCTTACCGCCCCGAGGAGATCCAGCGGCAGTCCCGAAGGGAACGAGGGACAACCCTGGACTCCAGAAATATCTGGATACGGCCCGCCACACGCCGTGATCAACGCCCAGCGGGACTGCCCCCTGAGGACGACGGTTCTCAGGGGGCTTCTCCTGCCCACCCCTGTGGGGGCAGCGGTCGCCCTCGGCTCGGGGGTGCCGAGGGCGACCAGTTCCCTTCCTACCCGCAATTCAGGGATCTGTAAACACACAGTAACTGATCGACCACATAGAGTCGGCCCGAGCGACGGACTCGAGGGCCTTCACCCGTTACCCCACCCCCGCGGAAGTAACGGCCGCCCAGACGGTCTCAGTGCGGGGGGCGCTCAACGTCGGGGCGGTCAACTACCGTCGTACGCCGAATCAGCCGCTCGTCAAACGCCCCGTACCCCGTGCTTCTCTCACTATCCGGGTCATGGGGAGGGATCCAGAGTTCAAATCCGCAGTGAGCGCATAGGTAGACCCTGTGGTCTTCGCCAGCGGCGCAGTTGCAGTGCCGGAACCGGTAGCGGTAGGAGTGCGCCGGCCGCCAGTCCCAGTCGCACTCGGGGCAACGATCAACTGGGGCGACTTCCTCCCAGCCGTTGGATGTCTTCCGCAGGATCACGCAGCCAGTAGAACATACGTTCGATAGCTACGGGGAGGCCGGGCGCTATTCGCCGTCGATGTTGGAGCCTGCGGCCTTGTCGCGCCACGTGGCGAGAATGTCGCTGCGGAGTGGGTAAGTGCCCTTCATTTGGAGCCGCACGCCCGCGTTTAGCTTCTCGGCCATCTCCTTGAGTCGAGCAGCGCCGCGAGGATTCCAGCCGTTGGCAAGAGCCCACGCGTACATCTGCGAGGGCTCAAGGCGGTATCCGGCTTTGTGGAGGGTCGTCAGGACAGCGACGGCATCACGGTGGTCCATCGCGCCAGCGAGGTTGTTCGCCTGGTTGACCATGATGGTTAGCGTCTTGAGCCCCTCGATCACGACCGGGTCATCGACGGTGGCCGCGGCTGCGCTGGTTGTCTTCGAAGGATCCGTGAGGTTGACAGGCTGACACGCCGACGCCCACCCTCCAACGTCTTTAGGGTTCCACGGGACGACGCACAGGGCGCGGGTGCGAGGATCTGTTGCGATGTCTCCGAGCTTGTCCTCGGTTGGCCATGCCGCGAGAACTGGGCCGCCATTCCACGTCCGATTTGACGACAGAGTCTTCCAAGTTTCGGTGGCAACCGTTCGCGCGTAGCGGGCGAGCTCCGTGTCTCGGGTCTGCGATCGTCCGGGTGCGAAGATCATGATTTGGCCGCCGACTTTAGGTCGCACAGATTCGAGCCATCGCATGGCGCGACTGACTGCGGCTTGGTCGATGTTGCTCGGCTCCGTTACTGCGACCGGATAGTCCGATAGCTTGCGCTCAAACATGGTTACCGCCTGAGTCTCGTCGCTGGTTGTCCAGCCTGCCACCATGCTTCAGCATCAGCAGAGTCCTGCGCGAGACACGCCTAGTCATTGGATGCCTGCCGTAGGGCTTCGATCGTGCTTGCATGCTCGAGCAGTGCCGCTGCGATCTCTCGTGCCTGATCAGCGGTGAACTCGCCGATATTTCCGCCGATGACTACTGGGTGACGGTAGTGGCCGCGCTCGTCCACCTGTTCGTGTTGTGACAAGTAGAGAGTGGCGCTCGTGGGAATCCAGTTGTGATCCAGGTATGCGGTCTCGATCGACGTGGTTCTACCCTGATGCCAGAAATCATTGCCGGCATGCATTCGGAACGCGAGGTGCTGATCGCCGGTCACGCACCATTCGGGACATGGCCTGTCGGGGTACCAGCCGTAGTCTTCAGAGCTCGTCATCGGGCTAGTCGAGCATGATGATGCGAGCACGGCCGCCTGACACTCCGGCGCCCTTGGATTGAGCATCGAGGCGGCATTGCCAGGCGAGGGTGGCGGCTACGGCGGCGTCGATCTTGCGGGGCGAGTCGGGGTATTCCTTGGCGATCTGCAGACCAACGCGCATCGACGGATTTCGGCGGGCGTTCAGGATGTGTTCGGTGAGACGAAACGTCCCGCCGTGGGTGAGATCGCCATTGCTGACCGCTTCCTCGAACGCAGCGAGGGCCTTAACCATCAGCGACCCGCGGTTCACCCACCAGTGCATGGGGTGCTGGTCGGTGGCGCGGACCTTGAGCCGGCGGGAGTAGGCCTGTTCCCACGCCGTGAGGGTGGCTTGCCAACCGGATGGGTCTGCGTACAGTCCGACGACTCTGTAACGCTGGCAGGCGTCGCGGAACGCGGCGTCCACGAGCGTCTCGGGCGCTTCCCAGCCGGTGTCACCCTCGTCGGCTTGCCACACCCCGAGTTCGAACAGATGGCCATCGTTTACGCGGCAGCCGATCATCGCCGTGGCATCGGCGTTGCCCCTCGCGCGTCCGCGGGAACCGTCGAAACCGATCACGATCGTGTCGCCGTCCTCGATGTGCTTGTCCCGGTCGTGACAGGCCAACCATTGATCGGCACGGATCCACGCGTCATCAGCCGACGCTGGCTGGTTCAGGTAGAAACGGCGCGCGTCAGCGGGATGCGTGCCACCGTCGTTGATTTCGGCGATAAGACGGTCGAGGTCAATCCAGGGTGCGTCGGCGTACAGCTCCTCGAGCCCGGCCCGGAGTTCCTGCTCATCGCCCAGGTCGACGCAATGCCCTATCGGCTGCCACCGCAACACACCGTCACCGCGGGCCGTACCGGACGCGACCGAATCGGCGTAGGAGGCGGTCTGCTCGGCGACCGAGTCAGAGCCCGACGTCCACATATTCGTCATCTCCACCGACCGGCCGCCGGTCTTCGCGAGGTTACGGCGCATCGTCGCCGCAAGGCGATGCCCCCCGTTCGACTGGTTCCACAAGTGCGACTCGTCGAGGATGACTGCCGTGTACCTCGGGCCCTCTTTCGACGCTGCCCTGGCGGTAGCCGGTGACAGCATCCCGTGCCGGGTACGAACCCGAGTGATACCGGCATCGAGTCCAGGGATCTCCGCTGACGCAGCAGCAGAGTCGAGCATCGCGACTGCCAGCCCAAGGGTCGCATCGACAGCTTGGCCCAGCGACAGCGCCGAAAGCTTTACATCGGGCGACGGGACGGCCCGCATGACCGGATCCCCGACCTCGTCCCAGCCGACGAACCTGACCGGCCCAGCAAGCTCCGCGCACGCCAACGCAGCCGCCAGGGGCGACTTCCCGGCGCCCTTGGGCAGCACGACTTGAGCACGGCGCCAGAGAAACCGCCCGTCAGAGTCGAGGGCGTACCACCAGCACACGAACCGAGCTTGGGAATCCCGCCACGACCACGGACCGCCTGCGTTCTCACCATCAGGTTGGGCCAGGACCGTCTCACACCAGGCCAAGACCTGCGGGCCGGCAGTAGCGATCCCGTGATCCTGCGGCCAACCCACAGGCAGACCATCCTCACCGACCTCGATCTGCTCCAGGACCGCGGTCATGCCGACTTCCTGTCCCAGCGGGCCCGAGCAGCTGCCCGAGCCGACTCAGACGCAACCTTCGCCGACGATGCCGACTCATCAACCAGCGGCGACTTCAACGACTTCAACAGCGCGTTCAGCGCGGCCCGATGCTGACGCAGCTCAGAGATCAACGGCGACGCCACCAACTGCCCCATCGAGCCCTTAACCATCAGCGGCGCGTCCTTACGGGCGGCCTCGAGGTCATCGACCAGGTCAGCTTCGCGGCAGGCATCAGCCAGAACCTGACGCTCCGACGCCCGCAGCACGTAGCTGGCCGTGATCTCAGCCCACAGCTCGCGCCCACCAGGACCCAGATCCTTCGGAACCACCAGTTTCGCCGTCACGAAAGCCCCCCGGAAAAAACCGGGAACACGCACGCATCCAAAGCCCAGCTATACGCTGCGGTCTCGGTGTGGGGGCCGTTGGGGGTGTCCCCCCACCCTTGGATGGCTGCGTGTGGAGCGGCTCTTCCTGCATTCATCTGATGACTCCGGGGTGTCGTTCGTCTGGTCGTCGTCTGGTCACTCGGGTCTGGTGTGACTCGTGCTGTGTCTTCACTCGATGGCAGGTGTTGCAGACGGCTTGGAGGTTGGTCAGGTTGTGGTTGTCGCCGTGTTGGATGTGGTCGACGGCGGTGGCGATACGGGTGCAGCGTGGTCCACGTATTTGGCAGAGGCCGTTGTCGCGTTCGAGGACGGTGCGGCGTAGTAGTGGCCAACTGCCTGGTAGTCGTGATCGTCTGGTGCTGGTCGACCAGTTATGTGCCATGTCGTCCTCCGTTCGTCTAGGTCGTGGTGTGGGCGCTGGCCGGTCTAGGCGCCGGAGTTAGTCGCTCGCGGCCATCGCTCCCGGCAGTTGGTTAGCTGGCCGACTGATGGGTGACGTTGACGCCGACCCCACGACGGTCAGTTACTGCTGCGTGAATGTGTTGGCGGAGTTCGCCAGCGCGGCGATCGCTGTGTCATTCAAGGAAGAAAGCTCAGATGGCCGAGGCAGGATGTACTCGAAGAGGGATGCGGCGTCCGGCGCGGCCGTGAGGAGTTGCTGTAGGTCAGCAAGTGCGGCTGCCTGATCGGGATGGGATGCGAGGAAGTCGTCTGCGACGGCCGTCGCGCCCAGGGCGGGGTCTGACAGCGCCCGGTTGCCGACAGCTCGGGTGAACAGCTCATCACCGGATTGGTTAGCCGTGTCGTACAACGCCTGAGCTTGGCCGGCGCTGCTGAGTTGGCCAGCCCGTTGTTGCGCGTCGCGGAAGTTCATCGCGAGCGCGGCCTGTTCAGCAGGTGTGCTGCCCTTGGTGAGGTCGTCGATGCCGAACGCGGCCCGCTTCGCAGCTGCGACTTGCGCGGCTTTGGCCTGCGGTGCGTTCGAGTTGAGGTCGGCCATCTGTTGATGCGCAGCGACGTAGCTCTGCGCGATCAACGACTTGGCCGCTGCGGGGTTGAGTTCCTTACGGTTCCTGATTTTGTCGACCTGCGCCGATAGGGCGTCGCGGACCTTATCGGCGGGACGGTCCCACGCGGGGCCTTCGCCGAGTGGGTTATCCAACGTGCGATTCCCTGAATCGGTGAACTCATGCTGCTGTCGCCTTCCGCTTGTAAACGTTGATGTCGTGGGTGTCGATCAGCCAGACAGCCCCTGACCGTTTGGCCTTGAGTCGTCCGGCGGCGATCGCCTTGCGCACTGCGCGGTCAGTGATGCCAAGCTGTGCGGCTGCTTCAGTGACCGTCAACGTTGACGATTCCTCGATCAGCGCGGCCGTGTCGGTTTCGGTTCCGTCTGCGGAACCTTGGCCGGAACCGGCGAGGTGGTGCACGGCTACGTAGTGAAGTTTCGCGAGGACGTCATCGATGCCGGGATCGACGCCACGGCACGCGACGTGTTTGGTTGCTAGGTTCGTGTGCTGCTCGAGCCATGCCGCCGCCCAACCGGGGACTTCAACAGAAGGCCCGTCCAGACCGAGCAGACCCGCGACGCCCGGCGTGGGCCTCACCGTAGCCAAAGGATGCTGGCGCTGACGTGTGCGTTGCCCCCTGGTCCAGCCGGCGATGCTGGCGGAGCTGTCCCCGGTGATTACGAACGTTCCCCCGCCTATGAGGCCGGTAAGGGTCTGCGCCGAACTCGCTGTGACGCTGCAGCCGAGGGAAGGCCCAGCCGCGCTGACGGCGAGCTGAGCGCCAGCAGTGCCAGCGATAGTCACCCGGCCATCCATGAAGCCGCCAGATGCGCCGGATGTAGCGCCTACGGCGGCGACAGCCATCACCAAGGCTTTCGAGAAGCCACTCGGGACAGTGACGGTCGTACTGACCAGCGCGGTGATGGTCGTCGGCATTGACAGCCCGGTGACATTCGCGTCGGCGACCGACACCGACACCGGGCTAACCAGCGCTGCGTTGTTTACAGATGCGTTCGGCAGGACCAGTGAGCCGGCGATCGTCGTTGAGCCCGTAACGTTGAGCGCTCCCTGCCGATCGCGATGTTTCCACCGAACGCGGCGTTACCGCTTGGGCCGTCCAGGCCGTAACCGGCGGTGCCTGGATTGCCGGCGGCGACGTTGCCGTTGAACGACGGCGCCTGGATCGTTCCCGTCGAGA
>CAWHCD010000003.1:0-113780 GCA_963828015.1 uncultured Actinomycetes bacterium
CTCAGGGGCACCGAGGACATGGCCCGCGCGATCACCGGCCCGCGGACGCGTATCCGGAGTTGATCGAGCCGGCCACGAAGCCGGCCGTCACCAGCGTGCCGGAGGAATGGGCCTGCTCCAGCACCCGGCGCAACGCGTCCGCTTCCGACGGCGTGAGGTCACGGCCCCACAGCACCTCGAGGGCGGCCTGCATGGCCTCGCGCTCTCTGAGCGCATCGACCTCAGACGTCCGCGACGCGGCGGCGATGACGTGACGGAACGGCATAACGCACTCTCCCCGGCGCCGGATCGGGGGACCGGCTCCTGTTATCTGGGCCGGAGCGTAAATGCCGACACCGGGATTGCGTCAAGATCAACACACGGTTAAATGCGGAGATTCACTCCGGATGGCCCACCCACAGGGCAATCCCACCCGCAGGGGTGAGGCCTAGCAAAGTTCCTTGACACTAACTTTACAGTCGTGGGCACTCTGCCCGCAGCTGGAGGTCCTTCGAGGTGGGTCCTATCGCTGTTCGCCGAGCAGCCGCCCTGGTCGCGATATGCGCCCTCGTGCTGCTCGGCACCACCCTGGCCGGCCCGAGCGCCGAGGCCGCGACGACCGGCTGGTTCCAGACCTCATCGATCCCCGTGGGCATCAGCGCCTACGGAGCCGCGTTCGACGCGTCCACGCGGACGGCCTACTTCAGCGATCTGAGCGGTCACCTGGCCGTCGTCGACGCCGCGACCGGCACGCTGACGACCACCGTCAGTTACGGTCCCGGCAACAGCAACGGGTACGTCCTCATCGGCCTGAACGACGTCACGCACAAGATCTATGCGGCCAACAGCGACGACACGGTGTCAGTCATCGATACGACGACCAACACGGTGATCGACACCATCCCGGTCACCGGCGGGCCGGACGGCGTCGCCGTCAATAGCGCCACCGACACGATCTACGTCGGGGGCGCGGGGAGTGTCCTGGCCGTCATCGACGGAGCCACGGATACGGTGACCGACTACGTGACCGTCGGGATCGGCGCCATATCGGTGGCGGCCGACCCCGCGCATGATCTGGTCTATACGGCGAACTCCGCCGACGGAACCGTCTCCGTGGTCGACACGAGCACCAACGCTGTGACCTACACCGTTCCCCTCCCGGCGGGGAACCCACAGGGTGTCGTCGCCGACCCGGCGACCGGCAAGGCGTACGTCAGTGCCAGCGACGGCAACGTCTACGTGCTCGACGGACTGACCGGCACCATCACGGCCACGATCACCGGAGGGTCCGCTCCCTACGCCGGGGCCATCAACCACACGACCGACACGTTGTTCATCCCCGACTACAACAACGGGACCGTAACCCTCATCGATCTGTCCACCGACACGATCACCGACACCGTCAGCGGCATCGACGGCGCTGATGGGATCGCCGTCGATGAATCGACGAACATGGTCTACGCCGCGGCATCCAACGTCGACGCCATCGCCGTGGTCCAGCAGGTCACCTCGCCGATGATCACCGGCCTGGACATGACCAACGCCGTCGTCGGGACACCGTTCAGCTCGACTCTCGGCGTCAGTGGCGGCCCGGGGACCACCTTCGCGGTCACGTCGGGCGCGTTGCCGGCCGGGCTGGCATTGAATGCAGCGACCGGCGTCGTGTCGGGCACCCCCACCGGCGGTGGCGCCTTCTCCTTCGAGATCGCCGCGTCCAATCCGGCTGGTGATGACGCCCAAACGTTCACCGGCACCGTCGCGGTACCGCCCCCGAGCCCGCCGACTTCGAACCCGCCGACCACCGGGCCGTCCTCGGGCGCCACCGCCGATCCGATCCCGACCGCGGTCGACGCCGGCCACGCCCCCTGGAGCACCCAGCGGGTCAACGGCTCCTCACCGGTGCCGGCGCCGTCTTGATCGCGCTAGCCGGCAGCGGCCTGGTCATGGTCGGAGCCACCCGCCGCCGTCGGCGCCACTGACGGCCGACTGATCAGGTCAATGCAGGTTGGCGGTGTACGCGGCCCAGTACTGCGTCTTGGCGAAGGTTGCGGCGGCACTCGGCGTGTCGACGCTGCGAGCCAGTTCCTCGGCCAGGGCGAGGTCCTTCACCCCGTTGCTGGCCTGGATCTCGCGCGCCAGCATCAGCGCGCGATCAGCCGGTGGCTGGCCCGCTCGAGCGGCGATCGCCATCATGGTCGGGGTCAGGGCGCCGTTGCTCTGCATGACCGTCTTGAGCGCCTCGGCCGGGACACCGGTCAGGCTCGCCACCCGAAACGCCTCCTCGGCGACGGTGATCTGGACGAGCGACACGAGGTTGTTGATGATCTTCAGCGACATCCCCGACCCGAGCGGGCCGACATGGACGGTGTCGGTCGCATAGGCCTGCAGCACCGCCTCGACGCGCAGCCCGACCTCGGGCTCGCCACCGGTCATCACCATGACGAAGGGGGCATCGGCGCCGTCGTAGCGCGTGACGGTGACCGGCGCGTCAATGACGTCGACCTCGTGCGCGAGACCTTGCTTCGCGGCGGCCTTGACGATGTCGGGGCTGACCGTGCTGTGGATCATCAACACGCTGCCGGGCTTCATGACCGGAATCAGCGCGTTCACGCACTCGGTCACCTGCGGGCCGCTTCGCACGCAGATCCCGACCGCCTCGGCGTCGACGCCGACGTCGGCGATTCCGGCGGCCAGTCGCGCTCGACCGGCAAAGGGCGCCATCGCCGATTCCGACGTGTCATACACCGCCAGCTCGCCGGCCTGGGCCAACCGCGACGCCATCCTTCCGCCCATCCGGCCGAGCCCCACGAAGCCAATCTTCATGCGCTTGCTCCTCTGTTTCGGTCGTGACGTTTTGCAGATGTCGTTTCACATGGTGTTGGGAACCTGATCGACCTTCAATCGCTGATTGCGCTTCGAGCTGATCCGCCATTGCCCGTCCGGGCCCTTGCGGTAGGTCTCGTAGTAGTGGCCGTAACCCATGATTCCGGTCGGCCGATCGGGGTAGAGCACGTAGTCGAACATCGCCCAGATGCCTTCGGCCTCGGTCGGGCTGAGGATGGTGACCTCAGCCATGTGGCCGTGATGCGTGGTGAACGCATCAGCCAACACCTTCGGCACGTGCTCCAGGTACTCCGCGTTCGACTGCGGGGGGAGATTCACTTCCGACGGCAGCAGGTGCTGGCAGTCCTCGGTGAACAGTTGCTTCCACGCCGTCCAGTCCTTGGTGTCCATGAGCCGGAAGTAGCGCGCCTTGAGCTGCTTGATCGCCTCGATGTCCCACAGCTTCTGGACCAGTTCCGCGGTGGTCGAACCGCTCTGGTCGTCGGATTCGGTATGCGACATGACGGCCCATCCTCTTCTTCAGTGGTGGCGCGGTTACCGGAGCCAGTCCTGGGCCAGTCTGCGCCCCACGGCGCGGATCAGCGATGGCGCGTTCTCTATGGACCTCGCCGGGTTCGGCTCGAGCTCGGCCAGGCTATACGCCCGCGACACTCCGGCGGCCACGAGTTTAGCGGCGGACAGGTCGACCCGCCCGGCGACCGCAACCGTCGTCACGCCGGCGGCGCGGGCCGCCGCGGCTACGGCGGCGGGGGCTTTCCCGCGCAAAGTCTGTTCGTCCAATGCACCCTCGCCGGTGACAACCAGGTCGGCACCGCCGAGGGCAGCGGGAAAGCCGACGAGTTCCAGGATCAGTTCGGCCCCTCGAACCATCTTCGCCCCGAGGACGGCGATGGCGGCGAAGCCAACACCTCCAGCGGCCCCCGCCCCGGGGTCAGCTCGGCGGTCGACCCCGGTCGCCCGCTCGACGACGTCCGCCCACTGGGCCAGGGATCGCTTGAGGTCGGCTACCTGCGCGGGGGTCGCGCCCTTCTGCGGGGCATAGACCGCGGCCGCTCCGTCTACGCCGAGCAGTGGATTGTCGACATCGCCGGCCACCACGAGCTCGGCCGAGCGGATCGCCGGATGCAGACCGTCCAGGTCGAGCGTCATGACCTGGGACAAGCCCCCACCCGAAGGCCGAACCGGTGATCCGTCGGCCCCGAGCAGACGCGCACCGAGTCCGACGAGCAGTCCCGCGCCGCCGTCGGTACTCGCGCTGCCGCCGATTCCGAGGACGATGCGTCGGCAGCCGGCATCCAGCGCGGCCGCGATCGCCTGTCCCACGCCAAGGGTGCTCGCGCCGAGCGGATCGAGTCGCCCGCCGGGCAGCCGGGCCAACCCGTTGAGCGCGGCGAGCTCCACCACGGCCCGATCGCCTCTGCGGCCGTAGGCAGCCTCCACGGCCGGCCCGGTCGGCCCGTCGACCGTGACCGGGACGCTTCGGAATCCGGCCGCCAGGGCCGCGTCCAGCGTTCCGTCCCCGCCATCGGCCACGGGCACGCTCGTCAGGTCGGCATCGGGCGCGATCTCTTGGATGCCCGCGGACAGCGCTGCGCAGACCTCTGCCGCGGACAAGGAGCCCTTGAACTTGTCCGGAGCGAGCACGACCCGCGGCGCGTGCTGGAGGTCCCGAGCGCCGAACGGCATGTCGACAGCGTCGCAGCTGCATCGCCTACAGCGCGAGCCCGGTGCCGTGCACTCCGTACTCGTCGATGCGTGCGAGCTCATCGTCGGAAAGCGGTTCACAGTCCAGCGCCCGGACGTTGTGGTCGAGCTGCCCCGGCGAGCTGGCCCCGATCAGCGCGCTGGTCACCTGCGGTTGGCGCAGGACCCACTGCAGGGCCAGCTGGGCCAAGGACTGACCGCGCTCGCGCGCTATCTGGTCGAGGGCGGACGCGCGCCGGCGATAGCTGTCATCGATCGAGTCAGGCGAAAGGAACGCACTGTTCTGCGCCCGCGCCCCATCGGGAATCACGCCGCCGAGGTACTTGTCGGTCAGCAGGCCCTGGGCGAGCGGGCTGTAGACGACCAGACCGAAGCCGTCCCGGGCGGCCAACTCGAGCAGACCGTTGCGCTCCGCGCTTCGATCGAAGATGGAGTAGCGCGGCTGGTGAACCAGTAGCGGCACGCCGGCGATTCGCAGCAGCTCCGCAATCTGGTGGGCCGGCTCGGGCCCGTAGTTGGAGATGCCGACATAGAGCGCCTTGCCCGAGCGAACGGCGCTGACCAACGCGCCCGCCGTCTCCTCCAGCGGGGTACCCGGGTCGTGGCGATGGCTGTAGAAGATGTCGACGTAGTCGGTGCCCAGGTCGCGCAGGCTCTGATCGAGAGAGGCCAGCAACGACTTGCGCGAACCGCCCGTGAGGTACGGGCTCGGGCCGATCGGGTTGCCCGCCTTCGTCGAGAGGATCAGCTCGTCACGGTAGGGCGCGAGATCCTCGCGCAGGACCCGGCCGAAGGTCTTCTCCGCCGCCCGATGCGGTGGGCCGTAGCGGTTGGCGTTGTCGAAATGGGTGATGCCCAGGTCAAAGGCGTGCAACAGGATCTCGCGTTGGCGCGCGTACGGGTAGTCGAAGCCGAACTTCTGCCAGAGGCCGAAGGAGAACACCGGCAGGTCAAGCCCCGAGCGCCCACTTCGGCGGTAACGCATCAGCTCGTAGCGGTTCTCGCCCCCGGTGTGGACCACGCGGAGGAATATATGCGGCTACCTTCGGTTGAAGGTTCCCGCGTCGACCGGAACCACCGTGCCGGTCACGAATCGGGCGTCATCGGAGACCAGCCAGGCGATGGCATTCGACACGTCCAGCGGCTCGATCAGGTTTCCGCCGGGCAGATCACTGGTGCAGGCATTGGCCATCGACGGGTTCCACTTGGCCATCTCCTCGATCGAGACGTTGCCGGCCATCGGCGTGCGGACGGTCGTCGGGCACACCGCGTTGGCCCGGATGCTGTGCGGGGCGCCGAAGTTGGCCCAGGAGCGCACCAGCCCGATGACGGCATGCTTGGCCGCCGTATAGGCGAGGAACCCGGGCTCGTTCGAGGCCACGCCCAGCAGACCGGCGACCGAGCTGGTGACCACGATCGCCCCGCCCTGCCCGTCCTCGATCATCGCCGGCAGCGCCAACCGAACCGTGTTCCAGACGCCGGTCAGGTCGACCCCGATCACGTCGTCCCATGCGCCTTCGGACTGCCCGCCGGCCGCGATCCCGGCATTGGCCAGCACGATGCCCACCGGCCCGAGCTCGGCCCGACCCTCGTCGAACACGGCTTGCACCGCCGCCGCGTCCCGGACGTCGGCCTGGCGAGCCACGATGCGGCGGCCCTCGGCCTCGACCTCTTTCACGGTCTGGGCCAGATCTTCCGGGGTCGCCATCGCGTAGGACACGTTGGCGATCTGGTCGCAGATATCGAACGCGATGATGTCGGCGCCCTCTTGGGCCAGGCGAACGGCGTGGCTACGGCCCTGCCCGCGCGCCGCTCCGCTGATGAATGCCACCTTGCCATCGAGCTTGCCCATAGCGCCTCCTGATTTGGGCGCTAGGTTAGCAGCCCGTCAGATGGCGAACAAGGGTGGTGCAATCAGGTGGTTCAGCCCGCGGCCGCGACCGGCCGCTGACCCCGGCTACGGACGCGGATGAGCTCGATGAGGCCGATCAGCACCAGCGCCACGATCACGACGCCCAGCACGAGCGCCAGCGATGGGTTGGTCCAGAGCACAACGATCAGGGCCGCCAGCACCGCGACGGCCCCGGCCAGCGCCAGGTGGTTCGCCTCCACGAAACGGCCCGCGGGAGAGGTCTCGGCCCGGCCGGTCCACGGCTTGGTCGCGAACGCGACGGCCCACGCACGCAGGGCCACCGCGCGGCGGGCCGGCCCGAATATCCACGCCACGAACATCACGAGCAGCGCAACGACGAACAGGATCCGGATTCCGTCGCGCAAGTACCGGGTGACGGTGTCGTATATCGAACCGGCCGTCGCACTGTTGAGCTGATGATCGACGCTGTCGAGGTATAGGTGGCGGATGACGTTGAGCACGAGGCCCAGGACGACCATGGCCCCGGCGACACAACCGGCCGAGATCAGCAGGGTCCGGCGCCGGCGGTGGGCCAGCGCGATCGCCCCGCCGAACAGCAACAGCGCCACCCACGGCAGCCAATCGGCGACCTTGTCGAAGAATCTGGTGTAGGTCTGCGCCCGTTCGATCGTGTCAATGTTCAAGATCGTGATCGTCGGTCCGATGACCGGCAGGTTCTGCGCGACGACCAACCCGGCCGCGAGGAGCTGGGCCTTGACCTGGGCGACCAGTGGTGACAGATCGAGCACGACCGCGCGCAGGCCCGATGCGGTGCGTGATTTCTCCCCGGTGAGCGCGGCCACGAGCTCCGCGTGCGCCGCGCGATTGACCGTCTCCCACAGCTTGGCGAAGGCCGGGCTCTCGACGATCCTGGTCACGATCGTGTTCACCAGGGTGGCGGTCGCGGCCGCGATCGGGCCGGCCAGCACACTGGCCGCCGGGGGCAGAACCGATGCCGCGAAGTCCTTCACGTCGACCTTGTCGGCGAACTGGGTGTCGACGGCTTTGATGACCGCCTGCTGCACACCCGGGTCAGAGGCCAGCGGAGCCACGGTCGAGACGTAGCGGTCGGTGTTGAGGAGCAGATTGCGGCCCCAGACGGCCGGGGGCGCCAACAGCGTCACGATCGTGCCCAGCACGAGCAGCAGGACGACTGCACCGGCTCGCACTCGGTTCAACAACACCGCCGCAGTATGCCGCAGCCGACCGCTATTGACGTCCCGCCCTGCCCTGCTAACTTGGTGCCCAATACCGTCGGGCGGACTACCGCTGGGGGCGGTGCGAGCTAGTAGAGAAGGCGGTCCCCGGCGATGACGGAACTGGATTCGGTCAACTTCTTCACCGACCAGCAGGTGGTCAACAACCCGTACCCGTACTACGAACACCTTCGTGAGCAGGCTCCGGTGACGAAGGTCGACCAGTTCGGCGGCATCGTGTTGGTGACCGGGTACGAGGAGACAAACGAGATCTTTCGCGACAACGAGACGTACTCGTCGGTGAACTCCACCAGCGGGCCGTACCTGCCCTTCGGGGGGCTACTGGTCGGTGACCACCTGACCAACGTGGACGAGATCATCGCCGACAACCGCCACATGGTGCCGGGCACGTTGGACATGGTCACCATGGATCCACCGCAGCACACCCGCGAGCGGTCGCTGCTGAACCGGCTGATGACCCCGAAGCGACTGAAGGAGAACGAAGAGTTCATGCGCGGGCTGGCCCACCGCCTGCTCGACAACATCGTCGACCGGGGCAGCTGCGAGTTCATCAAGACCTACTCGCAGCCGTTCTCGATGCTCGCGGTGGCTGACGTGCTCGGCGTGCCGCCCGAGCACCACGACACGTTCCGCGAAGGGTTCGGTCTGCGCGAGGACTCCCCCGCGAACCAGATGTCGCTCGGCGGTGGCGACAAGGACGCTGCGCCCAGTCCGTACGAAGGCGGCACGACCTGGCTCGACAGCTGGTTCACCGAATACCTGGAAGCACGGCGCGTCACGCCGGGTACGGACGTGCTCAGTGACCTCGCGCTGGCCAAATACCCCGACGGATCGACGCCGGACATGCAGGCGATCGTGCGTACGGCTACCTTCCTGTTCGCCGCCGGGCAGGAGACGACCGCCCGGCTGCTGGCTGTCGTCCTCAAGTACCTCGCCGAGTACCCCGAGCTGCAGGATCAACTTCGCGACCATCCCGAGGGCATCCGCAACTTCATCGAAGAGGCACTGCGCATCGAGAGCCCGACCAAGTCCGATTCCCGCCTGACTCGACGGGCCACGACCGCCGGCGGCGTCGACATCCCGGCCGGGACGACCGTCGTCATGATGCTCGGCGCCGCCAACCGCGATCCGCGTCGCTTCGAGGCGCCGGAGGAGTTCCGCGCCGATCGACCCAACGCCAAGGAGCAGATCGCCTTCGGCCGCGGTGTGCATTCCTGCCCGGGCGGCCCGCTGGCCCGCGCCGAAGGCGCCATCACCGTCGAGGCGGTGCTCAGCCGGATGCGTAACATCCGGCTGTCGGAGGAGCACCACGGACCCGCCGGCGACCGGCACTTCGAATACGAGCCGACCTGGGTCTTGCACGGGCTCCGCAAGCTCTACATCGAGTACGACCCGGCCTGAGCACCTAGACGGGTACGGAAACCTGCGTCCGCGGGATAGTCGGGCGTGACGTCCCAGCAGTCGCTCTTATCGCCGCACTCTGTCAGATTGCCGACCGGCCGGATTGGTCACTGAAGAATCTGGGCAGACCGCTCGCATGACGAAATCCGTGGACGACGAGGTATACGGCACCAAGGCGCCGACCGGAGCCGAGATCCGAAACGGCAATCCGGGCCGGCCCCAGTCCGACTACGAGAGCCCGGAGGTCGACCGGGACGAGGAACCGCGCGAGAAGGAGCAAGCAGACCGCGAATGAACGCGGCCACCTGAGCGCCGCTGCCTCGAGCCACCCGTTCACGCAGAAGAGCTGGCGGCGGCGCTCCCTTCCAGCGCCGACGCCGTCCGCCTCCCGGTGCCCCGCTACGGAGTCTTCGCCGACCGCTGGTCGCGCGTCTCCCTCGATTGGGGTGAGGTTGCTGTTAGGCGAAAGTGGATCAAAGTCACCTGGAACGGGTGAAGAAGCACCTCGGCCTGGACGGAGATCATTTGTGGCGCAGGGGTAGAGCAGGCTTCCCCCCGGGGCCTGCTCTATAACGACAACGGTCGTCGCCCACCGCGCTGTTCGTGGCAGCTGGTGGGCAAGCCCCTCGCCGGACATTGGTAGGCCCGCGCGCAACCTTGGCGCGGGCCTACCAATGCAATTGCGCCGGCCAGCGTCACGAGGATCCCGGACCCTCGTCCGCGCCCGGCAACTGGCGAAGCTCGACGATCGTCAGACCCAGATTCTCGATCCGCCGGAGAATGCCGTGCAACTGCGCCTGATCGGCGACGGCGCCGCACAGCCGCGACCGGTCATAGCCGCGGCCGACGCTGCCGTCGGGAACGTGAAGCTCGGGAAAGGCCGCGGCGATCTCGCTCGAGATCGGGCGCTCCAGGTCGAACTCGTAACGCATGTGAGTACGGGTAGCCATGTTATGCACTATTTGCCCTTTGCCGCTAGCCGGCCTCCCACATTGCGGGTGAGGTTGTTCGAGCGGCTCAGATGATGCCGCGGCGGGCTTCACGGACGGCGGCGTTGCACGTGCCCACACCGAGCTTGCGGTAGGTCGCGGTGAGGTGGGTCTTGGTCACTCATGAGCGATTCAAGAGGCAACGGATCCGCTTCTTCGCGGCAAGTAGACACATTTCACTTGAATTACCTCACACCACCCTCACCCGGTCTGGGTGATCCACATCTGCGTACCGCCAAGGATTCTGATGTTGCTGGGCGGATCACCCGACGGCAGACCGGAACAAACAGCTTCCCGCACGGGATGGGCTTGATACCGAGTCGGCCCATCCAGTGCCACACGCCGCCCAAAACGCGCGCGAGCCATGAACCACCGACACACGACTCGGGATTTCCATGTGGTGGAACGCGATCGACAAGGTTCTGGCCCCGGGCATCGGCGTGGCGATCAGCCCCACCGCGATCGCGGCCGTGCTCCTGTTCCTCAGCGGACCGAGCGGCCTGCGCCGTGGTGGCGCGTTCGTGGCCGGATTTGCCACGTCCTTGGCCGCGCTGAGTCTGATCGTCCTGGCCGCCACCAGCGGGCACGACAGTTCCAGCCGCCACACGCTGGCCCGCGTGACGGCGGTGATCCAGCTCGCGTTCGCAGTGGTCTTGGCGGTGGCCGCCGTGATCCTCTGGGTGCGGCGACCCCCGCGCGAGCAGACCGTCGACACGCCCGCGTGGCTGCGCGCCGTCGACGGCGCGCGAGCGCGGACGGCCTTTCAGCTCGGCCTGGTCATCGCCGTGGTCAATGTCAAGAATCTGCCGCTGTCGGTGACTGCGGCCACCGACGTCGCGGCCGTCGGAGCCTCAGCGGCGGCCTCAGTGGTGGCGATACTGATCTTCGTCGCCATCGGTTGCATCGGGGTGGGGATCCCGCTGACCCTGGTCCGGTTCGGTCCCCCCGGCGTCGAGGCCGGCCTGGCCCGCGCGAAGCAATACCTCATCCGGCACAATTCGCTGATCCTGGCGGCGCTGTTCGCCGTGCTTGCCCTGATCTATCTGCTCCAGTCGATTGCGACTCTCCGCAGCTGATCCCAAAAAACTAACACGAGTCTCATACCGTACGGGTGACTCGGATGCCCCATATCGCGGGCAGGCTGAGGGGCACCGGCCAGCGGTGGCCGGGCCGATCTGGGAGGGAGCAGCTCGTGTTGAGCCTCGTCCTGCTGCTCGCCACAATCGGCTTCGAGCTCGCCGGTGTGGTCACGCTGTCTCGCTACGGCGCGCATCGCCGCAACACCGACCGCAGCTCGCCGCGCTCGCGGGCCGAACGCACCCGGACGGCCACCGTGTTCGAGCCACTCTCACCTGTGATGGGCGACGTCATCCACGCCCCCCGCGACTGAAACTGGGCGCAGACCGGTACCCGACGTCTGCGAAAGCCGAGGAGCGATGGCGGCACCCTTTAAGGATCAAGCCCTGTCCAGCGCGACGACGAGGGCGATCGAGTCCGCGCATCGACGCGGAGCCAGCATCCGGGCGCTCGCTCAGTCCACCGGCTGGTCACGCTCGCGCGTCCGGCAAGCGGTCCTCGCCTCGGGACAGTCGGTCCGGGACGCCCAGCCCGCGCGCCCCAGCCGGTCCTGGTGGGAGGCCCGGCTCGGCGAAGGATGCAGCGCGACGGAGCTGGCCACCGAGCTCGACGTCAGCACCATGACCGTCTACCGGAGTCTGCGACGGCTCGGGCTGAGCTTCCCGCGCCCGGACTTCGAGGGCTGGCTGCGCGGACACACTGTGCGCAGCGGGAACTGCCTCATCTGGACCGGTACGCACAGCAGCCGCGGCTATCCGATCGGCAGCTGGAATGCCACCACGACGCTCGCGGCCCGCATCATCTGGCGCCACGAACACGGCCCGATCGCGGTCGGGCACGAGATAGTGCACACCCCGGACTGCGCCAACCGCAGCTGCGTCGCGCCCGCCCATCTGGAGTGCCTGAGCTCGCGCGAGCGCGCCGCCCGATCCGCCCGGGCCGGACGGATCCCGCACGGCGAGCGGCACTGGAACTCCCGCCTGACCGAGGCCCAGGCCGAAGCCATTCTCAGCAGCGCCCTGGCCGCGCCGGTGCTGGCGCGGCGCTATCACGTCAGCGTCGCGACGATCAACGCCATCCGCAGCGGCCACCGCTGGCGCTACCTGCGCGAATCGCGCGGACCCGCTTCCCGGGCGGGCCGAACGACCTAGAGCGCGCCGACGTGCGGGAGCACCTCGGCGGCGATCAGCTCCAGCTCGGCGCGTTCGGGCAGCGCGACGTACTGCAGGTAGACCGTGCTCACTCCGACGGCGGCGTACTCGGCCAGCCGCGCGAGGATCTCGGCCGGGGTGCCGTACAGGCCGCCCTCGCGCAGGTTCGCGACGCCACCCTGAGCATCGGCGCGACGAGTGAAGTCGGCCTCGGTCGCCCCGACCACCGTCTGATGAGCGACCGAAAAGGTGAAGTCGGCCTCGTCGCGCCCGGCTTCGCGCAATGCCGCCCGGATCCGGTCGAAGGACTGCTTGCCCTCACTGGGAGAAGCGAAGACGTTGTACTCGTCGGCAAAGCGAGCGGCCAGCGCCGCAGATCTCTTCTTCGCCGCGCCGCCCAGGATGATCGGCGGGCCGGGCTGCTGCACCGGCTTGGGCAGGGCGGGTGAGTCGATGAGCTGATAGTGCTCACCGGTGTAGTTGAACCGCTCACCCACCGGCGTGCGCCACAGCCCATGGACGATGGCCAACTGCTCGGCGAAGCGATCGAATCGCTCGAGCGTCGCGGGGAACGGAATGCCGTAGGCCGTGTGCTCCTGCTCGAACCAGCCCGCGCCCAGGCCCAGCTCGACCCGCCCGCCGCTCATCTCATCGACCTGGGCGACGGTGATAGCCAGCGGACCCGGCCAGCGGAACGTGGCCGGCGTGACCAGCGTGCCCAATCGCAGCCGGGACGTCTCGCGCGCCAGGCCGGCCAGCGTCACCCAGGCGTCCGTCGAGCCGGGGAGCCCCGAGCCACCGCCCATGTTGAGGTAGTGATCGGAGCGGAAGAAGGCGTCGAAGCCCAGCTCCTCGGCGCTCTGCGCGGTGCGCACCAGATCGCTGTAGGACGCGCCTTGCTGGGGCTCGGTAAAGATGCGCAGCTTCATGAACCGAATACTAGGCAGGCTCGCCCGCCGCCACGGGGGGCGCCTGCTGCTTCGGCCCGGCGGCCGCGTCCCGGCGGCGCATGGTCGGCGCCGCGTCGGAATCGGAGACGAACAGCGCCGCCACCGCGCCGGCGAGCGCGATGAGGGCGGCGACCAGGAAGCCCACGTGGAAGGCGTGGGCGTTGGCGATGGTGTGGCCGTCGACGATGCGGAACGGACTGAAGGCGCTGATGACCACGGTGATCACCGCGACGCCGACGGCTCCGCCGAGCTGGCGCTGAACGTTGAACAGGGCCGACGCGACCCCGGTCTGGGCGCTGCTTATCGTGCCGAAGGCGGCCGCCTGGCTGGGCAGGAAGGCACCGGCGACACCCAGGCCCATCACGAACAGCAGGAGGCGCAACTGCCACAACGGGGTGTCGGCGTCGGTCAGGATGAGCGCGAACGCGCTGGCGGAGATGATGAGCATCCCGACGAACAGAATCCGCCGTGGACCGATGCTCGGGTAGACCCGCCGGCTGATGAACTGCGAGGCCAGGATGACCGCGATCGCCTCGGGGAAGATGGTCAGGCCAGTCTGGAAGGCGTTGGCCCGCAGCACGTTCTGCAGGTACAACGACAGCAGATAGATCAACGAATAAAACGAGATCGAACTCAACGTCAGCACGATGCTGGTCGAACGGAAGAGCCGGTTGGCGTAGATCCGCAGATCCAGAAGTGGTTCCCGCTTGCGGAGCTCGACGAACACCAGCGCCACCAGCAGCAGCGATCCGACCACCAGAGCGCTCAGCACCCGGAGTTGCGTCCAGCCGGTGTTGGCCCCCTCGGAGAGGCCGTACATGAGCAGCCCGAGCCCGGCACCGGCGCAGATGAAGCCGGCCACGTCGAAGCGCCCCACCGCCACCGGGGCCTGATCGGCCAGGTAGAGCAGGCCGAAGGCGACCGCGATGATGCCCAGGGGCACGTTGACGTAGAACACCCACCGCCAGGACAGGTGGGTGACGAAGAAGCCGCCGATCACCGGCCCAGTGGCCGGCGCGATGACAACTGGAATCGTCAGGATGGCCGAGGCTCGTACCCGTTCGTGCACCGGGAAGGCCCGGAACAGCATGGTCAGGCCGACCGGGGTCATCAACCCACCGCCCACGCCCTGCAGCACCCGGAACACGATCAGCTCGGGCAGGCTGTGGGCGGCGCCGCACAGGGCCGAGGCGATCGTGAAGATCGCGATCGAGCCGAGCAGCACGCGCCGGGCCCCGAGGCGATCACCGAGCCAGGGCGAGGCGGGGATGAACACGGCCAGGCTGACCTGATAGCCGATCACCAGGGCGGCCACGCTGGCCGCCGTCGCGTGAAACTCGCGAGCGATCGTCGGCAGGGCGACGTTGACGATCGTCATGTCCATGACCGCCATGAACATGGCGCTCGCGTACACCACGCTGATAGCGACCTTCTGGCTGATCAGGCGCGACGGCACGCTGACAATCTAGTGCGCGGGGAGGAGCATCGGGGAATGGCGACTTACGTGTTGGTTCACGGCGGCGGGCATGGCGGTTGGTGCTACAAGAAAGTCAAGCGACTGTTGGAGACTGCCGGGCACGAGGTCTTCGCCCCGACGATGGCTGGCCTGGCCGAGCGGTCGAACCTGCTCTCACCCGAGATCGATCTCGACCATCACATCGACGACATCGTCGCCGAGCTGTTCTATTGGGATCTGGACGACGTGATCCTGGCCGGGCACAGCTACGGCGGGATGATCATCACTGGCGTCGCCGACCGTACCGACCGAGTGGGCAAGCTGGTCTATCTGGACGCGGCCTACCCGTCCGACGGCCAGTCGCTGGCGGCGCTGACCGGGGAGATGATCACCTCGCTTCGTCCGCTGAGCCAGGTGGTGGACGACACCGAGCTGGTGATGCTGCCCGAGACCTACGACCGCATGTGGCAGGTCCAGGACTACTTCGGGGTCAGCGATCCGGCCGAGCGGGAGTGGCTCAAGGCCCGTCTCACCGGGCAGCCGTGGCGGACCTTCGAGCAGCCCCTTCGGCTGCGGGATGAGGCGGCCGTCCGGGCGATCCCGGACTACCACATCGTCTGTCAGCTGGCCGCGCGGGAGGCGGGCGACCCGCAGCTCTACCAGCGCCTGCGCGCCCAAGGTCGGCTCTGGCACATCGACACCGGCCACGACCTGATGATCACTGAGCCGCAACTGCTGGCCGACGCGCTTGAGCAGATTGCGCGCGACTAGACCGGATCGAACTCGATGTGCAGCTCTTGCATGGCCCGCAGCATCCAGGTCGGCTCGTAGCTGTAACGGTGATCAGCCGCCGGGCCGTGATGCTGCTCGGAGAGGCGGATGTTGCGCGTGCGCGCCAGCAGTCGCTCGATGGTGATCTGCCCCTCGGCGCGGGCCAGCGGACTGCCCGGACAGGTGTGGATGCCGCGCCCGAAGGCCAGGTGTTGCCGAGCATTGGGTCGATCGGCCTGGAACTGCTCGGGCGAGGGGAACTTGCGCGGATCGCGGTTGGCCCCACCCAACAACAGGGCGACCGTGGAGCCGGCCGCGATGTCGACCCCACCGATGGTGGTATTGCGAACGGCTAGACGGCAGTCGGTCTTGGTCGGCGACTGGATACGCAACGTCTCCTCGACGACATTGGGAATCCGTTCCGGGTGCGCGCGCAGTTCGTCCTGCAGCGGCGGATCTTCGGCCAGATAGCGCACCGCCTGCGCGAGCATGCGGGCCGAGGTCTCCATGCCGGCCGCAAACAGGAAGGTCGCCGTCCGGACGACCGCCACGACGTCCGGGGTCGAGCCGTCCGGGTATTTCGCGGTGGCCAGCCCGGTCATGATGTCGTTGCCGGGATTGCGCCGACGATCCTCGATGTAGCGGGTGAACGTGTCGTCGAGCCAGCCAAACGTGTTGGACGGGTAGGCCTTGCTCGGCCCGGTCAGCTCGCCGGTTCCCCCGCCCAGCCCGAAGCCGGCCCGGACCTCGTCGAAGTCCTCCTGGGGCACGCCCAGCAGTTCGGCGATGACGAGCGTGGCCAGCGGGGAGGCGTATTCGTGAATGAACTCGCAGTGGCCCGCGGCGATGATGGGGTCGAGTTGCTGATCGGCCAGTGTGCGGATGTAGGCCTCGTTCTCGCGCAGTCGTTTGGGCGTGAGCAGCCGCATGAGCAGCGCCCGCTCACGGGTGTGCGCGGGCGGGTCCATCGTCACCATGTGCTCGCTCTGCGGCAGCCGGTGACGACTGCGCTCGATGACCTCGCTGACGTCGTCGCCGACCAGGGGTTCGGCGAAGTCACCGAACGGGCCGACGACGGTGATACAGGCCGAGAAGTTGTCGTGATCACGCAGGATCTCGCTGGTCTCCTCGTAGCCGGTCACGGCCACCACTCCGTGGTAGGGCGTGGGCTGCACCGGGTTTTGGGCGCGCAGTGCGTCCAGGAACGGATAGGGATCCTGCGCGACGTCCGCGTCGGAGAACCAGTTGCGCGTCTCGTAGCTCGTCATGTCACTCCCGCTCGACGTCGCCTGTTGGGCGCCAACTTAGCAGGCGGACATCGACTGTCAAGCTAGATTCCTCCGGTGGATTCGACTCAGCGCGCAGTCTTCATCGCCGTAGTGGGCCTGCGGCTGATCGTGCCGCTGTTCATCCCGAAGTTCCCGCTGCCGGCGATCTTGGCCTGCCTGATCATCGACGGGTTCGACCAGACGGTCTTCCAGGCCTTCCACATCACCTCGGTTCTCGACGTCTATCAGACCTATGACAAGGCGCTCGACATCTACTACCAGGTGATCGCCTACACCGCGACGATGCGCAACTGGGACGACCCCTTCGCCTTCCGGATCTCCCAGTTCCTCTGGTACTACCGCCTGGTCGGCGTGCTCTGGTTCGAGCTCTCGAGCTGGGACTGGCTACTGATGGTCTTCCCGAACACGTTCGAGTACTTCTTCATCGCCTACGAGGCCGTGCGGGTGCTCTGGGATCCGCGGCGACTCACCCATCGCATGCTCCTCGGCGGGGCCGCGTTCATCTGGATCTTCATCAAGCTGCCCCAGGAGTGGTGGATCCATGTGGCCAAGCTCGACGCGACCGACCAGATGTCGGCACATCCGACTCTGACCGCCGTCCTGTTCACCCTGCTGGCGATCCTGCTCGTCGTGGCCGTCCTGGCCATCCGGCGGTGGGCGCCCCCGCCGGACTGGCGGCCCCGCTTCCGCGTCGACGCGCCCCCATCGGACAACCAGCCCGAGGACCGGCGTACCTGGCTGATCACGGTCGGCGAGAAGGCCGTGTTGCTGAGCATGATCCTGGTCGTGTTCGCCAACATCGTGCCGACCTCGGTCAGCTCGCTCGGCCTGGCCGTGACGATCAGCGCGGTGGTGGTGCTCAACGGCGTGGCCACCGAGGTGCTCGCGGCCCGGGGACGCTTGCCGCTGGTGCTGTGGAAGCGCTTCCTCGCCATCGTGGCCGTCAACGCGGTGATCTTCGAGGCGTTCTACCTGCTGTCGGGCAACCGAACCGTGAACGTAACGAGCGCATTGTTCGAGCTGCTGCTGATCTCGCTGGTCATCACGCTGTTCGACGAGTACCGCGCCGTGCGTCAGTCCAGGCTGAGGACCTCGCCCGGAGCCGCCACGACCGCGCTCACCGTCGGCGCCAGCTGAGCGGCCCAACGCACGAAGTCACGACCCGGCGCCTTCCCCAGGCGTGGGCGTAAATGGCGCAGGATCGGGATCTGCAGCGTGCCCCAATGGATCGGGACGGCCAGCCGCGGTTGCAGCGCGCCGGCCAGGACCGCAGCCTGGCGGGGGTCGAGGTGCCCCTCGCCGAGCGTCAGGCCCCACCCGCCGACCGGCAACAGGGCGACGTCCAGGTCGGCGCCGAGGTCCTCGCGGCGCTGGCCCGCCCCGGTGTCGCCGGCGAAGTACACCGTGCGCCCGGCCCCGCGGATCACGAAGCCCAGCGGCTGGACCGCCATCCGCGAGCCGAGGCGGTCGTGGCCGTGGTCGGCCGCCACGGCGGTGATCTGGAGGCCGCCGGCACTGATCGTCTGGCCGGCCGCTACCTCCTGCACCCGCAGACCCTCGAGTAGCGGTCCCGCGCCGGCCGGGACGATCAGCCGCACCGACGCAGCGAGCCGGCGCAGCGAGGGCAGATCGAGATGGTCGTGATGAACGTGCGAGATCAGGACCGTGTCGACGTCGGCCCAGGCGCCGCGGGGCGGGACCGGCCCGACCCGTCGCAGCGGGCCGACCCAGCGACCCAGCACGGGGTCGGTCAGCAGTCGGCGGTCACCCAACTCGAGCCGGACGGTGGAATGACCCAGCCAGGCGAGGGTGTCCGGCAACGGACTATTCGACCGTGCGCGCGAGAATTCCCAGCGTGGCCCGCAGCGTGGCCTCCGGAATGATCGGGAAGACGCCCGCCTGTCGGACCTCGTCCGGAATCTGGCTCCAGTCGTAGTACGAGGTGACCGAAGTGCCCGTGGCGCTGGGCTGCAGCAGGTAGCCGTACCGGTGCCCGATCGTGCGGCCCTCGTGCGTGATCGTCCACTCGATGGCCGCGTCCGGCTCGAAGGCGGTGATGGTGATCGTGACGTCGTACTTGCCCATCGGGTAGTCGTTGAGCGCTTCGCGGTCCATGTGCACGACGAACTGATCCCCGACCGCACTGACCGGTGCGCCCTCGGCGGACTGCAGCATGCCGGACGCGTCGATCGCGACCTGGCCCTTCGGGTCGCTCACCACGGCGAACACGGCGGCCGGCGGGGCGGCAATGTCGCGATGCAACTCGAAGCGCTCGTTCGTCATAGCCGCACCCTAACCGGGCTCACGCGGTATCAGCCCGGCGGGGATCGGCTCCTGATCAATGACCGGAGGGGGATGGTCAGGATGCCGACCGATATTCATTCGCGTAGCGCCGTGCGGGATTGCCCGCGGCACCTGTGGCTGCGCCTGGGCGCCGCCTTGGTGTCGGCGCTCATCGGGGTGGCGGCACTCGCCGCGTATCGCAGCGACACCACCACGCACACCACTTTGAGCGGGGTACCACCTCGCGTCGCGGTGGTCGGCGAGCGGTAGTGCGGTCAGCCCGACGCCGGGAAGTCGGTCGAGGCGGCGAGCTCAGCCTGGGCCTCGAAGCTCGCGATGCGGGTGCGGAGCGTATCGATGGTTGACGCGAGGGCCTGGATACCGAGCATCAATCGCAGCGGAGCGGGGCTCTGCTCGACCGATTCGATGATGCGGGCGGCCATGGCGGTGGGGTCGCCGACTGCGAGCCCGTTGGCGGGGTCGAGCATGGCGCGGAAGGCGTGCGCGGGATTGCCTTCGTAGGCCGGCAGCGGGTCGGCGACCTGGGCTGACCGGTAGCGGAAGTCCGTCCGGGCGCCGCCGGGCTCGACGATCGTGACCCCGATCCCGAACGGCGCAACCTCGGCGGCGACCGATTCGCAGAATCCCTCGATGCCCCACTTGCTGGCGTGGTAGAGCGAGTTGCCGGGGAAGGCGACCTGTCCGCCGTAGGAGGAGATCTGGATGACCCGGCCCCCGCCTTGCTCACGCAGGTGCGGCAACGCCGAGCGAATGAAGGCGATGGAACCGGCGAGATTGGTGGCGAGCAGATCCTCGACCTGGGCGTCGGTCAGTTCTTCGGCCGCGCCGAACAGTCCGTAGCCGGCGTTGCTGATGATCACGTCGACGCGCCCGCGGCTGAACGCGCGGTCGACGACGGCGCGGACGGCGGCGGTGTCGGTCAGCTCGAGGGTCTCGACGATGAACGTGTCCGGGTACTGCTCGGCGAGGTCCCGGACCGCGTCGGGGCGGCGGACGGTGCCGATGACGGTGTGGCCGCCGGCCAGCAGCTGGGTGGCGAACTCGCGGCCGAAGCCGGAGGAGACGCCGGTGATGAGCCAGGTGCGCGACATGGGTTGTCCTTCCTGACCGCTCATGCGGTCAGTTGTTGGTGATGGCGTTGACGGCCGCCAGGGCATTGAGCGTCCTGGGGTAGCCGATGAACGGCAGGATCAGGGTCAGCACCGCCAGCAGGGTGGCGCGTGTGTTGCCCACGGCCAGGTTGCCGCTGACGTGCCCGCGCAGCTGGGGGTCGGCGCCACCGAGGCCGGCGAGCATCGCGAACGTGAGCAACTCGCGTACCTGGAGGTCGATCCCACCGCGGCCGACGGTGTCTCCGAAGCAGTTGGCGGCGAGGTAACGCTGAAAATGCGCCTCGTCGGCCGGTGCCGTCTTCAGCCGAGTGTCGACGGCGTCGGCCCCGCCGACGATTCGCGCCTGAACGCCCTTGCCGTACTCGAAGCGTGTGTCAGAGGTGGATCGGGACTGCCCAGGGATCGGCAGCTCGACGCCGGCGGCGAGCAGGATGTCGTTGACCGCGTGGATGTAATCGAAGGCGCGGGCCAGGCCGACGTAGGCCAACGACTGGTACGCCAGTTCCTTCAACTCGACCGGAGTCACCCCGGCGCGGGAGAGTCCAGCGGTGGCCAGCACGCGGAACTCGGCCAGGCCGCCGGCCGCCAGGACCGCGGCGAGCTGCACGAGGATCCGCCGGTGCACGTCGATGCCGGCGTCGAGCCGAGCGGCATCGGCGAGGATCTCGTCGAACGCGAAGTTGTCGAAGTACTCGATCAGCTCCGGGTCGGTGGTGGCGAGGGTCGAGATCCGCTCGCCGAACAGGGCGTCGTGGTTGGCCCGGGCAGTCTCATTCGGCGGCATCACGATCACGCCCCTTCGATCGCGCTGTTGGCGGCGGCGTACTGCTGATCGCTGACCGGCTCCAACCACGTGGTCGCCTCGCCCGGACCCGATGCGTCGAGGATCGCGTAGTGGCACATCATGTTCGTGGCCGTGCCGCCGTGGAAGTGCTCCTCACCAGCCGGCGTCCAGACGCTTTCGCCGGCCCGCAGGGCCACCGTGCGGCCGTCGCGGGTGCCGACCAGCCCGACGCCGTCGGTGCAGACCAAGAGCTGCCCGTTGGCGTGGGAATGCCAGTTGGTGCGAGCGCCGGGGGTGAACCGGACGTGCCCACAGACCAGCTGCGAGGTTCCATCGCCGGCGAATATCTGGTTCAGGTACACGTCTCCGGTGAACAACTGGGCGGACGTCTTCACCGTTGCGCTGACCGGGTTCTTCTGCATGCGGGTTCCTCTCGCTTTCACGGGGCGATCATGACGGTTATGGAGCGACAGACCGTACGCCCGGCCATCGCCTCGTAGCCGGCGGGGACGCCGTCGAGATCGACGGTGTCGGTGAAGACCTTGCCCGGCTCGATCGTTCCCTCGAGCACGTCCGGCATGAGCTCGTTGATGTAGGCACGAGCCGGGGCGACCCCGCCGGTCAGCGTGATGTTGCGCATGAACGTCGCGAAGCCGGCCGGAACCTCGGGGTACTGCGGCGCGCCGACGCGGGAGATCGTGCCGCCGTCACGAACGACGCCGTACGCGGTCTCGATCGCGGCCTTGAGCCCGACGCATTCGAGCACGGTTCGGGTGCCGTGGCCCCCGGTCAGCTCGCGGACCTTCTCGACGCCTTCCTCTCCGCGCTCGGCGACGACGTCGGTGGCGCCGAACTCGCGGCCGAGATCCGTGCGGTCGGCGTGGCGACCCATGAGGATGATGCGCTCGGCCCCGAGCCGCTTGGCGGCGAGGACCGCGAGCAGGCCGACGGCGCCGTCACCGATGACCGTCACGTCGGTACGGGCATTCACGCCCGCGGTGACCGCGCAGTGATGACCGGTGGAGAACACGTCCGAGAGCGTCAGCAGCGACGGCAGCAGCGCGCTGTCCTCGCCGACCGGCAGCTTCACCAAGGTGCCGGAGGCCTGCGGAACGCGGACGGCCTCGCCCTGGCCGCCGTCGACACTGGGGCTGCCCCAGCCACCGCCGTGCAGGCATGACGTCTGCAGCCCTTCGGCACAGAACTCGCACGTACCGTCCGACCAGACGAACGGAGCGACGACGAGGTCACCGGTCTTGAGACCGGTCACCTCCGCACCGGCTGATTCGATGACACCGAGGAACTCGTGGCCGATCCGCGCGCCGTCCTCGGTCGGGCCGCCTTGACCCGTAGGGCCACAGGTCCGAGCCGCAGATGCACGAACGGACGACGCGCACGATCGCGTCGGTGCTCTGCACGAGTTTCGGGTCCGGGACGTCTTCGATCCGGACATCACCGGCGCCGTAGATCAATGTTGCTCGCATGGTTGCGTGGTCCCCTTGTCGCCTGGATGCCTACGCCTGGGCAGGCGAGGCGTTCGATGACCACTGTCCCCGCGTACCGGCGAGCGCGGCAGTGTCTGGTCTTCCGGGTAATGCCAGTACCTGCCGCGCCGTCCGGGCCAGGCCTACGGTGACTGGGTGAGCACCGACGACCACCGCGAGCAGGTCAGGGATTTCCTCGTCTCCCGACGCGAGCGCATCACCCCCGACCAGGCCGGACTGCCCGCCTACGGTGGCGGGCACCGCCGGGTGAAGGGGCTACGGCGCGAAGAGGTCGCGCTGCTCGCCGGCGTATCCATCGACTATTACGTCCGGATGGAACGCGGCAACCTCGGCGGCGCGTCCGAGCAAGTGCTCGACGGGCTGGCCGACGCGCTGCAACTCGACGAAGCCGAACGGGCGCACCTGTTCGCCCTGGCCCGCGCCGCCGGACCGGCCTCGCCACGTCGCGCCCGGCCTGCGTCGACCACCGTCCGGCCGGCGATTCAGCAGGTCCTCGACGCCATCACCGAGGCGCCGGCCTGGATTCGCAACGCCCGCCACGACATCCTCGCCGTCAACGACCTCGCCCGGACCCTGTACTCACCGGTGCTCGACTCGGCCGTAGCCGGACCGACCGCCAAGAGGCCCGCGAACACGACCAGGTTCATGTTCCTAGACCCGGCCGCCCGCGAGTTCTTCATCGACTACGACCGGATGGCCATGGACGCGGCCGCCATGCTGCGCCTGGAGGCCGGCAGCAACCCACATGACAGCGAATTGCACAGTCTCGTCGGCGAGCTGTCCACGCAGTCCGAACTGTTCCGCAGGCACTGGGCCTCGCAGAACGTGAAGTTCCACCGCTCGGGGCGCAAGCGCCTTCGCCATCCCGCCGTCGGTGAACTCGACCTGAACTTCGAGGCGATGGAGCTGCCGTCCGACCCCAGCCTGCGGCTCAACATCTACACCGCGGAACCGGGGACGCCGGCCGCCGACGGGTTGAAGCTACTGGCCACCTGGGCCGCGACCCGAGCGGCGGACGTCATCGGCGACCCGCGCGACTGATGACGTTCCCGGTCGCATTGCCCGGCGAGTCGTGCCCGTGACGCTCATCGGTCGGCGAGGCGCAGCACCGCTTCCGTCGAGGCGCCGACGTCAAAGTAGCGCCCCGGCCGCGGCTCGGGGGCAAGAACCCAGCGCGAGTGGTGGTTGACGACCCGAGCCTGGCCCTCGGGGACCTCGACCAGGTGACTGAAACCGTTCGCGACCAAGAACGGATCGTGCAACCCGCGGGTGCGCGGGACGACCCGGGCGGCCGTCACACCGGCGGCAGCCAGCACGGCACACGCCTGGGCCACGGTCAGCACCCGTAGGGCTCCGGCGACACCGGACAGGTCGGCGACGTCGAGTGCGGCGCACAGCCGGCCGCGTTCGGCGGGAGTGATCGCCGCCACGGCCACCCATCCGTCGGAGCACTCGTGGTATCGATGGCCCTCGTCCGGACCGCGGTAGAGACGAGCGCCCTGGGGCGGTGGAGGGGACCCGGCCCAGGTCGTGAACTCACCCGATTGCATGTAGGTGCACGAGGCGGCCAGCGACACCCAGAGCCGTTGGCCATGGCCGACCCGCAGCCGCCGGTAGAGCGCCGCCAGTGTCCCCACTGCACCCAGCGAGCCCATCGCCACGTCGTTGACGCCCGGGCTGCAGGTCGCCGGATCGTCGGCGCCGCCCTGCGCGATCGCCATCCCGGTCAGGGACTGCAGGATCGGGTCAAAGCCTGGCCACTCGGCGAAGCGCTCATCGCGCCCGAAGGCCGAGACCGAGCAGTGCACCAGGCCGGGGTAGCGCTCCTGCTCCTCCGCCCCTCCCAAACCGATGGTGGCGAGCGCGCTGGGCCGCAGGTTCTCGACCAGCACGTCGGTATCAGCGAGCAGCGCGTGCAGGGCCTGCCGGTCGGCGGCCTGCTTGATGTCCAGGACGATGCCCTCTTTGCGCTGGTTGACCGCCAGGAAGGCCAACGGGTACTGGCGATAGCCGTCGCCGTGGGGCGGTTCGACTCGTACTACGTCGGCGCCGAAGTCGGCCATCAACGTGGCGATCATCGGACCGCCCAGGTACGAGGAACTGTCGATCACGCGCAGCCCGGCCAGCGGCAGCGCGTCGACTTCCGGCCCGGACGCGACCGAAGCAACGCCTGGCCACAGGTCCGCGTCGGCGGCGACGTCGACCCGCAGTCCGCGCACCGCACCCGGGGTCTCGGAGAACTCGATCGCCACGTTCGGCATCGTGACCGATCCGAACTGCGGGTGCTCCATTTCGAGGCGAGTGCCGTTGGCGGCCACGATCGGACCGGCCATCCAGTCCGCGCGTGACTGCACCACGGCGCACGGGACGCGATGCTCGCGCAGGAGCGTGACCCATTCCTCCGACGGGCGCGCTGCGAAGATCGGCTCGAGCTCGGCGCTCACGGCCAGCCGGCCCCGTTTGAGGTCCAGCACGCTCGTGAAGTCGCCGGCGACCTCGGGCATGGCCATGACGTCCATGCGATCCAGGGCGTCCAGAGCCCGGAAGAACAGATCAGGGGTCAGCGTGGCCAGGAAGATCCCCCGACCGTCGGCGCACGGATAGATCCGCCAGTTGGGATTTCCCTTGATCGCCCGCGACGGCGCGAAGGACGGGCCGTCGTTGATCTCTGAGATCGACGGTCCCATCAGCGCGGCCGCCGCATGCAGGCCGCTGACGACGACCGGCTGGGCCACGCCCTGCCGCTCTCGTCCGACCAGACCGGCGACCGCCGCGGCCGCCCCGATCCCGGCCTGCAGGTAGGTGATCGTGGAGAGGATCGGCGCGACCGGGCTCAGATCATCAGCGGGCAGGTAGACGGCCAGGATGCCCAACGCGGCCAGCACCAACGGGTCCTCGGGCAGGTCGCACCACTCCCCCTGCTCCGCGTAGGGCGGCAGCCAGACGTGCACGGCCTGCGGCGCGACCGCCCGCAGGGAGTCGCTGGACCAGCTCCTAGCCGCCAGCTGCGCCGGTCCGGCGTCGACGAGGATGACGTCGGCGCGGGCGGCCAGAGGCGTTATCTCGGCACCAGCCGCGCGACGCTTGCCGCGGTCCCAACACACCGTCTCGGGCGTCTCCGGCGACTCGGGCGCGATGCTGACGACATCGGCGCCGAGATCGGCCAGCAGCATCCCGGCGATCCGGGCCACCCGGCCGAGCGCGAGCTCGAGGACCCGCACCCCGACCAGCGGACCCTGTGGCGCGGCCCAGTCGCTCACGGCGAGCCGTCGGCCTTCGCCGGCAGCCGCCAGCGGTCGGCGAGTTCGCCGAGCTGGCCCAGGTCGATGCCGAGCTCGACCGCGAGCTGCCGGACCACGCTGACGTCCTTGTCGAGGAACTCGCGCACCCGCGCGAACGTCACTGCCGGGCCGCCGTACTCGGTGACCGCGGTGAGGGCGAAGCTGGCCCCACTCGACTCACCGATCGCCTCGATGGTGGCCGCCGGGTCCAGCCCGAGCTCCTCCGCCAGCGCGGCCAGGTCCTCCACCAAGCGCAGGTGAACGGCAAACAGCAGGTTGTTCAGCAGCTTGGTGCGCTGACCCGAGCCCAGCGGTCCCAGATACAGGATCGGGTTGCTGTAGGCGCTGAGCACCGGCCGGATCTCATCCAGGCGTTCGGGGTCGCCGCCCACCAGGAGCGTGAGCTGGCCGGCCAGGATGTCCGGAACCCGACCGCTGACCGGCGCGTCGAGAATCGTCACCCCGTCCGGCGCCGCACTCTGCAGGTCGTTGATCACATTCGGCCCGCAGGTCGTGTGGATGACCAACGTCGAGCCCGGGCCCATCGCGGCCAGGGCTCCGGCCGGGCCGAGCAGCGCCTCGCGCAGCTGGGCCTCGTCGAACGTGCACACGCAGACGATCGACGCGGCCGCCCCGACCTCGGCGCATGACTCGAGCACAGTGACGCCCAAATCAGCCAAGGCGGCCCGGGTCTCGGCCCGCCGCCCGGTCGAGACGACATCCACGCCGGCCCCGACCAGCCGCTGCACCATGGGCAGGCCCATCCGTCCCGCACCTATGTAACCGACTTGAACCGCCACCCGAACTCCCTGTCCGACGAGCCAAACGGATGCGCCGACGCTACACGCGGTGACAAACATGGTCTTCGAAACAGCGAGATAGGTGCGCTGTTGGCGCCCCGGGTCCCCGTAGAATCGGCGCATGGTTCAGACGTTTGGTGCGACGGCCCGGGTCGGCACGATCGTGCGAGCCCCCAAGACGGCTGAACTGATCGCCACGCATCTACGGACCCAGATCGTGCGGGGTGATCTGCAGGCCGGGCAGACGCTGCCGCCCGAGACGCAGCTGATGGAGCAGTTCGGCGTCTCGCGCCCCACGCTGCGCGAGGCGTTCCGGATCCTCGAGGTCGAGTCGCTGATCAGCGTCCGGCGCGGCAGCCGCGGCGGAGCGCAGGTCATGGCCCCGGACATCTCCGTCGCCGCCCGTGCGGTGGGATCGCTGCTGCAGATCCAGGGGACCACGATCGAGGACGTCTATCAGGCCCGGATGGTCTCCGAGCCGGCCTGCGCCCGCCTGTTCGCCAAGCGCCGCACGCAGCACGACATCGACCTGCTGACCGAGGTCGTCGACCGCCTCAAGGCCGAGACCTCCGTGCGCGAGACGTTCGTGCCCGATCCCGAGACGTGGTCGAGCCTGACCTATCGCTTCCACGAAGTGATCCTGCAGGGTTCGGGCAACAAGACACTCGCCGTGCAGGGAGCGGTCCTTCAGGACATCGTGGCGACGCACATCCGCACGCGCCTGCAGGGTTACGGCGAACGCGACACCGCCGATCGCTTCCAGCGCGTCATCCGCTCCTTCGACAAGTTCATCCGGCTGATCGAGGCGAAGGACGCCGACGGGGCCGAGCAGCACTGGCGTTCGCACATGGAGGGCGCCGCGCAGTATCTGCTCCGCGACGACCTGAAGAACAAGACGGTCGTCGAGCTGTTCTCCTAGCGGGGGGCCATCCGGATCGCTCCGTCGAGCCGGATCGTCTCGCCGTTGATGTAGCTGTTCTCGATCAGGTTCACGGCCAGGTGGGCGTAGTCCTCGGGCGCGCCGAGCCGGCTCGGGTGCGGCACGGTCTTTTCCAGCGCCTCGCGGATGTCGGGCCGCAACCGGGCCAGCATCGGGGTGTCGAACACACCGGGCGCGATGGTGTTGACGCGGATCTGGCGGCTGGCCAGATCGCGCGCGGCGACCAGCGTGATGCCATGCACGGCCGCCTTCGAGGCGGTGTAGGACGTCTGCCCGATCTGGCCGTCGAACGCGGCCACCGATGCGGTCAGCACGATCGCCCCACGCTCCCCGTCGACTACCTCGGCGTTCGCGATCCGGGCCGCGGTGAGGCGCAGGACGTTGTAGGTGCCGACCAGGTTGACCCGCACGACCTCGGTGAACGTCTCGAGGGAGCCGGGCTGGCCTTCGCGGTCCAGGATGCGCACCCGGTCACCGCCGCGCCCGGCGCAGTGCACCACGGCCTGCAGGGTCCCGTTGGCCGCCTCGATCACGTCCAGGGCGTGGTTCACCGACGCCTCGTCGGCGACGTCGGCCTGGACGAACACCGGCCCGTCACCGAGGCTGGCCCGCACCTCGTCGGTGGGCGGGGTGAGATCAACGAAGCCCACCTTGGCCCCGGCCGCGGTGAGCCGCTGGACGGTGGCCAGACCAAGGCCGGAAGACCCGCCGGTGACGAACGCGGACAGGGAGTTGAGCTGCATGAAAACGGGCTCCTTCTAGGAAATGAGTTCGATGATCGTCGCGTTGGCCATGCCGCCGGCTTCGCACATGGTCTGCAGTCCGTACTGAATACCCTGGTCGCGCATGTGGTGGATCATCCGGGTCATCAGCACCGCGCCCGAGGCGCCGAGCGGATGACCGACGGCGATCGCGCCGCCGAGCGGGTTGAGCCGGGCGTGGTCGGCCCCGGTCTCGACCTCCCAGGCCAACGGAACGCTCGCGAAGGCTTCGTTCACCTCATAGACGCCGATGTCGTCGATCGTCAGACCGGCCCGCTTGAGGACCTTGGCCGTGGCCGGAATGGGGGCGGTCAGCATGGTCACCGGGTCGTCGCCGACGATCGCGCCGGAATGGAACCGGGCGATGGGGGTCAGCCCGAGTTCGGCCGCCCGCTCGCTGGTCGTGATCAACAGCGCCGCGCTGCCGTCGGAGATCTGTGAACTGTTGCCGGCGTGGATCACGCCGTCCTCGGCGAAGGCCGGCTTGAGGGTGGCCAGCTTCTCCAGCGTGCTCTCGCGTCGCACTCCTTCATCGAAGGTCAGCGTCCCGTCCGGGCCGGTGACTTCGAACAGCTGGGCGTCGAAGGCCCCGCGGTCGGCCGCGGCGGCCGTGCGCTGGTGGGATTCGAGCGCGAACTCATCCAGTTGTGTACGCGAGAATCCCCACCGCCGGGCGATGTCCTCGGCCCCGAGCCCCTGGCTGAAGCTATCGCGCTGGTAGCGCGCGCGGACCTTGGGACCGAACGGCTCACCGACCGCGCGGGCCGAGCCCAGTGGCACCCGGCTCATCGACTCGACTCCGCCGGCGATGACCAGATCGTAGTGACCGGCGATGACTCCGGCGGCGGCGAAATGTACGGCCTGCTGGCTGGAGCCACAGGCGCGGTCCAGCGTCACCCCGGGCACGGCCTCGGGCCAGCCCGCGGCCAGCACGGCCAGGCGGGCCACGTTGGTCGACTGGTCGCCGATCTGGGTGACGCAGCCGAAGACGACGTCGTCGATCAGCTCGGGCGCGACCTGGGCCCGCTGGGTGATCTCGCGCAGGACTTCGGAGGCCAGGTCGACCGGATGGATCTGTTTGAGCGTCCCGTTGCGTCGCCCGATGGGCGTACGGACGGCTTCCACGATCACGGCGTCGCGCATGTGAACTCCCTACTCCTAGTGGCGCGGGTCAGGCAATGATTCGATCGGCCCGCAGTTGGGCGACCTCTGCCGAACTCAACCCGAGCTCGTCGGCAATCTGTTCCGTGTGGCTGGACCAGCCCGAACGCGGTCGCTGCACCGGGGGCGAGTCGGACAGGCGCGGCGCCGGGGCCGGCTGGGCCAGGCCGTCCCAGTCGACGAAGGTGTTGCGCTCGCGCAGCTCCGGAGACGCCGCGGCCTCGGCCAGGCTCAGCACGGGGGTGACGCAGGCATCGCGGCCGGCGAACGCGGCCGCCCAGTCGGCTCGGGTGCCGGTGGCGAAGATGCGCGCCAGCTCCTCGGCCTGCTCGGGCCACTGTGCCCGGTCGTTCTGCGGCCAATCGTCGGGGTCCAGCCCGAGACCATCGAGCAACGCGGCGTAGAACTGCGGCTCCAAGGCCCCGACCGCCACGTAAGCGTCGTCGGACGTGCGGTAGGTGCGGTAGAACGGCGCCGCGCCGTCGAGCAGGTTGTCGCCGCGCCGTTCGCTCCAGAGACCGGCGGCGGTCATGCCGTGCAGCATCGTGGACAGGTTGGCCACGCCGTCGACCATCGCGGCATCGACGACCTGCCCCCGCCCGGTGACGGTGCGCTGGTGCAGCGCCGCGAGCACGCCCAACACCAGGTAGGCCCCGCCGCCACCGAAGTCGGCCAGCAGGTTCAGCGGCGGCAGCGGCGGCAACTCGGCCGGGCCTAGGGGGTACAGCGCGCCGGAGAGCCCGGCGTAGTTGATGTCATGACCGACCTCTTGCGCCCGCGGCCCGTCCTGGCCCCAGCCGGTCGCCCGGCCGTAGATCAGCCGTGGGTTGAGTTCGAGCAGGTCATCCGGGCCGAGGCCGAGGCGCTCGGCCGCGCCGGGTCGCATGCCCTCGAGGAAGACGTCGGCCCGCTCGATGAGGCGGAGCAGCAGGTCGCGACCGGCGGGCTGGCGGACGTTGATGCCGATACTGCGGTGCCCGCGGGTGCGCGGGTCGTCGGCCAGCGCCAGGCCGGTGACGCGCGCACCCGGTTCGGCCCGGTCGATGCGGATCACGTCGGCGCCGAGGTCGGCCAGCAGCATGGTCGCGAAGGGCACGGGGCCCAGCGCGCTGAGGCAGACGACGGTGACATCGCCGAGGGCCTGGGTGGTCTCGGTGCCGCTCACTCGTCGCGCCATTGCGCGTCGCGCTTCTCGCGAAACGCGTTCACCCCTTCGTTCGCGTCCCGTGAGGCGAAGACCGGCTCGAGGTACTCGCTCTGGCGGTCGAACTCTTCGCCGACCGGCCAGTTCGCTGACTCCAGCGCCACCCGCTTCGAGGCCCGCACCGACATCGGTGCGTTCGCGGCGATCTGGGTCGCCAGTTCCAACGCGGCATCGAGTGCGGCACCGTCTTCGACCAGGCGGTTGACCAGCCCGTGGGCCGCGGCGCGCTCGGCCTCCAGCGGCGCCCCGGTCATGATCAGCTCCATGGCCAGCGAGCGGGGCAGGCGCTGAGGCAGCCGGAACAGGCCACCGCCTCGTGCGGCCAGGCCGCGCTTGACCTCGGGCAGGCCGAACCGCGCACCACGCCCCGCGGTCACCAGATCGCAGGCGAGCACGATCTCGAATCCGCCGCCCAGGGCCCAGCCTTCGACGGCCGCGATGAGCGGCTTGGCCGGCGGGCGGGCGACCAGCCCGGCAAAGCCCCGGACCGGATCGCGGATCACTTCGCCGGCTGCGAATGCCTTCAGGTCCATGCCGGCGCAGAAGCTCGTCCCGACGCCGTGCAGCACCGCCACCCGCAGCTCCGGGGTGGCCTCGAGTTGGTCGAGCGCAGCGGCGACGCCGCGCGACACCGCCGCGTTGATGGCGTTGCGCTGATCGGGGCGGTTGATCGAGATGACGAGGACCGCGCCCTGTGCGCGAACCAGTACGTCATCGGCGGGTGCAGACACCGCAGACCCCTCTCATCCGGTCCCGACCCGTGACGGGGCCGACATCGTCCACCCGCTTGCGGTCGACTTTCATTAGTTATCTTATTACACCTAAACTTGGTCCACGCGAAGGTGCGTTCGACCGCAGACGAAGGGGCCGCATGAGCACTCACGACGCCGCCGTTCCCTCCGCGGCGCTCGCCGATTCCGACGCCGGGGAGCGCATGGCGCGCCGGATCCGAAACGTCATGGCCATCGATCCCGCGGCCACCGCCCTGAGCTTCGAGGACGCCACGTTCGCGTGGTCCTATTTCGCCGATGCCGTCGCCGATCTCGACGAGTTGCTGGCCTCCTACCCGCAGGCCCGCCGGGTCGGTGTGATCCTGCGCAACCGCCCGGGCCAGCTCTGTGCCGTGCTGGCGGTCATCGCCTCCGGCCGCTCGCTCGTGACGTTGAGCCCGCATCTGGGCGATGCCGGTCTGGCCGAGGACATTCGGGCCCTGGCCCCGGACGTGATCGTGGCCGATGACGAGGACTGGGCCCGGCCGGCCGTGGTCAGTGCGGCCGAGGGCGTCGGTGCGGTGGCGCTGCGCACCGGTCCCGACCGCGGCCTGGCCGCTCACCCGGTGGGTTGGCGGCCGGCCCCGCGCGGCGAGGAACCGGGCGACATCGCCGTGCTGATGATGACGTCGGGCACCACCGGCAAGCCCAAGCGGGTCGAGCTGACCTACCCGAAGATGGTTGCCGCGTTCCGGGCCGCCGGCACCCCGGTGGACGACTCGTCGCCCCTCAAGCTGCACCTGCGGGCCTCGATCCTGTGGGCCTCCCTGGCCCACATCGGCGGCCTGTACTTCGTGATCGCCCATGCCCTCGAGGGGCGCAGCGTCGCCCTGCTCGAGAAGTTCGACGTCGCGGCGTGGGCCGATCTCGTCCGCCGGCATCAGCCCGGGTTCATCCGGCTGCCCCCGTCCGCCCTGCGCATGGTCGTCAACGCCGACCTGCCGCGCGAGACGTTCGAGGGTGTCCGGGCCGTCGGCTCGGGCACCGCACCGCTGCCGGCCGAGCTGGCCGAGGAGTTCGAGCAGCGTTACGGCGTGCCGGTGCTGCGCAACTACGGCGCCACCGAGTTCGCCGGCGCGATCGCCGGGTGGTCGCTGGCCGACAAGCGCGAGTGGGGTGACCGCAAGGCGGCCAGCGTCGGTCGGGCCCATCGCGGCATCGAACTGCGCGTCGTCGACCGCGACAGCCTCGAGGTGCTCCCGACCGGTGAGATCGGCCTGCTCGAGGCCCGCGGCGGCCAGCTGCCCGACGTCGAAGGTGGCTGGGTGCGCACGACCGACCTGGCCTCCGTCGACGAGGACGGCTTCCTGTTCATCCACGGCCGCGCCGACGACGCCATCAACCGCGGCGGATTCAAGATCCCGCCGAGCGTGATCGAGGACGCCCTGCATCAGCACCCGGCGGTCAACGAGGCCTCCGCGGTAGCTCGGCCCGACGAACGGCTGGGCGAGGTGCCGGTGGTCGCGGTGACGTTGAAGTCCCCGGTCACCGAAGCCGAACTGCTGGAGTTCCTGCGCGGGCAGCTGACCGGCTACCAGATGCCGGTGGCGCTCAAGGTCGTCGACGCGCTGCCCCGCACTCCGTCGCTGAAGGTCGACCGGATCGCGGTCCGCGACCAGTTCTTCGCACTCGATGCACCGATCGAAGGGACCAGCCAGTGACCGCCACCGAACCGGCGTCGGACTACGGCGTGCTGACCGACGCGGCCTTCGAACGGTCGCGGCAGCGCATCGGGGTCCCGCAGCGGCTGCGCCCGCCGCACATCACCGAGGTCCACGTCGACGCGACCCGCCACTTCGCCTACGGCTACGGCGATGACAACCCGTTGTACTGCGACACCGACTACGCCGCCGGCACCCGGTGGGGTGCGGTGATCGCGCCGCCGAACTTCCTCTACTGCATGGGCGAGAACGCCGTGCCGAACCTGACGCCGGAGCAGAAGAAGCTGCTCAAGGGCGATCCGTTCGCCGGGCTCGGGTCCTACCAGGCCACGATGGAGTTCGAGTACTACCGCCCGTTGCAGGTCGGCGATCGCTGCCAGATGCTGCGCACGCAGGTCGGCGTCCAGGACAAGTTGAGCCGCTTCGGCGGCCGGTCCGCGCACGTCACCAACGACTTCCTGTTCACCAACGGCGCCGGGCAGATCGTGGCCATCCAGCGCGGCACCTGGATCAACGCCGAACGCCACGCCAGCAAGGCGAAGTCCTCGGACAAGCCACCGCTGGAGTTCCCGCCCTACACCGACGAGGAGCTGGCCGAGATCGACGCCGCCTACGACGCCGAGACCCGGCGCGGCGCCGAGCCGCGTTACTTCGAGGACGTCCAGATCGGCGATCAGCTCCAGCCCCGGGTCAAGGGACCCCTGCTGGTCACCGACGTCGTCGTCTGGCATGTCGGCTGGGGCATGCAGCTCACCCCGCCCGGCGCGTTCGGAATCTCACGCAAGGTGCGGGTCAAGGCACCCGGCCTGTACCCGCGCAACGCCCGCAACGTTCCCGACACCGTGCAGCGGCTGCACTGGGACCCCGACCGGGCCCGCGAGCTCGGCATCCCGATGAGCTACGACTACGGCGGCATGCGCGAGACCTGGCTGACGCACGCCATTACCGACTGGATGGGCGATGACGGCTGGCTGTTCAAGCTGCGCTGCGAACACCGCAAGTTCAACTACATCGGCGACACCACCTGGGTGCGCGGCGAGGTCGTCGACAAGCTCGAGGTCGACGGTCGGCACGAGGTGCACCTGCAGGTCAGCTGCACCAACCAGCGCGGTGAGACGACCACGCCCGGCACGGCGGTCGTGCTGCTGCCGACCCGCTCCGCGCCGGTCGAGCTGCCGACGCCGCCCGCGGACAACCTCGACGAGCTGCTCGCGCTGGAGATCGCCCGGTTCGCCTGAAGCGCCGCGATCAGCGCAGGCGCCACTCCGGCTTGACGAAGCCGGCCCGCGAGACCTCGGGCATGCCGATCGGATTGCCGATCGTCGTGTAGTTGAACCCGACCGCCTGGGCGGTGGCCCGATCCATGTCCAATGTCTCCCAGATCGCCTTGACCGTGCCCTGGATCGCCGCCGGCGGCTTGGCCGCAATGATCCGGGCGAGCTCATCGGCGCGCTCCCACAGCTGCGCATAGGGAACGAGCTCGGAGACCAGCCCGATCTCGCGGGCTCGCTGCGCCGACATGCGCTCGTCGAGCCCGATCAGCGCCCAGCGCAGCGCCTCGCCCAGCGGGATCCGCCGGGCCAGGCCGATGGGCTCCAGGGCCGAGGTCATGCCGTAGCTGACGTGCGGGTCGAAGAAGGTGGCGTCGTCGGCCCCGATGACGATGTCGGAGTCGTTGAGCCAGTAGAACGCGCCACCGGCCACCATGCCGTGCACCGCGGCGATCACCGGCTTCCAGACCTGGTTCTGCTTCGGGCTCAGCCCCTGTCCGGGATCTTCGCGACTCCACACGTTCTCGGTCTTGGCCAGGCCCGACTGCACGTCGACCCCGGTGCAGAAGGCGCGGTCGCCCGCGGCCCGGAGCACGACGACCCGGACGTCGTCGGTCGTGCGCACCCAGGCCCAGAACGCGGCGAACTCGTCGACCATCGTCTGGTTGAACGCGTTGAGCCGATCGGGGCGATTCAAGGTGATCGTCGCGATGTGGTCGCTGAGCTCGACCAGCACCGTCTCATAGGTTTCGCTCCACCCGGGCCTCCTTGCGATTCGCCGAAAACAGTTAGATGATTGCTATGTTGGGCTCATCGTAGGCGAGCCGATGCGTGGGCCCGCCCGGAAAGGTGATCTCGCAGTGGACTTCGAACTCTCCGACGAGCAGAGCATGCTCCGCGAAGTCTCGCGCACCATGCTGGCGACCGCCTGCCCGCCCACGCTGGTGCGCTCGCTCGCCGACGCCGGGCGCGACCTGGACGACAAGCTCTGGCAGCGTGGGGCCGAACTGGGCTGGACCGGCCTGGTCGCCCCGGAGGACTGCGCGGGGTCCGACCAGGGTCTGGTCGAACTGAGCCTGGTGGCCGAGGAGATCGGCCGGGCCATCGCCCCCGGACCGGTCACCGACACCGCGCTTATCGCCCGCGCCGTGGCCTCGATCGAACCCGCGGTCGCGCTGGCCCTGGCCGAGGGACGGGCCCGCGCGAGCCTGGCCCTGCAGGGCTCGGTTCGGGCCACCCGCAACGGTGACACGCTGGTGCTCGACGGGCGGGCAAGCGCGGTGCAGGCGGCGGCCCAGGTCGACTGGTTGCTGGTGCGCGTGGCCGGCCCGGACGGCCCCGGCCTGGTCCTGGTCGCCACCGCCGATGTCGTCACCGAGCGGCGGCGCACCCTGGATGAGACGCGCGGCTGGTACGACGTCACCTTCGCCGCGGTGGCCGTACCCGCGGCTCGACTGCTCGACCCGACGCGGGTCCAGGGCGTCCTCGACGCCGCGACCGTGCTGATCTGCGCCGATGCCCTCGGCACCGGTGAGCGGCTGCTGGAGATGACGACCGAGTACGTCGGGATCCGCGAGCAGTTCGGCCGGCCGCTGGGCAGCTTCCAGTCGGTCAAGCACAAGCTGGCCGACATGTTGACCTTGGTCAAGGGGGCCCGCGCCGCCACCTACTACGCCGCGATGGCCCTGGACGCACACGCCCCGGACGCCTCGCTCGCCGCGAGCGTGGCCAAGGCGTTCACCGGCGAGAGCATGAGCACGGTGGCGGCCGAGGCACTGCAGACCCACGGCGGCATCGGCTTCACCTGGGAACACGACCTGCACCTGTACCTGCGGCGGGCCAAGGTCGACGAGATCCTGTTCGGCGGGACGGCCGAGCACCAGGAGCGCATCGTTACCCTGCTGGAATGATCGGCCTCGCGCAGCTCGCCGCGGGTGCCGGTGCGCTGCGGGTCGACGGTGACGGCCGGTTGCCCGACCCGCTCGTCTTTCTGGATCTGGACGCTGCGGACTGGTCGCTGCTGCCGGCGGCGGTGACCGCCCTGCGCATTGGTCCCAACGCCATCGTGATCGGGGTGGCCTCCGACACGCTGCCCGACTGCGCCGCCCCCTTGCTCGAAGCCCTAACCGCCACCCTGGCACCGGGCGGTCCGGGGCGAGCGTGGGTGGACCCGGAGCCGTCGGACCGGGACCGCATCGGCGCCACGGTCGATGCCGCGCCGCGGGCCGCGCTCACCCTGGCCGGGCTGCTCGGCGTCACCTCCACGGCCTCGGTGCGCGAGGGACTGATGGCCGAGTCGCTGGCCTACTCGACCCTGCTCGGCGGGCCGGAGTTCCTGGCGTGGTGCGGGCGGACGCCGCGGCGCCCGCGAGCCGGCGCCGACGACGGCGGATCGGTGCAACTGACCCGCGACGGTGACACCCTGTCGATCGTGTTGAACCGTCCCGAACGGCACAACGCGTTCGGGGTCGCCGTCCGGGCCGGCCTGCTCGAGGGCCTGCAACTGGCCCAGGTCGACGAGAGCATCCGGTCGGTCGTCATCTCCGGCAACGGGCCGTCGTTCTGCAGCGGCGGCGACCTGGACGAGTTCGCCACCACGCCCGACCTGGCCACCGCGCACCTGCTGCGGCTGATGCACAGCGTCGGCTTCCTCGTCCACCAGCTCGGCGACCGCGTGCGGTTCGTCGTCCACGGGGCGTGCATCGGGGCCGGCGTCGAAGTGCCGTCCTTCGCCCCGCTGGTCACCGCCCGGGCCGACGCGTATTTCCGGCTGCCGGAGCTGGGCCTGGGCCTGGTGCCCGGCGCGGGCGGCACGGTCAGCATCACCGCCCGGATCGGGCGCTGGCGCACGGCCTACCTGGCCCTGTCCGACCGCGCGATCGACGTCGACACGGCACTGTCCTGGGGCCTGGTCGATGCCCGCGCCTGAACCGAGTGCGCCTGAGTCGAGCACGCCTGGGCCGAGCGCGCTGGGCGACTGGGCTCGCTCCGGCGCGATGGCGCTGACCGGGCGAGCCGATGGCGCCCCGCTGGCCGCGCCGGGTCGTCCGGCGGCCCAGCTGCGGGTCGGACTCGAGCGTTTCGCACGGCTGGTCGAGCCACGTACAGGTGCGCGTCCCGACCTGCCCGGAATCGGCCTGCTCGGTGAACGGGCCGCGCTCGCCGGTTTTCATCGGGCCGCTCCCTGGTCCTGTGGCGGCGCATTCCAGGCGCTGCGAACGGCCGACGGTTGGCTCGGCTTATCCCTGGCTCGCCCGTCCGACCGGGAGGCGGTGCCGGCGCTCGTCGAATCGAGTGTCGACGCCGACCCGTGGAGCGCGGTCGCGGCGTGGGCGGCCGGCCGGCCGGGCGCGGTCGCCCTGGAGCGGGTGCGGTTGCTGGGGCTGGCCGGGGCGCTCGTGCCCAGCGTTCCGCCGGTCGGCCGGGCCCCGGTCGTGACGACGCCGGGCGGGCGCCGGCCGCAACTGCGCGAGCGACCCCTGGTGGTCGATCTGACCTCGCTCTGGGCCGGGCCGCTGTGCGCTCACCTGCTCGGTCTGGGCGGCGCCGACATCGTCAAGGTCGAGAGCAGCACGCGTCCCGACGGCGCCCGCGGTGGGCCGGCGGCGTTCTTCGACGTGCTGCACGCCGGGCACGCCATGGTCGCGCTGGAGTTGTCCACCGCCGCCGGGCGGGAGGCGTTGGGCCGCTTGATCGCGCGGGCCGACCTGGTGTTGGAGTCCTCGCGCGCGCGGGCCCTTCGGCAGCTGGGCATCGATGCCGAGCAGACGGTGGCCGACGGAACGTCCTGGCTCTCGATCACCGCCTACGGTCGCGACGTCGACGCGATCGGCTTCGGAGATGACGTGGCCGCGGGAGCCGGGCTGGTCGTCTGGGAGGGTGACGAACCGTTGCCCTGCGGTGACGCGATCGCCGACCCGCTCGCCGGAGTCGCGGCGGCTGAGGCGGCGGCGGCCGCGCTGCTCGAGGATCGGGCCCAGCTGATCGATGTGTCGATGCAGGCGGTTGCCTCCGCTGCCGCAGTAGGACCGGCCGAGGCGCATCGGGTGGTGCGGCTCGGCGCGGATTGGTGGGTGGAATCCGCGGCCGGCGACTTCCGCGTCGAGGAACCGCGGGGGCGCACGCCGGACGGTCGGGCGCACGCGCTGGGGGCCGACACCACTACGGTCCAAGGGTGAGCTACCTCTTCTGCCGGGTCGAGGTGGACGGTGCGATCACCGACGTCCTCGTCCGAGGCGAGCGGGTGCAGGCGGTGAACCCGCGCCTCGCGATGCGCCTGGTCAACGCCCGGGCCAACGTCACCTTCGTCGACGGATGGGGCGGCGCGCTGCTGCCCGGACTGCATGATCACCACCTGCACCTGATGGCCAGCGCGGCGGCCGTCGGCTCGGTCGACTGCGGACCGCCGCGGGTCACCGACCAGATCACCCTCGTCAAGGCCCTGCAGTACGCGCCGGCGAACGCGCACTGGGTACGCGGCGTGGGCTATCACGAGTCGGCCGCCGGGCCGCTCGATCGCTGGCGCCTCGATGCGATCATCGCCGACCGCCCGGTGCGGATTCAGCACCGCAGCGGCGGATTGTGGATGTTGAACTCCCGCGCGCTGGACGAGGTCGCCGCGGTCCTGGACGACTCGGCCGACGTGGAGCGCGACGTCGATGGCCAACCGACCGGGCGGCTCTGGCGCTACGACGCCCGGCTGCGGCCGGCCCTGCCGGTCGACCCCCCGGATCTGATCCGGCTGGGGCACTCGCTCGTCGACTTCGGGATAACCGGCGTCACCGATGCGACGCCGGACCTGGATTCCGACACCGTCTCGCGGCTGGGGGCAGCCGTGGCCTCGGGCGAGCTGCCGGTGCGCGTGCACCTGTTGGGCGCCCCGACCGACACCCCGTTGCCCGAAGGGCTCACTGCCGGTCCGCGCAAGCTGCTGCTGCGCGATCATGACCTGCCCTCCTATGACGAGTTGGCCGCGGTCATCTCCACCACTCACGCGGCCGGACGCTCGGTTGCGGTCCACTGCGTCACCCGCGAGTCCCTCGTCCTCACCGTGGCCGTGCTCGCGGACGTCGGATCCCGTGCCGGCGACCGGATCGAGCACGCCGCGGTGGTACCCACCGGCCTGGCCGCGGAGATCGCCCGACTCGGGCTGGCCGTCGTCACCCAGCCCGACTTCCTGCGCACGCGCGGCGATGACTACTTGCGCGACGTCGACGAGCACGACCAGCCGTGCCTGTATCCCTACGCGAGCTTGAGTACCGCGGGCGTGCCGGTGGCGGCCGCGAGCGATGCGCCCTTCGGCGTCCTCGATCCGTGGCGAACGATCAAGTCGGCGAGTGAGCGCCGCACCACGAACGGCGTGGTGATCGGCCGCGACGAGCGGGTGTCGCCGGCCCGGGCGCTGCAGGGCTACCTCAGCCCGCCCGAGGCTCCGGGCGGCCCAGCCCGCCGGATCGGGCCCGGCGCGATCGCCGACCTGTGTCTGCTGCGGGTGCCGCTACAGGTGGCGCTGAGCGATCCGGACACCTGGGCCGTGCGCGCAACCATGGTGGCTGGGCGGCTAGTGGCCACGCCCGGGCTGACCGGCGTCTAGCCGCCCCGCGCCCGGGTGATTTGCCACCCTTGGCGGCGTACGGTGTGGGCGGAAAAGGGGGTCAAGTGAGCGGTTCGCCCGGCCATGCCTGAGGTCATCGACGGCTTGGACGTCATCTGCGCGCAGTTCGTCATCAGCATGTGGATCGCCGTACTGGTGATCGCCGCGCTGGCGGGCGGCTTCATCTGGCGCGGACGGCGCCGTGGGCATCTGTGGCTGCGCCTGGGCCTCGGCGCCTTCGCCGTCAGCGTCATGGCGGTGGTGGCGACGGCAGCGAGCGTGAACGCGCACTACGCCTACCTGCCGACGGTGGGCGATGTTGCTCAGGCCGCGACCGGGGACCGGCAGTGGGTGCCCGCGAACGAGTTGGGCCGCCTGACGCCGGAAACGGCACGCCGCGCCGAGACTCGTGGTCTGGTGATCCGGCTGCCGATCGCGGCTGACCCCACCGATGGGTTTGCCGCGACGAAGAGCATCACGTACCTGCCGCCCCAATATTTCACCCAGCCCAGCGAGCACTTTCGCGTGTTGTACCTGTTCCACGGCTCACCCGGACAGGCAGCGGACTGGTTTCACGCCGGGCGGGCCGAACAGGATGGGCGACGCGCAGCCGCGAGCGGACAGCCGGTGATCATCGTGGCCCCGGCCATGAGCCGCTCCTGGACCGACGATCCGGAATGCGTCGACGGGGCGACGGAGAGGGTGGAATCGCATCTGTTCGCGGACGTGATCCCCACCGTCGACAACCAGCTCCGGACCCAACCCAACCGGGACGGGCGGATCTTCGCCGGAATGTCGGCCGGTGGATATTGCGCGTTGAACCTCGGCCTGCGCCATCGTGACGCCGTCGCCACGATCATCGACCTCAGCGGCGACACCGGCCCGACCCACACCGGTGGCCCGGCCTCCTTGTTCGGGCCCGGCAACCCCGATGCGGCGGCGTTGGTGGCCGCGAACGACCCCGCCGTCTACGCGGCGACGCTGCCGGCCGACCCACCCATGCGGATCTGGCTCGACAGCGGCACCGCCGATACGGCCATCGCCCACGAGATCGAGAACCTCGACCGGGTCTTGGCGGCCCGCCAGATCTCCGTCGTCTATCGCACCCAGCCCGGCGGTCATACCTACTGGGTATGGACCGCGGCCATGAATCAGGCGCTTCCCTGGGCGCTGGACCCACAGCCGAGCACGTCCTGAGCCGGGACGCACCAGCCTGCGCCCGGTGATCAAGCACGGGGCTTCAAGGTTTACTAAGGTTGACTGATTAGTTAGCCTTAGCATCGTGCCGCCGACCACCGACCTCGACCGCGTGGCCGAGGACCTGCTCAACAGCGTCAGCACCTTCGTACGGCGCATCCGTCAGCAACGGGTCGACGGCGGCCTGAGCCTGCCTCAGCGTCGGGCCCTCTCGCGGCTGAGCCAGTGCGGGCCGACGACCGCCTCGGAGCTGGCCCGGCTGGAACAGATGAGCGCCCAGTCGATGGGGGCCACCCTGGCCCGGCTGGAGGACCAGCAGCTGATCGCCCGCACCGCGGATCCACGAGACGGGCGACGGGTCAGCCTCTCGATCACCGACGCGGGCCAACGGTTGTTGCGTCAGCGCCGCAGCGCCCACACCGAGCAGCTAGTCACGGCCCTCTCAACTGGATTCACCAACGAAGAACTGCGGCAGCTGACCGCCGCCGCGCCCCTGATCGAACGACTGGCGAACAGCCTGTGATGACCAAGACGGCTGATCCCACCGCCCGCACGGGCATGGAGCGCTACCAGTGGATCGCCCTGTCGAACACGACGCTGGCCGTCTTCATGTCAGCACTCGACGGCTCGATCATCCTGATCGCCCTGCCGGCGATCTTTCGGGGCATCAATCTCAACCCGCTGGCACCCAGCAATATCGGCTACCTGCTGTGGCTGATCATGGGTTACCGCCTGGTGCAGGCGATCTTCGTGGTGACCCTCGGCCGCCTGGGCGACATGTTCGGCCGCGTCAAGGTCTACAACCTCGGCTTCCTGGTCTTCACCGGCGCGTCGATCCTGCTGTCCTTCGACCCGTTCACCGCCGCCCACGCGGCGATGTGGCTGATCGGCTGGCGCTTCCTGCAAGCCATCGGCGGCTCGATGCTCACCGCCAACTCGGCCGCGATCCTGACCGACGCCTTCCCGGTGCATCGCCGCGGCTTCGCCCTGGGCATCAACCAGGTCGCCGCGCTGGGTGGGCAGTTCATCGGCCTGACGCTGGGTGGTCTGCTCGCCGCGTGGGACTGGCGCGCGGTCTTCTGGGTCAACGTGCCGTTCGGGATCTTCGGCACCGTCTGGGCCTACCGCAAGCTGCACGACAACGGGGAGCGTCATCCCGGGCGCATCGACTGGTGGGGCAACATCACCTTTTCCCTCGGCCTGGGTGGCGTGCTGATCGGCATCACGAATGCCCTGCACCCCTATGAGGGTTCGAGCATGGGCTGGAGGAATCCGTCGGTGGACGTGCTGCTGATCGGCGGCCTGATCCTGCTGGGCATCTTCGTGCTGATCGAGCTGCGCGTGGCGTCGCCCATGTTCGACCTCGCGCTGTTCAAGATCCGCGCGTTCACCGCCGGCAACATCGCCGCCCTGTGCGCCTTCACCGCGCGCGGCGGCCTGCAGTTCGTCTTGATCATCTGGCTGCAGGGCATCTGGCTGCCCCTGCACGGCTACACCTATGACCAGACGCCGTTGTGGGCCGGTATCTTCCTGCTGCCGATGACCTTCGGGTTCCTGATCTCCGGGCCGGCGGCCGGTGCCCTCTCCGACCGCGTGGGCGTACGCGGGCTGGCGACCGGGGGCATGCTCATCTTCGGGGCCAGCTTCATCGGCTTGATGATGCTGCCCGTCGACTTCAACTACTGGGCCTTCGCGACCCTGCTGGTCATCAACGGCGTCGGTTCGGGCATGTTCGGGGCCCCGAATGCCGCCTCGATCATGGGCAGCGTCCCGGCCAAGCGCCGCGGCGTCGCATCCGGCATGCGCTCCACGTTCCAGAACACCGGCACCTCGCTGTCGATCGGCATCTTCTTCTCTCTGATGATCGCCGGGCTGGCCAGCACGTTGCCCAAGACGCTCACCGATGGGCTCAAGCAGCAGGGCGTCCCCACCGACATCGCCCACCAGGTCGGCAGCCTGCCGCCCGTCTCGTCGCTGTTCGCCTCGATCCTGGGCGTCAACCCCATCCAGACCCTGCTCGAGCCGAGCGGGGTACTGCATACCCTCCCGGCCGAGAACCAGGACAACCTGACCGGGACGGAGTTCTTCCCCAACCTGATCTCCCAGCCGTTCCACCAGGGCCTGGTCGTCGTCTTCGCGGCTGCCGCCGGCTTGTCCGTGCTGGCCGCGCTGGCGTCGCTGCTGCGCGGGCCGCGCGTCGCGCCGGAGGACGAGGAGGAACTACCGATCACCCTCAGCGACGAGTTTGCCGATGAGTAATGTGAATAACCGAGCGCCAGCCAGTGTTGCCAAAGGACACTGTCCCTAAAGGAGATTCAAAGTATGAGCAGCCTGAACGACCTTCCCGTCCAGACCCTCGAGGGCAAGCCCACAACGTTCGGTGAACTGTCCGGCGACAAGGTCACCCTGGTGGTGAACGTGGCCAGCAAGTGCGGCCTGACCCCGCAGTACGAGAAGCTCGAAGCTCTGCAGAAGGAGCTCGGTGGCAGCGGCTTCACCGTCCTGGGCTTCCCCTGCAACCAGTTCGGCGGTCAGGAGCCCGGTACGAGCGATGAGATCGCGGAGTTCTGCTCGGCCACCTACGGCGTCAGCTTCCCGCTGGCCGGCAAGATCGACGTCAACGGGGCCCACCGGGACGCCGTGTACGACGTGCTCACATCGACCAAGGACGCCGAGGGCGAAGCGGGCGACGTGCAGTGGAACTTCGAGAAGTTCCTCGTCGACGCCGACGGCACCGTGCTGCAGCGCTTCCGTCCGCGTACCGAGCCCGACGCGCCCGAGATCCGCAGCGCGATCGAAGCCGCACTCGCCAAGTAAGACGCGCGGGTACCGGCGCGACTACACGTTGCGCCGGTACTGCCCGCCGACCTCGAAGAAGGTCTCGGTGATCTGACCGAGCGAGCAGACGCGCGCGGCATCCATCAGGGTGGCGAACACGTTCTCGCCGTTCATGGTTGCCGCGCGCAGTGCGGCCAGGGCCTGAGGCGCCTCGTCCTGGTGGCGGCGGTGGAAGTCGGCCAAGCGGGTCAGCTGGGACTGCTTCTCGGCCTCGGTGCCGCGCGCCAGCTCCAGTTCGACCGGCTCGCCCGAGTCACCCTCGGGAGCCCGGAACGTGTTGACGCCGACGATCGGCAGCGAGCCGTCGTGCTTGCGGTGCTCGTAGAGCATCGACTCGTCCTGGATCTTGCCCCGCTGGTAGCCGGTCTCCATCGCGCCGAGCACGCCACCGCGTTCGGTGATGCGGTCGAACTCGGACAGCACGGCCTGCTCGACCAGTTCGGTCAGCTCGTCGACGATGAACGAGCCCTGCAGCGGGTTCTCGTTGGCCGACAGGCCCCACTCGCGGTTGATGATCAGCTGGATGGCCAGGGCGCGACGCACCGACTCGGCCGACGGGGTGGTCACCGCCTCGTCGTAGGCGTTGGTGTGCAGGCTGTTGCAGTTGTCATAGATCGCGTTCAGCGCCTGCAACGTCGTCCGGATGTCGTTGAACGCCATCTCCTGCGCATGCAGCGACCGCCCGGAGGTCTGCACGTGGTACTTCAACTTCTGCGACCGCTCGTTGGCGCCGTACTTGTCGCGCATCGCGATTGCCCAGATGCGCCGGGCCACCCGGCCGAGCACGGTGTACTCGGCGTCCATGCCGTTGGAGAAGAAGAACGACAGGTTCGGCGCGAAGTCGTCGATCTTCATGCCGCGCGCCAGGTAGGACTCGACGTAGGTGAAGCCGTTGGCCAGGGTGAAGGCGAGCTGGCTGATCGGGTTCGCCCCGGCCTCGGCGATGTGATAGCCCGAGATCGACACCGAGTAGAAGTTGCGCACCTCGTTCTGGATGAACCACTCGGCGATGTCGGCCATCATCCGCAGGGAGAACTCGGTCGAGAAGATGCAGGTGTTCTGGCCCTGGTCCTCCTTGAGGATGTCGGCCTGCACGGTGCCCCGGACGGTGCGCAGCACCGGTGCGCCGGATCTCGGCGGCCTGTTCCGGCGTCGGGGTCGGCACCCTCGCGTTCGCGGAACGCGTCGAGCTGCTGGTCGATCGCGGTGTTGAGGAAGAAGGCCAGGATCGTCGGCGCCGGCCCGTTGATCGTCATCGACACCGACGTGGTCGGCGAGCACAGGTCGAAGCCGTCGTAGAGCGACCTTCATGTCCTCGAGGGTGGCGATCGAGACCCCGGACGTGCCGACCTTGCCGTAGATGTCGGGCCGCTCGCCCGGGTCGCGCCCGTAGAGGGTGACCGAGTCGAACGCGGTCGACAGCCGGGTCGCCGGCTGGCCCTCCGACAGCAGGTGGAAGCGGCGGTTGGTGCGGAACGCGTCACCCTCGCCGGCGAACATCCGGGCCGGGTCCTCGCCGTCCCGCTTGAACGGGAAAACCCCTGCGGTGTAAGGGAAATAGCCCGGGCAGGTTCTCCGGCGCAGGAAGCTGCAGCAGCTCGCCCGGCTCGGTATACCGCGGCAGGGCGACCCGCGACACGTTGTTGCCCGACAGCGTCGTGCGCGCAGCGCGGTGTGCTGCTCGCGGCCGCGCACCGTCACCACCTGCTCGTCGCCGGAGTAGGATCGGCGACGCGTCCGGCCACTGCTCGAGCAGCTCGCGCGCTGGTCGGGTCCATGGTGCGTTCGGCGGCCGCCGCCACCTCGGCCAGCGTGGCCCGGGTGGTCTGGGCCGCCTCGTCCGTGCGGCCGGCCAGCGCCGCGGTGGCCGTGGTGACGCAGCGCCTGCTGGCCGGGCCAGCTCGACCTCGCGCTCGGTCGTGCGCGTGGTAGGCGCGGATCACCGTCGGCGATCTCGGCCAGGTAGCGCACCCGCTGGCGCCGGCACCGGAGTCCACAGCCCGGTGGACGCCTCTGTCGACGGGCGCAGCACCCCTGCGCTGACGGGCAGGCCCTTGCTCGGCCAGCGCGGCCCGCAGGTGCTGGTACAGCGCGGTCACGCCGTCGTCGTTGAAGCTGGCCGCGCTGGTGCCGAACACCGGCATGTCCTCCCAGGACGCCGAACGCCTCGCGGTTGCGCACCAGCTGGCGGGCGACGTCGCGGCGGGCGTCCTCCGAGCCGCGCCGCTCGAACTTGTTGATCGCGACCACGTCGGCGAAGTCGAGCATGTCGATCTTCTCCAGCTGCGAGGCCGCGCCGAACTCGGCCGTCATCACGTACAGCGACAGGTCGACCAGATCGATGACGGCCGAATCGCCCTGGCCGATGCCCGGGGTCTCGACGATGATCAGGTCGAAGCCGGCGGCCTTGCAGGCGGCGACGATCTCGGGCAGCGCGGTCGGGATCTCGGTGCCGCTGCCGCGGGTGGCCATCGAGCGGAAGTAGACCCGGTCGTCACCCAGGCTGTTCATCCGGATCCGGTCACCGAGCAGCGCGCCGCCGCCGCGTCGCCGGGTCGGGTCGATCGCCAGCACCGCGGTGCGCAACTTGTCCTGCTGGTCCAGCCGCAGCCGGCGGATCAGCTCGTCGGTGAGCGAGGACTTGCCGGACCCACCGGTGCCGGTGATGCCGAGCACGACGGCCGAGCCGCCGCGCGCGCGGATCCGGTCGATGTCGGCGGCCGGGGCGATCCCGATTCTCCAGCGCCGTGATCGTGCGGGCCAGCGCGGCCGAGTCACCGGCGAACAACGCCGTGACGTCGGCGTCGGAGACCGGACGGGGCGCCTGGTCGCACTCGGCCAGGATCGTGTTGACCATCTTGGCCAGCCCCAGCCGCTGGCCGTCCTCGGGCGAGAAGATCCGGGCCACGCCGACGCTGTGCAGATACTCGATCTCGGCCGGAACGATCGTGCCGCCACCGCCGCCGAAGACCCGGATGTGCTCGGCGCCCGCTCGGCGCAGGCGATTGACCAGGTACTCGAAGAACTCGACGTGCCCGCCCTGGTAGGAGCTGATCGCGACCGCCTGGACGTCCTCCTGGATCGCGGCGAGCGCGACCTCGTCCACCGAGCGGTTGTGGCCCAGGTGGATCACCTCGGCGCCCTGGGACTGCAGGATGCGCCGCATGATGTTGATCGCCGCGTCGTGGCCGTCGAACAGGGCCGCGGCGGTCAGCACCCGCACGGGATGCTGGGGGACGTGCAGGCCAGCATCGATCGGCGGGCGGTCCTCGCTCATCGGACTCCTTCAACAAACTAGTAGGACGTCCTACTATCTCAGAAAGCCCGTAGGTTGTCATCCGGCCCGAACGCATGAGTGGGGAGTCCAACATTCCGATCGACGACCTCGGCGCGCCGATGGCGCGCGCCCAGCCGGCCGCGCGAGTGGTCTCCCTCGTCCCGTCGCTGACCGAATCGGTGGCCTCGGTCGACCGCGCGCGCCTGGTCGGGGCGACCGACTGGTGCACCCACCCGGCCGACCTGGACGTGACCCGCGTGCGCGGGACCAAGAACCCGGACCTGGCCAGGATCATCGGACTGCGGCCCGACGTCGTGCTCGCCAACCAGGAGGAGAACCGGCGCGTGGACGTCGAACGGCTGCGGGCCGCCGGCGTGCCGGTCTGGGTCACCCGCATCGAATCCGTCGACGACGCACTGGCATCGCTGGGCCGCATGTTCACCGAGGCCCTGGGGTGGGCCGAACCGGACTGGCTGGATCAGGCCCGCCAGGCCTGGGCCGCACCGCCGCCGCCCGGTCGCCTCGACGTTGTCATCGCCGTCTGGCGCGATCCGTGGATCGTCGTCGGGCGCGACACGTTCGCCGCCGATCTCGGGCAGCGGTTGGGCTGGCGCAACGTCTTCGCCGACTCGAGCGAGCGCTATCCACACACCAGCGTCGAGGAGATCCGGGAGCGGCGTCCGGCGGTCGTCGTGCTCCCCGACGAGCCCTATGTCTTCAGCGTCGAGGACGGGCCCGAGGCCTTTCCTGACCAGCAGACCCGATTGATCAGCGGCCGGTTGCTGACCTGGTACGGCCCCTCCCTGGCTACGGCGCGGTCGCTGTTGCAGTAGCGGCCACGTCCCAGCGGTGGCGCACGATCGGCACGGGCACCGCCTCCCCCCGGGCGATCGAGGCGAAGATGCGGGCGCGGGCCCGCCGCCACCAGCGCAGGATCTGCAGCGCGCCGAAGCCCTGCAGGACGACGACCACGATCACCGCCAACCGAAAGCCGTGCGCATCGCTGGTGCCCACCGCGTCCAGCACCCAGCCGATTCCGAGCGCGGCGATTACGGTAGCCAGGAAGCCACCGACGTTGACCACCCCTGACGCCGTGCCGAGGTTGGCCGCGGAGTTGTAGTCGCGGGCCAGCGCGAAGCCGATCGTCGAGGCGGGCGAGCCCAGCGACATAACAGCGAACTCGACCACCAGCAACGCCTGCGGCGGCGCGTGACTGAAGGCGGACAGGATCACCACCCAGCCGAGGATCGTCAGCGCGCAGACAATCAGCGCCAGGGGCACTCGCAGGTGCGGGTACCGGCCGATGAAGGCACCGATCGCGACGTTGCCGACCGCAGCGACGACGACGCTGAGCAGCAGCACCGCACTCGCGCCGGCCGTGCTGAAGCCGTCGCCCTTCACCAGGTACTGCGCCCCCCACAACACCGCGAACGTGTTTGGCGCCGACATACAGGCGAAGTGCACCCAGAAGCCCAGCCGGGTGCCAGGCAGCCGCCAGGCAGAAGTCACCCGGCGCCCGACGTTGCTCAGACCCGCACGCACCTGGGCCAGTCCGCGAATGCGCCGCGGGGCCGGCGTGGCGTCGGGCAGCAGCAGCCAGACCCCCACACCGGCCAGCAGCGACAACGCCCCGGCCACGGCGAAGGTCGCCGTCCACCCGAACGTGCGCAGCAGCAGGGTGAGCGGCAGGGTGGCCACGACGTTGCCGATCGTGCCGGCGAACGCGGTGAGAGCGACCAGCATCGGGTAGCGCCGGCGGGAGAAGTGCGTGGCGATGTAGCGCAGCACGCTGATGAACGTCAGCGCGTCGCCGCACCCCAACAGCGCGCGAGCCAGCAGGGCCACCGGGTAGGAGCCGATCTCGGCGAAGAGCAGCTGCGCGACGCCCATCACGGTCGCGGCGACGAACAACACCCGGCGTGGGCCATAGCGATCGACCAACACGCCGGCCGGGACCTGCATGGCCGCGTACACGCCGATCTGCAACAGCACGAAGACGCTGAGCTGGGCCGGCGTGATGTGGAAGCGCTGCTCGGCCGTCAACGCGGCGACGCCGAGCGAGGTGCGATGCAGCACCGCGAGCAGGTACACGCTGACTGCGATCGCCCAACCGCGGTAGGCGACGCGCTCCGAAGGCGGGGCAGTCACGTCACTCGATGCTAGTCGGGCCCACCCAGCTCCATGACCTCTGCGACCAGCTCTACCGAGCGCAACCGCTGTGGCGAAGAGGGCGAATGGTGGGCCAGCATCAGCTCGTCGGCGTCGGCATGTTTGGCGAACGCTTCCAGGTAATCGCGCACGACGTCCGGGGTCCCGACCGCGGAATAGGTGACCATCTGCTCGATCGAGCGGCCGGCCGGCGAGGCGACGAGCTCATCGACCTCTGCATCGCTCACCTCGCGCCCCCGCGCGAGCAGCGACCGGGCGCGGGAGCGCTTGGCCAGCCGGAACTGCTCCTGCGCATCGTCCTCGGTGTCGGCGGCGATCACGTTGAGCCCGGCGATGACGTAGGGCTGCGCCAACTGTTCCGACGGCTTGAACTCCTGCCGGTACGCGCTGACCGCGTCCGGCAGCGCGGCGGGCGCGAAGTGGGAGGCAAACGCGTAGGGCAGCCCGAGCGCCGCCGCGAGCGTGGCGCCGAACAGCGAGGAACCCAGGATGTAGAGCGGCACGTTCGTGCCGGCCCCGGGTGTCGCGTTCACCCCGGCCACCCGCGTCTGATCGGTGAGATAGCCCTGCAGTTCCAGCACATCCTGCGGGAACCGGTCGGACGTGCTCGGGTCCCGGCGCATCGCCCGCAGGGTGACCTGGTCCGAGCCCGGGGCCCGGCCCAGGCCCAGATCGATGCGCCCGGGGTGCAGGCTCTCGAGGGTGCCGAACTGCTCGGCGATGATCAGCGGCGCGTGGTTGGGCAGCATGATGCCGCCGGCGCCGAGCCGGATCGTACGTGGTATGCGCGGCGACGTGGGCGATCAGCACCGCCGTCGCGGATGAGGCGATGCTCGGCATGTTGTGGTGCTCGGCGTACCAGACCCGGCGATATCCAGCGGCTTCGGCCGCCTGGGCCAGCCCGACGCTGGCCGCGAGGCTGTCCCCGACCGTCTGGCCGGCACGGATGGGCGCCAGGTCCAGGATCGAGACGGGCATGGGCATGGCTTCGAGCCTAGCGACTGTCATCATCTGGGGGTGGCCATCGATCTGAACGCCGACCTGGGCGAGGGCTTCGGCGTCTGGCACCTCGGCGACGACGCGGCGCTGCTGCAGATCGTGACGAGTGCCAACGTCGCCTGCGGCTTCCACGCCGGCGATCCATCGACGATGCGCCGGGTCTGCGCACTCGCCGCCGCCCGGAGCGTGTCCGTCGGCGCCCAGGTCGGCTACCGCGACCTGGCCGGGTTCGGGCGCCGCCGGCTCGACATCGCCCCGGCCGAGCTCACCGCCGACGTGCTGTATCAGATTGGGGCATTGCAGGCCTGCGCGCAGTCCGCGGGCACCCGGGTGCGCTACGTCAAGCCGCACGGCGCGCTGTACAACACGGCTATGGATGACCCCACGCAGGCGAAGGCGGTCGTCGAGGCCGCCGCGCAACTCTCCCTGCCGCTCCTGGGACTACCCGATTCGGCCCTGTCGCAGGCGGCGGCCGATGCCGGAATACCTTATTTCATCGAGGCATTCGCCGATCGCCGCTACACCGCCGCCGGACGGCTCGTCGATCGCCGTGAGCCGGACGCGGTGCTGAGCACGGTTGATGAGGTGGTCGCCCAGGCCCGAGCGTTGACCCGGACCGGCCGGGTCGACTCGCTGTGCCTGCACGGTGACACCCCGGGGGCCGTCACCCTGGCCGAGGCCGTCCGGGCCGCCCTGGTCGACATCGTGATCGAACCGTTCGTCCAATGATCGTGCGGCCCTACGGCGACCGGGCCGTGCTGGTCGAGACCGACGACGTGCTCGGGCTGCGCGAGTCCGTCCTGGAGCTGCCGGGCGTCGAGGAGGTCGTGCCCGCCGCGGCGACTCTGCTGATCCGCTTCGATCCGGCCCGCTTCGACCCGTCCGGGGTGGCCGCGCTGCGCCCACGTCCGGCCACCGAACGCGGCGAGCCCGAGCCGATCGAGCTCCCCGTGCACTACGACGGAGCCGACCTGACGCTCATCGCCGACGCCGCGGGCTGGTCGGTCGAGGCGGTGGTGGCCGCTCACAGCGCGGCGACGTACACGGTTGCCTTCTGCGGATTCGCGCCCGGCTTCGCCTACCTGACCGGCCTGGCCCCGGCCTTGCAGCAGCCCCGCCTGGAGTCACCACGCACGTCGGTGCCGGCCGGCTCGGTCGGCATCGCGGGCCGGTTCACCGGCGCCTACCCGCGGGCCTCGCCGGGCGGCTGGCGGCTGCTGGGCCGCACCGACGTCCCCCTCTGGGATCTCACCCGCAGCCCGCCCGCCCGGCTCACCCCCGGCGCCCGCGTCCGGTTCGTGCCCGCATGATCGAGGTGATCACGCCCGGCCCGCTGGCCACCGTTCAGGACCGGGGCCGGTCCGGTTACGCCCACCTGGGCGTCGGGCGCAGCGGGGCCTTCGACCGGGGCGCGGCCGCCCTGGGCAACCGCCTGGTCGGCAATCACCCCTCGGCAGCGGTCATTGAGGCGCTCGCCGGCGGGCTGGTGATCACGGTGCACGGGGCGGCGACGGTGGCGCTCACCGGCGCGCGGTGCACCGGCGACCTGGACTGGGGCCTCGCTACCAGCGTCCCGGACGGAGCCACCATCGCCCTGGGACCGGCCGTCGAAGGACTGCGCGCCTATCTAGCCATTCGCGGCGGGTTCGACGTGGCGCCGACGCTCGGCTCGCGGAGCACCGACTTTCTCGGCCGGCTCGGGCCGGAGCCGCTGCGGGCCGGCGACCGGTTGCCGGTCGGAGAGTTGATCAACGCCGACGTCGACGGCGCGCAGGCCGTGCCCGCCGTTGCGCCCGCCGCCCTGCGAGTCGTGCTCGGACCCCGCTCGGACTGGTTCACGCCGTCAGCAGTAGCAACGTTCCTGGAGACCGTCTGGAGCGTTCGGACCGAGTCCGACCGGATCGGCGTGCGGCTGGATGGTCCGGTCCTGGACCGGATCACCACCGGCGAACTGCCCAGCGAGGCGACCCTGCCCGGCGCCCTGCAGGTGCCGCCGGACGGACGCCCGATCCTGCTCGGTCCGGATGCCCCGGTGACCGGTGGCTACCCGGTGATCGCCGTCGTCCGCGATGCCGATCTGGATCGGGCGGCCCAACTGCGTCCGGGCGACCCGATCGCGTTTCGCGTCTAGCCTTCGCCGCCGCGTACGCGCCGGATCACCAGGAACAACATCAACACACCTACACCGGCGATGACGGCCATGCCGGCCGGGGTCTGGGCCTTGGCGATGGCCGACTGCTTGGCGTTGTTGGCCACGTACTTGGGGTTGGTCCGGAAGGTCAGCTGATCGACCGCATTGGCCAGCGAATCGCGCGCCTGCTCGATGTCACGCTGCACATCCTCGGGTGTCCGCTCGGGCACACCAGCTCCCTTCCTTGTGTTCTGGCCACCATAGACCGGGGCCGGGGCCTCGGTATCGTGACCGGCATGACCCGACTGGCCGTGGGCGATGCCGCCCCCTCCTTCACCCTGCCCGACGCCGATGGCCAGGACGTTTCGCTGGCCGACTACCGCGGCCGCAAGGTCGTCGTCTACTTCTATCCGGCCGCCTCGACCCCGGGCTGCACCAAGCAGGCCTGCGACTTTCGCGACAACCTCCGCGAGTTCAACGACGCCGGCTTCGCGGTGGTCGGCATCTCGCCGGACAAGCAGGCCAAGCTGGCCTCCTTCCGGGACGCGCAGGGGCTGACCTTTCCGCTACTGGGCGACCCGTCACGGGAGGTCCTGAAGGCCTACGGCGCGTTCGGGGAGAAGATGATGTACGGCAAGACGGTGACCGGCGTGATCCGGTCGACCTTCGTCGTCGACGAACAGGGCAAGATCGCCGCCGCCCAGTACAACGTGCGCGCCACCGGCCACGTCGAGAAGCTGCGCCGCGACCTCGACGTCTGAGCCGCGGTTGGGGCCTGGGCCCCCGCCGACGAATGAGCGCGGGAGTCACCTGGCCCGGCGTGTTGCGCCCGCCAGCGTCCTCGGTCGGGGCCAGCAGCGGGCGCAGTATTCTCGAAGCTCACGGGGCCGTAGCCCAACGGCAGAGGCAACGGCTTTAGGTGCCGTCCAGTGCGGGTTCAAATCCCGCCGGCCCTACACAGGTTCGAGGCGACCCCAAACTGGCTATTGCCTAGCGCTCGGACGTCGAGCACGATCCCCTCTGGCGGCACTCATCACCGGAACCCGGATCGGAAAGGCTTCTTCGACATGGCACAGCGCTCCTCCTACGCGCAGGGCACCCCGTCCTGGGTCGATCTGCAGACCACTGACGTCGACGGCGCGAAGGCGTTCTACGGCGGCCTGTTCGGCTGGACGTTCGACGATTCACCCGCGCCAGGCGGCTTCACCTATTCGATGGCCCGGCTGGGTTCGGACACCGTCGCCGGCATCCTCCCCCTCGGACCCACACTGGCGGCCAACAACGTGCCCCCGGCCTGGAACACCTACCTGGCCGTCGACGACGCCGAACGCAGCCTGAAGCGGGCCGGCCTGCTCGGCGGCACCGTCGTGATGCCGCTCACCGACGTCCCCGGGGCCGGGCGCATGGGCTTCCTGACCGATCCGTCCGGCGCCACCGTCGGGCTGTGGGAGGCCGGCGGCCATATCGGTGCGACCCGGGTGAACGAGCCCGGCACGCTCATCTGGAACGAGCTGATCACGCCGGACAGCGCGCCGGCGCTGGACTTCTACAGCAAGGCGGTCGGACTCGATCCGCTCGACTCGCGCCTGGGCGACCACGCCTACACGTTGCTGCAGGTCGACGGCACCGACGTCGCCGGCGCAACCGCGCCGGCCATGGACGGGGTGCCGCCGCACTGGCACACCTGGTTCGCGGTGGCCGACGTCGAAGCGACCGCCGCCGCGGCGACGGCCGCGGGGGGCACGCTGCTCGTCGAGCCGACCACCGGTCCGATGGGCCCGCAAGCCACGATCCGCGACCCGCAGGGGGCCGTCTTCAGCGTGCTCGGGGTTGGCTAGCCGCGGCTAACCCGCCGGCGTCGCGCGGATGTCGTGCCCGACGCTGGTCAGGCAGGCGCCATCGGTCAGGCTCCATTTCCAACCGTGCATCTGGCAGGTCAGGACGTCGCCCTCGATCGAGCCGAAGCGGGTGAGGTCGGCCTTGAGGTGTGGACACCGGCGCTGCACGTCCCAATTGTCGAGGCGAACCATCTCCCCGGCCTCGGCGGCGTTCTGCTCGGCGAACCACCCCTCGGCGTACTGAAGGCGCTCCTCGGACAGGCACTTGAAGAAGACGTAGACGAACTCGTTGTACGGCCCGATCCGCTGGGCCGAGAACCGGCAGGACAGGAACAGCGAGTTGACCCAGTCGATCTCGTGCTCGGCCACCAGCCGCTCGAGGTAGGTCCGCTGCGTCCGAAAGCGGTAGCGCACCTTCTCGTCGGTGTACGCCCGGACCGACCGCGCCTGGAAGTCGATCAGGATGTCGACGTCGCCGCGGTCGGCGTCTTCGGCGAGGATCCGGATACCGCCACCGATGCCGCGGGCCAAGTAGGTGGACTCCTCGAGCAGCGGCGTGAACCAGCTGGTGAGCTCGCCGATCAGGTCGATCTCGGGATGGGCCCAGGTCGACTTTTCCTTTTGGATTTCGGGCATTCGCCGCGCTTGCAGCTCCCGCAGGTACTCCGCCTTGTGGCTGAAGATCCGCTCGACCTCCGCGTCCGGGATCGGATGGACGACCGGAGCGCCGGCCAGATCGAGGTTGACCCGCGAGCCCGGGAGGAGCAGCCGGCCCTCGTCGTGCCCCTGCGTGGCCAACCAGTCCAGGAAGACCCGTTGATCGGGAAAGATGTTGGACTCATCGCCGTGGATGTCATTGAGGTCCCACAGGTCCTCGTCGAGGAAGCACGGCGGTCCAGCACTCGGGAAGACGAACCGCGCGCCGAGTTCGTCGATGTAGCGCAGCGTCCGGTCGAACTGCCGCTCGCGCTTGGTCAGCGCCAGCACCCGCTTGGCCCGCTCGGGCAACTCATAGACCATGGGGAACCAGATCGCGCCCGAGAACTGGATCAGGTAGGCGTCGACCGGGCCGAGCTCGCGGAAGGCCGACAGCTCCGCCGGACGCGCGTCGTTCTGGTTGAGCAGCGTCGCGTCGGCATCGCGCAGCCAGAGCGAGGAGTCACCGATCGGGCCGTCGGTCGGGGAGATCAACGACTGGATCATCACGTCGATGCCGTCCAGGGACAGCACCTCGCCCGAGACGGTCTTGATGAACTTCGTGAACCCGACGTCGCGCAGCGCGTCCTCGAGCTCGGACGTCGGAAAGTCCGGTAGCAGCACGGTGGCCTGCTTGCTGACGTGCCGGCGCAGGTGCTCGGGGTCGTAGTGATCGCGATGCAGGTGACTGACGAACAGGTAGTCGACGGCGCCGATGCGGCCCCAGTCCAGCTGGGAGTTGTCCGGGAACGGGAACCAGGACGCGAAGTAGGCCGGGTTGACCCAGGGATCGGTGAGCACCGTGCCGCCGGCGGTCTCGATCAGCGCACTGGCATGGCCCAGACCCGTCACTCGCACCGGTCGAGCCTAATCCAGCGCCGGACCGATCAGTGGCGCCAACGCGCGCAGCGCCTTACCCCGGTGGCTGATCGCGTCCTTGGCCTCCGCATCCAGCTCCGCGCTGGTCACCGTCAGCCCGGTGGGGACGAAGATCGGGTCGTAGCCGAAGCCGAACTCGCCCCGCGGCGTGCGGATCAGGTGCCCGTCCATCCGCCCGTCGACGACCGTCTCGCCGTGGTCCGACACCAGGGCCGCCGCGCACTCGAAGGCCGCGCCGAGCCGCTCGTCCGGCACGTCGGCCAGCTGGGCCAGAACGAGCTCGACGTTGGCCTCGTCGGCGCCGTGGCGCCCGGACCAGCGCGCCGACAGCACGCCCGGCATACCGTTGAGGGCATCAACGACCAGACCGGAATCATCGGCCACGGTGGGCAATCCGGTGGCCGCGAACCCCGAGCGGGCCTTGATCAGGGCGTTCTCACCGAACGTCGCCCCCGACTCGGGCTCCTCCTCGTAGGGCGGCACGTCATCGAGCCCGAGCACGGTCACCGTGACCAGCGGGGCCAGGATGCGCCGCAGCTCGGCCAGCTTCTTCGGGTTCCGCGAGGCCAGCAGCAGTCGGCTCATCGACCCAGCACGTCGGCCTGGATGGCGGCCAGCGACGCGCACCCGGCCAGGGCCAGGTCGAGCAAGGCGTCCAACTCGTCGCGGCGGAAGGGCACGCCCTCAGCGGTGCCCTGCACCTCGACGAACTCGCCGTTGCCGGTGACGACGACGTTCATGTCGGTCTCGGCATTGACGTCCTCGAGGTACATCAGGTCCAGCCGCGGCTGGCCGTCGATGACCCCGACCGACACCGCCGACACCGAGTTGATCAGCGGGTTCGGCTTGGCCAGCGCGCCCTTGCCGTCCAGCCAGGCCACGGCATCGACGAGGGCGACGTAGGCCCCGGTGATCGCCGCCGTGCGCGTGCCGCCGTCGGCCTGCAGCACGTCGCAGTCGATCGAGATCGAGTTCTCGCCCAATGCGGCCAGGTCGATCGCCGCCCGCAGCGAACGGCCGATGAGCCGGGAGATCTCGTGCGTTCGGCCCCCGATCTTGCCCTTGACCGACTCGCGGTCGTTGCGGGTCAGGGTGGCCCGGGGCAACATCGCGTACTCGGCCGTCACCCAGCCCAATCCGCTGCCCTTGCGCCAGCGCGGCACGCCCTGCTGCACCGAGGCCGCGCAGAGCACCTTGGTCTCACCGAACTGGACCAGCGCGGACCCTTCGGCGTACTTCTGCCAGTCGCGGGTGATGGTGATCGGACGGAGTTGGTCGGCGGCGCGGCCATCGGGACGAGACATGCCAGCAGCCTATGACAGCGCCCGGACAGGCCCTGTCAGCGTCGTGTGCGCGCGGTGCCAGCAGCCGGGCCCACAGTGATACGCATGACCAACGCGATCGAGGCTGTGGGCCTCACCAAACGGTTCGGCTCGACCCTGGCGCTGGACGGCATCGACCTGACCGTGCCGCAGGGTTCGGTGCTGGGCGTGCTGGGCCCGAACGGGGCCGGCAAGACCACCGCGGTGCGCATCCTGGCCACCCTGCTCAAGCCCGACGGCGGCTCGGCCCGCGTCGGCGGCTTCGACGTCGCCCGCGAGGCCCACCAGGTGCGCCAGACCATCGGGCTGACCGGCCAGTACGCCTCGGTGGACGAGGAGCTGAGCGGCCGGCAGAACCTGGTCCTGATCGGCCAGTTGCTCGACCTGACGACGCGCAGCGCCCGCTCCCGAGCCACGGAGTTGCTGGCCTGGTTCGATCTCAGCGAGGCCGCCGACCGCCCGGCCAAGACCTACTCCGGCGGGATGCGGCGACGGCTGGACCTCGCCGCGTCCCTCGTCGGCCGCCCATCGGTGATCTTCCTCGACGAGCCCACGACCGGCCTCGACCCGGCCAAGCGCGAGGACATGTGGGACGTCGTCCGCAACCTGGTCACCGACGGTTCGACCGTGCTGCTGACCACCCAGTACCTCGACGAGGCCGACGCCCTGGCCGATGAGATCACCGTGATCGACCACGGCCGGGTCATCGCGCACGACACTCCCGACGGCCTCAAGCGCGTGGTCGGCGGCCAGACCCTGACCGTGCGCCCGAGCGATCCGGCCCGGGTCGGGGAGGCCGCGACCATTCTGGGCCGGATCGCCGGATCGGCCCCCGAACAGGTCGGCCGGGGCGTCATCAGCGCGCCGGTCACCGGCGACGACGCCCTGAGCCAACTCGTCGATCAACTGGGCCGGGCCCAGATCGGCGTCACCGAACTGTCCCTGCACCTGCCCAGCCTGGATGAGGTCTTCTTCACCCTGACCGGCGCGCGCAACAACACCGAGGAGTCCGCCGCATGACTGCCGTCCTGGAACGTCCCCCGGTCCTCGACCCGAGCGACACCCACCGCATTCCCAACCGCACCGCGCGGCACACGCTGGCCCTGGCCAAGCGCAACCTGATCAAGCTGACGCGCACTCCCGAGCAGTTGATCGACGTAACCCTGCAGCCGATCATCTTCCTGCTGCTGTTCACCTACGTCTTCGGCGGCGCCATCGCCGGCGGCTCGCAGCAGGAGTACCTGCAGTTCCTGGTACCCGGTCTGATGGCCCAGACCCTCGCGATGGGCAGCGTGTCGCTCGGACAGAACCTCAACGCCGACATCGAGAAGGGCGTGTTCGATCGGTTCCGCTCCCTGCCCATCGCCCGGTCGGGACCGCTGGTCGGTGCGGTGGCCGCCGATGTCGTCCGCTACGTGATCCTGTGCACCGTGCTCATGACCACCGGCTTCGTCATGGGATTCCGAATCGAGACCGACCCCGCCCAGGCGCTGGCCGCGATCGTGCTGGCGATCGGATTCGCCTTGTGTTTCTGCTGGATCTCGGTCTTCGTCGGTATGGTCGCCCGGACCTCTGGCTCGGTGCAGGGCATCATGTTCCTGATCATCCTGCCGCTTTCCTTCGCCAGCAGCACGTTCGCGTCGCCGACCACGATGCCCGGCTGGCTGCAGGCCTTCGTCAAGGTCAACCCGATCTCGCATCTGGCCGGGGCCACCCGGGCCCTGATGCTCGGCGGGCCGCTGGCCTCGGACCTGGCTTGGACGTTGGGCTGGATGGGCGCCCTGCTGCTGATCTTCGTACCGCTGGCCCTGCGCGGCTACAACCGCCGGGCCTGACTGCGGTCCAAGCGAGCCGGGTCGAGCGCCGCCATCGCCTCCGACCGCGGCAGGGCCCGACCACTCGCGTAGCACTCCTCGAAGTCGGGCAGCACAGCCCGCAGCTCGCCGGTGAGTGCGCGGATGTGCAGGTTGGTCCAGTCATCCGAACCCCGCAGCTGGGCGCTGGCACCGAGCAGTTCCGCCGCCTCGGCGGCGGCGCCGTCGGCCCAGGCCAGCTGGGCCACGACGACGCCGACCGTGGCCACGACCGGCATGTCCCGCGTGGCCCGCGCGATGCGATAGCCCTCGAGCAGGTGCGCGTAGGCACCGTCGGGGTTGGCGTCGATCAGGTCGAACCGGGCCGCCATGGCCAGGCAGAGCGCGACGCCGTGACCCCGCGTCGGCAGCAGCGCCGGGAGCGCCTTCACCCGGGCCAGGCAGAGCGCCTGCAGCCGCCGGGCATCCTCCATCCGGCCGTCCAACATCGCCAGTTCGGCCTGCAGGATCTGTACGAACATCGACTCGAACGCGGCGCCCACCCCCGAGTCGGCCGATAGGGCGTCGACGGCCTCCATCTCGCGGCGGGCGGCCTCGCGCTGGTCGCTGCGCAGCAGCACGTCGATGAGCCGCAGCCGCATGAACAGCTGATCCTCGTCCGCGCCGAGTTCAGCGGCGAGCCGCAATGCCTCGCGGTAGTCGGACTCGGCGGCGGCCAGATCGCCCTCCATCACGTCCAACTGCCCGAGCACCTGCAGGCTGTTGGCCTGGCCCCAGCGGTCACCGAGCTCGCGCAGCTGGTCGAGTGCGATCGTCGCGTCCGCGCGCATACCCGTCACGTCACCGTCGTTCTCGGCCACCGCGGCCCGGAAGCTGCGAATGGCCGCGGCGATCCACGGGTCGGGGGAGGCCAGCGCATCGGCGAAGGCATCCTCGTCGAGCCGGTCACGGCCGCTGAACAGGGCGACGATCGGGCGCAGCATGACCAGCATGGGCAGATCGGTGGCGCGCACCTGCTCGAGCCGCTTGCTCAGGTCGTTGAGGTCCTGGACATGCTGCTCAACCAGCGGATCCGAGTCGTTGGCGCTGCCGGCCACGACGTTGATCGCGTAGAACGATTCGGCCAGCAGCGCGGTGTCATCACGCCGCTCACCGTCGGCGTCCAGGGCGATCCGGCACCACGTCGCCACCTCGCCGTGGCGGCCCAGGATCATCCAGTACCAGGCCAGGTCGACGCTCATCTGGATGGCCCGCTGGGCCTGCCCGCTGTCGGCCAGGAACTTCAACGCCCCGAGGATGTCGGCCTGATCGGTCTCGAGTCGAGCGATCCAGTCCAGCTGCTCGCCGGTGCGCAGGCGCGGCTCGGCCTGGCGAACGTGGGCGGCGAAGTAATCGGCGTGCGTCTGGCGCGCAGACGCCACCTCGCCCTGATCGGCGAGCTGATCAAGTCCGAATTCGCGGATCGTCTCCAACATCCGGTAGCGCACCGTCCCGTGACCCGGGAGCAGCTGCAGCAGCGACTTGTCCACGAGCGAGGCCAGCAGCGCGTCGACGTCCGCGGGGCCGACCATGACGGCGGCCGCGTCGGCGGAGATCGAGCCGCTGAACACCGCCAGCCGCTCGACCAGCGTGCGTTCCTCGGCGCTGAGCAACTCCCAGCTCCACTGCACGACGGCCCGCAGCGTCCGGTGCCGGGCGACCGCGGCCCGATTCCCGCCCGCCAGCAGCCGAAACCGGTCCGAGAGCCGTTCGGCGATCTGCTCCACCGGCATCGTCCGCATCCGCGCGGCGGCCAGTTCGATCGCGAGGGGCAGGCCGTCCAGGCGGCGCACGATCTCGGCCACCGGCCCCAGCGTGTCCGCGGTGAGCGCGAAGTCCGGGGCGACCGCGACCGCTCGGTCGGCGAACAGGCGCATGGCGGGATAGGTGGCCGGATCGTCTGCGCCCGCCGACGGATGCTCCAGCGGACGTACCGCGACCAGCGACTCGCCGAGCACTCCCAGCGGTTCACGGCTGGTCGTGATGATCCGCAGCTGCGGGCAGTGGGTCAGCAGCGTGGTCGTGACGTGCGCAGCCGCCTCGAGCACGTGCTCGCAGTTGTCGACGATCAGCACGACCGACCGCTCGCGCAGGGTCTCGACGATGCGCTCGATCGTGTCGTGGATCGGGCGCCCGCCCCGCTCGAGCAGGGTCGCCTCGCGCACGCCGAGGGCGTCGTAGATCGCCTGGGGCACGTCGGCGGAATCGACGACCGGAGCGAGCTCCACCAGCCAGATGCCCTCGGCCGCCACCCCGGTGCGGTGCAGGCTGCGTCCGGCCTCGATCGCCAGGCGGGTCTTGCCGCCGCCGCCCGGGCCGACAAGGGTGATCAACCGCGACGTCTGCAGCAGCTCGCCGATGTGGGCCACGTCCTCGTCGCGGCCGATGAAGGTCGTGAAGGACGCCGGCAGCGTGTCCCGCCGGGCCGGCGGAGCCGCATCCAGTTCGCCCCGCAGCAACGACACGTGCAGCTGCTGCAGCGCGGCCGAGGGGTCGACGCCCAGATCGTCGGCCAGCGTCGTGCGCAGCTGCTCGTAGGCGGCCACCGCCTCGGCCGGGCGTCCGGCCGCGGCCAAGGCCCGCAGGCGCAGCTCGATGAAGCGTTCGCGCAGCGGATACTCGCTCACCAACTCCTCGAGTTCGGCCAGGACCTCATCGGCCTCGCCGCTCTGCAGACGAGCCTCGATCAAGTCGGCCCGCAGCTGCAGATACAGCTCGCTCAGCGGCGCGACGAGTTCGGCCGGTGGCTCTCCCCGCCACAGGGCCAGCGCCTCGCGCGCCAATGCCGCCCCGGCCCGGGGATCGGCGTTGCCCTGCGCGTGAGCGGCCCGCGCCAACCGGGCGAACTCGTTGACGTCGACATCCTCCGCGGCGATCGCGAGCGCGTAGCCGGCCGGGGATTGCTTGATCAGCGCTGGGTCGGCGAGCACCCGGCGCAGTCGCGAGACCAACGACTGGAGCGCGTTCGCAATGTCAGCCGGCGCGTCGTCGAGCCACAGGGCCTGGGCCAGCTGGGCCGAGCTGACCGGGCGCGGCGCGGCGACCGCCAGCTGCTGAAGCAGCTCACGCAGGCGCCCGCCGGCGACCGCGACCTCGCGGCCGGCGACCCGGACCTGCAGCGGGCCGAGCAGGCCGATCCGCACGTCAGCCATCAGCGCGGCTCAGATGTCGTAGATCGCGTCCGGGGCGGCGGCCACGATCTCACCACCGAAGGCGGCCCGCGCCTCGGCGACCGCCTCCTCCCGCGAGTTCCAGGCCGGGACGTGGGTGATGATCAGCCGCCCCACGCCGGCCCGGGCCGCATGTTCGCCGGCCTGCCGGCCGGTCAGGTGCAGATCGGGGACGTACTCGTCGGTCGCGGCGAAGGAAGCCTCGCACAGCAGCACATCGGCGTCTCGGGCCAGCTCGACGAGCTCCGGGGACTCGCCGGTGTCGCCGGAGTAGACCAGTGAGCGTTCCTCGTGCTCGACCCGGACGCTGTAGGCCGGCACCGGGTGATGCGCGGCGGCGAAGGAGACCGTGAACGGGCCGAGCTGCACCGGATCGCCCGGCGCGGCGAACTCGAACAACTCGTGCAGGCCGAGCTTGCGGGCCAGCGGGTCATAGGCGGCGGCGAGTCGATCCTTCGTCCCCGCCGGGCCGTACAGCGGGATTCGGCGCAACGGACGGACCGGTCCCCAGCGCAGCGCCACGATGTAGGACGTGAGGTCGATGAAATGATCGGGATGCAGGTGCGACAAGACGATCGCGCCGACCTCGTGCGGCGCGACGTGGCGCTGCAGCGGCCCGAACGAACCATTGCCCATGTCGAGCACGAGCCGATAGCCGTCGGCTTCGACCAGGTAGCCCGACGCGGGTGAGTCCGGGCCGGGCCCACTTCCCGAACAACCCAGAACGGTGAGCCTCATGCGCTACGCCGCCGCGGGCGACGCGGATGCAGCAACCAGGCGGCGAAGACACCGGCGGCGAAGCCGAACAGGTGACCCTGCCAGGCCCCCTCGTCGAGGGAGGGAAGCAGCCCCACGAGCAAGGTGCCGAAGAAGAAGCAGGCCAGCACGGCCGCGCCGATCCAGACGAACTTGCGCGCGAAGAACGCCCGGGCGATCAGGTATCCCAACCAGCCCAGGATCAGCGCGCTGGTGCCGAGGATCACCGACGAGGACGGGGCGATCAGCCAGGTCGCCAACCCACCGAGGCCGATGACCAGACCGCTGACGATCGCGAACACCCGCAGGCCGGAGAGCAGGACGGCCCAGCCGATCAGGACGAACGGACCGGTGTTGGCCAGCAGCTGCCCGTAGCTGGAATGCAGGAACGGCGAGACCACGATTCCGACCAGGCCGTCGAGGGTGCGCGGGCGCAGGGCGAAGCGATTGAAGGAATAGTCGTTGGCGGCATTGAGGATCTGCACGATCCACAGCACCGCGCCCAGGCCGAGCATGACCTGCAGGGCCCCGCCCCAGGTCTTGACATCGAAGGGCGGCTCGAGCGAACGCCGGCGGCGCCCACTGGGCACCGAAGACGTCGAACTGAGCGGGTTGGTCACGCCCCTAGGGTAGTGGTCCGCCGAACTCAGCCGAGTCGGGTGACCTCCACCGTCACCGTCAGGCTTGCGGCCGCCGACGGCCCGGCGACGATGCCCTTGATGGGCGGGACGTCGCCGTAGTCGCGCCCACGCCCGACCAGGACGTGGCGCTCACCGGCGTGCGTGTCGTTCGTCGGGTCGTGCCCGGTCCATTCCCCGAGCCACCACTCGACCCAGGCGTGGCTCTCCCCCACGACCGGCACTCCCATCTCGGGCTCGCTGTCGGGGTGCAGGTAGCCCGAGACGTAGCGCGCGGGCAGGCCGATGTGGCGCAGCGCGCCGATGACGACGTGCGCATAGTCCTGACAGACGCCGGCCCGCGCCGTCCAGGCCTCCGCACCGGCGGTCGAGACGCCGGTCGAACCCGGCTCATAGGTCATGGCCTCGTTGACCTTGGTGCACAGCGCGAGCGCTGCCCGGTTCGGGTCGTGCTCGTCGGCCAGCTGTTCGGCCAGGCGGACCAGCTCGCGGCCCGGCTCGGTGGCCGGCGTCTGGGCCAGGTATTCGGCGTATTCGCTGCGCATCGCGTCACTGTGCAGCTCGTCCCAGGTCATCGCGAGGTCCGGGGCCGGGATCAGGTCGGCGTTCGACTCGACCAGGCTGGTGGCCTCCACCACGAGCTCGCGGTGTTGCAGCTGCGCCTCGAAGACGTGCACCCGGGTGCCCCAGTAGTCGTTGTAGCGGTGCTGCCAGGTCGCCGGCTCGATGCGCACCACCGACTCCAGCGGCTGCTGGAAGACTGTCGCGAGCGGGGACAGCCGGGCCTCGTTGAACGAGACCGCGACCGGATGCTCGTAGGTGTAGCGCGACACGTGGTGCACCCGCAGCCGCATCACGAGGCCATCCAGTGGGTCACGGTGTCGCGCGGGAAGTAGCGACGAGTGACGGCATCACTGGTGACCGAGCACGCGACCTGCACCCGCTCCATGACGTCGTAGACGTCGGTGAACAGCTCGCTGCTCGGCGCGAACTCCAGTTCGGAACGGATCATGCCCAACACCCGGTTGGCCTCTCCGGCGCGTCCGTGGCGGGCGCCGTTCTGGCCCGAGCGATCGAGCTCGTCGAGGCAGTTCTCCGCGCTGAGCAGAGCGCTGATGAGCGAACGCGGGAACAGCGGGTCGAGCAGCAGGAACTCCATGGCCCGGACGTCTTCGACGGCGCCCCGCGCGCTGCGCAGGAACGCCTGATAGGCACCGCAACTCTGCAACAACGTCACCCACGACGGCCCGGCACTTCCGGCCAGGGCGCGGGCAGCGACCAGACGTGCGGTCATGTCGGCGCGTTCGATGCTGCGTCCGAGCACCAGGAACTGCCAGGCGTCATCGCGGGAGATCGTCGCGTCGGCGGCCCCGTTGAAGGCCGCGGCCCGTTCGCGGACCCAGGTGAAGAACGAATGCGGTCGGGTCCGGCGGACCACCCGGTTGGCGTCGTGCCAGGTGACGTTGATGCTCTCCCACAGCTCGGTCGAGATCACCTCGCGCGAGCGGCGCGCGTTCTCCCGCGCCGCCCCGATCGAGCCGACGACCGAGGCGGTGCTGTCGCGATCCCACGCCAGCTGATCGAGGACGTCCTGGGATCCGACCTGGCCCTCGGGCTCGCGGCCCATCGCCGAGAGCAGCGAGGCGCAGACCACGTTCTCGGGTGCCCACGGGTCTTCGAGCAGCAGGTTCAGGTGGACGTCGAGGATGCGGCTGGTGTCCTCGGCCCGCTCGACGTGGCGCCCGATCCAGTAGAGCGATTCGGCCAAGCGGCTCAGCATTTCTCCACCCGCTGTTGCTGTTGCTGTTGCTGCACCTGCTGGTGCAGGTCGGAGTCGAGATTGTGATCGGGGGCGGCCAGGGCCCGCTTCCCGGTCGGCTTGGCCTCGGGCGTGACCGGCTCGGGGTCCACCGCAGCCGCGGCGGCCGATTGGGTCTGGGTCTGCGTCTGGCCCTGGGTCTGGGTCTGCTGACGGCGTTCCCCGGCCAGCACCCAGGTGTCCTTGGAGCCACCGCCCTGGCTGGAGTTGACCACCAGCGATCCCTCGGGCAGCGCCACCCGCGTCAAACCGCCCGGCAGCACCCAGACGTCGTTGCCGTCGTTGACCGCGAACGGGCGCAGGTCGACGTGCCGCGGCGCCAGCTGATCACCGATCAGCGTCGGGACGGTCGAGAGCTGCACGACCGGCTGGGCGATCCAACCGCGCGGGTCGGCGATGAGCCGGGTGCGCAGCTTGGCCAGCTCCTTGGCCGAGGCGGCCGGACCGATCACCAGACCCTTGCCACCGGCCCCGTCGACCGGTTTGACCACCAGTTCGGCCAGGCGGTCCAGCACTTCCTCCAGCGCGGCCGGTTCCTCCAGGCGCCAGGTGTCGACGTTGGGCAGGACGGCGTCCTCGGACAGGTAGTAGCGGATCAGATCGGGCAGGTAGGTGTAGATCAGCTTGTCGTCGGCGACCCCGTTGCCGATCGCGTTGGCGATCGTCACGTTGCCGGCGCGAGCCGCAGTGACCAGCCCGGGGCACCCGAGCATCGAGTCGGCCTTGAACTGCACCGGGTCGAGGTACTCGTCGTCGACCCGGCGGTAGATGACATCGACGCGGCGTTCCCCCGAGGTGTCGCGCATCCGGACCGTGCCGCCGGAACAGACCAGGTCGCGGCCCTCGACCAGCTCGACGCCCATCGCCCGGGCCAGCCAGGCGTGCTCGAAGTAGGCGCTGTTGTAGACGCCCGGGGTGAGCACGACCACCCGAGGGTTGGACGCGCCCTGCGGGGCGGCGCGGCGCAACGCGGCCAGCAACCGTTGCGGATACTGCGACACCGGCCGCAGCCGCATCGCCGCCAGGGTGTCGGCCCACGGCTGGCGCATCGCGTTGCGGTTGGCCAGCACGTAGCTGACACCCGACGGCACGCGCACGTTGTCCTCGAGAACGCGGAAGGTGCCCAACTCGTCGCGGATCAGGTCGATGCCCGAGACGTGCACCCGTACCCCGTTGGGCGGCTCGATACCGAACGCGGCGCGGTGGAAGTTCTTCGACGTGGTGATCACGCTGCGGGGCAGCACGCCGTCGGCCACGCACCGGGTCGGGCCGTAGACGTCGGCCAGGAACGCCTCGAGGGCGCGGACGCGCTGCTTCACGCCCCGCTCGATCGTCTGCCAGGCGACGTCGTCGATGATGCGCGGCACGATGTCGAGCGGGAAGGGCCGTTCCTCGCCGCCGACGTCGAAGGTCACCCCTTGGTCGAGGTAGCCCCGGGCGAGTGAGTCGACGCTGGCCTTGAGCTCGTTGACCCCGGACGTGCGCATCGCCTCGGCGAGCGGGCGGTAGGGCAGCCGGATCGAGCCGGTGGCATCCACCATCTCGTCCCACGCCTTGGCGCCGGTTCCATAGTCGTCGAACAAGTCGGACACCCTTGCGATCGTATGGCGAAAATGTGTCGGCTACGTTGCCGGTTCGGGCCGCCTGCGACCCGCGCGCTACAACCCTATGCGAGTCGCGGCCAGTTCGATTCGCTCGTCCGGTTGCACCGCCGCGACGCGGAAGAAATGCTCGGATTCGCGGCCGTAGAACTCCCCCGGAGAGACGACAATTCCGGCTCGTTCGGCCAAATCCGCGGCGGCGGCCCAGGCGTCGGCGGCCGGGACCCAGAGGTAGAAGCCACCGTCGGGCAGCTCACACGGGTAGCCCGCGGCGAGCAAGATCTCGCGCAGCCGGATCAGCCGGCGGCGGTAGCGCCGACGCTGGGCCTCGACGTGGGCATCGCCGTCCAGCGCGATCACCGCTGCGCGCTGCACCGGACCGGGCACCATCAGGCCGGCGTGCTTGCGCACCTCCTCCAGGTAATAGATCAGGTCGGGATCACCGGCATAGAAGCCGATCCGCGCGCCGGCGAAGTTGTCGCGTTTGGACAGCGAATGCACCGCGAGCAGCCCTTGCACGCCCTCGGTCAGGATCGTCGTCGGCGGCTGGTTCCAGGTGAACTCGGCGTAGCACTCGTCGCTGAGCACGAGGACGTCGTGCTCCCGTCCCCACCGCGCCGCCGCGGCCAGGTCGAGCAGCTCGCCAGTGGGGTTGCTCGGGGAGTTCACCCAGACGCCCAGCGCGCGAGCGGCATCCTCGTCGGCGATGTCCTCGAGCCGGTCATAGGAGACCGCGCGCAGTCCGGCCAGGGTGGCGCCCATCTCGTACGTGGGGTAGCTGATCGCCGGGTAGAGGATCGTGTCGCGCGCCGGGTTGCGCAGCTTCAGGTACTGCGGCGTCGAGGCGACGAACTCCTTCGTGCCGACGCACGCGGCGATCTGGGACGCGGCATCGACGTGCGCGCCCAGGCGGCGCTCGATCCAGCGCGCGGCCGCCTCGCGCAGCAACTTGCTGCCGATCGAGGGCGGGTACCCCCTAGCGCTGATCGGGTCGGCCAGCGCGGCGACGACGTTGTCCGGCGCCGCGTCACACGGCGTACCGATCGACAGGTCGACCGCGCCGCCGGTGTGCGCGGCCGCCCGCGCCACGATCGCGTCCAGCCGGTCGTAGGGGTAGGGGGGTGGGACGAACCCGGTCACGTCGTCTCCTCTTGATTGATCGCTGCGGCCAGGAGCTGGGCCAGGTGCACGCCCGACCGGCCGGCCAACTGCTCGAGTTGCGTGCGGCAGGAAAAGCCGTCGGCCAGGATCACCGCGTCGGTGCCGGCCGCCCGCACCGCCGGTAACAGCGCGGTCTCGGCCACGGCCACCGAGACGTCGTAGTGACCCTGCTCGACGCCGAAGTTGCCGGCCAGTCCGCAACAGCCACCGACCGCGCTGACGCTCGCGCCCGCGCCGTTGAGCAGCTCGGCGTCGGCCGACCAGCCCATCACCGCGTGCTGATGGCAGTGCGGCTGGGCCACCGCCTCGACCCCGTGCAGGTCGGGTGGGGACCACCCATCGGTGCCGAGCAGCGCTTCGGCCAGGGTGACGGTCTGGGCTTGTACCCGAACCGAGCGCGGATCGTCGGGCAGCAGCTCAACCAGATCACCCCGTAGCACAGCGGTGCACGAGGGCTCGAGGCCGACGACCCTCATGCCCTGCTCGACCAGCGAATTCAACGCGGCCAGCGTGGCGCGCAGTTGCTTCTTGGCGCCGTCCAGCTGCCCGGTCGAGATCCAGGTCAGCCCGCAGCAGACCGGTTCCTCGGTGATGTGCACCTGGTACCCGGCACCTTCCAGCACTCGTACCGCATCCCGGCCGACCTCAGGGGTGAAGTGATCGGTGAACGTGTCGACCCAGAGCGCTATCGGCGACCCGTCGGCCCGGGGGTGCTGGGCGAACCAGGCCCGGAAGGTCTGCTCGGCGAAGGTGGGCAACGACCGCCGGGCATCGACGCCGGCCAGACGTTTGCCGATCCGGGCCAGCGTGGGGCGGGTCAGACTGCGGTTGGCCAGCTTGGGCGTGTGGCTGGCCAGCCGCGCCCACCGGGGCAGCCAGCCCAGCGCATAGTGGCTGCGCGGGCGCAGCCGGCGGCGATAGCGCTGATGCAGCACTTCGGCCTTGTAGTTGGCCATGTCGATGCCGGTCGGGCAGTCACTGGAACACCCCTTGCAGGACAGGCACAGGTCCAACGACTCGGCCAGCTCGGTGGAGGCGTAGCCGTTGACCAGCGAGCCGTTCGCCAGCTCCTGCAGCACTCGGGCGCGCGCGCGAGTCGAGTCCTTCTCGTCGTGCGTGGCCAGGAAGGACGGGCACATCACCCCGCCGGTCGCGGTGGTGTCGGCCCGGCACTTCCCGACGCCGACGCACCGGTGGGCGGCCAGCGACAGGTCACCGCCGTCGTGGGCGAACGCGAACCCGCGCGCCTTGAGCGAGTGGGCCTGCGGGACGCGCAGGTCGGCGTCGACCGCGGCCGGGGCGACGATCACCCCCGGATTGAGCAGATCACCGGGGTCGAAGATGCGCTTGATCTGGGCGAACGTCTCGATCGCCGCGGGTGAATACATGTAGGGCAGCAACTCCCCGCGCGCCCGCCCGTCACCGTGCTCGCCCGACATCGAACCGCCGTGCTGGGCGACGAGCTGGGCCGCGTCGAGCAGGAACGTCCGAAACTCATTGGGGTTTCGCGCGAACGGGAAGTCGATGCGGACGTGGACGCACCCGTCGCCGAAGTGGCCGTAGACCAGGCCGTCCAGCGCATGCGCGCTCATCAGCGCGTCGAACCCGCGCAGGTAGTCCCCCAGCTGCTCCGGCGGGACGGCAGCGTCCTCCCACCCGGGCCAGGCCGGTTGGTTGCCCGGGGTGCGGCTGCCCAGTCCGGCGCCGTCCTCACGGATACGCCACAGGGCGCGCGCCGTGGCGCCGGTGACGACGGCCGAATCGAGGCAGCCGGCGTCGGCCACCAGCGCCTGACCCTTCGCCACCGCCTCGGCCTCGGTCGCGCCCGAGGTCTCGACGAACAACCAGCCCGACCCGCGGGGCAGCTCGGGGACGCTCAGCGTGCTGCGGCGGCGGACGACGTCGACCAGGCGGGCGTCCATGCCCTCGATCGCGACCGGGCGGTGCGGCAACAGGGCGGGCACGGCGTCGGCGGCGGCCGGCATGTCCGGGTAGCCGAGCACGACGAGCGCCACGGCGGGCGGGGACTGGACCAACGACACCGTCGCGCCGAGCAGGACGGCCAGCGTGCCTTCGGTGCCGACGAGGAACCGGGCCAGGTCCGCGCCCCGCTCGGGCAGCAACTGTTCCAGGGAGTAGCCCGACACCTGCCGGCCGAAGCGACCGAACTCGGTGCGGATCATTGCCAGCCGGGCCCGGACGAGTGCGTCCAACTCGGCGAGCAGCGGCGGGCCGTCGGCGCTCAGGGTGGTGGCGGTGAACCTCGTCCCGCCCCCGCTGACGACGTCGAGGGCGACCACGTTGTCCGAGCTGCGGCCATAGGCCATCGCCCGCGAGCCGCAGGCGTTGTTGCCCAGCGCTCCGCCGATGGTGGCCCGGGAATGGGTGGAGGGGTCGGGTCCGAACCGCAGTCCGTGGGGGGCCGCGGCCGCGCTGATCGCGTCAAGGATCGCGCCGGGCTCGACCACGGCGGTACGGGCCTCGGGGTCGATGGAGACGACCCGATTGAGGTGACGGCTGAAGTCGAGCACCACCCCGGAGCCGACCGCGTTGCCGGCGATTGACGTGCCTGCGCCTCGTGCCGTCAGCGGGGCGCCGACGGAGCGGGCCACGTCCAGGACGGTGAGCACCTCGTCGACGTGGCGCGGGAAGACGACGACCTGCGGCACGACCCGGTAGTTGGAGGCGTCCGAGCTGTACTCGGCCCGGCGGCGGGTACTGGCGTCGACCTCGGTCAGGCCGGCCCGGGACAGGGCCGCGGCCAGTTCGAGGGATTCGCTCACGCGGTCATTCTCGCGCACCTGGTTTCACGGAATCGCGAGCTGGCCCTTGCCGAGCACCACGATGCCGCTGTCGGAGACGTGATAACGCTGACGATCAAGATCCAGGTCGACGCCGATCAGCGCCCCGTCGGGGACGACGACGCCCTTGTCGAGAATCGCGCGCCGCACTACCGCCCCCCGGCCGATCTGGACGCCGTCCATGAGCACGGCCCCCTCGACGTAGGCGCCGGCGTGCAGCCGGCAGTTGGGCGAGATGACGCTGTGCCGGACGGTCGCGCCGGAGATGATCGCACCGGCGCCGACCACCGACTCCTGTGCCAGCCCGCCCTCGACGAACTTGGCCGGCGGCATCTGCGGCTGGTTGGTGTAGATCGGCCACTGCTGGTTGTACATGTTGAAGATCGGGTGCACCGCGACCAGATCCATGTGCGCGTCGTAGTAGGCGTCGATCGTCCCGACGTCGCGCCAGTAGCCGTGGTCGCGCTCCTCCGCGCCGGGCACGTCGTTCTCGGCGAAGTCGTAGACCCAGGCCGAGTCCTGCTCGACCATCATCGGCATGATCGAGCCGCCCATGTCGTGCACCGAACCCTCGTCGAGGGCATCGCGCTTGAGCACGTCGATCAGGGCCTCGGTGGTGAACACGTAGTTACCCATCGAGGCGAACGTCTCGTCCGGGTTGTCGGGCAGCCCCGGCGGATTCGCCGGCTTCTCCAGGAAGCCCAGCACCTTGCCGTTGGCGTCGGCGTCGATGACCCCGAACTGGTTGGCCTCGCTGCGCGGCACCCGGATGCCGGCGACGGTCACGCTCGCCCCGGTGGCGATGTGCTTGGCCACCATCTGCGAGGGGTCCATCCGGTACACGTGGTCGGCCCCGAACACGACGATGTAGTCCGGACGGTCGTCGTAGATGAGGTTGAAGGACTGCAGGATGGCGTCGGCACTGCCGGTGTACCACCGCGGGCCCAGACGCTGCTGCGCGGGGACCGGAGTGATGTAGTTGCCGATCACCGTCGACATCCGCCAGGTCTGGGTGATGTGGCGGTCCAGGGAGTGCGACTTGTACTGGGTGAGCACGCAGATACGCAGGTAGCCGGCGTTGACCAGGTTCGAGAGCACGAAGTCGATGAGGCGGTAGTTGCCCCCGAAGGGCACCGCGGGCTTGGCCCGGTCAGCGGTCAGCGGAAAGAGGCGTTTGCCTTCACCACCGGCGAGCACGATCCCCAGAACGCGCGGTTCTCTCGCCATGTTCGTCACCATATAGATTGCGGCAGGCCAGGCCTAGGCACTACGCGGCGCGTTGCCCCGCCGGCCGGGTAATAACCTCAGCTCATGCGCGTCGCCGTCATCACCAAGGAGTACCCGCCCGAAATCTATGGCGGAGCCGGGGTGCACGTGGAGTTCCTCGTGCGCGAGCTGCGCCGCCTGATCGACGTGGACGTCCACTGCTTCGGGGCCCCCCGTGCTGAACCCGCCGTGTGGGCCTACTCGACTCCGCCCGGCCTGGCCGAGGCCAACCCGGCCCTGCAGACGCTGGGCATCGACCTCGAGATCGCCGCCAACCTCGCCGGCGCCGACCTGCTGCATTCCCACACCTGGTACGCCAACCTGGCCGGAGTGCTGGGTGGTCAGCTCAACGGCGTGCCGCACGTGCTCAGCGCGCACTCCCTCGAGCCGTCGCGGCCCTGGAAGGCCGAGCAGCTCGCCGGCGGCTACCGCATCTCCTCCTGGGCCGAGCAGCAGGCCTACGAGAGCGCGGCGGCGGTCGTCGCGGTCAGCCGGGGCATGCGGGCCGAGGTCCTGGCGGCCTATCCGTTCGTCGAGCCCGGCCGCGTCCACGTGATCCACAACGGTATCGACACCGCGCTCTACGCACCGGTCGCGCCGGGCGCGGTGGCGGCGCGCCACGGACTCGATCCCACCCGCCCGTCGGTGATCTTCGTCGGACGGATCACCCGGCAGAAGGGACTCGCCCACCTGCTCGCGGCGGCGGCCGACTTCGACCCGTCGATTCAGGTCGTGCTGTGCGCCGGGTCCCCCGACACCCCGGAGATCGAGGCCGAGATCGGCGCGGCCATCGAGTCGCTCTCCGCCCGGCGCAGTGGGGTCGTGTGGATACCCGAAATGCTGCCCCGGCCGCAGCTGGCCGAGCTGCTGAGCGCCTCGACGGTCTTCATCTGCCCGTCGATCTACGAGCCGTTGGGCATTGTGAACCTCGAGGCGATGGCCTGCGAGACCGCGGTCGTCGCCAGCAACGTCGGCGGTATCCCCGAGGTGGTCGACGACGGCGTGACCGGGTTGCTGGTGCCTTACTCGGCTGAGGCCGTGGACGCCTTCCGGACCGGGCTGGCCGGCGCCGTCAACGAACTGTGCGCCGATCCGGCCCGGGCGGCGGCGATGGGCCGGGCCGGGCGCGAACGCGCGGTCGGCGAGTTCGGTTGGGACGCGATCGCCCGGCGCACGGTGGAGCTCTACGAGCAGGTCCTCAGCGGGTACTAGAGGCTCCTCCAGAGCTGTGGCGGCCAAAACTCGTTCCACGTCCCCGCGCTTTGCCGAGCGAGCATCACCCAGAGGCTAGAGGCGTTGAGGGCCACCAGGTCGTCGGCGCCATCGCCATCGCGATCGGCGGCGACCGTCCGGATTGATCCGTAGAAGCCGACGCTCGACCACAGCGCCGGGGGGTCGAAGCCGGTTCCCGCGTCGTTGGCGGTCATCACCCAGGTCGAGTCGCCGTTCACCGCCGCAAGGTCATCCGCGCCATCCCCGTCGAAGTCCCCGGCCACGGTCGTTACTGAGCCGTAGAAGGCGCCCGTCGACCAGGGCGCTGGGGTCGCGAACCCGCCACCGGCCTTGCCCAGCATGACCCAGACGCTCAGATCGTTCACCGCCACCACATCGGCGTACCCGTCGCCGTTCACGTCGGCCATGAGCGTGGCCTTGTTGCCGAAGAACGGCGCCGCTGACCAGGGCACCGGGCTCTGAAAGGACGACCCGGTCGACAACATCACCCAGACACTCGAGTTGTTGATTGCGACCAGGTCATCGAGCCCGTCACCATTCACGTCGGCCAGGACAGTCCCGCGCGTGCCGTGGAATTGGGTATTCGACCACTGCGTTGGTGCGGCGAAGGAGGACCCGGTCGAGTGCGTCACCCACACGCTCGAGGCATTGACCGCAACCAGATCCTCGTCGTCGCTGTCGTGCTCATAGCCGGCCAGCGTCGCAACACTTCCGTAGAAGGCAAAGTTGCTCCAGATGTAGGCGGGCTGGGGGCCATTGATCTGCGGTGGCGGTGGGCTAGCCTCGCTCACTCCGATGTAGCTAGGCCAGACGTCAGCTGCGTCGGCCTTTCCGTCTCCGTCGAAATCGCCGATCACCTCGGTCGGGTGCAGGGCGGCAGACGGCGGTGGCACCACGGCCGTGACCGCCCGACTCGATCCGACGTTGGCGGCTTGCGCCGGGGTCACCACGACGAGCAGCGCGCCACCGATCACGACCGCGGCTAGACCTGTGAGGAAGCGGTTCCGCATGGAACTCCAATCATTGAGCTGCTTCGGTGAACCTGCGGCCGACTACACGGGCAGGGCAGTCCAGAGCTGGGGGGGATCGAACCGGATGCCAGGCGCCCCTGGGCCGGTGGCGTAGGAGGTCATTTCCCAGACCGCGTCGTTGTCGACCCACCAGGAGTCAGCGCCTTGCGGCACGATGGCGCCCAGAGTGATCGCACATAGGTCGTCACGACCATCGCCGTCGAAATCCCCGACAAGGTCAGCCACGTTGCCGTAGAAGGCACCTGTCGACCATCGGGCCGGCGCGCTAAAACCGGTCCCGGCCGCATTCGCCGTCATGACCCACGTCGAGCCGTCGTTTTCGGCCACCAGATCGTCACGGCCGTCACCGTTGAAGTCACCACTCATCGTTGCGTGGGAGCCGTAGAAGGGTTGGCTCGACCACGGCGTCGGCGGCAGGAACCCGTGCGCGGTGGCCAACATGACCCACGTCGAGGCGTCGTTGACGGCCACGACGTCGGCCACCCCGTCACCGTTCACGTCGGCCATCAGCGTGGCCCGGTTGCCGTAGAACAGGGAGCCCGACCAGTATTGAGCGGGATAAAACCCGGCGCCGCTGGACAACGAGACCCAGACGCTGTGGTCATTGATGGCGACCAGATCGTCGAGGCCATCACCGTTCACATCGGCAACCAGAGTGGCTCGGGTTCCAAGAACCGCTGGCTGGAGGCGAACCGCGGGGTGGCGAACTCCGCTCCGTCCGAGAACATCACCCAGACCGACGTCCCGTTGATCGCGATCAAGTCTTCGTACCGATCAGCGTTGACGTAGGCGGCTACCGACTTCAGCGAGCCGTAGAACGCTTCGGCGGACTTGAAGAACTGCGAGTTGGGACGGGACGGTTGAACGCTCACGTCGATAATTCCGATGTCGGCAAGATCCGCCTCGCCGTCGCCGTCGAAATCGCCCAGGACGGGTACTGGCGACAGGAAACTGGGCACGGGTCCCACAATCCGTGGCGGCAGGGGAAGTCGCGTCGCCTTCGCCCGGGTCGGCGGAGCAATCACCGACACAACGCCTACGGCGAGCGCGACGGCCATGGCAAGCCGACCGAGCCGCACACTTCGCTTAACCGAAGTCCCCGATCGAGGTGGGCTGACCGAACTGGGTGCCCGGCCCAGGCAGCGTGGGCGCTACCGACTGCATGAGCCAGATCGGGTCATTGATGTAGGTCTCGTCATCGATATCGATGGTGCCCGCGCTGATCGCAAACAAATCATCCAAGCCGTCGCCGTCGATGTCGCCGACCAGATCGGCGACATTGCCGTAGAAGGGCCCGGTCGACCAGATGGCCGGGGCGTTGAAGGCGGTCCCGGCCGCATTCGCAGTCATGACCCAGGTCGAACCGTCGTTCTCGGCCACCAGATCAGCGTTGTGATCACCGTTGAAGTCACCGCTCATGGTCACGTGGGTGCCGTAGAACGCCTGGCTCGACCACAGCCTTGGCGTCCCGAATCCCTGCGGAGTAGCCAACATGACCCAGGTCGAGGTGTCATTGACGGCGACGACATCGGCCCGGCCGTCGCCGTTCACGTCCGCCACCAACGTCGCGCGGTTGCCGTAGAACAGCGCGCTGGACCAGGGCACCGGCGCGTTGAAGCCCGATCCATTCGAGATCATGACCCAGATGCTGTGGTCATTGATGGCAACCAGATCGTCGAGACCGTCTTTGTTGACGTCGGCCACGAGGGTGTCTCGACTGCCGTAGAAGAGTTGGGTCGACCATTGCTGCGGGTTCGAGAAGCCTGTCCCGGTGGACTCAGTGACCCACACACTGTGGTCATTGATGGCGAACAGATCTTCGTATTGGTCGGGGTTGGCAAAGCCCGCCGAGGTAACCCGCGTCCCGTAGAAGGGCGAGGTCGAGTCGGCGAAGTCTTCCTCGCCGGTGTGCAACATGTAGATCCCGGCGGGCCGTACGGAGGCCAAGTCGGACCCTCCGTCGCCGTCGAAGTCGCCCACCACCGGAATCGAAAGCACATCCGTCGGCACGACCGTGGCAGTCCCAGTCGGCAGCACCTTCGTCACCGGCGCGCCTGTCGATGTCGGGACCTTCGAGGTGGGGAGCACCAAGCCATGGGGCGGTTGTGTCGGCGACACCGCGCCCGCAGGCACGGCGCCCGCCACGAGCACCGCGCCGAGCAGGCTTACGGCGGTGGTAACAGCAAAGCACCGGGCGGGACGGCGCGCTGCGCGCCCAAACAAATGCATCCTCATGGCGGTCCATTCAAGGTTGGGCGTGAGTCACGAGACATTAGCCTGATTTGACGTTAAATCAAACTATAGATATATCAATCGGATAACACTGGAAATTTGGCCGGTGAGCAAGCCTGCCGTAGGGTCGTCGGTCGAGGTGGCGGCTAGGCGAAATGCCGGCGAACGGCGAACTACCGATCGAGGGGCGTCACTCAGCGGGGCCTGACGTTCAGAGGGCCAGCAGCCATTCGGTGAGCAGCCGGGCCCCGAAGGCGGTCGCGCCCTGCGTCAGCAGGCCGTCGGTGCGCGGCGCCCGAGCCGGTCCGGCGATGTCGAGGTGGGCCCACGGCACCGACCCGGCGAACGGGCGCAGGAACAGCGCCGCGGTCGTCGCGCCCGGGTTGCCGGCGGCGTTGTTGGCATCGGCCACATCCGAACTGATGAGCGGCACGTACTCCTCGAGCAGCGGCAAGCGCCACAACGGCTCATCGGCGCGTGCGCCGGCCTGCTCCAGACCGGTCGCCAGCTCGTCGGAGGCGGTGAACAGGCCGCCGGTGCGCAGGCCGAGCGCGACCTTGGCCGCGCCGGTCAGCGTAGCGATGTCGATCAGCACGTCGGGCTTGAGCCGAGCGACCGCGTAGGCCATCGCGTCGGCGAGCACCAACCGCCCCTCCGCGTCGGTGTTGAGCACCTCTGACGTGCGCCCGCCGTAGTGGCGGATCACGTCCGAGGGGCGCATGGCCGAGCCGGAGACCGAGTTCTGGGCCGCCGGGACCAATGCCGTGATCTTGAGCGGCAGCTTCAGCTCGGCCGCGCCGCGGATGGCGGCGAGCACCGCCGCGCCCCCGGACATGTCGGTGTGCATCATCCGCATGCCCTCGCCGGGCTTGATGTTGAGCCCGCCGGTGTCGAACGTGATGCCCTTGCCGACGAGGACGATGTGCTGCGTTGCGCCGCGCGGTCGCCACTGTGCCTGGATCAGCCGGGGCGGGGCGGCCGACCCGCCGCCGACCGCCAACATCCCCCCGAAGCCCTGCGCGTGCAGCCACTGCTCGTCGCGGACCGCGACGTCGATCCCGCGCGCGGCGAGCACGGTCTCGGCCTGCCGGCCCAACCAGGCCGGCGTCTTCGTCATCGCCGGCGTATTCGCCAGATCACGGGCCCAGGCGGCGGCGTCGGCCAGGACCTGCCCCCGGTGCAGTGTCTCGGCGGAGCAGCCGACCAGCGCGATCGTGCGCAACCCCGGGGCCGGCTTCGACTTCAGCGCGAAGCGGTACCCACCGAGCACCAGTCCCTCGATGACCTCGGACGCGGGCGGCAGGGCCACGGTGAAGCTGTCGCCGGTGACCGCTCGGGCCAGCGCCGCGCCGGCCTGCCGCAGTTCGCGGCCGCTGCCCGAGCCGAGACCGACCACGAGAACTCGCGACGGCACCGAGCCCGGCAACGGCAGCACCTCGACCTTCCCCGGGTCGGGGCGGGGATCCCACTGGCGCAGCAGCTCGCGGGCCGCCACCGGGAGCAACTGGGTCGGGACGGCGTCGAGGTCCAGGCCGGCGGAGCCGGCACCCACAGCCAGCTGGTCGGCGGGACTGCCCGCCCAGATAACGATCACAGGACTGATCATCTCGCGAGGCCGGAAGACAGTGCGGCCCCGGTACCCGCCGAGCGGGTCCGGGGCCGGTGCACGACTTCGCGCCTGATCAGCCGATGGCCTTCAACGCGTCACCGAGTGCGGAGGCTTCCTCGGCGGTCAGCTCGACCACCAGTCGTCCGCCGCCTTCGAGCGGAACGCGCATCACGATGCTGCGCCCTTCCTTGGTGACCTCGAGCGGACCATCGCCCGTCCGCGGCTTCATGGCCGCCATTGCTGCCTCCAGTCAGTACGCGCGTCGCGCCTAAATCGGCCCGGCCGGGCGAGTCCCCGGCGCGGTGCTACCGATCATTATTCCAGTACGCCGCGGGTGCGCCCAACCCAACCCGGTATCTCGGCGGTAGCGTCCGGCTCATGAGTGAGGATTTGCTGGTCGAGCACACCGGCGCAGTTGCCACCCTGACGATGAATCGGGTGGCGTCCATGAACGCCCTGTCGCTCAGTCTGAAGGTCGAGTTGCGCGACGCATTGGCCGCGGTGGCCGCCGACGACGCGGTGCGCGCGGTCGTGCTGACCGGCAATGGACGCGGCTTCTGCGTCGGGCAGGATCTGCGCGAGCACGTCGCCGCCCTCGATGCCGGAGACCCCGAGCCCTTGGCCACGGTGAGCGAGCACTACAACCCGATCACCCTGGCCCTGTCCCAGATGCCCAAGCCGGTGATCGCCGCCGTGAACGGCCCGGCCGCGGGCGCGGGCGCCGGGCTGGCTTTCGCCTGCGATTTCCGCATCGCGTCCTCCTCCGCGGGCTTCCTGCTCGCCTTCGCCAACGTCGGCCTGGCCCTGGACAGCGGCGTGTCCTGGACCCTGCCCCGCCTGATCGGGTCGGCGCGAGCGACCGCGCTGGCGCTGCTGGCCGAGCCGATCAACGCCGAGGCGGCGCTCGAGATGGGCCTGGTGAACGCCGTCGTCGCTCCCGAGCAGATGCTGCCCGCCGCCCACGAACTCGCCGCCCGGCTGGCCGCCGGGCCGACGGCGGCCTACGCGGCGATCAAGTCGGCGATCTCCTACGCCGCGACCGCGAGCCTGGCCGATGCGCTGGCCCACGAGGCTCAGTTGCAGACGCAGATGGGCACCACGACAGATCATCTCGGGGCGGCCCGCGCGTTCCTGGCCAAGCAGCAGCCGACGTTCATCGGCCGCTAGGCCCAGGTCGGCTACACGTCCGAGCACCCAGCTTTGTGCCCGAAATCGTCGCTACCAGCCGCCGAAACGGTACCGCCAACGACGATTTCGGGCACAAACCCGCGATGCGGTGCGCTGGCGCAGCGCCGCCGACCAAGCGTTAGAGGGCGAGCCAGCAGGGGCGGACGTGGTCGTTGACCATGCCGGTGGCCTGCATGAGCGCATAGGCCGTGGTCGGGCCGACGAACTTGAAGCCCCGCCGCTTGAGCTCCTTGGCCATCGCCTTGGACTCCTCGCTGACGCTGCGGACGACCGTCGGCGCGGTTGTCGCGGCCGGTGGCGCGAAGGACCACAGGAAGCGGTCGAGGCCTTCGGGAACCGCGTCGAGCACCAGCCGGGCGTTGGCGATCGTCGCCTCGATCTTCGATCGATTGCGGACGATGCCGGCGTCGAGCAGCAGCCGATCGACGTCGGCGGGTGCGAACTCGGCCACCGCGGCCGGGTCGAAATCGGCGAACGCGCTGCGAAAGGCCGGCCGCTTGCGCAGGATGATCAGCCATGACAGGCCGGACTGGAACGCCTCCAACGACATGCGTTCGAACAAGGCCTGATCGCCGTGCAGGGGCCGGCCCCATTCGTCGTCGTGATAGCTCACGTAGTCCGGTGCCGACTCGGCCCAGGAACAGCGCTGCCTACTGCTCACGCACGGCCGTCGGGTCGTAGTCCGGGGAGTAAGCCGCCGGCGCGGCCGGCGGCGGGGCCGCCTGTTCGCGCAGCCGGGCGATCTCGGCATCGCGCTGACGCAACTCGACGCTCAGACGGTCGAGCAGGGCGTCGGTCTCGGCGAAGCGATATCCGCGCAGGGCTACCGGCAGCCGTACGTCGATCACGTCCTGCGAGCTGAGCTCATGATCGGCCAGCGTCCAGAGCTTGACGTCAGGGGCCGGCGGCGCGATCTGCTCCCCGGCGGGCAGGAACCGCACGGCCAACGCGAACAGGACAGCCACCGCTACCAGAGCGACGAGACCGTAGAGCAGCAGCGACATCACGCCACGATCGTGACATGCCGGTATGACTACGCGCGAACGTCCCGGTTCAGGATGGCGATGGCCGCCTCGACCGACGTGACCCGGTGCAGCGCGTCCAGGGCCGGCCGGCGCACGAATCCCCGTGCGCACAACGAGTCCAGGAACGCCCACAGCGGTGCGTAGAACTCGAACGGGTCGATCACGATCACCGGCTTGGGATGCATGCCCAGCGAGTGCGCGGTCCAGACCTCGAACAGCTCCTCGAACGTGCCGATGCCCCCGGGCAGGGCGATGAAGGCGTCCGAGCGCTCGTCCATGAGCTGCTTGCGTTCGCGCATGGTCTCCACGATCACCAGCTCGTCGGCCTCGTTGTCGGCCACCTCGTAGGCCAGCAGGTGCCGGGGGATGACGCCGACGGTGTGCGCACCCCCGGCTCGGGCCGCGCTTGCGACCGCGCCCATCATCGAGATGCGTCCGCCGCCGGAGACCAGCGAGTAGCCGCCGGCGGCCAGCTGAGTCCCCACGGCCGCGGCCAGGGCGATGAACGACGCATCGATCGACTCGGAGGACGAGCAGTAGACGCAGACCGCCCTACCGGGCATCGCGGATGTCCTGCTCGAGCGCCCGTTCCTCGGCCAGCACCTGGGTCGAGCGCTCGGCCGCCGAATCGACGATGAGCCTGACCACCTCGTCCACGTCGTCGGAGACCGAGATGAGCTCCAGGTCCGGCGCGCTGATCTTGCCGCCGGACAGCGCGGCCGACCGCATCCAGTCGAGCAGGCCCTGCCAGTACTCGGACCCGTAGAGGATCACCGGGAACTTGGTCACTTTTCGGGTCTGCACGAGGGTCAACGCCTCGAACATCTCATCGAGCGTGCCGAATCCGCCGGGCAGGATCACGAACGCCTGGGCGTACTTCACGAACATCGTCTTGCGGGCGAAGAAGTAGCGGAAGTTGACCCCGACGTCGACCCAGTCATTGAGCTGCTGCTCGAAGGGCAACTCGATGCCCAGGCCGATCGACATCCCGCCGGCCTCGGATGCGCCGCGGTTGACCGCCTCCATCGACCCGGGGCCGCCGCCGGTGATCACCGCGTAGCCCGCCTTGGCCAGGGCGGCCCCCAGGGCCACCCCGACGCCGTATTCGGGGCTGTCGGGATGGGTGCGGGCCGAGCCGAAGACCGACACGGCGGTGGGCACCTCGGCCAACAGCCCGAATCCTTCGACGAACTCGCTCTGGATGCGCAGGACGCGCCACGGATCGGTGTGCACCCAGTCTGTCGGACCGCGCGAATCGAGCAGCCGCTGGTCGGTGGTCGTGCCGGTGCGCAGCCGGCCGCGCCGCAGGATGATCGGTCCGCGCTGCTGCTCGCCGCCGGTGGGTTCGCTCATGGGGCCGACGCTAGCGGCTGGGGGTCAGGAACCGGACCAGGGCCGCCTCAGCCGTGACGATCGCCTCGATCTCGACGTACTCGCCGGCCGTGTGCGCGAGGTTGGGGTCGCCCGGGCCGAAGTTGACGGCGGGTATCCCCAGCGGCCCGAACCGGGCTACATCGGTCCAGCCCAGTTTGGCCCGTGGTTGCCCGCCCACCGCGGCCACGATGGCCTGGGCGATCGGGCGATCCAGGCCCGGACGCGCGGCCGGGGCCGAATCGGTGAGCTCGACGTCGAAGCCGGCGAACACCGCCTGCACGTGCTCCAGTGCCTGTGCCTCGGAGCGGTCGGGCGCAAAGCGGTAGTTGACCGTGACCGCGCAGGCGTCGGGAACCACGTTGCCGGCCACCCCGCCGGTGATCGCGACCGCGTTGAGCCCCTCGCGAAACGTCAGACCGTCGACGTCGACGGTGCGCGGCACGTAGGCGGCCAGCGCGTCGAGAACTGGGGCGGCGGCATGGATCGCGTTCACGCCCAGCCAGGAGCGGGCCGAGTGCGCCCGAACGCCCGACGTACGCACGACGACCCGCAGCGTGCCCTGGCAACCGCCCTCGATCACACCCGAGGTCCCCTCGAGCAGGATGGCCAAGTCGCCGGCCAACTCCTGCGGACGTTCGCGGGCGATGCGGCCCAGCCCGTTGCGCGCGGCGTCGACCTCCTCGCAGTCGTAGAAGACCCAGGTGAGGTCGTAGGACGGTGTCACCGCGCCGGTCCCGACGAGCTGGGCGACCCGCAGCGCCACCGCGTCGCCGGACTTCATGTCCGACGAGCCGCACCCGCGCAGCAGCGCCCCGTCGCGCACGGACGGGAAGTTCCCGGCGATCGGGACGGTGTCCAGGTGCCCGGCCAGCACCACCCGGGCCGCATGGCCGAGGTCGGTCCGGGCCAGCACGACGTTGCCGTCACGCTGCACCTTCAGCAGCGGCAGGGCCCGCAGCGCCTGCTCGACCAGATCGGTCAACTCTCGCTCATTGCCCGAGACGGACTCGACGTCGACGAGGGCAGCGGTCAGGGCCACCACGTCCGCTGAGAGATCAAGCACGCCGACGACGCTACTAGCTAGGGTGGCCCGGTGACGCGCAACGCCTGGGGCCATGGCCTGGCCACCGTGACCGATGATGGACGCACCCTCGACACCTGGTACCCCGAGCCGCGGCTGGGACCGGCCGCGGCCGCCGCGGCGTCCGGCCTGGTCGAGAGCAAGGACGAGGCCCGGCGGGTCAGCGTCAACATCGTGCTCACCGAGATCGACCTCGACGCGCCCCCGGCCGACACGGCCGACGCGTACCTGCGCCTGCACCTGCTCTCGCACCGGCTGGTCCGCCCGCACGAAGTCAACCTGGACGGCATCTTCGCCGCCCTGCCCAACGTGGTCTGGACCTCGGCCGGGCCGTGCGCGGTCGATGGATTTCGAGCAGACCCGCATTGCGCTGCGGGCGCGGGGCCCGTTGCAGGTGCGACGGCGTCGACAAGTTCCCCCGCATGACCGACTACGTCGTGCCCACCGGGGTGCGCATCGCCGACGCGTCGCGCGTGCGGCTCGGGGCCCATCTGGCCGAGGGCACCACCGTTATGCACGAGGGCTTCGTCAACTACAACGCCGGCACGTTGGGCACGTCGATGGTCGAAGGCCGGATCTCGGCCGGCGTCGTCGTCGACGAGGGCTCCGACGTCGGTGGCGGTGCCTCGATCATGGGCACGCTGTCCGGTGGCGGCAAGCAGGTCGTGCGCATCGGCAAGGGCTGCCTGATCGGGGCCAACGCCGGCATCGGCATCTCCCTGGGCGACAACTGCATCGTCGAAGCCGGCTGCTACATCACGGCCGGCTCGAAGCTGCTGCTCGGCGATGGGCGCACGGTCAAGGCCGCGGAGCTGTCCGGCCAGGCCAACGTGCAGTACTGGCGTAACAGCCTCAGCGGGGCACTCGAGGCCCGGCCGCGCGCCGGGACGGCAATCGAGTTGAACGCGGCGCTGCACGCCAACGACTGATGTCGATCGGGCGGCGACTGCTCGCCGCGGCCGCGGTGATAGCGGTGTTGGTGCTCGGCGTCGTGCTCGGCGGGCGCGCCTTGATCCACTCGCTGCAGAGTCCGTCCTCGGCCCAGTACTGCACGGTCGGCGGCTATGAGATCGACACCCAGCAGGCCGTCGTCGCCTCGCAGATGGTCGGGACCGTACTCAACCGTCAGCTGCCCGAGCGGGCCGCGGTCCTGGCGCTGGCCGGCGCCCTGCAGGAGAGCAAGCTGCGCAACATCGCCTCCGGGGACGGCGATCGGGACTCGGTCGGCGTGCTTCAGCAGCGGCCGTCACAGGGCTGGGGCACCGTCGAACAGCTCTCCGACGTCCACTTCGCCACCAACGCGTTCCTGACCGCCTTGCTCAAGGTGCCGAACTGGCAGAACCTCGACGCCGCGGACGCGATTCAGGCGGTGCAGATCTCGGCCGACGGCAGCGCCTACGCCCAGCACGAACCGCAGGCCCAGGCCCTGGCCGACGCCCTCACCGGCGCCAAGCCGGCGGCCCTGACCTGCACCTACCCCAAGCCGACGGAGGTGGCGACCACGGCCCAGGTCGCCTCGGCGCTCACGACCGATCTGCCGGTGGCGACCCCGACGACCACCGATACGACCGTGAGCGTGCCGGGCGCGGGCTGGGCCACGGCGGCCTGGTTCATCGCCAACGGCAACCGCCTGGGCATCGAGTCGGTCGACTACAACGGGCACACCTGGCAGCGGGGCAAGGGCTGGCGCACCTCGGACGCGAGTTCAGACGCCGTGGTCGCGACGATGCATCACTAGACCGGCGCGCGCGCTAGTGCTCGTCGTGCTCCTTGGGCGCCTGGGACTTCACGAACGCCGGGTCGTTCTCGGTCTTACCGACCTTGGACGCGCCACCGGGTGAACCGAGTTCCTCGAAGAAGTCCAGGTTGGCCTGGGTGTAGTCGCGCCACTTCTCCGGCAGGTCGTCCTCGTAGAAAATCGCCTCGACCGGGCAGACCGGCTCGCAGGCGCCACAGTCCACGCATTCGTCGGGGTGGATGTAGAGCATCCGCCCGCCCTCGTAGATGCAGTCGACAGGGCATTCCTCGATGCAGGCCTTGTCGAGCAGATCGACGCAAGGCTCGGCGATCACGTACGTCACGGTCGTCCTCCGGTTGGGGTCTCGCTTCGTGCAGCGCCCCTAGTATGCCGGTCATGCTACGACGGGAGTGGACTGGGCGGCGCGTCAGTATCCGGCGCGTCGTGGGGCGCGACGATTCCGGGCGGGTGCGATTCGGTGACGTGGTCGGCGACCTGCTGAGTCTGGATGACTCGCATGCCGTCGTCGAGACCCGGACCGGATTGGTCGAGGTGGACCTGACGCACATCGCCGTGGCGCGCGAAGTCCCGCCCTCGACGGGCGAGATCCTCGCCCTGGAGGCCATCGCCGCCCGGGGCTGGCGGGCCCGGGAAACCACCGAGATCGGGGGCTGGTTGCTGCGCGCCGACGGCGGGTTCACCGGTCGGGCCAACTCCGCGCTGCCGCTGGGCCGGCCCGAGTCCCTGGACGAGACGTTGGCGGCGAGTACGGCCTGGTACGCCGCTCGTGGCCTGCCGCTGAAGATCCAGGCGCCCCTGCCGGCCCGGCGCCTGCTCGACAACGAGCTCACCGAGCGAGGCTTCGGCGGCGACGACGACGTCCATGTGCTGGCCGCCCGTACTGACCAGCTCGATCTCTCGACCGACGTCGAGTTCGAGATCGCCACGACACCGAGCCCGGCCTGGCTGGGCGCGTATCACTACCGCGAACGCGAGCTACCCGATACCGCAGCCGCGCTGATCGCCCGCCACGACCGCGCGGTGTTCGCCACGCGGTTCGAGAGGTGGCCAGGCGGTGGCGGTCGGGCGGGCCGCCGTGGACGAGGGCTGGGTGGGGATCACCGCCGTCGAGGTGACGCCGCCCCGCCGCCGTCAGGGCCTGGCCCGGGCCCTGCTGGGAACGCTGGTGCGGGAGGCCGTCGAGCGGCATCAAGCGGCGCGCGCCTACCTACAGGTCTCCTCGACCAACCAGCCGGCAATCTCGCTCTATCTCACGTCCGGCTTCTGGCATCACCACGACTATCGCTACCGCTATCCCACAGAATCCGATGCGTAGGCTGACTCCATGAGTGCCCCGGACAACAGCAAGCTGCTCGTCATCAGCGTCGACGACCCGTTGCGGGCCCAGGAACTGTTACTGGCCACCCGCCGCCTCCAGAAGTCCGATCACATCAAGATCCACGACGCGGTCATCGTGCAACGCGATGTCGATGGCACCTCCCACGTCACCGAGACCACCGACGTGACGCCGGGACGAGGGGCGATCAACGCCGGCGTGTGGGGACTGTTGCTGGGCACCCTGTTCGGCGGCCCGATCGGCGGGCTGATCGCCGGTGCGGCGACCGCCGGTGGTGGGGCCCTGGTGGCCAAGCTGGTCGACACCGGGATCAAGGACGCGACGATCGCCGAACTGCGCTCAGCCGTGCCGGCTGGTCGCACCGCACTGGCGTTGCTCGTCAGCCACGTGTCGCTGGTCGACCTGCAGCTCGAGCTGGCCCGCTTCCCGGGCGCTCAGCTGGTCGAGTCCGACCTGCCGCCGGCGGCGCTCAGCGCGGTGCAGGAAGCGCTCAACGAGGCCAACCGGGCCAAGTTCACGGGCTCGTGACCTTGGGGCGGGCCCGGCGCGGCTCCCACAGCACGCCGATCGCGCCGGCCACGAGGCCGACCATGAGCAACGCCATCGCGACGTATTGCGCCTGTCCGTAGCCCGGTAGCAGCACGTCGCCCTTGGGCCGGGCGCGAAAGCCCAGGAAGTAGATGACGATGAGCCAGGCCAGCCCCGGAAGCACCGACAACGGGGTCGAGCCGGTGAGCGAGCGCACCGCCCGAGGCAGCCAGATGTTGACGACCAAGGTGATGACCAGGGTGATCGGGAAGATGACGCTGCCGACGTAGACGGGCACCAGGAAGATCTCGAGCACGGCACTCATGGCCCCGAGCAGGGTGAACAGCGCGACGGCCAGCACCCTCGGAGCACCGTGCAGCTCATCCTCGGCGCTCATGTCGCCACGCCGGCGAACAGGTCACGCTCATGGCCGAAGTCGTCGAGCTCGCCGCCCGAGCCGTGCACCAAGCGGAAGGCCTCCCGGCCGGTCAGCGGGTAGCTGATGTCGTTGGAGAGCCGGAAGGTGCCGGCGTCAACCGCGATCTGGGTCGCGTGCTTGCTCATCGCGGCACGCTTGGCGTCGACCCATTCCTGCGCGTCGACCACGGTCGTGACCTCCTGCCCAGCCAGGTCGCCGGGGACCACGGTCCAGTAGATCTTCTGGATCGACCACGCCGGCCCGGCGCCGACGGTCTCGGCGGCCCGATGGGCTGCGGCCATGGCGACGCGGTGGGCCATGACGTGGTCTGGATGGCCGTAGCCGCCGCGGCCGTCGTAGGTGACCAGGACGTGGGGCTGAACCTCGCGGATCACCGCCACAGTCTGACTCACGGCCGCGGCGAAGGCTTCAGGGTCCTCGGCGCACTGCCAGAACGCGCGCGGATCGCCGTTGCCCGCTACGCCGAGCATGCCGCTGTCGCGCCAGCGTCCGGCCCCGCCGAGCAGCCGATGATCGGTGACGCCGAGCTCGCGCATGGCGGCGGCCAGCTCGGCCAGGCGATAGCCGCCCAGCTGATCGGCCCGCTCGGCCGCCAGTCCGGCCAGCTCCGGTACGAGAATCTCGCCCAGCTCACCGAGCGTGCAGGTCAACAGCGTGACCGCCACTCCCGCGGCGGCGTAGCGAGCCATCGTCGCCCCCGTGGCGATCGTCTCGTCGTCGGGGTGCGCGTGCACGAGCAGCAGCCGACGCGAGGTCACCGGACGAGGTTAGCCGGGCCGCTCAGATCACCTGGACCGCTTCGGCGTAGTGACACGCCGTTTCGTGCCCGGTCCCCCGGTCGATCAGGAGCGGCTCGTCGTCGATGCAGCGCTGCTGCTCGGCCTCGCTCAGCGCGGTCGCGAACTTGGGGCACCGGGTACGGAAGCGGCACCCCGACGGCGGGTCGACCGGGCTGGGAACATCGCCGGTGAGCAGGACCCGTTGCCGGGTCCGCTCCTTGATCGGATCCGGGACGGGAATGGCGGAGATGAGCGCCTGCGTATATGGATGCGACGCGTGCAGGAACAGCTCTTCGACCGGTGCGGTCTCGACGATCTTGCCGAGATACATGACCGCCACCCGATCGGCGATGTGCCGAATCACCGACAGGTCGTGGGAGATGAACAGGTAGGACAGGCCCAGCTCGGCCTGCAGATCCTCGAGCAGGTTGATGACGCCGGCCTGGATCGACACGTCCAGGGCCGACACCGGTTCATCCAGGACGAGCAACTTCGGCTTGAGGGCGAGCGCCCGGGCGATGCTGACGCGCTGGCGCTGACCGCCGGAGAACTCGTGGACGAAGCGGTTGCCGTGTTCGGGGCTGAGCCCGACCTGACGCAGCAGGTCGCGCACCTGCGCCCGGCCGGCCTGCTTCGAGCCGTACTCGCCGTGAATGTGCAAGGGCTCGGCGATGATGTCGTTGACGGTCATCCGCGGATCGAGCGAGGCGAACGGGTCCTGAAAGACGATCTGCATGTCGCGCCGCAGCGGGCGCATCTGCCGGGCGGACAGCATCGTGATGTCGCGTCCGGCGTAACTGACCGAGCCCGCGGTGGCCGCGATGAGGTTCAGGGTCAGGCGCCCGGTCGTCGTCTTGCCGCAGCCGGACTCGCCGACCAGGCCGAGCGTCTCGTGCGGGTAGATGTCGAAGGACACCCCGCACACCGCGTGGACGGTCCCGATCTGCCGGCGGGCCAGGCCCTTGGACCGCACCGGAAAGTGTTTGACGAGTTCGCGGACGGCCAGAACCGGTGCGGGCGCCGGGCTGGCCACGGCCCCGGTCGTTGCCTCGGGGGCGGTCATGGCGCGAGCAGCTCGTCGTCGGCGGCCGAGGTGCCGAAGAGCGCACTCGCCGCCCTCCCGGCCAGGTCCCCGGAGAAGTGGCAGGCGGCGAAGTGCGCAACCCCATCAGTGCGGCGCAATTGTGGCTCCTCGGCGTCGCAGATGTCCTGTGCCATCGGGCAGCGAGGTGTGAACGGGCAACCGGGCGGCAGATTGAGCAACGAGGGCGGCGACCCCCCGATCGGGGTCAGGCGCTCTCTGGTTGCGCGGTCCAGGCGCGGCAGGCTGCCGAGCAGGCCGACCGAATACGGCATGCGCGGGCGGTAGAAGACATCCTCGGTCGAGCCGGTCTCGACCAGCTTGCCGGCGTACATGACCGATACCCGCTCGGCGTGTCCGGCGATCACCCCGAGGTCGTGGGTGATGAGGATCAGCGCGGCTCCGGTCTCGGCGCGCGCGGCCTCCAGAGCCTCGAGCACCTGCGCCTGCACGGTGACGTCCAGGGCCGTGGTCGGTTCGTCGGCGATGATCACGTCCGGGTCGTTGGCCATCGCGATCGCGATGACGATCCGCTGCCGCATCCCGCCGGAGAGCTCATGCGGAAAGGCGTTAACCCGCTGCTCCGGGAACGGGATGCCGACCACGCGCAGCAGGTCGATGGCCCGGGACAGCGCCGCCTTCTTGCTGACCTTGTTGTGGGCCAGCACCGCTTCGGCCACCTGATAGCCGACGGTATAGACCGGGTTGAGCGACGTGAGCGGATCCTGAAAGATCATCGCGATCTTGCTGCCCCGGATCTGGCTGTACTCCTTCTCCGACCGGCCGAGCAACTCGCTCCCGCGAAAGCGCACCGAACCCTGGATGCGGGCCGACTTGGGCAGCAGGCCCATCACGGCCATCGAGCTCACCGACTTGCCCGACCCGGACTCGCCGACGATGCCCAGCGCCTCGCCCGAGCGGAGCACGTAGCTGACGCCCCGGACGGCATGGACCACGCCGTCCTCGGCCGGGAAGGACACCGTCAGGTCCTCGACGACCAGCAGCGCCTCATCGGTCTCGGGCGGCCCGGCCGGCTGGTGCACCGAAACGTCGAACACCGGCTCGCTCATCGCCGCTCCCGGGTCTGGCGCGGATCGAGCGCGTCGCGCAATCCGTCACCGATGAAGTTGACCGACAGGGCAATCAGAATGATGAACAACCCGGGGAAGTAGAACAGCCAGGGTCGGGTCGAGACCGCGCCCTGGGCCACGGTGATCAGCAACCCGAGCGAGGTGTCGGGCGCCCGCACCCCGAAGCCGACGAAAGACAGTGCGGTCTCGGCCAGAATGCCGGCCGCCACCAGCAAGGTCGCGTTGACGATGATCACCGGCAATACGTTGGGGACCAGGTGCCGGAACATGATCCGCGTGTTGGAGGCGCCCAGCGCGCGGGCCGCCTCGACGAACTCCCGTTCCCGCAGGGACAGCACCACGCCACGGACGACTCGGGCGACGTAGGGCATGGCCAGGAACCCGAGGATCAGACCGAGGATCCACCACGTGCCGCCGAAGTTGTTGGCCAGCGCGGCGGCGATGGCCAACGCCGGAATCGTGAGCACGAGGTCGGCGAAGCGCATCAGGCCGGCATCGGTGACGCCCAGGAAGTAGCCGGAGATCACGCCCCACAACGCACCGCCCAGGGTGGCCAGCAACGCGATCGTGATGGCGATCTTCATCGACTGCTGCGTACCGCGCATCACCTGAGCCAGACCGTCGGCGCCGAGGTTGTTGGTGCCGAACGGATGCTTCCACGAAGGCGGGGAGTTGTTGTCGTTCGTCAGCTCCTTGTAGCTGTAGTGCCACAGGTGCGGGCCGACGAACGCGAACAGCAACAGCAACACGAAGACGATCAAGCTGGCGACCGCGATGCGATGACGCAGGAAGCGGTGGTAGGTCTGGCGCCATTGGCTGCGCTCGGCCACCGTGAACTCGCGTTCGACCCGGCCGGTAACCGGATCGGAGGTGAGCACGGGCGGCCCGGGCTCGGGCTCGGGCGGGGGTTCGCTGAGGTCAGGCATGGCGAATCCTCGGGTCAAGAATGCCGTACAAGATATCGGCCAGCAGGTTGAACACGATCACGATGAACGCCGTGACGCTCAACCAGGCCAACATCACGCTGGCGTTGATCGTGCCGAGCGCGGTCAGGAACAGGTACCCCATCCCGTGCCACTGGAAGACCGTCTCGACGATGATCGCCCCGCCCAGCAGGGCAGCAACGTCGAGCGAGGTCACCGTCACCAGTGGAATCAGGGCGTTGCGCAACGCGTGTTTGATCAGCACCCGCCGATTGGACAGTCCCTTGGCCCGGGCCAGCCGCACGTAGTCGGTATCCAGGACCTCGAGCATCGAGGCCCGCGTGAACCGGCTCCAGGCCGCGTAGCTGGTCAGGCTGAGCACGATCACCGGCAGCACCATGTGCCCGCCGATGTCCTTCAGGTGCGCCTGCCAGGAGTTGTCGGTGAGGAAGACCGACTTGTCGCCGATCGTGTAGAAGGTGGTCGAATGGCTGACGTTCTGGTTGAACCAGATGCCGCCCTCCTTGAGCAGGACGGCGAACCAGAACACCGGCATCGAGAGGAACAGGAAGCCGAAGAAGCTGCTCGTGTAGTCGGTGGCGCTGTACTGGTGGACCGCGCTGTAGACGCCGGTGATGACCGCAAGCACCAAGGCGATCAATACCGCGCCCAGAACCAGCCTGGTCGTCACCCACAGCGCCGAGAACAACTCGTGGCGAACGTTGTCCCCGGGATTCAAGGTCGCCCCGAAGTTGCCGTGGAAGACAACGTTGGAGATCCAGTGCCAGTACTGCGCCGGCCAGGAGCGATCAAGCCAGAGCCGATGCTCCTCCAGGTCGATGGTGTGTTGGGGAACCGGGGGGTTGCGGCCCTTGAGCGAGGCCAGCGGATCACCGGACAGCTTGACCAGCACGAACGTCAACATGGTCGAGGCAATGATGATCGGAATCGAGATGAGAATCCGCCGAACGGCGTACGCCAGCATTCGAGTTCCTGACCCTCAGGGTCGGGCGACGTTGTGAGGGTTGTTCCTCACAACACCGCCCGGCTCGCCCTATCTATGCCCAATAGTGCGCTTCGGAACCGTGATCAGGAAGCCTTGACCCCCCAGGCCGCGACGTTGTACGGCGGGCCGAGTTGGGTCGGGTTGTCGCGGACGTTGACGTAGTTCCCGTAGATCGCCAAGAAGGTCGGCTTCTGGAACAGCGGCAGCGAGTAGGCATCACCGTTGAGCAGGACGTCGGCCTTGTTCAGGTCGGCCGTGGCGACAGTCTGGTCGGTCTGCCCGGCCGCCCCGTTGAGCAAGGCATCGACCTGCGGGTCGTTGTTCTTGCCGAAGTCACTGCCGCCGGTGGTCGTCCAGATCTGCTGGGCGCCGGCCACCGCGAACGGCGTGCCGACCCAGGCGTAGATGATCATGTCGAAGTCACCGTCGCCGAGCGTCTTGCCCAGGCTCTGCACCGGCGTCGGGGTCACCGTCACCCCGAGCGCGGCCAGCTCCGACTGCAGCAGCTGGCAGGTCTGCTGCCGCAACGTGTTGCCGCTGGTGAACGAGCAGCGAATCGACACGTCCTTGCCGGCCGGGTTCTTCAGCTTCGTGCCGACCCCGGTGTAACCGGCCGCCGTCAGGATCGACTTGGCCTTGTCGACGTTGCCGCTGCCCTGCCCGGAGGCGGTGACGTTGTCCTGGTAGCCGGGCTGAGTTGGCATGTACATGCGGTTGTTCAGCGGCTTGATGTTCGGAGCGAACTGACCGACGGTCTTGGCGATGATCTGGTTGCGGTCAACCGCGGTGAACAGCGCTGTACGTAGCTTCGTGTCGGCCAGAATCGGGTTGGCCAGGTTGAAGTCGAGGTGTTCCCACTGCATGCCTGCGCCCAGGTTGGTGATCACGCCCGGGGTGCTCTTGGCCTGCGAGACGATGTCCTGGTCGGGCTGCGGATAGATCGCCTGGACCTCGTTGTTCTGCAGGGCCGGTACTTCCTGCGTCTGGTCGGTGATGATCCGGAACACCAGCTTGCTCAGCCCGGGCTTGGTCGCGCCGTACCACTTGGGGTTCGGCGTCTCGGTGACCGAGGTGTCCTTGCTGTAGCCGGTGATGATGTACGGGCCGGCCGAATACGTCGGTTGGTTCGCGTCGAACCAGGTGAAGGAGGCGGCGAGGTCACCGTGCTGGCTGGCAATGTGGGCCGGGTAGAGGTTGCCGAACATCGTCTTCCAGTCGAAGAACGGCGTGCTCATCACCACGGTGACGGTCTGGCCGTTGTTCGATCCGATGACCGACTTGATCTGTGAATAGCCGGCGGTGCTGGCCGCGGCGCAGTCGGGGCAGTGCGTGCCGTCCTGCGTCTGCCAGGAATAGATGAAGTCGTCGGCGGTGATCGGCGTCCCGTCGCTCCAGACCGCCGTCGGCTTGATCTGGTAGACCAGCGTCTGCGGATTGGCACTCGTCTGGGTCGCCGAGCTGAGCAGGTCGGAGTTCAGGTACGGGACCACGTCGGGCGTGTTCAGGAAGGCGCTGGGCAACACACCGTCCAGCACCTCCTGGAAGTCGAAGGTGTTCGAGTCGGCGTTGTTCAGGTTCCATCCCGAGATCGTCTTCTCGATCGTGTACGTCATCGTGCCGCCCGGCTTCACCGTGCCGCTGTTGCACGTGTTGGGAGAGGTCGCACAGCTACCGAAGCCGGCCTGTGCGGCGGAGCTCGAACTGCTGCTCCCCCCGCCGGACTTACTGCTCGTACACGCGGCGAGACCCAGCGCAACCACGACCGTGGCCGCTAGCACCGCCATACCCTTGTGGACTCTCACGGTCTGATTGACCTCCTGATTGTCGGTCGCCGGGCGTGAGGCCCGGGACCTGATGAGTTCAGTCAAGACACCTTAGGGAGGCTTTGCAAGTTGCCGCCCGGATCGTGACCAAGTGTTAATTCAGCGGAAATCAAGGGGAGCAGCCGGAGATCGTCCGGAAACGTGGCTATTCGGTTGCGTTCGCAACTGAATTCGTCATCGGCTGAATGCGCCATGGTTGCCGCCTATCGGGCAGGAACGCGAATTCCGCACGGATCCGGGCAACTTCGGCGGCCTCGACGTCCGCGACGAGCACCGCCTCGAGGTCCGATTCGGACACTATTGTCGCCCCTGCGGGATCGATGATCGCGCTATCGCCGGCGTGCATTAACCGTCCAGCCGAGCCGACGCGGTTCACGCCCAGGACAAACGTCTGATTCTCGATGGCGCGCGCGCGCAACAACGCCTGCCAGTGCTCGCGGCGCGATTGGGGCCAGTTCGCCACCACGACGAAAAGGTCGGTGCGCTCGCCCAGGGCCCAGAAGGTATCGGCGAAGCGCAGGTCGTAACAGATGAGCGGACTCACCCGCAGGCCGTCGATCTCGATCGTGATCAGTTCCGCGCCGGCCTCGTAGAACGCGTCCTCGCCGGCATAGCTGAACGGGTGGACCTTGGCGTAGCGGTACAGCTCGCCGCGCGGCCCGGCGATGACGGCGACGTTGCGTGGGCGGCCGGCGGCGCGGGTCTGGGCGATGGAGGCGATCAGCCACAGATCATGCTCGCGCGCCTGATCGATCAGGAACTGCTCGTTCGGGCCGCCCTCGGGCTCGGCCACCCGGGCCGGATCCATCGAGAAACCGGTGGCGTACATCTCGCTCAACGCCACCAGCCGGGCCCCCTGCTCGGCCGCTGTCGTGATCATCGGGGCGATCCGCGCGCGGGTGGCGTCCCCGTCTTGCCAGACGATGTCGTGCTGAATAGCGGCGACCTTCACAACGACGGCCCGTCCAATCTGCGCAGGGCTTCCTTGATCACTTCGGGACGTTTGCAGAACGCCCAGCGAACGAATTGGTTGCCGGCCTCGGAGTCGTAGAAGACCGAACTGGGAATCGCCACCACCTGATGGCTCCGCGGCAACTCGCGGCAGTATTCGACGGCGTCGCCGTCGATCCGGGTCGTGGCGAAGTAGGTGCCCTGCGGCACGACCACGTCGAAACCGCGCTCGCGCAGGCCCTCGCACAAGAGATCACGCTGATTCAATAAGGCGATTCTCGCCTGCTCGTAATAGCTGTCCGGCAACGCCAGCGCCTCGGCGACCGCGGGCTGAAACGGGGCGCCGTTGACGTAGGTGAGGAACTGCTTCACCGCTCGGGTGGCGGCGACCAGCTCGCGCGGCCCGGTGGCCCAGCCGATCTTCCAGCCGGTGACGCTGAACGTCTTGCCCGCACTGCCGATCGTCAGGGTGCGCTCGGCCGCGCCGGGCAGGGTCGCGAACGGGATGTGCTGGCCGTCGAAGACCAGGTGCTCGTAGACCTCGTCGGAGATCACGGTCAGGTTGTGCTGCCGTGCGAGATCGGCGATCAGTTGCTGCTCGGCGCGGGTGAAGACCTTGCCGGTCGGGTTGTGCGGCGTGTTGAGCAGGATCAGCCGGGTCTTGGCGGTGATCGCCTGGCGCAGCTCCTGCGGATCGAACGCCCACCCGGTTGCGGCGCGACGTAGGGTCACGACCCGCCGGGTGCCGCCGGCCAGGGCGATGCCGGCCGGATAGGAGTCGTAGTACGGCTCGAACGTGATCACCTCAGCGCCCGGCTCGACCAGGCCGAGCAGGGCGGACGCGATGGCCTCGGTGGCCCCGGCCGTCACGAGCACCTGCGCGTCGGGGTCGAGCTCGATGCCGTAGAAGCGCTGTTGATGGGCGGCAATCGCGTGGCGCAGCTCGGGGATCCCCGGCCCAGGTGGGTATTGGTTGTGCCCGTCGGCGATCGCACGGCGCGCGGCAGCGATTATCTCCGGCGGGCCGTCGGTGTCCGGAAAGCCCTGTCCCAGGTTGATGCTGTCGGTCTGCACCGCGAGGGCCGACATCTCGGCGAAGATCGTCGTCCCGAACTCGCGCATGCGCTCAACGAGCGGACCGTCCACGCCGTCACGCTACCGGCCCACGTTGCCGCGCACCCAACCCTCCCTGCTTACCGTTCCACCCAGGTTTGTGCCCGAAATCGTCGCTGGGCGGTTGATTTCGAGCTCCGATCGCGACGATTTGGAGCACAAGGCAGTGACCCACGGGGACCTGTGGACAACGGCGGCGGCGAACTGCGCGAATCGGCAAGACTGCCCACCGTGCGCACTGGGCGAGGTTCGTTCGAGGCGGGAGTCATCTTCGACCGGACGCAGGCCCACCGCCAGGGCTGGACCGACGCCGCGATTCGGCACGCCATCCGTACCGAAGCCTGGCGGCGAGTCGGCTTCGGCCGCTACCAGGTGGCTATGCCCGCCGCCTCGGACCCGTTCGAACGTGAACGCCGCCGGTTGATCGACGCCGCCCTGGCCGCGCAGCGCGGTTGCCCGCGGGGGATCATCAGCCACCGGGCCGCCCTGGCGCTGCATCGGCTCCCCACCATCGGACGTTCGACCCGAAGCTGTCTGACCATCCCGCCGGGCGTGTCCACGTCTGGCCTGGTCGGCGCCCATCTGCACCGCGCTGGCTTACCGCCTGAGCACATCACGCAGATCGACGGCCTGACCGTTACGACCGCAGCGCGATCGATCCTCGATGTCGCCCGCGAGACAACCGTGGACGCGGGCGTGGTCGCCGCCGACGCCGCCCTCCGCACCCGCCGCGTGGCCGCCGAGGAACTGTGGGCGGTGCTCGAGCGGCAGGTGGTCTGGCCCGGACGGGCGTCGGCGCGACGCACGATCGAGCTCGCTATCGATACCGCCGAGTCTCCACTGGAGTCACTCAGCCGACTGCGTCTGGTCGACGCCCGCCTGCCGATGCCCGACCCTGCAGCAGGAGATCGGCGACGAGGACCGCAATTTCCTGGCCCGGGTCGACTTCTACTGGGACGAGTTCGGAGTGGTGGGGGAGGCAGACGGGGGGCTCAAGTACGAGACCTTGGCTGACGTGACGGCCGAGAAACGCCGCGAAAGTCGTCTGCTCGAGACCGGACTGATTGTGGTGCGCTGGACGTGGAGCGACCTGCAACGCTTCGACCTGGTCGCCCATCGGCTTGAGTCCGCATTCCTGCGCGGTCGTCAGCATGGCACCGGTCGGGGGTGGAGCCTGCTCGCCGAGCCCCGGTTTGTGCCCCAAATGTGGGCTGGATAGGCAGGATTCGGCGCGTCCAGCGACGAATTGAGCACAAACCTGGGTCAACCGGGCTGGGGCGACGGTGCGGAAGAGGGACGCGAAACCACGCAAGGAACGCTGGACGCTGCAAACCCGGAGCGAGAGCGAGCGGTCAGCCCTGGGCGGGGCGGGACCGACTGCCCCGGGCGCGCGCACGTTCCTGGGCCGACAGCAGCACCTTGCGGATGCGCACGAACGTGGGCGTGACCTCGACGCACTCGTCGTCGCGGCAGAACTCCAGCGCCTGCTCCAGTGAGAGCACCCGATGCGGGATCAGCGGCACCAGCACGTCGCCAGAGGACTGGCGCATGTTGGTGAGCTTCTTCTCCTTGGTCGGGTTGACGTCCATGTCGTCCTGCCGGGAGTTCTCGCCGACGATCATGCCCTCGTACACATCCGTGCCGGGCCCGACGAACATGGTGCCGCGGTCCTGCAGGTTGGCCAGGGCGAAGCCGGTGGTGGCGCCGGTCCGATCGGCGACGAGTGATCCGGTCGGACGGGTGCGGATCTCGCCCGCCCACGGCTCGTAGCCCTCGTGGATGTGGTGCAGCAGCCCGGTGCCCCGCGTCTCGGTCAGGAACTCGGTGCGGAAGCCGATCAGGCCCCGCGCCGGGACGAGGTACTCCATGCGGATCCAGCCGGTGCCGTGGTCGACCATCTGGTCGAGGCGGCCCTTGCGCAGGGCGAGCAGCTGGATGACGACGCCCTGGTAGTCCGACGGGATGTCGATGGTGAGGTGCTCCATCGGCTCGTGCACCTTGCCGTCGACCAGTCGCGTGACGACCTGGGGCTTGCCGACGGTGATCTCGAAGCCCTCGCGGCGCATGATCTCGACCAGGATCGCCAGCTGCAGTTCGCCGCGGCCCTGGACCTCCCAGGTGTCGGGGCGTTCGGTCGGCAGGACGCGGATCGAGACGTTGCCGACCAGCTCCTGGTCCAGCCGGTTGATCACCTGGCGGGCGGTGAGCTTCTTGCCCGACTTGCCGGCCAGCGGCGAGGTGTTGATGCCGATCGTCATCGAGATCGACGGCTCGTCGATGGTGATGACCGGGAGCGGGCGCGGATCGTCGGGGTCGGCCAGCGTCTCGCCGATGGTGATCTCGGGGATGCCGGCGATGGCGATGATGTCGCCGGGTCCGGCCGATTCGGCCGGGAAGCGCTCGAGCGCACGGGTCAGCAGGAGTTCGGTGATCTTGACCCGCTCGGTGGTGCCGTCGGCCTTGCACCAGGTCGCCTGCTGCCCCTTGTGGATGGTCCCGTTGTGCACGCGACACAGGGCCAGCCGGCCGAGGTAGGGCGAGGCGTCAAGGTTGGTGACGTGGGCCTGCAGCGGTGCACCCTCCTCGTAGGAAGGCGCCGGGATCGCCTCCAGGATGGTGGCGAACAACGGCTGCAGATCATCGGAATCAGGCATCGTGCCGTCGGTCGGACGGGTCAGCGACGCCCGCCCGGCCTTGCCCGAGGCGTAGACGATCGGGAACTCGATCTGGTGCTCGTCGGCGTCGAGGTCGAGGAACAACTCGTAGGTGTCATCGACGACCTCGGCGATCCGCGCGTCCGGGCGGTCGACCTTGTTGATCACGAGAACGACCGGCATCTTGGCCTCGAGGGCCTTGCGCAGCACGAAACGGGTCTGCGGCAGGGGACCTTCGGAGGCGTCCACCAGCAGCACGACGCCGTCGACCATCGACAGTCCGCGTTCGACCTCACCGCCGAAGTCGGCGTGTCCGGGCGTGTCGATGATGTTGATCGTGATCCGCTCGCCGGACGGTGACTTGTAGTCGACCGCGGTGTTCTTGGCGAGGATCGTGATCCCCTTCTCGCGCTCGAGGTCATTGGAGTCCATGACCCGTTCGTTGACGTCGCCCGTGTCGGCCTGGTGCGCGGTGAAGGCACCGGACTGCCACAACATGGCGTCGACCAACGTCGTCTTGCCGTGGTCGACGTGCGCCACGATCGCGACGTTGCGCAGGTCGGTGCGCTGTCTGATCGGCACGCGGCAACCCCATTTCAGTACTAGTCGGAATGGTCAAGTCTACGGAAGGGCCGGCGGCTTCGTTGCCAACCGGACGAGACGGTCAGGGGAACTGCTCAGCGCGGGCCGTAGCGCCGCCGCTCGCTCGACGGCCGGCGGGCGCGACCCGACGGGCCGACCTTCACGGCCGGCTTGGACGGGGCGTGCACGGCCAGCGGAGCTCCACTGGGCCGCTGCGCACCGGTGATCGCGGCGATGGCCGCATCTCCGGCGAATGCGTCGCGCTGCTCGGGACGTACCCCGGCCTGGGTGAGCATCGTGCGGACGTCGCGCTCCTCGGCCGGCGTGGCCAGGACCACGACGATGCCGCTGTCGCCGGCGCGGGCCGTTCGCCCGGAGCGGTGCAGGTAGTCCTTCGGGTCGGCCGGCGGGTCGACGTGCAGCACGAGCGAGACGTCGTCGACGTGGATACCGCGGGCGGCGACGTCGGTGGCTACGAGCACCGGCACCGAGCCGTCCTTGAACGCGTCGAGGGCCCGGTTGCGCTGGGCCTGGGTGCGGCCGCCGTGCAACGCGCCGGCGGCGACGCCGACCCGGCGCAGTTGCTTGGCCAGTCGCTCGGCGCCGTGCTTGGTGCGCACGAACAGGAGCGTGCGTCCCGGGCGAGCGGCGATCTCGGCGACGACGCCGAACTTGGCCTCGTGCGGCACCCGGAACAGGTGGTGGCTCATGGTGTCGACCGACGCCTCGGCCGTGCTGAGTGCGTGCACGGCCGGATCGGTGAGGTAGTTGTCGACCAGCGTGGCGACATCACCGTCGAGGGTGGCGGAGAACAGCAGGCGTTGCCCGGCGCTCGGGGTCATGGTCGAGCAGTGCGCGAACCACCGGCAGGAAACCGAGATCGGCCATGTGGTCGGCCTCGTCGAGGACGGTGACCTCGACCTCGGCCAGTGAGCAGGAACGCCGCTCGATGAGGTCGACGAGCCGGCCCGGGGTGGCGACGAGGATGTCGACGCCGCGCTCGAGGGAGGCGATCTGCTTGTTGATCGGCAGGCCGCCGGCGACCAGGCGCACCGAGAGCCGGCGCGACGGACGCGAGCGGGGTCAGCGCGTCGCAGACCTGCATGGCCAGCTCACGGGTCGGGACCAGGATCAGGCCGCGGGGGCGCCGCGGGGTTGCTGGTCGCCCCGTCCAGGCGAGCAATCAGCGGCAATCCGAACGCGAGCGTCTTGCCCGAGCCGGTGGCCGCGCGGCCGAGCACGTCACGGCCGGCCAGGATGTCGGGGATGACCGCGGCCTGGATCGGGAACGGGGAGGGGATTCCGGCCCGGCCCAGGGCGGCCACGAGCGAGCTGGGCAGGCCGAGGTCGGCGAAGCCGCGCAGGTTCTCGGTCGGAACGACCTGTACAGGCAGCTCGTCCCAGATCGAACGGGGTCGATTGGCCGGGCGCCGCACCGGCGCCGGACGGCGGGGAGCAGCGCCGCGCGGCGCGGAGCCGCGCGAGGTGGAGTTGTTGGAACCGCGCGACGGCGCGGTGGAGCGGCCGCGCGCAGGCGCGGACGAGCTGATGCGAGTCAAGACTTTCCTTCGGACTAATCGCCATGGATGGCGCGTCCCGGCAGACCGCGGATCTAAAGCGGCTCTGGCACGTGCCCGACGCGAACGGCAAGCTTTGCGTCGTTGTAGCTGGTCGCACCCGGGTGGGCCAAGGGCGTCACGAGGGGCAAGATGCCGACAATCGGTGTCGGCCAGCTAAGAGGAGTCTAGCGTGCCCGCCGCCCGAGTGCGGCGTAGAGGCAGCCTCCCCACAGGATGAGGAAGCCGAGGGCCCCGGCCATGCCGACCACGGTCGACGTCGCGACCCAGTGCGCCGGCAGTGGCGTGACGTCACCGGTCGACGCGTCGTACACGGCCCGGTGCCGTTCACCGATCTGCCAGCTGTAATAGCCCGGTAGCGCGTGGGCGACGGTGTGGCCGTCGGTGCTGACGAATGTGCCCCCGGCAATGCAGGCGCCGGAACTGCAGTTGTGCACCGTCACCGTCATCACGCCGGGGATACCGGCGGGCAGGTTGTTGACGTGCCGGACCAATTTGTCGGCACCGGCAGCGAGCACGAACAGGCTCACCACCGGGATCAGCACCCAGAAGGCCAGGGCGACGACGAGGCGGCCCAGTCGCGGCCATCGTTCGGATTGAGCCAGCGGCTCGACCCGAGTACGCAGCCCAGCGGCGATCGTCACCCCGCCATGATGGCAGGCGCCGCTATTGACGGGTAGCCAATAGGGCTGCGGCGGCCCTAAGGTGGCAGATCATGACCGCCGCGACCAAGCGCCGCCGCCTGGAACCCGATGCCCGGCGTCAGGAGATCTTGACCGCGGCCCGCCGACTGTTCCGGCACCGTCCCTACGCCGAAGTCTCGGTCGCCGAGATCGCCGAGGCTTCCGGCGCCACCCGGGGCTTGATCAATCACTACTTCGGCACGAAGCGTGATCTCTACCTCGAGATCGTTCGCGATGCGTTGACGGTGCCGGCGATCGCCTTGGACGGCGTGCCCGACGGCCCCCTCGAGGCGCGCGTGGACGCCGCCGTGACGTGGTTTCTGGCCCAGCTGCAGCGCCACGCCGCAACCTGGCTGGTGGCCACCGGGGCCGACGGAATGGGCGGTGACCCGGAAATGGCGCGGGTGCTGCGACAGGCCGACAACGAGTCGGCCGACCGACTGCTTGAGTTCATCGGACTCGAGGTCGATGCGCAGACGCGCGAGCCGTTGCGGGCCATGATCCGGACCTACGCCGCGATGGTGCGCACGAGCGGTCGCGAATGGCTGCAGAGCCGGACGCTGAGCCGCCAGCAGGTACACACCCTGCTGGCCGAGACGCTCCTGACGCTGATCCGCAGAGTCTTCCCGGCCGCCTAGCACCGGCCGCTTAGACCAGCCCGGCGAACAGGTCGTCCTCGGGCACGGGCGCACCGGTGCGGTCCTGCACGCGCAGGAACGTCTCCACGCCCATGAACTTGGCGAAGCGCTCCTTGCCCATCTTCAGGAACAGGATGTTCTCGCTCTGACTGGCGTGCTGCGGCCAGGGCGTCGAACTTCTGGCCGGCGAACTCGGTGGTGTCGACCCAGGTGGTGATCTGCTCGTCGGGCAGTCCCATCTCGAGCGCCTCACCCGGCTCACCCGGGTCCGGGTCGTCCCAGTCGCCACCGAACTCGCGCACGATCGCGCCGAACTCGGCGAACGCCGTGCGCGGGATGGTCGTCCAGTAGACCTTCGCGGGGATGCCGGACTCGGCGACGGCGGCCATGGTGATGCGGTGGGCCTGGATGTGATCGGGGTGGCCGTAGAAGCCGTTCTCGTCGTAGGTGACGACGACGTCGGGCTGGTAGCGGCGCATCAGCTCGGCCAGCGGCGCCGCCGCCTCGGCCACCGGGGTGGACCAGAACGAGCCGGGCGCATCGTTCTCGGGCCAGCCCATCATCCCCGAGTCGGCGTAGCCCAGCAGTTCCAGGTGGCTGACGTTGAGCACGTCGCAACTGGCCTGCAGTTCGGCCTGCCGCATGGCCACGACCGCCGCCGGGTCATGGCCGGGCTCGCCCGGCTTGACGCCACCGGGCCCGTCGCCGCAGCGCCCGTCGGTGCAGGTGACGAGCACGGTCCGGATGCCCTCGGCGGCATAGCGCGCCAGCACGCCGCCGGTGCCGGTCGCCTCGTCGTCGGGATGGGCGTGCACGGCCATGAACGTCAGGGGCATGACCTAACCCTAAGGGCGTGCACCGACGAGGCTCGCGTAGCTTCAAACCTTGTGCACCGGCAGGCTCGTGACTGGTACGAGCGGCAGACCTTCGACGCCGCGGACTGGACGACCGCGCAGTTACTCGCCGCCAAGGGGCCGCAGCGGATCAGCGTGATCATTCCGGCCCGCAACGAGGAGTCCTCGGTCGGCACCGTGGTCGCCACCATCCGCTCCGAGCTGGTCGAGGCCACCGCGCTGGTCGACGAGCTGATCGTCATCGATTCCCTGTCCACGGACGCGACCGCGGCCCGGGCCCGGGCGCACGGGGCCGTCGTCCATTCGGTCGCCGACATCCGGCCCGACCTGGGCGTGCGGGCCGGCAAGGGAGAGGCGCTGTGGAAGTCGCAGTTCGTCGCCACGGGTGACCTGCTCGTCTTCATCGACGCCGACCTGACCGAATGGGGCCCGCACTTCGTCACCGGCCTGCTCGGGCCGATGCTGACCGACCCCGCGACGCTGCTGGTCAAGGGCTTCTACGACCGGCTCTTCGAGAGCGACAACGAGGTGCCGAGCAGCGAGGGAGGGCGGGTTACCGAGCTCGTCGCCCGGCCCCTGCTCGCCGCCCGCTGGCCCGAGCTGGCTGCCCTCGTGCAGCCCCTGGCCGGCGAGTGGGCGATCCGGCGTTCGCTGTTCGAGCGCCTGCGCGTGCCCGTCGGCTACGGCGTCGAGTTCGCCACGCTGGTCGACACGTGGTCTCAACACGGCTTGGACGCACTGGCCCAGGTCGACCTCGGTCGCCGCGGTCATCGGCATCAGAGCGTGCACGACCTGTCGGTGATGGCCCTGGAGATCCTGCGGGTGGCCGACGTCCGCAGCGGGCTGGCCGACCCGGCGCAGGACCCGGTTGACCTGTCCCAGTTCGACCGCACGGCGCCCGACCGCTGGCGGACCCGGTCGGTACCGACCCTGGAACGCCCGCCGGCGGTGGAGGTGCTGACGTGACCGTGCGACTGGGAACCCGCTCGTTCGGCCCGGGCGAGTTCGCGATCATGGCGATCGTCAACCGCACGCCCGACTCGTTCTATGACAAGGGGGCGACGTTCGCCTTCGAGGCCGCGCTGACCCGGGTGCGCGAGGTCGTGGCGCAGGGCGCGGACATCGTCGACATCGGTGGCGTGAAGGCCGCCCCAGGCGTCGACGTCGACGTCGCCGAGGAGATTGCGCGGACGGTTGAGTTCGTCGCGGCGGTCCGGGCCGAGCACCCGAACGTGATCATCAGCGTCGACACCTGGCGCCACGAGGTGGCCGACGCGGTCTGCCGGGTGGGCGCCGATCTGCTCAACGATGCCTGGGGCGGGCACGATCCGGAGCTGGTCGAGGTGGCCGCGCAGCACGGCGCCGGGGTGGTGTGCACGCACACCGGGGGCGTCGAGCCGCGCACTCGCCCGCACCGCATCGCCTACCCCGACCTGATGGCCGACGTCCTGTACCGCACCCTCGACCTGGCCGAGAAGGCGCTGGCCGCGGGCGTGGACCGCGAGTCGATCCTGATCGATCCGGCCCACGACTTCGGCAAGAACACCCGCCACTCCCTCGAGGTCACCCGACGCCTGGGCGAGATGGTCGACACCGGCTGGCCCGTGCTGGTCTCCTTGTCCAACAAGGACTTCGTCGGCGAGACGCTTGGCGTGCCCGTCGACCAGCGCCTGATCGGCACACTGGCCACGACCGCGGTCTGTGCCTGGCTGGGAGCGACGGTCTATCGGGTGCACAACGTGGTCGAGACCCGCCAGACGCTGAACATGGTGGCCAGCATTCAGGGCACCCGCCCGCCGACTCGGACCGTTCGCGGCCTGGCCTGACCGGCTGGCTGCGTGGCAAGATCAAGAGAATTCCCTGTTATATATGGCGAATCTCTTGCCTTGAGGCGCGCCTTGACGTAGAATCGAACCTATGTTCGAGGTAGTGGATCGAGTCGAACGGCCACTCGTGGTGGTGCCGTCGGTGCTCGATGCGCTGATGTGGCCCGATGAGACCGCGGCTGCCCTGGCCACGACCAGTTGCGGTCCGGCCGCGGCCGGGTTGCTGGACGTCATGACCCCAGAGCTGCTGTCAGCGGCCGGCCGGGTCGACGCGCTGGTGGCGATGACCCGGTTGGAGTCCTGGCTCTCGGCGCGCAAGCAGCAGCTGTTGGCCGCGATGCTCGCCGACGCCGAGGGCCCGTTGCGAGATTCGGCTGGGCATTGCTGGTTGGCGGAGGAGGTCGGGGCGGCGTTGCGGCTCGCGCCGTCCACCGCGGAGTCTCATCTGGAGACGGCGGCGGATCTGGTCGGTCGGCTGCCCGGTGCGGTGGCGTTGTTGGAGACCGGGCAGATCTCACCCACCCACGCGCGGGTGTTGAGCGAGGAGACCAACAAACTGACCGATGATCAGGTCGCGACCGTCGCCGCCCGGGTGCTCGGTCGGGCCCCGGAGCAGACGGTCGGGGAGTTTCGGCGCGCCATCCGCCGGGCGGTGAAGGTGGTCGATACCCGCGCCGCCGAGGAACGTCATGTGGACGCCGTCGGCCTCGCGGCGGGTGCAACGCTTCCCCGACCAGGACGGCATGACCGCCCTGTGGGCGTTGCTGCCCGCCGACGGCGCCGAACTGATCTGGGCCGAACTCAACCAGATCGCCGCGGTCACGCTCCCCGGCGATGAACGCACCATCGACCAGCGCCGCGCCGACGCGCTAGTCGAGCTCACGCTGAACCCCTCCAGCGGCACCCCATCGACGCGCCCGGTGGTGAACGTGACCGTCGGACTGGCCACCCTGCTCGGCGACAACGACCAACCCGCCGAACTCGACGGCTACGGCCCGATCCCGGCCTCCATGGCCCGCCGCATCGCCGAAGACCCCACCGGCACCTGGCGACGGCTGATCACCGACCCCGCCGGACGACTCCTGGACTACGACACCTGCACCTACCGCCCACCGGCCGCACTGGCCCGCCACGTCCGCCAACGCGACCGCACCTGCATCGTCCCCGGCTGCAGCCGCCGAGCAAGTCTGTGCGAACTCGACCACCGCGACCCCTACCCAGCCGGGCCGACCAACGCCCACAACCTGCAACCGTTATGCAAACACCACCACGACATGAAACACCACGGCGACTGGACCGTGACCAAACAACCCGACGGCGTCTACCAGTGGATGACTCCTACTGGGCATCGCTACCGCTACCGACCACCGACGTCGCCACCACCCGGACCCGAACCCACACCCGAAACCACGCCGCCGACACCGATCAACGACGAACCGCCCCCGTTCTGAGCTGGTCGAACCTCAGGTCACGGCCGACTGGCCGCCGTCGACGTTCAGCGCAGCGCCGGTGATGAAAGAGGCCCGCGCGGACAGCAGGAAGGTGATGACCTCGGCGTACTCGCGCGCCAAGCCGACCCGGCCGAGCGGGATGTTGTTGCCGAGGATGAGCCGCGCATAGAGGTCCTCGACCGTGACCCCTGCCCCCTTCGCGTCCCGCTCCCATTGCGGAGACTCGAACGTCCCGTTGCACACCGCGTTGACCCGGACGTTGAGCGGGCCGAACTCGCGCGAGAGCGTCTTCGTCAGGGCCAGCCCGGCGGCACGGGACACCGAGGACGGCGAGCTGTTCGCCCCCGGCGCCTTGGCCGAGGTGTTCAAGGTGTTGACGATGGCGCCGCCCCCGTCGCGGCTCAGGTGCGGCACGGCCAGTCGGCAGAGGCGGACGGCGGCGTGGACCTTGAGCAGCAGATCGCCCTCCCAGTCCGCGTCGGTGCTCTCGGTCAGCGGGATGGCCGCGCCTCGGCCGGCATTGTTGACCAGCCCGTCGAGTCGGCCCCAGCGGACAAGCGTCTGATCAACGAGGGTCTGCAGGTCGTCGGGCCGGGTGACGTCCGCCCGCACCGCCAGGACGTCGCCGCCCGCGGCGCGCAGTTCCTCGGCGACTGCGCCGAGGCGATCTTCGTCTCGACCGCAGAAGGCGACCCGCGCGCCCTCACCTACGAGGGAGTGGCACAAGGCCCGGCCCAGCCCACTTGATCCACCGGTCACGATCACCACGCGACCGCTTAGCTCAAGCTCCATCGGATCCCCCGTATCTGCGCGCCGCTCAGGGCCGGCAGATTACTAGACGCCTGGTCTGGACCGGTCTAGCGCTCCGCTGCGACCCCCGAGTGCGACGACCGAGGGCGCGGGAACTGGCATCACTCAGAGTGGGTCGCGCGATTCGCTGTCTGGGGAGCCGATTTCGCCAGACGAACTCGACTGGCGGCGGGATCGCTCGATGATTGATTCCGAGGCTGTGGCCGGGCCGCCGACGCTTGAGCCTTCGTGCTGTTCATCAGCCTTCTGCGGATGATCCTGGCCGGCTCTTCGCCTCGCGGCCTCGAGGTTTTCTTCCAAGGGATCGCTCATAGCAACATGCACCCTTCGATTGGCGACCATTGGCCGACTTAGCGCCCGAGAGCCGTCTCGAGATCTCGGACGTGCTCCTGGGTTTGTTCCAGGAGGGGGCGCAGCGCTTCGGCCGCGTCGGGCAGGTTCAGTTCGGCGGCCTGGGCAACTCGCTCCCGGTACCGGGATAGCTGTGAGCGCTCCAGTTCCAAGTCGGCCGTTAGCGCGGCCTTGGAGTCCGAGGTCGGTGGCACAGTGGCCACGGTCGTGATCGGAACGCCGCCGAGGAAGGATATCTGCTCGGACAACGTGATCGCGTGCTGCAGCTCCTGCCCGAGGTGGACTTTCAGCTCGTCGATCAGGCTCATGTATTCGGGCCCGGTGATCGTCGAAACATGCTGAACGTACTGCACGATCGATTGGAACTCAGTCGAAAGATCAGCATTCAGTAGCTCCACAAAGCTCTCCTGATCCACTGCGATCTCCTCGCTGACTAGGTCTTCGATTGCTGTTTGACGATAGGGGTCTATCCAGCCACCGAACTCGGCAAACATTCCGCCAGCCGCCTGCCTGGATCTGCCGTCTAGCATCGTCGGAATCGGGGGCGGGGGTTCAATGCAACAAAGACGGGCCTGGAGAAGAGCCGGGCGGGCTGGAGAGGAAGCGCATGACCGACGTGACCTCCGGCGCGGTAAGACCGTTTCGCTTTGGGATCGTGGCCCCGCTCCTGTCGGACGTGCCAGGCTGGATCGGGCAGGTGCGCCGCATCGCCGACCATGGCTATTCGACGGTGTTGATGCCCGATTTCCCGCAGCTGCAGCCCTCGCCCGCCCCGACCCTCGCCGTCGCGGCCACGGTCGCCGACGTGCGGGTCGGCACCTGGGTGTACGCCGCTGCACTGCGCGCGCCGTGGCTCACCGCGTGGGAGGCGCACTCGCTGACGGTGCTCACCGAGGGACGTTTCGAGATGGGCATCGGAGTGGGTCGACCGGGCATCGAGGACGAGCTGCGCCAGCGGGGACTGCCCGTGTCATCGCCCGGCCAGCGCCTGGACCAGGTGCGCGAGAGCGTCGCAGCGCTACGTGAGCTAGACGGCGAGCAGGGCCACACGCCGGTGGCGATGGCGGTGATCGGCCCGCGGGCGCAGGCCCTGGCCAGCGAGGTCGCCGACACCGTCACCTTCGCCATGACACCGCACGAACCGCGCGCCACCGTCGTTCAGCGAGTGCGCAATTTTCACAGCACCCGCGAGGTCGAACTCTCGATGCACGTCCCAGTCGTCGGACCGACGGTTTCCCCGTTCATGGCACCCCCGGACACCGACACCGACACGCTGCGCGAGACCGACTCCCTCGCCTACCTCCCCCATGACCCGCGAGCCGCTGCCGACGAGCTACACCGACGACGCGAAGAGCTGGGCGTCTCCTACTTCGCCTTCGGCTCGAACGTCGCCGACACCTTCGCCCCACTCGTCGCCGAGCTGGCCGGGCACTAGACCTCTCGTCGGTTCAACCCAGCGCCCTGCACTATCAGTCACCGCCTAGGTTGGGGCCTGTGACGGATGACTGGCGGGCTATCAACCTTGCGAACTGGCAATCTCGCGTAGCGCTTCACACCGGTCCGGGCGGCTACGACCTCGCCGCCTTCGACGATCCTGACCACCTCTCCAACGTCGTTCGCTATGACCTGCCGCGCCTGGGCCGCCTCGATGGTCTCGATGTCGTGCACCTTCAATGCCATATAGGCACTGACACCGTCTCGCTCGCCCGGCTCGGCGCCCGGCGAGTGGTCGGCTTGGACTTCTCCGACGGGGCGGTCGCGGCTGCGCAAGATCTTGCCGATCGGGCCGGGAACGATGTTGAGTTCGTGGTGAGCGACGCCTACGACGCCGTCGAGCGTCTGGGGGCCTCCCAGTTCGACCTTGTCTTCACCGGCATCGGCGCACTGTGCTGGCTACCCGACATCGCCCGTTGGGCCGAGACGGTGTCAGGTCTGCTTCGCCCGGGTGGGCGGCTGTTCATGCGGGAGAGCCATCCGTTGCTCTGGGCGTTGGACGATCCCCGACCGGACGGCCTGCTGGTCGTGGCCTACCCCTACTTCGAAAGCCCAGGAGTCCTCTTCGAGGACGAGACGTCCTACAGCGGCGATGGAGTCGTCGCCTCGCCGGCGAGTGTCAGCTTCAACCACGGTCTGGCGGAGATCTTCACGGCTTTGCGGTTGGCCGGCCTTACGATGACCGACTTCGAGGAACATCGCGAGGCGCCGTGGAATGCGCTCGGCGACGCGATGGTCGAGAGTGCTGAACACCCCGGCGAGTACGTCCTCGCCAGCGCACCCGAGCGTCTTCCCTTGACCTACACGCTGCAAGCCACCAAAGCAGCGCGCTAGACGCTTGGGCGACCCAACACCCACGTTCCGCGACGCCCCCGAGCCCGACCTGCGCGCAAAGTCAGCCGAGCGATAGGTAGCTCAGCCGACTGCCTCTTCGGTGAGCTCGTCGCGGTGGGCTCGCGCGGCGCGCGGTGGGGAAGGAGGGCGGCGCGGTTCGCGGACGCCGGCCTCGCCGTCTCCGCGTTCGAGCCACAAGTTGACCGTAGACGCGGTCTGTATCCGGGTGTCTGGATCGGGGTATTGCCGCACGACGACTACGGGCCGCGGATCCTCTTGGCTCTCCAAGGAGATATCGGGGGTCGCCGACACCGCCTCGAGCCCGCTGCGGGTCAAGATGGCGAGCGCGTCTGCCCAGGTGAGCCCGATGAGATCGGGCACCTTCACTGTTCGTTGGCGGACAGCTCGCACGACCAGTTCGCTCGCTATCGCGTCGGTAATGCGGTCATCAGGCTCAGTCGTGGGGTCGGGCTCAGGGTCAAGCTCGCGCCAGCGCTCCCACGCCGCCTGGCGGCTGATCGTGAGCATGGTGGCGATCTCGGTCCAAGATCTGCGGTGCCGGCGCGCCACTCGCACAGCAAGCAGCTCGGCCTGTTCCAGACAACGGCGTGCCTCCGCCACGTCGGCGAGAGCGCGGAGCGCGGCGGCTCCGTCGTTCGCCGGTACGCCGCCCGGCAACCACGGACCGAGGCGCTTCCAAAGGTTGGCCATGCCTGTCAGGGTAGCCTGACAGACACGGCGGGGTGCAGGCAGGCCCTAACCGCGGGCACTCCAGGGCTACTTCGCTGGCTGTATCCCTGCCGCCTGGGCACGTCCAGTCTTCGGCAGAACGGGGCTCGCGACGCGGCTACTCCGGATGGCCCTGGAATCGGTCGTGGTCTCCGCCGCATCGTGCCAGCACAAACACGAGGCGCCGAACCACTCTTGAGCGAGCTGCGGGTCAATCTGCCCGATGACGAGCAGGTCCTCGCGCCCGATCCACGTTGGAACGCGGCGGACGGCTGATCGACCTGACCGCCACGCGGAATTGGGGTCGACGCCACTCGGCGTCGCTGGGAGCAGCTTTTCGCCGTCGCCTGCCGGTTGACTGGTCGGCGGCAGACCCGATCGCCGCGCTGGGTGTCGCGGTCTCTGCGTCGATCGCCGGTGTGCAGTGTTTGGGCGACGCCTAGGCCACGCAACTGGCCGTCCTGCCTAGGCGAGGGAAGGGTCCTCACGGCCGCCCGCCGGATTCTCACGATGTGTTCACGCCCAAGTGGGCGCCCCATCGTCGACGATTGAGCTAACTCGGCGTTTGGAGATGCCATGGCTATGGCGGCCTTCCATTGGGATCGCGGCCGCGACCGTGTCGCAGTGGTTGCTGGTGTCGTCGCGCCGTTAGCGGTCGCAGCGGCGTTAGTGCCGGTGCGGGGAAACTTCCCGAACACTGACGCAGCGCTGGTCTTGGTTGGCGTTGTCGTTGCTGTTGCCGCCAACGGTCATCGGCTGGCCGGGTGGGTCGCCGCTGCGTCGGCGGCGTTGTGGTTCGACTACTTCCTCACACAGCCCTATGAGCAGTTCACGATCAATCGGCGAGGCGATATCGAGACGACGTTGCTGTTGCTTCTCGTCGGCGGTGCCGTCACTGAACTTGCGGTGCGGGGGCGGCGTCACCGAGGTGTTGCGGTTACCGGTGAGGGCTACTTGTCCGCTATCGGGGCGACCATGGAAGCGATCGCTGCCAGACGATCGCCAACCCAGATCATTGACGAGGTCGGAGATGAGCTGACTTCTCTACTCGGTCTGAGCAGTTGGCACTTCGAACGATTGCGGGCCGGCGGTCTGCCAGTGTTGCAGGCTGACGGCCAACTGCGGTGGGGCACCGTGCTGTGGGACGTTGACAACGACGGTCTGCCAGACACCCCCATCGAGCTGTCGGCCACTTGCAACGGCTACTTCTGTGGGCGCTACCTGGTCGAGTTCGCTGAATACAGCAGACCGCCGATCCGGGCCCGCCAGGTCGCAGCGATATTGGCGGAACAGGTCGGCGTCGCGCTATCGCGCGAACTCGCCTCGCCACGATCGGGTAAACGGCAGCACCACGCGAGCTAAGCCCAAGGGCCGAACGGAGAAACTATGTGGGCGGTCATGTCTATCGGTCTGCTCGTCGCGACCCTCGGCCAGGCCACCCAAGGCTCTGCGGGCATACGTGGGGTTCGGCCCATCGTCAGTTCGAGGAGTCGGCGACTGGCAGATCAACCCCACGGATCCCGGAGGGAGGGCGCTCCAGTGTTGGGAGGCCTTGCTCAGGCGGCGATGGTGACGAGTGTTCCGACCTTGATCCAGCCGTAGAACCATTGCATGGTGGGCGTGGGGAGGTGGACGCAGCCGTGGGAGCCTTGGGTGATGTACAGGTCGCTGCCGAAGGGGAAGGTTTGCCAGCTGGCGTCGTGGAAGCCGAAGTCGCCGTTGAACGGGACCCAGAACTTGACGTAGTCGGAGTAGCCGGGGCCGGTGAGGTAACGGTCCGTTTGCCGATCCTGGACGTGCCATGAGCCCAGCGGGGTCGCGTCGTTGTCGGCGACATCTCCGGTAGTAACGGGGGTAGAAGCGACCTGGTTGTTCGCTTCACACATCCAGGCGTGTTGCGCGCTGATGCTGACGATGACGAACTGAGCCTGGGTGTTGGTCGAACAGGGCGCGGAGTCGGGTTCGAGTCCGACGACGCGGGTGATCGCTGGGGCCGGGACCGGTGCGGCTGCGGCCTGGCTCGTCTTCGGAGCGGTCGCCGACCCGGCTGGGTCGGCCATCCGCACGATCGCCACGGCGGTGATGACCGACAACAGCACCACCGCGTACGCACGCCAGCCGTAGGACCTCGCGAATCTCGTCCACGAGCGGAGTGGTCCGCGTCCCGGCGGTGATGGCGTTGTGTGTGCCATGGGAGCAGCCTCTCACGACGCGGTGGATCTGTTATGTCGACTCGATCGACTGGTTCCGCTAGGTACTGGAGCTAAGGGCGGTCAGTAAATCCCGGGCTTGCCGTAATTGCCATGCCTGGAAGGTCTTGTCGCTGATCGGGAGCGTGTCGGTCACAGCGACGATCGGGACTCCACTGGATTGGGCGAGGTTCTTGATTTGCGTGGTCTGGCTGTCTACGACCTGGCCGTTGTAGAGGAGCACTTTGACGGTCTTGTTCTTGATGGCTGAATCGAAGGCGGCGGTGTCTGCTGGCGATGGGTCATTACCGTCTTCAACGGCTTGAGTGAACGACGCTGGCACTCCGAGTACCAGGCCGGCCGCGTCGGTCAGGTAGCCGGGTACGCGTTCGGTGAAGGCGATTTTCGTTCCGGCGTATTTGGCTTTGATCTCGGCGATGACGGCGAGTATCGGGGTGAGGCTGGTGTCGAATGTGGCCGCGTTCGCAGAAAACGTCGCGCTGTCGGCCGGGTCCAGGTCGGTGAGCGCCTGGGCGAGCGCGGTGGCCTGCGGAAGTCTCGCGGTGTCGTACCAGATGTGCGGGTTGGGGTTATCCCCGGTGATGTCCAGGATCTTCTGCACGGACAGCACCTCCCGGTGCGACGACGGCGACGCGGACACCAGCTTGTCCAGGAAATCGTCATAGCCCAGTCCGTTCTCGACGACCAGATCGGCTTTGGCGATCGCCGCGGCATCATGCGTATCGGATTCGTACTCGTGCGGGTCCGTGTTCGGGTCGCTGATGATTGACGTGACCTTGACGTAGTCCCCGCCGATCTGGGAAATGATGTTCCCCCAAAAGTTCTCCCCAGCCACCACGGTGAGCGACTTCGAGGCCCTGCCGCCCGAAGATGAGGCCGCGCGCGAGCCGGACGACGAACACCCCGCGAGCACGATCGCCGCAACCCCGAGGGCCGCGACCGCGACGGTGCGACGGGACTGGGCAGAGCGGGCGTCGGAAATGAAGTTCATAACGGGATTGAAAACCATTCCCAATAGCGGGTCAAGACCTCGTCCGGATTGCCAAGCGCTCGAAACCGCGACCGCGGCCCACCAACGTCGGGCGCTGCGATCAATCAGCTCGCCAGCCTGCACCAGGTCCGGATCCCGCATAGCTGGACCGGCACAATCCGTCGTCCGCTCATCGAGAACCGCACACGCGCAGCGG
>CAWHCD010000004.1:0-1329187 GCA_963828015.1 uncultured Actinomycetes bacterium
CAATTGCGGATGTCCAGTTTGGCCGTCGGTCACAATGACCTTGTGGAGGTGGACGACAAGGCTGCGGACGGAATGCCGTCATGGTCGGCCCTGACTCATGCCCAGCGTTACCTGTTGTTCGAAGGGCTAAACGGTCACACGTTGACCGATGCGATCAATGGGTGGGTCCCGCTTGCCGACGCGCCTTACTGGAACCGCAAAGGCCCGTATGTCAGCGCACTTGCGGCGGCAGCCCGGTCGTTGGTCGAGTTGGGCTTGATCGAAGTCTGGGCGGAGCCGATCGGGGTCGGCGATGGTGCTCTCTTATTAAGAGATAGGGCAATCGAAGTGGTCTCGGAGATCGACAGCTGGTGGCGTTACGACCCGGACGAGAACTGGGACCCAAACGAAGATGTCTCGGTGTATGCGGACTACGCGGGCCAGGACCTCACGCCTAGCTCGGTGGCCTACTCGCTCTTGACGTCGCGCCCAGCTATCGAGGCAGGGCTTGTCCGCACGGTCGCTGGTCTCCCCTAGCGCGCGGACGGCGGTGGCCCTAATTCTCATTGCGACGGGCGCGTTGCTCTTCGTCTGCTGGCGCCCGCTGGCCGGGGTCGGTGCGTCCTCGTGCTCGACGAGTCGCGGCAGATCCTGATGTCCCGTTACGGACTGACCCTCATTGGAACGGGACCGTTCGCTCGTCGATCGAGTCAACGATCCAGACCTTGCGGCCAAGTACCTGGGTAACAATCTGCTCGACTAGTCGCACGTCCGACAGCCCCAACAGGTCGTCCTGTGCAAGTACGAACAGCCGCTCATCCTCGGACGTGACTGGCAGTGTCCGCAGCTCGCCCAGGTATCCAGCTAGATCGAAAGCCGCACGGACCGCAGCGACTTGACCGACTGAGAACACACGCACAACGCTAGTCGACACCGCCGCACCACGAAGCGGTGCACGCACGCACATCGACAATTCCGGATGCGTCTGTGTCGCGAAATCGATCGACCCGTCCACGCGGACAATGGCCGATGGAGCGCCCTAGGTGTGATGCCCAGGGACGTTGTTCTTCGTTGAGTTGATCTCGGCCTGTCGTTGAGACAGGCGAAGGCCTCCGGTTGTGAAGTGGAGCTGTCTAAGAACCGCTTCACCAGACCGGAGGCCTTCGTGTCCCACGCTAATGCTGCCCTGACCCCGCGCGCTCGACTGCGCCTGGCCCACCTCATCGTCGAGGACGGTTGGACCTGTTCCAGCGCCGCGAGGATGTTCATGTGCTCACCGCGCACGGCAGCCAAGTGGGCGCGCCGTTACCGCGATGAGGGCCCGGCCGGCATGGTCGACCGCAGCTCGCGACCTCGGTTCAGTCCGACCAAGACGCCACCGGCTGTGACGAAACAGATCGTGCGGTTGCGGTGGCGCAAGCGGCTCGGGCCGGTGCAGATCGGCGCCCAGCTCGGCGTCCCGGCCTCCACGGTCCATGCGGTGCTGGTCCGCTGCCGCATCAGCCGGCTCGGCCACATCGACCGGGTCACCGCTGAACCGATCCGACGCTATGAACACCCCTATCCCGGCTCGCTGATCCACGTTGATGTCACCAAGTTCGGCAATATCCCCGACGGCGGCGGCTGGCGCTACGTCGGCAAGCAGCAGGGCTACACGAACCGAGCCTCGACCGTGGCACGCACCGGCACCCCACGCAGCAAGCACCGCGGTCCGGTGCTGGGCAAGGCATTCATCCACACCGTCATCGACGACCACTCCCGCGTCGCCTACGCCGAGATCCACCCCGATGAGAAAGCCGACACCGCAATCGACGTCCTACACAACGCCGTGGCCTGGTTCGCACAACGCGGCGTCACCGTCGAACGAGTGCTCTCCGACAACGGCTCGGCCTACAAATCACACGCCTGGCACGACGCCTGCACCGCACTGGGCATCGTCCACAAACGCACCCGGCCCTACCGGCCACAGACCAACGGAAAGATCGAACGCCTCCACCGCACCATGTCCGACGGCTGGGCCTACGCCCGCCACTACGACTCCGAGACCGCACGCCGACAAGCCCTGCCAGCCTGGCTGCACTTCTACAATCACCACCGCGCCCACAGCGCGATCGGAGGCCTACCGCCGATCAGCCGACTGACCAACCTGCCTGGGCATCACACCTAGGACAACGCTTCGATCAGCCGCGGACGCAACTCATGGGCGCCGATGACGGCATCGACGGAGCCGACCTCGACCGCCCGCTGGATGCTGTGGATGGCGTCGAACTCGTCGGCGACCTCGCCCAGCTTCTCGACCCGCACGACCGAACGCAGCTGGGCCAGCTCCGCGGCCAGGCCGACGCGCTGCACGCCGCGCGTGGCGGTAACTCGAGCCTGCAGTTCGCGCACGCGCGGGATCGGCCAGCGTGCGCCGATCGACCTCGCCGGCGAAGACCACCGCGGCGGCGGGCGCCCCGCCGATCACTGAGGCGTACGAACCGTCGACCGCCAGGACGGTCATGTTCGGGTTCAGCGCCTTGGAAAAGACGACGAACGCGCCACCGTGATAGCGCGACACGACGCAGAAGACGATCAGGCCGTCGAAGTTGACGATGGCCCGACCGATCTCGGCGCCGTATTCCAGCTGCAGGTTGCGCATCGAGTCCGGGGAACCGTCGAAGCCCGACAGGTTGGCCAGGACGACAAGCGGACGGTTGCCGCTGGCCGAGTTGATCGCCCGGGCGGTCTTCTTCGACGAGCGCGGGAACAAGGTGCCGGCCGTCCAGATGTCCGGGCCGTCACTCGGCGGGAAGCCACGTCGCGAGATCGGGCGCGACTCGATACCAACCAGGCAGACCGGGTGGCCCCCGAGGTGGGCGTCGAACACGACCGAGGTGTCGGCGTCGGCCATGCTGGCCCACCGCTCCAGCACCGGGTGGTCCTGGTCGCTGACCGCTCGCATCAACGTCCGGATATCAAAGGGTTTCTTGCGGTCGGGGTTGGTCGTCGCCGAGAAGATCTCGCCGACCGTCCGGAAGTCACTGTCGGGCACGTCGTGCGGGAAGTCCCGGACGTCGCGCTCGATCGGGTCGCTCGTCGGGGCCGGGCGCGGGGTCAGCTCCCCCGGCGCGATGTAGGTGTGCTCGTAGTGGTTGAGCAGCACGTCGCGCGCCGCGCCCAGGTTCGGCGCCCAGTACTGCGCCTGCCCGTTCGGGCCCATCACGCGGTCGTAGCCACCGATGCCGAAGTTGTCCTCGGCCGACACCCCGCCGGAGAAGTCCAGCGACTGCTTGCCGGTCAGCACCATGGCGCTCTCGGGCGTCATGACGAGAATTCCCTTGGTATGCATGAGCATCGTCGCTTCGGCGTTCCAGTACGGCTGGGCACCGACGTTGATCCCGGCGACCACGACGTTGATCTCGCCGCCGTCCTGGGTGAAGGTCACGATCCGGCGCAGCGCCTTGGCCACCCAGTCCATGTTCTCGGTGCCGGAGTCCATCGAGATACGGGCACCGGCGGACAGCGCGAACCACTCCAGCGGCACGGCGAGCTCATCGGCCAGGTCGAGCGCCGCGATGATGCGCGAACACTCCGGCTCCGAGACCGCGCCCAGGGCCTTGATCGGATCACCGAGCAGGACAACCCGGGTGATGCCCTGCGGGTGCAGCTCGGTGGGCGTGCTGGCCACGCCTACCACTACCCCGGCCTCGTTGCGCCCGGGCGGACGCGTCACCGGTGCGAGCCCACCGGATTCGTCGAAGTCGTACTCGGTGAACAACCCGTTCGGGCCGCTGAGCAGGCTCGTCAGCTCATACGGATAGGTCGTACCGCGACGGCGGGCCCGCAGCACCTTCTGGGCGTAGTCATCAAGCGGGCGCAGCGGCTCGGTCGGCGGCGGCCCGCACCGCGGCGACGACACCCGAGCCGGCCACGTAGGAGAATTGCGCGCTTACATCGAGGATCTTGTCCCGACGGCGTGGTGATGCGGCCGTCGACGTGGATCTCCTCGATGCCCGCGCCGACGGTCAGCGGCGAGATCGTCGTCTGCAACGCGGTCAGCTCATCGACCGGGGCGTCGATGACCGGCCAGATGTGCAGGAAGACGTAGTTCAGGTCCAGCAGGCCACCACGCGGCCGCGCGCGCTGCGGGCCCGGCGGAACGCCTCACCGCACAGGGCCACCGCCCGCTCGACGTTGGGCAGCGAGGTCACGCGGCCGGTGCGCGTCGCGGAGCACGGCGAGCTCGACGGATCTGGGCCAGGGCGACCAGTCGCTGATCGGCATCGTTGTTCGGCGCGACGCAGTGGTAGAGCAGCACGTCCTCAGGCGCGTCGAGCCGGGTGACGTTGAAGTCCCGCAGCCGCCAGAGGTCCAGCCGGCGACCGACCATCGGGATGGACGCCGCGCACCAGGTCGTCCTCGATAGATGCCCTCGGGCCCGGGCCGGAACGTCCAGTAGTCCACCGGCTGATCGGCCCCGCCACACAGCGGCGATCGCCACCCGGCGGGCCCGATGGGCGAACGCCAGCGCGTTCGAGCAGCTGGCGCAGCGCGTCGGAAACCTCCTGCGGTCCGACTCGGCGCGTCGGGCCAGAGCAGGTATAGGTCGACGACGATGTGATGGCCGTCCGGGGTCTGCACCAGCTGGGCGTCGATGCCCTGGACGAGCGCGGACCCCGGCGCCAGCTCCGAGATCTCGGCCACCGTGCTGACCAGGTGGGTCGGGCGGTTGTCCAGGACGTAGTCGCAGGTGACGAACGGGGCGCCGCACCGACGCTGGCGGCTGCACGTGCCTGCAGCTCGTATTCGCGGTAGTGCCGGCGGGCCAGCACCTCGAGCATCGGCTCGTGCTCGGCGCAGCCGGACGCCGATCCGCTCGGCCAGGAACTGCACGATCCGCTCCGGGAGATCGCCAGAGCCCGTCGATCCGGGCGGCGTAGTCCGCGCGCCTCTGGGTGGCGGCCAGGTAGTCCAGCTCGTCGCGGACGCCGGCCAGCACCGGCCCCCGGTCGGCCTCGACCAGCGGCTGGTCGAACCAGCGGAACCGGGCGCTGCGGGCCAGGTCGCCGACCACCGGGTAGCGCAGCTGGGTGGCGGCCACCAGCCGGTCCAGCACGTCGCGGGCCTGCGCGGCGATGCCGTCGAGGGCGTCGGCCGGCAGCCACTGCTGCAGCACCGAGGTGACGAGGTGCAGGTGCGACGGCGCTGCCGGGCTGGGCCAGGAAGATCCGGTAGACCGCCTCCTCCAGCGCCGGCGTGCGGTCCAGGTCGGTGACGCCGTAGTGGTGCAGCACCCGGCTGAGCCGATTGCGAGAACGACTCCGGCAGCTGCTCGCGGTCGGGTCCAGGCTGTGCAGGTAGGCGTGGAAGTACTCCCGCGGGCTGTGCACCCGGTCGCCGGCCGGCTCCTCGCCCTCGGCCGGACGGTTGCGGGCCAGCTCGCACAGGTCGGCGAACGCGGTGAACAGCGCGATCTCCGCTCGCACAGCGCGGCGTCGACCGCCCAGTCGGCGCGCCGCCTGGTACTCGGCCAGCTGGGTGGCCACGTCTCGGCGGAGGTCGAAGCCGAGCAGCACCCCACGCAGATCGTCGAGGTCGAACTGGCTCGTCGTGCTCGGAGCGGGCAACTCCAGGATCGGGCCGGTCGCGGCGGGCGCTGCATCGGCGTCGTCCTCGCCGATCGGCTCCAGCCGGATCAGCGGATGCCGGTCTCGACCTGGCCGCCGGTGGCGACCAGCAGTTCGCGGACCCGTGCCGGGAACGGCGCGGCGAGCACCGTCTCCATCTTCATGCTCTCCAGCACCAGCACCGGCGCCCCGGCCGCGACCTCGTCGCCGACCGCGACCGGGACGGCCACCACCAGGGCCGGGGCCGGCGAGCGCAGCACGCCGCCCTCGTCCCGGGTGACCCGATGGGTGGTGCCGTCGACCTCGATCAGGTTGACCGCGCCGTGGGTGGCGGTGACGCAGCCGGAAGCGTCTGGTCGCCGACGCGCAGCCGGCCGGCGTATTCGGCCAGCCGGTCGATCCGGGCGTCGATGGCCGGCTCGTGTCGTCCACCCGCGACGCGGAACCGATCCGGACCGACCTGGGCGACCGCGAGCCGATAGCTGTCGCCGCGCAGCTTGAGCTCGATGGCCCGGCCGTTCTCGTGCCGGGCCTGCGGACGGCCGCCGTGCGCGGTGGCCAGGAAGTGCTCCCGCTCGGCGTCCTCGTTCTCCTCGTAGGCGTCGATCGCCGCCGCGACCAGCGCGACGCCGGAGTGCTCGTGGCCGACCAGCCGGCCGTCCGCGCGGACGCGGTCGATCCAGCCGGTGTCGGCGCTGGCGTCGATGACCTCGGGCTCGTTCAGCAGTTCCAGCAGGAAGCTCTTGTTCGTCGCGCCGCCCTCGATGACGACCGTGGTGTCAGCGAGCGCGCGCCGCAGCCGGGCGAGGGCGTCGGCGCGAGTCGGACCGTAAGCAATGATCTTGGCGATCATCGAGTCGAAGTCGGCCGGGATCGGGTCGCCGGTGCTGAAGCCGGTATCGACGCGAATGCCGGGACCGGCCGGCAGGTCGAGCAGCGCGATGCGACCCGGTGACGGGGCGAAGTCGCGGTCGGGGTCTTCGGCGTTGAGCCGGGCCTCGACCGCGTGGCCGACCTCTTCCGGACGGTCCCCGACCAGCGGCTGACCGGACGCGACCTACAACTGGGCCCGGACCAGGTCGGTGTCGGTGGTCAGCTCGGTGATCGGGTGCTCGACCTGCAGCCGGGTGTTGACCTCGAGGAAGGCGAAGACGCGATCGACCGGGTGGTACAGGAACTCGACCGTTCCCGCTCCGCAGTAATCGACCGCGAGGGCCAGCCGCTCGGCGGCCGCCTTGAGCTCGGCCACCTGCTCGCGCATCGAGCACGGGCGAGGCCGACTCCTCGATCACCTTCTGGTTGCGCCGCTGCATCGAGCAGTCGCGTACGCCGAGCGCCCAGGCCGTGCCTTGCCCGTCGGCAATAACCTGCACCTCGACGTGGCGCGCCCCGGTGATCAGCGTTTCGAGGAACATCACGCCGCTGCCGAAGGCCCGGGCCGCTTCCTCGCTGGTCGCCGCGAACGCCGCTTCCAGCTCGGCGTCGGAGTTGACCCTGCGGATGCCCCGACCGCCGCCGCCGGCGGTCGCCTTGAGCATCAGCGGATAGCCGAGCGACTTGCCGAAATCCAGCGCCGCGGCCAGATCCGGAACCGGCCCCCGACTCCAGGGCGCCACCGGTACGCCGACCTGCTCGGCGATCAGCTTCGAGCCGATCTTGTCCCCGAGCTGGCGCATCGACGCCGCACTCGGGCCGATGAATGTCACGCCCAGGCGCGTGCACAGCTCGGCGAAGGCCGGGTCTTCGGCGACGAACCCCCAACCGACCCAGGCCGCGTCGGCCCCGGTCTCGCGCAGCGCCCGCTCCAGAACGGCGAGGTCGAGATAGGGCCGGGCCGACGCCGGGCCGAGGGGGTAGGCCAGGTCGGCTTCCCGCACGAACCGCGCCGTGCGCTCGCCATCGGTGTAGAGGGCAACGGTCTGCAATTGCGGGCCCTGGAGGGCGTTGAGCTCGCGGACCGCGTTGATGAAACGCATGGCCGCCTCACCACGATTGATAATCGCGACTCGGCTGAACATCTACCCCTGGCCTCCCGGCTGATCGGGGACTCACCCTACTCATCAGGGCCGGGCTGGACCGGTAAGAGGCTTGGCGATGCGGGCCCGAAGGCGGGATAATCGGTGCATGAGGGGCCGAGGCTTCGAGAACATGGCGACCGTCCTGGTCGACCCGCAGATTCTTGATGACTTTGAGCTGGACCTGATGTCGCACGATTTCCGGGTCTGGACCGTTCACACCGCGCCCACCTTCATCGACGCCCCCCGCGCCGCGTTCCAGATCCGGCGCTCGCTGGTCGAGGCCAACCAGCAGCGCTGGGCCGTCGCCGCCGACTGGACGCTGGTCTGGATCACCTTCGGTGAGAGCTGGCTCGACGGCGATGACCCGATCCCGTGGCCGGCGCACGCCGCCCTGTGGGACAAACTCGCCGAATACTCCCGCTTCGTGCGCTACAACCTTGGCCTGGGCGGTATGCCGCGCATCAGCGTGCCGCACGAGCCCTCGTCCTCACCGTCGGAATGAACGTGGGGATTGGTGTCGCCGTCGAGTTAGGTTAGCCTTACCTGACTTCATTCGGGAAGGCAGCGCCATGACGACCTCGCTCGACACCTCACGATTGGCCCGAACGCTCGTCGCGAGCGCCCAGCGCGGTCAGATCGTGCTCGGTCCGGCCCGACGGCACGTCGGGGAGAACCGGGTGGCCTGCCAGGTGATCGACCGCGACGGTGAGCCGGTGCTGGCCATCGCCTGCCCCGACACCGCCCGGCAGATGGCCGACCGGCTCGTGCGCGTCGAACTGGCCGGTGAGGGCGGCGAACGGGCCTGCCTGCTCGGCCGGTTGCACCGGACCGACCCGGAGCGGGTCGTGGCTCAGGCCGGACGCTGGGAGGCCGGGGTGCTGCGAGCCTCGTTGCGTGAGGGCGCCACACTGCTGCGGCTCAGCGTCCACGACGTGAGCGTGGAGCAGTCGCGACGGCTGCGGCGAGTGGCCCTGGAGGACTACGCCGCCGCCGATCCCGACGTCATCGCCGCCCACGGCCCCCGAATCCTGGCCCATCTCAACCACGCCCACCCCCGGCCGCTGCGTCAGGTGGCGGCGCAGGCCCTGGGCTGTGCGCCCGACCGGCTCGTCGGCGCCCACCTGGACCGCGTCGATGCCGACGGCGTCGAGCTGTGGGCCATCGACGAGGACGGCGCCCGGCCGCTGCGCCTGAACTTCCCGAGCCGGGTGAGCGATATGGACGGACTCGTCGGCGCGCTGCGGGCCGCGCTTAAGCCCCCCGCCTAGTCTGCTGGGCGTGCCGATCCCGCGCGTTGCCCGAATCGGCATCCTGCTCGTTCTGGCCGCGGTGATCGCGGGCTGCGGCGCCCCGCGCCGGACCGCCGCCACCTCGCCGGCAACGACAGCGACCGCGACGGTGTCCACGTCCACCGCTTCGGTCGTCGCGGTCAACCCGACGCCGATTCCTTCGACCTCCGGCACCACACCCGACGCCCACTCCGCCCCCTTCGACCGCGGTCCCGATCGCCAAGGCCCCGGTCGCTGCGACCGGCCCGGTGATCGTGATCGACCCAGGTCACAGCCCGACGATCAGCTCGGTCGATGCGGCAAGCGGGCTCAACGACTCCGACTACGAGAACGAACCCGAGATGCGCGACGTGTTCAGCGTCGCCGTCCTCGTGCAGGCCCAACTGGCCGCAGCCGGCTACCAGGTCGTGATGACCAAGACGAGTGCGACCCAACGCATGTCACTCGGGCAACGGGCGGCGGTCGCCAACAACGCGCATGCCGCCCTGGCGCTGAGCATCCACGACCAGGCCGGCTCGAACGGGGGCATCGGCTTCCGGGCGGGAAACAACATCGTCTACTACCAGTCGGTGGGCGACTATCGAATGACTCCGGGCGGCAGCAAGGTGAGCTTCACCGACGCCACGGTGGCCGCCAGGAGCAAGCAGTACGGGCAGATCTTCCAGTCCACCCGGGCCGCGGTCGAGGGCACCACCGTCAACCTGCTCGGCGACACCGGCTACGACCTCGGGACGCGTGGCCTGCCCGGCGGGAACATCTGGATAGTCCAGTTGTTGTCGAAGGTCCCCTGGATCTACAACGAGGCCGGCGGCAACAGCGCCGGGCAGTCCGGACTGGACGCCGCCGATCAGCAGACCTACGCCGCCGCGCTGGTCGCCGCGGTCGAGAAGTGCCTACCCCGCTGACATGATGGAGCTCATGCGGGCGGACCTGTACGAGACCATCTACCGCCGCCGAGACGTCCGGGCGCAGTTCACCGGCGCCCCGATCGATGACGAGGCGCTGCGTCGGGTCCTGTCGGCCGCCCACGCCGCCCCGAGCGTCGGGTTGACGCAGCCGTGGGACTTCATCCTCGTCCGGGATACGGAGCTGCGCGAGCGCTTCCACGCCCACGTCGACAGTGAGCGGCAGACGTTTCTCGCCTCACTCGATGCCGACCGGGCCGCGACCTTCGAGCGCATCAAGATCGAAGGAATCCTCGAATCGACGCTCGGGGTCGTCGTCACCTACGACCCGAGCCGGGGTTCACCCGCGGTGCTGGGCCGCCACGCGATCGCCAACGCCGGCTTGTACTCGGCCTGCCTAGCGATCGAAAACCTGTGGCTGGCGGCCACTGTGGAGGAACTCGCGGTCGGCTGGGTGTCCTTCTACCGCGAACCGTTCCTGCGCGAGCTGCTGTCGATCCCCGACCACCTCGTCCCGGTCGCCTGGTTGTGCGTCGGGCCGGTGACCCATCTGGAGACCGTGCCCGATCTCGAACGCCTCGGTTGGCGCAACCGGCGCCCGCTCGAGGACGTCCTGCACCACGATCGGTACCAGGCCCGCTGACCCGTTCGTCAGCCGTGGTACATCGTGTTGCGGTTGACCTAAGAACCCGAAGACTGCGCTAGCTGCTCAGCGCACCGATCCCCTTGCCAAGAACAACCACTCCGATGACCAACAACAGCACGGCCATCACCGTCGCGTTGTTCTGGGTCAACCAGACCCGCAGCTCGTTCAACGGCCGCTCCATCCGCTCTCGCGCCGACAGGTAGGCCAGCACCGGAATGGCGACCGTGCTGACCGCGATCAGCGTGAACACCGCGACGACGACCACCTCGTCACCGCCGGACAGATGCGCGGCGCCGATGATCGTCCCCGCGCTCAGACACATGAGCAGGTTCTTCGGATTGACCCCGGAGAGCAGGAAGCCCAGCCCCAGCGCCTTGCCGAACGTGAACGACTCGATCGAGTCCATCCACTTGGGCATCGCTCCGGTCTCGCCCGCCTTGGGCCGCGAGCGCCACTGGCGGGCGGCGAGCAGGATAAGCAGGATCCCGAACACCAGCTTGAGCACCGACGAGACCGTCGACGGCTGACCGCTCGAGGTGTTTCCGGCCTGGCCGACCAGCAGCAGGACGAGCACCGTCACGACCACCACGCCGGCGATCCAACCGATCAGGAACCCCGTGCTGGTACGTGTCGCCTCCCGCGAGAGCAGCATGAGGATGACCGCGATGATCGGGATCGGACTGATCGCAATACCAAGTGCCAATGGCAGTAGATCGCCGATGACCGTGCCCATGGGCGCTCCGTCCGTTTGCGCTAGAGCGTAATGGCTTCGCGGTCGGTCGCCGACGTCCAGAACGCGCTGCCCTCATCCAGATCCAGCACGATGTAGGCCGGGACCGTTCCCGGCTGCTGCCCCGGATTGAAGAGCCAGGTCGGCCCGATGCGTTGCGACCAGCCGCCCCCATCCACGAACGGCGCCTGGTGGATGTGACCGGTGAGGATCAGGTCGGGCTGGAAGCGGGGAATCCACGCGGCCAGCACCTCATCGCCGAAGTCGCGGCGTCCACTCCACGCGAGCGGTGAACCGGTGGGCGGGGAGTGGTAGATCCACACCCAGCGCTTCTTGGGCAGCTGGGCGTCCACCTCGAGCCGGGCATCGAGCTTCTGCTGCCCGAGCGGACCGTCCCACCAGGGGCAGATCGTGAACAGGGTGTCACCGATGTAGTAGGAATCGCCGTCGACGTGAACACCATCGGATCCGGCGCGGGCCAGCCACCGAGCCGTCTTCTCACCGTCGGAATCCCGAGCGTCCAGATCATGGTTACCCGACGAACTGAGCACGATCGTCTGCGCACCGAGCGCGCGCAGGTGCGCCGTGACCGCTACCGCCTGCGCGCTCAACGGAACGGCAGAGCGGATATCGAGTAGGTCGCCGGCGATCACGACCGCGTCGATGCCCCGGGCGGGGTCGGTGGCGGCGGTGACCAGCCAGTCGAACTGCCGTAGCCGGTAATGCAGGTCGGAGACGAGCAACAGTCTCATCGCGGTGGATACATCAGTACGGGGCCTCGTCTTCCCGGTCCGACCCGAGGTCAGCCGGATTGCCCTGGGTGTGGGTCAGCGACTCGAGCACGACATCGACGACGGCCAGGTGGTCGCTGCGGTCGGAGTACTGCGCCCGGACGTCGACGAGGTAGTGCGTCAGGCTGTCCAGGCGCCGTGCCAGCATCTGGGCCACCGAGTAGGCCACCTCGGGCCACATCCGCAGAAACTGCTCGGGCTCGTCGCAGACCCGGAACCGGCACTCGCTCACCGTGCGGACCGAGGCGGTGGCCGTCGTGTCGAGCAGGGTGGCCATTTCACCGAAGATGGCACCGGGCTCATCGAGGACGGCGAACGTCACGTTGTTGCGGCTGACCTCGACCGTGCCGGCGACGAGCACATACAGCTTGCCGCGGCTTTCGCCTTCGTAGAGAACCGTCGTGCCGGGCGGGATGACGAGTTCGGGCAGACTGGCCGATGCCGCCAGGATGTTGTCCAGCACTCGCGCTCCCCACCAGCCTCCGGCCTGGGCAGCCGGGATCAGCAGAATACCCGCTGCTAGCGCTGCGCCCCGATCGCCCGCGCGGCCTCAGCCTCACTCAACGCCCGACCGCGCAACTCGGCGCGGAATCGGCCGTCCGAGACCGGGCGCATACCGGCGATGGTCAGCTCGAGCTGCCGGCGCCAAGCCAGCGGGGCAATCCCCCGGGTGCTCTCGATGACTCCGCGCAGCGACCAGAACAGGACGGTCAGATCGGCCCGGACGACGTCGGGACGGATCTGCCCGTGCTCCTGGGCCGAGACGAGCAGATGGGCCATGATGGCGCGGAACTCGTGCAGGGCGGCGAGCTGGGCATCGGACTGGTTCCAGAGCCGGTCGAGGTAGCCCAGTTGCTCGGCTTGAAACTCGGCCGCACTCCACAGCAGCTCCTCCAACCCGGTGCCATCCGTGCGCGTAGCCGCGTCCTGCGCGAGCCGCAGCAAGCGCACTCGACCCTCGCCGACGACCTCGTCGATCAGCGCCTGCTTGGTCGGGAAGCGCCGGTACAACGTGCCCATTCCGACTCCGGCGCGGCGCGCCACCTCCTCGACGCTGCCTTCGGTGCCGTGCTCGGCGAAAACCTGCTCCAGCCGCAGTCAGGATCTTCTCGCGGTTCTCGGCCGCATCGCGGCGCAGCGGCTTGGTGGTGATCATTCCGGCAGGTCACCGACAATCGTCGCGGCCGGGACCAGCGCCGCTTCAGGGTGCGACATCGCCAACTGCTCGGCCTGCGCCGGATCACCCGAGGCCCGCAACCGCGGAATGAAGAGGGTGGCGATCGGCGCCAGCACGGCGATCCCGGCCAGCATCAGGAAACCGGCGGTGTATCCGGCTTCCTTCGGGTACCCGTCCGGAAGCAGCGTGGCGGTGATGACGCTGGCCAGCAAGGCGGCCCCGATCGCCCCGCCGATGGTCCGGATGTTGGCGTTCATCCCGCTGGCTACCCCGGTCTGGCTGGCTGGAACGGCCTCCACGACGATGCTCGACATAGCGGCGAAGGCCAGCCCGAACGATGCGCCGAGCAGCCCCATCGCGATGGCGATCTCCCAGATGTACTGGTGGGCCAGTCCCAGCATCAGGAACGGGACCACGCCGATCAGCGTGCCGACCATGAGCACGGCCTTCGCCCCGAAGCGCGCGGCCAGGCGACCCGAGAAGACGCCGGCGAAGAACATGGCGACCGTCATCGGCAAGATGATGAGTCCACCCTCGGTGACGCTCGAGCCGAAGCCGTAACCCACCGAGGACGGGGTCTGAACGAAGGCCGGGATGAAGGCGAAGACCGAGTAGAGGCCGATGCCGACGAGGAAGGCCACCAGGTTGGTGCTCCAGACCGCCTGGATCCGCATCATGTGCATGTCGATCAAGGGCTGCCGTGAGTGCAGCTCGACGAAGACCCAGATGACGCAGAGGACCACCGCGGCCACCAGCAGCCCGATGACCTTGCTCGAACCCCAGCCCCAGTCCGGCGCCTCGCTCACGCCCAGCAACAGAGCGACCAGCCAGGCCGAAAGCAGCACGGCAGCCAACCAGTTGATGCGACCGGCGACGCGACTGGGCGACTCCGGAATCACCACGAACGTGGCCACCGCGGCGATGATCACCACCGCGGCCGGGATCCAGAAAATCCAGTGATAGTTGAAGGTGTTGACGATCGGGCCGGCCAGGACGGCGCCGAGGCCACCGCCGATCGCGACCAAGGTGGCGAGCAGGCCGACGGCCCCGGCCACCTTCTCGCGGGGGAACTGGTCGCGGATCACCCCGAAGCCCAGCGGGATGACACCACCGCCGACGCCCTGGATGACCCGAGCGATGATCATGACGCCGACCGTGGTCGCCAGCGCGGCCAGGATGGACCCGGCGGCGAGAATGGCCAGGGCAGCGACCAGCACCTTCTTCTTGCCCATCATGTCGCCGATCCGGCCGACGATGGGCGTGCAGACCGACGCCGAGAGCAGGTAGGCCGTCAGGACCCAGGTAACCGTGTCCTGGCTTGTGTTCAACTCGTGCTGCAGCAGCGGCAGGATCGGAGCGACCAGCGACTGCAGCAACGCGTAGGCGACCACGCCGGTAGCCAGGACCGCGAAGGTCAACTGATTCGACACGGGCTTGGTCGAACGGGGCATGGCCGACGGCTCCTTCACGCAACCGGAGCACGCTCTCCGGATCCGGGCCCAGCCTAGGCGATCAAGCGGAGTTAGGGTTCCGCATGCGCGAGCGGTATGGCGTGGGTCACACTCGTGAGGACCTCGCTCAGGGAGGCGTCGACCTTCAGCTGCGCCCGTTCGTCACCGCGGGTCGGGCCCTGGTTGACGATGACGATCGGAATCCCCCGCTCCGAGGCGCGGATGACGAAGCGATAGCCGGACATGACCTTCAGCGAGGAACCCAGCACCAGCAACGCCCCGGCCCCGTCGACCAGCTCGAAGCACCGAACCACCCGATCGGCCGGCACGGTCTCGCCGAAGAACACGACATCGGGCTTGAGCGGGCCCGCGCCGCACGCCCGGCAGTCGACCATGACGAAGCGGTCGAGCTCGCGATCGTCGATCTCGGCGTCACCGTCGGGGTTGATCATCTCGATCCGGGCGTCGAAGCCCGGGTTGGCCGCGCGCAGTTGACGGTCCAGCTCACGCCGCGCGGTCGCCTCACCGCAGTTCAGGCAGATCGCCCGGCTCAGCCCACCGTGCAGCTCGAGCACGTCCGGGCTGCCCGCGGCCTGATGCAGTCCGTCGACGTTCTGGGTGATGAGCGCGCGCACCGCGCCGCTGTGTTGCAGCCGGGCCAGGGCCCGATGCCCGGCGTTCGGGCGGGCTCGGTCCATGGCCGCCCACCCGAGGTAGCTGCGGGCCCAGTAGCGGCGCCGGGCGGCCGGGTCGGAGGTGAATGAGAGGTAGGTCATCGGGGTGTTGCGCCGCTGCGCCCCGCTCGGACCGCGGTAGTCGGGAATCCCGGAGTCGGTCGAGAGGCCGGCGCCCACGAGCGCGACCACCCCGCCCTCGGCACTCGCTGCGCTGATCGTCTCGGCGACCAGCTGCGCCGCCAGCCGCACGTCGGTGATCGGCTCGGCCATGCCCTCCAGCCTACGAGCGCGGTGGGTTCACAGCAGCCGGTTGAGGATGTGCAGCAGCCGGGCCAGCGAGTCGACGTCCTGCTGGGGCAACTCGCTGAGCAGAGCGCGGAACCGTTCGATGCGCGCTTGCCGCACTGCCCGGATCCGCTCCTGCCCGAAGGGAGTCAGCCGCAGCGATTGGGCGCGCGCGTCCGAACTGTCGGCCGCGCGCTCGATCAGGCCCAGCCCCTCGAGGGCGCGGACCTGCCGGCTGACCGCGGCCTTGTCGATGCCGAAGTAGTCGACCAGGTCGGCAGCGCGGGCCGGTGCGGTGTCACTGATCTGGGCCAGGGTGGAGTAGGAGGCGGCGTCCAGGTCGGGGTGCACCTGCTCGGCGACCTCGCGCCCCAGTGACGAGCCCCGGCGCAGCAGCAGGCCCACCTCGCGCTCGATCGCGGAGTATTCGCCCACCTCGCCGGCCATCGGACCTCCGTCGTCCGTTGCGGCTTTGGTTGACCGCATCAACTGGTGCGGCTACCTTAGCGGCGAGCAGAGCGGAGCCCAACCATGACCGATTTCAAGACCATCGACTACTTCACCGATGAGGCCACGACCCTCTATCCGTACGACTTCTACAGCCTCTTGCACGAGAACGACGCCCGGGTCTGGGTCGAGCCGAAGCACGGCGTCGCGCTGGTCACCGGTTATGACGAGGCCATGGCCGTGCTGCGCGATCCGGCCACCTTCTCCTCCTGCAACCTGGTCGCGGGACCGACGCCGTCGTTCCCGGTGGCCTTCGAGGGTGACGACATCACCGAGACCGTCGAGCTGTACCGCGACGGGCTGCCGCAAAGCGATCAGATCGTCACCTTCGACCCGCCCAAGCACACCGCGCACCGTGCGCTGCTCATGGGGCTGATCACGCCCAAGCGCCTCAAGGAGAACGAGGACTTCATCTGGCGCCTCGCCGACCGGCAGCTCGACGTGATCCTGCCGCTGGGCAAGGCCGAGTTCATCAACGACTTCGGTCAGGCCTACGCCCTGCTCGTGGTGGCCGACCTGCTGGGCGTGCCCGAAGCCGACCACGAGCCGCTGCTCAACCGGATGGGCCGCGGGATGGTCGGCAACCCCATCCCCGAGCCGGACCCGGAGACGCTGCACTCGCTGTCCCCGCTCTATGACTACTTCATCGGCAAGATCGAGGAGCTGCGCAAGGCGCCGCAGAACGACATCCTGACCGGCATGGCCACGGCGACCTTCCCCGACGGCACCGTCCCGGAGCCGATCGAGGTCGCCCGCATCGCCTCGAACCTCTTCGCCGCCGGCCAGGAGACCACCGTGCGACTGATGGGCACGGCGCTGCAACGCATCTGCGAGGACCCCGAGCTGCAGCAGAAGCTGCGCGACAACCGCGATCTGCTGCCCAAGTTCATCGAAGAGGTGATGCGCACCGAAGGCCCGATCAAGGGCGAGTTCCGCCTGACTCGCAAGCGCACCACCCTCGGCGGGGTCGATCTGGCCGCCGGCACCGTGATCATGTTGCTGAACGGGGCAGCCAACCGGGATCCGCGCCAGTTCGAGAACCCGCAGGAGTTCTGGATCGAGCGGCCGAACGTGCGGCGCCACCTGGGTTTCGGCCTCGGTATCCACACCTGCCCCGGCGCGCCGCTGGCCCGCTCCGAGGTCCGCATCAGCATCGAGCGCCTCTTCGACCGGACGTCGAACATCCGCATCTCTGAAGAGGAGCACGGTCCGCCCGGTGCGCGCCGGTACACCTACATGCCGACGTACATGTTCCGGGGCGTCACCAAGCTGTTCCTGGAGTTCACGCCGTAGCGACCGAGGCATCCTCGTCGGGCATCTTCAGCGTGTTGCGGATCGTCAACGCCGCCAGCACGCCACCGCCGGCGCACATGAACGCGCAGATGATCGCGGCGGTGCGGAAGCCGGCGGCGAACTGCGCCGGATACAGGTAGGCGTCGCCGGTCAGTGACGAGACCAGCGGCAGCAGCGCCACGGCGATCAACCCGCCCGCTCGCGCGACGTCGTTGTTCACCGCCGAGGCGATCCCGGAGTGGCCCCCGGGGGCCGAGCTCATGGCCGTGGACGTCAGCGGTGCCACCGTGATCACCAACCCGATGCTGAGCACCAGCACGCCGGGGAGCACGCCGGTGAGGTAGTTGCCGTCGGTCGAGGAGCGCGTCAGCAGGTACAGGCCCGCGCCGGCAATGATCGGACCCACCGACATCTGCAGTCGCGGGCCGATCCGGGCCGCCAACCGCCCCGACCGGGCCGAGAACAACAACATCATGAGGGTCAACGGCAGCAGCGAGAGCCCGGCCTGCAGCGGCGTGTAGCCGTTCACCTGCTGCAGTTGCACCGGCAGCAGGAACAGGGCGCCGGCCAGTGCGGCATAGACGAGGAAGGTGACCAGGTTGGTCGCGACGAACTGCTGCGACGTGAACAGGGTGGGCGGCAGCATCGGATTGCGGCTGTGCCGCTCGGTCAGGATGAACGCCACGATGCCCACCACCGAGAGCACCAGGCCGGTGATGATGGCCGGGCTGGTCCAGCCCGCACTGGGCGCCTCGATCAGCGAATAGGTCAAGGACCCCAGTCCGATCACCGCCCACGTCGCACCGGGTAGGTCGATCCGACCCTTGTTCGAGGGGTCGAGGGACTCGGGGACGTGGCGGCGGCTGATCCACAGGACGGCGGCCGACAGGGGCAGGTTGATGATGAAGACCCAGCGCCAGGAGCCGACCGCGAGCAGGTAACCGCCGACCAGCGGGCCGGCCGCGGCCGCCACCCCGCCCAGGCCCGACCAGGCCCCGATCGCCCGCGAGCGGTCGGCCGGGGCGAAGGAGGCCTGCAGGATTGCCAGCGAGCCGGGCGTCAGCAGCGCCCCGCCCACCCCCTGCAGCGCCCGGGCGCCGATCAGGAAACCGGCCGTGGGTGCGACCGCGCAGAGCATCGAGGCCAGCGCGAACCAGACGACGCCGATCATGAAGATCCTCTTTCGGCCGAAGCGGTCGCCCAGGGTCCCGCCCAGCAGCAGGAACGCGGCCAGGGTCAGGGTGTAGGCGGTCACCACCCATTGCAGAGAGGCCACGTCGGAGTGGAAGTCCTTGCCGATGGTGGGCAAGGCGATGCCCACCACCGTGGCGTCCAGCGAGGCGACGCCCGAGCCGAGCACCGTGGCCGCCAGCACCCACCGGCCCCGCGCGCTGGAGTACTGCAGATCGGTCATCGCAACCGGTCGCTGACCAGTACGGCCAGCAACACCGCCAGGGCGAGCGCGCCGACGGCCAACCCGGGCAGCGAGAGGCCCAGCGGCACCAACGCCAGCAGCACGACGACGGCGCCGATCCGCGTCCACGGCACGACCCGCCAGACGATCGCCTTGAACAGTCCGTGCCCGGCGATGAACAGGGCCGTCCCGCCCAGCGTCAGCCAGGCCAGCTCGCTGCCGGCCTCCCGTTGGGGGTGGGCCAGCAGCAGCTGGTCCGCGGCGGCGGTGACGATGATGCCGGCGATCATCACCGGGTGGATGAGGTGATACGCGGAGCGACCCGAGGGCCCCCGGGTTCTCGGATTCGGCGATGATCTCTGCCGCCGCCCCCGCACTGCGATCGAAGTACATCCACCAGAACCCGATCGCGCCGAGGAACGCCGCGGCGAACGCCAGCACGACAGCGAAGGTGATGTGCTCGTCCTCGGACAGGGTCGCCCCGATCACGACGACCGATTCACCCAAGGCAATAAGGATGAACGCCTGACAGCGCTCAGCGAAGTGATCGCCGGAGATCGTCCACTCCTCGACCTTCGAGCGCCCCAGCCCCGGCGTGTAGAAACCGAGCCAGCTACCGATGAGATCCACGGCGACCGCGGCCACCCACAGGGCGGCGCGCGCATTCCCGTCGACGGCCGCCCCGGCCAGGACCAGGGCGGCACTTGCCGCGCTCCAGCACAGAATGCGCTCGAAGTTGCGCTGCAATGACGTCGCCCGCTCGCGGCGCAGGACGATAACCACGTAGATCCCGCGACCGACCTGCATCGCGGCGTACGCGGCGGCCACGACCCAGCCCCAGGAGCCGAACGCGTGCGGAAGGCCGGCCGAGAGCACCAGGCTGCCCAGCGACAGGGCGAGCAACATGATCCGCACCGACAGCCGGTCCGGGTCGAGCCAGTTGGTGACCCAGGTGGTGTACACCCAGGCCAGCCAGACCAGACCCAGCAGGATCGCCGATTGCAGCGCGGTGCGCACGCCGGGGTGACTCAACAGCAGGTGCGAGAGCTGGGTGACCGCGAAGACGTAGACGAGGTCGAAGAACAGCTCGGCGTTGGTGACCCGTTGGTTCTGCTGGCGATCGCGCAGGACCCCGACGGGCCTGGTCATAGGGTGAGCGACTCCAGTGCATCCAGGTGCCGGAACTCGGTGCCGTACTGGCCGACCAGGCGGCTGACGTTGCCTTCGATGAGGTTGCGGCCGTTCTCGTTGAGCAGCGAGTCGTGAATCTGGAACGCCTGCGGCGCGCGCACGGCGATCGCGAAATCGATCACCTCTTGGATCTTCGACCAGGGCGCGTGCGTGGCCAGCAGCAGGGTCTCGACCGGCTTGGGCGGCACCGTGAACGAGTCGCCGGGATGGAAGATGGTCGAGTCGATCAGGTAACCGAGATTGGGGATCACCGGGACGAGCGGGTGCACCACCGCGTGCTGGCTGCCGAAGACCTCGACCGAGAAGCCGGCCGCCTCGAAGTTGGACTCGGTGACCGCGGTGACCCGCTCGCCGAGATCGGCCAGGCTCGCCGCGATGGCGGACGGGGCCCACACCCGCAGGGACGCATTGGCCGCCATCGCGGCTCGTAGCGCGCCCGGGTCAAGATGGTCGGGGTGATCGTGGGTTATCAGCACGGCATCGGCGCCCGCGAGGGCGACGTCGGCTTCGGAGAAGACGCCCGGGTCGATCACCAACGCGCGTCCACCGTCGTCGAGCCGAACGCAGGAATGCGTGTACTTCGTCAGTCGCATGGCTACTCCTCGATGATGTGGACGGCGGCTTCCTCGGCACTGGACCCGTAGCCCGCCGTTCCGGCGTCAAACGCGACCTCGTCCTTCTCGCGGTCCGGGTGCGAACCCTCGTCCGGGGCCACCAGGCGCCCGGCCCGCGGGTCGGCCGTGTCGTAGCTGGCGTCATCGGCGGATACGTCGGGCTCCTCCTCGGCCAGCTTGTAGGCCAGCGACTCACCCTGCAACGCCTCGAACTCGGTCGGGGCGTCACGCAGGTTGTGCGGCTCCCGATCGGGCGGGTTGTAGCCGGTCTCATCCGCCTCGTCGGGGTCGTCTCCGGTCAGGGTCTCGATCGGATCGAGGTCGTCGGTGTCGTCGACGGCATCGCCGGACTCGTACACGCTGTCTGCAAACTCACTCATAGCCGCCAAACTACAGCGGCGTGATGCCCCAGGTGCCGGTCCATGAGGCGCCGGGCTCCAGCACGATCAGCGCCTCACCGGAGTTGAACGAATCGGGCGGGCAGGTCATCGGCTCGACCGCGACGCCGGGCAACCCGTCGATCAGGGCGTCGAGGGTGAATACCTGCGCGTAGCGAAACGCCTCGTCGAACCACACCCGGGCGCCCCCGCGGCGGGTACGGACCTCGGCGAAACCACTGGTCAGGTCGGTGAACGCGTCGTCCAGACGCAGCTCGCGCAGCCGCCGGCCGCGGCGCAGGTCATACGGCGTTCCGGACACGCTCTGCGCGGCGATCGGCAGCTGAGCCGCGTCCATCAGGATGCGCCGCTTGGCCGGCAGCTGGACCGTGACGTCGCGAAGGGGCGTGCCGTGCGTGGACAGGTAGGGATGAAAGCCGGCCCCGAACGGCGCCGCCCACGACCCGTTGTTGGTGGCCACGGTGTGCACGCTCAGCCCGGTCTCGGCGTGCAGGGACCAGGTCACCTCGATGTGCACCTCGAAGATCCAGCCGGTCTGCGGCACGAGATCGACGGCCAGGGTGACCGCGGACGGGCTCACGGCGAGCGGCGTCCACCGGGTCCATCGGGCCAGCCCGTGGATCGCATTGCGGTTGGCCGGCTCGGTCAGGGCCAGCTGGAAGTCGCGTCCACCGAAGGTGTACTTGCCATCCCGCAGGCGGTTGGGCCAGGGCACCAGCACGCCGCCGCAGCCCTTGGGTGGCAGCACGTCCTCGCCATAGGGCACGGTGACGTCCACACCGCCGGCCCGGTACTCACGCAGTCCGGCGCCGACTTCGACCACGGTCGCTTCGTGGGCGCCTGCGCTGATGCGGTACTGCACTCCGGTCAAGGCCACGTTCGGACTTTACTGCGCCCCATGATCCACCGCGGCCGACTCGATCGCCGCCTGCTCTTCGGCCAGGTGGTCGATGGTCACACGGGCGTCGTAGCGCCAGAACGGGCGCACCGCGACGCCGGCGATCAGGACGATCACGATGCAGAGGATGCCGCCGCCCACCCAGGCGGCGGTGGCACCGAAGGCGGCCGCACTCGCGCCGGCCCGCACGTCGCCCAGGCGCGGTCCGCCGGCCACCACGGCCGTGAAGACTCCCTGCATGCGCCCGCGCATCTCATCGGGGGCGTAGGTCTGCAGGATCGTCTGCCGGTACACCGCGCTGACCAGGTCGGCCGCCCCGGCCAGGGCCAGCAGCAAGACCATGACCCACAGTTGATGGGCCAACCCGGACAGGGCCACGCAGGCCCCCCAGCCGACGATGGCCAGCGTCAGGGCGGCGCCCTGGCGGCGGATCCGGCCGATCCACCCGCTGGACAACCCGGCCAGCACGGCCCCGATCGCGATAGCGGCGTAGAGCGGGCCGACCACGCCGTTGAACCGGTCGTCAGCGACCTCGGGATACAGCGAGCGGGGCATCGCGAACACCATGGCCACGATGTCGACCGCGAAGCTCATGAACAGCACCGGGCGCTTGACGATGAAGGCCAGCCCCTCGACCACCGACCGGAAACCGGCCTTGACCAGAGTGCCGTCGGGAAGGATCGAGGGCAGCCGCAGTACCGAGTACAGCCCGCCGGTGAACAGGATCGCGTCGACGCTGTAGGCGTAGGTGAACCCGTTCGGTAGAGAGATCAACACGCCGGCGAGCAGCGGGCCGATGACCTGGCCGAAGTTGCCTACGGTGAAGTTGAGGGTGTTGGCCGCGGCGACCTCGTCGGCATCCACCACTCGCGGGATGATCGCACCGCGGGTGGCCGAGGCGGTCGCGAATCCGGCGCCCTGGATGAAGACGAGCCCCAGGATCAGCGGGATGCTGCCGGCGTTGAGCACGGTCTGGGCCAGCAGGGCCAACGTGACGGCCCAGCTCAGCAACGAGGCCCACAGATAGAGCAACCGGCGATCGACGGCGTCGGCGATCGCCCCGCCGTAGAGACCGAAGACCACGATCGGCACCAGGCCGGCCAGCCCGACAAGCCCCACGTCCAGCGACGAGTGCGACAGCGAGTACACCTGCACCGGCACCGCGACCTGGGTGAGCATCGAACCGAGGAAGGCGGCCCCCTGCCCTATCAGCAGCCGCCGGTAGACCGGGTGCCGCGTCGGTGTGGTGTCGACGGCCTGCCGCCGCAGCAGGGCGCGCCAGGCTGATTCTCGAGCGGCCTCCGGCGGATTCTCCTCGTTGCTCACGGGGCCAGGCGTTCGACGCGCCACCCGGTCTCGGTACTGCGGTAGCGCAGCCGGTCGTGCAGCCGGTCCGCGCGTCCCTGCCAGAACTCGACCGCGTCCGGGCGCAGCAGGTAACCGCCCCAGTTCGGCGGTGGGGGGACCTCGCGATCAGCGAACTGCTCGGTGACCTGCGCCAGCCGCTCCCCGAGCACGGCTCGGGAGGCCACCACCTCCGACTGGGGCGAGGCCCAGGCACCCAGCTGCGAGCCGCGCGGTCGCGAGGCGAAATAGGCCGCCGTCTCGGCCGCGGAAACCCGCTCGACCGCCCCGGACAGGCGGACCTGGCGCTCGAGCGCCAGCCAGGCGAAGACCGCGGACGCCCACGGGTTGGCGGCCAGCTCGCGACCCTTCGCCGATTCATAGCCGGTGTAGAAGACCAGGCCGCGTTCGTCGATCGCCTTGACGAGCACGGTGCGGACCGAGGGCCGCCCGGCCGGGTCCGCCGTCGCCAGTTGGACGGCGTTGGCCTCGGTGATCCCGGGGTGCGCGCTGGCCTCGTCGAACCAGGCCTGGAGTTGTTCGAGCCAGCCGGCGCGGGCGTCGGCCTCGCTCAACGAGCCACTCAGGTAGCTGCGTCGCATGCCGCCGGGGCCATCCACTCGGTGAAGTATCCCACCTGGGTGTTGGGCGCCGGAGTGCGAGTAGGCACAATAGCCAGTGAACCCTCCAGCTGGCAGACCCGAACGGAGCATGTTGATGGCAAGCGACTACAGCCCCGGACTTGAAGGCGTCATCGCCTTCGAGACCGAGATCGCCGAACCGGACAAGGACGGCGGCGCGCTGCGCTACCGAGGCGTCAACATCGAGGACCTGGTTGGCTCGGTGACCTTCGGCAACGTGTGGGCACTGCTGGTCGACGGCAAGTTCGGGCCCGGCCTCCCCCCGGCCGAGCCCTTCCCCATCCCGGTCCACACCGGTGATGTGCGCGTGGACGTGCAGGCCGCGTTGGCCATGCTCTCGCCGATCTGGGAGTACCGCCCGCTGCTGGACATCAGCGACGAGGAGGCCCGCGAGCAGCTGGCCCGCGCCTCGGTCATGGCGCTGTCCTACGTCGCCCAGTCGGCTCGCGGCGTCGGTACCCCAGCGGTCCCGCAGACCCGCATCGACCAGTCGACGACGATCATCGAGCGCTTCATGACCCGCTGGCGCGGCGAGCCCGACCCGGCGCATGTGAAGGCGGTCGACGCCTACTTCGTCTCCGCGGCCGAGCACGGCATGAACGCCTCGACGTTTACCGCGCGCGTCATCGCCTCCACCGGGGCCGACGTGGCCGCGGCCCTGTCCGGGGCTATCGGCGCGATGAGCGGTCCGCTGCACGGCGGCGCGCCGGCTCGGGTGCTGCCGATGATCGCCGAGGTCGAGAAGACCGGCGACGCGGCCAAGGTCGTCAACGGCATCCTCGACCGCCACGAGCGGATGATGGGCTTCGGCCACCGGGTGTACCGGGCCGAGGACCCGCGGGCCCGGGTGCTGCGCCGCACTTGCAAGGAGCTCAACGCGCCCCGGTTCGAGGCGGCCAATGCCCTCGAGCAGGCGGCCCTCACCGAGCTCCGTACGCGCCGGCCCGATCACCCGATCGAGACGAACGTGGAGTTCTGGGCCGCGGTCATCCTCGACTTCGCCGAGGTGCCGCCGCACATGATGCCGGCCATGTTCAGTTGTGCCCGTACCGCTGGTTGGTCGGCTCACATCCTCGAGCAGAAGCGCACCGGGCGGCTGGTCCGCCCGTCCGCGCGCTACGTCGGGCCCGACCCGCGATCGCCCGAGGACGTCGACGGCTGGAACGACATCGCCCACGCGTAGTCATTGCATGAGACGGGCGCGACCAGTTCATCTGGCCGCGCCCGTCGGCAATTCATTGACCTCTAGGGTTGCTCCATGACGCTGTCCACGCACGTCCTCGATGCCGCCCGAGGCGTCCCGGCGGCGGGCGTTCCGGTGGAGTTGCTGCGCGATGTCGACGGTGTGTGGCAGCCGGTCACAAGCGGCGAGACCGACGCCGACGGCCGCCTGGGTGGGCTGGTTGATCCACTCGAGGCTGGCGTCTGGCGGCTACGGTTCGACACCGCGGCCTACTTCTCGGCCACCGATCAGCGGGGCTTCTACCCCGAGGTGATCGTGACGTTCGAGGTCACCGACGCGGCGGCCCACCACCACGTTCCGCTGCTGCTGTCACCGTTTGCCTATTCCACCTACCGAGGAAGTTGACGTCTATGGGCGTGAAACTGGGCCACACCCAGTACGGCAAGGCCGAGACGCGCGTGGTGCGGATCTATCGCGACAGCGAGCCCCACGAGATCGTCGACTACAACGTCAGCGTCACCCACTCCGGCGACTTCGCCGATGTTCATCTGCTCGGCGACAACACCAACTGCCTGACCACCGACGCCACCAAGAACACGGTGAACGCCTTCGCCAAGGAACACGGCGAGCTGGCCCGCCAGCCGGAATCGTTCGCGCTCGCGTTGGCCCGCCACTTCGTGGATGACGTCGCCCCGATCGAGCAATCGCGGGTGAGCGTCGAGATGTACCCCTGGGTCCGACTGACCCAGGACGGCGTGCCCCACCCGCACGCCTTCCGCCGCGACGGCGGTTACGTCCGCACGGCCACGGTGACGGCCCAGGCCGGCCGCGACTGGGTGGTCTCGGGCGTCAAGGGCATGACCCTGCTCAAGACGACTGATTCGGAGTTCTTCGACTTCTACACCGACCGCTACACGACCTTGCGCCCCACCCATGACCGGGTGATGGCCACGTCGATGACGGCCCAGTGGTGGCATGCCACGACCCCGACGGACTGGGCGGCGTCCTACGACGAGGCGCTGTCGACGCTCAGCTCGGTGTTCGCCGGTCACCACAGCCTGGCCCTGCAGCAGACGCTGTACGCCATGGGCGAGGAGCTGCTGGTGCGCCAGCCCGGCCTGGGTCAGGTGCGGCTCTCCCTGCCGAACAAGCACCACTTCGTCGTCGATTTGAGCCCGTTCGGCCTCGAGAACCCTAACGAGGTCTTTCACGCCGACGACCGTCCGTACGGGCTGATCGAGGGCACCATCGTGCGCGAGGAGGCCGGCGACCCCGGTCCGGCCTTCGACCCCGGCCTGGGCTGGTAGCTCGCGCTCATGCCCGACAACCGTGGCCGGCTCGGCGAGGACAGCTATGCCCAGCTGGATCGTCGGCTGCAGCCCACCGACGCCGAGCTGGCCCGCCGCTACCCCGGTGAACCCAGCTCCCGCCAGCCGGTGCACACCGTCTACGTGCCCGCCGATCGGTTCCGGGCCGCCACCGTGCGCGAGTGGGGTCAACTGGCCGTGCAGGCCTTGGACGGGTATCCGGATCTCGTCGCGGAGCTGGCCGGCGATGCGGCGCAGCGCGTGCGGGCCAAGCTGGTTCGCGAGCCGATCGAGGACCTGCGGATCGACTTCGAGGACGGCTTGGGGAGCCACCCGGACGAGGACACGCTGGCCCGCACCGCCGCGGCAGCCCTGACCGAGGTGCTGGCCGGGGACGTCGCGCCGCCGTTCTCCGGGATCCGGTTCAAGAGCCTGGAGGCCGCCACCCGCCGTCGTGGCGTGCGGACGCTGGATTGCTTCCTCGGCGCGCTGGGCGACTGGCCGGAAGGCTTCGTCGTCACCCTGCCCAAGGTCAGCGCCGTGGAGCAGGTGAGCGCGATGGTGTCGGTCTGCGAGCAGCTGGAAGCCGCGCACGGGCTGAGCCGGCCCATGGCCTTCGAGCTGCAGATCGAGACCCCGCCGTCGATCCTGGGCGCCGACGGCCTGGCCACCGTCGCCCGCATGATCGAGGCCGGCGCCGGACGGTGCCACGGATTGCACTACGGGACGTATGACTACAGCGCCGCCCTGGGCATAGCCCCCGCGTATCAGTCGATGGAGCATCCGGGGGCCGATCACGCGAAGGCAGTCATGCAGGTGGCCGCGGCCGGCACCGGCGTGCGGCTCAGTGACGGCTCGAGCAACGTGCTGCCCGTCGGCTCGGCCGAGCAGGTCGCCACGGCGTGGCGGCTGCACGCGCGCCTGGTGCGGCGCTCACTCGAACGCGGCTTCTACCAGGGCTGGGACCTACATCCGCACCAGCTGGTCAGCCGCTACGCGGCGACCTACCGGTTCTTCCGCGAGGGGCTCGACCCGGCCGCGGCCCGCCTGTCGGCCTACCTGGCCCGGGTCGAGACCGGCGTGCTGGACGAACCGGCGACCGCCCGCGCGCTGGCCGGCTTCCTGCGTCGTGGGCTGGATTGCGCCGCCCTGGACGAGGGCGAGGTGCGCGCCCGCACCGGGCTGGGCCGCGCGGCGCTGGAGGGCCTCGGATGAGTCACGACCTGGCGCTGCGGGCAACGCAGCTGATCACGCCGGCGGGCCCGCGCGCCGCCACGGTGGTGGTCAACGGCGGGCGGATCGACTCGGTGCTCCCCCACGACGCGGATGTCGACGCCGCCCGGGTCGTCGACGTGCCGGCCGACTGCGTGTTGCTGCCCGGCCTCGTCGACACCCACGTGCACATCAATGAACCGGGCCGCACGTCCTGGGAGGGCTTCAACACGGCCACGCAGGCCGCCGCGGCCGGTGGGATCACCACGTTGCTCGACATGCCGCTGAACAGCATTCCGGCCACGGTCGACGCGCCGGCGTTGGCCACCAAGCGGGCGGCCGCGCAGGGCCAGTGTCACGTCGACGTCGGCTTCTGGGGCGGCGCGATCCCCGGCAACCTGGGCGAGCTGGCCGGGCTGAGCCAAGCCGGCGTCTTCGGCTTCAAGTGCTTCCTGCTCGACTCCGGAGTGGCCGAGTTCCCCGCATTGGCGACGAGTGACCTGGTGCCCTATCTGCGGCAACTGGCGGCCCTCGACGCGATGATGATCTTCCATGCCGAGGACGAGTCACTGATCAGCGAGCCGGTCGACGGCGGCTACCTCGCGTTCCTCACCTCCCGCCCACCGGCGGCGGAGGAGCGGGCTATCCAATCGGTCATCGACGCCGCCCGCCAGACCGGCGCGCGGGTGCACATCGTCCACCTCTCCGACGCCGGCGCGCTGCCACTGATCGCGGCCGCGCGCGCCGACGGGGTGCGGCTGACCGTCGAGACCTGCCCGCACTACCTCACCTTCGACGCGGCCGAGATCGCTGAGGACGCGACGCAGTTCAAGTGCTGCCCGCCGATCCGCGACGCCGAGAATCGGGAGCGCCTCTGGCAAGGACTGGCCGATGGCCTGATCGACTTCGTCGTCTCCGACCATTCGCCCTGTCTGCCCTCGCTGAAGGCCGGCGGGTTCGACAACGCCTGGGGCGGCATTGCCTCGCTGCAGCTGACCCTGCCGGTCATCTGGACAGGGGCCGCCGCACGGGGCTTCGCGCTGACCGATGTGGTGCGCTGGATGGCCGCCGCGCCGGCGGCGTTTGCCGGGCTGGCCGGCAAGGGGACGATCGCGCCCGGGCTCGATGCGGACTTCACCGTGTTCGCGCCGGCCGATACCTTCCTGGTCGACGCCCGTACCTTGCGACACCGCAACCCGATCACGCCCTATGACCGCCTGACGTTGTCGGGGGTGGTCCGCGAAACCTGGCTGCGCGGCGAGATGATCTCCTTCGACAGGCCGGCCGGACGTCTGCTGCACAAGTCAGGAGCCAGAGGATGACCGCACCCCCGTTCGCCGGCCAGCCCGATCTCGCCTCCCGGGCGGTCGGCGGCAGCGTCGTGGCCGCCTCGGACGACCTCTTCGCCGAGCGAGAGAACCTGATCAAGCCCGAGGCGCCGCGCCACGACGCGCATACCTTCGGGCACAAGGGGCAGGTCTACGACGGATGGGAGACCCGCCGGCACCGCGAGCCCGGCAACGACTGGGCCCTCGTGCGGTTGGGGATTCCCGGGGTCATCAGCGGGGTCGTCGTCGACACCGCCTTCTTCACCGGCAACTTCCCACCCGAGGTTTCGGTCGAGGCCACCGGCGTCGAGGGCTACCCGTCGGTGGAGGAGCTATTGGCCGCCGAGTGGGAGACGATCCTGCCCCGGTCGGCGGTGAAGGGCGACGCGCTCAACCCCTTCGAGGTGAGTTCAGGTCGGCGTTTCACCCATGTCCGGTTGACGATCTACCCCGACGGCGGCGTCGCCCGGTTGCGGGTGCACGGCTCGCCGGTGCCCGATCCGCGCCAGCTGGCCGCGGCCGAACTCGACCTGGGCGCCCTCGTCAACGGGGCCTCGATCAGCGGCTGCAGCAACATGTTCTATTCCTCGCCCACCAACCTGATCGCCCCGGGCGAGGCCCGCACGATGGGCGGGGGTTGGGAGACCGCGCGGCGCCGCGACGGGGGCAACGACTGGGTCGAGATCGAGTTGGCCGGGCCGGGCGTGCTGCGGCAGGCCGAGATAGATACCAGCTATTTTCTCGGCAATTCTCCGGGCTGGGCCTCCCTGACCGGCCGTACGCCGGACGGCTCGTCGATCGAGTTGCTCCCCCGCACCCGGCTGCAGCCCGACACCGTCCACCGGTTGCGCCTGGATGCGCATCCAGCGGTGAGCCGGGTGCGCATCGACGTCTTCCCCGACGGCGGGCTGGCCCGGTTGCGGCTGCACGGAACGCTGACCACCGCGGCGCGCGCCGTGCTCGCCGTGGACTGGTTCAACCGGTTGCCCGCATCCCAAGCGAGCGTCATCTCCGAGGTCGAGCGCCCGATCTCGAGCGTCGAGTCGCTGCCGGCCGCCCTGCGAGCCGAGCTGGGTTGCTGATGGCCGACTTGGCTGTCTTCAACGCGCTGCCCGCTCCTGCGGCGGTCGCCGAACTGCTGGATGTGTGTCACTCGACGCGGTGGGCCGAGTCAGTCGCCGCGGCGCGCCCGTTCACCGATCTGGCCGCACTGCAGGCCAGCGCCGACGAGACCTGGTTGGCGCTGGAGCCGGCGGACTGGCTCGAGGCGTTGGAGGGGCATCCGCGCATCGGCGAGCAGGGCGGCAGCTCCCCGTCGTTCTCCCGCGACGAGCAATCCGGGCTCGCCGGGGCCGGCGTCTCCACTCGAGCGCTGCTCGCCCAGGGCAACCTCGCCTACGAGCAGCGGTTCGGGCACGTCTTCCTGATTTCCGCGGCCGGGCGTACCCCCGAGGAGATCCTGGACAGTCTGCTGACGCGGCTGGACAACGACCCGGACACCGAACTGCGGGTCGCCGCCGATCAGCATCGCCGAATCACCCGCCTGCGCCTGGAGAAACTGTTCGGCTGAACCGGCTTCTCACCGCGACAGATGAGCGGCGCGGGCGATGCGATCGGCGAGTCGCGCCCGCCCGGGTCATCTGTCGGCGCGCAGCCGGGCGACCGTCAGGCGGTGACGTCGGTGTCGATCTCGAATCCGGTCTCATCCGTGGCGAGGTGAACCCACCGGGGATACCTGCTCGCATCGCGGGCATGAGCACGCCGTCGCGAAACTGTTCCCAGTCCTGCCTCGACTCGTGGACCGCGACGATGAACCGACCGTCCGCCGAAGGCTGGATGCACCGCTGCGAGCGACGCCTCGACCTGCTCCTTGGTCGCGCCGGCGAACCGGTGGATCACTGCGTATGCCTAGGGCCTCTCGAGCGCGCCCTGCTTCCGTGGCCCCGACAGGGCTGGGTATGATCCGTGTCACATCGCTCGATGAGGTCAACGGCGCTCATCCTGACGTCCGGGGAGGACTTGCAGATGTCGACTGTCACGCACGGGGAGAGCCAGACGGCTCGCGGCTTGGACGCCCCGTATCCGATCACCGAGGAGCAGATCAGGAGCGTGCAGGAGGACGGGTGGGCCCGCCTCGACGGTCTGCTCGACGAGGAAGCCGTCGCCAAGGTGCGCGAGATCTACGCGTCGACGGAGGTGAGCCCGCTCATCGTCGGCCCGGACGCCAAGGTGGTCGAGGCGAGGAACCTGCTCATCCACGAGGGTGTGTCATGGACCAACCCGGAGATGCAGCAGATCGTCACCTCACGCCGGCTCTCGACCGCCATCACCGGACTCATGCAGCAGCCCGATGCGCTGCTGGCCCACGACATCTCGATCTTCAAGGGTCCGGGCTCGGGCGGTACCGGGTTCCACCAGGACTACTCGCACCAGCCGCTCGACCGTAAGGGCTGCCTGTCGTTCTGGATCGCGCTCGAGGACCTCACGCCTGAAATGGGTCCGCTGTGGTACCTGCGCGGTTCGCACAAGGAAGGCCCGCTCGGTCTCATCGAGCCGGGCGAGATCCGCGATCGCTACCCGCACCTGTGGCAGAGCGAGGTCGTCGGCGGCAAGGCCATGAAGGCCGGTGACGCGCAGGCGCACTGGGATCTGACCGTCCACGGCTCCGGGCCGAACGAGGGTCCGGGCTGGCGTAACGCGATCGCGGTTCGCTACATGCGCAGCGACACCATCTACACCGGCATCTCGCACCCGCACTTCGACAAGTTCGACGTGCAGCCCGGCACGCGCTTCGCTGACAGCGGCCTGTTCCCTCGCGTCACCGCCTGAAGCCTGCCGACCCAACCGACGACGGCAGCAGCGCCGTCGCCGGTTAGCGCAGCCACGCGCACGGCTCGCCGGACCCGGTTTGTCGCGCCGAACGCTATTGCAATAGGGTTGCAATAGTGCCCCGGACGAGAGAGACCTGATGACTGCGCGCAACGACGAGTTGACGTTCACGCAGCGGCTGACTCGGATCCGCCGGGGCCTGAGTCGCAGGGAATGGATCACCCTCGGCGGGATGGCCGCTCTGATCATCGTTCTCCACGTCGTCGGCTGGGTGATCGTGGCCGGATTCGTCGCGCCTCACCACTACAGCCTGGGCACCAAGACGTTCGGCCTCGGCGTCGGCATCACCGCCTACACACTCGGCATGCGGCACGCGTTCGACGCCGATCACATCGCCGCGATCGACAACACCACCCGCAAGCTGATGGGCGAGGGCAAGCGGCCCATGTCGGTCGGCTTCTGGTTCTCACTCGGCCATTCCTCGATCGTGTTCGCCCTGGCCTTTCTCTTGTCGCTGGGCGTCAAGGCGATCGTCGGCCCGGTCAAGAACGACAACTCGAGCCTGCACCACTACACCGGCCTGATCGGCACCTCGGTCTCGGGCACGTTCCTGCTGATCATCGCCATGATCAACCTGATCATCCTGGTCGGCATCCTCAAGGTCTTCCGGGACATGCGCCGCGGTGTCTACGACGAGGACAGCCTCGAGGAACACCTGAACAACCGCGGGCTGATGAACCGGATCCTGCGGCCGATCATGAAGTCGATCAAGCGTCCGGGCCAGATGTACGGCGTCGGGCTGTTGTTCGGCCTCGGCTTCGACACCGCGACCGAGGTCGCCCTGCTCGTGCTGGCCTCGGCCGGCGCGGCCGGCGGTCTGCCCTGGTACGCGATCCTGGCCCTGCCGATCCTGTTCGCCGCCGGCATGTGCCTGTTCGACACGATCGACGGCACGTTCATGAACTTCGCCTACGGCTGGGCGTTCTCCCAACCGGTCCGCAAGGTCTTCTACAACATCACCATCACCACGCTCTCGATCGTGGTCGCGCTGTTCATCGGCGGCCTCGAAGCGATCCAGGTGCTGTCCGGGCAACTCGACCTCACCGGCGGGCTTTGGGACGTCGCCAACAACTTCGACCTCAACCAGGCCGGGTTCATCATCGTCGGATTGTTCGTCGCCACCTGGCTGCTCGCCCTCGGCGTCTGGCACTTCGGCAACATCGAAGAGAAGTGGTCGGCCGGCATGCGGAAGAACGAGGCCGTCGACCAGTCGGCCTAGCGGGCCAGATCGCGGCGCAGCCGGGCCTCGTCCACGCGCCAATATCCGTGCTGGCGGCCGTCCAACATGACCACCGGGACGTCGTCGGAGTGCTGGGCCTTCAGCTCGGGGTCGGCATCGACGTCGACCTCGGAGTACCCGAAGCCGAGTTCGGCCGCCATCGCCCGCAGCTGAAGCGAGGCCTGCTCACACAGGTGACAGCCGACGCGGGTGATCAACGTGACGGAGTGTTCGGCCATGCGGCCCAGTCTAGGAAGAGGGGTATTGCGCCGTCCGCACCATCGCCACCTCATCGAGCGGGACCTCCTGGCCCGAGGAGTCGAGGAAGCCGACGTGCACGGCCTTGCGGGTGCCCCGGCGGCGCCGGACGACGGTGGGGCCACCCTCGCGGGGCAGATGCTCATCGCCCCATTGCTGCAGCGCACCCAGCACCACCGAGAGCTCCCGCCCGGAGTCGGTCAGCTCGTAGGCGTAGCGCTGCCGCTGTCCGGCCTCCTGATACGGCTCGCGGGTCAGCACGCCGAACTCGACCAACGTGCTCAGCCGCTCGGTCAGCACGTCCGGTGCCACCCCGAGGATCCGACGGAAGTCGGCGAAGCGCGTCGTACCCCAGAACGCCTCGCGCAGGATCAGGAACGACCACCGCTCACCGAGCACACCGAGACTGCGCGCGATCGAGCAGTTGGCATCCAAGTCTCTAGCCATGCCTCCATCGTACTCCTAACTTGCTAAATCCAACTCAGCCGGTTAACTTGGATTTACCAACTCAGGAGGCAACATGAAGCTCGAAACAACCACCGCACTCGTCACCGGGGCCAACCGCGGCCTGGGCCGGCACTTCGCCGAACAACTCATCGCCCGTGGTGCGACCGTCTACGCCGGTGCGCGCAATCCCGCATCGGTCGATCTGCCCGGCGCCCGCCCGATCGCCCTCGACATCACTGATGCCGCCTCCGTCGCCGCCGCGGCCGCCGCCACCGGTGACGTCCGGCTGCTCATCAACAATGCCGGCTCCTCCACCGGGGCGAGCCTGCTGACCGGTGCCTTCGAGGACATCGAGCTCGAGATGAACACGCACTACTACGGCGCGCTGCGGCTCGCGCGCGCCTTCGCGCCGCAGCTGGCCGACGGCGGGGCCATGCTCAACGTGCTGTCGGTGCTGTCCTGGATCAGCCTGCCCAGCAGCGGCGCCTACAGCGCGGCCAAGTCGGCCGAGTGGGGGCTGACCAACGCCCTGCGCCTGCAACTGGCTGAGCAGGGCACCACGGTCAGCGCGCTGCACGTCGGTTATATGGACACCGACATGGTCGCCCAGCTCGACGTACCCAAGAACGACCCGGCGCTGGTGGCCAAGCTGGCCCTGGACGCCGTCGAGGCGGGCGAGGTCGAGATCCTCGCCGACGACCTGAGCCGTCACGTGCGCGCCGGTCTGGCCGGTGGCGTCACCGCCCTTTACCCGCAGTTTGCCTGATATTTGCCGACGGTTTAGCCGCACCCCAAGCGGCTAAGGTGTGGGCATGGCGCGCCGCCGCACCGCCGCACCGCTCGTCGATGCGCCGAGCGCCTTCGACCCGGATGGCGCCGCCTTCTTCGACGTCGACAACACCATGATCGTCGGCGCGTCGATCTTCCATTTCGCCAAGGGCCTGGCCCAGCGCGACTACTTCACCTGGACCGACCTGGTTCGTTTCATGCTGCGGCAGGCCCGACTGCGGGCCAGTGGGGAGCGCGCCGGCGACCTGCACACCACGCGCGAATCGGCGCTGGCCTTCGTGGCCGGCAAGGACGTCGCCGAGATGGTGGCGATGTGCGAACAGATCTACGACGAGGAGATCGCCGACAAGATCTGGTCAGGCACGTACGCGCTGGCCCAGAAGCATCTCGCGGCCGGGCAGCGGGTGTGGCTGGTCACCGCCACGCCCGTCGAACTGGCCACGATCATCGCCGATCGGCTCAAGCTGACCGGCGCCCTCGGGACGGTGGCCGAGGCCAAGGACGGGTGCTACACCGGTCAGCTGATCGGGCCGGTGCTGCACGGGGAAGCCAAGGCGGCCGCGTTACGCGCCCTCGCCGAGGTGGAGGGCCTCGACCTGCAGATCTGCTCGGCCTACTCCGATTCGGTCAACGATCTGCCGCTGCTGGGCAGCGTCGGCCACCCGGTGGCCGTCAATCCCGACTCGGCCCTCAGGGCTGCGGCCCGCGCGCGCGGCTGGGAGATCCGCGACTTTCGAACCGGACGCAAGGCGGCCCGAATCGGGGTTCCGGCCGCGCTGGGCGTGGGGGCCGCAGTGGGCGGCGTCGTGGCCGTCGCCGCGATCCGCCGCCGCGCCCGCTGACGGCAGAACCGCTAACGCCAGATCGAACCGCGCTGCATCAGCAACCTGTACAACGTGCCCTGGATCGTCTCGCGCACCCGGTCGGCCAGCTCGAAGACCAACATCGGGTCCTCCAGGCTGTCAGGTGCGTAGCCCGAGGTGGTGATCGGCTCGCCGACCTCGATGTACCACTTGCTGGGTAACGGAACCAGGCCGAGCGGCCCGAGCCAGGGGAAGGTCGGCGTCAGCGGGAAATAGGGCAGGTTGAGGATCCGGGCAACGGTCTTGGCATTGCCGAGCACGGGGTGGATCTCTTCGGAACCGACGATCGAGACCGGGATGATCGGCACTCCGGTCTTCAAGGCCGCGCTGACGAAGCCGCCGCGCCCGAAGCGCTGCAGCTTGTAACGGTCGCTGTAGGACTTGCCAATTCCCTTGTAGCCCTCGGGAAACACGCCGACCAGCTCACCCTGCTCGAGCAGCCGCTCGGCGTCGGGCATGCAGGCCAGGGTCGTGCCGGTCTTGCGCGCTACCGAGCCGACGACCGGTGTCGTGAACAGCAGGTCGGCACCCAGCAGCCGCAGGAAGCGATGCTGCGGGTGCTCGTCATGCAGGCCGACGGCCAGCATGGCCGCGTCCAACGGCCACAGGCCACCGGCGTGGTTGGCGACGACCAGCGCGCCCCCGCTGTCGGGGATGTTGCTGATTCCGCTGAGCTCGGTGCGAAACCACTTCGCGTACAGCGGCCGCAGCAGCGGGCGGGCCAGCGACTCGGTCAGATCCGGATCGAAGCCGAAATCGTCCACCTCGTACTCGCCACTGAGCCGGCGCCGCAGGAAGGCCAGCGAATCGGCCAGGTTCGCGTTCCCAACGGGGCACGTCCACCGCCGGCGTTGCCTCAGCCATGCAGACGCTCCTGCGTCTGGCCGACGCCGAGCAGTCGACCGGCCACCCGCTCGCCGCGGCGCAACGCTTCGGACCCGATCACCGGGGTCAGCGGCCGCTCGGCCAGGAAGGAATCGAAGGCCTTGGCCGTATCGAAGCGGGGTGTGTACGCGAAGTTGCGTTCGAGGCGCTCGGTGCTGACGACGCGACCGAAGTTCAGGAACTGCATCTCTGGCGGAGAGAGGTCCACCATCCCGCTTCCACGCAGGAGCCGTCCGAGCAGGGCCACCGCCGGTCCAGGGACGGCGAGGGGCAACCGGCCCGCCCGCCGCAGGGCTTGGGACAACATCAGCACCCCGCGCCCGGCGACGTTGAACACCCCCGGACGATCAGACATCGTCGCCAGCCGCAGGACTTCCAGAGCATCGGACTCGTGGATGAGCTGCAGGCGGGGGTCGTAGCCGAACGCGGTCGGCACGAGCGGCATGGCCAGGTACCGGGTCAGCGGAGTATCGACGGCCGGGCCGATGAAGTTGGCCATGCGCAGGACGCTCACGACGATGTCGGGCCGCCGCCGGCTGAAGCCGCGAACGTAGCTCTCGACCTCGATGGCGTCCCGGGCGTAGCCCGAGCGTGGGACCGAAAGAGCCGACATCTGCTCCTCGAACACCGCCGGGTCGCGCGAGCTGGAGCCGTAGACCGTGGTCGAGGACTTCACCACCAACCGCCGCACGGCGTCGGACTTCTGGCAGGCCGCGAGCAACTGCATCGTCCCGATGACGTTGAGCTCCTTGACCGTGGCGCTCCCACCGCCGTGCGGCGAGGCGGTGACGGCGGTGTGCACGACGGTATCGACCCGGGCCTGGGCGAGCACCCGGGCGATCAACGGGTTGCGGATATCGGCGCGGACGAACTCCGCCCGGCCCATCGCGGCCACTCCGGCCGGAGACAGCGGGACGGTGTCGACCCCGATGATCCGATCGATGTTCTGATCGGCCGAGAGCTGGGCGGCCAAACGCCGGCCGATGTCCTGGCTGACCCCGGTCAGCAACACCACCTGCGACACAGGGAGTCCCCCCTACGCAGCGATAACCGCTCCGGTTGCTCTACTTCTTGTTGCGGCGCTGGACGCGAGTCTTCTTCAGCAGCTTGCGGTGCTTCTTCTTGGCCATCCGCTTGCGCCGCTTCTTGATTACAGAACCCATGTCACAGACCTCACCGGGTGCCACCGGCCCAGGCCGGGGCACATCACTTCGAATCGGGCACGCCACCAGATGCGACGTGCAACTACCTGGGGCAGAGCCTACAGGCCCGGGCTCAGCCGGCTTCGATGAAGGCGGCGCGCAGGTAGTCGTGCACCGCCTGCTCCGGAACGCGGAACGAGCGCCCCACGCGGATCGCGGGCAGCTCGCCGGCATGCACCATCCGATAGACGGTCATCTTCGAGACCCGCATGACGCCCGCGACCTCGGCGACGGTCAGGAATCGCACGTCGGCCAAGGCCTCGCCACGATCCGCATTCTGGGGACGGTTGATCGGGGTAGCGGACGGACCGCTGCCCTGACTCGACTTGCCCGACTTCGACTGCGCCATATCCAGTTCACCGTACTTTCGGCACGCGTCAGTGTTCGCCGGCTTCCCCACCGGCGGACGGACACGCACGTGCTGATCGCGAGACTAGCGGTACTGGTGTTACAAGGCGATACCTGTGAGGTACCGAATAGTATTGATCTTCAACTCACGCCTGGCCCAGCTCGACGCTACGATCGCGCGCCGCCTCGATCGCAGCCAGCAACGCAGCGCGCACGCCGTGCTCCTCGAGCTGGCGGATGGCGGCTATCGTCGTCCCGCCCGGGCTGCTGACCGCCTCGCGCAGCTGCACCGGATGCTCGCCGCTGTCGCGCAGCATGACCGCGGCCCCGACAGCAGTCTGCACGATCAGCTGGGCGGCCAACTCGCGGGGTAGGCCGAGCAGAATGCCGGCGTCGATCATCGCCTCGACCAGGAAGAAGAAGTACGCCGGTCCGGACCCGGACAGCGCGGTCACGGCGTCGAGTTGGGACTCCGGGACCCGCACGACCTGCCCGACGCTGTGCAGCAGCGTCTCGGCCAGCGCCAGGTGTTCGGCGCCGGCGTGGGTGCCCGCGGCGATCGCCGTCATGGCCTCGTCGACCAGGGCGGGGGTGTTGGGCATGCAGCGCACGACGGCGGTTCCGGCCGGCAGCGCGGCCTCGATGCGGGCCGCCGAGATCCCGGCCGCAACCGAGATCACCAACTGCGAGCCGTCCAGGTAGGGCTTCATCTGTGCCAGCACCGACTCGAGGTCCTGCGGTTTGACGGCGACCACGATCGTCTGCGCCACCGAGATCGCCTCACTGACCAGCACGTTCTTGACCCCGTACGTCGCGCTCAGGTACGCGCCCCGCTCCGGGTGTCGCTCGCAGATCACGATGTCGTCGGCCGTGCGCTCGCCGCGCAGCAAGCCGGCCAGGATCGCCTCACCCATCTTGCCGCCGCCGAGAATGGCCAACCCAGTCATGCCGTAACTCCCTGCTTGAAGGTCAACTAACGCTTGGAGATCAACGAACGGAGGAAGAACGTCAGGTTCGCCGGCCGCTCGGCCAACCGGCGGGCGAGGTAGGAGTACCACTGCTGCCCATAGGGCACGTAGACCCGCATCCGGTGCCCCGCCGCGGCCAGGGCCAGCTGAGCGTCGGGCCGAATCCCGTACAGCATCTGGAACTCGAAGCTGTCCGCCCCCCGACCGACGGAGATGGCCCGGACGCGGGCGATCTCGATCAGCCGCGGGTCGTGCGTGGCCCACATCGGGTAGCCCGACCCGGCCAGCAACACGTTCATGCACCGGACGTAGGACAGATCGACGTCGTGCCGATCGAGGTAGGCGACCGACGCCGGCTCGGCGTAGGCGCCCTTGCACAACCGGACCCGGCTGCCCGAGGTGGCCAGCTCGGCACAGTCGCCCTCGCTGCGCCGCAGATAGGCCTGCACGACCGCGCCCACGTCGGGAAAGTCGGCCCGCAGCTCGGTGACGGCAGCCAGCGTGGCGTCGGTGGTCGTATGGTCCTCGGCGTCCAGCGTCACCGATGCGCCGACCGCGCGCGCGGCCGAGGCGATCGTGCGGACGTGCTCCAGGGCGATCCGGGCCCCGTCCTGCGGCAGCGCGGCGCCGACGGCACTGAGCTTCACGCTGACGTCGGCGCGGGGCGTGGACCCGCCCAGCTGTTCGGTCAGCCCGGCGTGACTCAGCGCCTCGAGCAGGCTGAGGTAGGCCGCGGTGACCGCCGCGGCCTGGCTGACGTCAGTGGTGTCCTCGCCGAGGTGATCGAGGCTGATCAGCAGGCCGTTCTCGACCAGCAGCGACGCGGCCCCGACCACGCTCGAGGCATCGGGACCGCCGACGAAGCGACGCACCACCGAGCGCGAGAGCGGCGCGTGGGAGACCGCCCGTTCCAGGCCCTTGTTGTGGGAGGCCGCCAGGATGGCCGAACGCAGCATGGTGGCAGGCTATCGAGAAAGTCCTATGGCGCGGTGAGGTCCCGCGGCTGCACGGGCGCCACGAGATGCAACCGGCAGAAGGCCAGCGCCTCCGCCAGCTCGGCCTCGCGGTCGGCGTGATCGAGCGCCCGGCGGGTGTTCACCTCGACGATCACGTGGCCGCGAAAGCCTTGAGCGGCCAGCGTCTCGAGCACCTCCGCGCACGGTTGATCGCCGCGACCCGGGATCAGATGCTCGTCCTTCGTCGTGGCGGTGCCGTCGGCGATATGCAGGTGCGAGAGGCGAGAACCCATCGCGGCCAGCATCGCGAGGGCATCTGAGCGCGAGACCGCGGTATGGGAAAGATCCAGCGTGTAGTCGCGGTAGGGCTGTCCGTCCTCGGCCACATCCCAGCTGGGTTGATAGGCCGAGACCTCGCGGCCCCGCACCCGCAACGGGAACATGTTCTCGACCGCGAACCGCACGTCGGTCTCGTTCGCCAGCGCGGCTATGCCACTGGCGAAGCGGCGGGCGTACTCGCGCTGCCAGCGAAACGGCGGGTGCACCACGACGGTCTGCGCACCCAACAGCTCCGCGGCGGCCTGGGCCTTGCGCAACTTCTCCCACGGATCGACCGACCAGACCCGCTGGGTGATCACCAGGCACGGGGCGTGGACGGCCAGGATCGGCACCCCGTGCTCCTGGGACAGGCGCAGCAAGGACTGCGGGTCCTGGCTGACCGGATCGGTCCAGACCATGACCTCGACCCCGTCGTAGCCGAGTGAGGCGGCCAGCTCGAACGCGACGGCGGTCGACTCGGGATAGACCGAGGCGGTGGACAGCCCGACGCGCGCCGGTGAGGCGCGCAAGGCACTCGGGCTCATGACAGCGACGGTAGCGCGATTAGATTTCGGCGAGCTGATCCAAACGGCGCAGGATGACGCCCTCGCGCAACGCCCACGGGCACAACTGGAACTGCTCGACCTCCAGCGCCTCCATGGCGGCGGTGGCCACCAGCGCGCCGGCCAGCGTCTGATGGGCCCGGGCGGCGCTGACGCCGTCGAGATCGGCGATGTCTGCCGCCGACATCCGAGCCAGGATCAGGCTGACCTGCGAGAGGCCGGTGCGGGTCAGCAGGCGGCGGGCGCGGGGACCGGCCGAGGAGGGCGCAGCCCCGGAGAGCCGGGCCAGCGTGCGGAACGTCTTGCTGCTGGCGACCACCCGGTCCGGGCGGCCGCCCTCGAGCAACGACTTGGCCACCGGGGCGAGCTCGGCCGCGATGTGGGCGCGCAGATTGCTGACGGCGGCCTTGGACGGCGGGTCACCGTCGAGCAGCTCACGAGTCAGGCGGGCCGCACCCAGCGGCACCGAGATCGCCACCTCCGGCGTCTCGTCCGGGCCGCCCGCGAGCTCGAGCGATCCACCGCCGATGTCGAGGCAGATCAAGCGGCCCGCGCTCCAGCCGAACCACCGCCGCACGGCCAGGAACGTCAGCGCGGCCTCGTCCTCACCGGCCAGCACGACCAGTTCGACGCCCGCCTCGGTGCTGACCCGTTCCAGCACCTCGGCGGAGTTGTTGGCGTCGCGGACCGCCGAGGTCGCGAAGGCGATCAGCTCATCGCACCCGAGTTCGGCCGCCTGGCGGCGTGCGCCCATCACCGCTCCGACGAGGGCGTCGGAGCCCTCCATCGACAGGTTGCCCCGCTTGTCGATGAGCTCGGCCAGCCGCAATACGCTCTTGCGGCTCAGCTGCGGGGTCGGTTGCGCGCCGGGGTGGGCATCGACGACCAGCAGGTGCACCGTGTTCGAACCGACGTCGAGTACACCCAGCCGCATGGGGCCAACAGTAACGACCCGCATCAGGCCGCTGAGCGCAGCGGCACCTAAGCTCAACAGCCGTGAGCCGCCACCTGCCTGTCATCGCCCCCGAGGTTCCCCTGGACTTTCCAAGGGAGTGGGTCGAGTTCTTCGATCCGACCGATTCCGAACACCTGATCCGCGCCGACCTGACCTGGCTGCTCTCGGCGTGGACCTGCATCTTCGCCCGCGGCTGCCAAGGGGTCATTGCCGGACGGGCCGATGACGGCTGCTGCAGCCACGGGGCCTTCTTCTCGGACAAGGAGGACGAGAAGCGGGTGCGTCGCTTCGCGGCCGAACTGACCGACGAGCAGTGGCAGTTTCGCGGGAAGGCCCTGAAAAAGAACGGGAAACTCGACATCACCGAGCGCGACTCGGTCGGCGATGACGAGCCCCGAAACCGCACCCGTACCTACGACGGGGCCTGCATCTTTCTCAACCGCCCGGGCTTCCCAGCCGGAATGGGCTGCTCACTGCACGGAATGGCACTAGACACCGGGCGGCACCCGCTCGAGACCAAGCCCGAGGTCTGCTGGCAGCTACCCGTCCGCCGGGCCCAGGACTGGGTCGATCGCCCGGACGGCACGCGGATCCTCGTCTCGACCGTGACCGAGTTCGACCGGCGGGGCTGGGGCGAGGGTGGGCACGACCTGCACTGGTACTGCACCTCCTCCCCCGATGCCCACATCGCCGCCGAGCCGCTGTACGAGGGGTACGGCCCGGAGCTGATCGCTCTGCTCGGCCAGCCGGCCTACGACGAACTCGTTCGCTTGTGCGTCGCCCGGCGGGCCAGCGCAATGGTGGCCGAGCACCCGGCCACGGTCGCCGCGCGGGCGGCCGCGAAGGCCGACACCGCAACGACATGAACGAAGGCTTGTGGTCGCCCTGGCGACCGCAACTCTTCGTTCATCGGAGCCGACGGCGGGACTCGAACCCGCAACCTTCGCTTTACAAGAGCGCTGCGCTACCGGATTGCGCCACGTCGGCCTGCGCGGCCAACCTTAGCGATTGGTAGGCCCGGGCTGACGCACGTGGCAAATACCGGCAGACTGCCTCACGTGTCCCGGTTGCATCGGCCCCGAGCCGGTTTCTGGATCAGACTCTGCGTCCTCATCCTGTACCCCTTGGACGGCCTCTTCTTCCGGATCCGTTGGCACAATCTGGACCGCATCCCACCCCCCGGTCGCGGCGTGATCCTCGTGCTCAACCACGTCAGCCACATCGACACCGTGCTCATGGCCCGCCTGGTCTGGCAGAGCGGGCGGATCCCACGGTTCCTGATCAAGAGCAGCCTCTTCGAGGTCGCGGGCCTGGGCGTCCTGATGCGCGGAGCCAAGCAGATTCCGGTGCACCGGGGCAGCGACGACGCTTCGAAGAGCCTCGGCGCCGCGGCCCTCGCCCTGCACGATGGCGAGGCCGTGGTCATCTACGCCGAGGGCACGATCACCAAGGACCCGCAGCAGTGGCCGATGCAGGCCAAGACCGGCGTCGCTCGACTCGTGCTGCTCGCCCCGGAGGTCCCGGTCATTCCGATCGGGCAGTGGGGCGCGCAGAAGACCCGCCACCGACGGGACTGGTTCCGCCGGCGCCTCGTGCAGGCCAGCATCGGCGAGGCGCTGGACCTGAGCCGCTACGCCGGGCAGGAGCCGACGGCAGAGAACCTGCGCACGATCACCGACGAGATCATGCTGGCCGTCACCGCGGAGGTCGCCGGGCTGCGCGGTGAACCGGCGCCGGCGCAGTACTTCCGGCCCACCGGCCCGACGCAGGCCGACGGTCACCGCGACTGAGTCCAGGCCCGGGTGTGATGCTTGACACACACGGGCGCGGGTGGTCAAATCGGGGCACACCCGACCGCTATGCCGGTCGGCCGACGCTGCTTTGACATCGGTGGAGCAGATCGACGTGGGCCGAGCGGAATGCCGTGAGACGTCGACCTGGCCAGGCCTAGCCCGCCGCGGGACCGACATCCGAATCCGGCGCGGTCACCGCACACCGTGTTTGGGAGATGCAACCCATGGCTTCAGTCAACTACGTCGGCGCCTCGCGGATCTATCAGGGCAACCCCGTCCCCGCCATCAACAAGCTCGACCTCGACATCGCCGACGGCGAGTTCATGGTGCTGGTCGGGCCGTCCGGATCAGGCAAGTCGACCGCGCTACGCATGCTGGCCGGCCTCGAAGAGGTCAACGAGGGCGAGATCCAGATCCAGGGTGTGGACGTTTCGAACCGGGCCCCCAAGGACCGCGACATCGCCATGGTCTTTCAGAACTACGCGCTCTATCCGCACATGTCGGTCGCCGAGAACATGGGCTTCGCGCTCAAGCTCAAGGGCGTCTCGAAGGAGGTTCGCGACCAGAAGGTGCGCGAGGCGGCTAAGCTGCTCGATCTCGAGCGCTACCTCGACCGCAAACCCAAGGCCCTCTCGGGCGGGCAACGCCAGCGGGTCGCGATGGGCCGCGCGATCGTGCGCGAGCCGAGCGTGTTCCTGATGGACGAGCCGCTGTCCAACCTCGACGCCAAGCTGCGGGTCGAGACCCGGGCCAACATCGCCGCCCTGCAGCACCGGCTCGGCACCACCACCCTCTACGTCACGCACGACCAGGTCGAGGCCATGACCATGGGTCACCGGGTGGCCGTCCTCAAGGACGGCATCCTGCAGCAGGCCGACACCCCGCGAAACCTGTACGACCGGCCCAAGAACGCCTTCGTGGCCGAGTTCATCGGTTCGCCGGCCATGAACCTGCGGACGGTCCCGCTCAACGGCAGCGGCGCGCTGCTGGGCGGCACCACCGTGGCCCTGGCCCCCGAGGTGCTCGATGCCGCCCATCAGGCCGGGCTGGACCGGGTCACGCTGGGCCTGCGACCGGAGTCGATGACCGCCGGCAGTGAGGGAATACCGCTGCACGTCAACGTGGTCGAGGAGCTCGGCGCCGACGCGTTCGTCTACGGCTCACTGCCGGGCGACGACCCGCTCGTCGACCGGCCCTTCACGGTGCGCTTCGACGGCCGCGTTCCACCGCGCACCGGCGACACGTTGCACGTCATCACCCGCCCGACCGAACAGCACGTGTTCAACCCCGACACCGGCGAACGGCTGGCCTAACCGGCGAGCAGGCGGCGACGGGCGACCTCGCTCAAGGTGACGGCCGCGGCCACCGAGGCGTTCAGCGACTCGGCCGGTCCGGCCATCGGGATCGAGACGGTCAGGTCGCAGGTGGCCGCGACCAGCCGCGACAGTCCCTTGCCCTCGGAGCCGACCACCACCACGATCGGGTCGGTGGCGTTGTCGAGTTCGTAGAGCGAGGTGTCGCCGTCAGCGGCCAGGCCCAGGACGAAGAAGTTGGCCTGCTGGCAGGCCTTGAGCGCCCGGGTCAGGTTGGTGACCTGGGCGATCGAGGTGCTGGCCGCGGTGCCCGCCGACGTACGCCAGGCGGCGGCGTTCATGCCGGCCGCGCGGCGTTCGGGCACGATCAACCCCTGCGCGCCGAAAGCGACGGCCGAGCGGATCACCGCACCCAGGTTGCGCGGATCGGTGACCCCGTCGAGCGCCACGATCAGCGGCGCGCTCGTGGAGTGAGCCGCCGCTTCGATCAGGTCATCGAGTTCGGTGTACTGGAAAGGCGGAACCTGCAGGGCAATTCCCTGATGCAGCAGGCCACCGGTCATGCGATCGAGCTCGGCCCGGCTCACTTCGAGCAGCGCCAGACCTCGATCACCGGCGGCCCGGACCGACTCGGTGATCCGCTCGTCCGGGTCCAGTCCCATCGCGACGTAGAGGGCCGTGGCCGGGATGCGCGCGCGCAGGGCCTCGGCGACCGGGTTACGTCCGACCAGCAGTTCGGCGGCGTCGCGCGGCTTGCTCGAGCCCCGTCCCCGCGAGGCGGGGGCGTCGCGTTTGGCGGCCGCCGCTCGGCGCTTGGCCGGATGCCCGGTGCGCTCCTCGGCCCGCGGGGTCGGCCCCCGGCCTTCGAGCTTCTGGGCCCGTTGCCCGCCGGAGCCGACCTGCGCGCCCTTCTTCGACTTGCGCACCGCGCCCTGGCGCGAGGAATTGCCTGCCATTACTAGCCTCTCAGCGTCCATCGGGGTCCATCGGGGGTGTCCTCGACGAGGACACCGGCCTGCAGGAGTTGATCGCGGATCGCGTCCGCGGCGGCGAAGTCCTTGCGCGCCCGCGCCGCGGTGCGCTGTTCGAGGGCGACCTGCACGAGCCCGTCGATGACCGGCGTCAGATCCGAGCCCGTCTGGGTCCATTGGTCGGGGTGCAGACCGAGGACCCGCAACATCGCGACCACCTCGGCGTGGGCGCGGGCACCGGCGTCGGTGTCGCCGGCGTCAAGGGCGCTGTTGCCGTCGCGCACGGTGTCGAACAGGACGGCCAGGGCGGCCGGGACGGCCAGGTCGTCGTCCATCGCCGCCGCGAACGCGACCGGCACCGCGGCTTGGCCTTCGGCGTCGCTGCGGCCGGCCCGCTCGAGAAAGTTCTCGATCCGGCGATAGGTGGTCGCCGCCTCGTCCAGGGCGGCCGGACTGAACTCGATGTGCGAGCGGTAATGCGCCGCCCCCAGGTAGTAGCGCACCTCGACCGGCCGCCAATGCTTGACGATCTCGTCGACCAACAGCGAATTGCCCAGTGATTTGGACATTTTCTCTCCGCCGATGGTCAACCAGGCGTTGTGCAACCAGTAGCGGGCGAACGGGTCGCCGGCGCCGACCGACTGGGCGATCTCGTTCTCGTGATGCGGGAAGATCAGGTCGAGCCCGCCGCCGTGGATGTCGAAGCTGGCCCCGAGGTAGCGCCCGGCCATGGCCGAGCACTCCAGGTGCCACCCCGGGCGCCCGCGGCCCCACGGCGTGTCCCAGGAGGCCGTACTCGGCTCGCCGGCCTTGATCCCCTTCCACAAGGCGAAGTCCAGCAGGTCGCGCTTGCGCGATTCCCCGTCGGTGTCGCCGGCCGGATGCATCTGGGTGATCTTCTGCCCGGACAGGGAGCCATAGGGGGCGAACGTGCGCACCGCGAAGTAGACATCACCGCCAGCGGCGTAGGCGTGCCCGGAATCGATCAGTCGCTGCATCAGCACGATCATCTCGGGTACGTGCCCGGTGGCGCGCGGCTCGTAGGTCGGGGGCAGGCAGCCCAAGGTGTCGTAGGCGCGGGTGAACGCCGCCTCGTTGATCGACGCCCAAGCCCACCATTCGACGCCGGCCTCGGCCGACTTGGCCAGAATCTTGTCGTCGATATCGGTGACGTTGCGAATGAAGGTGACGTCGACGCCGTTGTAGGTGAGCCAGCGGCGCAGGATGTCGAAGTTGACCCCGCTGCGGATGTGGCCGATGTGCGGCGGAGCCTGCACGGTCGCACCGCACAGATATATCGACGCCTTACCCTCGTGCAGCGGTTCGAAGCGCCGCAGCGACCGCGTCGCGGAGTCGTGTAGGTGCAGCGTCACCGCGCCAGTCTACGGAGGTCGCGGCTAGCGTTCTGGTCATGTCCCTGCGTCCAGAGTCCATCGTCGTCGCGGCCGGTCGCCCGGACCGTTCGCCGCAGGCTCCGCTGAACGTGCCGATCGTGCTGACGGCGCCGTTTCAGCACGGCCCCGACGACAACCACTACGCCCGGCAGGCCGGCACCGACACGATCCGGGCATTCGAGGATGCACTCGGCGCGCTCGAGGGTGGAACGGCGCTGGCGTTCGCCTCCGGCATGGCCGCGACGAGCGCGGTGGTCGAAGGCCGGGCCGCGGGCACGGTCGCCGTCGTCCCGTCGTCGGGCTATGCCGGGACGATCTCGCTGTTCGCCGACCAGCAGGCGCTGGGCAAGATGGAGGTCCGCCCGGTCGACATCACCTCGAACGAGGCCGTGCTGGCCGCGTTGCCCGGCGCATCCCTGCTATGGCTGGAGACGACGACCAACCCGTTGATCGGCGTGGTCGACGTCCCGACGCTGGCGGCGGCGGCCCACGCTCAGGGCGCTGTGGTCGTCGTCGACGCCACCTTCTCGACTCCACTGCTCTCGCGCCCGCTCGAGCAGGGCGCCGACGTCGTCATGCACTCGGCCACGAAGTACCTGTCGGGGCATTCAGATCTGTTGATGGGTGCCCTCGTCACCCGATCGGAGCAACACTGCGCGGCGCTGCGAACCCGACGCGACATCACCGGCGCGATCCCTGGTGCGCTCGAGTCCTATCTGGCCCTGCGCGGGTTGCGCACCCTCGCGCTGCGGATGGAACGGGCGCAGGCCAACGCTCTGGAGCTGGCCCGGCGCCTGGATGCCCACGCCGCCGTCGTCCGGGTGCGCTACCCCGGGCTGGAGCACGACCCGGGACACGGACGGGCGCTGGCGCTGCACGACGGGTTCGGGGCCATGCTCAGTTTCGAGGTGGGCTCGGTCGAGCACGCCGATCAGGTCTGTCGACGGGTGCGACTGATCAGCCACGCGACCAGCCTGGGCGGGGTGGAGTCGCTCATCGAGCGCCGGGCCATGCACGCGATCGACGCCGCTTCGGGGACCCCGCCGCAGTTGTTGCGGCTCTCGGTCGGCATCGAACACGTCGAGGACCTCTGGGACGATCTTGCCCACGCCTTGGGCTAGTTCGGGGCTTCGCGGGAAGCCGGTAGGTGTTCGGTCAGCAGCTCGAGAGAGCGGTGCAGCTGGTCGAATCGGCGCGGCCCCAGGATCTCTGCGATCCGCTGCTGGGCTGCTCCTGCCGCAGCGTAGATCGTCTGTTCGAGCATCCGCCCCTTGGGAGTAAGTCGGATCACGCGAGCTCTTCCATCGGCCGAATCGGCGACGCGCGAGAGGTACCCGTGTTGTTCCAGGTGCGCGAGCAGATCGTTGACCGACTGTTTCGTGATCCCCACCCGGTCGGCGAGCTGGCTTGGACGTAGTCCCTCCAGGCCCGGATAGCGCCAGAGCCCGACGTGCGCGGCGTTCAGATCGTCGTATCCCGCTGCGACGACGCTCGCATACAACTGATCGCGCACCCACTGCCAAACGACGCCCAACCGGGCGCCCAGGTACGGCCTTCTTTCGCCGGTGAGCTGGTCCAAGGAATCGCTTGACACACTCGTAAGGATACCTTACTTTCTAGATCGTAAGGGCGCCTGACTACCGATCTGGGAGGCAGGTATCGAACCGAGAGGTGGCCGAAATGACGACAGCAGTTGTTGACTCCCCCGAGAACGAACAAGCCACGGCGTGGTGGTTCCTCGACACCCTGGTCGTTGAGCACCGCTGCGCACCCGGCATGGACACTGTCGTGCTCGAGATGACCTTGCCAGTCGGCTCAGCACCCCCGCTGCACGTCCACGACCACCTCGACGACACTTGGTACATCCTCGAGGGCGAGATGGTCCTCTGCTGCGGCGACGACGAGCGGGTGGTCGGAGCTGGGCACTGGGTCTCGATGCCGCGCGGCGTGCCGCACGCGTTCCGAGTAGTCGGTGAACGCGAGGCGCGGATCCTGCTCGTCCATGACAATGCGAGCTTCCGCGACCTAATCCGCGACCTCGGCGCTCCAGCTACGGCGCGGGCCGTGCCGAGCCAGCCGGCCTTTCCGCCGATGGAGGAACTAGCGCGCATCGCTGCCTCCCATGACCTCAGACCGGTCGGGCCGCCGATGAGCGCCGAACACAGCGACAAGGTCCTGGCCGGCAGCAGCTGATCGAAGGCTCAGGACGAGACGAGCCGGACAGCCGATCGATCTGTCGACGTGCGCCCTCAACGATCTATCCGAGACGTTGTCCTTGACTCTCCAGAGGTCGGAGGAGGGCGTTGGCGACGGCGGCGATTCCCTCGCCGCGCCCGGTGAGGCCCAACCCGTCCGTGGTCGTCCCGCTGACGGAGACCGGACCGCCCACCGCGGCCGAGAGCGCGTCCTGCGCCTCGACTCGGCGGCGCCCGACCTTGGGCGCATTACCGATCACCTGCACGGCGACGTTGCCGACGACCCACCCGGCGTCGGTGATCAGCCGGGCCACCTCGCGCAACAGGGTCTCCCCCGAGGCGCCGGCCCAACGCGGATCGGCGGTGCCGAACACCGCCCCCAGATCACCCAGCCCCGCGGCCGACAACAGCGCATCGCAGATCGCGTGCGCGGCCACGTCGCCGTCGGAATGTCCCGAGCAACCGTCGACGCCGTCCCACAGCAGGCCGGCGATCCAGCAGGGCCGGCCGACCTCGATGGGATGCACGTCGACCCCGATGCCCACCCTCATCGCAGCGACTCATCGGCCAGGGTGGCAGCGATCCGCAGATCCCAGGGCGTGGTGATCTTGAAGGACTCATCCGCCCCGGCCACCACCGCGACCTCGACCCCCATGCGTTCCACCATGGAGGCATCATCGCTGGCCGGACCGCCGAGGGCATGAGCCGCCAGCAGCACCGACCGCGAGAAACCCTGCGGGGTCTGCACGGCCCGCAGCGCCGACCGGTCCACCGTCTCGACGACGACGTCCTCGAACACCCGCTTGATCGTGTCGATGACCGGCACGACGGGAATGACCGCGACCGCGCCGCCCAGCAGGGCCTGGATCACCCGCGAGATCACCGCCGCCGGCACGAAGGGGCGCGCGGCGTCGTGCACGAGCACGAAATCGACGTCATCGGCCAGCACCGCCAGCCCGGCCGCGACGGAATCGGTGCGCTCCTGACCGCCTTCGACGACCCGCACCGCGCCGGCGGGCACCTGGTCGACCAGGCTCGCCGGGACGACGGCAATCACATCCCGCACGTCGGCATGGGCCGCGAACGCAGCCATCGAGTGCTCGAGCAGGGTCGCCCCGCGAACCTCGCAGAAGGCCTTCGGCTTGCCCGCGCCCAGGCGCGTTCCCGCGCCGGCGGCAACAAGAATGGCGGCAACAGTCATAGGACTGCCGCCGCCAACTCGTCGATCAAATGATCAGGCGACGATTGCTTCTTGCAAAACCTCGTCGAGCACGAGCTCGGCCTTGTCCTCGTTCGTCCCCTCGGCGAGCGCGAGCTCGCTGACCAGGATCTGACGGGCCTTGGCCAGCATGCGCTTCTCGCCCGCGGACAGCCCGCGGTCCTTGTCACGGCGCCAGAGATCGCGCACGACCTCGGCCACCTTGTTCACGTCGCCCGAGGCGAGCTTCTCGCCGTTGGCCTTGTAGCGGCGCGACCAGTTGGTCGGTTCTTCGGTGTGCGGCGCGCGCAGAACCTCGAAAACCCGGTCGAGGCCTTCCTGGCCGACAACGTCACGAACACCGACAATTTCGGCGTTGTCCGCGGGCACAAGGACCGTCAGGTCGCCCTGGGCTACTTTGAGCCGCAGGTACATCCGAGTCTCACCCTTGATCGTGCGTTGTTCGATAGCTTCGATCTTGGCCGCCCCGTGATGGGGATAGACAACGGTTTCGCCGACCTCAAACGTCATGTGATCGTGCCCCTTTCCACTTTCTCAGGATACCACGGGCTGGCGCGGCCCGGCCGGGAAAATGTCCGGTTTAGCGACCCGTCGGGAGGCCCTGCGCCAGCGATTTCCGGCCTCGCTAGGCTGTCAAGAACCCGAGCGACGTAGGCACGAGAGGATTTCGTCTTGACCGCACCGAACGGTGAGCAGCGTCCTCGCTCTGCCCGTCGCCCACTGCTGGTCGCGGCCGCTTTGGCGATGGGTGCGGCGCTGGTATTGACCGGCTGCGCGGACGGACAGCGAGCCGGTACCGCGATCGAGACCCCGGCGATCGACGGCAACGGGGCCAACGCCGGGCACATGGCGATTCGCAACTTCGCCATCGCCCCGTCCGACTTCGGCACGCAGTACACCAGCGCCCAACTGCAGGGCGTGCTGGTCAATACGGCGAACACCGATGACCAACTGATCTCGGTGCAGACGCCGGCCGCCAAGTCGGTCTCGCTCTACGCCAACACCGCCGCTCAGGCGGCCGAGCAGGCAATCGCCTCGCTGAACGCCGAATCCACCACCGCCGCGGCAACTCCGAGCACCTCGGCGAGCGCTTCCGCGTCGGCGTCGGCTTCGGCTTCGGCTTCGGCTTCGGCTTCGGCAAGCGCATCGGCGACCCCGACTCCGGTCACCAACGGCACCCTGGACATTCCCGCCGGCGGGACGCTGCAGGTCGGGCCGACCTTCCCGCAGGGCGCGGTGATCCAGCTCAACGACCTGGTCAAGCCGCTGCAGACCTCGAGCTCGATCACCCTCACCTTCACCTTCAAGCTCGCCGGGCAGGTCACGTTCCGGGTGCAGGTGGCGTTGTCCAGCGCCAGCCCACCGCCGGTGATCCTGCCCAGCACGGTCGTCTCGGGCTGACACGAAACGTCAGACCGCCCGGCTAGCGTGACCCACGTGGCCAGAGCGAGCACGAAGACGACCGGACCAGCCTTTCGCTGCAGCGAATGCGGTGCGACTGCGCTGCAGTGGCAGGGACGCTGCGCCGAATGCCAGGCCTGGGGCACGGTGGCCGAGATCGGGGCGGCGACCCCGATCGTGTCGACCCGCAACCCGGTCAGCGCCCCGGCCCGGCCGATCGGCGAACTCGATCCGGCCACGGCCCGGGCCCGCCCGACCGGCGTCAGCGAACTCGACCGCGTCCTGGGCGGCGGGTTGGTCCCCGGCTCGGTCGTGCTGCTCGCCGGCGAACCGGGCGTCGGCAAGTCGACCCTGCTGCTCGAGGTGGCTCATCGCTATGCCGCCCTGGGCGAGGCGCCGTCGTTGATCATCACCGGCGAGGAGTCGACCGCGCAGGTCCGCCTGCGGGCCGAGCGCACGGGCGCGGTGCACGCCCAGCTCTACCTGGCCGCCGAGAACGACCTGGGGGCGATCCTGTCCCACGTCGATCAGGTCGAGCCCGGGTTGCTGGTGATCGACTCGGTGCAGACGATCTCGACCGCGGCCGTCGATGGCGCCGCGGGCGGGGTACCGCAGATCCGCGCCGTCGCGGCCTCGCTGATCAGCGAGGCCAAGAAGCGCGGCTTGGCGACCGTGCTGGTCGGTCATGTCACCAAGGACGGTTCGATCGCCGGACCGCGAGTGCTCGAACATCTCGTCGACGTCGTGCTGCACTTCGAGGGTGATCGGCACTCCTCACTGCGGATCATCCGGGCGACCAAGAACAGGTTCGGGGCCGTCGATGAGATCGGCTGCTTCGAGATGCGCGAGAACGGCATCGCCGGGCTGGCCGACCCGTCGGGGCTGTTCCTGTCCGAGCGCCCGCATGCCGTGCCGGGCACCTGCGTCACGGTTACCCTGGACGGACGCCGCCCGCTGGTCACCGAGATCCAGGCGCTGGTCGCCCGAACCGCGGGGGCGGCACCCCGGCGCTCGGTCAGCGGACTGGACGGCACGCGGGTGGCGATGCTGGTGGCGGCCATCACCGCCCCGACGAAGTTCGGTTTCTTCGATTGCGACATCTATGCCTCCACCGTCGGCGGCCTGGCCGCGACCGAGCCGGCGGCCGATCTCGCGATCGCGCTCGCAATCGCCTCCGCCACGCGGGAACAGCCCCTGGCCCCCACGTTGTGCGCGATCGGCGAGATCTCGCTGTCCGGCGATATTCGTCGGGTAACCGGCCTCGAGCGGCGCCTGGGCGAAGCGGCCCGCCTCGGCTTTCGCACGGCGCTGGTTCCCGTCGACCGCCTCGCCGACGTGATTCGGCCCGAGATCGCCGGGGTTCGCGTCCTGCCGGTCGCCACCATCAGCGAGGCCCTGGGGTTGGCGGCGAACCTTCCCGACGACGAACGCGAGCCACGGCGGGCCCCGCTCCGCGCGGTCGATGGGGGCGCAAGATCGGCGCCCTTACACTGGGCCTAGTTGAGCTGCGGTAGTTCGATCTGCGCGAGGGACGGGATTCGGTGGCCAGAGACGAACGCGACGAGGCGCTGCGAGTGGTGCTCGCGACGGTCGCGCCGGGCACTCCCCTGCGTGACGGCCTCGAGCGAATCCTGCGCGGAAACACCGGAGCGCTGATCACGGTCGGTTGGGACCGCACTGTCGAGTCACTGTGCACCGGCGGGTTCTCCCTCGACGTGGAGTTCTCGGCCACCGGGCTACGCGAGCTGTGCAAGATGGACGGCGCGGTGGCCCTGACTACCGACGGATCGCGCATCGTCCGCGCGGCGACGCACATGATGCCCGATCCGGCCATTCCCACGCAGGAATCGGGCACCCGGCATCGGACCGCCCAGCGGGTGTCGGTTCAGACCGGCTACCCGGTCATCTCGGTCTCGCAGTCGATGCGCATCATCTCGCTCTACCTGGATTCGCGTCGCTATGTGCTGGCCCCGTCGAGTGAGTTGCTGTCGCGCGCCAACCAGGCCATCGCCACGCTCGAGCGCTACAAGGCCCGCCTGGACGAGGTCTCGAGCACGCTGTCGGCACTGGAGATCGAAGACCTGGTCACGCTGCGCGACGCGATGATCGTGGCACAACGACTCGAGATGGTGCGCCGCATCGCCGATGAGATCGAGGGCTACGTCGTCGAACTCGGCACCGACGGACGGCTGCTGGCGCTGCAGCTGGACGAGCTCCTCGCCGGGGTCGATCTCGATCGCGAGCTGATCGTGCGCGACTACCTGCCCGTCGCCGGGCGCCGGGCGCGCACGGTCGAACAGGTGGTGGCCGATCTGGGTGAGCTGTCCTCGACCGAGCTGCTCGACCTGTCCACCGTCGCCCAGGCGATGGGCTACGGGGCGGCACCGGAGGCCCTCGACGTCGCGGCCAGCCCGCGGGGGTACCGCCTGCTGGCCCGCGTGCCGCGACTTCCCCCGGCGATCCTGGAACGGGTCGTCGATCACTTCGGGGTGCTGCAGAAGCTGCTGGCCGCCACCGCCGAGGACCTGCAACTCGTCGAGGGAGTCGGCGAGGCCCGGGCCCGGACGGTCCGCGAAGCCCTCTCGCGCATGGCCGAGACGTCGATGATCGAGCGCTACTAGCCGGTGATGGCGAACTGCGCCGGCGTGCCCTGCTGCCCGGACAGGTAGGCGTTGAGGGTGTACGTGCCGGCCCCGACCCGTTGGCGGGTGCCGCAACCGACCTGGGATGAGTAACCCGACCACACCAGGGTCTTGGCCACCGTGGTGTTGATCGGCAGCGTCTCCATGTCCGGCGTCGGGTCGATCTTGCAGTCGTGACTGCCCCAGACGCGGGCGGCGCCGTTGTAGATCTGGAACTCGATCTGGACGTCGCCGAGTGCGGCCGTGCACGGGGCGGCCCCGGTGTTGGTCACCTGCATGGCCACGACCGGCTGATCGCCGACCTTGTAGGTCGGCTTGTCGGTCGCCGCGGCGATCTTGAGCTGCGCCGGAGCGCAGGCGGCGATCGCCGCGGCGCTCGAAGGCGGTGGGGTACTGGCCGGAGTGGTCTTGTCCACTGCACTGCTCGAGGGCGCGACGCTCGTCGACGGCGCCGGCGCGGAATGGGTCGCCGTCGTAGTGCTCGCCCCGGCCGCGCTCGGGGCGTCCGTGGTCCTGAGCGAGTGGACCGTGATCACCGTCAAGAGCACGACCAACAAGATCACCGCCAGCAGCACGACACGGCGGCGCCAGTACACACGGGGCGGCAGGGATCCGACTGGGTGCAGCATGACGTTCGCAGATTAGCCGAGCGCCCTGGGTGATCACCGGCCCCGCGCCGCATGCGAGCATCAGCGACGTGAGCTCCGGCCTGGTCGCCCCGCTCGTGGCGTGGTATCGCGCCAACGCCCGGGTGTTGCCGTGGCGCGCACGCGACGTCAGCCCGTGGGCGGTGTTGGTCAGTGAGGTGATGCTGCAGCAGACACCGGTGGCCCGAGTCGTTCCGGTCTACCGCGACTGGATGCAGCGCTGGCCCGACGCGACGGCGCTGGCGGCAGCTACCCGCGGAGACGCGGTCCGAATGTGGGGCAAGCTCGGCTATCCCCGCCGCGCGGTTCGCCTGCACAGCTGCGCACTGGCCGTCGTGGAGCACCACGGCGGTGTCGTGCCGCAGCAGGTAGGCGTCCTGCTGACGCTGCCCGGGGTCGGGGCCTACACGGCCCGGGCCGTGGCCGTCTTCGCCTACGGGCAACGCGAGCCGGTGGTCGATACGAACGTGCGCCGCGTCGTGTCCCGAGCGGTGTTCGGTGAGCCGGCCGCCCGTGCGCCCGCGTCCTCGGATCTGGCCACCGTCGAAGCGTTGCTGCCGGCCGACCCGGCCCGGGCCGCGGAGTTCAGCATCGCGCTGATGGAGCTAGGCGCGCTCGTCTGCACCGCCCGGGCGCCGGGTTGCCCCGGCTGCCCGTTGTTCGACCAGTGCGCGTGGGTGGCGGCGGGCTCGCCGGCCTATGACGGGCCGGCCCCGCGTTCCCAGCCCTTCACCGGCACCGACCGGCAGGTGCGCGGACTGCTGTTGGACGTCCTGCGCGGCAATGACACCTCGGTCTCGCTGGCCCAGCTGGACGCGAGCTGGCCCGACCCGGTGCAGCGGACCCGCGCGCTCGAGGCCCTGATCGCGGACGGCCTGATCGAAGCGCTGGGCGACGGACGGTACGCGCTGCCTGGCTGAGCTTGCCTGCCTTGATCAACAGGCAGTTTTGGCCGCCCTGGCGACCAAAAGTACCTGTTGATCAAGGGAAGATGAGCCAAAGCTTGAGGCCCGCTTCCGCGATGCGGAAACGGGCCTCGAGCTTGAACTGGAGTAGCGGCTACAGCTCGGTGACCGCTGCGACCACGTCCGGGACGGGCGCGGGCTTGAGCTCACCCCGGAAGGTGAACGCGTCCTTGCCGGCCTCATCCGGAGCCACGTCGACGACCACGATCTGCCCGGCGCTGAGCTCGCCGAACAGGATCTTCTCGCTCAACGAGTCTTCGATCTCGCGCTGGATCGTGCGCCGCAACGGCCGCGCTCCCAGCACCGGGTCGTAACCCTTCTTGGCCAGCAGTGCCTTGGCCGCCGGGGTCAGCTCCAAGCCCATGTCCTTGTTGCGCAACTGGGTATCGACGCGGGCCACCATGAGGTCGACGATCTGGACGATCTCTTCCTCGGTCAGCTGGTGGAACACGATGATGTCGTCGATGCGGTTGAGGAACTCGGGGCGGAAATGCTGCTTGAGCTCGTCGTTGACCTTCTGCTTCATCCGGTCGTAGTTGGACGCCTCGTCGTGGTTGCCCGCGAAACCGAGGGACACCGCCTTGGACACGTCACGCGTGCCGAGGTTGGTGGTCAGGATCAGCACCGTGTTCTTGAAGTCCACGATCCGGCCCTGGCCGTCGGTCAGCCGCCCGTCCTCGAGCACCTGCAGCAGGGTGTTGAAGACGTCCGGGTGAGCCTTCTCGACCTCGTCGAAGAGCACGACGCTGAACGGCTTGCGACGGACCTTCTCGGTCAGCTGCCCGCCCTCGTCGTAGCCGACGTAGCCAGGAGGCGCACCGACCAGGCGCGACACCGTGTACCGGTCGTGGAACTCGCTCATGTCGAGCTGGATGAGCGCGTCGGCGTCACCGAACAGGAACTCGGCCAGCGTCTTGGACAGCTCGGTCTTACCGACACCAGACGGTCCGGCGAAGATGAACGAGCCACCGGGACGCTTGGGGTCCTTCAGACCGGCCCGGGTGCGCCGGATCGCCTGCGACACCGCCTTGATCGCCTGCTCCTGGCCGACGACGCGCCGGTGCAGCTCGTCCTCCATGCGCAGCAGCCGGGCGGTCTCTTCCTCGGTCAGCTTGAAGACCGGGATACCGGTCCAGAGCGCCAGTACCTCGGCGATCTGCTCGTCGTCGACCTCGGCCACGACGTCGAGGTCGCCGGCCTTCCATTCCTGCTCACGCCGGGCCTTGTCGGCCAGCAGGTTCTTCTCGGTGTCGCGCAGCGCGGCCGCCTTCTCGAAGTCCTGCCCGTCGATCGCGGATTCCTTCTCGCGCCGGACCTCGGAGATGCGCTCGTCGAACTCGCGCAGGTCCGGTGGTGCGGTCATGCGACGGATGCGCATGCGCGCGCCGGCCTCGTCGATCAGGTCGATCGCCTTGTCGGGCAGGAACCGATCACTGATGTAGCGATCGGCCAGCCCGGCGGCGGCCACCAGGGCGCTGTCGGTGATCGAGATGCGGTGATGCGCCTCGTAACGATCGCGCAGGCCCTTGAGGATCTCGATGGTGTGCGCCACCGTCGGCTCACCCACCTGCACCGGCTGGAAGCGCCGCTCGAGCGCGGCGTCCTTCTCCAGGTGCTTGCGGTACTCATCGAGGGTGGTGGCCCCGATCGTCTGCAGCTCGCCCCGGGCCAGCATCGGCTTGAGGATCGAGGCGGCGTCGATCGCGCCCTCGGCGGCACCGGCTCCGACGAGCGTGTGGATCTCGTCGATGAACATGATGATGTCCCCGCGGGTGCGGATCTCCTTGAGCACCTTCTTCAGGCGCTCCTCGAAGTCACCGCGGTAGCGCGAACCGGCCACCAGCGAACCGAGGTCCAGGGTGTAGAGCTGCTTGTCCTTGAGCGTCTCGGGCACCTCGCCCTTGACGATCGCCTGCGCCAGTCCCTCGACGACGGCGGTCTTGCCGACGCCGGGCTCGCCGATCAGCACCGGGTTGTTCTTGGTGCGCCGACTCAGCACCTGCATGAGGCGCTCGATCTCCTTCTCGCGCCCGATGACCGGGTCGAGCTTGCCCTCACGGGCGGCCTGGGTCAGGTTGCGGCCGAACTGGTCGAGCACCAGGGAGGTCGACGGCGCGGACTCCGAGGAAGCGCCGGCCGGTTCCTTGCTCTGGTAGCCGTTGAGCAGCTGGATGACCTGCTGGCGGACCCGGTTGAGGTCGGCGCCCAGCTTCACCAGCACCTGCGCGGCCACGCCCTCACCCTCGCGGATGAGCCCGAGCAGGATGTGCTCGGTGCCGATGTAGTTGTGGCCCAGCTGCAGCGCCTCGCGCAGCGACAGCTCGAGCACCTTCTTGGCCCGCGGCGTGAACGGGATGTGCCCGCTGGGCGCCTGCTGGCCCTGGCCAATGATTTCTTCAACCTGCTGGCGGACTGCCTCGAGGGAAATACCCAAGGACTCGAGGGCCTTGGCGGCAACGCCTTCGCCCTCGTGGATCAGCCCGAGCAGGATGTGCTCGGTGCCGATGTAGTTGTGATTGAGCATCCGAGCTTCTTCTTGCGCCAGGACGACAACCCGCCGCGCGCGGTCAGTGAACCTCTCGAACATTGCCTAGCTCCTTCCGCGCAGCCCCGCTAATACCCTGACTCTAGTCGTCCGGCCTGAGGCAGCTACCTGCAGAACGGTTCCCGGCCCCCCGGAATGCCCCAGTCCTGTCCGCTGGCAGCGAACCTCGCAACGGGATCGAGGACGTTCGCGCACCCGACTGGGCACTCGAACGTCCTCGAAGGTCCGGAAAACTGGGCGCCTGACGGCGTCAGTGGGCGGCTTCGTAGGCCTCGACGATCGTGGCCGGAATGCGCCCGCGGTCGCTGACCGCGTGCCCGTTCGTCCGCGCCCACTCGCGAATCGCCTGGATGCGTTCGCGGTCTGACCGCGCCGAGGAACGGCCCGCACCGCGTCGGCCCGACGAGGCCCGGCCGGCCCGACGACCGCTGCCGATATAGGGCGCCAAGGCGTCGCGCAGGCGGGCCGCGTTCTTCTTCGAGAGATCAATCTCATAAGTGTTGCCGTCAATACCGAAGGTCACGGTTTCAACAGCGGTCCCGCCGTCGATGTCATCTTCGAGGATGACTTGAACGCGCTGCGCCATTACTGCTCCTACCAATCATTGGACTATTGGTACGAGCATAGGCCTACTAAGGGCCAAAACAACACTTTCGGGCCTGGAGAAAAATCATAAGGGTTTGAGAAGTGGATAGAGAATCGTTTCACGAATACTTCGCCGCCCGGTCAGCAGCATGACCAGGCGGTCGACGCCCATACCCATGCCACCCGTCGGCGGCATTCCGTACTCGAGTGCGCGCAGAAAGTCCTCGTCGAGTTCCATCGCCTCGGGATCGCCCTTTGCCGCGGCCAGCGATTGGCTTACCAAGCGCCGTCGCTGTTCCACCGGATCGACCATCTCCGAATAGGCCGGAGCGATCTCCATACCGCCGATTATCAGGTCCCAGGCCTCAGCCAGGCGAGGGTCATCGCGGTGCGGACGGGCCAATGGCCGCACGTCAGCGGGGTAGTCGCGCACGAACACCGGCTGCACCAAGGTGTGTTCGACCAGCTTCTCGTAGAGTTCGAGCAGGATCTGTCCGACTGACCAGTCAGGCTGCAATGCGACGCCGCGAGCCTGGGCAAATCCCACCAGTTCGGCCGCCGAGGTGTCGACGGTGACCTCCGTACCGACCGCCGCGGAGACGAGTTCGTGGATGGTGCTGCTCTGCCATGCGCCGGTGAGGTCGATCTCGACGCCCTCGGCGGTGACCGGCACGCTCACCCCGACGGCCGACGCGGCGTTGAGGATGAGCTCGCGGGTCAACACCGCCATCGTGTCGTAGTCGCCGTAGGACTCATACGCCTCGAGCATCGTGTATTCGGGTGAGTGGGTGGAGTCCACGCCCTCGTTGCGAAACGCCGGCCCGATCTCGTAGACCTTTTCAACGCCGCCCACGATCGTTCGCTTCAGAAACAGTTCGGTGGCGATGCGTAGTGACATTTGCTGGTCGAAGGCGTTGAGATGAGTGTGAAAAGGACGCGCCGCGGCTCCACCGTGAATCGATTGCAGAACCGGAGTAGTGACCTCGACATAGCCGCGGTCATTGAGCGTCTCCCGTAGCGAGCGCACGATCGCGGCCCGTTGGTGGACCATCTCCCGGGCCTCGGGCCGCACGATCAGGTCGAGGTAGCGCTGGCGGACGCGGGTCTCCTCATTCAGCGCCTTATGGGCCACCGGAAGCGGGCGCAACGCCTTCGCGGCGAGCTGCCACCGATCAGCCAGAACCGACAGCTCACCTCGTTTGGAGGCGATCACCTCGCCCTCGGCGAAAACGATGTCGCCGAGGTCGACATCGCTTTTCCAGGCCGCCAGCGAATCCGCGCCCACGTGATCGAGGGAAAGCATGATCTGCAACTCGACGCCCTCCTCGCGCAACGTGGCGAACGCGAGCTTGCCGGTATTGCGAATGAAGATCACTCGCCCGGCTACCCCGACGCGCTCCCCGGTCACGGTGTCCGCGGCGAGTTCGGGGTAGCGGGCCCGTACCTCGGCCAGCGTCGCGGTCCGAGCCACCCCGACCGGGAAGGGCGCCGTCGCCGGATCAGCCATCAGCCGGTCGTACTTCTCGCGGCGGATCCGGACTTGCTCGGGCAGGTCGTCGTCGATGTCCTCGGGCGCACTCACGCCGATCAGCCTATCGACGCCCGTGCGCAATAATCCGGGCGTGACACCGCCGACGTCCGGGATCGCCCTCAACGGGCTGATGAAGGCGTTCAAGACGCCCCAAGGGACCGTGCAGGCGGTCAACGGCGTCAGCATCGAGATCGCCGCCGGCGAGACGGTCGCCCTGCTCGGGCCCAACGGCGCCGGCAAGTCGACCACGATCGACATGCTGCTCGGCCTGCTCCCACCCGATGCCGGGACGGTCACCCTGTTCGGCCGGACCCCGCCCGAGGCGATCAAGCTCGGGATGATCGGCGCGATGCTGCAGACCGGCGCGGTCCTGCGCGACCTGAGCGTCGCGGAGCTGGTGGACATGATGGGCGCGCTCTATCCGAGGCCGATGCCGGTCGCAGAGGTGCTGGAGCTGGCCGGCATCACCGAGCTGGCCGACCGCAAGACAAACAAGCTCTCCGGCGGGCAGACCCAGCGGGTCCGTTTCGCCGTCGCCATGGTGAGCAATCCGGACCTGTTGGTGCTCGATGAGCCCACCGTGGCCATGGACGTCGAGGCCCGCCGGGACTTCTGGGCCACCATGCGCGGCTTCACCTCCAGCGGCAAGACGGTCATCTTCGCCACGCACTACCTGGAGGAGGCTGACGACTTCGCCGACCGGATCATCCTGATGCGGGCCGGCGAGGTGGTGGCCGACGGACCGGGCACGGCGATCAAGGCCACTGTCGGACTGCGAGTCATTCGGGCCACCCTGCCGCAGGCCGACTCGGTGGCCCTGGCCGCGCTCCCCGGGGTCGCCCGCGTCGAGGCGCACGGCGATTCGGTGCTGCTCACCTGTTCGGATTCCGATGCCGCCCTCCGCGCGCTATTGATCGGCTACCCGGCGGCCCGCGACCTCGAAGTGACCGGCGCCGGACTCGAAGAGGCGTTCCTGCAGTTGACGGCGACGGACTCGATGAACCGGACCTACTTCAAGTACGAGTTTCTGCGGCTGCTGCGCAACCGGCGGTTCTTCTTCTTTTCCCTCGTTTTCCCGCTCGCGCTGTTCCTGATATTCGGCCTGTCGAACAAGAACAGCACCGTCACCTTCGGGCCCGTACAGATCCGGTTCATCTTGTTCTACATGGTCGGGATGGCCGGCTACGGAGCGATGATGGCGACACTGGCCGGCGGGGCCCGCATCGCCGCCGAACGATCGGTCGGGTGGAATCGCCAGCTGCGGCTGACCCCGCTCGGCGTGCCGACCTATTTCACGGCCAAGATCCTTTCGAGCTATTTCATGGCCCTGTTGAGCATTGCTGTTGCTGTTCGCCGCCGGGCTGATCTTCGGCGTCCACGTGCCCGGTCGGACTTGGCCGAGATGGTCGGGCTGATCCTGATCGGCTTGCTGCCCTTCGTCGGGATCGGCATCCTCATGGGGCACCTGCTGACCGTGGACTCGATGGGGCCGGCCCTCGGCGGTCGGGCCGCGCTGTTCGCCTTGCTCGGCGGGATGTGGTTCCCCCTCACCTCCGGCAGCGCGTTGCAGAAGATCGGCGAGATACATCCCCTCCTACTGGATCAGCCAGGCGGCCCGGGTCGGCGTTGGCGAGACGGCCTGGCCGGCCAAGGGCTGGCTCGTGGTGGCGGTCTGGACCGTGGTCGCCGCCGCCCTGGCCGCCCGCGCCTACCAGCGCGACACGCAGCGGGTCTGAGCCGCGTGCAGGACGACGACCGCCACCGGCTGGCGGGAAGCTTCGACTCGGCGGCCGAGGTCTATGAGCGCGCGCGGCCGGAGTACGCCGACGCGGCCGTCGACTGGGCCCTGCCCAGCGGCGCCCAACGGGTGCTGGATCTGGCTGCGGGCACCGGCAAGCTGACCCGCGCGCTGGCCGCGCGTGGCCTGGAGGTCATCGCCATCGACATCTCGGCCGGCCATGTTGGCCCAGCTGCACGAGCAGCTGCCCCAGGTGCAGACCCGGATCGGCCGCGCCGAGGCCATCGGCCTGCCCAATGCGAGCGTGGACGCCATCTTCATCGGCTCGGCGCTGCACTGGTTCGACCGCCCGGCCGCCGACATCGAGATGGCGCGGGTGCTGCGGCCCGGCGGCATCGTCGCCAGCTTCCGCAACCGGCGCGACTCGTCGGTCGCCTGGGTGCGGGCGCTGAGCGACTACATGAAGACGGTCTCCTCCGACGATCCCCACCACGAGCGCCCGCCCAGCCGGCTGGCGCCGGCGCATTTCGGTCCCCCCGAGCAGCGGGCGTTTCGGTACAACCAGCCGATGACCGCAGACCGGCTGGCCGAGCTGGTCTCCTCGCGCTCCTACGTCATCGCGATGGAACCCGAGCAGCGCGAACAGGTGAAGGCGCACGTGCGCGAACTCGCGCGGACCCATCCTGACCTGCGCGGTCACGAGCACTTCCAGCTGCCCTACCTGAGCACGGTCGATCGCAGCGTTCAGACGTTGCGGTCGTAGATCAGCCGCAGTCCGAGCAGCGTCAGATCGGGCTCGTGCCGGGTCAGCGACTCGCTGATCTCGACCATCAGCGGGGCCAGGCCCCCGGTGGCGATCACCGCCACCGAATCGGGGTCGTCCGGCACCAGCGCCCGGCGCAGCCGGGCCACCATGCCGTCGACCTGACCGGCGAAACCGTAGAGGATGCCCGACTGCAGCGCCTCGACCGTGCTCTTGCCGATCGGGCTGCGCGGCTCGACCAGCTCGACCATGCGCAGCTGCGCGGCGCGCCCGGCCAGCGCGTCCAGGCTGATCTCGATGCCCGGCGCCAACGCACCGCCCAGGAAGTCGCCGTTGGGACCGACGACGTCGAAGTTGGTGCTCGTCCCGAAGTCGACCACGATCGCCGGGCCGCCGACGAGGTGGAACGCGGCCAGCGTATTGACGATCCGGTCGGCGCCGACCTCCTTCGGGTTGTCGTACTGCAGCCCGACTCCGGTCCGGATGCCCGGTTCGACGATCACGGTCGGCACGTCGGCGTAGTAGGCGGTCAGCATGCCGCGCAGCTCGCGCAGCGCGGCCGGCACGGTCGAACAGGCGCTGATACCAGTGATCAAGCGATCGGCCAGCAGTCCGCGAAACGTCAGCGCCAGCTCGTCGGCGGTGTCGCGGGCGTCGGTCTTGACCCGCCAGAAGCGGTCGAGGCGCTCCCCGTCGAAGAGGCCGAAGACGGTGTTGGTGTTGCCGATGTCGATGGCGAGCAGCACGCGAAAGACCCTTTCAGCTGGTGATGTCGAGGCCGATGTCGAGCACCGGCGCGGAGTGAGTCAACGCGCCGACCGAGATGAAGTCCACGCCGGTAGCGGCTACCGCGGCCGCCCGTTCCAGGGTCAGCCCGCCGGATGCCTCCAGCCGCGCACCGCGCTCGTGACCGTAGACCACCAGCAGGCGCATCAGCTCCGGGTCCATGTTGTCGAGCAGCACCAGGTCGGCGCCCGCGTCGATCACGGCCCGGCCCTGTTCGACGGTGTCGACCTCGACCTCGAGCGGCAGGTGCGGATAGGCCGCTCGGACAAGGGAAAACGCGTTCGTGACGCCGCCCGCGGCCGCCACATGGTTGTCCTTGACGAGTGCGGCATCCGAGAGCGACAGGCGGTGGTTCTGCCCGCCGCCGCAGCGCACGGCGTACTTCTCCAGCGCACGCAGGCCCGGTGTCGTCTTGCGGGTATCGCGGATCACCGAGCGGCCGTCGACCGCGTCGACCCACCGGCGGGTGGCGGTCGCGATGCCCGACAGGTGCCCGAGCAGGTTGAGGGCGGTGCGCTCGGCGGTCAGCAGGTCGCGCAGCGGGCCGCGAACGCTGGCCAGGATCTCCCCCGGCACGACCCGGGACCCGTCGGCGCTGCCGAACTCGATGACCAGCCGGCCCTGGCTGACCTTCTCGAGCACGAGCGCAGCCACCGGGAGCCCGGCCAGCACGCCGGGCTGCCGCGGCACGAAATCGGCCGCCCCGAGGCGATCGGCCGAGATGGTGGCGAGCGTGGTGACGTCCGGGCCGGCACCGAGATCCTCGTCCAGCGCCCGGTCGATCACGTCCTCGACAATGCCGAGTGGCAACCCGGCCGCCTCGACCAGGCGGCGCGCGTCGCTCATCGGCTGGCCGCCAGCTCGATCGCCACGAACTCGACCAGAAACGCGCCGTCAGCGCCCAGGCTGAGGTCGAAGTGGCCCCGATAGGCATCGACGCTGTCGGGATAGTCGGCCCGCCAGTGCGAGCCACGGGTCTCCTGCCGGCGCCGGGCCGCGGCCACCAGCGCATGCGCCACGGTGATCAGGTTCGTCGTCTCCCAGGCCTGGATCTCGGGGTGGACCTCGTCGTCGAGTTCGAGCTGGGCGATCAGGTCGGCGGCCAGCGCGAGTCCGTCCTCGTCGCGCAACACACCGGCGAACTGCGACATGAGCTCCTGCAGGCGCACTCGATGCCCGGGCGCGGCCAGGCCCGCTCCGGTGGCCGCCCGGGGTCCTCCGGAGGTCGGCCAGGGTGCGCCGGCCAGGATCGTCTCGGCGATGCGGCGACCGAACACCAGCCCTTCGAGCAGGGAGTTGGACGCGAGGCGGTTGGCCCCGTGGACGCCGGTGCACGCCGCTTCGCCGCAGGCGTAGAGACCGACGACGGACGAGCGGCCGTCCAGATCGGTGCGGATGCCCCCGCTGGCGTAGTGCGAGGCGGGCACCACCGGGATCAGTTGCGTGACCGGATCGATGTCGTGCGAGCGCAGCGTCGCGTAGATCGTCGGGAACCGCGACTGCCACATCGACGCCCCGAACGCGCGCGCATCGAGCCACATGCAGGGCGAGCCGGTCTCGTCCATGCGGCGCCGGATCGCCTTGGCCACGACGTCGCGCGGCGCCAGGTCGGCCAGCGGATGGACGCCCTGCATGAAGCGCCGGCCTTCGGCGTCGACCAAGAACGCCCCCTCGCCGCGGACGGCCTCGCTGACCAGCGGTTGCTGGCCCCTGGCGTCGGCGCCCAGGTAGGCCACCGTCGGATGGAACTGGACGAACTCCAGATCGCGCAGCACGGCGCCGGCCCGCAGTGCGGCGGCGACTCCGTCCCCGGTCGAGACGCGCGGATTGGTGCTCGAGGCGTAGACCTGACCGATGCCGCCCGTGGCCATCACGACGGTCCGGGCCTGGATCGAGCCCACCCCGTCGCGGCTGCCCGCCCCGATGATGTGCACCGTGAGGCCACTGACGGCACCATCGGCATCGAGCAGCAGATCGAGCACGAGGGCATGCTCGAGGATCTCGACGCCGGCCGCGTCGAGGGCCCGGGCCGACAAGGCGCGCTCGATTTCCGCGCCGGTCGCGTCACCCCCCGCGTGCGCGATCCGGTCGCGGTGATGACCGCCCTCGCGGGTCAGCGCGATCTCGCCGTCATCGGCGCGGTCGAACCGGGCGCCGATCTGGGCCAGGTCACGTACGGCCGCCGGGCCTTCGCGCACCAGCAGCCGCACCGCGTCCTCGTCGCACAAACCCGCGCCGGCGACGATCGTGTCCAGGAAGTGATCCTCCGGGGAATCGCCCGTTCCCAGGGCGGCGGCAATTCCGCCCTGGGCCCACTGCGTCGAACCGGCGGTGATCACGTCCTTGGTGACGACCATGACGCGCAGGGAGGACCGCCGGGCGATCTGCAAGGCGGCGGACAGTCCGGCCACGCCCGACCCGATGACGACGACATCGGTTTCGGCCGTCCATCCCGGATCGGGCGCCCGCAGTCGGGACGCAATCACAAGATCACCTCTAGGTTGTCGATCAGGCGCGTGGTGCCGATGTGGGCCGCCACGAGTAGTCGAGCCGGGCCGCTCGGTGGCGCCGGACCCAGATCGGGGGCACGCAGTTCGAGGTAGTCGACGTCCAGGCCGGCCAACGCATCGCGCGCATCGACCAACACCCGTCCCGGCGCGGCGTCGCGGCCGGCCCGCAGCGCCCGCGACAGGGTCAACGCCAAGCGGCGCTCGTCATCGCTGAGGAATCGATTGCGGCTGGACAGCGCGAGCCCGTCGGGGTCGCGCACAGTCGGGACGGCCTCGATGTCCACGTCCAGGTCGAGATCGAGCACCAGGCGCCGAACCAGCGTCAACTGCTGGTAGTCCTTCTCGCCGAAGTAGGCCCGGTTCGGGGCGACGATGTTGAGCAGCTTGGCCACCACGGTCAACATGCCGTCGAAGTGGCCGGGCCGGATCGCCCCTTCGAGCACATGGGCGAGCGGACCGGCCGAGAGGCTGACCTGGACCTGGCCGCCGCGGTAGACGTCCTCGACCGCCGGCACCCAGACCACGTCCACGCCCGCCTCGCGGCAGAGCTCGAGGTCGGCGTCCAACGTGCGCGGATAGCGGTCCAGATCCTCACCCGGGGCGAATTGCAGCGGATTGACGAAGATCGAGACGAAGACGTGGTCGTTGGCCGCCCGGGCGGCGTCGAGCAAGGCCCGGTGGCCGGCATGCAGCGCGCCCATCGTGGGGACGAGCGCCACCGTTCCCGCCGCTTCGGCCCGCGCGGCCCGCAGCTCGGCGCGGGCCCGAACCATTTGGATCATGACTGCCCCAGCACTTCGGAGAGGGCGGCGGCTTGGGCCGGACTCAACCGGCCGCTGGCGAGGGCCCGCTGCGAGGTGCGCGCCGCCATGGCGATGTAGGAGGGCAGCTGCTCCGGGGCCTGCGCGCGCAGCGTGGCCAGATGACTGGCGACGGTCGCGACGTCACCGCGCGAGACCGGTCCGGTGAGCGCGGCATCCCCCAGGCGCAGGACGTTGTCCAACGCCGCCGACAAGAGGGGGGCGATGAGCCGGGCCGGCTCCTCGACGCCGGCCCGATCGAGCAGGTCCAGGGCGTCGTTGACCAGCGTCACGAGATGGTTGGCGCCGGTGGTCAGGGCAGCGTGATAGGTCGGGCGCGCCAGCTCCGGGACCCAGACCGGGTCACCACCCATCTCATAGACCAAGGTCTCGGCGACCGGCCGGAACTCCTCCGGCGCGGTGACCCCGAAGCTCGCACCGACGAGCCGGTCGACGTCCTCGGAACGGCCGGTGAACGTCATGGCCGGGTGCAGGGCCAACGGCACCACCCCGCGGGCGGCCGCGGGATCGAGGACACCGATGCCGTGCGCACCCGACGCGTGAACGACCAGCTGGCCCGGCCGCCAGGCATCGGTGGCAGCCAGCCCGGCGACCAGGCCGCGGAGCACGTCATCGGGGACGGTCACCAGCACGAGATCAGCCGCGGCGACGACGTCGTCGGCCGGCAGTGCCGGGGTGGCCGGCAGGAGCGCATCGACGCGCCGCTGCGACGCCGCCGAGCCGGCCGTGACCGCGACCACCGAATGTCCGGCCCGGGCCAACGCCGAGGCGAGCACGGTTCCGACCCGGCCGGCGCCCACGACCCCGACGCGCAGCCGGGCGGGCGGCTCGAGCGCCATCAATCGTCTCCTTACCCAGACCGCGTGATCCCAGCGAGCCTACGGCGCCGCCCGGTCGGCGCCGCGAGCCCGGGGACCGCGGAGCGCATGCACTGAAATTGCTCGACGTGACGAACGGTGTACCTGATCTTGCCCAGGTGGTAGCGCAGAGCGCTGACACAGCCGACCTGCACGCCACGGTGCCGGCCCTGCTGCTCGAGCTGCAGACCCAGCTCGGAGCCCTGGCCGCGACGGCCAGCGCGGCCACTGAGCGCGGGCGTCGACCGTTTCGGCCCACTCCCGACTGGGCCTCACGCCTAGGCCTCCTGGCCTACGGCATCTATCTGCTGGCCGATCAGAGCAGCGTCGACCTCGGCGCCGAGGTGCGGACGGTTGCCCTCGCCACCGCCCGCGATGCCGAACTGGCCCGGCAGCGCGATCAGGCCGGCTGGCCGTTCGAGTCCCGCTGAACCGCCCCGTTCACCCCGCGCCCCGTTCACCCCGCGCCCCGTTCACCAACCGCCCCGTTCACCCCGCGCCCCGTTCACCCCGCGCCGAGTGGGCGACTAAACCGCGAGTGGTCGCGTCCAGTCGCCCACTCGCGGAGTTGGCGCCCACTCGGCGAATCGGACGGACGCGATGCGGTGCCGGACGCGGTGCGGTTGGGCCTAGGCGGTCGTGTAGAGCAGGGTGAGCGTCGCCCCCTGGCAGGAGTCCTGATTCACGGACTTGTCGTTGAAGGCGAGGCTGGCACCCGCGAAACTGGCCGACGCGCCCGGGGCCAACTGCTGGTTCACCGCCATCGTCGGGTTGGTAAGCACAAAGTCGCTGGCGTCGCAGGGGCCGGGGACGGCACCGACCGCCTTCGTGACGCCGCTGATGCTGACCGTCACGCTGGTGAGCTGCACCGCCTGGTCGATGATGTTGGTGACCGAACCGACCACCGGCGTAGCAGCAACGCCTGGTGCAAGAGCGATGATCGGTTCAACCTGCCGGACCGTCACCACACTCGATGAACTGACGCAAACGGTGTCGGCATGCGCTGGCGTCTGGGTAGCGACCCCGGCCGTGAGCACCGTGCCTGCGAGCACCAACGCGGTGATGACCGGGCGGGCCCGGCGATGCCGAGCCGCGAGCAGCACCAGCCCGCCGATGGCTAGGCACGCGAGTGCGGCCACCACGATCACGCCCAGGGGCGATCCGGTATTGGCCAGCGTCGAGCAGTTCATCAGAAGACCTTGAGCGTGGCCGTGGCGCTGGTCAGCGCACCGAGCGTGGCCGTGACGGTGTCCGTCCAGGGTCCGAGCAGGCCGAAGCCGGGCGTGAAGTTCACCGCCGAGTTCGTCGTCGAGGCGCCGCTGGGCACCGTCAATGTCGCCGGCGAGGGGGTCGCCGTGGTGCCGGCCAACGCGATCGTCAATGCGCTTCCCGTGGTGTTCACCCACGGGTTGTTGCTGGAGTCGACCAAGGTCACCGAAGTCGTGAAGGTGCCGATCTGCAGCGAGCCATTGACGCAGTTGTCGTAGGTCAGCGCGGCGGCGGTGCCGGTCGGGGACCCGCATATCGTGGTGCTGTAGTTGCTCCAGAGCAGCGCGGCCGGGCCGGCGGTGATCTTGATGCTGTCGGTCGCTGACGTGAGCGATCCGTCGGTGGCGGTGATGGTGTAGGTGTTGGCCACACTGATCGAGCAGCCAGTGAAGGACGCGACCCCGGCCACCGCCGACAATGGGTTGGTCGCGCAGGTCAGAGCCGCTCCGCCCGTCGTCGGCGTGATGGCCAGCTTCACGCTGCTGGTGTCGGTTGTGACGACGTTGCCGAATGTGTCCTCGACACTCACCTGCGGCTGGGTGGCGAACACCAGGTTCGTCGGGGTGTCGGATGCCAACCCGGTGAACACCAGCTTCGCGGCCGGCCCGGGGCTGACGACGATGGTGTTGCTCGCAACCGTGATGCTCGGGTTGGCGACCAGCGTCGCCACCAAGACGTAGGTGCCGGCCTTGTCGATCTTGCAGCCGGAGAAGACGGCGGTGCCACTGACCGCGTTGAGTGGGTTCGTCGTGCAGGTCAGCGTCGCGCCGTTGGGCGTCTGCAACGACAGCTGTACGGCAGCGGTGCTGGTCGTCCCGCTGGCCCCGTTCTTCAAGGCGACGGCCGGCTCAGTGTTGAAGGCGACCGAACTGGTGGCGCTCGAGGAGGGCTGGGTGGTGAAGACCAGCGCGGTTACCGCCGGAACAACGCTGACGTTGACGGCCGTGCTGGTGGCCGTCCACGAACCAGAGACGGCGGTTACGACGTAGCTGTAGGTGCTGCCGGCCGTGACCGCGCTGTCCGTGCAACTCCGCGTGGCGATCGGCGCCGCGGCGGTGCCGCAACCGCTGACCGGTCCGCCGCTGGGGGTACGGGTGACGTAGTAGCCCACGGTGATGCCACCAGACGTGCCGGTGCCCGTCGAGGCGGTCCAACTCAGGCCGACGCTGCTGGTGACCGAGGATGGAGCGGTGAGCACCGGAACGGTCAGCGAGCCACTAGTGCCCGCGCCCGTACCGGTCGCACCCTTGGCGGTCCAATAGGCCGAGGCCGAGCTTGCGCCGATGACCATGGCCACAATCAGCCCTACCACCAGAACGGCACCGCCAACCAGTCGAGCAGGCAAGGTCCCTTGCGAACTCGATCGATCGGCGGTGCCGGACATGGAACACCTTTCCCCGGTGTGTAGGGCGATATGACGTGCGAGTGATTCCCCACGCCCGAGAGCGCAGGTAGGCGGTTTGATCGCCGACCTGCGCTACCTCGAACTAGGCCGTGACGAAGGCGAGATTAAGCGTCGCGCCCTGGCAGCCGTTCTGGTTCACCGTCGGCTTGTCATTGAACGCAACCGTTGCCGTCGTGCCGGTGCTGGTGAAGGTCGCAGTCGCGCCCGGCGCAATGTCCACCGCTACCGGAATCGACAGCGTTCCGGCGAGCGTGTAGTCGCCCGTGGTGCAGGTGCCCGGGGCAGGGGGCGTCGCAGCCAGAGTTACCGAAGAGATGCTGACCGTGACCGATGCCACGTAAGCGCTGGTGCTGCCATTGTTCTTGATCGAACCCGAGATCGTCTGGGCCGCGACTCCGGGGGCCAGCGGTGTCGTCAGGGCGTTCTGCGTGATCTGCAGGTTGACCGTCTGCGTGCCGGTTGCGGCCGTACCCGTACCGGTGCCGCCGGCCGCGGTCCAGTAGGCGAAGGCGGTGCCTGCGCCGGCGGCGACAAGTGCCGCGGCGGCGATGCTGCCGATGATGATGCGCTTGCGGCGCTTGTTCTTCTTCGGGCCGACCTCGCTGGTCAGTTCCTGGTTGGTGTTCTCGGACATGGTGACCTCCCTGATCATTAGTGAGTCCGCTGGGGAGCGCGCTCCGGGCCCCCGCCCGCGGAACCCCGAATGGTCGGGATGCGCAACCCGCGTTCGCGGGCTGGCGAAACATTAACACGAACTACACGGATTTAAAAATCGCGTGAGCACAAAAAATCCCCGGATTGCGGTATGGCGAATCGGATTTCTCCCGCTACAACGTCCAAATCGAGGACACGGCGAGTGACAGCAAGCTGAGAACAATCAAGCGCGATTGATTTTTTGGGTGACGCCTGCCAACCTTGCCCCCGTGACGACCGCACGCCCTCCACAGCAACAGCGCAGTCGACTCACCCGCCAGCGGCTGCTCGACGCCGCCTTCGACAGCCTGGTCGAACGGGGCTGGACGCACAGCACCGTAGCCGAGGTCGCCGAGCGGGCCGGGGTGTCGCGGGGCGCGGCGCAGCATCACTTCCCGACCCGCGAGGCGCTGATGAGCGCAGCGGTCGAACACGTCACGCTGAAGCGGGCGGCCATCATCAACGACGACCTGAACCGCGAGATCATCAGCCCGCCGCCGGACTCACGACGCATTCAGCGCGCCGTCGAGCTGATCGTCGGGTGGTTCGTCGGTCCGACCTTTCGCGCGTCGCTGACCCTGTGGGTGGCCGCGGCGTCCGAGCCGGAGCTACGGGAACTGCTCGCGCCCCTCGAGGCCCAGGCCGCCCGGGTGGCCTACCTCGGCGCCGTCCGGCTCCTGAACGCCGATGAGGCCAAGGCCGGTGTGCCTGAGCTCATCCAGGCCACGTTGGATTTCTCCCGCGGGCTCGGCCTCGCCGCGCTGGTGACCGAGGATCGTGCGCAGCGCGCGCGAGTGATCCGACGTTGGGCGAGCACGCTCGAGCGCGTGCTGCCGGGCAAGGGCTGACGCGACTGGTCGGCCGGACCTAGCTGGTACGACGCGAGAGGAGCCGCTCGAGGATCTCGTTGGGCGTGTCATCGGCGCGATGCCGGCGTCCGCCTGACGTACCGGACCGCGCGGACTCCACCGGCTCAGGCGCCGCATGACGATTCGCGGTGACCGGCGCTACCGAAGCCACCGCGGCACCCTCGCGAGCGTCGGGCGCATCATCGACGAACGGGGTCAGCCGCGGCAGATCGGCGAAGGGGTCGCGGCCGGGCGGACTGGCGGCGGGGGCGGTCGCCACAACGGGGATCGGCGTCTTCACCGGTGGTGTCCACGGCGGCGCGACGACAATCGGCGGCGCGACCGAAATCGGCGGCGACACAACGGGTGGCGGCGCGGGCGGCGCTGCCGCCGGTGCCGGTGCCGGTGCCGGTGGCAGGGGTGCGGACGCGGCGGACGGTGCGGCGGCGGGCGATGTGGCGGTGGGTGGCACAGCGGGCGGCGGGGTCGCCCCGGACGCGGCGGTGACGGCCGTGGCCGCTATCTCCACCGGGCGTAACGGCGGCGGGTCGTCGCGACCGACGGCCAGGCGGCGGACCTCGTGCTGCAGCGCCTCGATGTTGGAGCCGATGACCCTGGTCGTTTCGACCCGCTCCAACCGCAACTGCCCGCCGACCTTCTCGACGAGATCACCCCGCAGATGCGCGACTTCGGCGCGCAGGGAATCGAGCTCCGAGCTCATCGAGTCGGCGAACTTGGCCAACTCGGCCTGCACGAGGGCCTGCAACCGCTCCTCGTACTCACGCCGAGACGCCGCGTCGCGGGTGGTCTCGAGTTGCCGAGAACTGGCCAGCTCGAGGTCAGACCCGGTCGAGCCCGATGCCGTTCCCGGCCGATGGCGAACGCCGTAGATGGACAGGTAGCCCAGCAGGGCCGACCACAGCCCGGCGATCACCCCGAGCTGGGACTGCTTGTGGGTGTTGCCGAAGCAGATGAGCACGACGGCCAGCCCGGCCAGCCCGAAGGCGACAATTACCCCGACAACCGACAGGATCGCGCGAGTCCGCGAGCTCCCCCAGGTGGCCACGGCGCGAGTTTACCGGGGAAACCGACCCTCCGAGGGGCCGGAAAATAGGTATTCACATGTTTGCCGAGGGTATGCGGCCGGGGCGCCGAAACGCGCTCGCTCACGCGGCCGCGGCCGGCGGGTTGGGGCGGCGATGCTGGGTCTGCCCCGGATCGACGCCCGACCGCTCGAGCAACAGGCCGGCCCCGAGCAGCACGGCAGAGACGGCGAAGATCACGATGCCGACCCGCAGGTCGCTGCTCGCGGCCCGAACGCGGGCCGCATCCGGGGCCACCCGAAGCAGCAGGCCACCGACGGCCCCCATCAGCCCGGCCGCGACCAGGGCCGAGGCCTTGCCCAGCGCGACCAGGCGGGCAATGGTGATGGCGGGCATCGCCTTGGCGTCGGGATCGTGGCTGACCGCGGCCCGCACCCGCCGAGCGGCGAGGAACTCGAAGATGGCCAGGAACAGCAGCGGGACGCAGATGCCGTAGCCCACCGGAGGCAGCGAGTCATAGGTGAAACGCAGCAGCAGATAGACGACGACCAACACGATCAGGAACGGGCGGAGCAGATCCGCCGCACTGGTGCGTCTCATCGCAATCGGACCGCGACCGCCGGCTCGACTCCGGCCAACTCACTCGCCGGCAGCGCGTCGACCAGTTCCCGCACCGAGATGCCCGCCAGCTGGGCCGCCGGGTCGAGGGCCAGCCAGGGCACGAGCACGAAGGCCCGATCCGCGGCGCGCGGATGGGGCAGGGTCAGCTGCGGATCGGCGGAACTCAGGCCGTCCACGTCGATGACGTCCACGTCCAACGTCCGCGGTCCCCACCGGATGTCGCGAACCCGCCCGGCCGCCTGTTCGGCCGCCTGCGCTCGCGAGAGCCAGGCCGCGGCGAGGGCGTCCGGGTCGTCGACGATGATCACCGCGTTGAGGTAGTCGGGTTGCTCGACCGGTCCCCAGGCCGGGGTGCGGTAGACCGGCGACACCCCGATCAGCCACGGCCGCATCGCGTCGACGGCGGCCTGCAACGCCTCGCCCGGACTTCCGATGTTGGCCCCGAGTGCCAGCACGGCGCGGCTCATCGGCTGCGCCGGATCGTGACGGCGACATCGCTGAACTGCAAGGTGATCGGGGCCTGGGGCTTGTGCACCGTGACCGTCGCTGCCCGCACCCGGGCGTCGGCCAGACAGACGTCGGCCAACCGCTGGGCCAATGTCTCGATCAGGTTCACCGGCTCCCCGGCGATGATCGCGGCGAGTGCCTCGGCCAACTCGCCGTAGTGCACGGTGTCGGTCACGTCGTCACTGGCCGCGGCCGGAGTCAGATCCAGTTCGAGAACGACGTCGACGACGAAGTCCTGTCCGTCGCGTCGCTCGAAGTCGAAGACGCCATGATGGCCGCGTACCCGCAGGCCGGTCAGTTCGATGCGATCGCTCATCGTCGTGCCGCCTGAGCCACCAGCGCCGCATCGACATTGGCCCGCACGTCGTGCACCCGCACACCCCACACACCGGCCGCAGCCGCCAACATCGTGACGGCGACGGTCGCTGCCTCACGTCCGTCCACCGGGCGCGGTGACCCGTCCGGCCCAGCCAGCAACCGCCCCAGGAACGACTTGCGCGACGCACCGACCAATATCGGGAAGCCCAGCGATTGCAGTTGATCCAGCCCGGCCAGCAGGGCCCAGTTGTGCTCGGGCGCCTTCGCGAAGCCGAGCCCGGGATCGAGCACGATCGACTCCGGCGCCACACCCGCCGCCAGTGCCTGCTCGACCCGCTCGGCCAGCTCCCGCCGCACATCGGCGACCACGTCGTCGTATACCGCCAGCTCGTTCATCGCCCGGCTTGGCCCGCGCCAATGCATCAGGATCCACGGGCAGCCGGCCGCGGCGACGGTCTTGGCCATCTGCGGATCGGCCAGGCCGCCGGAAACGTCATTCACCAGACTGGCGCCGGCCTCGAGCGCGGCGGCGGCAACCTGCGCCCGGGTGGTGTCGATGCTCACCGGCACGTCCGCCTCGTGCAGGGCGGCGACCACCGGACGGACCCGGCGGATCTCCTCCTCGATGTCCACCCGCTCGGCTCCCGGCCGGGTCGACTCCCCACCGACGTCGACCAGGTCGGCGCCGGCGCGGTGCATGGCAACGCCGTGCGCGACGGCAGCGGCCACGGAGGTGTAGCGGCCACCGTCGCTGAAGGAGTCGGGCGTGACGTTCGAGAACGCCCATGACGAGCAGGCGGTCCGCCCGTGCGGGCAGAGCGGACACGTCAGCGTCCGAGGATCAGGCTCAGGGCTTCGGAGCGGGTGCGGGGGTCATCCTGCATCGAGCCGCGCACCGCTGACGTCATGGTGCGCGTCCCCGGCTTGCGGATACCGCGCATCGCCATGCACAGATGCTCGGCCTCGACGACGACGATGACGCCGGTCGGTTCAAGTTTGGACATCACGGCATCGGCGACCTGCGAGGTCAGCCGCTCCTGGACCTGCGGCCGTTTGGCGTACAGATCGACCAACCGGGCCAGCTTGGACAGCCCGGTGATGCGACCGGACACGCCGGGGATGTAGCCGACGGCGGCGGTGCCGTGCCAGGTGACGAGATGGTGCTCGCACGTCGAGTAGAGCGGGATGTCCTTCACCAGGACGAGTTCGTTGTGGTTCTCGTCGAAGGTCGTGAGCAGGACGTCGGACGGCTCGGTGTGCAGGCCGGCGAATATCTCGGAGTAGGAGCGGGCCACCCGGCCCGGAGTGTCGCGCAGGCCTTCGCGGTCGGGGTCCTCCCCGATCGCGATCAGCAGCTCGCGAACCGCCGCTTCGGCTCGGGCCAGATCGACTCCGGGCGCGTTGAGTACGTCGCTCACGGAACGGTGGGCGGAGTCCAACCGCCCGCGCTGGAACCGGCGTCGGGCAGCGAGCCGTATCCACCGCCGTTGGCACCCGGAACGCTGCCGTTCGCACCGTTGCCGTTCGCACCGTTGCCGTTGGCGCCATTGCCGTTCGCGCCATTGCCGTTCGCGCCATTGGCGTACGGGGTGCCGTTGGCGGGCACCCGCACGGTGGCCGGGATCTCGATCGGCGGGCGGTCGCTCGGCGTGCGCTTACCGAAGCCGGAGAAGGTGTTGTGCGGCGGGCGCTTACGCACCGGAGCCAGGATGCGGCTGAGGTCGTCCTTGTCCAGCGTCTCCTTCTCGACCAACTCGCGGACGAGCGTGTCGAGCGAGTCGCGGTACTGGACCAGGATCTCCCACGCCTCGTCGTGCGCGCCCTCGATCAGCCCCCGCACCTCGGCGTCGATGTCGGCCGCGACCTCCTCGGAGAAGTCGCGCTGGTGCCCGTAGTCGCGGCCCATGAACGGCTCGGCGTCGCCGGTGCCGTACTTGACCGCGCCGAGCTTGGCGCTCATGCCGTACTCGGTCACCATCGACCGCGCTAGCGCAGTCGCCTTCTCGATGTCGTTGGACGCACCGGTCGTCGGCTCGTGGAAGACGAGTTCTTCGGCCGCCCGCCCACCCAGGGCGTAGACGAGTTGATCCAGGATCTCCGAGCGGGTCTGGGTGTAACGGTCCTCCAGCGGCAGCACCAGGGTGTGCCCGAGCGAACGACCACGCGGCAGGATCGTCACCTTGTGCACCGGGTCGAGGTTGGGCATCGCCCATGCCGTGAGCGCATGGCCGGCCTCGTGATAGGCGGTGACCCGCTTCTCCTTGTCGCTCATCGCCCGCGTCTTGCGTTCGGGGCCGGCGATGACCCGGTCGATCGACTCCTCGAGCGCCTCGGTCGTGATCAAGCGGCCATTGTTGCGGGCGGTCAGCAACGCGGCCTCGTTGATCACGTTGGCCAGGTCGGCGCCGGTGAAGCCCGGTGTGCGTCGCGCGATAACGGCCAGGTCGACGTCCTGCGCGAACGGCTTGCCCTTGGCGTGCACCTTGAGCACGGCTTCGCGGCCGAGGACATCGGGCGGTCCGACGGCGATCTGGCGGTCGAAGCGGCCCGGGCGCAGCAGCGCCGGGTCGAGGATGTCGGGCCGGTTGGTGGCCGCGATGAGGATGACGCCGCCCTTGACGTCGAAGCCGTCCATCTCGACCAGCAGCTGGTTGAGCGTCTGCTCGCGCTCGTCGTGCCCACCGCCGAGGCCGGCCCCGCGGTGGCGACCGACGGCGTCGATCTCGTCGACGAAGATGATCGCGGGTGCGTTCGTCTTGGCCTGCTCGAACAGGTCGCGCACACGCGAGGCGCCGACACCGACGAACATCTCGACGAAGTCCGAACCGGAGATCGAGTAGAACGGAACTCCGGCCTCGCCCGCGACGGCCCGCGCGAGCAGCGTCTTGCCGGTGCCGGGGGGGCCATAGAGCAGTACGCCCTTGGGGATCTTCGCGCCGATGGCCTGGAACTTGGCCGGGTTGGCGAGGAACTCCTTGATCTCGTGCAGTTCCTCGATCGCCTCATCGGCGCCGGCGACGTCGTCGAAGGTGGTCTTAGGGGTGTCCTTGCTGACCAGCTTGGCCTTGCTGCGGCCAAAGCTCATGACCCGGTTGCCGCCGCCTTGCATCTGGCTCATCACGAACAGCAGCACGCCGCCGATGATGATGATCGGCAGGAACGTCTCGAGCAGGCTGAGCCAGGCGTTGCTGCGGGTGACCTGGGTCGTGAAGGTGGTGCCGGTGCTGGTGAGGGAGTTGAAGATGGTCGAGGTCGCGTCGGCCGGGTAGGACGTGCCGATCTTGGAATGCCCGTCGACCGGCTTGACCAGCGTCAGGTCGAGGGTCTGTTCCTTGTCGTGCATCGTCGCCTTGCTGACGTTCTTGGCGTTGATCTGGTCGATCGCCACGGAGGTGTTGACCGAGTGGTAGCCCTTGTTGTTGGACAACACGCTGGGCAGGATGAATACCAGGACGAGCGCGATGGCAACCCAGAGCCACCAGCTACGGAAGATGCGCTTGCGATCCATGTGGTCCTCACGAGCCGGCTCAGGGCCGTCCCGCTTTCCTCTCGCACCTCGAAAACGTCACGTTGTAAGTACTTGACGTTACACGTCAGCCCCCGTAGACCGCTGGGCGAAGGCGCCCGATGTAAGGCAGTCCACGGTAGTGCTCGGCGTAGTCCAGGCCGTAGCCGACCACGAACTCATTGGCGATGTCGAAGCCCACGTAGCGCACCGGAACCTCGACCTTGACCGCCTCCGGTTTGCGCAGCAGGGCGACCACGTCCAGGGACGCGGGCTGGCGGCTGCGCAGGTTCTTCAACAGCCACGACAGGGTCAGGCCGGAGTCGATGATGTCCTCGACGACCAAGATGTGCTGATTGGCCACATCGCGGTCGAGGTCCTTGAGGATGCGCACCACCCCGGAGGTCTTGGTCGAGCCGCCGTAGGAACTGACGGCCATGAACTCCAGCGTGGTGGGGGTCTGCAGGGCCCGGGCCAAGTCGGACATGAACATCGCCGCGCCCTTGAGCACGCCGACCAGCAGCAGTTCCCGACCTGCGTAGTCGGCGTCGATCGCGGCCGCCAGCTCGGCGATCTTGGCCGCTATGACGTCGGCGGGAATCAGGATTTCCTCGACGTCGTCATCGAGTACGGACACGCTCTACTCCTTGATGGGCGGCGGCTGCATCGACAGCCTTCCAGACGCGCGATAGGCGCTGACGGCGCCCGGCAGCTGGACCGGCCCTTGGCCGTGCCAGTTCATGACCAACTCATCCAATGCCTGGACGTGCGCGCTGCTCAGCGGGCGGGCCCCGTTGTGCTGCGCCCACCGTTTGAGCACCTTCGTGCGCACCGCCTTGGGCAATGGCTCGAGCTCGGCCACGTCGAGCTGTTCGCCCTCGGCCGGGACAGGGGCAAGCTCGATCAGGTTCAGCTCATCCTGCAGCTGGGTCGCCGTTCGGGCCAGCGCCTCGGCGACTCCCCCCTGCAGGATCTCCTCCAGCAACGGGAGCGCCTCTGTGCGCAGCCGGACGCGCTGAAAGCGGGGATCGCGGTTGTGCGGGTCGTCCCAGACGTCCAGGCCCAGCGCGGCACAGGCGGCGACCGTGGTCGCGCGGCGCACACCCAGCAACGGGCGGCGATAGCGGCCCTGCACGGCCCGCATCCCGGCGATCGACCGCGGTCCCGAGCCGCGGCCGAGCCCGAGCAGCACCGTCTCGGCCTGGTCATCGAGCGTGTGGCCGAGCAGGACGTCAGCCGCCCAGGTCTCGGCCACCGCGTCGAGCGCGGCGTACCGGGCTTGGCGCGCGGCCGCCTCGGGACCGCCCGCCCGGCCCACGTCGACCCGGATGATCTCCACCGGATCCAGGCCCAACTCATAGCCGATAGTTGCCACTCGATCGGCCTGCTCGGCCGAACCGACTTGCAGGCCGTGATCGATGGTGACCAGTCCGGCGGCAACTCCGGCCCGGGGCGCCTCGAACGCCACCGCGGCCGCGAGCGCCAGGGAATCCGCACCCCCGCTGCACGCCACCACCACCCGTCTCGGCTCGCGAGAGAGCGCGAGGCGCACCGCGCGCCGGATCTCGGCGACGGCCGGATGCGGGCCCATCAGCGTGGGCCCATCAGCCGTGGATGCGCGAGACCCAGTCGCCCGGCGCCGCGATCTCGGCCTTGGTCGGCAACGTATCGCGGGACGTCCAGATCGCGTTGAACCCACCGACGCCGACCTGATCGACCACCGCCCGCACGAACGCCGACCCGTCGACGTACTGACGGGTCTTGGCCTCGAGGCCAAGGAGTCGGCGCAGCAGCTTGTCGAGCGGGTTGCCACCCTTGCGCCGGGCGGCGAAGCGCCGCTCGATGACGCGCTGGGACGGGATGATGGTCGGCGAGACGGCGTTCATCACCCACTCGGCGTGGCCCTCGACCAGGGACATGAACGCCGTCACCTGATCGAGCACGACCCGCTGCTCGGGCGTGGCCAGCATGCCCATCAGCCCCGAGCCGTCGTCCTCCCCGCGCACGACCTTCACCAGCTCCCCCATCGCGCCGGACAGGCGCGCGCGCAGCACCGCCGGGTCGGGATCGATGGTGTCGCTCAACGCCGCGATCTGCTCGTGCATGTAGGTCCGCGTCCACGGCACGGCGGTGAACTGCACCCGGTGGGTGACCTCGTGCAGGCAGACCCACAGCCGGAAGTCGTCGGGGTCGACGTCGAGCTGGCTCTCGACGTTGACCAGGTTCGGCGCGACCAGCAGCAGCTGCCCGTCAGGCCGGTCGAAGAACTCGAACTGGCCCAGCACCTTGCCGGACAGGAAGCCGACAATGGCACCCGCCTGCACTCCCGTGACCCGTCCGCCGATTGACTCAGCGATCCCCCCGACCGGGCTGGCAGCGGCGAGTTTCTCGACGATCGGGGTCATGACCGATTTCATGCCCGCGGTGTTGACGTCGATCCAGCCGGCGCGATCAACGACCCGGGTGAGCGCTGTGACGGCGGGTTCGCGCAGCTCGGTGATCTCGGCGACGTGCCCGGCGGCCACCTCGGCCAGCTCATAGAGCTGGGCCACGACCGCTTCGGCGGTGGCCCGATCGGTCGGCGGCGGGGCCGGGCTCAATCGCTTGGCCGTGCTCGCGGCAAGGTCCCAGTTGATGAGTGCAGCCATGAGCCGAGCGTACGTGCCCGGCCCCGCTGGGCTCAGGCGCAGACGCAGGCCGCAACCGCCGCGGCCACGTCGTCGAGTGCGGCCTCGGCCGCGTCGGTGTCGGCCGCGGTTGGCCCGACCTGATCGGCAGCGAAGCTGAACGCCAGCAACCGTCCGGATGCGGTCCGGACGAAGCCGGCCAGCGTCGAGACCGAGGTCAGCGTCCCCGTCTTGGCCCGCACGTCCCCCGCTCCGGCGCGCGCGGCGCCGACCAGGTAGCGATCGGCCAGCGTTCCCGACCAGGCGGCCACCGGTAACGCATCTGCCACCTGCCCCAGGGGCGGCGGGGTGCCCGCGGCCACCAGGTGCAGCACCCCGGTCAGAGCGGCGGGCGTCAACCGGTCGGCCGGCGAGAGGCCGCTCGCATCGAGCAGGCCCGCGCCGATGTCGAGCCCGATGTCACTCAGCGCCATTCGCACGCCGGCCGCGGCACCGGTGAAACTGGCCGGCTGATGTTCGGACAGAGCGACCTGCCGGCCCAGCACCTCGGCGAGGACGTTGTCGGAATCCTGCAGCATCTGGCGGACCAACTCCGCGTACGGCGCGGACTGGACGTGCGCGAGCACCTGGGCGCCGGCCGGGGCCGTTCCGAGCGTCACCGCGGTGGGCGGCAGGCCGAGCTGGGCGGCCAGCGCGATGCCGGCGGCCAGAGCCGGGCTCGCGCTGCGGACGGTGGCGCTCGGCGTGTCCCGCCCGCCGTCGGCCATCAGCGCGGTGATGGCCGACGCGTAGTCCGAGGGCACGTCTTCGGGCAGCCAGCTCGGGGCCACGGCCGGCCCGGTGAACAGCGAGTCGTCGACGACGACGGCGGTGATCCGGTCGGCCTTCAGGGCTGCGGCCAGGTCACTGACCCGGGCCGCGTCGGCGTACAGCGTCGGCGTACCGGCCGCGGCCGCGGACAGCGTCGGGTCGCCGGCGCCGACCAGCACGGCGACACCGGGCTGGGCCCCGGCCACGACGGTGGTCTCGATCTGGTCGGTGGGCGCGTGCCCGGCAAGCACGGCGGCCGCGGTCGCCAGCTTCGCGGTGGAGGCCGGCGCGGTCGCGACCGCGGAGGATTGATCCAGCAGGACGGTCCCGGTGTCGGCATCGAGCACCTGGGCGACCACGTGCGTGCCCAGGCGTGGGTCGGCCATTGGCCCGGCCAACGAGGCCGTCAGCTGGGCCGCGACAACCGGCGGCGCGGTCGAATCGGGCGCAGCTGACGGGGCGGCCGAGGCCTGGGCGTAGGCCGACGGCTGGGCCACCGTTGCCGGCTGCGGACGGGCGCGAAGCGAGAGCCCACCGTGATAGCCGCCGAAGGCTGCCGCGCCGGCAAGGAGCAGGACGCACGCCACACCGCCGACCGTCGCCGCCCGGGGGTTCACCACGATGCGCCACACTAATCGCAGCGGCGGTCACCCAATGTCTGCCTTGGCTACGAGTCATCGGAGTGTTTACGTGGAGTTCGACGTCCTTATCGAGATCCCGAAGGGCAGCCGGAACAAGTACGAGGTCGACCATCAGAGCGGCCGGATGCGCCTGGACCGGACGCTGTTCACCTCGACCCAGTACCCGGCCGACTACGGCTACGTCGAGGACACCCTCGCCGATGACGGCGACCCGCTGGACGCACTCGTGCTCATCCACGGCGACCCACTGTTCCCCGGCGTCCTGGTCAAGTGCCGCGCAATCGGCATGTTCCGCATGACCGACGAAAAAGGTGGCGACGACAAGCTGCTCTGCGTCCCGGCCGGCGATCCGCGCCTTGAGCACCTGCGCGACATCCACCACGTACCCGAGTTCGACCGACTCGAGATCCAGCACTTCTTCGAGGTCTACAAGGACCTCGAACCGGGCAAGAGCGTCGAAGGTGCGTCCTGGGTCGGTCGGGTCGAGGCCGAGCGCGAGATCGAGCTGTCGGTGCAGCGGCTCAAGGACAACCCGGGCCTGTTCGGCCACTACTGAGTCTCAGGCGCGGGTCGCGCTGGAGCACTAGGCGCACGAGGCGCGGGTCGCGCGGTGCAGGGCCACAACGCCACCGGTGAGGTTGCGGTAGTGGACGCGCGACCAACCGGCCGCGTCGATCGTTCGGGCCAGCTCGTCCTGCGCCGGCCAGGCCCGGATCGACTCGGCCAGGTAGACGTAGGCGTCGGAGTTGGAGGACACCCACCGGGCCAGCACCGGCAACGCCCGCATCAGGTAGTTCAGATACACCACGCGGAACGGGCGCCAGACCGGACGGCTGAACTCGCAGACGACCAGCTGGCCCCCGGGGCGGGTGACCCGCGCCATCTCCTGCAAGGCCCGGCTCACCCCGGCGACGTTGCGCAGCCCGAAGGAGATCGTGACGGCGTCGAACACGCCGTCGGCGAACGGCAGCGCGGTGGCGTCGCCGGCCACGAACGGCAGCGACCGTCGGTCGCGCCGGCTGATGCCCGCCCGCAGCATGCCGAGGGAGAAGTCGCAGGCGATCGCGGTCGCCCCGGAGTTGGTCAGTTCAAGGGTCGAGACGCCGGTGCCGGCCGCGAGGTCGAGTACCAGGTCCCCGGGCGCCAGCCCGAGGGTCTGACGCGTCAACCGCCGCCAGCGACCGTCCTGGCCCGCGGAGAGCACCGTGTTCGTGATGTCGTACCGCCGGGCCACGCCGTCGAACATCTCGGCGACATCATGCGGCTTCTTGTCCAGTCCGGCGCGGGTCATTTGCGCCAGTGTAGGCCGACGCGCCTCAGCTCCGGCGGCGACGGCCCAGGGCCAGTACGGCCAAGCCCGCGAGCAGCATGGCCGCGGCCAGGCCGCTCAGTTGCAGCAGCGGCGAACCCGTCATAGCCAAGCCGACCGGCAGCGAGACGATCGCGGTGGCGCTGGCCGGTGCCGTGACGAGGCTGGAGCCGATGCCGTTGGCGGTGGCCGTCGCGGTGTTGGTGATGTGACCGGCCGCGAGCTCGGCGGCACCCGGCGGTTGCGGGACCGGGTGGCAGACCACGGTGGCGCCCGGCGCCAGCGTGCTGCTCGGGCAGGTGACCGGCCCGGCGGTCGGGTCACTCACGATGATGTCGACCAGGGTGGTGTTGCCGATGTTGGTGAGCGTGATCGTCCAGCTGACCAGACCACCGGCGTATTGGCCGCTCTTGGCCAGCGCCAGGGCCGGATGTTGTCCGATCGCCACACTCACCGTGGACGGATCAGAGGTGACCGGGCACCCGCCGCTGCTCGGGCAGGTGCGAACCTGCGCGCTGGCAGTCGCGGTGTTCGTGACGGTCCCGGCATCGACATCGGCCTGAGTGACGACGTGAGCCGAGTTGGCGCTGCACGTGACCTGGTCACCCGGTGCCAGCACCGCGCTCGGGCAGGTCACCGGACCGATCGCGGCGTCGCTCACGGTGGCATCGGTCAGCGTGACGTTGCCGGTGTTAGTGATCAGGAACGCGTACGCGATCTGATCACCGACGCCGACCGGACCGGCGCCGCTGCTGACCGTGGCCGACTTGACCAGGCCGAGCGCCGCATCCTGGACGGCCGGCACCGTCACGCTCGACGCGGCAGAGCTCACTGCCGCGCCGCGCGGGGGGGTGCCGGTCACGATCGCCGAGTTCTGGACCGACCCGGCATCGAGATCGTCCTGGCTGGTCGCATACGTCGCCGTACAAGTCATGGACGCCTGCGGATCGAGTGCGGTGGCGGGGCAGCTGATCGGTGAGAGGTTGGCCGGGGCGCCCGGCGCCGTGAGGGTGTCGGTCACGTTCAGCGCGCCCAGGGTGACGTTGCCGGTGTTGGTGACGTCGAAGGAGTAGTGCAACGTCTGGCCCGCAGCGTCGAAGGAGGACTCCGCGGCCACCTTGACCAGGCTCACCGCGGGCGTCGAGGTGACAATGACCATGGCGCTGGCCGGCACCGACGTGACGACGGTACCGACGAGCGATGCGCCCGACGCGGTCGCCGTGTTCTTAACCGAGCCGTTGTTCGCGTCGAGGAGCGTCACGGTGTAGCTCGCCGCGCAGGTGACGGTCTGGCCGGGCGCGAGGCTGGTGACCGGGCACGTCACGGAACTCAGCCCGGACTCGAGCGCGGGGCTGGTTATTGCGTCATTGACGCTGATATTGCCGATGGTGACGTTGCCGGAGTTCCTCACCACGAACGCGTAGTCCACCACGACGCCGGCGTTGCCGACCGTACCCGGGGTCGGCGTCTTGGTCAGGGACAGGACCGGCCGCTGCATCGCCGGGACGGTCAGCGTCGACGGCAATGAGGTGACCGACGTCGGGCCGCCCGGCAACAGCGGCGGGACCCCGCTCGCGGTCGCGGAGTCGGACACGCTCCCGTGATCCAGGTCGGCCTGCGTGACGAGGTAGGTCGCGGTGAAGAGGGCGGACTGTCCAGCGGCCAGCGTGGTGGTCGTGCCACTGCACGATCCGAGTGGACCGCTCAAGCTCGCACAGGTGGGTAGGCCCGTCAGCGCGCCCGCGGGAGCGGACTGGATGTCGGTCACGCCCACCCCGGTCAACGTCACGTTGCCGGAGTTCGTGACCGAGAAGGTCTCGGTGATGACGTCATTCACCGCGGATACCGATGGGGTCGAGCTGGACTTCACGATCGTCAGGCCCGGCTGTTGATCGGCGATGATCGAGACTGTCGACGGCGCGGAGTTGATCACGGCCGGCACCGGTCCGCCTGGGATCTGCGGCGACGTCCCGAAGGCCTGCGCTGAATCAGTGATGACCCCGTTGTCGAGGTCAGCGGCCGTCACCAGGTAGGTCGCGGTAAACGTCGCCTGCTGTCCAGGGGCCAGTGGGGTGGTTGCGCCGGAGCAGGTCCCGACCGGTGCCGCCAGCGCCTGACAGGTGGGTGTGGCCTGCAGCGGCGAGGCCGGGGCCACCGGAATGTCGGTGATCCCCACTCCGGAGAGGGTCACATTCCCGGTGTTCATCGCTACGAACGTGTACGTCACCGATTGGCCCACCGCCGTGGCCGATGTCGTGGTGGTCGATTTCGTGACCCTCAGCGCGGGGAACTGCAGGGCCGGAATCCTCAGCGTCCCCGCGGCCGAGGAGACCGGCACCGGCGGCGGTGCGCTGGGCAGTTGCGGCGGCGTCCCCGACGCAACCGCCGAATCGGCCACGCTGCCGTTGTCCAGGTCGGCCTGAGTCACCGTGTAGGTCGCGGTGAACGTCGCCACCTGGCCCGGCGCCAGCCCGGTTGCCGACCCTGAACAGGTCCCGGCCGGGGAGGTCAGGGATTGACAGACCGGTGGGCTGGTCAACGCCACCGAGGGGGGCAGTTGGGAATCGACAACCCCGACATTGGAAAGCGTCACGTTCCCCGTATTGGTCACGTCGAACCGATAGGTCACGACGAAGCCGATGAGCGATACCGCCATCGTCGAGCCGGTCTTCTGCACCGACAATGACGGAGCGAGCTGCGCGGCCACGGTCGCCGTCGCCGCGTTCGAGGTCACCGCAGCTGCTCCGGCGCTGCCGGTCGCGGTCGCCGTATTCGCGATCGAGCCATGGTCCACGTCGACCTGCGTGGTGACGTAATTGCCCGTGCAGGTCGTGGAGGCACCCGGGCTCAGCGTCAACGCCGGACAGGTGATCGGTCCCAGCCCGGCATCCAGCGCCGGTGCGGTCATCGAGTCGGCGATGGCCAGGTTGGTGATGGTCAGGCTCCCGCTGTTCGTAACCAGGTAGCTGTAGTCGACCGTCTGACCCGGCGCGTTGAAAGAGGGGGTCAGCGCGGACTTGGTCAGCTGCAGGCCCCCTACCGCGTTCGCCGTCGCCTTGGCCGTCGAGGGCGGCGATGTCGCGACTACCCCCAGCGCCGTATGAGCGCTGGCCGTCGCCGTGTTGACCACAGCTCCCGAGTCGACGTCCGCCTGGGTGACCGTGTAACTGGCCGAGCAGTCGGCGCTGGCCTGCGGCGCCAACGCGCCGGCCGGGCAGTTGATCGCCGACACCTGAGTGTCGGCAATGGCCAGGTTGGTCAGCGTGACGTTGCCGGTATTGATGACATGGAAGGTGTATTGCAGCACGGTGCCGGCGGAGGCGTAGGTGGTCGGCAGTACGGACTTGCTCAATGACAGCGCCGGGGTCACGATCACCGGAATGCTCAGCGTCTGCGGCGCCGAGGTGACCGGCGCGTCGAGCGAGTCGGTGCCGCTGGCGCTCGCGCTGTCGGCGATCGACCCGTGGTCCAGGTCAGCCTGGGTGCTCACGTAGGTCGCGGTGAACGTGGCCGACTGGCCGATGGCCAGGTCGGCGGTGGCACCGGAGCAGGTGCCGGCCGGACCAGCGAGCGAAACGCAGGTCGGTGCGGTGGCCAGCGCGCCGGCCGGAGAGGTCTGGACGTCGTTGACCCCGACACCGTTAGCGATGTCCGAGCTGGTATTGGTCACGACGAACGTGTACGTGATGGTCTGTCCGACTGCTGAAACCGAGGGGAGGTCAGCTGACTTGGTCAGCGTCAGACCAGGCGGGGCCGCGGTCACCGGGGCCGACCACAGCCAGACCGAGGTTCCGGCGGCCGCGAGCGCGACGACAGCGGTTGCCACGACCCAACGCTGGAATCGAGTCCACGCGGAGGGCGAACGATGCACTAATCAGCTCCCGGGGGAAGAGCGCATGCGCCACGTGAATCACTCTGGACCCAAGAGCTCGCATAATCTTGACGGTCAGTAAACCGGACGCCGTGCCAAATCACCAGCGCGACGCTCGGAACACCGGCCAGATGTGCGAGGCGACACCGAGCAGGGGTCAGCCGACTCCGCGCAGCACGCACAGCATGTCTTTCGCTGCCGCGAACTGCGCCGCAGCGCTCCACTTCTGCGACTTGCCGGCACCGACCTTCACGGTCGTCGTCGCGTAGTCCAGGACGGTCGCCTGGGCGGTCGTGAAGAAGATCGTGATGGCGTATGTGGTTGTCACCGCTGAATCATTCTTCGCCGTGCCCGACGCCGACCAACCGCCTTGGCTCGCCGCGCAGCCGGTGATGCTGACCGCCTTGCGCTTGTCGATGTCGTTGGCAATGCTGCCGGTCGGCAGCGGCTGCGCGGTGATGGCCGGCGTCGCGCGTGAGCTGGAGGCCGCGCTGGTTGACGCCGGGCTCTTGTGGCTACCGGACGAGCAACCAGTGATCCCCAGGACGAGCGCGCCAACCATCGCCGCGGCCACCAGGCCGGTGGGGCGCCGAAACAACGAGCGGCTCAACCGACCGCGGGCAGCAGGGTCAACGCGGTCGAGGAGAAGTGCGAGTGCACCCGGGCGTCGACCGGATCGTCGGCCGGATCGGCATGCACGACCAGGTGCCGATACAGCGTGTCGCGCTGGGCCGGGATGCGGCCGGCCCCGCGAATCAACTCGATCAGTTCGGTGCGGTTGGACCGGTGCCGGGCCCCGGCGGAGGAGACGACGTTCTCTTCGAGCATCACCGAGCCGAGGTCGTCGGCGCCGAAGTGCAGGGTCAGCTGGCCGATGTCCTTTCCGGTCGTCAGCCAGGAACCCTGCAGGTGGTTGATGTTGTCGAAGAAGAGCCGCGCGACTGCGACCATGCGCAGGTATTCCAGCGAGGTCGCCTGGGTGCGGCCCTTGAGGTGGTTGTTCTCCGGTTGGTAGGTCCACGGGATGAAGGACCGAAACCCGCCGGTGCGATCCTGTACGTCGCGGATCATGCGCAGGTGCTCGATGCGTTCGGCGTTGGTCTCGCCGGTGCCCATCATGAACGTCGCCGTCGACTCGAGCCCCAGACCGTGGGCGATCTCCATGACCGCGAGCCAGACCTCGCCCGGTTCCTTGAGCGGCGCGATTGCGGTGCGCGGGCGAGCGACCAGGATCTCGGCCCCGGCACCGGCGAAGGAGTCCAGGCCGGAGGCCTTGAGCCGACTGATGACCTCGGCGTACTCGAGGTTCGACGTCCGGCTGATGTGCACGACCTCCGAGGCGCCCAACGAGTGCAGCGTCAGCGTCGGATAGTCGGTCTTGATCGCCGCGAAGGTCTGCTCGTACCACTCGATGCCGATCGCGGGAGAGTGTCCGCCCTGCAACATGATCTGGGTGGCCCCCAGGTCAACGGCCTCGCCGCAGCGCCGCAGGATCTCCTCGAGCGGATGGGTCCAGCCTTCGGCGTGGCCCGGAGCCCGGTAGAAGGCGCAGAACTTGCAGGCGGTGACGCAGACGTTGGTGTAGTTGATGTTGCGGTCGATGATGTAGGTCGCGATGTTGTCGGGGTAACGGCGCCGGCGCACCGTGTCGGCCGCCTCGCCCAGGGCGTGCAGTGGCGCGTCGGTATAGAGGAACAGCGCCTCTTCGGGCGTGATCCGCCCGCCCGCCGCAGCATGATCGAGTAGGTCAGGGATGGCCTTCGTCATGCCCCAGAGCCTACGGGGAAGCCCGCGCCGTTGGCCGCCACGGCCCGTCGGCGCTGTTAACCTCGTGGGGTGCTGAGCACCTCTGACCCCAAAACGAGCAGTGCGATCGCGGTTCCGCCCGAACTCGCGATCGCGTCGGAGTTGCCCGGAGTGCTCACTTTTCAGGATCCGCACGACCCCCTGATCACCCTGCTGGTCCCGGCCAATGACGCCATTGACCCCGAAGTGACCATCCTGGTGCCCGCGGTCAACGAAGCGATCACGATCGGCGACTTTGTCGCGTGGTGCCACGAAGGCCTAGCTGCAGCCGGGGTGGCCGGCGAGATCCTGATCGTTGACAGTTCCGAGGACGCCTCACCCCAGATCGCGGTCGCGGCCGGGGCCCGCGTACTGCACACACCCAAACGGGGTCTGGGCCGGGCATACATCGACGCCGTCCCCTACGTGCGCGGCAAGTACGTCGTCATGGGCGATGCCGATTGCACCTACGACTTTCGACAGCTGGCCCCGTTCGTCGATGCCATGCGCAACGGCACCGAATACGCCATGGGCTCGCGCTGGAAGGGCTCGATCGAGTCCGGGGCCATGCCGGCCCTGCACCAGTACTTCGGCACGCCGTTCACGACGTGGATCCTGAACCGGCTCTACGGCAGCCACTTCAGCGACATCCACTGCGGCATGCGCGGCATCACTCGCGATGCCCTCGTCCGAATGGGCATCGTCTCCCAGTCGTGGGAGTACGCGTCGGAGATGGTGCTCAAGTCGGTTCGCATGGAGCTGGTGACCACCGAGGTCCCGGTCACGTTCCTCAAGGATCGCGACGGACGCCTGTCGCACCACAAGCGCTCCGGCTGGTTCTCTCCGTTTGCCGCCGCCTGGATCAACCTACGGGCGATGTTCGTGCACGGGGCCGAGTTCTTCCTGTTCAAGCCGGGCATCTTCCTGTTCACCCTCGGTCTGCTGATGACCCTGCCGCTTTCCTTCGGTCCGATCACGATCGGCAGCGTGTCCTTCAATCTGTACTTCATGCTCGTCGGTGTCGCCCTCGCCGTGGTCGGCCTGCAGAGCATCTATTTCGGCTGTCTGGCCCATGTCTTCCTGGATTACACCGGCAAACATCGAGATCGGTGGCGGCGGGTCTTTCAATACACGAAGTCGGTGGCGCTCGCAGGAATCGTCTTCGCCGTTGGCTTCGCTCTCGTGCTTGCGTTGACGGTCACGTACTTCACCAACAACCACCAGCTGCCAGGACCTTCCTCGGCCATCGACCACCTCGGCATCATCGGTCTGCTCTTCATGATCCTGGGCTTCTCGACGTTCTGCTTCACGTTGGTTCTGCACGCGACCGCGGTTAGCTACGGCACCGACTCCACGAATGACTGAGCGCGCAGATGTCTGAGGCCCAGACCAGCCGCTCGACGTCCTTCGGGCAAGGCGGGGACGTCAGCACCGTCGATCGCTTCGGCGTGTGGCTGTCCAAGCGCCAGATCCAGAAGGTCGTCGGCCCCCTGGCCGGCAAGGACGTCGCCGATTTCGGGTGCGGCTTCGACGCCACCTTCATGCGCACTGTCCTGAATGAGGTCGCATCCGCGACGCTGGTGGATGTCGCGCTCGCTGAAGATCTGCAGGAGCACCCCAAGGTGCACGCGATCGAAGGTCTGCTCCCTGAGGCCCTGCACGAGCTGCCCGACCAGTCACTCGACATCGTCTTGTGCATGTCGGTGATCGAGCATCTCTGGGAACCGGCCGCGACCCTCGCGCAGTTCCATCGCGTCCTGCGCCCGGGCGGAGTCTGCGCGGTTAATGTGCCGTCCTGGTTCGGCAAGACCGCGTTGGAGTTCTCGGCCTTCAAGCTCGGCTGGTCGCCCGCCTGCGAGATGGATGACCACAAGACCTACTACGACCCGCGCGACCTCTGGCCGCTGATGGTCCGCGCTGGGTTCCGGCCGCATGCCATCAAGTGCTTCCGTCATAAGTTCGGACTCAACACCTTTGCCGTCTGCACGATCGACCTTCCGGAGAAGAACCAGGCATGACGTTCACGCAGGACTTCCTGGCCGAGTCCATCACCATCCTCAACGCGTTGGACAACCAGGCGATCGAGCAGATCGCCATCGGGTTGGGCGCGGTGCGCGAGCGCGAGGGACGACTGTTCATCCTCGGCGTCGGCGGCTCGGCCGGGCACGCCAGCCACGCCGTGAACGACTTTCGCAAGATCTGCGGGCTCGAGGCCTACGCCCCGACCGACAACGTCTCCGAACTCACGGCACGGGCCAACGATGAAGGCTGGGACACCACCTTCGTCGAGTGGCTGCGGGGCTCGCGCCTGAACGAGAAGGACGCGCTGCTCGTCTTCTCCGTCGGCGGTGGCAACGCCGAAAAGAAGGTGTCGACCAACATCGTCGCCGCCCTGCAGCTGGGGAAGGAACGCGGCAGCTCCATCTACGGCATCGTCGGACGAGACGGGGGTACCACTGCGCAACTGGCCGACGCCTGCTCGATCATCCCGCCCCTCTATCCCGACCACATCACCCCACACACCGAGGGCCTGTGTGCAGTCATCTGGCACCTCCTTGTGACGCATCCGGCATTGGCGCGGACGACAACCCGCTGGGAATCGTTGGTATGACAGGGTTTGCGCGATGACGTCATCCATCGAGCGCGTCTGCGTGGTAGGTGGCGCCGGGTTCATCGGCAGCCACTTCGTGGCCCGACTGCTCAGCGACCCGGCGACTGCGCAAGTCACGGTGTACGACAACTTCTCATCCGGGCGTGACTGGCATCTGGCCCCGTTCGCCGACGACGCGCGGTTGGCCGTGGTGCGCGCGGACATCGTTGATCTCCCCGCCCTCGTCGGTGCGGTCGCGGGCCACGACACGATCATTCATCTGGCCTCCAACCCTGACATTGCCGCCGCGGTCAGCAATCCAGCCATCGACTTCGATCAGGGCACCCGGCTGACCCATCACGTGGCCGAAGCGGCTCGGCAATCGAGCGTTCCGCTCGTGCTCTACGCCTCGGGCAGCGGCGTTTACGGCGATTTAGGTGAGGTCGAGGCCGTCGAAGATCACGGACCGATGGTGCCGACCTCGACCTACGGAGCGAGCAAGCTCGCCGGCGAAGCGCTGCTCTCCTCCTATTCGTTCATGTTCGATCTGACCGCCCGAGCTTTCCGGTTCGGCAATGTCGTGGGTCCGCACCAGACGCACGGCGTCGGTTACGACTTCGTCCGACGGCTGCTCGCCGATCCGACTCGGTTGCGGATTCTCGGTGACGGTAAGCAGAGCAAGTCCTATGTCCACGTCGAGGACATCGTGGACGCGGTGCTGCTCGCCGGCGCGAAGGCTGACACGCCCTTCGATGCGTTCAACGTGGCCACCGGGGACTACGTCACCGTCACCGAGATCGGCGAGTTGGCGATGCAGGTGCTCGACCTGCCAGAAGGGTCAACGCGCTTCGAGTACACCGGCGGCGATCGCGGCTGGAAGGGCGACGTGCCCGTCGTGCGCATCAACACCGACAAGATCCGGTCTTTGGGGTGGCGTAATCAGCGCACCGGACCGCAAGCTCTGCGCGACTCGATGGCCTCAATGGCCCAGGACGCACGCGCTGGACTGTTCGAGGCGTGAGCCGTCGGGCAGCGGTCTTCCTCGACCGCGACGGCGTCCTGAACAAGGCGTTCGTCGAGGGCGGCGTTCCGGTACCCCCACGGGCCCTGGCCGATTTCCGAATCCTCCCTGGGGTCGCCGAGGCCTGTAACGCCTTCGCCGAGGCCGGACTGGCGCTGGTGGTGGTGACCAATCAGCCCGATATCAGCCGCGGATCGCTGACGGAGAGAGAACTCGAGAGCTTCCACGAGCTGCTGCGCGCCGCCCTACCCTTGGATGACATCGTGGTGTGCCCCCATGACAACGCTGAGGGCTGCCCGTGCCGAAAGCCCAGACCTGGGATGATTCTGGACGCGGCTCGACGCTTAGACCTCGACCTGAACCGAAGCGTCGGGGTGGGCGATCGCTGGCGCGACGTGGACGCCGCCCGGCGTGCCGGAGTGCATTCCGTGCACATTGAGTGGAACCATGGCGAAAGTCTGCATGCTGCCGCGGATGCCAGCTTCGGCAGTCTGCTCGAGGCCAAGGAGCACATCCTAGGCTTTACTACAACGGCCTAGGCCTGTACGCCCAGGTGAGAAGGAGACCGACCAGTGAAGATCTTCGCTGACGGAGCCGACCTCGAGACGATCATCGCTCTTGCTGCGGATCCGAAGATCGCCGGCTTCACTACCAACCCGACGTTGATGCGCAAGTCCGGGGTCAGTGACTACGAAGCGTTTGCCCGCAAGGTTCTCGAGACGATTACGGTCCACCCGATCTCCTTCGAAGTCTTCGCCGACGACAACGCCGAAATGATCCGGCAGGCCCGACTCATCGCATCGTGGGGACCCAACGTCTACGTCAAGATTCCCGTGACGAACACCCGGCGCGTCTCCACTGCGCCCGTGCTGCGCGAACTCTCCGCGGATGGTATTCACCTCAATGTGACGGCGCTGATGACAGTGGCTCAGGTCGAGGCGGTCACGTCCGCGGTCGCCGGCGGGCCGGCCCACGTGGTCTCAGTCTTCGCCGGGCGCATCGCTGACACCGGACGCGACCCGATTCCGCTGATGCAACAGTCACTCCAGGCCATGGCCGGTCAGCCGCAGCTGGAGTTGTTGTGGGCCAGCCCGCGAGAGGTTCTCAACATCGCCCAGGCCGAGGCGATCGGCGTCCACATCATCACGGTGACGCATGACCTGTTGGCCAAGCTGCCCGGCTTCGGCAAGGATCTCGACCAGTTCTCTCTCGAGACGGTGCAGATGTTCCACGACGACGCCAGCGCTGCCGGATATTCCTTGTGAGTGCTCCGGATTCGCCGGTTCCCGCCGCCGCGTTGCGCGGGGTTCGGATAAACGCCGACGGCAGCGACCAGGACAACTGGGATGAACACTGGGACAAGTACGGCGAGGCCGCCGAGGGCAACCCGGCCAATGACTACCGCCACGCCATGATCCTGAAGCTGTTGGGACCGCTGAGGGCCGGCAGCACAGTGCTCGACATCGGCAGCGGCCAGGGACAGTTTGCGATCGGTTTGCAGGCCCAGAACCCCCGGGTGAACGTGTGGGGGGTCGAGTACAGCTCCGAGGGCGTGCGGCGAAGCCGCCTGGCGGCCGAGCGGGCCGATGTCGGTGCTCGGTTCATCGAACGCGACCTGCTGCAGCCGGTTGTCCGGGAAGACGGCCAGCCGGCCGCAACCCATGCGGTGTGCTCAGAGGTGCTCGAACACGTCAACGACCCGGCCACGCTGATGCGCAATGCCATCAGCCTGCTCGCCCCGGGCGCCAAAGTGGTGATCACGGTTCCTGGCGGGCCGCGCTCGGCCTTCGACAAGCACATCGGGCACTTTCGCCATTTCAGCGCCGCCCAGCTGACCGAGGTGCTGACCGATGCCGGACTCGACGTCGATCGCGTACTCCGATCGGGTTTCCCGTTCTTCAACCTCTACAAGCTTGCCGTAGTCGCCCGGGGTCAGAAGCTGGTCGATCAGATGGAGTCGCGCGCAGCCGACACGCAACCGTCGAAGGTGGAAGCCGCCGTGACCTCTTTCTTCCGAACTACCTTCAAGACCAACCGGGACGATTCTCGCTTCGGCTGGCAACTGGCCGCGGTGGCCCATGTCCCGGCGGTCAGCTGATGCTGATCACGCGGACCCCCCTGCGCATCACGCTCGGCGGCGGTGGTACTGACCTGCCGTCCTACTACGAGCGCTACGGCGGAATGGTGCTGTCGGCCGCCATCTCCAAGCACATCTACATCTCGGTCAACCAGACCTTCACCGATGACTACTTCCTCAAGTATTCGGCTTATGAACGAGTGGACCGAGCCGATGAGATCGAGCACCCGATCGTGCGGGAGATCCTGCGAGCCCACGACATCGGACCCAGTGTCGAGATCGTCAGCACCGCCGACATCCCATCCGGAACCGGGTTGGGGTCGTCGGGCTCGTTCACGGTCGGAATGCTGAAGGCCGTCCACGCCGTCCAGCGTGATCACGTCAGTGCGGCCGACCTCGGCCGCGAAGCGTGCGAGATCGAGATCGACCGCCTCGGTCGTTCGGTTGGCAAGCAGGACCAGTACATCGCCGCATTCGGTGGCATAACCCGATTCGACTTCCAGCCCGACGGCAGCGTCGACGTGACGCCGGCCAAGATTGCGGCCGACTCGGTGCACGACCTCGAACAGCACTTGCTGATGTTCTTCACCGGCTACTCCCGCGACGCCGATCAGGTCCTGGGCGAGCAGAAGGCGAAGTCCGAGAGCGGCGACAGTTCGATGATCGACAACCTGCACTATGTGAAGGACCTCGGCCTGCGCAGCCTGGCCGCGCTGGAGTCCGGTGACAACGAGCTGTTCGCCGAGTTGATGCATGAGCACTGGCAGCACAAGAAGAAGCGTTCGGCCTCGATGTCCAACCCGCGCATTGACCACTTGTATGACGTCGGTCGCGACAATGGTGCGCGGGGCGGAAAACTGGTCGGCGCGGGCGCGGGCGGGTTTTTGATGTTTTACGCCGACGACCCGCGAGCCTTGCGCACGGCCATGCGCGACGAAGGTCTTACCGAGCTGCGCTTCGCCTTTGACCAGGCCGGCAGCACGGTGCTCGTGCGCGAGTAGGAACGCGTCATGCAGTGCGTAATCCTGGCCGGCGGCCTCGGCACCCGGATGTGGCCCGATGCCCGCACGATTCCCAAGACGTTGCTCGACGTCGCGGGCCAGCCGTTCGCCGGCTGGCAGTTGCGCTGGCTGGCCGACGCCGAGGTGAACTCAGTCGTCTACTGCATCGGGTACCTCGGCGAACAGGTGCGCGAGTTCGCCGGCGACGGCTCGGCCTGGGGTCTGTCCATCGACTATGTCGATGAGGGTGAGCAGCTGCGAGGTACGGCCGGTGCCTTGCGGCTCGCAGCCGAGCAGGGCGTGCTCGCTGATCAATTTCTTGTGCTGTACGGGGATTCCTGGCTGCAGGTCGATCCAGCCGATGTCTACGCCACCAGCCGCCGATCCGGCCGACCGGCATTGATGACGGTGTTCGAGAATCGCGGCCAATGGGATGGCAGCAACGTGATCTACCGCGACGGCGTGGTCGAGCGTTACGAGAAGGGCCTGACCCCGCCGCCGCCGCAGATGCGGTGGATCGACTACGGCCTGTCGGTCTTTGCCCGCAGCGTGATCGAGGAAAGGGTGCCGGTCGGGGTGCCGAGTGACCTGGCACCCCTGTGTAGCGAGATGGCGGCCGCCGGTGAGCTCAGCGGCTACCTGGTCGCCGAGCGCTTCTACGAGATCGGATCCCCCGCCGGACGGGCCGAAGCGGAGGCGCTGCTGCGCCAACGCGGATCCACGCCCCCACCGCGGCCTTAGGCTGTGGTGGTGAACTCCCGGGAACCTCCCGGTCCGACGGCGCGGGCGACCGTCCCCCTACTGGCCGGACTCATCGTTCAGGCCACGACGACCTACATCGTCCTGGTAATTGCTGGGCGCGCGCTCGGTGCAGGTTCGTTCGGCTCGCTCTCTGCGTTATATGTGCTGATCTCGGCAATCGCGACCGGGCTGTTCCTGCCGATCGAACAGGAGCTGGCTCGCCGGCGCGGTGATGAGCGTGGTCGGGGAGTGTGGGACGGAACGTTGCTCTGGCGCTCGGGGCGTCTCGGTCTTTACTGGGCCTTCGGGGCCATCGCCGTCCTGCTCCTTGCGCTCCCGGTCACGCTCAAGGTCTTGGGCCGCGAGCCACAGCTGGTGGCCGCCTTGTGTATCGCGATCGTGGGCTACGCGCTGTGCTTCACCACTCGAGGTGAGTTTGCCGGCCAGCGCCAGCTCGGCCGCTATGGTGTGCAGCTCGGGGTCGAGGGAGCCTTTCGACTTATCGGCGCGGTGGTCCTATTGGTCGAGGGAACACACAACGTGGCCTGGTACGGCTGGTTGTTCGGCATCACCCCCTGGTTCGCGCTAGCTGTATCCGTCATCGGTTGGCGCTTCACGCCGAGCGATCGCCCGGCCAGCCACGGGGCTCGACTCGGGCAGGCAGTAGCTCTGCTGGTGGTCAGTTGCCTGGCCTCACAGCTGCTGATCAATGCTGGGCCGCTGGTCGTCGCGCTGCTGGCGCGGTCATCGGACTCGGCCAGCGTCGGCGCCTTTCTGGCCGCGCTCGTGATCGTCCGGGTTCCCGTCTTCCTGTTCACCGCCGTCCAACCAAGCTTCCTGCCCGCGATGGCTGAACATTCCGCAGCCGATCGGCGCGAAGACTTCCTACGATTGATCGGTCGAGTGCTAGCGGCGGCCGCGGTTCTGGTCGCCGTCAGTTCGATGTTGGCCCTCGCGATCGGGCCCTGGGTCCTGCGGCTGTTCTTTGGCTTCCACCAAGACCTCAGCCGCACAACCTTCGCGGTTATGACGCTCTCGGTCGGACTCTTTCTCATCGCCGTGATCCTGGCCCAGGCGCTGCTCGGGCGGGGTAGGCATCTGGTCGTCACGTTGAGCTGGTTGCTCGGACTGGCCGGGTTGGCCATCGGAACCGTCGCCGGGCACGGCGCGATCGGCCGGGCCGAGACCGGCTTTCTCTGCGGCGCTCTGGTCGCGACCTTGGCCCTCGCATTGCTACTGGCGCGTGATCTACGTCACTGGAGCCCAGTGGCCTCGATCACCACCACGGCTGCGGCGGCCCGTAGCCAGTCGAACTAGCCGGCATTACCCAGACGCTGTCGGGATTCACTGCGACCAGGTCGGGAACCTTGTCACCGTTTACGTCGGCAACGGCCATGCTCAGGGTGCCCCGGAAGAGTGTGGCGGAGGCGGGCGCGCCCACGGCGAAACTGGTTCCGGTTGAGCTCATTACCCACGTCGATACACCGTTGACCGCGATCAGATCAGCCTTCTTGTCACCGTTCAGATCTCCGGCGAGGGTGGCGTACGAACCGTAGAACGGTGAGGTCGACCACGGCACGGGCGCGAGGAAGCTACCGACGCCGGTGCTGCTGACGGTCGCCGCCGAAACCCAGGTCGTGCTGTCGTTCACCGCGATCAGGTCAGCCCTGCCGTCACCGCTCACGTCGGCCGCCAGAGTGGCCCGGCTGCCGTAGAACGGGACCGGAGACCACACGGTGGGCGGTGCGAAGCCGGTCTTCGTCGAGAGCGCTACCCAGGCGCTCTCGGCATTCACCGCGATCAGGTCAGCCTGGCCGTCGCCATTCACATCGGCCATCAGGGTGGCCTTGGCGCCGTAGAACGGACCAATCCACCATGGCTGCGGAGCACCAAAGGACTTCCCGTCGGACAGCTCGACGTAGACGTTGTCCTTGTTCACCGCCACCAGGTCGGCCTTGCCGTCGCCGTTGACGTCGGCCAGCAGCGTCGTCACCGATCCGAAGAACAGGGATGTCGACCACCGCACCGGAATCCCGAAGGAGCTGCCGTTCGACAGGGCGACGAAGGTGCTGTCGCCGGTGTTCGTAACGAGGTCGGCTTTACCGTCGCCATCGACGTCGCCGAGCAGAGTCTTGGTCTGCGTACCCGGGCGCGCCGCGGCGAAGGCCGCGAGCTGGCCCAACGTTCCGTTGAAGACATCACCGTCCACGCTGCCGTTGATTCCCGGAACGACATCGTTGTCGGAGTACTGCCAGAACGTGAAGCTCGACCCCGCCCAGCTCACCGGGATTGACGGCGAGCTGGCGAACCACGAGGCAACGTCCAGCGGCAGGCTGCCCATCGTCTTGTCACCCTGCATACAGGCGCCCCAGAAGCCCGTGCTGGTGTAGATCACCGGCAGCCGCCCGGCCCGGGCTTGGAACTCATTGGCGAAGGCGTGGAGCCAACTCGAAATCTGCGCCGGCGTCTGGTTGTAGCAAGTGGGCTGGTTGACTGCCCCGCCGGTCTCTACATCGATGAACGGCGGCAAGATATGGCCGCCGATGCCGCTGTTGTAGCTGGTGAAGTTCAACAGATAGTCGGCCTGGGCCGCCGGGTTCGGCTGGTCCAACCGGGCAAAGGCATAAGCCCCGGCATACATGCCGGCCCCCAGAGCCCCCTTCATGTCCCCCGCGTAGTACTTGTTCGTGTAGCCCGTGCCCTCGGTCGCTTTGATGTAGGCGAACTGCCGAGATTGCGCCACTTGGGCCCAGTTGATCCCGGCGGGCGTGGCGATGTCCTGATAATCGGCGATGTCGATCCCCGTGATCGGGAAGTTGGCCGGCGGAGTAGCCGCGGCGGCACGATCCGTTGAGCGGGTCAACACGACCAGCGCGGTCGAGATCATCAGCAGGACGACGAGGGCAACTCGGACCGTACGACGCGGTCGGCGCAACGCTGCATTCGGGTGGAAATGCAAGTCGGACCCTTTCGGTTCGGCTTCGCCGGCGAGTCCGACGCTGCTGGACCAGGCACGCACGTTGGCTGCGCACTCCGTCTTGCGCCGGCAGAACCGGGCGCATTCCCCTGTTACCAGTGTGACAGATGATGTCTGGATCCCCTAGTCTGACCACTCGCCCCGCCACACTAAAAGATCACACCTAAGCGAGGACTGAATGGGACCGCGTTCGCTCCTCGCCGCCGCGTTGGTCGTGCTGTGCGGAGTTGGGCTCACCGTGACCGGTGGCACAGTCGGTGCCGGTAGCGCGGGAGCAGTGAGCGTGAACGACCCCGGGCCGGCCGGGGCACCCGTGCTGCCTCAATCCACCGCTACTATCGCCGACTGCGCGGCCGGCGGTCCGACCGCCGCGGACACCAGCATTGCCAGCCAGCTCTCGCCCACGCTCAGCTCGCCGCGGCTCAACGGAATCAGCGCCGGTCAGGTCTCCTGTGCACGCATCATTGCCAATACCGCTCAATCACTGGGGCTCAATGAGCGCGCCGCCGTCATCGCGATCACCACCGCCCTGACCGAGAGCTCGCTGCACGACTACTCGGTCAGCTCCTCAGGTAGCTACGGACTATTCCAGCAAACCCCGCCGGGATGGGGAACTATCGCGCAGGTCACCGATCCGGTCTATGCCACCACCAAGTTCCTAACGGTCATGCAGTCAAAGTTCCCCAAGGGCGCATGGGGCACCGGTGACATCGGGGTGATCTGTCAGGCCGTGCAGATCTCAGCGGTGCCCTCGGCGTATGACCCCGAGGTGCCCGCGGCGCAGCGCATCGCCGACGCGGTCTGGACCTCGCCTCCGGTCGCCACGGTCGCGACCGACGTCGACGGCAACCACGATGTCGACGTCGTCCGAGTCAACACGAGCAACACCTTCGTGCTGTCCTCCAATGGCTCGAGCTTCACGAACAGCCATCTGGCCTGGTCGATCACACCGTTCTATGGCACCCGAGCGACCCTCGCCGGCGACGTCGACGGCCTGGGCAAGAGCGATCTCATCGCCGTGAACGACAGCACGGTGTGGACGATGTCCGCGGCCGGCACGGCCTTCTCCGCACCGGCTCTGGCCTCCAACGAGCCCTTCTACGGATCGGCGACGACGCTGGCGGGTGACATCGACAAGGACGGCAAGGCCGACCTCGTCGCCATTAACGGGACCAGCGTGTGGATCAAGAAAGCCACCTCGAGCGGGTTCGGCCCGTCAACGCTGTGGGCCAGCACCGCGGCCGTCGGCAGCCGCACGACCGTGCTGGGCGATGTCACCGGGGACGGTCGCAGCGACATCATCGCCGTCAACGACGGCTCTATCCAGGTGATGGTCTCCTCCGGCTCGGGCTTCGCGGCACCGGTGACCTGGTCGAGCCAGCCGTTCTACGGCGACGTCGCGACCTTGGTGGGCGACATCAACGGCGATGGGAAGGCCGATGTAATCGCGGTGAACACGGGCGGCGTGTGGGTGGAGCTCTCAACGGGAAGCTCCTTCTCCGCGCCCGCACCCTGGTTCACTTCGCCGTTCTACGGCACCCAGGCCACGCTCGTCGGCGACGTCAACGGAGATGGTCGGGCCGACCTCATTGCCATCAACAGCGACAGTGCCTGGGTGAATCTCTCCAACTCGAACAGCTTCCAAGGGGCCACTCCCTGGAACCCCAGCGGCTTCTGAACGGCCACGACCCATCGGTTGCTAGCTGTCCCGCACGCCCGAAAGCGTCACAGAGGTGATGGGTCTACCACCGACCTGGCTCAGGTAGAGCGTGTGACTGGAGTAACCGTGCCACTGCAAGCAACTGCCCACGCGAACGGCAAGCGAAGACGCACCCCGAGGTAACACGGCGGCGGTGATGTCGTGACCCGGCGAGTCTGGAGTCCCCGAGGACGGCGCGACATCGGTGAGCGTCAGCTCGGCCGCTCCAATGCTGGACGTCGCTCCGAAGGTGGCCAGCGGGAATGAACTCAGCTGTACGGAGTCGGGCACCGTCACCGAACTCCAGTTCGTCGAGGACACCACGGAGCTGTCGATCGCCCCTCGGATCGGCGTCGACACAGTCAAGGTCTGACCGTCGGCCGTCGTGAACGAACCCGAGGTCCGGTCGGCCGTGCCGCTGAAGGGGTGCAACGCACCGTCGGCGCCCAGGGCGTAGACACCGATCGGACCCGAGCCAGTCGAGGCGACCGCGAGGTCGAAGCCGCTGTTCGCGGCTCTGGGCTGGTTCAGCGCCACGACGACGTCGGGCCGACTGACGGAGGGGGCGCCTTGACCGATCACTTGGTCGCCCTGCGTCACAACGATCTTCGTTGGCACTGCCCCGCCCGCCACGTCGTAGGCCCAGCCGCTGACAGTGACGTTTCGCTTGACGCCCAGGTTCGTCACGGGCAACGTGACCCGCGAGCCCGCCGGCTTGGAGACTACGAAGTTGGCGGCATCGCCCCAGTCGCATGTCGGATTCGAGTTGTAGAGATCGGTCGTGAGCGGTGGGACTTTGAGCTGCGGAGGCGGCGGCGCGTTTGCCACCAGGTCATTGCGCAGCAGGAACAACACGGTGTGGCTGCGAATGATCGGAGTCCAGCCGTCGAGCAGATATTGAGCCACTTCGTAGTGGCGAACGTTGTTGCGCGGCCCGTCCCAGGCCGGCAGGCCGAAGCTGGTCTCGTCGAAGGAGACCACGGCCGGGCGGCTGGCCTTGAGCTGTTTTATCAACACGCGCTGGGCGTATTCGGTCTGGGCCATACTCACGAAGACAAAGCTCGAGGCCATGGAGCGCTGTAACAAGTAGTAGAAATAGCCGGCGCTGTTGGTGTTGTCGAATATCGGCCCGTCGACCCCGGCGTAGGTGTCGAGGATGGTACTCATATCGGACAATAGGGACGGATCGATCGCGGTCGGCGTCGTGTAGCCGACCAGCGGCACGTCAATCAGGTTCGGCACCAATGCCTTCGTCCGACCCGGCGCGCGCCAAATGCCATGACCGATGCTGCTCACCGACAGCAACAGGATCACCGTCACGGCCACGGCGATCGGTTGCCGAACGATGGCCATTGTCGGTCGCATCGCTGAAACTCGCGCAGCCCGCGAAGTGACCCACTCTTCGGCCGCGCCGAACGCGCTGGCGATCCACATGATCCACAGGGGCAGACCGACCTCGATCGTCTGCTGGATGTGACCGACATCAAAACGGCCCAGCGCCTTCTCCCCATACAGGCCGGTCAATATGGCGGCCGCAACCGTCACCCAGTCCCGTGGGGTCCAGCTGTGCCGCCCGATGATTCGCCACGCCGCCATCCAAATGGTCAGCACTACCAGAGCGCTGCTCACGCCGAGGCCGAAGTAGGCCGTCTGCGAGATGTTGAAGGCCGGAATCGCTCCAGTGGCGTCGTGACCGGGCCCGAATATCACGTAGTACTGCAGGAAGGCCGACAGGGCGTGGTTGAGGGCCAGATAGATCGCCAGCGCCGCTGACAAGATCGCGCCGACCGCTATGAACTGCCGGGTTCGGCGCACGGCCAGCCACCAGCCCTGCCCAGTGGGGCGGTGCACGATGTCGCAACCGACGATCGCCACCACGCAGGCCACTACTTGGAAGGAGGCCTCCGGCGTCAACACCGCCTCGATGAAGAGCACCGTCGTGAACAACGCCATCCACCGCAGCTGCGAACGCCGAAGGGCCTCTCCCAGGAGCACGAACACCACCGGGACGAGGATGAAGCGGTAGGAGACTCCAATCCCGCCCCAGGCCGCGATGGCGAAGATGCCCAGAAACACCAACGAACCGCGGCGTCCGGCCCAGGCGGCCATGAGGTAGTAGCCCACCCAGCACAGGGGGGCGACGATGATGGCGGTGCCCGCGCTCGCGCCCCAGATTGAATGCTGGAACACGTCGAAGCCGATCGAACTTCGCCACCCGTCCTCGAACAACCCGTGGATGAAGAGGAAATCGCGCCACGGGAAGTATCCGCGCGTCAGCAGGTCCGCCCCGACGACGCTCGCCGCGTCGTCGAATCCCTGGAAGGCGCCGATGCCACCCGGCAGCGCCGCGGTCAACAGGTAGATCCCAGCCGACCCGACCAGCACGGTCCGCAACCGGCGCTCGACCCGCGCTGGGCGCCAGCCGCTCCTCAGCCGCCAACCCATCCAGCCGTAGGCCGCCACCAGCAGCACCACCGCGAGCCAGATCGGGAACCACGACCAGTACTCGCGTCGGCCGCTGACCGCCAGGATGACGGTGTGGCGTGAGAGGAACACCATCGCCGTCACCGTCGCCAGCACTTCGGCTACGCCGTTGACGAGCGACAGGGCGGCGCCGGGCGTCCGGAGAGCTTGCCCTCGCTCTGTGCGCCGCAGGATCGCACTCAGGGCGACGGCCAGTGCCAGTACGACAGCAATGTAGAGCAGCCCGGCCGCAATGCCGCGGCGAGAGACGTGCGCCAGGGTGCTAGCGGGCCGGCTGCTGACGCTGAGCGCGACAACTGCGGCTGGGGGTAACACCTGCACGAGTCGCAGCAGCGGATGCATGGCGTCGTTGGCCAGCTCTTCTGCCGGTTCGGGATCCACGAGCTCGATCGGTCCGGTCCGGACGGGTCCGCGGTAGCGAAGCGGGCCCCGCCACCGCAGCGCGACGAAGACGATCACGGTCAGGAACGGAAAGATCCAGATCGCCAGGCGGTAGGCGAGGAAGGCCGACGGATAGTTGAAGTTGTAGAACGTCGGCCACCCGACGATGTCGATGTGGGCCGGGAGTTGGCCCGCTCGGTGATGCCACCACAATGCGCCTACCGCGGCCGCGAGCAGCACGCTGACGAGGAAGCGAACGACCGTGCGGACTCGCTCAGAACCCTGCGTCGGCGAAGGCGGGTCGGACACGAACTCCGCCGTGCTGTCCAAGTCGCTCCCATTTGTCGAGGCAGACGTTGCCCGTCACCGCTGGACACCATAAACCAGCACAATGGGCGCACCTCAGAGGCAGGCCGCGCCCGGCGGGGTCAACCGGCTCTCAGACCGCAGCGAAGACCGGCGCCTGCGGCGGCGGTAGCTCGCCCAGAGACGCGGCCCGTCGGCCGAACTCGATCAGCCCCTGTACTTGGCGCGGGCCGAGGGAGAAGTCGAGGGTCCGGAAGTACGTCGCCAAGGTCGCGGCGTCGAAGATCTCCCACCGAGCGGCCCGCGCGGCGATCTCGTCCACGTGCGCCAGCGCATCGTCGCGGCTGCGGATGAAGGCCGCGTGGACGTCCTTCACCAGGCCCGGATTGGCTTCGGCGTAGGAGCGACGCACCGCCCACACCGCGAAGACCATGGGCAGTGCCGTCCAGTCCCGCCAGACCGCCCCGAGGTCGTACACCTGCAGACCGCGCCGAGGGGCGTCGTAGGTGGCGCGCAACGCCGGGTCACCGATGAGCACGGCCGCGTCGGCCTCCAGCAACATCGAGGTGAGATCGGGTGGGCAGACGAAGTAGTCCGGCACGACGCCGTGCACCTCGGCCAGCCACATGCGGGTGAGCAGCACCGAGGTCCGCGAGGTCGAACCGAGGGCGACGCGCCGCCCGTCCAATGTGTCCAACGCAACCTGCGAGACGAGGTTCACCGACAGCACCGGGCCGTCCGAGCCGACGGCCAGATCGGGCAGCAGCACCAGCTCATCGGCGTGGCGCAGGTACTCGACCAGGGAGATCGGACCGATATCGAGCTCGTCTGAGACGAGCATCTCATTGAGCCGATCCGGGGTGTCCTTGGTCAACTCGACGTCAAGCAGGGCACCCGAGCGCACCAAACCCCAGTAGATCGGCAGACAGTTGAGGAACTGGATGTGCCCAACGCGCGGGCGGCTGGTCACCAATCCGTGGTCCGCGGTGCACTGCTGAATACCGCGCCCGGGGCCCGACTCGCGGGCGTTTCGCGCGGATCCGGGATCGGACTGGGGCCGGGTCCGGGCTCGGGCGGCGTGGGCTGCGGCAGCGGGGGCGGTTCGGGCGTCGGAGTGGGCATCGGTTCGGGGGTGCGCTGGGGAAACGGTTCCGGCACGAGCGGCGGGATCGTCATACGTCGAACGTACGCCTCGCGTTAACAAAGCTCGCATAGGTTGAGGTGGTGCCCACTGACTTCGAGCTCGCCTCCTCCCTGGTCCGCGACGCCGGCGAACTCGCCGATCGGATGCGTCGGGCCGGCATCGGCGTCGAGTACAAGACGTCGATCTCCGACGTGGTCACCGAAGCCGATCGGGCCGCCGAGGAACTGGTGGTCTCGCGCCTGCTCACTGCCCGCCCGGACGACGGCCTGGTCGGCGAAGAGGGCACCGACGTCCCCGGCGCGCGGACCTGGTACATCGATCCGGTCGACGGCACGTACAACTTCGCCTCCGGCCTGCCGACGTGGTGCTCCGCGGTCGCCCTCGTCGACGGCGCGGAGCAGATCGCCGGCGCCATCTTTCAGCCGGCGAGCGGCGAACTCTGGCTCGGCGGGGTCGGCCATGCCACCACCTGCAACGGCGATCCGCTGCCGGTGCTGGCCGATGCCGAGCTGGCCGACGTTTCGGTGGCCAGCTACCTGCACCCCGGGGCACTGCCCAACGACAGCGTGCGCGAGCCGCTGCTGAAGATGCTCGAATGCGCCGCGACCGTACGCATGCTCGGATCGGGTTCGATCGAGCTGGCCGCCGTGGCCGCCGGCCGGTTGGGGGCCTACGTCCAGTACGACTGCCTGCCCTGGGACTGGTACCCGGGCGCGACGCTGGTGAGCGCCGCCGGTGGCTGCACCCGGGTCGTCGAGCATCGCGGACATCGTTGGCACCTGGCCGGCCCGCAACGCGTCGTCGACCAGCTGCATCAGCGCCTGATCTTGAGCGACTCGGGGTCGTAGGGCGCGCGCAACCCGACGGTGGCCGCGCAGAGCCGACCACCGACGTTGATCTCGTAGCGCCCGGCGTTGATGTAGTCGGCGCTAACCGCGCCGCCGTCGCGACGCCAGAGGTAGGCCAACCCGACCGAGGTCCCGAGCGTCTGGCCGAAGGCGGCCGAGGTCACCTGTCCCACGGCGTCGCCGTCGCGCAGCAACAACTCCCCGCCCCACATCATGACGTCCGGGTCGGCCAGCACGAAGGAGACGAGCTTGCGCCGAGGGCCGTCCCGGCGGACCTGCTCGACCGCGGCCCGACCCAGGAAGTCGATATCGGTCTTGAGCTTGCAGGCGAAGAGCAAGCCGGCCTCGACCGGGGTGTAGTCCGGCGTCAGCTCGGCGCCGAACGCGCGATAACCCTTTTCCAGGCGGAGGGAATTGATCGCGGAGTAGCCGGCATTGGCCGCCCCGCCCTCGATCAGCTCTTGATAGGTGCCGACGGCGAACTCGACCGGGACGTAGAGCTCCCAACCCAGCTCCCCGACGTAGGTGATGCGCGTGGCCCGCACGGTGGCGTAGCCGAGGTCGATCTCCCGGCTGGTCGCGAAGGGGAAGGCGCCGTCGCTCAGGTCCGTGCGGGTCAGACGCTGCAGCAGCTCTCGCGATCCCGGGCCCATCACGCCGTAGACCGCGTACTGATTGCTCACGTCCACCGCCATAGCCTGCTGATCGGCCCGGATGCGCCGGCTGATCCAGTCGAGGTCGCGGGCCGGCGAACCGGCGCTGGTTACGAGCAGGAACTCATCCGGCGCCAGCCGGGTGATCGTCACATCGGCTTCGTAGCCGCCCCGGGCGTTGAGCAGGCCGGTATAGACGGCCCGCCCGACCTCGACGGCGACATCGGCCGTGCACAGCCATTGCAGGACGGCCTCGGCGTCCCGCCCCTTGATCAGCAACTTGCCGAAGGACGTCTGGTCGTACACCGCGACGCCGGCCCGGGTGACTCGTTGCTCGTCGTTGCTCCAGGTCAGCCACGCCGGCTTGTCCCAGGTGTAGTCCAGGCTCTGGCCCGGGGCCGGCGCGAAGACGTTGGCCCGCTCCCAGCCCATCTTCGACCCGAACACGGCCCCCGCGGCGCGCAGCTGGTCGTAGGCCGGAGAGCGGCGAAACGGCCGGGCCGACTCCAGCTCGCGGTTGGGCCACGGGAGAGCGTAGTGCAGGCCTAGGATCTCCCCGACCCGGTCGCGCAGCCATTGGTTGTTGGCGTTGAAGGCGGCGAAGCGGCGGATATCGACCCCGACCAGGTCACGCTGAGGCTCACCGGCCACGATCCATTCGGCCAAGGCCCGGCCGGCCCCGCCCGCCGTCGCGATGCCGACCGAGTTGAACCCGGCGGCGAGGAAGAAGTTGCGCACCTCCGGCGCCTCGCCGAGCAGGAATTGGTTGTCGGGGGTAAAGCTTTCCGGTCCGTTGTAGAACTTCTTGATCCCGGTGCGCTCCAGTACGGGCAAGCGATGCAGGGCGCTGTCCATCAGCACGCTGAAGTGATCCCAGTCCTCCTCCAACAACTGGAACTCGAACGGGTAGGGGATCTCGTCGGGCGCGACCCAGTGCTTGGCCACCGGCTCGAAACCGCCGACCACGAGGCCGCCGACCTCCTCCTTGAAGTAGGTGTAGCCATCGGGGTCGCGCAGGATCGGCAGGTCACGGTGCACGCCCTCGATGCGTTCGGTGACGACATAGAAGTGCTCGGCCGAGTGCAGCGGCACGTCGACCCCGACGAGCGCACCGACGGCTTTGGCCCATTGTCCCGCGCAATTCACCACGATCTCGGCCTCGAGGTAGCCGCGGTCGGTGGCGACTCCGGTGACCGTCCCCTCACGCTGGTCGATCCCGATCACCCGGGTCTGCTCGATAACCCGCACGCCCAGTTGCCGGGCCCCCTTGGCCAGCGACTGGGTCAGGTCGGTCGGGTTGGCCGTCGCATCTCCGGGCAGCCAGATCGCCCCGAGCAGGTCACTGGTCTCGAGGATCGGGTAGAGCTCACGGGCCCGGCCGGCGCTGATGATCTCGCAGTCGAGGTCGTAGGCCTCGGCGGTGGCCGCGGTGCGCAACAGTTGGCGCATCCGGTCTTCGGTGCGCGCGACCGTGACCCCGCCACAGCGCTTGTAGCCGGTGCCCAGCCCGGTCTCGTCCTCGAGCCGGGCGTAGAGATCGGTGGAGTACTGCACCAGCCGGGTACCGCTCTCGGTCGCCCGCAACTGCCCGACCAGACCGGCGGCATGCCAGGTCGTCCCACCGGACAGATGGCCTTGTTCGATCAGCACGACATCGGTCTGACCCAGGTGGGCCAGGTGATACGCGACGCTGGCCCCGATCACTCCCCCGCCGATGATCACAATGCGGGCCCGGTCGGGCAGGGGTGCGCTCATCTCAGTCCTCTCGCTGCACTTCGGCGAGCAGCCGCGCGAAATCCGGACCGTCGAACTCGGCGCGGGCGGCCTCGTACTTGGCCATTCCCCACGACCAGAAGTCGAAGTCGATCGTGCTGGTCGCGGCCTGGATCGAGGCCCACAACGTCCAGCCGTAGTTCGACATCAGCCCTTGCAGGCGAGCACGAGCGAGCTTGTTCCGCCGTGTGCCACCGTAGTAAGCGGTGACCAGCTCCTCGAGCTGGTCCAGGTCCAGATGGCACTCGCTGGCGATGTTGCCCAGCTCGAAGCAGGCATCGTTGTTCCCGGCGTACTCGTAATCGATGATCCAGATACGGTCGCCGGCATCGATGAAGTTGGCGGCCAGCAGGTCGTTGTTGCACGGCACGCTCGGTTCGAGCCGAATCGTCAGCGCCTGCTGCAACTGATCCACCTGATCCTGGTAGGAGATGTAGCTGGCCGGCAACCGAAAGCGCCGATCAGTGACAATCCGCAGGTAATTGCGGTGAATAGTCATCATGTCGAAGTCCGTGACGAACCGCGGGCTCTCGTGCAACCGGCGGACCGCCGCCGCGACTCGGGGCAGGTTCTGCTGCAGCGTCGCGTCGGTCAGGGTCTGGCCGTCGAGGAAGCCGACGACCAGCAGGCCGGCGTCAGGGAGGTAGTCGATGACCGGCGCGCCGATGCCGGCCGACGCCGCCCGGCTGGAGTTCTCGAACTCAGCCCGCCGGTCGATGGCCAGCAGGTTGTCGTCCTTGGCCGACACCCGCACGACGTAGGCGCCGTCCCCGGTGGTGACCTTGTAGTTGCGATTGGTGAGCCCGCCGCCGAGCTCGCTGACCGTGCGCGGGCCGCGCAGCACACTGACCTGGTCGAGCAACGCGTCGAGATCGGCCGCCACGCTGCGCAGATTATCGCTCGGCGATGCGCAGGCTATCGCTACCAGGCGCCGGGCCGTCCTGGACCACGAGGGTGATGACCGTGCGGGCCGGAATATCCGCCCCGGCGGTAATGGCGGCGGCCACCCAGGAACAGCCCGATCGCCGGCAGCAGCACGAAGGCCGCCCCGTCGGAGAGCACGACGGCGGCGATCAGTGCCGCCGCGATCGCCAACTTCACCACCATGCTCCCGGCTCCGGCGAAGCGGGTCGAGGCGTATTCGAACCAGCTCGGCTTGGGCGGCGGTGGCGGGGTGAACGCGTGTGGCTGCGGCAGGTCGAGGAAAAGGACGTCCAGGTCGTCACGGGTCCGGGCCACACTCGCCTTCGCGAAGCGCTCGGCGTACTCCTCGACGTCCAGGCGCCCCGCATCCAGATGCGTATTGAGCGCGGCGTAGGCGGCCTCGCGCTCGGCCGTTCCGATGCGGATGGGCGGGCCGTCGGTCATGTCTTCAAGAATGCACCCCGGCGCGGGCCGCGGCCAGTGCTGATACCAGAGTCACAGGCTCAGCTGGACGCCGGATCCTCGCCATCGCCGTCGAGACGGGCGTCGAAGTCGGCCCGCTTGTGCTGGTGAGCCTCCAGCCGGGCCTCGATCGTCTGGGAGAGCGCCGCCCGCGGCTTGCGGAGCAGCACGAGCGACAACGGGATCGACAGCGCGAGGGCGATCAGCGCACCGAGGAACCAGCCGACGCCGAGCAGGTAGAAGATGCCCCAAAGACCGAAGAACAGCCCGAAGCGCAGGGCCGAGTAGAGCCACAGCGTGCCCATCGAGCGTTTGAAGGACGGGCGGGCATCGGGCTGGCTCACCGCTAGGCCCAGACAGCCTGGGGCTCGGCCCGGCGCTCGGAGAGCGGAACCGGCCCGGGATAGGTCCGCAGCACCTCGTAACGGGTATTGCGTTCCTGCGGGGTGAAGCCCGCATCGCGGATCAGGTCGAGCAGGTTCTCGCGGGTCAGCTTGTCCGGCGTGCCGAACTGGTCGGCGTCATGGGTGATCTTGTATTCGACCACCGAGCCGTCCATGTCGTCGGCGCCGTAGTTCAGCGCGAGCTGGGACGTCGACAGTCCGTGCATGACCCAGAAGACCTTGACGTGGTCGAAGTTGTCGAGCATCAGCCGCGACACGGCGAAGGTCTTGAGCACATCGGCCGGCTGGGCCATGGGCAGGTGACTGAGGCGGTTGTTGTCGTTGTGGAAGCGCAGCGGGATGAAGACGATGAACCCGCCGGTCTCGTCCTGCAACTCCCGCAGGCGCAGCACGTGATCGACGCGATGCCGAGGTTCTTCGATGTGGCCGTAGAGCATGGTCGCGGGCGTGCGCAGGCCCTTGGCGTGGGCCAGCTTGTGGATGCGCGACCAATCCTCCCAGTGCGTCTTGTGGTCGACGATCTGCTTGCGGACGTCCCAGTCGAAGATCTCGGCCCCGCCGCCGGTGAGGGACTCCAGGCCGGCGTCGATCAGCTCGTCGAGGATCTCGCTGGCCGAGAGCCCGGAAATCTCCTCGAAGTAGTGCACCTCGGTGGCGGTGAAGGCCTTGAGGGCGACGTCGGGCAGCGCGGCCTTGAGCTCACGCAACACCCGCGGGTAGTACTTCCACGGCAGCGTCGGATGCAGGCCGTTGACGATGTGCAGCTCGGTGAGCCCGTCGCCCTTCATGGCCACGGCCTTCTCGACGGCCTCCTCGACCCGCATCGTGTAGGCGTCCTTCTGTCCCGGCTTGCGCTGGAAGCTGCAGTAGGCGCACGACGCGGTGCAGACGTTGGTCAGGTTGAGGTGACGGTTGACGTTGAAGAAGGTGACGTCGCCGTTCTTGCGGGTGCGTACGCCATGCGCCAGGCCGCCGAGCCAGGCCAGGTCATCGCTGTCGTAGAGGTCCTCACCGTCCTGGCGGGTGAGCCGCTCCCCGTTCTCGACTTTCTCGGTGAGTTCGGCCTGGCGGGCGGGCGTCATCGGCATGCCACCAGGGTACGTGGCCCCATGACCGGGAGATGACTTGACAGCGTTAACTTAGCAGGGATAACTTACCGAGCATGTTGCTGCGAATCGCCGCGCTGGCCCTGCGCCGGCCCAAGCAAATGCTCGCCGGAGCCACCCTCGTGTTCGTGGCCGCGCTGTTCCTCGGCGCTCCGGTCGCCTCGCATCTGGCCAACGGCGGCTTCAACAACCCGAGCTCGGCCTCGACCCGCGCCGACAATCTGCTGCTCAGCCGGTTCCACACCGGGGACGCGAACCTGATCGTCGAACTGAGCGCGCCGCAGGGCACCGAGGCCGCCCGCACCCAGGCGGCGGCGATCGTGACCTCACTGCAGGCCAACCACTACGTGAGCGGGATTCACTCGTACTGGCAGGGAGTTGCGTCACTGGGCAGCCGAGATGGCCAGAGTGGGCTGATCACGGCGCTGGTGGCCGGGGGTGACAACCTGGCCCCCACCCGCGCGTGGGACGCGATCAAGGACTTCCGCGGTACCCACGACGGGGTGACCGTGCGGGCCGGCGGCGCCGCCATTGCCAACCAGGCCGTGAACGATCAGACCAAGTCCGACCTGGCCAAGGCCGAGGCGATCTCGATCCCGATCACTGTTGTGCTGCTCATCGTCATCTTCGGCAGCCTGATCGCCTCCCTGCTGCCGCTGGTCACCGGCCTGTTAGCCATCGTGGGAACGCTCGCTGCGCTGCGCCTGGTGGCCGAGTTCACGCACGTATCGATCTTCGCCATGAACCTGACCACCGCGTTGGGCTTCGCCCTGGCCATCGACTACAGCCTGCTGATCGTCAACCGTTACCGCGAAGAGCTCGACGCCGGCCGGAGTGCGCCGGATGCGCTGGTTCGCACGGTGCAGACGGCCGGGCGCACGGTGCTGTTCTCCGCCCTCACCGTGTTGTTGTCGATGTCGGCCCTGCTGATCTTCCCCATGTACTTCCTGCGCTCCTTCGCCTACGCCGGTATCGCCGTCGTCGCGCTGGCCGCCGCCGCGGCCCTGTTCGTCGTGCCGGCCATGCTGGCCCTGATCGGGACACGGGTGAACAGCCTCGACGCCCGCGCCTGGCTGCGGCGGGTACGGCACCGCCCCGAGCCGGTGAAGAAGGAGCTCGAGGACACGTTCTGGTATCGCCTGGCGATGTTCGTGATGCGGCGGGCGATCCCGATCGGCCTGGCCGGCGTCCTGCTGTTGCTGGCCCTGGGCGCGCCGTTCTTGGGCGTCAGGTGGGGCTACCCCGACGACCGGGTGCTGCCTTCCTCGGCCGAGATCCACCAGGTCGGCGACGCGTTGCGCACCGAGTTCGACCAGAACGCCGCCGGTGCGGTAACCGTCGTAGTTCCCGATCGGGCCCACATCACCGACGCCCAGCTGTCCGCCTACGCGGGCGCCCTGCGCCAGGTTCCGGGCGCGACGGCGGTGAGCCCGCCGGTCAGTGACGGCCGGGCCGCGTTCGTCACCGTGTCGAGCGCCGCGAACCCGTTCTCCAGCCAGGGCAAGGAGCTGCTTGCCGAAGTCCGGGCGGTGCCCGCGCCCGGGACGGTCTGGGTCACCGGCGCGGCCGCGCGCAGCGCCGACAGTCTGAGTTCCCTCGGCGCCCGCTTGCCCATTGCGTTGCTGCTGATCGTCGGGTCGACGTTCGTCGTGCTGTTCATGTTCACCGGAAGCATCCTGATGCCGATCAAGGCCCTGCTACTGAACACGTTGTCGCTGACGGCGACATTCGGGGCCATGGTGTGGATCTTTCAGGACGGGCATCTGCTCGGGAGCGTGTTCGGGTCGACGTCCAGCGGCTACCTGGTCGCAACCATGCCGATCCTGATGTTCTGCCTGGTCTTCGGCTTGAGCATGGACTACGAGGTGTTCCTGCTCTCGCGCATCCGCGAGGAATGGCTGGCCGTGCCGGAGGACGAGCGGACCTCGGCACACAACGTCCGCTCGGTGGCGGTCGGCGTGGGTCGCACGGGCCGGATCGTTACCGCGGCGGCCGGCCTGATGGCGATCGTGTTCGCCGGGATCGGCACGTCGAGCGTGATCTTCATGCAGATGTTCGGCGTCGGCCTGACCATCGCCGTGCTGATGGACGCCACGCTCGTGCGGGGCGTGCTCGTCCCGGCCTTCATGCGTCTGGCCGGGCGGGCGAACTGGTGGGCCCCGGCGCCGCTGGCCCGCTGGCATGCCCGGCGGGGTTGGACCGACGAGGTGCCCGACGTGGCCATCGACCGGCACATGGTCAAGACTGGCTGACGTGACCACCGCCCGCCGCCAGCGCGCCGCTCGTGGCTCGGGCGAGCAGCTGCGCCAGGAGATCATCCACGCGGCCAAGGATCTGCTGGCCACCACCGGCGATCCCGCGTTGGTCTCGATCCGGGGCGTGGCCGACGCGGTGGGCGTCACGTCGCCCTCGATCTACCTGCACTTCGCCGACAAGGACGCACTGCTCGACGCGGTATGTACCGACGTCTTCGCCGAACTCGACGCTGCGATGCTGGCCCGGGCCGCCCCGCTGACCCTGCCCCTGGACCGCCTGTGTGCGTTCGGGCTGGCCTACGTCCGCTTCGCCGTCGATCATCCGGCCCACTACCGGCTGGCGACCATGGACAGCTTCTCGATGCCGACCCAGACCGATGAAGTGCTGGCCGACTCGGCCTTCGGCCATCTCATGGCGACGGTCAAGCAGTGCATGGACGCGGGCGTCTTCGCGCCCGGCGACCCGACCCCGATCGCGTTCGAGATGTGGGCGGCGGCTCACGGCATCGCCGCGCTGGTGATCGCCAAGCCCTATGCGTTCCCGGGCGATGTCGACGAGTTCGCCTACCGGGTGCTGCGCAACGCGGCGGTCGGGCGGGCCACGGTCGACCTGGTCGGCGATCCCACTGCGACCACGTTCACCGAGTGGCTCGCGCGCCAATCACGCTGACGCTCAGACGGTCAGGCCCTGAATGATCAGGTCGAGCAGGGCGAAGCCGAACAACCCGATGCCGATGATCCCGTTCGCGGTGAAGAAGGCCCGGTTCACCCTGGACAGGTCATTGGCCTTGACGATCGTGTGCTCGTAGATAAGCACCAGGCCGGTGAGCGCGACACCGATCCACCAGGGCCAGGTCAGGCCAGCGGCGGCACCGAACCAGAAGAAGCAGGCCACCGTGACGACGTGCACGATCGAGGAGGTCCGCAACGCGGCGGCGATGCCGAACCGGGCCGGGAACGAGCGCGACCCGATCTTGCGGTCGACCTCCGCGTCCTGGCAGGAGTAGATGAGGTCGAAGGCACCGATCCAGGTGCCGACCCCGACGCCGAGCGCGAATGCAGCCCAGCTGACCGAGCCGGTCACCGCGATCCATGCCCCCACCGGGGCGACGAACTGGGCCAGGGCGAGCAGCGCCTGGGGGAAGTCGGTGAACCGCTTGCCGTAGGAGTAGAGCACCAGCAGCACGACGGCGATCGGCGCCAGCAACAGGCACAACCAGGACAAGGCGGCCGCGCTGACCAGGAAGATCGCCAGGAAGACGAAAAGACCGGTCCAGGCCGTACGCAGCGAGACCTCGCCGGTGACCAGCTCCCGTTTGGCCGTGCGCGGGTTCAGGGCGTCGAACTTGCGGTCGAGGATGCGATTGGCGGCCATGGCCACGGTCCGCGCCGACACCATCGCGATGGTGATCAACAGCAGTTCGACCCAGTGGACCGAACTCGTCTCGATCCACATCGCTGTCAGCGCCGAGATGTAGGCGAAGGGCAGCGCGAAGACGGAGTGCTCGATCATGACCAGCCGCAAGAACTTGCGCACCACGCCCGGGCTGGGGCCAGTGGCGGCGGTCTCGATCATTGCGACAGCCTACGAGTGGCCCCGTCGGCCGCCTGAAGAGGCTGGCGGGCGTTTGCCTCGGCGTGTCGCGCCCGCCCGGGTCCTCTGTCCGGCGTCAGAGGCCGTAGTCGGCCCAGCGGCGCTCGACCTTGGCCAGGGTGGCCGCATCCAGAACGCATTCGCTCGGCCAGCCGCCGTCGCGCCGGTAGCCCTCGGTGGGCAGCTTGCGGGTGGCGTCCACCCCGAGCTTGCCGCCGAAGAACTGCTCGTAGGAGGCGTGGTCGAGGTGATCGACCGGACCGACCGTGTGCTGCACGTCGTGGGCGTAGTCGACGTTGCCGAACGCCCGCCAGGCCACCTCGGCGTAGTCGTGCACGTCGCAATCGGCATCGACCACGACGATCAGCTTCGACAGGGAGAGCAACCCGGCGCCCCAGATCGCATTCATCACCTTCTGCGCGTGCTTGGGGAACCGCTTGTCGATCGAGACGATGCAGCAGTTGTGGAACACACCCGCCTCGGGCAGGTCGTAGTCGACGATCTCGGGAATCGTCAGCTTGATCAACGGCAGGAAGATCCGCTCGGTGGCCTTGCCCATCGGGCCGTCCTCCTGGGGTGGACGACCGACGATGATCGACTGGTAGATGGCGTCCGAGCGCATGGTCATCGTCTCGACCCGCATGAACGGAAACTCCTCGACCGGGGTGTAGAAACCCGTGTGATCGCCGAAGGGGCCCTCGGGCAGCCGTGCGCCCGGCTCGACCCAGCCCTCCAGCACCACCTGGGCCGCCGCGGGCACCTGCAAGGGCACCGACACGCAATCGACGAGATCGACCCGATTCTGATTGAGGAATCCGGCGAACAGGTACTCGTCGAGGTCGGAGGGCAGCGGAGCGGACGCGGCGTACGTGACTGCCGGTGGGCAGCCGAAGGCAATGGCCACGGGCAGGCGCTGGCCCAGCCGTTCGGCGAGCGCCGCGTGCGAGGTCGAATCCTTGTGGATCTGCCAATGCAGGCTGACGGTGCGCGAGTCCTGCTGCTGCAGGCGGTACATGCCCAGGTTGCGGGCCCCCGTGGTCGGGTGCTTGGTATGGGTCAGGCCCAGATTCAGGAACACCCCGCCGTCATCGGGCCAGGACAGCACGCCGGGCAGGATCGACAGGTCGACCTCGTCGCCGCGCAGGATCACGTCGTGGCAGGGGGCGTCGCTCACCCGTCTCGGCGGCGCCGCGCGCAGCTGGCCCACCTTGCCCAGAGCATCGCGCAGGCCACCGACCCCCCGGGGCAGCTCGGGCTTGAGCAGCTCGCCGATGCGCGCGCCGATCTCGTCCAGTGAATCGACGCCCAGCGCCTGGGCCATACGGCGCGGGGTGCCGAAGACGTTCATCGCCAAAGGCAGGCGTCCGCGCGTCGGGTTCTCGAACAACAACGCCGGCCCCTGGGCGCGCAGGACGCGCTGCACGATCCCGGTAACCTCCAGGTGCGGGTCGACCGGGACGCCGATGCGGGCCAGATCACCCTCGCGCTCGAGGGCGTTCAGGAACTGCTGTAAATCGTCGTAGGCCATCGGGTAAGTATCCGCGCCCCCACGCACAGCTTGACGCTCGTATGCTGACCAGGTGCTGACCGGCGGCGGGCTCCTCCTGATCTTGATCGTCGCGCTGACCACGTGGGCCATCGTCGAGTCATTCATGGCCGATCCGGATCGGGTGCGGGGCCTGCCCAAGGCGATCTGGGTCATCATCGTGCTGCTGTTCCTGCCCTTCGGCGCCCTGGCCTGGTTCATCTTCGGCCGGCCGCGGCGCCCCGCCCTGAGCCGGACGCGAGCGACCCGGGCCGGGAACTGGAACGACTCGCCGACCGCCGCGCCCCGCCGCGCCGGCCCGATCGCCCCGGACGACGACCCCGAGTTCTTGCTGCGGCTGCGGGACCAGCTCCGCAAGAAGCCGGACGACGACCACCCGGCCTGAGCCGGAATGGTCAGCTTGCTGCTCGTCGAGGACGACTCGGCGATTCGTACCGCGCTCATGCGCTCGCTGCGCGACCTGGGTCACGGGGTCAACGCCGTCGCCACCGGGATGGCCGCCTTGTCCGCGGCCGTCGAACAGAGGCCGGACGTCGTCCTGCTCGACCTCGGCCTGCCCGACCTCGACGGGGCCGACGTGCTGTCCATGCTGCGCGCGGTCAGCGAGGTGCCGGTGATCATCGCGACCGCCCGCGACGACGAGGCCGAAATCGTACGGCTGCTCGACCTGGGCGCCGACGACTACGTGATCAAGCCCTTCACCGCAGCCCAGCTCAACGCCCGGATCAGGGCGGTGCTGCGGCGGAGCGGCCGCACCGACGAAGACCCGGTGATCGTCGTCGGAGGTCTGTCCATCGACACGCGCAGTCGCGAGGTCGTGGTCGACGGCCGGGACGTGGAGTTGACCCGCAAGGAGTTCGAACTGCTGCTCGCCCTGGCCCGGCGCGCGGGCGAGGTCGTCAGCAAGCGCGATCTGCTCTCCGACGTGTGGCAGCTGGCCTGGGGCGGGTCGGATCGCACAGTAGACGTCCATCTGTCGTGGCTGCGCCGCAAGCTCGGCGAGAGCGCTGCCACACCGCGCTACGTGTACAGCGTGCGGGGTGTGGGCGTGCGGCTGGCCGCCCCGGCCGAGGCGTAGATGCGCCGCCGCATCCTGGCGCTGGTCATGGGCATGACCCTGCTGGTCGTGCTCGCCTTCGCCATTCCGCTGGCCTTCCTCATTCGCGGCGCCGTCTCCCGGGGGGCTGAAAACAAGGCGGTATCGCAGGCCAACTCGATCGCGGCCTTCCTGCGCAGCGACGCGCGGACCGACGACGAAATCAAGAACTTCCTGTCCCAGTTCTCCCAGACCGATGATCATTCGAGCTCGGTCGTCCTGGCCGACGGCACGACCTTCGGCACGGTCCGGACGCTGACCCCGGGCGGTGGCTATCCCAGTACGGGAGGCGGCGGCAACCAGCCCCGGCCCAACGATCCGGGGCTGGGCCAGGGCGGCGGTCAGCAGGCCCAGCTGATCCATGTGCCGGGCGGGGAAGCCGCGGTGGTGAACGTGCCGTTGGCCAGCGGCGGCGCGCAGGTTTCGGTGTTCGTGTCCGACAGCGCGCTCGACGCCGGCCTCACCGGGTGGTGGTGGCTGCTGGCGGGAGGAAGTGCGGCCCTGCTGCTCATCGCGTTCGTCGGGGGCGAGTTGGTCACTCGCCGCATCGTGCGTCCCCTCAGCGAGACCGCTGAGACCGCCAACCGGATCACCGCCGGTGACGTCACTGCCCGCGCGCCCGCGTCCGGACCGCGCGAGGTCGCCGAGGTCGGGGTCGCGCTCAACCGCCTGGCCGATCGCATCGACCAGTTGATCGCCGAAGAACGCGAGACCGTCGCTGATCTGTCCCACCGCCTGCGCACTCCGCTGACGGCTCTGCGCCTGGACGCCGAGGCGCTGCGCGACCCGGTGGAGGCCGAACGGGTCGGCGGGCACGTCAACGCCTTGGAGCGCATGCTGACGGCCGTCATCCGCGCTGCCCGCCGCCCGCAACGCGAGGGTCGGCTGCCCTCCACCGACGCCACGGCGATCGTGGCGCAACGGGTCGAGTTCTGGTCGGCGCTCACGGACGAACAGGGTCGCCCGAGCCAGATCGCCCTGCCGTCGACACCCCTGCTGGTGCGGTCCTCGGGCGAGGATCTCGGGGCCGCGGTCGACGCCCTGCTGGAGAACGTGATCGCGCACACTCCCGACGGCACCGCGTTCTCGGTGACGTTAGCCGCGACCTCCGACGGAGCGCGGCTGGCGATCGCCGACGACGGGCCCGGGCTGACCGAGGAGGACGTGGTGCGCGGGCGCAGCGACCGTGGTTCGAGCGGGCTGGGCCTCGACATCGCCCGACGCTGCGCCGAGGCCGCCGGCGGCTCGATAACGCTCGACCGTTCCCCCACGGGCGGCGCGTTGATCATCTTGGACTTGCGCAGTCCCTGAAGGCGCATGGCCGGCGCACATCCTTATTTGAGGTGCGCTTGACGTTCGGGTGAGGACGCCCTGATGCGCCGCGCCGCATCGTCTTCGGTATGACCACGAAGAGCACCGGACAACGCCTCCGGCGCCGCGCCATGATTGCCGCCAGTGCGGTCGGCGCTGCCGGAGTCGGACTGAGCGTCGCCACCATCGCCGGCGTCACCCACAGCGCCGCCGACGCGGCCGCGACCACGAGTCCGACGGGTTCGGCGACGTCGAGCTCGACACCGACGAGCGCCACCGCAACCAGCACCGCCTCGGCGAGTAGCACCTCGGCCGCGTCGGTCGCCACGTCGGACTCCTCAACCGCCGCGGCGGCGACCACCAGCACCCCGACCGCGGCCAGCTCGAGCGCCACGAGCGACGGCGGGAGCCACGGGTCATGAAGAACACCTTCGTCACCCGGGCCTGGAGCAGCACGATGCGCCTCGTCGTCGACGACCACCGGGCGCTGAAGGCGGCGTCGGCCGATCTGATCGCGCTTCTGGAGCGCGTGGATGCAGCCGCGAGCCGCTTCCGCGCCGACTCGGCCCTCTCGATCGCCAACTCCCGGGCCGGGCGCCCGACGCCCGTCCCGCGGCTGCTGGTCGACCTCGTCGACTGCGCGTTGACCGCCGCCGCACAGACCGACGGCCTGGTCGACCCGCTCCTCGGGCGCGTCATGGACGAAATCGGTTACGACCGCGACTTCGCCGCCATCGTGGGCAGCGCCACCGAACTGGACCGGCCCACGCGCCGCACCGAACACCGCGAACTCACCCTGCACCGCCTGGCCGGCCTGCTCACGATTCCCGTCGGCACCGCGCTGGACCTCGGCGCGACCGCCAAAGCCTTTACCGCCGACCTGGCCGCGAGCACGCTGGCTCAGCGCTACGAGACGCCGGTGCTGGTCGAGCTCGGCGGGGACGTCGCGATGGCCGGTCACCGGCCGGGCGGCTGGTGCCTGGACGTGGCCGAGCGCGAGGGCGCCCCGGGCCAGTTGGTCATCTTCCAGAGCGGCGGAGTAGCCACCTCGACCACCACGATCCGTCGTTGGCGGCGCGGGGATCAGCTGCTGCACCACATCATCGACCCCCGCACGGGGGCGCCCACCGACGGGCCGTGGCGCACCGTCACCGTGCACGCGAGCTCGGCGGTCCGGGCCAACACGGCCAGTACCGCCGCGATCGTGCTCGGCGAGCAGGCCGTGCCGTGGCTGCGCGAGCGCGGTCTGGCCGCCAAGCTGGTCGACCGCTCCGGCGCCGTCGTCACCATTGGCGGCTGGCCGGCCGCGTTGTTGGTCGGTGCGCGATGACGTTGTGGATGACCGCCCGGGGGGCGGGCCTGGCCGCGCTGACGCTCATGAGCTTCTCGATCTGCGGCGGCGCGATCGCGATCGTCATCCGACCCCCGTCGGCCCGCCTGGTCCTGCAGTACATGCACCGGGCCGGCGCCGCCCTCGGGCTGGGCGTCCTCGTTCTGCACGTCGCGACGATCGCGGCCGACTCCTACGCCCACGTCGGGCTGACCGGCGCGATCATTCCGTTCACCTCCGGCTACCGCGCCACCTGGGTCGGGCTGGGCACGATCGCGGCCTACCTGTTCCTCATCACCGCCGCACTCGGCCTCGCCCGCGTACCCATGGCCGCATCGGCGCGCGGGGCCGCGCTCTGGCGCAAGCTGCACGGCCTGGCCTACGGCGGCTGGGCCATCGCCCTCATCCACGGTTTCAAGTCCGGCACGGACAGCGCCGTCACCTGGGTCGAAGCGCTCTACCTGATCTGCCTCATCGCCGGCGCGTCGGCCATCGCGGCCCGCTGCCTTGCGCGATCGGGCACCCGTCCTAACACTCCGTCGCCCGTCGCGTCGCGACCGGCCGAACACCGCATCAGAGAGGTCGCCCACCGATGACGCTCACCCTGCCCCGGCTGATCACCTCGGCCGCCTGGTCGATCGGCACTCCGCGCTTGTTCGCCGGCCTGGATGCCCAGGAATCATTGGACATTCACGCGCACTTCGAGTCGCACGGCCCGTTGCCGGCCACCGACCTCGAGCACCTGCTGCGGCTGCTCGATCAGAGCGGTCTCGCCGGACGCGGTGGCGCCGGGTTCGATCTGGCCCGCAAGATCCGGGCGCTGCACAAGGCCAAGCACGTGATCGTCAACGGCTGCGAGAGCGAGCCGGCCAGCGCCAAGGACCGCACCCTGCTGCGTCGCACCCCGCACCTGGTGATCGACGGCGCCGTGTCCGTCGCCCGCGCGGTCGGCGCCCAGCGCGTCAGCATCGCCGTTCACGACACCGCGCTCGTCGCCGCCGTTCGCCAGGCCCTGTCCGAACGCATCGAGGCGGTGGACGTGCACGTGCGCCGGGTCGAGGGCGGCTTCGTCTCCGGCGAGGGCCACGCGGTGCTGCGGGCCATCGACGGCGGACCGGCCCTGCCGCCGGGACGCCGTGGACATGCCACCGAATCCGGCGTGCTGATCAGCAATGCGGAGACGCTGGCTCAGGTCGCGGTGCTGCTGCGCATGGGTGCCCATGCCTTCGGTGCCACCGGCACACGGGCCGAGCCGGGAACGACCCTGCTGTCGGTCAGTGGCGCGGTGGCCCGGCCTGGGGTAGTCGAGATCCCGATCGGGACGCCGCTGGGCATCGTCTTGCAGCACGTCGGCGCCGCGCCGGCCCAGGCCGTGCTGATCGGCGGCTACCACGGGGCCTGGGTCGCCCCCTTGCCCAACATCCTGCTCTCCCGAGCTGGGGTCGCGGCGGCCGGTGGAACCTTCGGCGCCGGAGTGTTGGTGGTCCTCGGCGAAGACACCTGCGCGCTGGGCGAAGTCGCACGCGTCACGCACTGGCTCGCCGACCAGTCGGCCCGACAATGCGGGCCGTGTCAGTTCGGACTACCCGCGTTGGCTCAGGACGTCGACGCCATCCTGGCCGGCACCCCGGCCGGCATCGCCGCTGCGTTCGCCCATGGCCGGGCCGTCACCGGCCGCGGCGCCTGCGCCCATCCGGACGGGGCGGCCCGCTTCGTCGGCTCGGCCCTGCACACCCTGCGCGATGAGACCGACGCCCATCTGCGGGGCGGCTGCGGGCGGCCCGTCCTCGGGGAGCTGCCGCTATGAGCGCGCCGACCACCGCCACGGCCGAGCTCCGCATCGACTGGTCCCGCTGTGATGGACGGGGCGTCTGCGCCGCGCTGCTGCCGGAGCGGATCGGCTTCGACGAGTGGGGCTTCCCGATCATCGCCAGCACCACCGCCGACCGCGACGCCCGGCGCGCGGTGGCCGCCTGCCCCAACCTCGCCCTACGAATCTCGCGCTAATCCCATGATCGGAGCAGTGGATCCCATGACCGCGTTGATCGAACGACCTGACGCCACCGAGCAGACGCCGGTGGTCGACGTCGAGATCGTCGTCCCCGTCTACAACGAGCAGGACGACCTGGCCCTGAGCGTGCATCGCCTGCACGCCTACCTCGACGCCGATTTCCCGTTCTCGGCCGTGATCACCATCGCCGACAACGCCAGTACTGATTCCACCTGGGCGCGCGCCCGGGCGCTCGAACAGGAGCTGCCCGGGGTGCGCGCCGTCCACCTCGATGCCAAGGGGCGCGGACGGGCATTGCACCAGGTCTGGGGCGCCAGCACCGCGCGGGTCGTCGCCTACATGGACGTCGATCTGTCGACCGACCTCAATGCGCTCCTCCCCCTCGTCGCGCCCCTGCTCTCCGGCCACAGTGACCTGGCGATCGGCAGCCGGCTGGCCCGCAGCTCGCGGGTCGTACGCGGCCCGAAGCGGGAGTTCATCTCCCGTTCCTACAACCTGATTCTGCGCACGACGCTGCGCGCCGGCTTCTCCGACGCCCAGTGCGGGTTCAAGGCCATCCGCACCGATTGCGCCCGCGCCCTGCTGCCGCACGTGCATGACACCGCCTGGTTCTTCGACACCGAACTGCTCGTGCTGGCCGAACGCAGCGGCCTGCGGATCGCCGAGGTACCCGTCGACTGGGTCGATGATCCCGACAGCCGCGTCGACATCATGGCCACCGCGATGGCCGACCTGCGCGGAGTAGCCCGGGTCGGGCGGGCGCTGGTGCGCGGCGACCTGCCGGTGCGCGAGTTGCGCCAGCAGTTCGGCCGCGACTCGATCATCGCCGACGTGCCCGGGGTGTCCCCGTCCTTTGCCCGGCAGGCGGTTCGCTTCGCCGGTGTCGGCCTGCTGAGCACCTTGGCCTACCTGGTGTTGTTCCTGCTCTTCCGCGCTCCGATGGGTGCCCAGGCGGCCAACCTGGTCGCGCTGCTGATCACGGCCATTGCGAATACTGCGGCCAATCGACGCTTCACCTTCGGCGTGCGCGGCGGCGGGGTGGCCAAGCATCAGCTGCAGGGCTTGGCCGTCTTCGGCCTCGGCCTGATCGTCACCAGTGGAGCGCTGCTGGCGTTGTCGACGTTCGCTACGAACCCCAGCCGGCTCCTGGAGATCAGCGTCCTGATCGGGGCCAACCTCGTCGCGACCCTGCTCCGCTTCGTCCTCATGCGCGAGTGGGTCTTCTCCTCGCGCTCGTCTCGTCCTACCGCGTCTCGTCCCACCGATCAGGAGATCTCCCGATGAGCACCTACCTTCTCGAACCGCCCGCCTCCGCAGTAGCGACCGCCGAGGTGGCCCCGGCCACCGGCCGGCCCCGCTGGGAGTGGCCGGCACTGGCCGCACTGCTGATCGGCACCGCGGTGCTCTATCTCTGGAACCTGAGTGCCTCGGGCAACGCCAATGATTTCTACGCGGCGGCCGTGCAGGCCGGCACGAAGAGCTGGAAGGCCTTGTTCTACGGCTCATTCGACTCCTCGAACTTCATCACGGTCGACAAGCCACCGGCGTCGCTGTGGCCGATGGAGATCTCCGGACGCATCTTCGGCTTCAACTCGTGGTCGATGCTGGCCCCGCAAGCGCTCGAAGGGGTGGCCGCCGTCGGCCTGCTCTACGCCGCCGTCCGCCGCTGGTTCGGTCCGGCCGCCGCTCTGCTGGCCGGCGCGCTGCTCGCGCTGACACCGGTCGCCGCGCTGATGTTCCGGTTCAACAACCCGGACGCTCTGATGACGTTGCTCATCGTGGCGGCGGCGTACACGACGATCCGGGCGATCGAGAACGCCTCGACCAAGTGGCTCGTGGGCGCCGGCCTGATCATGGGCTTCTCCTTCCTGGCCAAGGGATTGCAGCCGTTCACCGTGCTGCCGGCTCTGGGAGTGGCCTATCTGGTGGCGGCCCCGACCGGGCTAGGGCGGCGCTGCTGGCAGCTGCTGGCCTCGGGTGCGGCGATCCTGGTCGGCGCCGGTTGGTGGGTCCTGGCCGTGCAGCTCACGCCGGCCGCCGATCGTCCCTATATCGGTGGATCGACCAACAACAGCGTGCTCGACCTAGCCTTCGGCTACAACGGCCTGAGCCGGCTGACCGGCGACCAGCAGGGTGGCTCGTTCAGCGGTAGCACCGGCATCGGGCGGCTGTTCAACGCGCTCAACGGCAGCCAGATCGCCTGGTTGCTGCCGGCGGCCCTGATCGCGATCGTCGCCGTCGTCCTCGTGGCCGGCAAGGCCCCGCGGACCGACCGCCTGCGGGCGTCGGCCATCATCTGGGGCGGGTGGATCCTGGTCACCGGTGGGCTGCTCAGCTACGCCGGTGGCGTGATCCACACGTACTACACCGTAGAACTCGCCCCGGCCATCGCGGCCATGGTGGCCATCGGGGCGGTCACCCTGTGGCGGCGGCGAGCGAACATCAACGCCCGGATGGGTATGGCCGTTGGCGTCGCCGTCACCGGCGGCTGGACCTACGTCCTGCTCTCGAGGGCCTCGAACTGGAACAGCTGGCTCGGGCCGGTCGTCATGATCGCCACCGTGGTCGCCGTGGTGGCGCTCCTCGTCGCGCCCTCGCGCTTCGCCTATGTCGGCCTCGTGGCCATCGTCGCTTCGATAATCGCCCTGGCCGCCGGACCCGCGGCGTACGCCGTCTCGACGGCAAATACCGCGCACACCGGCAGCGTTCCCTCGGCCGGCCCGGCCGCGAGCGGTGCCACCGGTGGCTTTGGCGGCGCGGGCGGCGGCCGTCCGGGCGGCGCCGGCGGACGGGGTGGAGCGGGTGGCCCTGGCGGCACAGGTGGCACCGGCGGCTTCCCCGGCGGCGCCGGCGGTCCGGGCGGATCGGGAGGTCCCGGTGGGGCCGGCGGCTTCCCCGGTAGCTCGACGACCGGTGGCTCGACGACCGGTGGCTCGACGACCGGTGAGGCCGCGACCGGTGAGGCCGCAGCGGGCGGGGCCGGATCCGGCACCCAGCCCACCGGCGCACCCGGCGGGGGGGCGGGCGGTGGCGGCACGGCCAACAGCGCCCTGACCGCGCTGCTCAAGGCATCGACCACCAAGTGGGCCGCGGCGACGATCGGCTCGCAGTCGGCCGCTCCCTACGAGCTCGCGAGTGGCAAGGCGGTCATGGCGATCGGTGGCTTCTCCGGCAGCGATCCGTCCATCACGTTGGCCCAGTTCCAGAAGCTGGTCGAAGCCGGTGAGATCCACTACTTCATCGGTGGCGGCAACACCGGTGGTGGCCCCGGCGGGGGCAGCTCCGCCAACTCCGCGATCACCAGCTGGGTGTCCTCGCACTACACCGCGACGACCGTCGGCGGGGTCACCGTCTATGACCTGACGAAGGCGACCTCCTGATGACCACGCTCGAACATCCGCCCGCTTCCGTCCTGCCCCCCGATCCCCACCCCGCGCCGAGTGGGCGCTCAGACGCCGAGTGGGCGCCGGCAACTGACCACTCGGCGCGCAAGTGGCCACTCGGCGGCAAGGGGTGGGAGCGACTGACCTTCGGCGGTCTGCTCCTGGGCACCGCGATGCTCTACCTGATCGGGCTGTCCAAGTCGGGCTGGGCCAACCAGTTCTATGCCGCGGCGGTCCAGTCAGGCAGCAAGAGCTGGAAGGCGATGCTGTTCGGATCGCTGGATTCGGGCAACTTCATCACCGTCGACAAGCCGCCCGCGGCGCTATGGGTCATGGACCTGTCGGCGCGGATATTCGGCGTCAACTCGTGGTCGATCCTGGTACCGCAGGCGCTGGAGGGGGTAGCCGCGGTGGCCATCCTGTATCTGGCCGTCAAACGGGTGTCGACGCACACCGCCGGGCTGCTCGCCGGCGCGATCCTGGCCACGACGCCGGTCGCCGCGCTGATGTTCCGCTTCGACAACCCGGACGCGCTGCTCGTGCTGCTGATGACCGCGGCCGGCTACGCCACCGTGCGAGCCATCGAGAAGGCCAGCGTGCGCTGGCTGATGCTGGTCGGCGCGCTACTGGGCTTCGCGTTTCTCACCAAGATGCTGCAGGGCCTGCTCGTCGTGCCGGCGTTCGGAGCCGCGTACCTGGTCGCAGCACCGACCGATATGTGGGCGCGGGTGCGGCACACGCTTGCCGCCTTCGCCGCGTTGATCGTGTCCGCCGGGTGGTGGATCGCCCTCGTCGAGTTCTGGCCGGCCGGGTCCCGCCCCTACATCGGCGGTACCAACCACAACTCGATCCTGGAACTGGCGTTCGGTTACAACGGCATCGGCCGCCTCACCGGCGGCAGCAACAACGGCAGCGTCGGTGGAGGCACGGGCGGGTTCTCCTCCACCGAGACCGGCTGGACCCGGCTCTTCGGCATCCGAGATGGGTACGCAGATCAGCTGGTTGCTGCCCGCCGCGCTCATCTCGATCGGTGCGCTGATCTGGCTGACGCTGGGGCCGTCCACGCACCGACATCCTGCGGGCCAGCACGATCGTCTGGGGCGGCTGGCTGCTCGTCACCGGCGATCGTGCTCAGCTTCGCCAGCGGCATCATCCACCCGTACTACACGGTGGCCCTCGCTCCGGCGATCGCCGCCTGCGTCGGTCTCGGGGTGGGGATGCTGTGGCGCGAGCGGGGCCTAGACGCCGCTCGGTGGGTGCTTGCGGCGATCATCGCCGCCGGAGCCGTGGTGGACGTTCGAGCTGCTCGGACGGGCCGAACTGGCACCCCGAACTGCGCTGGCTGGTGCTTGCTCTCCGGCGCGGTCGCCGTACTGGCCATCTTCCTGGCCCCGACGCGTTGGGCGGCGCATCGTGTTCGTAGCGGTGCCAGCCGATCGCCTTGGCGTTGCTGGCCGGGCCGACCGCCTACGCGGTGCAGACGGCCTCGACCGCGCACACCGGCGCGATCCCGTCCGCGGGTCCGTCCTCCGGTGGGGCCTTCGGCGGTGGGCGCGGTGGCGGCGGGTTCGGCGGCGGCCGGCCCGGCGGCGGAGCAGGCGGTGCTGGAGCAGCCGGTGGAGCACCCGGAGGCGCGGCACCCGGAGGTGGAGCACCCGGAGCTCGGGGTGCAAACGCACCGACCGGCACGGGCGGTGGCACCGGTGGGTTCGCCGGCGGCCAAGGCACCGGCGGTGGCCCGGGCGGCGGGGGCGGCGGCGGCCTGGGCGGCGCCACGAGCGTCAGCGCGGCGCTGAAGTCGGCCCTGAGCGCGAATGCCTCGAAGTACGAGTGGGCGGCCGCGACCACGGGCGACAACGAGGCGGCTTCCCTGGAACTGGGCAGCGGCGAGTCGGTGATGGCGCTGGGTGGCTACAACGGCACCGATCCGGCCATCTCGCTGAGCCGCGTTCGAGAAGCTGGTCGCCGCCGGCAAAGATCCACTACTACGTCGCCGACTCGAGTGGGTTCATCGGCTCAACCAGTGCGCAGAGCTCGACGGCGTACGCAATCGAGCAGTGGGTCCAGACGCACTACACGGCGCAGACCATCGGCGGCACCACCGTCTACGACCTGACGCCCAGCTAGACCCCACCCTGACCCTGGGTGGAACGGACGAGCGGCGGCTAGTTCAGGCCGGCGTAGGAGTGCAGGCCCGAGATGACGATGTTGACCACGAAGAAGTTGAACGTCATGGCCGCGAAGCCGAGCAGGTTGATCCAGGCGGCGCGTACCCTTCCAGCCCGGCGGTGGCCCGCGCGTGCAGGTACGCGGCGTAGATGACCCAGGCGATGAACGCCCAGGTCTCCTTCGGGTCCCAGCCCCAGTACCGGCCCCAGGCCGCCTCGGCCCAGATCGCGCCGCAGATGATGCCGAAGGTGTAGATCGGGAAGGCGAACGCGACCATGCCGGTAGGCCGCCTTGTCCAGCGTCGCCGGGCGGGCTGAGCATCGGACCGATCGGCCGGAGAAGCGCGTCGGCAGCCCGGCGGCCGACCCGGCGCGTCGTAACGACGCACGCACAGGAACAGGATCGTCAGCACCGAGCTGGTCATCAGGATGCCCTCGGACGACGGCGGCGGCGGTGACGTGAATGGCCAGCCAGTAGGACTGCAGGGCGGGCACGAGCGGCGAGGCCTTGCGAGTACAAGACCGTCCCGGCCAGGAACATGATCAGCACGACCGGGAACATCACGAACAGGCCGAGGTAACGGATCTGGGGCATCCGGGCCATGCCGACCAGGAAGGCAATGACGGCGATCACGCCCACCACGGACGCGAACTCGTACATGTTGCTCCACGGCACCTCGTCCACGGCCACACCGCGGATGGCGATCGAGCTCAGGTGGATGAGGACGCCGATGATGGTGACGACGACGGCGGCCCGGCCGAAGCGCTCGCCCGCCGCGCCGCGCGAGGTGGTCACCGGCGCCTGATCGGCCGGCGGCAATCCCGACGGCGCCGACCCGCCCGCGCCGGCCCCGACGAGCTCGCGCTGCGGGGCGGACTCGGCCACCCGGCCGCGGCGGCCGAAGGCGTACTCGCCCGCGTAGCCGATCATCGCCAGGGAGTAGGTCGCGATGGCCGTCGTGAACAGCGTGTCGGACACGTGCGCGAGGCTGGTGTTGACAACCATGCTCAGTCCTTCCCTGCGGGGACAGGTTCTCGGGCCGGCTCGACCGGAGGGCCGCACGATCGCAGCCGTTCAAGCCAACCAGCAAACTCTTCGGTGAAGTTGCCCGAATCGCTGCGCGCCAACCCGCCGACCGTCACTACGGTAGGCGACGAGGAGTCTGTGAATGAGGCCGGGCCGACCTTTATCCACATCCGCCGCCGCCGAATCGACAGCGAGCCGATCAGCCCGACCACCATGGCGGCCGCGGCGGCCAGCAGGTAGGCCTGCGACGGGTCGTGGCTGACCTGCAATCCCGCCCACTGGGTGTAACCGTCGAAGGTCACCGAGACCCCGCTCGGCAGGGTGACCGTCTGCCCGATCTTAAGGTTGGCCGTGCCGACCTGCTTGAGGTTGGTGGTGTCCAGGGCGTACACCGAGTGCGTGCTCGACCCGGCGTCGCCGGTGTAGATCGTAATGGCCAGTACCGGGTTGGACGGCTGCGGCCCGGCCGAGGTGACGATCGACGTGGAGGTGATCGCACCGCCGTCCTGGGCGATGCCGTCGGGCGCGAACAGGCCTTCGATGCCGAGGTCCTGTTTCGCCCCGCCCTTGCCCAGCTCCTGGAAGGCGCCCTGCGAGAGCAGCGTGGACGGGTCGCTCGGGATGAAGTCGGCCGTGTCGGTCCGCTTGCTGCCATCGGGCATGGTGAAGGAGATCGTCGGCGAGAAGCCGTGGCTGATCAGGTAGACGCGGTCGCCCTGCAGCCGCAGCGGGTGGTTGACCTTGATGACGTCGGTATGCGCGGTGTCGTCGTCGGCCGGGCCGTACTTGACGTTCGCGGCGAAGTTCGACGGTTCGTCGGATGACGTGTAATCAGCGGTGAACTTGGTCAGCGACATGCAGAACGGCGCCGGTGAAACCTTGCCCTGCTGGGCGAATCGGCCCAGGTGCGAGGTGTCGTACTGGCTGAACTCGTTGCAGAAGGACGAGCCGGTGCGCAGCACGCGCGAGCCCTCGTAGCTGTACGTCCGGCCGATGGCGATCGCGACCAGGGCCACCAGCAGGGCGACGTGAAAGATCAGGTTGCCTGTCTCGCGGCTGTAGCCCTTCTCGGCCGACAGCACGATCACCCCGCCGTCCTGCTCGCGGCGCACCACCCGCCAGCGCCGGCCCAGCGTCGAGCGAGCCGCCGCGGCGAACTCGGCGGGGGTGGCCGAGGTCTCGAACGAGCCCGATTCGGGAAGTCGGTTCAGGTGCTTGGGCGCGGGCAGCGGCTTGGCCCGCATGGCCCGGGCGTGGACGCGGATGCGCGGGATAAGGCAGCCGATCAGGGAGATGAACAGCAGCAAGTAGATGGCGGCGAACCAGGGCGCGCCGAAGACGTCGAACATCCCGATCCGGTCGAGGAAGGTCCCCCACCAGCCGTGCGAGGCGATCCAGGACGCGGTCTTCGTGGGGTTCAGCGGACGCTGGGGCAGCAACGAACCCGGGACGGCCGCGATCGCCAGCAGGAACAGCAGGATCAGCGCGGTGCGCATGCTGATCAACCGGCGCCAGACCCGGCGGACGAACCTGATCACAGGTCGGCCCCGACCCCGGCGGTACCGAAATCGTCGCGCAGCAGGTTCATCCAGTGATCCCAGGTGCCGGACAACAGCAGCACCCCCATCAGCACGAGCATGGCTCCGCCGATGCGGCTCACGGCGGCCCGGTGACGGCGCACGAACCCGAGCGCGCCGCTGACCCACCCGAAGCCGAGGGCGACCAGGATGAACGGAACGCCCAATCCGAGGCAGTAGGCGAACATCAGAATCGACCCGCGCGCGGCCGAGCTCTGCACGAACGCCATCGAGTAGACCGCGCTGAACGTCGGCGTCAGGCACGGCCCCCACGCCAGCCCGAAGGTCGCACCGAGCAGCGGCGCACCGACGAGCCCGGCCGGGGCCCGCCAGTGCACCTTGTACTCGCGCTGCAGCAAGGGCAGCCAGCCCATGAACGCCAGCCCGAAGATGATCGTGATGACGCCCAGCACCCGTTCGATCATCAACCGGTCATTGCGAATGTGTGCGCCGAGCGCCCCGAACAGCACCCCGGCCAGGACGAACACCGCGGAGAAGCCGAGGACGAACAAAAAGGCGCCCAGGACCATCCGGCGCTGATTGCGATCCTCCTCGGCCCCCGAGAGGCCAGCCACATAGGACAGGTAGCCGGGCACGAGCGGCAACACGCACGGCGACAGGAAGCCGATCAGCCCGACCAGCGCGGCCACGCCGACCGCCACGACCAGCGGCCCGTCCTGCACGGCGTGGGTGAACGTCGCGGTGGCGAGAGTGCTCACGACTCGGCGGACAGCTTGGTCAGGACCGGTTGCAGATCCGCCGCCTGCAGCTCCTGCAGATAGACGGCGGCGACCCGGTGTTGTTTGTCCAGCACCACGGTGAACGGCAACCCGCCGGAGGGGATCTTGCCCAGGGCGAGCGCGACCTTGCCGGGCTCGTCGACCACGATCGGATAGCTGATGTCGTTGTCGGAGACGAAGGCCTTGGCCGAACTCAACGACGCGTCCTTGGTGTTGACCCCGACGAAATCGGTCTGCGCCTTGTCCTGGCGATAGAGCAGATCCAGGCCCGGCATCTCGCTGCGGCACGGGCTGCACCAGGAGGCCCAGAAGTTCAGCACGACGACCTTGCCGGCGTCAGAGCTCAGGTTGTAGGTGCCGCCATTGAGAAGCGTGCCGGTGAGGTCGCCCGCGCTCTTGCGATCACCCGGCGCGATCGTCTGCCCGAGCTTGGTCGCCGAGTGGAACTGGTACAAACTGCCCTCGCCCTGAGCCACCGCGTCCTTGCCGGTGCAGCCGGCGAGCACGAAGGCACACGCGAGCAGCGCGAGGGCAACACATCGGCGGGCAGACATGAGGTCTCCAGTGTGCAAGACGCAGCTAAGAGCGCCCAATCGGGCTCAGCCAGCCAGCAACTTCAAGCGCCGCCGACGTAGTCCTTGGGCGTCGCCCCAGCCGGTTCGGCGTAGTCCACCCGCACGACGACCTCCCCGTCGAAGGTCAGCGAGGTGACCGAGGCCAGCCCGCACTCACGCCGCCGCGGGTCGTGGAAGAGCCGCTTGCCCTCCACGTAGCGGCGCAGGGCCACGATCGGCAGCTGATGACTCACACAGGCCGCCTCGACCTCCGGGCCGAGTTGCTCGACCTCGATCCGGGCCCGGTTGGCCGCCGCCAGCATCCGGGCCGCTACCTCGGCGTACGGCTCGCCCCATGAGGGCCGGAACGGGTTGCGGTAGTACTTCAGGTTGGCCGGGTCGCGGAACAGGCCCTTTCCGCCGGCCACCGCCTGGCCCTCGAGCTCGTTGGCCGCCTCGATCAGGCCCGGGTCGATGATGACGCTGAGATTGCGCGCCTCGGCCAGTGGCGCGGCGGTCTGTTGGGCCCGTTCCAGGGGCGAACTGGACAGGTAGCCGATCCGCCGCTGCGCCAGGTAGGCCGCCGTCATCGCCGCCTGTTCGATGCCGTGCTCGGACAAGCCGAAGCCGGGCAGCCGTCCGTACAGCACGCGGTCGGGGTTGTAGACCTCGCCGTGGCGAATCACGTGCACGACCGTCACGCGGTGGCCTGCGCACAGGCCCGGGCCGCGCTCGGCAACGCATCCGCGATCCGGTCGATCACCGCGTCGTCGATGGCGTCGTTGACGAACCAGGCCTCGAACGCGCTCGGCGGCAGGTAGATGCCCTGGTCGAGCATCGAATGGAAGAACGCCTTGTATCGCCAGGTCTGCGCCGCCTGCGCCCCGGCGAAGTCGATCACCGGCTTCTCGCTGAAGAAGACCGAGAACAGGTTGCCGGCGTACTGCACCTGGTGCGCCACCCCGGCCCGGCTCAGCGCCTGCCCGGCCAGTGCGCCGATCGTGGTCGCGGTGGCGTCGACGTGCGCGTAGACCTCTGGCGTGCACAGCCGCAAGGTCGCCAGCCCGGCGGCTACCGCGACCGGGTTCCCGCTCAGCGTCCCGGCTTGATAGACCGGGCCGGACGGGGCCAGGTGGGCCATGACCTCCCGTGACCCGCCGAATGCCGCCGCCGGCAGCCCGCCGCTCATCACCTTGCCGAAGGTGAACAGGTCAGCGGGCACCGGTTCGAGGCCGTACCAACCCGAGGCGGAGACCCGGAAACCGGTCATCACCTCGTCCATGATCAGCAGGGCGCCGTAGCGGGCGGTGATCTCGCGCAGGCCGGCGTTGAATCCGGCCAGAGGCGCGATCGCGCCCATGTTGCCCGCCGCCGCCTCGGTGATCACGGCGGCGATGTCGGCGCCGAACTCGACGAAGGCGGCTTCGACCGCGGCCAGGTCGTTGTAGGGCAGCACGATCGTCTCGGCCGTCTGCGCCCCGGTCACCCCGGGGGTGTCGGGCAGGCCCAGGGTCACGACCCCCGACCCGGCCGCGGCCAGCAGCGCGTCGACGTGGCCGTGGTAGCAGCCGGCGAACTTGATCACTCGGCGCCGCCCGGTGACGCCGCGCGCGAGCCGGATAGCGGTCATGGTCGCCTCGGTGCCGGAGTTGACCAACCGCACCTGCTCGACCGGGGTCCGTTCGATGATCGCCTCGGCCAGTTCGACCTCACCGAGGGTCGGCGCGCCGAAGGACAGCCCGGTGGTGGCCGCGTGCCGCACCGCTTCGACGATCTCCGGATGCGCATGGCCCAGCAGCATCGGACCCCACGAGGACACCAGGTCGACGTACTCGCGACCGTCGACGTCGGTGAGGTAGGCCCCCCGCGCGCTGGCGATGAACCGCGGCGTACCGCCCACGGCCCGAAACGCCCGTACGGGTGAGTTCACCCCGCCCGGGATCGCCTGCTGGGCGCGCGCGAACAGCTCGGCCGATCGGGCGTGCGTCACGCGTGGTCCAGGATCCGCGCGGCGGCGACCGCCCAGTAGGTGAGGATCATCGATGCACCGGCTCGGCGGATCGACGTCAAGGTCTCGGCGATGACCCGGTCGCGGTCGAGCCAGCCGCGCTCCGCGGCCGCCTCGACCATCGCGTACTCGCCGCTGACCTGGTAGGCCGCGACCGGCACCGGCGAGGCGTCGGCCACCGCGCGCAGGATGTCGAGGTAGGGCAGCGCCGGCTTGACCATGACGATGTCGGCGCCCTCGGCCACGTCGAGGGCGACCTCGGCCAGGGCGTCGCGCACACCCCGGGCGTGATCTTGCTGGTAGGTCAGCCGGTCGCCGACGAGCGAGGAGTCGACCGCCTCGCGGAACGGGCCGTAGAACGCCGAGGCGTACTTGGGCGCGTAGCCGAGAATGCCGACGTCGAGGTACCCGTCGGCGTCCAGCGCGGCCCGAACAGCCGCGACCTGGCCGTCCATCATCCCGCTGGTGCCGACCAGGTGCGCCCCGGCCGCGGCCTGGGCCCGGGCCATGCTGGCGTAGCGCATCAGGGTGGCGTCGTTGTCGACCCGGCCAGCGGCGTCCAGGACGCCGCAGTGGCCGTGATCGGTGAACTCGTCCAGGCACAGGTCGGCCATCAGCACGGTCGAGTCACCGAGCTCGGAGCGCAAGCTGCGCAGGGCGGTGTTCAGCACGCCGGCCGGGTCGTCGGCCCCCGAGCCGATCGCGTCCTTGTGCGTCGGTACGCCGAAGATCATCAGGCCGCCGACGCCGGCCTCGACCGCGTCGACGGCGGCCTTGCGCAGCGATTCCTGCGAATGCTGCACCACACCGGGCATCGACGTGATCGGCAACGGGGCGTCAATGCCCTCGCGGACGAACATCGGCAGCACCAGATCGGCGGGCCGCGCGGCGACGTCAGCGACCAGGCGGCGCAGGGCCGGTGAGGAGCGCAGGCGGCGCGGACGCGAGACCGGGTAGCCAGGCAGTTCGGGCAAGCTCACGCCCCCGAGGTTACCCGCGGACGGGCCGCTCAGCGTCGGCGAGCGGGCTTCTTCGCCGCCGCCGCGGCCGCCTTCTCGCGCTCCTCGATCGCCCGCGCCACCGCGGCCTCGGCAAGGGCATCGACGAGCGCATCGACGTTGGCCGACTCGGGCTGCACATCGACTCGCAACCCGAACTCGCGCGCGGTCGCGGCCGTCTGCGGACCGATCACGGCCACCACGGTGCGCGCGTGCGGCTTGCCGGCGATGCCGACCAGGTTGCGCACGGTCGAGGAGGAGGTGAAGCAGACGGCTTGGAAGCCCCCCGACTTGATCGCGTCGCGGATCTCGGCCGCCGGCGGCGCTGCCCGCACGGTGCGGTAGGCGGTGACGTCGTCGATCTCCCACCCGCGCGCGCGCAGCCCGGCCGCCAGCGTCTCGGTCGCGATGTCGGCCCGCGGCAGCAGCACCCGGTCGATCGGGTCGAGCACCTCGTCGTAGGGCGGGAAGTCCTCGAGCAGGCCCTCGGAGGACTGCTCGCCCGAGGGCACCAGCTCCGGCGAGATCCCGAAGGCGCGCACGGCGTCGGCGGTGGCCTCACCGACGCAGGCGATCTTGACGCCGGCGAAGGCCCGGGCGTCCAGGCCGAACTCCTCGAACTTCTCCCGCACCGCCTTGACCGCGTTGGTGGAGGTGAACACGATCCATTCGTAGCGACCGGTGACCAGACCCTTGATCGCGCGTTCCATCTGCGTCGGCGTGCGCGGCGGCTCGACGGCGATCGTCGGCACCTCGACCGGTACGGCACCGTAGCGGCGCAGCTTCTCACTCATCGCGCCGGCCTGCTCCTTGGTGCGCGGCACCAGCACCCGCCAGCCGTAGAGCGGCCGTGACTCCCACCAGCCGAGCTTGTCGCGTTGCGCGGCGGCCTTGCCGACGGTGAGCACGAGCGTGCCGGTCATGCCGACCGCGACCATGTCGATCTCGCCGAGGGTGCCCGCGGCCGTGTGCTGCCCGGTGCCGGTGCCGTCGGTGCTGACGGTGACGGCGGTGTCGGGCTTGAGGCCGTTGACCACCAGCTCCTGCGCGCAGGCCACCACATCTTCGGCCGGGACGGTGAGTACCAAGGTTCCGGGCGCGTGCGCGAGGGCGTCGAAGTCGACCACCGACGCGTGGGTGAGGTCGGCCTCGGTGTGCACCGCCCCGACCGGCACGCCCGCGTAGGACGCGGTGCCCGAACCCACGCTCAGGCCCGGCATGACCTCGAACGGCACGACCGTGCGGGAGACGGCGAGCGTCTCCTTGACCACGCCGTCATCGGAGAGGACGTCACCGCGCACCAGGCGCACGACGATCGAGCCGTTGCGCGCCTCGGCCACCAGCAGCTTGGCCACATCGGCCGGCGCGCCCTCGGCGAGCACGAGCGAGCCCGAAGCCAGGTCGGTCACCGCGGCGGACACCGTCGGATCGGCGAAGGTCACCTCGGCCGAGCGCAGCGCCTCGAGGGCGTTGGCGGTGAGCAGCCCGGGGTCACCCGGCCCGGCACCGACGAAGGTGATCCGGCCAACGGGCTTACGTGCTCGGGTCATGACGAGCTCTCCATCATCATCGTGGCGGCGCCGATCTCGAGCAGGTCGGCCGCTAGCCGCCGCCCGATCGAGTCGGCTTCATTGCTCGGCCCGCTGGCGGACAACCGGACGGCGTCGCTGCCGTCGAGTGCCGTTACCGAGCCGCGAAGGAACAGTTCTGTGTCGCCGCCATCGCCGTCGACGATCTCGGCCAGCGCGCCGACCGGCGCCGTGCAGCCGGCTTCCAGAGCGGCCAGCAGTGCCCGTTCGGCCGCTACGGCCAGCCGGCTGTCGGAGTCGTCGAGTGCGCTGAGGGCCGACAGCGTCGCCGCGTCGCCGGCCCGGCACTCGATGGCCAGCGCACCCTGCGCCGGGGCGGGCAGCACCTGGATCGGGTCCAGGATTTCGGAGACCTCCGCGGAACGTCCGAGCCGCCGCAGGCCGGCCAGGGCCAGCACGACTGCGTCGAGCTCGCCGGCCGCGACCTTGCCCAACCGGGTGTCGACGTTGCCGCGCAACGCCACGATCGTCAGGCCCAGCCCGAGCGCGCGCAGCTGCGCGGCCCGCCGCGGTGAGCCGGTGCCCACGGTGGCGCCGTTGGGCAGTTCGCCGAGGGTCAGCCCGTCGCGGGCCACCAACGCATCGCGCGGGTCCTCGCGCGCCGGAACCGCGGCCAGGACGATGCCGTCGGCCGGCGCGGTCGGGAGGTCCTTGTAGGAGTGCACGGCGACGTCGATCTCACCGCGCAGGAGCGCCTCGCGCAGCGCGGAGACGAAGACGCCGGTGCCGCCGAGCTGCTCGATCGCCGCGCTGGATCGATCACCAACCGTGCTGACCGGCACGATCTCGACCGGGACGCCGAGCGCCGCGGCCACTGTGTCGGTCTGGGTCCGGGCCAGCAGCGAGGCACGCGTGCCGATGCGCAGGGTCTGCACGGCGGTCATGTCGCGCCGCCGGCCGGACGCGAACGGATCACGGCCACGGATTCGACCGCCGCCGGGTCGAGGTCGAACAGTTCACGCAAGGCGGCTGCGTAGGCGTCGCCGCCGGGTTGGGAGGCCAGTTCCTTCACCCGCACAGTCGGGGCGTGCAGCACCTTCTCGACGGCTCGACGGACGGCGTCGGCCACTTCGGAGCGGGTCGCGGCGTCCAGACCGGGCAGGCGGGCGTCGATCCGCGCCAGCTCCACCGAGATGACCTCGTTGGCGCGGGCCCGCAGCGCGGTGACGGTGGGCGCGACGGCCAGCCGCTGCTGCTCGGCCAGGTAGCGGGCCAACTCCTGCGCCACGATGGCGGTGGCGGCCTGCACCTCGGCCTCGCTGACCGCGGCGCCGCTGGTCCGCAGCCGGTCGAGGTCGATGTAGGTGACGCCCGGGAGCTGCGCCACCGAGGGAGCAACATCGTGCGGCAGCGCGAGGTCGAGAACAACGAGGGGGCTCGTGCGCCCGGCGATCACGGCGTGTTCGACGACGATGCCGGTCGCACCAGTCGAGCTGATCAAAACCTCGGCGCGCGCCACTTCCTCGCCCAGCTCGTCCAAGGACGCGAACCTGGCCCCCAACGAGTCGGCCAGGCGACGGCCGCGGTCCTCGCCCCGGTTGGCGATCACCAGCTCGCCCACGCCTCGGCGGCGCAGGGTGGCGCCGGCCAGGGCACCCATCGAGCCGGCGCCGATGACCAGCACCCGCCGTTCGGCGAGCGAGCCCAGAACGGCCTCGGCCTGGTCGAGCGCGACCGAGACGATCGAGGCTCCGGCCCGGTCGATGCCGGTGTCGCTGTGCACCCGCTTGCCCACCCGCAGCGCGGTTTGGGCCAGGTCGTGCAGCACGGTGCCCACCGATGACAGCTCAGTACCCAGGGAGTAGGCGGCCCGCAGCTGGCCCAGGATCTGCGACTCGCCGACGACCATCGAGTCCAGTCCGCAGGCCACGGTCAGCATGTGCTCGGCGGCGGCTTCGGCGAAGTGGACGTAGAGGTGCTCGCCCAGTTCGGACACGGCCAGCCCGGCGTGGCGCGAGAGCACGTAGCTGATCTCGGCGACGGCAGGGTGGAAGCGGGCGACGTCGGCGTAGACCTCGATGCGGTTGCAGGTCGAGAGCACCAGCACCTCGCTGATCGATTCCGCGCCGGCCAGTTCCTCGATCGACTTGGTGAGCTCGTCACCGTTGATCGATACCTTCTCCAGCAGCGACACCGGCGAGGTGCGATAGGACAGACCGACGACGAGGAGGCTCACCGGGCAACCTCGATCGACGCAACCTCGATCGACGCGGTCGCCTTGCGGCTCTCGTGGAAGGACAGAATCTGCAGTTCGGCAGCCAGATCGACCTTGCGGACATCGACGTGGGCCGGGACGTTGAGCACGGTCGGCGCGAAGTTCAGGATGCTGCCGACACCGGCGCTGACGAGGGCGTCGCAGACCGCCTGAGCCGCAGAGGCCGGCGTCGCGATGACGCCGATCGCGATGTGGTGCTCGCGCACGACGTCGGCCAGTTCGTCGATGTGGTGCACGACCAGCTCACCGATGCTCGTACCGACCCGGGCCGGATCGGCGTCGAGCAGGGCGCAGATCCGGAAACCGCGCGAGCCGAACCCGGCGTAGCCGGCCAACGCGAGCCCGAGGTTGCCGACCCCGACCAGCGCCACGGCCCGATGCTCGGTCAGCCCGAGGGTCCGCACGATCTGGCCGGCGAGGGTCGCGACGTCGTAGCCGACCCCGCGGATGCCGTAGGAGCCCAGGTAGGACAGGTCCTTGCGCAGCATCGCGGAGTTGACGCCGGCCGAATGGGCCAGCTCCTCCGAGGAGACGGTCGTGGTCGCCGCCTCGTTCATCGCGGCGAGCACCCGCAGGTAGGTCGCCAGCCGGGCCACGGTCGCTTCAGGAACATACCGACCCGCTGCCGCCGCCTGGTCTTCTCCGGGCGTACGGCTGCCGTCGGGTGGGTCTGAATGCACACTCATTGGCCGATCTTCGGCTCCTATGCGAGTTTCACGAAATGCGTCCAGTTAATGGGCTGCGTCCATGGCAACCGGCCTGTGCCGAGTCGTCGAAATGAGTGTGGTAGAAGCCCGCCAACTTCGGAAAACGCTACGCGCTTGTGAATGGTTTCCCAAATCGAGAGCGCGTGTGCTAAAAAGCGTCGACCCCCCGGATTCGCTGGCATCCAGAGCCCAAACGGGCCGACGGGCGGGGCCGGGCACTACCAGCCGGTACGGTTTCGCAGGTGTCGGTGCGTCGCGGGGTTTGGCTCGTTTTCACCACCGTCCTGCTGCTGTTCCTCGGCGCGAGCGTCCTGGTCGCGGCCGAAGTTGTCGCATTACGCAGCGCAACCGACAAGGTGCGCAATACGTATGATCCGGCGCTACTGACGACCCAGACCCTGCTCACCGGCTATGTCAACCAGGAATCCGGCGAGCGCGGCTACCTGATCACCGGGCAACCGTCCTTCCTGGCGCCCTATACCCAGGGCCAGACGACGATCATGCATGCGCAGGTCCGCCTGACGACGCTGATCCACGGCGACCCGATGCTCACCTCACTGCTCGGGGCGACCACAGTCGCGGCGACCGCCTGGTACGCCGCGCTCACCCCCGAACTGGACGCCCGCCAGAGCGGAAACGCCGCCCTGGCCACTCAACTGGTCGACGGCGGCGCCTCCAAGACTGCCTTCGACACCCTGCGCGGCAAGCTCGCCGACCTGCAGACGGCCGTTCAACTGCGGCGAAGCCGAGCCGAGCACGCCCAGTCGCGCGACGCCGAGACGCTGCTCGTCGCACTGATCATCGCGGCGGCCACCGCGATGCTGGCCGTTGTGGTGCTCCTGATCGCCACCCGGCGCTGGGTCCTGGCGCCCATCGCCGGACTGGGCACCGCGCTGGCCCGCGTGCAGACCGGTTCACTGGACTCACCCATCACCGTCGACGGGCCGGTGGAGTTCCAGGCGCTGGCCGGCGATGCCGATGCGATGCGTTCGCGCCTGATCGAGGAGATCGACGCCGCCTCGCGGGCGACGGAGGGACTGGCGCAGCGCGCGCCCGTGGTGCTCGATATCCAGGCGGCGCTGCACGACTCGGCTCGACCCGAGCCGGGCCTGGACCTCTTCGGCGTCGTGGCGACCGCCGAGGGCGAGATCGCCGGCGACTGGTGGGACCTGGTCACCCTCGGCCCCGGACGCCAGGTTCTGATCCTCGCCGACGTCTCCGGGCACGGCGCCTCGGCGGGGCTGCTCGCCACCCAGCTCAAGTCGGTGATCCTGACCGCCCTGGCGCTGGGCGCGAGCGCTCCCGATGTGTTCCGTACCGCGGCCCAGGAGGTCTTCGAACCGCAGGGCGAGAAGTTCGCGACCGCGGTGCTGGTCAGCCTCGATATCGGCGCCGGTCGCATCAGCTGGGCCAACGCCGGGCATCCGCCGCCGTTGCTGATCAGGGTCGACGGCGAGACCCGGACGCTGGGTGCGACCGGGCCGATCGTGCATCCGATCGCCGCCGGCTGGACGGTCAAGTCGGCCGACTTCGGCCCGGGCGATCGCCTGGTGGCCTACAGCGACGGGCTGACAGAGGCGCGCGACGCCTCCGGCGCGGAGTTCGGCGTCGAGGGACTGCTGGCCGGGATCGATCCCGGCACCGACGCCGAGCAGACGGTCATGGCCGTGCTCGCCCACCTGGCTCAGCACAGCGAATCCCGCCGTCAGGTCGACGACGTCACCCTCGTAGTTGCCCGCCGCCTACTATCACCATCATGAGCGAGGTCGTGATCTGGCACGAGGAACCCGATGAACACGACTATCCGGCCGCCGCGAGTTATCTGTCTCTGATCGCGGGTCCGGCCACGGTGACCGACCTCGTGGCCCGCCTGCGCGTGGCCCCGATCATCACCCAAAAGGCGAAGGACATCCTGCGCGCGTCCAAACTCCCCCTCCTCGACAAGAACAATCCCCACGTGGCCACCGACCTGGCCAAGGTCGGCAAGGGCAAGCCGCTTTCGCCGATCCTGCTCGTCCGCGGTGACCTGGACGCCGGGCTGGAGCTGCAGATCGCCGACGGCTACCACCGGGTCTGCGCCAGCTACCACCTCGACGAGAACACCGATATCCCGTGCCGGATCGCTGACCGAAGCTAGTCGCGCAGTAAGCGCAGGATGCGCGCCAGGCTGTCCCGGTCCTCGGCGCTGAGGGCGCCGAAGAGCTGCTCGGCCTCGGCGCTGCGGGCGGCGCCGATCGCGTCGCTGACCTGGCGGCCGTGTTCGGTCAGTTCGACCAGGGTGGCCCGCCGGTCCAGCGCGTCAGCTCGCCGCTGGGCCAGGCCGCGCTGCTCGAGGGCATCGACCACCTCGGTCGTGGACCGGGGCGCGATGTGCAGGTGATCGGACAGCTCGTTCAGGCGCATCGCCCCGTGGCGGCGCAGCACGCCGAGCGCGCGCGAATGCGACGGCGAGACGTCCCATTGGGCCAGGGTCTGCCGCGACTGCGAGCGCAGCCGTCGTGCTACGTCCCAGAAGGCCTGGGACAGCGACTCCTCCTCGTCCGCGGGCACGCGATCAACCTAGCGGGCGGGCAGCGGAATACCCCGGGAGCCATTACTGTTGTAGCCTCATGTTGAGGTTACCTCAGCATATCGCCACGATTGGGGGCATCCCCTTGGACGCACATCTTCCATCTACTGCACCGTCGGCCCGCGGGCGCCGACGCGAGAACTCGGCCATCGAGAAGCAGCAAGCCCACGAGGTTTCGCTGCGCCGGATCGGCCGGCTCTTCAGCCCGTACAAGTGGCCATTGGCCATCGTCGTCGCCATCATCGTCGCGTCGTCGATCGTCGCGATGGCCTCACCCTTCCTGCTGCGCGCGGTCATCGACGTCGCCCTGCCAACCAAGAACCTGCACCTGCTGGTCTGGCTGACAGTGGGGATGGTGGCCGTTGCCGCGGTGACTTCGGCCCTGGGCGTGGTCCAGACCTGGATCAGCACCAAGGTCGGCCAGCAGGTCATGCACCGGCTGCGCACCGACGTCTTCACCCACCTGCACCGGCAGTCCATCGCTTTCTTCACCCGTACCCGCACCGGCGAGGTGCAGTCGCGGATCACCAACGACATCGGCGGAATGGAAGCGGTCGTCACCTCCACCGCCACCTCGATCGCGTCGAACCTGACGACGGCCGTCGCCACCGCGGTGGCCATGGCCGCCCTGTCGTGGCAACTGTCGCTGATCTCGCTGCTCGTCATGCCGCCGGCGATCTTCCTGACCCGCAAGGTCGCCCGCATGCGCCGTACGATCACCGCCGCGCGCCAGCGGGAACTGGCCGATCTGAACGTGACGATCGAGGAAGGCCTCTCGATCAGCGGCGTACAGCTGAGCAAGACGATGGGCACCGGCGACACGCTGGTCGAGCGCTTCACCGCCTCGTCTGCGCGACTGATCGACCTGGAGCTGCGCTCCGAACTGGCCGGGCGGTGGCGGATGGCCTCGATGAGCGTCATCTTCGCCGCCATCCCGGCCATCATCTACCTCAGCGCCGGCCTGCCGATGAGCGCCGGCGACATGACGATCGGCACCCTGGTCGCGTTCACCGCCCTGCAGGCGGGGTTGTTCCGGCCGCTGATGGGCCTGCTCGGCGTCGGTGTCGCGCTCACCAGCTCCCTCGCCCTGTTCGCCCGCATCTTCGAGTACCTCGACCTGCCGGTCGAGATCGCCGAGCCGGCCAACCCGGTGGACATCGACCTGGCCCGCGTCCAGGGGCGGCTGCGATTCGAGGACGTCACCTTCTCCTATGGCGGTTCCGACACCGCCGCGGTCGCCGGCGTGAACCTCGACGTCCCGGCCGGCACCTCGCTCGCGCTCGTGGGTGAAACGGGGTCGGGCAAGAGCACGATGGCCGCGCTGATCGCCCGGTTGTACGACCCCACCGGCGGACGGGTCACGATCGACGGGATCGACCTGCGGGACCTGCGGCACAGCGACCTGACCGCCATCGTCGGCGTCGTCAGCCAAGAGACATACCTGCTGCACACGACGGTGCGCGAGAACCTGCGCTATGCCCGGCCCGACGCGACCGATGCCGAGATCGAGGCCGCCGCGCGGGCGGCCCAGGTGCACGAACTGATCAGCGGGCTGCCCGCCGGTTACGACACGATGGTCGGCTCGCGCGGCCATCGCTTCTCCGGAGGCGAGAAGCAGCGCATCGCGATCGCCCGTACCCTGCTGCGCAATCCGCGAATCCTGGTCCTCGACGAGGCCACCAGTGCCCTGGACAACGAGACCGAACGGGCCGTCCAGGCCGCCTTCGATCGCCTGGCCGAGGGCCGGACGACCGTCACCATCGCTCACCGGCTGTCGACGATTCGCGACGCCGACCAGATTGCGGTGATCGATCAGGGCCGCGTGGTCGAGTCGGGCACCCACGCCAGCCTGCTCGATCAGGACGGCCGGTACGCCGCGCTGGCCGGTTAGGCGAGACGAGCTCGGTTCGAGGTAAGCCCGTCCATCGCCAACAACGTGCCGACCGCGGCCAACCAGACGATCACGAACAAGGCGCCGACCGTGTTCGTGACGGTCAGGTCCCAGGTCGAACCGCCGAGATCGAGCAGGGCGACCACCGTGGTCAGAACGGTCCCCACGGCGGCGACGAGCGCCAGAGGCCGTGGGCCATGGTGGCCGCGCCACATGGCGGCGGCCAGCAAGCTGGGGATTATCCCGAACAGGAGGATCGACCAGGCATCGGCGAGGTAGCCGTCGATCCGCGCGATGGATTCCGTGCTCCAGAATGCCGCCGTCGCGTTGGACTGCGGTACCGCGACCCAGTCGCGAGCCAACGTACGCAGTGCCGGTGCCGTCCCCCACTGCTGAGCCAAGATGAGCGCGAGCCCGGCCGGGACGAAGCGTCGGGCCAGGCTCGACATCGTCGCGGCCGGGTTGGCGAACGTCCCGGCCGTCAATTCGTCGCACAGCGCGATCAGCCCGACCGCGACGAAGATGGCGGCGATGCCGGCCAGCAGGTATGAGGCGGGATAGCGACCGCCATGAGCGATGTCGAGGAAATACTTGCCCTCGTCACCGCCGGCGCGCGGGTAGATCAACTCAGCGACGAAGGCCAACACCGCGCCGAGTACGGCGAGGGCGCCCCCCAGGCGCGGCCAAGCCGGGCCGCGACCCGCGCGCTCTTCGGCCGGGGTACCGCTAACGCTCATGCTTGGCCTTCCGTCAGCGCGCGATGAGAAGCCGAACATATAGCAGTGCGTTGTCCCGCGGACCCCGAGTCAGCTCGTGACGCTTAGGACAGCGGACGCGTCGCCCCGAAGATTCCTGGGCTAACCGCGACCAACGGCGTGGTGCGAACCACATCGCCGGACTGGGGGGCCTGAACGACGAGGTCGGCACCGATGTAGATAGCCACATGGTGGATCCCGGCCGCGGTACCGTCGCTAGACCAGAAGATCAGGTCGCCGGGCAGCAGTTGGGCCGGGGTGGGGTGCAGTCGGCCGGCGGCGGTGTATTGGCTGGCCGCGTCGTGCGGCAGGCTGAGATAGGGCGCCCACGCGAACAGTGCCAGCCCCGAGCAGTCATAACCGCGGATCGAGCCGTCGTGCTGACCGCCACCGCCGGAGTTCATTCCCAGGGTCGGGCCCTGCGCGTTCCCGCCGGCAAAGGAATAGGGCACGGTGAGCTGGGAGAGGGCCCGGTTCGCGGCCGATTGCCCGATCGCGGCGCTCCACGCCGAAGCCGGCGGGGCGCTGGGTACCGCCGCGGCCGCGGCAGCCTGCTGGGCATAGCCGGTCGCCTGGACGGGCGTCAACGCCGTGCTGGCAAAGCCCTGCGAAAGGGCGGCCAGTACGGTGGCATCCTGGACCTGCGTCAACTCAGCGGCGGTGAGCGCGGCGGCGACGGCGGCGGCCGCGCTGTCGGCCCTGGCCAGCGCAGCCATGGCCAGCGCCTGGGTTTGTGCGGCCTGACCGGCCGCGGCCTGCGCAGTCGCGGTCGCCGCGCGAGCCCGCGCGGTGGCCGCGTCCTGGCGCGCCTTTAACTCGGTCGCCTCGTCGATGACCACCGACTTGACCGAGCTGAGTTGTCCGTGCATGGCCTCGGCGGCCAGCACCTGCGCCGGATCCTCGGCCGACAGCAGGATCGACACACTGCTGCTGCGTCCGCCCATGTAATCGGCGAGCGCGATCGCCCGCAGGTTGTCCGTGGCCGTGGCCAGCTGCGCCGCGGCGCTCGCCGCGGCGCTGGCCGCCTGGCTCTCGGCCAGTTGGGCGGCCTGCAGTCGTTGGGTGGCCAGGGCGCTGGCCTGCTCAGCCTGTTCGGCGGCGGCCACCGCTGCGGTCTGGGTCGCCTTGACCGCCGTCAGCTGGAGGACGAGCGCGTTCACGGCCGCATCGTTGGATGTGAGCTGGGCCGGCGCGAGCGTGGACCAGGCCGACGGTGGGCTCGGCGCCCCGGCCGGCGAGGCGGTCGGAGTCGGGCTCGCAGGCGACGTGGGAGATGTCGTCGGAGTGGCTCCGGCCGACCAGGCTCCGCCCAGCGTGAGCACCACCGCACAGGCTAGGGCGGCGCTCAGGCGTCGGGGGAACGACCTCACTCGACCAGTGTTGCACATATATATGGTTGATGTTAAGCCTGAGGGGAACCTCTATACACTGAGTAATCAGAGCATTGATTTCCGGCCGACCGATCGTCGCCCATCCATGCATCCCAGTCATTGGAACGTCCCGCCTTGGTGACTCTGCGGCGGGGCTAAAATCTGGAGACCAGCCGCCTGCCGAAGGATCTTTGTGCCTGCCACGAACTCCAGCAATTGGGACGAGATCTTCGACGTCGTCGTCGTGGGCAGCGGTGGCGGCGCGCTGACCGCCGCGCTCCTTGCCGCCGATGGTGGCGCCAGCGTGGTCGTCGTCGAGAAGGACGAGTTCATCGGGGGCACCACCGCCGTGTCCGGCGGCGACATGTGGATCCCGAACAACCACCACCTCGTGCCGGGCACGGACTCGCGCGAAGACGCGATCGCCTACGTCACCGCTCTCTCCGATGGCCGCGCCTCGGATCCGCACCTGATCGAGGTCTACGTCGACACCGCGCCCGAGATGCTGAAATACCTCGAGGCCAACACCGGCTACCGGTCAACCCCGCACATCACCCTCGATGACTACTACTCGGTGATCGGTAACCGGTTGCCGGGCGTGAAGACCTTCCCGCGCACCTGCGCGGTCATGCCCTACCCGGCCGGCGCCGAGCTGGGCATCGAACTGGCCAACAAGATCAACAAAGGCCCGTGGGTCCCTCCGGTCGAGATCAGCTTTCCCGAGCAGCGCACCGGCGCGGTCGGCCCCGAAGAGTTGGCCCAGCGCGAGCGTGAGGTCTGGCGGGCCAAGGGCGGTGGCTTGATCGCGGCGCTGCTCAAGGGATTGCTCGACCGCGGAGTCGAGGTCCGCACGTCCACCCCGGGTGAGAAGCTGGTCACCAACGACGAGGGTGGCGTCATCGGCGTGATCGTCGGCGGCGCGGGAGGCGCACGGCGCATCGGTGCCCGCAAGGGTGTCGTGCTGGCCTGCGGCGGGTTCGAGTGGAACCCGGAGATGGTGCACGCCTTCATCGGCTACGAGGTCAAGCCGCTCACGCCGTGGAGTAATACCGGCGACGGTCACCTGATGGGCATGGAGGTCGGCGCCAAGCTCGGTTACATGCGGGGCTTCTTCGGCTACGGCGTGGTCTACGACCCGCGCGAGAAGGGCCGCGACGGCAACCCGCTGCCCGAGATGATCATGGGGGCCGGACCGGGATCGATCATCGTCAACCAGGACGGCGAGCGGTTCATGCACGGCGGCTACACCTATAACGACTTCTCACACCCCTTCGGCGAGTTCGACCAGCGTCGTCCGGGCTTCCCGAACAAGGCGCCGGGCTGGAACATCTTCGGCGCCGAGCTGCTCGCCAACGGCATCATGGGCTCCAAGCCGGGCATCACGATGACCCTCACCGGGCCTGATGGTGAGCCCGCCGCGGACTGGGTGGCGGTAGCGAACTCGATCCGCGAGCTGGCCCAGAAGATCGGCATCGATCCGGACCGACTCGAGGCGACGGTCAACCGCTACAACGAGTTCGCCGAGAAGGGTGAGGACCCGGACTGGAGCGACCCGTTGCAGACGAGCGTGCTCACCGGGCCGAACACGATGAACCACAAACCGATCTGTGGCCCCAAGTACGGCGCGATTCAGCAGTGGCCTGGCACGATCGGTACGAATGGCGGGCTGCGCATCGATGAGAACGCGCAGGTACTCGGCAATCGCGTCCCGCGCATCGAAGGGCTTTATGCGGCGGGCAACACTTCGGCTTCGGTATTGGGCCATACCTACCCCGGCGGCGGATCGGCCGTCGGCCCGAGCGTGACCATGGGCTACCTTGCTGGACGGCACGTCGCCCAGCAGCCGGCCCGCGACATCTAGGAGATTCCCCAATGACAGATCTGACGTTCGAGTCGACCAGCAGGTACATCGACACACCCAAAGGCAAGATCCACTACCACGTGGCCGGCGACGGTCCGCCCCTTCTCCTGCTGCACGGCTCGGGTCCCGGCGTCAGTGGCTGGGCGAACTTCCGGGGCAACCTCCCGGTCTTCTCCAAGACGCACACGACGTACGTGCCGGACCTGCCCGGCTACGGCAAGAGCTACTCGCCCGAGGACAACCCGTTGATGGCCGGCGCACCGGCGGTCATCGACCTGCTGGACGCTCTCGGCATCGACGAGCCGCTGCCGATCCTCGGTAACTCGATGGGCGGCGCGGTGGCCGGCCGGCTGGCCGCCGAGCACCCCGAGCGGGTCAGTCGGCTGATGACCATCGGCGGTCTGGGACTGGCGTTGTTCAGCCCGTCACCGCCGGAAGGCATCAAGCTGCTCGTCGAGTTCGTCGAGGACCCGACGCGCGATCGGCTCATCAAGTGGATGGAGTCGATGTGTTACAACACCGACATCCTGACCGACGAGTTCGTGCAGATGCGCTGGGAAGCCGCGACGGATCCGGTGGCGGCAGCGGACATCAAGAAGCTGTACAACCGGCCCTTGCTGGCGGCCATGGCCAGCAAGGCGAACGCGCCGCGGACGATCGAGATGCTCACCAAGATCCAGGCCCCGACGCTGCTCATGTTCGGCCGCGATGACCGGGTCACGCCGCTGGACAGCTGCCTGGCCTCGATGCGCTTCATCGCCAAGGCCGAACTGCACGTGTTCTACGACTGCGGCCACTGGGCGATGATCGAGCGCAAGGACGAGTTCGAGAGCGTCGTCTCGGCCTTCCTGCAGCGCGACCTGGTCCCGGTCGGCTAGCACCCTGCCAAACGAAAAGGGCGGGCGCAGCGACATCATTGTCGCGGCGTCCGCCCTTTCGTCTGGGCTAGAACCGGGTGGTCAGCGCGGCACCCAGCCGCGCTCGAGCCACACGGTCCGCAGCTGCTGGACCGGCACGCCCCAGGTCTCGATGTAGGTGACACCCTCAGGCCCGGACGTCATCGTGTACGGCGTTCCCGCCCGGCTGGTGAAGAAGCGGCCGGGGGTGACGACGACCGATTCCTGATTGTTCTCGTCCTCGCCGTATTCGATCGTGTAGGAGCCGGCGAACACGATGATCGTCTCGTCGATGTTGTGGTAGTGGCGCGGCACGGTGAAGTTGGGGACGACCTTCAACGGGTTGCGGTTGAACGCCGGCAGGTCGATCCCCTTCTCGCTGACGAACATGTTCTGGCCGAACGTCGCGTTGAAGTCGACCGGTGCGTCCTTGAGCAGCCGGCCGTCGTGCCAGAAGTACGTCGGGCTTTCCTGCTGGCCCTCCAAGGGCATCGGGACCCAGCCCGTTTCATCGATCAGACTCGCAGTGGCGATAGGCATGGCGCGATCATATTCAGACCCCGCACGCTGGTGTCACTACCGACGTCCTGGTGAGCGGGACATCGCGGTTGACCGTCGCGAGCGGGCCAGCGAACTATGACCGCGTGCCTATCTCCTTCTTCGACGTAGACGACTCCGCCGGTTACGAGCCGATCGGCTTGACGCAGACCTCCCCGAACCAATGGTGGGACGGCGGCGGTTTCCTGGCCACGGCGCCGGTCGACGTCGCCAAGACTTTCGACGGGGCCTGGTTCGCCTCGACCAACGTTGAAGCCGCGTTCGGCATGCGCGGTCGCCGCATCCGCGCCGGTTTCACGGTGCCGACCCGTCATCACAACTTGCGCCAGCTCATGGTAGTGACCAGTGGCGAGCTGAACATCACGCACGACGGGGACCAGAAGCTGCAGTTGACCATCGGTGGGTTCTGGATCGCCGAGGCGGGCACGGCCTACTCCCTCACGGCCGGACCCGAGGGCGTCACCTACATCGAGAGCTACCCGCAAGCGTTGTCGACCGTCGAGACCGTTTGGCATGATGACCCGAACTGGGTTCGCCGCTAACGCACTGCACCGGTGACCCACAGCGTCGGCCACTATGCTCGCTGCACAGACCTGTTGCTAGGAGGATTCGCTCATGCCTATTCAGTCTCTTGGTTACCTCCGGATTGAATCGCCCGATCTCGATGCCTGGAAGGTCTTTGCCGGCGACTTCCTCGGCTTGATGCCCGTCGGTGACGACGAGACCCTGCGCTACCGGATGGACAAGTACCCGGCCCGCCTGGTCGTCGGTCACGGCTCGGAGCCGAAGATGACCGCGGCCGGCTACGAGGTGCTCAACAAGCGCGACCTGGCCGAGATCGTCGCCAAGGTCGAGGCGGCCGGGATCAAGGTCGTCTACGGCACCGCCGAAGAGGCGGCCGAGCGGCGGGTGAACGGCTTCGTGCACTTCGACGACCCGGCCGGCAACCCGGTCGAGCTGTTCTACGGCCCGATCCTGGACCACGTCCCGGTCGTGCTGCCGACCGTCAGCTCCTTCACCACCGGCGACATGGGCATGGGCCACATCATCGTCACCGGCGAGGACGGCGACGCCCTGTTCGAGTTCTACACCGGTGTCCTCGGTTTCCTCGAGCGCAACACGATGCGCGGGGGCGGCGGCGGCACCGTGTACTTCATGGGCTGCAACGAGCGCCACCACACGCTCGGCGTGGCGTCGGCGCCTGGCCCCGGCCGGCTCATCCACCTCATGCTCGAGGCCGACAGCATCGATGACGTCGGGCGCGCGCTCGACCGCCAGGACAAGCTCGGCATCCCGCTGATGAACAGCCTGGGCAAGCACACCAACGATCACATGGTCTCCTTCTACGTCTGGTCGCCGGAGAAGTACGCGATCGAATTCGGCTGGGCCGGCCTCAAGATCCCGGCCGAGGAACCCACCTACGAAATCACCGAAGGCGCCTTCTGGGGCCACAAGTTCTTCCCGCCGCCGGCCAGCTGACGATCCCGCCAATCTGGCCGCGCACTCGAAAGGATTGGCAATGATCGACCTGAACGGCCTTGGGCTGCCCCAGCTGGCGTGGGGCGAGGTATTCCATGTCGGCCTGCGCGTGTCCGACATCCCCCAGGCCGAGGCGGATCTGAGCCAGTCGATGGGGCTGACCTTCACCCCGACGGTGACCATCCCGATGACCGCCTGGGTCCCCGGCGTCGGGGACCAGTCCTTCGAGCTGCATATGAGCCACTCCAAGGAGGGGCCGATCCACCTCGAGCTGCTGCAGGAGAACACGCCCGGCAGCGTCTGGGACGCCAGCCTCGGTGCCGGGCTGCACCACATCGGCGTCTGGGTCACCGATGTCACCGCCGCCAACGAGGCCCTGGTGGCCGAAGGCTGGGTCGTCGAGCTGGCCGGCGAGTCGCCGGAAAAGGGTTACGGCGCCTTCACCTATGTCCGCTCGCCGTCGGGGATTCTGTTCGAGCCGGAGTCGTGCATGGGCGGCGGCAAGGAGCGCTTCGCGAACTGGTGGGCCGGCGGCAACCTCTTCTAGTCGCGGGCGGCCCGGCCGGCTGGTGCATTCCTGGCCGCACCGCATACGCGGCTGTAACGCTGCCGACACACTTCGGTGACCGTGATACGGTGCGTTCTGTCTCGCCTATGACGTTCGTTACAGGACGGTTGTGACCACCCAAGTGCCTACTCTGGATCCGCGTTTCGAGCTGTCGGTGCCCTCAGACGGCGATGCGCACTTCGATCCGCTGGCCAAGGACGATCATGGGCCCGACCGCACCGTGCTGGGCCGCCTCGATGCCATCCTGGCCTCTTTCGACAACAGCGACCGGGTCCTCGCGCTGAGCGAGATCAGCCGTCGGGTCGGGCTGCCCAAGTCCACCGTCCACCGCCTGTCCGATCAGCTGTGCTCGGTGGGGTGGCTCGAACGCAACAGCGGCGGTTACCGCATCGGGCTCAAGCTGCTCGAACTGGGCGGCGTGGCCCTGCAGCGCAACGGCCTGCGCGAGGTCGCGTTCCGGCACATGCATGCGTTGGCCCTCAAGACCGGGTTGGCCGTCCAGCTGGCCATCCTCGACCAGAACGAGGTGGTCTACCTCGAGCGCGTCGTCCCGGCTCGCTTCGGGTTGCCGACGCGGGTCGGTGGCCGCCAGCCGGCCTACTGCACAGCGCTGGGCAAGGCCATGCTGGCCTTCGAGGACGAAGCCAGCCAGAGCGCCGTGCTCACCAACATGCCGCGGCGTACCGAGTTCACGATCACCGACCCGGCCGCATTGAAGGCCGAGTTCGACGGTGTCTGTCGCACCGGCGTCGCCTACGACCGGGAAGAGTCCTACAAGGGGCTGGTCTGCGTCGCCTCGCCCATCCGCGGTTCGGGCCGGGCCATCGGCGCGGTTTCGGTCACCGGGCTCACCGGGCGCATGCAGGCCCAGTCGGTCGTTCAGGACGTACGCAATACCGCCCTGGCCGTGTGGGGTGGGCGCCCGAGTGCACCGACGAAGCCCTTGCCGCAGCGCACGGCCGGACCTCGCCCGACCGCCCTGTCCTAGCCGACCGGCCTCAGACGGGCTGCGGCTCGGCCGCCTTGCGGGCCACCAGGTCCAGCGCGATGTCGACGATCATGTCTTCCTGACCGCCGACCAGACCACGCTTGCCGACCTCGAGCAGGATCTCCCGCGTATCCAGGTCGTAGGTGACGGCCGCGCGCTCGGCGTGGCGCAGGAAGCTCGAGTACACCCCGGCGTAGCCCAACGTCAGCGTCTCGCGATCGACCTGCACGGGCCGGTCCTGCAACGGGCGAACCAGATCGTCGGCCGCGTCCTGCAGGGCGAACATGTCGCAGCGGTGATCCCAGCCCAGGATGTTGGCGACCGCGATCAACGGCTCGATCGGGCAGTTGCCCGCTCCGGCGCCCATCCCGGCCAGCGAGGCGTCGACGCGATACACACCGTTCTCGACCGCGACGACGGAGTTCGCGACGGCCAGCGACAGGTTCTGGTGGGCGTGGATGCCCAGTTGCGTCTCGGGCTTGAGGACGTCGCGGTAGGCGCGGATCCGGTCACGGACGCCGTCCATCGTCAGCCGGCCGCCGGAGTCGGTGACGTAGACACAATGTGCGCCGTACTCCTCCATGAGCATGGCCTGCTTGGCCAGCGCTCCGGGTGGGGCCATGTGGCTCATCATCAGGAAGCCGGACACATCCATGCCGAGGTCGCGCGCCTTGGCGATGTGCTGCGCGGCGATGTCGGCCTCGGTGGCGTGCGTGGCCACGCGCACGGAGTTGATGCCCAGGTCGTGCGCTCGCTCGAGGTGCTCGATCGTGCCGACCCCGGGCAGCAGCAAGCGTCGTCAGGCGGGCGTTCTTGACCACGCCGGCGACGGCGGTGATCCACTCGACGTCGCTGTGCGCCCCGGCGCCGTAGGTCAGGCTGTGCCCGGCCAGGCCGTCACCGTGGGCGATCTCGATCGCGTCCACGCCGGCCGCGTCGAGGGCGGCGGCGATCTCGGTCACCTGCTTGATCGTGTAGCTGTGCCGAACGGCGTGCATGCCGTCGCGCAGGGTGACGTCCTGGATGTAGACCGCCGGTCCTTTGGCGGTCGTCGAGTCGGCAGTCACCGAGCAGCCTCCACAGTCTGAGTCTCGTTCATTCGGGCGGCCAGGGCTTCGCCCACCCGCAGTGCGGCGGACGTCATGATGTCGAGGTTGCCGGCGTAGGCGGGCAGGTAGTGCGCCGCTCCTTCGACCTCGAGGAACACGCTGACCTGGGTGCGGTTGTTGCGGTCCAGGCCCGGGTAGAGCGTGTCGGTGTGCTCGGTCGGTTCGAGGTCGCGGAACTGGACCTTCTGCTTCAGGCGGTAGCCGGGGACGTAGACGCCGACGTCGGCGACCATCTGCTCGACCGAGGCGATGACCTCTTGGCGCTTCTCCTCGCTGAGGCGATCGACCAGGCACAGCACGGTGTCGCGCATGATCAAGGGCGGCTCGGCCGGGTTGAGGACGATGATCGCCTTGCCGCGCTGGGCGCCGCCGACCTTCTCGATCGCCTCGGACGTGGTCTCGGTGAACTCGTCGATGTTGGCCCGGGTGCCCGGGCCGGCCGACTTCGAGGCGATCGAGGCGACGATCTCGCCGTAGTGCACCGGCGTGACCCGATTGACCGCGGCGACGATCGGGATGGTCGCCTGGCCGCCGCAGGTGACCATGTTGACGTTGTCCTCGTCGATGCAGCTCTCGAGGTTGACGACCGGGATGGTGTACGGGCCGATGGCCGCCGGGGTCAGGTCGACGAGCTTCTTGCCGACGAGCTTGGCCGCGTTGGCGATGTGCGCCCGGGCCGAGGTCGCGTCGAACACGATCTCGATCTCGTCGAAGTTCGGCATGGCGATCAGGCCGTCGACCCCGTCGGAGGTGATGGCGACGCCCATGCCGCTTGGCCCGGGCCAGCCCGTCCGAGGCGGGGTCGATGCCGACCATGGCCGCGACTTCGAGCGTCTTCGACAGACGCATCACCTTGATCATCAGGTCGGTGCCGATGTTGCCCGGGCCCGATGATCGCGACCTTTAGCTTCGTCACGTCGTGCTCCTGTCCGTGAAATGATGCAGTTACTGACCCGAGGCTCGAGATCTGGGCGACCACCGTCGAGCCGCCCTCGACCGGGACGACCGGCCCCAACGCGCCCGACAGACACGATGTCGCCCGGCGCGCAGTGGGCTGCCGACGGAGATCGGCGGTACGAGCCAGCCAGGCCAAGGCGTTGAGCGGGTCACCCAGGCAGGCCCGGCCGCCGCCGGTCGAGCGCACCGCCCCGTCGATCGTCATCGACATCTCGACGTCGATCGGCGCGAACTCCTCCAGCGTCAGCGGATTGCGAGCCCAGCACGAACATGCCGCTGGAGGCGTTGTCGGCCACCGTGTCGGTGATCGTGATGTCCCAGCCCGTCGACCCGGCTGTCGACGATCTCGATCGCGGCCACCGCGTGGGCCACGGCCGAGCGGACCGATTCGGCCGAGGCATCGGGATCGAGGATGTCGGCGCCGAGCAGGAAGGCGATCTCGGCCTCGACCCGCGGCTGGAGCAGGCGATCGGTATCGACCGGGCTCTGCTCGGTGGCGACCATGTCGTCGAGCAGTACGCCGAAATCGGGCTGGTTGACCCCGAACTGCTGCTGCACGGCTTCGGCGGTCAGCCCGATCTTGCGCCCGACGATCCGCGCGCCGGCGGCCAGCTTCTCATCGGTGAGCGTGCGCTGAACGGCATAGGCGAGCGGCACGTCGGTCTCACCGATGAGGTCACGTACGGGCGGGCAGGGACGCCGCTCGGCAGCGGCAGTGCGCAACCGATCGGCGGCACCGGAAACTGCCTCGGCCTGGGCCGGAGAGAGCTGGCGTTCGGTGGTGGGCATCTTCCTCCTCGACGTGCACCCCATTTTTCGCCTGTCCGGTCAATCAGACGACTTAATGTTCTGGTGAGCGGGACGGGCGGCCGACCGCCACCCAGCCCGGGGGGCGGTCTAGCCTGAGGTCGAGTAGTCAGATAGTTTCGACGCGCCGCACGTACGCAAGGTCACGTGCCCCGCCCCGTCGAACGGGTCGATCAGGAGGAAGACTGTGAGCCAAGCCACGGCAGAGAAGGCCGAGACGAAGACGCTCGCCAATGTGCGAGCCCTGCTGCCCGAGGTCGCCGCGCGTGCGGAGGAGATCGAGCAGGCTCGGGCGGTTCCACTTGACCTGATCGAAAAGCTCTCGGCGGCCGGCGTCTATCGCCGTTACGTCCCGACGACGCATGGCGGCGACGAACTCAGCCCCCTCGAGGGCATCATCGCCCTGGAGGCGCTGGCCAGCGCCGATGCCTCAACCGCGTGGGTAGTGATGGTCGGCTCCGAAGGCGAGAGCTTCTACGCCTACCTGCCCCCGGCCACCTACGACAAGATCTACGCCCACGGCCCCGACGTGCGGCACTCCGGCGTCATCAACCCGACGGGTAAAGCGGTCAAGGACGGCGACGGCTACCGGTTCACCGGCCGGTGGTCCTTCGCCAGCGGCTCGAACGTGGCCGACTACATGGTGGTGCACGGCATCCTTCAGCAGGACGACGGCGCGCCGCCCGCCACCCGATTCGGTGTCGTTCCGGCCTCGCAGGTCGAGATCGTGGACACCTGGCGCGTGAGCGGGCTCAAGGGCACGGCGAGCAACGACATCGTCGCCAACGATCTATACGTGCCCAAGGAGTGGACCGCCTCCTTCGCCGAGCTGCCGAGCGTGCAGCGCTACCCGCAGGACCAGCGTCCGCTGCTGGCCCGGTACGGCCTCGAACACGCCGCGGTTTCCGTCGGCATCGCCAAGGCCGCCATCGACGACCTGGTGACGATCGCTCGCAACAAGGTTCCGGCGACCGCAACGACCCTTCTCGGCGCCGACCCGATCCTGCAGTACTCGGTCGGGACGCTCGCCACCGATCTGGACCTGGCCCGCGCCCTGTTGCACGAGGTCGCGCGCGAGGACGAGGCCAGCGTGGCGCGCGGTATCCCCAGCACCGAGGAGTCCTACATTCGGCGAGCTCGACTGGCCCGCGTGGCCACGGTCGCCGCCTCGGTGGTGGACGGCTGCTACAACGCCTCAGGCACGACCGGCATCTTCGAGTCGAACCCGCTGCAGCGCCGGCTGCGCGACGTGCATGCCGTCACCCAGCACTACCTGCTCTCGACCCGGACCGCGTTCGGACCGGCCGGCGGCGTCGTGCTCGAGGACGGCTGGGTCCGCAGCTAGCGGCGGGCGAACTCGATCGGCCACTGGCCGAACAGGCCGGTGACTTCGAGAATGCGCACGACCCGGTCGGAGGGCTCGGCGAGGGCGAAGTCTCGCTCGGCATCTTTGGCATCGCCGGCCAACTCGACAATGGCTCCGATGCCCGACGAGTCGATGAAGGTGACGCCGGCCAGGTTCAGCACCAGCCCGCTGTTGGCGGCCTCTTCGAGGACCGCTTGCCCGGCGGTCAGCAGTAGGTCACGCGTGGCCAGATCGATGGCGCCGACCGCCGTAACGACTCCGCGGCGATGCAGATCCGTCTGCGTCGTGACCGTCAGTTCCACGGCGCGAGCGTACAAGATCAGGTCCGACGCCCGAGGCGGGCGCGACTATTCGGGCCAGGTTCCGGTGGCCCGCTCGACCCCACGGGCGCTGAGCCGATCCACGATGGCCCGCACCGCCCCGAAGACCGCACCGTGCACAGCGGCGGCCACCGCGACTTCGGCCCAGCCATTGTTCGGATCGGCCGACGTAGGAGCCGGAAGCGACGCACCGGGGAGAAGCCGCCAGAGTCGCGCGAACAACCGAGCCGCCACCAAGCCGGCGAGCGTCGTGACCACCATGGCCAGTGGTTTGTAGAGCATTCTCACCAATGGCGCGGGAACGCGGTCGGTCGCTGGATCAATCGGATTCATCTGACTGGACCGTCCTTCGGTAGGGGTTCGCGCCATTCTGGCCCTACCCAGTCCTCACCGCGGCCAACCCGCGTTGTGTTTCGGCTGCGCAACGGCTGGGCATAAGTCGATCATGCTCAGACGCTCTTCCTCTTGAGATTGGATGTTGTTGACAATGCCCACGCGTATTGGTGCGAAGACCTTGAAGTTCACGGTTCCGGGTATGGCCGATGGTGACTCGGCGACCGTGATCAACCTGCTGCAGGACCGGCTCAACGCCCTGAACGATCTGGGCCTGACGCTCAAGCACATCCACTGGAACGTGGTCGGCCCCAACTTCATCGCCGTGCACACGATGCTCGATCCGCAGGTCGACGCGGTCCGGCTGATGGCCGATGCCACCGCTGAGCGCATCGCCACCCTGGGCGGGTCCCCCACGGGCACTCCGGGGGCGCTGGTCAAGCAACGCACCTGGGACGACTACTCGATCGGGCGCGACGACGCGATCGCGCACCTTGGCGCCCTGGATCTGGTCTACGGTGGCGTTATCGCCGCGCACCGCGAGGCCATCGCCAAGACCGAGGAGCCCGATCCGGTGACCCAGGACATGCTCATCGGACAGGCCGGCCAGCTCGAGCAGTTCCACTGGTTCGTCCGCGCCCACCTCGAGAACTCGGCCGGCGCGTTGAGCACGCAGAGCAGCCGGAGCGAGAAGAGCGCCGCCGCGCGCGCCCGTCACTGAACCGGCCATGACTGACGTACCGGCCGGGGTCTTGGATCCGGCGCGGCTGGCGGCGGTGCGGGCTACGGGTCTGCTGGACACACCCGCGGAGGAGAGCTTCGATCGGCTCACCGAACTGGCGGCGCTGCTGCTCGAGGTCCCCAACGCGTTCGTGACCGTCGTCGACGACACGCGCTCGTTCTGGAAGAGCTGTATCGGGGTCGACTCCGATGACCTCGAGAAGCGCCAGAACCGGGTCGAGGATTCCTTTTGCCAGTACGTAATTGCCAGCGGTGAGCCGCTGGTGGTGGGCGACGTGCGGGCCGACCCGCTCACTGCCGACAATCCGTCGATCGTCTCGATGGGGGTCGCCGCCTGGGCCGGCTATCCCCTCATCGACCCGAGCGGCCAAGTCCTGGGCACCTTCTGCGTGGTCGACACCGTCACGCGGGAGTGGTCGGCCCGCGACGTCGAGGTTCTTCGCACCCTTTCGGCGGCGGCCAGCTCGGAGATCGAATCCCGCATCGCGGCACGCGCGGCGGCTGAGGTGAGCGCGCGCGCCGAACTGAGCCAGCAGCGGTTGGCCTTCCTCGCGGGAGCCAGTGAGGCGCTGGCGAATGCCGCCGACACAGAGCGGGCAGTGGGGATCCTGGCGCAACGCATCGTCACGTTGTTGTGTGACTGGTGCCTGATCACCATCGTCGATGAGGTGACGGGCGAACGTCGCGACATCGGCCGGGCCCACCACGACCCCGCGCGGCTGGCGGATCTGAATCGCTACGCCGACCTGCATCTGGTCTCTGACGTGGCGCCGACGGCGACGGCCATCACCACGGCCCGCCCCGTGATCGTGCCCGATCTGACCCAGAGCCTGCTGGAACGGTCATTGACCGACCCGCTCGCCCATGAGGCGTTGGCCGCATTGAAGCCGGCGTCTGCGGCGGTTTTCCCCTTGCTGGGCAAGGGAAAGCCGTTCGGCGTCATCGCCCTCGTCAATGGGGCCGAGCGCGGACCGATCACCGACGACGAGCGGAGCATTGCCCAAGAGCTGGCCCGCCGGGCCGGACTCTCGCTACAGAACGCCCGCCTGTATGCCAATCAACGACGCATCGCCGATGCGCTGCAGAACAGCCTGCTCGCTGATCCGCCGCCGATCGCCGGCCTCGACATAGCGGTGCGGTACCGACCAGCGGCCCGCGACGCTCAGGTCGGCGGCGATTGGTATGACGTGTTCACCCAGCCGGACGGCTCGACCATGCTGGTCATCGGCGACGTGGTCGGACACGATCTGGCCGCGATCAGCGTGATGGCCAAGCTCAGCACGATGATGCGCAGCATCGGCTATGACCGCGGGGCGAGCCCGGCCGACATCCTGCGGCGAACCGATCTGGCCATGACCGGCCTGGGCGTGCGCACCTTGTGTACCGCCCAGATCCTGCAGCTGCGCCAGGCCGCCGATGGCGCCGTTGACCTGACCTGGTCCTCGGCCGGCCATCCGACGCCGATGATCCTGCACCCGGACGGGCGCGTGGAAGATCTGCACTCCGACGCCGAACCGTTGCTGGGGATTCGAAACGATGCGCGCCGCACCGATCATCAGGCGACGTTGCCCTCTGGCGCGATCCTGCTGCTGATGACCGACGGGCTGTTCGAGCGCCGCGAGTCCACCTACGACGACGCCATTGCCGACCTGCACCGAGAACTCGCGCCGTTGGCCGGGCAGCCGCTCGAGCAGCTCTGCGACGAGCTGCTCACCGCTGTGGTGCCGACGCATCCCGACGACGATGTCGTCATCGTCGCCGTTCGGGCGCGCGACTGAATCGCAATACTCGGCGCGGATCCCGCTAGCGTGGGTACGTCAGCTGGCCAGCGAGCGACGGATACCGCGGCGGTTCTGCGACGTGACCATTGCCGTCGCCGCGCGTTCGACTGTGACCTCGACGGCGACCGTAGGCGCCGACGGAGCCCAGCCACAGGATGCGGGCGCGGCCGCCCGCTCAAGGGCTCGATCCAGGCGATCGACGAGGTCGTCGGCAAGCGCTGCCTCACAGGGCGTCAGGATGATGCCGAACGTGTCTGCGCTGAGCCGGGCGAGAAAGTCCGACCCGCGGAGATGGCGTCGCAGCACAGCGCACGCAGTGCCGAGCAGCTGATCACCAGCGTCGTAGCCAGCCGAGCCGGCGTTGACCTTCTACGAGGTCCCGAACCTGGACGACGACGATGGCGCTCGGGTCGGCGTAGGTGGCGAAGTCGCAATCGAGTGCCTCGATGCGCTTGTCCCAGCCCAATCGGTTGTGGATGCCCGTCAGCGCGTCGTTCGTCGTCGCGTATTTGCTCAACGCCAGCGATGCGTCGTCGGCGTACTTGAGCGCGCGATCGCCCGCCAAGGCCACGCTCAGCAGTTCCGCGAGAACGTCCAAGGTGGGGCCGAAATCGCACGAGCTCTCGCCGCGGAGCCTGGTCCAAGCCACAGATCACTCCGAAGAGGGAACCGTCCGGCTCGAGTATGGGCGCCCCCGCGTACGCCCCGATCGGAGTCGCCAGGTGGGCGGCGGCGGCCGCGAAGACCGGCACCGTGCGAACGTCGGCCGCGATACGAGGTCCGCTCCCAGCGACCATGTGGATGCAGAGGGAGTCGACCCAAGGGCGGGTGACGCCGACGCTCAGGTGATAGACGTTGTCCTCGCCGTACAGGAAGGTCTGCTGCGCGTCGGCGACCCGGGTGATCGCCCACATCGTCATCGGCAGGGACCGGTTCAGAAAACCCAGCACCGCCTGCGATGCGGCTCGGAACCCCGCGGCCGGCCGTGCCTCGCCCGCCAGAGCTGCGGCACACCGATCGCGATCTGGCACCAATCCAAGAGCTGTGGCATCGCGTGGATTCGGGGTCTCGACTCCGCGGTGTCGCCGTTCTCGCTCCGGGACGGTCAGCGATTTGGCCGGTTGAACCGACCCGGAGGCCGGGCCGAGTTCCTGCATGAAACTGCGGGCGGCGTCGATGACGGCGGGTCGGTCATGGGTGTAGAAGAAATCGAAGCGTCGCTGACCGTCAGGACCGGTATCACCGCAATCCTTGGCCACGAAGGCAGCTGAGTAGTTGGGGTTCAGCACGATACGACCCACTCCTCGCCCAGTCGACTACCGCGCCGCAGCGGCTCGACGAAGAAGGTGGGGTCGTCGTGTCGCTCTACCTGCTCGCCGACGACGATCGTCAACGCGTTGCCGGCGGAGATTTGCTCGTATCTGGCTCTCTTCGCGGGCGTGAAGAACGATTGCCGCTGAAATCCGGCGAGCAGGACCGAGGCTTGAGCTTCGGTGCTGGCCTTGGTCTCGAGGTGGGCGCTGATGTGAAGCAGGAACTCCTTGCGCTCCCGCTGAGGTTTCATCCGCTCGCGAAAGAACCTCGAACGGCGTCCGACCGTCCACGGGGCGTAGATGCTGGCGCAGCGGAATGGGATGACTGGGGTTCGGCACCATTGCCGGAAGGGTGGCGGGTCGCCCGTAGTAGTAGCCCTGACCGTAGGTCGCGCCGAACACTCTGGCCAGACGCTCGTTAGCTTGCGTCTCGATACCTTCGGCGAGAATGACTGCCCCGGTCCGCTCGGCGTAGGAGCGAATTCCAGCCGTGATCTCCGCCGCCTGTTCGGTCGGCATACCCCGGACGAGCGACATATCGAGCTTGACCACATCAGGGCGCAGAAACGGAAGAAGGGCCAGCGAGCCTTCGTCAGCTCCGACATCGTCAAGGGCGACGCCCCATGAATCGCGGCGCGCCTGGTCAGAGGCCTGTATCAGTTGAAGCACGTTGCCGCGCAGGTCGCGCTCGACGACCTCCATGATCACTCGCAGGCCGTCTCGGGCGTCCTCGATCGCCGGGACCAAATACGCCGGGCAATCCATCGTCAAGCCAGCCGGCTCCACGTTGATCAGCCATGACAACGCATCCGGTAGAGCGGCCGCCGCGGCCGCCTCCATCGCACGCGCACGGCACAGCCAGTCGAGTTCACCCAGGCGCCCCACGCGGTTTGCGGCCGCCAGCAACGCCATGGGCGATTCGAGGGAGGTGTCGACCGGCCCACGGGTCAACGCCTCGAAGCCCGCCACGGATCCCGAGTCCAGGTGGACGACCGGTTGGAACAGGGTCCGCACCAGTTGGCAGTCAATGATCTGGTCGATCGACACGGTGCCGGGAACCACGCGAGACATCGCGGTAGGTAGCTCGTCCGAAGCAACAGGAGTCAGTGTCATGATGCTCAGCCGGCAACGAAGTGCAGCGGGATCGACACGTTCTTGCAGCTGTCCTGGTTGCTGCCGAGATCCTTCATGGTCACCATGACGGATCCGTCGACGCTGGCAGCCACCGGCGATCTCGCCATAGGCGATGGACGGGGCGCTGACGCTGTAGTCGGCGGCCGTGCATCCGTGCTCGTCACCGGTAGAGCTCCACGTGCTTCCGTTCGCGTTGGCGACAATGACCGCGACGTTGCTCAGGCCTTCGCCCCTGGAGGTCGTGTTTGCGACGGTGAAGGTGATGATCTGGCTCGCTCCACCGGGGGTCAGCGGTCCACCGGTCGCCGCTTTGCTAGTGATGATGAAGTCTGAAGGGGTGCCGGTCGTCGCGTCACTGGTTCCGGTGCCATCGGCCGGCCCATAGGCGTATGCCGCTCCGGCGGCCAACAAGACGACCAGACCTCCGGTGGCGATTGCCAACGTCGTCCCTGTGAGCCTGTTCATGGGGGTGCTCCAGATCCTTCGGGAGGTCAGGACAGCGAGTCGGTCGGTGCCATGGGCACTGCATTCGCGTCGCTTAACGGTTGCTTAACGTCGCCGTAGGGGAAGCATGACTGTCCCCGTGGCCTCACGCCATAGACGGATTTGCCTGTATCAAGCCGCGTAGGGCTCGGTCCGTCAGGAGGGGACGTGGTTGGTCTTGAGAACGTCGACCAGTTCCTGCTGGGAGTTCACACCCAGCTTTGCGAAGACCGATGCCAGATGATTGCGCACCGTGCTCTGACTCAGAAACAGCTTCCTGGCGATCGCGGGCGTCCGGTCGCCATCGAGCAGGAGCGTCACGATTTCGAACTCCCGCGTCGTCAGCCGGCTGAGCCCGGGGACGGTTCGATCACTGACTCCACGAAAGACCCCCGCGCGAGTTCGGCAACCTCGGCCCCTCGGCCCAGCCGGAGGAGGATCGCGGAGAGGTCCGCCGAAACCGGGCCCGACGTCTTGCCCTCGGGGATCGGCAAGAACACGAAAGCACAGCTCGGCGATGGTTGAAGGGGCAGGATGAGGATCTCGCACCGTAGCGCCGGGCCTTCGCTCCCGGTGCAGATGCCGACGTAAATCGTGAGGCCATGTTGAAGCTCCGACGCTTCGCTCAGCGCGTTCAAACAGGCCGGAATGTCATCCTGAGCGATGAGGGCAAGTAACGATCGGCCCAGGAGCTCCTCGACCGGCAGATGAAAGAGCTCTTCGGCGTCACTGCTGATCCGTTCGATCAACAGGCTCGCGTCCGCCGTGCCGACTACGGCCGGTGCTTCTTGCCATTCGGTGTGGGGTTGGGCCGATCCCGGCCGGAGCACCAGCAACGATGACGACCACGACGAAGGCCGTCGGCGGCTGTCCGTCGAACAGGCGAATCCACATCCGCACCTTGAGGTCGGGTTCGCCTCGGCGAGCGCAGGACGCGGAATGTCTCGAAGCCGTTGAGGCGACCACCGGCGAACAGGTGAACCCCCGGCGTCGGTCGATCGGCCGTGAACTCCTCGAGTAGGCGCCCGACCACGATCCCGCCCCGTGGATCGAGGAGATGCGTGGCGGCCGGGCTCGCAGCGACGATGCGCTCGGAGGGCACTTGGAGGACCAAGCGCCGGAAAGGGAATGCCGCCGAGAACCTCAGCCGCCGTCTGCTGCCAGTTCGCCCGCGCTCAAGCTGTGGTCCATGGAGCTCCCGGCCCCTTTTGCCGGCGCTGCACGAATGCGCAACCACGCGGGGCGCCCCAAGTTGATCATGAACGCCGCGCCAGCGCTAGGTCATCACGACTCGGATGCGTCGCTCAGGAAACTCCGGGAACGCGACACTTCGTCTACGTGTGAACGGTGTGTGGCACGCATGATCATGACACGGGCTCTCGACCTTGGGATCCCGCGAAGGCCTCATTCCGATGTCGGACTAGGGCAGTCGAGTCAGTTTCGCAGCTTCCCGCGGGGGAGCGGTCCGCACACCGTCGCTGCGCAGTCGTGCACCCATGCCTCTCCCCCAAGACAGCTGGACACCATGATTGCTTTGTCTTCTCGACTTCGCGCGCCGCACGCCGCAGTCGTCGGCGCGTTCCTGACCCTGGCGATGCTCGGGGTGCTGGCTCGCAGTAGCCAACCCGCCGGAGCGTCCACCGCCGTCGGCCTGGGAACGGCGACCAGCTTCGCCGTGCTGGCCAGCTCAACCGTGACGAACACCGGAGCATCGGTCATTCACGGAGACGTCGGCGTGAGTTCTGGCAGCTCCGTAACGGGATTCCCACCCGGAACCGTCGTGCCGCCGGCGACACTTCACGTCGCCGACGCGGTGGCCATCGGCGCTCAGGTTGATGTCACGACTGCGTACAACACCGCTGCCGGGGAGCTGCCGGTAACCCACGTCACCAGCGAACTCGGTGGCCAGACATTGCCGCCGGGTGTCTACTCCCCCGGTGACGTGTTGGCCCTCAACGGCACGGTGACCCTGGACAACTCGACGGACCCCGATGCGCTGTTCGTATTCCAGTCCACGAGCACATTGATCACGGGCTCGGGCAGCGCGGTGGCCTTTACCGACAGCGCGCACGCAGACTGCAACGTCTTCTGGGTCGTCCCGACGTCAGCCACACTCGCGACCAACAGCGCGTTCGCCGGCAACATCCTCGCCGGCGCCTCGATCACCGCGCAGACCGGCGCCACCGTGATCGGTCGGCTGCTGGCCGGCACCGGTGCGGTCACGCTGGACGACAACGTCATCACCGTGCCTTCGTGCTCCACCGCCAGCCCCACCACCGCGAGCTCCTCCACCACCGCCACCACCACCACCCCGGCTCCACAATCGGTCGGCGCGTCAGCCTGTCGCTACGGGCCTGGGGGCATCCGGGGCAACCGGCGCCTCCGCGGGAGCGGGCTCCTCGCCCGGCGCCGGTCCGGCAGCTACGTCGGCGGCACTCGTGATCGCCAATGGCCTGGGCTCCAGTACTCCGTCGACCACCCCGATCGGTGTCGCCGCCACGGGCATCGAGTTGGCAGCGACAGGCGGCAACCTCGGCCTCGAGTTCGGGGCGGCCGCCATTGCACTCGGGATCGGATCCCTCCTGCTGCTCGGCGGACGTCGCCGGTCACGCGGGACCCACGGTCAATAGCAGGACTTTGTGCCCTGTGGTCAGCGCAATAAGAAGGCGAAGATCAAGTCAGTTCGCACCGGGCTATCGACGCCCGCAGCACGATCCACACTCGATGACCTGGATTGACGGGGACAGCTTCCAGGGCTGCCCGAACGCGAGGTCAAGCATGTCAGGTCCTATCCATTCGACTCCCGCCCACACGTGGCGCCTCGCCGCGCTGGCCGTCATCTCCGCGTGCCTGGTCGGCACGCTGACGGCGTGTTCGCTTCCGAATCTGAGCATGAGCCCAACCGTCGGCAAGGCAAAGAGTTCGGCGCCCACGCCCGAGTCCCTCGAGCCCGGCATCGAAGGCAATCGCCGTCTCCGGCGACGTCGGCGCCACCAAGGGCGGCGGGCGATCTGGACACCGGCTCGGTCACGCACATAGTCGCGGTCGGAGCCTTCTCGGCCGTGATCGTCTACTACACCGCCGACGACGCCAAGCTCATACAGCGACGCCTCGACGAAGACGAGTCCGCGTCGCCGTCCACCTCGAGGGTGTCGAGTCCGCTCAGACGATCCTGGTCAACAACTTCATCGCGACGGCCGACGACGGCACTACGCGGGCGATCGTCAAGCAGGATCCGCGTAGCTTCGCGATCACCCCACCCCAGAGCTACAACAGCGTCGTCACGATCCCGGCCAGCACAGACCGCTCGACTGCGGTAACCCTCATCGTGGAACTCGATTTCAGCGTCCAGATCACCCCGACGTCGACCCTCTACGCCGCGCAGACCGCACTGGACACCATCACTGTGCCGCTGCTGGTTGGGAGCCAATCGTGAATCCTCCTTCGACGACACCCGGCTTGCGTCGGGCCACCGATCGACCCAAGTTGCTGGCCCGCTCGACCAGCGGTACGACCGTGAAGACGATCGAGGCCGAGCCGACAGCGAGCGACCCCCCTCCAATCAGGCCGGCGCCGACGATCGGGCTCGAACGATCACCGGTTCCGACCGGGCCGTCGAACGGGGATTCGCCGACCGGGGTGTCCAGAGACGCGGCCCCGTTGAACCGATCCGCGGCACGAAATGCGCTGATCAGCTGCGTCATACCCTGCTACAACGAGCAGGACTCGATCGCCGACGTCCTCACCGCCCTGCTCGCCCAGACTCGGATGCCCGACGCCATCTACGTGGTCGTCAACAACACCGACGACGACACCATGGAGATCGCGGAGAAATTCGCCGGCGAGCACTCCCGGGTCGTCAAAGGCGTTGAGTTCCACACGGTCGTCGAGGTGCACGACATGGGCGTCAACCCGGACAAGAAGGTGGGGGCCCTGAACTACGGCTACGCCCTCAGCCGGGGGCGCTTCGACTTCATCCTGGGCGTCGACGGCGATACCAGTCTCGACTACCAGGCGGTCGAATGGCTGGAGAAGGAGATGGTCGACGATCGCCGAATCGGTGGGCTGTCCGCCGTCTACTCCATCGACAAGGCCAAGATCGCCGGCGCGACGCCACGCTTCCTCGTCGCCGGGCAACGCGCCCAGTTCGCCGGCTTCAACATGGACAATCTCCTGCACGGGCGCAACATGGCCGTCCTGGGCGGACAGTGCTCGCTGTTCTCGATGGCGGCACTGGAGGCCGTGATGGTCCGCAACCACCAGGAGTCGCCCTGGGTGCGAGACTCCGAGGTCGAGGACTCGAAGCTCTCCCTGCAGATCAAGGACGCCGGCTTCTCGACCAAGATCAGCGCCCGAGCCCGGGCCAACGTCGGGCCGATGACCACGCTGCGGGGGCTACACGGCCAGCAGGTCAAGTGGAACTATGGCGGCATCGACCTGCTCTGGCCCGGACAGCGCGGCGACACGAAGGGACAACCGCTGCACGCCAACCTGCGTCTGCGGTGGTGGGAGAACATCTCCATGATCTTCAACGTCTCGACCCGGATGGGCTTCGCCCTGCTGCTGGCCGCGGCGCTGTCCATCCACGCCTTCGTCTTCAACCCGGTCTGGCTCATCCCGCCCGTGGTCGCGATCATGTTGAACATTCGGATCGCCACCGCGATGCGGGACAGAGGACCGTCGGACCTGCTGTATGCCGGGCTTGTTCTTCCCCGCCGAGGCCTACATGTGGATTCGGATGGGACACTTCCTCACTGCCTGGGCTCAGTTCTTCGCCCGCGTCGAAAAGGACAACTGGGCCGCCCAAGCAGCGGCAGAGCGGGGCCGGGGTTCGGCCTACATCAAGCCCGCGATCTATGCGGCCGGCGTCTTCGGCGTGCTGATCCTCGCCTGGTCCCGCCAGAGCATCGACGTGAAGTCGACGATCCTGTCGGTTGGCTGGCCGGTGCTCTACATCGTGACCATCACCCAGACGGTCTTCATGTTGAAGAAGCTCGTCCGGCGTCAACGCGGTTCGCGGTCTACCCGATAGTACCCGAGTGGATCGTGAGCACTGCTCGCCGGCGCTGTGCTCGACGCCTTGCCCGACGCGACCGCGGTGGTCGACGAGCGCGGGACCATCGTGGCCGTCAACAACACGTGGCGAATGTTCGCCGCCGACAATGGCGGATCGGCCGGAAACCACGGGCGTCGGTGTGAACTATCTGGAGCTCTGCGACCGATCGGCCGCAGCCGGCTGCGCGGACGCCCATACGGCCGGCACCGGCCTGCGCGCCATACTCGCCGGGGACTCGATGGAGGTCGAGTTGGAGTACCCCTGTCCCTCGCCCGCCGCTCGGCGCTGGTTCCTGATGCGCGTCACCCCGATCGTCGGTCGCGACGGTCAGCGCGGTCGTCTCGCATGTCAACATCACCCGACGCAAGATGGCCGAGCAGGCGTTGGCCCACCAAGCTGCCCACGACCCGCTCACCGGCCTGGCCAACCGGACCTTGCTGGTGGATCGGCTGGCTCATGCACTCACGCCACGCCAGGGACGCGACGCTCGACGAGTGACGTCGGGGTCCTGTACATCGATCTGGACGGCTTCAAAGCCGTCAACGACACCTACGGCCACGACGCTGGCGACGAGGTGCTGCTGACCACCGCTCATCGGCTCAACGTCACGAGGTGCGGCCTCAGGACACAGTGGCCCGGCTCGGCGGTGACGAGTTCGCCATCGCCGCTCCACGCACTTCCATGTCGGGACTGATCGCTCTCGCCGACCGATCCGGGCCGCGCTGGCGAACCGCAGCGCGTCCATGGTGACAGCGTGGTGGCACGGCCAGCATCGGGATCCACCTGGCCGCCGATGGCGAGCACGCTACGGACGCGCTGCGGGTGGCCGATCAGGCCATGTACGCGGTCAAGCGAAGCCGACAACGCCTCTGACCAGAGGGGCCCCGGCGCAGCCCGGCCGGCGGCTGAGCAACTACGACTCAGCGTTATCAATCTGTGACTATCTTCAACTCACAGTGACAGCTAGCACATTGTTGCTAAACATCGCTCACTCTGTGCGATCATTTTCTTGTTGGGCACGAGCCCTGCCGGATTGTCCATCGATGCGGCGGCCCGGCCCGCTGAACGCTATCGGCCCGCAGCGGGCGCTCTCCGCTGCCGTAGGCCCGCCGCCCTCACGTGACCGCTGCCCGACTGGACACCCTCGTCCGCGGGCTTAGCCGGCCTATGGCCGCACTCTCCATGCTCGTGACCCTTAGGGCACTCCATGAAACACATCGCCGTTCTGATCGCTGTCACCGTCGCCGTCGGAATTTCCGTTGCCGTACCGGCCGTGCCCGTTTCCGCCACGGACTCGACCGCTTCGGCACCATCGGTCACGGCGGTCTCCTCACCCGCAGCGACTAGCTCGGCGGCCCCGGCTTCAGCCACCGCGCCGCCGGTTGTATCCAGCCCACCGGCCGTAGCAGAGCCGGTTGCCCCATCACCCCAGATCGTCAGCACCGCCCCGGCATCCGCCGCCTCCGCCTCGATCGCCGCGCCGGCGCCAGCGGCGGTCGCGCCGACACCCTTGGCCGACTCTCGCCTGGCTTACCTGCAGACGATGTACGCATCAGTAGTCCCGGCCATGGAACGCGCAGCGATGGCCGGTCATTACGTGATCGGCTACAACACTCCTGGCATGGCCTGCGGTACCGGCTGCTCCGGGCTATTCAGCGGCGAGGCCCGATCGTCGTTCAGCCCGACGTTCTTCACCGTGTCGACCGTGTACCAGCGCAACCTGATCGCCCACGAAGCGGCCCACGCGTACGGCTTCCTGTTCCTCTCGGCGTACACGACGGCCAGCTGGGCTTCGCTGACCGGATGGCAAGCCGAGTTCCACAACCTTGATCGGAGCTTCGTCGGCACCTATGACGCCGAGGCGTGGGCCGCCTGCGTGGCCTGGGGGCAGTCCGGCTTCAACAACCGCATCAACCAGGTCAGCAACATCTGCACACCGCAAGCCGCCGCCCTGGCCCTCGCCAACATCTGACGGCCGCCAACTCAATCGCGCGGGGGGAAGCCCTCCAGGCCGGGATCAAGTCCCAGTCCGAAGATGCGGAACGCGGTCGCGTGCAGGTCGTAGGCACCGATCGTGAAGACGATGTCCATCAGCTGTTGGCGATCGAACTGGGCTTCGAGTTCGGTCCAGGTCGCCGCGGAGATGTCGTGGCGGCCGCACATCTCGTCCACGGCGCGAACCAGTGCGGCATCGGGCGCCTCCCACACGGACGAGGACGGGCCTTCGGCCAGGCCGGCGATTTCGGCCTCGGACACGCCCACGGCCCGGGCGAACTTGACGTGCTGGGCCCACTCGTATTCGCCGTCCCGCAGCCACGAGGTGCGCAGGATGATCAGTTCGCGGACGCGGTCGGAGAGTGTAGATGCAGACAGATGCTGACTGAACACCAGCCAACTCTTGGTCAGGGCCGGATGCCAGGCGAAGATGCCGATGACGCCCGACGGGGAGCGCGGTGCACCCGACGGCGGGGCAGCGACCCCCGGATTGCGGCGGGAGCTGAGGATGGACAACGCGTCGCGGACCTCGTCGTCCCAGTCGTCGGCCGGCCGCGGCGGGATCCGGGGCGAAGCTGCCACCTATTCGGTCGGCTCGACGCCGAGCAGGGTGCTGCGGATCATCTCGCGCCGGGAGCCTTCCTCGTAGGGCTCGACGCAATGCAGCAGGCCCTGGTTGTCCCACATCACGGTGTCGCCCACCGACCACTCGTGCGTGTAGACCCGGTCGGGCGTCGTCACGCGTTCGGCCAGGGAGTCGAGGAACGCGACCCCTTCGCTGCGCTCCATGCCAACGATGCCTTCCGACGTCCCACCGATGATCAGCGACGGACGTCCTTGCCGGTGCTGCCAGACCAGTGGGTGTTCGCGGTGACCCATCTTCGCCCAGGTCGCTTCCTGCTCCGGCGTCGGACTCTCGATCACCCGCCGCCGCGAGCCGGCCACCGAGTGCACGACCCGCAGCTGCGCGAGTTGCTGCTGCTCCGCCGGTGACAGCGAGGCATAGAAGTTCCGGGTGCTCGCAAAGGAGGTCCGGCCCCCGATCTGGGACACCTCGACGCAGGTCAGGATCGTGGTCGGCGCAGGGTAGCGCCCGGGCGGCAGCGTCGCGCCGTCCATGTGCCAGTTGAAAGTCCCCTTGATCGTCTCCTGCCCGCCGTTCTTGGCCGGATCCATCGAGACCCGCATGATGCCGGGCTCGCCGTAGTTCTCCCCTGAGGACAGGTCGAGCTGGCCGAGGCGCTGGGCGAATGCCACCTGACTCCGGGGGTCGAACCCGACGTCCTTGAGCAGCAGCACGCCGTGCTCGCGCAGGGCATCCCACAGCAGATCCGGCAAGGCATCGTCGTTGAGCACTCGGTCGGTGTCGAGACCGATGACCTCGGCGCCCAGGTCGGCGGGCAGCCGGTTGATGACGATCGTGCGCTCAGCTGCCGACATAAGATCCTCCGTTGACGCTCAGGGTCTGACCAGTGATGTAGGAGGCCTCGTCCGAGACCAGGAACGAACAGGCGTAGGCGATGTCCTCGCCCTGGCCGATGCGCCCGACCGGCAGCCGGCTGCCCATGACCTCGCTGGACGGCAGCACTCCGAGCGCCTGCTTGCGCTGCACGCTGGGCGTGTCGATCGTGGACGGGGCGATGTTGTTGACGGTCACTCCGGCGGCGCCGAACTCCAGCGCCAGCGTCTTGGTCAACGCGATGATCCCGCCCTTGGACGCCGCGTAATGGGCCATGCCCGGAGCTCCGCGCTGGGCACTGGAGGAGGAGATGAGTACGACGCGACCCCAACCGGCGGCCAGCATGTCGGGCAGGGCCGATTGAACACAGTTGAATGCGCCGGTCAGGTTGATCGCCAGTGCTTGATTCCAGCGCTCGAGCGACATCTCCAGGAACGGGTCGCGCCAGGCCACGGCCGCATTGTTGACCAGGACCTCGATCGGACCGAGCTGGTTGCGCACCGTCGTCAGGGCCTGGTCGACCGCGGCCCGGTCGCTGACGTCTGCGGGGCAGGCGATCACCCGGGCACCCTGCGCGCTGAGTTGCTTGGCCGCCTGTTCAGCCGCCTCGGCGTCGACGTCGACGATGGCCACGGCATGGTCGGTCCGGGCCAAACGGGCGGCGATGGACTGCCCGATGCCGGCCGCGGCTCCGGTAACTACTGCCACTCGCGTCATGCGCCAAACGTAATCCAGAGCCCGCTGCCCGCCAAGGGTTTTCGGCCATCAATTTAAGTTAAGGTGCTTAACCATGAGCAACAGCATCGACCAGGTGAGTGCGCTCGAGCAGCGCCGGTGGGCTGCCGTGCTGGCCGCGGACATCGAAACGTTGACCGAGCTCTACTCCCCCGACCTGGCTTACACCCACACCGACGGCAAGCTCGACTCTCGTGAGCAATACCTGGCCCCGCTGGCGCAAGGTCTCTTCCGCTATACCGCGGTCCCCCGCTCCGACCTGCACTACCGCGAGCATGGCGACGCGGTCATCATCACCGGCCGCGTCGACCTCACGATCGACGCGGGCGGGCCGGCGATCGTCAAGGCGATGCGATTCAGCGCCGTCTGGAGCCGGGCCGGCGGGCCGTGGCAGCTCGTCGCCTGGCACGCGAACGCCCTGGACTAACCGTCTCCTCGCCGAGTGGGCGCCAACTCCGCGAGTGGGCTCGTACAGAGGACCACTCGGCGGTTAATCGCCCACTCGGCGAAAGGGGCGGCTGGGTTAACCGGCTGGGTCAACCGACGACCTTGTCGGCGCGCAGCGCGGCGATCTCGGCTGCGGACAGACCGGCGGCATCGCGCAGGATCTGATCGGTATCGGCGCCCAGGCCGGGCGGGTATTGGTGCGGCCCTCCGGCGGAATCGCTGATATGTAGGGGATTACCGACCACGCGAGCCGAATCCTGCTCACGGGACAGGTCGAGCACCATCTGCCGACCGGCCGCCTCTGCGTCGGCCAGCGCCTCGGGCACGGTCCGGATCGTGGAAGCCGGCACCCCCGCCGCGTTGAGTTGTTCGACCCATTCGTCGGCCGGCAGCCGCAGCAGGGCCGACCCCCAGGCGGCCCACAGCTGCTCCCGGTTGGCCAACCGGGAGCCGGCATCGGCGAAACGCTCGTCCTCGATCAGCTCGGCCACGCCGAGAACCTTGCAGGCCGACCGCCACATGCCCTCGGTGTTCGCGGTGATGGCGACCAGGCGAGCATCGCCGGCCGGGAACGTCCGGTACGTGGGAATCGAGTCGTGGCCACTGCCCTGCGGCGGCGGGGTGACGCCGGCAATCAGCGAATAGGCCGCCTGATAGGAGAGCATCGCCAGCTGGGCGTCCAACATCGCGACGTCGACGATCGGACCCGTGCCCGGTTCGATCTCGCTCGCGAAGGGCGGCGAGCACGCCCAGGGAGGAATACAGGCCGGCCACGAGGTCGCCGACCGGAATCCCCAGCCGCACTGGGGATCCGTCCGGTTCACCGGTCAGGCTCATCACCCCGGACGCGGCCTGGACGATCATGTCGTAGGCCCCGCGGTCCTTCCACGGCCCGTCGGAGCCGAAGCCGGTGATCGAGGCCCACACCAGACCCGGATGCTCGCGGCGAAGATCCTCCGGATCCAGACCGAGTCGCGCGACAGACACCCGGGCGGAAGTTCTCGACGACCACGTCGGCCCCGGCGATCAGCTGACGAACGAGCTCGACACCGCGCGGGGTCTTCAGGTCGATCGCGATGCTGCGCTTGTTGCGATTCACCGATAGGAAATAGGCGCTGTCGGCCCCGACGAAGTGCGGCGGGATCGCCCGGCTGCTGTCCCCGTCGTGGCTCTCGACCTTCACCACCTCGGCGCCCAGATCGGCAAGCAACTGCGTGCAGAACGGTCCCGACAGGAAGGTCGTCAGGTCGATCACCCTGATGCCCTCGAGGGCGCGCGAACGCACCGGCTGAGTGCTCATGCCCCGGAGCGCTCGAAGATGTGGATGCAGCAGGCCCCGTGATCAAGACCCGAGATGCCGCCGCCGGTGACGTGCGTCAGGGCCAGCGAGGCCTCTGGCACCTGGCGCTGACCGGCGGTGCCGGTGAGCTGCCAGAAGGCCTCGACGACCTGGGCCGCGCCACTTGCTCCGACCGGATGCCCCTTGCTCAACAACCCGCCGCTGGGGTTGACGACCACGCTGCCCCCGAACGTCGTCTGTCCCGTGCGCAGCAGCTTCACGCCCTCGCCGACCGCGCAGAGACCGAGCGCCTCGTAGTAGACCAACTCGGCGACCGAGAACGCGTCGTGCAACTCGACGACGTCCAGATCTTGCGGCGCGACGCCGGCCTGCTCGAACGCATCGCGGGCGCACTCGTAGGTGATCTCGGGCCGCAGCATGTCGCGGAAGCCGCCGACGAACGTTCCCGAGTGCAACACCGACGCGCGGACGGTCATGGCCGGACCGCCCAGGCGCTTGCGCACCTTGTCCGACACGACGATCACCGCGGCCGCGCCGTCGCCGGTCGGGCAGCACTGCAGCAGGGTCAGCGGATCGGCGATCATCCGCGACGCCAGCACCTCCTCGACCGTGACCGGCTTGCGGTATTGCGCGTACGGGTTGAGGGCGGCGTGGCGTGCGGGCCTTGACGGTCACCTCGGCCAGGTCCTCGACGGTGGCCCCGCGGTCGTGCAGGTAGCGCCGGGCGCGCATCGCGTACATGGCGGGCATCACCATGCCCTGCTGGACTTCCCAGTCCTCGGTGACCAGCGGCAGCGTGCCGCCGCCGAACTGGGTGAGCTTGTCCACGCCGATCACCAGCACGATGTCGTGATGCCCGTCGGCGATCGCCCGCTGCGCCTCGTAGAGCGCGGTGGCGCCACCGGAGCAGGCGTTGTCGACGTTGATGACCGGCACTGCCCCGATCCCGATGTCCTTGCCGATGCGTTGACCGGTGAGCATGCCGCCGAAGGAGTTGCCGCACCAGACCGCGTCGACCTCGCCGGCGGCGATGCCGGCGCTCTTCAGCGCCGCCAGCACGGCCGGTACCGCCGAGCCCGGCGTAGGAGGACGTGGGATGGCGCCCGAAGGCGATCATCCCGGCGCCGACGACGTGCGCGCTCTCGCTCACTTGCTCCTCCGCCACGAACCACCAGTCGCCCGCATCGCTGATCTCGAGCCGGCAGCGCGCGTCCAGCTCGATCTCGCCGCTCGACTCGAGCGTGGCCAGGACCCGAACGCCTTCGTCGAGGTCGACGTAGCCCAACGTGTAGGGCGTCGGCCGCGAGGAGGAGACGTGGACCGTCGTGTAGGAGTACACCCGCCCGCCCGGACCGATGTGGTAGGCGCTCGGGGCTCGGGGGTCGCGCAGGTCGGGCAGACCGGCCGCATCGGGAACCAGGTCGCGTCCGCAGGCCGCGCAGCGGGCCGCCACCAGCACCGGCGTGCGGTCGGCCTCCCTCACCGCGACGACCATGCCTTCGGCGAGGTCGACGAAGGGCAGCACCGCCGTCTCGTCATCGCTCACGGCTGACTCCCGCCCGGTTGTTTCTCGACATCTGCATGGTAAGGACCGTCTCCTAGCTGCTCGGGCGGCGGTGGGCCATGAACCGCGCGGACCAGTCCATCGTCGAGGTCGGCAGGTAGTACCCGTCCGTGCTGTTTATCTGCGCCCAGTGCTCGGCCACTTCCTCGACGGTGGGCACGTCATCTCCGTCGTGCACGTAGCCCGGGACCTCGGCGATGAATTGCCGCGTGAATCGGCCCACCACCGGCGCCGTAGATCTCCCCGCGAGCCTGGCAGTCCTCGTGCGCCAGGTAGGCCATCATCGGCGAGACCCACGCCGGGTCCATGTAGGCGAGGGCCGCCTGCTGCGCCGCGGTCGCGGAGATGCTCGACTTCTGATCGCCGCGACGCGTCATCGCCGCCGGCGACAGGATGTTGATCCGGATGTCGGAGTCGCCCGCGGCCACCGTCATGCTGCGCGCCATCCCGATCACAGCGCCCTTGGCCGTGGCGTAGGTCAGGTTGTCGGGTAGCCCGAACACCCCGGTCGAGGTCGTCATCACGACCCGCCCGTAACCCTGTTCGACGAAGTGCGGCCAGGCGGCGACGGTCGTGAACAGCGAGCCGGCGACGTGCACGGCCATCGTCCGTTCGTAGTTGGCGTAGTCGACCTCCAGCGGGCCGGCAAAGACCGATATACCGGCGTTATTGACCACGATGTCGATGCCGCCGAACTCGGTGACCGCGTGATCGATAAGACCCCGCGCGCCCTCTTCGGTGCCGATGTTCGCGGTGTCGGCCACGGCCGTGCCGCCCGCCGCGGCAATCTCTTCGACCACGCCGTGCGCCGGCCCCTCGTCCGCGCCGAAGCCGAGCTTGTCGCCCCCGAGGTCGTTGACGACGACCTTCGCGCCGCGCGCGGCCAGCAGCAGGGCATGGGCGCGCCCGATTCCGCGGCCCGCGCCGGTAACCACGGCGACGCGGCCGTCAAAGCGATACTCACTCATTGTTGGACTTCTCCGTTGTCTGGTCAGCTCGCGGACCCGGCCGGAACGGCAGAGGAGTCCAGATCGTGCAGGAAACCCGACCACCCGTTGGCGCGCAGGTCGTTGAAGGTCTCATGCAGATGCTTGCGGCCACCGGGGTTGAGCAGGTACTTGCGCACCTTGCCTTCGACATTGGCGCCGTAGTAATGGCTGTGATTCGGCGAGAAGGCGGTGCGCGCACCCAGCTCGGTGACCATGGCCATGAACGCCTCTTCGGCCTCCAGCGGGGCCTCGATGATCCAGCGCCCGTGGGCCCGCATGTGCACGAGGGTGTCGGTCACGAAGTCGACCTGGTCGCTGGCCTGGCGGGGGTAGTTGCCGCTGCCCGCACCGTGTGGACCGCCGGGGAAGAAGAAGTTCGGGAACCCGTGGGACATGATCCCCATGAAGTCCGTCGGCCCGTCGGCCCAGCGCTCGTTCAGGCTGAGGCCACCGCGGCCGCGCACGCCCATCTTGAGCAGCGAGCCGGTGCCGAAGTCGAAACCGGTCGCCCAGACGATCACGTCGAACTCGCGCAGACCGTCGGTGGTCTCGATGCCGGTCTCGGTGACCGCCACCATCGGAGTGGCCTTGAGATCGACCAGTTCGACTTTGGGTCGGTTGAACGCAGCGAAGTAGCCCTGCTCGAACGGGGTCCGCTTGCCGCCGTAGACGTGGTCCTTGGGGATCAGCTTGTCCGCCGTCTGCGGGTCCTTGACGATGCCGCGAATCTTGTCGGCTACGAAGGCGCACCACTGCGCGTTCAGATCCATGTTGAACGAGACGTCGATGAACGTGCTCGTCTGCTTGGAGAAGCCGAAGCTGCGCCACATCTGCTCGAAGTACTCCGGACGCTCCTCGGGCGCTACGTCGGCGGCTACCCGGCTGGTGATCGGATGCAGGAATCCGCTCGGGGAGCTGTTGAGGATCTCGCAGTTCTTCTCGAAGTCTCGGCGTAACTGCGCCTGTTCCTCGTCGGTGATCGGGCGGTTGTTCAGCGGCGTGCACCAGTTGGGGGTGCGCTGAAAGATCGTCAGCGAGGCGACCTCGTCGACGATCGCCGGGACGATCTGCACCCCGCTCGGGCCGGTGCCGACGACCGCGACCCGCTTGTTGCCGAAGTCGACCGGCTCGAGCGGCCACTGGCCCGTGTGGTGGGCGACGCCCTGAAAGCTCTCGCGCCCGGGCACGTTAGGGAAGATCGGCGCCGACAGGCCACCGGTGACCGAGATGACGATGTGCGCCCGCAGTTCGGTGCCGTCATCGGCCTTGACCGTCCAGGTGCCGATGGCCTCGTCATAGACGCTCGAGGTGACGCGAGCGCCGAGCTGGATGTGGCGACGCAGATCGAAGCGATCGACCACGTGATTGAGGTAGCGCTCGATCTCAGGCTGACCGGCGAAGTGCTCGCTCCAGTACCAGTCCTCGTACAGCTCGCGGGAGAAGAGGTAGGCGTAGGTATAGCTCTCGGAGTCGAAGCGCGCGTTGGGGTACCGGTTCCAGTACCAGACGCCGCCGACCCCGTCGCCGGCCTCGATCACCTTGACGTCGAAGCCGGCCTCGCGAAGCTTGTACAGCTGGTAGATGCCGATGATGCCGGCCCCGATGACCAGCACGTCTACGTCCACGCTCGGCGAGGGGATGGCCTCCCCACTCAAGTCCACCGATGTCATGCGCCGGCGAGGGCTCCCGGGCGAAGGTGCGTGGACGGGCGCACGCTCGTGTCCCATCCCACGACGTTCTGGCGAAGGGCACCGGCCGTGGCCTGCTCCCGCGGGATGTACTTGAACGGGTCGTACTGGAACTCCCGCATCGCGTTGAGGTGAGTGATCTTGTTGATCTGCTCGTCGGTGAGCCCGCCCATGTACCGCATCGCCAGCTCGGGCGAGTTGGGCCAGGTGGTGTCCGAGTGCGGGTAGTCGCACTCCCACATGACCAGGTCCTGGTTGAGGTGGTCCAACGTGTCGACACCGGCGACGTCGTCGATGAAGCAGACCTGGACGTGCTCCTTGAACAGCTCCGACGGCAACCGCCCGCCCAGGTCCATGCCCGACCAGTGCTGGGTGTGCCGATAGAGGTAGTCGATGCGCTCCTGGAAGTAGGGCACCCAGCCGATGCCGCCCTCGGAGAGCGCGAACTTGATGTTCGGGTACTTGATCAGAACCTTGCTCCACACCAGGTCGCTGGCCGCCTCGATCGAGCCGATCGGCGACAGCGAGTAGATCAGCTCGACCGGGGAATCGGGCGACGTCGATGGCGCCTTGGAGTTCGAGCCGATGTGCATGCAGATGACCGTGCCCTCTTCCTCGCACGCCTGCCAGAACGGGTCCCAGTGGTCCTGATAGATGCTCGGCAGACCAAGGTCGTAGGGGTTGGAAGTGAAGGTGACGGCGTGGCAGCCCTTCTTGGCCACGCGCCGGACCTCGTCGGCGGCCGACTGCGGGTCCCAGAGGATCGGGATGGCCAGCGGGATGAACCGGCCCGGGTAGGTGCCGCACCACTCGTCGATGTGCCAGTCGTTGTAGGCGCGCACCATCGCGGCCGACTGGTCACGGTCGCCGTGGTCAAGGAAGAGCGCGCCGGAGAAGCGGACGAAGGACGGGAAGCACATCGCGCCGAGCTGGCCGTTGGCGTCCATGTCCTTGATCCGGGTGTGGATGTCGTAGCAGCCCGGGCGCATCTCCTCCAGGCAGACCGGGTCCATGCCCCACTCCGACATCGGGCGGCCTACGACCGCCTGCACGGCCGGGTTGCCGACCTCGTAGCCCTCGTAGACCCAGGCCATCGTTCCGTCGGCCCGGGAGATGAAGCGCGGCGCGGCGTCGGCGTACTTCGCCGGGACGCGGCCGTCGAACAGGTGGGCGGGCTCGATGACATGGTCGTCCACGCTGACCAGGATCAGGTCTTCCGGATTCATGGCGGTTCCCTTCGTCGCTGCTGAAGCCTATTCAGCGCTGCCGCACTGTTGAAGATAATTCAGCACTCCCGCTCATTTTTGTCAACCCATGCCGTGGGGCGCTCGTGTAACTTTGGACTGGTCTCCCATCGGCGAAGGTTGAACGCACCATGGCCAATCCGGCACCTGATAGCTCAGCCGCGAGCGAGGTTCTGAATCGCCGCCTGGCCGCTCGCGATCGGGCCAACTCGCGCGGGGACGCCACCCGGCAGCGCCTGCTCACCACGGCCGAACAACTGTTCGCCGAGCGCGGGATCGACCTGGTCCCGCTGCGCGATATCGGAATCGCCGCCGGACAAAAGAACAACGCCGTCGTCCAGTACCACTTCGGCGACCGCGAGAGCCTGATCGCTGAGATCTTCGCCTACCGCGCGACCACGAGCGAGGCCGGCCGGGTCGAGCTGCTGGCCGACCTGTTGCAGGCGCCCGGGGTGCCGCAGGTCTACGACCTGGTTCGGGTCTTCATCCTGCCGTTGGCCGGGCACCTCGAGCCCGACAACCACTACCTCGCGTTCATGTCGCGCTACATCATCGAGCGCGGCGGCTACACCGGCCTCGAGGCGGGAGCGGGTATCCCGTCGACGACTGTCCACACGCTGCGCACCTTGCTGGGTCGCCTACTGGCCGACTATCCGCTCGAGATCCTCGAAGAGCGCTGGACGTCGATGCAGACCAACACCGTGCATACGCTGGCCCGTTACCAGACGATGATGGTGGCCGACACCCTGACCTCGCCGCTCCAGCTGCTGCTCGAGGACCTCGTGCGCTATCACACGGCCGGGATCCAGGCCGATCTCTCGGGCTAGGTCCTAGAACAACAGCAGCGGGTTGATGATCACGCCGGTCGAGCGGTGGATCGCCGTCGGGGCCGCGACGAGCAGGCCGGTTGAGGTGCCCGCCGCCTTGAGCCGGGCCGCGGCCGGTCCGAGCAGGCAGTTGTCGATCAGCGCCAGGCCGATCGCGAAGATGAGGCTGTGCACCTCGAGGGACACCGTCTCGCTGTTGCGCGCGTCGTGGAAGTCCCAGAGCACCACGCCGGGATCCTGCGCCGCGATCCACTGCGCACCCGACTCACCGATCCCGGGGCGGCGAACCGCCTTGGCCCCACTGGGGTAGACGTTGCCGGCGGCCTCATAGCGATCGCGTCCCTGATAGATGATCAGCGCGTCGCCGGGTTCGAGTTGCACGCCGGTCGCGGCCAGGGCCCGCTCTAGCTCCTGGTCGGTGACGGGCTCGTCGGCGACGATCCAGTCGACGCCGCGGGCCGCGGCGACGTCGAGCAGCACCCCGCGCGTCGCGATTCCGTGCTGGGCCCAGTGCACGATCGTGTCCTCGTCCGTATCGGACGCCGATGCCGGAATCGGGCCGTGCCAGGTGGCATTTGCGCCCAGGTGGGCCAGCCCGTCCAAGTGGGTGTTGTGTACGCCGTGGGCGTCGTACTTGATGGTGTCCCCGCCGTGGGCGTTGCTGCCGTGGATGCCGATCTTCACGTCGAGTTCGACGTCACCGTGGCCGTCGGGCAGCGTGGAGTCGCCCAGGCGCTGCCAGTCGCGCTTCTCGGCGTCGGCGATCGCGCGCCCCGCGGCCAGCCGGTCCGGGCGCGTCTCGATCTCCTTCTCCAGCGACACCGCCTGGCCGAGCTTGACCTGGGCCACGCCGCGTAACCGCGCTGCCTCGTCGATGAGCGCCACCGACCCGCGGCACTGCACGCCCTCGACATGGCGGGCCGCATTGTGGGTTGCGGCGATCTCGCGGACCCAGTCGGCGAGTCCGGTGAGGTTCGTCTCGTCACTCATTGGTTGACTCCGTTCAAGTTAAGAGCTGGAGCTTAGAGTTTGTCGGCGACAAGCGCAAAGGCCCCGACCGTCGAACCGACCGGGGCCTTTGCCTCCCGCCCGACGCGAGAGCTGGTGCGACCTAGGAGTTGAGGTTCATCTGGATGGTGCCCACGTTCGCCTTGTCGCAGTCGAACGTCCCCGCCTGCGACGGGTAAACCCGCTTGAACGCGCCGCTGTCGACCTGCATGACCACGACGCACGGCGACGGGGTGCGGTTACCGATATCGGTCGCGCCGATGATCCCCTGGGCGTTGAACGAGTGCTCGTTGTTCAACGCGTTGATCAGGCTCTGCCGGTTGAGCGTGCCACCGTTGGCGATCGCCTTGTTGACCGCGTCCTGGAACAGCAGCGCCTGCGTGTAGGACGCGAGGGCGTTGTTGTTGAGCTTGTTCACTCCGCCGAGCTGGGTGACCAGGGCATTGAGCGACGGGTTGTCCTTGTACTCGGTGTAGAAGGGCAGGTTCAGCAGCGAGGTGTACTCGCCGTTGACCGTGGCTCCACCTTGAGCTAGGAAGCTCGTGTCGTAGATGCCGGAGTTGGCCGCCCATACCTTCACCGTGTTGACGCCCTGAAGTTGCGCCTCGCGACGGATCAGCACGGTCTGGGCGGGAATGGCCCCGCCATAGCCGAACGTCGACTTGCTGTTCTTCATCTGCAAGACGATCGGCGTCAGCGCACTCTGCGGGGCCGCCCCGGACTCGGCGTAGAAGCCCTGACCGTCCTTCCCGATACCCAGATTGGCACCGAGCTGGAACCCGGGCACCGAGGTGATCTTGATGGCCGGAACGTCACCGTCGTAGACCCAGATCCCATGCAGGCCGGTGTTGTTCTTGACGTAGTACTGGAAGTCGCCGATGTTCTCGGTGTAGGTCTGCGGGTTGTCGTGCATGGTCTTGCAATAGCTGCCCTGCCCGGATTGCAGATAGGTCAGCGGGTCACAGGCCACCGGGAAGAAGCCGACGAAGGCCAGGTTCGGGATACCGATCGACTGCCCCTGCGCGTTCTTGCAGGTGTCGATGTCGGGCAGGTCGGTCAGGGCGTTCGCACCGGTGCCGACCAGGGCGAAGTCCTTCGCGCAGGCCTGGATGACGCAGTTGGTCGTGGTGTTCGGGTCCAGCTTGGAGTCGCAGAAATCGACGACGACCTGGCGACCGGCGATGCCACCGGCCTTGTTCACCAGCGTCGCCCATGCGTTCATGGCGTCGACGTTCTTCTGGAACAGGCCGGGCTCGACCGAGGTGTTCACGTCGGCGATCAGCCCGACGTGGATCGTGGTCGCCGTGATCCCGACGTCGTCGGCCGGCGCCACGGTGCCGCTCGCGGCGGAGGAAGAGGAGGAACTCGAGGACTTCGATGAGGAACAACCGGCGATCAGGACGCCGATCGCCAGCAACACGACCAGCAGCCGATGCTTGCGCACGCCGCGCCGCACCGATCCTCGCGAGCTGGGTGCACCACTACCTTCCGAACCGATCGCGTCAACAGATGACTGCACTGAGAACTCCCGCCTCGTCCAAATGGTGGCCGAGCGACCGCCGCGGAGTGAGCCCACGGCGCGCCGCTCGTTCACAGCGAGGCTATCCGCGACCGTGCCTTAAGGAGTAACTGCGCTATCAATAGATACCGAATTGCGATGTAAACGTGTACAGGCTGCCGGTCATCGAAGCGGGTGGCCGGCGGACAGGTCCGCGGCGAGCGGGCGCTCTCGACTGCTTTCATAGCCGGCCAGCATCCAATACAGCGTGCGGTCGAGGGTGGGCAGGAACTCCTCGAACCCGATCTCGTGGTTGGCGAACCGCGACGTCAGGGCGTGGACCAGGTTGCGCAGGGTCGCCGCGAGGTCGGCCCCGAATCCCGGTTCCAGCCGGTCGAGGACGAGCTGCTGCCGTGTGCGTACCGCCGCTGAACCCTGGTCGGTCAGCCGGCGGCCTTCAGGTGTCATGATCGCTCGGTAGTACGCCCGGAAGACCATCGGATGTTGCTCCCAGGGCTCGAAGATCGCCCGCAAAACCACCATCAAGTCCGACCGAACGGAGTCGACCGAACCGTCCGATGCCGCGGGATCGGGCAGGTTGGAATACCGGTAGCGATTGCTCCAGACCTCGAGCGCGGCCACGATCAGGGCATCGCGGGAGTCCCACCGTCGGTAGATGGTGCTGAAGGAGAAGTGCCCCTCGCTGGCCACCCGCCGCAGGGTGACCGCGTCATAGCCCTCGGTCTCCAGCAGGCGAATCACGACGTTCAAGACGCTGTCGCTGACCTCGTCAGGATTCACGGGAGGCTCCTGGGCTAGGGTGTCGCGCACCGGTTCCGAACCGACGAGATCGATCAGGCTACCCCAGCCGATCCACAGCTGGCGATAACGCAGTTATCAACGACCGACTTGGGAGACCCTTCAATGACGAGCAGCAAAGTGGCACTCGTGACCGGCGCCGCGGCGGGAATCGGCGCCGCCTGTGCCAAACGGCTGGCCCAGGAAGGCCACGCGATCGGCGTGCTCGACCTCGACGCGGATCGCTGCGCAGACACCGTCGCGGCCATCCACGCCGACGGGGGACGGGCGGTGGCCCTTGGCGCCGATGTGTCGAAGCCGGATCAGGTGAAGGCGGCGCTGGACAAGCTGCGGGCGAGCTTCGGCCCGATCGGGATCGTGGTGAACAACGCCGGGGTCGTCGAGTACACCGCCTTCGGCGGGATCACCGAGGCGATCTTCGACTCGATCTACAAGGTCAACGTGCTGGGGACGATCCTCGTCGCGCAGGAGGCGCTGCCGGACATGAAGGCCGCGCACTGGGGCCGGATCATCAACATCTCTTCCTCCAGCGCGCAGACCGGCTCGCCCGGTATGGCGACGTACTCCTCGTCCAAGGGCGCGGTCATCAGCTTGACCCGCACGCTGGCCGGGGAACTCGGCCCGCACGGCATCACCGTGAACAACATCCCGCCGGGCTCGGTCGTCGGCACGATCATGGCCGACAAGCAGATCAGCCCGGAGGCGGCCGAGAACCTGGCCAAGACGTTGCCGGTGCGCCGCATCGGGCAGACCGAGGACATCGCCAACGCCTGCGCGTTCCTGGCCAGTGAGGCCTCGAGCTACATCAGCGGCCAGACCCTGGGCGTCAACGGCGGTCGTGTGGTCAGCTAGGAGCGCGCCATGGATGAGACCGCCTACGTGCCCGTGACCTACGAACACTGCCGGCACATCAAGGGGCCGTTCTACCACGGGACGAAGTCCGCCCTAGAGCTCGGCGATGAACTCGTACCGGGCTATGGGTCGAACTTCCAGGCCGGTCGGGTGTCGAACCACATCTACTTCTCCGCCCTGGTGGAGACAGCCGCCTGGGGGGCTGAGCTGGCGAGTGCCCTGAACGGCAGCGACGGCCGCGGGCACATCTATGTCGTCGAACCCCTGGGTCCGTTCGAGGACGACCCGAACGTGACGAACAAGAAGTTCCCCGGCAACATCACCGAGTCCTACCGCACGCGCCACCCGCTGCGCATCGTCGGCGAGGTGGCCGACTGGGTGGGTCATCCCCCCGAGGTGCTGCAGACGATGCTCGACAACCTGGGCCGGCTACGGGAGCAGGGCTTGGACGTCATCGAGGACTAGCTGCTCAGCGCCCGGGCACGACCAGCCCGGTTTCGTAGGCCGTGATGACCAGCTGGGCGCGATCACGGGCGCCGAGCTTCATCATCGTGCGGTTCACGTGGGTCTTGGCCGTCGTCGGACTGATGACCAAGCGGTCCGCGATGTCCCCGTTGGAGAGCCCGAGCCCGACGAGCGTGAGGATCTCGAGTTCACGCGGCGTGAGCGCCGCCAGCGCGTCCGCGTCGCCGACCGTGCGGGCACTGGGCTGGGACAAGACCTTCGAGATCAGCGCGCGGGTCGCGGTGGGCGACAACAGGGCCTGCCCGCCGACGACGGTCCGAATGGCATCGAGCAGCGCCGCTGGCTGCACGCCCTTGCTGAGGTAGGAACTGGCGCCGGCGCGCAGTGCATCTATGACCAACTCCTCGGTCTCGAAGGTCGTCAGAATAATGATCTTGATAGCGTCGAGCTCGTGATCCTCGTTGATCGCGCGAGTGGCCTGGATCCCGTCTAGTTCCGGCATGCGGATGTCCATGAGCACCAGATCCGGGCGATCCCGGCGCGCCCGCTCCACTGCCTCGACACCGGTAGCCGCCTCGCCGATAACGCACAGGTCCGGTGCCGAATCGATCAGCAGCCGGAAGCTGGCCCGCAGCAACGCCTGGTCGTCGGCCAGCAGCACGCGGATCGTCATCGAAGCACCGCTGGGGTGGGCAGCGTCGGAATCGTCGCCGAGACGGCGAAACCGTTGTCGGCGGTCGGGCCGACGCTGAGCGTGCCGCCGGCGGCGAGGGCGCGCTCACGCAGACCGATCAGACCGTGCCCCCCACCGTCGAGGTTGCGCCGCTCCGAAGTCGGCATGGAGTTCGTGACCGTGATGCCGACGGAGGAGGCCGACCACTCGAGCCGCACCTGCACCCCGCTGCCCGGCGCATGCTTGGCGGCGTTGGTGAGGGCCTCCTGCACGATCCGGTAGATGGCGAGTTCGGCCGAGCCGCTCAGCGGCTGAGGCCGGCCGGTGATCTCCATCCGCACGTCGGCTCCTGTGCTGGAAAAGGAGGCCAACAGCGCGGGCAGCTGACCGAGACCCGGCGCTGGTGATCGCTGCTGCTCGGCACCCTCATCGTCCTGGTCGGAGCGCAGGAGTCCGAGGGTTACCCGCAGGTCATCGAGCGCGGCCGTGGTGTTGTCGGTGATACCGGCAAGCGCCGTCTCGGCCGCATCGAGGTCCGTCCTGAGCAGATACTGCGCCACCCCGGCCTGGGCGTTGACCACGGTGATGTGATGCGCCAGGACGTCATGCAGTTCACGGGCGATACGCAGTCGCTCGTTGGTGACCTGGCGCTGGGCTTCCTCGACCAAGGCTTGCTCGGCCTCGTCGGCGCGCTGCTCGGCGAGCAAGATGGTGTGTTGCCGTTCCCGGACGAACCGGCCGATCACGGTGGTGACGACCGCCCAGTTGAGATACAGCAGGCTCTGGCCTTCGCGATGGTCCAACGTAGACATCGAAATCGCGCACTGCACCGCCCCGGTGACGAGCGCCGTCGCCCAGGCGACCCGGGCCGAACAATGGCGACCGACGGTATAGAGCGCCAGCATGGTGGCCACTGGGATGGTGGTCGCCGCGGGGTGCCCGTGCGCGGTCACCACAATGTTCAGGCTGTCCAGAACGACCACCACGATCGTCACTGGCAACGGCCATCGGGTGCGGACGGTGAGGGGCAGCCACGCCGCCACGGCCAGGACCGGTTCCCACGCACTGGACCAATGCCCCGACGGTGCGCTGGCGAGTAGCCCGACGGGTAGGGCGACGGCGGTCAGCAGCGCATCGGCATGAGCGCGCAACCATCGCTGCAGCGTCGCCTTGGTCATCCGTCCATTCAACGCTGTCGCTCAGATCTTGACCGGGACCAATAGCGGTTCGGGGTGGGGCGCGGGGTAACTCGCAGCCGTCCCTTCAACCGATACATGCGGTAGGACCCGATCGAGCCAGGACGGGATCGCCCAGTTGCGCCGCCCGACCAGGTGCATGACGGCCGGGATGATCGTCAGACGGAGCAGGAAAGCATCGGCGAGGACCGCGATGGCCAGGGCGACACCGAACTCGGAGCTGGTGCGAATGCCGCCGAATCCGAACGACGCGAACACGCACGCCATGATCCCGGCCGCCGTCGCTATGACCTTGCCCGTGTCTGCGACACCGACGCGGACCGCTCGATGGTTGTCATGGGTCTGCGTCCACTCCTCGTGCATCCGGCTGACGAGGAACACGTGATAGTCCATCGAGAGCCCGAACACCACACCGACCATCAGGATGGCGACGATGTACTCCAACGGAGCGGGGCCGCCGATGCCGAAGAAGCTCGGACCCCACGCCCACTGGAACATGGCCACGCTCGCCCCGAGCGCCACCGCGATGGTGAGCAGGTTGCCGATCGCGCCGATCGCCGGGACGAGCAGGCTGCGGAAGGCAACGGTGAGCAGGAGGAACCCGAGCCCGGCGATGATGGCGAGGAAGAGCGGCAACTTGCTCGTCAAGGCGTTGGCGAAGTCGATGCTGGTCGCCGTTGTCCCGCCGACGTGCACCTGCAGGTTCGTCCCCTCCTCGGCCTGCTTGATCGTCTCTGCCCGCAACGTCCGGACGAGATCGGCGGTGGCCTTGGACTGCGAGGTGGTCGTCGGGGTCACGGTGACCGTGGATACGTCGGAGTGGCCGACCGGGCTCGCGGCGCTGATTGACGCGGCCCCACCGACGGCCGGCAGCGCTGCCACCAGGCGGGTCCAGGCCTGCTCAGCCGGTGCGTCCGGCACCTTCGCCACGAGTAGCAACTGCGACTGGAACCCATCGCCGAAGGCGCTGGACATCGTGTCGTTGAAACTGCGGGTACTGGTGCCCTTCGGGTCGCTGCTGGCATCGGCCGAGCCCAGCCGCAGCGACAACGCCGGGATGGCCAGGACGATGAGCACCAGCAGCGATGCGAGCGACGTCACCACCGGGCGACGTTGCACGAGGCGGGCCCAGCGCGACCAGAAGCCGCGCCCCAATCCGTCGGCGTTGACGAGGACGGCGGCGCTTTCGACGGCGCCGGCAGCCGCAGCCCGGCGATGCGAGCGCCGCAGCACCTTGTAGCCGATCCTGGCCAGCAAGGCGGGCAGCAGGGTCGTCGCGGCCGCGACCGTCACGAGCACGGTGAGCGCGGCGCTGATCGCCATCCCGGTCAGGAAGCCCATGTTGAGGATCAACATGCCCAGCAGCGCGATGATCACCGTCGCGCCGGCGAACAGGACCGCCCGCCCGGAGGTGTTCAACGCGGTGGCGACGGCAGTGGCCACGTCCGCGCCCTCGAGCAGGGCCCGGCGCTGGCGATTGACCACGAAGACCGCGTAGTCGATGCCCACCCCGAGGCCGATCAACGCGCCAAGGCTCAGCGCGACACTCGACAAGGTCAGCACGTGAGAGAGGAGCATGACCAGCAGGCTGGACACAGCCACACCGGCCACGCCGGTAATGATCGGCAGGGCGGCCGCCCACGCGGATCGGAAGACGAGCAGCAGAATGAGCAGCGCAGCCAGCACCCCGACGATCTCGCTGGTCTCCGACGGGGTGGCGTTGGCGAAGGCCGAGCCACCGACCTGGACGTTCACCGCGTCGCTCGACGCGGCCGTGGCCAGCTCCTTCACCGCCGCCGAGTGCGCGGTCGAGTCGAACGTGACGCGGGAATAGGCGGTGTGTGCGTCGACGCTGACCTGACCCGCTCCGGATGCGGTGAACGGGCTAAGCACAGAGGTCACCCCATCGACCGCGTCGACCTTCGCCAACATGGGCGCGATCTGGGCACTCGTCGCCGCGGAGACGGCCGAGCCGGACTCGACGTGCCAGACGATGGTGGCGGTCTTCACCGACGCGGCATCACTGCCCGACTGCGCCAGCAGGTTGTAGGCCGTGCTCGAGTCACTCGCCGGAAGCCGAGTCGAATCCGAGAACGCCGTTCCAACGGCCGCGAGCCCACCGCCCAGACCGATCAGCACGGCAACCCAGGCGAGCACCACCAGACTTCGCCGCCGGACACATAGACGCGCTAACGCACCGATCACGAGGTCTCCCAGAGTCAACGATTGATGTCGTCAACTCTCGCGATCGCCGGCTCTGGGCGCGTCGTCCCACCGGAGCGTCTTTCACCTACTGCGTTCGCAGTAGGTGACCGGCCAAGTCAGGTCAGGACGGCTACTGGCGCAGCGGCATGGACGCCCTCGTGCAGAACCCTCTGACGCAGGTGACGGAACGGGATCTCGACGATGCGATACGTCGCCGCCGCAAGGATCAGGGCAAGCACCAAACCGCAGATAGTGGCGACCCCTGTCCCCAACGAGGTGCGGTGCATCAACTCGAGGGCAAAGACATTCCAGAGGTAGATCGAGTAGGAGATCTTGCCGACCAGCACCAGCGCGCGCGAGGAGAAGACCGGTCCGAGAATCGGCCCGGGCCGCCACACGAGGCTGAGCAACATCAGGGCCAACACCACACAGAGGGCCGTCAGGGGTCCGCCATAGATCCATTCCTTGTCCGATCCAGCGCGGAGGATGAACCCGCCGATCAGCACCAGACCGAGCCACGGGACCACGGGCGAGGACACCAGGCGCCGCACGGACGGGAAGAACTGGACCTGCGCGGCGATGCAACCGATCAACAGCACGTCGGCCTGCACGTCCGGGCCGGTGTCCAGGCGCGTGTAATCGGCACCGCCCAACAGCAGGTGCTCCCGCCAGCCGACGATGGCCAGACACAGGACGATCGTCACCCACAAGATCTGCCGACGGCTCCGGCCGGCCAGGAGCAGGCCGACGAGCAGCAGCGGCCACACGAGATAGAACTGCTCCTCCAGTGCGAGCGTCCAGGTGAACCCGAGATGCGGCGTCTGGTCGAACATGAAGTTCGTGCGGTAGGTCGCCGCGATCCAGAACTCGTGCCACAAGGCCGGTCGCTCGGCCGCCGGCGCACGCAGGATGTAGGAACCGACGAAGGCGAGCAGCAGCAGCCAATAGGCCGGAACGAGACGGAGCACCCGCCGCACGTAGAAGCGCCACAGTCCGACCCGCCCGGTGCGATCCCACTCACGCAGCAACAAGGTCGTGATCAAGAACCCGGAGAGCACGAAGAAGACGTGGACCCCGACCCAACCGCCCGGGAAGCGGGTGACCGACGCGTGCAGCATCAGGACGGCCACGATCGCGAGCGCGCGCAGGCCATCGAGTTGGGGGAGGTAGCCGATCTTGCCCGGCTCGGCGGCATCGCCACCCGCCGGTAACGGCGTCGATTCGCGCCGGTGTCGAGCCGCATGACGAGGTGTAGCAGCGCCCATAAGGTCCCCCGACCGGTCATGCCGAAACCGCGTGGTCCCGGTACCCACACCTGAGCCTCAGGTGGCGATCCCGCGCTATGTGGATACGACGTTATGGCACCTGGGCGCGGATCGGGCGCTCCGATGCCGTTCCGTGATCATGACCACTAATGCGCCTTCTGTACATCCCCGGTCAGCAAGTGAGAGGCCGAATGCGCCGTGATTGAACGTTAGCCATCGCCGGATCCCGGGTACCAGAGGCGATACGGCGGACGAGGAGCATGGATGCAAGCGGCACGACGACCAGCGCGTAGGCCACATCACTCAGCCAGCGCGGGGGCGCGACCCCACCGTCCGGACATCCGCTGCGAGGCCCGACTGACGGCGGCCATCTCGGCGGCGCGCTGTCAACTGATGGTCGGCCACGAAGGCCCCCATACGACGCTGGGCATCTCGCACGAGGTCCAGGTTTGCTGGATCTGGGACGACAGTCGTGAGCCCGCCCGCTCCGAGCCCTACCGGCAGAGCCTGGCCGCCGGACAGCCTTGGGCTCCCGGTTTGCCCGCACCCGAGTTCACCTGCACCGATGATCGACGCGCCGCCTCGCCCGGTTAGCCGAAGGCGCCGCGCTGCCGCGAGCCCCGATATCGCGGGGTGGCCCGAGAGTTCTTCCTCGCCACCAACTGCGGTCAGTCGTCGCCGCCATCGTCGGCCGCGCCACTCGCCAGGGCAGGCCCGGAGATTGCCGATGAGGCGGCCCGGCCGGTGTAGCGAGCACTCGACCGGGCCTAATCAACCACCTTCTGTGAAAAGGAGATCGACCACCTACGAACGTACGCCCCCACCTCGATGACACAGCCTGTGTGGTGGGCCCCGCGGGGCTCGAACCCGCAACCTACGGATTAAAAGTCCGCAGCTCTAACCAATTGAGCTAGAGGCCCAGCAGTGCGAACAGTGCCGGTCGACACGGACGCTCCACGGCACAGTTTCGCAGAGAACTACCAGCGATTGCCGCCGGAGACCTCTCGGACCGCCGGTCGCACATCGGCGAGGTAGATCAACGTCGCGATGGTCGGAATCAGCGCGAACAGGCTGACCGGGTCGGGGACTTGCTCCCAAGCGCGACCGATGAGCAGGCCCAGCACGGCCGAGAGCACCGTGATGGCCAGCCAGACGCCCTTGCTGAGCTTGTTGACAGCCGGGAAGGCCGCCGCCTTGCGGATCGAGCAATCGGCGGCGGCCCACACCCAGAGCAGCGCCTGGCCCCAGAACAGCACGTAGCTGATCCAGTCCTGGATGCCATTGACCACGCTCACCAAATCAGCGTAGACGAACGGGCTTACTCCTTGATCGAGTCGTCGCCGTCCTCAACCGGTGGCGCGGTCTTCTTGGCCGACGTCTTCTTCAGCTGGGTCACCGGAGGGAGATCCTCGGAATCCAGCGGCGCGACCTCCGCCGCGGGGGCGCTGCCGAACTTGCCCGCCAACGGCGTCTTGGCGATCAGGTCCTTGGCCGGCTTGATCACGTGTCCGCTGACTGCGTCGGACGCGCTGCCGTAGGCCGACTCGACCCGGCCCACCATCGAGGTGAATCGCTCGTCGGACTTCAGGCGGGTCTGCGCCTGCGCGAAGGCCTGCTTGCTGTGCTCGAGGACGTCTTCGGCCCGGCTACGGATATCGGTGGCAACTGACATGCTGTGCTCCCTAGATGGTCGGTGCGGATTGGGTGTTCTCGCGGCAGAACGACTCGTAAATCTCGAGCATTGCCTGCTTCTGCCGCTCGCTGAGCTGGGCGTCGGCCACGATCGCGGCGACCAGCTCGGGATCACCGTGGCGGGTCTGCAGAATGCCGGCCCGCACATAGAGCTGCTCGGCCGAGATCTGCAGTCCCTTGGCGATCTGTTGCAGGATGTCCGCGCTCGGGCGCCGCAGGCCCCGCTCGATCTGGGACAGGTACGGGTTGGAAACCCCGGCCAGCCGCGAGAGCTGACGCAGCGAAACCTGGGCCTGCTCGCGTTGTTCGCGAATGAACTCCCCGATGGCACCGACCGGCGACGTCGGCTGCGCCGGTTCCCCGGGAGAGTCTCCATCCATCTGGTCATTGTGCCGGATAGTGCTAACAACTGCAAGCAGCCTGCTAGCACCGGCGGCACTCAGGCCCCGGTCGACTCCGGGGTCAGCGACTCGATGTCCTGGGCGTTGACTTCCTCGAACAGCGGCGATCGGGCGAGCCGGAACACCCCGACTCCCACGCCGATCGCACTGATCGTGGCCAGCACCAACCACCAACCGGTACGGGTGTCCTCGTTGAACACCAGGACACCCCACAGGATCGACACCAGTGGATCCATCAGGGTGAAGCCGGGCTGCGCGGCGATCAGCGGACCGAGGTGCAAGGCGGCCTGCATCAACAGCACGCCGAGCAGACCGAACCCGATGACCGCGTACGTCTGCCACGTACTGAAGAAGCCCTCCGCACCGCGCTGATCGAGCTGGGTCACCGACTCCTTCAGCATGGTCGCGGTCATACCGAAGCTCGTTCCGGCCGCTGCACCCAGACAGGCGGTGCGCACCACCTGACGTCGGCTGCGGGTACCCAGGACGACCAGCGCCAGGATGGTGAACGCGGTGCTGCCGCCGGCCTTGATGTAGGTCAGGTTGCTGACCGCGATCGGATCGCCGGGCTGCGGATTCAGCGAGGCGACCAGGGCGATCATGCCGAAGGTCATCAGCAGGATGCCGGCCCACTCCTCGCGGCCGATCCGGGCCCCGAAGACCCGCGAGGCGAGCAGCACGGTCAGCGGCACCTCGAGGGTGATCACCGGTTCGACGGCCGAGAGCTCCCCCAGGCCCAGGGCGACCGCCTGCAGCAGGAACGAGGAGATCATGGCGAGGAAGCCGACGATCCAGGTCCCGTTGCGGAGCAGGTCCCACATCACCGAAGCCCCGAACGGACGATCCGGGGACTCCTCCATGCTGGCCTTGCGCTGCATGACGCTGGCCACGGCGTTCCCACACGCGGCCAGCGCCGCGAAGAAGAATGCCCAGTACTGGTTGGGGATCAACCCTTTACTGCCTGCTTCATCAACGACCGACCGAAGTCCCAGATCAGTCCGGCCCCGGAGTGGGCCTCATCCATCACCGCCGCGAAGCCATCGACGAACGCGTCCACTTCTCGATCGCCGATGGTCAGCGGCGGGATCAGCTTGATGACTTCCAGGTGGTCACCCGAGACCTGGGTCAGGATGTGGTGCTCGTGGAACAAGGCGTGCACCACCGTCTGGGCGAACAAGCCCTTGCGGGCGGCCTGCAGCCCCATCCACGCGGCCCGCAGCTTGAGCGAGGACGGCCGACCGAACTCCAGTCCGATCATCAGTCCGCGCCCACGAACCTCGTGCAGCAGCTCGTAGCTGCCGACCAGCTCGGCCAGCCGCTTCTGCAGCCGGTCCCCGACTTCGCGGGCGTTTTCGACGACATGCTCGGCGTCGATCACGTGCAACGTGGCCAGGCCGGCGGCCATGGCCTGGGCGTTGGAGCCGAAGGTCGAGTCGTGCACCAGCACGCGGTCCATCGACGAATACACCTTGTCGAAGATCGCGCTGGTGGTCAGCGTCGCACCGACCGGCACATAGCCGCCCGAGAGCGCCTTGGCGGTGGTCACGATGTCGGGGGTGACGCCGTCGTGCTCATAGGCGAAGAAGTCGCCCGTGCGCCCGACCCCGGTCTGCACCTCGTCGGCGATGAACAACGCGCCGTAGCGTCGGGTCAGTTCCTGGGCACCGCGCAGGAACCCCTCGGGCGAGACGAGCACGCCCTTGCCCTGGATCGGTTCGACCAGGAACGCGGCCACATCGCCCTTGCGCAGTTCGCGCTCGAGCGAGGTCAGGTCGCCCAGCGCGATCGCCGTGTCAGGCAGCAGCGGATCGAAGCCCTTGCGGAACTCCTTGGCCCCGTTCACCGACAACGAACCGGTTGTCAGGCCATGGAAGGCGTGATCGACGTAGACGACGCGGGGACGTTTGGTGGTGTAACGGGCGAACTTCAGCGCCGCCTCGACCGCCTCGGTACCGCTGTTGGAGAAGTAGACCCGGTCCAGGTGCGGCGCCTTGGCCAGCAGCCGTTCGGCCAACAGCCCGGCCAGCGGCGCGCAGTCGAACTGGGTGAGATCGGCCAGGTTCGCATCGAGCACGTCATGGACCGCCTGGCGCACCACCGGGTTGTGCCGACCCAGGGCAAACACCCCGAACCCGGCAAGCATGTCGAGGTAGGCCGTGCCGTCGGCCTCGTAGAGGTAGGCCCCCTCGGCGCGGGTGTAGACCTTGTCGAAGCCGATCGTGTGCAGCATCCGCGGCAATTGCCGATTCAGGTGCTGCTCGTGCAACGCGTAACGCTCATCGCCGCGCTGGCGCAACAGCGCGGCGAGATCGAAGGATGAACCCATGTGGATCATCACCCCCTCTTCACCCGAGACTCAACACAAACGCCTAAGACTCAGTGAACGTTAGCCCACACGGGCGCGTATTCAAGGTCGCGCCTACCCGAGGCAATGCGACCATTGGGAACTTTGACCGGCTAAGGTTTGACTGTGAACCCAGCCCAATTGGGCAGGCACGGGTCTGATTCTCCAGGCATCGACGCCGACCTCCAAGCCCTGGCGGCCCAGGCGGGAGGAGAAAACTTTCCCGTCGCGCTGCGCATCATCCCCAAGGCGCCGCGCCGGCACCTCGAACGCGTCTACGCCTACGCCCGGTTCGTCGACGACATCGGCGACGAGGCCCCCGGGGATCGCCGCGCCCTGCTCGACCGCGTCGAGCGCGATGTGCGGCTCCTGGGTCTCGGCTCACCCGAACTGACGCCTGTGCGGGCGCTCGCACCGGTCATCGAGCAGTGCCACGTACCGCTGCAGCCGTTCCTGGACCTGATCGAGGCCAATCGGGTCGATCAGGTCGTCACCAGCTACGCGACGTTCGACGATCTGCTCGACTACTGCCGGCTGTCCGCGGCCCCGATCGGACGCATCGTGCTGCACATCGCCGACGCGGCCGCACCGGACAACGTCGCCGACTCCGACCAGGTCTGCGCCGCCCTGCAGGTGCTCGAACACTGCCAGGACGTCGGCGAGGACGCCCGAATGGGACGGGTCTACCTGCCCTTCGCCGAACTGGACGGCGCCGACGTCCACGGCCCGACGACAAGTGCCGCCCTCCGCTCGGTCGTTCGCACGCAGGTCGAGCGCTCCGAACGCCTGCTCGAGCCCGGCCGGGGCCTCGTCGCCCGCCTGCACGGCTGGAGCAAGATCGCCGTGGCCGGTTATCTGGCCGGCGGACTGGCCACCGCTGACGCGCTCCGGGCCGGCAACTTCGACGTCCTGGCCCACGCGCTCAAGCCGTCCCAGGCGCGCACCGCCTATCACGCGACCCGACTGCTGGTCCGCCGGTGAACGTCGACGCCGCGTACGCCGAATGCGAACGGATCACCCGGGAACAGGCGCGAAACTTCGCCTGGGGCATCCGGCTGCTGCCTGCCCCCAAGCGCAAGGCGCTCTCGGCCGTCTACGCCCTCGCCCGGCGCATCGACGACATCGGCGATGGCACCCTGCCCGCTGCGCGCAAGGTCGAGCTGCTCGCCCAGGCCCGCGCGGGCGCACTCGCGCCGGCCGAGCATCCCGACGACCCGGTACTCGTCGCCCTCGCCGACGCCGCCGGCCGGCTCCCGATCCCGTTGGCGGCATTCGGCGAACTCGTCGACGGCTGCGAGATGGACGTGCAGGGTCGGCGCTACGAGACCCTCGATGAACTCGTCGACTACTGCCGATGCGTCGCGGGCTCCATCGGGCGGCTTTCCCTCGGCGTCTTCAGCCCCGACGGCGCCGATCCGCAGACCGCGGACATCGCAAATACCTTGGGCGTGGCGCTGCAGCTGACGAATATCTTGCGCGACATACGCGAAGATCTAGGCAATGGACGCATCTACCTGCCCGCCGCGGACCTCGCGCTGTTCGGCGTCGAGCTCAAGACGACCGCCGACGGCGAGCTCGACGCGCAGGACGGGCGGCTGGCCGAGCTGGTCCGCTTCGAGGCGGCCCGCGCCTGGGGCTGGTACGACCGGGGCCTGCGCCTGCTGCCGTCCCTGGATCGCCGCAGCGCCGCCTGCTGCGCGGCAATGGCCGGGATCTACCAACAACTACTGGCCAAGATCGCGGCCAACCCCGAGATCATCATGACCGGCCGCGCCTCGTTGACGACCGGGCAGAAGCTACGGGTGGCCGCCCGAGGACTGGCCGGCCGTCATGGCTGAGCCGAGTGTGGTCGTCGGCGGTGGGCTGGCCGGCATCTCGGCTGCCCTGACCCTGGCCGACGCCGGACGCGAGGTCGTCCTGCTCGAAGGCCGACCCCGCTTGGGCGGCGCGGCGTTCTCCTTCCGGCGCGGTGAGTTGTCGATCGACAACGGTCAGCACGTCTTTCTGCGCTGCTGCGATCACTACCAGGCGTTGCTGGCCCGCCTCGGCGTCGCCGATCAGGTCGTGCTGCAGCACCACCTGGATATCCCGGTGTTGCGCGCCGACGGACGCACGGCCCGGCTGTCCCGGCGGCCCGGCGTGCCGGCGCCGCTGCATCTGAGCGCGGCCCTGATCGGGTACGGCCTGCTGTCGCCGGCCGACCGGCTGCGCGCCGTGCGCGGGGCGCTGGCCCTGCGCACCCTGCGACCCACCGACCCCGCCCTGGACAACCAGACGCTGGGTCAGTTCCTGCGCCGCCACGGCCAGAACGACGCCACGATCGCGGCGTTGTGGTCGATCGTGGTCACCGCGACGCTGAACCTGCCGCCCGACGATGCCTCCCTGGCCCTGGCCGCGAAGGTGTTCCGTACCGGTCTGCTCGATCACGCGCCGGCCGCGGACGTCGGCTATGCCGATGCCCCGCTGGGCGAACTGCACTTCACCGCCGCACGCACCGCCCTGGAAAAGGCCGGCGTCGAGGTGCTGCTCTCCCATCGGGTGCGCTCCGTCGACGCCGGCGCCGTTCGGGCCAGCGGGCCCGACGGGGAGCGGTCGTGGCAGCCCGACGCCGTCGTCGTCGCTCTGCCCTGGCGCGAGGCGCTGGCCGTCGCGCCGCGGTTGCGCGGGGGGTCGCTGGCCAATGTCGAGGGTCTGGGCGCGGCCCCCATCGTCAACGTCCACGTGATCTATGACCGCAAGGTGACCGATCTGCCCTTCGCGGCCGCCGTCGACTCCCCGGCTCAGTGGATCTTCGACCGGACGGCGACCTCCGGTCTGGCCCGAGGCCAGTACCTGGCCATCACGGTGTCGGCGGCCGACGCCATCATCGACACCCCCAGCGCCACCCTGACCGACCGGTTCATCGCCGAGCTGGCCCGCCTTTTTCCCGCCGCGGGAAGAGCCACCGTCCTCGATGCGTTTGTTACGCGGGAGAGGCGAGCGACGTTTCGCCAGGCGGCCGGGTCGGCAGCGTTGCGGCCCCGGACGCGATCGGAGGTCGACGGCGTGTGGTTGGCCGGGGCCTGGGTCGCGACCGGCTGGCCCGACACGATGGAAAGTGCGGTGCGAAGCGGGGTCCAAGCGGCGCAGGATGTCCTTGCAGTAGCTCGAGACGACCGGGATCGGGGGTTGGCGGCATGACAGCGACAGCAGTCCAGGCACGGCAGATCGTCGATCAGGCGGCGCTGCTGGTGACCCCGGCCCTGGCCACCGCCATCGACTCGCTCGACCCGCGGATGCGCCTGATCGCGAGCTACCAGATGGGTTGGTGCGACGCCGAGGGCAACCCGACCGATGCAGGCGGCAAGGGCCTGCGGGCGGCGATGGCCATCGTGTCCGCGGTCGCCGCCGGCGGTTCACCGGCCGCAGGCGTGCCCGGAGCGGTCGCGGTCGAACTCGTCCACAACTTCTCGCTGCTGCACGACGACGTGATGGATCGCGACCTCGAACGCCGCCATCGCCCGACCGGTTGGGTCGCCTTCGGCGACGGGCAGGCCATCCTGGCCGGCAACGCGATGCTGACGCTGGCCTTCGACGTGCTGCTGGCCGACCCGGTGCATGGTCCGGACAGCCTGGCCCATCTGACCCGAGCGGTCCAGGGCTTGATCAGCGGCCAGTCCGACGATCTCGCCCTGGAGCAGTCCCCCAGCGTCGATCTGGCCGGCTGCCTGGCGATGGAGGCCGGCAAGACGGCCGCCCTCATCTCGTGCGCGGCCTCGATCGGGGCCGTCGGCGCCGGCGCGCCGGCCGAGGTGATCGACGCGCTGAGCCAATACGGCTTCGAGCTCGGGCTGGCCTTCCAGATCGTCGACGACATCCTCGGCATCAGCGGCGACCCCGCGATCACCGGCAAGTCCTCGTCCTCGGACGTGCGCGCGGGCAAGCGCAGCGCCCCGGTCGTCGCCGCGCTGACCTCGGGAACCGAAGCCGGAGCCGCGCTGGAATCGTTGTTGGCCGACGGCCCGCCCAAGACCGAAGAGGACGTCGATCGCGCGACGGCGCTGATCGAACAGGCCGGGGGCCTGCGCTGGGCCGCGCACGAGGCCGACGAGCGGCTGCGGCTGGCCCTCGGCCATCTCGAGATCCTCCCGGCCGACTCACCGGCCCGGGCCGACCTCACGACCCTGGCCCGCTTCGTCGTGGCCCGGGACCGGTAGGGGGCGGGATGAGTTTTCCGCAACGACAGGCCAAGACCCGCGCCGCCGCGCTCGCCACCGAGCGGGCGCGTGACTACCTGCTGCAGCGCCAGGATCCGACCGGTTGGTGGAAGGGCGAACTGCGCACCAACGTCACCATGGACGCCGAGGACCTGCTGATGCGGCAGTTCCTCGGCATCCTCACCGAGACCGACCTCGAGCAGGCAGCGCGCTGGATTGCCTCCCAGCAGCGCGCCGACGGCACCTGGGCCAACTTCGAGGGTGGGCCGGGCGACCTGTCCACGACCGTCGAGGCCTACGTCGCCCTTCGGCTGGCCGGGTATTCCAAGGACGCCGAGCCGCTCGTCCGCGCCCGCAGCTGGATCCACACCAACGGTGGCCTCGAGGGCACCCGGGTCTTCACCCGCATCTGGCTGGCCCTGTTCGGTGAATGGTCCTGGGACGAGCTGCCCACGATGCCGCCCGAACTGATCTTCCTGCCGCCGTCGTTCCCACTCAACATCTACCAATGGGGCTGCTGGGCCCGCCAGACGGTCGTTCCGTTGACGATCGTGGCTAGCCTGCGCCCGGTCCGCCCGCTGCCCTTCCACGTCGACGAACTGCGCATCGGCGGCGTTCCGGCCGAACGGCAGCTGGCGCGGCGCTTCAGCGTGTCCGGGGCGTTCCAGCTGCTGGACAAGGGGCTCAACCTCTATCAGCGCGCACCGTGGCACCCGGGGCGCGAGCGGGCCATGCGCGAGGCCACCGAATGGATCCTGGCCCGTCAGGAGGCCGACGGCGGCTGGGGCGGCATCCAGCCCCCGTGGGTGTACTCGGTGCTCGCCCTGCACCTGATGGGCTACTCACTGGATCACCCGGTGATGGTGGCCGCGATCGAGGGCTTCGACAGCTTCCTGGTCCGCGAAGAGACGCCCGAGGGCCCGCTGCGGCGCCTGGAGGCCTGCCAGTCCCCCGTATGGGACACCGCCCTGGCCCTGATCGCCCTCGATGACGCCGGCGTCAAGCACGACCACCCGGCCGTCGTTCGCGGCGCGGAGTGGATCGTCGGCGAAGAGGTCCACTCCGGTGGCGACTGGGCGGTGAAGCGTCCGGGCCTGACCCCGGCCGGGTGGGCGTTCGAGTTCGCCAACGACGTCTACCCCGACATCGATGACACCGCCGAGGTCGTCATCGCGCTCAACCGCCTGACCAATCCCGACTACGAGGCGGCGATCCAGCGCGGCGTCGACTGGGTCGTCGGCATGCAATCCGCCGATGGCGGCTGGGGTGCGTTCGACGCCGACAACACCCACACGTTCATCAACCGGCTCCCGTTCTGCGATTTCGGGGCGGTCATCGACCCGCCGACCGCCGACGTCACCGCCCACTGCGTCGAGATGCTGGCCGTGCGCGGTCTGGCCGACGGCGTCGCCGCGCAGCGCGGGGTGCATTGGCTGCTCCAGGCGCAGGAAGCCGACGGCTCGTGGTTCGGCCGTTGGGGGGCCAACTACCTCTACGGCACCGGCGCGGTCGTGCCCGCACTCGTCGAAGCGGGCGTCGAGACAACCTCCCGGCCCATCCAGCGCGCTGTGCGCTGGCTCTACGACCACCAGAACGCCGACGGCGGCTGGGGTGAGGATCTGCGCTCCTACACCGACGCGTCCTGGGCCGGCCGCGGAGCCTCCACCCCGTCACAGACCGGTTGGGCCCTCATGGCCCTGCTGGCCGCCGATGACACCTCGCCGGTCGTCGACGCCGGCATCAACTACCTGATCCAGGCCCAGCGCGCCGATGGCGGCTGGGACGAGGAGCTCTACACGGGCACGGGTTTCCCCGGTGACTTCTACATCAACTACGAGCTGTACCGGCACATCTTCCCGCTCAACGCACTCGCCCGCTTCCTGAAGAAGGTGTCGGCATGAGGACCCCCCGGCTCGTGGTCGCGACCGCCCTACGGTCGGAGTACGTCGCCCTACAGGGTCAGCTCGGCGGTGCGGCGCTCGAACGGTGCGGCATGGGCCTGACCAAGGTGCACAAGTGGCTGCCCCGCCTGGAGACCCTCGCCCCGGACGCCGTGGTCGTGGCCGGCGTCGCGGGCGGGTTGAGCCCCGAACTGCACGCCGGTGACATCGTCGTGGCCAGCGAGGTTCGCGATGTCACCGGCCGGACGGTCATCCGGGCCGCCGGACCGCTGGTGGCCGAGCTGCGCGCACGCGGACTGCGGGTGCACACCGGCCCGATGATCAGCACCGACCACATCGTCAACGGCCCCGAACGGGCCGAGCTCGCCCGCACCGGCGCGCTGGCCGTCGACATGGAATCAGCGGCGATCGTGCGCTCGCTCAAGGCCAGCGGCGTGCCGGTCGCCGTGGTCCGGGTCATCGTCGACACCGTGCACGCACCGATCAACCGGCTCTCGACCGTCACCTCGGGGGCACAGGCGCTGCGCATCCTGCGCAAGGTCGGGCCGGCGTTGCCGATCTGGGCCGCCCTGGCCGGACCCCGCACCGTAGTCCTCGCCTCACCGCGGTCCTTCTGTGCCGGCGTCGACCGGGCGATCGACATCGTCGAACTGGCCTTGCGCCGCTATCCGCGCCCGGTCTACGTGCGGCGCCAGATCGTGCACAACGCGCATGTCGTGGCCGATCTGCAGAGTCGGGGCGCGGTGTTCGTCGACGAACTCGACGAGGTGCCCGATGGCACGGCGGTGGTGTTCTCCGCCCATGGCGTGCCCACTGCGGTCCGCGACGAGGCCGCCCGCCGTGATCTGACGGTCATCGATGCCACCTGCCCGCTGGTGGCCAAGGTGCACACCGAGGCGAAGCGGTTCCTCAACCACGGCAGCGAGGTCATCTTCATCGGCCACGACCGCCACGACGAGACCGAGGGCACGCTGGGCCAGGCCCCCGGTCGGATCAAGCTGGTGCAGGACGTCTCGGACGCGGCGATGGTCCACGTCGAGAACCCCGATAACGTCTCCTACCTGATGCAGACCACGTTGGCAGTCGATGAGGCGATGGAGGTGGCCGAGGTGTTGCGGGCCCGCTTCCCCAAGATCGAGGCCCCGCCGACCGAGGACATCTGCTACGCCACCACCAACCGTCAGCAGGCCGTTCGTGCGGTCGCCGCCGAGGTCGACGTCGTCATCGTCGTCGGGTCGAAGAACTCCTCGAACTCGGTGCGCCTGGTCGAGGTCTGCCAGCGCGACGGCACCCCGGCCTACCTCGTCGACGACGCCGCTGCCATTTCACCGGCCTGGCTGCTCGGCAAGACCCGGATCGGCCTCACCGCCGGGGCCTCGGCCCCCCCACACCTGGTGGACGAAGTTATCGAAACCCTTCGCGCACTCGGACCGACAGAAGTGATCGAACGCGAGGTGACCCGGGAAGACGTCCGGTTCACCCTGCCCAAGGAGGTATTGCGCTGATGGGTGTTCCAATTCGGCAGGCCGTGCGAATCGGTAGCTACATGATGAAGAACAAGGTCAAGCGGGTGGAGAAGTTCCCGCTGATCGTCGAGTTGGAGCCGCTGTTCGCCTGCAACCTCAAGTGTCAGGGCTGCGGCAAGATCCAGCAGACGCACGACTTGCTGCGCCAGCGCATGCCGGTCGACCGCGCTGTGAACGCGATCCTCGAATCGGGCGCGCCGATGGTCTCGATCGCCGGTGGCGAGCCGTTGATGCACCCGCAGATCGACGAGATCGTCGCCGAGTTGGTGAAGCGCAAGAAGTACGTGTACCTGTGCACGAACGCCGAGCTGATCCGTTCGCGGTTCGACCGCTTCGACTTCAAGCCTTCGCACTACTTCAGCTTCGCCGTCCACATCGACGGCCTGCGTGAGCGCCACGACGAGTCCGTGGCCAAGGAGGGCGTGTTCGACGAGGCCATCGAGGCGATCAAGTTCCTGAAGGCCAAGGGCTTCCGGGTCACGACGAACTCGACGTTCTTCAACACCGACACCCCGCAGACGATCATCGACGTGATGAACTTCCTCAACGACGAGGTCGAGGTCGACTCGATGATGCTGTCCCCGGCCTACGCCTACGAGCTGGCTCCCGACCAGGACCACTTCCTGGGCGTGACCGAGACCCGCGAACTGTTCAGCAAGGCGTTCGCCGGCGGCAACCGCAAGCGGTGGCGCCTGAACCACTCACCGTTGTTCCTCGACTTCCTCGAGGGCAAGGCCGACTTCGAGTGCACGGCGTGGGGCATCCCGTCCTACTCGCTCAAGGGCTGGCAGAAGCCGTGCTACCTGATGGACGACGGGCACGTCTCGACCTACAAGGAGCTCATCGAGACGACCGACTGGTCGAAGTACGGCCGCGGCAAGGACGAACGGTGCAACAACTGCATGGCGCACTGCGGCTACGAGCCGACCGCGGTCCTGGCGACCCTCGGATCGCTCAAGGAGGGCCTGCGCGCGATGCGCGAGCAGGGGTGATCTATCCCACCTGACAGTGGGCTGCCAGCGGCGTACCAGCGGAAAGTGTCACGCTGGAAACCGCACGTAGCAGTTTCAGCCAGTCAGCGGAGGACCCCCGATGGACAAGCTTGCCCGTTTCATGATCCGCAACCGGTGGTGGGTCATCACCGCGTGGATCGTGCTCATCATCGGCACGAATGCCATCACCCATTCGCTGGGCGGCGCCAACTACAAGGACGAGTTCAAGCTTCCCCACACTGAGACGCAGACCGTGTCGGACCTGCTCACCAACGCCGGGCAGGGCGGGCAGAACGGCATCGACGGCCTGATGGTGCTGCACGCCAAGAGTGGCGATCTGACCACTCCACCGGCCGAGGTCATCACGACGCTCGAGGGCCTGTGCAGCACCGACGGCAAGGTGCTCACCGTGGCCACCCCGTGGGGTTCGATCGATTGTGCCGCCGGCGGCACGCTGAACGCCGCCGGGGCCACCCCGACGTTGCTGTCCCCCAGGGACCCGTCCATCGCGATCGTCGACGTCACCTTCGCCGGCGGGGGCGCGCTCAAGGACTCCGACGTCAAGAAGGTCTACAACGACCTCAAGACGCTCAACAGCCCGACCCTGCAGGTCGAGTTCACCGGTGACGGCTTCCAGGGCGTCGGTGCCAAGAACGCGAACCTGCCGCAGATCATCGGCCTGCTCGCGGCTCTCGTCATCCTGGCCGTGGTCTTCCGCACCGCCGGCGCCGTGGCTTTGCCGCTGGCGAGCGCAGTGGCCGCGCTGGCCACCGGCATGGGGCTGATCGGAATGCTCACGCACGTCATGAACGTGTCGCAGGTGACCCCGCAGCTGGCCGAGCTGATGGTGATCGGCGTCGGCGTCGACTACGCGTTGTTCATCGTCACCCGACATCGAAAGAACCTGCTCGAGGGCATGAGCGTGGACGACTCGATCGCCAAGGCGGTCAACACCTCGGGGCGGGCGGTGCTGTTCGCCGGCACGACCGTGTGCATCGCCATGCTCGGGCTGATCACGCTGGGCGTGAACTTCTTCTACGGCATGGCCATCGGCACCTCCGTGGCCGTCAGCCTGACCATGGTGGCGTCGCTGACCCTGCTGCCGGCGCTGCTGCACTTCCTGGGTCTCAAGGTGCTCCCGCGCAAGCAGCGGCGGGCTCTGCGCGAGGGCACCTACGTGCCCAGCACCCGGGTCGGCTTCTGGCATCGGTGGGCCGAGCTGGTCGCCCAGCGCAAGGTGCTGTTCGGGGTGTTGTCGGCCGGCCTGATCGTGCTGATGGCCATCCCGTTCTTCTCGATGCGCCTCGGGCACGCCGATCAGGGCAACGACCCGTCCTCGAGCACCACCCGCCGCGGCTTCGACCTGATCTCGCAGGGCTTCGGGCCGGGCTACAACTCGACCATCACCCTGGTGGTCAGCGGCCCGAACGCCGAGGCGACGGCCAACAAGGTCGCCACGGCGGTCAAGACCGTCCCCGACGTCGACCCGGCGAGCGTGTACGCGATCCCCAAGCCGCTGACGCCGACACTCAGCCTGGTCAACATCAAGACGACGACGTCGCCGCAGGACGTCAAGACGACCGAACTGGTCAACAATCTGCGCAAGAACGTGCTCCCGGCGATCTACGCCGCGACCGGGGATCACGTGTACGTCTACGGGCAGACGGCCGTCTACGTCGATTTCACCCACGTGTTGTCGTCGAAGATGCCACTATTCATCGGCGCCGTCGTGATTCTGTCCTTCCTGCTGTTGCTGCTCGCCTTCCGCAGCATCGTGGTGCCGGCCACGGCCGCGCTGATGAACCTCTTCGCGGCCGGCGCATCGTTCGGCGTCATCGTGGCGATCTTCCAGTGGGGCTGGGGGGCCGAAGCCCTGGGCATCGGCAGCGGGGCGCCGATCGAAGCGTTCGCCCCGGTGTTGTTCTTCGCCATCCTGTTCGGCTTGTCGATGGACTACCAGGTGTTCCTGGTCAGTCGCATGCACGAGGAGTGGGTGCTCACTCGCGACAACCGCAAGGCGATCACCGTCGGCCAGGCCGAGACCGGCGGCATCATCACCGCGGCCGCGCTGATCATGATCTGCGTCTTCTTGTCCTTCGTGCTCGGTGACAACCGGGTGGTCAAGCTGATCGGCCTGGGACTGGCCAGCGCCATCTTCATCGACGCGTTCATCCTGCGTACGGTCCTCGTGCCGTCGCTGATGCACCTGTTCGGCAAGTCCAACTGGTGGTTCCCGAAGTGGCTGGACAAGATCACGCCGCACGTGTCCGTCGAGCCGCCCGAAGAGGGCAAGAAGCGCGACGACGATCAGGAACTGGTCAACGTCTGAGCGGTTGAGTACGGGATGCGCGGCCCTCGGTTCAGCGCTGTAGGTAGGCGCGGGCCTCGTCGGGAGTCATCGGCGTACGGCCGGCCAGCCGGGCCAACGCCGCGGCCCGGGCCAGCAGCTGCATGTCCTCGCGGGCCGAGACCTCCCCCCGGGCATCGCCGGAGCCGGCCCGCAGGTGGGCGCCCACGGCCAGCCCGGCCAGCAGCGCGCTGACCTCGCGACCACCGACCACCAGCGCGCCCAGATCGGGCACAGCGCGCAGGGCCGCAAGCGGATCGCCCTCGATGATCAACTCGGCCGGTTCGTCGCTGGGTTCGAGCACCAGCAGGCTCGACGTCGCAGTGATCGCGGCGCGAGCCTCCTGCAGCCAGGCCTCGTCGGCCGGCGGCAGCCGCACCGCTCCCGCTCCGACCCGGGCGGTCTCGACGCACAACGTCGCCAACTGCCTAACCGGCATCACCGCGGGGGCGAAGACGAGCAGGATCGGTTCAGCCATCGACGCCGACGACAGCGCCGGCGACGGTCAACTGCGCGTCGGCGGGCAGCGAACGCTTGATCACCGCGAGCGCGATCGGGCCGAGTTCGTGGTGGTGCACCGCCGTACCGATGAAGCCGACCACCCGCGTACCCAGTTCGACCGGGGTGCCGGGCTCGGGGAGGACGTCCGATTCGCCGCTGAGGTGCAGCAGGACCAGCCGGCGCGGTGGCTGGCCGAGGTTCTGCACCCGGGCCACCGTCTCCTGACCGCGGTAGCAGCCCTTGTTCAGGTGCACGGCCGGGCCGATCCAGCCGACCTCGTGCGGGATGGTGCGATGATCGGTCTCCAGGCCCAGCCGCGGCCGGCGGTCCTCGACGCGCAGCGCCTCGAACGCCCACATGCCGGCCCGGCTCGCCCCGGCGGCGAGCAACGCGTCGACGTGCTGATGGGCTGACTCTCGCGGCGCGAGGAGGTCAAAGCCCCAGCTCATGCCCCGCACGAACCCGCCGTCGGCCAGCGCAATCGCGCGGCCGACCTCGGGCACCGGCAGGGAAGCCTCGGCGAGGAAGGATGCGCCCAGCGGCCCGACCACCGAGATCACGGCGAACCGTCCGCTGACGTCGGCCGGCTCGACCCGCTTGAAGAACCGCATCTTGTTCAAGTAGGCCAACACTTCCGCGGCCTGGCCCGGTTCGACGTCGAGCCAGACCTGCCCACCCAGCTCGGTGACCTGCCAGTGCTGTTCGACGTGCCCGTGTGGGGACAGCACGAGCGCCTCGGTCGACTCCCCCTCGCTGAGCTGGGCGACGTGCTGCGAGCAGATGGTGTGCAGCCATTCGAGCCGATCCGCGCCGGGAACGATCAGCACGCCCCGGTTGGAGCGATCGACCACCCCGGCCGAACGGGCCAACAGCCGCTGTTCGCGCAGCGGATCGCCGAAATGCCACGCGGCGCCGGCATCGACGCCGGAGTCGAGCGCTACAGCTGCAGACGTCATGACTGGTTCATCGCTGCCGGGGCGTTATTTGTTCCGGCCGGCTCACCGCAGTTGGCGCACAAGCCGAAAACCGTGAAGTGCGAGCGGTCGATGGTGAACCCGCGCTCGGCCCGCAGGCGGTCGGCCAGCGCGTCGACCAGATCGGCCGGGGCGTCGATCACCGCACTGCAGGAATGGCAGACGACGTGAATGTGATCGTCGTCGGCCGGCCGGTAGGAGGCCGCTCCGTGACCGAGATGCGCATGCTTGACCAGGCTGAGCTCTTCGAGCAGTTCCAGGGTGCGGTAGACGGTCGTCACGTCCACCTCGGGCAGGGCATCGGCGATCTGCTCCGGCGTGGCGTGGCCGAGGTCGCGCACCGCCCCGAGCACGCTCAGCCGCTGCGGGGTCACCCGCAGGCCCCGTCCGCGCAGTCGCGCCGCCAGATCGTCTACCTCGCTCATCGGCCCCATCGTAAGGCGCAAAATCCGTTGCCGGGCCGGACCTCGTCGTCGTAGCCTGGATGCACACGGAGAGGAGGTGGTCCAGAGTTGAATAGCTATGGGACATGTGAGGTGGCGGCCAGGTAGCCGTCGTTGACTACGGATGCTGCCTAGTACCAGGCAGCCACCCGGCCCTCGAGCCGCCGGCCCTGTCCAGCCGGCTGCGTCACTGTCGTGGCGCAGGCTCGGGGGCCGTTCCACGTCCGGCCCGGCTAGCGGCGGGTCAGGCCCGCGTTCAGATGCGGGGCCAGCCCGGGGCCGGTGTCCAGTTCAGTGGCGTAGCGCAGCGTGTCGCCGACGACCGCGTAGAAGCGGCGTTCGGCAATCACCGTGCGCGCGGTCGGGCTCGCCGCCACCGCGCTGGTGATCAGCTCCCAGCGGTTGTCACCCGCGACACCGACGAACAGTTCGGTCAGGCCGGCAGCGTCGGCAACCATGAGCTCGACGTCATCGCCGTTGGCCCGCAGAAAGCCGCTCTCGCGAAAGGCGGGCCGGATCACCGAGCCGCCGGCGTCGATCAGCCAGGACTGCGATTGGTAGACCAGGAACGGCCGCCCGTCGTGGGCGAAGGTCAGCTGCTGCCGGTAGTCGAACTGGGCGCCGCTCGAGGCCACGACGCCCTGGCCCACGCCCTCCCACTCGCCGACGAGAGCCAGCACCGCGAGCAGCGCGTCCGAGATCGGCGGGCCCGACCGCAAGTCCGTGGTATCGGTCAACGCTGCCCGGCGAACAGCTTGAGCAGAATGTAGAAGGACATGATGCCGATCCCGACGAACGTGGCGATCAGCAGAACGAGGTAGGTCGCTTCCATACGGAGCAGGATATCGCCATGACCCCGCTACGAACGCTCGTCGTGAAATGCACCGCAGGTGTCGAGGAGCCCGAACGATGCGCGCAGGCGTTCACCGTCGCCGCGACCGCGATCGCCGCCGGTGCGCAGGTGTCGTTGTGGCTCACCGGAGAAGCCGCCTGGCTGGCCGTGCCCGGGCGGGCCGAGAGCCTGCTGCTGCCGCACTCCGCGCCCCTGGCCGAGTTGCGGGACGTCATCGTCTCGGCCGGACGGATCACGGTCTGCACCCAGTGCGCGGCCCGGCGCGGGCTGCAGCCCGAGGACCTCGTCGAGGGCATCGAAATCGCCGGCAGCGCCAGCTTCGTGGCCGAGATCCTCACCGAGGGCGTCCAGGCCCTGGTGTACTGAAAACTCGTGTACTGAAAACGGCCTCCCGGCCACCGACGACGGTCGGCAGCCAGGAGGCCGAAGGTTCAGCTCGGGTCAGGCCAGCTGCAGGTTGGCCTCGAGCAGGCCGGGGCCGGTGGCCTCGACCGTCGAGCGGACCGCGCCGGCGTTGTGCAGGACCGACAGCGTCCACGAGCCCGGGGCGGCGAAGAAGCGGAAGTCACCCGTCGCGCTGGTGACCACCTCGGCGGTGAACTCACCACTGCCGTCGAGGAGGCGGACGTAGGCGGTCGGCAGCGGCGCGCCATCCTTGGCGGTTACGACGCCGTAGATGACCGTCTCTTTCTCGACGTCGACGTTGGCGGGCAACGTGGGCGACTGGGAAGGCGCAGAACACATATCAGGCTCCAATTTCGATCGGCACGCCGACCAGGGAACCGTATTCGGTCCACGAGCCGTCGTAGTTCTTGACGTTCTTCTCTCCGAGCAGTTCGTGCAGCGCGAACCAGGTGTGCGACGAGCGCTCCCCGATGCGGCAGTAGGCAATCGTGTCCTTGCTGGTGTCCAGGCCGGCATCGGCGTAGAGCGCCCGCAGCTCGGCGTCCGGGCGGAACGTCCCGTCCTCGTTGGCCGCCTTGCTCCACGGCACGTTCAGCGCGCCCGGGATGTGGCCGCCGCGCTGCGACTGCTCCTGCGGCAGGTGAGCCGGCGCGAGCAGCTTGCCCGAGAACTCATCCGGGGACCGCACGTCGACCAGGTTCAGCTTGCCGATCGCGGCGATCGTCTCGTCACGGAAGGCCCGGATCGACAGATCCTGCTCCTTGGCGGTGTAGCTCGTGGCCGGCCGGGTGACCGCGTCCTTGGACAGTTCGCGCCCGTCCAGCTCCCACTTCTTGCGCCCGCCGTCGAGCAACCGGACGTTCTGGTGGCCGTACAGCTTGAAGTACCAGTAGGCGTAGGCGGCGAACCAGTTGTTGTTGCCGCCGTAGAGGACCACGGTGTCATCGTTGCCGATGCCCTTGGCCGACAGCAGCGCCTCGAACTGGGCCTTGTTGACGAAGTCGCGGCGGACCTGGTCCTGCAGGTCGGTGCGCCAGTCCAGCTTGACCGCGCCCGCGATGTGGCCGCCGTCGTAGGCCGAGGCGTCCTCATCGACCTCGACGAAGACGACGCCAGGGGTGTTCAGGTTCTCTTCGGCCCAGTCGGCCGTAACGAGCACGTCAGCGCGGCTCATAGAAATCTCCTCTTGGTTGTTGCAGAACGTGGGTGATCGCGTCCGAGACCCCGGACGGGGGGAGTGCGGCGTAGGCGCTTAGCGCAGCCGACAGAGACAACTGCCCATGCGGCACAGGTCGACCGCTCGGCGTGACGTGAGCAGCGCGCCCTGCGCAGCGCGCGCAGAGGTCGCCTGGTTGCCCATGCGGCCCAGGGTAGCTGCCTCAGGAGTGAATCGCCAAGCAGAGCAGATAGGCCAGCGGGGCCACCAGGGCCAGCGGCAGCAGGGTGGCGAACACCGGCTGCAGGCGCAGCGCCCGGGGGGTGCGGGGCAGCGAGGTCGCGACCTGGATGAAGCCGGTCCCGACCGCCAGCAGCCCGACGAGTAGCCCGAGCGCCCCACCCAGCACCAGCGCCCGGCCGCCGCCGAAGTCCAGGTCGCCGCCCAGCTCCAGCGTCACGATCAGCGATGCGACCAGCGCGCCGCCGACGACGGCCGGCAGCCCCCGCCGCACGGCCGGATCGAAGCGGGGCGCGGGCAACAGGAAGTCCACCAGGTAGCCGGTGACCAGGGCCGCGCAGAGGGCCAGGACGACCGCGAACGTCGTGTGTTCCGGCAGCTGCTCGTGCCGCAACTGGATGAGGGCGGCGAAGGCCACCACACCTACTACTAGCAGTGCGATGTCCGACAGCGACTCGACCACCCGATTGCGCACCACGCCGCGGGTGAGCTGGTGGACGAACGCGCAGGGCAGCAGCAGGCCCAGCACGGGCAGCAACTCACCCAGCTGGCCGTGGGGCCAGACCGAGACCAGGGTGTCAGCGGCGGCGGCGGCCATGACGGCCAGGATCGCCGCCCCGATCCGGCCGGGTAGTCCGGTGCCGATGATCCACGAGGCCGCGAGCGCGGCCTGCGCGATGGCCACCGCGACCAGCAACGCCGCGGCGCCCGACTGCGCCCCGACCCCCAGTGCGACGCCGGCCAGCACGGCCACGAGCGCCCCCGACACGTGGTCGATCCGCGGCGGAGCGCCTTCATCGACGGGGGTCGCGTCCGACGCCATGACCACCCCACTCTCGCTCACCCGTCCATGGTCGCAGATCGTGTGAGTTAGCCGACCTGTCAGCCGTTGACGTGGCCAGCTAGGCTTGAGGCACTGATCGAGCATGATCGTCGATCATGGGGACGCAACGTGGCGGACCCGAGCTGAGCTGAGTCGCCGGTACGAACCTCGCCGGCGGCCCCAACCCAGGAGGCCACGTGGAACTCGTCCTACTCACCACCGCCCGCCAGCCCACCGCCGAGGTCCTGCCCGCACTGGGACTGCTCTCGCACGCGGTCACCGTGCTGCCACTGGATGCGTCCGCGCTGGTCGACCGGCCGACCGGGCAGGTCGTGTTGCTCGACGCCCGCCGCGACCTCGCCGCGGCCCGCTCCTTCACCCGCATTCTGGACGTCATCGGCTTGGACGTACCGATCGTCGCCGTGCTGACCGAAGGTGGCCTGATCGCGCTGTCCGCGGACTGGGCCGTCGACGACATCGTGCTGGACACCGCCGGCCCGGCCGAGCTCGATGCCCGGCTGCGGCTGGCCGTCGACCGCAAGGCCAAGGTCGCCGACCCGACCCCGAACCACGTGCAGGTCGGTGACCTGGCGATCGACGAATCGACCTACACCGCGCGCCTGGCCGGCCGGGCCCTCGATCTGACCTACAAGGAGTTCGAGCTGCTGAAGTTCCTGGCCCAGCACCCGGGCCGCGTCTTCACCCGTTCGCACCTGGTCCAGGAGGTGTGGGGCTACGACTACTTCGGCGGCACCCGCACGGTCGACGTGCACGTTCGGCGGCTGCGGGCCAAGCTCGGCTCCGAATACGACGCGATGATCGGGACCGTGCGCAACGTCGGTTACAAGTTCGTTCGCCCGACCGACATCGACAGCGACGAGCCGACCGCCCCGATCCTGCGCGACGCGGACCTCGGCATCACCAACTGACCGGTCCGCCGTCACCGGCGGACTACCGTGGCTGGGTGAGCCCATCCACTGATCCGGCCGAGGTCGGCGAACTCGCGGCCCGCATCGAGCGGCGAGATGGCGCGCCGCCCTTGTCCGATCAGGCCCTTTCGCGCATCGGCTCACCCGCCGTCACCCACCTCGAGGCACGTGACGGCGACCGGCTCGTCGGCTACGCGCAGCTCGACGGGACAAACCTGGAGCTCGCGGCCGATCCCGACCACCTCGATGAGCTGTTCCGCGCCGCCGAACGCGTGCGTCCGGATATAGAGGTGTGGTCGCACGGCCATCGCAGCCCGGTGGCCGGCGTCGCCCGCAGTCGCGGGTACGCGACCACCCGGGTGCTCCTGCAACTGCGGCGACCGGCCAGCCCGATCCCGCCGTCCCCGGTCGAGCTCCCGGACGGCGTCGTCATCCGGGCCTTCGTCCCCGGTCAGGACGAGCAGGACTGGCTCGAGGTCAACGCGGCCGCCTTCAGCGCCCACCCCGAACAGGGCCGGGTCGGCCTGAGCGACCTGCTGGCCCGCGAGCGGACGGACTGGTTCGACCCGGCCGGCTTCCTGCTCGCGGTGCAGGGCAACGCCTTGCTGGGGTTTCACTGGACGAAGGTGCATCCCGATGGCAGCGGCGAGGTCTACGTCCTCGGCATCGCCCCGGCTGCGCAGGGCATGGGCTTGGGCAAGGCCTTGCTCAACGCCGGCCTGGCTCACCTCGGACCGCGGCCGATCCTGCTCTACGTCGAGGAGACCAACGATGCCGCGCGGCGGCTGTACGAGAAGGCCGGTTTCGTCGAGTTCGACCGCGACATTCAGCTGCAGTCACCGGCCCGGTTGCACCGCGACTAGGGATCAGCGCCACGTTCGGTAACGAGCAGAACTCGGTCCGATAGCAAACCGACAACGTCACAGCCCAACGTGGGCCAGTTCACCCTGCGTTCATCCTCGTAGCCCCGACCGGCCACCTGTCCCGCTTAGCGTCCCCGCTTGTAAACGACTTTTACGAAAGGGAACCTCAGTGAAGCTGATCCGGACCGGCATTCTTGTCGCGGCCGCCGGCACTATGGCCATCGTCCTGGCGGCCTGCTCATCGAGCAGCAACTCGTCAGGCTCATCCTCCTCGGCCGCCGGGTCACCGTCGGCGTCGGCGTCGGCGTCCTACCCGCCCGTTGCCTGCCAGACCGGCACGTTGAACTCCGACGGTTCGACCGCGCAGGCCAACGCCATGGCGCAGTGGATCAAGGACTTCCAGACCCTGTGCTCCGGCGCGACCGTGAACTACAGCGGTGGCGGCTCCGGTCAGGGCGTCACCGACTTCAACAGCGGCAAGGTCGACTTCGCCGGTTCCGACGCCGCGCTGAGCACCGCCAAGGGCGAGACCGCCGCGGCGGCGACCCGCTGCTCGTCGCCGGCCCTGAACCTGCCGATGGTGGTCGGCCCGATCGCGATCGCCTACAAGCTGGCCGGTGTGAACAAGCTGATTCTCACCCCGACCCTGATGAGCAAGATGTTCCTGGGCCAGATCACCAAGTGGAACGACCCGGCGATCGCCGCGGCCAACCCCGGGACCACGCTGCCTTCTACGGCTATCACGGTGTTCTACCGCTCCGACCAGTCCGGAACGACGCAGAACTTCGAGACCTACCTCAACGCGAACGACCCGACCGGCTTCCCGGGCGTCCCGAGCAAGGTCTGGTCCGGCACCGTCGGACAGGGCAAGTCGGGTTCGCAGGGTGTGCAGCAGGCCGTGCAGGTCACTGAAGGTGCTCTTGCCTACGACGAGTACTCCTACGCCGTCAGTGGCAACCTGCAGACCGCGTTGGTCGACAACGGTGGCGGCCCGGTCGCGCTGACCCCGACCACGGCCAGTGCCGGCGTCAACGCCGCCACGATCGTCGGCGTCGGAAACGACCTGTCGCTCAAGCTCGACTACACCACCAAGGAGCCGGGTGCCTACCCGATCATCCTGGTGACGTACTCGATCGTCTGCACCAAGTACACCGACAGCAAGGGACCGCTGGTCAAGTCCTTCATGACCTACGTCTCGGGTCCGGGTCAGGCCAGCCTCAAGCAGCTTGGTTACGCGCCGATCCCGGCGCAGATCCTGACCAAGGTGCAGGCTTCGGTCGCGCTGATCAGCTAGCCCGTTCGATCAACCTTCCGGTGGGGCCTCGTTTCGTGCGAGGCTCCACCGGACATCGAATTCCAGGGACCTCATGACTGAGCGAGAGACCATGACCGAGGGCACCGAGCCCGCACTCCCCCGCCACGGCCAGCCCACCGACGACGGCCTGGCGCAGATGAACGCCGTCGAGGGCCTCAACCAGGCCGAACCACTCGCCGAACTCGACCCCACGGTGGGCGTGGTGTCCCCTATCGCCGTCAGCATCCTTGACGAAGACACCCCCGTGCTACATGAGACCGGCGGCTCCAGCGACGACGGCGGACACGGACGAGGCAAGATCCGCATCGGCGACCGCCTCTTCGGCGGCGCCGCCCGCGTGGCGAGCGCCTTCATCATCGCCCTCGTCGTATTGATCTTCGTCTTCCTCGTCATCAAGGCGTGGCCGGCCCTGCGGGCCAACCACGCCAACTTCCTCTTCTCCCGCAAGTGGTCCACCGACACCCCGCACCTGAGCTTCGGCATCGTTGACCTGCTCTGGGGCACGCTGACCGTCTCGTTCATCGCCATGTTCCTCGCCCTGCCGATCTCGTTGGGCCTGGCGCTGTTCATCACCCAATACGCGCCCAAGCGGCTGGCCAACGGCGTCGCGTACGTCATCGACCTGCTGGCCGCCATCCCGTCGATCATCTACGGCGTCTGGGGCATCATCGTCCTGGCCCCCAAGCTCAACCCGGTCCAGGAGGCGCTCTATCACCTGGGCTTCATCCCATTCTTCAAGGACAAGAACGTGCCGGCCACCATCGGCACCCTGTTCGTCGGCGGCATCGTGCTGGCGATCATGATCTTGCCGATCATGACGGCCATCTCGCGGGACGTCTTCGCCCGCACTCCGCGGCACAACATCGAGGCCGCCTGGGCCCTGGGCGCCACCCGCTGGGAGATGATTCGCCTGGCCGTGCTCCCGTTCGGTCGACCGGGCGTGATCAGCGGGGCAATGCTCGGCCTCGGCCGGGCACTGGGCGAGACCGTGGCCATGTACCTGATCCTGTCCAAGCCGGCCACCGGCGCACCGTTCACCCCCTCGATCTTCTACGGCGGTGAGACCTTCGCGTCCAAGATCGCGAACAACGCGGCCGAGTTCGAGACGGCCAAGTCCGCCGGCGCCTACATCGCCGCCGGCCTGGTGCTGTTCGTGCTGACCTTCATCGTCAACGCCGCCGCGAGAGCGATCGTCAACCGGCGTAAGGAGTTCGTCTGATGGCTACCCTGACTGCGCCCGGCCCCTCGAGCGCGCTGAGTTCAGCGCCGGGCAACGGTCGCCGCAAGGCGAAGAACACCTTCGCGACTGTGCTGGTCTGGCTGTCGGTCGGCATCGCTCTGGTGCCACTGGTCTGGCTGCTCTACACGGTCATCGACCGTGGTCTGAGCGCGATCACCAACAAGGACTGGTGGACCCAGGACCAGCGCGGGCTGACCTACAAGGACCCGGGCGGCGGCGCGTGGCACGCGATTGTCGGCACCATCGAGCAGGTGGCCTTGTGCGCCGTCATTTCGGTGCCCATCGCCATCCTGGTCGCGATCTACCTGGTCGAGTACGGACGCGGGATCTTCGCCCGCTCGACCACGTTCATGGTCGACATCCTCACCGGTGTCCCCTCGATCGTGGCGGCCCTGTTCATCTACGCGGTGTTCCTGGCCACCCTCGGCGGGCAGTTCGCCGGCGTGTACGCCTCGATCGCCCTTGTACTGCTGATGATTCCGGTCATCGTGCGGACCACCGAGGAGATGCTCAAGCTCGTACCCAACGAACTGCGTGAAGCGTCCTACGCCTTGGGCATCCCGAAGTGGCGCACAATCTCCAAGGTCGTGCTGCCGACTGCCTTCACCGGCATCAGCACGGGCGTGGTGCTCGGTATCGCGCGTGTCGCCGGGGAGACCGCCCCGCTGCTCGTACTCGTCAAGTCGACGGCGAACACGAACTACAACCTGTTCAGCGGCTTCCAGTCCGCGCTGCCGCTGATGATTCGCGACCAGGTCGCCAACCTCGGAGCCAGCTACGGCCTGAACGCCAACGGCGACCGAGTCAAGATCCACAACTACGCCCCGGACCGCATGTGGGGCGCGGCGCTCACCCTGATCATTCTCGTCATGCTCCTCAACCTCATTGCGCGCCTGATCGGGCGTTTCAGCAAGGTCTCCAACTAACCTTTCGAACCGACGGGACGCATTCAAGATGGCCAAGCGCATCGACGCCAACAACCTCAACATCTACTACGGCAAGTTCCTCGCCGTCAGCGACGTGAACTTCACCATCGCTCCCCGCGCCGTTACGGCCTTCATCGGCCCGTCGGGCTGCGGCAAGTCGACCGTGCTGCGCACCATCAACCGGATGCACGAGGTGATCGCCGGGGCCACCGTGCAGGGCGACATCCTGCTCGACGGCGAGAACATCTACGGCAGCAACGTCGACCCGGTCGACGTGCGCCGCACCATCGGCATGGTGTTCCAGCGGCCCAACCCCTTCCCCACCATGTCCATCTACGACAACGTCGTGGCCGGCATGAAGCTCAAGGGCGGGCGGGTCAAGAAGGCCGAGTCCGATGAGACCGTCGAGCGCTCACTGCGGGGGGCCAACCTGTGGGAAGAGGTCAAGGATCGCCTGTCCAAGCCCGGTGCCGGTCTGTCCGGTGGCCAGCAGCAGCGGCTGTGCATCGCCCGGGCCATCGCGGTCGAGCCCGAGGTTCTGCTCATGGACGAGCCGTGCTCGGCCCTCGACCCGATCTCGACGCTGGCAATCGAGGACCTGATGCAGACGCTGAAGGAGAAGTACACGATCGTCATCGTCACGCACAACATGCAGCAGGCGGCCCGGGTCGCGGAGCGCACCGCGTTCTTCAACCTCTCCGGCGTCGGTCAGCCGGGCCAGCTGGTGGAGATGGACGAGACCCAGAAGATCTTCTCGAACCCGTCCGACCAGCGCACCGAGGACTACATCTCCGGCCGCTTCGGCTGAGCCGACCCACACCATCCTCCTCCGAGTGGCTGCCTTCGGGCGGCCACTCGGTCCAATTTCGCGGCAGACTGAGCTCATGGGCGAGGAGGCGGCTGCAGGAGTACCGGCGCAAGCGCGACGCGACCCGTACGCCCGAACCGGTTCCCACTGACGATTCGCCTGCATCGCAAGGTAATTCTTTCGTCATCCAGCAACATCAGGCCACTGCGCTGCACTGGGACTTTCGGCTCGAACGCGATGGCGTGCTGGTGTCGTGGGCGATCCCGAAGGGCCTGCCGCCGGACCCCAAGGTCAACCACCTGGCCGTGCACACCGAGGACCACCCGCTGGAGTACGCCGACTTCGCCGGTGAGATCCCGGCCGGGGAGTACGGCGGCGGATCGGTGCAGCTGTGGGACCGCGGCCACTACGAGCTCGAGAAGTGGAGCGAGCGCGAGGTCAAGGTCGTGCTGCACGGCACCCGCGCGCAGGGCCGGTTCGTTCTCTTCCAGACCGGCGGGAAGAACTGGATGATCCACCGGATGGACGCACCGGCCAAACCCGATTGGCAGGCCCTGCCCGAGCTGATCAAGCCGATGCTGGCCGTCGCGGGCGAGCTTCCCACCGGACCCGGTTGGGCCTATGAGATGAAGTGGGACGGCGTGCGGGCCGTGTGCTACGTCGACGGTGGGCGCGTACGGGCGCTGTCGCGCAATGACCGGGACGTATCCGTGAGCTACCCCGAGCTGCGCGCACTCGGGCCGAGCCTCGGCACCACCCAGGCCGTGCTCGACGGCGAGCTCGTCGCGTTCTCCGGCGGGCGGCCCAGCTTCGGGATGCTGCAGCAGCGCATGCATGTGGCCGATGCCCGCACCGCTCGCCAGCTGGCCGAGCAGGTGCCGGTCGTCTACGTGATCTTCGACTTGCTGCACCTGGACGGCCGATCACTGCTGGCGTTGCCCTACGACGACCGTCGGGAGTTGCTCGAGTCCCTCGACCTCGGGGGTCCGTCATGGCAATGCGCTCCCGTCTTCTACGACTCCGGGCGCGACGTGCTCGACGCAAGCGCGGCCGCGGGCATGGAGGGAGTCGTGGCCAAGCGGCGCGATTCTCGCTATCACCCCGGCCGGCGCTCGCCCGACTGGATCAAGGTGAAGCACGTACGTACCCAGGAGGTCGTGATCGGCGGCTGGCGATCGGGCAATGGTCGACGCTCCGGCAGTATCGGTTCGCTCATGCTCGGCGTGCCGGGCGAGGGCGGCCTGCGCTACGTCGGTCAGGTCGGCACCGGATTCACCGACCAGATGCTCGTTACGCTGCTCACCCAGTTGCGTCGCCACGAGCGCAAGAGCTCGCCGTTCACCGAGCCGTTGCCCAAGGCCGTCGCGGCCGATGCGCACTGGGTGACGCCGCGGCTGGTGGGCGAGGTCGCGTTCACCGAACAGACCGCCGACGGCCGGCTGCGCCATCCGGCCTGGCGCGGATTGCGCCCGGACAAATCCGTGACCGACGTCTACGACGAGTAGTGGCCGAAGACCGTACAGACCAGCAAAAATCAGGTCTTGCTATCCGTGCGTGATCAACTACTGTCCACTCAGCGAAGAAATCGCTGTGACTCGCGAACGCATTTCGCGAACTAGCCTCATGGGGCCGCGCGGTGTCGTCAGCTTCCGTTCAAGACACCCAGATCGCTGCGTCGCGGACGGAGGCGATCGTCGCACTCGACCGGGGCCTGCTCTCGTGCCAGTCCAGTCGCGATGTCTACGCGGCCTTGACCACGTTCGCGATCGCAGCCGTTCCGGGGGCCGAGCAGGCCGGCATCACGACGTTGGTCAACGGTCGGTACCGCACTCATGCCCCCACTGCGCCGGTCGTCGGTGACATCGACGCGCTGCAGTACACCCTCGCCGACGGGCCCAGCATCGAAGCGCTGGCCAGCGGGCAGGTGATCCGATCATCGGACTTCGGCGAGGACGGGCGCTTCCCCGTGTTCGGCCGGCGCGCGGCCGCCGAGACGAGGGTGCGCAGCGTGGTGTCGGTGCGGCTGCCCCACCAGGAACACATCGAGGAATGCCTCAACGTCTACTCCTCGACAGTGGGCGCCTTCGACGAGCTGGCCGAACGCTACGTCTGGGCGCTGGCCGGGCAGGGCGCACTGGCCGTCGTCGCGGTGCGTGCTCGCGAGCAGGTGGCCCAACTGGAGTCGGCCCTGGCGAACAGTCGCGATATCGGCGTCGCGATGGGCGTGCTGATGCGGGCCAATGCGATCACGCGGGAGGAGGCCTTCGAGCTGCTACGCGAGGCCAGTCAGCAGTCGCACCGCAAGCTGGCCGAGATCGCCCGCACCGTGGCCGAGACCGGCACCCTGGACGGGCCACCGAGTTAGTCCAGAGACTCCAGCCGGGTGGCGAGGAAGCGCTGCTCGACCTCGTTGTCGGTGAGCAGCAATGCCTCGCGGTAGGCCTCGCGAGCCGGCTCGGTGCGGCCCAGTTGACGGAGGAAGTCGGCTCGCGTCGCCGCCAGGTAGGGATAGGTCGCCAGGCGCGGATCGGCCGCGAGCGCGTCCAGCGCGGCCAATCCAGCCCCCGGGCCGCGGTCCAGTCCGATCGCGACCGCTCGGTTCAACGCGATCACCGGCGACGGCCAGTCGCGTAGCAGCCGGTCGTACAGGCCGGCGATCTCCGCCCAGTCAGTTGCCTGGAAGCTCGGTGCCTGCGCGTGCACAGCGGCGATCGCGGCCTCGATCGTGTAGCGGCCGGTCGGGCGGTGACGTACGGCCCGATCCACCAAGGTCAGGCCCTCCTCGATCATCGACGCGTCCCACTGCGTTCGGTCCTGATTGGCGAGCAGGATGAGGTTGCCGGCGGCGTCTATCCGAGTGTCACGCCGAGCGTCGGTCAGCAGGATCAGCGCGAGCAATCCGCAGACCTCGCCGTTGTCGGGCAGGAGTTGGCGCAGCATCCGGGCGAGGTCGGTGGCCGCCCCAACCAGGTCGCGGCGGACGAGTGCCTCGCCGATCGGGGCCGTGTGGCCGGTGGTGAACAGCAGGTGGACGACGGCGAGGATGGCGTCGATACGCTCCGGAAGCTCGGCGGGATCCGGCACGCGGTAGGGAATCCGCGCTGCGGAGATCTTCTTCTTGGCGCGGGTGATTCTCGCGGCCATGGTCGACTCACTCACCAGAAACGCCCGGGCCACCTCGGCCGTGCTGAGCCCGCACAGCAGCCGCAACGTCAGGGCAACCTGGGCCGGCTGGGCCAGGGCCGGGTGACAGCACGTACAGATCAGCCGCAGGCGATCGTCAGGAATCGCCGGCGGAAACTGCGTCGGCGCGAGTGCACCATCGGGCTCGAGGTCGTCCATCACCAGCGGGAGCAGGCGAGTCAAGGTCGAGTCGCGACGCAGCACGTCCAGTGCGCGCCGCCGGGCGACGGTCGTCAGCCAGCCCCCCGGACGCGACGGCACGCCATCCGCGGCCCAACTGGTCAGCGCCTGCGCGTACGCGTCCTGCACACACTCCTGCGCCAGATCGATGTCACGCGTGACGCGCACCGTCGCGGCGAGCACGAAGGCCCACTCGCGCCGGTGCGCGTCGGCAAGCGCGTCAGCGACGTCGACCATGACTCAGTCGAACGTCATGATCGGCCGGATCTCGATGCCGCCGAACGGCGTCGGGACGTGCTTGGCCAGGTCGATCGCCTCGTCCAGGTCCTTCGCCTCGACCAGGTAGTAGCCGCCGATCGCTTCCTTGCTCTCGGCGAAGGGGCCGTCGGTGACGGTGAAGCTGTCGCTACCGAACCCGCTCAACGTGGTCGCGGTGGACGTCGGCTGTAGCGCATGACCACCGAGGTTGCGATCACCGGCGTAGGCCTGAAAGGCCTCGTGGCCGGCCATCACGGCATTGAAGGTGGCCTGGTCGGCGTTGGCGTAGCCGGTTTCGTCCTCAACGAGCATCAACAAATACTTCGACATGCTGGTGTCTCCCATTCGGCGTGTTTCGATCGGCCCGGTCGGGCCGTTCATCAATACGACGAACGGACCCGGAGCGCATCGACACCGAGCCTGACACAAACTGTGCGGAACCGGGACCGCCTAGTTGAGCAGGTCCTTGCCCCAGTAGTCGCCCACCTCGCGGATGCCCGGCGGGACGGCGAAGACGCCACTGCCCACGTGCTTGATGTACTCGTTGAGGGCATCGTGCTGGCCCAGCCGCATCTGGATCGGAACGAACTGGACGCGCGGATCCTTCTGATAGGCCAGGAAGAACAGGCCGGTGTCGAGCTGACCGGTCGCCTGGTCGGTGCCGTCGGTGAAGGAATAGCCCCGCCGCAGGATCTTCTGGCCGCCGTTGGAGGCGGGCGCGGCCAGACGGATGTGGGCGTCCTCGGGAATCACCGGTTTGCCCTTCGCCGTCGCCTCGAGGTTGACGGTGTCGAACTCCTTCGTTCCGGTCAGGGGCGCGCCACTGTCCTTGCGCCGGCCGAAGACGTTCTCTTGATCGGCGAGGTAGTCGATGTCCCACGTCTCGATCAGCATCCGAATGCGGCGCGCGACGAGGTAGCTGCCATTGGTCATCCATGGCTGATCGGTCTCGCCCCCCACCCAGACGAAGGCGTTCATCTCGGCGCCGTCCTCGGCCTTGATGTTGTTGGTGCCGTCCTTGAACCCCATCAGGTTGCGCGGCGTGGCCTGCGTCGTCGAGGTCGAGGACGTGCGCCCGAAGCCGAGCTGCGACCAGCGCATCACGGCCGTCCCCCGGGCGATCCGGGCGAAGTTGCGGATGACGTGGAAGGCCACCTGCGGGTCGTCGGAGCAGGCCTGCACACACAGGTCGCCGCCGGTCTGCGCGGCCACGAGCGCATCACCGGGAAACACCGGCAGATCGGCCAGCGCGGCCGGGCGCTTGGCCGCCAACCCGAGGCGATTGTCGAAGAAACCCGGCCCGAAACCGACCGTAATCGTGAGGTGGCCGGGGCCGAGCCCGAGCGCCTCGCCGGTGTCGACCGGAGGTGACTGGGGTGCGGTCTCGACCGGACCGATCGGCTCGCCCTCGGTCATCAACGAGGCCGCCGCCGCCCATGAGGCGAGCATGCCGATGACCGCGCTCTTGGAGGTGGTCCGCAGATCGAACGCGGCGAAGGCCAGCCGATCCTGCGCGGGAGTGGCGATGCCGGCCTGATGGGTGCCGTAGAACGGCACGATGTCGGACTCGCTGGCCCCGGCCGAGGAGGACTCGGTGCCGCGGGCCAGGGCGTAGCCGCCGATGCCGCCGATGGCGACCGCTCCAGCCCCGCCCAGGGCGACGCCGAGGAAACTGCGCCGGCTCGGCGCAGTCACCTCGGTCGTTGCCCCAGTCGAACCTCCGGGAGGCGGGGGCGGTAGCTCAGAACTCAACTCAACCCCCGACGACCTTGCCCGCCACCTGCGAGAGCGGCTCGCTGACGGCCTGCACGGCCTGCGAGAGCGCAGTGCGGTCGGCGTCGGTCAGCGTGCCGTAGAGCACGTAGCCCGAGGCATCGGTGGTGCTGCGATAGGTGTCGAGCAACTTGTCCAGCGCGGCGAAGTTGGTCGCCACCTCGGTCGCCAGCGCCGAGTCGATGATCGTCAGGCCGGGCTGCAGGTTGGCAAAGGCCTGCTCGGAACCCTCAACGTTCGCCGCGAAGTCCAGCATGTCGATGTGAGAGTAACGCTCCTCCTCACCGGTGATCTTGGTCTTGGCCACCTCGTCGAGCAGGTCGACCGCGCCGTTGGCCAGTTCGGCCGGCTGGTACTTCAGGCCGTTCGTCAACGTCTGCAGCTTCTGCACGTTGGCGACGAGCTGGTCGCCGTAGGTCGGGAGTCCGGTCAGGCTGTTGTCCTCGAACAGGCCCTTCTCGATGCGGTGGAAGCCCTGCCACTCGTTGGCCGGGACGTCGTCGGCGCGGGCGTCGATATCGCTGTCGAGGTTGTCATCGCCACTGGTGAAGGACTCGGCGACCGGCTCGATCCGCTCGTAGTAGGCGCGGGACTTCTTGTAGGCATTCTGGGCCGCGGTCAGGTCCGTGCCCTTGAGCGCGGTGTCCAACGCCTGTGACGCGACCAGGAGCTGCGCCACCTGCGTGCTGACGTACTGGCCGTACTGGGTGGCGCCCTGAGCCAGCAAGGCACCGGAGTCGGTGCTGGCGCTCGAGGTGGCCGTACCGGTCACCTTGATGGTGTTCTTCTCGGTCTTGGCACCCGGGCAGTACACCGTGTATTCGCCGGGCTCCAGGGACAGGGCGAAGCTGCCCGACAGCCCCGGCGGCAGGTTCTCCTTCTCCCCGACGATGCGCTCACCCGAGAGCAGCTCGACCTCGCTGACTGCGGTCGCGTTCTTGTTCGTCGCTTTGAAGGTCAGCGGGCCGGCCGCATAGGTGGTCGGCGTGGGCGCGCAGCCGTCGGCGGTGATGGTGATCGCCACCGTCCCCGGATCACTGCTCGCGCTGGAGCCGGAGCTGCCGGAGCTCGCTGACTTGCTGCCGCTGCTGCCACACGCGCTCAGGGCAAGGGCGGCGCCGATCGTGAGCGCCGTGACGGCGATGGCCTGGGTGGATTTGGTTCTCATGGACGTAGTCGTCTCCTGGTCGGGCTCCTGGGATTAGGAGAGCCTAACCTAACTTCCGACGAGACTGCCCTGCGGGTTTACAACGGTTCGGTCTCGAGGGCTGCGGCGCCGATCGCTCCAGCTGAGCCAGCCGGCCCCGGCGAGCAGCACGGCGGCCAGGACGCCCAGGGCGATAGCCAGCCCACGCAGCAGCTGCTGGCGGTCGGTCACATCCTCGTCGTGGCTGGCGGCTCGGACCGCCGAGGCCACGGCCGCGGCCGGCAACCGGTCGGTGCTCGTGTGAGGGGTCCCGATGACCGTGGCACCGATCGTGAACGCGGCAACCGTGCTGGTCTGCTGCACCGACGCCAGATCGATCACCCGCGCGGTCGAACCGTCCAACCAGGCCGTGACCGTGGTCTTGGCCGGGTAGCTGACCGCAACCGTGCCGGCACCGGCCCGCACCCCGAGCGGCACCCGGCCACCGTTGAGGGCAGCCACCTCGTCCATCGACAGCGTCGTGCTCGGCTGGGCCGATCCGGTGGTCGTGCTGGCAAAGATCTCGCTACTGGTGCCGGCGTGCGTGCCGCTGCCGGTACGGGTCAGCGTCAGGTCGCTGCTCGAACCGCCGAGATTGGTCCGGATGACGACCGAGTCACCGTCCTGCGACACCACCTGGGCGCTGACGCCGGCCGCGGACGTGACCGGGTGCTGGGCGGGCGCGTCAGGTGCGACCAGGGCGAGGACGACGGCGCCCGCGGCCGCCAGTCCGCCGACGAGCAACGCGCCGCGGCGCAGGACGGCGGGGCTCACCGCCCTGCCGGGCGGCCAGGCCACGTAGAGGCCGACCGGAATGATGTAGGCCAGCCAGACGATGACCTCGATCAGGACCGGACGGGGCTGCACGCCGAGCATGCCGGTCAACAGCGAAGCCTCGACCGAGCCGGGGCGGACCAGCCAGGTCAGGTCGATCGTGGACTGCTGGCCGAACTGCAACCAGCCCGCTTCGTGGGCGGTGTGGGCCGCGGTGACCATCAGACCGCCGGCCACCAGGACCAGGATGACTCCGGTGGCCCGGAAGAACTTCGAGAGGTTGAGGGTCACCCCACCGCGGTAGATGCCGTACCCGAGGGCGACCGCGACCAGGATGCCCAGCAGCGCGCCCCAGCCCGCGGCGCTGCTGTTGCTCGACTCGTTGAAGGCGGCCAGCAGGAAGACGACGGTCTCGAATCCCTCGCGCAAGACGGCCAGGAAGGCCATCGCGACGAGCGCCAGACCGGAGCCGGAAGCCAGCGCTGCGCCGGCGGCCCCTTCAAGCTGACCCTTGAGGTTGCGCGAGTTCCGGCGCATCCAGATGACCATGTAGGTGACCATGCAGACGGCGACCAGGCCGACGACGGTCTCCAGGCCTTCCTGCTGCCGTTGCGGCAGATCACGCGAGACGATCTCCAGGGTCACGCCGACCGCGATGCACAGGGCGACCGCCGCGGCGACGCCCACCCAGACCCAGCGCAGCAGTCGGGCCTGTCCACGCTGGCGCAGGAACGCCGCCACGATGCCCACGATCAGCGCCGCCTCGAGCCCCTCGCGGAGGCCGATGACGAACGTGGGCAACAACGGATCCCCCAAGAAGTGGGCCGGCACCTCGGTCAAGGCACCTTAGGTAAGGCATACCTGCACACCATAACGGGCCGAACTCCGGGCGCCAAGAGTCGCCGGAGCACAGTGACACAATGGTGATGTGTCGAGGCGGCTGCGGATCGTGCTCCTGGTGCTCGTGGTGGCCGACGTCATCGCGTTCGCCCTGACGATCCACGCCCAGCTCACCTACTCACCCGGCCCCAATGGGCCCAGCGACACCACGCTGGGCCAGCTGATGGGCTGGATCCTGTCCTTCGGGCTGCTCGCCGCGATCGGCGTCATCCTGTTCCTGGTGCGCTACGAACGCCGGATGCAGGGGACCTCGGCGCCGAGCCGCAGCCACAACGTGCCCCGCTCGCAGCGCTGAGCGGCCGGTCAGTCGCCGGCCCGCATCCGCCAGGCGTCGGTGACCAGTTCGAGCAGCCGGGCCGGCGGTAGCGGGTCGAGCCGGACCATCACCAGCGGCCAGTCGTCATAGGCCGGCGTGGTGAAGAACAGCTCGGGCTCGCCCAGCAGCAACGCCTGCTTCTCAGCCTCGTCGCCGACGTAGATCACCGCGATATCGGCGCGGATGACCCGCCCCCGCCCGGGCCGCCGCTCCGGGTAGGACCAGATGAAGCCCTTGCCGCCGACCCGGAAGTCGAAGCCTTCGCTGTCGATCTCGACCACATCCGCGAGCCCCAGTGCGATTCGTCGCACGTCCTCGGCATCAGCCATCCCATCAGGCAACCGCGACAAATGAGCGCGGCGGGCTCGACACGCCGGGGCGAGCGCCCGCCCGGCTCATCGGTCGGCCGGATCCCGAGCTCAGTCGTGCTTCGGAAGCTGGCGGCGGGCGACCTCAAGCCATTCGAGCAGCGTCGGGGACTGGGCGAAGCCGCCTTCGGCGTCGGCGTCGAGCAGGAACAGTCCCCGGGTCGGTGTGGACGCGCCGATCTCGGCCAGCACCGGCTTGAGGAACACCTCCGGGGCCAGCGAGTGCCGCCAGTCCCCGCCGAGCATGAGCGGGATCGCCGTGACTCCGGCCAGGGAGCCGGCGCCGAACCGGTCGAGGAAGATCTTGAGCAGACCGGTGTAGGCCGCCTTGTAGGTGGGGCTGGCGACGACGATCAGCTCGGCCGCCTTGACCTGATCGACGGCGGCGGCCACGTCCGGGTCGGCCCAGTCGAGCAGCCGGGCGCCGAAGTCGGCAAGGTCGAGCGTGAGATCGGCCGGGTGGCCGGTCAGGTGCTCCGCGACGGCTTCGGCCGCATCGCGGGTGCGCGACTTCGGCTTGGGATTTCCGACGATTACCACCGTGCTCATTTCAGCTTCTCCTTGCGGTTGCCGATCAACGGGCGGGGGCCCAGCCCAGGGCGGGAGCCACCGTGCTCGCCAGGTCGCTGAGCAAGGTCACATTCTCCTGCAGGCCAAAGGCCGGCGGCAGGAAGAGGACGAGTTCATCGGCCACCGACAGCCCGGGATCGGCCAGGACGGCGGCGATGACCTCGTCGGGATCACCGTGATAGACCGGGCTCATCACGATCCCGCTGGGTAGTTGCGCCGACAGGGTCGGTTCCAGCGAACCCTTCGGTCGCGAGGCGGCCGGCCCGTGCGTTCGCCGCTCCAGGTCGTAGGCGGCGTAGGTGGCCCGTCGCTCGGCGGTCCGGCCGGGCAGCACGGACGCGGCCACGGCCACCGGCGGCGGCGGGCTGCCGTGCGCGGCCGTCCAGGCCTCGCGATACGCCGCCACCAACCGGGCCTGGTGCTCGGGAAAACCGACCCCGGCCGGCACGTCATGCAGGATCGTGCCGGTGATCAGGCGCAGTCCTTGCCGGGCCGCCTTGACGGCCGACGCGATGCTGCCCGAGCCGTACCAGATCCGTTCGCGCAGCCCGGGGCTGTGCGGGGTGACCCGCAGCTCGGTGCCGACCGGCGGGCCGCCGATGCCCTGCTGGCGGGTGACCGTGTGGATGGTCTCGCCGGAGACTCCGGCCAGGAACCGGGCCAGTCGTCGCTGGCCTTCGGTTCGCGCGTCGGTATCGACCGCGCCGAACACGTCGTCCCAGGTATCGGTGCCGCTGGAGAAGGCCAGTTGCAGTCGACCACCGGTCAGCAGGTCAGCCGTGCCGGCCGCCTCGGCCAGCAGGATCGGTTCTTGGTAGCGAGCCGGCAGGACCGCGCTGCCCAACGTGATGCGCGTGGTGTGCTGGCCGGCGGCGGCGAAGAACGGGATCGGTGAGGACAGGTAGTTGTCGAAATGACGCTGGTAGGCCCACCCGGACTGGTAGCCCAGCGCCTCGGCGGCCTGGAACAGCTCCACGCCTTCGCGCAGCCCTCGCGCCGCCTCCCCGGTCGGGAAGGACACGCGCGTGTTGAAGCCCAGCCGCTGCTTCGCGCGTGGGGACTGGCTCTCGACCCGGGCGTCGACGGTCAGGACCTCAGACATGACTGGGCACCGAGTTGGCCGTTACGCCGCGGCGGCCGGGGATGGCGTCGATCAGCTCCTGCGTATAGGGATTCTGCGGATCGCGGAAGACCGCGGCGACCGGGCCCTCCTCGACGATGCGTCCGGTGCTCATGACCGAGACGGTGTGCGAGATCTCGGCGACGACGGCGAGGTCGTGCGAGACGAACAGGTAGGACAGCCCCAGCTGGGCCTGCAGGTCGGCCAGCAACTGCAGGATCTGTTCCTGCACCGAGACGTCGAGGGCCGAGACCGGCTCGTCCAGCATCAGCAACTCGGGCCGCAGGGCCAAGGCCCGCGCGATCGCGACCCGCTGACGCTGCCCACCCGAGAGCTCGGCCGGCAACCGACTCAGGTAGGCGCTGGGCAAGGCGACCTGATCGAGCAACTCCCGGGCCCGCTCCTGGCGGCTCTTGCGGTTGCCGACCTTGAACGACACGAGCGGTTCGGTGATCGACTGGCCGATCGTGAACTTCGGATCCAGCGTCGCGAACGGGTCCTGGTGGACCAGCTGGGCCTTACGCCGCAACGGGCGCAGCTTGCTCCAGGACAGGCCGACGAGCTCGGTTCCGTCCAGCCGCACCGATCCGGAGCTCGCGGTCTCCAGGCCCAGGGCGATGCGCAGCGTCGTCGTCTTGCCGCAGCCCGATTCCCCGACCAGCGCGTGGGTCTGCCCGCGTGGCACGGACACCGTGATGTCGTCGACGGCGTTGAATCCGCGCTGGCCCGCCCGGGGCTCGTGTCGGTCGAACGTCTTGGTGACGCCGGTGAGCGTGAGGATCGGTTCGGGCGCGGTCTGGCCGCGGACGTCGAAGCGCGTGGCCAGCTGGCCGTCGAGGGTCAGTCCCGGCGCGGCCGCGATGAGCTTCTGGGTGTACGCCTGGCGCGGGGCGAGCAGGATGTCGCCGGGACGGCCTTCTTCGACCTTGCGCCCGTTCTGCATGACGACGACGCGGTCGGCCCGATCGCCGGCCACGGCCAGGTCGTGCGTGATGATCAGCAGCGAGATGCCGTGATCGCGGACCAGGCCGGCGAGATGGTCGAGGATGCGCTTCTGCACGGTCACGTCGAGCGCGCTGGTCGGCTCGTCGGCGATGATCAGCTTGGGCCGGCCGGCCAGCGCGATGGCGATCAGGACGCGCTGGCGCAGGCCGCCGGACAGCTCGTGCGGGTACTGCCGCACGCGAGACTCCGGGTCCGGGACGCCGGCCTCGCGAGGAACTCCAGCACCTCGGCGTCGACATCGCGCGTCCGGTGACGCCGTGCAGCCGGACGACCTCGCCGACCTGGACGCCGATCCGCTTGGTCGGGTTCAGGCTGACCATCGGGTCCTGCGGGATCGAGCCCGACGACCGACCCGCGCAGCCTGCGTAGCTTGCGCTCCTTGGCACCGGCCGTCTCGACGCCGTCGACGATCGCCGAGCCGGCCGTGATCCGGCCGTTGGCCGGCAGCAGGCCGATGATCGCGTTGGCCGTGGTCGTCTTGCCCGAGCCGGACTCACCGACGATGGCCACGATCTCGCCCTCGTTGACGGTGAGGTCGAGCCCGACGACCGCGGGCCGAATCTGGCGGTGCCGGACGTAGCCGACGTCCAGGCCCCGGATATCGACGAGCGCCCGGTCGGTCCGGGTCGGCTCCGGGAGGATGATCGTCATCGTTCGAGCTCCTGCATCGTCTTGGAGATGTGGTTGAGCGACAGCACGATCGCGGCGACGAACAGGCCCGGCAGCAGGCTGAGCCACCAGGACGTCACCAGGTAGTCGCGGCCCTGCGAGATCAGGGTTCCCCACTCCGCCGCCGGCGGAGCGGCCCCGAAACCGAGGAAGCTCAGCGAGGCGATGGCGATGATGGCCACCCCGGCGTCGAGCACGGCCAGCACGGCGACCGAACCCCACGAGTTGGGCAGGATGTGGCGGACCATGATCCGGCTCCACGAGGCGCCGCCGGCCCGCGCGGCCTCGACGTAGGGCAGCGTCTTGACCCGCAACACGTCGGCCCGCGTCGTTCGCGCGAATCCGGGGATGATGCCGATGCCGATGGCCAGCGCGACCGGGATCGTGCCGTACCCCAGGGCAGTGACGATGACGAGCGCGAAGAGCAGGCTCGGGATGGCCAGCAGGACATCGAGGATGCGCATCAGCACGGCGTCGATGAACCCACCGAAGAAGCCGGCGAGCACGCCCAGCCCGAGGCCGGCCACGATCGCGATTCCGACGGCGAGCAACGTGGACTTGATCGTCAGCGACGACCCGTACAACATGCGGGTCCACTGATCGCGCCCGAGGTTGTCGGTGCCGAACGGATGCTGCCAGCTCGGCGAGAGCATCGCGTGCTGCGGGTGGGTGTCGTAGGGGCCGCCGGAGGTGAAGAGCCCGGGCCAGAAGGCCGAGACGATCACGAAGGCGACGTAGAGGACGGCGATCAGGAAGATCGGTTTGCGGGCCAGCTGGGCCAAGTTGGCCCTCAGGTTGGCCCAGCGGCCACCGGACTCCTCGGTCGGTACCGGCCGGGCACCGGGCGTCACGACTTCAGGCGTCACGACCTCGGGCGGTGCGGTCACGACCGCGGCCGGGGCGAGCTCGGGGGCGACTTGGCTGTCGATGGTCATACCGCTGTTACCTCCGCCGTCAGGGCCGGCGCCTTGACCTTGCCCCCCAAGGTGTGCGAAATCCGCGGATCGAGCAGCGGATAGAGCAGGTCGACGACCAGGTTCACGACCACGAAGACCGCGGCGGCGATCGTCACGACCGCCAACACGACCGGGACGTCCTGCGAGAGCACCGACTGCTGCGCGAGCCGGCCGACCCCTTCCCGGGTGAACACGGTCTCGACGACGATCGAGCTGGTCACGGTCAGGCCGACGATGACGCCGAGGATCGTCATGGCCGGCAACGCCGCGTTGCGGAACGCGTGCTTGAGCTGCACCGAGGAACGGGACAGGCCCTTGGCCCGAGCAGTGACGATGTAGGGCTGGCGAAGCGTCTGCTCGAAGCTCTTGATCAGTACCTGGGCGAGCACGGCGCTGGTCAGTACCGAGATCGTGATCACCGGCATCACCAGCGACTTGACGCCGTTGGAGCCGGTGGCCGGGAAGACGTTGAGCTTGAAGGAGAAGAACTGGATCAGGAACAGGGCGACGAAGAACTGCGGGAAGCAGGCGCCCAGCGCAGGCAGGCGGCTGAAGAAGACCCGGGCCGGATTCCAGCGGACGAACGTGGCGACATAGGCCAGCGCGGTCCCGAGGATGAGCGAAAGGAGCCCGGCGGCGATGCTCAGTTCCATGGTCTGGCCGATGCGCTGCCCGATCAGATGGTTCACCGGAACCCCCTGGGCCAACGACATCCCGAAGTCACCGTGGACGGCGCCCGACAGGTGATGCCAGTACTGCGACCAGATCGATTGGTCCAGCCCGAACTTGTGTTTCGCGGCGGCCAGCTGAGCCTTGCTCAGGCTGTCCTCCTGGACGCCGGCCGCGGCCAGCTGCAGCTGCAGTCGGGTCGCTCGGCAGGGCGTACAGGATGACGAAGGTCAGGGTGAACGCCGCCCACAGGACGGCGAACGCTTGCAGGATGCGACCCCCGATGTACCGGGTCATGAGTGTCGCCTCTCGTGAGAGTGGTGGAGGGTCGGCCCCGCCCGGGTGAGCGGGCGGGGCCGAGGCGAGGGTTTAGCTCTTCCAGACGTCGTTGAGCTTGAGGAAGCTCTCGGACGTGAACGCGAAGCCGTGGACCTTGCTGCTGACGCCGGCCTGCTGCACCCGCTCGTACAGGGGGAACGTGATTCCCTCGTCGATCAGGTAGGCCTGCAGCTCGGCGTAGGCCTGCTGGGTCTGCGTCGCGTTGGTCGTCTGGATGGCCTCGGCGAACAGCTTCTGGATCTGGGCGATGTCCGCCGGTGAGGCCGACCGGTTGGCCAGCGCCTTGGAGTTGGCCACGGCCGGGTTGAGGATGTACTGCAGCGCGCCCGGATCGGCCCGGGTGAAGTAGTTCACCGTCAGGTCGTAGTCGCCGTTGACCAGGTAGGTCGCCTGCTGGGCCGGCGTCAAGCGTACGCAGGGCCAGGTTGATCCCGACCACCTTGAACTGGGCTTGCAGCAGTTCCGCGCCGGTCGTGAACTGGGTGACCGGGTAGTCGAGCGTGAGCTCCTTGCCGTCCTTGTACCGATAGCCGCCGCTACCGACCGTCCAGCCGTCGGCGTCGAGGATCTTCTCGGCCCCCGTCGGGTCGTAGACCAGCTTGCTGGCCTCGCGACGTGAAGTACGGCGTGGTCGAGTCGAACGCGCCCTGCCACGACCGGATAGCTCGATCCGAAGATCGTCGACGCGTAGGTCTTCAGGTCGGTCGCCTTGTAGAGCGCCTGGCGAACCTGCGGATCGCTCAGCACGTGCCCGGCACTGGTGTTGGCGAACTGCGTGTACGAGACGCCCGGCAGCGAGCGCTGCTCGAAGGCGTCACCGGCGGTCTTGATCTGCGCCTCGTCCTGCGGGCTGAACGGGTTGCGGGGCCAGTCGATGTCGATCGCCCCACTGATCAGGTTGCCGGTCCGCACGCTGTCCTCGGCCACGTAGTTGTAGACGACCTTGTCGAGGTAGGCCGGGCCCTGGTTGGTCTCCAACGAGGACGCCCAGTGGTAGCCGGCCCGCTTGGTGAGCACGGTCTCGACCTGGCGGTGTAGTGATCGAGCACGAACAGGCCCGAGCCGATGACGCCCTTGCCGGTGCACCGCACTGTCGGCGAGTCCTGGTACTCGACTCGGGTCGGTGATGGCCAGGTTGGTCGTCGAGGTCGCTTGCAGGAACGACGAGTTCGGCTGGCTCAGGTGGAAGGCAACCGTGGACGGGTCGATGGCCGTCGCGCTGGTCAGGCCCTGGATGTAGGACGAACCGTAGGCCGCGCCGTTGGTCGCCTTCGACGGTCGCGATCCAGCCGGTCGCGTCGTCGGCCACCGCTGCGCGTCGACGCGGCTTGCCGTTGCTGAAGGTCACGCCATGCGCAGGTGGAAGGTGTAGGTCAGGCCGTCGCCGCTGATGTCCCAGCTCGAGGCCAGCCACGGGACGATCTTGCCGGTCTGCGGGTCCTGGTCGGTGAGCGAGTCGGCGAAGTTGCGGATGATCGACGCGGCTCTCGATCCAGTAGACCTGGAACGGGTCGATGCAGGCGAACGTCGGGTTGTCCGGGAAGAAGGACACCTTCAGGGTGCCGCCGGACTTGGGTGGCGCTGGCGTCGGAGCTCGCGCCGGAGCTGCTACTACTGCTGCCGCAGTGCAGCGACGGCCAGGATGCCGGCCATGGTCGCGGCGAGCCGACGGCGATCGCGGAGCGGCGCCGGGCCATGCGGCCGGGGCGTCGGAGGATGGTCATCAGAGTTCCTTCTTGGTTGGATGTGAGTCGAAGCAGGTAGGTCGGTCAGACGCCGAGGATCCGGCGTCCACTCGCAATGAGGACGGTGTCCTCCTGGGGCGGGTGCACCCGGATACAGAGCACGTCGCGCAGGTGCCGCTCGAGCGAGTTGTGCTTGGACAGGCCGGGGTTGCCCAGCGCGGCGACGGCGGTCTGGGCGGCGGCGATCACCGAACGGGCGATGGCGACCTTGATCGCCGACAGCTGCGGGCACGACGCCGGTGTCGCCGGCGTCGATGCGCAGCAGCGGCGCCCCTGCAGCAGCGTCTCGGCCTGGGCGATCTGCAGGTCGATCTCGCCGGCGACGGACTGGATGCGCTCGGTCTGCGCGATCGGCTTGCCCAAGGCGGCCGGGACCCGGTTGCGGGCGAACTCGGCGAAGGCCGAGCGGGCCGCGCGGGCCACCCCGATGTAGAGGGCCGGGTGGCCGAACCCGCCCGGTCCGGCCATCGCGGCCGGATCGCGGTAGACGCCGTCGGCGCCGCGCGGGATCTCGACGAACGCCTCGGCCGGCAGCATGCACGTTGTCGTAGATGACGTCGTGGGTGTTCGAGGCGCGCAGCCCGAGGTGGTCCCAGGTCTCGAGCCAGGTGATGCCGGGCCGGTCGGCCGGCACGATGATGTGCCCGACCCGCGGCGCGTCCGGGTTGCCGTCCGGCTCGTCGGCCACGGCCCAGACGACGTGATAGGCCAAGGCGGTGCCGCCGGTGGCGTAGGCCTTGTGGCCGCTCAGCGACCAGCCGTCGTCGGTCCGGGTGGCGGTGGTCTTGGGTAGTCCGCCGCGGGCCGGGGCGCCGAGCTCGGGCTCGGCGCGGATCGCGTTGACCAGCGCCGGACCGGCTCTGCGAGCTGGCGCAGCAGGTCCTCGTAGTAGTCGGCCGGCCAGTGCGGATGGGCGGCCTGGCCGGCGTGGGTCATCAGCGTGTTCGCGGCCAGCAGCCCGACCGATGCGTCGCCTTCACCGATCGCGGTCAGGATGCGGGCGACGTCACGTGGGCCAAGGCCCGGACCGCCGAACTGGGTCCCGACCGAGGCGGTGAGCAGACCGGCCCGATGAGCGGCCTCGAGCCCGGCCCACGGGATCTCCGCCGTACGGTCGTAGGCGTCGGCGGTGCGGGCGATCTCCGCGGTGACGGCGGCCAGCGCCGCGTCGGACAGATCCGGCGTGGGCGAACAACGTCGCCGGGGATTCGGTCGTGGTCATGACTGACCGGCCGTGGCGTACTGGGAGTACTCGGCGCCGTAGTTGCCCAGGTGCTCGCGCTGCAGGTTCCCGCGCTGGCCGGTCGCGCCGCGGTGGGCCAGCTCCTGGCGCACGAGCGGGATCACGTAGCGGCCGTAGTCCACCGCGTCGGCCAGAGTGTCGTAGCCGCGGATCGAGACCAGCGAGGCGCCCTGGTCGATGTAGTCGAGGATCGCGGCGGCGACGGTCTCCGGTGATCCCACCAGCGCGGTCGACGCGCCGGCGGCGTTGGTGGCCGCCGCCGTCTTGGTCCACAAGGCGCGGTCGTAGAGATCGGCCTTGTTGGCAAAGGCCAGCGCCCGTTGCGAACCGACGTTCTGCGGTCCGCCCGCGCCCTGGATCCGCTGCGCGTAGCCGCTCTTGGTGAAGTTGTCGGCGATGCGGGTGACGTAGCGGTGCGCCTTCTCCCAGGCCAGTTCATCGGTCTCGGCGACGATCGGGCGGAAGGTGACCCAGATGCGGGGCAGCGTGGTGCGCCCGGCCGCCCGCGCGATCGCGTGCACGCGGTCGATCTCGCTGCGCAGGTCGTCGAGGGGCTCGCCCCAGAAGCTGAAGATGTCGGCCTTCTCGCCGCCCACCTGGAAGGCCTCGTCGGACTGGCCGCCGATCGAGATCGGAATGGACGACTCGTAGGGCGCGAAGCCGGGCCCGAAGTCGTCGAACTTGTAGAACTCGCCCTCGTGGCTGAACGGCGCCGGTTCGGTCCAGGCCTTGCGCAGGATGTCGATGTACTCCGAGGTCCGGGCGTAACGCCGGTTCTTGGGCAGGTAATCGCCCTGCCGGGCCTGCTCGGCGTCGCTGCCACCGGAAATGAGGTGGACGACCGCTCGGCCCTCGGTGAGCTGGTCGAGGGTGGCCAGCTTCTGCGCGCCGACGATCGGAAACGTCGTGTTGGGACGCAGCGCCACGATCGGGCGCAGGTGCTCGGTCAACTGGCCGACGGCGCTGGCCACCACGAACGAGTCGGCCGAGTTCGAGCCGTAGGGCAGCAGCGTGTAGTCGTAGCCGCCCTCCTCGAGCGAGCGCACGTACTTGCGGAAGTACTTCAGGTCGATGCCCCGAGACGGGACCGGGACCAGTTCGGTCGACGGGTTCAGGTGAGTGAGGCTGATGAACTCCGCGGCCGGGGCTGCGGTCGCGGGAATGCTCTGGTCAAAGTTCGGCGCGCTGGTCATGCGGGAGTCCTCTCGGTGGCGATGTCGGTGGGGTTGGCGTAGGCGCCGGGGTAGTCGTCCTGCAGGGAGCCGCGCTGCCCGGTGGCTTCGCGGTGGGCCAGTTCCTGGCGTACGAGCGGCAGCACGTAGCGGCCGTAGTCGATGAGGTCGTTGAGGTTGTCGTAGCCACGGATCGAGATCAGATCGGCGCCGAGGTCGACGTAGTCCAGGATCGCCGCCGCGACCGTCTCCGGCGTGCCGACCAGAGCGGTGGACGCACCAGCCGCACCGGTCGCCGACGCCGTGGGCGTCCAGAGCGCCCGGTCGTGCACGTCCTGGCGAGCGGCGATGTCGAGCAGGCGCTGCGAGCCGACGTTCTGCGGCGACGTACCGCCGAGCGGCCCCCGGAACCACGAGGCACCGGCTTGGGAACCTTCGAGAATGCCCAGGATCCGGCGGGCCTTCTCCCAGGCCAGCTCCTCGGTGGGGGCGATGATCGGGCGGAACGTCACCCAGATCCGCGGGCGGTCGATGCGGCCGGCCTTCGCCGCTTCGGCGTTGACGGCGTCGATCTGATCCTGCGTGTCCTTGAGCGGCTCACCCCAGAGCCCGAAGATGTCCCCGCGCGAGCCACCGACCCGGTAGGCCTCGGCGGAGGAGCCACCCACCGAGACGGGGATCGTGCCGTTGGTGGGTCGTACGGCGCTGAGGAAGCCGTCGAACTTGTAGAACTCGCCCTCGTGGCTGAACGGCTCGGTGTTGGTCCAGACCTTGCGGACGATGTCGATGTACTCCGCCGTGCGGTCGTAGCGCTTGTCCTTGGGCAGGTAGTCGCCCTCACGCGCCTGCTCGGCGTCACTGCCGCCGGAGATGAAGTGGACCACCGCGCGGCCTTGCCCGAACTGGTCGAGCGTGGCCAGTGCCTTGGCCGCGACCGTCGGATAGATCGTGTTGGGACGCAACGCGATGATCGGCGCTACCCGCTCGCTGCGGGCCACGATCTGGTTCGCGATCGCGAACTGGTCCTGGAAGGCCGAGGCGTAGGCGCAGAGGGTGTAGTCGAAGCCGGCGTCCTCGAGCGCATTGACGTAGCGCGTGAAGAACGGCAGGTCGATGTCGGCCCGGCCGAGCCGGTTGAGCTCGTTGCTCGGGTTGACGTTGACGGCACTGATGAACTGGACAGCCATAGGTCTTCTCTTCTGCTCGATGTCTGGGTGGTAGTCGTCGGGTTAGGACGGGCCGGTGGCGACCGGTCGGGCCGGGTCGCCGGACCAGGCCGACCAGGAACCGGCATAGAGCGCGGCGTCGATGCCGGCGACTTGCAGAGCGGCGATCTCGTGGGCGGCGGTGACACCGGACCCGCAATAGACGGCGACGTCTCCTTCGATGCCGGCGAAGCGTTCCCGCAGTGCGGCGATCGAGAGGAATCGGCCGTCGGGCCCGAGGTTCTCGGCGGTGGGCCGGCTGATCGCGCCCGGGATGTGTCCAGCTCGGGAATCGATGGGCTCACTCTCGCCCCGATAACGCTCCCCGCCGCGGGCGTCGATGAGCACCCCGTGGCTGGGCCAGTCCGCCGCCGCGTCGGCGTCGAGCACCGGAAGGTGGCCGGCACTGAGTTCGACGTCGCCGGGTTCCGCGTGCTGGACGCCGGAATCCAGCGGCGATCCCGTCGCGGTCCAGGCCCCCAGGCCACCGTCGAGAATGCGGACGTCGGTCACGCCCGCCCAGCGCAGCAGCCACCAGGCCCGGGCCGCGCTCTGCCCACCGTTGTTGTCATAGACCACCACGGCTTGGCCGTTGTGCAGGCCCCAACCGCGTGCCGCGCTCTGCAGGACGGCCAGGTCGGGCAGGGGGTGGCGACCGCCCGCGACCGAAGGCGGGGCGGCCAACTCGGTCTCCAGATCGGCGAAGACCGCGCCGGGCACATGCCCCTCGAGGTAGTGCTTCTCGCCGTCCGGATCACCCAGGGCCCAGCGCACGTCCAGCACGACCGGCGGCCGCGCACGCGCTGAGTTCACCCTTCAACGTCTCGGCGTCGACGAGGACGGTGGCCTGGGCCAGCAGCTGCGCGAGGTCGGCTTCGGGCAGCGATCCGGGGGCGGTGCCGTCCTGAACCGCGCGGTGCACGCGGGCCAGCAGGGCGGCGCTGATCGGCGCCCGCCGCCCATGCCGTCGGGCCAGCAACACGATCTCGCCGTTGAGAAAGTCGGTCTCGGGGGTGCGTCCGCGCGTCAGGCTCTGCCAGGTCGACGTGTGCGGCGTCGGGCGCCCGGGGATGGGCGCGACCTTGAACCGCTCGAGCGCCACAGTGGCCTCGGCCTGACTGTCGGCCGGTGGATGACCGGTGCTGACCAGCACCGCGCGCGCTTCGGCCGCAACGAGTCGCGCGGCCCGCTCGCGGGCCGGGCCGGACGGGTAGAGCGCTTCGAGGGCGAACGTCGCGCTGGCCAGCAGCTTGGCCGCCTTCCACCGGGACAGGTCGTTGACGACCTGCGCCTCGAAGTTGGCCTGCGCCAGGTCAGCGGCGATGAGCTGCGCGGCCGCGGACGCCGGTCCGTCGGGGTATTCGCCGACCCAGAACACCCCCCGGGCCGGTCCGGCCGGCAGCAGGACTTCGCCGTCGGCGACGTAGTTGGCCGGCACCCAGACCACGGAACCGATGACGTGGGCGAAGCGGCGCAGGGCGCTGCGTTCGGCCTGCAGCCCGTTCTGCAGCGTGAAGACCGGCAGCACCTCACCGGCCAGGCGCTGGCCGTCCCCGACCGGCTGCCGGGCCCATTCGGCCAGCGTCTCGTCGGCCTGCTGCGTCTTGGTGGCCAGCACGAGAATGTCGCCGCGGTCGAGCTTGACCTCGTGCGGCCCAGCCGCCGCGGGCACCTCGACGGTCTGCTCGCCGTCCGGGGTCACGTAGCGCGCCTGGCCGGCCCGGAGCAGCTCCAGCTGGGCGCCGCGCCCGACCAGCACGACCTCGCGGCCGGCCTGCTGCAACTCCGCGGCCAGCGTGACGCCGACCGCACCCGCTCCGATGATCACGTACCTGGTCATGAGCGGGCGTCCTTGTTCAGGGACTCGGCCACGACGATCGGGGCCAGATCGGCGCCCAGCTTGAGCCGCTCGAGGAAGAGCACGACGGTCGCGGCGACGCTGCGGTGCGTCGCGTCGTTGAGGGCGTCATGGCGCCCACCGGTGATGCTCACCAGCTCCGCACGGGGCACCTGCTCGTACCACGCGCGCGCATCGGCCAGCTGGCTGATCGTGTCGTCGCGGCCGTGCAGGCCGAGCACCGGAACCGCGATCCGCTGCGGGCGGGCGCCCTCGAACAACTCCTCGTCGATGCCCTGGGCCAGCTGGCCCGGCTGCACCACTCCGGTGCTGATCCGCGCCTGGTGCGTCGGGCACGCGGTGCGGGCCAGCAGCTCCTCGTCCCACCCGATGGCCGCACCGGCTGCGCCCACGGTCGGCAACCCGGCGAGGATCAATCCGGATACCCCGTCCACGCGCGAGCGGGCCACCCACTGGGCGGCGTACAGGGCACCGACGTCGGAGCCGACGAGGACGCGGGGCAGCGCGGGATCGGCGTCCTCGAGCAGCGCCGTGACCAGGCCGGCCGCCCGGTCCGGGTCGTCGCTGGGCGCGCTGACGGCGTGCACCCGGTAGCTGTCCACGGCGAGGCGGCGGCCGAACCGCTCGTACACGGTTGGCGCCTCGCCCCGACCGGGCACGACGATCAGCGTGCCGCGCAGCGGCGGGCCCGACTCGGGCTCGGGCCAGGTGACGGCGGCATCTTCGTGGGTGAGGGTCATGGGACTTTCCTTCGCAGACAATCGGTCGGTGCGCGTGAGGCCAGTCCGAGGTGGACGGCAGCGCGATATGGACGAGCGGAGAACGAACCGGGGCGCAACGGCGGGCAGAACCGGGCGGGTTAGGCCTCGGCAGCGGCGTGCTGGGGGATTCGGGTCAGCGACAACAGGTGGCGCCGTGGCGCATGAAGTCGACAACCCGACGGCGAGTCAGGTGCTGCGGCGACATCAGCGCGGTGGTCGAGAACAGCTCGCAGCGCACAGCTGCTTCTGCCGTCATCCTGACCATGTCTATAAGACTAGTCGAGAATTGACGACCCGTCCAATCGCGATCTCCGATAGTTACCCTATAGGGATGAAAGCCCCAGCGTCCGACGACGGGTTCCACCGCGCGCTCTATCAAGTCGGCCCCGCGTCCCTGTCCGATCGCACCGCGCAGACGCCCGGGATGCGGCGCCTGGAGGCCATCTCCGGGTTCACGGTCGGTTCGGTCGGACTCTGGATGGGCCAGACCCACGTCGCCCCGGCCACCGTTTCGGGCAACCACCACCACGGCAGCACCGAGACCGGGATCTACGTGGTCAGCGGGCACCCGGAGTTCGTGTTTCTCGACGAGTCCACCGACGAGCCGACCGAGACCCGGCTGCGCACCAGCCCGGGTGACTACGTCTACGTTCCCGCCTGGGTGCCGCACCGCGAGGAGAACCCGGACCCGGATCAGGAGGCGGTGGTCGTCCTCGCCCGCACGACGCAGGACAGCGTGGTCGTGAACGTGGCCGACCTGCGCTGGGTCGGCCCGATCGGGCACGGGCGCGTGTCCGATGGACCCTCGCTTCCCTAGTAGTTCTATGGGCTAGATAGTATTGCTCTCGACACCGCTCCAGGAAGGGTCGTGAGTCCGATGCGTATCTCCGCGAAATCCGACTACGCACTGCGCGCGCTCATCGAGTTGGCCGGGCACGACCACCAAGCCACGGTCGAGGAATTGGCGACTGCCCAAGGCATCCCGGCCCGCTACCTGCAGTCGATCCTGACCAGCCTCAAGCAGCACGGCGTCCTGGCGCACGCGCGCCACGGAGACTCCGGCTACTACTTCGCCCGCGAGCCTTCGGAGGTCACGGTGGCCGACGTCGTGGTGGCGATGGACGGCCCGCTGGTCACCGTCCGCGGCGAGACGCCGAGCAGCGTGACCTACTCCGGATCGGCGATTGCCCTGCGGCAGGTCTGGCTGGACGCCGAGGTCAAGCTGCGCGCCGTTCTGGAGACTGTGACCGTGGGCAGCCTGGTCGACAACCAGCGGCCCGCCGCGTGGCTGCCGGCCGCGATCGACGGTTAGGCGTCTCCGTCAGGCCTGGCCCAGCATTTCGGCGCCGATCGGGCCGTAGGCGCCCCGGGCCGAGAGCTGGTAGTGCTGGGTGATGGCCCGGATGTCACGCAGCCGGCGCTGTAGCGGGCAGGACTCGAACAATCCGGTGGTGCCGGACAGGTCGTAGCAGCCGCTCACCACGTCCGAACACATGCTGCCGACCCGGGACAGCTGGGCCCGACGGTTGGCCAGGAACGCGTTGTCGATCACGCCGCCAACGCTGGCCTGATCGGTCCGGGCCATCTCGTGCAGCAAGGTGCGGGCGGTGTAGAGCGTGGTGATCTGCTGGCCGAGCAGGTACTGCATGACCGGGTCGCCGGCCAGCTTGCCGGTGGCGGTCGCGGGAACCTTGTCCTTGGCGATCTTGACGACGTCATCGATCGCCGCCGAAGCGATGCCGATGCCGACCGCGGCGAACTCGAGACCGAAGCGAGCGGCCAGCGTGCGCTGGTCCAAGGGGTGCCTGGGCGTCGTCGGAATCTGGCCGAACGTGCCGGTCCACTCCTCGGGCACGTACAGGTCCCGCAGGACGATGTCGTTGCTGCCCGTGCCCTTGAGGCCACTGACGTACCAGGTGTCGAGGATCTCGACGTCGCTGGGCGAGACGACGGCCATCCGGCTCGACGGCGGGCCGCCCGCCGGATCCTCGAGCAGCGCGCCGACGACGATCAGGTCGGCGGTGGCGCTGCCACTGGCGAAGGACCAGGTGCCGTTGAAGCGGTAACCGTCGCCGTCGCGCACGGCCCGACCGGAGGGGTTGATGACGCCGGAATGCACGACGTTGGGGCCACTGGCGTAGATCTTGTCGTAGGTGGCCGGGGGCAGGTAGGCGTAGAAGCCGGCCCCTTCTGAGCCCACAGCACTGACCCAACCGACCGAGGCGTCGGCGCGCGCGATCTCTTCGATCACCGTGATCGCCTCATCGGGCCAGAGCTCGTCGCCGCCGTGCGAACGCGGGACGTAGCGGCGAAACACCCCGGCCGTACGCAGCGAATCGATGATGTCGCGCGGCACCGAACGGGCCTGCTCGATCTCCTCCGTGCGCGCGGCAATGCCCGGCAGCAGCGCCTGCACGTTGCGCAGCGTCGCCGCGCCAGCCTCGGTCTTCGGTGTCTCGCTCATTGTGTCCTCCTGGTCGAGAGAGTGCCCACGGCGGCTAACTCCAGTCCGCGAGGCTCTGGACGGTGTGATAGATGACGGCGTCCTCGGGCATCGGCTGACCGTGGTGGCCCATCAGCTGATCGAGGTAACGCTGATAGATCAGCCACCGCTCGCCGTCGTGGCGCAGCCGGTCGCGGAACATCACGTGCGAGGTGTTCATGAACCGCGGGTTGTCCTTCGGCGTCCACTTGACCAGCCCGTAGCACGTCGCCCAGATGCCGTTCTCGTCCTCACCGGCCACGTGGTTGGCCGTCATGTGAAACGTCCATTCACACGTGTCGTGGAAGGGGATGAAATCGGCCAGCCAATCCTGCATCCCGTCATAGGACCGGTGGGGGTAGTAAGCCTGCACATCGGCAGTGAACTGCTCGGCGAAATAGGTCCAATTGCGCGAATCGATCGCCAACGCGTACGCGCTCTGCAACCGCTGCGCCTCAGCCGCGACCAGTGACAGTTCAGCCGGCTTCATTCTCGCTCCCTAGGTGACAGTCGTTGGCGCCCTGGTTTGGGCGCGATCCTAGCCGGGGCCTGGACGTAGTCTCGCGGCATGAAGCGGCGGCGAGATCCCCCAGCGCGCTCAGATGCGCATCCACTTCGACGACGCCGACCCGGATGGTGTTGACCGCCACGTGGGTGGCACCAGCAGCATGCCGCCATTGGCCCAGCTCCAGCAGAGCCGCGTCGGGTTCACCCCGAAAGCTGACCCGCCCCTCCAGCCCCAGCAGCTCGGGGTCGCGCCCGGCCGCACGGCGGCCGCATCGAGGCCCCGGCGCGGGCCGACTCCAGCTCGGGACCGGGTCCGACCTGCGGGAACCAGCCGACGGCCAGCCGGCCGATCCGCTCGGTAGGCGGGGCGACGAGTGCCGCCGAACCAGATCGGGATGGGCCGCTGCACCGGCGGCGGGCTGATGCCGGCGCCTGTGACCTGCTCGTACCACGCCGTGGAAGTCACGCTCGCTCGGTCCACAGCCGCCGCAGCAGCGCGATCTGCTCCTCGCGCGCCGGCCCCGGTTCGTGAAGTCCTTGCCGAGCGCCTCGTACTCGACCGCGGTTCCAGCCGATGCCGACGCCGAGCCGGAAAAGGCCGCCGGTCAGCAGATCCAGCTCCGCGGCCTGCTTGGCCACCAGGACGGTCTGGCGCTGCGGCAGGATGATCACGCCGGTGACCAGCTCGAGGTCGGTGAGCGCGGCCAGATAGCCGAAGAAGACGAACGGCTCGCGGAACGTGGTGCGCACGTCGTAGGGGCGATGCCACGGCGCGTGGACGACCGGGTCGGCCCCGACGACGTGGTCGTAGATCAACACGTGCCGGTAGCCCAGCCGCTCGACCTCCGTCGCCCAGGTGCGGATCGCGCCGGTGTCGTGCCCGAGCTCGGTCTGTGGATAGACGACGCCGATGCGCAGGCCCAGGCGATCGAGACTCACGGTTGCCCCAATCAGACGGAGGCGATGTGATGCCGGCGGTTCCACGCCTCGACCAGACCGGCATAAGGTCCGGACTCGACGACCAGAACGTGGTGCGGTCCGGACTGCACTATTCTCCCGGCGTCGAACACGAGCACGCGATCGGCCGCCTCCGCGGTATTCATGCGGTGCGAGATCGAGATCGTGGTGGTGTTGGCTCAGCGCGGCCAGGGCGCGCGCACCGCGGCATCGGTGGCCGGATCGACCCCGGAGGTTGCCTCATCGAGCACCACCAGGTCCGGGTCGGCCACCGCAGTGCGGGCCAGGGCCACCAACTGCCGCTCGCCCACCGACAGCGGCTCGCCGCGCTGCCCGACGGGCGTTTCCAGGCCGTCGGCCAGCGTCGCGAGCCACGGGCCAAGAGCGAGCTTATCCAGCGTCCGTCGCAGGTCCTCATCGCTGGCACCCGGGGCGCCGGGCAGGATGTTGTCCCGGATGGACAGGGTCGAACAGAAACGGATCCTGCGGGACGACCAGCACCCGCCGGGGAAGTTCGGCACCGGCAATCCGGTCCAGCCGGACGCCATTGAGCGTGATCGTTCCCGCCGACGGTTCCAGGCGACGGGTCAACAGCTTGGCAAACGTGGACTTCCCGGATCCGGTCCGGCCGACGACGGCGATGTGCTCACCGGGCTCGACATTCAGGCAGATGTCATGCAGCACCACCGGCCCCGTCGCATAGCGCGCAGCGACATGCTCCAGCCGCAGGCCGATCGGGCCGGGCGCAGCGGAGCCGGATCGGTGACGTCGGCGGCGGGGCGGTCGCCAGCTCCACGGCGCGCCGCCGCCCGGTGAGCGCGTTCTGCGCCTCGCCGAGGCTCTGCACCAGGAACTGCAGTGGACGCACGAAGAACGTCACCAGGAACACCATCGCCACGACCTGCCCCGCGCTCAGGCGTAGGTGCGCAGGGTCGCCGACGCTGGCCCACCACACGCCCCCCAGCAGCACTGTCACGGTCATGGTGGAGATCGCCAGCTCCGCCCACGGCGGTATTCGCGTTCAACGGGACAAGCGTGCGCAGCAGGCTGTCGCGGGCGCGGTCGACCGCCCCGTCGACTCGTTGCCGGGTCAGGGCTCGCGTGCCGTGGTCCGCACGACCGGCAACCCGGTAACGGCCTGGGCGATCGTGCTCTGCAGGTGCGAGAGGTCACGTCGGGCCTGGTCATAGCGACGCGCGATGACGGCCTGGATCAGCAGCATCCCGGCCAGCAGCACGGCCGCGAGCACGAGCACCGCCACCGTCAACGGCCAGCTGTAGGCGAACATGACCGCGAGCGCGATGACCAGCTGCGCGCCGTTGGTGAGGAACTGGATCCCGCCACCCTGCAGGAAGGTCGTCACCTGATCGACATCGCTGGTCAGCCGGGCGATCAGGTCGGCGCTCGGCACCCGATCCACCGTCGCCGCGGCCATCTCGTGGACCTGGCGCAGGCCGGCCCGGCGCAGTTGGGCCAGCGCCGTTTCGATGCGCAGCTGGACCCGGCGGTTCAGCAGCACCGAGGCCACCCCGGCGAACAGCACCGAGACCGAGGCGATCCAGACGGCCGCGGTCACCGCCGAGGGAATCACGCCGGCATCGATCGCGCGCTGAACCGTCATCGGCGCGACGATGCGACCGGCACCGGCGACGAGGGCCAGCCCGAGGGTGAGCAGCCACCCCCGCCGCAGCTGCGGCGACACCTGCACGGCCAGGGCCGGGCGCGCCGCACCCCGAGCCCGGACAGGCTGGGCAGGGCCGGCCCAGGACGAGGCCGCTCAGGATGCGGCCGCTCAGGAGGCATAGTCGCGCTCATCGACGTCCACTTCCCCGAACTCGTCCGAGTGGTCATACGCCGTGACGATGCGCCGGTACTCCTCGTACTGCAGAAAGCTGTGCGTGCGTGCCCCGCGCGGCGATCTCTCCCGCCTGCAGTAGCAGGATCTGAGCGGCCAGGTGGGCAGCGCGGGGCCGGTTGGACGCCATGAGCGTCGGGCCGCAGGAGCGCACCAGGTTGACCAGATCGGCCAGCAACTCCGCCTCGACCCGCGGATCGAGCGCAGAGGTGGCGTCATCGAGCACGAGCAGCCGCGGTCGGCGGACCAAGGCCCGGGCCACGCAGATCCGCTGCCGCTGGCCGCCCGAGAGCGTCGCCCCGCGCTCGCCGATCACCGTGTCCAGGCCCTCGGGCAGGTCGCGGACGATCTCCTCCGCACAGGCCAAGCGCAGCGCCGCCCACAGTTCGGCGTCGGCATAGTCGCGGCCACCCTCCGGCGGGCCGGCCAACACGAGATTGTCGCGAATCGACTGCGCGAACAGGAACGGATGCTGCGACACCACGCCGATATGCCGCGGGCCATCGTCGGCCCGAAGATCGCGAGCATCGGTGGCGTCGAAGCAGACCCGTCCCGCGCTGGGATGTTCCTGTCCGGTGACCAGATCCAGCAGTGTCGTCTTGCCTGCCCCGACCGCGCCGACGACGACCGTGATGGTGCCGGGCTCGAGCACCAGATCTATCCCACCGAGCAACGTCCGCCCGGCCCGCTGCACGGCGACGTCGCGAAGTTCGACCCGCAGTGCCGCGCCGTCCGGGGCCAGCTCGGCCGACCCGACCACCACGGTGGGCTGGGCATCGAACACCTCGTTGAGACGTTCGCGTCCGGCCTCGGCCATCGGCAACAGGGAGAGGAATCGACTGATCACGCTGAGCGGAATGGAGATCGTGATCAACAGATAGATCACGCCGACCAGGGCGCCGACGCTGAGGCTGCCGTGCTCGACCCGCGGAGCGCCCACGGCCAGCACCACGAGCACCGCGACCGTCGGCAGCAGTTCGAGCAACGGGTCGAACACCGAGCTGGTCGCCGCCATGCGCAGGTCGGCGTGGCGCAACCGCTCGACGGCCGGGCGCAGACGCTGATCCTCGGCGTCGGCCAGCCCGAGGCTGCGTACGACCGGACCGCCCTCGATCGATTCGTGCACGATCGCCCCGAGCGCCCCGCGGGCGGCCTGCCCCTCGCGCGCCCGGGGTCCCAGCTGCCGGCGATACACGACGTTGAGTCCGAACACCCCCACGACCAGGGCCAAGCCGACCAGTCCGAGGACCGCATCGTGCAGGAAGAGATCGGCCATCGCGAGCAGGAGCATGAACACCATGCCGGCGGCGAAATACGCGTACTGCATCGGTAACCAGAGTGCGTCGACGTCGGTCATGGCGTGGGCGAGCAGTCGTCCCGGTGAGCGCGAGCGGTGCCAGTCGGCGTCGAGTTCGAGGTAGTGGTGCACCAGCGCGCGGCGGGTATCGGCCTGCGCCCGGAACTGCACCTGGCCGGTGGCGAGCCCACGCAGAAAGATCGTGCTCCAGCGCAGCGCGGAGATGCCCATGATCAGCCCGGCGCTGATCCACCACGCACTCGTCGGCGCCGAACCGTCGGTCAGGGCCGGGACGACCAGGTGGTCGGTGGCCCAGCCGATCGCGATCGAGCCGATCACCATGGTGGCTCCGTTGATCAGCCCGCTCACGGTCGCGAGGGTGGCCGCTCCGCGGTTGGCCCGAGCGCCGGCCAGCTGCACGAAGAACGCCGACCGGCCAAGGGCGGCTCGGCCTGATCGCCGGCTCACCAGCCGTTGACGTGCACGACGGCATCGAGGTCGGCCCGCGGACCGGGCTTGAAGTCGGTGCCCTTGGTGTAGGCGATCGGCAGGAGCACCCCTTGCCGGACGTCGTCCGGGATGCCGAGCACCTCGGCCACCTCGCGTTCATAGCGCAGGTGCAGGGTCGTCCAGGTCGTCCCCAGCCCGCGCGCCCGCAGCGCCAGCGCCAGACTCCAGGCCGCGGGAAGCAACGAACCCCACTGACCGGCCTGGTTGCCCTGCGGCAGACCGGTGTCGCGGACCGAGATCGCGCCGATCACCAGTACCGGCACCTCGGCCATCACCTCACGCAGGTAGTCCGAGCTGGAAGCGATCCGGGCTTGCGCCGGGTCGCTCGGCGCACCGCTCGCCTCGCGGTAGGCCAGGTGGGAACGGCGATACCACGCGGCCACCTGAGCCTTGAGCCCCGGATCGGTCACGATGATCCAGTGCCAGGTCTGCCGGTTTCCGCCCGACGGGGCCTGCAGCGCCACCTCCAGCGCTTCGCGGATGACCTCGAGCGGCACCGGACGATCCAGGTCCAACCGCTTGCGGACGGCGCGGGTCGTGCTCAGCAGCTCGTCGGGATCGAGCGGCAGCAGGTCGGTCACGTCAAGACATCCGTTCTCATCAGTCGTCAGGCTCACACGGGAACCAGCCCTTGATCTATCTTATTCCGACAGGAATACCAGACAACGCGGGATGAAAGGCAGTCCGACAATGACCAACCATCCGAGCCAGCCCACCGCCGAGCAGAGGCTCGATCCCGACACCCGGTGGCAGGTCGAGCGAGGTGCTGTCGCGCTACGGCCACATTCTCGACAACGGCGAGTGGGGTTACCTCTCAACGGTGTTCGCCCTGGACGCCACCCTCGACGCGCAGTACGTGACCGCGCACGGGCTCGGGGAGATCGAGCAGTTCCTGCAGCCCTTCGATCGGTGGACGTCGCATCACACGCTGAACACCGCGACCCGCTATGTCGGTTCGAGCGGCGATGTCAGCGCCTGGAGCCGGTTTCTCCTCGTCGAGGCCAGCGGGCGCACCGCCAGCGGGGACTACGTCGACCTGCTGCGTCAGGACCGAGGACGGCTGGCGCATCCAGTCCCGGCGGATCCGCCCACGCAATCGGCCGGATAGCCGCCCCCGATGGTGAACCCTGGCGCACCGAGTCCTTCGCCACCTGGCTGGCCGAATGAGTCCGGTGGCCGGGGTCGACGCCGCGGAGATCCTCGAGCTACTGGCCCGCTACGCCCACGTCATCGACAACCGCGACTGGGCGCAGGCGGCCACCGTGTTCACCGCCGACGTCCGACTCGGACGGGACCCGGTCCTCTGTGCCGGCCTCGACCGCGTTCAGCGAGCTGCTCGGCACCGCCCCCGCGACGCACGGGCACAACACGACCGACGTCGTGCTCGACGCCCGCACCGACGGCACGATCCGGGCCTGGAGCAAGTTCTACATCGTGCGCGGTGACGGCACGGTGGGCAGCGGCGACTACCAGGACACGCTCGTGCGTACGGCCGACGGCTGGCGCATCGCCGAACGCGACGTCAGCCGCGGCAACCGGCTCGAGAGCGACCCCACCGGCGGGCGCGTCGACGCGCACCTTCAGCTTCGCCAGTTGGCTCGCCGGCTAGTCGACGTAATCTCGCGGCATGAACGGCTTCGACGACGCCGACCCGGATGAGTTCGCGTCGCTGGTCGAGGCGGCCGAAGAGGTCGGGCTGGGGGCGGACACCATCCCGCCGGTGGCCCGCCATGTCCTCGAACTGCCCGACGGCCAGCAGCTGAGCCTGCTGCGGTGGGGCATCGGTGAACCAGAGCTGGTCCTGCTGCACGGCGGCGGACAGAACGCCCACACCTGGGATCTGGTGATGCTGCTGCTCGGGCGACCGGGGATCGCGATCGACCTGCCCGGGCACGGCCACTCGTCGTGGCGCCCCGATCGGGACTACCGGCCGGTGGGCAACGCCGCGGCGGTGGCCCAGGCGATCGAGACGCAGGCCCCCATGCGCAGGCGGTGATCGGCATGTCGATGGGAGGTCTCACGCTCATCCACCTGGGCGCGACCCGCCCTGAGCTCGTCCGCCGCGCCCTGCTCGTCGACGTGACTCCGGGCTCGGCGCGGGCCGCAGCGGCGATGAGCGCCGAACAGCGCGGGGCGGTCGAGCTCACGCGCGGCCCGCGGACCTTCCTTGACCGGCAAAGCGATGATCGACGCTGCCGTGGCTGCCTCTCCCCGCCGCCCGGCCTCGGCGGTGCGTCGGGGCGTGATCCACAACTCGGTGGCGCTACCGGATGGCACCTGGCGCTGGCGCTACGACCGATCCGATCCCGCCCTGCCCGCCCAGGCCGATCAACTGTGGGCGGACGTCTCGCGGCTGGCAATGCCGACCATGCTGGTGATCGGCGCCGAATCCGCCTTCGTCACCGATCACGACCGGGCCGAAATCGCCCGCCGCGCGCCCGCGCTGCGCGTTGAGACCGTCGCCGACGCCGGGCACGCCATCCAGAGCGATCAGCCGGCGGCGCTGGCCGCGCTGATCGACGACTTGCTTAGCGCTGATGCACGACCAGGACGCTGATGCGCGAATGGGTGACGACGGCTGAGGCGACGTTGCCGACCAGGTGGCCGACCAGCCCGGCCCGGCGATGCGAGCCAATGACGATCAGGCTCGCCTGCTCCTCGTCGGCGACCTGGAGGATTCCGGTCCAGGTCGGGGCGCATTCCGCGGTAGCGCTGCGCGCCTTGAAACCGGCCTGTTCGGCCAGGGATGCCCCGTAGGCGGCGGTCTCCTCGGCGGCCTTGCGCACCTCGCTGGCCTGACCGGCGTCGAAGTGCTGCTTGGTCACCGGGGTGAAGCCGACGTCGGCCGGCTGCCAAGCGCACACGACGACGGCCTCGCGGCCAGGAACCAGCTGCTGGGCGGCGGCAGTGATCGCGTACGCCGCCAGCTCGGAACCGTCGTAGGCGAAGATCACCGGTCCGACACCGTTGTCGTTTGCAGCCATCAGTTGACCTTTTCCAGCACGGGAATCTCCTCGATGTGCTTGGACCGAAGCTTGGCCAGTAGCGGGGGCGAGTACCAGGCCGGCGCTACACCGCTGAGGAAGGTGTCGATGTCCGGGGTCTGCGGTCGCGCGCCGCTCACGGCGAAGATGACCGCCCCGAGCAATGCCCCACCGAGTGCAATACCCAGGCCAACCCACAGCATGACGCGGGTGCCTTCATTGATATTGCTCCCGATGTTGGCCGCGAAGTAGAAGAAGATCGGTGCCACCATGAATGCGGCCACTGCCCGCAACAGTTCCACGATCGCGAACACGCGCTGGAGGGTGAAGGACGGCATCGAGAAGCCGGCGACGAACAAGGCCGGGGCGACCGTCGCCCCGAGGCCGATGCCGGCCAGGCCGGAGCCCAGCAGGGTCAGCGCCTGGCTCGAGGGCACCTCGATGACGAAGACCAGGATCCCGGCGGCCAGGAAGATCATGCCGACCAGCGGCAGGTACACCATGGCCTTCCTGGTGATCACGAAACCGAAAGCGAACGCGCTGATCACCGCGCCGGCGACCTCGGGCAGGTAGAGCACGCCGATGCGTAGCGGACTGTAGTTCTCCGTCAGCACGCTCGCGGTGAGGGCGGTCGCCGAGACCGCGGCCGCGGCCGCAAACAGCGCCACGACGATGCCGGCCACCGGGATCGCACTGGTCAGCAGCGGCCGCACCGTGAGCAGCGGCGTCTTGGCCCGGAATTGGTAGACGATCAGGACCACGATCGCGCCCAGGCCACCGACCAGCGGCAGGATGACCTGCGGGTCGTGAAACGCGTGGCTGGTCAGCTCCGAGACCCCGATGAACGCGGCCAGGCAGCCCACCAGGGCCAGCCCGATCGCGGGCAGGTCGCGCGGCGAATCAGGGTTGGCGGCCGGTGAATCCTCGAAGGTCAGCAAGGCCATCACGAACGCGGCCGCCGACACGGCGGCGACGATCCAGAACAGCGGGCGCCAGGCCTGGGCCGAGGCCTGCACCCCGCCGATGAACGGCCCCAGCGCGACGGCACCGAAGATGCACATATTCATGATCATGGCCGTCAGTCGCAGCTTCGACCGCGGGAAGCCGATCGCCAGCGGCGGGACGGCGGCGATGAGCAGCATGCTGGTGCACAGGCCCTGGATGACGTGCCCGGTGATGTACATGCCGGCGTTCTGCGCCGAGGCGGCGATCACCGAGCCGATCACCAGCAGCGCGGCGTAGCCAACCAGCATCCGCCGTTGGGGTAGGTGCTGGGCGAACTGCACGGCCAGCACCGTTCCGACCGCGTAGGCCGCGTTGCCCAGGCCCGAGCTCAGGCTCATCGTCTGGGCGCTCATGTGCAGACTCGCCGAGATATAGGGCGTGATCGGTTCGAGTGAGGCCGACAGCGCGAGGAAGGGGATCAGCGCCAGCATCACCATCGCGGCGACCGCAGGATAGCGGCCGGCGAGGGGTCCCTGGCGCATCAGATCACGCCCGAGATCGGTCGGATTGGATCACTGAGCCGGGCCAGGCCGACGCGAGCGGGCTGTTGCTGCATGAAGTTCCCTCTGGGGCGAGATCGGATGAAGCTCGGCGGCAGCCCAAGCAGGCCCACAGCCGACCTCTCGACAATAGAGGACAACCGGAGGTTGCATCCGGTTGGCTATCTCACCCCCGCGGCACGCCCCGGCCGGGAATAGTGGCGCCGGTCGCAGCACCGCCTGCCGTCGGGTGAATCGTCGGCGCTTTTACCGGTCGACGCCGAGCCCGACCGGCAGGAATTCGCCCGGCCGGTTCCCGGTGCCGACTGATCAGGCGCGCGGGTCCCCCGGGACCGCAGTGGTGCTGAAGCCCCACGGGATCCCGATGCTCGTCGTCGGATCGGTGACGATCGTGTCGTCGGTGCGCGTCTGGATGCCGACGCCCTGACTGGTCAGCTGCCGCTCGACCTTGTCCAGGTCCTGCACCTTCCACGAGATCGCGTGATAGGTGTCGACGGACGGGTCGGTGGCCCAGTCGGCGTAGGCGGCCGTGCCCTCGTCGGGCACCGCGAACTCATAGACCCCATCGCCCAGGCTGATGTAGGTGCTCGACGTACCCCGGACGTCGTTGTGCGCCTCGTGGATGACCGTGCCGCCGAGGGAGTCGACGAACAGCCGCTTGGCCCGATCGGGGCGGTCGGTGAGCACCGTGTGGTGCGAGCAGAACTCCAGGCCCAGCGGGTCGTACGGCGAGGTCGGTGAGAGCTTCCAATCCGGCTTGAGGCGCACATCGCCGGGCATCTGCACCGGCGGCACGAACTGGTAGCGCAGGCCGGCGTCTTCCGGCGTCGTCCAGAACATCGGCAACGCACCGCCGATGACCAACGGCGGTTCGTCGCCCTCGGCGACCTTGTCGTCCTGTCCGATGATGACGAAGCCCGACGCTTTGATCGAGCGGTACGCGTCAGCCAGTCCCTCGACGTACCAGCCCAGGCCGTTCAAGTGCGAGACCGTCGGCGTCGGGTACAACTGCTTGCCGGACTTGAGCAGCCGGGTCGGGTCGATGCTGTCGAAGATCACGTCGCGGATAGTGGTGAACGTCGAGTAGTCCATCCGGGTCTCCGGATTCTGGACCTCCAGGCCGATCAGCACGTTCAGGCGCGCACTGTTGCGACCGAACACCCGCTCGAAGAAGTCCTCGACCTCCGCCAGGCTCGTGACCCGGTGGCTCGGGTGGAACATGGCGATGACGCTGAACTCTCCGGACTCCGTCATTGAGGTCCTCTCCAGGGCGCAGTTCGTGGTGCTCATGAACCAGGGGTTTTACCAACGCATCGCGATGGTGATCGGGGCTAGCCAAGCACCGGGATGCCCGACCGTCAACAGTGGATCAACCGCACCCGCCGCGCCGCTAGGGTGGCCTGGTGCTGATCGACGTTGACCGAAGCTCACCGTCGGATCGAGCGTGGGCCAACGAGGCAATCCGCAAGGTGGAGGCTGACGCCAACCGCTCGGCCGACACGCATCTGCTCGTCTTTGCCTTGCCCGAGCACCCCAACGTCGACCTCTATCTCAAGGACGAGTCGACCCTTCCGACCGGTTCGCTCAAGCACCGCCTGGCCCGCTCGCTGTTCCTGTACGCGTTGTGCAACGGCTGGATCCACCAGCGAACCACGGTCATCGAGGCCTCCTCAGGCTCGACCGCGATCAGCGAGGCCTACTTCGCGCGGATCCTCGGCCTGCCCTTCGTGGCCGTCGTTCCGCGGACGCTGTCGGCGGAGAAGGTCGCGCTCATCGAACGCGAGGGCGGCCGCTGCCACTTCGTCGACGACCCGGGTGCGATCTATGCCGAGGCGGCCCGGCTGGCCCGCGAGACGGGCGGGCACTACCTGGACCAGTTCACCTACGCCGAGCGGGCGACCGACTGGCGCGGCAACAACAACATCGCCGAGTCGATCTTCGAGCAGCTCAGCGCGGAGCGTTTCCCGGTGCCGCGCTGGATCGTGGTCGGTGCCGGAACGGGCGGCACCAGCGCCACCATCGGGCGCTACATCCGCTACCAGCGTCATCCGACCGGGTTGGCTGTGGTCGACCCGGAGAACTCGGTCTTCTTTCCCTCTTGGTTGGACGATGACCGTTCGATAACCAGCGCGGTCGGCTCGCGGATCGAGGGCATCGGACGGCCCCGGGTCGAGCCGAGCTTCATTCCCACCGTCGTCGACCGCATGATCCGCGTCCCGGATGCGGCCTCGATCGCCGCCGCGCGGGCCGTGGAATCGGTGATCGGCCGACGCGTCGGCGCCTCCACCGGCACCAACCTGTGGGGGGCGCTGCGGCTGGCCTGCGAGATGTCGGAGGCGGGAGAGTCCGGCAGCATCGTCACCCTGATCTGCGACAGCGGCGACCGCTACGGCCACACCTACTTCTCCGACCCGTGGCTGGCGTCCAACGACATCGACATCCGCCCGCACCTGGAGTGCTTCGAGACCGGGATGACCACGGGCCGCTGGCCGACGCTGCCTTGATGGGCCATGCTTGGCGACCCCGCTACGTTTCGCGTTGCAGGTCCGCGACCAGCGCCGGATTGCGGGCTCATCACCACGCTCTAGATCGCGCCGAACCACGCGGCTCGTAGCTGGTCGTGCTCGAGCGTGGGCAACACCAGATCGGGCTCGAGCTGCGCAAGGACCTCGAATGAGTGGCGGCCGGTCGCCACGAGGGCGCAGCGCAGGCCGAGGGCGCGGGCGCAGACCAGGTCGCGCGGCGTATCGCCCACCACCCAGGCGCTGTCGGGGGTTCCGGCCCAGCCGGCCCGGCCGAGACGATCGAGGGCAAACCTCGCGACCGCGGTCCGGTCGGGTCCGCTGGCCCCGAAGCCGCCGACAGCGACGTCGATGGGCGGAACCAGCCCAGCGGCGTCGAGCTTGAGCCGTCCGGGGATTTCGAGGTTGCCGGTGACGACGGTCTGCCTGACGCCCTGCTCGGCCAGCGCACCGACGAGTTCGCCGGCGCCGGGCAGCAGCGCGACGTGCCGGCCCAGCTCGTCGGCCCGTTCAGAGACGAGTACCTCGAAGGTGGCGAGAACCTCGGGAATCTGCTCGGGCGCACCCCCGGCGGCTTGGACGAGCAACCCGGCGATCTCGGGATCCAGACGCCCACCGAAGTCGAGCCCCACCTCACTGGGTCGAGTGCCGCAGACCGACTCGACCGCGTCGAGGAAGACGCGCGCAACGGCGCCCTTCGACGTCACGAGTGTGCCGTCGATGTCCCACAGCACGGCCGTCACGCCGCGGTTGAGCCCGGGCCCAGGTGGCGGGCGCTCACCGGTGCCGGACATCGCCTCAGATTACGGCTAGGGGATCTGCGCCATCGCCAGCGCGGCCGCCTGCTCAGTGCACGGAGCGGCAATTTGATCGACCCGGTTGTTGAAGCCCGACTCCTTCCAGGCGACGCAACTGGCCCAGGCCTCGGCGTCGTACTGCCCGGCGAATCCGCGATCCAGCACGTGGAACTGGCCCAGCCAGCCGGCCAGTCCGGCCCAGCTCGGATAGGCGTATAGCGACCAGTGCGAGTAGCCGTAGGCGTGGGCGATCTCGTGCGCCATCGTGTTGCGCTGGTAGGTCGATGACTGGTTGAAGAAGGCCGGGGTGAAGCTGGTTTCCAGGTGTCCGTCGATGATGCCGGTGCAGCCATCACCGCAGCTCTCGCGTGGGTCGTTGTAGGTCAACACCCAGCTCGCGGGCAGCGCGGCGCGCTCGGCCGCGGGGACGACGGAGTTGAAGAGGGCCTGGATCTGGGAGAGTTGCCAGCTCTGGGCCGGCGCGGCCGGCGCGGCAGGCGCGACAGGCGCGACAGGCGCGACGGGCGCATCGGGCGCCGCCGGAGCAGGCGGCGCGGCCGGTGCCGCCGGGCGCGGGGCGCTACTGACGCTCGCTTCGGGTGGGGCGGCCACCGGCGGGGCGACGGTCTCGGCTGGGGTGGCGGCCCGTGCGGTCATCTCGGGCGAAGCCGGAGTCGATTCAGCGCTCGCCGCGACCTCGGCCGAGGCGGACGTCGACTGCACCGGCGACTGGGTCGAGAACTCCTGGACGGCCACCGGACCCTGCGCGATCTGGGTGCCGACGGGCCGATAGATCGCGGCCGTCAAGGTGGCGGCGAGCGCGAGCGCGACGCCGCCGAAGATCAGGACGCGCTTCGAGCGGATCACCGCCCTGAGGTGCGCGGCCATGGGTGGTACCTCGACTCTCACAGACACGGGGTTGTCTGTGAGCTATTCCAATCCTTAAACGCCTACCTCACTTCGCCCATCACAGGTGAGAGTGCCCCCGCCGCGCCCTACGCTGGGCTACGTGGCCATCACGATCGTCGAGGTGCTGTACCCGCAGTTGACGCAACTGGATTTCACCGGCCCGCATACCGTGTTCACCCGCGTGCCCGACGCCGAGGTCATCGTGGGCTCGGTGACCGGGGGCACCATCACCAGCGACGACGGCCTGCAGTTCGCCGGAACGGTCGCCCTGGCCGATGTCGGCGACTGCGACGTCCTGTTCGTGCCCGGCGGCTTCGGCGCGGCCGATGCCGCAGTCGACGAGGCGCTGATTGCGCACGTCCGACGCCTGGCCGCGACCGCGCGCTACGTGACGTCGGTGTGCACCGGCTCCCTGGTGCTGGGCGCCGCGGGGCTACTGGTGGGCAAGCGCGCGGCCTGCCACTGGGCCTGGCGCGAGCTGCTCCCGAAGTTCGGTGCGATCCCCGACGATCGACGGGTGGTTCGCGACGGGAACACGATCACCGGTGGCGGCATCACGGCCGGTATCGACTTCGCCTTGACGATCGCGGCCGAACTCGCCGGTGAGCGCACCGCCCAAGAGATTCAGCTCGCGATCGAATACGCCCCGGCGCCACCCTGGTCGGCCGGGCGACCCGAGACGGCCCCGGCCGAGGTGCGTGCGGTCGTCGAGCAGCGAAACGCCGGTTACCGGGCCGCGCGCATGGCCAACATCGACGTCGCCGCCGAACGGGTCAACCGGCCACGCTGAAGTGTTCGGTTCCCAGTAGCGGGCCCAACACCTGACGTGGGAGTAGCTCGGGATCCAAGGCGTACTGCGACCGATGGGCCACCAAGGCAGCAATCTTGCGATCGAGCTCGGCCTGCACGTCGATCGCGAAGTCGCTCGCGCCGGCTACCGGTACCGACGGTGGAGGAGTCGCCGCGGCTGCGACGATTACCCCCGCCCCCCGGCCGGCCGACAGGTCGCGGCCCCGCGGGGCGAGTACGAAGCAGGTCACGTCGTCGCGGGCGATCACGTGGGCGTTGCGGGGACGATTGGTGGCCAGGCCGTCCTGGCCGACGAACGCGCCGGGGCCAGCCGTGTCGACCTTGCGCATCGTCCCGTCGGCGCCCTCCACCACGATGTCGACCGTGCCGGACAAGATGCAGAACAGCTCGTTGGGCGGCTCGCCCTGCTCGATGACGAACGAGCCGCCCGGGAACCATTCGACGTGCAGATGATCCGCGGCGAAGCCGAGCATGGTCGACCCGTCGGCGAATAGGCGCAAGGCGTTGGCGAATCCCGCGGGGCCTGCGACACGCTGCTCCCCCGACGTCAACCAGTCGACCAGCAGGTCGAGCAACAGCCGGTCCTGGGCCGGGAAGCGCGCGTGCAGTACCCGGGGTGGGCGGGCCAACTGCTGATGCGCGGTCAGGGTGGCCCGCGAGGAAGCCACGTGATCGGGGTGGCCGAAGCCGCCGTCGTCGCCGAAGGTGACGACCACGTCCGGGGCGAAGGCGGCCATGATCTCGCGCACCTGCGCGACCAGGTCGGAGTAGGGCAGCCGGGACAGCTTTCCGTCACCCAGATCCAGACATTGCGTAGTGGCCACGCCCAGCGACCGGGCCGACGCCACGAACTCCCCGGCCCGGGTGGCTCCCAGGGTCCGACGGGTCGCGGCGGCCGAATCGCGGATCTCGCCGGCCTCGCCCCGGGTCAGCGAGACCAGGGCGGTGTGCGCTCCGGCCGCGCTGGCGCGCGCGATCGTGCCGCCGACGCAGAACACCTCGTCATCGGGATGGGCGAACAGGCCGAGCAGTCGCAACGGCCGGTCGCGGGGCTGCGCCGGTCCCCATAGCGCCGCCAGGTCATCGGGAGGCAGGGGTTCGGCGGCCATCGCCTACCCACGATATCTGGACTGGATCCAGACCTATCGAAGAGCGTCGAAGTCGAGCCCGGCCAGGTCAAGCAACCGGTCGACCCGAGCAGATGGATGGGCCAGATAGAACCGCTTGGCCGCGACCTCGGCGCAGTTGCGGAGCTGGACCAGGCCGCCCAGCACCGCACAGTCGATGAACGTGACGTCGTGAAGATCGATCACCAGGGTGGTCACTGCGGGCTCGGCGAGTGCGGCCATTCCCCGCGCGGTGAGCTCGTCAACGACGGCCAGGTCGGCCTCTCCGCTGAGCAGCAGGGTGTGGATACCGCTGCGCGGGTCGACCGACCGGGGACGCATCTGAAAGCTGAGCACTTCTTCACTGAACCACCCCTAGGGAGGTGCTGGTACACCCCTAAGGGGGGTTATGGTCAGCCCATGGTTCCCGCAGCCACGACGGCTCCGATCTCGGTTGCCCTCGTCGACGACTACGACATCGTGCTGCTCGGACTGGCCCGGCTGCTCGAGCAGTACCGCGACCGGATCGTCATCGTCGAGCTGGACTCGAACACCGAGGTCAAGACCCCGGTGGACATCGCTTTGTACGACTCCTTCGCCCAGGCCGAGTCCGACAGCGACGACTTCACCGTGCTGGTCGACAATCCGCGGGCGCACAAGGTGGTGATCTACACCTGGAACTTCCATCCCCGCCTGGTCTCCGAGGCCCACAAGCGCGGCGCCCACGGGTACCTGTCCAAGACCCTGCCGGCCCGCGAACTCGTCGCCGCGCTGGAAGCCGTGCACGCCGGCGAGCGGGTCGTGAGCGAGCCCCCACCGCGGGTTCGCGGCGTGTCCGGGCTGGACTGGCCCGGCCGCGTGGAGGGCCTGACCGATCGGGAGGGCGAGATTCTCGCGCTGATCACCCAAGGCAAGTCCAATGCCGAAGTCGCCGCGCTCACCTACCTGAGCCCGAACACGGTCAAGTCCTACATCCGCGCGGTGTATCGCAAGATCGGCGTGACGACCCGCACCCAGGCGGTCCTGTGGGGCGTGAACCATGGCTTCATGCCGGACCACCATCGCATCGAATATTGGCGCGCTGCGCGCTGACCCGGGCGGTTCCGGCCATCGGCACCGGCTAGGGAGAGGGCTTGCGTCTCGTCGAGACGATGGCGGCGCCGACCCCGGCCCACACGATCACGAGTAGGACCCAGGCCGTCGTGTTCGTCGCCCCGCCGATGAACAGCGCCAGCACGGTGCAGCCGAACGCCACCAGGACGAAGTTGCTCAACTCACGACCGACGTCATCGGGCATAGGAACATTCTGCGCCCTCCTCGGCCCGCGCGGCAGCCCGCGACGGCCGATTTCCTCGGTCAGCGTGGCAGCATCCTCAGCGTGCCGCATCCCAGCGCCCCGCTGCGCAAACTCGGCTTTCTGACCATCGGCCTGTTCGACCGGGACGACCCGGCGCGCGGCCACGAGTCCACGCTGTCGATCATCTCCCTCGGCGAGCAGCTCGGTTTCGACAGTGCCTGGGTGCGGCATCGGCACCTGCAGTACGGCATCTCCTCACCCATTGCGGTGCTCGCGGCGGCCACGCAGCGGACCACCCGCATCGAGCTGGGCACGGCCGTGACCCCGCTCGGCTGGGAGAACCCGCTGCGCCTGGCCGAGGATCTGGCCACCGTCGACCTGCTCTCCGGCGGGCGGCTCAATCCCGGCATCAGCGTCGGTCCCCCGATGCGCTGGGAAGAAGTGCGGTCCGCGCTCTACCCGCACAGCGCCGACGTGGAGGACTTCAGTTACGCGCGGGTCGAACGCCTGCTGCGTTTCGTGCGGGGGGAGGCCGCGAGCGGCTTCCGCGGCACGGAGGGCATCGAGGAGTTCTCCGAACGGGTCGAGCCGCATTCGCCGGGCCTGGCCCGGCGAATCTGGTACGGCGGGGCCGGTCTGCGATCGGTGCAATGGGCCGGCGAGCAGGGCCTGAACCTGCTGACCAGCAGTGTCGTGCGGGCCGAGGAGTCCCAGGACTTCGCCCAGATCCAGCTGTCGCATGTGCAGACGTTTCGGGCCCACCACCCCGACGGCGCCGCCGCCCGGGTCTCGCAGGGGCTGGTCGTGATTCCGACCGACGGGGCCAGCCCGGACCAGCGGGCGCGCTACGCCGCCTACGTGCAGTCCCGCACACCCCGCACCAGCACCCCGCAGGGCCCGGCCCGGATGATGTTCGCCCGCGACCTCATCGGCTCCTCCGAGCAGATCGCCGAGCAGCTGTACGCCCTGCCGGCCTTCCGCGAGATCGACGAGGTGGCGTTCGCCCTGCCCTTCAGCTTCGCCCACGAGGACTACGTCCAGATCCTCACCGACATCGCGACGAAGCTCGGCCCGGCCCTGGGCTGGTCGCCGGCCTGACGCCCTTCCGCGGGCAGCGTGCGTACTGTGTTGACGGCATGGGCTCCGTGCTGTGGTTTCGACGCGATCTGCGGCTGGCCGATCACCCCGCGCTGCTCGCCGCCGCCCAGGACGGCCCGGTCGTTGCGCTGTTCATCCTCGACGACGCGCTGCTGCGCCCGTCGGGGTTGGCCCGAATCGCCTTTCTCTACCGCACCCTGCGCGTCCTCGACGCCGACCTGCGCGCCCGCGGCGGGGCCTTACTGGTGCGCCGTGGAGCGCCGGAACAGGTCGTGCCCGCGCTCGTGCGGGAAACGCGATCCTCCGCCGTGCACATCAGCGCCGACTTCGGCCCGTACGGCGCGGCGCGGGATCAACGGGTCGAACAGGCCCTCAGGGGGGTACCGCTCGTCCGGACCGGGTCGCCGTTCGCGGTCGCCCCCGGGCGGGTCACCAAGGCCGACGGCTCGCCGTACAAGGTGTACTCGGCCTTCTACCGGGCCTGGCTGGCACACGGCTGGAGAGCACCGGCCGCATCGGGTTCAGCCGAGATCGACTGGCGCGGCGACCTGGCCGGCCTGGACATCCCCCCGGATCCCGACCTGCCCGCGCGTCTGCGGCTGCCCGAGGCCGGGGAAGGCGCGGCGCTGGCGGCCTGGCAGGCCTTTCGCCGTCATCACCTGCCCGCCTACCCCGAGGGGCGCGACCGGCCGGACCTCGACGCCACGTCCCGTCTCTCGCCCCACCTGCATTTCGGGTCTGTGCACCCGCGGACACTGCTCGCCGAGTTGGGCCCGGCGCACGAGACGTTTCGCAAGGAACTGGCCTGGCGCGAGTTCTACGCTGCCGTGCTGCACTTCTGGCCCGCCAGCGCCCGCGAGTACTTCCTGCCGGCCATGGCCGCCATGCCCTACGCCAGCGGGGAAACTGCGCAGCGCCATCTCGCGGCCTGGCAGGACGGGCAGACCGGGTATCCCATCGTCGACGCCGGAATGCGCCAACTGCTCGAACAGGGCTGGATGCACAACCGCGTCCGCATGATCGTCGCCTCGTTCCTGGTCAAGGATCTGCACCTGGAATGGCAACTGGGCGCGCGCTACTTCATGCGACACCTGGTCGACGGCGATCTGGCCAGCAATCAACACGGCTGGCAGTGGACGGCGGGCACCGGCACCGACGCCGCCCCCTACTACCGCATCTTCAATCCGGTGACCCAGGGCAGGAAGTTCGACCCCGACGGCAGCTACATCCGCCGATTCGTCCCCGAACTGCAGGCCTTGCCGGCGGCGGAGATCCACGAGCCGTGGAAGCGACGCGACGGGGTGCCCGACGGCTACCCGGAGCCGATCGTCGACCATGCCCGGGAACGGGCCGAATCGCTCGCGCGCTACCAAGCCCTGCGCTGAAGCGTCCGAGTGGGTGGAACGGTCGACGCTGCGAACCCTGCCGATTCACGCTCGGCGTGGCTAGGCTCCATGACGTTCGCGCCCCACTCGACTAGGAGACCCGCATGTCCGTCAAGGTCAAGTACGCGTTCCACCCCACCTTCCACGTACCCAACCTTGACATGTCAGAGGAGTTCTTCGCGCGGGTGTTCGGCCGACCCAGCACCCTGCTCGAGACGATGCCGAAGGGGCAGGAGCCGGAGAAGCCCGGCGACCCCCGCGGCTACTCGAAGATGACGATGATCAGCGACGTCCTGATCGACTGTGTCTGCCCCGACCTGCACAAGATCAACGGCGTGCAGGCCTCGCCGAGCGTTGCCGTCCCGGTCCTGCAGAACATCGGCTGGTACAGCGACGATGTCGACGACACGTTCCGGGCCTTGCGGCGGGCCAAGGTTCCGCTGGTGACCCAGCTCGGGGTGGCCGTCGAGGGCGATGAGCCGCCGACGCCCGACCAGGGTGGCGGCGGTGGACCGATCAAGATGTACTTCACGCCGCCGAACGAGGTCGGCCTGCGCTACCAGTTCATGACCTACTTCCCGCTGCCCATCGATCCCCGCTCCAACCCGGAGTGGACGCTCCCCTCCGCCGCATCGGACACCGCGCTGGGCATCAAGCACCTTTCGCACCACGTGATCCTCACCGCCGACCCGACCCGCTCGCTGCAGCTGACCGTCGACGCCCTCGGCGGCACGCTCATTCACGAAGGCCGCGACGAACAGCTCGGCGTGTCCGGTCCGTACGTGCTGCTGGCCGACGCCATCTATCACTTCGCCACCCCCGATGCGGGTAGCCCGGGCGCGGCCGCCCTCGCGGCCAAGCTCCCGGCCGACAAGTACTACTCGATGACCTGGAAGGTCGCCGACCTCGACCAGGCGGCGAAGCACCTGGAATCGGCCGGAGTGAAAATTCAGTCCCGCACCGACGACACGATCATCGCGGACCCAGCCACCACGTTCCAGGTGCCGTGGGGATTCACCACGCGCTCGGTCCCCGGCGACCCGCGCGACTGAACCACCTGAGCCACCGCCCGGGGCAACCCGGCTAGCCTCGGCGCCATGTTCAAAATCTTGCTCGCCCTGCATCTGCTGTTCGCGGTGTTCGCCATCGGTCCACTGGTCCACGCGGCCACGACGGCCGGGCGCGGGGTGCGCACGCGTGACGCGGCGGCGACAGCGGCCGCCGCGCGCATGTTGCGGATCTACTCCTACGCCTCGGTGCTGGTCGTGATCCTCGGCTTCGCCCTGATGTCCACGAAGTCGCCCCGGACGCACCAGAACGTGGCCGAGTTCAGCGACACCTGGATCTGGTTGTCGTTGCTGCTGTGGGCGGTGGCGGTGGCGCTCGTGCTGGCCGTGCTCGTGCCGGCGTTGCAGGCCGCGACGGTGGCCTTCGGTCAGCCCGAACCGGCGACGCCGTCCTCCGCCCGGATCGCGGCCAGCGGCGGGATCGTCGCCGTGCTGTTCGCCGTGATCATCTTCTTGATGGTGTACCGCCCCGGCGGCTGAGCCAGCAGAGAACGGCGCTCAGAGCACGGGGATTTCGTGCTCGGCGCCGAACTCCGGAGTGCGGAAGAAGTCCCAGGCGTACTGCGGGGCGTCGGGCGAGCTGCCCAGCCAGGCGATCACCGATCCTGGCCCGTCCGCACCGGTGCCGGACTCGAGGTTCTCGAAGATCGGCATCTTTCCGATGACCTCGGTCTTCACCCAGCCCGGGCAGACGGTGAAGGCGTAGATGTTCTGGTTGGGGTACTCCACCCGGATCAGGCCGGCCATGCGGATCTGGGCCGCCTTGACCATGCCGTAGAGCACGCCCCAGCCGCCCTCTCCGGGCGGGAACTCCGGATTGTTCACTCCGGCGCTGGACGCGACGTTGATGATCCGTCCGCCCCCCTGGGGTCCCATGACGCGCAGCGCCCGCTGGGCGAGGATGAGCGGGCCGGTGAAGGTCGCCCGGGTGAACAGCTCGATCAGCTCGCGCGAGAGATCGTCGATGCGCGTGTTGCTGCCGGTATGCAGCGTCGCGTTGTTGACGAGGGCATCGAGTCGGCCCCACTCGGCGACGACCGTGTCGACGCAGCTGTCCACGCTCTCGGGCTCGGTCAGGTCCAGGCGAACGGGCAGGGCCCGGACGCCGAGCGCCTCGACCTCCTTGGCCGTCTGGCGGATGCTGCCCTCGATCGGCCGTCCGGCGGTGAAGTCGCCGTCATCGCGGCCCTCGCCCTCCTCGACGGTGCGGGCGGCAAGGGCCACATCGAAGCCCCGCTTGGCGAACTGGAGCGCGGCCGCCTTGCCGATTCCGCGGCTCGACCCCGTCACTAGCGCAACCGGCATGATCCCTGACCTCCGTCATCGACGATCCCTGCGATCTCCCGGCCATGGTGCCCAAGCGGCGCGCCGGTGGGCAGGGGTTCGTCCCGCTGCGCGAGACGCTCAGGCACAGCGCCGGCTCAACCGCCGAGCGCGATACGCATGTCGAGTGGGTCGAACTCCTCACCGACGGGATAGACCTCGTTGAAGAACGCCACCGCCTCGGGGCGCAGCGTGGTGCTCGTCCCCTGCCAGGCCCGCAAGGGCCCGACGTCGTGCGATTGCGGCTGGTTGAGGTCCACCATCGGCAGCCGGACCGTGGCGTCCGGGTAGCTGTCGGGGTCGGCCACCGAGAGGTGAGCGCCATCGTCATCGATACTCACCCAGGGGTCGATGAAGGCGACGAACAGCATCCCGAAGTGGGCCGAGAAGCGCAGATCACCGGCGAACTTGAGGACGCCGCGGTTGGTGCTCACGTCGTAGTCCGCGCTCGACGCGAGCGGGAACAGGAAGCGGCCGCGGGAGGTGACGGTGGCTCCGCCGGAGATCGAGGAGCGCAGGTCGGACATGCCCTTGAGGTAGGAGACGAAGCTCGTCTTGATCCCCCACAGCAACCCGGTTGTCTCGGTGACCGATTGGCGATCGGCAACGGGCTCATCGCTCATTCGAGCGACCCTAGCTCGCGCCGGGCGCATTGCCCACCCGAGCGGTCCAACTAGAAGGTGGCCGTGTCGATCACGAACCGGTAGCGGACATCGCTGCCGACCACCCGGTCGTACGCCTCGTCGATCCGGTCGGCGCTGATCGTCTCGATCTCGGCGCCGATGCCGTGCTCGGCACAGAAGTCGAGCATCTGCTGGGTCTCGGCAATGCCGCCGATCGCCGACCCGGCGAAACTACGGCGCCCACCCATCAGGGCGAACACCGGCACCTCGAGCGGCTCGGCCGGTGCGCCGACGCTGACGAACGTCCCGTTCAGGCGCAGCGTCGACAGGTATGGCCCCATCGGCAGCGTCGCCGACACGGTGTTGATGATCAGGTCGAAGTAGCGCGACAACTCGGTGAACGTTGCGTCGTCGGAGGTGGCGTAGTACTTGTCGGCGCCCAGCCGCAGGCCATCCTCGCGCTTGGACAGCGTCTGCGACAACACCGTGACCTCGGCGCCCATCGCGTGCGCGATCTTGACCGCCATGTGCCCGAGGCCGCCCAGACCGACCACGGCGACCCGTCGCCCCGGACCGGCCTGCCACCGGTTCAGCGGCGAGAAGACGGTGATGCCCGCGCACAACAGGGGCGCGGCCACGTCGAGCTCGATGCCATCCGGGATGTGCAGCACGAAGTGCTCGTTCACCACGATGTGGGTGCTGTAACCGCCGTAGTTCGGGGTGCCGTCGCGCCCGATCGAGTTGTACGTGCCGCCGCCGACCGGGTTGAGGCAGTACTGCTCCTCGCCGGCCACGCAGTTCTCGCATTCGCGGCACGAATCGACCAGGCAACCCACGCCCACCCGATCGCCGACCGCATGCTTGGTGACCTCGGCCCCGACCTCGACCACGACACCGGCGATCTCGTGACCGGGCACGAGGGGAAAGATCGCCGCGCCCCACTCCTCGCGGGCGGTGTGAATGTCGGAATGGCAGATGCCGGCATACGCGATCTCGATCCGCACGTCCTTCGGACCGACGGCCCGCCGCTCGATGGTCGTCTTGGTGAAGGGAGCCTTGGCGGCTGCGGTCGCGTACGCGGTGACAGTGGTCATGCCTTGTTTCTACCTCATTTGTACATCTGTACATCTGGCGGTCCCGGTGTGATGCTTGTAGTCACCAACTAGTTTCGTCCCGAACTGATGTGGAGACCCCTCATGACCGATCTCGCTGTTGACACGCGCCCGGACCAGACCGTCCCCAGCCCGGCCGAGTTGCTCGAGCGGGCCCAGGCGCTGGTGCCGTTGCTGCGGGCGAACGCGCCGCTGGGTGAGCAGCTGCGCCACCTGCCCGATGAGTCGGTGGATGCCGTCGAGGCAGCGGGGCTGTTCCAGATGCTGCTGTTGCCACAGCGCGGCGGTTACGACACCGACCCGGCGACGGTCGCCAAGATCATGACGTTGATCGCCAGCGGCGACGCATCGGTGGCGTGGGTGATGCAGGTCGGCTGCGGCATTGCCCGCCTGGCCGAGGTACTGCCCGAGCAGGCGATGGCCGAGGTGTACGCCAGCCCGCGGCCGCTGATGGCCGGGTCCTTCGCCAAGCCGGGCGCGAAGGTGGTCCCGGTCGAGGGTGGGTTCAAGGTCGTCGGCACCGGCAGCTGGGGCTACGTCAGCGGCTGCTACCACGCGCATTCGGCGTTGATGCGCCTGCAGGTCGACGAGCCCGACGGGACGATCTCGGATGCGTTCGCCCTGATCCCGATGAGCGATCTGCAGATCGAGGACGACTGGCTGGTGATGGGTGCTTCGGGAACGGGCAGCAACACCGTGACGTGTGGCGAGATCTTCATCCCCGACTACCGGCTGTCCCGTGAGACCGGTAAGGCGTTCGGCTCGTTGCGCGGTGGCACCCTCGGGTTCGCGTTCACCGCGATGATGCCCCTCGGCCTGGCCCGCTACGCCCTGGAGCTCTACCTCGAGCTGATCCACTCCCGCGGCATCACCATGCTCGGCTACGAGAAGATGACCGACTCCCCGCTCGTGCAGACCGCGGTCGCCACCGCCCACCTCAACATCAAGATGATCGAGGCCTATCAGCACTGGCTGCTGTCCACCCTCGAGCCCGGTGCCGAGCCCCTGACCGATGAAATGCTGCCCGGAGCGATGTCGGCGCTGTGCTACAAGATGGCCCGCCAGGCCATCGAGGCGATCTATGAAATCTGCCCCACCGATGAGATCCGCCTGTCGCACCCGCTGCAGCGTTGCCTGCGCGACCTGCATGCGTTCACCCACCAGGGCGCGATGGCCCCGTACATCAACTACGAGAAGTACGGCAAGTTCCTTTGCGGCGGCGAAGCCGTCGGCATCCTGCCCACCGCCAAGCGCATCTGAGGTCATCGCCTCGGGCTAGCCGTCGTACATCGTGTTGCGGCGGGGTGTTTGGTCCTCACGCCGCGCCGCGGGCGGCGCGGCGTTCCACAACTCACCCAGCAACGCCGCCGTGTCACGGTGCCGCGTTCGCGGGCTACACCCTGGCAGTCAAGGGCCGCGACCACCCGATGCCGCGCCGCACCCAACCGGCGCTCCACGAGCTCAGATCGGCGCGCCACCTGTAGCAACGTCTCGCCATCACAGGCGTGGAAGTCGACCGCCAGGAGCTGATCGACGACGGCATCGAACCGGTCGATCACCTCAATCGGACTATCGAACATACATTCGATTCTACCGACTGAAGATGGACATGGCAACAGAATTGCCAAATATAACAGCGAATTCTCTTGATCTCGGACCCACCGACGACGGCGACCCGAGAGCGGCGACCGGCCCGCCGATGAGGCAACTCGTCGCTGCGCTTTTGACCTTCAGCTCAAAAACACCAAGGAGCGCTACGCCAGGTTGATGTAGAGCTGCTCGCCGTCCCAGGCCTCGGACTGGTCCTTGACGTAGGCAAAGATCCAGCGCAGGCCGGGCTGGTCGGTGTAGATCTCGACGTAGTGGCCGTAGACCGCGCGCGTATCGGCGAATGCGATCGGGCAACCCGGGGTCGTGTAGATCTGGGTCGCGGTCGGATAACCGGCCGCGGCCAGGTCCGCGATCTCGCGGGCATAGTCGTCGGCGTAATAGGCCGTGTGGTGCAGGCGAAAGTCCTCGCCCGACGCCCCCTCGTTGAAGACGGTCGGCCCGGCCGACTTGTCCTGGATGAGCTCGATATTCATGTCACCGAGCTGGCAGAAGGCGACGTCGAGCAGGATCGGGGACTCGATCGGCGACCCGTGGTAGTCGGCGTTCTCGAAGACGAGCGAGGTCAGGAAGAACGGCCCGGCCCCGGATGCTTCGCGAAACTGTTCGCACGCGGCCGGCAGATCGGCCACCACGTAGCCCAGCTGTACCGGATTCAAGGGCGTTGCCCGTACGGCCATGTCGTCCTCCTGCAGGGTCGGCGCAGGCGAGTGTATAGCCGCTATCCGCGGGCGGCCCGCCGCCGTTCGGCCCGGGCCCGACGCTGCGCGGATGCGACCGCCTGCGTCTCTCGGGCTCGCTGTTGACGGGTGCGTTCGCCGAAGCCTTGGGCGAAACCGGCCTTGGCCAACCGGCGATCGTTGCTCTCGACGATGTAGGCGATGCTGAACAGCAGCGCCATGGCGGTGCCGGCGACCACCGCGACCAGGCGAATCCATTCCGGACCCGGCAGGAAGATCACGACCAGGACGACGATGGGCGCGATCTGCACGACCGCTCGGGCCAGGTGCCGCCACACCCAGCTGGCGCACGTCGTATCGCGCCGGACCCAGTCATCGAGGTCGTCGGGTAGCCCGGCCCCGTAGGCGTACTTCAGCCACTGCCGGGTGCTCGGGCGGGCCGCGCCCATCAGAGGGCCTCGAAGCCGGCGGCGCGAGCGGCGGCGATGAGTCTGGTCAGCGCGCCGTGGAGCTGCTCTAGTTCGCCGATCTCTATCCCGAGCTTGGCCACGATCGCCGGCGGGATGAGCTCGGCGCTGGCCCGCAGCTCCCGCCCGGCCGTTGTCAGCTCGATCTTGAGCAGCCGTTCATCGGCGCTGTCTCGGGTCCGCGTCAGCAGCCCGGCCGCCTCGAGCCGCTTGAGCAGCGGCGAGAGCGTGGCGGCGTCGAGCTGCAGCAACCCCGAGAGGTCCTTGACCGACAGCGGCGAGTCGCCCCACAGGGCCAACATGACCAGGTACTGCGGGTGGGTCAGCCCCATTGGTTCGAGCAGCGGCCGATAGACCGACAGGACACTGCGCGAGGCGACGGACAGCGCAAAGCAGACCTGGCGTTCGAGCGCCAGCGGATCATCGGTTCGGGTCACGTATTGAATAGTACACGAACAGTTCGTGCCCTAACCATTAGGGTAGGGACGCTGGTCAGGCGAAGCCATGGCCGAGCGCGTAGAGGCTGGCCCCGACCCGGTTGTTGGCGCCGATCTTGGCGTAGGTGCGTTCGACGTGGTTGCGCACGGTCTTCTCACTCAGCACGAGCTCGCTCGCGATCTGCTGGTTGGACAGGCCACGGGCGACCAGCGTCAGGATTTCGGCCTCGCGTCGAGTCAGCCCGTCCGGCAGGGGCGGGGTAGCGGGCTGGTGTCCGGCCGCGGACAGGACCGCTGCGGCCGCCTCGCGGTCGAGGTGTCCCTGCCGCACCCGGTAGTTGATCCGCTCCGCGGCTCCGTTCGGCGACAGCGCCTCGCGATAGGGGCGGGGCTCGAGCGCCGAGCGATACGCCGCCGCGGCCGCCAGCACCCGCTCCGCCCGGCCGAGGGACGCGGCCGCCAGCCCAAGTGGGTAGCCCGTCCCGTCCAGGTGCTCGTGGTGGGTGCGCACCAGCTGCTCCTCCGCGCGCAGCCCGGGGATGCGCGACAGCACGCGACCACCGAGGTAGGGGTGCATCCGAACGCGTTCCCATTCGGCGGCCGACAGCGGCCCTGGCTTGGACCACGCCTGGTTGGAGACGCCGAGGCGCCCGATGTCGTGCAGGTGCCCGGCCCGCCTCAGCGTGGCGCATTCGGCCGCGTCGAGACCAGCCAGCTGTCCCGCCGCACCGGCGAGGTCGGCGACCGCGCGCGAGTGCCCCAGCGTGAACGGGCACTTCAAATCGACGAAGTCTCCCAGGGCCGTCAGCAAGGTATCAAGTTGCGGCCTGCTGACGAGGACGTCGTGATCGGGCGCCAGCCGAAGGGCGGCCGACCAGGCGTCGCCGTCGTCGGGCGGGGCGAGGAGGGACTCGACGTCGGCGGTGAACTCGTCCGCGATCGCGGGATCGAACTGACCGCCGCGGCGGCTGCGCACCATCGCCTGGACGCCGTCGATGCCGTAGCGGCGGTGGTGGACCTCGGCCATGTCGGCGATCTGGGCGATGCGCATCTCGATCGGGATCGCCTCACCGGAGCAGCCCTGGGGCAGGCCACGCCCGTCGTAGCGCTCAAAGGTGAACCCGAGGCACCGTTGGACGGCCGCGGACAGCCCGAGGTGTTCGGCCAGGGAGGCGGCCGAGGTGCAGTGCGAGTGGATCAGCTGCGAGAGCTGACCGCGGGCATCCTTGAGTAGGGACGCCATCGTCTTGGCCCGACGCATCGGCGATTCACCGCGGGCGACGTTGCCGAGCACGAACTTCAGATAGGGGTACCCGGCCCAGTCGACGTCGAAGGCCGCGGTGCGGACGGCAATGTCATCGCCGAACCAGCGCGCGTACTCCTGGGAGTCGGCATGGCAGCCGATCCACATCACCAACGTCGTGTAGTACACCGTGCCGCGCTGCTCCTCCGAAAGCCCGAGGCGATCGGCCAGCCGGCAGGCGATGACCGCCGATCCCAGCATGTGTTCGGCCGGCTGGCCCAGGCCGAGGTCGATCGAGACCGACAGCGCGGCAAGGAGCTCGGCCCGGCGCGGGGGCGCCCCCGCGGACTGGACGGCTGGCATGCCCCGATTCTCGCCGATCACCGACACGCTGCCCAGCATCAGAGCGAGACCGTCACCCGCAGATACGTGGCCGGGATCGCGGTACGGCCCGAAGGCGCGGTATTGCTCGCCTCGAAGAGCTCCAGCAACTGCTGATCCAGCTCCTCGGCCCGCCCGGCCGCCTCGGCGGCGGCGTAGGCATTCATCGTCGGCCCGTAGTAGTCGCGGAAGCAGCGCAGCAGTTCGCCCGGCCGACCGGGATAGTCGAAGGTGAAGGTCTCGCGAGAGAACTCGACGCGCTCGGCCGGGACCCCGGCGCCGCCGAAGCGTCGGATCACCGTCGCCTCATCGCCCCAGATCATCGGGCTCACGAAGCCCTCCGGCGGCGGTGGCGCGTAGCTGCTGCTGATCCGCAGCAGTTGCGCGACCAGCGTCGGGTCGTTGGGGATCCAGTTGCCCATCACGATCCGTCCACCCGGGCGGGTGACGCGCACCATCTCCTTGGCCACCTCGTCCGGCCGTCCGGCGAACATCGCCCCGAAGATGCTCACGACCAGGTCGAAGCGCTCATCCTCGAGGTCGGAGAGTTCGGCGGCGTCTCCCTGCTGAAACTGGCAGTTGGTCAGCCCGGCTTCGGCCGCGCGCCGGCGACCGGCCGCAACCAGGTTGTTCGCAATATCGACACCGAGCACGTTGGCGCCCAGCTGCGCGGCCGGCAGAGCCGTCGTTCCGTCGCCGCAGCCGAGGTCCAACACCGACAAGGCGCTGGTGATGTTCAGTTCCTTGACGAGGTGCTCCCCGCTCTGGCGCATAGCAGCCGCGATACGGGTGAAGTCGCCCTTCTCCCACAGTTGCTGGTTCGGGTTCATGGTGTTCTCGCAATCGTTCGATTCGGATGTGACGTGACGCGGATGGGTTGGAAGTTGGTGGAGGCGAGGACGAAGAGCCCGCGCTGGGGCAGCCAGAAGTCGCCCAGCTTGGTCGGGCGGTCCAAGGGAGCGGGCCGGCCGAGGTCGAGGCCATCGAGCGCGGCCCGGCTGTCGACCACCGGCCAGACCGAGCGCGGCGCCGCCCGGAAGTGCTGCCCGTTCGGGGTCTGGCCCTGCAGACGGAGCCGCCCGCTGTGCAGCATCGGAGCGGCCAGCCGGCTCAGCAGGACCAGCAGCGCATCGCTGCGCCAGGCCCTCGCCGGTGCCGCGCGGAGCGACCAGGACACCAGCCGCGTGCGCCCGGTCGTCCCCAGCTCGAGCTGCCAGTCCAACCGGTCGCCCACCTGGATGCGCAAGACCGAGTCCGACCGCCAGGTCAGCTCGATGCGCTCAGCTCGCTCGATCTGAGCGAACGCGGCGCCGAAGTAGCGCGGGCAACTCAGCTCGGGGTCGGTCGTGGTGAACATCGTCCACCGGCCGGCCGGATCGCGATGCCATACCGAGCGGTAGGCCGGGCCGATCGAACTCGCCGCGATGTCGCGCAGTGCGAGGTAGTGACCCGTCGCGAAGGGCAGACCCAGCACCCCGCTGCCCACGAATTGCTCGGTGTCGGTGCTGGTCATGCCCATTACCGTGCCGCGCCCGGACGCCGCCCGCATGAGGCATCGGCCTCAACTCCAGGCCCGGCGTCCGGGTGGGTGGGACGCTCGCGCGCCCGAACCTTTCCTCAGGAAAGCACGGCGGATACGGTCGAGTCTCCACACCAGAAGGGGACAACTCATGGCTGACAGTGCAGCGGCCCCGGCCAGCGCGCTCAAGGTGAAGTACGCCTTCCACCCGCTCTTCCACGTGCCCAACCTGGAGATGCCGGAGGAGTTCTTCGCCCGCGTGTTCGGCCGGCCGAGTCCGCTGCTCGAAGTCATGCCGAAGGGGCAGGAGCCCAAGAAACCGGGCGACCCGATCGGTTACGCCCGCACCACGATGGTCAGCGATGTGCTGATCGACTGCGTCTACCCGGACCTGCTCAAGATCAACGGCGTGCAGAGCAACCCCAGCGTCGACGTACCAGTCCTGCAGACCATCGGTTGGTACTGCGACGACATCTACGAGACGTTCAGCGCCCTGCGCGAGGCGGGCATCCCGTTGGTCACCCAGCTCGGTGTGCCGATCGAGGGCGACGAGCCGCCGTCGCCGGATCAGGGCGGCGGCACCGGACCGATCAAGATGTACTTCACCAAGCCCGAGCAGATGGGCCTGCGCTGGCAGTGGATGTCCTACATGCCGGCGCCCTACGACCCCCGCACCCAGCCGGGCTGGTCGCTGCCGCCGGCCTCGTCGGACCCGCTGCTGGGGATCGAACACTGCTCCCACCACGTGATGCTCACCAACGATCCGGCCCGGGTGGTGCACCTGCTCGTCGACGCGCTCGGCGGCACGGTCATTCACGAAGGCCGTGACGAGCTGCTCGGGGCGTCCGGTCCCTACGTCCACCTGGCCGATGCCGTCTATCACTTCGCCACGCCCGACGCGGGTAGCGCCGGCGCGGCCGCCCTCGCCGCGCGGCTGCCGGCCGACAAGTACTACTCGATGGTCTGGAAGGTGGCCGATCTCGACCAGGTGGCCCGGCATCTGACCGAGGTCGGCGTCAAGATCGCCGCTCGGACCGATGATTCCCTGGTCACCGATCCGGCCACGAGCTTTCAGGTGCCGTGGGGCTTCACCACCGCGTCGGTGCCGGGTGATCCTCGCGCCTGACCGACACCGGACGTAGGTTTCCGCGGTGGCCTCACTCCTCGCGGACATCACGCCGCTGCGGACCAGTGCCAACTTCCGCCGACTGTGGTTCGGCCTGGCCGTATCGGGAATCGGCAGCCAACTGACGATCGTGGCGCTGGCCTACCAGGCCTACGTGATGACGCATTCGACCCTTGTGGTCGGGCTGATCGGGCTGGTGGAGCTGATTCCGAGCCTGGTCGGCGGGATCGGCGGCGGAGCAGTCATCGACGCCTTCGACCGCCGCAGCGTCCTGATCCTTGCCCAGGTGATGCTTGCGCTGGCCAGCGGCGCGCTGGCCGTCAACGCCTTCCTGCCCCAGCCCAAGCTCTGGGTCCTGTTCGTGGCCGCGGCTGCCGCCGCCGGTTTCCAGGGGCTGGATTTCCCGACCCGGTTGGCGATCATGCCGATGATCCTGCCGCCCGAGCAGCTCACGAGTGCCTACGCCTTGCAGTCGCTGATCAGCAGCGCCGCGGTAGTCGTGGGTCCGGCGCTGGCCGGGCTGATCATCGCCCTCGCCGGAACCGGGGCGGCCTATTGCATCGACGTCGGGTCCTACGTCGCGGTGATGATCGCCGCCGCCCTGTTGCCGGCCCTCCCCATCACCGGCGGCGGAACGCCCACCAGCTTCCGCTCCGTACTGGAGGGACTGCATTTCCTTCGGCGCGAACGGCTGCTACTGGCGACCGTCTACCTCGACCTGGTCGCGATGACGTTCGGAATGCCGAAGGCCGTGTTCCCGGCCCTGGGCATCGGGTTGTACAACGGCGGCGCAGCAACCGTGGGGCTGCTCTACGCCGCGCCGGGCGCCGGTGCGCTGATCGGCTCGATCTTCAGCGGCTGGGCCGGGCGCACCCACGCCCAGACGCGCGCGCTCGTGGTCTGCATGCTGGTCTGGGGCGGTGCTATCACCGCCTTCGGTCTCATCCCGGTGTTGTGGATCGGGCTCGGCCTGCTGGCCCTGGCCGGTGCGGCCGACGTCTTCGGCACCGTGTTCCGCGTCGCCATCCTGCAGCACCAGACACCGGAACACCTGCAGGGCCGTCTGGGCGGCACGTTCTTCGCCGCCGCCGTGGCCGGCAACCGGATGGGCGACGTCGAATCCGGCGTCGCCTCGACGATCGGCGGGGCCCAGTTCGCGGTCTGGAGCGGCGGCTTGATCTGTATCGCCGGCACCCTGCTCACTGTCTGGCGGGTACCACGGCTGTGGCTGCGGCCCGCCAGCACCTAGACCTCGTCGGACAAAGGCCAGCGACCCTCCCCGATTCCTCTCGGAATGGGAAGGGCCGCCGGGTTGGTGCGGGTGAAGCTGTTACCGATCAGGCCGAGTACGAGCTCAACTGCAGGTTCTGGCTGTCGCAGTTGAATGTTCCAGGCTGGCTCGGGTACTTCCGAACCCACTTGCCGTTCTGCACCTGCGCCAAGACCATGCAGGGGCTTAGCGTCTTCTTGCCGATGTTGGTCGACCCGACGATGCCGTGGGCGGTCTCGTTGTTGGTGTTGGCCAGGGCGGTCAGGAGGGTCTGCCGGTTGAGCGTGCCCGTGCCGGCAGCCTTGACCACCGCGTCCTGGAAGATCATCGCTGCGACCCAGGCGTCAACGCCGTAGGAGTTCATCTTGCTGGCGTCGCCGCCGAGCTGGGTGACCAGCGCATTGAGTGACGGGTTGGACGCGCTCTCGGTGTAGAAGGGCAGGATGTTCATCTCCGCGTAGATGCCCTCGTACTGGGTGGGCGCGGCGTTGAGCACCTTGTTGTCGTAGCAGCCGATGTGGCAGACCCAGTACTTGACCGAGGTCAAGCCCTGCAGCTGAGCCTCACGGCGCAGCTGGATGATCGTGCCCGAGGTGACCTCGTTGTAGATGAAGGTCGACTGGTGAGCCTTGGCCGCCTGGATGATCGGCGTCAACGCGCTCTGCGGGGACGAGGCCGAAACCACGTACACGCCCTGGCCGTCGGAGTGGAAGCCGATCGCCTTGGCGGCGTCCCACGTCGCGATGTTGCTGTGCTCGACGTTGGGGGTGTCACTGGCGGCGACCATGAGCCCGTGCACGCTGGAGTCCTGCGACATGAAGTAGCGGTACTCACCGACCTGCACCTGGTAGGGCTGCGGGGTCTTACCCACGCCGGCGCAGTAGACCGACTGGCCGTTCACGTTGTAGGTCGTGGCATTGCACTGCTCGGCCGGCGTGGTCGCACTGGCCGGCAGGTCCGGAAGACCGATCGCCTGTCCGGTCGAGTTCTTGCAGCTGGCCATGTCCGTGGCCGTGGTGAAGGACAACGCGAACGTGCCCACCATCGCGAAGTCCTCCGAGCACGCCTTGATGATCGCGTTACGCGTCGCGTTCGGGTCGGACTTGGAGTCGATGAAGTCCACCGCCACCTGGCGCCCGGCGATACCACCGTTGGCGTTCACGACCTTGGCCCACGCGTTGATCGAGTCGACCGAAGCCTGGAACAAGCCCGGCAGATAGGGCGAGGCCACGTCGGCGACGATCGCGATGCGCATCGTGGTTGCCGTCAGGCCGACATCGGTGCCACCACTGGCCTTGCCGAGGTCACCCAGGCCGCCGTTGGCCGCACTGGCCGTGCCACCCGAGGACGCAGCGCCGGTCGTGGCACCCGAGCCACCCGCCGAACTGCTCGACGACGAGGACTTGCTGCTACTGCTACAAGCGGTCAGCACGAGGGACACGACGGCGACCAGCGCTAGACCGGCCAACACCGCCGGTCGCCTCTTGTGATGCATGGTTGGTGCGTGGGGCATGACTCTCCAAATCAGTTGCTGTGGGCTGCCGGTGGCCGTGCTGAGTTCGCCACTCCGAGCCGGCTGATTGATCCCCGGAAAAGGCGTCATCGAGGACCGCGAAATAGGGCTGTCGCTGGCTTCGACTACCGAATAAGTACGCTAGCTCACACTCGCTCAGACGAAGGAAACAGTCGGATAACGATTCATGGGTGGCAAAGTTTCTCGATATCGACTGAAACCCGCCGTGCTTTATCAGCGGCTGGATTAGACGCGGCCAGCGTGAGGAATGTCACTCCTGGTTGGCAATTCGCTCCTGGCAATACCTGTAAATGAGCTAACGGATAAGCCTGATACGCGCGCGTTGATTGCAACACCGAGAGGGCTCTTGGTTCAATCCGTGGCGACAACGGCCCGGCCCCACGAAGCTAAAAGGGGGAATCGTTTAACGCCTTAACCGTCGGCGGCCTAGCGTCTCGAGGCGATATCGCCCTGATATGTGACCTGGCTCACGCTAATGATTAGCGGCCCCAGCGGCCGGCAACTGTGCGCCCGGCAGGATTCGAACCTGCAACCTCTTGATCCGTAGTCATTTCCAGGCGATTTGAACCCTGTCCGCAAATCCCGACCCAGAGCACTCGAGGCCCCGTGTTTGTTGGGCTGGATGAGGTTGGTTGATGATGGGTAGCAACGGCTCGTGTCGAATACTTTGCGGACTTTCTGCGGACTAGGTGCGGACTAAAGGAGCCGCCAGCAACTGCCCATCGGGCTCGTCCACACGCTCTGCTTGCCCGCACCCCGTCAAGCATGTGAACAGAGCCCGGAAGACAGCGCGCTGAAGCTCTCGACGGGTCCGCCCCGGCTGGGTGGGCAGCCGGCCGGCACTCCGCCCGTCAGCGGCCCATGCTGGGCCCGGAGTCGCGGCCGAAGTCGTGGGCGTGGGCGTTGTGGCGTTGGTGCCCAAGCTCGGGCTCGGTTCCGGTCCGTTGGGCGCGGTCGACGGCGTCCTGGGCTTGCTGGCGTTCGGATCGACGCTGGCCGTCATATCCGGCGCGCCACCGGTCGTGCTCGTGAGCGAGTTGGCCGGCGGGCAGCACCCGGAGGGCGGGGTCGGTGCTGAGGTGGGTGATCTGCTGGCGGGTGGTGTCGAGTTCGCCGCGGGTGGTGGTGACGTCGCGTTCCAGTCGGGCGAGGTGCGCTTCGGGGTCCGCGGCGTGCCCGAGTGAGCCGTAGTGGCTGAGTTGGTGTTCGTGGCGGTCGCGGGTGGCTTCCAGGTCGGCCCACGCCTGGCTCAGGTGCGTGCTTGCGGCGTGTGCGGCTTTCTCGATCGCGTCGCGTTCTCGGTGCGCGGTGGTGGCGACGTGGTGGGCGTGGTCCTCGAACGCGGCGCGGGTCCGCGGCTGGTTGTCGACGCGGGCGGCGAAGTGCACGACGGCCTCGGTGCCGGTGGGCATGTCGGGCAGGTAGGGCTGCCATTTCACCGACCAGCGGGCGAGTTCCTCGCGGGCTCTGTTGACCGCGGCCAGCCGAAGCCCGAACGGTCCAGGACCGCGGTTGACCGTGTCGGCGGCCTGCCGGGCTGCGACGCGGTCGGCGTTCCAGTCGCTGAGCAGGTGCTCGCGGTAGCGGTCGGTGTCGCCGGCGATCACCGCGTCGCAGGACTGCAGTTGGTTCTTGGCTTGCTGGTGCGCGTGTCGGGCGTGGCGGCTGCGTTCCTGTGCGGCGGCGAGCTCGGCCGGCTGCTCGCGGCGCAGCACGACGATCTCGCGCAGCGCGTCCCGGCGTGGTTCGTCCCACTCGAGGCGTTCCTGTAGGCGGGCTTCGCGGTCCCACGCCCGGTGCAGCTCGCCCAGGACCGCCTCGAGCGGTCTCGGGGTGGCGTAGTCCCGCGCTTCGCGTGCGGCCTGCTCGGCGGCGTGGGCCGGGCCGAGGTCGGCCCGGTCGCGGGCGAACACCGCGACCCACTGCTCGCGGGCGTCCTCGAGCCCGTCGGCGACGAGGTGCGCGGTGTTGCTCGGCCGGCCGCGGGTCATCCCGACGTAGGCCGACGCCGCGCCGGTGTGCTCGCCGACGACCAGGTGCGCGGCGGTGACGGTGTCGCCCTGCACGCCGTGCGCGGTGGTGGCGTAGGCGAGCTCCACATGCGCTGGACGTAGTCCGGCGGCAGTACCCGCTGCCCGGCGTCGCCATCGCCGTGGGCGTCGCTGGTGCCGATGGTGAGTGTCCGTTCTCGGTCGACGGCGGTGACGGTCCAGGTGTCGCGGTTGGCGACGTCCAGGTCGCGGTCGTTGCGGCGGGTCGCGACCCGGTCCCCGACCCCGATCCGCTGCCGCGCCGTGGTGGTCGCGTGCGCGTCGTCGACCTGCCCGGCCGCGACGAGCCGGTCCCGGATCGCCGCGTTCAGCGCGGCGGCCTGCTCGCGGGTGTCGACCACCACAGCCACCGTGTCCGCCCGCAGACCCACTGGCCGCGTAGCCGTCCGCGGCGCGCTGCGGCGATCACCGCCAGCAGGGCCGCCTGATCGGGGTGGAGCTGGATCTGGCCGCGGGCCAGCAGCGCGTCGAACACCGCGCCGGGGTCGTCGCCGGTGCGCATCGCGAGGGTCAGCTCGGCGTAGTCGGCATCGGGCACGGTGCGGGTGCTGCCGTCGGCGTCACGACGTCGCGGGTGAAGCGGTGCACCACATCCAGGGTGAGGTGGGCGTCCGGGTCGACCCAGCGGGCGGCCAGGTCGAGCACGCCGCCGCGGCCGACCGCGGACAGCTGATGCCGGTCCCCCAGCAGCGCGACCCGGACGCTGCTGCTCGTCGGCGATCGTGAGCAGCGCGCGGGCGGTGTCCTGATCGAGCATCCCGGCCTCGTCCACACATCAGCAGGTCGACCCGCGCCGCAAGGCACGTCCGCCGACCTGGCGCCGACCGGTGGCCGACCTGTACGGTGCGCGACGTCTGGGCTGACGAGTGGGTCGTGCGGCCGGTGACCGGGTCGAGGTCGCCGGGCGCGAGCGGGTCCAGCGGCCGTCGTCGTCCCAGCGCCAGCCGTGCTGGTGCACGAGCCGGGCGGCGGACCCGGCCGGGGCGCCGATCTCGGCCTGGGCGACCTTCGCCGCCTTCAGGGTCGGGGTGACCACGATCAGGCGGCGACCTTGCGCGGCGAGCAGATCGCGGGCCGCCGCCAGGGTGGTGGTCTTGCCGGCGCCGGCTGCGCCTTCGACCACGACCAGCGACGCGGTCACCGGCCAGCGCGCGCGACCGCTGCGGTCTGCCCGGCGTCCAGGCCGCCGGCCGGTCATCTCGGCTGCGCGGGCGACGCGGGACGGGTCGAGGTCGCGGCCGGGTTCGGCGCCGCGGACCGCGAGCCGCCCGGCCAGGTCGGCCTCCACGTCCAAGACTGGGCGGAGGTCAGGCGCGGATGTGCTCGGGCACGCCCGTCGCGGTCCAGCAGCGGCACGCACCGCGTCGAGGCGCGGGCGGTGAGGTCCTCGGCCAGCTCGGCGCGGACCGCCGGGCTCGGCGACGACCCCGGCGCGGGCGATGAGCTGTTCGACCTCGCCGCGGATGTCGGCGGCGTTCCACGCCGACCGGCCCGCGCCCAGCCGGGCCAGCACCAGCTCGACCGCCCGCGTCGCGGTCGATCGCCCCGACCGGTGTCGGCGTCGAGCTCGACCGGGCTGGTCGGGGTCGCGGTAGCCGAGGTCGGCGAGCTCGCTCAGCCACCGGGTGTGCAGGTCCGCCCCGGCGCTGCGGGATGACCTTGTCCGGGCGGGCGTCGGCCCACGCCCGCGCATCCCACGCTCGCCGCAGCGCCGGCCCGGGCTGTCTCGCCCGGGTGCGCGGCCCGTCCACTCGGCTTCGTAGCGGTCGATGTTGCGTGCGATCTGCGCCGCCCGGGCACTGAACGCCCCGACGAACGCGGCCAGCTGCGCGATCTCCCCCGGCGCGGGTCCAGGGTGAACCCGTGCGCGGCGAGCGCGCTGCGGAACTGCGGGTCGGTCATCACCGCGGCGTGCCCGATGCCGTTGATCGCGCCGAGCGAGTCCCGCACCCCGACCGTGTGCAGGCCCCGCCACTGCCCGGCGGCGAACACCCGGGCGTTGATCTGCAGATGCAGATGCCGATGCGGATCCCCCGCCCGCGACGTGTAATGCCGCACCGTCACCGCCTCGATCTGCTCCACCGGCACCTGCACCTGCCCGCCGCGCGGGCCGACCCGGGTGGTCGCGTGCTGGGCGAGCCAGCCGATGATCTGCGTCCGCGGCCCGGTCCTGCGCCGCGTCATAGGCCGCGCGAGATGTCCGGGTGCAGCTCCGCCGCCAGCGACCACGACTTCGGCCCGTTCACGACCACCTCGACGAACCGCACCGCCCGATCGTCATGACGCAGCCGACCCTTCGGCACACCGGTGTCCGGGTCGACGCCCGGCCACCCACGCCTCGTAGCCGTCACCGGACAGCGGCGCCAGCCGGCTGCACCCCGGCGTCCGGGTGCGGCGACGTAACGCTCAGCGACACCGGTCCCCTCGGCCAGGTAGTAGTCATCAGCCCGGCCCCGATCCGCCTCCACATAGTGCCGCGCAGCGGCAGGCGACACCGGTATAAACCTTCATCCCGCCATGCATTAACCAACGCCATCCAATAACAACCAACAATGCTCTTTCGTGTTAACCCGAAAGGGTTAACCCGCCTACCAATATTGGTAGCATCCGTGCCGTTATTCAGTAAAGACTTGGATATCGTTGAAGAACACTGGAAAACATTGAGGACGATTATCGCTGGTGTTGAAGACAAAATTGGTGGAGGTTATCTCGGGATTGGCTCGAGCTGGGGTCACGATCGTCAGGGTGATCGGGGCGGCCTTCGGACGGCTGCGATAGATCGACAGGACGGCGCCGGGCGACGACGTGGGGCCGGTCTATTTGCCTGCTTCGAGCGTGCTCTTAAGCCAGTCATTGCGCCGGCGGATCAGCTTCTGCATGTAGGAGCCGAGGACGAGTCGTTCGGCCATGGAGCCGAGCGTGCCAACCGGCGCGACGAAGCGCACGGTGTCGATCATGCGAGTGTGGTCGTCGTTCTCCGTCCTCGTGAAGCGGTGTTCGTGCCACCACAGTCCGAAGGGGCCGCTCTGCTGCTCATCGACGAACCGGTCCGGGAACTCAAACGCTGTGATTGCCGATGTCATCCGGAACGAGATTCCGAAGTGCCGCGCGCGCCAGGTCACAATGTCGCCCAGGCTCATTCGGCCGCTGGTTATGCCGGCGACTGCTCGCTCACCGGAGTTCTCCATCGAAGCGGTGTGAGCGTCCACCGATATCGAGAGATTGAAACAGTCCTCGACAGCAGCAGCGATGAGGGTCTCGATACGGAACTCCGTCACGGCCACAGTGTGCACGCAGACGATCCCCGGACTCATGCGCACGCTAGCGGCGGGATGGGCGGACGTTGATCGAACTAGGCTCTCGGCATGGCTGAGCTGTTTCACGTCTCGCCGAGCACGAATCGCGCGTCGATCGACAAGCATGGGCTCGACTGGACACTGATGAGCGACATGCGCGGCATCGCTGGAAGCACAAGTCCGGAGCTGGAGGGCATATTCGTCTGCCGCGGCCGTGATCAGGCCGACCGCTTCCTGCGCATGAACAACTCTGGTGGCCCGGCCGACGTGTGGGCGATCGCCAACGTCGACGAGAAGGAACTCGTCGTCTCCACGAGCGGCTACAGCTACGTTCCGCGTCCGATCCCAAGGACTGACCTGGTACTCGTCGAACGAGCCGTGCCGGCAGCGCCCGCGGGCATGACGCTCGCTCAGCGCATGACTCGGCCACTGCGCTAACGCAGCCAATTCCGCGCCCGTCCAGCGGTCGAGCGGAGCCGCCCGCCCAGCGGCATCCGGTCGTCGGGCCCGATCTCATCACCGTGAACCAAAATGGCACCGGGCTGATCGAGTAACGCCTTTGTGCCTGGAAGACTGTCCGACATGGATGTCGGCGTGGCTTGGCCGGATGACCGATTCTGGGTCCGTCTTGGTGAGGGTTGGACGCCGGACCCGGATATTCGATGGCGGATCAACGGCAACGCGCATACCCACCGAGGTCACTTTCACGTCTGTGCGCTGGGCCAGGACTTGCATCGGACCGTGAACATGGCCGACGTGGTCGAGGTCTCGCTGGATGCCCGGCTGTGGCTAGCGGGGTTCCTCAACGGTCAAGAGGTCGACCTGTTCCAGTTCATGGGCAGTTCCGACGAGCTCTACGACGACGCAGACGAAGCGGACCTTGACCGCTGGCTGCGATGGAACGAGGAGTTCCGTGCACTGGGCTACGAGCCCAGCGCGGTGCGCGAGCTGCCACCGGCAATCGCTGAGCTCCAAGCCATCGAGGGTCCCAAAGCCTGGACCTACGTAGCGGACCTCTACAGGTCATGGCGGGACGGCACATGGGTCGTCGTAGAACCTCAGCCGATTCTGACGCGAGGCCGAGGATGGACCTGGCCCGGCACGGCGTGCGAGACCCGCGGGCACCACTCGCTGGAACAGATCGCCACCGTGACACTGTGCGAGGACTGTCACCAGGTCACTCTCTAACGGCAACCAACCGCGGGTTCTCATCGGCGCAACCGCGCTCTGTCTGCGGCTACTTGCGGATGTGCCCGCAGGGGTCACGGACGCCAGACGAAGAGGATCAAACTGGCTGACGCGGCCACGAGCCAAAACCACCACGCCCTCGTGTGCTTACCGCCGTTGGCTTCACCAGCTGCCAATCCTTTGGCCATATAGACCGGCCCAAACTTGGCGCAGAGGACCGCAAGGGTGACCAGCGCTAGGAGGAGGACCACGAACAACACCAACATGTCCGAAGTGTAGCTGGTGTTAGTGGGTTTCGTTGGACTATCGCGCGTCGAGTTAGGCGTCCGCGTCGCGGCAAATCCGGTCGAGTTGTGCACCCGGATGAGAGACACTGACGCAGTCCCGTCACCGGGCGTCCCGGAGACGCCCGAGGCGAAAAGCCGAACCGGCGTGTGTAAAGAGCGGCTCACGGGGCGGCTGCACGCGTGACCCACGATCGGGGTCTCACGTAGACCGCGCCGGATTCCGGGCTGACACCGTCCGAGCACGGAGCGCGGCGCACGCACGCGTGCGTGCGTGCGTGCGATCCATGGTCATCCGGAATGGCATGATTGCCGCGTGGCTGGCTACGTCGGAGGCTCCCTAAAGCAGCTCGTTGGAGCGGAAGTCGAGTCCGTGATCTTCGTGCGCGATTACTTGCAGATCACCCTTTATCTAACGAGTTGCAGCCCCCGATTGACGCTCAACGTTTGGCCCGCCCTGAGGTCAGCTGACGGCGCACGGCGTGGGTTGGGAGACAACGGGTATCGGGATGAGCTGTGCCGGTTGATCGATGGCTACGTCGTGGATGCGAAGGAACGACCAGAGTCCGGGCTAGTTCTAGATTTCGCATCCGGCCAGTCCCTTGTGGTGCGCCCAGCCTGGGCGGACCTGGCCGGGCCTGAGATCGCGATGCTCAACATGAATGATGCTCAGCGGACATGGATGGTCTGGTCGCCAGGTAATTTTCCGTTCGAGACCGATCGGTGGGGTTAGGTACAGTCATTGACATCTGCGGGCGTGTCGGGCTCGCTGGCGTCGGCAAGGTGGTTGAGTTTTCTAAGTTCTGAACGTGCTTCTCGCCCGGTCCGCTAGACCATTGATCTCGTCAGCCCTGGTAGGGATCAAAGCGGCCACGGCGGGGAGAGCCACGCTGAGGCTGCCCAGGATTTCGCCCGACGTTGCTCCACCTCTTAGGGCGGACGCGACCCGGTTCGCCTCGCCCGGATGATCCGTCTGCCGAAGGTCGGCGATCAGCGACTCACCTCGTCGTAGAAGTCCCGTAGGTCCATGCCCACAGCATGGCCCGGGGAACGAAGCGGCGCACGGAATTCGACATGTCAGTGCGCCGGGCGGGAAAGATTCGGTCGGGTGAAGCTTCATAATCTGACCATGCCGCTGACCACATCCGGGTCGCTTCCCGAGGACCTGTCGGACTGGACTGACGTCGACATCGCCGCATATCAACTGGGCCGAGCGCTCGGCATCTTTGCCGAGTCGACCTTTGGAGAGCGGAAGGGCGTGTTCTGGACTGACAACCGACTAGGCAACGGATTGCATGACGCCCTTGTGGCGCTGACGGCCGCGAATGTCCTTGAGTACCGCGACGAGCCCGACATGCAGTATCGATGGGCTTGGAAGGGGGACGAGGTCGAGATCAGCCGTCTGTGGAAGTAGCCAGGACGAGCGCGCTCATCGATGCGAGTTCAGGCGGTCAACGCAACACTTCGGCTAGTGCTTCGGATGGTGTCTTGAAGTCGAGGGTTTGTCGAGGGCGGTCGTTGAGTTCGGCGGCGATCGCGTCGAAGTCGTCTTGAGTCAGTTCGCGGAAGTTCAGTCGGCGGGGCAGGTATTGGCGCAGCAGTCCGTTGGTGTTTTCGTTGCTGCCGCGTTGCCAGGGCGATTTGGGATCGCAGAAGTAGACGGTCATCCCGGTCTGGTCGGAGAAGCGCTGGTGTTGGGCCATTTCGTGACCGAGGTCCCAGGTCAGCGACTTCGCCAACTTGCCCGGCAGGGTCGTGACGGCAGCCGCGAGCGCGTCGGCCACGGCGTCGGCCTTGTGGTTGCCGCCCGGCAACGCGACGAGCATCAGATACCGCGTGGAGCGTTCGACCAGGGTCGCGACCGGGCTCATCCCCTTGCCGAAGACCAGGTCACCTTCCCAATGCCCGGGCACCGCCCGGTCCTCAGCCTCAGCCGGGCGCTCGGAGATATGCAGCGTGTTCGGGCGACCACCGCGACCATCGGGAAGGCGCACCCCTTTGGGTCGGCGCAGCACCCGCCCGGTCCGTAGGTACTGCGTCAGTTCCTGCTTCAACGCGCCCCGCGACTGCACGAACAGGGTGCGGTAGATGCTCTCGTGCGACACCTGCATCTCCGGGCGAGTCGGGTACGTGCGGGCCAGCCAACCGCTGATCTGTTGCGGTGACCAGCGCGAGCGCAGCTTCGCCTCCACGATGTCACGCAGCTCAACGTTGCTGGCCAGCTTGCACACCTTGGGCCGCGTCGCCGCCTTCCACGCGAGCCGATCAGCTGGCAGCGCCCGATACCGGCTTCGGCCTCCATGCCCAGCGACTTCCCGACTGATCGTCGACGGCGCCCTGCCCAACCCGGCCGCGATTGTCCGTACCGACAACCCGGCGGCCAGGCCACGCGAAATCTCCTCCCGCTCGTCCAGGCTCAGTCGCAGCGGCGGTCTGTGACGCGGTGTCGGACGCACCCCGCCACAGCGGATCAGATACGACCGGACAGTCCCAGTCGACAGACCAAGCTCACGCGCGGCCGGCTTGGCCGCCATACCCGTCAACAACCGCTCCCACAGAGCATCAACCTCCGCAGGCGACAACGCCGACCACTTCACTCGAGACACCACACCACCTCCACTCAAAGGAAGTGTTGCGCTGACCCGTTGAGAGCGCCGACATGATCGGATGGGTTTTGGAGCGCTCTGACGACACGCTGACACTGTCTCCGGCTCCACCCCCGGTCCCTTCGACCGGCGAGCGTCCGGGCGTGTCGCGCGCGATCGTCGTCTTGCGTGATGTGCCGTCGAACGCGGCGCACCCGCGGCCTCACGGCCAGCGGACCACTTGGAAGCACCGGCTGCCCCCTGTGACCAGGACAGCCTCACCTCATCAGTCTTTGGAGATGTACTCATTCGGAGATGAGCCGGGCGTCCCAGCGACTATTCAGGCAGTGCTGATCGGCAGGCGACGGATCCGCAGCGCTCGCTCGCCAAGAACGACGATGGCGCCGGCGTCAAGGTCGTCGGCGATTGCCGCGAGGTTGTCGATGATGAGAGCGGCCTGCTCGGTTGCGCGCCGGCCGGAGGCTCGACGGATCAGGATGAAGGACGGCGCGGTCGCGCCGGTGCGGGCGAGCAGGGTTCCGAAGTCGGTGTCGGCACTGATGAGCGTGCGCAGGTCCGTCCGCGCGGCGCTCATGACCACCTCGTCTGGGGCGCTTGCCAGTCCGAGGTCGCGTACGTGCACCGCGTCGTGCGCGGCGCTGCGCAGCAGGGCAGCCACGCGTGGGGAGACGTTCTCGTCGATCAGGAATCTCATGCCGGGTGGCGCAGCGGCAGCTCACGCTCGCGCACGGCCTCGGCGGCGTAGCGCAATGCCTCGGCGATGTCCTCGGCCACGAGGTCGGGGAAGTCGGTCAGGATCTCGTCCACTGACATCCCGTCCGCCACCATGCCGACGACGGTCGCTACTGGCATCCGGAGGCCCCGGATGCAGGCCAGGCCACCCATCACATCCGGATCGATCGTGATCCGCTCGAACGCCACGACTAGAGGCTAACCCTGCCGGCGTCGCGTTGGCTGATGATGGTCCGTATCGGCTGTTGTGGGAAGCCTCGCGAGTGTCGGGCCCTGGTGGTAAACCGAAGGTCCCGACACCCTTTCGGAGGCGACCATGGCCAGCATCGCGAGACGTCCAGACGGCCGCTGGCGAGCCCGCTACCGCGACGCCGCCGGCACGGAGCACTCGCACCACTTCCCCCGCAAGATCGACGCCCAGCGCTGGCTCGACACGGTCACCACCGCGGTGACGACAGGGACCTACGTCGACCCGCGCGCCTCCCGCATCACGGTGGGCGAGTGGGCCCCCAGGTGGCTTGCGACAAAGGTCAACCTCAAGGCGACCACCCGGGCGACCTACGAGAATCTCCTGCAGAACCACGTGCTGCCGACCTGGGGTGACACCCGACTTTCGGGGGTCACTCACGAGTCCGTGGCCGCCTGGGTGGCAGGGCTGGAGAAGCGCGGCCTCTCCGCGTCGACCATCAGACAGACGCATCGCGTGTTCGCCCTAGTACTCGGTTTGGCCGTCCGCGACGGCCGCCTGGCCCGAAACCCGGCCGTCGGCGTCCCGCTCCCTCGCGCCGCGCGGTCGGAGCAGGTCTATCTGACACACGCCCAGGTCGACGCCCTCGCCGAGGCGGCGGGCGTCTACCGGCTCGTCGTGCTGTTCCTCGCATACACCGGCGTGCGGTTCGGCGAGATGGCGGCGCTCCGCGTGCGGCACTTGGATCTGCTACGTCGCAGGGCAGCCATCGTCGAGGCCGTGGCCGAGGTGCACGGAGTCGCGGTCTTCAGCTCACCGAAGACCCACCAATCCCGTTCCGTGCCCATCCCCCGGTTCATGATCGACGACCTGGCGTCCCTGGCGGCCGGGCGGGGCGAGAACGATTTCGTCTTCAGTTCGCCGCGCGGCGATGTGCTGCGGAACCGCAATTTCCGGCGGGCCGGGTTCGAACCTGCAGTGGCGGCCGCCGGACTCGGTCCGCTGACCCCGCATGCGCTGCGCCACACAGCGGCCTCACTGGCCATTGCGGCCGGCGCGAACGTGAAAGTGGTGCAGACGATGCTCGGCCACAAGTCGGCGACGATGACGCTCGATCTGTACGGCCATCTGTTCGCCGATCAGCTCGATGAGGTGGCCGATGCGATGGAGGCGGCCCGCGCCGCTGCGGACTTTTTGCGGACTAAGCCCGCTGTTGTCTACCCCATCGGTAGGTAATCAAGCACTGTGTGCCAGCTATTTCGGGGGTGAATCTGTGCGCCCGGCAGGATTCGAACCTGCAACCTCTTGATCCGTAGTCAAGTGCTCTATCCGTTGAGCTACGGGCGCGTACTGACGTGCGACACGCGAGTCTAGCGACCCGCTTGCCCGACGCCGAAACCGTCCACAGACGGCGGCGGCGGAGGCTCCGGGATTCGAACCCGGGATGGGCTTGAGACCCAAACCGCATTAGCAGTGCGGCGCCATAGACCAGACTAGGCGAAGCCTCCCGATGCCGAGCCCCGAAACGTTCACGAGGCCCAGCGGGGAAGCCTACAAGCACAGACGGGCCCGTCCCAATCGGTGGGCCGGGCCGAAGCCTCAGCCCCGTCCGATCAGGCGTTTCAGCCCCTTCGGCCAGACGATGAACGCCTCGGCCTCCAGTGCCGCCATGGCGATCCGGGGCAGGTCGCGGGCGGCCGGGAAGGACAGGAAGCGCGGTTCCCAGTACGGCCGGAACTTCACGTTGAAGCGGTACAGCGACTCGATCTGCCAGAACCGCGACAGGAACATGATCAGCCAGTACCAACTGCGCTGGATAGGACCGGCGCCGATCCGCTCGCCGCGTTCGATCGCATCGCGCAGGACGGCGAAGTTCAACGACACGCGCCGGACCTCCAGGCCCGGTGCCGCCTTGATCAACTCGGCGATCATGAACTCGTTCAGGCCGTTGTCGGCCGCGCGGTCGCGCCGCATGAGGTCCAGCGAGAGCCCGTCGGTGCCCCACGGCACGAAGTTCAACATCCCGTACAACGTCCCGTCCAAGCAGGCCGTCGCCATGACCGACTCGCAGTCGGCCGGGTCGCCGATGCGCGAGAGCGCCATCGAGAAGCCGCGCTCGATCTCGGCCCCGCGCCAGGCGTCGGCGACCCTGACCAGTTCGAGCAACTCATCGCGTGGAATGTCTTTGGTCCGGCGGACCTGCACGTCGTAGCCGGCCCGGGCCACCCGAGTGCAGGCCTGGCGGACGCCGCGCATCGCCCGGCCATCGAGCGTGAAATCGCAAACGTCGACGATCGCCTCGTCGCCGAGGGCATAGGCCGACAGGTCGTACTCGCGTTTGAAGACGGTTGCACCCAGCTCGCTGCAGCCCATGACCGCGGGCGTCCAGCCGTACTCGTCGACCAGGTCGCGAAAGCAGCCGATCGCCCCGGGCCACGCTTCCGGATCGCCGATCGGGTCGCCGGAGGCCAGGGCGACGCCCTGCACGACGCGGTAGGCGATGGCGGCCTTGCCGCTGGCCGACCAGACCACCGACTTATCGCGCCGCAACGCGAAATAGCCCAACGAATCGCGCTCGCCGTGGCGGCTCAACAGCTCCCGCAGCCGCTGCTCGTCGGCCTCCGACAGCCGGGCAACCGGTTCGGAGGGGCGCAGCACCAGGAGCGCGACAACGACCAGCGTTGTCAGCCCGAACGCCAGCAGGGTGCCATAGAAGACGTCGCTGAACCGATCCCCGCGCAGCTGCACCGGTCCGTTCGCGCCGAACAACCCCCAGATGACCTCCTGCAGGCGTTGCCCGAACGACGGCGAGCCGACGACGTGTCTCGGGTTGGCGTAGAGCATGACCAGACCGGAAATGATCGCCACCGCGATGAACTGGAAGAAGACGCGGACGGCGAACCAGCGTGACGTCGGATCGGCTTTGGCGGTGAACCGTGAACGCGCGGTGATCAACAGAATCAGGAACACCAGCGCGGTGCCGCCCTCTTCGATGTGATGGGCCTTGACCACGTGGGCCACGACCAGCACGGCCGTGACGCCAACTGCCATCCGCCAGGCCCGCCGCTTGCGTTTACGCAGGCCCACAGCGATACGCAGCAGCAGCAGCCCGGCGACTGCCGTGATCGCTGATGCCGCGGCCGTGGCCGGAACGGGAATCAGCGCGGTCAGGTCGTTGATTCGTTCGCGCTCGCTGCGCACGACGGCGTCGATCAGAGTAAGAATCCCGAGCAGCGTGGCCAGCGCAGCCAGTAGGCGCGGCGCGATCTCGAGATAGCGCCGCCGAAAGCGTTCACCCCACGGGGCGGCCGGCTCGGAATGCTGCTGAGCCGAGGTGGACACGCGAGACTCCTCTGAACACGGGACCGGCGCCGGTGCCGGCCCACGCCGGATTCACGCTAGACCGTCCGGTGTGTCTCGAAGAGGGCCTCAGGGCCAACGCTCAGCTGACGCCCCGGCGGCCTCAGCGCGCCTGGACCAACGGAATGATCACCTGGTTGATGATTTCGCCGAGATCGGCCTCGCTGACCGGCTCGCGCTGCAGGATGAGCCGATCGGTGAGCACCGCCGGGATGACATCGGCGACCAGATCGCATACCGCGTCCGGGCGGACCTCGCCCCGTTCGACCCCCCGACGCAGCAGGCCGAGGATGAGGTGCCGACGCGGGTCCTGGAAGCGGACGTCGATCGCTCGGGACAGCTCCGGTCCGGCGCTCCAGTCGAACTTGATGGCCCGGATCGCGTCGCCGGCCGGCCCCGCGAGCACCCGCGCGGTGGCCCGGGCAATGGCGTACAACGCCTCCGCGGTGGTTTCCTCCTCCCCGAGGGCCACCGGACCCAGGCCGCACTCCTCCAGGCTGGGCAGACCGACGAAGAGGGCATCGAGAACCAGCTCGGGCTTGCTCGGCCAGCGCCGGTAGATGCTCGCCTTGCCGGTGTGCGCTCGCGCGGCCACCGCCTCGACGGTGAGGGCCTGATAGCCGACCTCGGTCAGTTCGCTGTAGGCGGCAGCCAGGATCGCTTCTTCCAGGGCCGCCCCGCGCCGACGCGTGCTGGGCAGTTCTCCGGCCCGTTGCGCAGTCGCAGTCATAGGCCAATAGTGCTCGCTTGCGTTCCCTAGTACAAGGCTCTACCGTATCGATAGAGAACGGTTGCGTGCAGTAAGTACACGAGATGGAGCGCCGGCGTGGCAGCGGTTCAATCCGAGTCGGCCACATCGAAAGCCCCGCGCCGCTCGCGCGATAAGCCCGCCCACCCGGCGATCATGCTGACGCTGATCGCCGGCGCGCAGCTGATGGTGGTGCTCGACGCCACGATCGTGAACATCGCACTGCCATCGATGGCCCGCTACTTCGGTCGCAGCCAGACCGATATGACGTGGGCCCTCAACGCCTACACGCTGGCCTTCGGCGGCTTGCTGCTGATCGGCGGGCGGGCCGGCGACATCCTGGGCCGGCGGCAGATGTTCATCCTGGGCCTAAGCCTGTTCTCGATCGGCAGCCTGCTCGGCGGCTTGGCGCCCACGTACGAGCTGCTGCTGGCCGGGCGCGTGTTGCAGGGAGTCGGCGCGGCGATCGCGGCGCCGACGGCGCTCTCGCTGGTCATGACCTCATTTCCCGAAGGCCGCCAGCGCAATCGGGCGCTGGGCGTGTACGGCGCGGTGTCCGGCGCCGGGGCGGCGTTCGGCCTGCTACTCGGCGGCATATTGACCCAGTACCTCGACTGGCGCTGGGTGCTCTTCGTCAACGTGCCCATCGGCGTGGTGCTGATCGTGCTGGCCGCGATCTACCTTCCCAACTCCACGCGGCTGACCGGTCGCTTCGACATCCTCGGCGCCCTCCTGTCCGTCGCCGCCTCGGTGTCGTTGGTGTACGGCTTCATCCACGCGGCGCGCACGACCTGGACCGACGGCACGACGATGAGTTGCCTGATCGCAGGCATCGTCTTGGCCGCGGCGTTCATTCTTTGGGAGATGAAGTGCCCCGATCCGATGATGCCGATGCGCATCTTCGCCGACCGCAGCCGCTGCGGGGCCTACCTGGTCGGGATGATCATCGGCGCGGCGATGTTCGGCATGTTCTATTTCCTGAGCTTCTTCGTCCAGGGCGTCATGGGATTCAGCGCGGTCAAGGCCGGTGCCGCCTTCCTGCCGGTCAGCGTGATCATCGTCGGCGGTTCGCTCATCACCGCCCGGATCCTGCCCTGGGCCGGCGCGAAACCGCTCATCGTCATCGGCACTTCGCTCATGACGATCGCGCTGTTCTTCTACGCGAAGGTGACGGCTCAGGCCACCTATCTCGGCATGATCCTGCCCGGCATGCTGATCCTGTCGGTCGGCGTGGCCCTGCTGTTCGTGCCGCTGACCATGGTCGCCCTGTCCAAGATCGATGACACCGACTCCGGGCTGGCCGCGGCCTTGCTGAACGTCGGGCAGCAGATCGGCGGCTCGATCGGGCTATCGGTCCTGGCCACCATCGTCGCGCGCGTGGCCGCTACCTCGACCAAGACGCAGACGGCCCAGCTGGTCACGTCGGGCAACAAGGACTCCCTAGCCAACTTCCACGAGCTGACGAACTCGACGGCCACGGGTGCATCGGTCTCGGCGGCTGCCCAGCACGACTCGATCGCGGTACAGGCCTTCAACGAGGTGCAGGCGCACTCGGCCGCGATGGGCTTCCTGGCCGCCGCCTTCATGGGTGCGGTGTCGGTCGTGGTGGCCGTCGTGGTGATCAACGTGAAGAAGTCCGATCTACCGTCGCAGAGCGGTCCGGTTCAGACGCACTGAGCGATTCAGCATTCGATGACGTTGACGGCCAGCCCGCCGCGGGACGTCTCCTTGTACTTGACCTTCATGTCCGCGCCGGTGTCGCGCATCGTCTTGATCACTTTGTCGAGGCTCACGACATGGCGGCCGTCGCCCCGCAGGGCGATCCGCGCCGCGTTGATCGCCTTCACCGCACCCATGGCGTTGCGTTCGATACAGGGCACCTGCACCAGTCCGCCGATCGGATCGCAGGTCAGCCCCAGGTTGTGCTCCATGCCGATCTCGGCCGCGTTCTCGACCTGGTCCGGTGTGCCGCCGAGCACTTCGCACAGGGCCCCGGCGGCCATGGAACAGGCCGCGCCCACCTCGCCCTGGCAACCCACCTCGGCGCCGGAGATCGAGGCGTTCTGCTTGTAGAGCAGGCCAATGGCGCCGGCGGTCAGGAAGAACCGGACCACCCCGTCGTCGGATGCGCCGGGCACGAAGCGGGTGTAGTAGTGCAGCACCGCCGGCACGACCCCGGCCGCGCCGTTGGTCGGTGCGGTCACGACCCGCCCGCCCGTCGCGTTCTCCTCGTTCACCGCGAGCGCGCACAGGTTGACCCAATCCATCACCCGCAGCGGGTCACTGGCCTCAGGCTCCACGCACAGGGCGCGGTAGAGCTCGGGCGCCCGCCGCCGCACCCGGAGGCCACCGGGCAGGATTCCCTCGCGCGCGCACCCGCGCTGCACGCACTCCTGCATGACGTCCCAGATCGCCAGCAGTCTCTTCCGCACCTCGGTCTCGCTGCGCCAGGCCAGTTCGTTGGCGAGCATGACGCCGCTGATCGGCAATCCGGCCGTCCGACTGGCTGCGAGCAACTCGGCTCCGGAAGAGAACGGGTAGGTCACGACGGTGTCATCGGGCTTGATCCGGTCGGTTCCGGTGGCCTGCTCGTCGACCACGAAGCCACCGCCGACCGAGTAGAAGGTCCGCTCGCTGAGCAGCTCCGCGCCCGGACCGTAGGCGCAGAAGCGCATGCCGTTGGCGTGAAAGGGCAGACTCTGCCGACGGTGCAGCACCAGGTCGTCGTCGGTGAACGACAGCTCGTGGCGGCCGAGCAGCGACACGATTCCTGATGTCCGGACCGCGGCCACGCGCTCGAGGATCGACTCGGGATCGACCGTCTCGGGCGCCTCACCCATCAGCCCGAGGAGCACCGCCCGGTCCGAGCCATGGCCCCGTCCGGTCGCGCCGAGGGAGCCGAAGAGCTCGACCCGGATCCGGTCGACCTGATCGAGGACCGGCTCGAGGCCGAGCGCAAACGTCCGCGCCGCCCGCATCGGCCCGACGGTGTGCGAGGACGACGGCCCGATGCCGATCGAGAACAGCTCGAACACACTGACGGCCACCCATCCATGGTGCTCCGACCCGGGCGGTATTGCGCTTGGCAGAATCAGCCCCATGAGCGTCATCGCGGGCCGGACGCCGACACACCACACCGAGGTCACCCACGTCCGCGAGCTGACGCCGCGAATGCGCCGCATCACCCTGGCCGGCCCGTCCCTGGCCGGGCTGTACACGCGACCGGCGCAAGACGTCGAGCTCATCCTCACCGAGTCCTCGGGGCGGCGGGTCAAGCGCCGCTACACGATCCGCGCCGCGCGACCGGACCGGGGCGAGATCGACCTCGACGTGTTGTTGCACGGCCACGGGCCCGGATCGAGCTGGGGGGCAGGCGCCACGGCCGGTACGAGCGCCACCCTGCTCGGCCCGCGCGGCAAGCTCGACCTGCGGCCGGCCGACTGGCACCTGTTCGTCGGGGACGAGTCGGCCCTTCCCGCGTTCGCAGCACTGAGCGAGGCACTGCCCAGCGGCGAGCCCGCGCTGGCGATCATCGAGGCAGACGGGCCTGACGATGAGATCCCGCTCACCGCCGACGTGCAGTGGCTGCACCGCGGCGCCGGCCCAGCGGGGACGGCGCCGGCCACCGCCGAGGCCCTGCGCCGGCTCAAACTTCCGGCTGGATCGGGCCGCGCGTACCTGCTGGGCGAGAGCCGGGCGGTCGTCGCCCTGCGCCCGGTGGTGCAGGAGCTGGGGGTCGCGGCCGATCACGTCTTCGTCAAGGGTTACTGGAACGTCGGCCGGGGGTCGCGAGCCGTGCCAGGATCGAACCCATGAACGCCGACCGCGCCGGCCAGCCCGCTCAGCCCGCCGACCTCGTCGACGTGGCCAAGCTGATCACCGCCTATTACAGCGAGCACCCCGACCCGTCCGTCCCCGAGCAGCGGGTCAGCTTCGGCACCTCGGGGCATCGGGGCTCGGCGTTCGATCTGGCGTTCAACGAGGATCACATCGTCGCCACCAGCCAGGCGATCTGTGAATACCGCGCGGCGCAGGGAATCACCGGGCCGCTGTTCCTGGGCGCCGACACCCACGCCCTCTCCGAGCCGGCGACCGCGTCGGCGCTCGAGGTGTTCATCGCCAACGACGTCACTGTCCTGATCGATTCTCGGGACGGGTTCACGCCCACCCCGTCGATCTCGCGCGCGATCCTCGCCCATAACCAACGCGCATCGGCCCGCGCCGACGGCGTCGTCGTCACCCCCTCGCACAACCCGCCGCGCGACGGTGGCTTCAAGTACAACCCCCCGGACGGAGGGCCGGCCGGCACCGAGATCACCGGCTGGATCCAGGACCGCGCCAACGAGCTGCTGGCCGCATCGCTGGGCGGCGTCCGTCGCGTGCCCTATGCCCAGGCGCGCGCCCGCGCCGGGCGTTTCGACTTCCTCGACGCCTACGTCGGCGCGTTGGGGCAAGCGATCGACCTGCCGGCAATCGCCGCGGCCGGCGTGCGGATCGGGGCCGACCCGCTCGGGGGCGCGAGCGTCGGCTACTGGCCGGCGATCGCCGATCGCTACGGCCTGGACCTCACCGTGGTGAACCCGGTGGTCGACCGGACGTTCGCGTTCATGACGTTGGACTGGGACGGCAAGATCCGCATGGATTGCTCGTCGCCGTCAGCGATGGCGTCGCTGATCCGACGCCAGCACGACTTCGACATCGCCACGGGCAACGACACCGACTCCGATCGGCACGGCATCGTCACGCCCGACGCCGGGCTGATGAATCCCAACCACTTCCTGGCCGTCGCCATCTCCTACCTCTACGGGCAGCGGGGCGGCTGGGCCGCCACCGCGGCGATCGGCAAGACGCTGGTGAGCTCGTCGATGATCGACCGGGTCGCCGCCGACCTCGGCCGGACGCTGCTCGAGGTTCCGGTCGGCTTCAAATGGTTCGTGCCCGGGCTGCTCGACGGTTCGGTCGCGTTCGGTGGCGAGGAGAGCGCCGGCGCCTCGTTCCTGCAGCGCGACGGCTCGGTCTGGACGACCGACAAGGACGGATTGCTGTTGTGCCTGCTCGCGGCCGAGATCCAGGCCGTCACCGGGCAGTCACCCTCGCAGCTCTACGAGGCGCTCACCGCCCGGCACGGCACGCCGGTGTACGCCCGCATCGACTCGCCGGCCACCCGCGCGCAGAAGGCCCTGCTCGGGCGACTGTCGGCCGATCAGGTGCAGGCCCAGGAGCTGGCCGGGGAACCGATCACGGCCAAGCTGACCCATGCCCCCGGTAACGGTGCGGCGATCGGCGGACTCAAGGTGAGCACGGAGTCCGGCTGGTTCGCCGCCCGCCCCTCGGGCACCGAGGACGTCTACAAGCTCTACGCCGAGTCCTTCCGCGGGCCCGAGCACCTGGCCCTGCTGCAGGACGAGGCCCGCAAGATCATCGCCAGCGTGCTCGCTTAGGCCCCGAACCGGTGGCTGCCCGTTCCGCCTACCCGTGAGTTACCCATAAGATCGGCGTTTCATGGGCAGTGCGGGCGGATCGGATGGCAGACGCGATGACCGAGATGGGGCAGCTCGCCGATCTCGACCTGATCGTCTACGAATCGCTGATCGCCCCGCCCGGGCTGTCGGTCGAGGCCCTGAGCCAGTCGCTGGAGTACCCGCCGGCCGAGGTGGCCGCCTCCCTCGAACGCTTGCTCGAGCTGCGCCTGGTGCGGCGCGGCAGTGATGGAACACACCTGGCGGTGAACCCGTCGCTGGCCGAATCGCAGGCGCTGGGCGGTGAGGAACTCGAGCTCAACACGCGACGCAGCCTGCTCGAGAGTCGCCGCAACGCGATCTTGAAGGTGGCGCCCCAATGGGCGGCGGCGATGCGCAAGAGCCTGCCCGCGAACGCGGTCGACATCGTCTATGACCCCGAGGCGATGACGAACGTCGTGATGCACTTCGCCGAGACGTCCAGCCGCGAGATTCGCTCGACGATGCCCGGCAGCGCCCAGCTGCAGATGAACCAGCGGGCCCGCAACGTCAACATCCATACCCTCTCGCGCGGGGTCCGGATTCGCTCGATCTACCAGGACGGCATCCTGCGCGACCGCCGCAAGACCGCCCAGCTGCAGGAACTGGGCGAGTACGGCGCGCAGGTGCGGCTGTGCCCTTCGGTGGTGTCGCGGCTGATCGTCATCGACAGCGACATCGCCCTGCTCCCCTTGGCGCTGAGCGAGGCACGCTACGGACTGGCGGTGGTGCGCGAGCCCCACGTCGTGGCCTGGCTCACCGCTACGTTCGAGGCCCTGTGGCGCGAATCGACCCCCCTCGATGAGGCGCTGGGTTCGCACCAGGCGATGCCGGCCGTCGACCAGACCCGCGCCACGATCCTGCGCCTCATGGGCGAGGGCGAGAAGGACGAAGCGATCTCGCGCCGGCTCTCGATCTCGGTCCGCACCTGCCGACGCCACATTGCCGATTACATGACCCAGGTCGGGGCGACCAGCCGGTTCCAAGCCGGAGTCATCGCCGCCCGTGAAGGCCACCTGGGCGTCGTCCCACCGCCTTAGTCCAGGCCGCGGGCCAGGCGGGGCCAGGGATGAAATGCCTCGAGCTGAGCGGCGAGTCCGAACAGCACGGATTCCCCGCCCGGCCGGGCGACCAGCTGCACCGAGAGCGTTCGCGCCGCGTCCGCGCTGGTGAAGGGCACGGCGATCGCCGGCCAGCCGGCCAGATTCCACGGTCCGGTGAACGGCGCGTACCGCATATCGGCCCTGACATTCACGCGCCAGCTCCGGGCGTTCCAGGCTAGGGCCGGGGGTGGCGGGGCGGCCAGGGTCGGCGTGATCAAGACGTCGAAGTCGTCGAAGAAGCGCTCGGCGCCCTCGTGCCAGCGACGTTGCCCGGCCGGGCGGGGCAGCCCGAGTCTGCGCACGGCCCGGCCCAGCTGGGCCTGGCGCGCCGTGCGCGGCTCGAGCAGGTGCGGCTCGGCGAGCAAGCCGGCGTCGTCGTGCACGCCGGCCAGCCACCGCACCAGCTGCGAGCCGGCGGTATGGGCGGAGTAGGCCGGATCGGCCGCGCGTACCCGGTGGCCCAGCTGGCCCAGCAGGTCACCGGCCGCGCGGGCGGCCGCCGCGAACTCCCCGTCGACAGCGACCCCACGGATCGGCGAGCGAGCCGACACCGCGATCCGCAGCGATGGGTGCACGCTCGTGTCGGCCAGCGCCAGCCGCCCGGACATCACGGCGAGCATCAGCGCCGCGTCCTCCACGGTTGCGGCCAGAGCTCCGTTCTCGACCAGACCGAACCACGAGCCGGCACCGACGTCGGCGGGCACCAGGCCCAACCCCGGTTTGATCCCGACCAGCCCGCAGCCGGCGGCGCCGAGCCGGATCGCCCCCAGCCCGTCGGCGGCGTGCGCGATCGGAACCAGGCCCGCAGCCACCGCGGCCGCCGCGCCGCCGGCCGACCCGCCCGGTGAGCGGCTGCGGTTCCACGGGTTACGGGTGATGCCGAAGGCCGAATCAGTGGTCGCGAACGCGCCCAGCTCGGCCACCCGAGTCAGGCCGACGACGACCGCGCCGGCCCGGCGCAGCCGCCGCACCACCTCGTGGTCGCGGTCCTGGACGGTGGTCGCACTGCCCAGCGAGCCCACCCGCATCGGCTCCCCCGAGACGGCCACCTGATCGCTGACCGCCACCGCGACCCCGGCCAGGGGCAGGGAATAGCGATCTACCCGGGCGTCTACCGCGTCCGCCTCGGCGAGTGCCCGCTCCGTCCGAACGAGCGCGAAGGCGCCAATCCCCTTGTTCAGGCGTTCAATTCTCTCCAGCGCGGCGGCCACCGAGGCGCGGGCGGTGAGTTCGCCCCGGCGCACCGCGGTGGCCGTCTGCGTCGCCGTCAACCTCACGCGAGGCACGCTACTCGGGCCGGTCTTGGCAGACTGGCATCATGACGAGCCCGCCACTGCGCAGCGTGCAGGAGCACCAGGCGATCGTGGCCGGCCTGTTCACCCGCCCCGCCCCGCAGTCGGTCCCGCTGTCCGATGCCCTGGACCTGGTGCTGGCCGAGACCGTGACCGCGACCCTCGACCTGCCCGGCTTCGACAACTCAGCGATGGACGGGTACGCGGTTCAGGCCGCTGATCTCCTTGGTCTTCCGGTGACCTTGCCGGTCGCGGCCGACGTCCCGGCCGGGCGTATCGACGTGCCCTCTCTACGGGCGGGCACCGCTCACCGGATCATGACCGGGGCCGCCTTGGCCGTCGGCGCCGACACCGTGGTGCCGGTCGAGGCCACCGACGGCGGCACCGAGACGGTGACGATCTTTCAAGCCGGCCCGAGCGGCACGCATGTGCGCCGGGCCGGAGAGGATGTGCGCGCCGGCGAGGCGGCGCTCGTTGAGGGAAGCGTGTTGGGGGCCCCACAACTGGGCCTGCTGGCCGCGCTCGGGCAAACCCACGTCCGCGTAATCCCCCGGCTGCGGGTGTTGGTGCTCTCGACCGGCTCGGAGCTGGTCGAGCCCGGGACCGCGCTGCGGCCCGGTCAGATCTACGACTCGAACTCGGTGATGCTGGCCGCCGCCGTGACCGCCGCCGGAGCCCAAGCCGAACGGCTGCAGTTCGTCAGCGACGACGTCACCGAGTTCCTCTCGGCTCTGCGGGATCGACCAGCCGACCTGGTGTTGACCTCCGGCGGGGTCAGCGCCGGGGCCTACGAGGTGGTCAAGGACGCGCTCACCGGCCAGGGCGTCGAGTTCGTCAGGGTCGCGATGCAGCCAGGCATGCCGCAGGGGGCCGGGCGGGTCGGCGGCGTCCCGCTGGTCACCATGCCGGGTAACCCGGTCAGTTCCCTGGTCTCCTTCGAAGTCTTCGTCCGGCCGGCGCTGCGGGCGGCGATGGGCCGACCGGACGCCCACCGATCAGTGGTACGCGCTCGGCTGGGCGAGGCCGTGGAATCACCGGTGGGTAAGCGCCAGTTTCGGCGCGGGCACTACAACGGGGAACAGGTCGTGCCGATCGGACCGGCCGGCTCGCACTACCTGCGCTGGCTGGCCGCCGCGAACTGTCTGATCGACATTCCGGTCGATGTCGGCTCGCTCGCGCGAGGCGCTGAGGTGGACGTGTGGCGGCTCGACTGACGCTTCACACCGTTCACGTTGACAGCGGGAAAAGCCCACCCATACGTTGATCGTTATGACCGCACCCACCGCACGGGAACTGGCCGAAGTCGAGGCCGCGAACTCCGCTGGCAAACCGGTCGTCGTCTTCATCCACGGCCTCTGGCTGCTCTCGAGCAGCTGGGACCGCTGGCGTGAGTTCTTCGAGTCGCACGGCTACTCGACGCTGGCCCCGGGCTGGCCCAACGACCCCGACACGGTCGCCGAGGCCCGGGCCAAGCCCGAGGTCTTCGCCGGCAACGGCGTGGGCTCGGTGACCGATCACTACGCCGACGTCATCGGGCGATTGCACGAGAAGCCAGCCATCATCGGGCATTCCTTCGGTGGCCTGATCACCCAGAAGCTGGCCGGACTCGGACTGGCCTCGGCATCGGTCCCGATCGATCCGGCGCCGGCCCGGGGAGTGCTGCCGCTGCCGCTCTCGGCCCTCAAGGCCGCCTTCCCGGCGCTGAAGAATCCCTTGAACGCCAAGAAGTCGGTGACGCTGACGTACGAGCAGTTCCGCTTCGCGTTCGCCAATGCGGTCGAGGAGGACGAGGCCAAGGCCCTTTACGAGGAGTTCTCGGTGCCGGGCCCGGGCAAGCCCCTGTTCCAGGCCGCTTCGGCCAACATCAATCCGAAGTCCGAGGCCTCCGCAGACCCGGCGAATCCGGAGCGGGGCCCGATGAAGTTCATCGAGGGCGGGCAGGACCACACCGTCCCGCATTCCATCGCCTACGCGGCCTACCGCCGTCAGCTGCACAACCCGGCGGTCACCGAGTTCCACGAGATCCCCGGACGGGGACACTCGCTGGTGATCGACAGCGGCTGGCCCGACGTGGCCCAGATCGCGCTGGATTTCCTCAACGCCCACCGGTAGGCCAGTCAGGAAAGCTACGATCGGAGATCCTCCTGGCTGATTTCCCGGAACGGAGCTGATCGGGCAATGACCGTCATCAAAGCAGCGCTCACGCAGGTCGCCTGGACCGGGGACAAGGCCTCGATGATCGATGTACACGAGGCCTACGCCCGGCAGGCAGCCGACCAGGGCGCCCAGGTCATCTGCTTCCAGGAGCTCTTCTACGGGCCGTACTTCGGCATCGTCCAGGACCAGAAGTACTACGACTACGTCGAGTCGGTGCCGGGCCCGACCGTGGCGCGCTTCCAGGCCGTGGCCAAGGAACTCGGGCTGGTCATGGTGCTCCCGGTCTATGAGGTCGAGAACGCCGGCGAGTACTACAACACCGCCGCGGTCGTGGACGCCGATGGCACCTACCTCGGCAAGTACCGCAAGCACCACATCCCCAACCTGCCCCAGTTCTGGGAGAAGTTCTATTTCCGGCCCGGCAACCTGGGCTACCCGGTGTTCCAGACCGCGGTCGGACGGGTCGGCGTCTACATCTGCTACGACCGGCACTTCCCGGAGGGCTGGCGCGAACTCGGGCTGAACAACGCCCAACTCGTGTTCAACCCCTCGGCCACCAAGCCCGGATTGTCGAACCGGCTGTGGGAGATCGAGCAGCCCGCGGCTGCGGCCGCCAACCAGTACTTCATCGCGGCCAACAACCGGGTCGGCATCGAGACCGCGGAGTTCGGCGAGGATGCGGTCCGCTTCTACGGCTCGAGCTACTTCGTCGACCCGCGCGGCAACTACGTCGGAGCCGTCGCCTCCACCGACCAGGACGAGTTGATCATTCGCGAGCTCGACCTGGAGGAGATCACCCGTACCCGCAACGACTGGCAGTTCTATCGCGATCGGCGCCCGGAGTCCTACACCCGGACGACCGCGCCGTGAGGACGCTGATCAAGGGTGGGATCGTCGTCAGCTCGACCGGGGCGAGCGAGCAGGACGTCCTGATCGACGGCGAGACGATCCTGGCCGTGCTCGCGCCCGGCGCCGAGGCCTTCGCCGGCGCCCGACCGGGTCGTCGACGCCAGCGGCAAGTACGTGATCCCCGGTGGCGTCGACGGCCACACCCATATGGAGATGCCCTTCGGCGGCACCCAGGCCTCGGACACGTTCGAGACCGGCACCCGCGCGGCCGCCTGGGGCGGCACCACCACGATCATCGACTTCGTCGTGCAGACCCACGGCCAGCAGGTGATCGATCAGGTCGCGCTCTGGCACGAGAAGGCCGGCGGCAACTGCGCGATCGACTACGGCTTCCACCAGATCATCGGCGAGGTCACCGACGACTCGCTCAAGGCCATGGATTCGCTGATCGACGAGGGCATCACCAGCTTCAAGCTGTTCATGGCCTACCCGGGCGTGTTCCTGTCCTCGGACGGGCAGATCCTGCGGGCCATGCAGTCGGCCGCCGGCAACGGCAGCCTGATCATGATGCACGCCGAGAACGGCTCGGCCATCGACGTGCTGGTGCAGCAGGCGCTGGAGCGCGGCGAGACGGCCCCGATCTATCACGGGCTAACCCGGCCCTGGCAGGCCGAACAGGAGGCCACCCACCGGGCGGTGATGCTGGCCAACCTGACCGGCGCGCCCCTCTACGTCGTGCACGTCTCGGCCAAGCAGGCCCTGGCCCGGATCGCCGAGGCCCGCAACGAGGGGCAGAACGTGTTCGCCGAGACCTGCCCGCAGTACCTCTATCTCTCGCTCGAGGACAACCTCGGGGCGCCGGGCTTCGAGGGGGCCAAGTGGGTCTGCTCGACCCCGTTGCGTTCTCGGGCCGAGGGGCACCAGGACGAGCTCTGGCGCTATCTGCGCACCGGCGACGTCACCACCGTCTCGACCGATCACTGCCCCTTCTGCATGAAGGACCAGAAAGAGATGGGCATCGGCAACTTCGCCAAGATTCCCAATGGCATCGGCTCGGTCGAACACCGGATGGATCTGCTCTACCAAGGCGTCGTCGACGGCCGGATCAGCCTGGCTCGATGGGTCGAGGTCTGCTGCACCAGCCCGGCGCGGATGTTCGGCCTCTATCCCCGCAAGGGCGTGATCGCGGCGGGTTCGGATGCCGACATCGTGATCTACGACCCGAACGGGCACACCTCGATCGGACTGGACAAGACTCATCACATGAACATGGACTACTCGGCCTGGGAGGGCTACGAGATCGACGGCCACGTCGACACGGTGTTCTCGCGGGGCACGGTGGTCGTGGACGGCGGGGCCTATCTCGGCCGGCCCGGGCACGGTCAGTTCCTGAAGCGCTCGCTCTCGCAGAATCTCATCTGATCATGGACTTCGGCGTCGTCCTGCAGACCGATCCACCCGCGGCCCGAGTCATCGAACTGGCCCGCCAGTCCGAGCTCTACGGCTTCAGCCACGTCTGGACCTTCGACTCACACCTGCTGTGGGAAGAGCCGTTCGTCATCTACAGCCAGATCCTCGCCACCACGCGCAAGATCGTCGTCGGCCCGATGGTCACCAATCCGGCCACCCGCGACTGGACGGTGACCGCCTCACTGTTCGCGACGCTCAACGAAATGTTCGGCAACCGGACGATCTGCGGGATCGGCCGGGGCGACTCGGCCGTGCGGGTGATCAACGGCAAGCCGGTGACCCTGGCCCATCTGCGCGAGGCGATCGAGGTGATCCGCCCCCTGGCGAATGGCGAATCTGCGCTGTACAAGGGCAATTCGCTGCGTTTCCCGTGGAGTGAAGGCTCGGAACTACCGATCTGGGTCGCCGCGTACGGACCGAAGGCGCTGGCCCTGACCGGCGAGATCGCCGACGGGTTCATCCTGCAGTTGGCCGATCCGGACATCACCGCCTGGAGCATCGCCGCCGTTCGCAAGGCCGCCGCCGATGCCGGCCGCGACCCGGCCACGGTGAAGATCTGCGTGGCCGCGCCGGCCTACGTCACCGACGGCAGCGCCGCGTCGCTCGCCCACGGGCGCGACCAGTGCCGTTGGTTCGGCGGGATGGTCGGCAACCACGTCGCCGACATCGTGGCCCGCTACGGCACCGGCGAGGCGGCCGCCGCCGTGCCGGCCGCGCTGACCGACTACATCGCCGGGCGACAGGGCTACGACTACAACACCCACGGCAAAGCCAGCAACACCCACGCCGACTTCGTCCCCGACGAGATCATCGATCGCTTCTGTCTGATCGGGCCGGTCGACACCCAGATCGAGCGGCTGCACGAGTTGGAGGCACTCGGCGTGGATCAGTTCGCGCTGTATCTGCAGCACGACGCCAAGGACGCGACGCTCACCGCGTACGGCGAGAAGATCATGCCCGCGATCAAGGTCCGCGCCGCCGCCAAGACCTAGCGGTGTTGATCGTGCTGCCGAGCGGAGGGCGAGAGATTCGAACTCTCGGTTGGGGATCACCCAACAGCGGTTTTCAAGACCGCCGCACTAGGCCACTATGCGAGCCCTCCAAGATCGGACTCGCGGTGCCACGACGCGAGCCCTCCAGGAACAGGGTCACCCTAGCGAGTCCGGCCAGGCGTTACCGTCGTGGTAACCACTCTTCGCTTGGAGCACCCGTGGACGACAAGACCATCCTGCATCACATCGACGAACTGGTCGCCGAGGAGCATGCCCTGCGCACCGCCAACGTCGGCCGTGGCCTGACCGGCGACGATCGGCTACGCCTGCAGCACCTGGAGCGCGAACTGGACCAGGCCTGGGACCTGCTGCGGCAGCGCCGGGCCCAGGTCGAGGCCGGTGGCAACCCCGAGACCGCGCACGAGCGCAGCGAGAACGAGGTCGAGGGCTACCTGCAGTAGCGCCTTACTTGCCGACGGCGGCGTAGAGCACCGAGGGCTCTACCGGGCCGAGGTAGAGGTGACCGTCGCTGGTCAGCAGCGCGCTGAGCAGCGGCGAGTCGTAGAGATGGCCACTGCCCCAGGCCCCCGAGACGGCGGGCAGGAACGCCGCTTCGGGCAGCAGCTTCGTCGCATCAGGCACCTCATAGACCGTCGTCCAACCGGTACCGATCTTCTTGACCGCCCCGAGCACACCGGCGGCCGGCGCGGCGGTGCTGACCTTGGCCGACTGCGGCGGGGTGAATGCGAACACGGCGGCGTTGGGAACGTGGAAGTCGACGTCGAGGTAGGAGACGTCCAGGGCCACCGCCCCGTCCGGACCGGAGACGTGGACACTCAACGGGATGTGCGTCTGGCCGTCGACGGCGATCGTCACGGCGCTGATCCGCGTGCCGGCGCTCTTCGGGGTGAGCACCAGCTGGTACGCCTCACGACCGGCCACCTTCTGCTGCGCGCCGAGGCTCACGGTGCTCGAATCGCCCGCGGCGGCGATGACCTGCGCGATCAGCCGCTGCGGGTCGACCGCACTGGGCGCACCGAGCCGCGTCGCGGTCTGCTCGGCGCTGTCCCACTGCCAGACGGCGGCGCCGTTGTGGAAGTAGTCGACCTCTCCGGCCTTGTTGAGCATGGCCACGCGCTGCTGATCGGCCCCCGCGTACCAGACGCGCAGGGAGTGCGAGCCGCTCAAGAGGCCGAGCATCGAGTCATCGCCGCTCGAGCCGAGGGCGGGCAAGCCGAGGGACGCGTTCTCGGTGACCGTGCCGGACAGGCCGGCGACCGCAGCCGTGGAGACCGCGCCGAGCAGCTGCGCCGGGGTCAGGTCGGGCAGTGGTGAATCGGCCGAGGCGGGAACCAGCATGGTCAGGCCGAGAGCGGCGCCGGCCACTAGGACGACGGTGGGAACGGCCCAGCGAAGGATCCGGTGGCGTCCAAGGATCTCGCGGGCACGCACCCAGCCAGAATGCCCAGAAACCACTGTGACACGGCTGAGCACCTGAGATCGACCTCAGGCCTGCCGACGAGTCGGCGCGCGCCATGGCAGGCTCTGCGGTATGCGCCTACTCATTGTCGAGGACGAGCTCCGTCTGGCCTCCGCGTTGCAGCGCGGATTGTCCGCCGAGGGATTCACCGTCGACGTCGCCAACACCGGCCCGGACGGTCTGCACGCCGCCCAGGAACACAGCTACGACGCGGTCGTTCTGGACATCATGCTGCCCGGCCTGTCCGGGTACCGGATCGTCGAACAGCTGCGCGCGGCCGAGAACTGGGTCCCGATCCTGATGTTGACGGCCAAGGACGGCGAGTACGACGAGGCCGACGCGCTCGACCTCGGCGCCGACGACTACCTGACCAAGCCGTTCTCCTTCGTCGTCCTGCTGGCCCGCATCCGCGCCCTGCTGCGCCGCGGCGCCAGCCCACGCCCGGCCGTGCTCAGCGTCGGTGACCTCGTGCTCGACCCGGCCGCGCACACGGTCGCGCGCGGCGAGACCCAGATCGAGCTGACGCCCCGGGAGTTCGCGCTGCTCGAATACCTGATGCGCCGCGCCGGGCAGGCCGTATCCAAGGCCGAGATCCTGCACCACGTCTGGGACGCCCACTACGACGGTGACGCCAACGTGGTCGAGGTCTACGTCGGCTATCTGCGCCGCAAGATCGACACTCCGTTCGAGCGGCAGAGCGTGCAGACCGTGCGCGGCGCCGGGTACCGCCTGGCCACCGACGGCGGCTGACCCCCCGCGCGATGGCCAGAGCAAGCCTGACGTCTGCGTGGCGTCACCTCTCGCTGCGGGGCCGACTGACCCTGGTGGCGACCGGGCTGCTCACCGCGGCCGTTATCACCGGTGCGGTCCTGACCGTCTGGGTGGTGCGGCGGTCGCTGACCGGCTCGCTGGACGGGTCGGCACTGCGCACCGCCAACGACATTGCCGCCGTGCAGAACCCGCCCCAGGTGCTGGCCGCCAACAACGGTGACGTCGTCGCGATTCAGATCGTCGACGCCAACAACGCCATCGTGTCCTACACCCAGGGTTGGGGATCGGGCGTCTCGCTGATCACGGCGCAACAGCTGGCCGAGGTGCGGGCCGGCCACGCGGTGTCGGTGCGTCAGCCGGGCGCAACCGACGAACGCCTGCGCGTACTGGGCGTCAGCGACGGCGCCCAGACCGTGCTGGTCGCCTCGGACTCGGGGCGCATCGAGCAGAGCGTGCACATCGTGCGCAATGCGGCCCTGGTCGGCTGTCCCCTGGCCATCATCGCGATGGCCCTGCTGACCTATTACATCGTCGGGCAGACGCTGCGTCCGGTGGCCGAACTTCGCCACGGCGCCGAGGACATCACGGCCGCCGGCCTGGCCGACCAACGGCTACCCGTCGGCGACGCCCAGGACGAGATCCACCGCCTGGCCGTCACGCTCAACGCCATGCTCGATCGCATCGACGCCGCCACCAGTCGGCAACGCACCTTCGTCGGTGACGCCGCGCACGAGCTCAAATCGCCCCTGGCCTCGCTGCGCGTCCAGCTCGAGGTGGCGTTGCGGTTGGGCCCCGAGACCGATTGGTCCGACGTGGTCGAGGACGTCTTCGTCGACGTCGACCGGCTCGACAACCTGGTATCCGACCTGCTGATGCTGGCCCGGCTCGACGAGGCCGCCGGCACCCTGCGCAACCGGGAGCCGCTCGAGCTGGCCACCCTGGTCGAAGACGTCGTGGCCACCTACGACTCGGCCCGGGTCCGGGTGGACTACGAGCCCAGCGCCACCGTGCTCATCGAAGGCGACGCCGATGCGTTGCGGCGAGTCGTGGTCAACCTCGTGGACAACGCACAGCGCTACGCGCGCGAGAGCATCGTCGTGACGCTGCAGGCCGACGACTCGATCGCCGAACTGACCATCACCGACGACGGCGCCGGAATCCCCGACGACGAGCGGGAACGCGTCTTCGACCGCTTCTACCGCACGCAGAGTTCGCGTTCGCGCGAGTCCGGCGGCACCGGACTTGGCCTGCCGATCGTTCGTGACCTGGTGCGAGCACACGGCGGCACGATCAGGCTGCTCGACAACGCGCCCGGTGTGCGCGCGGTCGTGCACCTGCCCGTGCGCCGCACCGCGGCGGTCTAACAGGCCGGCAGGCCGGTACTCGTTGCCGTCGGCGTCGGCGGCCGTGGGTGGCCGTCCCCGTGGCCGTCGCAGACACCGTGGGTGCCGGTGTCGTACAGGTCGGCGTGGGCGCCACGTACTGACCGACGGTCAGGGTGATCGTCTGCGTCTGCGGGAAGACCGTGCCCGCGGTCGGGGACTGGGCGAGCACGATGCCGTTCTTCGTCTGATCGGCCGTCGGCTGGTTCACCTGCGTGACGTTGCCCCAGCCCTGGCCGTTGAGATCGGCCTGCGCGGCGGTGAAGGACTGGCCGACCTCGTTGGGCACGGCGACCTTGCCCGAGGAGATGGTGATCGCAATTGACGTTCCGGGGGCCACGGCGGCATACGCGGCGGGATCGGTGGACAGCACCGAGTTGGCCGCCGCCGCGTTGTTCTGCGTCACCGTCGTGTACTTCAACCCGAGTGGGGTCAGCAGATCGACGCAGGCACTCAGGGTCTGGCCCTGACATGACGGCACGCTGACCGTGCCCTGCTTGTAGGTCGTGAAGTCGACCGTGGTGTTCTTCGGCTGTTCCGAGCCCGGGGCGTACTGCTGGGTGCAGACGTTGCCCTCGACCTGGGCCGCGCCGGCCGAGCACGGCCCGCTGTTGGTGGTTACGGTGCCGGGCTGAAAGCCCGCACTGCGCAACGTGTTGGTCGCCGCGGCCGTGGTCTGGCCGAGGATCGAGGGCATCTTTACCAGGTGCGTCTTGTCCGAGCCGGTGCGCACGATCAGGTAGGCCCCGAGCCCGATCACCAGGAGCAGGGCGGCGACGACGGCGACCCAGATCCAGGCGCCGGCGCGGTTGGGCTGATCGTCGTAGTCCTGCGCGGCCGGATCGAGCGGGACCTGTGGCGGGACGGCGTTGGACGCGGCGATGATCTGGGTGCGGTCGGCGTCGGTCAGGACCGCCTCGGCCTGCACCGGGCGGTTGTCGAGGGCGCGCTGCAGGTCCTCGCGCATCTCCCCGGCCGACTGGTAGCGGTTGAGCGGGTTCTTGGCCAGGGCCTTCATCACGATCGAATCGAGCGCCGCCGGGACGGCCACGGCGATCGAGGACGGAACGGCGGCGTTCTCGCGGACGTGCTGATAGGCCACCGCGACCGGGGAGTCGCCCTGGAAGGGAGGGTTGCCGGTCAGCAACTCGTAGAGCAGGCAACCGGTGGAGTAGACATCGGAGCGGGCATCCACGGACTCTCCGCGCGCCTGCTCGGGCGAGAGGTACTGGGCGGTGCCGATCACCGAGGCGGTCTGGGTCACGGTGGCCGCGTTGTCCGACAGCGCGCGGGCGATGCCGAAGTCCATGACCTTCACCGCACCGGTGGTGGTGATCATGACGTTGGCCGGTTTGACGTCGCGGTGGATCAGGCCGTTGCGGTGGCTGAAGTCCAGTGCTCCGGCCACGTCGGAGGTGATCTCCATCGCCCGCCGGGGCGGCAGCGGCCCTTCGGCCTTGAGGATCTCGCGCAGCGTGCGGCCCTCGACGTATTCCATGACGATGTAGGGCACGGGCGCGCCGTCGACCGGCGAGAGGTCCTCACCGGTGTCGTAGACCGCGACAATTGCCGGGTGGTTCAGGCCGGCGGCGGACTGGGCCTCACGCCGGAACCGATTGAGGAACGACGGGTCCCGGGCCAGGTCGGCGCGCAGGATCTTGATGGCGACGTCGCGGCCGAGCCGGACGTCGCGGCCGCGGTGGACCTCGGCCATCCCGCCGTAGCCGATGAGCTCACCGAGCTCGTATCTCTCGCCAACCAGCCGAGGCTGCGTCATAGGGAATCCTCTTTCTTTACAGCTGCATCCATCAGTGAACCGACTTCAGATAGGCCGTGATGACCGCCTTGGCTATCGGCGCGGCGGCCAGGCCACCGGTCGTTTCGTTGCCGTCCACGCCACCGTTCTCGACGATGACGGCGACGGCGATCTGTCCCACACCCTGTTTCGTGGCGAATCCAACGAACCACGCATCGGGCGGAGTCTGCTTACCGTTGACGTAGATCCCCGTGTCAGCGGTGCCAGTCTTCCCGCCGATCGTGACCCCGCTCAGGGCGGGGTCCTTCTGCTCGGCCGGAGTGAGCTGGGCCGCCGTCCCGGTGCCGTTCTGCACGACGCCGACCATCATCTGGGCCAGGTCGTCGTCGGTCGGGCCGTCGAGCACCTGGCTGAGCACCTGCGGAGTGGTCTTGCTCAGCACCGACAGGTCCGGTGCCCGCTGCTCGCTGACGAGATAGGGCTGCATCAGCGTGCCCCCATTGGCCACCGCCGCGGCGATCTCGGCGCCCTGCAGCGGGGTGATCCGCACGTCACGCTGCCCGATGGAGGTCTGGGCCAGGGCGGCCTTGTCGGCCAGGTCGGCCGCCGTGCCGATCGTCGAGGCACTCACCGGTACGGGCACGTTGGAGCTGCCGGTGTCCAGGCCGAACAACTTGGCCTCCGCCGACAGATCGGCGCCGCCGACCTTCTCCACGCCCATTTGCGCGAACGCGGTGTTGCAGGACTTCGCGAACGCGAAGGCCACCGTCGCGTTCACCCCGTTCTGGCACGTCTCACCGTCGAAGTTCTGGATGCAGCCGCCCCCGCCGTTGGCCGGGCACGGGCCGGTGTTGTTGCCCAACGGCCAGTAGCTGTTGGGCGCGGGCACGACCGTGGTCGACGTGACGCCCTTCTTGAACGCGGCCGCCGAAGTGATCACCTTCATCACCGACCCCGGCGGGTACGTCGTGTTCAACGCCCGGTTGACCAACGGGCTGTCCGGGCTGTCGGGGTTGAGTGACTTCCAATACGCGGTGATGGCAGAGGTGTCGTGCGAGCTGAGCAACGTCGGATCGTAGGAGGGCAGGCTGACCGCGGCCAGGATCGCCCCCGTAGTCGGGTCGAGGGCGACAACGGCCCCCTTCTGCTTGGCCATGGCCGTGTAGGCCGCCTGCTGAGCGGCCGCGTTCAAGGAGGTGACGACGTTGCCACCCTTGGGATTGCGCCCGGTCAGGATGTCGCGCAGCTGCGAGCCGAACAGCCGGCTGTCGGTGCCGCTCAACACGCTGTCCTCGGCGTTCTCCAGTCCGTAGGGCTTGCCGTAGATGATCGAGTCGAAACCGGTGACGGGGGCATAGACCGGTCCGCTGGGGTACACCCGGATGTATTTGAGCTCATCGTTGGTCGGCATCGATTCGGCGACGGCGTTGCCCTGGACGATGATCTGCCCGCGTGGGTTGGAGTACTGGGTCAAGATCACTCGTCGGTTGCCGGCGTTATTGCGGTAGGCGTCGCCCTTGACGACCTGAACGTAGTTGAGGTTGATCAACAACGCCAATACCAGCACGCCCACGGCGGCCGAGACTCGTCGGATCTGGCGGTTCACGGGGCGATCACCGCCGTCGTCTCGGCCGCGGCGACCGTGGCGGGATCGGGCCGGTCCGGGCGCCCGAGCGGGGCCGGCGGCGTGGGCCGGCGGGCCGAATCGGAGATGCGCAGCAGCAGCGCGAGCAGGGCGTAGTTGGCCACCAGCGACGACCCGCCGTAGGACAGGAACGGCGTCGTCAATCCGGTCTCGGGCAGCAGCCGGCTGACCCCGGCGACGACCACGAACAGCTGCAGGCCGATCAGGAAGGACAGCCCGGCGGCGAGCAGCTTGCCGAAGGAGTCACGCACCGCCAGCGATGCGGCGAACCCGCGAGCGATAAACAGCGCGTAGATGACCAGCAGGGCAACCAGCCCGAACAGGCCCAGTTCCTCGCCGAAGGAGGAAATGATGTAGTCGGTGCCCGGTAGCGGGACGAGTTCGGGGTGGCCGGCGCCCAGCCCGGTGCCGAACAGGCCGCCGGTGCCCAGCCCGAAGAGGGACTGCCGCAACTGATACCCGTCGTCGGAGTGGACCGGGGAGAACAGGTGCAGCCAGACGGCGACGCGGGTCTGCACGGTGTCGAAGAGTTGATAGGACAGGTAGGCGCCCCCGGCGAAGAGCAGGATGCCCGAGATCACCCAGCTGACCCGCTCGGTCGCGATGTAGAGCAACACGATGAACAGCCCGAAGAACAGCAGTGAGGTGCCGAGGTCGTGCCCGCCGACCAGGACGCCGATGCAGATGAGCCAGGCGGCCAACAGCGGGCCGAGGTCACGTCCGCGCGGGAACTCGATGCCCAGGAAGCGCTTGCCGGCCAGGGACAGAACGTCACGCTTGTCGACCAGGTAGGACGCCGCGAAGATCGTCAGCAGGATCTTGGCGAACTCCCCGGGCTGGATCGAGAAACCGAAGAGCCGGATCCAGATCCGCGCCCCGTTGACCTCGGAGAACCGCGCCGGGAGCACGATCGGCAGGACGAGGAAGAACAGCCCGACCAGCGCCAAGGTGTAGGCGTAGCGCCGCAGGATGCGGTGGTCGCGGACAATGACGATCACCGCGACGAACACGGCCACCCCGATCACCGTCCAGACGACCTGGGTCGGTGCCTGCGACTTGACCGGGTCCCCGATCCCCTCCGCCGCCTGCTGGGCCAGTCCGAGGTCCAGGCGATGGATCATGACCAGACCCAGGCCGTTGAGCAGCACCACGATCGGGAGCATGAACGGATCGGCGTAGGCGGCGTACCGACGGACAGCGACGTGGGCCACCAGCCCGGTCAGCAACGGCACCGCGCCGTAGAGCAGGACATCGCCGTTCAGGTGGCCGTTGCGGGCCCCCTCGACGGCGGCCTCGGCACCGGCCACGATCACCACGGCGAACAACAGCAACGCCAGCTCGGTGTTGCGCCGGGTCGCGACCACGACTTCGGTCTCGCTCATGAGGTCCGGCAATCGAAGCCGGGGTGGGACACACCGGTGGGGCAGACGGGTAGCTGTTCGGCCCGCAGCCGCTCCACGATCTGGTTGGCCTCGTTGGCGTTGTTGGCCGTGATGCCGGAACTGACCTGGCTGCGGGCCGACTGGGTGAGGTCGGCCGTCTTGAGGTCGGTGTGGGTCTCGACCCGGAAGAACTTCAAGGGCCCGAAGGAGGAGTCGACGCCCTGGAACACCGCGACCTGATCCCCGTCGACGCCGACGAAGTACTGCGACTGGGTCCAGGAGTAGCCGAGGATGGCGCCGACCACGATCACGATCAGCACGATGCCGGCGATGATGATGCCGCGCAGGTGACTGCGCACTCTGCGCACCAGCGACGGCCGCACCACGACCGGCGGCTCCGGTTCGGGCCGGTTGATGTTGGCCGCGCGCTCGGCCGGGCTGTCCGTGCGCGGCGGCGTGGCCGAGTCGGGGTCGACGAAGGCGCCGGCGATCACGGGCACGTCGTCGCCGTAGTCGGAGGAGACCACGTCGGCGACGATGCAGGTGACGTTGTCAGGACCGCCGCCGCGCAGGGCCAGATCGACCAGGCGGTCGGCGCACTCCTGCGGGTCGCCTTCGGCCAACGTCTCGTACAGCGTCTGCGCCGACACCACGTCAGAGAGCCCGTCGGTGCAGAGCAGGTAGCGATCACCGGGCCGGGCCTCGCGGATCGAGACGTCCGGGTCGACGGCCGCGCCGGTGAGCGCGCGCAGGATCACCGACTTGCGCGGATGATTCGCCGCTTCGTCCAGCGTCAGCCGACCTTGATCGACGAGGGACTGCACGTAGGTGTCGTCGTGCGTGATCTGCGACAGATGATCACCACGCATCAGGTAGGCCCGCGAGTCGCCGACATGGGCCAGCCCGATCTGCGCGCCGGAAAAGCGCAGCGCGGTCAGGGTCGTGCCCATGCCGTCCAGTTCGGGGTCGCTCTGCACCTCATCGGCAATGCCCTGGTTGGCCCGCTCCACCGCCTGGCGCAGGGCCGACAGCATGTCGCCGAGTGGGCGGTCCTCATCGAGCGGCTCGAGCGTGCTGATGACGATCTTGGACGCGACCTCGCCGGCCGCGTGCCCGCCCATGCCGTCGGCAATGGCCAGCAACCGAGGCCCCGCGTAGACAGAGTCCTCGTTGTTGCCGCGAACCAGACCGCGATCGGAGCGGACGGCATAGCGCAGCGTCAGCGCCATCTGGGCGCCGTCACTTCAGTTCCAACACGGTCTTACCGATGCGCACCGGCACCCCGACTTCGAGATGCACCGGCCCGTCGAGCTTGCGCTGTCCGTAATAGGTGCCGTTCGTCGAGCCGAGGTCCTCGATGAACCAGACGCCGTCCTGCAGGCTGATGCGCGCATGCCGGGTACTGGCGTAGTCGTCGGTGAGCACGAGCGTCGAGTCGTTGGCGCGCCCGATCAGCACCGGCGCGCCGGTGAGGCCGATCCGGGTGCCGGCCAGGCCGCCCTCGGTCACCAGCAGGTAGGAGGGACCGGTCGGGCGGGGGGCCGCGGTCTCGGCCCGACGGGCCCGGCGGCGAGCCGGCGGCGGGACGGCCACGCGGGTCTGACCACTCGCGCGCAGGTCGGCGCGGACAACACGCACCGCGGCGAGCACGAACAGCCACAGCAGGGCCAGAAATCCGAAACGCAGAAGCTGGAGGGCCAGCGGCGAGTTCACGCGAGTTCCTGGTGGAATACCAACTTCGTGTGCCCGAGGCGGATGACGTCCCCGTGCTGCAGCACCTGGCTGCCGACCGGATGGCCGTTGATGGTCGTGCCGTTGGTCGAGCCCAGGTCGTGCACGACGGCATAGACGCCGTCGTAGTCGACGTTGATGTGTTTGCGCGAGACTCCCTGGTCGAGCAGTTGCAGGTCCGATTCGGACCCGCGCCCGATGACGTTGCCGCCGCGGCGCAGCTCGAAGCGGCGCCCGGTGCCGTCAACCGTGAGCGCCGCGTGCTGCTGGGGCGCGGGGACCGGCGCAACGGGCGGCGGCGCGTACTGCGGCGCCGAGTACTGCGGCGGGACCGGGCGCTCGTGCGGCTCGACGTAGTCGACCGCGACCATGGGCAAGGACATCGAATCGTGCGGACGGGTGCGGGGCGGGGCGGCGGAATCCATCCGGGACGCGACGCCGAAGACCCCCGTGTGCAACTGGTCATCGACGGCGAGGAACACCTCGATGTCGCCGATCGTCTCCCACTGGTTCCCGTCCAGATGCTCCTGGACGAGTTCGGCCAGCGACGTCGTCAGCTGCAGTGCCCAGGGAGCCAGCCGGTCGTGATCGGACGGGCTGAGGGTGACCCGGTAGCGGTTGGGCGCCAGCACGCGGCCGTTGCCCATCACGTTGCGTTTGTCGGTGGCCTCGCGCTGCAGGGCGCTGCCGATCTCGACCGGCTCGACCTGGCCCTTGAATACCCGCGCGAATGCACCGCCCACCAGGCTCTCGAGGCGTCGCTCGAAGCGTTGCGCCAAGCTCACCCGGGCCTCCAATGGTTACGTCGCGTTACCGTTTCGATCCCTGCGATTCTACGTGGAGCGCCCCGGAAGGCCGGAAAACTCGCGCAGGGAGCCCACAGGAGCTCCAGCAGCAGCCTGGTAACCTTCACGATCGTCACGGGCAAGTGGCGGAATGGCAGACGCGCACGGTTCAGGTCCGTGTGTCCGTAAGGACGTGGGGGTTCAACTCCCCCCTTGCCCACGCACAGACCCCAGCGTTTTCGCGCCCCGGAGATGCTGGGGTCACTCATTTTTGGCCTCGTGATACTTGGCTGATACTTCTGCATCGCTGTAGCCCCACTCCGGCTCCCAATCGGGGTGCTCTTCCCAGCGCATGGAGAGGAACCGAGCCGCATGTAGAGCCTCGTGGAGATCCCGTGGTGAACCGGCTGGCTCACTCTCGTACGCATCACAGGCGGCCGCATACTCGTCCACAACTTCTCTGTGCCCCTCCGCAGTCTCGCGGTAGGCCGGTCCAAGCTGTTCTGTCTCGTCGATCCTGCGGGTCAGGAACTGAATCGGGGGCGTTGTCATGCTCAACCTCCGAAGATTAGGGACTCAAAATTTGATGCCGCCACGCGCTGCATGCCCGGCATTTACGTGGGCATACACACTGAGGGTGATCATCGGGCGGGCGTGACCGAGGCGTTCGGACACGACGTTGACGGCCGGCCAGACCGCAGGAGCAGAGTCGCGTGCGCGTGCCGGAGATCGTGGAGCCGGATCCGCGGCAGCACCTCCGGCCAAGAGCCGCCTGCGCCTCCCGCAGGCGGCTCTGGAACGTCACCGAGAACCGCTCCGGGTGACGCACGGGTGGCGCTTGATTACCCGACCACTTCGTCTTCTGGTGGTCCACTCCAACCGAAGATTCCACTGCCGGTGTCGGCGTTGAATACGCCGATCCTTGTGCACGGCACAGTCGGGGGCGACTGGTGACCTGGTCCGTGGGACACGCAGGTCACGTCGCGCCAGGCAAACACATAGGCGAGTTGGTTCGTCACGAGAGGCGTGAACACATCGGTCTTAGGGTCTGTAGTTCCGGATTTCGTGATGGACACCACCGCGAGCGTCACTTCAGCTGGCACCTCAGGACTGCACCACGCGTCGACATGGCACCGCGCCAACGCTGCTTGCCATGTTGCCGCTGGTTGAGCAGTTGGGGGCGGTACCGATATTCGGCAACGCCTTCCTCGTTCCAGGTCACGGGCTGGGTGATCGGCCCGAGATACTTTGCGGTGAAGTTCAGGGCTGCGTTGAGTGAAACCTGCGACTGCTCGCTTGTCGACTGCGCTGGGCGGCGAGCTGCACACGCACTCGCCAGCACCGCTACCGCGACGAATGCCGCAGCGAGGCGTAGGCCGGGCCGAACAGTCATGTGATCCACTCCTCAACCAACCATCCAGCCGCGTAAGGTCCGTGTCAATACCTCAGTGGCGACGCGGGGAGCTCGAGGGAGGCGGTGCGCCGTGGCAGGCATCAACCGAAGCCGATTGGCGATCGGGCTCAGCGTTCTGGCGGTCGGTGCGGTTGCGGTTCTCATCGCTGCGCTTGCGCCGAGCAGCTCCGGACACCACTCTGCCGCACGGCCCGGATCCGAGGGCTCGGCTACCGCAAGCGGCCAGGCCGGCTTGCCTACTGGGAACTGGACGCCGACACCCAGCAATAGCCGGCAGAGAAACGATGATGGCGGTAGCCAGCAGCTACGACCCATCGCTCTCGACCAGCGGAACCACCGCACCCCCAACCGCGTGTCATCAGCGCGAACGATCCACCGCAAACGGATCCTGACTACGGCTATAGCCTGTCTGACACACCAAACAAGTTCGACATTACCTGGATGACATGGACCCCGGACTATCGGACGACGTCCTTAAAACGATTTTACAATGGGACTACGCATTTGTATCGACAGCTCTAAACACGCCCAGCGGCTACTCAATCGAGAGCACCTGGTATCTGGAATCCCAGCCCCTATCGGGGACTGCACCACTTTACTCATGCTGGGTGAGTTCCCCAATGACGTTCTTCCACGGGATCTCAACAAGAACGCTATGTACTATCCCGCGAGTTTCCAAGGTGCCCCGCATCTCTCCAAGAGTCCAGCATTCCTATCGCTGGGCAGCAACTGTGAGGGGCAGCGAGTCTGGGCGCGAGCCGGATATATCTATACGAGCAATGCGACTGGTAGAGTCCCGCTATATCGGTGTTACTTAAGCGGAGAATCGTGGGAGACCACAAATTCGAACTGCGAGATCGGGATTACCCCGGTGAACTGCTTGGGTACGTCTGGACTTCACCCCAGACGTGACGAGCCGCGCGGGCGTCCTAGTAGTCGGCCCTGCGACGAAGTCGTTCGAGGGTCGGTGATTCCAAAGCCTCATCGTGGCACTTCCAAAGCGCAGACCTCGCACGCAGCATGGGCAGGTCAGTCGTGACGCGTGGCCGATCGCGGCCATCGTGCGGGTGGTCGGCGCACTCGCGATGCCTCTCACGTCATGGGTGCGCGTGCTCGCGTTGTTGGCAGCGCGAACCCGCAGCTATATCCCGACGATTCGGTTAGGTCAGGGCGTCTTGGCCGCCGTTGCTGTCGATGCGTCCGGCGAGTTCGTCCTGGGACCAGCCGGCTTCGGTGCGTAACTCGCGGTGGCGTTCGGCAAGGAGCGAGTTAGGCATGGGTTGGCGTACGGGGCCGTCACGTAGGCCTGGGGTTCAACTCCCCCCTTGCCCACCCGAGATCGACCGCCTGCGCGCACCAATCCTCACCCAGCTCACAGGGAACGTCCAGGGGACTATCACTCCCCTGGTGCAGCCTCACCTCGTGAGCGAGACCACGACCGTCCGGCGCGGCGCTGCCCGCTGCCACGTCCGGTCACCTCAACGCGCGCACTACACCCAGACGCACCGCAGAAATCCCTTAGGAGCCAGTTGATGACAGACGAGCGAGCGGGCCGATGAACCCGTTCAAATCGGTGGGACGCACGGTTCGGGCCCACCCTCGCTGGAGCACCGTCGGCGTGGCCGTGATCCTGGTCGGCGCAGGCGTCGGCACCTATCTGGCCGTCAGTGACGGCGGCAGCACCCCGGCGGCCGCCGCGACCACAACAACGACCACGCAGACGGTGGCCACCGGCACGATCAAGCAGAGCGTCTCGGCCACGGGAACCTTGGCCCCTGCCGTCGATGACACCCTGACCTTCTCCTCCTCCGGTGTGGTCACGTCGGTACTGGTCACGCAAGGACAGACGGTGGCGGCCGGCCAGCCGCTGGCGACCATCAACTCGGCGTCCCTGGCCGCGACCGTGGCCCAGGACAACGCCACCGTCGCCACCGACCAGGCTCGGGTCGACTCCGACGAGAGCGACAGCGCCACGGCGGCCCAGCTGGCCGCCGATCAGGCCGCGCTCACCGCGGCGCAGAACCAGCTCGCCTCGGCCCAGGCCGCGCTGGCCGGGGCCACCATGACCTCGCCCATCTCCGGCGTGGTCGCGACCGTCGGGCTGACCGTGGGCCAGACGGTGTCCGGCTCGGGCTCCGGCGGTTCCGGTGGATCCGGCGGGGCATCCAGTGCCGGCAGCACCTCCATCACATCGACCTCATCCAGCACGGGTATCGAGGTGATCAGCGCCGACTACCTGGGTCGTCAACGCGACCGTCGACGCCACCTCGGTCGGCCTGATCAAGGTCGGCGATCAAGCCCAGCTGGCCATCACCGGCGCGACCAGCACGGTGTACGGCACGATCTCGACGATCGCCGTGCTCTCCTCTTCGACCGGCACCACGGCCAGCTATCCCGTCGTCATCGCGGTAACCGGATCACCGACCGGCCTGCACGACGGTGAAGCCGTCACCGCCAGCCTGATCTACAAGCAACTAGTGACGTCATCGTCGTGCCGGTCACCGCACTGCATCGCACGTCCTCGGGCACTGAGTACGTCAACAAGCTGGTCAACGGCAAGGCCGTGCAAACCACCGTGGTCGTCGGCATCAGCTCCGGCCTGCAAACCCAGATCACCTCGGGCCTCGCGGCCGGCGACACCATCCAGATCCAGCAGGTCCGCCCCGACCACGGGCTCGTCCTCCACGACCAGGGGCGGCACGACCACCCGCGGCGGCACCGGGACCGGCGGATTCACCGGCGGTGGCTTCGGCCGGCGGTGGGGGCGGCGGATTCACCGGCGGCGGCGGCGGTTCACCGGTGGCGGCGGCGGATTCACCGGCGGCGGTGGTCTCGGTGGCTGAGGCCGAAACGGTCATCGAACTGGACACGGTCAGCAAGGTCTACCAGACCGGGTGCGGTCCAGGTGGAGGCGCTGCGCGGCGTTAGCCTTGTCCATCGAACAGGGCGAATACGTGGCGATCATGGGCCCGTCCGGTTCCGGGCAAGTCGACGCTGATGCACATCCTCGGCTGCCTGGACGTGCCGACCTCGGGCAGCTATCACTGGCCGGCGAGGACGTCTCGGCCATGGATGAGGACGAGTTGGCCGAGGTCCGCAACCGGCGGATCGGCTTCGTGTTCCAGCAGTTCAATCTGCTGCCGTCGATGACCGCGCAGCGCAACGTCGAGCTGCCGTTGTCCTACGCCGGCGTGGGACGCCAAGAGCGGGCCAGGCGCGCCCTCGAGCGCTCTGGACCGGGTCGGGCTCGGCGACCGGACCGATCACCGGCCCGGAGAGCTCTCCGGCGGTCAGCAACAGCGCGTCGCCGTGGCCCGCGCGCTGGCCACCGACCCGGCGCTCGTGCTGGCCGACGAACCGACCGGCAACCTGGACTCGACCGCCACCGCCGACGTGCTCGGGCTGTTCAACGAGCTGCACGCGGCCGGGCGCACGGTCGTGCTGATCACGCACGAGGCCGACGTCGCGGCCCAGGCCGCCCGGGTCATCCACATGCGCGACGGGCTCCTGGCATCGGACGAGTCCGACGGCCGCCATCCCGGCGGGGGCCGGCCGATGAACTGGGCCGACACGCTGCGCAATGGCTTCGACGCGATCCGCACCCACAAGCTGCGGTCCATCCTGACCTCGCTGGGGATTCTGATCGGCATCGCCGCCGTCGTCCTGACCGTGGGCCTGGGCCAGGGCGCCCAGCAGCAGGTCAGCAAGCAGCTGTCCGCGTTGGGCGGCAACCTGCTCATCGTCTCGCCGGGCAGCTCCACCACCAGCGGCGTGCGCGGCGGCTTCGGCTCGGCGGCGACGCTGACCACGCGCTGACGCCGACGCGCTGACCTCGACCACCGCCGCGCCCGATATCGCCGGCCGTCGCCCCGGTTTCGCAGAGCAGCTCGGAGTCACTGGTCAACGGCTCGACCAACTGGACGACCACGGTGGTCGGCACCACGCCGCAATGGCTTTCCGTGCGCGGCCGCACGGTGGACGTCAGGGTCGCTTCATCGACGCCGCCGACCAGAGCAACGCCGGCGCTGTCGTCGTGCTCGGTTCGGACACGGCCAGCGAGCTGTTCGGCCCGCATCGACCCGGTCGGGCAGACCGTCACGATCAACAGCGTCCCCTACCAAGTCATCGGCGTGCTCACCTCGGCCGGCTCGGACTCCACCACCAACCTCGACGACCAGGCCGATCGTGCCGATCAGCACGGCCGCAGCAGCGCATCGTCGGCGGGACGGCGCGCACGTCGGTGGCCGACATCTACATCAAGGCCACCTCGGACTCACGGCTCTCGGCCGCGTACCAGGAAGCCGACAAGACTGCTCGCCTACCGGCACTCCGTGACGTCGGGCTCGACGACCGACTTCACGATCACCACCCAACAGTCGGTGATCACCACGACGTCGTCGGTCAACGGAACGCTGGCCGACCTGCTCATCGGCGTCGCCGCGCTGTCGCTGATCGTCGGCGGCATCGGAGTCATGAACATCATGCTGGTCTCGGTAAAGGAACGCACCCGCGAGATCGGGTTGCGCAAGGCGCTCGGCGGACGGCCCGCGCTGATCCGCCGCCAGTTCCTGTCCGAAGCCTCGATGCTCGGCTTGACCGGCGGACTCCTCGGCGTAGCAGTAGGCGTCGGCGCGGCCCTGGCCCTGCCGCACTTCATCAGCAATCCGGTCGAGATATCCGTGCCGTGGATCTTGATCGCCATCGGGGTCGCCATAGCCATTGGCGTCGGCTTCGGGGTCTATCCGGCCGCCCGGGCCGCCCGACTGTCCCCCATCGACGCCCTCCGCAGCGAGTAGCCCCGTGCCCGCGACCGACCGTTCTAACGACCAGGAAAGGCACCTCATGTTCAGCCGCCGCATCAGTTCGGCCATTTCGACGGGTCGACGACCCCGTTCGGTTCGCATCGTCGCACTGACGGCCGTCGCGATCGCCGCTCGCGCTCACCCTGAGTGCCTGCAGCAGCGGCTCGTCGAAGTCTTCCTCGAGCAGCGCCGCGCCCTCGCCCTCGGCCAGCGCATCCCCGGCCGGGAATGGCACCGGCGGAACGGGTGCCCGCGGCCCGGCGGCGTCGGGAACGATCGCCGCCGTCTCCGGTACGACCATGCAAGTACAGAGCCAGCAAGACGGCCAGGTCGCGGTCAGCTGGACCCCGACGACCACGTTCACCCAGCAGGTCGCGGTCGCCGTTTCCTCGATCACGGCCGGTGAATGCGTGACCGCGGTGGCCACCACCGGGTCGGCCACAGACACCACGCTCACGGCGACCAGCATCACCGTCCGGCAGCCGACCAACGGCTCGTGCACCGGCGGCTTCGGCGGCGGTGCCGGCACGCGGCCCAGCGGTGCTCCCACCGGTACGCGGACCCGGCCGAGCGGCGGGTTCACGCCACCGTCCGGCAGCGGCCGGCGGCGCGGGGCGCACGGGTGCATTCGCCACGGGCGCCGTCGTGTCGGTCTCCGGCGCCACGATCGTCGTCGCCGCCACTGACTTCACGGCGCGGATCGAGCTCCAGCACGACCACCAACAAGACCGTGACCACCGACGCGACGACCAAGATCACCACCGAGCAGGCGGCCACCTCGAGCGCGGCGACCGTCGGCCGTTGCGCCTCCGCGCAGGGCACCGCCGATTCGAGTGGGACCGTCACCGCGACCAGCATCGCGGTCACCGATCCGGTCAACGGCACCTGCACCACCGGGTTCGGTGGCGGGTTCGGCGGCGGCTTCGGTCGCGGCGGCGCGGGCGCACCGTCCGGTGGAGGCACCGGTGGCTGAGCAGTCGAACACCGCCCGGGCCCGTCGCCGGCGTAAGCAACGCCGGCGGATCGGGGCCATCGGCGCCGGCGTGGTCGTCGTTGCGGTGGGCAGCACCGCGGCGATCGCGGCCAGCACGCACAGCAGTTCCGGGCCGGTTACCGCCACCATCGGCACCGGCTCGGTGACCCAGACCATCGCCGCCTCCGGTGCGGTGGCGGCTCCGAGCCAGACCAGCGCCACATTCGCCACGTCGGGCACGGTGGCGACGGTCGCGGTGAAGGCCGGCGATGCCGTCACCGCCGGCGAGGTGCTGGCCACCCTCAACCCGACGGCCTTGCAGAGCGCGTTGGACTCGGCCAACGCCACGGTGGCCACCGACCAGCAGAGGCTGGAGAACGACGAGACCGGCCAGACCAGCAGCACGGGCAGCACGGGCAGCACGGGCAGCACGAGCGGGGGCGGCGGGGCCACGGCCACCACGAATGCCTACGTGACCAGCACCATCGCGACCGAATCGGTCACGCACGCGGTGCTCACCGCCGCGATCTCCTCCGCTCCGACGCTCGCTCAGTTGATCCCACAGATCCAGGCCGCGCAGAAGGCCCTGATCGCCGCGCAGAAAACCGTCGACACCGACCGGGCCCAGATCACGACCGATCAGGCCGCCGTGACCACCGACCAGACCGCGGTGAGCACGGACGTCACGAGCAACACCACCCTCTACACCGCGGTGGTCAGCGCCCAGGCGAAGGTCGACGCCGACGTAGCCGGCAACGCCGGCGCGCCGCAGCTGGCCACCGACCAGGCGGCGCTCACCACGGCCCAGGCCAATTACAAGGCGAACGCGGACAAGCTCACCACCGATACGGCGAAGCTGGGCACCGACACCACGACGCTGAACGCCGATATCAAGACTCTGAACGACGACATCGGGAGTACGACTCCTGTCACCGCGCCCCCGACGCCCGCATCCACCAGTCCCACGCTCTACTCCTCGATCGCGGCTCTGGACGCGCTGCTGGCCGAACTGCCGACCGCGTCCACCGGCACGTCAACGGGCAGCGGCAGCGGGTCGACCGGCACCGGCACGTCGGGGTCGAGCACCAGCGGAGCCGCGCGGTCCACCGGTGGGTCTTCGACGTCGGCAACCGGCGGCACCTCCGGAAGCACCGGCGGTTCCTCGTCGAAGAGCACCACCACCACGAGCACCCCGGCCAGCGCGTCACAGCTCGCCGCCGATCAGGCCCAGATCGATGCCGCCCAGGCCCTGGTGACGGTGGCCCAGCAGAACCTGAACGCCGCCACGCTGACCAGCACCGTCACGGGCACCGTCGCCACTGTCGGCTTCAAGGTCGGCTCCAGCTCGAGCGGATCGAGCATCACGATCCTCGGAACCGGCAATCAGGTGGTCAAGGTGGCCGTCCCTCTCAGCGAGATCGACCAGATCAAGACGGGTCAGTCGGCGTCGGTCAAGGTCGACGGCGTGAGCCAGACCGTTCAGGGCACGGTGACGAAGGTCGGCCTGCTCAGCACCACTTCCGGATCGTCCACGACCTTCCCGGTCACGATCACCTTCGCCAACGGGAGCCCGGCCGTGCATGACGGCGTCGGCGCGGCGGTGACGATCACGACCGGGAACGTCGACGGCGCGGTCGTCGTGCCGAACTCGGCCATCACCACGATCGGCACCCGGCACACGGTCATGGTCGTGAGCAACGGCAAGACGACGACCACGGCCATCACGCTGGGCCTCGTCGGCCCGGACACCAGTCAGGTCACCGCCGGCCTCAAGGCCGGTCAGAGCGTCGAGCTCGCCGATCCGAAGACGGCGTTGCCGAGCAGCACGACCAGCAGCTCCACGACCAGTCGCTTCGGGACCGGCACCTTCCCGACCGGTGGGTTCATCGGCACCGGGGGTGGGACCACCCGCACTCGCTGACCGGCCCGGGATCTCCTGCGTTCACCTGCTGTTCCGCTATCGTTTGCCCGCCGGCTAGGTGGAACAGGCTCCTACACCCAGGGACTTCGCAGCGATGATCGGACGACACCATGAAGCTTGACCGCGCCGCTCTCGTCCGGGGGGTGCGCCCGGTATCACTGCGCGGCTACCACCGCAGCTGGCTGCGCCCTGACGTGCTGGCCGGCGTCACCCTAGCCGCAGTGGCCATTCCCGAGACGATGGGCTACACGTCGATCGCCCAGACGCCGATCGTCACCGGGCTGTACACGATCATCTTTCCGGCGATCGCCTTCACCCTCTTCGGTTCGGCCAAACTACTTGTTGTCGGCGCCGACTCGGCCACGGCCGCGATCCTGTCGGCCGGGCTGGTGGCGATGGGCGTCTCGGGCCTGACGCCGGACTCGCCCGAGTGGGTCGCGTTCTGCAGCCTGACTGCGCTCGTCTGTGCGGCGATGCTGGGTATCGCCCGCTTGTTGCGTCTGGGCTTCATCGGGGACTTCCTGTCCGCGGCGGTGTTGATCGGGTTCCTCACCGGCGTGGGGATTCAGGTGCTCAGTGGTCAGATCCCGGGCATGCTCGGCATCCCCAAGGGCAGCGGGCGCTGGCTGAGCCAGCAGTGGCACTGGATCACCAACCTGGACAACCTCAGCTGGGCCACCTTCGGTTACGCCGTCCTGACGATTGTGATCATCCTGGGCTGCAAGCGATTCGCGCCGAAGGTCCCCGGAGCGGTCGTGGCCGTCATCCTGACGATCATCATCTCGGCGTCTCTGAACTCCTCGGCGCACGGCGTCGCGGTGGTGGGAACCGTCCCGAAGGGCTGGCCGCCGTTCGGCCTCCCATCCGGGCTGACCTGGTCCGACGTACCGAAGGTATTCGGCACGGCCTTCTCGTGCATGGTGTTGATCATTGCCCAAAGCGCAGCGACCGCGCGGAGCTTCGCCATGAAACACGGCGATCCGGTCGATATCAACCGTGACCTGATCGGGCTGGGGGCGGCCAACCTGGCCGCTGGCCTGACCGGCACGTTCGTCGTCAACGGCAGCCCGACCAAGACGCAGATCCTCGACTCGCAGAAGGGCCGGACGCAGGTATCAAACCTGACCATGGCCGCGATCACCCTGCTCGTCGTCCTGTTCTTCGCGACCGTGCTGAAGGACATGCCCGAGTCGGTGTTGGCCGCCATCGTGTTCCTCATCGGCTTCGACCTGATCGACGTGAAGGGCCTACGCCAGATCCTCAGTCGGCGCCCGGTGGAGTTCGTCATCGCCGCGGCCACCGGCATCGTGGTGTTCGCGATCGGCGTCGAAGAGGGCATCATCCTGGCGATCATCCTGTCGATCCTGGAAATCATTCGCCGCCAGTACAACCCGTCCCACTTCGTGCTCGGCGTGAACAAGGACGGCGAGCCCTCTTACGAGGCCGCGTCGGCCGGCACGCAGAGCGCGCCCGGACTGATCGTCTTCCGCTACGACGCCGACCTGTTCTACGCCAACGCCAACCGCTTTGTCGACGACGTCGAGAAGCTGATCTCGGCCGCGCCCGACCCGGTGCGGTGCCTGATCCTCGACGCCTCCGCCCTCTCCGACGTCGACTACTCGGCCGGCCTGAGTCTGGGCAATCTGCTGGACTATCTGCAAGCCCATCAGATCGAGTTCAAGCTGGCCCGAGCCGACGAGGGTCTGATCAAAACACTCGACGTCTACGGCCTGCTGGGCCGGATCGACCCGGCCAACATCTACGGAAACCTCATCGACGCGGTCCGCTCCTTCCTGCCGAACGCCGGCCTGCATCGGCCGGTAGGCTGAGCGACTCGCCGGAGTCGAGGAGATCGACGATGCCGCACGCATGGATGGCCGCCTTGCGCACGACCTTCGCGAGAGGGGCCGAGCGCTACGACATCCTCCTGCTCATCGTCATCATCAGCCTGTTGAGCGCTCCGTTCGAGACCCCGGCCCTGCGTCCGGTATTCGTGGCCATCCAGGCCGTGGCCTGGCTGTTCGTGCTGTGGACCTCGAATGCTCCGGTCCTCGCCCTCCGGCTGGCCGCGGTCGTGTCCGTGGTCGCGATCATCGTGGCCGGCACGACCCAGCTCGGCACCAGCTCGACGGCTCAAGAGGGCTTCACGATCGCCGGCACCCTGCTGTGCCTGGCCGTCATAATCGCCACCGCCCGCGCCCTGACGCAGCGCAGCCACAACACGGCTCGCGTGCTGGCCGGCGCATTGACGATCTACCTGCTCTTCGGTCTGATCTTCGCCTACGTGTACGCCCTCATCGGTGAGCTGCACACGGGAGGATTCTTCGCCCAGCCCGGCCCGTTCGATCCCACTTCCTACATCTACTACAGCTTCATCACGATGACGACGGTCGGATTCGGCGACCTGACCTCCAACAACAACCTCGGCCGGATGATCACGGTCTTCGAGGCCCTGCTGGGCCAGATCTACCTGGTCACCGTCGTCGCCGTGGTGGTCACGAACCGCCCCGCGCGCCGCATTGCCCGAGCCGAGGGACCGGCCGATCCCGTCTCGGGCGACGAGTAGCGCTCAGACGCCTTCGACCGCCTGGAGGGCACCGGAGCGGACGGCCGCACTGAACTGCGCGTAGTCACGGTCGTTCTGATCGGCATAACGGTGCGAGAAGTCGACGATGGCCCGATCGAACTTGTCGGACTTTCCCAGGTAGGCGGCGATCGCGACCGGGTCACCGGAGCGGGCGTGCGCCCGGGCCAGCGTCCACCCACAGGCGCGGGCGTACATCGTCATCCCGGCCGGGATCATCAGCTCGACCTCGGCCGATGCCTTCATGTCGCGCAGTTGACGCCAGTAGAAGTGCCGGCTGATGTCGATGCCGACCGTCCAGCCGAGGAAGATGTCACTGGCCGCCTGCATCAGCCGCTGGCCCTGGACGACCCGCTCGCCATGGTTGGCGTACTGGCTACGCGGGAGGTAGTCCTCGTACACCGACGAGGTCGCCTCCTTGACCTGCAGGAAGAGCGGGTCCTGCTCGTCGCGGCCCTGCAGCAACGCGATGAACGCGCGCGTCCCGACACTGCCCACGCCGACGACCTTGCGGGCCACATCGACCAGGGTGAAGCGCTCGAGCAGCTGCCGCCGGTCGTCGGGCAAGGTCAACCGGTAGGACCGCAGCTGCTCGTGGATCAGATCGGTGATCTGCTCGCTCGACCCGTAGACGCCGACGAGCTCCCGGGACGGAATGAGCACCGGTGGCTGGTGCGCGATGCGGTAGCGCCCGTCGACCAGCTCGGCCAACTTCGACTGCGCCTGCAAGCTGTTCCGGGTGCGCGCCTTGGCCGTGGCCGTCTGGGCCTTGGCCAGCACCTGCTTGTTCGCCTTGCTCTTCGATCCGGCGCCGGTGGTCGCCGCGAGGCCGAGCAAGTCGGTCTCGGACATGCGGGCGTACCAGATGTCCAGCGTGTCCATGGCCGCGAACTCGATCATGGCCTGGTGATAGGTGGCAACCGACGTCAGCGTGATCGCCCGGGCCTCTGCCTCGCCGTACCCGTTGTGTCGCGCGGCGATCGTGAAGCTGGCGGCCAGCCGCTTGACGTCGAACTCGAACGGTCCGGGCAACGTCTCGTCGAAGTCGTTCAGGTCGAACAACAACGTGCGTTCGGGCGAGGCAAAGCCCCCGAAGTTGGATAGATGGGCATCACCGCAGAGCTGGACGTTCAAGCCGGAGGTGGGAGTCGTCGCCAGGTCAGCCGCCATGATCTTGGCGCCACCGCGGTAGAACGTGAATGGCGAGACCAGCATTCGGCCGTGCCGCACCGGCACCAGATCCTGCTCGCGGGTGGCGTCCTGCGCTTCGAGCAGTCCGACCGGGTCAGGTCGGTCGTGAGCCGGCCGCCAACCGGCGTGGCTGTCGGGCGCGGCCTGGGTGCGTACCTGCTTGCCCCACGCCCGCCGTTCTTGCACAGTCAGATGCGTTACCGCTGGTGCGTTCATCGACTACCTCCGACGGGCTACGAATAGCGCGAGCCTACCGCTGGAGCGATCATGCGCGAGCCTGCTGTTGTCAGTGATCGTTTCGTTGATAGGTTGACTCGCTGACAACCGCGTGAAGGGACCCAAAAATGGCTAATTCCGTAGCTAGTTCAGTGCTGGCGGATTCGCAGAACTATCCGCTGCTCAACCTGTTCTGGACGATGTTCATCTTCTTCATCTGGATCCTCTGGATCTTCCTGCTGTTCCGGATCTTCATCGACATCTTCCGCAGCCGGGACCTGGGCGGTTGGGGCAAGGCCGGCTGGGCGATCTTCGTCATCATCCTGCCGTTCCTCGGCGTGCTGGTGTATCTCATTGCGCGCGGCGGTTCGATGCACGAGCGCGACGTCAAAGAGGCTCAGGCTCAGCAGCAGGCCTTCGACGACTACGTGAAGCAGACCGCCGGCTCAGCCAACTCTGCCGACGAACTCGCCAAGTTGGCCAGCCTGCGCGACCAGGGTGTGCTCAGCGAAGCCGAGTTCACGGCCCAGAAGGCGAAGCTGCTCGCGTAGCTGCTCTCGGCGGCAACAGCACCGCGGCGCCGACCAGGAAGCACAGGGCGCCGATCAGCGTGCCGAGGTTGGACAGCTCGGCGTTGCGGTCGTTGTCGGTAGCCGGCACGACGTAGGCCGCGATCGCCGAGACGCCGAACGCGATTGAACCCAAGAGGTTGAGGGTGGCGCTCCACCAGTCCCGGGAGCGCCGCCCGTCGCGGAGGAACTCGCGACGGGCCAGGACCGAGCCCAGCCCGGATGCGATCAGGAAGGCTATCGAGCCGAGCACGTCCGGTCGCCAGATCCGGGCGTCCTCGGTGGCGGCCGTGAGGTTGTGTCCTAGCGCGTTGCCCGTACTCCAGTTGAACCAGAGCGTGCCGGCGAGCTGGACCGCCGACGCCACCCAGTTCAGGTCACGCGGGGCCCAGACCCAGACCCGACGACCGGCCCGCTGCGCTTCGGGCAGGTCGGCGACGGCCGCGCGGTACTGCAGGAAGCCGGCCGAGGTGAAGAAGATCGAGCCGAGGAAGAACGTGGCCGCATCGGCCGACAGACCCACCGCGTCGGCGTAGCCCGGAATCGCTCCCAACGCGAACAATGCCGAGCCGATGATGAACAGCCAGGCCATCGGCACCAGGGTCGAGGCGACCGGGGACCCCGTCGACGCCTTACGGTCGGTCACAGTTCACCCGGGCGGGGTGATGGGCAGTGCATGATGAGGCCCTACCTTCAAATGTGTCCGACCGCGTCCTCGTGTCTGGAGCCATCACCCATGCCACTGCACGACCGTGACTCTGTCCGCTCGTCCCTCGGCGATAACGTCCACGCCCACGGCGACACTGCCAAGGCCGCCCCAAAGTACCGCTTCCCGATTCCGGAGTGGAACTCAGAGGACGCCTACGCGATCGTCGCCGACGAACTGTTGCTGGACGGCAACTCCCGCCAGAATCTGGCCACCTTCTGCCAGACCTGGGAGGAGCCGGCCGTCCACAAGTTGATGGATCTGGCCATCGACAAGAACCTGATCGACAAGGACGAATACCCGCAGACGGCCGAACTCGAACGTCGCTGCGTGCACATGCTGGCCGACCTGTGGAATGCGCCGGACTCGGTCAACACGGTGGGAACCTCGACCATCGGATCCTCAGAGGCCTGCATGCTCGGCGGCATGGCCGCGAAGTGGCGCTGGCGGGCCAAGCGAGCGGCGGCCGGCCTGCCGACGGATCGGCCCAACATGGTGTGCGGACCGGTTCAGGTCGTATGGCACAAGTTCGCCAAGTACTGGGACATCGAGATGCGCGAGGTTCCGATGTCCAAGGGGCACTACGCGATGGACGTCGATGACATGCTCGCCCGCGTCGACGAGAACACGATCATGGTGGTGCCGACGTTCGGCGTCACCTACACCGGCTCCTACGAGATGGTGAAGCCGCTGGCCGATGCGCTGGACAAGTTGCAGGCCGAAACCGGGCTGGACGTCGACATCCATGTCGACGGCGCCTCGGGGGCCTTCCTCGCTCCGTTCTGCGCCCCGGAGATCGAGTGGGACTTCCGGCTGCCGCGGGTGAAGTCGATCAGCACCTCGGGCCACAAGTTCGGGCTCGCTCCCCTCGGGGTCGGCTGGGTCGTCTGGCGCGACGTCTCCGAGCTGCCCGACGACCTGGTGTTCCACGTGTCCTACCTGGGCGGTGACATGTCGGTCTTCCAGATCAACTTCTCCCGTCCGGCCGGACAGATCGCCGCGCAGTACTACGACTTCATTCGCCTGGGCCGCGAGGGCTACCGGCGGGTGCACATGGCCTCCTATGAGACCGGCCAGTATCTGGCCGCCGAGATCGCCAAGCTGGGTCCGTTCGAGATCGTGTGTGACAGCAACCCGCTGACGGCCATTCCGTCGGTCGCGTGGAAGATGATCGACGGCGCCGACCCCGGCTACACCCTCTATGACCTTGCCGACCGGCTGCGGTTGCGCGGCTGGCAGGTTCCCGCCTACCCGCTGACCGGGTCGGTCTCCGATGTCGCCGTGCAACGCATCCTCGTCCGGCAGGGCGTCAGCCGCGACCTGGCCACGATCCTGCTCGATGATCTTCGGCAGGCCGTCGCGCACTTCGACCGGCATCCGGTCACCGTGTCGATGACCCCGGCCGAGTCCTCCGGCTTCAGCCATCTCTGAGGCTAGAGATAACCTAAGCGAACTGTGACCAGCGCAGCACCCGATCCGCGCGAGCTTATTCGCTCGCGCGCCTACGTCGTCGGCCTGGTTATTGCCGCGATCGTCGGCTTCGTGATCTCCGCGATCGCGTACGGCTATCTATCGCTGGTGTCCTGGCTGCAGAAGTTCGTCTTCACGTCGCTGCCGGACCATCTGGGCTTCTCCTCGGTCCCGGCCTGGTGGCCGCTGCCGCCCCTGGCCCTGTGCGGGCTGCTGGTCGCCGCGTGCATCCACTACCTGCCCGGTAACAGCGGCCATTCGCCGGCCGACGGCTTCCAGACCGGCGGCCCGCCCTCGGCGGCCGAGTTGCCCGGCGTGATCCTGGCCTCGCTGGCCACACTCAGCCTGGGCGCGGTCCTCGGTCCCGAGGCGCCACTGATCGGGATCGCGGGCGGTCTCGGCGCCCTCGCGGTTCATTTGGTGAAGAAGGACGCCGCCCCCTCGGCCGTCGCACTGATCGCGACGGCCGGCAGCTTCGCCGCCATCAGCACCTTGCTCGGGTCCCCGTTGCTCGGGGCCTTCTTGCTGATGGAGGCCGCGGGCCTGGCCGGCATGATGCTCGCCGTTGCGCTGCTACCCGGCCTGCTCGCGGCCGGCATCGGGTCCCTCGTCTTCGTCGGCCTCGACTCCTGGACCGGCCGGGGGACATTCTCCCTCGCCATTCCCAATCTTCCGCCGTTCAAGACCCCGACCTTGGCGATGTTCGGCTGGGCGATCGTCATCGGGCTGCTGGCTCCCCTGCTGGGGTGGAGCGTGTACGTCGGGGCGCAGTCCTTGCGCCCGCTGGTCCATGCCTACCGCATACCGATCACGGTGGCGCTCGGCCTCGGCATCGCCGGTATGGCGATCTGGTTCTCGCAAGCGACCGGCAAGGGCACCAACGAGGTCCTGTTCTCCGGCCAGAGCGAGCTGCCCGGGTTGATCACCAACGCCACGACCTGGTCGATCGGCGCGCTGATCCTGCTGCTCGTCTGCAAGTCGGTGGCCTACGCCCTGTCCTTGAGCGCCTTCCGCGGCGGCCCGGTCTTTCCGAGCATGTTCATCGGTGGCGCCGTCGGCGTGCTCGCCTCGCACCTGCCCGGGCTCTCGCTCGTTCCGGCGGTCGGTATCGGGATCGGCGCCATGACGGCGACGATGCTGCGGCTGCCGTTCACCGCGGTGCTGCTGGCCACCGTCCTGCTCACCAGCGACGGCTACGCCGTGATGCCCCTGGTCATCGTCGCGGTCGTGGTCTCCTACGTCACCACCCAGTGGCTGCCACCGATCGCCCCCCTGACGCGGGAGTCGCTCCGAACGGCACGCCTTTCGCGCCTGTCGAGGTCGCGAGTCTGATGGCCGCCCAGGGCGGTGACCGGCTCAAGCTGGAGGACTTCGACGTCAGCCGGCTACCGCGATGGACCCGGAAGCCAGCGCGGCGAGCGCAGGCCTTCGCCGTCAAGTATCAGGACCACACGGTGGTCGCCATGGCGCAACGGTTCCTGGCGATCGGCGGCACCGACCGGGCCCTGTCGATCGGCGCCCACGCCTTCGTCGCGTTCGTCCCGCTGGTGCTGCTGATCACCAGCCGGCTACGGGTCAACGGCGATTCCGTCCTGGCCCACCGCTTCATCCACAACTACCACCTGCACGGCCAGGCGGCCGTAGCCACCCGCTCGCTGTTCAACACCCCGGGCGGGGTATCGCATCAGGGCTGGTTCTCCTTCGCCTTCTCGATCCTGGCCGGCGTGTTCACCGCGCTGGCGCTGACGGCCGCGATGCAGCGGGCCTTCGAGGCTGCCTGGGGGCTGAAGAAGATCGGGCCGCGGGGGCGAGTGCTCGGGGTAGCCGGAATCGCCGCCCTGCTCGTCGAGATCCTGCTGCTGTCGCTGATCGGGACGATCGTCAAGGGCACCGCCGGCGGCCCGCTGCATCTGATCTTCCGCTTGCTGGTCGCCACGATCTTCTGGCTGATCATCACCTGGTTACTGCTCGATCGGCGCGTTGGCTTTCGGGCCTTGCTTCCCGGCGCGGTCGTTTCGGGGGTGGGCTCGGCGGCGGTGCACTTCTGGACCGGCATCTACATGCCCCGCGTAATTGCCAGCAACGCCGAGCGCTACGGCGCGATCGGCATCACCTTCGCGATCATGACCTGGCTCTACATCCTCGGCGTGGTTGTGGTGCTCGGCGCGGTGGTCAGCGCGCAGCTCGGTGGCGCCCGCATCGTGCGGCGCAGCGACGCGCCCCAAGCCTGACCACTACCTCGGGTGCGCCTGCTCGAGTTCCGGCGGCCCCGCGCCCAGCTGCGGCTCGTCATCGACGATGCGGCGGGCGATCTCGTCCAGGGCGACGTTGAGTTCCTCGTCGCCGGCCCCCCAGTCGCGCAGTTCATCGGCCAGCCACGAGCGCATCGCGGCCGTGAACAGGTCGATCTCGTACTGGGCGGCCGGCGTCAGACTCAAATGATCGTCATCGCCGATCAGATACCCATCGACCCGCGCGGCGGCAAACGCCGGAGCCAGCACGGCCGCGGGAATCCGGTGGTAGGCCGCGATCGCCTGCAGGCTCGTGTCCCGCTCGAAGCGAGCGCGGATGTGGACCGCCCCGATACACCAGCCGTCGGATACGTTGAGGTCGGTGCCCGAGGCTTGCCATATCGCGGCCATGGCATCCCGGCCCTTGCTGCGCAACACTCGCGCGACCGCACTCTGCAGCTGCTTCGTGCTGTCCGCGGTTTCGGGCATGCCGAACCCACCGCCCACGTCGGCCGCCCCATGCCGCGCCGTATCGCGCAACGGCACCTCCTGCAGGAACAGCGCCAGGACGAAGGCGACGAGCCGCGACCGGCACCGCGGCCAGGAAGACCACGTGCAGCGCGTGGGCAGTAGGCGTCGACGATGGGCGCGATCTGGGCGCGCGGGATGGGCGTGCAGCTCCTGGGCGTGGCGATCGACCGCGGATCGACGCCAGGTGAGTCTGCGCCAACGCCGCCGGCAGGCGTGTGCTTGAGGACGTTGGCGTAGATCGTGCCGAAGATCGCCGCGCCGAACGAGCTGCCCAGGGTGCGGAAGAACGTCACGCCCGAGGTCGCGACGCCCGAGGTCGCGGTAGTCGACGTGTTCTGCACGATGATCGTCAGCACCTGCATGCACAGGCCGATGCCCGCGCCCAGGATGATCATGTCGAGCGCCATGGTCAGGTAGTTCGGTGTCGGCGTCCATCCGCGACAGCAGCCACAGGCCCAGACGCCATGACGCCGAGCCCGGCGATCGGGAAGATCTTGTAGCGTCCGGTGCGGCTGACGACGATGCCCGACGGCAACGAGGTGCCCAGCAGGCCGACCACCAGCGGCAGGGTCCGCACGCCGGACGCGGTGGCCGAGACGCCCTTGACGTACTGCAGGTACGTCGGCAGGAAGGTCATCGCGCCGAGCATCGCGAAGCCGACGATGAAGGCCAGGATCGAGCAGACGCTGAAGACCTGCCGCTGAACAGCCGCATCGGCAGGATCGGGTCGACCGCGCGCGGCTCGACCCAGACGAAGATCGCCAAGCGCGAGGACCGAGCCCAGCGAACAGGCCGATGATCATGGGCGAGCCCCAGGCGTACTCGGTGCCGCCCCAGCTCAGGCCGAGGGTCAGCCCGGCCGCGCCGAGCGCGACGAAGCCGATGCCGAGGTAGTCGATGACCGGGCGCGCGCACCGCCTTGACCCGGGGAATGGTGACGCTGGCCAGCACGATGACGAGCAGGCCGATCGGCAGGTTGATGTAGAACGCCCAGCGCCAGGACAGGTGGTCGGTGAACAGCCCGCCGAGCAGCGGCCCGATCACCGTGGTCACGCCGAAGACGGCACCGAGCGCGCCCTGGTACTTGCCCCGCTCGCGCAGCGGGATGACGTCGGCGATCAGCGCCGTCGCGGTCACCGCCAGGCCGCCCGCGCCGAGGCCCTGCACCGCCCGCCAGGCGATCAGCCAGGTCATGCCCTGCGCGAACCCGCAGAACGCCGACGCGACCACGAAGATGCCGGCCGAGACCTGCAGGACCAGCTTGCGGCCGAACAGGTCGCCGAACTTGCCGGCCAGCACCGTCGCGATCGTGTCGGCGAGCAGGTAGGACGACACCACCCAGGACAGGTGGCCGCTCGCCGCCGAGATCACCGACGATCGTCGGCAGCGCCGTCGACACGATCGTCTGATCGAGCGCCGACAGCAACATGCCCAGCACGACCGTGGCGAAGATCAGGTTCATCTGCCGGCGGCTGAGCTCCCGCGTGGGAGCTGTCAGCGTCGAAGCGTTCGTCACCAGCCACCGCCCTTGGTCGACCTACCCGCGACGACCGTAGCGGACCCCCGAATGGCAGGCCAGCGTTACCTCAGTGCCGCCCGAGCGCGCGGTACACCCAGCCTTCGGCCCGCCAGAGTTCGCGGTCGAGGGCATTGCGTCCGTCGACGATGCGCCGCCCGGCCACGACCTGCGAGAGCACCGAGGGGTGCATGTCGCGGAACTCGGCCCACTCGGTCAGGTGCAGCACGACGTCGGCGTCCACGGCGGCCGCGACGGCGCTGGGGGCGTAGGCCAGCGTCGGATAGTCACGCCGCGCGTTGTTCATCGCCTGCGGGTCGTAGACGCGCACCGCCGCACCGCCCCGCTGCACGGTCAGCGCGACATCGAGCGCAGGCGAGTCACGGATGTCGTCGCTGTTGGGCTTGAACGCCGCGCCGAGAACCGCGACGCGCACTCCGGCCAGCGAGCCACCACACAGCTCGCTGGCTATCTCGACCATGCGGCTACGGCGGCGCAGGTTGATGCCGTCGACCTCGCGTAGGAAGCTCAGCGCCTGTTCGACGCCGAGTTCCTCGGCCCGGGCCATGAAGGCGCGGATGTCCTTGGGCAGGCAACCGCCGCCGAAGCCGAGACCGGCGTGCAGGAAGCGTCCACCGATCCGCTCGTCGTAGGACAGGGCCGTGGTCAGCTGGGTGACGTCGGCGCCGGTGGCCTCGCACACCTCGGCCATCGCGTTGATGAACGAGATCTTGGTCGCCAGGAACGAGTTCGCCGCGACCTTCACCAGTTCGGCCGTCGCGAAGTCGGTGACGACCAGCGGCGTGCCCGCGTCGAGGATCGACGCGTAGACCTCAGCCAGCACCTTGGCCGCCCGCTCGTCGGCGACGCCCATCACGATTCGGTCGGGCTCGAGCGTGTCCTGCACCGCGAAGCCCTCGCGCAGGAACTCCGGGTTCCAGACGAGGTCGGCGCCGGCCTCCTCCACCCGAACCGCCAGGGCAGCCGCGGTCCCTGAGGGCACGGTGGACTTGCCGACGATGAGCGCTCCGGCCCGAACGCTCCCGAGGAGCGAATCGACCGCCGCGTTGACGTAGCGCAGATCGGCCGCGTAGCTCCCGGCCTGCTGCGGCGTGCCGACACAGACGAAGTGCACGTCGGCGAACTCGGTCACCTCTTCGTAGGAGGTGGTGAAGCGCAGCCGGCCGGTGGCCAGGTTCTTCTGCAGCAGCTCCGGCAGGCCGGGTTCGAAGAACGGCACCTCGCCGGCGTTGAGGCGGTCGACCTTGGTTACGTCCACGTCGAGGCCGATCACGTCGTGCCCGAGTTCAGCCATCGCCGCCGCGTGCGTCGCACCCAGATATCCAGTTCCAATGACCGAGATCTTCATGCTCATGCTCCTAATCCGTCGGGCATGATGCCCGAGCTGTATCCGACGTTGCTGACGCCGGCCGCGAACGCGGCCAGGGTTTGCGGGGATGCCGTCGAACTGCCAGTTGGTTTCGACCGCGGTGCCATCGACCCGGTGGCTTGCGTTGGAATCGTTGTCGAAGTAGGAGAAGCCGACGACTCTCGGATCCTTCGAGGAAGCCCGACAGTGTCTGGGTGATCCACGAACTCTTGGCGGCGCTGGAATCCACCCCGGTCGAAGTCGACACCCGACCCGCTCGTGGTGTACGCAACCTGGCTGGCGCCCGCCTCGGCGATAAAGATCGGCTTGGTGCCGTTGGAGACGGGCAGGGTCTCCAACTGCGCCAGCGTCTTGGCGAACGTCGTGGCGTAGGTCCAGCTCGCCGTCGGCGTGTTCCAGGCGTAGCCGGACATGCCGAGCCAGTCGACGTACTTGTCGCCCGGGTAGTCCTGGCTCAGCGAGGTGTCCCCGGCCGATGCCGAGCCGGAGCCGCCGGGTACCGGATCAAATGCGGGCTGGGCCAGGCCCTGTCCGGCGTTGCCGAGACCATCGACGCGGTCCGGCGTCCAGGCCCAGATGACGTCACTGTTGGCACCCACGCTGTTGAACACGTTCCAGATGTGCTGCCAGGCCTGCACGTAGAGGTTCGGCGCAAGCGGGTTGTTCAGGCTCGGATCGCACGGATTGTTGCTCGGAGCGTTCTCGACGCGCCCGCCAGACCAGTCGTACCAGTTGCCGTTCATCTCGTGGTCGAAGCGGATGACGACGGGCAGATTCGTCGCCAGGATCGACCCGGCGAAGGCGAGCAGATAGGAGTCCCACTTGCCGGTGACGACGTCATCGAGTCGGCAGAGGTAGGGATCGCTGGCTGAACCATCGCCGTCGCCGGACATCCAGGTAATCACTGGCAGCGCCTTGCGCGACCAGGCGGTCTGCACCAGGTCCCCGCGGAAGGGGCTGTCACCGCTCGTCGGCGTCGTTGACCAGTTCTGGAACCACTCGACCAGGCTCGGCGCCTTGCCGGCCTGGTGGCGATGGCGTCGAACATCGACGTGTCACCGGGCAGGCCGTCTTCGGCCACGCCGAAGTACTTGGCGTGGGCTGCAGCAGCGCGGCCTTCGACGCTGCGGTCGCGCGCTGGCGCCACGTAGGCCTCAACCGGGGTCGAAGCCGGCCGGCTCGGATCCGGCGGCAACTGGTTGCAGGCGATGCCATCGCCGTTGCTCGGGCCAATCGCCCCATCCAACGCCCCCGGGTCGGAGAGGTTGGCCAGGTAGGCGGCCTGGGCATCCTGCTGCCAGACGAAGTCCGAGCAGTGCGGGATCGTCGGAGCAGCAGTGACGGTCGTGGTCGGGCCCGGGGTCGTCGAGTGCAGGACCACCGTCACCTTTGAGGGCGCCTTGGCGGTGGGTGGCTTGCTCGGGCTCGACGACGTGGCGGGCTTGGGGGTCGTACGACGCCGATGCGCTCGGCGTGCCCGTGCTCGAGGTGGACGCATGCTCCACCGGGACGGCCGCGCCCGCGGGCTCTCCAGGCCGATGCGAGCCGGCCGGCGACAGGTACACCGCGGCTCCCACCGCGACCAGGGCGACCGCGAGCGACCGCCGAGGTCATCCGGCTGGAGCCGGTAAAGCTCAGTTTGCTAAACGGGGAGGACATCGTATGCAACTCCTGCGACTAGGATCGCGCTGGCCAGGATGTAGGGGATGAGCCCGCGCGGGTCACCACCGGTGGGACGCCGTCGGGACTTCGGACTGGATGCGGCGATGTCGCCGAGGCCCCGCCCGCGCCGACCGCGACATCGGCGGCGACCGGCTCGGCGGTGAACGCATCGGCGCGCGTCCCCCAACCGCCGACGTGCGCGAGCCGGATGAAGCCGTACAGGCGCACCGGCATCAGGAACAGGGTGCTGAACAGGATGTAGACCGGCATCCAGAACAGGTCCGACGGCACCTCGGCCAGGTGGCGCACCTGGCGCAGGCACATGGCCAACCCCGAAGTAAGTACGGTCAGCACAACAATCGCGATCAGGCCCTGGTGCCGCACGTGCAGCAGGCCGGCATAGATGTTGTCGCCGGTGTGGTTGATGGTGCGGATAGCCCACGAGATCGCCGAGCACAACCACAGGAACGGCAAGGCGATGTCGGCCAGGAAGAAGAAGGCGAGCAAGGGCGCGTGCCCGATCATCCAGGGCATCATCCGCAGGTGTTGTACTGGCTGCCGCGCGCCCACCGGTACTGCTGTTTGGTCAGCTTCTTAGTTGGGTCGGCGCGTCGGTGTAGACCAGGCTGGTGGATTGGTAGACGGTGCGAAAACCCTGCTTGAGCGTCAGGTTCGTCAGCGTGCGGTCGTCGGAGACTTCGAGGAACACCCCGAGGAACTTCTGGGTCATGAAGTCGTGCATCACGCCTGCAGGATCGACCGGCGGAAAGCGATCGTGCGGCCGGGCAGGCAGCCGACCGTGCCCATGACGCTCTGGGCCGGCATCGAATAGAGCGCGCGCGACTGTTCTCCAGCCAATCGGCCCATCGGGTCAGGAAGTTGCGCCGCGGGTCGAGGATGCGTTGCCGGGTGGTCACCCCGCCGACGCCGGGGTCGGCGAACGGCTTCACCAGTTCGGACAGGGTGTTCTCGGTCCAGATCGTGTCGCTGTCGACCAGCAAGACGATGTCGCCTGCGGCCTGTTCGGTGCCGACCATCACCGCATTGCGCTTGCCGGCGATCGGCGTCCAGGTCCACTCGACCTCTGGGAACTCATTGCAGACCCGCTCGAGGTCGACGTTGCGCCGCCCGTTGATGACCACGATGGTCTCGCTCGGGCCCTGCTCGACGATGCGCCGCAGCACGTCACGAAACAGGTCCAGAGGCTCGTCGACGACCGGGATGATCACTGATGTCGTGGTCCGGTAGGGCTTGGTCCACGGCTCGTAGGCCCGGGACAGGACGACCTTGAACGCCCAGACGGCCCAGGTGACCAGCACGAAGATCGAGAACAGGTACAGGCGGGTGTGGTCCTGCAGGCTGTGCCTGATCTGCAAAATGCCGATGAACATCGCGGAAGCTCCTGGTGGTCGAGGCGTCGATCAGCGGGCGGTGGTCAGCAACGGGGCCACCATCGGGGCCAGCCAGGTGCTGTAGGTGGCGGTCAGGTGCGTGGAGTTGCGGTAGACGAGCAAATTGCCGACCACCGCCGGGCACTTCGTACTCGTGCAGATCCACGCCTTGGGATCGACCACCGAGAAGCCCGCCGCGGCCACGGCCGGGCCGGTCGCGGCGTGGCGGCTGGGATAGGTGTAGGCCTTGCTCATCGCGAACGTGCACTTGCCGACGTCGGAGAGATGATCGAGCCACGCAGGTCGGGATGTCGAAGTTCGGGATCGGGATGTCCTGAATGAACTCGACCTTCGCCCCGGTGGTGGAGCGCAGCTCGTTGAGCGTCTGCAGGGTGGCGCTCGTCCACGTCGACGGCGAGACCGAGCTCGAGACCACGTTCTCGGACTGACTCACGAAGACCAGGTCCGGGTGCAGATCGGCGATCCGGGCCAGGGTCTGGCTCCGCCAGGTGTTGCACTCCGTGTACTGCCGGTTCAGGACGGGCGCAAAGACACTGAGTTGCGCCGGCGGGCAGGCCGCCTTCGTCCAGTTGATGATTCGCCAGTGGGCCTGCTTGGCCGCGGCGTCGAATGCGGGTAGCCATTGCTCCATGTGCGAGTCTCCGAAGAGCACCGCCGTATGCGTGCCAGCCGGATCACCGAAGACGCAGGCGGGCTGCTTGACGACGAGGTAATCGGCATGGCACCCATCGCTGGACGAAGGTGGGGTGTCCTCTGCCGCGGCGGCGGGTTCAGGCGTGAGGTTGCGCGGCGCGGCGCCGGTGGCGACACCGGCCTCGATCGCCTGCTGCACCTCGGCCAGGGCGGCCGGCGTCGAACTGTCGACCTTGGTGATCGAGACGGCTGCGCCGGTGCCGACGCTGGCCCTCGGGTAGGCGATCACCAGCATGGACACCACGAGCACGGCAGCCGTGATGACCGCGCCGCCGATGAACCAGGAGCGCGTCGTCCGTCCGGTTAGGCGCATCGGCTCTTCGATGACGAAGAAGGAGACGATCGCGGTGACCAGCGAGAGCCAGATGACGCCGGCCCGGGAGAGGACTCCGAGCGGATGCCCGACGATCATCGGAATCATGATCAACATCGGCCAGTGCCAGAGGTACCACGAGTAGGACACTCGGCCGAGACACTGCATGAGCGGTTCACCCAGCACCCGCTCGACCTTGCGCCGACGTCCACAGCCGGCGGCAATCACCAGCGCCGCCCCGACGACCGGCACGGCGGCCAGAGAACCCGGGTACTGCGTCGAGTCGCTGAAGGCGAACGCTGATCCGACCGCGAGCGTCAGGCCGAGCCAGCCGGCCAGTTCAGCGACCCGGCTCGGGAGGGCGCTCAGTTGTTGGGCCCCTAGCGCGACGAGGGCCCCCAACCCGAGTTCCCAGGCGCGCGTCTGCAGCGAAAAGTAAGCCCACGACTGCGAGTGCCGGGTGACGGTGACCGACAGGTAGTAGGAGAAGGCGGTCGCCCCGGCCAACACGACAAAGATCAAGGTGTGGCGGTGCCGGCGCCCGACCAACGCCAGCAAGGCGATGATGACCGGCCAGAACAGGTAGTACTGCTCTTCGACCCCGAGCGACCAGAAGTGCTGCAACGGCGAGACGCTGTCGCCCTGGTGCAGATACTGGGTGCCTTCGGCCGCCAGGCGGTAGTTCAGGCTGTAGAACGTCGTGAAGATCGCGTCGGTCGCGATCGGCTTCACCTGCAGGGCCGGGGCGACCACGCGAGCGACCAGCACGGTCGTGATTACGACCGTGGCCGAGGCCGGTAGCAGTCGCCGGATACGGCGGGAGTAGAAGGTCGGCAAGGCGGTGAAGCCCTTCACGCCGACGGTGGATACGAGCTGGCGGGTGATCAGGAAACCGGAGATCACGAAGAAGACGTCGACACCGACGTAGCCCCCTCGCACCCCCAAGTTGGCGTGATAGAGCACGACGGACACGACCGCGAACGCTCGCAGCCCCTCGATGTCGGGGCGGAACTTACGCGGTGCCGGCCCCGGCGCGTGAGCGGCCGCGGGCTGCCTGCTCGGGCGTACCGGGCCGACCCGGTCGAGTACCTGAGTCACCGCTGCTCGTTCGTCATGGTGCACAACGTCATGTCGGGGCCTTCCGAGCTCTGAGCGGTACGAGATCTACCGCTGACTACTCGCCGTGGGCCCCCGATCACCCAAGGTTTGATCTTGATCGACGCTAGGCGGCGATTGTTACCGCAACGTAGCGTGATGAGCGCACAAAGTTACGGCTAGGCGAACTTCAGGTGCTCAACGTGATCGCTGGCGGGCTCTCCGTCAACATCGCTGTTACATCGGATCCGTAAAGTTTCCGCGCACCGCCCGAAGGGGGCATACGTGAAAGGCCCCAGCGGACACCCCACCCTCCGGCGGCGCCGTACGGTCGGCGGCGTTGTACTGGTGGTGCTGCTCGGAATCGGGTTGCTGATAGCCCACCAGTGGCAACAGTCGCGGGCGTGCGCGGTCAACTCCGCGGGGGCGCCGACCTGTGGCCAGTGGTGGGGATCGGCGCTACCCGCCACCTCGTCCACGCTGCCCGCCGCGGTCGCGGCGCTGCAAACGAGCACCGGGCGACGGCTGGACATCGTCCACACCTATCACCGTTGGTACGACACGTTCCCGACCACAACGGAACAGGCGCTGGCTCACGACGGTCATCTGCTCCTGCTCAACTGGGAGCCCGTAGATCCCAACGGCACGAACATGTCGTGGGCGGCGATTGCCGCCGGCTCGCACGACGCCCAGATCGATGCCCTCGCGAGCCGGCTGCGCGGCCTGCCGAACGTGCTGATCTCCTTTTCCCATGAGCCCGAGGTGAACTATGGCGCACATGGCGACGCGGCCGCCTTCGTCGCTGCCACCCGTCACATCCATGATCGGATGGCGGCGGACGGGGTCCGCAACGTCGGCTGGGTCTGGGACGTGGAGGGGCTCAGCGATCCCGTCTGGCAAGCCCGATACCTGGCGATGTGGCCGGGCAACGCCTACGTCGATTGGGTCGCCTGGGACCCGTACAACTGGGGATCGTGCCGCAACCGGACCTTCCAAAGCTTCGCGCAGACCGTGACGCCCTTCTATGACTGGCTGCAGGCGCATGGCTTCGGAGACAAGCCGTTCATGCTGGGCGAGTACGGCACGGTCGAGCAGACCGGGGACCCCGGCGGGAAGGCCGCATGGTTCAACGCCATACCCCAGGCGCTGAAGAAGCTGCCGAATCTACGGGCGTTGGTCTACTTCGACTTGCCCGCTCCACCGGCCAACTGCAACTGGCAGATCGACACATCAGCCACATCGGCCGCCGCGTTCACGCGGTTGGCTCGTTCTTCGCCTTTCGCCGCAACCGCCAAACTCGCGCCGAGCTAGAAGCATCCTGCGGGAGCGGCTCGGGCACCGCGTCGGCCGTCGGCGCGACTGACGCCACGGATTCATCGGCAGCCTCTGGCTGAGCCGGCGTCTCAACCTCAGGCGCCTTGGTCTCAGCCTCGAGCACCGGATCTGGTTCGCTGTCCGGCTCGCTCGTCGTCTTGCGCCGCAGCCGCCAGTCTCGGGCTGCCTCCCACGCCGACGCGGCGGCCGGGAGCACCTCCGCTTTCGCGACCGGCTCGGGTTCGGGCGCCGGCTCGACCACCGGTTCGGGCTCGACCAGCTCGGGCACCACCTCGAGCGTCGGTTCGAGCGCCGGTTCGGGCGCGGATTGACTCTTCGTCCTTCGCCCCAACCGCCAACCGCGCGTGGACTCTGACGCTGGGTCGGAGACGGGGAGGACAGCCTCGTTCGCATCGACGGGTTCAGTCGGTCGGTCAGCGGTGGAAGCAGGATCGGGTAATGCCTCGGTTGCCGTCGACGCTGAGATGGCGGGCTCGGTCGCGGGGCCGGCTTCCACCCCGGCTTCCACTTGGGCAGCTACCTCGGCGTCCTTCGCAGACTCGCCCGGCGGGCGCTGGGCTCGGTCCAGCAATGCGCCGACACTGATCCCCGCCAGTCCGGCCGGTATCACCAGCAGTACCAGCCAGTTGTGCAGCCGACCCAGAGCAAGCAGCACGCCGATGTAGGCCGCCACGATGATCACCAGGATGAGCGCGATCTGCCACCACAGCCGGCGGGTCCTGACGATCAGGCGCAGATCGGCCGCGGTCCCGGCGACCTCGGAGTCGGCCGCGTCGCCCAGTCGAGAACGGCTCTCGCCCGAGGAATGCCGACCCATCCGCTAAGTCTGCCCCGCGCCGAGGCATCGGTCCGCGAAGGACACGACCTGCTCACGGGCGGAGCGGGACTAAGCGATGTCTAGGAGGTCGTGCAGGGTGTTGCGGCGGGGTGTTTGGTCGGGGTCGATGCGGGTGGGTGGGATGTAGCGGGGTATCCCGTTGATCATGGTCGCGACCCAGCCGTTGAAGTCGAGGTTTTGGTGGTGTCGGGGGCAGAGTAGGGCGCCGTTGTCGACCGATGTTCGGCCGCCGTGGGCCCAGGGTGTGACGTGGTTGATTTCGCACCAGAGGGCGGGGGCGTCACAGCCGGGCCAGGTGCAGCCTTTGTCGCGGGCGTAGATGGCGCAGCGTTGCGGACTTCGGAAGAGGCGGTGGGCGGTGCCGTAGGCGAGGATCTCCTTCGCGTGGCCGATGACGACGGGGACGATGAGTGGGTCGCCGCCGGCGATCCGTTTGGCCTGGGCGACGGAGATCAGGGATCCGTGCCCGGTGGTGACCAGCCCGGTGTCGGAGTCCCATTGATCCACGGTGGCGGTGAGCAGCACGGTGGCGACGGTGCCGCCGACGTCGGGGAGGTCTTTGGCCCGCAGGACCAGCCGGAGTGCGGCTTCGAACCCGTCGTGGCGGCGTTCGGCGGGCGTGCGCGGATCGGGGGTGCCATCAACGGCCGGCGCGGGTCCGGCGACGGCGTCCAAGGACGCGAGGAGCACCTGCGTACAGGGTGCGGTCAGTTCACCGTCGACGTGGGAGGAGCCATCGGCGCGCTGGGCAATAGTGAATCCCCGATGCTGATGGCGGTAGCGCTCATCGCGCAGGGTTCCATCGGGGTCGAGGTGATCCAGATACCGGCGCCCGAGTTTGGTCAGCTGGCCCGGGTCGAACATCCGGGCCGAGGCGACCAGATCAGCTTCCACCCGCTCGTCGTACTCTGCCGCCAGATCGGTCGGGAGCTTGCCGACCGCATCGATGATCACCTTCGCGTGCGCAGCCGACAACTCCCCCGCCGCCTCAGCCGCGGCGGTGACCGCGAAGATCGGATCTAGCGCCTCCCCGCTCAGCGACGGGCGCGGCGCCAGATCCGCCGCCAAGGCAACCTCACGCCGCGCCACCGCAGGCGCGGCATTCCACAACTCACCCAGCAACGCCGCCGTGTCACGGTGACCCCGCTCCCGGGCCAGGCCTTGACACTCAAGAGCCGCGACCACCCGATGCCGCACCGCACCCAAACGACGCTCCACGACCTCCGAGCGGCGCACCACCTGCAGCAACGTCTCGGCGTCACAGGCGTGGAAGTCGACCGCCAGGAGCTGATCGACGACGGCATCGAGCCGGTCGATCAACTGAGCGGGACTATCGAACATACATTCGATTGTACCGACCCTGAACGGACATCGCAAGCGATTCCCTAGATATAACAGCGAATTCTCTTGATCTTGGTCCGCAGTGCGACGGAATCTCGACAGCGTCAGGCAGGCAACGCGCGGGCCGCCTCGTCGATGCGCAGTTGCCCTAGCGGACCTAAGAGCCCTACGACCGCGAAAGGACAGCCAGGATCTCGGCTGTCACCAGGCTCGGGTCCTGTGCCCCGTCGACCCTACGGAGGACGCCGCGCTGGGCGTAATAGTCAATCAGCGGACGGGTCTCGGCATCGAAGACGAGCAGCCGGTTCTGGACGACCTCCTCGGTGTCGTCACTGCGTCCCTCCACGGCGGCGCGAGCCAGGATGCGCTTGATCAACTCGTCCGGGTCGGCGTCCAGGTACACGGCGTGGTGTGGGGCGAAGCGGTCACCGTCGGCACCGGAGTCGACCAGTTCGGCCTGCTCGACCGAGCGCGGGAAACCGTCGAGCAGATAGCCGTCACCGCTTTGAACGGCATCACGGACGATCGGCATGATGAGATCGATGATCACCTGGTCGGGCACCAGGTGACCCTGGGCCAGCAGGCCACTGACCTTGAGACCGATCGGCGTCTCGTCGGCGACCTCCTTGCGCAGCAGGTCGCCCGCGGCGATATGCCGCAACCCGAGCTCCTCGGCCAGGCGCTGCCCTTGAGTGCCTTTGCCCGAGCCCGGCGCGCCGATCAGCAGAACATTCATGCGCACACCCTTCCATGCGCACATTTCCTCCGGCGTCCTGCCCTGGCCACCGCGACACCACGGACCGGGCAGGATAGTGGGCATGGACACCACGGGATGGATCACCGGGCAGCTGTTCCTGCAGACCGTCGACGAGCGCGAGGTGGCGCAGGTTAGCGAGTTCCTCAACGGGCGGGGGATCGCGTTTCAGGTCTTGACCCTGAGCGAGCGCATGGCCCTGGATCCAGAGGAGCCCGAGCAGATTGTGAGCAGCGATCGATTCAGCATCGCCGTTCAGCTCGGAGGCTTTCCACAGGTCGTCGGACCGGTCTTGAGCGAACTGATTCAGCGCTCACACGGTGGGGGCTGGCAACCCGAACCGCTCGCCTGAGCTCGCGCGCTCAGGCGCCGTCTTCGGCCTTGCGGCGCAACGCGGCCCGCCGCAATCGGGCCCGGCCGGCCGGGGTGCTGCTGTCGGCCTCGGTGGATGCCGACGACTCGGCGGCTTCTGACTCGGGCGATTCCTCGCCGGCATCGGCCACCTTGATCACGACCTTGCCGGTGCTGATGTCGATGCGCTCGCCGCCGGAGTTGTCGCCAACCTCTTCTCGGGTCGCCTGAAGACGCTGCTTCTCCTCGTCCATGTGTCGCTTGGACGGGTTGAAGAGCGTGTCCAGACCCCACTGCGTCATGTCACCCAGGTTACGACCATTTCCCCGCCCGGGAGCAAACGGCCCGGGGTGTTAACAGCTGCTGTGCAGGAAGGCCCGCAGATATCCGGCGCTCTGATAGGTGTACTGGTAGATCCACTGCCGCCACGAGATCGACTGGGGCGCGCTGACCACCGCGAGCTGACCGACGACGCAACGATCGAAGATCATGCGCGCCCGCGAGACGTGGAACTTCGAGGTCACGACCACGACGCTCTTCCAGTGCTGACTTCGCTCGAGCCGGGCGACCTCCTCCGCCTCGCCGCGGGTCGTGGCCGGATTGGGCGCGAAGCAGGTCGCAGTGACCCCGGACGGTGGGTGGGCGCAGATCTGCTCGGCCTGGGCGAAGCCCGACGCCGGAACCGAGATGACCAGGTGGTCGGCGACCCCGGCGGCGACCAGCCGCTGCGCCGCCTCGAGCCGGTAGTCATCGGGCGGCCCGAGCACGATCACCGCATCGGCATGCGACACCTGGTTGATCGTCGGATGCTGGATCACCAGGAAACACGCGAGCAGCCAGGCCAGGCCCAATACGGCCACCAGCGCCACCCCCGCTCGCAGGAGCCGGCGGCGCGTAAGCATCTTGGCCATCCTACCGATCACGTTCGCCGTCGTAGGCTCGACGGCAAGCAGGCTGGCCCGCTGACAGGCGATGGGAGATCAGTGCCCGAGCTACCGGAAGTTGAGGCGTTGGCCGCGTTCCTCGGGGAACGCGCCACCGGCCGGGTCGTCACCCGAGCCGACATCGCGGCCATCAACGCGGTGAAGACCTTCGACCCGCCCATGTCGGCGCTGTACGGCAGCGCGGTCACGGGTGCCTCGCGGCACGGCAAGTTCCTCGACCTCGACGTGGACGGCCTGCACCTGATCATCCACCTGGCGCGCGCCGGCTGGCTGCAGTGGCGCGAGCAGCTGTCCGCCGCGCCCCCCAAGCCCGGCCGGGGTCCACTGGCCTTCCGCCTTCATCTGGCCGCCGAGTTCGACGGCGGCCCGACGCCCGGGTTCGACGTCACCGAGGCCGGAACCCAGAAGCGGCTGGCCGTGTACCTGGTCCGCGACCCGCAAGAGGTCCCCGGAATCGCCCGGCTCGGTCCGGACGCCCTGTCCGTCACCGTGGAGCAGCTGGCCGAGCTGTTGCACGGACAGCGCTCGCAGATCAAGAACGTGCTCACCGAGCAGACCGTCCTGGCCGGGATCGGCAACGCCTACTCCGATGAGATCCTGCACGCCGCGCGGCTGTCCCCGTTCAAGCTGGCGGCCAAGCTCGACGACGCCGAGATCGCGCGCGTCCACGAGGCCATCGGCTCCGTCCTCGGCGATGCGGTCGCCCGATCGGTCGGGCAGCAGGCGGCCACCCTCAAGGGTGAGAAGCGCAGCGGACTAAACGTCCATGGCCGGGCCGGCCTGCCGTGCCCGGTCTGCGGTGACACCGTGCGTGAGGTCTCCTTCGCCGACAAGTCCTTCCAGTACTGCCCGACCTGCCAGACCGAGGGCCGCGAGCTCGCCGATCGGCGACTGTCCAAGTTGCTGCGCTGACACAATAGGAACCGTGAACTCCTTCTCCGTGCCCAGCGTCACGATCGACCAACTTCCGACCGGGGCGCTCATCCTCGACGTCCGGGAGCCTCCCGAGTGGGCCGCCGGACACATCGAGGACGCCCGCCACATCCCGATGAACAGCGTCCCCGACCGGCTCGGCGAGCTGTCCCCCGACGAGCCCCTGTACGTCATCTGCGCCGTCGGCGGCCGTTCGGGTCAGGTCGCCGCCTGGCTCAACCGTCAGGGCTTCGACGCGATCAACGTCACCGGCGGGATGCACGCCTGGGATGCCGCCGGCCGGGCGATGGTCAGCGAGAACGCGGGCCCGGCCACCGTGTTATAGCCGTTCCGCCCAACGGTGAGTTTCGCGTGCGGATGCGCCCCGGACCGGGCAAAATCTAGCCCATGATCAGCGGTGGCCACCGATGACGCCGCGTGCGGGCAGCCTGCCCCGGGCCCGGGTCGCCCGACCGTTGGTGGTCGCTCATCGCGGCGCCTCCTCGCTGGTGGCCGAACACACGCTCGCGGCCTACGTCGCGGCCATCGACTCCGGCGCCGACGCCCTCGAATGCGATGTGCGCCTGACCCGGGACGGGCACCTGGTCTGCGTGCATGACCGCACGGTCGACCGCACCTCCGACGGCACCGGCGTGGTGAGCGAGCTCGATCTGGCTCGGCTGCAGGCCCTGGACTTCGCCTCCTGGCACGGGGACCCCTACCTGAACGGCGTCGCCCCGGATCGGATGGATGCGGCCGGTCAGGTCCTGCGCCTGGAATCGCTGCTCGAGCTCGTCCACGACGCCGACCGGCTCGTCCGGGTGCTGATCGAGACCAAGCATCCGACCCGCTACGGCGGCCTGGTGGAGAAGGAGCTGGTGCGGGTGCTGGCCAAGTTCGGCTGGTCCGGCGTACCCGGCCCGGACCGGCGCCGGCGAGCGGACGAGTCGGCCCAGGTCACCGTGATGAGCTTCGCGCCGATCGCGCTGCGCCGGATTCGCCTGCTGGCGCCCGATCTGCCCACCGTGCTGCTCATGGACCGGCTGCTCCCGGGCCGGCGCGAGGCCATCCTCCCCGCCGGCGTCGGGATCGCCGGTCCCGGCATCCACCTGGTGCGCGCCGATCCTGACCTGGTCAACCGGGCTCACGCGCGAGGCAAACAGGTATACGTCTGGACGGTGGATTCCGCCGAGGACCTCGATCTCGTACGGTCACTAGGCGTGGACGGCGTAATCACGAATCGCCCGGCCGAGACGATCGAGGCGATCAATGCGAGCGGCTGAGTTTATTCATCCAGATATTTGGGTAGCCCCCCGACGATCACCCATCGCCGACGGAAGCCCTGACAACTCGTGACCCGGCTGAGAGTCCCCGCGCAAGCGTCCAGTGCGGCGACCGTCCGGCAGCGCATCTCCGACGATCTGCTGGCGGCCGGCGTCGACGGAGCGGTCGTGTCCGACTCGATCCTGGTGGCGACCGAGTTGCTCAGCAACGCGCTTCGCCACGCCCGGGCGCTCAATGACGACGAGCTGCTGGTCAGCTGGGAGCTGGGCGCCGGTGCGGTCTCGATTCGGGTCACCGACGGCGGCGGGCTGGCCCAACCGCATGTCCGCCATCCCGCTCCGGTGGAAACCAATGGCCGCGGGCTGTCGATCGTCGAGACCCTGGCCGAGGAGTGGGGCGTCGAACAGGGCGCGGCAAGCGCCACCGTCTGGGCCCGGCTGCGCGCCTGACTCAAGCGCGCCTGACTCAGGTCGGCAACCCGCGCATCACCCGCAACGCCACCGAGAGCACGGCCAGGTCGACCGGCTCGCGAGACAGTGCCTCGGCCAGCGTGCTGCGGGCCCGCGCGACCCGCTCCTCGTTCATGGCCTCCCACTCGGCGGTGCGCTGCGGGCCTGACTTGGACGGGTCGCTGGCGACGAGCACGGCCGAGGTGATCGCCGACAGCGCGGCATAGACGTCGTGGCGCAGCGCCGCCCGCGCCAGCGCCGTCCACCGATCACTGCGCGGCAAGGCCGTGACCGCCGTCAGCATGGCGTCGACGCTGAACCGCTCGGACACGGCGAAATGCAGCTCGGCCACCTCGCGCGGGGTGCGCCCGGCCGCGTTCGCGATCTCGACCACGTCCAGCAGCAGGAACGCGTTCAGCAACTCGCCCAGGCGCACCGCCAGTTCCCGCGGCAGCCCCAGCGCGACCAGCCGGTCGACGTCACTGTGCAGGGTCTCGCGGTCGACGCCGCAGAGCAGGTCGGTGACCTTGGGCGAGAGCTCGGCGATCGCCGGGCCGAAGCGGGCCACCTCCGTAGCAACGTCGCCGATCGGGAAGCGCACGTCCACCAACCACCGCGTCGCGCGGTCGAGCAGCCGCCGGATCACCTGGTAGCCCTCGTGCTGGGCCGACGTCGGCACCTGGTTGTCGAGAGCCTCGATGTCGCGCCAGAGCACCTCGAGCCCGAAGACCTCGCGGGTGATGACGTAGGCCCGGGTGATCTGGGCGAAGTCGACGCCGCTCTCCTCGGCCGTGCGGTGTACGAACGACGTCCCGGCCCGATTCACCATGTCGTTGACCAGACTCGTGCTGATGATCTCGCGATGCAGGGGGTGAGCGCCCAGCTCCTCCTCGAAGCGTTCGGCGATAGCGCGCGGGAAGTAATCGCGCAGCACCTGGGCGAACCAGGGCTCGTCCGGCAGCGTCGAGTCGGTGACGTGCGCGGTCAGGGTGATCTTGGCGTAGGCGCCGAGGACGGCCAGTTCCGGCGAGGTGAGCCCGAGTCCGGCCGCCTCCCGGGCGTCGATCTCGGCGTCGGTGGGCAGGAACTCGATCGCGCGGTCGAGCTCACCGGCGCTCTCCAGCGTGCGCAGGAACCGCTGCGCGACCGAGATCAGCGCCTGGGCGTTGCGCCGGCCCATGCCGAGCAGCACGTTCTGCAGGTAGTTGTCGCGCAGCACCAGCTCGGCGACCTCGTCGGTCACCGACGCGAGCAACGCATTGCGCTCGTCGACGGTGATCGACTTTCGGGCCACCGCCCGGTCGAGCAGGATCTTGATGTTGACCTCGTGGTCGGACGTATCCACCCCGGCCGAGTTGTCGATCGCGTCGGTATTGATCCGCCCGCCGTTGCGGGCGTACTCGATGCGCCCGAGCTGGGTGAAGCCGAGATTGCCGCCCTCGCCCACCACCCGGCAGCGCAGCTGGGCGCCGTCCACGCGAACGCTGTCATTCGCCTTGTCGCCCACCTCCAGCTGCGACTCCGTGCTCGCCTTGACGTAGGTGCCGATGCCGCCGTTCCACAGCAGATCGACCGGCGCCAGCAGGATCGCGTGGATCAACTCGGTCGGGGTCAGGTGTTCGGTGCCCGGTGGCAGTTCCAGGCGGACCGCCATCTGCGGGCTGATCGGGATCGACTTCAGGGTGCGGGGGAAGACGCCGCCACCGGTCGAGATCAGGTCGGGGTTGTAGTCGGCCCAACTCGAGCGCGGCAGTTCGAACAGCCGCCGCCGCTCGGCCATCGAGCTGACCGCGTCCGGATCAGGGTCGAGGAAGACATGGCGGTGATCGAAGGCGGCCACCAACCGGGTGTGCTCCGAGCGCAGCATGCCGTTGCCGAACACGTCTCCGGACATGTCCCCGATGCCGACGGCGGTGAAGTCGACCGTCTGGGTGTCGATGCCCAGCTCGCGGAAGTGGTACTTCACCGACTCCCACGCCCCGCGGGCGGTGATGCCCATCTCCTTGTGGTCGTAGCCGACCGAGCCACCGCTGGCGAACGCGTCGCCGAGCCAGTAGCCGCGCGACAACGCGATCTCATTGGCGATGTCGCTGAACGTGGCCGTGCCCTTGTCGGCGGCGACCACCAGGTACGGGTCGTCCCCGTCGTAGCGACGCGTCATGGCCGGGGGCTCGACGATCTGCCGACCGGTTGCGTCGTGGACGAGGTTGTCGGTCAGGTCGAGCAGGCACGAGACGAACGTCTTGTAGCAGGCGATGCCCTCGGCCAGCCAGGCCTCGCGGTCGATCTGGGGATCGGGCAGTCGCTTGGCCACGAACCCGCCCTTGGCCCCGACCGGGACGATGACGGCGTTCTTGACCATCTGGGCCTTCACCAGGCCGAGGATCTCGGTGCGGAAATCCTCGCGGCGGTCCGACCAGCGCAGTCCCCCGCGCGCGACCGGCCCGAACCGCAGATGAACCCCCTCGACCCGCGGGGTGTAGACCCAGATCTCATAACGCGGCCGCGGCTGCGGCAGGTCGGGCACCAGCCGGGGATCGATCTTGACCGCCAACACGGCCGAGGTCGGCGACCCGTTCTCGTCGAAGAAGCGGTACGCGTTCGTCCGCAGCGTCGCCCGGATCAAGGCCAACAGCGAACGCAGGATCCGATCCTGATCCAGGCTGACGACAGCGGCCAGGTCGGCCTCGATCGACTCGGTATGGCTGATCTCGGTGTCGCCGACCGTTTGCGGCACGCCGGCCTGCTCGGGATGGAAGCGGGCCTCGAACAGCTCGACCAGCTTGCGGGCGATGCCCGGATTCTCGACCAGGGCCTGCTCGATGTAGCCCTGGCTGAACGTGGTGCCGGCCTGCCGCAGGTACTTCGAATACGCCCGCAGGACGTTGGCCTGCCACCAGTCCAACCCGGCCCGGGGCACGAGGGCGTTGAATCCGTCCTGCTCGATCTCGGCCCGCCAGAGCAACCGCAGGGTGTCGATGAACGCCCCGCTCTGGGTGCCGGTCCGGTCGTCCTCGAGATGGCTGCCCGTCGGGATCCGCAGCCCGAAGTCGTAGATCCAGGCCAGCGACGCGTCTGAACGCTCGATCTCGTACGGGCGCTCGTCGAGCACCTCGATGCCCATCTGAACGAAGATCGGCAAGGCATGCGCCAGCGAGAGCGCCTCTCCGGTGCGGTACACCTTGAGCCGGCGATCCGCCGCGTCGTCGGCATTCGGCGTGTAGACCGCGAAGCCCAGCCCGTCATCGTCGGGCAGTGCCTCGAGGGCGGCGATGTCGGCAACCGCGCTGGAGGCGTCGAAGTCCTCCTTGTAGGCCTCGGGCAGCGCGGCCAGGTACCGCCGCCGGCGACGGATCGCCTCCTCCTCGGGCAGGGCCAGATCGAGCAGGTCGGACAGGTCGTCGCTCCAGCGCCGGGTCACCGTCGCCACCTCGACCTCGACGACGCGCCGGTCGACCTCGAGATCGGCACCCGGGCGCAACTCGATCAGGAACTGCATGCGGGCCAGGCCCAGCTCGACGATGCGATCGTCGCGGGCCACCACCTCGCCGGGCCAGAACTTGGTGATCGTCTGGCGCACCTTGCGGCGGGTCTCGGGCCCGAACCGCTCCGCGGGCAGGTAGACGAGCACGGTGACGAAGTCGCGGTTGAGGTGCACCCGGGCGAAGACGCCGACGGTCTGGTGCTCGGCCCGGTCGACCACGAGCGGGGCCAGCCGAAGCAGGTCACCGGTCGGGGCCTCCAGGAGCTCATCGCGCGGCAGGGTCTTCAGCGCCGCGAGCAGCTGGCGCGCCGTGTGGCTGTCGACGCGCACGCCGCTGCGCTGCAGCACCTCGCTGATGCGACGGCGCACCACCGGTACGCGCCCCACCGCACCGTCCTCGGCCGTGGTGATCAAGCCGAGGAAGACGTGCACGCGCTGCGGCTCGGCCTCCCGGCCAGGCGTGATCACGGTGACGCAGTCGTAGCGGGCCGAGCGGCGCACGGTCGACACGAGTGGCGACTTGAAGATCACCAGCGGGGCCCCGCTGCGGAAGGCCGGCAACAGCTCCAACGGCGAGATCACGGTGTCGCCGCGCAGCACGCCGCTCTCCTCGGCGCTGCCGGTCTTGCGGGTCATCGCCAGCTCGTTGGCCGAATAGGACGCGTGCCCCAGGATCATGAAGTTGCCGTCGGCCAGCCAGCGCATCAACTCCGCCGCCTCGGTAGAGGTCTCGCGGTCGAACTGGCCGGGGTCGCCGGCGATCTCGTCGGCCAGCATCAAGATCATCTGGGTCATGTGCGGGGCGTCTTCGGCCACGTTCTCGACGTCGCGCAGCACCCGGCGGATGTCTTCGACCACCGGCTCGACCTCGTCGGGCGGCAGCCGGTCCAGCTCCAGGTGCAGCCACGACTCAGCGATCGCGCCGGCCGGAACCTGCGCGGTGTCCTCGACGTCGAGAACCTCGAGCAGTTCCCCCGCGGCATCCCGGATGACCACCATCTGCGGGTGCAGCACGTTCTCGATGCCATGCATGGTGCGATCGAGCTCGGCATTGAGCGAGTCGATCAGGTATGGGGCGTCGAGGACCACGACGTCGATGGCGGTGGTGTCCCCGTCGAGGGCGCGGGCGTTGACCAGGATCTCGTCCGGCGCCCGGTGGCGACCGAGCTCCAGGTGGGCCGCGGCGATGTCTTTGAGCGCGCTCGCCGGCCGGCCCGGCAGCTGGGTGCCGGCGTGAATCAGGTAGCGGCGGAGGAAGACGTCAGTATCAACGGTTCCGGTCACGGCGGGTCACCTCGGTGTGACGCGGGTAGAAGTTGGACTCACGCATCCTGCCATCAATCATGGGGACCGGCGCTCATGGCAACGAGCTGTCGCAGGCAGTGATCGCGCAGTGGCGCCGGGAAGTCGGCCGCCAACCGGTTGTAGATGATCCGACCGTCCCGGCGGGCGACGACCAGCCCGGCCCCACGCAGCAACCGAAGCGCGTAGGACACCGCGTCCTCGCTGACGTCCAACGCCAACGCCAGATCGCCCACGCACAGCTCTTCGACCACGTCGAGCGCGTAGATCAGCCGCAACCGGACCGGGTCGGCGAGCAGGCCGAGGACGCCGGCGAGCCGGACGGCATCGTCGAGGCTCGGCAGCCGCGTCCGGGCCTGCTCGACCCGCCCGGCGTCGATGGGGTGGGCGTGCGCGCTCATTCATGACCCGCATTCTGGTGACTGAAGTGCTGCTGGCAATGCTCGGAGCAGAACCAGTAGGCCTGCCCGTTGATTGTGCTCTTGGCCGGCGCGAGTGCTTTCTCGACCTGCATCCCGCACGCCGGGTCAGTGGCGAAGCGATCGTTCTTGGCCCCCGTCCGATGCAGGACGTACAGGCCGGCGAAGGCGACCAGCGCGATCAGGTTCAGCACGGTCGTGTAGTCCCACTCGAATCCGGTGGGTACGACCACCTCGGGCCGGGTGGGCAGCGTGATGCCGACGGCCCGAAAGAGGTACTGGGTCAACAAGCCGGTCAGGCTCATCACCGACCAGAAGACGACCAGCAGACGCAGGGTGATCGCGGTCCCGAAGTAGCGGCGGTAGATGAGCAGCAGCGGCAGCGTGATCAGGTCGGCGAAGATGAAGCTGAGCACCCCACCGAAGCTGATCCCGCCGTGCCACAGCGTGGCCGCGAGTGGCACGTTCCCGACGCTGCACACGAAGCTCAGGATCGCCAGCAGCGGGCCCAGCAGCGCGTTCTCGACGTCGCTGAGGAACCCGTGGCCGGTCAGGAAGAGTGAGTTCCAGAAGCTGACCGGCACGAGGGCGGCCAGGAAGCCGGCGATGAGAAAGCCCAGGACAAGCTCGCGGCGCACCATCGTGAGGTCGCTGATCGTGTAGCCCGAGGCATCCGTCCAGCCCTGCCGGGTGCGCATGCGGGCCGGGCTGGCCCCGGCCTCGGGCTCGGCATCCTGCGCGGCCAGGCGGGTCCGTGCGGCCTGCGTCCAGGCGGCCGGGATCGCCCGCGGCAGCACCAGCCCGAGGATCGCGATCAGGATCAGCCCCCCGACCAGCTCACCCAGCGCGAACTGCCAGCCCAGCAGCAGCCAGATCACGATGCCCAACTCGAGCACCAGGTTGGTGCTGGCGACCATGAACACCATGGCCGCGGTGAAGTCGGCCCCCCGGGCGAACAGCGTCTTGGCCAGCGCCGAGGAGGCGTAGGAGCACGAGGAGCTGACGGCGCCGAAGAACCCCGAACGGGCCAGGGCCGCCGGCCCGTGGTCGCCGAGCGCGTGCTGCATCTGCTGGCGGGAGACGAAGGCCTGCACGGCTCCGGACAGCGCGAAGCCCAGGATCAACGCCCACAGCGTCTGCCAGAACATGAAGAAGGCCTCGTCCAGGCCGTGTCCGATGCCGTGCCACACGCGCAAAGCCTCTCATCCGTACGGATATACAGATGATACGCCGATTCTCGACGCGGGGAGCGTTCTGCTTGCCCAGCGACTACAACACTCCCCGGACCGCGGCCGCGACCTCCAGGAAGGCGTCGTTCTCCGCGTGGGTGCTCACCGTCACCCGCACCCCCTCGCCCGTGAACGGCCGGACGATGACCTTGCGCTCGGCACAGGCCTGGGCCCAGGCATCGGTGCGCGCGCCCAGGGGCAGCCAGACGAAGTTGGCCTGGCTCACCGGCACCTCGTAGCCCAGGCCCAACAGCTCGGCCCGCACCCGGGCCCGCTCGCCGACGATCTCGCCCACCCGCTCGAGCAGCTCCCGCTCGGCGGCCGGTTCCAGGCTGGCCAGGGCGGCCTCCTGCGCGAGGTGGCTGACCGCGAAGGCCGTCTGCGTCTGACGCAGCGCGCTGATCACCGCGGGGTCACCGGCAATGCCGTAGCCGATCCGCAGGCCGGCCAAGCCGTAGGCCTTGGAGAAGGTGCGCAGCACGATCAGGTTCGGATGTTCGGCCAGCAAGGTCAGTCCGTCGGGGACGTCCGGGTCGTCGACGAACTCGCGATAGGCCTCGTCGAGCACGACCAGGGTCTCGGCCGGTACCCGCTCGAGGAACGCCTTCAGGGCCGTCCGGCCGACCGCGGTTCCGGTCGGGTTGTTCGGGTTGCAGATGAAGATCAGCCGAGTGGTGTCGGTGAGACGATCCGCCATCGCGTCCAGGTCATGCGCGTACTCGCGCAGCGGCACCTCGATCGCGGTGGCCCCACCGATGGCGGTGACGATCGGATAGGCCTCGAAGGACCGCCAGGCGTAGAGCACCTCATCGCCGTGCCCAGCCGCGGCGGCGACCAACTGCCCGCACAGCGACACCGACCCGACGCCCACCACGACTCGGTCCGCCCCGACGCCGTACTTGGCGGCCAGCGCGTCACCCACCCGGGCCGAGCCGTTGTCCGGGTAGCGATTGACCTCACCGGCGGCCTCGGCGATCCGGGCCAGCACGTGCGGCAGCGGGGGGTAGGCCGTCTCGTTGCTGGCCAGCTTGAGGGCGCCGGGCACGGTGCGGCCCGGAACGTAGCTGGGCATCGTCGCGAGCACGGGGCGAAGCCGCACGGTCATCGCCGCTCCTCCGTGGCTCGTGGCTTGTAGCGTTCGACCCGCGCCTTGCGTCCCTTGATCAAGGTCGCCGACAACGCCTGGATCACCTCGTCGGCCGACGCCTCGGGGACCTCGACGATCGAGAAGCGGTGGGTGATCTCGATCGCGCCGATCTGGCGTCCGGACAGGCTCGACTCGCCCGCGATGGCTCCGACGAGGTCCTGCGGGCGGATCTTGGCCGCATGGCCCAACCCGACGAAGATCCGCGTCGTCGCACCGGTCGGGCGCCGCGCGGGCCGCTCCGACTTGCGGTCGGCGTCGCCTCTATAGGCCCCCTCGGCGCGCGGGCCGGTATCGGTGCGGGGGGCGGCGGCTTCGGGGATCTCGCGGTCGTCGTCGTCGGCGCCGCCGCTGGACTCGTGGGCCAGCTTGACCGCGGCGAGCGCGACCTCCATGAGGTCGTAGTCGTCGGTGAGCGTGTCGACGACGACCCGGAACTGCTCGTAGTCGCCGTCCTGCAAGGTCTCCATCAGGGCGGCGCGCGTCAGTTCCAGCCGCCGGGCGCGCAGGTCGGCCACGGTCGGCAGCTTCTCGACCGAGATCGTCTGCTTGGTGACCTTCTCGATCGTCTTGAGCAGGCGGTGCTGGCGCGGTTCGACGAGCGTGATCGCGACACCCTCGCGACCGGCCCGACCGACCCGGCCGATGCGGTGCACGTAGGACTCCGGCGCCGAGGGCACGTCGTAGTTGACGACGTGGGTCAGATGATCGATGTCCAGCCCGCGCGCCGCGACATCGGTGGCGACCAGCAGGTCGGCGGTCTGGTTGCGCACCCGGGCCATGACGCGATCGCGTTGCTCCTGGCTCATGCCCCCGTGCAGTCCTTCGGCCCGGTAGCCACGACCGGTCAGGGACTCACTCAGCGTGTCGACCTCCTCGCGGGTGCGGCAGAACACGATGGCCGCCCCGGGAGCCTCGACGTCCAGGATGCGGCCCAGCGCGTTGGCCTTGTGCTGGCGGGGCACCAGATAGGCGGTCTGGCGCACCAACGAGGACTGGGTCGAACTGGAGTCGCGGCGGATCTGGACCCGCACCGGATCCTTGAGGTAGCGCTGGACGATGCCGCTCAGGCGGGCCGGCATGGTGGCCGAGAACAGCACGGTCTGGCGCTGCTGCGGGACCTCCTGCAGGATCGCCTCGATGTCCTCGGCGAAGCCCATGTCGAGCATCTCGTCGGCCTCGTCGAGGACCACGACCTCCAGCCCGTCCAGGTTCAGTGTCTTGCGGCTCAGGTGGTCGATCGCCCGCCCGGGCGTGGCCACGACGATGTCGACGCCGGCCTCGAGCGACTTGATCTGCCGCACGATCGGCGAACCGCCGTAGATCGGCAGCACCCGCACGCCGAGCTCGCGCCCGTAGCGGTGCACCGCCTCGCTCACCTGCATGGCCAGCTCGCGGGTCGGCACCAGGATCGAGGCGTACGGCTTGCTGGTGCCGGGCCCGAGCCGCTGCAGGAGCGGCAGCGCGAAGGCCGCGGTCTTGCCGGTGCCGGTCGCGGCCTGGCCGAGCAGGTCGCGTCCGGCCAGCAACGGCGGGATGGCCTCCCGCTGGATCGGGGTCGGCTCCTCGTAGCCCAGCGAGTCGAGCTGGCGGGCGAGCTCAGCCCGCAACCGCAGATCGGCGAAGGTGGTCGCGACGGGTTCGACGGGCTCACTCACCCGACAACCTTCCCACGCCGGGGCGACCCGTGCCCTACGCGAAGGCCGTGATCAGCGCGATCACGGAAAACAGGAGGAAGAACCCGCCGGCCACTCGCTGCACGATCCGCACCGGCACCTTCTTGATGATCAGCTTGCCGGCGACGACGGCGATGGCCGCCACGCCGACCAACGCCGTCCATGCCCCCAGGCCCACGGCCAGTGGCTCACCGAGGCGGGCAACCAGGCCCGCGGTGGCGATCTGGCTCGCATCGCCCCACTCCGCGGCGAACAGCACGCCGAAGGAGATCGCCGCGACCCGGAAGAACGGCAGGTTCTCGCGCGTCGCCGCCAGCTCGACGTCGTCCTCCTCGCCGAAGGACTCCCGAAGCAGTAGCGCCCCGCCGATTGCGAAGAGCAGGGCCACGACGACTTCGAGGATGCGATGCGGCAGCAGGTGCAGCAGCCCGCCGGCCAGGACGGCCACCGCACACTGCACCGCAAAGGCGGCGGCCACGCCCACCAGCACCGGGCGGGGCCGGTAACGCGTCGAGAGCACCAGGGAGGCGACCAGCGTCTTGTCCGGCAACTCGACCAACAAGACGACGCCGAACGCGATGACGTAGGCGGTCAGGAAGGAACTCATTACGCCCTATCCTGCCGTGTCGCCACGATCAGCTGGTAATCGCGGCCTAGCGTGGTGGCCATCATGTTGACCGTCGTCGCCGTTCTCGCCCTGGTCATGGCCTACATCGCCCTGGTCGCCGCGTATCTCGCGCTGCGCACGCTCGCCCGGGTCCGGCGTGCGGCCGCGATCCTGGGCCGCACCGACGGTGGCAAGGAGTCGATCGTCGAGGCGGCCGAACGCCACATTGCCGCGACCGCGGCGGTCTCGGCCGAGATCGAGGCCGTCCGGGCCGAACTGGCCGAAGCGCGCAGTGCCACCTCCAGCGACCTGCAGGCCGACAAGAGCACCACTCACCAGGCGCTGTCGGAGATCACCGCCCGCATCAACGCCGACGCTGCGCGTTCACTGCGCAATGTGGCCCTCGTGCGATACGACGCCTTCGACGACATGGCCGGACGGATGTCCTTCTCACTCGCGCTGCTCGACGACCAGGGCGACGGCGTCACGCTGAGCGCGCTCGCCGCCCGGGGCGACACCCGCGTTTACGCCAAGGGCATCTCCGCCGGTGCGGGGCAGAGTGAGCTCTCCCCCGAGGAGATCCAGGCCGTCGGGGCCGCCCTGCGCCGTCCCGCCGCGAAGGTCGAGCGGGCGACCCGGCGGCGGGCCAGCTAGCGTCGTGCCCGTGCGCCTCGCCTTCCTCGGTCCGGTGGGGACCTTCGCCCATGCCGCTCTGCGCACCCTGCCGATCAGCGAGGGCGCCGAACTGCTCCCCCTGGCCAACGTCACCCTGGTCGTCGATGCCCTTCGCTCGGGACTGGCCGACGGCGCATTGGTCCCGTTGGAGAACTCGGTCGAGGGGGCGGTACCGGCCACCCTGGACGAACTCTCCGGCGGGGAGCCGCTCGTCATCGCGCAGGAGACCTACCTACCGGTCGTGTTCGACCTGCTGACCCGCCCGGGCACGACCGAGATCACCACCGTGGCCACCCATCCCCACGCCGAGGCCCAGACCCGCCGCTGGCTGATCGACCATCTGCCCGAGGCCCGGGTCGTCCTGGTCGGCTCGACCGCCGGCGGGGCGCAGGCCGTTGCCGCGGGGGAGTTCGACGCCGCAATCGCACCGGTGGTCGCCGGCGAGATCTACGGACTGGACAGCTTCGCCCATGACGTGGCCGACAACTCCGGCGCCGTGACCCGCTTCGTCCTGCTGACCCACCCGGCCCCACCGCCGGCACCGACCGGCAACGACCGGACCTCGCTCGTCGCGTACCTGCGCGACGACCACTCCGGCGCCCTGCTGGAGATCCTGAGCGAGTTCTCGACCCGGGCGGTCAACCTGACGCGCATCGAGTCCCGGCCGACCAAGTCCCAGATCGGCCAGTACTGCTTCTCGATCGACTGCGAGGGCCACATCGAGGACGAACGGGTCGGCGACGCCATCGCCGCGCTGCACCGGGTCTGCGCAGACGTCCGCTTCCTCGGCTCCTACCCGCGTCGCGACGGCCGGCAGGGCAGCGTGCCCGAAGGTCGCACCGATCGCGCCTTCGTCGACGCCCGCACCTGGCTGGCCAGCGTGCGCCGGACCGGGGCGAGTTAGCTCACAGGTACAGGCCGGTGTGACTGTCGTTGCGCTCGGCCGCCACCGCATGCACGTCGCGCTCGCGCAGCATCAGGAAGTCATCACCGGCGATCTCGACCTCGTGGCGGTCATCGGGGCTGAACAACACCCGGTCGCCGACCTCGACGGCCCGCACGTGGTTGCCGACCGCCAGCACCTCGCCCCAGACGAGTCGCTTGGAGACCTGGGCGGTGGCCGGAATCAGGATGCCGCCGGAGGAGCGCCGCTCACCGTCCTCGCGTGAGGTACGCACCAGCACTCGGTCATGCAACAACTTGATCGGCAGCCGGGGTTCACTCACCGGCCCAGCCTAAAGCGCGGCCGCTCGGGCACCTCTGCGAGCGCGCCGGTAGCGTTGCCACGTGATCGACCTGCGGGTGGTGCGAGAAGACCCTGACGCCGTACGCGCGTCCCAGCGCGTGCGCGGCGCCGACGTGTCCCTCGTCGATGCGCTGCTGGCGGCCGACGATGCCCGGCGGGCCGCGGTCACCCGGGCCGACACGTTGCGCGCCGATCAGAAGGCCGTGAGCCGCTCGGTCTCGACCGCGTCCCCGGAGGAGCGCCCGGCCGTGCTGGCGCGGGCCAAGCAGCTCGCCGCTGAGGTGCGCGAGGCCGAGGCGGAGCAGGCCGAGGCCGACGCGGCCCTGCGCGGCGCCCAGCTCGCGGTGCCCAACATCGTCGAGGACGGCGTCCCACCGGGGGGCGAGAACGACTTCGTGACCCTTGAGGTCGTCGGCGTCCCGCCGCAGGTCGAGAACCCGCGCGACCACACCGAGATCGGCGCGGCGCTCAAGGCCATCGACACCGAGCGCGGGGCCAAGGTCAGCGGCGCCCGCTTCTACTTCCTCACCGGCATCGGCGCCGAACTCGAACTGGCCCTGGTCAACCTGGCCATGGAGCAGGCTCGCGCCGCCGGGTTCACCCCGATGATCGCGCCCGCGCTCGTCAAGCCCGAGGCGATGGAGGGCACCGGCTTCCTCGGGGCTCACTCGGCCGAGGTCTACAAGCTGGCCGACGACGACCTGTACCTCGTCGGGACGAGTGAGGTCGCGCTGGCCGGCTATCACTCCGGCGAGATCCTCGAGTCCCTGCCGCTGCGCTACGCCGGGTTCTCCTCCTGCTTCCGGCGCGAGGCCGGCTCCTACGGCAAGGACACCCGCGGCATCATCCGGGTGCACTGGTTCGACAAGGTCGAGATGTTCTCCTACGTGCCGGTCGAGCAGGCCCGCGAGGAACACCAGCGGTTGCTGGCGTGGGAGCGCGAGTTCATGGACAAGCTCGAACTCAGCTACCGGGTCATCGACGTCGCGGCCGGGGACTTGGGCTCCAGCGCGGCCCGCAAGTTCGACATCGAGGCCTGGTTCCCGTCCCAGGGGGCCTACCGGGAGCTGACGTCGACGTCGAATTGCACGACCTTTCAGGCTCGGCGGCTCAACATCCGCACCCGGACGGCGAACGGCACCACGCCGGTGGCGACGCTGAACGGAACCCTGTGCGCCGTGGCCCGCACCATCGCCTGCCTGCTCGATCATCACCAGCAGCCCGACGGCTCGGTGTACGTGCCGCAGGCATTGCGTCCCTGGCTCGGCGGCCGTGAGGTGCTCGCTCCTTGATCCGGATGATCGCGAGCGATCTGGACGGCACGTTGCTCCGCAGCGACAGCACGGTCTCCGACCGCACCCGCGCCGCCATCGCCGCCGCCACCGCCGCCGGGATCTTCATCGCCTTCGTCACCGGTCGGCCGCCGCGCTGGCTGCACGAGGTGGCCGATGCCACCGGGCACACCGGCGTTGCGGCGGCGGCCAACGGCGCGATGATCTACGACCTGCACCGCGAGACGGTGCTGAGCGAGCACCCGCTGAGCCCGGCCGAACTCAGCGAGATCACCCGGTTGCTGCGTGACCGGTTCCCCGAGGTCCGCTTCGCCGTGGAGTACGGCTTGGGGTTCGGTTTCGAGCCCGGCTATCTGCACCAGTGGGAGATCTCGCCCGCACTCGACCGGCAGGGCCGGCCCTTCCCTACCCCGGTCGAAGGCAGCCTGGCCGAGGTGGTCTCGCTGCCCGGCGTCAAGCTACTGGCCAAGGACCGGGCCGCGCCGCCGGACGAGTTCCGGCTCGCGGCCACCGCGTTGCTGGGCGGGCGGGCCAGCGTGACCTCGTCCTCGACGTTCGGGCTGCTCGAGATCGCCGCGCCCGGAGTGACCAAGGCGACCGGGCTGGCCGAGATTGCCGCTAGCCATGGGATCCGGGCGGAGGAGATCGCGGCCATCGGCGATATGCCCAACGACGTGCCGATGCTGGAGTGGGCCGGACGCTCCTACGCGGTGGCCAACGCCCACCCCGAGGCCAAGGCGGCCGCCGGGCAGGTGGTGGGCTCCAACGACGAGGATGCGGTGGCCGTCCTCATCGAGAGCGTCCTCGCCCGCGGTTGAGCTAGAGGTACTGCCCCATGCCGCCGGGCTCGCCCTCGGTGAGTACCTGGCCGTTCGGGCCGATCACGACCTGACCTCGTCCGGCGCCCGGCGGGAGGGCCCGGCCGCGCATCTGCTCCAGCTGGGCCCGCGCGGCCATCTGCTGGGCGAACAGCGCGGTCTGGATGCCGTGGAAGAGCCCCTCGAGCCAGCCGACCAGCTGGGCCTGGGCGATGCGCAGCTCGGCCTCCGACGGCACGTCACCGTCGAACGGCAGGGTCAGCCGCTCCAGCTCCTCGCGCAGTTCCGGTGCCAGCCCCTCCTCCAGCTCCTTGATCGAACGCTCGTGGATCTCGCGCAGCCGTTGCCGGCCGGCCTCGTCGAGCGGGGCCGCGCGGACCTCCTCGAGCAGCTGCTTGATCATCGTGCCGATGCGCATGACCTTGGCCGGCTGTTCGACCATGGCGGCCAGATCGGTTCCGGGATCGACCTCGACGTCGATGGGGGTTTCGGGTTGGCTCATTGCTTCAGTGTGCCCGGCCCGTCTAGCGAACGCGCAGCAGGACCTTGCCGATGTGCTCGCTGGACTCGACCAACCGGTGCGCCTCGACCGCGTCCTCCAGGGCCAGCACCCGATCGATCACCGGACGGACCTGACCATCGGACAGCAACGGCGCGAGCAGGTGATGCGTACCGGCCACTATGGCCGCCTTCTGCTCATCGGGTCGCCCGCGCAGGCCGGCCGCGATGATCGTGCCCCGCTTGGCCAGCAGCAGACCGAGGTCGAGCTCGCCCTTGCGACCGCCCTGCAGCCCGAGCACGACCAGCCGCCCGCCGGTGGCCAGCGCGGCCACGTTACGGGGCAGATAGGCCCCGCCCATGTTGTCGAGGATGACGTCGACCCCGGCCCGGCCGATCTGTTCCACGAAGTCCTGCTCGCGGTAGTTGATGGCCAGATCGGCGCCCAGGCCGCGGCAGAACTCCACCTTGCGCGGAGTCCCGGCGGTGGTGATCACCCGAGCGCCATGTGCCTTGGCCAACTGGATGGCCATGGTCCCGATGCCGCTCGTGCCGCCGTGGATCAGGATCGACTCACCCGGCTCGAGATGGGCGCCCTGGAACACCATCGAGAAGACGGTGCAGGACGTCTCGGGCAGCGCGGCGTTGTCGACCAATGAGAGCGATTCGGCCGCCGGGAACAGCTGACCGGCCGGCACCGCGACCTTCTCGGCGTACCCGCCACCGGCGATCAGGGCCGAGACCTGGTCGCCGACCCGCCAGCCGGTGACCTCGGGGCCGAGCTCGGCGATGACGCCCGAACACTCCATGCCCAGGTACGGCGAGGCCCCACGCGGGGGCGGGTAGTTGCCCTGCCGCTGCAGCAGATCGGCGCGATTGATCGCCGTCGCGGTGACGTCGATGATCACCTCGCCCGGCGCGGCGATCGGATCGGGGACGTCCTGGACCTCGAGCACCTCGGGTCCGCCGGGGTGAGTGATGACGACGGCGCGCACGCGTCGACGGTAGCCGCCCCGTCCACCCCCAGTTTGCACCGGCCAGCGTTCCTGATCCGATGGCCATTCCGCCACCTCATCCACCGAGGTGAAGACCCACCTGAGCCAAAGTGTGGATTCCACATCCCAGTAGGTCGGCCGGATCGGACCGAGGCTGGATTCGACGCTGAGACCGTCGATCGCAAGTATCGCTCTCGGGGTCAGGTGAATGGCATCGAACTCTTCTGCGACGGATGGGCGCGCTGCCCAGGCAGACGCCCACGGACACGACCACGCCCAGTTCCTCGGCACATTCACGTCGCAGCGCGTCCGGTTCGGATTCCCCGGCCTCGACCTTGCCCCCGGGAAACTCCCAGCCGATTGGTGAACGACGGTGCGCGGCCAGCACTAACTCCCCGCGCCGGATGGCTGCCGCCACCACGATCAGCTCGGTCAAGGAGAAGGCTCAGGCCACCAGGAACGCGGACGAGCGCAGCGCGTCCATCTCGGCACCCAATGCCTCGACCCGGGCCCAATCCACCACGGCCCCACAGTGTTCGAGCCAGTTGGCCACGATGCGGTGACCGCCCTGGGTCAGCACCGACTCCGGATGAAACTGCACGCCCTCGATCGGCAATGTCTGGTGCCGAAGGGCCATGACGACCCCGGACGCCGTTCGCCCGGTCACGGTGATCGACGCCGGCAAGGTCGCACCCTCGACGGCCAGGGAGTGGTAGCGCGTGGCGATGAAGGGGTCCGGTAGCCCGGCCAGCACGCCCTCGCCGGCATGAGAGACCAGGGAGGTCTTGCCGTGCAGCAGTTCCGGCGCCCGCGAAACCGTGGCCCCGAAGACGGCACCGATGGCCTGATGACCCAGGCAGACCCCGAACAGGGGGACGGTCGCCGCCGCCGCCCACCGCACAACGTCCATGCTCTGGCCCGCGTCCTGCGGGGTTCCAGGACCCGGGGAGATCAGGACGCCGTCGAAGCCGTCGATGGAATCGACCGCGTCGTTGCGCCGCACCGTCACCTCGGCCCCGAGCTGGGCCAGGTACTGGACGAGGTTGTAGACGAAGCTGTCGTAGTTGTCGACGACGAGGATGCGCGGGCTCATTGCTGGACCGTGACGTGGGTGAACCAGAGCTTGGGGTCCAGCCACGGGAACACGACGAACAGCAGCAGGGCGCACACGGCCGCCACCAGCACGACGGCCTGCAGCACGCGCAGCGCCACCCCGCCCGGCAGGCGGTGCCAGATCCAGACGTACATCGCTAGATCGTCCCTCCGTCGAGTTCCTTGGGCAGGGCCCCCGGCTGACCCGAGGCAGTGGGGGCGCGCGCGACCGTGCGGGCCAGATAAGCGTGCACGATCATGCGCTGCGTCGCACTGAATTTCGGGGTGCACGTGGTCATCGTCATCAGCGCGCCCGTGGCCTGATCGGCGTTGACGCCGAGGTTGTTCGGCACCGGAAGCACCACCTTGCCGTCGCTGGGATCGACGATCTCCCGTCCGACCACGCCGGAGGCGAGCGCCTGGGCCGGCGGCGGCGCGGTGACGGTGGCGCCCGCCGGGGCGCTCGCACCGGTCACCGACAGGTTGCCGGTCGCGACGTCGCCGAAGACCCGGTAGATGTACCACTCGGTCGCCGTCTCGACCACGACCGCGTCCCCGGGCTTGAGCTGGTCGAGGTTGAGGAACGGCTCGCCCTTGCCGACCCGGTGCCCGGCGACGGCGAAGTCGCCCTTCTGGCCAGGCAGCTGCGAGTCGACGTAGTGCCCCGGGCCCTTCTCCAGCGAGCTGTCGTCGGTTCCCTGCACGATCGCGAAGTGGTAGTCATCGCCCAGCCTCGGAATGTAGAGGTTCGCGATACCGCTGCCGATCGGGATCGTCTGCTGACTCCCACCGGGCAGGGTCGCCTGAGCGAGGGGATTCTGGTTGTTGGCGAAGGCCTGGACGAGATCGTTCTCGACCTTCTGCTGCTTGTAGTGGGCGAAGATGTTGGTCACCCAGACCTCGTAGACCACGAACAGCATGAGCACCAGGCCCAGGGTCACCAGCAGCTCGCCGAGCCCGAAGAGCGTCGTGCGCACCGGGTCCTTGGCTCGACGTGGGCCAGGCGCGTCCGGACCGCCCGGGTCGACGACGGCCGTACCGTCGCTGGGCGGTTCTTCGGTCATTTCGGGAGCACCTTCGCATAGGACAACGAGACGGAGCCATCGTAGGCGTTAATTTGAAGTGTGTCGTTCTGACTGACGGTGTAACTCAGCCCGTAATAAGCTGCGGCCTGCCGGAACAGGCTGACCCCGGGCGAGGCGTCGAGCTGGGCGTGCATGGCCGAGTACGGGCCGATCGCCTCCACCCGGTAGGGCGGGGAGAAGACCCGGCCGTTGAGTAGCAGCGTGTTACCGACACAGCGCACAGCCGAGGTGGCAATGATGCGCTGCCCGGCGACGGTCATCGCCTCGGCACCGCCGGCCCACAGTGCATTGACCACGGCCTGCAGATCGGACTGGTGCACGACGAGCTGATTCAGATCGACGTTCGGGACGGTCGGCACCGAGGACGCGTCGTTGAGGACGACGCTGATGCCCGGGCCGGAGAGCGGAGTGAGCCCGGCCGGCGCGAGCAGCGGCGCCTGCGCCGCCTGCGCGGTCGCCACGTCGGCGTTGCCCTTGGCCGCGTCATTGGTCTCGGCGGTGATCTGACGCTGCAGGGCCGAGGCCTGCGCCAACTCGGAGTTGACCTTCCCTTCGGCGTTGCGAACCAGACCGGGCAGGTCGGCCGAACTCTGCGAGGTGCGCAGGTCGGTGCCATGCGAGGTGCGCGCGCTGACCGCGAAGATCAGTCCGGCCAACAACGCCATGACCGGCACCAGGTGCCGCCAGGGCGAGCGCGGGGCGCCCTCGGGACCCCGCCGAAGCCCCCACGACTCCGCAAGTTTCGGCACAGACGACTACGCTAGCTCAGCAGCGCCACGCTATAGGTCACGCCGCTCGCCACGTACCTCGTCCAGGGAGTCCGCAGTGCCGAAGTCCAAGGTTCGCAAGAAGCCGGAAAGCTCCGCTCCCCGTTCCTCGGGTGTGGCGACGAGCGCCGTCGCTCGGGCCGCGGCCCCGAGCCCGACCTGGTACCCGATCGTGATGACGCTCATCCTGGTCCTGGGGCTGGCCTACCTCGTCGTCTACTACCTCGCGGGCAACAGCATTCCGTTCATGCACAGCCTCGGCGCGTGGAACTTCGCGGTCGGCTTCGGGATCATGATCGTGGGACTGATGATGGCGGTGCGCTGGCGCTAGCCGGCCGAGTCGACGTTATCCCCATGCCTGTGATTACACCCCTGTAGTTCTCCCCAGCTGTGGATAGCTCTGTGGATGACTCCGTTCGAGCCCCACGCGTGTCCTTCGGGCCGTCGCGGCGGCTCAGTTTCGGCGCCCTGGGCGGCGGTCTGGTCGCGGGTGTTCTCGCGCTGCTGAGCGGGGATCCGCAGGGCCGCTTGCTGCTCGGGATCGCGGCGGTGCTGCTACTGGCCCTCGGCGGTTACGACGTCCTACTCACCCCGCGATTGGTGGCCACTGCCAGTGGCCTGACGGTCCGTACGCTCGCGCTTCGGGCTGAGCTGGCCTGGTCGAGCGTGAGCGCGGTCCGCCTGGACGAACGAGCTCGCTACGGGCTGACCAGCCGCACGCTCGAGATCGACGCCGGCCCGACTCTGGTCGTGTTGGGGCGCCATAGCCTGGGCCGCGAACCTCGCGAGGCCTACGAGCTGGTGACTGCGTTCCGGCCGAGCTGAGCTAACCCAGCACCGCGGTTCGATAGGCGACGAGCAGCAACAGCACGCCCAAGATCAACGCCATCCCGCCCAACTGCATGGCCATGGACAGGCGCCGCCGCGACCACGGCAACCCCGCCAAGGCGATCGCGGTCAGGCCGCCGACGACGAACCCACCGACGTGGCCCAGCTTCGAGACGTTCGGGACGCTGATCGTGAAGATGAAGTTGACGACGATCGTGAGGATCAAATAGCGCCGGTCGAAGCCCAGTTCGTTCACGAACAACAGGCAGGCCGCGAACAACCCGTAGATAGCGCCGGAAGCACCGACCACCAGCGTCCCGCGGTCGCCGAAGACGTAGACCGCGACGCCGCCCCCGAAGCCGGCCAGCAGGTACAACGCACCGAAGCGCCACCACCCGAGCAAACGTTCCAGCGGCGGACCGACGATGCCCAGCGCCACCATGTTCAGCGTGATGTGGAGGAGGTTCTCGTGCAGGAAGGCGGACTCGATCAGCCGCATGTACTGGTGGTTGTGGGCGACCAGATAGGGCGAGAGAAACCAGTTCGAGAACAACGAGCTGTCGTGGGGATCGTTGATGTCGTGGGACTCCGACACCGTGATCAGGTAGACCGCGATGTTCATCGCGATGAACGCCCAGGTGACGTAGGGCAGCGCGGCGCTCGCCTGAACGGGCGCCCCGACCGAGGTCCGGGCGACCCGGATGCTACGGCTGCCCAGCTTCACGTCGTCGGGACAGTGGAACCCCACCGAGGCCGGGCGCATGCAATCCGAGCAGATCGGACGATCGCAGCGAGTGCACCGAACCAGTGTTTCGCGCATCGGGTGGCGGTAGCAGCGCGGCACGGCAACGGGGTCCGCGACGTGGTCGCCGGTATTGGACTCCTCGCTGCTCGTGCTCCCCGTCATGTCAGCCGGATCAGCCCTCACTTGGGGCGTCGGCCGCTCCAACGTCGATCGTCACCGATTCGATTCGCACTTCCTGAACCGGACGATCGCCGCGGTCAGTGGGCGTGCCGGCGATGGCATCGACCACGGCCCGGCTGGGTGCGTCCGCGACCTCGCCGAAGATGGTGTGCTTGCGGTTGAGCCAGTTGGTCTCGGCCACCGTGATGAAGAACTGCGAACCGTTCGTGCCCGGGCCCGAGTTGGCCATCGCGAGCAGGTAGGGCCGGTCGAAGCTGAGCTCGGGGTGGAACTCGTCGTCGAAGCGGTAACCCGGCCCGCCGGTACCGCGGCCCAGCGGGTCGCCGCCCTGGATCATGAAGTTGGGGATCACCCGGTGAAAGACGGTGCCGTCATAGAGCTGGTCGGTCGTCTTCGCGCCGGTGCCCGGGTGGGTCCATTCCTTCGTGCCCTGGGCGAGTTCGACGAAGTTGCGCACCGTCTTCGGCGCTTGATCAGCAAACAGGTTGACGCGAATGTCACCGGCGCTGGTGTGCAGGGTCGCGGTCTGGTCAGGCACGTGGAGTCGTCCTTCGGTCATAGGTCGGATGCCGGTTGACATCGACGATCAGCTGCCAGGCGGTGCTACTGGCCTGGCTCCCATCCTGCCACGCGTGCAGTGAGCCGCCCTAGAGCGCTCAGAAGTGCGGGGCGATCTGCGTGGCGATGGCCTTGGCGTTGAAGCTGACGTCGGTCTGTTGAGTGTGCACGATGACCATCACCGGGCCCTTGGCGAACACGCAGGCCCAGTCGTTGTTGCCGTCCGCGGGGTTGAACGCCGTCTTGTACAAGACCGCGTCGACGCCCGGGACCAGATTCGGCACGGCGATGGGCGGCGTGCCGGAAACGCCGGCCTGCGCGGTGGCCACCATGGCGCTGCGGGCTGAGGTCGCATCCGGGAACGTCGTCGGGACGATGTCGGCGACGGCCTGGTAAGGCGCGGAGTAGAAGTAGAACCGGCACCCGGGCGGGGTCGTCGTGGTGATGACCGAGCTTCGGTACACGTGATCGCCCTCGGCGTCGGCCACGTCGGCGTTGGAGATGTACGGGCACGGGCCCTCGGTCTCCCCTGCCGGCATCGGCGCGTTCGAGTGACCAAGCGGGCTGACCGCGACCGCCGGCGCCGGTGCGTACGTCGACGCGCTCGGGGTCGGTGCGACGATCGTCTGGGTGCTCGTGTGGTGGATCGTCTCCACGCTGGTCGCCCCGTGCGCGGTACATGCGCTCAGTAGGAGCACACCCACGAGGAGCAGGGCCTTCATCGGGGCCGACCCAGCGCCACGGTGGCCGCCCGGGCTGACAGCTCGTCGTCCAACGGTTCGAGTTCGGCGTCGACGCCCTGGCGGTGCAACGCCCGCCGCAACAACTCGTCGGCGAAGCCCGCACTCTTGGCCAGTACCGGACCGTGCAGGTAGGTGCCGAACACGTTGTCGCGCACCGCACCCTCGGTCCGGTCGGAGCCGTTGTTGCCGCGTCCGGTCAGGGTCTGCCCGAGCGGGCGTACTCCGGGGCCCAGCTCGGTCAGCCCGCTGTGGTTCTCATAGCCCACCAGGACCAACCCGTCGGGGGTGGTCACCGAGTTGTTGCCGATGAGCCGCGTCGCTGATCCGACCGTCTCTACATCGAGTACGCCCGCGCCCGGGATCCGGCGGCCATCGTGGGTGCGGAACTCGTGCCCGAGCAGTTGGTACGTGCCACAGATCGCGAGCATCACCACCCCGTCGTCGGCCAACGCCTGCAACTGCCGCGCGCGAGAGACGAAGTCGGTGCCGATGTCGCCCTGGGCCGCGTCCTGTCCCCCGCCGCCGATGACGATGTCGACGTCGGCGGGCAGGGCGTCACCGGCGTTGACCGGAACAACCCGCACCTCGATGCCCCGCCATTCCAGCCGCTTGCGCAGCACCAGGACGTTGCCGGTGTCGCCGTAGATGTTGAGCTCCTGCGGGTACAGATGCACCAGCGTGATCATGCCGCGACACCTACCTTGACGAGGCTGGCATGCAGTGACCACATGGCGGTATAGGTGCTGAAGATGGCGACCTGCTCGCCCGGATGGACGTGCGCGACCGCGCTGCGCAGGGCGGCTTCGAGATCGGGCTCGACCTCGGCGACCTCGACGTCGTCGTATCGCAGCCGGACCGCCATGTCAGCCGCCCGGGTGCCCGACGTCGACAGTCGGGTCGGGCGCCCGCGCAAGGACTCGAACGGCACATCCCACAACCAGGAGACATCGCGCCCGTCGGCGTAGTCGTCGTTGATCACGATCACCACGGCGGCCGGCTCGCTCGTATCGAGGACGCGCAGCGATTGACGGAACCCGGCCGGGTTCTTGACCAGGTGCAGGACGACGGTCCGCTCGTCGACCAGGAAGCTCTGGCCCCGCCCGAAGGCCGGTTCGATCTCGGCCAGGCCGGTGGTGATCTCGGCCGGACTGAGCCCGAAGGTCAGGGCCAGCGCCGCCGCCCCGGCAGCGTTCTGCGCGTTGTGCGGTCCGGCCGCGCGCAGTACGAAGCTGATCCGCTGACCGGCGAGCAACAACACGGTGTCCTCCGCACCCGGGCCGGGGAGCTGCACCAACTCGGCTTGGGCCGGATGCTGCGATATATAGGCCGGGCCGCCGTAGAGCTCCTCGTCGTTCGGGAACGCCGGCCGCAGCTCGGGACTCACCCCGTAGTAGCTCACGCCGGCCGCGGTCTGCGCGGCCAAGGCCGCGATCCGCGGATCATCGCGGTTGAGCACCACCGCGCCGGTCGTGGCGGCGGCGACCTGTCCCAACAGGCCCGCGGTGGTGTCGATCTCGCCGAAGCGGTCCAGTTGATCGCGCATGACGTTGAGCAGCAGAGCCCGGGTCGGGGGCACGACCTCGGCGAAACGCACGGCCCACGCCTCGTCGAGTTCGAACACGGCCACGTCGTAGGCCAGCCGACCGGTCCAGCTCGAGTGCTCGATCGCCGCGGTGATCGTCCCGCGCACGAAGTTGGAGCCGGTGTCATTGGTCAGCACCCGGTAGCGCCGGCCCAGAATGGTGGCCACCATCTTGGTGGTCGTGGTTTTGCCGTTGGTCCCGCTGACCACGACCACGCCGTGCGTCAGCTTGGCCATCGCGCTCGGCAGGTAGCGCGGGAACACCTTCTCCACGACCAGGCCGGGCAGCGCGTTTCCGCGCCGCCCGATAAGGCGCAGGCTCAGCAGTGTCAGCTTGCCCAGCCAGACCGCCAACACCCTCATGATGCTGGTCAGGCTACCGGCGACCCGTCGCTCACGCCTGCGAACTGACCACCAGGCCCGCGCGATCCTCGTCGACCTCGACCCGGACGGTCTGCCCGTCGCGGATCTCGCCGGCCAGCAGGCTGCGGGCCAGCGGGTCCCCGATCGCCGTTTGCACCAGCCGACGCAGTGGCCGGGCTCCGTAGAGCGGGTCGAATCCGTGGACCGCCAGCCATTCCCGGGCCGCGGGACTGACCTGCAGGCTCAGCCGACGCGACTGGAGGCGGGCGGCGAGCGATGCGATCTGGATGTCGACGATCCCGGTGAGCTCGCCGGTGGTGAGCGCATCGAAGACCACGATGTCGTCGAGGCGGTTCAGGAATTCCGGCTTGAAATGCCCACGAACCGCAGCCATGACCGCCTGCTTCTTCTGCTCGTCCGGCGCCGCGGTGACCAGCGCCGATGAACCCAGATTCGACGTCAGGACCAGGATGACGTTGCGGAAGTCGACCGTACGACCCTGCCCATCGGTGAGCCGGCCGTCGTCGAGCACCTGCAACAGCACGTCGAAGACATCGGGGTGCGCCTTCTCGACCTCGTCCATCAACACGACCGCGTACGGGCGGCGACGCACCGCCTCCGTCAGCTGACCGCCCTCGTCATAACCCACGTACCCGGGCGGCGCCCCGACCAGGCGGGCGACCGAGTGCTTCTCGGCGTACTCGCTCATGTCGATGCGGATGATCGCCCGTTCGTCGTCGAACAAGAACGCGGCCAGCGCCTTGGCCAGCTCGGTCTTGCCGACCCCGGTCGGGCCGAGGAACAGGAACGAGCCCGTGGGCCGATCCGGATCCGCGATCCCGGCGCGGGCCCGGCGAACTGCGTCGGACACGGCTTGGACGGCGGCTGACTGCCCGATCACCCGCGCGGCCAGCTCGTCCTCCATGCGCAGCAGCTTGGCCGTCTCGCCTTCGAGCATCCGCCCGGCCGGAATGCCGGTCCAGGCGGCAACGACCTCGGCCACGTCGTCGGCCGTTACCTCCTCCTTGACGAGGACGTCCTGCGCGGCATCGGCCGCGGACGCCTCGGACAGTTCCTTCTCCACCGCGGGAATGTCGACGTACAGCAGCCGCGACGCGACCTCGAAGTCACCATCACGTTGCGCCCGTTCGGCCTGCCCACGTAGCTCGTCGAGGCGCTGCTTGAGCTCCCCCAACCGATTCAGGCCGGTCTTTTCCCGTTCCCATCGCGCGTTGAGGGCGTCGAGCTTCTCGCTCAGGTCGGCCAGTTCCTGGCGCAGCCGGTCCAGGCGCAGCTTGGAGGCTTCGTCGTTCTCCTTGGACAGCGCCAGCTCCTCCATGTGCAGTCGATCGACCTGGCGTTGCAACTCATCGATCTCGACCGGCCGCGAGTCGATCTCCATGCGCAGCCGCGACGCCGCCTCGTCGATCAGGTCGATCGCCTTGTCCGGCAGGAAGCGGCTGGTGATATAGCGATCGGAGAGGGTGGCGGCCGCGACGAGCGAACCGTCGCTGATCTGAACCTTGTGGTGCGCCTCGTAGCGGCTCTTGAGCCCGCGCAGGATGGCAATGGTGTCCTCGACGCTGGGCTCACCGACCAGGACCTGCTGGAATCGGCGCTCCAGGGCAGCGTCCTTCTCGATGTACTCCCGGTACTCGTCGAGTGTGGTGGCACCGACCAGGCGCAGCTCGCCGCGGGCCAGCATCGGCTTGAGCATGTTGCCGGCGTCCATGGCGCCCTCTCCGGTAGCTCCGGCCCCGACCACCGTGTGCAACTCGTCGATGAAGGTGATGACCTGACCGCCGGAGTCCTTGATCTCGCCGAGCACGGCCTTGAGCCGTTCCTCGAACTCCCCCCGGTACTTCGCGCCGGCCACCATTGCCCCCAGGTCGAGGGCCATCAGCCGCTTGCCGCGCAGCGACTCCGGGACATCGCCGGCCACGATGCGCTGGGCCAGTCCCTCGACGACGGCCGTCTTGCCGACGCCGGGTTCTCCGATGAGCACCGGGTTGTTCTTCGTCCGCCGGCTCAGCACCTGGATCACCCGCCGGATCTCGGCGTCGCGCCCGATCACCGGGTCGATCAGGCCCTCCCGGGCACGGGCAGTGAGGTCGACGCTGTACTTCTCCAGCGCCTCGAACGTGCCTTCGGGATCCGGGCTGGTGACTCGCGCGGAACCGCGCACCGCTTCGAGGGCAGCGCGCAACGCGGCCGTTGTCGTACCCGTGATCTCGCCCTGGCCGGCCAGCGCGATCAACAGATGCTCGGTGGACACGTACTCGTCGGAGCGGTCGCGGGCCTCGCGTTCGGCCAGATTGAGCACGCTGAGCAGCGCCCGAGACGCCTGCGGCGCCGCGACGGAGGCTCCATTGGCCGAGGGCAGAACATCCATCCGGCGTTCGAACTCGGCCCGCGCCGCGAGCGGGTCGACGCCGGCCGCCTGCAACAGTGGCCGGGTCAGCCCCTCGGCGTCATCGAGCAGCGCGAGAGCCAAGTGGGCCGGTTCGACGAACGGGTTGCCGCGAGCGGCCGCGTCGGCGACGGCCGATGACACGGCCTGCTGGCTGCGAGTGGTCAGATCCATGGGCGCTCCTGTGCTTCGGGTTACATCTTGCCTAGACGCAACGCGCACAGAGTTGAGTGCATTCCGCTCAACTTAAGCCAACCGGAGTCCGGGGCGACTATTCGGCGATCTCGCCTCCCGGTTGCGTTCGCCTTGGCCCGTTGCCCGACAGCAGCAGCGCCAGCATGAGCAGGATCAGCGCGTCGAAGACCCACCCGAGCGGGGTGTAGAACAGGAAATGGATCCAGGCGCCCACATGCTGCGGGGCCGCCACCACGTGGCCGACCACATTGGATCGCGGGATCGAACCCAGGTCGGGTGAGGTGTTGCCGTCGCCTTTGGTCATCAACGTGCCGTCTGCCTTGACCGCGATGAACCGGTGCGTGACGAGAGCGCCGTCGGCCAGCCGGTGGAAGGTGATCACCTGGCCGACGTGTACCGGGCCCTTCTCGATGAGCACCGCCGAACCGATCGGGATCGTCGGAGTCATCGAACCCGTGTGGACGATGTAGAGCCGGTAGTTCGGCACGACCAGTACGGCAAAGACAGCGATCACGGCAGCGCCGAGTGCAACCAGCAGCCAAAGGACAGTCTTGCGCCGCTGCGCCATCATCGGCCGATCCCTTCAGATTGAGGCAGTCGGCCCGGACCCGTCACGAACGCGAGTCCGAGCCGACTGCGACCTTGCTGCGGCTAGCTGACCGAGAGCGGAATCGCCGGGCCGGCCTGACCGGCGGGCACAGCGTAGAACTGGTACGGAAGACCACTGTTCGTCGAGCCCGCGAAGATGTCGCCACTCGCATTGACCGGATAGGCGTTGAACGGCTGGCCCTGCGCCCCGTTGCCCACGTTGTGCGCCGGGTTGTCGCTGCTGCTGTTCTCCAGGTAGGTGAACGTCCAGTAGTTCGACGCACCCGGGCCCACGTTGCTCAGCAGCTTCTGCGAGGACGGCAGCGGGCAGATCTGCGGGGTGTTGGGGTCGGGGACCGTGTACGTCGTGCAGTTGTACGGCCCGGCCGGGTTCGCCCCACTCGCCAAGCCGTCGTTCAGGTTGCCTGAGGCGAAGACCGAGGCGCCGCCGTTAACGCTGATGGACACTTGCACGAAACGGCCCTGCTGATTGAAGGCGTGCAACGCGGACGCATTGTTGAAGACGACGTAGATGTCTTCATTCACGTTTCCGGTATTGGTAAAGGTGCTACTGACCGATTGCGGCTGGCCGGGAACCAGCGGTGAGGCGAACTGAATGTCCATTCAACTTCCGCCATTCCCGCCACCGCCGGAAACCTTGACCACGGCGTTCGAGCCGCTGATCGTTCCAGTGTTGGAGGTACCGCTGAAGTTCGCGCCGGTGGTACTGGCGGTGATCGCGATGCCCGCGGCTACCGCGGCCACCACCGGTACGAGTAGAAGCCTTTTTCTCATGACGCGTTCGTCTCCCCTATGCAGTATCAGAGGACGCGACGAGAACAGCGAGCCCATTTCGGGCGCGCTGAACTAACCACTCAAGGTGGCGATTTTTCGATGACCCGCCCTCATACCTCCCCCGATGGGCGGCACGAGCCGATGATGTCGGATCCGTGTGAATAACACAAGATCAAACTCGAACCTTCTCGGCCCTATCAGCCCGAGCCGGCTTTGCATCGTTTTTTGGGCCGGTGGGTCCATGGCAAGATCAACGCCAATGATTTGCTTTCCCCGGAAAAATACCTGTGGCGGGGTTTCTACCGATTCTGAGTGGAGACGAGGGGAATCGAACCCCTAACCCCCGCCTTGCAAAAGCCCTCGGATCACTTTCGGGATGGCCCGTCCCCCGGGCCTGAGCGGTCCTGACCCCCGCGATATAAGGGGTCCGCCGCATCGATGGCGTTGGCCGTTTGGTGTTCACATCGGCAGTCGCTGGAGCTGTTGCGGACCATTTGCGGACCGCGTGTTGCGCTCCGCAGGCCTGCGACGTACACCATCATCAGCCCCGTGAGCTAGACGCGCCTCGCACGCCTTCGGTCGGTCGAAACTGTGGTCACCTCGTGTTATCGGCGTGACGCCTCCGGGTACTACGAACTTATGACCATTATCGGTGCGCTTGCGATCGTCGCTCTGTTCGCGGCCGGGGCGTTCCGGGTGTGGGCCGGATACCGAGCTGACCGCGACCGAAAACGAAGCGGGCCGATGATCATGGGTCCCGTGAGGTTGGCCGCCTCCGACGCGGGGCAGGGTGCTGTCGGCTGCATGAGCGGGCGGTCAGGGCTTCTCTGGGACGATTTGCTGCGCGATGCCGTCAGGTGGAAGAAAGCTCGGGGCTGGGTATAGGCGTCCTGTGGTGGGGATTCTGATCCTCGGGGGCGCGTTCGGGATCGCAGGCGTGCTTGGGCTGGTGTTTAGAACCCAGTTCGATGCAGCGAACATGCGGCTCACTCCACGCTGGCTGAAGCCAGCAGACGGGGGAGGCGTCTACCGCCCAGACCAGCAGCCGTGGCGGGTGAAGATGATGTCAATCGGTATGTCGATCCTCATTCTGTTCGGCCTCGGCGTGGTGATCGCGGGTGTCGTCCACGGATGACCCGGGCTCGAAGACGCGCAGCGCGGCAAACATCCCAGCTTTTAGAAAGTCAAGCTGCGGTGGTGAGCCAGTGCGACCAGGCGGTGTTCTCGTCGTAGAGGGTGTGGCTTTTCAGGCAGCCGTGCAGGATGCCGACGTGGCGGTTGGCCAGTTGACGCAGGGCGGCTTGGTGACCGATGTTGCGGGCTATCAGCGCGTCGTAGTAGGCGCGGGCTCCGGGTGATCCGCGCAGTGAGCAGAACGCCCATTGCTGCAGGGCATCAGCGATACGTTTGTTGCGAGCGTAGCGGGCCTGCACGATGTGTTTCTTGCCTGAGGCGCGGGTAATCGGTGAGGTGCCGGCGTAGTTCTTGCGGGCTTTGGCGTCGGTGTAACGACCGGCGGCGTCGCCGAACTCGCCCAGGATGCGGGCGCCGAGGATGACGCCGAGCCCGGGTTGGCTGAGGTAGATCTCAGCGTCCGGGTGCCGGCCAAAATGTTGTTCCACCACCGCCGCCAGTGCGGTGATCTGCTCGTTGAGCGCCACCAACACGTGCACTTGCGCGGTGGTGACTGCGGCGTAGGTGGCTTGCACGATCGGGGTTTGACGCAGCTGCCTGGCCCGCAGGATCTGCTGAATGGTCTTGGCGCGCTCGGCGACGTTGCGTCGATGGGCTCGGCGCAGCGCGGCCTGGATCCGGGTCAGTGACAGCCGGGCGGCAGTATCAGGATCGGGTGCCGCGGCGAGCAGCTCGAGGGCGTCGGGAGCGTCCAGATCGGTGAAGGCCTCGACCGCGGCGGGGAAGAACTCGCCTAGCGCCGACTGCAACCGCAGCACATGCCGCGACCGTTCCCAGATCAGGGTTTGATGCGGCTGAGCGCTAACCACATGAGCACACGCTTACTTTATATCAGGCGTCCCGGATGCGGATATCCGCATCATCGATGCGGTCGACTTCTGAGCGTGCTTGGTGATTGACGTTCGCGAGGCGCGGGCCAGTCTCCAGGAAGAGCACGAGGCGCGCGGGTGCAGGTCCTCGCCGCACCCCATAGATCGTATTAGTTACCCAGCGACCCGAGATCCAGTTGCTACGGCAGATCGCCGACTACGCGCGGGCCACCGGGGCAGTCGCCGGCGTCTTGTCTGACGATATGGGCGCCTGCGGACCGGGGTTGAGTGGCGGCCGACGGGGGTATCCCTTTGATCGACGTGGTCTGCGACCGCCGCGGCATTGAAGGAATCAGGGTGTTGAGACAACTATGAGCGATCCCTTGGAAGAAAACCTCGAGGCAGCCAAGCGCAACATCGGCCAGGATCATCTGAGGCGATCCGATGATGAGCACGAAGTCTCGAGTGTCGGCGGACCGGCCACAGGGGCGGAATCAGCCATCGAGAGGGCCGTTAGCGAAGCACGCTCGACGGGCGAAGATGGCTCTTCCGACACCAATCGCGTAACCCGCTCAGGGTGAGGTGAGAGATCAGGGCGGCCGGGGTACGACCCAGGCATGATGGCGATTGAGCGTGTCGTCCAGCAGCTTGAGCGGACGTCGGCGTTGGATGCTGTTGCTCAGAGGCTCGATCATTGGGTGCGCCCGATCCTGGGTAATAGCCGGATCCGGGGTGTAACGAGCGGAAGTTCGCTCGGACATCCGTTGCATCCGGCCATCGTCGCGGTGCCTACAGGAGCCTGGCTGGGCGCCGGCTGTCTTGATCTCTTCGGAGACGACGGTTCCAACCGTGCGGCCCGGCGGCTTGTTGGCCTGGGTGTCCTGGCCGCGATTCCGGCGGCTGCGACCGGCGCGAGTGATTGGCTCGACACCGAAGGCGGCGAGCGACGCGTGGGTCTGGTCCACTGGACGCTCAACGCGTCAGGCGTGCTTCTCTATGGCAGCAGCTGGTTGGCTCGTCGCCGGGGCTGGCACGGCGCTGGCGTCAGCTTGGCCCTCGCCGGCGGAGCGATCATCGGTATAGCCGGGTGGCTGGGCGGCCATCTCGCGTACGCCATGGGCGTTGGAGTGGACACGACGGCCTTTCTGCACCCGCCGACGCATTGGACCGACGTCGCCGCCACCGGCGACATCCACCGTGGTCGGGCGATTCGAGGCAGCGCGGAAGGGGTCGCGGTGCTCCTGGTACGCACCGATCACGGCGTCACGGCAATGTTGGATCGGTGCACGCATCGGGGCGCGCCGTTGCATGAAGGCCCACTCGACGCTGACTGCATCGAGTGCCCGTGGCATGGAAGTCGCTTCGATCTAGGCGATGGCTCCATCCGCCGCGGGCCAGCGACGCGGCCGCAGCCGATGTTCGACGTGCGGGAGAAGGAGGGGCGGATCCAAGTCCGGCGACACGATGAGCCCCGCAGCCTACGGAAAAACCCGACGGGTGCCTAGCGCCAGGGCTAGGGGCCTCACGCTCGAAGAGGCAGTCAACCGCCGCTATAGTGCCCGCAGCCGCGGCAAGACCTTGCTCGCGTAGAAGTCGAAGAACCCTTTGGATTCGGTTCCCGCGCTGGAGCCGCCTATCTGCGAGATGTATATCTCGTCATAGCCAGCCTCAAGGTAGGGGCGAAACGCCTCTACATGAGTATCCACATCGGGGCCGAGTGCGAAGGCTTCGCGGGTCATGGCCTCATCCACCAGCGAGCCTGCCTGTTCGAAGTGCTTCGGGCTAGGCAGGACCTGAGCGAGTTCCCCGGGCAGCGACTCAGTGGCCCATAGGCGGTGCGCGGCGGCCGCCGCAGTGTCAACGTCGACGCCCCAGCAGACCTTGTAGCCGGCCTGCGCGGTCTTGCGGCCGCCGCCGTTGACGCGGAAGTCCTCGACGAAGTCGGGCTTGGTGCTGATGAATCCGTCGCCGATCCGGCCGGCGAGCTGCGCCGACTTCGGTCCGAATGCAGAGACGTAGACGGGCGGCGGCTCCTGATGGCGGGTGTAGATGCGGGCGTGGTCTAGCTTGTAGTGCTTCCCATAGCGCGTCACGAACCCCCCGGCCCACAACTCGCGCATCATCGCCACTGACTCCTCCAACATCTCCAGGCGGCGGTCGATGCTGGGCCATTGATCGCCGAGAATGTGCTCATTGAGGGCTTCGCCGGTGCCCACGCCGAGCCGGAACCGGCCCTCAAGTAGCACATTGGCGGTGGCGGCGGCCTGGGCGATGACGGCCGGGTGCATGCGGACGGTCGGGCACGTTACGGCGGTCGTCACCGGTAGCTGGCAGACCTGGGAGATGGCACCGATCGTTGACCATACGAACGGCGATTGGCCCTGCTCGTCGGTCCACGGGTGGTAGTGGTCGGAGATCCACAGCGCGTCGAAGCCAGCGGCTTCGGCGTCTCTAGCTTGAGAGACCAGCTCGCCCGGTGTGTACTCCTCGCTGGATAGGAAGTATCCGATCTTCATGGGTTAGTCCTCCGTCGGTGCTCGATGAGCGGACCGGTACCCACATCGGATGGGATTTACGCCCTTCCGCGGGTCCGTGTCCGGCGCGCCCTGCCATCGGCCGGGTACTTGGGCTGCGGCTCGTGCGCGCGAGCCCGATTGTGCGTGGGGATGCTCGATCGCTAGTGCTGGGTCGTCTCGCGGTCTTCGAGTCCGACTGCGAGACGCAACTCCCGACGGTCGTGTTCTAGGTCGGGATCGCCATGGATCGCCGACATGTGGGCCATGAGGTCAGCCAGCCCGTCGGCGAGGGCATTGAGCTTGTGCTGGGTGGCTTGGTCGTTTCGAGTTTGCGAGTTCTGCAGGAGCGCGACGAGCAAAAACGTGATGATGGTCGTGGCAGTGTTAATGATCAGTTGCCACGTGTCGATGTTCAGAAATGAGATCGACGGCACCCACACAACGATCAGTAGGAGGCAGAAGGCGAAGAAGGGTGCCCTGCTCGCGAACTCTGACGCGCCGCCGGCGAACCGGTCGAAGAATCCGACCGAGCCGGTGACCGCGCTGGGCATGTCATCCGGCGGCTCCGGGGGTGCGCCCGAGGCCCCGGTGCGGTGGCGGTGTGCCTCCACGCTGGTCACGCCCCCAGCTATACCCAGCGTGGTGGCGCCCCAATCTCAGCACCTGCTTGTGTCGCAGGCGAAGCACCGTCGGCATGGGCGTAAATGAGTGAGGATTTGGGAAGGCTTGCCGAAACGATGGTGGGGAGCCCGGCGGTGAAGTTGCCGACGAACACTCGGTCTAGGGTGGCGGCGCTGGTCGATGTTGACGGCACGCTGATCGACACGAACTATCACCACGCGCTGGCGTGGTCGCGGTCCTTCGCTCGATGCCGGCTGCACCCTCCGCTGTGGTCGCTGCACCGAGCGATCGGGATGGGCGGTGACCACCTGGTCACCGCGGTCGCCGGCGCCGATGTCGAGGAACAGTTCGGCGATGAACTTCGCGCTGGTTGGGCCGAGGAGTACGAACCGTTCCTGGCCGAGGTCTGGCCGTTCCTCGGCGCTCGGGAGCTGCTCGAAGAGATCAGGTCCGCGGGGCATGTGCTCGTATTGACCAGTTCGGCGCCCCGGGCACATCTCGAGCACTACATCGGGTTGCTGGATGCCGCCTCGCTCATCGATGCGGTGACCTCAGCCGATGATGCCGGACAGACCAAGCCTGCCCCCGACCTGGTCGAGGTCGCCATAGGCAAGGCCGGCACTGATTCGGCGATCATGATCGGCGACTCGACCTGGGACGTGATCGCAGCGGCCAAGATCGGTGTAAAAACGATCGCCCTGCGGACCGGCGGGTTTTCAACCGAGGAACTCGTCGAGGCCGGAGCGCTCGCGACTTACCAGTCGCTCGCCGAGCTTACTGAACACCTCACCACCGCAGGCCTGAGCTGAACATGACCCTCGCCGATCTGAGTACGCGAATCTCGGAGTTGTACGACGACACTGAACAATGCGCGGCGGCCGCCGGCCTGGTCTACATCACCGGCACGGAGCCCGGCATCCGACGTCGGCGGCAGGGACGCGGATTCGGCTACCGCGATGTGAACAACCGCCCGCTGTCTGATGAGGTGCTCAAGGAACGCATCCTGGCTCTAGCCATCCCACCTGCATGGCGCAACGTGTGGATTTGCCCCGACGATGCCGGACACATCATGGCCGTCGGCGAGGACGACCGCGGCCGCAAGCAGTACATCTATCACGAGCGGTGGCGTGAACTACGCGATCTGCTGAACTTCTATCGGCTGATCAGCTTCGCCGAGCATCTGCCGCTCATTCGCGCGTACATGCAATCGCAGCTGCGTCGACGCACCCTGGACCGCGATCAGGTACTCGCCGCGATGATCCGCATCATCGACACCACCGCCATCCGCATCGGCAACGAGACCTATGCCGAAGAGAACGACAGCTTCGGACTCAGCACGCTCACCAAAAAGCACGTCCAGGTTCACGGAGCGACAGTGCGGATGTCCTTCCCGGCCAAGTCCGGCAAGCGAGCCGATCTCAGCTTCGACGACCGGGCGGTGGCGCGCGTCGTCACCAAGCTCGAGCAGCACCGCAAACGCCGGCTGTTCACCGTCGATGGCCAGACGATCGAATCCGGTGACGTCAACGCCGCCCTGATCCAGCTGACCGGCGTGCATATAACGGCGAAGGATTTTCGAACCTGGCGCGGCACGCTCGCCGCCTTCACCCATCTCGAGGAAGCCCCCGAGGACGTCGACACCGAACTGGCGGTGATCGGCGCCGTTGATGAAGCCGCGCGGGTACTGGGCAACACCCGTGCCGTCGCGCGGGCGCACTATGTGCACCCACACGTCCTGAGTGCCTTCTCCGACGGGACCTTCCATGCGCATCTAGAGACCGGCGCGCGACACCGCGAAGAGCTGCTCGACGGGCACGAGCGGAATCTGCTGGCGTTCCTCAAGGTTGCCCTCGAGTCCGATCTGGACGCTGCCGCGCTCGGCCGGGCGGCCGATTGACGACAGGCGGCTGTCGTTTGGCTTGTCACCGAGCTGGGTATCGCATTCGACAACAGCGAGTTCGATGTCGTCACATATCGAGGAGGCACAACAGATGGCGACCACCTGGCGAAGTCGGCAATCGACGACCTGCGGGCGCAATGGCTTCGGCCTAGTCAGCTTGCTCCTGCTCATTTGGTTGATCATCGGAGTGATTGCCGCCGGGCAACGTGGTTACTACAAGAGTTCCAACGAGACGTGTGCGAAGGCCAGCACAATCGCCGTCACGATCGTCTCCGGGCCACTGAACTACTTCGGAGTCAATCCCAAGATCACCTGCCACGTGCCGCAGCCCTCGAAGTAGGCCTGTCCGGTCCAACCGGGCTCGTCCTCCCCGAATCAGAAGCCGGTAGAGGCCAGATGTTCTGAGTAATCGGCAGGGGTAATCGCGACTGCTCGAGTGCAGTTGACTCGTCCCACGGACTTGGCGAGCTGGCCCCCACGGCACGGCTACTTCGAAAATTCCTCGATGACCTTGGCTTAGCGGTCGAGGGTGGCGCGTGTCCTCGCGCTCGATGGCCTGCATGTCGATGACGACCTGATCGACCTGCAAGGTCGCCAGCGCGTCGAGCCGCGATCGAAGGGACGTTGCCTGCGAAGGTTTTGGCCAGGCCCAGCTGCGGAGACGTAGCGTAGGAGCCGACGAACTCGGCCTCGTCCTTTGCCCATAACCGGCACCAACTCGAGGTATTCGCGAGCGATTGAGCGGCGCTTTCGAAGCCCTGTCCGTGATTCCCGAACTCTGGTTGGTTCCAGCCGTAGCGACGCCGAGGGTAAATTTCCGCCGGGCAGGTGGTTGACCAGTCGGTCCTGCTTGGCCTACCGTGTTCAACCTCAAACGCGGCTGGGTGAGCGTCGGTCGGCTAGGGCTGCGTAGCGCTTTGGAAGATCAGCTGGGCTTGTTCGGCTCCAAAGCCCCGATCGCCAGCCGGTCCCGGTGAGAGTGCTCAGCGTTCGCGCGTAGTGCTCGCGCCACCTCAACCATTGGTCGTCGCCGGTGATCAGGATTGGCGTCTCGCCAGAAGCGGCCCTTGTCCACCACCGGCTATGTCTTGCAGATAGCGGCCGAGGGTCTCCAGTTCCGACCACAGTTGCCGTCGTAGGATCGCACTTGGCCATCAGCGGAGTCGTCGATGGGAATCGGGGCCATCTCAGAGCCGGATGAGGGATCGCGTTGGGACGGGTTGTCCGCACCGCTGAGCGAGGCTCGGCATCGGAATGTCGGACCATGTTTCGTTTTGCATAACGAGCCTATGCCCAACAGGGTAAGCAGTTAATCGCACCAACGTCCCGCCGTTGGGGTTGAGGTGAGCCCGTTCTGGGCAATGCTTAGGACATGACTGTTCCCGCGCCAACCCCCGATCCGGGCCCCGCACCACCGAGCCCAGATAACTCGCAGCTGCCCGATCCGGGCGACCCGCCGGAGCCCTCGCCAACCGCGACCTCGCACCCGGTCGGTGAACAACAGGCGGCGCGCAACCGCGACAACGAACCACCGGGTTGACCGATGGCCGCCAACAAAGACTCGACCAGCACCGAAGAAAAGCCGGCGGCGACAGACATCAGTGAGAACGCGGACGACCGCCGGGCCAAGCAGAAGCGACTCGAAGAGACGGGCGAGCCCGAACGTGACCGATTGGGGAATGAGGACGGCGCGAGCTGATCTGCCAGGAGACCGAGGAGCGAAGGTGCCACAGCAAGCGTGGAATGCCAAGAGACAGCGGCAGTACGAGCACATCAAGCAGGGCCTAGAGGAGCACGGCCGCAACGAGGACGTCGCGGAAGAGATCGCGGCCCGAACCGTCAACAAGGAACGCGCCCGGTCGGGCGAAGCCGCGACTGCCAGCACTACATCGATCGAGGACATCTCCTCCGCACGCCGCGGAGGTCTGCGATCCCACCGCGGCCAGGGAGGTCGCACCCGAGACCAGCTTTACGCGGAAGCGAAACACAAGAACATCGCGGGCCGGTCGAAGATGACCAAGGCGCAGCTCGAGAACGCGGTCGACTGATGAGCGCAACACGCGCAGGGAAAGACGCGAACCCAAGAAAGAGCGAGGACGACGAGGTGTATGGCAACCGCGAGGAGGTGAGCACCGATGAAGTTCGAAACGGCAACCCTGGTCGACCACAATCGGACTACGAATCACCCGAAGTCAGCCCCGACGAAGCACCCCGCGAAAGCGTCCACGACGCCCCCGCCGCGGACGCAGCCAATCCGTTAGCGCCGACCGTGCAGCGCCAAGCCGCAGCCCCCGAACACTCGTCATAGAAGGCACCACCCCACCATCCCGAACACATGCGGAGCGGAGTTCCTCGGTCCCCTGGCCATGTCTTGCACTGTGTAAGTGACCAAAGCCCCGCCCCCGCGGACTTAGGGGCGGGGCTTCGAGGAGTCGTTCGGGGAACAGCGGCGGGGCTTTCGCATGCCCAGAGATAACGGCCGAGGCCAACGCGGCCCGAACCGGCCTTAACCCGGGGACCCGCAATCTCGCCCAGGGCACGGGGCCTATAGATTCCCCTGTCGGCCGCTCTCGGTCCACTGCCTGGTATTGCGATCATCTCCCCCCGGGTCGGTGGGGTTCGTGCGCGTGCGCGCGCATAGCAGCCTAGCGGGCGCGAATCGACTCCTAAAGGTTCTTCGGTCAAATGCCGAAGGTGAACTCGGGTTCGGGTAGTCCCGGTGCCCAGGGGCGGCCGGCCCCGAGTTCGCTGCGGTAGCGCTCGGCGTGCGCGTGGTGGGCGCCGTCCCAGAGCCAGATCGCCTGGGCCCCGTGCGAGACTCCTAAGCTCGCGTGGCTACCTTCGTGGCCGGCCATGAGCTGACAACGCGCCCCGACGGATAGGGGCGCGAAGGTAGCTTCGCAGCGCACGTCGGGGCGGATGGGGACGGTGTCAGCGATGCTCACATCTTGTCCTTGGTGGAACGTGCACCAGAGTGGCGATCACTGTTGACGTCGTAATCCGTGTTACCCCCGAACTCCTAGCTACAAACCGCGAGGCTCGGGACGAAGCGGTCGACAGGCTGGCCCGTTCGCTTCCTGTCGCCAAGGCGATAGATCTCCGCGAAAGAGCCGGTCGCATCTTCGCATCTGGCTATCGGAGGTAAGGTGGTTGTTCCGGCGAAACAAGCGCCTCCCTCCTCGAAGTCCCGCTGCGTGGTCCTAGCACCTCAGCCTTCGAGCACGATGGATCTGAGGCCCGCCGATGCGCATACCTCTTTCGCCATGACCAGCGACGGCCCGCTGCCGCAGCTGGCCGCCACCTACATCGACATCTCGCGTCGGCTGTTGACGCTGGAGGCGGTGGGCGATGCGTTCGTCGCGTTGACCACGCTGGGGGCGCAGGTACCCGGCGCTCAGGAGGCCGGCATCACGCAAGTCACCAAGGGCAGGTTTGAAACCCCAGTCGCGACAGGTGAGCTTTCCGCCCAGACCGACGCCATCCAGTACGAACTGGGGAGCGGCCCGTGCGTGGATGCGCTGGTGGAACACCGCAACTTCCGCACCGGCGATCTGCGTAGCGACCCTCGTTGGCCGGAATTCGGAAGACGCGCGTTCGAGGCGACCGGGGTGCTCAGCATGCTCTCGATTCGGCTATTTCTGGAAGACAACGATGAGCTGCTTGTCGGTCTCAACATGTACTCGCGGGAGCCGGATGCCTTCGGTGACGAGGCGGAGACGATGGGCGTGCTCCTGGCCACCTACGGTGCCTTTGCGCTGTCCAGCGCGCGGGCGCGCGAACAGGCGACCAATCTCGCGGCCGCGTTGGAGAACCGCACCGACATTGGTATCGCGATGGGAATCCTCATGGCCCAGCACAAGGTGACCCGCGACGACGCGTTTAACCTGCTTCGAGTGTCAAGCCAGCACACCGGACGTAAACTTCACGACGTCGCCACTGAAGTCGCGGACACCGGAGCGCTTCCGCTGCCCCCGCGCAAAGGCCCCACGAAGCGGTAGTCGGGGGTGAGCAGGCTCCGTCCAGTCCCGGGACTAGGCAGAGCTTAGGTCCCGTCCGTTGAACTAACAGCGGACGGGACCGCCCTCGGCTTCTCGCGGGATGAGCAACGATCACGTAGGCCCGCCGACATTACGTGCATGGTTGTGCGCATCGCCCCGCCGCATTCGGGGGACAGCGGCGGGGCTTTCGCATGCCACTAGCTGACGGGCGAGACCACTGCAAGGGCGCCGAGGGCCTGGGCCCGGCACCCCTTGGCGCCCTTCGCGGTCCACTGCCAGGTACAGCAATCATCTCCGCCTGGGTCTGACCGGGGTCGGGCGCGCGCGCATAGGAGGTATGGCGTGATCCCTGGTCGGGATGGTGCGTCTAGCGCGCCGCCGAGTCGCGGTAGACGACGAAGTGACCCCCCGGCCTTGCCAGCCCCCAGGGCCGAGGCCGGGGCGGTCCTTCGCCGGCTACTCGGGATCCTCGGCGGGTTCGGTGCTGCCGGTCTCGCTCTGATTGTCGGGCTGGTTCTCGCCCGCCCCACTGCCGGGCTTGGCGGCAAGGTCCGCCCGCTTTTCGACGAGGGATTCGGCTTGCTTCCCTGCGTCATGTTCGGGCGTGGGCATCGCCGTCTCCTTCATCGCATCGGGCGCACTTCAACCTAGAAGCGGGCGTTGAACGGGTACGACTTCGGCTGCTGATCAGCGCGGCGATTCATCGCGATGCTGTCCGGGACACGCTCGCCTCGGAGGTAATCCCAGGCCCCGGTCAGGCCGCCGAAGAGGACTGCGAGGAGACGCCCGATCATGCATGAGAACGTGCCCGAGAACCCGCGACTTCAAACCATTGGTGGCATACTGATTTCGCCGCCGCCCGAACAGTGTGGCCAGCGCGGCACGCTCTACGACATGTAGAGGGATGGTCCACGATGGACATCGCCAAACACATGCGCCCGGACGCCTCACTGCTGCTCGTTCTCTCCGGTGAACTTGACCTGGCCAGTGCACCCGGCCTCCGCGAAATCGGGCTCGGCATCATCACCAACGCTGGCTGCCAGCGGATGTTGATCGACATGATCGACGTGTCGTTCATCGATTCCACCGGCATCAGCGCCCTGCTCACCATTCGCAACGCCGCGACCGAAGCCGACTTGCCCATGGCTCTGCTAGATCCTTCGGCGCGGGTGCGTCGGCTGCTGGAGATCACCGCCTTGGACACCATCTTCGAGATCGAACAGTCCGACCATGCCACGTTCGGCGAGGACCTGATATCCGACTAGCCCATGACTTGATCGCGTCTAACGGGCTTCCGGCGGTCACCTCTCCTGGCGCCGATTGGGCACGAGAGGCCGCCACCCCGGCCCGGGGTGGCGGCCTTTCGTGGTTTACCCAGCCCCCCGGCCCGGTCAGGTGGGAATGTCCATTTCTTCGGCCGCGCCGGGCGTGGTCGGTGCCTGCGGCGCGTGCGGTGCGTCGTTGGACTGCGACTGACGCTGGTTCTGGTGTTGGGCTACGTCAATCTCGTCGCCGCGCTCTTCATCGGCCCGTTCGTCGTCGCGTTCGTTCCTGAATGCAGACATCGTCGTCTTCTTCCAGTTGTTGGACTTGGCTGTATGCGTTTACCCGGGGCCGGCGCGTGCTAACCCGATACGCCTCTCCGGTGCCGGAAGCAGCCGACGCCGGGCGTTTGGCCTACGCCGGTCGCGGGTAGTCGAGACTTGGGTGCCTCGCCTTCACGTACCGACCGGGGGCCTATGAGGACTGATGACGTTTCGTCAGGGGGTTTGAGATGCCAGTGTCTGAGACCGAACAGGCGGAGTGGTTAGCGCGTCTTGATCGGGAGCCGATCGAGACCGCGACCGCCGTTGCCGCGTTAGTGCAACACGATGTGCACTACGCAGGGGCGGGCAGTCATGTCCGGGTCGGGACGCGGATTTTGACTGAGGTCGCTGCACGGTCCTATGTGTCGTCGCTGCTGACGAGCGTTGACGAGGTGGAGGTTGCCGCGTTGGCCCGCAAATACATCACGACTGCGGTGATCGAGCCCGATGGTGCAGAGCCGCTAGGGATCGACATCGACAACTAGAGACATGCGGCGTGGCGGTCGTGTGGCCGGCTGGCCATGGCCCGCGTCTGGGCGTTTAACGCTTGAAAGTCATGGGAACGATCGGCTCATGGCGAAGAAACTCACCGCGAAGCAGCGCAAGAAGCTGAGCAAGAAGGACTTCGCGCTGCCAGGCAAACGCAAGTACCCGATCCCGGATAAGGCACATGCCCGGAACGCGTTGGCGCGCGTCGCGCAGAACGGGACCGCGACCGAGAAGCTGAGGGTGCGGCGCGCCGTCAACAAGCGCTTCCCCAGCCTCAAAAAGAAGAAGAAGGTGAAGAAGTGACCGACCCAGTACAGCTCCCCGACGATCCTCGCGTACCCGATCCATCGGACCCGCGACCGCCCGAGCCTTCGAACTGACCACCCGAGGAGTTATCGATGACGGCACCAATGCCCGGCGACCCGATACCGACACCACCTGACCCCGACAAGCCGCTCACGCCGCTGTCACCTGGCGACCCGATACGCCGCCGCCAGCCCCCAACCCGGCCTGACAGCCGAGTACCGCATCGCCCATTGGCCCCGGCGAGATGCCTCCGACAGCGCCGCGCGGACCCAGAGAGGGGGCGTTTAATCCGCAACTGATCGTGGTAGAACCTAGGTGACCGCCTCGACCGTTAAGCGTCCTTCGCACAAACGGTCGGGGCGGCCGTCGCCCCCATCGGTGGGGGGCGGCAGAAAAGCCCCCCGGCCGTCGCCGGGGGCTTCTGCCGCGTTAGCGGGTGTTGACTAGTTCTTAAAGACGTCCTTGACCTTCTCCCCAGCGCCCTTCACGTCAGCCATCGTCTGGTCGCGCTTTCCCTCGGCCTCGGTACTGCGGTCACCGGTCACCTTGCCGACGGCCTCCTTGGCCTTGCCGGCGGCATCTTCCATCGCGTTCTTCGCCTTATCAGTGGCGCTCATCGGGTACCTCCCCGTCAGGTCGTGAACCGAGCCCGCTGCTCAGCCCATCAACGACTGAGATGCCCAAATCCCAATCGCCCGTAACCGCCCGACAGAAACCCCCGAGCGATGCGGCGACTTCGTCGATACCGACGGATGACCGATCCGCAAACTCACCGACCAGCGGATCGGTCACAGCGGACCTACATCGCGGATTGCGGACCACGCCCCCGACTTGCAACGCTGCGATAGGCCGGGACGGTTACTCGAAACATCCGACTCTCGACATGAGCGGATGGGGCCGAGTGTCTGCTTGAGGGGTCGGGCAGTGCTCGGCGCATAGAGATTCGCCTATGGCACCTACCGACGTGGGACCTTCGCGGGTGATTAACTGCGGCGTAATCAGAGGCATCTTCGCTGCGCTGGTCTGCGCCACGCTGGTGACGGGGTGCTCGGCGTCGCCCAAAGCGGTGACCGCCCAACCGGCGTCGCGCACAGCGGTAACCACCAAACCGGCGACGACCGCAGCGACAACGGCGATACCCACGAGTGCCGCGCCTGAGGCATCGTCTGCGCTAGGTGCGCTGGCTGCCCTACCCGTCAAGGGCCTCGCGCCGCTCACTGGCTACACCAGGGCGCAGTTCGGGCCAGCGTGGACTGATGACAACGACGACCCGATGGGCCACAACGGCTGCGACACGCGCAACGACATCCTTCGCCGCGATCTCACCACGGTCACGCTGAAGACCGGCACGCACGGGTGCGAAGTACTCACCGGCTCGCTGGCTGACCCGTACACCGCGACCACGATCCCCTTCACGCGCGGTGCCAGCACGTCCACCGCGATCCAGATTGATCATGTGGTCGCCTTGGGCGATGCGTGGCAGACCGGAGCGCAGCAACTCACCGCGCAGCGCCGCGTCGATATAGGCAACGACCCGCTGAACTTGCTCGCGGTCAAGGGTTCTCAGAACGAGGCGAAGGGTGATTCCGATGCAGCGTCGTGGTTGCCACCGAACCAGGCGTACCAGTGCTCATACGTAGCCCGGCAGGTCGCGGTAAAACTCAAATACGGGCTATGGGTGACCCAGGCCGAGCACGACGCGATAGCTCATGTGCTCGCCACGTGCCCGAGCCAGTCCGCCCCGACGACCTGACCCGTTGACACAGGAGCCACACAGGTCGAAGATTCCGGAGCCAACACTGGCCTAACAAGGGGTACCCGTGCGAGTCAGTCTCACCCAGGCAACGCTGCGCAATGCCACGCTCCCCCTGGCCTCGGCAGCACTGGTCATCGCTTCATGCTCGGCGTGCAACAAGAGTGGCTCGACATCTGCTCCGTCCGGTTCGACTTCGGTCGCGGTCAGCTCCGTGAGCAGTTCAGCTACCGATCCGGCCAGCGTCTCTGCCGCGCCCGCCGCAGCCACGTCAGCTACCGATTCGCCTCCGCCAGCGGCCCCGCCGAGCACGACGCAGGCTCCGACGCCGCCCGCTGTGACGACTCAGGCCGCGCCTCCACCTGCTCAGATCACCACCCAGGCCGTGCCAGCCGCACCTCCGGCGACCAGCGCAGCGGTGACGGGGCTGATCGTCACCCCAGGAGCGTTCTGTACAGGCGCTAACTCGCTCGGCGTGAGCAAGGCGGGCAAGGCATATGTGTGCGAGACGAGCGCGACCGACGCCCGGCTACGGTGGCGAGCAGCCTGATACGTCCCAGCGGTCCTAGCCTGTCAGTGGATTACAAGCAAGGACGCAACGATGAGGACGATCGCGATCAAGGAGGCAACGAAGGGGCGTTGGGGCGGCCATGTCGCTCGGCGCGAATAGCTCGCCCTCGCTGCCCGAGCGGTCCAGCGACGAGCCAGCCCATGCCTACAACGGACATGATCAGCAGTAGGCCCGCGATTAGGACGCCCATGTCACGAGTCTGCCCAGATAGCGGTCCCACCAAGCGTACGGTTTCTCATCATCAACCTGCGGGTATCGCCTCGACGTGACTGCTGATGACTACTAGACCGCGATCGCGAGTGAAGGCAAAGTGGCCGCGCAGGTGGGTCGGCGTCGTGGCACTCGTGTTCATCGCAGTCGGCGGGTCGCTTATCGCTTCCGGGTCAGCTACCGGGACCCACTGGCTGATGACACCGGGCGTACTCCCTCGTGACGTTCGGCTTGCTGGTCTTCCTGCCATACGGGGCTGGACGTTAAGCACGCGCGCTTTGGCGAGGCGCGGTCGAGCGTAGGCATCCGACCTTGACTAAATATGCATTTGCTCGGCGCGCGCCGCGTGGCCTCGGGCTGAACGCCGGCAGTGCCCTGCTCATGACGCTTGCTTTGTCGGCGAGGTGATCGGAACGACCGCGGCGCAAGATCCACTGTCGATCTGCCCTATTAGGCGATATTTTTGAAGGTAATCGTATGTTCAGCGATTCCCAGTAAGGACCGATAACTGCCAAGCCTTTACTCAATAACGGCACGCATGCTACCAATATTGGTAGGAAGGTCACCCCTTGCGGGGTGACCTTCGCGCGTTTCAATAGGCATTGTTGGTTGGTATTGGTAGGCGTTGAGTGGAATGCATGGTGGTGTGAAGGTCTATCGCGGTTCAGCGGTAGCGGCGCGGCATTATGTCGAGGCCGATCGCGGTCGCGCGGATGACTATTACCTTGCTGAGGGCACCGGTATCGCGGAGCGCTGCGTCGCCTCACGCGAGGTCGGCGCGCGACGAGAAGCGCCGCTGACCGGACAGGCCTATGAGGCTTGGGTGGCCGGCTACGACCCCGATACGGGACTGGCCAAGGGTCGGTTGCGCAACGACGAGAGCGCGGTTCGGTTCGTCGAAGTGGTGGTCAACGGGCCGAAGTCGTGGTCGTTGGCGGCGGCGTTGCACCCGGACGTTTCCGTCGCCTACGACGCGGCGCAGGACTGCGCGGCACGTCAGATCATCGGCTGGTTGGCGGAGCACGCGAGGACGCGCGTCGGTCCGCGGGGCGCGCAGGTGCAGGTCCCGGTGATGAGATCGACACCGTTACGGTGCGCCATCACACCTCACGAGCTGGCGACCCGCATCGGCATTTACATCTGCAGATCAACGCCCGAGTACTCGCCGAGGACGCTTGGCGTGGTCTGGACACGGTCGGGGTCCGGGATTCGATCGACGCCGTCAATGGCATCGGGCATGCCGCCGTGATGACCGATCCGGGCTTTCGAGCTGCGCTCGCGGCGCAGGGTTTCACGCTTGACTCCCGGACGGGTGAGGTCGTGCAGTTGGCTGACTACGTCGGTGGGTTCAGCGCCCGCGCCGCCCAGATCGGTCGCAACGTCGACCGTTACGAAGCCCAGTGGCGGGCCGCCAATCCCCATGAGGAACCGGGCCCGGCGATGCGCCGGGCGTGGGACGCGCGCGCCTGGGCCGAGGCTCGACCTGACAAGGTCGTGCCCCGCGACGGCGCCGACCTGACACGGCGATGGGTGTCCGAACTGCACGAGCTGGGCTACCGCGACCCGGTGGTAGCGGTGCCGCTCAGCTCGAGCACGGCGGGTTCGCTGGATCGCGGGGGCGCGGTCAGCGAGGTGTTGTCGAGGCTCGCGACGCGCCGCTCGGCGTGGAACGCCGCCGACGTCCGTGGCGAAGTCGAACAGCTGATCGCCCGCCGCAACCTGGTCATCGACCCGGCCGTGCGGACGGAGCTGGCCGAGGACCTGACCGCGCGTGCCGTCAGCGACTGCGTCGGACTGGTGGACCGCGAGGGCGTGCCCGAGCACATCCGTGCCCTGACCTCGCCCCAGGTCCTGGCCGTCGAGGGTGAACTCACGGCGCGGCTGACGCGACGCGCCGAACACGTCGGTGCACCCTCAGGAACTTCGGTCACGACCGATGCCGGGCTTGATCCGGCCCAGTTGGACACCGTTCGCGCGCTGGCCGGCACCGGCCAACTGGTGGTGGTGGAAGGCGCGGCGGGGGCCGGAAAAACTACGGTGCTGGCCCAGACTCGCCGCGCCCTCGACGCGTCGGGGCGGCGGCTGGTCGTCGTGACCCCCACCCGGAAGGCCGCGCAGGTGGCCGCGCGTCAGATCGGTAGCGACGCGGTCTCCGCCGCGTGGCTGGCCTATCAGCATGGCTGGCGCTGGGACGCCGACGGCACCTGGACCCGGCTTCGGCTCGGCCAGATCGACCCGAGCACCGGCATCCGATTCCAGGGCCCCGCCGCTGCAGCGCAGCTCAGACGCGGGGACCTGCTGCTCGTCGACGAAGCCGGCATGCTCGATCAGGACACCGCCCGGGCGCTGCTGTCGATCGCGGACGAGCACGGCACCCGCCTCGCGCTGCTCGGGGACCGCTACCAGTTGCCCGCGGTCGGTCGCGGCGGCGTGCTCGACCTCGCCGCCCGCCATGTCCACCCCGGCGCGCACCTGACGTTGGACACCGTGCACCGCTTCCTGCGCGTCGAGGTCACCGCAGACGGTCGCCAGGTCAGCGGCCCCGATGTCGAGTACGCGGCGCTGAGCCTGGCCATGCGCACCGGCGATGACCCCGCAGCACTGTTCGACGCGCTGGTCGGTCGCGGACAGATCCAGATCCACGACCGTGCCAGTGACCGGCTCGCCGCACTAGCCGACAGCGCCGCCGAGGCCGCTTCCGCGTCGACCACCGGCGATCACTCGGCCCTGGTGGTGGCCGACACCCGCGAGCAAGTGGCCGCCCTCAACGCCGCGATCCGCGACCGGCGCGTCGCCGCCGGGACCGTGTCCGACGACAGCACCGTGGCCACCGGCGCCGGCGAACGGATCGGTGTCGGGGACCGCGTCGCGACGCGCCGCAACAACACCGCGCTGCAGGTGGCGAACCGCGACCAGTGGACGGTCACCGCCGTGCACCCCGACGGCGGCCTGACCCTCGCCGGCCCCCACGGTGAACGCACCCTGCCCCCGGACTACGTCCGTGCCCACGTCGAACTCGCCTACGCCTGCACCATCCACGGCGCCCAGGGCGATACCCCGAGCACCGCCCACGTCGTGACCGGTGAGCACAGCAGCGCCGCGGCGACCTACGTCGCGATGACCCGGGGCCGGGACATCAACATCGCCCACCTGGTCGCCGAGAACCTCGAGGACGCCCGCCAGCAGTGGATCGCCGTCTTCGCCCGCGACCGAGCCGACCTCGGCCCAGCCCACGCCGCCGACCTCGCCGCCGCAGAAGCAGAGCGGTACGCACCCCAACGGCCACTCGCCGATGTCCTCCACGAACTGCGCCAGGCCTGGACCGTCGAAGCCGACACCCACCCCCGACTAGTCAGGGCATGGGAACGACGCGACCAGCTGCGACACATCCTCGCCCTCAGCCAACACCGCGACGCCACCCTCCCGGAACTGCACCGCGCCCACACGGCCGCCCGGACCGCAGCGGCCGACACCGCCGCCCAGCTCCAGCGCCTCGAACCGGTCGTCACCCGCCACGCCGACACCCTCGCCGCGACCCTCAAACGGGACTGGGACGCCCAGCGTCAGCCCGCCCGCGACTCCGCCCAGACGGTGCAACGGGGCAACGGCCGGATCGGGCAACGCCGCAGCGCGGTGCACGCCGCCCGCGCACACCTTGAGGACTGGTCCGCGACCTGGCGCCCCTACCTGCCGGGCCTGCCGAGTGATCTCGAGCAGGTCGTTCGCTTCGCGGCCTGGTTCGACGACACGCCCAGCCATCACGCCCACCTCGACGCCTACGCCCGGACGGTCGCCGAACACGCCCACCCCGACTACCTGCCCATCCGACAAGCCGCACACCAGGCCCGCGAACATGAACGCGCAACCTCGCACACATTGCGCCAGACCCAACAGGACTACTCGAGCGCGCTCCAGTACTACGGTGCATTTGGCCGCACCGAGGACCCCGCCGGACGGCTCGCAGACGTCGAACACGCCGTCGCCACCGACGAGACCACCCTGGCGGAGGCCCGCGAGCAGATCGCGGCCCTGCGCCGCGAACCGACCCTGCGTGCCCAGCCTGGGCAGGCCATTGAGCTGGCCCACGCAGACTGGGCCGCCGCCCGAGAAGAACGAGCGGCCGCGCGGGCAGCGCGAGCAGGCATCGAACCCGGACTCGACACCACTGCGGATGCTCGCAGGCCTTCCGCCGTGCCAAATTTTCCAATACCCGATGCCGGCCCCAGCATCAGTCGCTGATGACAAGCCCTGCCGCCAAATTGTTGCAAACCCGACCAGCATCGACCACCACGGGCCAACACCTACCAACGTCCCGCGGTCGACGAACTCCGGACAACCTCGCCTCCGGAGCGATCCCCGCCCTGCTTTGCATGAGTTCACGTCCCGATCCGCCACCGTCAGCGCTCCTCGTGGCAGACCCTCCCCGTACAACAAGACCCAACCGAACCCGAGAGGAGCCAGAGACCGCCACCACCCCGCCCACGGACTCAGCCCTGCGCTGTCCGCGCGCACCAATCACGACACCTACGGGTCGAGCCAAACCCACTACGAGAGGACGTCTCATGAACGAGAACCGCAACATCACCCGGGACAACCGCCCAGAGGAGCCGGTCGACGACCTGCTCACGCTGCACGAAGTCGCCGAACTCCTCCGCGTCCCCGACGCGACCCTGCGCTACTGGCGCTACCTCGGCACCGGACCCCACAGCTTCCGCGTCGGCCGCGGCGTCCGCTACTGGCGCCACGAAGTCCACACCTGGCTACGCAGCCAGAGCGGGGCCGGCCCCCACGCGGCATAACGGCAGCGAAGGTCGGCGGTCCCCAGCTAAACTGTGTGAATTGCGGAGGAATCATATGGCGAGCATCGCAAAGCGACCGGATGGGCGTTGGCGCGCTCGCTATCGAGACGCCCGAGGCAGAGAGCATGCGAGGCACTTCAGCCGTAAGGTCGACGCTCAAACCTTCCTGGACACCGTCACCGCGGCTGTCTTGACGGGCACATACGTCGATCCGGCCAAGAGCCGCATCACAGTTGACGAGCTGGCTCCTGTTTGGCTTGCAGGCAAGATCAACCTCAAGCCAACCACCCGGGCGAGGTACGAGGACGTCTTGAAAACCCACGTCCTCCCGCGGTGGAGCGGGGTGCCCCTGAATCGCGTCGAGTACAGCGAGATTCAAGCGTGGCTCGCCCAGCTGACTGAAAAGGGACTTGCGGGCGCTTCAGTCCGTAAAGCGCACGGTGTACTGGCCGGGATCCTTGGTCTGGCGGTCAGGGACCATCGTCTGCCGAACAATCCTTCGCTCGGGGTTGCGCTCCCGCCGCTGGGCCAGCAGCGTCGTCGTTATCTCACGGCCGTCCAGGTGGAGGCGCTCGCCGGCGCCGCTGGGCCCGGCCGGGTGGCCGTGCACGTGCTGGCCTACTGCGGGCTGCGCTGGTCCGAACTCGCTGCTCTGCGCGTCCGGAACGTCGACCTGCTTCGGCGCCGCCTGAACATCGAGGAGGCCGTTACGGAGATAAACGGGGGCCGTGCCGTGTGGGGGACGCCGAAGTCTCACGAGCGGCGGTCTGTCCCGATACCGCGCTTCCTGGCCGCCGAGCTGGAGGTCATGCTCGGCGGAAAGGGCCCCGACACTCTTCTCTTCACGTCGCCGCTCGGCGCCGTCCTGCGCAATCGCAACGCCCGATCGTCATGGTTCGACGAAGCCGCTACCGCGATCGGCCAGCGTGGCCTCACCCCGCACGAACTGCGCCACACCGCGGCGTCGCTCGCGATCAGCGCCGGCGCGAACGTCAAAGCGGTTCAACGGATGCTCGGGCATGCCTCGGCGGCCATGACCCTGGACACGTACGCAGACCTGTTCGACGACGATCTCAACGAGGTCGCGGACCGCCTTGACAGCGTCCACGGAGCTGGCCGGGAACGTCTCGCGGACTTTTTGCGGACTTTGGAACCGGCCGCCGATATAGCAGGCCCCGAAGAAGGGCCCGTAGGCCAGCAAATACGGCCATCAGCGATGGTGGAGACGAGGGGAATCGAACCCCTAACCCCCGCCTTGCAAAGGCGGTGCTCTGCCAATTGAGCTACGTCCCCGGGCAATTGAGCTACGTCCCCGGGCAGTTGAGCTACGTCCCCGAGCGGACCTCGGGTCAGTCGGTCTCGAGCTTAGGCGCGCGGCGCGGCGCCGTCGCCTCTGCCCAGAGTTCGGCATCGGCGCGGCTGCTGGCTCCCCGCCGTCGCACGATGACGGCCGTGCCGGCGACCACTGCTGCGAGTAGCACTACCTTCTTCATCGCCACCGACCTCCATAATGCGATGTGTGGGCCTGGGAGGACTTGAACCTCCGGCCTCATCCTTATCAGGGATGCGCTCTAACCGTCTGAGCTACAGGCCCGCAACCGCCGTCTCCGCCCGCGCACACTTGCCCTGCACCGCGTGGAGACGCGAAAAGTTACCCTACCGGGCGCCCGGTGCGAGTTCCAAAATGACTCAGCTGTCGCGCTCGGACAGGGTCACTTCAATGCCACCGACGAGGTCGGCGCACAGGTTGTAGACGACTGAACCGACCGTGGTCAGGGCGATCAGCAGGATGGCGTTCACGGCTCCGATCACCACCGCGTACAGGAACACCCGCCCGCCGTTGATCACCCCGGTCGATCCCGGTCCGTTGATCGTGGTGACCGAGCTGTTGATATCGGAGATGACCCCGGTCGCGCTGAGCAAACCGAACAACAGCATGACGACGATCAGCCAGACCAGGAACAGGAACACCGACAGGACCGCGGCAAAGCGGAACACCGTCCAGGCGTTGACGTTGCGCAGCTGCAGCCTGGCCCGCCGCGGCCCACGCGCGCCACCGCGCGCACTGGTCTTATTGGGTGCCTTCGCCGGGGTGCTGCCAGCCGGTCCGGGTGCGGCCGGCGGTCGGGCCGGGCCGCTGGCACCGGCCGCTACCGCAGCACCCGTCGCCGCTGGGGCCCCCGCCGCGGCTGGAGCCAGCGGTGCACCCGCTGTGCCGACCTGGGCACCCGCCGCAGGTGGAGCCGCCCCGACCTTGGCCTGAGAGCCCTGCTCCAATCGGGTCGGTCCGAAGCCGTCGCCCGGCTCGCTCATGCACTCACTCCTGCTCGTCCGGCTCGTCGGCGTTGCGGGCCAAGGCGATCAGGTTCACGCCTTCGGGCAGGTTCATGAGCCGTACGCCCATGGTCTGCCGCTGAGCCCGACGGACCTCCGCTGCCTTCGTGCGAATGACCACGCCGTCAGACGTGATCGCGTAGATCTCGTCCTCGGGGCGGACGGCAACTGCGCCGACCAGCCCACCTCGGGTGGAGACGATACGCGCCGTAAGCACGCCCTTGCCTCCTCGTCCCTGAGGCGGATACTCAGCAACCTTCGTCCGCTTCGCATACCCGCCGTCCGTTGCGACCAGAATCTCCTGATCTCGACTCCTCGCCCTGATCGACCACTTCCATCGCCAGCAGCTCGTCGTTGCCGCTGAAGCGCATGCCGATCACCCCGGACGTCGCCCGGCCCATCGGCCGCAGGGTCTCATCGTCGGCCTTGAACCGGATCGACATGGCGTTGCGGCTGACCAGAATCAGGTCGTCGTCGGCGGAGATGAGGGCGGCGTCGATCAGTTCGTCGTCATCGCGCAGATTGATCGCGATCACCCCGCCGCTGCGGTTGGAGTCGAAGTCGGTCAGCTTGGTCTTCTTGACCAAGCCCGACTTGGTCGCCAGCACCAGGTAGGGCGAGACCTCGTAGTTGCCGATCGTGATGACCTCGGCGATCGTCTCGTCGGGCTGGAAGGCCAAGAGGTTGGCTACATGCTGGCCCCGGGCGTTGCGGTTGGCCTCGGGCAGCTCGTAGGCCTTGGCCCGGTAGACGCGGCCCTTGTTGGTGAAGAACAAGATCCAGTCGTGCGTCGAGCTGACGAAGAAGTGGGCCACGAGGTCATCGGTCTTCAGCGCGGCGCCCTGCACTCCCTTGCCGCCCCGGCGCTGGGCCCGGTACAGATCGGTCTTGGTCCGCTTGGCGTACCCCGTACGGGTGATCGTGATGACGACGTCCTCGCGCGCGATGAGGTCTTCCATCGAGACGTCACCCTCGGCTGGGACCATGATCGTGCGCCGCTCGTCGGCGAAGCGTTCGACGATCTCCATCATCTCGTCGCGAATGATCTGCCGTTGCCGCCCGGGCTTGGCCAGGATGTCGAGCAGGTCCTCGATCCGCGCCTCGATCTCCGCGGCCTCGTCCATGATCCGCTGACGTTCCAGGGCGGCCAGGCGACGCAGTTGCAGGTCGAGGATCGCCACGGCCTGCAGCTCGTCGATCTCGAGCAGCTCCATCAAGCCACTGCGGGCCTCCTCGGCCGACGGTGAGCGGCGGATCAACGCAATGACGGCGTCGAGTTGGTCAAGGGCCTTGAGGTAGGCCCGCAGGATGTGGGCGCGTTCCTCGGCCTTGCGCAGCCGGAACTTCGTGCGCCGGACGATGACCTCGACCTGGTGCTCGACGTAGAAGCTGACGAACTGGTCCAGGCGCAAGGTGCGCGGCACTCCGTCGACGATGGCCAGCATGTTGGCGCCGAACGTCGTCTGCAGCTGCGTGTGCTTGAACAGGTTGTTGAGCACGACCTTGGCCACCGCATCACGCTTGAGCGTGATGACGATGCGCATGCCGATGCGGTCGGAGGACTCGTCGTTGATGTCGGCGATCCCGCCGACCTTGCCGTCCTTGGCCAGCTGCGCGATGTTGTCGAGCAGGTTGTCGGGGTTGACCTGGTAGGGCAACTCGGTGACGACCAGCACCGTGCGGCCCTTGACGTCTTCCTCGACCGTGACGACGGCGCGCATGCGGATGGAGCCCCGGCCGGTGCGATAGGCGTCCTCGATGCCCTCGCGGCCCACGATCAAGCCCCGCGTCGGGAAGTCCGGGCCCGGGATCAGGCCGATCAGCGTCTCGAGCAGTTCCTCATCGGAGGCGTCGGGGTGGTCCAGCGCCCAGGCCACTCCGCTGGCGACCTCGCGCAGGTTGTGCGGCGGGATGCGGGTGGCCATACCGACCGCGATGCCCTCCGAGCCGTTGATCAGCAGGTTCGGGATGCGCGCGGGCAGGATGACCGGCTCGACGGTGTTGCCGGCGTAGTTGGGGATGAAGTCGACGGTCTCTTCGTCGATATCGGCCAGCATCGCCATGGCCAGGTTGGCCAAGCGGCCTTCGGTGTAGCGCATGGCCGCGGCCGGGTCGTTGCCGGGCGAGCCGAAGTTGCCCTGCGAATCGATCATCGGATAGCGCAGCGACCACGGTTGAGCCATGCGCACCAAGGCGTCGTAGACCGAGGAGTCACCGTGCGGGTGATAGTTGCCCATCACGTCGCCGACGATCCGGCCGCACTTGACGAAGTTGCGGTCGGGCCGGAAGCCCGAGTCGTACATCCCGTACAGGATCTTGCGGTGCACCGGCTTCAGGCCGTCGCGCACATCCGGCAGCGCCCGCCCGACGATCACCGACATGGCGTAGTCGATGAAGTTGCGCTGCATCTCGGTCTGGATGTCGACCGGTTCGATCCGGTCGAAGCTCGTGCTCTCAGTCATGCGAAAACCCCTGCTGGATTAGATGGCTCAGATGTCCAAGAACCGCACGTCGCGGGCGTTGCGGATGATGAAGGACCGTCGAGCCTCGACGTCCTCGCCCATCAGCACACTGAACAGCTCATCGGCGGTCGCCGCGTCGTCGAGGGTGACCAGGCGCAGGATGCGGTTGGCCGGATCCATCGTCGTCTCCCAGAGTTCCTTGGGGTTCATCTCCCCCAGGCCCTTGTAGCGCTGCATCGCCTCTTCCTTGGGCAGCTTGCGACCACCCTCGAGACCGACCTTGATCAGCCCGTCGCGTTCCTTGTCGCTATAGGCGTAGCCGGGCTCGCCCTTAGTCCACTTGATCTTGTAGAGCGGCGGGGCGGCGAGGTAGACGTGGTTGTTCTCGATCAACGGCCGCATGAACCGGAACAGCAGCGTGAGCAGCAGGGTGGCGATGTGCTGACCGTCGACGTCGGCATCGGCCATCAGCACCAGCTTGTGATAGCGCAGCTTGGACAGATCGAAGTCGTCATGGATGCCGGTGCCCAGCGCGGTGATCAGCGACTGGACCTCGGTGTTCTTCAGGACCCGGTCGATGCGCGCCTTCTCGACGTTGATGATCTTCCCGCGGATCGGCAGGATCGCCTGGAACAGCGAGTCGCGGCAGGACTTGGCCGAGCCGCCGGCCGAGTCGCCCTCGACGATGTAGAGCTCGCTCTCGGAGGGGTCGGTCGAGCGGCAGTCGGCCAGCTTGCCCGGCATGCCCATGGTGTCGAGGGCATTCTTGCGGGCCAGCTTGCGGGCCTGCTGAGCCGCCTTGCGGGCGCGGGCGGCCTGCGAGGCCTTGGTGACGATGATGCGACCCTCGGCCGGATTGCGCTCGAACCAATCGGCCAGCCACTCGTTGCACACCTTCTGCACAAAGGACTTGGCGCTGGAGTTGCCGAGTTTGGCCTTGGTCTGGCCCTCGAACTGCGGCTCGCCGAGCTTGATCGACACGATCGCGGCCAGACCCTCACGAATGTCATCGCCGGTCAGCTTGTCCTCGTTGGGCTTGAGGATCTTCTTCTCCTCGGCCCACTTGTTGACCACGCTGGTCAAGGCGGCCCGGAAGCCCTCCTCATGGGTGCCGCCCTCGATCGTGTTGATCGTGTTCGCGAACGTGTAGACGCTCTCGGAGTAGGTCTCGTTCCACTGCATCGCGACCTCGACCGAGAGCCGGGCCTCGGTATCCTCGGCCTCGAAATAGATCACCGACTTGTGGGTCGGGTTCTTGGTCGCGTTCAGGTGCCGGACGAAGTCGGCGATGCCGCCGGCGTAGAAGTAGACGATCTCCTTGAGGTCGGCCTTGCCCGACTTGGGGCCGGCCTCCACGCCGTCGTCCTCGACGACGACGTGATCGGCGCGCTCATCGCGCAGGGTGATGGTCAGGCCCTTGTTCAGGAATGCCATCTCCTGCAGCCGTCGGCTGATGGTCTCGAAGGAGTAGGTGGTGGTCTCGAAGATCGCCGGGTCGGCCCAGAACGTCACCGTCGTGCCGCTACGGGTGGTCTTCTCGCCCTTCTTCAGCGGCTCGGCCGGCTTCTGGTCGACGTAGGGCTGGGTCCAGCGGTAGCCGTCCTTGTCGATTTCGACCTCGAGCCGGTGCGAGAGCGCGTTGACGACCGAGACACCGACTCCGTGCAGGCCACCGGAGACCGCATACGCCCCACCGCCGAACTTTCCGCCGGCGTGCAGGATCGTGAGGATGACCTCGACGGTGGGCTTCTTCTCGGTCGGATGCATGTCGACCGGCATGCCGCGCCCGTTGTCGGAGACCCGGACGCCACCGTCGGCGAGCAGCGTGACATCGATGTGGTCGGCGAAGCCGGCCAACGCCTCGTCGACGGAGTTGTCGACGACCTCCCAGACGAGGTGGTGCAGTCCCCGCTCCGACGTCGAGCCGATGTACATGCCCGGCCGCTTACGGACGGCCTCCAGCCCCTCCAGGACGGTGATCGAACTGCCGGTGTACTCGCTGCCGGATTGAGGTGCACTGCTGGCCACGGACACGACTCCCTCTCACCCACCGTCGCCCGGCAGGCAAACTCGACAAAGATTGATAAAATTACCCGTGAGTACCGGGCGGCGGACGCCCATCTGCGCGTCGCTACCCAACCTCGTCCAGTCTAGTGGAATCACCGACAGAAAGCTGGCTTTGACGCCCTCTGGCGCCGCCGTGGCGGCATTAGATCGCCCCGGGTCGATTCCCGGTATGCAGAAGGCGGGGTCAGGGCCTTGACGGGGCGATCAGCGGTGAGTAGCTCAGCCGTAGGTGTCACGGGGGCCCCGCGCTCCGCGGACCGACCACCCGCCGTGCTTCCAGCTCGGACCACTCGGCCCGCTGACTACCAACGCCGTGACCACGCCGGCGCCCAGCTCGTCGGCCAGCCGGGCGAGCAACTTGGAGCTGATCATGCGCAACTGGGTCGCCCAGGCCGTCGACTCGGCGCCGATGCGCAGTTCGCCGCTGCGCAGTGACTCCGGCCGGCAGTGCCGGGCGATATCGGCCCCCACCAGCGTCGGCCAGTCGGTGAAGATGCGGGCCTCGGTGACCGGCCGCTGCCAACCCCGGTCGTCCATCAGCCCGTTCAGGATGCCGCCGACCAGCTGCGGGTCCCGATCATCCGGGCCCGAACCCGAGTACGTGTCACCGGCCCTGCGCCGCCGGCGGGGTTTCCGGGCTGCTCGCCCCAGCCCCTGCGCCTGGCGCAATGCGGCCCGAGTCAGATCGTCAGTGGAATCTTTGTCGGCAACTGTCGGGTTCTTATCCACAGGTCCAGGTGTTTGTCCACCGTCAGTTGTGGACAAGGGTGTGACCTGGGTCGCAGGCGATAGCGGTTGATCGTCAGCGGACACGCCGCACCTGCCCGTCGTGCACGTCGTAGCGGGCACCGGTCAGACCGGCGGGGACGTCACCCACGACGGCGGCGGTGATCAGCGTCTGCTCGGCGGCGTCGGCCACCGCGGCCAGCTGCTCACGACGGGCCGCATCGAGCTCGGCGAAGACGTCATCGAGTATCAGCACGGGCTCGGTCCCCTCGTGCCGCAGTAGCTCATAACTACCCAGGCGCAATGCCAACGCACTCGACCAGGACTCGCCGTGGCTGGCGTAGCCCCGCACCGGGAGCTCACCGAGTCGTAGTTCGAGCTCGTCGCGGTGCGGGCCAACGAGGTTCACCCCTCGATCTAACTCATTGGGCCGGACCCGGGCCAGCTCGGCCAGTAGCGCGGCTCGAAGCAGGTCCACGGAGTCGTTGGCCAGTCCGCGCAGGTCCGGCAGCGTCGCGCCGAGTGAGCTGATATAGGTCATCGTCAGCGGGGCACTACTGGGTGCGACCTGCGCGTACGCCGCCCCGGCATGGGGCGCCAGTGCGTTGACCGCGTCCAGCCGCGCGGCCAGCAGTTCGGCACCATGCGCGGCCAGCTGGGCGTCCCAGACATCCAACGTGCTCAGATCGGCCGAGGCCCCGCCGCGGCGAGCAGCCCCGGAGGACTTCAGCAGGGTGGCTCGCTGCTTGAGGACCCGCTCGTAGTCAGCCCGGACACCGGCCAGCCGCGGGCTGCGCACGACGATCAGTTCGTCGAGGAAGCGTCGTCGTTCAGCCGGATCTCCCCGAACTATGGCGAGGTCCTCAGGCGCGAACAGGACGGTCCGCAGGATCCCGGCGATCTCCCGGGCCCGCGTGGGGGCCGCCCCGTTGAGCCGGCCGCGATTGGCCTTCCCGGCGATGATCTCTACCTCGAGCCGCAGCTCGCGGCCGTCGGAGACCACCGCGGCCCGAGTGATAGCGCGCTCGGCCCCGGAACGTACGAGGGGGGCGTCGGTCGGGACCCGATGACTGGACAGCGTGGCCAAGTAGCCCAGGGCCTCGATCAGGTTCGTCTTTCCCTGCCCGTTGGAGCCGACGAACACCGAGACGCCGGCATCGAGGGTCAGATCCACGGTTTCCCAGCTGCGGAAGTCCGCGAGGGTCAGGTGCCGGACATACACGGGCCGATCTCAGCTGGGGAGGCGGACCGGCATGATCAGGTACGTGTAGTCCTCGGTACCCGAGCCGCCGGGTCCCGCCGGGCGCAGCACGACCGGCTTGTTCGACGAGGTGAACAGCAGCCGGGCCGTCGCGGTCTCCAGCGCCCCCAGGCCGTCGAGCAGGAACGTCGGATTGAAGGCAGTCGTGATCGGCTCACCCTCGAAGTCGACCTCGAGCTGCTCCTCGGCCCGGCCCTCGTTCTCCCCGCCGGCGGACAAGCCCACCGAGCCGTCGGCGAACTCCAACCGCACGGGTGTACCCCGATCGGCGAGCAGGGCCACCCGCTTGACCGCCTCGACGAACGGGGCGACCGAAACCTGGGCCGAGGAGGCCCAGTCGGTGGGTAGCAGGGTCCGGTACGGGGGGAACTGCGCGTCGAGCAGCCTGGTGGTGGCTTCCCGCCCGGAGGCGGAGAAACCGATAATGCCCTCACCGGAGGCCCCCGAGGACAACGCGATGGTCAGTTGCTCACCGTGGCCGAGGCTCTTGGCCGCGTCAGCGAGAGTGCGGGCGGGAACCAGCACCTGGACGGGCTCGGCCCCGACCGCGGCCGGCGTCCAGGTCAGCTCGCGCACGGCCAGGCGATAGCGGTCGGTCGCCGCCAGGGTGAGCCGGTCACCGTCGATCTCCAGGCGGACCCCCGTCAGCATCGGCAGCGTGTCATCGCGGCCGGCGGCGATCGCTGACTGGGCGACCGCGGTGGCGAAGGCCCCGCTCTCGACCGTGCCCGCGGTGGAGGGCATGTCCGGCAGTCTCGGGTAGTCCTCGACCGGCATCGTGGGCAGCGTGAAACGCGCCGAACCGCACGCGATTGTCAACCGAGAGCCGTCCAGGGCGATCTCGACCGGATGCGGGGGCAGAGCCTTGGTGATGTCAGCGAGCAGCCGACCCGAGGCCAGTGCCTGACCCGGGTTGCCGGCACTGATCGGCACGCTGATCTGGGTCGAGGCCTCGAGGTCGAAGCCGGAGATCGAAAGCGTGTCGCCCTCGACGGTCAGCAGCAGGCCGGCCAGGACCGGCACGGTGGGGCGGCTGGCCAGGCTGCGCGCGGCCCACGACACGGCGTCGGCCAACACATCGCGCTCGACCCGGAACTTCATCATGCGGTCCTTTCGTGATTGCCCACAACGTCATTTACCCACAGCAGCCGGCCAACTGAATGGTGCCGTGCTGTTCATCTAGGGATAGAGATAGTCGTCTGTCGTCATCGCGTCTGTGGACACTGGGGATAACAGCATGCACCCCCGTGCTGACGGGCTTACAGGGTGTGGAGGACGGCGGGTCAATGTCGTGGGTTCGGTGTACATCTCGTGGACGGCGAGCCGCACTTCGGTGTCATCCACATGACCAACCCACTTATCCACAGGTGGACGCACAGTCTGGGAGTAACTCGTGCTCACGACCGGGCTCGCAGCTTGATCCGGCTCGTCATCTCGGTGATCTGGTTGTAGACACTCAGACGCTCGGTCATCAGCCCGCGAATCTTGCGTTCGGCGTGCATCACGGTGGTGTGGTCGCGGCCGCCGAACAGTTCACCGATCTTGGGCAGCGACAGGTCGGTCAGCTCTCGGCACAGGTACATCGCGATCTGGCGGGCGTTGACCAGTTCACGGCTGCGGGAGGCGCTGACCAGGTCCTCGATGTCGACGCTGAAGTACTCCGACGCGACGGCCATGATCGTGGCGGCGGTGATCTCGGGACCATCGCTGTCACTGACCAGGTCCTTCAGCACGGTCTCGGCCAGCTTCATCTCGACGTCCTGGCGGTTCAGGCTGGCGAACGCGGTGACTCGGATCAGTGCACCCTCGAGCTCACGGATGTTGCTCTGGATCTTGCTGGCGATGAACTCCAGTACCTCCGGCGGCGGGCTCATGCCCTCCTGCGCCGCCTTCTTGCGCAGGATCGCGATCCGGGTCTCGAGGTCCGGGGCCTGGACGTCGGTGATCAGGCCCCACTCGAAGCGGGTCCGCAGGCGATCCTCCAGCGTGGACAGCTGCCGGGGGGAACGGTCGGAGCTGATCACGATCTGCTTGTTCGCGTTGTGCAGCGTGTTGAACGTGTGGAAGAACTCCTCCTGCGTACGTTCGGCGCGCTCGAGGAACTGGATGTCGTCGATCAGCAGCAGGTCAACCGAGCGGTAACGGCTCTGGAAGGCGTGCATCTTGTCATCGCGCAGTGAGTTGATGAAGTCATTGGTGAACTCCTCACTGCTGACATAACGCACCTTCAGGCCGGGCACCAGGCGACGCGTGTAGTGCCCCATTGCGTGCAGCAGGTGCGTCTTGCCCAGTCCCGAGTCGCCGTAGATGAACAGCGGGTTGTAGGCCTTGGCCGGCGCCTCGGCGACCGCGACCGCCGCGGCATGGGTGAACCGGTTGCTCGATCCGATGACGAAGGTGTCGAAGGTGTACTTCGGATTCAGGTGCGCATCGCGGTCGACGGCCGCGGCCCCACCGGAGTTGCGGTAGTCCATGGGCGAGGGCCCGCCGAAGCCGCGACCACTGCCGGGCCGGGGGTCGGGGGCGGCGAAGGTGTCGGGCAGTTCGTCATCGAAGTCGTCGAAGTCGTCGTCCTCGACCCCGGCGAACCCGGCCCGCACGTCAACACCGTCCACACTCTCGGTGCGCTGTACGGTGACCGCGATCTGCACCTCCCGGCCCAGTTCCTCGGACAAGGCGGACACGATCAAGGGACGCATCCGGGTCTCGAGGTACTCCTTGACGAAGTCGTTGGGGGCCGCGAGCAGCGCCGTGTCCTCGACCAGGCCGATCGGGCGGGTCTGATCGAGCCACTCCCGTTGATGGGGTCGCACGGTCTCGTCGAAACGCTGGATCGCCTTGGCCCACACGAGGGCCAGTTCATCGCTTTGGGTCACGGCCGCTGCGTCGGATCTACGCGCTTGGGGGCGGGGGTCGAAGTCACGAACCGGTTCCATCTCTGTCGTTCGGCGAGCCGGCCGACGCAGCCGACAGAACTGACGATGCACAGAGATTTCCACAGGCTGTGCATCAAGACCGGCCCACTGCTGGGCCGGTGGTCATCGTGGGTCGTGTCGGGCGGCCCGGTGGGAGAACCTAACAGCGCAAAACCTGCCGCCACAAGCCGTCTCGGCGTGTCGTAGCACCGAACCTGCCGAGCAACGGGCCGCTCGTGTTCTACGTTAGACGATTGCGCATCCCTCACCGGACCATGAGCCGGCGCCGGGCTCCGGTTTGACGCAGTCCCGGCCCGATCCGTACCGTTACCAGCGCCTACAACGTCTAGACTCCCGACACCTGTGCCGGATGCCCGCTCCCATCGTGAGCGGGCCACCACCCCTAGGCGCATTTTTTCCAGCGATTGATGGAGTTTTCCCGTGAGCAAGCGGACCTTCCAGCCGAACAACCGTCGGCGTGCCAAGACGCACGGCTTCCGCCTTCGTATGCGTACCCGGGCGGGCCGCGCGATCATCTCCGGCCGCCGCCGTAAGGGCCGCAACGAGCTGTCGGCCTGACCTCCAGTCATTGCGGGGGCCCGTCGTGCTGCCGTCGACGAACCGAATGCGCTCGTCGAAGGACTTCACCGACACGGTCCGTCGTGGCGTTCGTGTTCGCCGGGGAGTGCTGGTGATCCATTTCTTGCACCGCCCGAGCGGGGCGGTGAGCGCGCCCCTGATCGGCCTGGTCGTCGGTCGAACGGTGGGCTCCAGTGTGGTGCGACATCAGGTCAGCCGGGCGCTACGCGCCCAGTTGAGCGCCCGACTGGACCAGCTGCCGGTGAACTCGCTCACCGTTATCCGCGCGCTGCCAGGCGCGGGCGGGCTGCCCTCGGCGCGTTTGGGCCGCGACCTGGATGCCGCGCTGGCCCGCCTGGAACTGAGCTCGGCGGTGACCGCGTGAATGCGGTGAGACCCCCCAACCCGTTGGCGCGCGCGGTCATCGCCGCCCTTCGCTTCTACCAGGTCGTGATCAGCCCCTGCTTCGCCCCGCGCTGCCGGTTCACCCCCAGTTGCAGCGCCTACGCCCTCGAGGCGGTCACCAACTTCGGGCTCGTCCGTGGGACCGGTCTCGCGCTACGCCGGCTGTCTCGCTGCCATCCGTGGCACCGCGGTGGGCACGACCCCGTCCCGGTCCGCGTTGAGCCGAGCAGGGCCGTCCCGGCCGGGCGACTGAGGAGCACGTCTTGCTGAACTATCTCTACACCGCGGTCTCATGGGTCCTGCTGGTGTGGCACCGCTTCTTCGACTTGATCGGAGTTCCGCCGAACAGCGGTATCAACTGGGCCCTCTCAATCGTCTTCCTGACCATCTCTGCCCGCCTGCTGCTGTTCCGCTTCTTCGTCAAGCAGGTGCATTACCAGCGCAAGATGCAGGAGATGCAGCCGCGGATGACGGCGATCCGCAACAAGTACAAGGACGACAAACAGACCCAGCAGCGCGAAATGATGAAGCTGCAGCAGGAGGAGGGCTTCAACCCGCTCACCGGCTGCCTGCCGATCCTGCTCCAGTTCCCCATCTTCATCTCGCTCTTCCACGTGCTGCGTCATCTGTCCAACTCCGCTGCCTACGCGCTGATCTATGAGAAGGACCCGAGCGCGCTGTCGGCCCGGGGCCTGCATCAGCTCTCGCTGTACGGCTTCACCCCGTCCGAGACGGCCTCGGCTGCTCGGGCCAACCTGTGGGGCGCTCCGCTGGCGGCCTCCTTCCACGACACCGCCGCCAAGATTCACCTGCTGGGTGGCACGGTCGCCGCGACCCGCCTGGTCATCCTGCCGCTGCTGATCATCAGTGCCGCCGCGACGATGGCCACGCAGTTGCTGGTCCGGTCCAACCAGACCACCGCCCCCGAGGGCACCGCGGCGACGATGCAGAAGCTCATGCTCTACGTCTTCCCGCTGGGCGTGCTGGCCTCGGGCTTGATCTTCAACTTCCCACTCGGTGTGCTCATCTACTGGTTCACCAGCAACCTCTGGACGCTGGGTCAGCAGGCCTACATCATCCGCTTCCACCCCCCGGAGGATCCGGCCGCGAAGGCGAGCGCGATGTCGACCACGGCCGCAGCGTTGGCCCCGAAACCGGGCGCCAAGCCGAACTACGCCAAGACCAGGCCGGCCACACCCAGCAATAAGTCGACAAATGAACTTGTCGATGAATCAACAAGTAGCGATGTTCCTGAGTCGCCGACCCCGCCCCCGGCGCCGAAGCCGGCCACCGGTTCCGGCGGCAACCGCCCGCCCAACAAGCGCCCCAACAACAAGGGCAAGAAGCGTCGCTGAGCGGTCGACCCACTGACCTGTACACCGCCGGACGTCCCCGTCCTGGCCCGGAAGGATTGATCGACTGTGAGTGACACTGTGAGCGAGACCGAGACTGTGAGCGAAGGCAGCGAGACCGACGAGCAGGCGCCAGAGCTCAGCTCCCCTGCCCAGACCGGAGACGGCGATGCCGACACCGACGGTGGATCGCTGCTGGTCCAGGAGGGTGATATCGCCGCGGACTACCTCGAACGGCTGCTCGACATCGTCGACTACGACGGCGACATCGACCTCGATGTCGAGAACGATCGCGCGATCGTGGCGATCGTCGGTTCCGGGCTGCAGTCCCTGGTCGGCCCGCAGGGCCAGACGCTCGACGCGCTGCAGGAGCTCACCCGCTTGGCCGTGCAGCAGAAGACCGGCGTACGCAGCCGGCTGATGCTTGACGTCAGTGGGCACCGGCAGGCCCGGCGGGCGGCCCTGACCACGTTGGCCAACGAGACGGCGGAAACGGTTCGTGCGAGTGGCGAGTCGGTGCAGCTGGGTGCCATGAACCCGTTCGAGCGCAAGGTTGTCCACGACGTCATCACCTCCCTCGACGGGGTGCGCAGCGAGTCTGTGGGCGAAGAGCCGAACCGCTGCGTGGTTGTGCTGCTCGACCGGTGATCCAGGCCGCGGCCGTTTTCGGCTCGCGCCCGGACGGGGTCGAGCTGGCCACACGGTTCGGCGAGATCCTGGCGACCACCGGCATCGACCACGGCCTGCTGGGGCCGCGAGAACGTGACCGGATCTGGGACCGTCACCTGCTCAACTGCGGCGTCCTGGCGCCCCTGCTGCCGGTACAGGCCCGGGTGGTCGACGTCGGTTCGGGCGCGGGACTGCCAGGAATCGCCTTGGCCTGCGCCCGGGCCGACTTGCAGATCGTGCTCCTCGAGCCGTTGCTGCGGCGCGTGCGCTTTCTCGAGGAGACCATCGGTCGACTCGGGCTCTCCGATCAGGTGGAGGTCGTCCGTGGGCGCACCGACTCCCCCGCGATCCTGACCCAGCTCGGGCGATCCCCGTTCGTTACTGCCCGCGCGGTGGCGCCGTTGGACCGTTTGGTGAGATGGTGCCTTCCGTTACTCGAACCCGGAGGCCAACTGCTGGCCATCAAGGGCCGTAGCGCTCAGGAAGAGATCGAAGAGCATGCCGCCGACATTCATGCGATGGGCGGGACGGCGATCGAACTGCTCAGCTGCGGTGTCGGTGTCCTCGATGAGCCGGTACGGGTCGTGGCGGTCCGTCAGATCGAAGGGAAGCGATGAGCGAGCCAGAGCCCGATGTTTCACGTGAAACGTCAGCCGATGACGATGTTTCACGTGAAACGGGATTGGACACCCCGATCGCTCGGGAGGCCCAGCAGGCGGTCGAGGTCCTCAACGTTCGCCAGGAACTCTGGCCGCGCCCACCGGCTACCCGGGTGATCACCGTCTCGAACCAGAAGGGTGGGGTCGGGAAGACGACGAGCACGGTGAACCTGGCCGCCGCGCTGGCCCTGCACGGCGAGCGGGTGCTGGTGATCGACCTCGACCCCCAGGGCAACGCGAGCACGGCGCTTGGCGTGCCGCATCAGTCCGGCGTCCCCTCCAGCTACGACGTACTGCTCGGCGGACTGGCCATCGATGACGTGCTGGCGCCGGTGGAGATCTCCGATTGCTTGTTCTGTGTACCCGCCACCATCGACCTGGCGGGGGCCGACATCGAGCTGACGTCCATGGTTGCGCGCGAATACCGGCTGCAGCGGGCCATCACCGCGCACCTGGCCGACGGTGGCGAGCTCGACTACATCTTCATCGACTGCCCGCCTTCGCTGGGGTTGCTGACCCTCAACGCGCTGGTCGCCGCTCAGGAGGTGTTGATTCCGATCCAGACCGAGTACTACGCCCTGGAAGGATTGGCGCAGCTGCTGAGCACCGTCGACCTGGTCAAGCAGCATCTGAACCCGGAGATCGCGGTGACCAGCGTCCTGCTGACCATGTACGACAGCCGTACCCGGCTGGCTGATCAGGTGGCCGAAGAGGTCCGCCGGCACTTCGGGCCCCTCGTGATCGACGCGATGATCCCCCGCAATGTCCGCGTGTCCGAGGCGCCGGGCTTCGGTCAGACGGTCATCACCTACGACGCGGGCTCGCGGGGCGCCGTCGAGTACGTTCGGGCAGCACACGAACTGGCACTGCGCGGCGTGGAGCCAGTTGTCGTCCAATCAGTCGGAGGCCAGCAGTGAGCAACAAGCAACGACCCGGCGGACTGGGCCGCGGATTGGGCGCGTTGATCCCCACCTCCGAGCCCACCGCTGCCACTTCCGCCGCTGACACCAGCGAGCTTCCCGCCGCCCCGCCCAGCCCAGGCTCGGCGTCCCCCAGCACCGCAGGGACCGCGGGAGCCGGCGCGTCCACACCCGCTGGGGCTCGATTTGTCGACATAGCGATTAGTTCCATTGTCGCCAACCCCAAGCAGCCGCGACAGGTCTTCGATGAGCAGGCGCTGGAAGAACTGACCCATTCGATCCGCGAGTTCGGCGTCCTGCAGCCGATTGTGGTGCGAGAGCGGGCCGACGGCTTCGAGCTGATCATGGGAGAACGGCGGCTACGGGCCAGTGAGGCTGCCGGCCGCACGAGCATCCCGGCGATCATCCGCGAGACGGCCGACGATGCGTTGCTGCGTGACGCGTTGCTGGAAAACCTGCACCGGGCCCAGTTGAACGCCCTCGAAGAGGCGGCGGCGTACCAGCAGTTACTCGAGGAGTTCGGGGTGACGCACGAGGAACTGGCCAGCCGGATCGGGCGCAGCCGCTCCCAGGTCACCAACACGATCCGGCTGCTCAACCTTCCGCTCCCCGTTCAGCGCCGGGTCGCGGCCGGGGTGTTGTCGGCCGGGCACGCCCGCGCGCTGCTGGGGCTCAGCGATCAGGAGGCCCAGGAGGAGCTGGCGACGCGGATCGTGGCCGAGGGATTGTCGGTGCGGGCCACGGAGGAGCTGGTTTCCCTCGGTGAGCGCAGTGGGCCGCCCGCGCGCGCCACCCGATCAGCCACCCCCCGATTCACCGCGCCGGCAATCGCTGAGCTGGCCGAGAAGCTCTCCGACACGTTCGACACCCGAGTTCGGGTCGAACTGGGCCGGCGCAAGGGCAGGATCACCGTCGAGTTCGCGTCCGTGGACGACCTCGAGCGGATCGTGGCCATGATGGCCCCACCGTTGGCCACTCAGCGCAGCAGATCGGGATCGGGCTCCGAATAGCCGTAGCGACCGTAAGAGGTCACCTCGGCCCGTCCCCGGCGTCCGCGCCGAAGTGAGGGCGATCGTCGATCCGGCGCCGGGTAGCCCAGGCTGATGACGCCGACCGGGCGCAACCGCTCGGGAATGTCGAACTCTGCGTGCAGGGCGGCCCAGCGCGATGCGGGAACGCCGAAGAAGCACCCGCCCAGCTCGGCATCGACGATGGCCAGCAGCAGCAGCATCGCGGCCATGCCGGCGTCGACATCCCAGTAGGGCACCGGCCAACGGGACTCGGACCGGTCGACCCAGCCCTTGTCCGGCTCGGCGTAGCGATCCAGGTAGGCCTGCTTGTCCGAGAGCACGATGATCAGCGCCGGAGCGCTCTGTAGGCCGTCCAGCCAGGCGTTGGTCTTCCCCTCGGCGGTCGTGGTGGCCCAGAATCTCGCCCGGTCAGCCGGTTGGTCGAGGACGAGGAAGTGCCAGCCCTGGCTGAAGCCGGCTGACGGTGAGCAAATCGCTATGTCGACAAATCGATTGATTGTTTCACGTGAAACGGCGCGGCCCGGGTCGTAGGACCGCACCATTCGTCGTCGGCGAACCAGTTCGGCAAACTCCATCCGGGCAGCGTGCCACGCCGAGCGGCGGGGGAATCAACTCGGGTGCCGAGTCCCGCGTCGTGTGGGATCGTGGTTGGGTGCAGCTCACTCAGTCCAGGAAACTTGCCGACGTCTGCTACGACATCCGGGGACCTGTCCTGCAGGAAGCCAAGCGGCTGGAGGATGAGGGCCGCCGGATCATGAAGCTCAACATCGGCAACCCGGCGCCGTTCGGCTTCGAGGCTCCGGAAGAGATCCTCGTCGATGTGATCCGCAATCTGCCGACCGCTCAGGGCTATTCGGACTCGCACGGGCTGATGTCCGCGCGTACCGCCGTCGTGCAGCACTACCAGTCGCGCGGCATCGACATCACTGACGTCGATGACATCTGGCTGGGCAACGGGGTCAGCGAGCTCATCTCCATGTCGCTGCAGGCCATGCTCGATGACGGCGACGAGGTGTTGGTCCCGGCCCCGGACTACCCGCTCTGGACGGCCTCGACGCAGCTTGCCGGCGGGCGCCCGGTGCACTATCTCTGTGACGAGTCGGCGGGCTGGCAACCCGACCTCGAGGACATGGCCAGCAAGATCACGCCGCGGACGAAGGCGATCGTGGTCATCAACCCGAACAACCCGACCGGTGCCGTGTACCCGCGGGCCGTCCTGGAGCAGATTGCCGAACTGGCCCGTCGCCACGGACTGGTCGTGCTGGCGGACGAGATCTACGACAAGATTCTCTACGACGACGCCGAACACATCCCGTTCGCTGCCGTCGCGCCCGATCTGTTCACCCTGACCTTCAACGGGTTGTCCAAGGCCTACCGGTTGGCCGGGTTCCGATCGGGTTGGCTGATGGTGACCGGCCCGCGCGCCAATGCCGGCAGCTACATCGAGGGCCTCACCATCTTGGCCAACATGCGGCTGTGTGCGAACGTCCCCGGCCAGCATGCGATCCAGACCGCGCTCGGCGGTCGGCAATCGATCAAGGACCTGATCCTGCCCGGCGGGCGGCTGCTGGCTCAGCGCGACGCGGCGGTAGCTGCGTTGCGCGCGATCCCCGGGGTCAGCTGCGTAACGCCGCAGGGAGCGCTCTACGTCTTTGCCAAGCTCGACCCGGAGATCTACCCGATCAAGGACGATCAGCAGTTCGTCCTTGACCTGTTGCGCGAGCAACACGTGCTGGTCGTGCAGGGAACAGGCTTCAACTGGCCCGATCCCGATCATCTGCGGATCGTGACGTTGCCCCGGGTCGAGGAGCTCAACGAAGCAATCGGGCGGATCGGAGTCTTCCTGGGCGACTACCGAGCGCGCCTTTAGAGCAGGTCGCCACGCGTAGCTAGTAACCTTAGCTAGCGGGGGAGAGGCGCATGACCCCGGTGGGCTGGTCGGCCTCCACCGGCAGGTACAGCCGCTGCACGGCGATGAGCAACGCCTCGGCCAGCGCATCGCGAAAGCTCGGATCGATCAGGTGGGCATGGTCGCTGGGCGAACTGAGATAGCCCAGGTCCATGCGGACGGCCGGCATCCGGGTCAGCCGGAGCAACGCCCACGTCTTGGGGTGCGTGCCCAGGTTGCGCAATCCCGTGCGGGCGACGATCTCGCGCTGGGCCAGGTCGGCCAGCCGTTCCCCGATCCAGGATGCCGACTGGGTCGTGCCGTAGTAGTAGCCGGCTACTCCGCTGCCGTGCGGAGAGGCGATCGAATCCAGATGTAGCGACAACACCAAGTCCGCGTCGACGCTGTTGGCGAAGTCGGCCCGTTGCTCATCGGTGAGCCCGTTCGCTGGACCGCGGGTGAGCAGGGACGTCGCCCCGAGGGCTTGCAGGCGTCCTTCCAGCCGGGAGGCGACGTCCCACATGAGCTCGGCTTCGACCGCCGAACCGACGACGAAACCGGGATCGGCGCCGCCGTGGCTCGGGTCGATGACGATCCGCTTTCCCGGCAGGTTCGGGCCCGCGGATGCGACCGCGGCCATGTCGCGCAGCTGCTGCGGACGTCCGCCCACGACGCGTCGCCCTAGCTGCTTGAGCGCGCGCAGGGTCGAGGGCCCGCAGATACCGTCGGGCCGCAATCCGAAGTCGCGCTGGAAGCTGCGCAGGGCCGACTCGGTGGCCGGGCCGAACTGGTGATCAACCCGCACGAGGTCGTAGCCGATCTCGACCAGCTGTTGCTGCAGTTGCAGCACGTCATCGCCGACCATCGGGGTGGCGGGCGTGTACATGAGAACCCGATCTCCCAGGCGCCAGCGGGCCGCGATCAGGGTTGCGAAGGTTTCCTCGCCGACGACGCCGTCCACCGACAGCCCTCGGTGTTGCTGGAAGTGCCGCACCGCGAGTTCGACCGGCTCATCGAAACGCCGCTGGTCCTGCGTGTTGTCCAGGAGTCCCAGCCCGGCGAGGATCGCGCGGATCTCGCTGACGGCGCCCCCTGTGTCACCACGACGCAACGGCTGCATATAGGACGTTTCCTCATAGTTCTGATCGACGACCGGATCAAACCGGTGAACACGTGCCGTCATCATTGTGCAACAGGCCGGGCTAAACCCCGGTAACCGCGAACGCCTCGCGTGCCGCCAAAGCGACCATCACGGGGCGAACAGGGGTTAAACCGGTCCGGATACGCCGAAGCGGCCGAACCGCGTACGGTCCAGCCGCTTCGAGGAACAGCTGTGCTCAGGCGAGGTAGTCCGAGAGCTCGCGCAGGATGGCGGCCTTCGGGCGGGCGCCGACGATCGACTTCACGACCTGGCCACCGGAGTACACCGACATAGTGGGGATCGACATGATCTGGTAGTCCCGCGCGATCTGGGGGTTCTCGTCGATGTTCACCTTGGCGATGGTCAGCTTGCCCGCGTACTCACCGGCGATCTCTTCGAGCACCGGCGCAACCTGCTTGCACGGTCCGCACCACTCAGCCCAGAAGTCGACGAGTACCGGCCCCTCGGCCTGCAGCACGTCTTCGGCGAAGCTGGCGTCGGTCACGGTTTTGGTGTTCTGGCCCATCGTTGTCTCTTTCCTAGGTTTGGCGGCGTACAGATGCAACGACGGTAACTGCCGTCACATTCCGGGCCGGGATCAATGAGTGGCGAGCGAGGTGCGTTGTGCATCGGTCAGGTGCTCGCGGGCGGCAAGGAACCGCTCGGCCTCCAGTGCCGCGGCACAGCCCGTGCCGGCAGCGGTGATGGCCTGGCGATAGACGTGGTCGACGACGTCACCGGCGGCAAAGACGCCCTCGAGGTTCGTCCGGGTCGTGCCCGGAACGACCGCGATGTAGCCCTCGTCGTCCACGTCGATCTGGCCGATAACGAGTTCACTGCGCGGCAGGTGGCCGATCGCGATGAACAGCCCGCCGACCTCGATCGTCCGCTCGGCGCCGGTGAGCGTGTCGCGCAACACCAAGCCCTCGACCGTACCGTCGCCCAGGATGCCCGCGACGTCGCTGTTCCAGGCCCACTTGATCTTGGGGTTGGCCTCGGCCCGGTCGGCCATCACCCGGCTGGCCCGCAGCGTGTCGCGGCGATGCACGACGGTCACCGAGTTCGCGAACCGGGTCAGGAACATCGCCTCTTCCATGGCGGTGTCGCCCCCGCCAACCACGGCAATGTCCTTGTCACGGAAGAAGAAGCCGTCGCAGGTGGCACACCAGGAGACGCCGCGCCCGGACAGCTCGTCCTCACGCTCGATCCCCAGCTTGCGGTACGCCGAGCCCATCGCCAGGATCACCGCGTCGGCGGTGTACTCGGCGTCGTGGGTGCGCACGATCTTCACCGGACCGGTGAGGTCGACGGAAGTGACGTCGTCGGCGACCAGTTCGGCCCCGAATCGTTCGGCCTGGGTCCGGATGTTGGCCATCAGGTCGGGGCCCATGATGCCGTCGGGGAAGCCAGGGAAGTTCTCGACCTCGGTGGTGTTCATCAACGCCCCGCCGTAGGCCGCGCCCTCGAACACCAAAGGGGCAAGATCGGCCCGCGCGGTGTAGAGGGCAGACGTGTAACCGGCCGGCCCGGAGCCGATGATGATGACGTTGCGGTGTTCGGTGGAGGTCACGATGGCCCTTCTGGATCGTCTGCTTCGTCAACGATCCTAGGGTGGTCGCCATTCCCGCCGTCGGGCGTGACGAGCGCCTGGTCGTCGGCTTGGTCCACGACCGGTGAGCGGCGACTGACCCTAGCCCGGGCCGCCTGTAGCTCGGGCACCGGCAGCCACCAGCAGATCGCCCCGAGCACGCTCAGGCCGAGGACCGAGCCGGCCAGCAGGCCCACCAGCGCCCCCCCGTGGCCATGTCCGAGGGCCGCGGTACAGGCCCGCACCGTCGCGTAGGCCACCAGGCCGGCCGCGGCCGAGGTGGCACCCATCAACAGGATGGTCCGGATCACCGGCGCGAAGCCCAGGTTTCCGAAGCGGCGCGTCAGCAGCCAGTGCCCGACGACGGCCCCGATCAGGTAGGAGGCCGACGTCGCCCCGTTCAGCATCTCGACGATGGCCTTGTTGCTGAGCGTGCTGACCGACAGAACCAGCAGCAGCACCTTGCTGCCGACCATGAAGACGTTGATGAGCGTGGGGGTGCGACCGTCGCGCAGCGCGTAGAACACTCGCAGTTGCAGCATCACGAGGGCGAAGGGAAGCAGGCCGAACGCGGCCAACGCCAGGTTCACCCCGAACTGGTTGGCCAGCGGGATAGAGGTCTGCCCGTGGGCGAAGAAGACGGTGGTGAACACCGGTCCCATCGCCATCAAGCCGGCGGTGATCGGCAGCAGCCCGATGGCCGACAGGCGCGCGCCCAGGACCAGGTCGCTCTTCACGGCCTCGTCGTCGCCACGCGTGGCCGCCCGCGACATGCGGGGCATGATGGCGGTCAGCAGCGAGACGACCAGGATCCCGTAGGGCATCTGGAAGAGCAGGTCGGCGGTGGTGAAGATCGTCAGGCCGCCGTGGTCGTTGCCGATCCGCAGGATGAAGAGCAGGCCGATCTGGCTCGCGACGACGTAGGCGACGATCCACCCGGTCAGCGAGCCGGCCTCGCGCAGGCGGCCCGCCTCTGCCGGCCGGCCCCGGAAGCGCCAGCGCCAGTAGAACCCCGAGCGTCGTAGGAACGGAATGAGCACCAGCGCCTGGCAGGCGATGCCGAGCGTGGTTCCGATGCCGATCACCAGGAGCTGGGGCGTGGTGATCGAGTCCGGGGTCAGGGTCGCCGGCCCGGGCAGCATCCAGAAGACCACCACCGACGCGATGACGATGGCATTGTTGGCGACCGGCGCCCACGCACCGGGGCCGTACACGCCGCGGGTGTTGAGCACCGCCGTGAACAACGCACCGAGGCCATAGAAGAAGATCTCGGGCAGGAGCAGCGTGGCGAACAGCGAGGTCAGTGACCGCTGCGCGCCGGGTTCGACGACCACGGCGGAGATCAGCGGGGCGGCCACGACAGCCACCAGGGTCACGACGCCCAAGATGGCGGTGGCGATCGAAAGCAATCGCTGCGTGTAGTGCTCGCCGCCGTCGCTGTCCAGATGCTGCGCCTGCACGATCAGCGGGATCAGCACGCTGGACAGCACGCCACCGAGCAGCAGTTCGTAGACCATGTTGGGGAAGCTGTTGGCACTGTTGTACGCGTTGGCCACCGCGAACCCACCGAGTGCCGCGATCAGCAGCACGTTGCGGATGAATCCGGTCAGCCGGCTGACCAGGCTGGCCACGGCCATGGTCCGGCTGTTGGTGAGCAGTCCGCGTTCCCGGGCCGGGATCTCCGACGGTGCCGTGTCCTGCGGTGCGAGCGCCGGCTGGGGCTCGGCGGCGGGGTCGGCCTCCACGGCCGCTCGGGCGGCGAAGAGGTCATCGACGGCCAGGCCCGGTCGATGACGCCGCGGGCCGTAGTAGATCGGCACGCTCCAGGGATTCTCCGGACCCTGGTTGAACGTCTGCGGGCTCAGCGCCTGGTCATCGAAGGGGTCGGCCTGGGCCAGCACGGCCGAGCCGTCGAAGAGGGAGGGCAGGCTCCAGTCCTCGCTCACGAGCCCACCTCGACCCCACGCTGCTCGGCGCCGCTGCGCCGCCGCCGTTGCCAGGCGCTGATTCGCCGGCTGAAGCGAATGATCAGGGCTATCGCCAGGATCGACCCGGCGACGATGGTGATGACGACGCCTATGGTGCCCAGCGCGCGGCTGTAGATCGAAAGCCGTTGCGGCCGACCCAAGGGGACGCCGGCTGGAGTGCTGAGAGTCGCAGAGACGACGAAGTGCCCCGACCGATCGACGTGCGTGTCGACGTGCACCGTCACCTGACTGCCCGCCGGTATCTCCTGTACCGACGAATCGTTCGCGCGAAAGCCGCGCACGTCGCCCACGCTGCTGACGCCGACCACGACCGAGGCCGTATAGGGAAGCGTGTTCAGCACGGTGAGCAGCAGGGGCGAGTCGTTGGAGGCGAGGTTGTAGGAGCGGTTGGCCGGCGGCACGATCCGAATGGCGTCATTGAGCAGCGCCGCCTGCCCGGTCAGGATGGCACTGAACTGCACGGCCGCATCGTGATCGACTCGCCAGCCGGAAGCGGCCCCGCGCTGGCGGGCCGCGGGGTAGCCCTCGAGCAAGCTCACGGCATCGGCGGCCGACACCGTCGTGGACACGGTGGTCGCCGTCGTCATGGCCGCGGCCGCGAGCTCCAGCTGGCTGGCGGGCACCTCTTGATCCTGCGCGCCGCTGGGCTGGGCCAACGGCCCGCCCGGGTAGGTGGGGACGGCGACCAGGGCAGCGCGCAGGCCGAGCGGACGGAAGGGACCAGATGCCGTCGCGTTGATTGCGGCGGCGGCGGCCTGCGGATCGGCGTCGACCCAGCGCTGCGGGGCGAGGATGAGGAAGTTGTTGGTCTCATCCAGGGCCGGCATCACGGCCGAGGAGACCAGTGCCGGGAGTGCGCCCAGCCCGTGACCGCCGACGTCCACGACGCTGTCCAGCTGGGCCGACACGTCCGCGGACTCCACCAGGGCCGAAGCGGTCGAACCCTCGAGCTCGACGTGCCCGCCGCTGGAGGTCGCCGAACCAGGCAGGGTGGCGGCGTTGACCAGCACGGCCTGGGCACCGTCGTTGACCAGCGGACTGAGTGCCGCTGCTGTGATCGTCTCCCCCGCCGGCCAGGCGATGTCGTGGCGGTTGGTGATACCCAGGACGCTCGCCAACCGCTGGCTTACCGCCGGCGGCAGCTCCGGCTGCCAGCTCATGCCGGCTCGGGTCAGCGCGTCGACGTCGGGATCGGCGAAGGGAGTCAGCGAGTAGCCGTCGACTCGGCTCAGCACGACCTTGAACCGGGCCAGCCAGGCCGAAGCGTCGTGCCCGCCGGTGCCGGCCGTGTTCCCCGCGGCGGTCACCACCCGGTACCCCTGGGTCATCACGATGAGTTCATCAAGTACCTCGGGGTCGAGGATCAGCGTTACGTCCGACACCGAGGTTGCGTCCTCCAGGGCGGCCAGGGCGCGATCCAGGCGCCCCCCTGGTGCCACGGACGCGGCCAGGTCATCGTCGAAGAAGACTCCGTCGGCGATCGTGCGATGGGGCCGGTCCAGCAGCGGCCACAGCCAGCTCACCGTCATCTGGGCATCGCCGGTGGACGGGATGTAGGTCTGCGTCCAGCCCTGCTCGGCCACGTCCGACGTCGAGCCGGTCGCGGCCTGCAGCGAGAAATCCAACGGGTATACGCCGGTACGGCACAGGCACAGCGTGTTGGGCGCGGAGGCGTCGGTGCTGGTCTGCAGGGCCACAGTGATCGTGCGGGTCTGCTTGGGCGCGAGTTCGCCGGCCACCGGCACCGATGGCAACCGCGAGAGCTGACTGCCGCCCTCGACCGGGCTGTTGAGCGCGCGCCGCAGATCCCTCGTGCTCAGCAACGGAGGTTCCCGCACGATCAGCAGCTTCATGTCGGTCAGGCTCGTGGACGTCGTATTCGTGATCTCGATGGTCACGTCCAAGGGCGTGATGGCCGTGGTGGGCGGCGGCACGCTCGGGCTGACCTGGACCACTCGCAGGCTCGCATGGGCGTCGGCCGCCTGCGCCGCCGGGGGGATCACAAGCGGGGCGGTGCCCAACGCGAGCAGCGCTACGAACACGACCGCGGTCCGCCTCACGCGGAGTCCGCGAGCAGCCGTCCCGCTGTGTCGACCAGTCCGCGTTCGTCTGGATAGGCCAGGCGGGCCCGCACGTCGGGAAGGGGAACCCAGGCCACCTCGGTGACCTCGATATCGGCGTCAGAGAGCTCTCCCCCGGTGGCCCGGAGCAGGAAGTGGTGCACCGTCTTGTGGATGCGTCGGCCTTCGGCCACGAACCAGTAGTCGATCGTGCCGAGTTCGGCGACGACCACGCCGACGATTCCGGTCTCCTCCTCGACCTCACGCACGGCCGCCTGTTCGGCGGTCTCCCCCGCCTCGAGGTGACCCTTGGGCAGCGACCACAGCAGCCGGCCGCGGCGGTCCGTGCGCCCGATCAGCGCGGCCTTGGGCACGGCACCGTCGGTGTCCACGACCAGGCCGCCGGCACTCGTCTCGTCCACCCGCTCGAGCCGGCGTGGCTTGGCGCTCGGACGGCGGGACATGTCCCCGATGGTATCCGCCGGTCGGTACGCTGGCCGTCCGTGACGCGTGCAGAAGACCAAGCTGGTGATGCCCCGCTCGACGCGGGCATCGCCGCTTTGGTGACCATTGATCCGGTTGCGCGTCAGTTGGGCGCAACGTTCGCATCGTCGGGTCACCAGCTGCACCTGGTCGGTGGCACCGTGCGCGATGCGATGATGCACCGCCCCAGCGAGGACCTCGACTTCACCACCGACGCCCATCCGGACCGCATCCTGGAACTCGTGGCCCCGCTGGCCCAGGCGACCTGGACGACGGGCATCGAGTTCGGGACGGTCGGCGTCCAGATCGGCGGCCAGCGGTGCGAGATCACGACGTTCCGGGCTGATCGCTACGACCGGGTCTCGCGCAACCCGGAGGTGGCCTTCGGCCGGTCGCTGCACGATGACCTGGCCCGGCGCGACTTCACGATGAACGCCATGGCGTTGTCGGTCACCGGCGACGGTGTCTTCACCGACCCGTTCGGCGGTCTGGCCGACCTGGCCCGCGGCCTGCTGCGCACGCCCGGCCGGCCCGAGGACTCCTTCGCCGACGACCCGCTCCGCATGCTGCGCGCGGCCCGCTTCGTCTCCACGCTCGGGGTCGAGGTCGAGGAATCGGTGCTCGCGGTGATGGCCGACCTGGCCGAGGAGCTGGGCCGGATCACGGCCGAACGGGTCCAGGCCGAGCTGACCAAGTTGCTGCTGGGCACGCCGCGCCGGGGTCTGGAGGTACTGGTGGACACCGGCCTCGCGGCGGTCGTGCTGCCCGAACTGCCCGCGCTGCGGATGACCACCGACGAGCACGGCCAGCACAAGGACGTCTACGCCCACACCCTGCAGGTGCTCGATCAGGCGATTGCCGCCGAGGCCGGTCCGCCCGATCTCGTGCTGCGCTGGGCGGCGCTGCTGCACGACATCGGCAAGCCCGCCACGCGCCGCTTCGAGGCCGGGCGGCGGGTGACGTTTCACCACCACGAGGTGGTCGGCGCGCGGATGGCCCGGGTCCGGCTCAAGGAGCTGAAGTACTCGAAGGAGATCGTCGAGGACGTGGGCCAGTTGGTCTTCCTGCACCTGCGCTTCTACGGCTACAGCCGGGGCGAGTGGACGGACTCGGCCGTGCGCCGGTACGTCGTGGACGCCGGCCCCTTGCTGGACCGTCTGCACAAGTTGGTGCGCTCGGACTCGACCACCCGCAACCAGCGCAAGGCGGCCCAGCTGGCCGGCAACTACGACGAGCTCGAACAGCGCATCGCCATCCTGCGCGAGCAGGAGGAGTTGGAGGCGATTCGTCCGGATCTGGACGGCACCGAGATCATGAGCGTGCTCGGCATCGCGCCCGGTCCGGTCGTCGGCCAGGCTTACCAACACCTGCTCGCCCTGCGGATGGAGCGCGGGCCGTTGGGCCACGAACAGGCCGTGCGCGAGCTGCAGGACTGGTACGCGGCCCGCGACTGAGGCGCTGGATCAGTGGGGTTCGCGGCCGGTGCGTACGTAGGCCGCGGCGATGAGGGCGTAGCCCAGGCTGATCACCAGGACCGACGCCGGGGAGTGCCCGTTGTCAGGCAGCAGCAGCGCCGTGAGGGTCGCCGCGCCCACGAACGCCAGGTTGAACATCGTGTCGTAGAGGGAGAAGACCCGGCCGCGGAACTCGTCGAGCACCGTGCGCTGCACGGTGGTGTCGACGCAGATCTTGATGCCCTGGGCACAGAAGCCGAAGATGCCGGCCGCGACGAGCAGCGGTGGGGTCTGGTACGGCAGCCCGCCGACGAGTTCGACGACCGCAGACACGAGCAGCAGCACTACCGGCCAGTTGACGAACCCCATCCGGCGGGTCGCCGCCGGGGTGAAGACGGCCGCGAGCCCGGCCCCGATCGCGACCATGGCGATCACCTGGCCCAGCCCGGCCAGGCCGGCCCGGAAGAAGCCGTCGTCGTGGAAGTAGTTGCGGTAGAGCAGCAGGATGCTGACCGTGGAGATGCCGTAGAAGAAGCGCTGGCTGCCGATCATCATCAAGGCCCGGAAGGCCGGCTTGCGTTCGTACACGTGCCGAGCACCGGCGACCAGGCCGCTCGCGACGGCGCGCAGGGTCTCCCGCGCCGCCCGCTCGGCCGCATCGGGGCCGAGGGCCTCGCGGGCAAAGCCGCGGGCGAAGTTCGCGGCGAGCAGGTAGGGGATGATCGCCCCGGCCGCCATCCACGCGTAGCTGGTGTCCCCGCTCAGGGGTAGCCGCAGCAACAGGGCACACCCGCCCCCCAGCGCGGTGGCCATCGACCCGCTGGTCGTAGAAAGCGCGTTGGCCGTGACCAGTTCGGCCTCGTCCACGACATGGGGCAGACCGGTCGAGAGCGCCGACAGGACGAAGCGGTTGATCGAGACGACGACCAGGGCGCTGGCGTAGAAGACCTCACCGTGCAGGCCGGCCGCGATCTCGACACCCACCCCCAGCACGGCGACGCCGCGGATCAGGTTGGCGAACATCAGCACCCGTTGCCGCCACCACCGATCCAGCAGCACTCCGGCGAACGGGCCGATGAAGGAGTAGGGCAGCAGGACGACGGCGAACCCGGCGGCCACCTGAGACGCCTTGGCCTGATGTTCCGGGCTGAACAGGACCGCCCCGGCGAGGGAGGCCTGGAAGACGCCGTCGCCGAATTGTCCGGCCAGACGGACCGAGTACAGCCGTCGAAAGCCGGCGTGCTGCAGCGCGCGCCGTACGTGACCTCGCTCGAGGTGTGCGACGCGAGGCATCTGTCAGACGCTACGGGTAACGCATTAAGTTCACACTGTGCCGGTATCGGGGACGCAGGGCCTGCCATTGGCGCCGGCCGCTGGGCGCTTGCTGGTGGCGACGCCGATGCTGACCGAGGCGACGTTTCATCGCACGGTGGTGTACCTGCTCGAACACGATGAGGGCGGCACCATCGGGGTGGTCATCAACCGTCCCAGCCACACCCCGGTCGGGCATGTGCTGCCCGACTGGCAGGAAGTAGTCGCCGATCCGGGCGTGGTGTTCACCGGGGGGCCGGTTCAGCCGGACGGGGCGTTGTGCCTGGGCCTCACCGTCGAGGTCCCCGCCGGGCCGGGCCAGTTCCCCGACGCCGGAGCGTTGCGACCGGTCGTCGGGGGCGTGTGCACCGTGGACCTGGACGGCGACGTCGAGCTGCTGGCGGCGATGACGACCCGACTGCGGGTCTTCGCCGGGCACTCGGGCTGGGCCGGCGGGCAGCTGGCCGATGAGCTGGCCGAGGGGGCGTGGTGGGTGGTCGAGGGACAGGCCCTGGAGGTCTTCAGCCCGCAGCCACAGCAGTTGTGGAAGTCGGTGCTGCTGCGTCAGCCGCCGCCGCTGCGGTTCATGGCCACCTATCCGAACGACCCGACGCTCAACTGAGCGCCGGGTCGTCGGAGAAGATAGTGCGGACTAGCTAGTGCGGCCTAGCGGTCGACCGTGCCGTCGATGAACGCCTCGACCGCGTCGCGGGCCTCGTCGTCGAAGTACTGCACGGGCGGGGACTTCATGAAGTAGGACGACGCCGACAGGATCGGGCCGCCGATACCCCGGTCGAGCGCGATCTTGGCGCACCGCAACGCGTCGATGATGACGCCGGCGGAGTTGGGCGAGTCCCAGACCTCGAGCTTGTACTCCAGGTTCAAGGGCACGTCGCCGAACGCCTTGCCCTCCAGGCGCACGTAGGCCCACTTGCGGTCATCGAGCCACGCGACGTAGTCCGACGGGCCGATGTGGACGTTGCGCTTGCCCAGGTCGCGGTCGGGGATCTGCGACGTCACCGCGTTGGTCTTGGAGATCTTCTTGGACTCGAGGCGGTCACGCTCGAGCATGTTCATGAAGTCCATGTTCCCGCCGACGTTGAGCTGCATGGTGCGCTGCAACTCCACTCCGCGGTCCTCGAACAGCTTCGCGAGTACCCGGTGGGTGATCGTCGCGCCGACCTGGGACTTGATGTCGTCGCCGACGATGGGCACACCGGCGGCCTCGAACTTCGCGGCCCACTCAGGGGTGCCGGCGATGAAGACGGGCAGCGCGTTGACGAACGCGACGTGCGCGTCGATGGCGCACTGGGCGTAGAAGCGCGCGGCGTCCTCGGAACCGACCGGCAGGTAGCAGATCAGCACGTCGACCTTGGCCTCACGCAGCGCGGCGACCACATCGACCGGCTCGGCGTCGGACTCCTCGATCGTCTCGCGGTAGTACTTGCCCAGCCCGTCGAGGGTGTGGCCGCGTTGCACGGGGACGTTCAGTGGCGGGACGTCACAGATCTTGATCGTGTTGTTCTCGCTGGCCCCGATCGCCTCGGACAGGTCGCTGCCGACCTTCTTGGCGTCGACGTCGAACGCGACGACGAACTCGATGTCGCTGACGTGGTACGGGCCGAACTGGACGTGCATGAGGCCGGGAACCTTGGTACCGGGCTGCGCGTCGGCGTAGTAGTGGACGCCCTGCACGAGCGAGGCCGCGCAGTTACCGACACCGACGATTCCGACGCGGATCTTCGAACCCATCAGGGCTCCTCCTTCAAGTCTTGCGTTGTAGGTGGTCACTTGCCGTTCTCGCGACGTTCGGTCGCGATCAGTTCCTCGAGCCAGCGAACCTCTCGGTCCACCGACTCCAAGCCGTGGTCGTGCAGTTGCTGGGTATAGCGGTCGACGCGGTCTGTCGCGCGACTGGACTTGCGCCGTTCCTCGCGCTGGCGTTCGACGTGGCGCCGGCGCCCTTCGAGGATCTGCAACCGGACGTCGGAGCGGGTCTGGGCGAAAAACGCCAGTCGAGCGCCGAAGCCGTCCTCGTCGAAGGCGTCCGGGCCCACTTCGGCCAGCAGTTCGGCGAAGTGTTCCTTGCCCTCGGCGCTGAGCCGGTAAACCCGCTTGCCGCGCCGCGACCGAGCCCCGTCCGGAGCATCGAGGGCGGCTTCCTCGGTGATCCATCCGGCTTCGGCCAGTTTGCGAAGCGTCGGATAGAGCGAACCGTAGGAGAAGGCCCGAAACGTTCCGAGCAGTTCCGAGAGCCGCTTGCGCAGCTCGTAGCCGTGCATCGGGGACTCGTTGAGCAGACCGAGGACCGCTATCTCGAGCATGTCACCGTCCTGCCCCGTGAGTTAAGCCTTGAATAGATTCCCAGGAGCATGTCTCGCCCTGATGTATCAGCACGATACATCAGTCGAGCATAAGAATGGCGTATGCGCCACGCCGAGGTGGCCAGCAGGTGAACACGCTCCTGCTGTGAGGGCTCCTGTGGCGGCGATGAAGACCAAGGCGGCTCCCATCGTCTCCTCGGTAGCGTCGTTGCGATGAGTGGACGCGCCAAGCCGAGCCCGAAATCGGGCGGCTGGCGCGCGCGCCGAGCCCGCAAGAAACGCCGGATCGCCGCCCTGCCGCGCCGGCGGCGCATCTGGCGCCGGGTCGGGATCCTGTCCACGTGGGCCCTGGGCGGCCTGGCCCTGATCATGGTCGTCTCGGTCATCGGGTTCTACCGGCTGTCCAACGTGCCGGCCCCGTCGGACATCAAGCAGGCCCAGGTCGCCACCATCGAGTACTCCGACGGAACTCAACTGGCCCGCATCGGCACCGTCGATCGCACCGAGGTGTCGCTGGACCAGGTCTCGGATCAGGCCAAGTGGGCCGTCCTGGCCGCGGAGGACCGCAACTTCTACTCCGAGCCGGCGATCTCGATCAAGGGCACCGCGCGGGCCGCGCTGTCCGACCTGACGGGTGGCAGCACCCAGGGTGGCTCGGGCATCACCCAGCAGTACGTGAAGAACGCTTACCTGTCCTCGGAGCAGACGCTCTCGCGAAAGCTCAAGGAACTGGCGATCGCGGTCAAGCTGTCGCGCGAATACTCCAAGGACCAGATCCTCGAGTACTACCTCAACACGGTGTATTTCGGTCGCGGGGCCTACGGGATCCAGGCCGCCGCGCAGGTGTACTTCAACACCACGGCGGCGCAGCTGACTACCTCCCAGGCCGCGCTATTGGCCGGGCTGTTGCAGGCGCCCAGCTATGACGACCCGTCGTCGAACCTCTCCGGCGCCACCGAACGCTGGAACTACGTGCTGGACGGCCTGGTGAGCACCAAGCATCTGGACGCCCAGACGCGGGCGGCGCAGACCTTCCCGGTCGTTCAGCCGGTCGAGGTGGGCAACGGGTTGGGAGCGGACGGCAACAATGCCTTCATCGTGGCTCAGGTCAAGCAGGAGCTCGCGGCGGCCGGCATCAGCGAGAGCGAGCTGTACGCCCGCGGGCTGACGGTGAAGACGACGATCAATCCGGCCGATCAGAAGGCGGCGGAGACGGCGGTCAACACCACCTTCGCCAGCCTGAGCGCCAAGCAGAAGAACATCAAGAACGCGCTGGTGGCGGTCGATCCGACCAGCGGCGCGGTGCTGGCCTACTACGGGGGCCCGAACGGCCCGGGCTATGACGGGGCCGCGGACTACAACGACTACGCCGGGGTCGGCTGCCGTCCGCCGGGCTCGTCGTTCAAGCCGTACACCCTGGCCACTGCCCTGGAGCAGACGCTGCAGAACAAGCAGCCCGGTTACACGATCAAGTCGATCTTCAACGGGAGTGCGAGTGTCGTCATCGATGGCACCAAGATCTCCAATGACCCTTCTGATGTATCGGTGTCGGGATTCAAGCCGCTCGACTACGCCATGAAGGTCTCGCTGAACACGACCTTCGACGGCTTGGCCTTCGCCGTCGGCCCGGCCAACGTCGCGACGACCGCCCACGCGGCCGGCATCTCGACCACCTGCGGGCCGGACAAGACCCTGCAGAACGCGGATGGGACGACCAGCTTCGGCATCGGGATCGGGGACTACCCGGTCAGCACGCTCGATCAGGCCGAGGGGTATGCCACCTTCGCCAACGGTGGGGTGCAGAACAACGCCTACTTCGTCGCGTCGGTAACCGACTCGAAGGGTGCGGTGGTCTACGCCCACAAGGCGGCGCCCAAACAGGCGATGGATCCGAAGGTGGCCAACGACGTCACGCTCACGCTCGAGCCGATCGCGTCCTATTCCGGCGTCGGTCTGGCCGCCGGCCGAGTGAGCGCGGCCAAGACGGGAACCGAAGGCATCGAAGCCGGAGTGGGCGTCGCGGCGTCGGCGGTCGGGCAGAACAGCGACGCCTGGATGGTCGGCTACACGCCGCAGATCAGCGTCGCGGTCTGGGTCGGCAGCGGCAGCAGCACGGTGCCGATCTACAACGCCGCGGGCGGTGAGGAGTACGGCCGGGATCTGCCGGGCAAGACCTGGAAGTTGTTCATGGACACGGTGCTGGCCAGTGCGCCGCAGGTGGCGATGGCGACCAAGCAGCAGATCTTCGGGTTCCCCGGCGCCTCGGCCACCGTTGCGCCCACGAGCACCCCGACGCCCAGCTCGACGCCCTCACCGAGTCTGACTCCGACTGCGAAGCCGACGCCGAGCCCGTCCCCGACGCCGAGCGCGTCGAGCACCTCCCCGACTCCGACGGCGACCGCGACCACCCCGACGCCCACCCCGACGAGCACCTGTACCCCGGTAGCCCCAGCCACGTCCTGCTGAGCCGTGCGAGGATGCCACGGTGAGCGGGCCGACGTCCTCAGATACTGAGGGTGCTCAGCGCTACGACGTCCCGCTGAGCTGGCGCGATCAGACGGTCGCCCGGGCCAGCTTCCTGATCGGCGGGGTCTGGGGCAAGCGAGCGGTGGGCGGCGACTCACGCTGGACGCCGCTGCGGATCATGCTCGGGTTGGCCTGCCTGACCCTCGTCGGTGCGTATCTGCAGAAGTCGCCCTGCGCTTCGGGGGACTGGGTCGGTAATAAGCAGTACACCCACGCCTGCTACTCCGACGTCGTCCCGCTCTGGAGCGCTGAACGGCTGGACATCGGCAACATCCCCTACCGCGACAACGGCGTCGAGTACCCGGTGCTGGTCGGTGGGTTCATGTGGCTGTCGGCGATCCTCACCGGCGGCATCGAGCATCTGGTGTCCGGACCCTCGAGCATTCAGATCTTCGGCGGGGTCACCGCGCTGCTGTTGGCGATCTGTGCGCTGGTGGCCGTGGCCGGCACGGTGGGCGCCGCCGGGCGCCGACCCTATGACGCCGCGCTCTTCGCGCTGTCGCCGCTGCTGGTCTTTCACGCGTTCTCCAACTGGGACCTGTTGGCGATGGCCTTCGCCAGCTGCGCGCTCTGGGCCTGGGCCCGGGAGAAACCAGTGGCCGCCGGGGTGCTGATCGGACTTGGGACGGCGGCCAAGCTGTATCCGGTGTTCCTGCTCGTGCCGATCTTCATCCTGGCTGCGCGCACCGGCCGTTGGCGCGAAGCGCTGTGGACGACGGCCAGCGCCGTCCTGATGTGGCTCGCGGTGAATCTGACCATCGGCTACGCCTACTACGACGGCTGGCGGGAGTTCTACGCCTTCAGCATCGACCGCGGCGCCGAGGCCAGCACGTTCTGGTACATGGGCCACTACCTGGTCACCGTCGGCTGGGGTGGGGGCTACCCGACCGACTGGGTGCCCCCCGGCTTCCTGGTCGCCCTCGCCCTGGCCGTCGCGCTGGGCTTCGTCGTCTGGTTGGGGCTCGCGGCCCCGACCCGGCCCCGGTTGGCCCAGCTGGCCTTCCTGGCCGTGCTGGCGTTCCTGTTCACCACCAAGGTCTGGAGCCCGCAGTACTCACTCTGGCTAGTTCCCTTAGCCGCACTCGCGCGTCCGCGGTGGCAGTTGAACCTGGCCTGGCAGTTCAGCGAGATCGCGGTCTGGATCGCGACGCTGTTCCTGCTGTTGGGCTACACCGATACCAACCACGGCATCGACTACGGATGGCTAATGGTCTTCCTGCTCGTGCGCGACGGCTTCCTGTTGGCCCTGGCCGGGCTGATCATCGTCGAGATGTGGCACCCCGAATATGACGTCGTGCGGGCCAGTGGGCTCGACGATCCCGGCGGGGGAGTCTTCGATGGGTTGCCCGACGACCCCCGCTTCGTCCTGGGCCGTCACCACGTGCTGGACCACGATGACGAGGACGACGTCGAACTCAGCTGGTGAGGTGGGTGCGCAGGTAGCTGATGTCGGCGCCCTGGCCCTCGGGACCGCCCGGCGTCTCGACGAGGACGTCGCACGCGGCCAACTGGCAGACCTGGGTGATCTCGGCCGGGTCGATCTGCCCGCTCTCGAAGTTGGCGTGGCGATCGGCACCGGAATCGAAGCTGTCGCGGCTGTTGTTGGCGTGCACCAGGTCGATCCGCCCGGTGATGGCCAGGACCCGTTCGGTGATGCCGATCAACTCCTCGCCCCCGGCGTAGGCGTGACAGGTGTCCAGGCAGAATCCGGGCCCGAACTCGCCGATCGCATCCCACAAGGCGGCCAGCCGGTCGAAGCGGCGGGCCACCGCATTGGTGCCGCCGGCGGTGTTCTCGATCAGGATCGGCAGGCCGAAGCCGCCCTCGTCGGCCTGGCGGGCGAACGTCTTGCGCCAGTTGTCGACGCCGACGGCCGGATCATCACCGGTCCCGAGATGGCCGCCGTGCACGATCAGACCCTTCGCCCCGAGCGCCGCCGCGGCGGCCGCGTGCTGGCCCAGCAGCTTGCGGCTCGGGATGCGAATGCGGTTGTTGGTGCTGGCCAGGTTCAGGACGTAGGGCGAATGGATGTAGATCGCCAGGTCGCTGTTCTTGATGGCCTCGGCCTGCGCGTGCTCCTGCGGGGCCTTCCAGCCCTGGGGGTCGGCGAGGAAGAACTGCACGACCTCGGCCCCGGTGGCCGCCGCGGCCGCGAGGGGGTCGACGGAGTCGACGTGCGCGCCGATGAGCGGCAGGGATTGAGTCACCCGCCCACGCTAACCGGACGACTGATTTCCGGTGGGCTCGGCCAGCCGGTACTCTGAGGGAGTTTGGCGGGCTGCGGCCCGTCACCTCCTGCTGCAGATCGTCTGCGGCCGATGAGTCCATAGGAGGCATGAAGTTCTCATGCGTCATTACGAAGTCATGGTCATCCTCGATCCGAATCTCGAGGAGCGCACCATCGCCCCGTCCCTGGACACGTTCCTCAACGTGGTCAAGAAGGACGGCGGAACCGTCGACAAGGTCGACATCTGGGGCAAGCGCCGGATGGCCTTCGAGATCAACAAGCACTCCGAGGGCATCTATGCGGTCATCGACCTGCAAGCCGAGCCCGCCTCGGTGCTCGAACTGGACCGCCAGCTCAACCTGAACGAGTCGGTGCTGCGCACCAAGGTGCTTCGTCCGGACGCGCGGTAATTCGCGATGGCCGGCGAAACCCTCATCACCGTGGTCGGCAACCTGACCGCCGACCCGGAGCTGCGCTTCACTCCGTCCGGTGCGGCGGTGGCCTCGTTCACCGTGGCCTCGACGCCGCGCACGTTCGACCGCCAGTCCAATGAGTGGAAGGACGGGGAAGCCCTGTTCCTGCGCTGCTCGATCTGGCGCCAGGCGGCCGAGAACGTGGCCGAGTCGCTGACCCGTGGCGCGCGCGTCGTGGTCACCGGCCGGCTCAAGCAGCGCAGCTTCGAGACCCGCGAGGGCGAGAAGCGCACGGTGATCGAACTCGATGTAGACGAGGTCGGCCCGTCGTTGCGCTACGCGACGGCCAAGGTCAATCGCACGCAGCGCGGCTCCTCCAGCGGCGGCGGCTTCGGCGGCTCCGGGACCGGCGGCGGTGCCCCGGCCGATGACCCGTGGGGTTCCGCGCCCCCGGCGGGCGAGGCCGGCGGATTCTCCGACGAACCGCCGTTCTAACCGTCCGCACCCTTAACTAGCTTATTTCCTAGATTCACGAATACGGAGTTACAGACCATGGCCAAGCCACCCATTCGCAAGCCCAAGAAGAAGTCGAACCCGCTCAAGATCGCGAAGATCGAGTACATCGACTACAAGGACACCACCCTGTTGCGCAAGTTCATCTCCGACCGGGGCAAGATCCGGGCCCGCCGAGTGACCGGTGTCAGCGCCCAGCAGCAGCGTCAGATCGCCACCGCGATCAAGAACGCTCGCGAGATGGCGCTGCTGCCCTACACCTCGACCGCCCGCTGACCCGCGGCGCTTGAAGGAGATCTGTCGATATGAAACTCATCCTGACGCGTGAAGTGACTGGACTCGGGGCGGCCGGCGACATCGTCGACGTCGCCGACGGCTACGGGCGCAACTACCTCGTTCCCCGCGGTGCGGCCATCAACTGGACCAAGGGCGCGGAGAAGCAGGTCAGCCAGATCAAGCGGGCGCGGGACTCCCGCGAGATCCGGGGCCTGGACCACGCTCGCGAGATCAAGGCCGAGCTGGAGAAGCTCTCGGTGACGCTGCCGGCCCGCGCCGGCGAGACGGGCAAGCTGTTCGGCTCGATCACGGCCGCTGACGTGGTGAACGCGATCCGCGCGGCGGGCGGTCCGCTACTGGACAGGAAGCGCGTCCAGCTGCCCGGGCACATCAAGTCGCTCGGATCGCACACTGTGACCATCGAACTACACTCCGACGTTGTGGCATCCGTGCCGGTCGAGGTCGTCGCCAGCTAGCGCAAGCACGGGCCACGGGCCGGGTCGGCATCTCGCCGCCCGGCCCGTCGGCATTCGTGCGGCGAGTGAACGAAGCCGTTTGTCGACAAATGAACAGATGGATCGTTCGGGAAGGCACGCCCGGCGACTATTTTTTATCCACAGCCCAGTTTTGGACCGGTCACCGGCCTTGCTGGGCTGAAGCGCTCTCGGTCACCGAGATCCACATGCTTGCCCACGGGATGTGCACAATCGGGCCGCGTGTCTCCACAGCTCTATCCACAGACCTGTGCACAGGGCCGATTGCCAGCGCGCTGACGCGGGCAATAGCGTCGCGCTGTCACAGGCGAGGACCTTGCGTCGAGAGCTTGACGCGGCACGTCGGACGGAAATTGTCGTAATGCCGCGCGATGATCGAGACAGGTTCGCCGTGGCCGTGGAGGGAGTTCTAGCCTGTGACTATCGCCGATGCGGCGCGTCCGGCTGAGGCCGGTTCGGTCACCTACGACCGAACCCCACCGCAGGACGTCGACGCCGAACGATCCGTCTTGGGCGGCATGCTGCTGAGCAAGGACGCCATCGCCGATGTGGTGGAGATCCTGCGGCCGACCGACTACTACTACCCGGCCAACCAACTCATTCATGAGGCGATCCTCGACCTGTATGCCCGGGGCGAGCCGGCCGACCCGGTGACGGTCAGCGCCGAACTGACCAAGAACGGCCAGCTCATGCGGGTCGGTGGCGCCACCTACCTGCACACGCTCATCTCGACCGTGCCGACAGCCGCGAATGCGGGCTACTACGCCCAGATCGTGGCCGAGCGGGCGATCCTGCGCCGGCTGGTCACCGCTGGCACCCGAATCGTGCAAATGGGCTATGACACCGCGTCCGGCTCGGTCGGGGTCGTCGGCAGCGTCGACGCGGTGGTCGACCGGGCGCAGGCCGAGGTCTACGAGGTCACCGAGCGCCGGGCGACCGAGGACTACACCCGCATCGAGGACCTGCTGCAACCGACGTGGGACGAGCTCGAGCAGATCATGGACCGCGGCGGGGTGGGCACCGGCATCCCGACCGGCTTCTCCCGGCTGGATGAGATCACCAACGGGCTGCACGCCGGGCAGATGATCACCGTCGCCGGGCGGCCTGGCTCAGGGAAATCGACGCTCGCCTTGGATTTCGCCCGCTCGGCGTCGATCAAGAACGGCAAGCCGTCGGTCATCTTCTCCCTCGAGATGGGCAAGCTCGAGATCATGATGCGGCTGCTCTCGGCCGAGGCGAGTGTGCCGCTGGCCAACATGCGTTCGGGGCACCTCAACGACCAGGACTGGCAGCGGATGGCCCGGCGGTCGGCCGAACTGGCCGAGGCGCCGCTGTTCGTGGACGACTCGCCGAACCTGACCATGATGGAGATCCGGGCCAAGGCGCGGCGGCTGCGACAGCGCCACGACCTGCAGCTGATCGTCATCGACTACCTGCAGCTGATGACCAGCGGCAAGCGGGTCGAGTCCCGTCAGCAGGAGGTCAGCGAGTTCTCCCGGGCCATCAAGCTGCTGGCCAAGGAGCTCGAGGTGCCGGTGGTCGCGTTGTCGCAGCTCAACCGTGGGCCCGAGCAACGCCAGGACAAGCGTCCGATGCTGTCGGACCTGCGCGAGTCGGGCTCGATCGAGCAGGACTCGGACATGGTGTTGCTCGTGCACCGCGAAGATATGTACGAGCCCGAGTCCCAGCGGGCCGGCGAGGCCGACTTGATCATCGCCAAGCACCGCAACGGGCCCACGGCCACGGTGGCGGTCGCCTTCCAGGGCCGGTACAGCCGCTTCAGCGACATGCCTCAGTAGTTCGGCCGCCCGCAGATGCGGCTGACGATCTAAGGTTTGTCTGCGGCTACTGTCTCGCCGCCGAGCGAAAGGAAAAGGGCCAGTCGCGGTCAGCGTTTTGAGACGGGCAAGCCGCCGGAGATATCCGGTTAAGCAGGGGGGGGGGGGGGGGGGGGGGGGGGGGGGGGGGGGGGGGGGGGGGGGGGGGGGGGGGGGGGGAAAAAAAAAAAAAAAAAAAAAAAAAAAAAAAAAAAAAAAAAAAAAAAAAAAAAAAAAAAAAAAAAAAAAAAAGAAGCTGCTCTCGGTTGGCTTCGCTTACACGTACGACTCGCATGGTCTGGGCTCCTCTGGCGGCTTCTTGTCTGGCTGGTTGATGGTTATCGCTTACGGAATGGTAGAGTTGATGATCATCGCGCGTTCGGGGGGTTCGACTACGAGTTTATAGACTCGCAGTTCAACGTCCACGTATAGTCGTGGGCAGTATAGATCGGCTTCAAATAGTCATCTGGGAGATACTGGCAGCGGGCATCTCAGAATAGGCTAAGTTCGCTCTGGCCTTCCTGGCCATAGAGGTCACGGTCATCACGCTTGGTGATCACGATAATGGCCAAGGGCGGCGGCAATGGCTCTGAGAATGGCTAACTTCAACGAGGGCAAGTCACTCAAAGGCGTAAGAGGTATGGGCACGGGGATGTTGTGGGGAATACTGATGTTCATCGGCTTCGAGTCGATCGCGACGCTGGGAGAGGAAGACAAAGGCTCGCGCAAGACGATTCCGTCAGCGCTGTTCACGGCGGTCCTCGTCGTCGGCACCTTCTACGTCTTCGCCGCCTACGGCGTCTCGAGCGGCTTCGGGCCGCATGACATCGAAACATTCGCCTCGGACAGTGATACGGTCCGGACGTTGTCGCAGAAGTTCTGGGGGGGTACCGCGACTGACCAAACTGACGATCATGGCCAGCGCGTTCGCGAACGCCGTCTCAGGATAGAACTCCATCGTGCGGATCCTGTTCGCGATGGGTCGCGAGGAGATCCTGCCCAGACGGCTGGGCCGCACGAGCGCCAAGGGCGTGCCGCAGACCGCGCTAGGGTGCCTACATGATCTTCTCGCTCGCCTTCGCTCTGCTGGTTGGGGTTAAGTACGGCGCGTTCGGGGTCTAGGGCGTTCTGCGGGACCTGCTCGGGCTTGGGCTGACGTCATCTACATCCTCATCAGCATCGCGTGATTCGCTTCTACCTGCGCGAGCACGGGCCGAGTTCCGATTGGTGGAAGCACGGCTTGCTGCTAGGGTTGACGTGCTGGTGATGCTGCTGCACATCTACGGGCAGGTCTACGAGTTCTCGGCCTACGAGAACAACTGGGCAGTGTAACTCATACGGATCTGGATGGAAGATTGGCGAGGACGACCGGTACTATCTCGAGACGAAAAGACGCCCTGAGCTCATCGCGGCTATGGGTCGTGTGTTCCAAGGTAGCTCGAGGATGACGACTGGTCGCTCGAGAGCCCGCAACCCGTTCGAACGCGTCACGCCCGAAACCTGACGCGGCGAGCAGCGCGCAGCAAGAGAGCCTACTGACGCGATGACGCCGGACCGGGCACGAGCAATGGCCAGAGGAGATGGCAGAACAGCCTGCGAGTGCTGAGCGGCAGTTGGCCGGCCGGTTCGCCGATATCACGATGCCGACGTGCGAGTCGGTGGCCGGCACGCCATCCTCGAGGCGTCGCTTTCCTGGCTCGCGGGTCATCAGACAATGCCGCGCTGTTGGGTCGGTACGCGATCGGAGATCTACTCCGGGTTGCCGACCTGCTTCGTGGCGCCGAGCGTGCTGACGGCCTACGGCCGCAGCTCCACCGGCTTCGAACGGCTGGTTGTTGGTCGCACTGTCTCAATCCGGGCGCACGCCGGAGATCGTAGACGTTGGCCGAGCAGTTCCGCCAGGCCGGCGCGGGGAGTGCTCGCGATGACGAACGAGGAGGCATACGGAGCTAGGCAGCGGTCAACGGACCTCACGATCGAGCTTAGCGGCGGGCTCGAGCGGGCAGTCCCGGCGACGAAGACGGTCACCGCCCAGATGCTGGCGGTGCTGGCGATTGCCAGCGGGTTTTCCGACCGACGGTCTGACCCAAGGGCCAGGCCGCGGAGCTGCCCGGACGCGGTAGCCGACACTACTGACGCGATGCAGTCCGGTCTCGAGCAGGCGCCGCGCAGATCGCGGGCTATAGACCGGCTCGCGGTGAGTCGGGCGCGGGGCGTCGCTATCCGGCCGCCTTCGAAACGGCACTCAAGCTTCAGGAGACGACCGGCGATCATGGCCCACGGGTTCTCCAAGTGCCGACTTCCGTCACGGGCCGATCGCGGTCTGCAGGACCAGAGGCGCCCGCTCTACTACTGGCCGGCAGCGGAGCCGGTCGACTCCGACACCCGTGAAGCTCGTCGGCGAGCTGACGCAGCGCGGCAAGCGCCGGTAGTTCGTAATCGGAACCGGGAGCCGGATCAGTATGCGTCGTGGCGCGAACTGAGGCCACCCAGGCGAAGCAATACCTGGCCACGGTTCGGGGGCAACAACTCGCACACGCGCTGGCGACGGCGCGGGGCGTCGACCCGGACGCCCCCGCCGGACTGCGCAAAGTCACCCTGACTCACTGATCGGCGGCTAAGACCAACCAACGAAAGGAAGCCAGCCTTGTTCCTCGACGTCCTACGCCGCCGCAATCCCGAGACTAGATCGCCGCCGCAATCGACCTGCACCAGCAAGGGCTCTCTGCCAGCCGAACACGTATGTGTTCGACACACGACGCGATTGCGGCCAACTCCCGGCATCTTCGCGGCCGAAGCGGCCCGGCTAGAACCTCACGCCGTTCGCGATGACCAAGCAGTTCGGGCGCAATCCCGACGTCTGCCGGGCCATCATCGACGGGAGCATCACAGCGAGCGTCGCCGTCGACATGGAATGCGCGCGCGCCACCAGCCGAGCCGGGATGCGGCTGGGCCACGTTGGGCATCTGGTCCAGGTCGCCCGCGCCGAGGCGGGTGCCGCGGCGGCCATGCACCTGGCCAACTGGACGGTCTTTTCCCACGACAAGGCCCGCGAGGCCGCACAGGCCTACCGGGCACTGGGCCGCGAGCAGGCGCTGCTAGCCCGCATCTATGCGCGCCGGAGACGAGTTCTACTCCGGACACGAGGGCGGTTTCGACGTCGACGACATCCTGGCCGTCGCCGATGCCCTGGACGCTCTCGACGGCGCGCACTTCGCCGGCCTCACCACCTTCCCGGCGTTGCTGTTCGACGCGGAGACGGGCGCCGTGCGGGCGACCAACAACCTGCGACACGCTGGAGAGGGTCGCGCAGACGGCTGCGCGACGCCGGCCGCTCGGACCTGCAGATCAACGGACCGGGCACGACCTCGACCCTTGCGCTCGTGGAAGCTCTGGCCACCGCCGGCGTGCCATACCGCGCTTGGGGGGCGGACACTATGCAGCCCCGCAGAGGCCTCGACCAGTCGGCGATGGTCTCGCCACCGAATCAGCCATTCGCAAGGTCTGGTCACGAAGGGGACTCGTATGACCGTGTAATCCCGAGGACCGCTGCACGCGCTACCGAAGATCAGATGAACGCGGATCGGAGATCATGGCCCAGCGTCTCGATCGGCCGTGAGTACCTCGGCGGGGTCGCTGCGAACGGTCAGCGCGAGACAGCAACGATCACCGAGCGAGAGATTTCGACCACCGGGCAAGGAACGCATCGCGCCAGCCAACTCGGCATCCTCGGCGCTGAGCGCCTCGATTGCCACGCCCGCGGCGCTGAGCAGCTCGCGCAAGCGAGAGACGTCGATCCCGGCATCGGTGAGTTTGCCGATGACCTCGGCCAGGTTCGCGGTCCCCAGAACGGAGCCGGCCAGTTGAGCGGCGACGAGCGCGCTCCCCGGCTCGTCGTGCAGCAGAGCCAGAACAGCCGAGGCGTCGAGGACGCTCACTCGTCCGCAGCCGCAAGGCGTCGCTCGGCCAGGAGCTCATCGACGAACGAGCGCGACTTCGGCACCCCTTTGGCGAAGGTGCGCAGCTCGGCCACGGCGTCGCGCTGCCGCTCGAGCACCAGCCGCGATCCGGCGACATGCAGGTGGAGCTCGTCACCAGCGGCCAGCCCGAGCGCAGCGCGGATCTCGGCTGGGATCACGAGCCGTCCTTGTTGTCCCAACTTCAATGTGGCATCCACAACACCAGTGTGCCACGTATGTACAAAGCGTGGCAGAGGGCGAGCCGGCCGTGAGCTGATTCTCGGACTGGCGGGCTGACGTTCTAGGGTTCGTATGCGGCTCACGGCCCCGGCCGCCGAGGGAGAGGAAAAGAGTTGACGCAAGCGCGTGCGCAAAGCCGGCCCCCGCGGCCGCAGGTCGTGCTGACGGTGACCGAGCAGAGCTGGCTCACCCCGCACATCGTCCGGGTGACCGCCGGTGGCCCGGGCTTCGAGGCGTTCAAGATGAACGAGTTCACCGACAAATACGCCAAGCTGATCTTCATCGATCCGGCCCTGGGCCTGGCGCCGCCCTATGACCTGGAGGCGCTGCGGGCCGAGTTGCCGCAGGAGCAGTGGCCGGTGATCCGGACCTACACCGTGCGCCGCGTCGACGTCGAACGCCAGGAACTCAGCATCGACTTCGTCGTCCACGGCACCGCGGGCGTCGCCGCCCCGTGGGCTGCTGCCGCCCAGCCGGGGGACACGTTGACGTTGATGGGGGCCAATGGCGCCTACGCCCCGGACCCGACGAATGACTGGCACCTACTCGTCGGCGACGAGTCGGCGATACCGGCGATCAGCTCGGCGCTGCAGGCGCTGCCCGCCGACGCGGTCGGGTTGGTCTACCTCGAGACCCAGGATCCGAGTTCGCCGCTGGACGTCACCGTGCCCGCGGGCGTCAAGCTGGTCTGGCTCGAGCGCCCCGAGCCCGGGGCCCAGCCCGGCCTGCTCGCCGAGGCGATCCGCGCCGGCGACTGGCTCCCCGGTCGCGTGGGCGTATTCGCGCACGGCGAGCGCGAATCGATGAAGGCGGTGCGGGCGGCGCTGAAGGAACGCGATCCCGACACGATGAAGGTCTCGCTCTCCGGCTACTGGGCCTACGGACGCACCGAGGACAAGTTCCAGGCCGAGAAGCGCGAACCGATCGGTCAGATCGACACCTGAGGGTGGCCCGGCAGCGGCACCCGGATTTTCAGCTGCCGTCCGTAATGTGACTGGTGTGAAATGGACCGTCGCTCTTCTCGGCCTGGCCTTCGTCCTCGCCGGGTGCTCGGCGTCGGCGCGACCGCTGCCGGCGGTGACATCGACGACGACGACCACCCTTGCACCGAGCGCACCCGCGACGGCAGCAATCAACCCCGGCCCGACGACCTCCGCGGCCGGCACCTGTCCCTACATCGCCGCGCCGGCCGTGGCCGACGCCCTCGGCATCCGGCTGGGCACCCAGTCGGTCCAGACCGCCGGTGCGGCCGCCGTCGGTTGCCAGTTCTTCGCCACCACCGATCCGGCCTTCGTGGCTTCCGAGCACCTCCCCGGCCCGAATCAGCCGGTCCTGCAGATCAGCTCGTCGCGGTATCCGTCGACGACGGCGGCCCACAACGCGATGGTGGCCATCGGCACCAGCTCCGCGAACGCGCCCGGCTCGGTCCACTCGGCCACGGTTGCGGGCGGGATCGTCGGGGTGGCCTACCAGACGACGTTCGACCCGAGCGCCGGCAACCAGGACTGGGCCTTCGTCTTCTCCACCGGATCCACCGTGGTCACGGTGCTCACCGTGCAGACCGATTCCGAACTCGACGCCCAGATGGTGGCCGGGCAGATCGCCCCCCGATTCTGAACGGTCTATGAACGGGACTGTCAATAGGCTTGACTAATTCCGGGATGGCGCGGCAGGCTGAGCGCATGACCGAGGAAACAATCGAGCAGGTCGTCATCCCCGCGCTGCTGCGGGCAGCGCGCGGCAGTTACGGCCACGCCATTCGCAGCGAGCTGGCCGCCAATGGCTACGACGACCTGCCCCGAAACAGCGCCTACGTGCTGGGCGGAATGACCAACCACAACGGATCGGCCGGCCAGCTGGTGCGCGAGTTGGGGGTCAGCAAGCAGGCGGCCAGCCAGCTCATCGACACGTTGGTGGTGCGGGGCTACCTCGTCCGCGAGGTCGACGCCGAGGACCGCCGACGGATCCGGATCGAGCTGACCGAGCGGGGCCGCGGTGCCGGCGCGGCGATCGGCGCGGCGGTGCGCGCCGTCGACGCCGAACTGGCCACCCTGATCACGCCTGAGCAGCTGGCCGGAATGCGGGCCGGTCTCGTTGCGCTGTGTGCCATCCGGGACCGTTTCGAGGACGAACAACGATCCGGCCTGTCCTCCTGACGGAGCTATCATTCGCCCATGGCGACCAGGGTCCAGGCGCTCCCCGCGCCGGCGCACGAGCCGCAGGTGTGCGACGCCGCCCTGGCTCGCGCCTTCAGCTTTCTCGGCAAGCGCTGGAACGGCGTCCTGCTGGGCACCTTGGTGCAGGGTCCGGCCGGTTTCGCCCAACTCAAGCGAGCCGTCAACGGCATCAGTGACTCGGTGCTGTCCGAGCGCCTCAGTGAGTTGGTCGGCGCCGGACTCCTGCGGCGCACCGTCTCCGACGGCCCGCCGGTCGCGGTGAGCTATGAGGTCACCGCGTGCGGACAGGCGTTGGTTCCCGCGCTCACCGCGCTCACGACCTGGGCCACCGAGAACCTGCCCGCCTGAGGCGCTTGCCATGGCCCGTCAGCCTCCCGACGCGGACGGCGAACCGCTCAAGGTCACCGCGCCCAAGACCTGGGCCGCCGGCGTCCCGGCTGTGGCCCACGCGCTGGAGTACGCGCTGCAGGAGAACTCGCCGGCGCGGGTGGGCCGGACCCTGCTGACGCTGAACCAGCGCGGTGGCATCGACTGCCCGGGCTGTGCCTGGCCCGAACCGGCCGGCGAGCGAAGCCACAACGAGTACTGCGAGAACGGCGCCAAACACGTCAATGACGAGGCGACCACCCGGCGGGTCACCCGCGAGTTCTTCGCCGCTCATTCGATCGACGATCTGGCCGGGCGCTCGGACCAATGGCTCAACCAGCAGGGTCGCCTGACCGAGCCGATGGTCAAGTCCGAAGGCGCCACCCACTACGAGCCGATCAGCTGGGACGACGCGTTCGACCTGCTGGCCCGCGAACTGCAGGCCCTGCCCGATCCCGACCACGCGCTGTTCTACACGTCGGGCCGGGTGAGCAACGAGGCCGCCTTCCTACTGCAGCTGTTCGCCCGGTCCTTCGGCACGAACAATCTGCCCGACTGCAGCAACATGTGTCACGAGTCCAGCGGCAGCGCCTTGACCGAGACGCTTGGTGTCGGCAAGGGCAACGTCAGCCTCGACGATCTGCACCACGCCGACCTGATCTTCGTGGTCGGCCAGAACCCGGGCAGCAACCACCCGCGCATGCTCACCGCGCTCGAGCGAGCAAAGGGCAATGGCGCCAAGATCATCGCGGTCAATCCGCTGCCCGAGGCCGGCCTGCTGCGGTTCAAGAATCCGCAGACCGCACGGGGAATTGTCGGCCGCGGGACCACGATCGCCGACCAGTTCCTGCAGATCCGCCTCGGTGGTGACCTGGCCCTGTTCCAGGCGTTGAACCGGCTGCTGGTCGAGGCCGATCAGCTCGATCACGACTTCATCGCCGCGCACACGAGCGGGTTCGCGGATTTCGCCCGGCACATCCGGACCACCGACTGGGCCACCGTCCTGACCGCCACCGGGCTGACCCGGGCCGAGATCGAGGCCACCCGCGATCACGTCGTCGCCAGCGAGCGGGTGGTCGTCTGTTGGGCCATGGGGCTGACCCAGCACGAGCACGCCGTGCCGACGATTCGCGAGATCGTCAACTTCCTCCTGCTGCGGGGCAACGTCGGCGGCGGCGCCGGCGTCTGTCCGGTCCGCGGACACAGCAACGTCCAGGGCGATCGGACGATGGGCATCTGGGAGCGGATGCCGCAGGCGTTCCTGGACGCCCTCGGGGCCGAGTTCGGCTTCACCGCGCCGACCGCCCACGGCTTCGACTCGGTGAACGCGATCCGCGCGATGCGCGATGGACGGGCGACGTTCTTCCTCGGCGTGGCCGGCAACTTCGTCCGGGCCACGCCGGACACGGTCGTGACCGAACAGGCCCTGCGCAACTGCCGGCTGACCGCCCACATTTCGACCAAGCTCAATCACTCGCACGCGGTGACCGGCGAGGTGGCGTTGATCCTGCCGACGCTCGGACGAAGTGATCGTGATCGCCAGGCCAGCGGCGAGCAGTTCGTCACCGTCGAGGATTCGATGAGCGTCGTGCACCAGTCCCGGGGTCAGCTGCTCCCGGCCTCGCCGCAGCTGCTGAGCGAGCCGGCGATCATCGCCCGGCTGGCTCGCCGTACCCTCGGCGACGCCATTCCGTGGACGGCGTTCGAGCGCAACTACGACCTGATTCGCGACCGCATCGCCCGGGTCGTGCCGGGCTTCGAGAACTTCAACGAGCGGGTGGCCCAGCCCGACGGCTTCCGGCTCGACAACGCGATCAACGAGCACGCGTTCCGCACCGCGACGGGCAAGGCGATGTTCACCGTCAACGATCCGGCCATGCTCATGGCCCCGCCGGGGCACCTGATCCTGCAGACGATCCGCTCGCATGATCAGTGGAACACCGTGCCGTACTCCGGCGACGACCGGTACCGCGGGGTGCACAACGGCCGGCGGGTCGTGCTGGTCAACCCCGACGACCTGCTCGAGTTGGGCCTGGCCGATGGTGATCAAGTCGATGTGGTGAGCGTCTGGACCGACGGGGTCGAGCGGCGGGCGAGTGACTTCCGGGTCGTGAGCTACCCGAGCGCGATCGGTTGCGCGGCGGCGTACTACCCCGAGACCAACGTGCTGATTCCCCTCGACAGCGTCGCCGAGATCAGCAATACCCCGACGTCCAAGGGAATCGTCGTTCGTCTGGAGCGCAGCTAAGCGACCTCGAGCAGTTCGACGGCCGACGCCACCACGACCACCTCGGTCACCGGCCGTGGACGACGGAGCGCCCCGATCAGGGCCAAGGCCGCCAGCACCATCACCGCGATCGCGTATTGACGCGCCGTGTCGAGGACGCCACCACCGTGCACGACCAGGAAGCCGGCGATGACCGCGGGTAGGCCCATGGCCAGGTAGGACACGACGTAGAGCAGCGACAGCACGCCCGCGCGCTCGTGCGGCGCGGCCAGTGGGATGACACTGCGAATCGCGCCCTGGAAGGCGGCGCCGAAGCCGGTGCCGGCGATCACCGAGCCGAGGAAGAAGCCGGCCGTCGAGGTGGCGTCCAGGGCGAGCACGGTGATGCCCAGCCCGACCAGCAGCGCGCCGGCCCCGTAGATCATCAACGTCCGGGAGACGAGGTTGCGGGTGAGCAGCACAGTCAGCGCTCCGGCACCGGCGATCGTGAACAGCGACAGCCCGCCGAGCACGTAGGAGGTGTGCCCGACCAGCAGCCGCACGAGCGTCGGGCCAAGCGCACCGTAGAGGCCGGCCAGCGCCCAGACCGCGACCAGGGCCGGAATCGCCAGAAGGAACGGGCCACGCACCGCCCGGGGCAGGCTCAGCTGGATGCGCAATGAGGCGAGCGCACCCGGGCGCGTGGATGAGGTCTCGCGCATCAGGGCCACACCGATCCACTGGAGGACGAAGACGCCGAACAGTACGAGGTAGACCAGGTGCGTCGGCCACGGAAGGAACTGCACCAGGACCCCGGACGCGAGCGCCCCGAGCGCGGTGCCGATCGGGGTGGCGACCGCATTGGCCAGCGTGCCCTTCGCCTTGTCGATGTCGAGCATGCCGGCGCCGATCGCTCCCGCCGCGGCTCCGGTCGAGAGGCCCTGCACGATGCGGGCCACCATCAGCTCGGGAACACCGTCGGCCGTGATGAAGATCCACATCACGCCGGCCTGAACCGCGATCGCCGTCAGCAGCACGGGGCGCCGCCCGACGTGGTCAGACAACGAGCCGACGGTGAGCAGGGCGATCAGAACGGCCAAGGCGTAGACGCCGAAGACGACGGTGGTCGTGATCGGGGAGAACCCCCACTCCGACTGGTAGACCGAGTACAGGGGCGTCGGCGCGCTCGAGCCGGCCAGGAAGAACACCACGATCGAGGCCAGCAGGTAGAACGCCACCGAGTCCGGCAGTTGGAATCGCAGCCGAGGGGCGGTCAGGGCAGTCATTGTCGTCATCCTTCATCTCGATCAGGTAGACCGGTCTGTCTAATCGACCCTGACAGTAGACAGATCTGTCTGCTATTGTCAACTCATGGCTACCGCGACAGCCCAACGGGCCCCCTCGGCGCGCGAGCGGCTGCTGGCCGCCGCCGACGAGCTGTTCTATGCCGAGGGCGTGCACACGGTCGGCATCGACCGGATCATCGAGCGGGCCGGCGTGGCCAAGGCCTCGCTCTACAACAGCTTCGGCAGCAAGGACGAACTCATCCGGGCCTATCTCGACGGCCGGCACGCCGAGCGCCGAGCGCGGATAGCACGGCGGATGGACACGTGCGACACCCCCAGGGCCAAGCTATTGAGCGTCTTCGACAGCCTGCTCGACTACTGCCAGCAGCCGGGTTACCGGGGCTGCGCCTTCCTCAACGCGAGCGCGGAATCCGAGCCGGGCGGGGTGGTCGAGCAGGTGTCGGATGAGAACCGGCGCTGGATGCGCGACCTGTTCACCGAACTGGCCACCGAGGCCGGCCTAACCGAGCCCGAGGCGCTGGCCGGCCGGTTGGTGCTGGTCTACGACGGCGCCAGCGTCGGAGCCCGCATGGACCGCAACCCGGCCGGACCGGCCGCCGCCCGGCAGCTGGCCGAAGTCCTGATCGACGCCGCTAGCTGAGCCGGCCGCTGGCGGCAGAACCGTGCATATCCGGACAGGATGTGCATAATCGGAAGGCATGGAACCCAGTCGCGTCATCCTGGCCGGTAGTTCGCGCCCGCCCATTCCGGGCGCGCAGGTGTTGGGGCCGGTCGATCCGGCCGAGCGCCTGGAGCTCACCGTCGTCCTGCGCCGCGGTAGTGCGGGTCACGGGGCCGACGTCGATGACGTCGAGCTCGTCCAACGGGTCTTCGCCGCGGCCGGTGTCGAGGTCATCGAGGTCGACGCGCCCACGCGGCGGGTGCGCGTGGGCGCCAGTGCCGGCGTGCTCGCCGCCCTGTTCGGCGCCGAACTGCAACGCGCCCGGACGCGCGTTGCCGGCGCCGGCGAGGCGGTCGAGCACCGATATCGCGAGGGTTCCTTGAGCCTGCCGGCCGAGTTGGCCGACGTGGTCATCGCGGTCCTCGGCCTGGACAACCGGCCGCAGGCCCGGACCCATATCCGCCCGGCCGCCGCGGCCGGAACGAGCTACACGCCGCTGGAGCTGGCCGCGATCTATCGGCTGCCACCGGGCACCGACGGCACCGGGCAGACGCTGGCCATCATCGAACTCGGCGGCGGATTCGCCGAATCCGACCTGGACGTCTACTTCACCGGGCTCGGACTGGCGGTGCCCTCGGTGACCGCGGTCGGCGTGGACGGGGCCACCAACGTCGCCGGCCAGGACCCGAAGGGCGCCGACGGTGAGGTGCTGCTCGACATCGAGGTGGCCGGTGCGATCGCCCCTAAGGCCGGCCTGCTGGTCTACTTCGCGCCCAACACCGACGCCGGCTTTCTCGATGCCGTCTCGCAGGCGGCGCACGCCCAGCCGACCCCGACGGCGATCAGCATCAGCTGGGGACAGAGCGAGGACGAGTGGACCGAACAGGCCCGGCAGGCGATGGATCTGGCCTTCGCCGACGCGGTCGCGCTGGGCGTCACCGTCACGGCGGCGGCGGGGGACAACGGCAGCGCCGACGCCCAGACCACCGAGGGAAAGGTGCACGTCGACTTCCCGGCCTCGAGCCCGCACGTGCTGGCCTGCGGCGGCACCAGCCTGCGGGCCGACCCGCAGACCGGCGTGGTCACCAGCGAGAAGGTCTGGAACGACGGTTCGGCCGGGGGAGCGACCGGCGGCGGGGTCAGCGATTGCTTCCCGCTGCCCACCTGGCAGGCGCACGCGGGCGTGCCGGTGCGCTCGGGCGCGAAGACGACCGGACGCGGCGTCCCCGACGTGGCCGCCAACGCCGATCCGCAGACCGGTTACCAGGTCTACGTCGACGGCAGCGCGGTGGTGTTCGGCGGCACGAGCGCGGTCGCGCCGCTGTGGGCGGCGCTGGTCTGCCGGTTGGCCCAGGCGTTGGGGACCAAGTTGGGTCAGCTGCAGCCGGTGCTCTACGACGCGGTCAAACCAGGCGCGGCGCGGGCCGGGCTGCGCGACATCACGTCGGGCGACAACGGGGCCTATCGCGCGAAGGCGGGTTGGGATGCCTGTACCGGGCTCGGCGTGCCCGACGGCGTGAGCCTGCTGGCCGCCCTCCGTGCGAAGGCGGCGGGCAAGGATCGTCAGGCGACCTGAAGCGAGCGCTTGGCCAAGCCCATCCAGAAGCCGTCGATCACCTGCTGCGGAGCCGCGTCGGCTTCGGTGGCGGCGCCCATGGTGAGGAACAGCGGCGCGAAGTGCTCGACCGTGGGGTGCGCGTAGGGCATGCCGGGGGCCTGATGCGCGAAGTCGAGCAGCTCGTCGACCGCCCCGCGCTGCAGGGTCTCGGCCAGCCAGGCGTCGAACTCCCGCGACCACCCCGGCGGCGGCGCATCCGGACGGAAGTCACGGATGAACGGCAGTCCATGGGTGGCGAAGCCCGACCCCACGATCAGCACGCCCTCCTCGCGCAGCGGCCGCAGCCGACGACCGAGCTCGAGCAGGCGGGTCGGATCCAGGGTGGGCAGCGACAACTGCAGCACCGGGATGTCGGCCTCTGGGTACATCACCATCAGTGGCACGTAGGCGCCGTGATCGAGTCCACGTTCGGGTCGACGGGCCACCGGTTCGTTCGCCGGCAGCAGGGCCTCGATCCGATCGGCCAGTTGCGGGGCGCCGGGTGCGGGGTACTGAAGCTGGTAGTAGTGCGGCGCGAAGCCGCCGAAGTCGTAGATGAGCGGGACCGCAGTGGTGGCCCCGAGGGCTAGGGGAGCCGACTCCCAATGCGCGCGAGACCATCAGGATCGACTGCGGCCGGGGCAGGGTGGCCGCGAGCGCGCGCAGTTCGGCCGTCCACAGCTCGTCCTCGAGCAGGGGCGGGGCTCCATGACCGAGGTACAACGCCGGAAACAGCTCGGTGTGCGCGGTGTCGGTCATCTGGCTCTCCAATCTGGTTGAATACTCAACTAGTATAGCGCGGGCTCGGCGCGGGCGTCGAATACCGGCTAGCGTCCAAGCATGCCCACGAAGATCACGGTTATCTACGACAACCCGACCGACCCGAGCGCTTTCGAGGCCGGCTACGCCGAGGGTCAGGTCGCCCTGGCCCGGGCCCTGCCCGGCCTGCTGCGACTGGAGACGGCGAAGGTCTGGCCGAAGGAGGACGGTTCGCCCACGCCGGCCTACCGCCTGCTCGACCTCTACTTCGCCGACTACGACTCGGCCAGCGCGGCCGTCGCCACACCCGAGGCGGCGGCGCTGTTCCCGAGCATCTTCGGCCTGGCCACGGGTGGGGTCCGGATCTTGTTCTCCGACATCGAGGAAGCCTGACCGGTAACGCCCTGCGGTCCACTCAGTGGACCGCGTCCATCCGTGTCAGCGACCCGCTGGCGTGACCCTGCTCGCTGTTCCCGTAGCGTTGTGCCGTTGGTCACACGGGGTCTTGGCACCTCCGGTGATTAGGGCCAAACTTCCAGCAGGCACCGGATGTGAGGAGTACCACGTGAGCGACGCCACGCAGGTGAAGGCGGTCAACCGGGCGATCGATGAGTTGCGCGACCGGATCGCCGACGCGCGCGCCGCCTTCGGTGAGATCCCCGCGGTGCGGCGGCTGAGCAACGATGTCGAGCGCCTGCGGATCGACGCCAGCGAGTTGACCGAACTCATCCCGGCGGCCGCGCCACCACCGGAAAAGATCAAGGTCGATGACACCCCGCTCGACCCGTCGATGTGGAGCGACGCCGACGACGAAGGTGTCGGCGGCTTCCACGGACGCAACCCCGGCCCGCAACGGTGACCCGCTCCGAGACCCCGACCGGTGTTTCCTCCCCGGGTCGGGCGCAGATTGCTGAGCGCACCCTGCGGCAGGACCGCTGGTGGATCCAGCCGCTGGTCACGTTCGTCCTGCTCACGGCCTGGGTGATCTACGCGGCGGTGCGCACCGCGTCGCAGCGGGCCTACTTCGTCGAGAAGTACCACTACCTCTCGCCGTTCTCCTCGCCCTGCCTGTCCAGCTCGTGTCAGTCGGGCTCGCGCGACTTCGGCACCTGGTTCGGCCACTTCCCGCCGTTCCTGCCCTTCGCCCTGCTCGTACTGCCGTTCCTGCTCGGCTTCCGGCTGACCTGCTACTACTACCGCAAGGCGTACTACCGCTCGTTCTGGCTGTCCCCACCCGCCTGCGCGGTGCCCGAGCCGCACGGTCGCTACAGCGGTGAGACGCGCTTCCCGCTGATCGTCCAGAACATGCACCGCTACTTCTTCTACGCGGCCATCCTGGTCTCGTTGATCAACACCTACGACGCCGTGCGGGCGTTCAAGGGCGGCGACGGCGGCTTCGGCATCGGGCTGGGCACGGTGATCATCGTGGTCAACGTCGTGTTCCTGTGGCTGTACACCGCGTCGTGCCACTCCTGCCGGCACATCATGGGCGGACGGCTCAAGCACTTCTCGGCCCATCCGGTGCGCTACAAGGTGTGGACGGGCGTCTCCAAGCTCAACACCCGGCACATGCAGCTGGCCTGGACGACGCTGGCCACCCTGGCGATCACCGACGCCTACATCGGCCTGGTCGCGTCCGGCACGATCTCTGACCTGAGGATCTACAACTGATGAGTGCTGAAGTCGAGACCCACGACTTTGACGTCCTGATCATCGGAGCCGGCGGCGCCGGACTGCGGGCCGCGATCGCCGCCCGAGAGGCCGGGATGCGGACCGCGATCATCTGCAAGTCGCTGTTCGGCAAGGCCCACACGGTCATGGCCGAGGGCGGTATCGCGGCCAGCATGGGCAACGCCAACCCCAACGACAACTGGCAGGTCCACTTCCGCGACACCATGCGCGGGGGCAAGTTCCTGAACAACTGGCGGATGGCCGAGCTGCACGCCAAGGAAGCCCCCGAACGGGTGTGGGAGCTCGAGACCTACGGCGCGCTGTTCGACCGGACCAAGGACGGCAAGATCAGCCAGCGCAACTTCGGCGGCCACGAATACCCGCGGCTGGCCCATGTCGGCGACCGCACCGGACTCGAACTGATCCGCACGCTGCAGCAGAAGATCGTCTCGCTGCAGCAGGACGACCTGCGCGAGAGCGGTGACCTCGACGCCCGGCTCAAGGTCTTCGCCGAGACCACGATCACCGAGCTGATCACCTCCGACGGGGCGATCTCGGGCGCGTTCGGCTACTACCGCGAGTCGGGCCGCTTCGTCCTCTTCCGCGCGCCGGCCGTCGTGCTGGCCACGGGCGGCGTCGGCAAGTCGTTCAAGGTCACGTCCAACTCGTGGGAGTACACCGGAGACGGCCACGCGCTGGCCCTGCGGGCCGGCTCGACGCTGCTCAACATGGAGTTCATCCAGTTCCACCCGACCGGCATGGTCTGGCCGCCGTCGGTGAAGGGCATCCTGGTCACCGAGTCCGTGCGCGGCGACGGCGGGGTGCTGCGCAACTCCGACGGCAAGCGGTTCATGTTCGACTACGTGCCGGACGTCTTCCGGGCGCAGTACGCCGACAACGAGGCCGAGGCCGACCGTTGGTATGACGATCCCGACCACAACAAGCGCACCCCTGACCTGTTGCCCCGTGACGAGGTCGCCCGGGCCATCAACTCCGAGGTCAAGGCCGGCCGCGGATCACCGCACGGGGGCGTGTTCCTCGACATCGCCTCGCGCCGCACACCGGCCGAGATCCTCAAGCGGCTGCCGTCGATGCACCACCAGTTCAAGGAACTGGCCGACGTCGACATCACCGCCGAGCCGATGGAGGTCGGTCCCACCTGCCATTACGTCATGGGTGGCGTCGAGGTCGAGCCGGACACGGCGGCCGCGACGCGGGTGCCCGGGCCTGTTCGCCGCCGGCGAGGTGGCCGGTGGCATGCACGGCTCGAACCGGCTGGGCGGCAACTCGCTCTCGGACCTGCTGGTCTTCGGCCGCCGGGCCGGCGTCGGCGGCGGCGGACTACGTCCACGGACTCGGGACCGCGCGGCCGGTGCCGACCGATGCGCAGGTCGAGGCCGCCAGTGCCACCGCGCTGGCGCCGTTCGCCAATGAGGGCGGGGAGAACCCGTACACGCTGCACCAGGAACTGCAGCAGACGATGAACGACCTGGTCGGCATCATCCGCAAGGCCGAGGAGGTCGAGCAGGCACTGGCCAAGCTCGAGGAGCTCAAGGTCCGCGAGCGCAATGTCAGCGTCGAGGGCCACCGCCAGTTCAACCCGGGCTGGCACCTGGCCCTGGACCTGCGCAACATGCTCGCCGTCAGCGAGTGCGTCGCGCGCGCGGCGTTGATCCGCGAGGAGAGCCGGGGCGGGCACACCCGCGACGACTTCCCGAAGATGGATCCGAACTGGCGGCAGGTGAACCTGATCTGCTCGCTGTCCGGCGACGACGTCGAGGTCGTGCGGCAGCCGATGACGACGATGCGCGATGACCTGATCACCCTGTTCAAGCGCGATGAGCTCGGCAAGTACCTGACCGACGCGGAACTGAGCGCCCTGCCGGAGGGAACGGAATGAGCGAGTATCGCAGCGAGCGCCAGCGAGCGAGGAACGCAGCGAATGGGCCGATGAGCGCTTGCGCGAAGAGCAGTGCGCTATGACCTACAACGCGAAGTTCCGGGTCTGGCGCGGCGACGACACGGGCGGTGAACTGCTCGACTACACGGTCGAGGTCAACGAGGGCGAGGTTGTCCTCGACATCATCCACCGGCTGCAGGCCACCCAGGCCGGCGATCTGGCCGTGCGCTGGAACTGCAAGGCGGGCAAGTGCGGCTCGTGCAGCGCCGAGATCAACGGCCGCCCACGGCTGCTGTGCATGACCCGTATGTCGACGTTCACCGAGGAAGAGACGATCACGGTGACGCCGATGCGGGCGTTCCCGGTGATGAAGGACCTGGTCACCGACGTCTCGTTCAACTACGCCAAGGCCCGCGAGGTGCCGGCGTTCGCGCCCCCGGTCGGCCTCGCGCCGGGCGAGTACCGGATGGCCCAGGTCGACGTCGAGCGCTCGCAGGAGTTCCGTAAGTGCATCGAGTGCTTCCTGTGCCAGGACACCTGTCACGTGGTCCGCGATCATGAGGAGAACAAGCAGGCCTTCGCCGGGCCGCGGTTCCTGATGCGCATCGCCGAGCTCGACATGCACCCGTTGGACACCCTTGATCGCAAGAACCAGGCCCAGGAACAGTTCGGCCTGGGCTTCTGCAACATCACCAAGTGCTGCACAGAGGTCTGCCCCGAGCACATCAAGATCACCGACAACGCGTTGATCCCGATGAAGGAGCGGGTCGTCGACCGCAAGTACGACCCGCTCGTCTGGCTCGGCAGCAAGATCAGCCGCCGCTCCTCCTGAGATAGGTTTCGTCTGCTCGCAGCTGATGGCATGCTGAGAGAACGAGTGGGCGAAGGGGTGCGAACGTGACAGTTGCCGACCGGTTGGCGTCTTTGCTGCAGGCTGCGCTGGGTGATCGTCTGCCGCTACACGTTCAGGGCTGGGACGGCAGTACGGCCGGGCCAGAGGACGCCGACGTGCGGTTGATCTTCCGCAACCGGCGGGCTCTGCGGCGCATCCTCTACTCGCCGAACGAGATCGGATTCGCTCGCGCCTACGTCTCGGGCGACCTGGACGTCGATGGTGACCTGTTCGACACCCTCGGCGCGTTGGAACGGGCCACGATCACCGACGAGGTCTTCACGGTGAACGTGCACGCCTCCACCGTGCGGCAGCTGGCCGCAACGGCCCTGCGCCTGGGGGCGTTCGGGTGGCCGCCCAAGCCACCGGCAGAGGAAGCCCGCCTGCACGGTGGGCAGCACAGCAAGCGCCGCGACGCCGAGGCCATCTCGCATCACTACGACGTCGGCAACGACTTCTACCGGCTGGTGCTCGGCTCGTCGATGACCTACTCGTGCGCGTTCTTCGCCGACGCCGACCTGCCGCTCGCCGACGCCCAGTTCGCCAAGTGCGACCTGGTCGCCCGCAAGCTCGGACTGCAGGCCGGCATGCGGGTGCTCGACGTCGGCTGCGGATGGGGCACGTTCGCCCTGCATGCCGCCCGGACGTACGGGGTGCAGGTGGTGGGGGTGACCCTCTCGCGTGAGCAGGCCGCCTACGCGCGCAAGCGGATGTCGGCCGAGGGCGTGGCCGACCTGGTCGAGATCCGTATCCAGGACTACCGCGATATCACCGACGGCCCGTTCGACGCGATCTCCAGCATCGGCATGGCCGAGCACGTCGGTGCCGCGATGCTGCCCGTCTACGCCGCCGACCTGTTTGCGCTGCTGCGGCCGGAGGGTCGACTGCTCAACCACGCCATCTCCCGGCGACCGGGTGCGGCCAGCGGGGCCAGCGGCGACTCGTTCATCGGCCGCTACGTCTTCCCCGATGGTGAGCTGGAAACGATGGCGACCGTGATCGAGGCCCTGGAGGGTGTCGGGTTCGAAGTGCGCGATGTCGAGTCGCTGCGCGAGCACTACGGCCAGACGCTGCGCGAGTGGGTGGCCAACCTGGTGGACAACTGGGACGAGGCGGCGCGGTTGACCAGCGTGGCCCGAGCGCGGATCTGGCACCTGTACATGGCCGGGTCGGCGCTGGCCTTCGAGGCCAACCACATCGGCATCAACCAGATCCTGGCGGTGAAGCCGTCGAGCGCCGGCCGTAGCGGGATGCCCCGGACCCGTGCCGCGCTGCTCGGCTGATCGGGCGTGACGGTCGCCGACGTCGCGGGTGAGGACTGGTACGGCCACGAACTCAACGCCGACGAGTACGCCCGGGTGGGCTTTCGCAACGTGGACATGACCGAGGTCGTGAACCAGGGCTCGACCTTCACCGAGTGCACGTTTCGCGGAGTGCGGTTCAACGCCTCACGTCACACCGTCGCCGCGTTCCTGAACTGCACGTTCGCCGAATGCGTGTTCTTCGACGCCCAGTTCGAGGGCTGCAAGCTGGTGGGCAGTCAGTTCGTGCGCTGCAGCTTCGATCTGCTCAAGGTGGACGGCGGTGACTGGTCCTTCGTCGGGCTGGCCGGGGCGGACCTGCGGCGGGCCGGCTTCGTCGACGTCCGCATGCGCGAGGCCGACTTGAGCAAGGCCCGGTGCGAGGGAGGATCGCTCGTGCGCGTCGACCTGTCCGGCGCGGCACTGCACGGGATCGACCTGCGCGGTTGCGACCTGCGCGGCAGTGATCTGTCCGCGCTCGACCCGCAGGCCGCCACCCTGCGCGGGGCGATCATCACCTGGGAACAGTCAGCCGTGATCGCGTCCGCGCTGGGCCTGGACGTGCGGGCCGACTGAACACGACCAAACTGTTGCCGCGGCCAGCGTCAGTGCAGGTGCTCGCGCCAATCGTCGGGAACGCGTCCGGCCGGTCCCGGAGTCGGCTGCTCGATCGGATGATGCGTCGGGTCGACCAGCGTCGGCCCGTCATACATCCGTTCGCTGCGGTAGTCGTAGTACCAGTCCTCTTCGGGTTCGAAGCTCTGGATGAACGCATGGCCGCTGCTGCGGTAGTGAGCCGTGGCGTGCTGGGACGGCGACGTGTCGCAGCAGCCGATGTGTCCGCACTGCGCGCAGCGGCGCAGGTGGAACCACCAGCCGCCGCTCGCCTCGCACTCGGCACAGCCGGTTCCCGACGGTGGCACGGCCGGGTCGATGCCCTCTGGAGTGGTCATGCCTCTGAGCCTAGGACGCGACCGGGGGCGCGTCAGAACTTCAGCTGTTCGACTCTGGAGGTTGTCGTTGTCCGGGCCTATGTTTGCCCTATCGCTACCGATTTGGGGGGACCTTCATGAGCACTCGTGACACTCCGTTCGCGCCCGGCACACCTTGCTGGGTCGACCTGCTGACCAGCGACTACGAAGGCTCCAGCGCCTTCTACGGCACGCTGTTCGGCTGGACGTTCAGCGAGTCCAGCGACGAGTTCGGCAACTACGTCACCTGCTCCTCGGACGGCTACCCGGTCGCGGGCATGATGCGCCAGCGTCCGGACAGTTCGATGCCCGACGTCTGGTCGACGTATCTGGCCACCGCCGACATCGACGCCACCGTGGCGGCGGCCCAGGGCGCCGGTGGGACGGCGCTGATGGCACCGATGGCGGTCGGCGATGTCGGCACGATGGCCATGCTCGGCGACCCTGCCGGTGGCACCTTCGGGGTCTGGCAGGCCGGCACCCACACTGGTTTCAACAAGTACAACGAGCCCGGCTCGGTGACCTGGGACGAGTACCACAGCAAGGACTTCGCGACCTCGAAGAGCTTCTACGGCAGCGTGTTCGGCTACGGGTTCGACATGGTGGGCGACACCGACGAGTTCCGCTACGCCACGCTCACTCTCAACGGGCAGATGGTCGCCGGCATGATGGATTCGGTCGGCTTCCTGCCCGCCGAGGTCCCTTCGATGTGGGCGGTCTACTTCAGCGTCGCCAACGCCGACGAGGCCCAGGACCGGGCCGCGAAGCTCGGAGCCACCGTGCTGCGCCCGGCCGAGGACACACCCTACGGGCGGATCGCCGACCTGGCCGATGCCACGGGCGCTAACTTCCGGCTGCATCAAACGTTGCTGCAGACCTAGCCGGGTCCACTCGTCGGCGCCCGGGTGGTATCACCGGCCCGCTCGCCGGCTCCTCCAGCGCAGGCGAGGACACACCCTCCCGCCGGGCACGGGCAAAGGGAGCCACCATGGCAGCTAAGTCGCGAGCACGGTTGACCGACGCCGATCTGCTGCCCGGTCGGCCACCGAAGGGTCCCGACGCCGGACCGGATGCTGACCCGGACGATCCGGCCCGGGCGCTGTACCCGACGCGGGCAATCTGCTGTTCCGGAGGTGGCGTTCGGGCGGCCGCGTTTGCCCTCGGCGGGATTCAGTTCCTCAACGAGCAGCCCGACGGCCCGGGCCAGACCTTCTACAGCAACACCCACCTGGTCACCTCGGTGTCCGGCGGGGGTTACGCCGCGGGCAGCTATGCCAGCGTGGCGCACCGGCTGCCGGCCGGCGCGGAGCCGCGCGTGTTCGCCCCGGGCTCCCCGGAGGATGTGCGGCTGCGGGCCCACACCAAGTACCTCATCGACAGCAAGACCCAGCTGTCGATCTCGCTGCTGGGCATTCTCTACGGCCTGCTGATGAACCTGCTGGCCATCTTGGCCGCGGCCTACATCGTGGCCAAGGTCGTCGGCGTGTTGCTGGGGCCCCACGTCCTGCACGCCCTGCGCCTGTCCAGCGACGGGGTGAACTGGCAGACCTACTTTCCGCCCGCCCTGTTGTGGGCCCTGTTCGGCGTCTTCCTGGCCGGAGTGTTCATCTACCTCACCTACCGACTCATCGACACGTATCGGCCGGTGGGGGAGTCGGCCACCAAGCTCTGGTGCGTCGCGGCCATCTATCTGATGGCCGCCAGTGCGCTGGCCACCGTGCTGCTGGTCGGGCTGCCGTGGGTGCTCTCGATCATCAGCCAGACGCCGGGCAAGGTGATGCAGGTGCACGCCGGGCCGCAGACCGCGACCCTGGTGAGCACGATCCTGGCCCTGGTGGCGATTGTGGCCCGGTTGGTGCGCACCTATACGCCCAAGCGTGATCCCAACAACCCACTGACTACCGGTCTGACGAGATCACTCACGTCGGTCTGGAATCGGATCTCCTCGGCCGTCCTGCCCTGGCTGGGCTCGGTCATCCTGGTCGTCCTGCTGGCCGTAGCGATGCTGACCTGGGTCTCGAACATGGCCTACGGCCGCAACGAGGCCGCCCAGTTGTGGGCCGTCCTCGGCTGCGGGCTGTTTCTGCTCGGCTGGCAGGCCCTGACCGACGGCAACCGCACCTCGCTGCACCGCTACTACACGCAACGGCCTGGCCACCGCCTTCGCGGTGACCCGTTCGGGCGAGGAGCCGGAGCAGCGGTTCTCGCGCTATGGTGCGGATGGCCCGCAGCTGGTGATCTGCGCCGCGGCCAACACCGACCAGCCCGGCGGGGTGCCGAGCAGCCGCAGTTGTGCCCCGTTCACGTTCAGTCCGCACCGAACGGGAATCTCGAGCGGCACGATGTTTCGCAGCGCGACGCCCGAGCCGTTCAACCTGCGGGCGCGGGAGTCCGACGGCGCCGATCGAGCCGAATGGGACCGGGCTTACCGCGAGCAGGTGCGTCGTCCTCGGGAGCGGCGGCGTCCCGACGTCGGGCTGTCAATGGACACGGCGACGTTCGAGAAGCACGCCAACGAGTTGACGCTGATTGACATGGTGGCCGTCAGTGGGGCCGCGGTCTCGCCGGCGATGGGGCGGATGACGCGTCCGTCGATGCGGCTGCTGCTCGGCGTGGCCGATGCCCGGCTGGGCATGTGGCTGCCCAATCCGCTGCATCGACGACTGCGCCAGCCGCCGAGCTCGGGCTTCTGGCCCCGGCTGTACTGGCAGTTGCGCCAGCCCGCGCTGTTCGCCCTGGCGCGCGAGATCGTCGGCGGACTGACCCTGCATGGTCGCTGGCTCTACGTCACCGACGGCGGCCACTACGAGAACCTCGGCCTGGTCGAGGCGCTACGGCGCGGGGCGACCGAGATCGTGGTCTTCGACGCCTCCGGCGACACGCCGTTCTCGCTGTCGACGTTCGGGGAGGCGGTCGAGACCGCGCGCACTGACCTGGGCGTCGAGATTCGCCTCGTCCGCCCGGACGCCCTGAGCGAGTCGGGTGAGTCCGGCTGCGCCAAGGCGCTGGCCGCGCGCGCCACGGCGACCTACGCCAACGGGGTCGTCGCCTCGATCTACTTGTGCAAGGCGGCGCGAGTGGCCGACCTGCCACCGGACGTCAAGTCATGGGCCGACGGTCACCCGCACTTCCCCAACGACTCGACGGCCAATCAGTTCTACGGTGACCGCGAGTTCGAGGCCTACCGTCGCCTCGGCTACCAGGCCGGGGCCGAGGCGTGGACGCTCGTCCAGAAGTCGACCCGGACCGGGCCCGAACCGTCGGCCGAGACACGGTTGTTCGCCGGCGCGTCGATCATGTCCCGGCACGCGATGAAGACTGGGTAACGTCTGATCGATGAGCGTGCCGACGGTCGCCGTGATCGGCGAGGCCCTGATGGATGTGCACGACAGCGGCGACGGCGCTACGTTCACCGCCCGCGTCGGGGGCAGCCCGCTCAACGTCGCCGTGGGGCTGGCCCGGCTGCAGCAGCCGACCGCATATCTGGGGCGCTTCTCGCGCGACGGGTTCGGGAGCATCCTGCATCGCTATGCGGAGGCGGCCGACCTGGACCTGCGGGCAGCCGTGCGAGCCGAACAGCCGAGCACGATCGCCGTGGTGCGCTTGGACGAACACGGCGTCGCCAGCTACGACTTCACCGTGGAGGGCACAGCGGACTGGGGCTGGACGCCGGGGGAGCTGAGGGCGCTGCCGGACTCGGCCGAGCTGGTCCACTTCGGGTCGCTCACGTCCTGGCTGCCGCCCGGCGCCGCGGTGCTCGGTGAGTTCATCGACTCGTTGCGGACGGCCGGAGATCGGCTGATCAGCTACGACCCGAACGTGCGTCCGGGCCTGTTGGGATCGGCATCAGCCGCTCGAGAGTTGATCGAGCCGCGGGTCGCGGCCGCCCACCTGGTGAAGGCGAGCCGGGAGGACCTGGACTGGCTCTACGCCGGGACAGCACCGGCGGCCGTCGCCGCGCGCTGGCTGGCTCTCGGGTCGCGGCTGGTGCTGGTGACCGACGGCGGCGCGGGCACGACGGCCTATCGCCTCGATGGGCCGCCGATCCAGCGGCCGGCGATGGCGGTCGAGCTGGTCGACACGGTCGGGGCCGGGGACGCGTTCACCAGCGGTCTGCTCGACGGGTTGCTGCGGATCGGGGCGGCTACGCCGACGACGTTCACGCCGGTACTGGCTGATTCGGAGTTGCTCGCGCGGCTGCTCGATGAGGCCGCGGTGGTCGCCGGACTCACCTGCGCGCGGGCCGGTGCGAACCCGCCGACGCGGGCCGAGGTGGACGCCGTCAACCGCGGCGTCTAGGCGGGCCTATTTCTGGTCGGCTCGAAGGAAGAGCAGCCATCCGGGCGCGACGATGATGAACGTCCAGACGAGAACGATCAGCAGCGCAATGCCGGTGTTGTGCACCGTGCGGCCGCGATCGGCGATGCCGTTGACGAGGTCGGCGCTCCCTTGCCCGTAGGCGAGGTTCTTCAAGCCGGGTACGAAGGACAGCACGCCGGACACGACGAAGAGGAACGCGAGGGAGAACGTGATTCCGCCGCCCATCGAACGGGCGAGCAGACCGAATCCGAACCCGATTGCCGAGGCGATCACCGCGTCGGGGACGACGGCGAAAACGGCCCGCGCCAGATCGCCCGCTGCGACCGGTGCGTCGGCGCGGATGACGGCTACGTGAGTGAGTCCACCGACGGTTGCGGCGGCCGCGGCCCCCACTACGGCGGTGCCGATCAGCACGACAATGATCTTGGAGGTGAGTACTCGGTTGCGGTCGGGTTCGGCGGTCAGCGTGCGCTGCAAGGTTCCGGAGCCGAACTCCAGGGCCGCGACCCAGACGCCGAACACCATGGCGGCGATGTCGAGTACCTGGTTCAGCGCGGTCGAGCTGATGTCGAGGTAACTGCCGGGACTGTGCGGGTGGAACACGATCAACGCCGCGCCGGTGATCACAGCGGCGGCGAGCACGGCGGCCGCCGTCCAGCGGGGCAGCGGGAGGTAGCGGACCTTCGCGATCTCGGCGCGCATCATCAGGACTCCGTCCGCGTGATCTCGAGAAACGCGTCCTCGAGGCTCGCGTGCGCGGTCTGCAACCCGCGCAGGTTGATTCCCTGAATGCCGAGTGCGTACGTGATGCGCGCCGGATCATCGAGTTGCCGCTGGGTGACGATGTCGGGCCCGACGACCTGGACGTCACCGACGTCGAGCGTGGCGATGATTGCCACCGCGCGCTCGACCTCGTCCGGCCGTACCTGCACGGTGTGTCCCCGGGTGCCGGCCATGGCGATCACATCCGCCAGCGAGCCTTCAGTGATGAGGTGACCTTCGCGCAGGACGATCACGTAATCGCAGGTCTTCTCGATCTCGTCGAGCCGGTGCGTGCAGATCAGCGTGGTCGTGCCTCGTTCGGGCAGACGCTTGACCAGATTCCGAATCTCGACCGACCCCTCTGGGTCGAGGCCGTTCGTCGGCTCGTCCAGCACGGCGATACTCGGATTGCCGACCAGCGCGAGCGCCAGCCCGACCCGCTGGCGCATTCCCAGGGAGAACCGACCGACGGCATCGTCGGCCCGTTGGCCGAGTCCGACCTGCTCGATCAGCGCCCGAATATCGGCTGAGTTGACGACTTGTCCCAACGCGGCGACTCGAATGGCCAGGTTTTCATAGGGGGACGCGTTCTTGTACAACGGCGGCGCCTCGATGATCGCTCCGACCTGTCGTACCGCGCCGCGGAATCCGCGACTCCCCGGGGCGTGGCCCAGAATCCTGGTCGTGCCGCCCTCCGGGCGCTGTAGGCCGAGCAGGACCCGCATCGCGGTCGACTTGCCGGCCCCGTTTGGGCCGAGCAGGCCGACCACCGACCCGTGCGGAACCGAGAAGCTCAAATCATTGAGAACGGTCCGGCTGCCGTAGCGCTTCGTAACGTGCTCGAACTCGATCGGGGTCACTTCACGGTTGTCGGTCACCAACAGCCCCTTCAGGCTCGGCAAGAGTGAAACGATCTAGATCGACTATGCCCCAGATCGGCTCCGGCGACATCTACCGGCTAGAGGCTGGTTATCACTCGAAGGCGGTCCGCCCGGGCGCGGCGGACCACGGGCACCGATGGGCCGATCAGGTCGAATCCGTGCGGACATCCTGGATGCACGTGCAGTTCGGCCGAGACCCCTCCGAGCAGCAAGATCCGGGCGTACTGGATCGATTCGTCGCGGAAGATGTCCAGCTCACCGACCTCGATGTAGGCCGGCGCGAGATCGTGGGCATCGCTCAGGCGCGCGGGAGCGGCGGTCGCGGGGACGTCGTCGGTTCCGATCGCATCGCCGAGCAGCGCGTGCCAGCCGGTGTAGTTGTTGTCGTAGGTCCACCCGCGTGCGAATGACGCCAGGGCCGGGTCGACCTCTGTGTTGCGGTCATCGAGCATCGGATAGATCAGGATCTGCCGCTTCAGGGCGATGCCGCGGTCGCGGGCGAGGATGGCGGCGCCGGCGGCGACACCACCGCCCCCGCTGTCGCCCATGATCGCGATTCGATTCGGGTCGACGCCCAGGTCCGCTGCGTGTTCGATCAGCCAGTTCACCCCGAGCAGCGAGTCCTCGACGGGCGCTGGGTGCGGAAACTCAGGGGCCGTGCGGTAGTCGACGGCCAGAAACGGGACGCCCGTGTCGGCGACGTATCCGGCTACGACGTGGTCGTAGATGTCGACCGTTACCGCGATCATGCCGCCGCCATGCAGGTACACGACCGCTGGCCCGCTCACTGCCGAGTCGTATCCAGGCGGCGTGTACCACCGAACAAGGACGTCCTGGCCGTTGTCGACGCGGACATAGGCATCAGTCCTAGTGACCTCCTCATGCGCCGGCAGCATGGCGTTTACGGCCGCCGCGCCGGCCTCACCCATGGCGCGGAGGGCACGCCAATCGTCGCGGGCAATCACCGGCAGGGCGACGTCGCCCATGCGGGACGCCACCGCCGCGGCAAGTTCAGGATCGAACTCCAGCATGTCTGCGCCATCCCTCCGGGGTGCACCACCTGGCCGGCGGCCGAGCGAGTGGCACCACGCTACTCATCTCTTGATCTTGATAATCGCCGCGAGACGGAAGTGAGCGGGCGAGCGAGGCCAATGAAGCACCGACCCCCTCGTCGATGCCGCCGACTGCCATCTGACCTAAGGCGCCTAAGACCCCAGAACCGCCCGCAACCGCTCCGCGTTGGCGGCCAACTTCGCCGAATCCGTCTCGACCGGCAGGCCGGCCAGATCAAGATCTCCCAGCCCCCACATGGCAAAGACGTGCAGATGCAGATGCGCGACCTCGAAACCGGCGATGATCAGCCCCGCGCGAGGTGCGTCCCAGATCTGCTTCTGCGCCACCCCGATCCGCTGGGCCACCGCGACACAGTGGGCCAGCAACCCGGGATCGGCATCGGTCCACTGATCGACCTCTAGCCGCGGGACGACCAGCGCGTGGCCGTCGGTCACCGGTGCGATCGAGAGGAACGCGACGACCTGCTCGTCGGAGTAGACGAAGTGCCCCGGCAGGGCACCGTCGATGATCTGGGTGAACAGGCTGGCCATTGGCTCAGCGGGCCTCGAGCAGCCGCAGCCAGATCTCACTGGCCGTGGGATAGGACGGGACTGCGTGCCACAGCGTTTCCAGTGGCACCTTGCCGACTACGGCCACGGTCGCCGCGTGCACCAGCTCCGCGACCTCCGGACCGACGAAGGTGGCCCCCACGATCAGGTCGCTGGCCCGGTCGATCACCAGCTTGGCCCGTCCCTCGTAGTCATCGCGCAGCAGCGATGTGCCGGCCAGGGCCGCCAGGTCGTACTCGACAGTCTCGACGTCGATGCCCTTGGCCCGTGCTTCGGACTCGATGAGCCCGACCGAGGCGACCTCGGGGTCGGTGAAGGTGACCTGCGGAACCTGATCGTGATCGGCCACGTCGGTGAAGCGCGGACCGGTCAGCGGCCGGCGCTCGGCCCGCGCGCCGATCACCCAGCCGGCGATCCGGGCCTGGTACTTGCCCATGTGGGTAAGCAAGGCGCGGCCGGTGATGTCACCGATCGCGTAGAGCCACTCGCCTTCGACACCCTGGACGGTCAGGTGGTCGTCCACCTCGACGAAGCCGCGGTTGGCCTGCACCCGGGCCGCCAGGCCGATCGTGTCCAGGCCGAGGTCGGAGCTGGCCGGGGTGCGTCCCGTCGCGACGACGATCTCGTCGACGGTGATCGTCTCGCCGTCGACGGTGATCTCGACCGGCCCGCCATGGATCCGCCCGTATCCGGTAGCGACCGGGTCAGTGCGGTGCACGCCTGACACCGAGGCGCCCAGGCGCACGGTCACGCCGGCGGCTTCGAAGTGCTTCCGCACGTACTCACCGGCGAACGGCTCGTTGCGGGCCAGCAGCGACGAGGCGCGTTCGATGATCGTGAGTTCCTCCACGCCCAGGGCCCGCAGCCAGGTCGAGGACTCGCACGCGACCACGCCGCCGCCGAGCACGGCGACCCGGCGCGGCACCTCGACGAGGTTGGTGACGTCGCGCGAGATCCACGGCAGTGCCTCGGCCAAACCGGGGATCGGGGGCACCGCTGCGGTCGTGCCGACGCCGAGGATGATCGCCTCGCGGGCATGCAGGGTGCGTAGCGATCCGTCGGCGGCCTGCACCGAAAGCGTGCGCTCACCGGCCAGTCGCGCGTGACCCCGGATGACGTCGATGCCTACGCTCGCGGCCCAATCGACCTGCGACGTGTCGTCGCGGTGGTGGGTGAAATCGTCGCGGCGGGCCAGCACCGCGGCCACGTCCAGGGGCGTGTCGCCGACGATCTCGCGCACGCCCGGCATGGCCCGGCCGGCGGCCAGCACGTCAGCCGGACGAAGCAGTGCCTTGCTCGGCATGCAGGCCCAGAAGGAACACTCGCCACCGACCAACTCGTGTTCGATGAGCGCCCCGGTGCGTCCGCTGCCCTGGATCGCGTACTGAACGGCGTTCTCTCCCGGCGGGCCGCCGCCGATCACGATGACGTCGTAGGTGTCCGTGCCGGAACCGGTCATAGGTCCAACCTAGGGGGTGTCGCGGCCGCCTTGCTAGGTTCGGGGTATGCCCGAGCTGAGTGCGTCATTTCTGGCCTTGCCGATGCGGGCGCTGGCTGATGCCGCGCTGACCCGGGCCCAACAGCTCGGCGTCGAGCATGCCGATTTCCGCCTCGAGCGGATCCGGGTCGCCCGCTTGGACCTGCGTGACGCCCAGCTCGATTCGGCCAGCGACGACGAGGAGATCGGCCTGGCCGTCCGGGTGGTGCACGACGGCGCCTGGGGCTTTGCCGCCGGCATCGATCGCAGCGCGGCGGGCGCGGCCCGGCTGGCCGAGCAGGCCGTCGTCACCGCCAAGATGAGCAAGGTGCTCAGCCGCGATCGCGTCGTGCTCGCGCCCGAACCGGTGTACGCCGACGCGACCTGGATCAGCGCCTATGAGATCGACCCGTTCGACCTCTCCGAACGCGACCGGATCGAACGGCTGGCCGAGCTGTCGGAGCGACTTATGGCCGCTGACGGCGTCGATCACGTCGACGCCCACCTCATGCACGTCCTGGAGAACAAGTTCTACGCCGACCTGTCCGGGTCGTCGATCACCCAGCAACGGGTCCGGCTCAACCCACGGATCACCGCCGTGCAGGTCGATCGCGGGGCCGGCGCGTTCTCCTCCATGCGCACGTTGGCCCCGCCGGCCGGGCGCGGCTGGGAGTACCTCACCGGCACCGGATGGGACTTCGACGCCGAACTGGCCGAGCTGCCCGAGCTGCTGGCCGAGCACGTCAAGGCGCCCAGTGTCGAGGCCGGCGAATACGACCTGATCATCGACCCGTCCAACCTCTGGCTGACCATCCACGAGTCAATCGGGCACGCGACCGAACTCGACCGGGCCCTGGGCTACGAGGCGGCCTACGCCGGCACCTCCTTCGCCACCCTCGACCGGCTCAACTCTCTGACCTACGGCAGCACGATCATGAACGTCACCGGCGATCGCACCGTCGAGCACGGCCTGGCCACGATCGGCTACGACGACGAGGGCGTCCAGACGCAGACCTTCGACATCGTGGCCGACGGAACCCTGGTCGGCTACCAGCTCAACCGGCAGATGGCCGAGCAGCAGGGGCTCAACGGCGGTCGCTCCAACGGGTGCGCCTTCGCCGACTCGGCCGGCCACATCCCGCTGCAACGGATGGCCAACGTCTCGCTGCAGTCGAGCGGGCCGAGCGGGCCGAGCACCGAGGAGCTGATCAGCGGCGTGGAGCGCGGGGTCTACGTCGTGGGCGACCGGTCCTGGTCGATCGACATGCAGCGCTACAACTTCCAGTTCACCGGCCAGCGGTTCTACAAGATCGAGAACGGTCGGTTGGCCGGTCAGGTTCGCGACGTGGCCTACCAGGCGACCACCACCGACTTCTGGGGCTCGATGCAGGCAGTGGGGGGCGACTCGACGTATGTGCTGGGCGGCGCCTTCAACTGCGGCAAGGGCCAGCCGGGCCAGGTCGCCCCCGTGTCGCACGGCTGTCCGTCGGCGCTGTTCCGCGGCGTCAACGTGCTGAACACCAAGTCGGAGGGCGGGCGATGAAGCCGCAGGACATCGTCGAGCAGGCGCTGCAGCTCTCCAGCGCGGACGGCGCCGTGGTCATCGTCAGCGAGGACTCGCAGACCAACCTGCGCTGGGCGGCCAACAGCCTGACCACCAATGGCCAGATGACGTCGCGCTCGGTCACGGTGATCTCCATCGTCGGCCAGTCGGTCGGCGTGATCACCCGGACGCTGGCCGAGGCGACCGAACTCGAGGGCCTGGTTCACGCGAGTGAGCAGGTGGCCCGGACGGCCGAACCGGCCGAGGACTACGCCCCGCTGGTCGAGAACTACCCGCACTCCGACGACTGGGAATCCCCGCCGGCCACCACCAGCGCCGAAGTGTTCGCCGGGTTCGCCACCGCCCTGGGCCAGGCGTTCGAGCAGGCCGAGTCGCGGGGCGAACGCCTGTACGGCTTCGCCGAGCACGAGGTCTCCTCCTACTTCCTCGGGACCTCCACCGGGTTGCGCCGCCGGTTCGACCAGCCCGGCGGTCGGGTCGAGATCAACGCCAAGTCCGCGGACATGACCCGCTCGGCCTGGGTCGGGGCGCACACCGAGACGTTCACCGACGTGGATGTGGCCGCGCTGACCGACGGGCTGCACACCCGGCTGGAATGGGCCCAGACCAAGATCGACCTGCCCGCCGGGCGGTACGAGACGATCTTGCCCCCGACCGCCGTCGCCGACCTGATGATCTTCGCCTACTGGCGGGCCTCGGCCCGCGACGCGGAGGAGGGGCGCAGCGTCTACTCCAAGGCCGGCGGCACCCGGATCGGTGACCAGCTCACCGACCTTCCGCTGACGCTCACCTCCGATCCGCGGCGGGCCGGGTTGCGCTGCTCCCCGTTCGAGATCGCCACCAGCTCCGGCGGCGGCCTGCAGTCGGTGTTCGACAACGGCGCGCCCATTGAGGCCACCGACTGGGTGAGCGGCGGGCGCCTGGCCGAACTGGCCCGCAGCCGTTCCTGGGCGGCCAAGACCGACCAGGTGCCGGCCCTGCTCGGCGGCAACCTGATCATCGACGCCGGCGGTGCGGCGGACCTCGACGCGATGATCGCCTCGACCCGGCGCGGGTTGCTGGTGACCTGCCTCTGGTACATCCGCGAGGTCGATCCGCAGACCCTGCTACTCACCGGACTGACCCGCGACGGCGTGTATCTGATCGAGGACGGCAAGGTCGTCGGCGCCGTCAACAACTTCCGGTTCAACGAGTCACCGATCGACCTGCTGACCCGGGTCAGCGAGGCCGGCGTGAGCGTGGCCACGATGTCTCGCGAGTGGGGCGATTACTTCCCGCGGACCCGGATGCCCGCGCTACGGATCGGCGACTTCAATATGTCCACCGTCAGCGCCGCGTCGTCAGAATTATCGCCGTGTTACGGGGCCCACATTTTGTACGGTCAACGATGAGAGCCGCATAACAACCTCTGCCTGAAAGCGTTCTCAGCCCCTATCGTCGTTAGATCAGCCAGCGTCCCCCGGCGGACGCATCCACCACCTTCGGTCAGTGCCGACCGGCGAGGAGAGTCTTCCCGATGACATCCACCATCCCCGGTCTGGAAACCGCCCCGACCACCCACGCGCGGCTGCTCGAATGGGTCCGCGAGTGCGCCGAGCTCACCCAGCCCGCCCGTGTCGAGTGGGTCGACGGCTCGCCCGAGGAGTGGACGCGCATCACCGACCTGCTGGTCGAGGGCGGCACGTTCATGCGCCTGAACCCGGAGAAGAAGCCGAACTCGTTCCTGTGCCGCTCCGACCCGGCCGACGTCGCCCGCGTCGAGGACCGCACCTACATCTGCAGCCGCGAGCAGCGCGACGCCGGTCCGACCAACAACTGGATGGACCCGGCCGAGATGAAGGAGCTCCTCACCGGGCTCTACCGCGGCTCGATGCGCGGTCGCACCATGTACGTGCTGCCCTACTGCATGGGCCCGCTCAACGGTGACGCCTCCCAGCTCGGAGTCGAGGTCACCGACTCGCCCTACGTGGTCGCGTCGATGCACATCATGACCCGGGCCGGCAACCAGGCTCTGGCCAAGCTGGGCACCGATGCCGAGTTCGTTCCCGGCCTGCACTCGGTGGGCGCGCCGCTCGCCGACGGTGAGACGGACGTGGCCTGGCCGTGCAACGAGACCAAGTACATCGTCCACTTCCCCGAAGAGCGCCTCATCTGGTCCTACGGCTCCGGCTACGGCGGCAACGCGCTGCTGGGCAAGAAGTGCTACTCGCTGCGCATCGCCTCGGTGAAGGCTCGCGATGAGGGCTGGCTGGCCGAGCACATGCTCATCGCCAAGCTCACCTCGCCGGAGAAGAAGGTCAGCTACATCGCGGCCGCGTTCCCCTCGGCCTGTGGCAAGACGAACATGGCGATGCTCGAGCCCACCCTGCCGGGCTGGACCGTCGAGACCGTGGGCGACGACATCGCCTGGCTGCGCATCGGTGAGGACGGTCGGCTCTACGCGACCAACCCCGAGTTCGGCCTGTTCGGCGTGGCGCCGGGCACCGGCTGGCACACCAACTCCAACGCGATGCGCACCGTCGACCAGGGCAACTCGATCTTCACCAACGTCGCCCTGACCGATGACGGCGACGTCTGGTGGGAGGGCATGACCAAGCAGGCGCCCGAGCACCTGATCGACTGGAAGGGCCGTGACTGGACGCCGAGTTCGGCCGAGCCGGCCGCGCACCCGAACAGCCGGTTCACGACCCCGCTGAGCCAGTGCCCGACGGTGGCGCCCGAGTGGGACGACCCGCGCGGGGTGCCGCTCGATGCGATCTTCTTCGGTGGCCGTCGCCGCGACACCATTCCGCTGGCCGTCGAGGCCCGCGACTGGCAGCACGGCGTGTTCATGGGCGCCACGCTCTCCTCGGAGACGACGGCCGCGGCCACGGGTGCGGTCGGCGTCATCCGGCGCGACCCGATGTCGATGCTGCCCTTCCTGGGCTATGACGCCGGCAGTTACCTGACCCACTGGATCGAGTTCGGCAAGCACGCCGACGCGGTCAAGCTGCCCAAGATCTTCTACGTGAACTGGTTCCGGCGCGGTGCTGATGGCGGCTTCCTGTGGCCCGGGTTCGGCGAGAACATCCGGGTGCTCAAGTGGGCCCTGGGTCGCATCGATGACACTGCGGCGGCGCTGGACACCCCGATCGGGCGGGTGCCCACCGCCGAGGCGCTCGACATCGACGGACTCGATCTCACCGAAGCCCAGCTCGCCGCCGCCCTGTCGGTGGACATCGAGGACTGGAAGAAGGAGATCCCGGCGATCGAGGAGTGGTTCGCCAAGATCGGGAACACCCTGCCCTCGTCACTGCACGATGAGCTCGAGTCGCTGCGTCTGCGCCTCGAGGCCTGATCGCCGGATCGTCTGGTCGACCGCGGAGGCGTGCGGGCACGATCCGCCGCTGTTCCTGCCCGCCCGGCTCCGCAGTCGCGGTGGCCGGGCGTGCGCCCGAGCGACATACGATGAACGGGTGCTGAATCCCGCGTCCCCGGACGTCACGTGAGTGCCCCGACCCGGTTGGTCGTCGGCGTCACCGGATCCAGCGCGCCGCAGTTGGCGTTGACGTTGTTGACGGTGCTGCGCGAGATCGATGACGTCGAGGTCCATCTGATCGTCTCCGATGGCGCGGACCGCAGCATCGAACTGGAGCTCGGCCTGTCCCGCAAGGACATCGAGGCTCTCGGCGATGTCGTCTACGACCCGACCGATCTGGCCGCGGCGGTGTCCTCGGGCTCGTTCCTCGTGGCCGGGATGGCGATCGTGCCCTGCTCGATGAAGACGCTGGCCAGCGTGGCCAGCGGGCTGAGCCTGGACCTGATCGCCCGAGCCGCCGACGTCACCCTCAAGGAACGTCGCCGGCTGGTGCTGGTGACCCGCGAAACCCCGTTGAGCCTGATCCACATCCGCAACATGGAGACGGTGACGCTGGCCGGGGCGACCGTGCTGCCGCCGGTCCCGGCGTTCTACCACCGGCCGACGTCGATCGATGACCTACTGCGGCAGACGGCCGGCAAGGTGCTCGACCAGTTCGGGATCGAGCACCAGGCCTTCCGCCGCTGGAGCTGAGTGCCGGTCAGACCTCGACGGCGTCGATATCGGCTTGCAGCTCGTCGAGCGGCGACTCGGCCTGAGCCGGGGCGGGCGCCGCCGCAGCCGCGCGCATCGAGTTGAGCGCCGCCTTGGACGGGAACAACGTCGCTCCCATGATGGTGCCCAGGACGAACACGCCGGACACGATGGCGAAGGCCACTGCGTAGCCGTGCGTGCTGGCGACCGCGAGGCTGTCCGCGCTGCCGTGGTGATCGGCGAGGTAGTTCGCCGTCACCGTGGCCGTGATGGTGCTCAGCACGGCCGTGCCGATCGAGCCACCGATCTGCTGCATGGTGCTGACCGTGGCCGAAGCGACACCGGCGTCCTGTGGCTTGACCCCGGCGGTGGCGACGTTCATCGCCGGCGCCATCACCGAGCCCATGGCCAGGCCCATGATGATCAGGGTCGGCAGCACGCGAGTGGCGTAGCCGGAGTGGACGTTGAGCCCGCTCAGGTAGAACATGCCGATCGCGCCGAACGCCATGCCACCGGTGATCACGACTCGAGGGCCGAAGCGCGGCAGCGTCACGATGTTGGCCACGTTCGAGCTGATGACGATGCCGGCGATCATCGGCAGGAAGGCGAAGCCGGACGTGATCGGGCTGAAGCCCTTGACCAGCTGCAGGTAGTAGGTGAGGAAGAGGAACAGGCCGAAGATCGTGATACCGGCGATCCCGACCGAGGCGAAGGCGACGCCGCGAGCCCGGTCGGCCACCACGCGCAGCGGCAGCAGCGGGTGCGAGACGCGCTGCTCGGCGAAGCCGAACGCGACGACCAGGATCGCGCCCAGGATCAGCGAGCCGATCGTGACCGGCGAGCTCCAGCCCGCGGACTCGGCGTGTGCGAAACCGAACACGATCCCGAACAGGCCGGCCCCCGCGAGCACGGCTCCGAGGAAGTCGATACTCGGGCGCACCGCCGGACGCTCGTTGACCATGTAGCGCAGGGCCCCGTAGATGGCGGCCGCGGCGAAGAACACGTTGACGTACATGGTCCAGCGCCAGGACAGGTACTCGGTGAGCAGTCCGCCGAGGATCAGCCCGACGGCCCCACCGGCAACGGCGACCGTGCCGAACACGCCGAACGCCTTGCCCCGGTCACGAGGATCGCGGAAGGTCGTCACCAGCGTCGACAGCGCGGCCGGGGCGAGCATGGCGCCGGCCAGACCCTGCAGGGCGCGGGCGAAGACGAGGACGCCGAAGGACGGCGCGGCGCCGCCGAGGGCCGAAGCCGCCGCGAACCCGATCAGGCCGCTGATGAACACCACCTTGCGTCCGTACATGTCGCCGATGCGCCCGCCGAGCAGCAGGAAACTGCCGAAGGCCAGGGCGTACGCCGTCACCACCCACTGCCGGTCGGCGTTGCTGAAGCCGAGGTCGGCCTGCGCCGAGGGCAGTGCGATGTTCACGATGGTCGCGTCGAGCACCACCATCAGCTGGGCGATGGAGACGACAACGAGGATCAACCAGCGGTTGTCCTTGATCGCAGTGGTTATTGAGCTTGTGGACATGGCGTGTCTCCTGTCGGCGCCAGCGGACGCCCGATCGTCTTGAGTAGTTCGGCGAACTGCGCCCGCTCAGGTGCGTCGAGGGCGCCGAAGATCTTGGTGAACATGGCCGATCTGATGCTCATCGCCTTCTTGAGCTGGGCTCGGCCGGCCGGCGTGATGGTCACGATGCGCGCCCTCCGGTCCTCGGGATCGTCAGTACGGATGGCTTGTCCAGCTCGTTCCAGGGCGTCGACCGCGTCGGTGACCGACCGGGCGGCGAAGCCCAGCCGAGCGGCGAGTGCGGTCTGATTCATCGGCCCGTGTGTGTCCAGTTGCATGAGCACCTTTGCTCGGGACAACGAGAGCCCCTTCTCCGCCATCGCCTCGTCGACGAGGCGATGCAGGCGCTGATGGAGCTCGAGGTAGAGCTGTCCCACATCAGAGCAAGACACCTCGCCGGCCATCGATATTCCTTCCGCGCAAAATCGAGCAACATCATCTTGAGGTACCTCACCACTGTAGCTCGCAATCCGATTTCTCGCCGCCGCCCAGGTTGGGCCAGCCCGTAGGCTGGTTGGGTGCCTCGACACAACCGCCGCGATACCGGCCCGGAGCCGGTCGGTAGCGGGGGTCGTTCCTTCGCCGAGCAGACCGTCCAGTGGCGCGGAATCGACTACCTGGTGCGTTCAGTCACCGGATCGGACAAGGCCTACCGGTGCCCGGGCTGCGACCAGGAGATTGCCGCTCGGGCGCCGCACATCGTGGCCTGGCCGACGACGTCGGACGGGCTCGAGTCGCGTCGGCATTGGCACCGCCCCTGCTGGTCGGCCCGCGAGACCCGGGCGCCGGGTGTGCAGCGCGGCCGGGCCGCGCCGCGGTACTGAGGGGCTCAGCCCTCGATCAGCAGATCGGCGCGACCAGCCGTCGCGGCCACCAGGCGGGCGTTCTCGGCATCGCTGCCCGCCTCGGTCCGCAACCGGGCCTGCTCCGGAGTGCGGCCGAAGCGGATGTGCCGGTCGATGAGTCGCTGCACGCGGATCGGCTCGGCCACCCTCAGGAACCAGCACTCGTCCAGTAGCGGGGCCACCGCTCCCCACTCGCCCTCGCGCAGCAGCAGGTAGTTGCCTTCGGTCAGCACGATGGGGGAGGCGGCCGGCACCAGCACCGCGTCGGGCACTGGCTCCTCGAGCGCCCGGTCGAACTCGGGGGCGTGGACGTCCGCGCCAGTTCGCAGGGACCGGAGCAGGTCGACGTAACCGGCGACGTCGAAGGTGTCGGGGGCGCCCTTGCGTTCGTGGCGACCGAGCGCGCGCAGGTCGGCGTTGCGCAGGTGGAAGGCGTCCATCGCGACCAGGGGCGCGTCGAGTTCGCGGCCCAGCAAGGCGGCCAGCGTCGACTTGCCCGCGCCGGGTGCGCCGGCAATCCCGATCACGGCGCGCCGGGACCGGGCCAGGGTGCGCGCCCGGTGCGCCAGCGCCGCGATCGAGGGCGAGTAGTTCAGCGGCACAACAGGTGCGCCACCAGCGCCGTCCACCCGGTCTGATGAGATGCGCCGAGCCCCTCGCCGGTGTCACCGTGGAAGTACTCCGAGAAGGTCGGGTGAGCGGTCCAGAGCGGGCCCTTCACGTGCGGACCGTCGGAGGGCCGTCGGCCGTCGGGACCGGGACGGAAGAGGTTGATCAAGCGATGCTCGAGCACCTTGGCCGCATCGTTGATTCGCATCTGGGTGCCGCCGACATCGAAGAGCCGATCGGGGCCGAGGTAGTCGGCGTAGCTGCGTAGTGCGTCGGCCAACAAGACGTTCGGCGGGAACCAGATCGGCCCGCGCCAGTTGGAGTTGCCACCGAACAGGCCCGATTGGGACTCACCCGGTTCGTAGTCGATCGACATCTCGGTGCCGTCGATGACGGTCGTATAGGGCTCGCGGTAGGCGGCCGACAACGAACGAATCCCATGCGGGGATAGGAATTCGTTCTCGTCGAACATGCGGTGTAGCAGGCGCTGCAGGCGGTCGACGTCGACGAGCGACAGCAGGATGTGGGCGCCGTCCGGGCCGGAGCGGGTGAGCAGGCCGTCCAGCATCTCCGGCCGGCGCAGCTGCAACCAGCGCAGTCGGGCGGTGAAGTCGGGCAGCTCCTCGGCGGCCGCGATGGGCGCTCGGCTCACGGCCAGCAGGGGGAGCAGGCCGACGAGCGAGCGGACCTGCAACTGTTGGTAGGAGGAGTCCGGGTGCACGATGACGTCGTAGAAGAACCCGTCCTGGTCATCCCACAGTGAGACGTCCTTCGAGCCGAAGTTGCGCATCGCGTGCGCGATCGAGAGGAAGTGTTCGAGGAACTTGGTGACGATGTCGTCCCAGGCCGGGTTCTGCGCCGCGAGCTCGATCGCGATCTTGAACATCTGCAGGCAGAAGAACGCCATCCAGCTGGTCGCGTCGGACTGTTCGAGCCGGGCGCCATCGGGCAGCGGCGCCGAGCGATCGAAGAAGCCAATGTTGTCCATGCCCAGGAAGCCGCCCTCGAACAGGCCAGAGCCCTCGCTGTCCTTGCGGTTGACCCACCACGAGAAGTTCAGCAGCAGCTTGGTGAAGATGCGGATCAGGAACTCACGATCCTGCTTGCCGTCGATGGCGTACACCTGCCAGGCCGCCCAGGCGTGCACGGGCGGGTTGACGTCGCCGAAGGCCCACTCGTAGGCCGGCAGCTGCCCGTCAGGGTGCATGGCCCACTCGCGGCACAGCAACAGCAGCTGCTCCTTGGCGAAGGCGGGGTCGACGTGCGCGAGCGGCACGGTGTGGAAGGCCAGGTCCCAGGCGGCGAACCAGGGGTACTCCCACTCGTCGGGCATCGACATGACGTCGGCCAGCGCCAGCTGACGCCAGGCCTTGTTCCGCGCGCCCAGTCGATCGTCGGGCGGTGAGGGTTCGAGGGGGTCGCCGTCGAGCCATTCCTGCACCGAGTAGCGATAGAGCTGCTTGCCCCATAACAGGCCGGCGAAGGCGCGGCGGGCGATGTGGCGCTCATCGGCGTCCAGGTCGGGCTTGAGCACGCTGGCGTAGAAGTCGTCCGCCTCACGATGGCGGTCGGCCATGGTCGCGTCGAAGGCGGTGGCGAAGGAGTGCTCGTCGGGCTCGAGCGTCGACAGCCGCAGCTTGATCGCCACGGTCTGGCCCGGGGCGACGGCGTCGAAACGGTACCAGAGTGCGGCCTTCGTGCCGACCCCGGCCGGATTGGTCGCGGCGGTGTCGCCGTCGACGACGTGTGAGTTGATCGCATCCTTCGGGTACGGCGAGGGGTTCGTGTGGGTTCCGAAGAGCCTCTCGTTGTTGGTCTCGTTGTCGCAGATCAGCACCTCGGGGGCGCCGGCCCCGGTCAGGAAGTACCGCCCCAGGTAGGAGTGCTCGCAGACGACGGCATGCTCGCCACCTGCCGCCAGGGTGAGCGGATCGATCCGGGTGATCGAGGGCTTGCGGTCGTCGCGGCCCCAGGCCCAGGTGTTGCGGAACCAGATCTGGGGCAGCAGGTGCAGGGGCGCGGCATCGGGTCCGTGGTTGGTCGCCTGGATCAGGATGCAGATGTCGTCGCCGGTCGTCTTGGCGTAGCTGATCTGCACGTCGAAGAAGCGGTCCTCGTCCAGCACTCCGGTGTCGACGAGTTCGTACTCACGATCCTGCTTGCCGCGACGGGCATTCTCTGTGCGCAGCTGCTCGTAGGGGTAGGCCGCCTGCGGGTAGCGGTAGAGCCACTGCATCCAGGAGTGGGTCGGGGTGCCGTCGATCGCCCACCAGTACTCCTTGGCGTCCTCGCCGTGATTGCCCTGGCTGTTGGTGAGCCCGTAGGCGCGTTCCTTGAGGATCTCGTCCTGGCCGTTCCAAAGCGCGAGCGAGAAGTTCAGGAACCCGAAGCGGTCGCAGATGCCGCCCAGGCCGTCCTCGCCCCACCGGTAGGCCCGAGCATGCGCCTGCTCGAAGGGCAGGTAGGACCAGGCATCGCCGTTGGCGGAGTAGTCCTCGCGCACGGTGCCCCATTGACGTCCGGACAGGTACGGACCCCACAACCGCCACGGGCTCGACGGGCTCGGCGACTCGGCCAGGCGGGAACGCTCCGCCCCGGTCGGCGCGTCGGGTTGGGGGTCCGTGGAATGTCGGGGCATGTCAGAAATCTAGCGGTCGGCCAAGGTCGCCACGTAGGCGCGCAAGGCCGCGGACTTGGCCGCATAGTCGTGAAACTGGTCATAGCTGGGTGCGGCCGGCGAGAGCAGCACGACGGCGTTGTCGGCCGAGATACGTGTCGCCAACTCGGCCGCTTGCAACAGGGTTTCCACGGTATGAACATCGGCTACCGCCGCCACTCGGGCGGCCTCGGCGAAGCGTGCACCGCTCTGGCCCATGCAGACCAGTCGCACCTGAGGCAGTTGCGCCGCGCGGTGCATCAGCGCCTGCACCGGCTGCCCGCGGTCCTGCCCGCCGATGATCATCGTGACCGGATGGTGGGCGAAGGTGTTGAGGGCGGCCAGCGCGCTCTCCTGCGTGGTCGCGAGGGTGTCGGTGACCCAGACCAGTCCCCTCCGGGTGGTGCCGACCGGTTGGAGTCGATGCTCGAGCGGGGTGAAGGTCGTGGCCGCCCGCAGCAGGTCCTCCCGGGCCAGGCCGAGCGACTCGGCGGCGGCGAGGGCAAGCGCGGCGTTGGCCCGGTTGTGCGGGTACCGCAAGACCTCGGGCCAGTCCTCGGGCACGTCGCTCAGCGCGTCGACCAGAAGGACCTCGATGTCGTCGGTCGCGACGCCCACCTCGCGCAGCGACTGGAAGGTGTCGGGCGCGCAGATCAGTAGCTGTCCGCGTTCGGTGAAGATCTTGGCCTTGGCCCGCCAGTACAGCTCGACCGTGCCATGCGCGGGCACGTGGTCCCAGGCCAGCTGGGTGATCACGGCGATCGCCGGCGAACGATCCAGCGACTGGCACTGGTAGCTGCTCAGCTCGAGGACGAACCGCCGCTCGGGGGCGTCGGGCAGCTCGAGCAGCGGCACCCCGATGTTGCCGCCCAGCTCGACGTCGAGCCCGACCCGGGTCAGCAGGTGATGCAGCAGGGCCGACGTGGTGCTCTTGCCCTTGGTTCCGGTCACCCCGATCGCCCGATCATGATGGTCGCGCATCCAGAGCTGGGTGCCGGTGAGCAGCTCGACGCCGGCCCGGCTGAGCTCGGCCCGGCGCGGCTCGACCAGGGGTACCCCAGGGGAGATGAGACAGCTCGCGCAACGGGTCAGTTCGGCGAAGTCGTTGGTGAAGCGCACCCGGGCCTGATCGGTACCCAGCGCCGCGGCGTGATCGTCATAGACGACGACGTCCTCGGTCGTGCTCCGCAACGCCCAGTCGACGGCGGCCCGGCCTTCGCGGCCGTAGCCCCAGACACCGACCGTCATCCGCTGAGCAACGCGCGATACGGCGCGGGCAGACCGTCCAGCGACCCGAGCTCGAACACAGCCCGCCGGCGCTCCGGTGCGGGCAGCAATCCGCGGCCGTTCAGGTCGGCCAGGACTCCAGCGGCAAATGCCGGGAGCTGGTCGCCGAGCCGGTCGGAGGTGAGCAGCAACGCGGTGGCCGCCTCGGCGACCTCACCGACGCATTCCAGCGGCTTCACGTCGACCAGCCCGACCAACTCGGGCAGGTAGCGCTCGATCGCGGGGCTGGTCAGGACGTCGAAGCCGAGTAGCTCGGCCAACTGGCCGCGGTCGATGAACGGGCTCAGGATGAGCCCGACGAAGGCGCACTTGGCGCACTCGCCGCACCATCGGGCCACACGTTGAGCCGGGTCGCGGACGTAGGCGCGATTACAGCTGGTGAATGCCCGATGATATTGCGGCAGTTTGGAAAAACGTTCGGCAATGGCGAGTTCGGTCAGTGGACGCAATAGCGAGAAATACGAGTCAGGAGAATATCCGCTCTGGCCCAGCGCCTCGCGCAATAGCTGCTCGAAAACATCGCTCTTGGAATACTGATGATTGACCTCGCGACCGTTCCACTGCAGCGTGGCCTCACTCGCCGACGCCTCATTGGACATCACCACTGGGCCGAGACCGAGGGCGTGCGCCGTGATGAGCGCGATCAGACTGTTGATGGCCGTTACCGGCACGTGCCCGTTCAGGCCGGTCTGCTGGGTCGCCTCGCCCAATCCGGGGTCGAGTGTGCGGGTCACGGTCACCAGCGGAACCCGGGCCACGGCGGCGGTCGCCGTGATCGAAGGGTGGTGCCCGACGGAGAAGCCGACTGGGCGCCGGCCCGCACGCCGCAACAACTCCAGGCTCAGCGCCGAGTCTTTGCCGCCGCCGATCGGTACGAGCGGTGCTCCCGACCAGACGGGCGTCGGCCGCGCCGGCGAAGGCTCCAGGGTCACGTCATAGCTGGGCGTCAGCGCCCAGGGCGCGTCGTTGACGTAGGCGTACTCGGCCAGCCCTTCGCTGATCAGCGCCTGCAGCAGCTGCAGCTCGTGCAGCTGCATCGGGTAGCCGCAGGTCAGCGACTGCGCCGGCAGCACCTTGTAGTAACTCAGCCCGCTGGCCAAGTGGTAGAGCCGGGCCAGGGGGGCGACGCGGTCGGAGTCGAGCTCGACCGGAAAGTCCAACGTCTCGGTGAATTGCCATTCTCGGGTGGCGGATTTCAGCTGATAGTGAAATGCAATCGAGGTGCCGCTGATTTCGAAGGAGCGGTAATCGAAGATCGAGCCCACTCGATCCTGCGGCGGCGCATTCACACCCGATATTATGACACGGTGACTGTGCCGGGCCGCTCTGTTGACCCGCCGGTCGCGCAGGTGCTGGCCGACGAGCGGGCCTATCTCGAGGTGGCCCGTGGCTGCCTGATCACGATGCGAGAGTCGGCCGAGCGGATCGCCGACTACGGCGTGGACGAGCTGGCCAGCCACGCGCTCGGGCGGCTACGCGCCGACCGGCTCGAATCGTTGGCGGCCGACCCGGACGCGCCGCCGTTCTTCGGCCGCACCGATCGCGACACCGAGACGTTCCACATCGGGCGGCGTCATCTGCGCAACGAGAGTGGTGACCCGATCGTCATCGACTGGCGAGCCCCGATCTCGCAGGCCTTCTATCGGGCCACCGCGACCGACCGGCAGGGCGTGCGGCTGCGACGGCGCTTCGGCTTCTCCGACTCGCGGCTGACGTCCTTCGAGGACGAGCACCTCGATCGCGGCGAGGCCCTGGGCCTGGAATCGGGGTTGCTGCGCGAGGAGATCGAACGGCCGCGCGTCGGGCCGATGCGCGACATCGTGGCCACGATCCAGCCCGATCAGGACGAGTTGGTGCGGGCCGATCTGGACCACACGCTGTGCATCCAGGGTGCGCCCGGTACGGGCAAGACCGCGGTCGGCCTGCACCGCGCGGCCTTCCTGCTCTACACCTACCCCGAACGGCTGCGGCGTTCCGGCGTGCTGGTCGTCGGCCCGAACAAGGCGTTCCTGCACTACATCGCGCAGGTGCTCCCGGCGCTGGGCGAGCTCGGCATCGAGCAGGCCACGGTCGAGGACCTGGTCGCGCATGCTCCGGTCGGCGCCGAGGAGGACGTGGCGATCGCGACCCTCAAGGGCGATCCCCGGATGGCCGAGGTCCTGCGTCGGGCCGTGTACTCCCATGTCACCAAGCCGGAGGGCGACGTCGTCGCCATCGTGGCCACCAAGCGTTACCGCATCTCCGAGCAGCGGCTGCGGCGCTACGTCGATGACGTGCGGCGGCTGCCGATCCACTGGGCGAGCGCGCGCGAGCGGCTGCGTACCCAGCTGGCCGAGGACGTGCGCCGCCGCCGCGAGGACGCCGGTGGGGCGCCGAGCGACGCCGAGACCGCGCGGGTGGCCCGCTCGGTGCCGGTGCGGGAGTTCGTCGACCAGGTGTGGCCGGCCCTGGATCCCCGGGCGTTGCTGGCCCGCCTCTACGCCGACCCGGACTTCCGGCGCCGCTGCGCCCCGGCACTGGACGAGGCGGAGCTGGCCCGGCTGCAGCGTCCGGCGCCCAAGGCGGTGCGCTCGATCCGGTGGACGATGGCCGACACGGTGCTGCTCGATGAGCTGGTCGGGCTCATCGACGGCGTCGATTCCTTCGTGCACGCGGTGGTCGACGAGGCCCAGGACCTGTCGGCCATGCAATGCCGGGCGATCGCCCGGCGCTGCCCACTGGGGGCGATGACCGTGCTCGGTGACCTGGCCCAGGCCACCACGCCCTGGGCGCCGGGCGATTGGGCCAGCACGCTGGAGCATCTGGGGCAGCCGTCGGCGCCGGTCCGGCCGCTGACGGTCGGCTACCGCGTGCCCGGCGAGGTGCTCGAACTGGCCAACCGGCTGCTGCCGCACATCGCCGCGGAGGTGCCCCCGGCGACGTCGATCCGGGCCGGTCGCGATGCCCTGGCCTACCGACCGCGCGCCGAGCTGCTGGCCGCCGTCCGCGACTGTCTGGCCGAGGAGGGCTCAGTCGGGGTGATCGTGCGCGATGTCGACGTCGCCGCGATGCTGCTCGAACTGGCCGAGGTGGGCGCTGAGCACCTCGACGCCGGGGACGATGCCCGGCTCACCGTCGTGCCCGCATCGGCGGCCAAGGGGCTGGAGTTCGACTCGGTGCTCGTCCTCGAGCCGTCGGCACTGGTCGCCGCCGAGGGCTCGCGCACCGCTGGGCTTCGGCGCCTGTACGTCGCGCTGACCCGGGCGGTCTCGCGCTTGGTGATCGTGCACGACGAGGCGCTGCCGCCGGAGTTGACCAACCGCTAGCGTCACCGTGGTGCAGAGATACCGGGTGCGCGCACCGGCCCTGACCTCCCGCGGCGGCTGGTTCAACACCGGCGGCCGTCGCCTGGACTGGGCCCAGCTGCGCGGCCGCATCGTCATCCTCGACTTCTGGACCGCCGGCTGCGCGAACTGCTGGCACGTCCTGGACGAACTGCGCGCGCTCGAGGCCCGCTACGCCGACGTGCTGACGGTGCTCGGCATCCATTCCCCGAAGTTCGCCCACGAGGGCGAGGCCGAGGCGGTGGCCGCGGCGATCGAGCGCAACGACGTCCGGCACCCGGTACTGAGCGATCCGGACATGGCCCTGTGGCAGCAGTACGCCGTCCGGGCCTGGCCGACGCTGGTGCTGGTCGACCCGGCGGGCTACGTCGTGGCCCAAGCCGCGGGAGAGGGCCAGACCAGCGGACTGGCATTGATCATCGACGACCTGATCACGGAGTCCGCCGGGCAGTTGGTCGGGGGCGACCTGTCCGTCGAAGTACCCGAGACGCGGACCGACCTGCGCTTTCCGACCAAGGCGATCCGCTTGGCCGACTCCTACCTGGTGGCCGATACCGGCCAGCACCAACTGGTCGAGCTCGAGGTGGACGCGCGGACCGTGCGCCGCCGGATGGGCACCGGTCGCCGTGGTCGGGTGGACGGTCCCGAGCCCGCCTTCGCCGAACCGAGCGGGCTGTGCAAGCTGGGCGATGACATCGTGGTCGCCGATACGGCCAACCACCTGCTGCGCATCCTCGGGCTCGTCGAAGGGTCGGTGCGCCGGAGCGTGGACCTGGGTCGTCGGGGCCTGCAGACGATCACCGGCCCGGTGCCTGACGTCATCTCACCGGTGGACGTGGCCTGGTGGCCGGCGATAGAGCGGGTGGTCATCGCGGCCGCGGGCGTACACCTGCTGCTCGCCTGGGATCCGGCCACCGACGAGGTGACGATCCTGGCCGGAACCACCGTCGAAGGGCTGCGCGATGGTCCGGCCCTGGACGGATGGCTGGCCCAGCCGTCCGGGCTGGCCGTCGATGGCGACCGGCTGTGGTTCGTCGACGCCGAGTCCTCGGCCCTGCGCAGTCTGGACATCGACGGCCGGCTGCGGACCTGGGTGGGCGAGGGCCTCTACGACTTCGGCCACGTCGACGGCCCGGCCGCCTCCGCCCGCCTGCAACATCCCCTCGGGGTCGCGGTGTTGCCCGATGGCTCCATCGCCATCGCCGACACCTACAACGGCGCGATTCGCCGCTATGCCGAAGGAAACGTCACGACGCTCGTCCAGGGCCTGGCCGAGCCGACCGGGGTCGACGCCGACCTGCTCGTCGTCGAGTCCGCGGCCCATCGCCTGCTCCGCCCGGCCCAGCACGAGACGTTGCACCAGGCGCCCGCGACGCCCTCACAGCGGCCGGTCACCGCCGTGCGGGCCGGGGCCGTGAAGCTTGCGGTCGCGTTCACGCCGGCCCCGGGACGCAAGCTCGACGACCGGGACGGTCCGTCGACCCGGCTGTCGGTCAGTGCCGACCCGCCCACCTTGCTGCTTGACGGCGGCGGCGACTCGACCGACCTGGTGCGCCGGATCGTGCTGGCCGAGGGCGCGGGGGTCTTGAACGTGACCGCGCAGGCGGCCGCCTGTGACGACGACGGCGCCGAGAACCCGGCCTGCTACCTGAGCCGGCAGGACTGGGGCATCCCGATCGCGGTCGGAGCCGGGACGGACGAGATTCGCCTGATATTGATGGACTAAAACATGAAACAAGGGTTGTGGTTGCGGGGAGGACCACAACCCTTGTTTCATCAGGTCAGCCGCAGGGACTGGAACACGACGCAGGGCCTGGATTGTCTTCGGCCCACTCGGCGAGCAGGGTCAGAGCCGGCAGCAGTGCTTGACCCGCGGCGGTGAGTCGATAGGTGACGGCGACCGGCGGACCCGACTCGACGGTGCGGTCGAGGATGCCGAGTTCAGCTAGGCCGGCCAGCCGTTGCGAGAGCATCGAGTCGCTGATGCCATCGACGGAACGGGACAGGGCCGAAAAGCTCACCGGCCCACCGCTCAAGGCGCTGACGATCATGCCGTTCCAGCGTTTGCCGAGGATGTCGAAGACCCGCGTGAGTCGGGCGTCACAGACCTCGACGGCACGATCTGCGGCCTGATCCATAGCCAAAGTCTATCGAGGCGCCGCCACCGTGCTACGGTCAACGATGTAGCTACTATTTTACTAGTTACGGTTCGATTCACTAGCCATGGAGTGTTGACATGCTGTTCCGCCTGGACGCGAGTTTCCGCACCGAGGGATCGCACAGCCGCGCGATCGCCGACATCGTCGAGCAGGCCTGGCTCGAAGCCAACCCCGACGAGCAGGTCACGCGCCGCCACCTCGGTAGCGATCCGGTTCCCGCCACTGCCTGGGCCGATGCCGTGACCGCCGGCGCCGTGCCCGAGGACCAGCGCACCGACGGGCAGCGGGCCGCCGTCTCGCTGGCCGCGACGCTGGCCGATGAGTTGATCAATGCCGACGCGCTGCTGTTCGCCGTCCCGCTGTTCAACTTCGGGGTCTCCCAGCACTTCAAGACCTGGGTCGATCTCGTGATCACCGACCCGCGGCTGGCGCCCGGCCAGCAGCCCCTGGGCGGTAAGCCGGCCGAACTCGTCGTCGTGCGCGGGGGCAACTACTCCGCCGGCACCCCTCGTGAAGGCTGGGACCACTCGACGCCGTGGATCCGCCGCATCCTCGAAGACGTGTGGGGCCTGAATCTGGCCATCGTCGAGCGCGACTTCACCCTGGTCGGTGTCAATCCGGCCCTCGATGAGTTCAAGGACATCGCCGCCGCCCTGCGTGCCGAAGCCGAAGAGCTGGCTGCCCAGCACGGAGCGGTACTCGGGCAGTCGGCGAACGCCCTCGCCTGAGCGCCGCGCCAACCCGGCGTCAGGCGACCAACCGGGCGCGCAGCGCGTTGTCGTCGTCATCGGTCCAGCCGTGCGACTTCAGCCAGCCGGGCGCGCCGCCCTGCTCGTCGAGCCCGTCCAGGAAGAGCTCCATCGTCTGGGCCCGCGGTGTGTGGCGGTCGAAGTCGACCGGCCAGCGCGCGTCGCTCTTGATCAGGTCGGCCGCGTAGGTCTCGGAGGACCGGAGCCGGTCCATGATCGCGTCGATCCGCTCGGCGGTGGCGGCGTAGTCGGCGACGATCGCCTCGCGGGTCACGCCGACCGCGGCCAGGGCCACGGCGACGATGACGCCGGTGCGGTCCTTGCCGGCGGCGCAGTGCACGATCGTCGCGCCGTCATCGTGGGCGATCGAGCGCAGGGCGGCCACGATCGAGTCCGGGCGATCGCGCAGGTAGCGCAGGTAGGTGTGGGCGGCCCGGGCCTCGACGGCGTCCCGGCGTTCCTCGGGGGAGCGATGATCTGCCGCGGGCGGGGTCTCGGCGACCGGCGTCAGGCCCACGAGCACGTCGGTGTTGTACCCGGCGGAGGCGTACAGCGAGCGGTGGATCACCTCGACGCGTGGCTCGCGGGTCAGCGGTCCCGGCCCTTCCGAGGCGATCTCGACCTCGGTGCGCAGGTCGCTGACCGTCCGCACGCCGAGCTCATCGACCAGGAGCGCGATGTCGGCCGCGGTCAGATCCTGCAGGTTGTCCGATCGGATCAGCACGCCCGACCGGGTTACGCCGCCATCGACGAGCGGCAGCCCGCCCACATCGCGGGTGTTGACGGTGCCGTCCAAAGCTATCCACTGGGGTTGCACGGCATCGACCTTAGCGACTGGCTCAGAACCCCGCTTCGGGTAGCGCCATGATCGAGTTGTCGACCGTTTCGACGATGCCGCGCCGCGCGGCGAGTTCGGGCAACACGGTCTGGGCGAAGAAGTGGGCCACGACCTGCTTGCCCTCGTAGAACGCCCGGTCGCCATCGCTGACGGCGTCCGCGTCGAGGCGGGTCAGGGCCACGGCGGCCTGACGCAGCAGCAGATAACCGACCATCAGGTCCCCGGCCGAAAGCAGCAGCCGGGTCGCGTTCTGCCCGACCTTGTAGACGTTGGCCGGATCCTCCTGCGCGCTCATCAACTGGCCGAACATCGCCGCGACCATGCCGCCGAAGTTCTCGACCGCCTTCTGCAGCGCATCGGCATCGTCCTTGAGCCGGCCCTCGTCGTTGATCGACTCCAGGAAGTTCGTGACCTCAGCCGACAGGGCGGCCAGCGCGGCGCCCTTGTTGCGGACGATCTTGCGGAAGAAGAAGTCCTGGGCCTGGATCGCCGTCGTCCCCTCGTACAGGGTGTCGATCTTGGCGTCACGGATGTACTGCTCGAGCGGGTAGTCCTGCAGATAACCCGAACCACCGAAGGTCTGTAGCGCCTGGGCGAGTTGGTCGTAGGACCGTTCGGAGCCGGCGCCCTTGACGATCGGCAGCAACAGGTCGTTGATCGCCTCGTCGGCTGCGGTGTCGGTGCCGCTGTGTTCGCCGATGATGATCCGGTCCTGGACGCTCGCCGTGTAGAGCACCAGCGCGCGCAGGCCCTCGGCGTAGGCCTTGTTGAGCATCAGGCTGCGGCGCACATCGGGGTGATTGATGATCGTCACGCGGGGCGCGGATTTGTCCCCTGTCCGGGTCAGGTCAGCCGACTGCACGCGCGTCTTGGCGTAGTCCAACGCGTTCAGGTAGCCGGTCGACAGGGTGGCGATCGCCTTGGTGCCGACCATCATCCGGGCGTGCTCGATCACCTGGAACATCTGGGCGATGCCGTTGTGGACGTCGCCGACCAGCCAGCCGACGGCGGGCACGTCGGGGTTCTCGCCGAAGCGCAGCTCGCAGGTGGTCGAGGCCTTCAGCCCCATCTTGTGCTCGACGTTGGTGACGAAGGCGCCATTGCGCTCGCCCAGTTCGCCGGTCTCGACGTCGAAGTGGAACTTGGGCACGACGAACAGCGACAGCCCCTTCGTTCCGGGGCCCGCGCCCTCGGGACGGGCCAGCACCAGGTGAATGATGTTCTCGGTCAGATCCTGCTCGGCCGAGGTGATGAACCGCTTCACGCCCTCGAGGTGCCAGCTGCCGTCGGGCTGGGCGATCGCCTTGGTGCGACCGGCGCCGACATCGGAGCCGGCATCGGGCTCGGTCAGCACCATCGTCGAACCCCAACCGCGGTCGATCATGCGCTGGGCCATCTTCTTCTGTACTTCGTTGCCGTTGAGGTACAGGATTCCCGCGAACGGCGCCCCGGCCATGTACATGTGCAGGGCCGGGTTGGCGCCCAGCACCTGCTCGGCAACGGCCCACACCAACGTGCGGGGCACCAGTTGCCCGCCCAGTTCGGGGATGGTCTCCATGCGCCACCACTCGGCGTCCTTCAGGGCGTTCCACGAGCGGATGAACGACTCGGGCATCGTCACCGAGTTCGTATCCGGGTCGAAGACCGGCGGATGGCGGTCGGCGTCGGCGAAGGACTCCGCCAGCGGGCCCTCGGCCAGGCGGGCGACCTCGGCGATGATGCCGCGGGCGGTGTCGACGTCGAGGTCGGCATACGGGTCGGTCCCCAGCAGTCGCTCGGTGCCGAACACCTCGAACAGGTTGAACTCGATGTCGCGGACGTTGCTCTTGTAGTGGCCCATCGTGCGCCCCTCACCTTGAAGTTACTCGTCAGTAACTCAAGCATATTACTGGCCGGTAACTTCTCGCAACCGAACGTTGTATGAACAGCCTCAGAAGATGACGCGCAGGCTGATCGTCTCGGGCAGGGCCCGGATCTGGTCGACGATGGCCTGGGTGGTGCCGCTGGCACTGTCGGTGACCACGTAGCCGATGTCGCCCCGGGTGCCCAGCAGTTGGGCCTCGACGTTGACCCCGCCCTCGGCCAGCAGTCCGTTGATCCGGGCCAGCACGCCGGGCACGTTGCGGTGCAGATGGATCAGGCGCAGGGTGCCCTCGGCGCGTGGCAGAATCAGGCCCGGCAGGTTGACGCTCAGCGCGGTAGAGCCGTCGCGGATGAAGTCGCGGAACTTGCCGGCCACGAAGCGACCGATGTCCTCCTGGGCCTCTTCGGTCGAGCCGCCGATGTGCGGGGTCAGGATCACGTTGGGCAGCCCGCGCAGCTCGGAGACGAACTCGTCACCGCGCCCCTTGGGCTCGACCGGGAAGACGTCGACCGCGGCCCCCGCGATGTGGCCGGACTCGATCGCGGTCCGCAGGGCGGCGTAGTCGACCAGGAAGCCGCGGGAGAGGTTGAGCAGGATCGAGCCCGGGCGCATGCTCGCGATCTCGGCCTCGCCGAACATGTTGGTGTTCGACGGGCGACCGTCGACGTGCAGGGTGACGACGTCGGCCTCGGCCAGCAACTCCTTCATCGAAGCGCACCGCCGGGCGTTTCCCAGGGCCAGCTTGTCGTCGGTGTCGAAGAAGATGACCCGCATGCCGAGGTTCTCGGCCAGCACGGAGAGCTGGGTGCCGATGTTGCCGTAGCCGATGATCCCGAGCGTCTTGCCGCGGACCTCGTGCGCCCCGTCCGCCGACTTGTCCCAGACGCCGGCGTGCATCAACGAGCTCTTCTCGGTCAGCCGGCGGGTGAGCGCGATGAGCTCGGCGATGGCCATCTCGACCACGCTGCGCGTGTTGGAGAAAGGCGCGTTGAAGACCGTGATCCCGCGCGCGGAAGCCTCGGCGATGTCGATCTGGTTGGTTCCGATACAGAACGCCCCGATGGCTACCAGCTTGGGCGCCGCCGCGAGGACCCGCTCGGTGATGTGGGTCTTGGACCGGATGCCGATCAGCTCGTAGTTGCCGATCTCGGCGATCAGCTCGTCCTCGTCGTAGGCCCGTTCGCGCGCGGTCACCTCGAAGCCGGCCGACTCGAGCAGCTCAACGGCCGCGGGGTGGATCTGTTCCAGAAGCAGGACGCGAGTCACGCCCCTCAGTCTAAGGACCGGGCGCAGGCGATATTGCCCATCAGTTGAACTTTCAACTGACGCTGATTCCGGGTAGGCTGAGTGGCATGAGCGAGCCTCGATGGCTGAGCCCAGCCGAGCAGCGGGCGTGGCGGGCCTACCTGGAATCCACCAGGGTGCTCTTCGACGCGCTCGAGCGACAGCTGCAGCAGGACGCCGGCATCCCGCTGACGTACTACGAGATCCTGGTCCAGCTGTCCGAGGCGCCGGATCGCTCGCTTCGGATGAGTCGGCTGGCCGATTCGACCAGGTCCTCGCGCAGCCGGCTCTCGCATGCGGTCGACCGTCTCGTCGAACGGGGCTGGGTCGAACGCGTGGACTGCCCGACCGACCGGCGGGGCCAGCTGGCCAGGCTGACCGACGCCGGCTTCGCCGCCCTCGTCGAGGCCGCCCCGGCTCATGTCGAGGCGGTGCGTCACTACATGATCGACCGCCTGGCGCCGAGCCAGCTGGCCGTCCTGGAGGAGGTCGGCACCGCGATTGTCGAGGGGCAGGACGCCGCCTGCGCGGCGGCGCAGAGCGATGTGCTGCTCGACTATGCCCGCGACTGACCCGCGACAGATCGAAACTGACCGTTAACACAAGACGCGACGGCGCTCCCGACGATGTCGGGGTGGCTATCGAGGACCCTCAGCTGGCCCAGCTCTCGGGGCACGTCATCGTCTGCGGGCTGCAGGACGTCGGGCTGCGCATCGTCGAGCAACTGCAGGCTGCGGGCGAGTCGGTCGTCGTGGTCGATGACGACCCCGAACCCCGGCTGCTGCGAATCATCAGCGACCTCGGGGTGGCCTACCTCGGCGCCAGCCCGCAACGGGCGCGCACGCTGCGCACGGCGGGCATCGACCGGGCGGTGGCGATCATCTGCGTCATCTCCGATGAGCTGCGCAACCTCGAGGTAGCGCTGCTGGCCCGCAACCTGAGCGCCGACCTGCGGGTCGTCGTGCAGCTCACCAACCAGTCGGTGGGGCGAGCCGTCGCTCGGGTCACCGGTGAGGGCACCGTGCTCGACGTCGCCACCCTGTCGGCGCCCGCCTTCGTCGAGGCCTGCCTGGCCCGCCGCGATCATCAACTCGACCTGGCCGGCCAGGACTTCCGGATCCTGGAGAACACCGTCGAGAGCGCCGGGACGCTGCGGACGCTGTTCGGCGACCTGGCGCCGGTGGCCGTGGTTCCGGCCGACGGGTCGCCGCCGCACATCTGCCCCGGACGCGACCTGGAGGTGGGGCCAGGCGATCGGGTCGTCGTCGTGGCCACCGCCGAGGACCTGCACGAACGCAAGCTGAGCATGCCCGAGCACGTCTCTCGTCATCGCGACCACGAGAACCCGCTCATGGTCGGCTGGCGCTACGTCATCGGCTTCTTCCACGAGACCGAAAAGTCGCTGCGCTTCACCGTCACCGCGTTGGTCGGCCTGGCGATCGTCTCGATCCTGCTGATGAGCCTGGCCTACCGCAAGCCCGATCATGGTCACCTCAGCCTGCTCGATTCGACCTACTTCACCGTGGAGACGCTGACGACGGTCGGCTACGGCGACTTCTCCTTCGGCGCCGAGTCGCCGGCGCTGCGGGTCTGGGCGATCATCTTGATGCTGCTGGGCGCCACCATGGTGACCGTTGTCTACGCCTTGTTGACCAACCTGCTGGTCAGCCGCCGGATCGAGCATTCCCTCGGGCGTCAGCAGGCCGGGCGTATGAGCGGGCACATCATCCTGATCGGCCTCGGGTCGGTCGGTCTGCGGGTGCTCGAAGGTCTGCTGGCCGCCGGCCAGCAGGTGGTGGTGCTCGACCGTGACGAGAACAATCGCTACATCCACGCGGCCCGGGCCCACAATGTCCCGATCGTCATCGGTGATGCCACCACCCCAGGCACGCTGCAGGCCATCAACCTGCACTCTGCGCGGGCCGTGGCCGTGCTGACCAGTAGCGACCTGGCCAACATCGAGACCGGCCTGGCTGTGGACGAGGTGCTCGGCAGCCGTTTCGACAACGTGCCGGTCGTCATGCGTGTCTTCGACCGGCAACTGGCCCGCACCATCGAGCACGGTTTCGGCTTTCGCAACGTCCGGTCGACCTCCGCCCTGGCGGCGCCTTGGTTCGTCGGGGCCGCGCTCGGGCTGGACATCATCTCGACCTTCTACGTCGAGAACGAGCCGTTACTGATCGGGCGCCTGACGGTGGCCACGTCGGGTGGCCTGCAGGGCAACACGATGCTCGACTTGTCGGCCAAGATGCGCGTGATCGCGATCAGCCGGGCGCGCGAGAACGGCCGGCTGGAATACCCGCCGCGGCGCGACACCCGATTCGAGGGGGGCGATCAGGCCTATCTGATCGGTCCGTACGAGGAACTGCTGCGAGTGCTTCGTCGAGATCAGCCGGTGGGCTGAGCGCGCGATTGCGCGGCCGCGACGCGGTGGGCCAGCCACGCCAGGGACAGGCCGAGCAGCAACGCGCTCGCGTGTCCCATGGCGGTGAAGCTCGGGGCAAACAGCAGCGGCGCGCCGAAGTAGACCAGGGCCGCGACCAGATAGATCGTCCGCCATCGCTGTGGCACGTGTAGGACGAGGAAACCAGCGAGCGCGGCCAGCCCGTAACTGATCCCGACATCGCTGGCCCGGGCCACACCGCGGTTGAGCCAGCGGTGGAATATGCCCGCGCTGAGCAGCGTCGCGACGAACAGGGTCGCGCCGACGTGCCCGATGGCCGCGACGATGATCGTCGCCAGCCGCCCGACCCACTGCTGGGCCGTGGCGTAGAGAGGGAGCAGCAGCAGGAGCTGCCACAGCCCGCCCAGACTGGACACGACGAAGGCGCTGGCGAACAAGACCCAGAGCGGATGGTCGTGGAGATTGTGCAGGTTGGTGCTGGTTTCGGCGATGACCCGGTCGTGAGTCGCGTCCGAGGCGAAGGCCAGGGCGACGGCGATGACCGTCACGACGGCGGCGTAGGCCAGGGCCAGATCGCTGCGCCGGATCATGAGGAGCAGCGTTCGGGCATCCCTGGCCAGCTGACTGCGCCACGAGGGCGGCGGCGGTATGGCGGGAGCGTCGGACACAGCCCGACCCTAGGGCCCGCTATCAGGCCTCGGCCCGCTCGACCTCGATCACTTCGATCCCGATCGACTGCAGCCGGCTCAGGATCTCGCCCAGGTTGGAGCCTTCTTCGACGCGCGCCTCGAGAATGCTGGCCGTCATGTCCGACAGCACCCGCATGCCGATTCCATCCGCTGTGGTGTCGCTGACCTGGCCCTTTACCGCGATGAGGTAGCGCATCGATCCTCCGTCCAAGCGATGCCTTGATCGTCTCGCTTGATCGCCGTGACCGGCTCACCCCGAGCGGGTGGTCGCCAAGTGATCTAATCCGCACGACTCATCCAGGTTGGGTGATCCGGTTGAGCGCGTTGTGCGCGATCCTGAGACACAATCTGCGTCATCTGCAGGTCGCGGCGCTCAACGGCGAATGAAGCCGAGAAGGAATGGCGATGTCTGAGGTTCTCCCGGCCGATGCGGTCCCGGCGGCTGCCCCCCACCCCCACCGCGCGCTGGGCTGGCTCCGCAACAGCGCGGTCGTGCTGCTGCTGGTGCTCGCGACCCTGCTGGCGCTGCTCTCCCCACCGGTGATCTGGGGCCGCAATCTGCTCCTCAACACCGATCGCTACGTATCGACCCTGACGCCCCTGGCCGCGAATGCCGGCGTTCAGCAAGCGGTCATCACCGAGGTCGACAAGCAGATCGACGCCAACCTCGACGTGAAGGCCCTCGCGCAGTCGGTACTGCCGCCGGCCGCATCGGCGCTCGCCGGGCCGCTGGCCGCCGCGGCGACGACATTGGTCAACAACGTAGTCACCAAGTTCGTTCAGAGCCCGGCCTTCCAGAAGTTGTGGGTGACGATCAACCGGGTGGCACATACCGAGCTCGTGGCGCTGCTGACCGGGAAGAAACCCGCCGGCGACGCCCTGACGATCACCCGCGGCAGCGTGCTGCTGGACCTCTCGGCGGTGGTCGTGGCCGCCAAGTCGCAGCTGGTCGACGCCGGTCTTTCCGTGGCCAGCCAGGTCCCGGTCGTGGGCGCGACGATCAAGGTCGCCCAGATCGACGGACTGGAGAAGGCGCAGGCCTGGACGCGCTTCATCAACAAGGTCGCCAACTGGCTGCCCTGGGTCATGTTGCTGTTCTTCGCCGGCGCGATCGCCTTGGCCCACCGGCGCCGCCGGACCCTGCTGATCGCGGCGGGGTGCGTGGCCGGCGCGATGGTGCTGCTCGCCCTGATCCTCAACGTCGCCCGGCATTTCTACATCAACGGCGTGAAGGCCTACCTCGACGCGACGACCGCTGGCCAGGTCTATGACACGCTGCTGCGCTTCCTGCACGAGGGGATGCGGATCGTCTTCGTCATCGCGCTCGTCGTGCTGATCGGGGCCTGGTTGTTCGGCCCGGCTCGGCCGGCCAAGCGGCTGCGCGCTTCGGCGGTGTCGGGCTATGACAAGCTCAAGAACGGTGAAGCGAGCAACGGACCGGTCGGCAAGTTCCTGGCGGCCAACCACTTCGTCATGTCCGGCGCCATAGCCGTCATTGCGATGCTCATCCTCGTGTTGTGGAGCAATCCGTCGCTGGCCCTCGTCCTCACGGTCCTGATCGTGGCCATCGTGGCGATCGGCGTGATCGAGTTGCTCCACTACCGCACGGCCCCCCGCTCGAGCGCCGAGGCGTTGCCGGCCCCGAGCTGACCCGCGCCGAGGTCACGGGCGCCGATGCGCCCGAGCCCGCGAGATCGGAATCTGTCACAGTTAGTCCCCGGCCAGGTGGACCGGATCGAGAAGTTGGGAGTCAGGAATGCCAGGAAGTCTGAATGCCGATTTGCTTGGGCCGGTCGACGTAGCAGTCATCGCCTTCGAGGGAAATCAGTTCAACGGCGATGTGGCGCCGGCCCTGGCTGAGCTGATCGACAGCGGCGTGGTTCGGGTGATCGACCTCGCCTTCATCACCAAGGACGAAGCGGGCGACGTGCTGGTTATCGAAATCGACGACGCTGAGATCGCGGAGAAGGTCGAGCGGATCACCGGCGAGCAGTTCGACCTGCTCAGTGCCGAGGATCTGGACGGATTCTCCGATGCGCTCGACCCGGGCTCGTCGGCGCTCGTAGTCGTCTGGGAGAACAGTTGGGCGGCGCGGTTCGGCAACGCGGTGCGGGGCTCGCAGGGCGAGCTCATCGCACTGGAGCGGATCCCCCGCGAGGTCGTAGTGCAGGCGATCGCCGCACTCGAAGAGAACTAGGAGTAGCTATGCCACGACGTATGGGACGTCCAGGTCTGGTCGGAATGGCGGCGCGTACAGCGGTCGTCGCCGGTACCGCCACGGCCGTATCCGGGTCGGTCAACCGCCGCCAGCAGGAGAAGATGTACAACCAGCAGGAGGCTCAGGCCGCTGAGCAGCAGGCCGCCGCACAGCAGGCCGCCGCGCAGCAGCAGTACGCGCCGCCGCCGGCTCAGTACGCGGCCCCGGTCGCCGCCGCCCCGGCCGCCACGTCCACCGACGACAAGATCGCCCAGCTGAAGGAGCTCGCGGCGCTCAAGGACGCGGGCGTGCTGACCGACGCCGAGTTCGCGGCCGAGAAGGCCAAGGTCCTGGCCTAGGGCCGTCCGGCGGAAACCCCAGAGCGTCGCGGTGGCGCTTCCGGTACCGCGACGCAACGGGGAGAGGATGACGTAATGCTGGCTCGTCTCGCTATTCGCCTGGTCGTCCTGGCCGGGATCATTGCCATCGTGGCCGGGATCGTGCCCGGCATCCACGTGGACGGCGGATTCCTCACCTACCTGTGGGTCGCGGTCCTGTTCTCGCTGGTCAACCTGATCATCGGGTCGATCCTGCGGCTGTTGACCCTGCCGATCATCGTGGTCACGCTCGGGCTTTTTCTGTTCGTGATCAACGCTGCGCTGCTGGCCATCACGGCCTGGCTGTCGAGCGATCTGGCCGTCGACAGTTTCGGGGCGGCCCTTCTCGGCGGCTTCCTGATCGCCGTATTCTCCTGGCTCGCGGAGTTCCTGCTACCGCTGCGGAGCAAGAAGGCTTCCCAGCGCTCCTGAGGTTGGCGATGGGGGGTGCGTCCGGTGCCGGTTGACGATGGTGCGCTGAACAGCGGGCCCGAGCCCACCGATCCCGTCGCCCCTGCGGAGCCGGTCGTGCCCGCGCCCCAGGCGGCTGTGCCCGCGGCCCATCTGTCGACCGCGGCCCGGATCCGCGCCGCCCGCGCCTATTACGCCGAGGCCCGCCTGAAGGTCGACGACTCCCGGCCCCGGTATCGCTCGCTGGATCTGGTCATGTCCGTCGGTGAGCACGATCAGGTGGTCGGCGGCGGGCTGCTGGCCGGTGCTCTGGCCTACCGGTTGTTCCTCTGGCTGTTGCCGGCGTCGCTCGTCGTGGTCGGGCTGACCGGGTTCATCCCCATCGATGCGCTCAAGCGCGACGTCCAATCGGTCGGTCTGGGCGACCTCACCGCGACTGCGATCGAACAGGCCAACGCCGATGCGAGCCGGTCGCGTTGGGTGGCCCTGGTGATCGGCCTGTACTTCCTGTACTTCACCTCAGTCGCTCTGGCCAAGGCGGTGGTGGCGGCGACCGCCTTGGGCTGGCGGGTACCGATCCCCAAGCTCGAGAACAAGCCGCGTGCCGCCCTGTTCACGAGCGCGATCCTGTTCGGCGCTCTGGGCATGTCGCTGACGTCGACCTGGATCCGGCATCACTTCGCCCGACCGGGGACGACCCTGCTCGTCACGGCGGTGTTGGCCCTCGTCTGGATGGTGCTTTGGTGGCTGGTGGCCCGCAATCTGCCCCGCGCGCCTGGTGTGGGTGCCAGCCAACTGTGGGCCGGCGCGGCCCTGGTCGGGATCGGGGTGCAGCTGATGCAGCTGGTGATCGTGGTGTATCTGGCCCGGCGGTTGACCACGGCATCGGGCTTGTACGGCAGCCTCGGTGGCGCCGCCACGCTGCTGCTCTCGGCTTACATCCTGGCCCGGATGATCATCGCGTCCTGTGCGCTCAACGCCACCCTGGCCGGTCGCCGCGGCGCCGGGGATCCCGGCGCCGCGAGCGAGGGCTGACGCTCAGACGAGCAGCTTGGCCTTCTGGGCCTGGAACTCCGACTCGGACAGGACACCCTGGTCGCGCAGCGCGACCAGCTTGACGATCTCGTCGGCCGAGTTGGTGCTGCTGGCCGCGGTCTGCTTGACGTAGTCATCGAAGGCCTGCTGGCTGGCCTGGACCTGCTCTACCTCGCGCTCGTGCATGCTGCCGCCACGAACGATGAGGTAGATGAGCACCCCGAGGAACGGCAAGAGGATCAGCAGGATGATCCACAGCGCCTTGGCACCGCCGCCGACGTCCTTGCTGCGGAACAGGTCGGTGAAGATCCGGATGAGCAGGAAGATCCACAGGACCCAGATGAAGAAGATCATCATCGTCCAGAACAAGTTCAGAAGCGGGTAGTCGTTCACGTGGTCCCTTTCGAGGGCTCGGAGGACGGCCGTCGGCCGTCGATTGCGGCCTCAGCCTGCCACAGCTGCATGGCCGCGCCATCACCCAATGAGGACGACGTGCTGATGTTATGGGCGATTCACGATGGGATGCGACGTTTCGCGCAGCATCCTGGCCGTCAGCGCGGCTACGGCATCCACTTCGATCAGAAAGCCATCGTGCCCGTAGGCCGAATTGATGACGTCCAGGCCGGTGCAGCTCGGAGTGAGCGCCGCCATCTCGGCCTGCAGCCGAAGGGGATAGAGCCGGTCGGAGTCGATGCCGGCGATGACCACCGGCGCGGTGATCGACTCGAGCGCGGCGGCGATCCCGCCCCGGCCCCGTCCGACGTCATGGGTGTTCATGGCGTCGGTCAGGCTGACGTAGCTGCCGGCGTCGAAGCGGGCCACGAGCTTGTCGGCGTGATGGTCCAGGTAGGACTGCACCGCATAGCGCCCACCCGCCGCCGACAGCGGGTCCTCGCCGGGCTGGGGGGTGCGGCCGAAGCGCGCATCGAGTTCGGTCTCACTGCGGTAGGTCAGATGAGCGATGCGCCGGGCCAACCCGAGGCCGGCCACGGGCGGGCCGGTCTCGTAGTAGTCGCCGCCCAGCCACTGGGGATCGTCGGTGATCGCGGTGATCTGCACGCTCTGGGTACCGATCTGATCGCCGGTGGCCGCGGCTCCGGTGGCCAGCACGAGCGCCGATGACACCCGGTCCGGTTGGCCGATCGCCCACTCCAACGCGCGCATGCCACCCATCGAGCCGCCGATCACCGCGGCGTAGCGGGCAATGCCGAGGGCATCGGCCAGGCGAGCCTCGACGGCGACCTGATCGCGGATCGTGATGCGCGGGAAGCGAGAGCCCCAGGCCCGCCCGTCCGGCGCCGTCGAGGACGGGCCGGTCGTTCCGCGGCAGCCGCCCAGGACGTTGGAGGCGACGACGTACCAGTCCGCGGGGTCGATTGCTCGTCCCGGACCGATCAGGCCGTTCCACCAGCCCGGCGTCGGTTGATCGGCACCGCGCTCCCCGACGACGTGGGCGTCACCGGTCAACGCATGCAGGATCAGCACCGCGTTGGTGATCGCCACCATCGGCGCCGTGGCGCGGCGTGCCCCACGTCTCGTAGGCCACCGTCACCGAGGGCAGCGCACCGCCGAGCTCGAGCTCGACCCGGCCGAGCTCGACGGGGCGGTGCCGGGTCACGCGCTATCGGTCTCCTTGGCCGCGCGGAAGCCCGCCTCGAGGTCGGCGAGGATGTCGTTGATGTTCTCCAGGCCGACCGCGAGGCGGATGAGCCCGGGGGTGACGCCGGTGGCCAGGCGCTCCTCCGGCGAGAGCTGCGAATGCGTGGTCGACGCCGGGTGGATCACCAGGCTGCGCACATCGCCGATGTTGGCCACGTGGCTGTGCAGCTCCAGCGCCTGCACGAAGCGCACCCCGGCCTCGACCCCGCCGCGGATCTCGAAGGCCAGCACGCCGCCCACGCCGAGGGGGGCGTACTTCTTGGCCCGCTCGTGCCACGGGCTGGACTCCAGGCCGGCGTAGTTGACCGACAGCACCTCATCGCGGCCCTCGAGCCACGTCGCCACGGCCTGCGCGTTCTGAACGTGCCGCTCGATGCGCAGGCTCAGGGTCTCGATGCCCTGCGCCAGCAGGAAGGCGTTGAACGGCGAGGTCGCCGCGCCGATGTCGCGCAGCAACTGCACCCGGGCCTTGAGGATGAAGGCGAGGTTGGCGCCCAGGAACGAGCCGACCCCGAGATCGCGGGCGTAGACCAGGCCGTTGTAACTCGCGTCGGGTTCGTTGAAACCGGGGAACTTGGCCGGGTCCTGGGCGAAGTCGAAGTTGCCCGAATCGACGATGACGCCGGCGATGGCGCTGCCGTGTCCGCCGAGGTACTTGGTGGCCGAGTGGACGACGATGTCGGCGCCGTGCTCGAACGGACGGATCAGGTACGGGGTCGCGATCGTGTTGTCGACGACCAGGGGCACGCCGGCCTCGTGGGCGACGGCGGCGACGGCGGCGATGTCGAGCACGTCGATCTGCGGGTTCGAGATCGTCTCGGCGAAGAAGGCCTTGGTGTTGGGCTGCACGGCGGCCCGCCACTGCTCCAGGTCGTCGGGGTCGTTGACGAACGTGACGTCGATGCCGAACTTCTTGAACGTGTAGTGGAACAGGTTGTACGTGCCGCCGTAGAGGCGCGCGCTGGAGACGATGTGGTCACCGGCCTCGGCGATGTTGAGCAGCGCGAGCGTCTCGGCGGCCTGTCCGCTCGAGGTGAGCAGCGCCCCGACACCGCCCTCGAGCGAGGCGATCCGATCCTCGACCGCGGCCTGGGTCGGGTTCATGATGCGGGTGTAGATGTTGCCGAACTCCTTCAGGGCGAAGAGGTTCGACGCGTGCTCGCTGCTGTTGAACGTGTAGGACGTCGTCTGATAGATCGGCAGTGCGCGGGCGTGGGTCGCCTCATCGGGCGTCTGTCCGGCGTGGATCTGGCGGGTCTCGAATGACCAGGCAGCACTCATGGCTAGCTCCTTGTGATGGTTTCCTGATGATAGGGAGTGGAGGCGCGTCCGGGCGAGCTAAATCGGGCTCGAACAGCAAACCAGGGTCCACATATTTCCTATAGTAGCCATAGACATTACCAAGGGTCAGTGCTTGTCGTCGCCCCTGTTCCCGTCGATCTCGGGCACCTCGACCGTCGGGGCCGTGCCGTCGGCCAGGGCGAGTTGCCACAAGTAGTCGTTGTACGAACCGTGGTAGGCATCGCCGCTGCGGTGCGGCGTGCTCGCGCTGTTGGGCGCCGGCACTCTCGCCTCGCGTTCCACCGTGGCCCCCGAACCGGCCGCCCCCATCAGCCGGGCGCGCTCGTCGTTGTCCTGGCCGAGGGAGCGGCCGTAGCGATCGGCCAGCCGGGCGGCCTGGCGCCACTGCGCGGTCGAGGGGCCGTCGGTGCGGGCCACCCCGGAGCCGGCCCGGACGGCGACTTCGGCCGAACCCGAACCCGGACCGATGCCGGCGTCGCTAGGCGCGAACGGGTCATCGCCGCCGAACTCCACCTCTCCGGGGTCGATGCCCAGGTACTGCCGCTGCGCCTCCCGGACCTCGTGGCGGGCGAACGCGAACGGAGCGGCGAGGGCGAGCAGCGCGAACAGGTACCACTGCAGGATGTAGGCGAAGTGCTGGGCCTCGTAGGCGCCGCCGGCCGGGTTGGACAGATCAGGCTCGGGCAGCGCGGTGAGCCCGGACGTTCCCGGTTGGCCGGCCGTGAGCGTCAGGTAGGCGTTGTATACCGGCGCGCCCAGCCGGGTGGCCTGATCGCCGGGATTGATCGAGGCGAGCTCGCGCTGCCCGAGCCGGGTGGCCTCATCGGCAGCCGAATCGGGAGTCTGCAGGCGCCCGCTGATCTGAACCGCACCCGTCGGGGCCGGCCTCACCGAGGTCGGCGGGCGATTCTGGTTCGGATCGGCGATGAACCCGCGCACCACGAGCAGCGTGGTACCGGCCGCAGTCCGCAACGGCGTCAGGACGTAATAGCCGTCCTCGCCATTGACCGACTGGCCACCGACGTACTGCTCGCTCGCGCTGAGGTAGGTACCGGTGGTGGTCACGGTTCGATACCGGATCGCGTTGCGGTCCGGCGCGGGCCCGGCTCCGACGAGGGGGACCAGCGCGCTGCTCAGCGGCACCGGGGCGGCGTGCGCGTTGCCGGTCAGCGCGTTGTTGTCGCGCACTGATTGTTCATAGCGCGCAATCTGCCAGGTCCCGGCCACGACGCAGAGGATCGCGATGATCGACATGAACGCGGACAGCGCCGCGTAGCGGGGTTGCCGCAGCGTCCACCACGCGGTTCTGAGCACCTCGTCATGGTATGCGCCGCCGCTTGGGCACTCGGCCTGGACGTTTCGCCCAGCGCGAGGAAACAATGCCCCGTAAAGCCCCTCGATCTCCGGAAGCAGGTCTCGGTGCACGCGAACGTCGGCCTGCGATCGGACAACCCGCAGGCCTATCTGCCGGGTGATCGTCGGCGCGCGCTGGCCGACGGACGCGAGCCTGCCCGACCGGGTCAGCGGCGCGGCGTTGTTCGCCGACATCTCCGGCTTCACGCCGCTGACCGAGGCGCTGGCGCTCGAGCTCGGCGCCGCAGCGCGGAGCCGAGGAGCTGGCCGCCGCCCTCGATTCGATCATCGGTCCGTTGCTGGCCGAACTCGATCGCCACGGCGGGGACGTCATCTACTTCAGCGGCGACGCGGTGACCGCCTGGATCGACGGCGACGACGGCGCCCAGGCCGTGGCCTGCGCGACTGGCCATGCAGCGGCTGATGGCCGAGGTCGGGCGAACGCCACACGCCGGGCGGACGGACGGTGCGGCTCGGGCCTGAAGGTCGCGGTCGCGGTCGGGCGCGGCCCGGCGGTTCGTGGTCGGAACGCACACCGTCCAGCTGATCGACGTGCTGGCCGGCGCGTTGATGGACCGGCTGGCCGAGGCCGAGCACGAGGCCCGGCGCGGCGAGGTCGTGCTCGACGCCGGCGCGATCGCCGTCGCTTGGCCGACCGGGTGCGTGCTCGGCGAGCGTCGCGAGGCCGGCGTCGCGGTGGTCGACCGGCTTCCTCGCGGCACCGTCAGCTGCCGCCCGCCCGTCCGGCCCTGCCGACGCTGCCCGAGCACGAGGTCCGCAAGTGGTTGCTGCCCGGGTCTTCGAGCGGATGAGCGCCGGCCAGGGCGAGTTCCTGGCCGAGCTGCGGCCGGGCGTGCCGCTGTTCCTGCGCTTCGGCGGCATCGACTACGACGGCGACCCGGACGCGATCGCCAAGCTCGACGACTTCGTCACGCAGGCCCAGCGGATCGTCGACGCCCACGGCGGCAACGTCATGCAGCTGACCATCGGCGACAAGGGCGCCTACCTCTACGCCGTGTTCGGCGCTCCGGTGGCGCACGAGGACGACGCCGCCCGCGCCTGCGCCAGCGCACTCGAGCTGCGGCGGCTGGAGCGAGACGACCGCGGCCACCGGGGTGCAGATCGGCATCGCGGCCGGCCGCCTGCGCAGCGGCACGTACGGCCACGCCGAGCGGCGCACGTTCTGCTGCCTCGGTGATGCGGTCAACCTGGCCGCCCGGCTCATGAGCGCGGCGCCGGCCGGGCAGCGTCTACGTCTCGGCCGAGATCCGGCGCGTCGCCGGCCGCGACTTCGAATGGGGCGCAGCCGAGCACCCTGCGCGTGGCGGGCAAGTCGGCCGAGGTGGTCGCGTCCCCGCTGCACGGTCCGCGGGAGGAACGCGAGACCGGACCCGACAGCGGATCGGCGCTGCTCGGCCGCGAGCCGAACTGGCCGGGCTGCGCGATCTGGCCGTCGAGTCGCTGGAGGGCACCGGACGCGTCGCTGTGATCACCGGTCCGGGCGGCGTCGGCAAGAGCCGGCTGCTCGCCGAGATGACGGACTGGCTCGACTGAGCAGGGAATCCGGGTCCGCAGCACGACTGCCCAGTCCTACGGGGCGCGCAGCAGCTACGGCGTGTGGCGCAGACATCTGCCGGGAGGCCTGGGAGATCGAGCCCGATGACGCCCGCCGCGGCGGTGGGGGCCCGCCTGGAGGAGGTGGTGCGCGCGGCCGGGGCTCATTTGCTGCCACGGTTGCCACTGCTCGGGACGGTGCTCGGGGTCGCCCTGCCCGACACCGCGCTGACCGCGTCCTTCGATGCCCGACTGCGCAAGACGTCGCTCGAGTCGCTGATGGTCGAGCTGATCGAGGCCAGCTCCCGGCGCGGTCCGCTGGCCTTCCTCATCGACTCGAGCCGAGCACATGGACGAGCTGTCGTGGGACCTGCTCGAGGCCTTCGGGCGGGCGGTACCGCGGCTGCCGGTGTTCCTGCTGCTCGCCGGCCGTCCGGGCCCGGCGGACGAGGGGCCAGCCGCTGAGCGCGTTGGCGCAGCGTGCACCGGGTCGACCTGCGCCGCGCTGGACGAGCCGACCAGCCGCCAGCTGGTCGATGAACCTGCTGGATCGGCTGGCCGCGCCGAAGCTGCCCGAGGCCACGCTCGATCGCGTCGTCGCCCTCGGCGGCGGCAACCCGTTCCACCTGGAGGAGCTGGTCAATTACCTGCTCGAGCGAGGACGACCGGGTCTGGCGCGGATGGCGAGCTCGGGCTGCCCACCAGCCTGCACAGCCTCGAGCTGGCCCGCATCGACGACCTGCCCGAGGCACCGCGTCGCACGATCAAGGTGGCCAGCGTGGTCGGCGCCCGGTTCGAGACCGCCGGCCGTGGCCGGTTCCTATCCCGAACTCGGGCACCGAGTCCGAGGTCGGCGAGCAGCTGACCGGCTCAGCCAGGCCGCGCTGATCGTCGCTGAGGACCCGACGCAGCGCAGCTACGCCTTCCGCAACATCACCACGCAGCAGGTCGCCTACGAGACGCTGCCCTTCGCATCGCGCTCGGCGCTGCACGACCGGGTGCTGGACTGGTTCGAGACCAACTCGCCCACCGAGACGCCGACTCGATGCTCGACCTGCTCGCCTACCACGCGGCGACCGGCACCGGACGCCGACAAGATCCGCGATTACCTCGTACGGGCCGGCATTGCGGCGCAGGCGCGCTACGCCAACGACGGCCGCGATCAGGTACTTCACCCGGGCCCTGCCACTGGTCGACGAGGCCGAGCGGGCTGAGCTGCTGCTGCGCCTGGGCAAGGTGCTCGAGATCGCCGGGCGATGGGCCGAGGCCGAGCAGATGCATCAGCAGGCGGCCGAGCTGTACCTGGCTGCTCGGCGATCGTCGGGGCTGGGCGACGGCGCAGGCCGACCTGGCCGAGGTGGCCCGCAAGCAGGGGCGGTTCGACGAGGCCCGGGAGCTGCTGCTGCAGGCCAACGGCGTCTTCACCGAGCTCGACGACCAGGCGGGGCTGGGCAACGTCTTGCACCTGCTGGGCACGCTGGCGGCTCCAGCAGAGTGACTACGACGAGGCGCGAGAGTTCTACCGGGCCAGAGCCTGCAGATCCGCACCGAACTCGACGATCAACTCAAGATCGGCGCGTTGCTGAGCAACTTGGCCGTCGTGGCCGAACAGCTCGGCGAATACGACGACGCCCGGCAACTGAACGAGCGCGCCCTGGCCGCTGCGAGTGGCCGTCGGCGATCCGTGGGCGATGGCGGTGTCACACAACAACCTCGGCATGATCGCGCTGTTGCAGGAGGACTTCGCCCGGGCCGCTGAACACATCGACGAGTCCATGCGGTTGGCCAACGAGGTCGGTGACCTCTGGATCGTGGCGGTCGGTCAACACAACAACGGGATCGCCCGGCGAGGGTTGCGCGACTTTCCCGCCTCGGGGCTGGCCTTTCTGGCCGCGCTGCAGGCCTACCTCGACCACGACGACCGCTGGTCGATCGCGCTACTGGTCGAAGATGTCGCATTTCTGGCGGTCGATACCGCATCAATACGAGAATGCGCTGCGGCTGCTCGGGGTCGCCGACGGGCTGCGCAACGAACTGGCCGCACCGCGACCGCCGGCGCCGGCCCAGTTGCTCGAGCAGGCGTTGCTACCGGCCCGTGAGCAGGTCGGTTCGCGGGCCGAGGAACTGATCACGGAAGGCGCCGGAGCGACACTGGACGAAGTAGCGGCTCTGGTTCGCGAAGTCTGTACGGATACGAGTGGCGAAATGGCGCCATAAGCAAGACTTCTTCTTCGCCGACGCTCCACGGCGACCGACTCGCATGTAATGATCACGCGGATCGTGGTGGGGGCCGCGCAGATGAACACGCTCCCCCTGCCGCTCTACACCCAGGAGAGCATCGTGCGCCGAAGTCGTCTGGTCGCTGTCGTGGCGGCTCTGTCGTTGATCATCGGTTTGACGGCCGCGACCGACGTGCCGGCCGGAGCGGATCCGGCCCCGAGCGCCACGGCCTGGACCGGCTCGGGCGCCTGACGGGACAGTCATATCGGACGGGACGGCGACGGCCCCGCAGTTCACCTACTCGCTCAATCCGAGCACGGTTAACAACGCCGACCGGACCTGGACGTTCACGACCACCGCGACCGCGGCCGGCACGATCACCCTGCCCTACGACTACACCGGCTCCCACGCCTGGTTCGAGGTGTTCGTGCACCTGAACGCGATCGTCGTGCACAACGGCGGTCGACCACCAGTACGCGCCCTGGTTCAGGTCGGCCCGGTCGACTGCTGCGGGGCAGCGCCTTCGGGTGGCTTCACCTACACCGGCACCACGACGTTCGCTGTACAGGCCGGGGACACCTACGGGTTCACCTTCGGCGGCAGCAACTGCGACTCCGAACCACAGTTCAACGGCACACTGACGGTGCCGACCACGGCCTACATCGACGCCGCGGTTGTCGCGGCCAGAACACCTCGTGGACGACGGCCGCGCTGCTGACCACGGCCGGGACGACGGCGTGCTGAGTGCAGTCCGGCGAGGCGCGCTGGTACAAGTTCCCGGTCGTGCCGAGCAGCCAGATCAAGCTCGACCTGAGCCAGCTTGGCGCAGAACTACGACCTGACGCTGTACAGCGATATCGGTGCCGCCTTCACCACGCTCACCACGACGACCGACCTCAACACGCTCGGCGCCGAGCAGTCCGGCAACGCCTACAGTCCGTCGATCTATTCGCCGTCGATCTACAGCCCGTCGATCTACTCAGTCCGTCGATCTACAGCCCGTCGATCTACATCCCGTCGATCTATCAGCCCGTCGATCTACAGCCCGTCGATCTACAGCCCGTCGATCTATCGCCGTCGATCTACAGCCCGTCGATCTACTCACCGTCGATCTACAGCCCGTCGATCTACTCGCCGTCGATCTACAGCCCGTCGACCGCCTTCCTGCAGGCGTTCTCGGACGCCCAGGCCCGCAGCCTGATCGGCGTCTCGGCCCAGGACGGCACCGCACCCGAGACGATCAGCGCCGCGACCTGGAACAACACCGGCTACTTCTACGTCCGGGTCCAGGGCCGCAACGGCGCCTTCTCGCCGACGCCGTTCCGCCTCGACCTGGCCGTCACCGGCGGACCGTGCAGCGGCATCACGCTGAACAGCTTCGCCAGCACGCCGACGCTGACCGGCACGCCCGGGCACGATCAAGACGGTGATCCTGACCGACAGCACGCGGCTCAAGGCCTGACCGCGGCGACCTCAGCGCCGACCTGGCCCGGCTGGCGGCGGCGACCGGCGGCGTCGGTGGTCGACGTCAGCACAGAGCCCGAGGGTCGTGGCACCTCAACCAGCAGGCCGACGCCAACCCGAGCTGCGCCTACGCGAAGAACCTGGTCGCCCAGGCGATTCGCGACATCGTCAACAGCTATCGCGACACCAGCGGCACCCTGCAGTACGTCGCCATCATCGGCGGCGACTCGGTGATCCCGTTCTTCCGCTACCCCGACACCGCGGGCCTCGGGCCGGAGAGCGGGCTACGTGCCGCCGGTGCTGCGACACCAGCGCCTCGCAGGCCAGCCTGCGGCAGCAACGACGTGCTCGGCCAGGACGCGTACGGCGCCGTCAGCGACCTGACGCATCAAGGGCAGCGTGCTGCCGGTTCCCGATCTCGCGGTCGGCCGCCTGGTCGAGACGCCGGCCGAGATCGACGGGCAGGTCGCAGCAGTTCCTCGGCCTGACCAACCGGCACCCTGCCGACGCCGAAGTCCTCGCTGGTCACCGGCTACGACTTCCTGACCAGCGCGGCCGACAGCGTCGAGACCGACCTGCAGGCCGGGCTGGGTGCGGGCGCCCAGCAACGACCAGCTGATCACCAACCAGGGCGTGCCGACGACGACGGTCACCGGAGCCGCGGGTCCGAGCCGCAACGACCTCGTGGACGGCGACCGACCTGTCGAACTCGCTGTTCGGATCCCATCACGACATCGTCTTCCTGGCCGGGCACTTCAGCGCCAACAGCACCTTGGCCGCCGACTACTCGACCTCGCTGGTCACCACCGACGTCGCCGCCGCACCCGGGCGCATTCACCAACACGCTGGTGTTCAGCGCCGGCTGCCATTCCGGTTACAACATCGTCGACGCTGACGGGGTCCCGGGCCTGACCCTGGGCCTGGACTGGGCCCAGGAAATGGCGCAGCAGAAGGCGATCCTCATCGCCGGCACCGGTTACCAGTACGCCGACACCAACTTCCTGGCCTACAGCGCCAAGCTCTACACGATGCTGGCCGATGAGCTGCGGGCCGGCGCGCCCGGCACGTCCGTCGCGATCGGTCAGGCCCTGGTCAAGGCCAAGCAGGACTACCTCGAGTCGCTGACCAGCGTCGGTGGCATCGACCAGAAGGCCATCATCGAATCGACGATGTACGGCCTGCCGATGACCGGCATGAACATGGCCGGCGCGCGTACCGGGCGCACCGGCCGTCGCCCCGCCGGTCACCACCGCGAGCCGTCACCGCCGGCACCCCGGGGGCCACGCTGGGCCTGCGCAGCGCGCGACGTCACCGTGGCCACCCCGACGACGCCGCAGCACCAGTCCGGTGCTCGGCCTGAACGGCACACCGACCGGCGCGTCGCTACTCGTGGCTCACGGGCACGGACGGCACGATCACCCAGCCCGCGCTGCCCGCCCTGCCCGAGCAGATCGTGCCCGCGACCACGCACCGGCAACCAGTCGCTGCGCGGCGTCGGCTTCCGCAGCGGCACCTACACCGACACCTCGGGGGTGACGCCGCTGACCGGGTGCGCCGACCACCGAGCAGAACGGCCTGCACACGACGTTCAACTCGCCCGGCGTTCTTCCCGCAGAACCTGTTCAGCGTCAACTACTTCGATGCACTCGGTGCGGCTGGCTCCACCGGGCAGACGAAGGTGATCGTGACCCCGGCGCAGTACCGCTCCGACGCCGCGCCGGCTACGACCAACACGGTGCGCGACCTACTCCAACATCGGCGTCAGCCTGTTCTACAGCAACAACATCACCACGTACGGGCAGAACACCCCGGCCCTGGCGCAGGCGCCGTCGATCTCGCAGGTGAGCAGCACGGTCAGCGCCGACCAGTCGTCGGTCAGTGGTCTCGGCGCACGTCACCGGCGACCCGTCGGCCGGCATCCAGCAGGTCTGGGTGACCTACACCGGTGAGGCCGGGCCGTTCCACGGCTCCTGGGCGTCGCTCGACCTGAAGCAGGACGCGAACGATTCGACCCTGTGGTCGGCGACGTTGCCGCTGCCGAGCGGCCAGAGCGCCGGGCGACGTGCGGTTCCTGCTGCAGGCCGTGAACGGCGTCGGCCTCGTCGGCGTCGACAACAACCTGGGCCTGTACTACGCCCCGGCGCCGGTTACGACGATCGGAACGCCGGCCGCGACGGCGACCGGCCTCACCCTGACCGGGGTACCGGGCAGCATCGGGTACGGCGCGACGCTCTCGCTCGCGGCAACGCTGACGGCGGCTCCGGCCGGCAGCGTGGTCACGTTCGATATCAGCGGGCAAGGGCCGGTCTCGGCGATCACCGACGCGAGCGGAAAGGCCACGGCCAGCATTCCGGTCAACAGCACGCCTGGGACGTACCAGGTCACCGCGAGCTACGCCGGCACGGCGAGTTTCCTGCCGTCGAGCGCGGTGAGTTCGTCCTTCACCGTGACCAAGGCGGGCACGACCCTGACGCTGAGCAGCACCAAGAAGGTCTTCGCGATCGGGGGAGCACCGAAGCTGCCGGCCCTTCGACTGGCCTCGAACGGGGCGGTGGCGCCGGCGCAGAGCACCGCCCTGATTCCCGTCTTCAACATCGACAGTGGCTTGGTGGCGACCCTGAAGACGGCGGCCGGGCAACCGTTGAGTCAGCGGTCGGTGCTGTTCACGCTCAAGGGCACGCTCTTCCGGCAGACCGTGACCGCCGCGCGCACCACTGATCTCAACGGGAATGCCGTTCTCGGGGTCCTCGCCCTCGTGCCCGACGTCTATACGATCACCGCCGTCTTCGGCCTGGCGGCGACCGGCACTTCGGTTGATCCGGTCTACGCATCGAGTGCGATCACGCCGGCGTCAGTACTGTTCGGGCCAAATCTGCCGATCACGATCGTGCTACCGGTGAAGACCAAATAGCATCGAGCTCCCCTGAGGAAGAGGCCGGAGGAGCGAGTGGACGGAGGCGCCGCACTCCCCGGTGGGGTCCGTCGGGCTGAACCGGCGGATCTGCCGGCCGTTTGCAGCGCCTTGGCCGACGGGTTCTATCGAGACCCGGTCTGGGGCTGGGCCTTCGACGATGAGCGCCACCGGCGCCGCGTGCTTCTGGCCTGGTTCGACGTCCTGGCCGGCCAGGGCGTGACGAATCGGTCGGTCTGGATGACGGCGGGTGGGGAGTCCGTAGCCGTGTGGGTGCCACCGGGCCGGCCCGAAGTCGACCCGAATCGAGAGGCCGAGCTCTTCACGACGATTCGTGACATCTGCGGTGCGCGCGCAGAACTGATCTTCGAGCTGTTCGACGTCTTCGAGGCCAACCATCCGCACGACGTGGGTCTGCACTATCTGAGCCTGCTGGCGACCAGCGATCAGCATCGTGGTCACGGGCTCGGCATGGGACTGCTGAAACAGAATCTCGAGCAGCTGGACCAGCTCGGTGCCCCGGCCTATCTCGAATCCACCAACCCGGCCAACCTCGATCGCTACCAGGGCGTCGGATTCAAGCCCTACGGCGGCTTCGCCCTTCCGGGCGGCGGCCCGAGCGTCACCACCATGTGGCGAGAGCCGCGACGATGACCGACGCGCAGCTGCGCGACCGGGTCGAGATCCGAACGCTGATGGATCGTTACGGCATCGCGGTCGACAGCGAGGACTGGGCCCTGTTCCGGACCTTGTTCACTCCGGACTGCGTGTTCGACTATCGCGAGCTCAGCGGGCCCAAGGGCGATCTGGACACGATCGTCGCCTGGCTCAGTGCGGGGTCGGCGCGCTATGCCGGGCGGCACGCGAACATGACGACGCATCATTGCGAGATCACCGGCCCGACGGCCAAGGCGGTCACGTACTTCATCAGCTACCGCACCACCGTCGACGGTGAGGAGGAGAGCCTCATGACGGTTGGCGGAATGTTCAAGGACCGCCTGGTGAACACGGCCGACGGATGGCGCATCAGTGAACGGTGCGACCTCATGAGCTGGCTACCGAGCCCGCTCCCGCAACGACTCAAACGCCCGAGCTGGTACGCCACGATGGATCACCATCGTCCGACCCTGCTCGAGGACTGATCAGTTCCTTCCTGGCTCATCCGTTGCTGTTGCCTGGCTAACGCTCAGGATTCGCATTTAGTTTGCCCAGCGTGGCCAACCAATATTCGCCCCCGGCGGGCTATCCGCACGTCGGGACCTACCCGCCGCCACCAGCGCCGGCCGCCACCTCGAACCCGGGGCGGCCGGTCGCGGTGTTCGTGCTGGTGCTGCTGGGGTGCCTGCTAACCGCGGTCGCGCCCGCGATCGTATGGACGCGTAACGAGGTACTGAACTCAAACAACTTCGTCACCACCATGGCCCCCGCGGGCCGAAACCCGGGCGTGCAAGCTGCGGTGATCGCCGCGGTCGATCAGCCGATCGATGCCGCACTGAGCCGCTCGGCCGTGCTCGGTGTCGTCGGTGGCACCGCCGCCGCACAGGGTCTGGTCAACGGTGCGGTGGCCAGTTACGTCCACGGGTCGGCCTTCCCGCCGCTGTGGGACCAGCTCATCCGCAATGCGCACGACCAACTGGTGGGAGCCCTCACCGGCAAGTCAGCGGCCAGCGGCGCGGTACAGGTCAATGACCGGGGCACGGTGATACTCAACCTCGCTCCGATCGTGGATCAGATCAAGCAAAACCTCACGGTGGACGGCTTGAGCATCGGCGGTCTTCTCCCGAGCGTCACCGCCAGCTTCCAGATCGCCCAGCTGCAGTCCTTCGCCCAAGCACAGACCCTCGCGCGCTGGCTCGATCCGGCCGCGACCTGGCTGCCCTGGATCGCCCTGCTGAGCTTTGCGCTGGCTCTGGTCATCGCCCGGCGGAGGCTGCGCACCCTGCTGGCGATCGGGTTCGGCGTCGCGACCAGCACGGTGCTCGTGGCCGGGCTGGTGCTTATCGCCCGGATGCGATCGATCAGCGACGTTCCCGCCTCGGTTCTGCCGCACGCCACCGCGATCTACCTCTACGACACCGTCATCCACGGCCTGGTCGTCTATCTGGCCGTCGTATTCGCGGCCGGGGCCGCCCTCGTGATCGCCGCCGGGCTGGCCCTGGCGGCCCGGACATACAGGCCGGGGCGTCGGCTACGGCCAGCGCGTACCCAGCCGCTCCCGTCGCGCGGTTTGCTGCCTCAGGATGTCTGGGTACGACCGTGACATGGACATCATCAACCTGGGCGAGGCCGACGGGCTGCCGCCGGTGGACTGGGCGGGCATCGTCGACAAGCTGAACACCGGGTCGGTGCCGCCGCCGGATGCGTTGAACGCCCGCACGACCTGGCTGTCGACCGTGAACAGCGACGGTTCGCCGCACGTCACCCCGGTGGGCGCCTTGTGGATGGACGCAACGTTCTGGTTCCAGACCGGAACGCACACGCTCAAGGCGGCCAACGTCGCGCGCGATCCACGCTGTTCGGTGGCCGTTTCCATCCGCGACGCTGATCTGGTCTTCGAAGGCGACGCGCAGTTGGTGACGAATCCGGTCGACGTGGCCCGCCTGGCCAAGGCGTGGGCCGAGCAGGGCTGGCCGGCCGAACCGGACGCGAGCGGCATGGGGATAACCGCTCCGTTCAACGCTCCCGCCCAAGGGCCGCCGCCGTGGTCGGTCTATCGAGTCGAGCCTCGCTCGGCGGTCGTCGTCGCGTCAGCTCAACCCGGTGGCTTGACCCGATTCCGCTTCTGAGCCGGGGCGGTCAGCGTTCTCGTGCTGCTGCGGGCGGGCGGGAATCTCGGGGCGATGGCTCACGCGGGTGCGCCCTGGATTGGCCACCGTCGTCGCGCCTTCGTTGGCCCTGCGGGTGGATGACCGCGTCTGGATGTCGTTGGACATGGTGCCCCCTCGATGTGACACGTGAACGCCTTCGGTCGTCGAGGGTTCGACCTTGGGCGTGGCGTATGGAAACCGGGCCTGACCTATATCAAGTGCTGGTAAAAACCTACGGCAGGAACCGACTCCGCGTGGCGTTTGTGACGACCGTCATTCCGGGCCGCCACGCGGTGATCAATAGAGGGTTGTGGTCGCTGGGGCGACCACAACTGCGTGTTGATCACCGCTAGGCGGCAGGGTAGCTAGCCGATCAGCGCTTCGAGCCGGACGTAGGAGGTCTCCATGCCGTCGGTCATGCCGGTGGCGAGCACGGTGTCGCGGAAGTCGGCATCGGGGTAGGTGATGAGCTGGGACAGCAGGGTGCCGCCCTCGACCGCGGTGAAGGTGAGTTCGTTGGTGCACGTCGGGCCGTCGACGCCGATCATGGCTTCGGTGGTCACGCTGCGATGTGGCGGCAGCGATTCCAGCAGCGTGCCGGTGAACCCGAACCGTCCGGACCCGTCGAGCCGCTCCCATTCGTAGCGGTAGGTCTGGCCGACCTCGGTGGCGACCTCGCACACCGGCATCGTCCAGCCGTCGGGTCCGAGGAGCCACTGCCGCATCAGCGCCGGCTCGTGGTGAGCGCGCCACACCGCCTCCGGGCGGCCCCGGATGACCCGGCTGATGCGCACCTGTGTGTCGCTGAGGATCTGGGTCGTCGTCGCATCGCCGGCGGCGAAGGCGGCGAGATCGGCGAGCACGGCGTCCATCTGGCCCATCGCGGCGCGCATGCCCTCCTCGACGCCCATGGCCAGTACCTGCTCCAGCTCCTCGAGGGAGTTGAAGGAGGACGTCGTGGACATCCGCGAGCCCTCCGGTGTCGCCTCGAAGGTGAAGCGCATCCGCATCGAGGGCATCTGCGCGTTGGCCGAGCCATCGGGGTTGGCGAAGCCGTCGCGCACCTCGAAGCTCTTGAGCTCATCGACGGCGACCCATTCCCAGTAGCCGCGCGAGACGTCGCCCCCGGGACCGGTCATGGCGTATTCGCTGCGCCCGCCGGCGCAGGCGTCATGGCGGGTGAACGTCGCCGGGTACGTCGGCGGTCCCCAGAAGCGCTCGAGCAGCCGCGGATCGAGGTAGGCGTCCCAGAGCCGGCGCAGCGGGACGGGGAACTCGGCGACCACGGTCATCGTGAGCGACTCGGGATCCTTGGTGACGGACGTGATGGGCATCGGGCACTCCTCTATCTCTTCGGCTATTCCGGTTCGGCAAGCAGGGCGTCGAGTCGGTCGATGCGCGCGCGCCAGATCTGTTCGAAGGAATCCAGCAGCGTCTGGGCCCGCTGGATCATGTCGGGATTGCCGCGGACGATCCGTTCGCGGCCGCGCGGTTGCTTGCTCACCAGACCAGCTCCCTCGAGCACCGCGACGTGCTTTTGCACCGCGGCGAAGGACATGTCGTAGGACGCGGCCAGTTCGGAGACCGTCGCCTCGCCGGCCAACGTCCGCCGCACGATGTCGCGCCGCGTCGCATCGGCCAAGGCCCGAAAGATCCGGTCAACCTCGGCGTCGGTCAGTTCCTCTTGTACAACCATTTGGTTGTAGATTGCCACACCGGGCGAGGAAGGTCAACCGGGAGTCAGCGCGTCGGGAGGACGTTCGGTCGCTCGCCGTGTGCATCCCGAATGCGGGGTTCCCAGAACTGGACCGTGCGCTGCAGGCCTTCGCGCCAGCTCACCCGCGCGGGGCCGGTGATGCTGGTGCGCAACTCCGCGCTGGGGGCCCCGCCGGGCAGGGCGAGCGCGTCGTCGTAGTCATAGATCGGCGTGACACCCACCAGGGAGCCGAGGTAGCCGATCCACTCCTCGCCCTTGACCTGCTCGTCGCCGGACCAGTTGACCGTGGTCACGGGAACGGTCGCGGCGCCGAGGGAGGGCGCGACGAAGGAGAGCAGGTCCTCCTGATGCACCAGAGCCTTCACCCAATCGTGCGAACGGGGCAGACCGATCGGCTCCTGGTTGATCACCTTGGCGAGGAACTTCACCGGCAACCCGCCGTCGGCGTACGTCCCGTATTGAACGTCCATCCGGCAGATGACGGCCGGCAGCCCCAGCGTGCGGGCCATGGCTCGCACCGCGCCTTCGCCCAGGGCCTTGGTGCCGGTGTAGTGACCCATCAGTTTGCTGCCACCGACGATGTCGGTCTCGACGGCTCGGTACCAGGGATCGTCGTTGGGCACGTACACGCCGCTGGTCGACACGTGCAGGAACGCCGCCGCCGAAGCCGTGTGCTTCATCAGCAGGGCTGGGGCCTCGACGTTGGCCCGGATGCCGTCGGCGTAGTCGCGCGGGTAGACCGCGGCGGCGGTGTGCACGACGTAGTCGAAGTCGCTCGGCAGCGGACCGTAGTCGTCCTCGGCCAGGTCCATGACGTAGGGCTTGAGGCCCAGCCCGCGCCATACGGCCAGTTCCTCGTCGGTTGCGGCGAGCGTGACGCCGGTGACGTCGTTGTGTTCGAGCAGTCCCCGCGCGAATGCCCCACCGAGGCGTCCGGTGAACCCGGTGACGAGAATCTTCTTGCCCGTGAGCTGAAGTACGTCGGCCATGGGGTGAACTCCTATCGTCGCTGCTCGGGGGCCTCGAGGTAGAGCGGATGGGTCAGCAGGTCAACCGCCGCATCGGCGAAACGCGCGAGGACGGCGGGATCACTCAGGGACAGGCCCAGCATCTGCTCGATGAGCGGCCCGAACATGATGTGGGCCAGGTTGATCGCCCGGTAGAGCACGAGCCCCACTTCGGGATCGGGCAGTGGGCGGGTGATCTTGGCATCGAGCAGGGTCTGCATCTCCTCGCGAACCAGCTCGAATCCCTCGGTGAACAAGGCGACCCCGGCCGGACCGCCCTCGAGCGCTGCGCGGCGCATGTACCCGGCGATGGCCGGATTCTCCGCGATCAGCTGGTCGAAGGCGTGCCGTCGGGCGAGGGCGGCCTGGGCCGGCGGATCAGACAGCCCGACCCCGCTGACGACCTGGCGGATCTTGGCGATGACCGCCCGCTGTACGGCGTCGGACAGTTCGGCCTTGGACTTGAAGTGGTGCATGACCGCCCCGGGCGACAAGCCGGCCTCGACGGCGACCATGCGGATCGTGGTCGCGCGCTGTCCATGCTCGGCGTAGAGCCGCAGCGCAGCCTCGCGGATCCGCGCCGGCGGGGCGAGGTCCGCGGATCCGAGCGCAAGCGAGGCTTCGGCCATAGCGGGCCAACCATAGTGCGATCAGGGCCGTTCCGATACAACTGTTCTGAAAAAAGTACGGATGTATTTACAAGCGGCCGATCGAGTTCTAGCGTGACCCCGTGCCGCCCAGTACCGAGTCGAGCGAGTTCAGCCCGGACATGGACGCGCCCCGGATCGGCGCCCTCGAGCACCCCGACCTGCTCGAGGCCTACTGGCTCTATGGCTATGACCCGTCGTCCGGGGTCGGCCACTACCTGTACCTGGCCGAGGAGCGGGGTGAGGCCAGCCCGCGGCGAGAGCTGATCTACGTGCTGCTACCCGATGGCAGCGTGCTCGCCCAAAACGGCCGAGGGACGAACTCCCGGGGCCAGGTCGCGGCCGGCGACCGCCTCGAGTTGGAATGCGTGGAGCCGTTTCGGCGCTGGCGCGGGCACTACGCAGCGAGCGTGCATCGGCTGGTCGGTGCCGAGATCATCGAGGGTCCGGCCGCCGGCGGCCCACTCATCGAGGCCGAGGTCGACGTAACGGTCGAGTCGGTGGCGCCACCGTGGAACACCGAAGGCAGTTGGGGCGAGCAGTTGCCCTCGTTTCGGTACCACCAGTTCTACGACGCGCAGGGCCAGGTCCGGGTGGACGGGCAGACCTTCTCCTTTGCCGGAACGGGCTTTCGCAGCCATTCCCGGCGCGGTCGCGACCAGACCGGCTTCACCGGGCACGCGATCATCAACGGCCGGTTCCCCAGCGGGCGGGGCTTTGGCCTGCTGCGCTACCGGGCCACGTCCGATCGCCCTGAGCGGGGTCGCGGCTTCCTCTACATCGACGGAGTGCTGCACGACGCCGACGTCATCCTCTGGCCGCACTTGGACAGAGCCGTCGGCCGTGGAGAGCGGCTGGTCATCGAACTGCAGGCCGAGCATCATCGAGCGCTCATCGACGTCGAGACGATCGCGAGCACGTTCAGCACGCCTACGCCGGAGGGCCGAAGGTACGGCGCGCACGTCGGGGACGGTCCAGGGACGGTGATCTCCCCGGCCTTTGCCCGTTACGTCTGGGACGGCGAGATCGGCTACGGCGGCCTCGAACGCTCGGCGCTGCGCGCGCAGGTGCGACGCTGATGCTCACCCACTTGCAGCGGCTCGAGGCCGAGAGCATTCACATCTTCCGGGAGGCGGTCGCCGAGAGCGAGCGGCCGGTCCTGCTGTACTCGATCGGCAAGGACAGTTCGGTCCTGCTGCACCTCGCGCTCAAGGCGTTCTACCCGGCCAGGTTGCCGTTTCCGCTGCTGCACGTCGACACCACGTGGAAGTTCCGGGCGATGTACGAGATGCGCGACACCGTGGCGCAGCGTTACGACCTGGACCTGATCGTCCATCAGAATCCCGAGTGCATCGAGCGCGGTATCAACCCGTTCACGCATGGGTCGGCCCTGCACACGGATCTGTGGAAGACCGAGGGACTCAAGCAGGCCCTCGACAAGTACAACTTCGACCTGGCCTTCGGCGGCGCGCGCCGCGATGAGGAGAAATCCCGAGCCAAGGAAAGGGTTTTCTCCATCCGCTCGGCCCAGCACCGATGGGATCCGAAGGCCCAGCGCCCCGAACTCTGGAACATCTACAACGGGCGGACGCGACCGGGCGAGAGCATCCGCGCCTTCCCGCTGTCGAACTGGACCGAGCTCGATGTCTGGCACTACATCCGGCAGGAACAGATCCCCGTGGTGCCGCTCTACCTGGCCGCCGAGCGTCCGGTGGTCGAGCGCGACGGCGTGCTCGTCATGGTCGACGACGAGCGCATGCCGCTCCACCCCGGTGAGCAGCCGCAACTGCGCAAGGTGCGCTTTCGCACCCTGGGCTGCTACCCGCTTACCGGCGCGGTGGAGAGTTCGGCTGACACCATCGACGACGTCATCGGCGAGCTGCTGCGCGCGACCGGTTCCGAGCGCGAAGGTCGACTGATCGATCACGACTCCACCGCATCGATGGAGAAGAAGAAGCAGGACGGCTACTTCTGATGGACGTCGCTGACGCCGTACCCGATTCGGGCTCCGAGGTCGGGCGCTTCTTCGCTGCCGACGACCGCAAGTCGCTGCTGCGCTTCATCACCTGCGGCAGCGTCGACGACGGCAAGAGCACCTTGATCGGCCGGCTGCTCTACGAATCCAAGGCCGTCGCCGACGATCAGCTCAGCACCCTGGAGTACGACTCGCGCCTGGTCGGCACCCAGGGGGGCGCCCTCGACTTCGCGTTGCTGGTGGACGGCCTGTCGGCCGAGCGTGAGCAGGGCATCACCATCGATGTGGCGTATCGGTTCTTCACCACCGACCGCCGCAAGTTCATCGTCGCCGACACCCCCGGACACGAGCAGTACACCCGCAACATGGTCACCGGGGCGTCCACGGCCGACGTAGCGGTGATTCTGGTCGACGCGCGCCTGGGCGTGCTGACCCAGACCAGGCGGCACACCTACCTGGTCAGCCTGCTCGGCATCAAGCACGTCGTCTTGGCGGTCAACAAGCTCGACCTCGTCGGTTACGACCAGGCCGTGTTCGAGAGCATCGTGGCCAACCACCGCGAGTTCGCGACCGCGCTGGGATTGACCGATATACAGGCGATCCCGGTGTCGGCCCTGGTGGGCGACAACATCGTGGAGCGCAGCTCGAACACCCCGTGGTACGACGGGCCGTCCCTGCTCGAATGCCTCGAGGACTTCGACCTCGAGGGCGAGTTCGCCGGCGCCCCGTTCCGGATGGCGGTGCAGACGGTTACCCGCCCGGACCTGGACTTCCGCGGCTACGCGGGCTTCATCTCCGTCGGGACAGTGCACCCGGGCGACGAGGTAACCGTGCTGCCCTCGGGCTCGACCGCCCGCGTCGAGCGCATCGTCACCTGGGACGGCGACCTGCCGTCGGCCGAGTCGGGCCAGTCGGTCACGCTCACCCTCGACCGCGAGATCGACGTCAGCCGCGGCGACCTCATCTGTTCGGCCGGCGATCCGGCCAGTAGCGCGGAGCAGTTCGAGGCCCATCTCGTCTGGCTGCACGAGGAGGCGCTGCTTCCGGGGCGGCCCTACCTCATCAAGCTGGGTACCTCCGTCGGGCCCGGAACGATCACTCATCTCAAGTACGGAGTGAACGTCAACACGCTCGAGCACACGGCAGTGACGACGCTGTCGGTGAACGAGATCGCGGTCGCGAACATCTCGGTGAGCCGGCTGCTGCCCTTCGACCCGTACTCGGTCAACCGCGAGACCGGCGGCTTCGTGATCATCGACCGGCTGACCAACGCGACGGTCGGAGCCGGAATGATCAACTTCGCCCTGCGGCGGTCGGAGAACGTCCACTGGCAGGCCATCGAGGTCACGAAGGAATCGCACAGTGCGATCAAGGGCCACCGGCCGGGCATCATCTGGTTCACCGGGCTGTCCGGGTCGGGCAAGTCGACGACGGCCAACGCCCTGGAGCAGCGGTTGCGATCCCTGGGCTGCCACACCGCGTTGCTCGACGGCGACAACGTGCGGCACGGCCTGAGCCGCGATCTCGGCTTCACCGACGCGGACCGGGTCGAGAACATCCGCCGGGTGTCGGAGGTCGCCAAGCTGATGGTCGATGCCGGGTTGATCGTGCTCGTCTCGTTCATCTCGCCGTTTCGGGCCGAGCGGCGCGCGGCCCGCGAGTTGGTCAGCGCGGAGGAGTTCGTCGAGGTCTTCGTCGACACCCCGCTCGTGGTCGCGGAAGCTCGCGACACCAAAGGTCTTTACCGAAAGGCCCGCGCCGGCCAGTTACCGCACTTCACCGGCGTTGACTCGGTCTATGAGGTGCCGCAAGCTCCGGAGGTGCACCTGATCACCGGCGAGACCAGCGTGGTCGACTCCGTCGAGGCCATCGTCGAACAACTGCGCAGTCGGGGGATGATCCCGCGATGAGCTCGCTCGAGCAGGCCCGAGAGCTGGCCGAGACGGCCGACCATGCGCTGGCGATCGAGCTGGCCGAGCGGTCCGCGCAGGTCCTGCGGGCGTTGCGAGACTCGGGCATCGAGGACCCGGAGGTGCTGCGCAAGGAAGGTGATCGTCGCTCGCACGAAGTGCTGGTCGCCGAACTCGCCGCCCAACGCCCGCGCGACGGGGTGCTGTCCGAGGAGGGCGCGGACTCGACCCGGCGGCTGTCGGCGCGGCGCGTGTGGATCGTCGACCCGCTCGATGGCACTCGCGAGTTCGGCGAGCCGGGACGCGTCGACTGGGCCGTGCACGTGGCGCTGGTCATCGATGGCTTCCCGGTCGTCGGCGCGGTGGCCCTGCCGGCGTTGGGTGAGATCTGGTCCACGGCGTCGACCACGGTCCCGATGCCGGCACGGGGCGCTCCGCCTCGGCTGGCGGTCAGCCGCACCCGGCCGGGCTGGTCGGCCGGGGTCGTCGAGCGCGCGCTGTCGGCGGAGCTGGTGCCCCTCGGTTCAGCCGGCTTCAAGGCGCTGGCCGTGGTCCGCGGCCAGGCCGAGATCTATGCCCACAGTGGCGGCCAGTACGAGTGGGACAGCGCCGCCCCGGTAGCCGTGGCGTTGGCCCACGGCGTGCACGCCTCCCGGCTGGACGGTTCGCCGTTGCTCTACAACAATCCCGATCCCTACCTGCCCGATCTGCTGATTGCCCAGCCCAGCTGGGCCGGGCCGGCCCTGGCCGCCCTGGCCGCGGCCGAGCCGCCACCCGACGTTGTCCGTCCCCATCGCCCGTGAGGTGTCCACGATGCTGAAGAACGCTCGCCTGCTCATGACCGGCCTGACCGGTCAACTCGCCGGATCGATCGCCAGCATCCTGGCGCCGCACAACGAGATCTACGGTCTGGCCCGCTATTCCAAGCCCGGGTCCATGGAGGCGGTGCAGGCACTGGGCATCACGCCGATCGTCTGCGACTACACGACCGGCAACTTCGACGGGGTGCCCGACAACTTCGACTACGTCTTCCATGCCGCCGCCGACGTCTACCCGGTCGACATCGAGACCGGGCTGAAGCAGAACGCCGAGGGCACGGGCCTGCTGTTCAACCACCTCAAGAGCGCCAAGTCCTGGATCTACGTCTCGACCAGCGGCGTGTACTGGGACCACCCCGACCCGTGGCATTCGTACAAGGAGCCCGACCGTTGCGGCGGCAGTACGCGCATCAACACCCGCTTCGCCTACGGCACCAGCAAGTTCGCCGGCGAGGCGGTCGCCCGCTCGTTGTCGCGTATCCACGACGTGCCCCTGACCATCGCCCGGATGAACTGGTCCTACGGCACCGCGGGCGCCGGCGGGATGCCCACCAAGATCATCACGCGGGTCGTCGAGGGCGAGCCGGTGCCGATCAGCCCCGACTGGGAGTTCGTGGGCTGCCCGATCCACGAGGACGACATGGCCGAGCACGTCGGCGCGTTCTTCGACGCGGCCTCGGTGGGCGGCACGATCACCAACTGGGGCGGCGACGACGCGGTGTCGGTGGAGCAACTCGTCCCGTGGGTCGCGGACCTCCTTGGCACCAGCTACTCCTTCACCAACTGGGAGCAGATCATCGCCTACCCCCGCAACCTCGATCCGACCAAGCGGATCTCGCTCACCGGTCCCTGCACGGTCAAGTGGGCGGACGGCTTCACGCGGATCATCGAGCAGCGCTTCCCCGGTCGACTGGCCGCCGCCGCCGCGCTGAAGGCCGGGGACTGACGTGGCCACGGTGACCGGCCGACTCGACACCGACTACTTCCTCGAGCAGGCGGCCCGCGAGAGTGGCTTGTCCGACTACGGCGACCTTCCCTTTCGCGCGGGCATCGACTCTCTCCTCTGGGCCCTCGAGCACGAGTCCGGCGTCGCCGCCGATCAGCTCGAGGCCGTCGCGACCAAGCTGGTCGTCCCGGCCCTGATCAAGCGGCTGGGCCTCGTCGATGACCGCAAGCGCGATCCGGACATCGCCCGGCAGCAGATCATCGCTCCGATCGTGATCGTCGGACTGCCCCGGACGGGGTCGACCCACCTGCAGGCGCTGCTGGCGACCCGGCCCGGAGCCCGTTCGCCGCTGGAGTGGGAGATGCGCCGGCCCTCACCGCCGCCGCGGACGGAGACGTTCGGCACCGACCCGCGCATCGCCCAGGCGCAGGCCGCGATCGACGCCCGCGCGCACGCCTCGCAGTTGCAGGCCATTCACCCCTACGGTGCGCAGCGGCCCGAGCAGTGCCTGGGGTTGATCGACTGGGGGTTCATCAATCAGACCTTCCTGGCCTACCAGCGAATCCCGTCCTACTACGAGTGGTTCCTCAACGCCGACCCGCGGCTGGTCTACCAGCATCACTACCGGATGCTGCAGCACCTGCAGGCCCACCATCCCGGCGAGTGGGTGCTGAAGTGGCCTAAGCACGTGTTCGGGTTGGACGGGCTGCTCGACGTCTACCCCGACGCGCGGATCATCTGGACCCACCGTGACCCGGCCAAGGTCATCCCCTCGTGCACCAGTTTCGTCGGCACCCTGCGCAGCATCAACAGCCCGGTGTTCGACCCGGAGCGGTTCGGCGCCGAGTGGGCCGCGCTGGAGGAGATGGGGCTGCGCCGCGGGCTGGCCGTGCGCGACCGGGTGGGTGAGGACCGTTTCCTGGACGTCCATTACAACGACCTGATCACCGATCCGGTCGCCGAGGTCACCCGCATCTACGCGCACCTCGGACTTCCCGTCGATGACGAAACGATCCGGCGGGTGCGTGACTTTCAGGAGGACAACCCGCAGGGCAAGCACGGCCAGCACAGCTATACGGCCCAACAGTTCGGGCTGGACGCTGAACTCATCGGGCGCCGTTTCGCCGGCTATACGGAGCGATTCGGCATCCAGCCCGACCGTCCGCGGCCGGCCCGGTGAGCGACGCTAGGGGTGTACGCGCTTCGGTACTGACCGCGGCGCAGACCCTGCACGTCGAGACGTTTCCTCGTCCCGAACTGACCGAGGACGACGCGATCGTCCGGGTGGAGGTCTGTGGCCTGGGCGGTAGCGACGTCACGCAGTACCTCGGCCAGTTGCGTCCGTCGACCACGGTCTATCCAGTGATCCTGGGGCATGTCTTCGTCGGAGTGATCGAGTCGATCGGCGAGCGGGCCGCGCGCCGGTGGCGCGTTGCCCCCGGTGACCGCGTGGTCGTCGAGGCCATCGTCCCGTGTTGGGCCTGCCGGCACTGCGCGACGGGGAACTATTCACTCTGCGACGGTGGCGAGAACCTGCTGCGCTATGGCTTGATCTCCGCCGAGCGCGAGCCGTACCTGTGGGGCGGGTTCGCAGAGCACGTCTACGTCCCGCGCGGGGCGCTGCTGCACAAGGTCTCCCGCGACGTTCCCCTCGATGCGCTGGCGTTGGTCAACTCGATCGCGTCGGGTCTGCGGTGGGGCGTCGACCTGCCGGGGTTTCGGCCCGGAGAGGTCGGGTTGGTGCTCGGGCCGGGTCAGCGCGGGTTGGCCACCGCCCTGGCGATGGTGCGTGCCGGCGCCGCCAAGGTCATCATGACCGGACTCGGCAGCGACGCCCACAAGTTCGAGATCGCCAAGCAATGGGGTGTCGACGTCGTGGTCAACGTCGACCGACAGGATGTGGTCGACGTGGTTCGCCACGAGACCGGCGGCGACATGGCCGACGTGGTCGTCGATGCCTCGGCGGTCGCGACCCGGCCGGTCACCGACGCGATCAAGGCGGTGCGCAAGGGCGGCCGGATCGTGCTCATCGGTCTCAAGCGCGGTCAGCCGATCCCCGATCTGGTCGCCGATGAGATCGTCTACAAGGCCATCACCATGATCGGGGCGATGGCGGCGGACTACCCGAACTTCGAACGGGCCTGCCGACTGCTCGAGCGCAACGGGCGGCTGATCGCCCGGGCCAATACGCACGTCTTCGGCCTCGAGCAGGTCGAGACGGCTATCCATACCCTCGCCGGCGAGGTACCAGGCGCGGCGGCCATCGGCGTCTCGATCGAGCCCGGACGCAACTGATCCACTTCCAGGAGGACACCGCATGATCCCCGACTTCACCGGCCACCCGCTGGCCGAACTGTGGTCCCTGACCGGTCGCGTAGCCGTCGTCACCGGCGGCGGGAGCGGCATGGGCCAGGCCAGCGCGGTGCGGCTGGCCGAGGCGGGGGCCGCGACCGTGGTCGCCGACGTCGATCTGGCCAAGGCACAGGAGACGGTCGAGTTGATCGCCCAGCGCTCGCCGGCTGCGGTGGCCGTGGCCTTGGCCGTGGACGTCACCGATCCGGCGTCCGTGCGCGCGCTCGGGGACGAGGTGGCGCAGCGGTTCGGCGGCATCGACATCTGGGTGAACACGGCCTGGCTCAGTTCCAGCGGAGCCATCGCGGACTACTCCGACGAGATGTGGCGGCGGGGTATCTCGGTCAACCTCGACGGCTCGTTCTTCACCGCTCGGGAGGCGGCCCGGCAGATGCTCGCGGCCGACCGCCGGGGCGTCATCATTCTCATCACCTCGGGTAGTGCCCATCATGGCCGGGCCCGGCGCTATCAGTACGTGGCCGCCAAGCACGGCACGCTCGGGATCGTGAAGAGCCTGGCCCTGGAGCTGGGTCCGGCCGGTATCCGGGCGGTGGCAATCGCGCCCGCGGCCACCGACACCCCGGGCTTCCGGGTCGGGACGACGAGCTTCAGCGGGGCCGACGCCGTGCAGGCCAAGCAGCTGCTCGATGACACCATCGCCCGGATGGCGCTCGGCCGTCTGGCGCAGGCCGACGACATCGCCCGGGCCGTGTTGTTCGCGGCGAGCGACATGGGCGCCTTCATCACCGGCAGCACGATCCACGTCGACGGCGGGGTGGATGCCACATGAGCATCGAGCTGTCGCCGGCCGAGCAGGTGCTGGCCCAGCTCGGCCGGCAGAAGTGGGCGGTCGACGCGCGGGATGCCGAAGCGCTGCGCCCGCTCTACACCGCCGACAGCGGGCAAGTGATCTTTCGGGGCGGTCCTGGCGGCCCGGTCCAGATCGACGAGCGGCGGGGCCGGGACGCGATCATCGCCGCGATCGTCGCGGGCTGGGAACGCACGGCCGACTCGTGGTACCCCGGCGCGATGATCCATCAGATCGGTAGCCAGGTGATCGAGCCATTGACCGATACCCGCATGCGCTGCCGGTCCTACGCCTCGTTTCTGGGCACAGAGGTCTCGGGCCGTTTCGCGCTGATGGGCTACGGCACCTACGACGACGTCTGGGCGCTGGACGAGGGCGACTGGCGGCTGGCCGAGCGGGAGACGACGCTGTTCGGTCCGGCGCCCCGGTGACCCGCATCGAGGTGAGCCTGCCGGTTGCCGGGGAGGTGCTGCCCGCGACGCTGTTTCAGCCCGCCGGGACCGGTCCGTGGCCGGGCATCGTCCTCGGCGCCGAAGCCACCGGCATCAACGCCTTCATCCTGACGGTGGGCGACCGCCTGGCCGCTGAGGGTTTCGTGGCGCTCGTCTTCGACTACTACCGCGGCGCCGGTCCGGTCGATCCCGAGGACAACAGCGATGTGCCCGCCATCATCGAGCACATCAACTCCCTCGATTTCCGCCGCGCCACGTACGACACCCTGGCGGCCGTCGACTACCTGCGGGCGCAGCCGACAGTTGCCGCCGAGCACGTCTTCGCCTGGGGCTACTGCACCGGTGCGACCATCGCGATGTTGGCCGGTTGCCTGGACCGCACCCTCGCCGGCACGGTGTTGTTCTACCCGAGCCAACCCGTGTTCGAGTCGTTGAACGACCTCAGACCAGCCCATCCCCGCGACCTGGTCTGGAATCATCGCGCGCCCATGATGCTGTTCTACGGTGACGAGGATGCCGCCGTCTCGAACGCGGTTCAGGACGATCTCCGAGCCGAACTGCGGCGGTGGAACGTCGATGCCACCACTCCGGTCTATCCCGGCGCCGGGCACGTGTTCGCCGGTCAGCACTTCCGCTCGGCCTACCGGCCCGAGGCCGAGCGCGACTCCTGGCGACGCGCGGTCTCCTTCGTGCATTCGCGCTAACCCGTCCGGTGGTGTGGAATCTCCCCATGGCCGCGCGCATCTCCTTCCATGAATCGTTGAATCAGCTCTGGGTCGAGATGGCCGACATGGCCGCGCACAACAAGACCGCGATCGAGCGCGCGACGCTGGCCCTCTTCGATGCCAACCGGCAGCTGGCCGACTTGGTGATCAGCGAAAATGGCGACATAGCGGCAAAGCAGGCCGGCATCGAGAAGCAGGTGCTCGACCTCATAGCGCTGCAGCAGCCGGTGGCCGGTGACCTGCGCTTGGTCACCAGTTCGATCCCGATGTCGGCCGGGCTGGCCCGAATGGGCGACCTGGCTGCGCACGTTGCCCAAACGACCCGGCTGCGCGCGCCCGATTCGGCCCTCCCGGTTGAGGTCCGCGGGGCGTTCGAGCAGATCGGCCACGAGGCCACCAGCACCGCGAGCGCGCTGCAGGCCGCGCTGACCGATCGAGATGAGGCCCGCGCCGCCGCGGTTGCCGCCAGTGACGAGACCATGAATGCCCTGCACCGCACGCTGTTCCAAATCCTGCTCAGCCCGAGCTGGCCGCACGGCATCGAGTCTGCCGTCGACGTGACCCTGCTCGGGCGCTTCTACGAGCGCTTCGCCGACCAGGCCGGCAACGTCGCTCGCCGCATGCAATACATCCTCGACGGCACCATCCGGTAGCCATGCGCACGCTGACCACCGACTATCTCGTGGTCGGCGCCGGGGCCATGGGCATGGCCTTCACAGACGCCTTGATCGAGCACGCCGATGTGCACGTCACGCTCGTCGACCGCCGCCACAGTGCCGGCGGTCATTGGCAGGACGCCTATCCGTTCGTCCAGCTCCATCAGGCCTCCCAGTTCTACGGCGTCGCCTCGACGAGGCTGGGCACCGCGGCCGTTCAGCTCACCGGTCCGGAAGCGGGCTTGCAGGAGCGGGCCCGGCGCTCGGAGATCCAGCACTACTACGACGGCATCCTGTACGACCGCTTCGTCGGCTCGGGCCGGGTCACGTTCCTGGGCGGCAGCACGTACCACGCTCAAGGACCGGAACACGTCGTGACCAACCGGGTGTCGAACGAGTCGGTGCAGGTGCGCGTCCGGCGCCGGGTTGTCGATGCGACGTACCTGTCCCCGACGATTCCGGCTACGTCCCCGCCACCTTTCGACGTGGTTGACGGCGCCCGGGTCGTGCCCGTGAACCAGCTGGCCGGCCTGGTCGATGCCCCGGACCGGTTCGTCATCGTCGGCTCCGGAAAGACAGCCACCGATGCGATCGTGTGGTTGCTCGGGTCGGGCGTGCCCGCCGAGCGATTGACCTGGGTCAGGCCCCGCGAACCCTGGATGCTCAACCGGGCCGTGGTGCAACCCGATCCGGTCGTCGCGCTCACCCTGGCCGCAGACACCCTGGCCGCCGCGGCCGAGGCGGACTCGGTCGATGACCTGTTCCTACGGCTGGAGAGCGCCGGGGTGATGCTGCGTATCGATCCCAGGGTCCAGCCCACGATGGCCCGGGCACCGACGCTCGGTGGCTGGGAGCTCGAGCTGCTGCGCACGGTCGAAGACGTGGTCCGGCTCGGGCACGTTCGCTCGGTGAGCCGGGAGGAGATCGTGCTCGACGACGGCACGATCGCGCTGAGCGGCAACGTGCTGGTCGTGCACTGCGCGGCGTCGGGCCTGCGCACTCCGCCACTGGTACCCCTGTGGCAGCCGGACCAGATCCGGTTGCAGACGATTCGGGCCGGGTTCCCCTGCTGGTGCGCCGCGCTGGCCGGATTCGTGGAGGCAACCCGAGATGACGACGCAGAACGCAACCGGCTCTGCCCGCCCAACCACTTCTCCGACGGTCCGGCCAGCTGGGTCGACATGCAGCTCCGTGGAATCCTGGCCACCCGGGCCTACGGCGCCGAGCCGGACATCGCCGCCTGGGCCAATCTGTGCGCACTGAACCCGGCTCGCATCGACCGGGCCCAGGCCGAGACGCCGGCGGTACGGCAGGCTGTGGCCCGACTGGCCGACACTTCTGAGCGGGGCCTCGCTGGGATGACGGCATTGCTCGACGGCCGCCCTGGCTGACGAGCACCAGGACGGCCGTCGAACGGGGTCGGCTAGCCCCGACGCTCAGCTACTGCCGGCCGCCGACGCATCGCGCCGAATGAGGCCAACATGACGCCGCCAACCAATAGCGCGATGGCCAGCGCGATCAGCCCCAGGCTGTCCACGCCCGTGAACGGGAGTGATGTGGTCCGCAAGGCGCTCGGAGCCTGGCCACTGCCGCCGTTGATGGTCGACCGCAGCACGTCGATCGCGGTCGGGGATTGCGTCAGCGTCGTCGGCTGAACCGGCACCGAAGGGTCATTCGGTTGTCCGCCACAATTGGCGCTCGCGTCGCCGAGGACCCCGATGCCCGTGCCGCAGACCGTCACCGGAACGGTCACCGGCACGCCAACGGTGGGGTCGGTCGGATCGGTGGGGTCGGTGCCGCTGGCCCCGGACGTGTTGCCGCAGGTAGCGGTGGCGTCACCGAGTACGCCGACACCGTTGCCGCAGACCAGTACGGGCAGGTTCACCGGGGCGGAGAGCAGCGTCGCGGTCGGGGTGGTCGGGCCGGAGCCGGCCGCCGGTGCGGCCGGCGCTGCGGCCGCCCCACAGGTCGCGGCCGGGTCGGCCAGGACGCCGATGGCGTTGCCGCAGACGAGCACGGGCAACGAGACCGGGGCGTTGACCAAGGATCCGCTCGTCCCGGAGCCGGAGGTCGTCCCGGCCGGGGAAGCGGCTGGCGCCGCCGCTGCCGGAGTCGGCTCGGACGCCCCGACGGTGATCGGGTTGCCGCTGACGTCCACCGGAATGGCGATCGGGACGCTGACCACGTTCGCGACGTTGACCGCAGCGTTGGCAGCGGCCGCGACGTTGAGGTTCACGTCGGCGACTGGGGGTAGCCCGTCGAATACGGCAACGGAGTTCCCCGTGACCGCGACGGGTGCGGTGATCGGAATCTGGATGGCGGGCGGTGGAACGGTTTCGGCCGAGGCGACGGCATTGCCGATCGCCCACAGCCCAGCCGCGCAGACGGCGGTTTGCAGGGCGCGCTTAAGCAAGGTGTTCATGGCTTTTCTCCTTGAATCGACTAGGGAGGTACGGCGACCTCGCCCGGGATGGGCTCGCCCAGATGGGCATCGTTGGGTCGCCGGATCGAGCTGCTGAGGAGCCTCCGGTCTGGCGGTGGCTCGCAGCGTCGACCTAGTCGGGAGAGAAGGGCGGTGCGTCGTAGAACAGCGTCAGGCCGGCCGCTACCGCGGCGGCCAGGATCAGTCCGGCCCGCCGGGCCACGGCGCGCCAAGAGCGGCTCACCAGGCGATCAAACGCGCTGGAATAGGTCGAAGTCGACGTGAGCACCTGTGCGGGCCCGCCGGGCGCAGTCGGGCCGGGAGCGGTAGGAGCCCCGGCGCCGCCGATCCCGGCCACGCCCACGGCCAGAGCGGCCGCGACGGCCGCCAGCGCGGCAACGGGGGCGATTGGCCGGGCCCGATGGACGGTGGCGACGAGGACGGTCGCAGACGCCGACATGGCCGCCGCCGTCGGCCCATCGCCGCGAACCGCCGCCGTTAGGGCGCCGGCAGCCGGCCCGAGGTCACCAGTGGCCTGCCGCAACGTGGTGGTCGCGACGTCGACCGTTGTCGTGAGCGCACCCGTCGCCGAGGTGAGGGCGGCATCCACGGCTTGTGTCGTCGTTGCGACGCTGCCGGTGCTCGCGTCGACCGCGCCGGCGACGAGGTCTGAAATCGGCGCGGGCAGCGGTGCGGTCGTTGCAATCACGACGGTCCCGAGTGAGGCGACCGTCTGGTTGAGCGAAGCGGCCGAAGTCGTGAGCGTGCCATCGACCGGCTGCGCGAGGACCGGCAGCAGGCCGGTGACCGGAGCCGCTGATGGCGGCCCGGCGCTGGTGACCTGGACCAGCGGATCGGACACCGGGGCGACGGCGGCCGACGCCGAGTTCGCGCCGAGCGCGGTACCCAGCAACCAGGCGCCGCCCGCGATGGCCCCGACGATCGCAGCTCGGGTGGCCAGGCGCCGCCACCGACCGACAGCCGGTGCATCCGCGATGTCGCAGTCCGGTTCGGCGCGGAGCGCAGTAAGCGGCTGGGTCATGGGATTTCACCTCCGCGGGGGGCTCGGTGATTCTCCGTCGACGCTCGGCGGCTCTGGCTCTGCGAAATCTGTCGTATACGCAACGTAACGCCGGTCACACCGTTGCGCAACACCTGACCCGAACTTGGCTTCCGCGATCGGGTCGCTCAGGCGAGCCGGCGTCAGTGTTCAGAAGCGCGACCAGGTCTCGAGCACGACCATGGTCTTGGTGCCGGTCACTGTTCCGCCGGTCCGCAGCCGGTTGACCACCCGCTGCAACTCCTCGATGCCGTCGACGCGAATGCGGACGAGCGCGTCGGGGTCCCCGGCCAGGGTGAGCACCTCTTGGACCTCGGGGATCTCGGCGGCGAACGCCGCTATCTGAGCGACGCCGAGGTTGCCCGTGAAACGCAGTTCCGTGACGGCCTCCAGGCCGGACTGCAGCCGGGCGTAGTTGATCTTCGTCGTGTAGCCGGCGATGACGCCCTGCTGTTCGAGGCGGGCGATGCGCCGTTTGACCGGCGCCACAGTCAGATTCACCCGCTCGGCAATGTCGCGCAACGTGCGCCGGGCGTCGGCCCTGAGCAGGTCGAGAATCTTGCGATCCACGGCGTCGAACACGACGGTCTCAGTCATATGCTGATTCTAGCGTTGACCATGCACTAAGACTATGTTTATAGCCAGGTAGAGCAACAGACGTGCGTATAAAGGCAAGATTGATGCGGCATAGTTGCTACCACCCAGGGAGTCAGCGACAGTAGCTGTATCAGTCGTTCCCGACGCGAGAGGGTGCCGATGGCCTCCTTACCCCTTCCCGGTCCGGTGAACAGTGGCGCGGCATCACCCCTACGGCTCGTCGCGCCGATCCACTCCGAAATGCCTTCGCCGCTTCAACTGCTGCGCCCGGACGGAACGCCGAACGAGGAGTCCGCGCTCGCCCTGGACGTCACACCGGAACTGGTCCGCGGCCTCTATCGCGACATGGTGCTGGCCCGTCGTCTCGATGAGGAGGCCCAGCACTTGCAGCGTCAGGGCGAGCTGGGGCTGTGGCTCTCGCTCCGCGGGCAGGAGGCGGCTCAGGTCGGCTCGGTCCGGGGCTTGCGGGACACCGATTGGATCTTCCCGTCCTACCGCGAACATGCGGTCGGCCTGGTTCGAGGCGTGACGCCGGCCCAACTGCTGACCCAATGGCGCGGATGTAGCCACGGCGGTTGGACGCCGGCCGAGCACCGGATGCACATCTACGACCTGGTGCTGGCCACCCAGACATTGCACGCCACCGGTTACGCCATGGGCATCAGGGCCGAGCGCAGCGACGAGGTCGTGCTCACCTACCTCGGCGACGGCGCGACCAGCCAGGGCGACGCGAACGAGGCCTTCAACTGGTCCGCGACAGTGCACGCGCCGGTGGTGTTCTTCTGCCAGAACAACCAGTGGGCCATCTCGACCCCGAGCACGTCCCAGACCGCCACCCCGCTGCACCACCGCGCGACCGGATTCGGACTGGACGCGGTCTACGTCGACGGCAATGACGTGCTCGCCGTACTGGCCGCCACCCGGGCCGTCGTCGAGCGGGTCCGCTCCGGCGGTGCACCTGGGTTCATCGAAGCCCTGACCTACCGGATGAACGGCCACAGCACCTCCGACGATCCGCGGCGCTACCGGCCCGACGGCGAGAACGAGCAGTGGGAACGCCGCGACCCGCTGGCCCGCGTGCTGAAACTGCTGCAGCGCCGCGAATGGGCCGACGACCGGTGGCTCGGCGAGTTGCAGGCCGAGTCCGACCAGATCGCCGCCGACACCCGCGCGGCCTGCCTCAGCCTGCCGGCCCCGCGCCTGGAAGACACCTTCCGGCACACGCTCGCGGTCGAGACCGCCTCCCTGGCCGCCGAGCGCGAATCCTTCAGTGCTTACCGCGAGTCGTTCGCGTGACGGCAGTTGTGCCGGTTACTCGCACCTCGCTCGGCAAGGCCCTGAACGCCGGGATGCGCCAGGCCATGCTCGACGATCCCAAGGTCGTGCTGATCGGGGAGGACATCGGGGCATTGGGTGGCGTCTTCCGCGTCACCGACGGACTGCTGGCCGAGTTCGGCCCGGAACGAGTGATCAATAGTCCGCTGGCCGAGTCGGCCATCGTCGGCACGGCGATCGGGCTGGCCCTACGAGGATTCCGGCCGGTGTGCGAGATCCAATTCGACGGCTTCGTCTACCCGGCCTTCGACCAGATCGTCAGTCAGCTGGCCAAGATGCGCGCGCGCACCAACGGGACCGTCTCCGTCCCGGTCACGATCCGGATTCCGGTCGGCGGCGGCATCGGAGCGGTCGAGCACCACAGCGAGTCCAACGAGGCGTACTTCTGTCACACCGCCGGGCTGCGTGTGGTCGCCTGCGCCAATCCGGCCGATGCCCACACCATGATTCAGCAGGCCATCGCCTGCGAGGACCCGGTCATCTTCTACGAACCGAAGCGGCGTTACTGGGACACCGACGAAATCCTGCTCGGGCCGCCCGACGACGCCAGCCTGCCGCTGGACCGCGCCCGGGTGGTCCGCGAGGGTACCGACGTCACCGTGATTGCCTACGGACCGACCGTGCGGACCGCGCTCGACACGGCCACGGTCGCCGCGCAGGAGGGGCGCTCGCTGGAAGTGATCGATCTGCGCTCCCTCTCGCCGCTCGACCTGCCCACGCTCGATCGCGTCGGTGGCCAAGACCGGGCGGGCGGTCGTCGTGCACGAGGCGCCGACCTTTGTCGGGCTGGGGGCCGAAATCGCGGCGTCGCTGACCGAGCGGTGCTTCGGTGTACTGGAGGCACCGGTCCTGCGGGTCGGCGGCTACAACATTCCGTACCCGCCTTCGCGGGCCGAAGACCTCTACCTACCCGAGATCGATCGCATCCTCGACGCGGTCGACCGAGTGCTTCCCCGCTGACGGCAAAGGACACTCATGCAGCAACAGTTCGCGATGCCAGATGTGGGCGAGGGCCTGACCGAGGCTGAGATCGTCGGCTGGCGGGTCGCCGTCGGTGACACCGTCACGCTCAACCAGACGCTGGTCGAGGTCGAGACGGCCAAGGCGGTCGTCGAGTTGCCCAGCCCGTACGCCGGCGTGATCACCGCGTTGCACTACGCGGCCGGCGACGTGGTCGCGGTCGGCGCCGACATCATCACGATCGAGGACGGCGTCGACGTGGCCCAACCGCCGGCCCAGACCGCGCCGGCCCAGACCGCGCCGGCCCGTGAGGCCGTGCTGGTCGGGTATGGCGTCTCACATGCGGCGGTGGTGCGCCGGGCGCGCAAGCCCGGCTGGGTCCCGCCGGCCGACAGCTGGACGCTCGAGCCGTCCGCGGGCGGGCAGCCGTACGCCAAGCCGCCCGTTCGCCAACTGGCCCGCCGGCTCGGCGTCGACCTCAGTCTCATCGCCCCGACCGGCGCGCAGGGTGAGGTCACCCGCGATGACGTCACCAGCGCCGCGACCCGCCCGGCCGGCCCCTCGAGCCCGCCGGCCGAGACGCGCGTCGCGGTCAAGGGGGTGCGCAAGCACATCGCCGAAGCGATGGTGAAGAGCGCGTTCACCGCCCCGCACGTCACCGAGTGGGTATCGGTGGACGTCACCCGGTCCCTGAAGCTCATCGAACGCCTCAAGAACGACCGCGCCTGGGCCGGCGTCCGGATCACCCCGCTCACGTTGCTGGCCCGCGCGGTCGCCATCGCGGTGTCGCATCGGCCCGAGATCAACGCCCGATGGGACAGCGACTCGAACGAGATCGTGCAGTATCGGGACCTCAATCTGGGGATCGCCGTGGCCAGCCCGCGCGGCCTGATCGTGCCCAACATCGCGGCCGCCCAGAACCTGTCCTTCCGGGAGCTAGCCGTGGCGATGGCCGATCTGGTCGAGACGGCGCGGGCCAACCGCACCAGCCCCGAGCGCATGCAGGGCGGCACATTCACCCTTACCAACGTGGGCGTGTTCGGCGTGGACGGTGCCACCCCCATTCTCAATCCGGGTGAGTCCGCCATCCTCGCGTTCGGCCGAACCCGAGAACTGCCCTGGAACCACAAGGGCAAAATCCGGCTTCGATCGGTCAGCACGCTGTCGCTATCCTTCGACCACCGGCTGGTCGACGGCAAGCTCGGGTCTTCCGTACTGGCCGATATCGCCGGCCTGATGGAGCGACCAGCGCTCGCCCTGATCGCGTGACCGGGACCCGACGGCAAGGAGCACAGCAATGAGCGCAGCTACCGACACGCTGACCGCATCGTTCATCGGTGGGCAGACCGTCGACTCCCCCGAGGGCTACGACAACATCGACCCGTCGACCGGACTGAGCCTGGGCCGGGTGGCGCGCGCGGGTGCCGACGAGGTCGATCGGGCGGTCACTGCGGCCCAGCGCGCGTTCCTCGACTGGCGCAAGACCTCACCGGAATCGCGCGCCGACTGGTTGTGCGACTTCGCGGACCTACTCGACCGCGAACGCGAGACGCTGGCCCGGTTGGAGAGCGAGGACACCGGAAAGCCGCTGACCCAGGCCCGCACCGACGCGCGCATCTGTGCGCGCTACTTCCGCTTCTACGGTCGGGCCATCGAGTCCTACTACGGGGTGTCGATCCCGGTGCGCTCGGATCTGCATGTCTATACCCGGCGCGAACCGCTGGGGGTCACCGGGCACATCGTGGCCTGGAACTATCCGATGCAGCTCTTCTCCCGCGTGGTCGCGACGGCGATCGCCACGGGCAACTGTTCAGTGGTCAAGCCAGCCGATGAGACGCCCCGCACGGCCATCCACATCGCCCAGCTGGCCGAGCAGGCCGGCCTGCCCGCCGGAGTGCTCAACGTGGTCACCGGCCTCGGCCCGGAGTCAGGTGCGGCCCTGTCGGCCCACCCCGGCGTGGCGCACATCGGCTTCGTGGGCTCGACCCAGATCGGCAGCCTGGTCGCCCACGCCGCCGCTGATCGGGTGGTTCCGGTGCTGCTCGAGCTCGGGGGCAAGTCGGCCAACGTCGTCTTCGCCGATGCCGATCTGGACAAGGCCAGCGTGACCATCGCGTCCTCGATCCTGCAGAACGCCGGCCAGACCTGCTCGGCCGGGTCGCGGCTGCTCGTCCACGAGAGCATCCACGACGAGGTGGTCGACCGGCTCATCCAGCGCTTCGCCAAGGTCTCGATCGGGCGCGGGCTCGACGACCCTGACCTCGGCCCGCTGGTTTCGCGCAAGCAGCAGGACCGCGTGCGCAGCTTCGTCGAGGGCAACGACTCGGGCGAGATCGTCCACGGCGGGACCATCGCTGAGCCCGACGGGATGACGGGCGGTGCCTACTTCACCCCGACCTTGATCGACGGGGTCGACCCGACCGCTCGGATCGCTCAGGAGGAGATCTTCGGCCCGGTGATGACGGTGGGGACCTTTGCCGATGAGCAGGAGGCGGTCGCGATCGCCAACGGCACCGACTACGCGCTGATCGGCGCGGTGTGGACGAAGGACCTCAGTCGCGCGCACCGGGTCGCCGCCGAGATCGAGGCCGGGCAGATCTACGTCAACGGTTATGGGGCCGGCGGCGGGGTCGAGCTGCCGTTCGGCGGGTTCCGTAAGTCCGGCTACGGCCGCGAGAAGGGCGTCGAGGCCTTGGATGCCTACACCGCCACCAAGACAGTCATCGTCGCGCTCTGAGTTCGACGTCCACTCCATCGGTTGAGAAGGAAGACATGACGACAAGCCAAAACACCCCGCCGGCCCGCGTTGATGTGGTGATCGTGGGTGCCGGCATTTTGGGCATCCATTCCTTGTATGAGTTGACCCGGGCTGGGTTCTCGGTTGCGTTGTTCGAGCGTGGCGGTGGGGTGGGTGGTGCGTGGTTCTGGAATCGGTATCCGCAGGCGCGGTTCGATTCGGAGTCGTATACGTATGCGTATTTGTTCGATAAGGACTTGTTCGATGAGTGGGAGTGGTCGGAGCATTTCGCTGGGCAGCCGGAGATCGAGCGGTATATGAATCATGTGGTTGACCGTTTCGATCTGCGTCGGCACATCAACTTCAACGCGCGGGTGACCGACGCGATCTGGGATGAGGACAGCGAGACGTGGACGGTCACGTCGGAGAGCGGCATCACCGTCGAGTCGCGGTTCTTCATTCCGTCGACGGGGGTGTTGTCGGTTCCTTATATCCCGGAGGTGGCGGGGCAGGACACGTTCCAGGGGATCTCGACGCATACGGGGACGTGGCCGAGCGAGCCGATCGATTTCACCGGGAAGCGGGTGGCGGTGATCGGGACCGGGGCCAGTGGGGCGCAGTTGATCCCGGCGGTCGCGCCGGTGGTGGCGTCGATGACGGTGTATCAGCGGGGTGCGAACTGGTGCACGCCGTTGAACAACGGGCCGATCACGGCTGAGGAGCAGGCGCAGTTGCGGGCCAACTACGAGTCGTTCCGGGAGACGGTGTTGAACTCCCAGACCGGGTTCCTGCACCAGCCCTCGGGGCGTAAGGGTGTCGATGAGACCCCCGAACAGCGGCAGGCCCATTTCGAGAAGATGTGGACCACGCCCGGGTTCGGGAAGCTGATCCAGAACTACTCCGACTTCACCCTCGACCCGGTCATCAACCAGGAATGGACCGATTTCGTGGCCGGCAAGATCCGCGCGCGGGTCAATGATCCGGTCACGGCCGAGAAGCTGATCCCCAAGGACCACCGCTTCGGCGGTAAGCGGCCCCCGATGGAGACGAACTACTACGAGGCCTACAACCAGGACAACGTCGAACTGATCGACCTGCACGAGTTCGCGATGGTCTCGGTGGATGAGACCGGCATCAACACCGCCGACGGGATCCACCGCGACTTCGACATCATCGTCTGGGCCACCGGCTTCGACTTCGGCACCGGCGCCCTACGCCGCATCAACATCCGCGGACGCAACGGGGAGAAACTGGCCGAACGCTGGTCGCACGGACCGCTCACCTTCACCGGCACCATGACCCGCGGGTTCCCGAACATGTTCTTCCCCGGCGGCCCCCACGGCACCGGCGGCAACAACCCGCGCTACGGCGGCGACCAGGTCGAGTTCACCCGCGACACCATCCTCTGGATGCGCGAAACCGGCCACACCACCATCGAGATCACCCAGGAGATGGAAGACCAGTGGATGGACATGGTCAACCGCTTCGCCGTCTACACCGGCTTCGTCGACGAATCGTTCTTCATGGGCGGCAACATCCCCGGCAAACCCAAGGCAATCCTGCAGAACCCCGGCGGCCGCGACCAGATGATGACCTTCTTCGCCCAAGCCAACGACAACGACCACCAAGGCTTCGAGATCGACCACAAGGTGGCCGAGCGAAGTTCGGTCTAGCGCGGCTCAGCTCGGCGTCGGCCCGCGCACGCCGCGGACCGTCGCCGAGGGGAACATGCCGGCCTTGGCCGTACCGGTGGCCGAGTCGCCGTCGAACGTCAGGGTCATGGTGGCCTTGGCCCGGATCGGTTTGGTCACCGGCGTCGTCCAGGTCAGGACGTTGCCGGCGAGTACGACGTCGTTCATGGGCGACTCGCCCTCGAGGTCGTTACGACTCACGCCGCGCACGCCCGTCTCGTCCTGAACCAGGTCGAGCTCGACGGTCTGTTCGCCGATCGGGGTAGCGATGGTCAGGGTCCAGAGGCCGCTCAGTCCGGTGATCGCGGGCGCGGCGGCGGGAGTCGACGCGGGCGCCGGGGAGCGGCGCAGCAAGGAGCGCAGGCTCCGACGGGGTGCGCGCCGCGGTGAACGGTCGAGGATGATCGGCAGCGTCTCGAAGCCCCGAACGGTCGAGGTGGGCGCGAGTCGGGCCGCGTCCAGGTCGACGTCCCACACCGGGAAGCGGGCGATGAACTCCTCCATCGCGACCCGCGCCTCGAGCCGGGCCAGCGCGGCGCCGAGGCAGAAGTGCAGACCACGGCCGAAGGTCAGGTGCTCGACGTCGGCCCGGTGAATGTCGTACTGATCGGCATTGGCGTAGCGCCGCTCGTCACGGTTGGCCGCGCCCAGCATGGCCATCATGACGCTGCCGGCGGGCACCGTGGTGCCGTGCACCTCGACGTCGCGGGCCACCGACCGGCACATGAACGGGCCGGCCGGTTCGAGGCGCAGCACCTCTTCGATCGCGTTCGGAATCAACCCGGGGTCGGCCACCAGCTCGCGGCGCTGGTCGGGGACCTCGGCCCACATCTTGGCCGCCCAGCCGATCAGTCGCCCGGTGGTCTCGTTTCCGGCTCCGGCGATGACGGTGATGTAGGTGCAGACTTCGTCCTTGGTCAGCGTGCGCTGTGTGCCGTCCACGTCGGTGAAGGGCGCGGTCAGCAACCGGCTCATCATGTCGTCGGACAGGTTGCGGCTGCGCCACTCGACGAAGTGCATGAACGTGTCCGTGTCGACGAGGACCTGGCTGCCGTCCATGCCGGCACCGGACTCGGTGCGAAGCGCGGCGTCGATGGTGTCGCGCACGGCCGCCTGCTCGGACTCCGGGATGCCGAGCAGCATGCCGATCGCCCGCATCGGCACGTGGGCCGAGAGCTCAGTGATGATGTCGAACTGCGGCTCGCCCACCAGTGGGTCAAGGGACTCGCGGCAGAACTCGCGGATCTTCGGCTCGAGCTCGGCGACCCGGCGCGGGGTGAACAGGGTCGACAGCATCTTGCGGTGCCCGGTGTGCACCGGCGGGTCCTCGAAGATCAGCACGGCCGACGGCATCTCCATGCCGGAGCGGATGATCTCGAGGATGTTGCCCTTCGCGCTGCTGTAGGTCTGGTGGTCCTGCAGGACGCCAAGGACGTCGTCCCACCGCGAGACCGCGTAGAAGTCGAGCTCCTCGTTGCGGTAGAGGGGCGCCTCGTCGCGCATCCGCTTGAACAGCGGGTAGGGGTCGACGGCCAGGGACTGGTCGTAGGGATCGAAGCGCAGACCCTGCTCGGTGGACGCGGTCACGGGCTCTCCTGGATGCTAAGCGGTAGCCCAGCATACCGATGCTCGACATGTCCGGGCGCATCGGGAAGATTGTCCCCATGAGCATCGACAACCTCGAGAACGAGGCGCCGCAAGACGCTGCGCGCCGAGATGGTCGGCGTTACCACTTCGACCGGCACACGCCGCAGTATCGGGGTGAGTTCGAACAGATCACCCAGGAGATGCAGGGCCAGTGCCCGGTCGCTTGGTCGGACTCCTATGGCGGGCATTGGGTGATCAGCGGCCACCAGGAGGTCTTCGACCTGGCCCGTCGCGCCGATCTGCTCTCCAACGAGCTGGATCTGACCGGGGAGCGGCCGGCCTACAAGGGCATCAGCATGCCGCCGTCCGGGCGCCAGTTCCGCATCGGTTTTCTCGAGATGGACCCGCCCGGGCAGCGCCACTACCGCCAGGCCCTCAATCCCTATCTGTCGCCGGCCGCAGTGGCGCGCTGGACGCCGTTCGTAGACGAGGTCGTCCGGGCCAGCCTGGACGCGAAGATCGAGAGCGGCACGATCGACTTCGTCGACGATCTGGCCAACATCGTCCCGGCCGTACTGACCCTGGCCATGATGGGCCTGCCGCTGGCCGACTGGTCGTTCTACTGCGAACCGACCCACGCGATCGTGTCCACGCCGCCCGGAACGCCGGAGATGGCCAAGGTGCTCGAGCAGTCCAAGCAGGTGAACGCCCGCCTCAACGAGGCGACCGCGGGGGATCCGCGAACACCCGCGCGCCGGTCTGATCGACGCGTTGATCAACGCCACCATCGACGGCCGCGCTCCGGACGATGCTGAGATCACCGAACAGCTCGCGCTGCTGATCGGCGGTGGTTTCGACACCACGACGGCATTGACCGCGCACGCCCTGGAGTACCTGTCCATGCACCCCGAGGATCGATCGCGCCTCAGCGCCGAACGCGACACCCTGCTCGACTCGGCGACCGAGGAGTTCCTGCGCTTCTACACACCGGCCCCCGGGGACGCCCGCACGCTTACCGAGGACTGCGAGTTCGCCGGGACGACGCTGAAGGAGAACGAACGGCTTTGGCTCTCGTGGGCCATGGCCAACCGCGACCCGAAGGTGTTCGCCGAACCGAACCGGATCCTGCTGGACCGCACGGGTAACCGGCACACCACCTTCGGGCTGGGCATCCACCGCTGCATCGGATCGAACATGGCCCGGATGACGTTCAAGCGCATGCTGCTCGCCGTCCTGGATCGGATGCCTGACTATGTCTGTGATCCCGATCAGGCCGTGCACTACTCGACCATCGGAGTCATCCAGGGCATGCAACACCTGCCGGCCACGTTCACTCCGGGCAAGCGGCTGGGCCCCGGTCTGGACGAGACCCTGGCCGCCCTGCAGCAGGCCTGTGACGAGCAGGGGCTGGCGGCCCCCATCACCCGCGGCGGCAGCTGAGCTGCGGCCTTACTTCTCCGGCGTCCAGCGGGGCCGGCGAAACATTCGGCCGAACCGGTCGTGCAGCGACGATCCCGAGTATTGGGACGGGTCGACGTCGTACACCGGCGCTCCATCGGGCGCCGGCAGCGAAGCGGCCTCGTCGGCGCTCAAGGTGCACCGGACCCGCGTCGTCGTGATGGTGTCGATCTGGTCGCGATCGATGAACCGCAGCCCGTCACTGGTCTTGACGACCAGCCCGTCGAACAGATCCTCGGCCGGCACCTGCAGCACGTGCTCCACGGTTCCGATGTGGGTGCCTTCGCGCGTCACCACACTGACGCCGCTGGCCAGCCCGGTGTAGGCAATCGGTACGCCGTCATCGGCCATGACTGTCCTTTCCTCCGCGAACCTGTTGGTCGACCCTATCCGGCGTGCGATGCTGACGCCGTGGCGCCCGAGTATGCCGTGAAGCGGCTCTTTCACCCCAGCTTCCATGTGCCTGACCTGACCGCAGCCGAGGATTTCTATGCGCGGGTTTTCGGTCGGCCCAGCACGCCGTTGTCCTCGATGCCCCGCGACGCCCCGCCCAGTTCGGATCGCCGGATGGACTACACGATCTTCACCAATATCAGCGACGTCCTGTTCGACACGATCGATCCCACCCGCGTGGTGATCGACGGGGTCCAGCGCTATGCCACGGTCGACGCCCCGCAGCTGAAGTCGCTGGGCTGGTACGTCGAGGGGATCGAGGCGGCCTATCACGGGATCAGGGAGCGCGGGATCCGGGTGATCGACATGCTCAACGAGGTCGCCGAGGCCGAGCAGGCGCCTCGGGCCGCACCCGGCTCCGATCTGCCGATGTTCTTCACCCTGCCGGCGGATGCCGGACTGCGGTATCAGATCTTCCCGGCGATCCCGTTCCCGCTCGATCCGCGCAACGAGCCCGGGTGGGTCGTGCCGCCGGTAGCCGAGGACGATCCCCTTGGGATCGAGCGGTGCTCGCACCACACCATCCTGACCGCGCAACCCGAACGGGCGCTGCGCCTGGTCGTGGACGCGCTGGGTGGTGCCTTGATTCACCAGGGGCGCAATGAGCAGCTCCAGGCGACGAGCAGCTATGTCTGGCTGGGTGAAGCCGTGCTCGAGTACGCCGTGCCGGACGCGGGTTCGCCGGTGTTCGCCTCGCTGCAGGCGCAGGCCCCGAACGACATCTACTACGCGATCACCTGGAAGGTCTCTGACCTCGCGCGGGTGCAGCGCCACCTCGACGGGCAAGACGTCACCGTTCGGTTCCGCTCGGAGGAGCTCCTCGTGACCGACCCGTCGACGAGTCTCGGAGTTCCCTGGGGCTTCACGACATCCCTTACTCTCGGTGATCCACGTCGATAAGGAATCGAAATCATGAGCGCGGAAGCTGATACCAAGCCCAACGACCTGGCCCGGGTGGCCTACCGCGGCCCGCGGCCCAGCGAGATGCAGCCGGACATCTTCATCCAGGACGCGTTGGCGCGCGACGACGAGCGGCTGTGGGTGCCGTTGGCCGATCAGGTATGGACCCGTCCGTTGTGCTTCAGCCTGAGCGGGGGCTACTGGACGCACCTGTTGCGAGTGCGCCGCTCCGGCGTGTTCAACCGGCATCGGCATGCCTCGCCCGTGCACGGCTTCGTGCTCAAGGGCAGCTGGTACTACCTGGAGAACGAGTGGGTCGCCGAGGAGGGCAGCTACATCTTCGAGCCCCCGGGCGACACCCACACCCTGGTGGTGGCCGACGGCGTGGAGGAGATGATCTCGTTCTTCCACACGACCGGCACGCTGACCTACGTCGATCCCGACGGTGTCCCGACCGGCTACGAGGACGTGTTCTCCCGCTTCGAGGTGGTCAAGAAGTACTACAGCAGCATCGGTCTGGGCGATGACTTCGTGAAGCAGTTCATCCGCTAGCCGCGGTCGGCGGCGAGGCTCGCCAATAGGTTCCGCGCCGCGGTCTGAAACCGCTTGATGTCACCGTAGGGCCGCGCGATGAGCAGCGCGCCCTCGAGGCTGGCGATCACCATCCGGGCGGCGTCACGGGCCGAGCCGGTGAAGCGGATGCTGCCCTCGGCCCGGCCGCGCGTCAGGACCCTCTGCAGCCAGGTCTCGTTGGCGTCGAAGAAGGCCAGCACCGCCGCCTGCATGGTGTCGGGCAGCGTTCGGTACTCGGCGGCCAGCATGCCGCACAGGCACATCCGTTGCTCGCGCAGCACGTCGAGGTACAGGTCGGCGTACCCGGTCAACTTCGCCGGTGGCGGCGCCTCGGTTGCGTCCAGCGCGAGCAGGGCAGCGGCGAAGCGGGAGCTGTAGCGCTCTATGAGCGCGAGCCCGAGGTCGCTCTTGTTGGCGAAGTGATAGTGCAGTGCCGGCTTGGTCAGCTGCAGCTCGGCCGCGATGTCGGCGTAGCTGAACGCGTTGAAGCCACGGTCCTGGACCAGCCGTTCGGCGACGTCGAGGATCCGGGTCGCCGTGGTGACCTGGGTCGATTCCCTGTCGGGCAGCTGCAGCGTGGCCGTGGACCCGCCTGGTCGATTGCTCACTCGTACCCCTCTTGACGATTGACCTTCCAGTTGGTAAGACGAGAGCTGACTTACCAGAAGGTCAGATTATTTCATAAGGCCAGCAACTATTCGCCCAAGGAGTTGCCATGAGTCGCAAAATGATCGACTGTCGTGCCGTGCCGAGCGACATCGGTTGCACGCTCACCATTGCCGGGCAGGAAGACGAGGTCCTCGACGCGGCCACCGCCCACGCGGTCGCCAAGCACGGACACGCGGACTCCCCGGAACTGCGCGAGATGCTCCGCGGCGGCCTGGTCGACGCCGAACCCTCGCTGGCCTGAAGCGACTACTGGGCGTCGCGCCAGGCCAGCCAGCGCTTGAGCGTGCTCAGGTCGTAGTCCGGACCGTTCGCACCGACGGTGAACAGGCTCGCACCGGCCTCGCGGAGGGGCGGTCCGACCTGAGCCGGATCGCCCGCGGGCGCAGCCACGGAGCGCTCGATCTCGCCCGGGTCGCGGCCGATCTCGACGCAGTACGCGTCGAGGATGGCCGACTTGTGGATGAAGGTCGGCACATCGACGAAGTAGTGCCAGATGTCGCCGTGGCGGGCTACGAGCGGCAGGGTCTTCTTCTCCCCGCCGCCCCCGATCAGCACGGGGATCCTGCGCGTCGGCACCGGGTCGAGTTGGCCCAGCCGGCTCTCGATGCGGGGTAGGTCCTGCGCCAGCTTGTCCAGCCGGCCGCCGGCGGTGCCGAACTCGTAGCCGTATTCGTCGTAGTCCTTCTCGAACCAGCCCGAGCCGATTCCCAGGATCAGCCGGCCCTCGCTCATGTGGTCGATGGTGCGGGCCATATCGGCGAGTAGCTCAGGGTTGCGATAGCTGTTGCAGGTCACCAAGGCGCCGAACTGGACCCGGCTGGTCTGCTCGGCCCACGCGCCCAGCATCGTCCAGCACTCGAAGTGCTTGCCGGTGTGGTCGCCGCTGAGGGGGAAGAAATGGTCCCAGTTGAAGATCACATCGACGCCGAGGTCCTCAGCCTCCTGCACGGTGCGGCGGATGGCGGCGTAGTCGGCGAACTCCGGCTGGATTTGCAGTCCGATTCGGACGGGATAGGTGGTCACGTCCATCGACGTTACCCACCCGGCCGTTTCGCCTTGCCCGCCGGATGGAGGCTCAGGCACACTTCCGCCGTGGTCTCGGCGAAGGGTGGCAATCGGTGCCGAAAGCGGGGTTGCCGTGACGATCGACCCGGCGCTGTCCGCCCAGACGCCGGACACGCTTACCGCCTGCGTCGATGGCGTATGTCACAGCCAGCCATACGTATCGGGCATGGCGCCAAGCTTCGTCGCGGTGTCGCCGGTCAAGGATGCCGAGGTGACCGTCTCGGTGTCGCTCGCGGCGGGAACACGCTCGATATTCACCGGCTCCACGACTACGCGCCCGCGCAAGGCTCAACCCAACGGCCCGGGCTGCGATCCCACCGTTTGGCAGGCGCAGGTGAGCGCCCACGCCAACGGCCAACTGTCCGGCTGAGAGCGGGCGACGGGAATCGAACCCGCGCAATCTGCTTGGGAAGCAGAGACTCTGCCATTGAGCTACGCCCGCGAATGCGCTGCAGATCCTACCGCGTGCACCCGATAGCCTGACGGTCATGCTGCTGTCCGACCGTGATATCCGGGCCGAGGTCGCTGTGGGCCGCCTGGCCGTCGAGCCCTGGGACGACGCCCTCGTCCAGCCCTCGAGCGTCGACGTCCGGCTCGACCGCTACTTCCGGGTGTTCAACAACTCCCAGTACACGCACATCGATCCGGCCCAGCAGCAGGACGATCTGACCACCCTGGTCGAGCCGAAGGACGGCGACCCGTTCGTATTGCACCCGGGCGAGTTCGTGCTCGGCTCGACGCTGGAGATCGTGACCCTGCCCGACGACCTCGCTGGGCGACTTGAGGGCAAGTCCTCCCTCGGGCGGTTGGGGCTGCTCACCCACTCGACGGCCGGCTTCATCGATCCCGGTTTCTCCGGCCACATCACCCTCGAGCTGTCCAACGTGGCCAACCTGCCGATAACCCTGTGGCCGGGCATGAAGATCGGCCAACTGTGCGTGTTCCGGCTCAGCAGCGCCTCGGAGCACCCATACGGTTCGGCGATCTACGGCTCGCGGTATCAGGGTCAACGCGGCCCGACGCCCAGCCGCTCCTACCTGAACTTCAAGACCTGGCCCACTGGCTAGAGGCCGGCGCCGAGCTTCTCGAACGGGGCGACCAGCCGCTGCTGCTTGTGGCCAACCAGCTTTGTGTCCCAAATCGTCGTGAATTCGTCCGGATGCCGCCCGCCCCGCACACAATTCGGGCACAAACCTGAGTCGCGAGAGCGGCCACTCGCTAGAGGCCCGCGACCAGCTTCTCGAGCAGGGCCACCAGCCGTTGCTGTTCGCGGTCGTCGAGCGGGGCCAGCAGGCTCGTCTCGACCTGCTCGGCATCGGCGATCGCGGTCTGGAACAGCGTCCAGCCCTGGTCGGTCAGCGTGATCTTGATGCGGGTGCGGTTGGCCGGATCGGGAGCGCGGGCTAACAACCCACGCGCGGCCAGCCGGTCCAGCCGGTGGGTCATCGCCGAGGGCGAGAGCCCAGCCACGTCGGCCAGCCGGGACGGGGTCGAACCACCGTCCGGGCCGGCCAGTGCGACCGCCTGCAGGACGGTCCATTCGCCGTGGGTCAGGCCCAGGTCGTGGAACTGCTCGCGGTAGAAGACGTCCAGTCGCCGGCTCAGGCGGCTCATGGCGGTGACGACCCGCTGCACGGTTTCCTGCCCGCCGGCCGCGGTGTAAACCGCGACCGCGCGTTCGTACTCGGCCAGCGGGCTGCGCCGCTTCGCGGTCATGGTTTGACCCTAGCTGGTATCTTCGATCTCGAACCTTCGAAATAGAAGAGTTCGAAATCGTAGTAATGAGGTTGGAACGTGAAAGGCAACAGCGGCCGGTTGGCCGTGCTCATCGTCGGCTCGTCGTTGGCTTCGGCCGGCTACGGCGCCGTCCTGCCCTACCTGTACGCCGACATCGCCAATACGCGTGGCCTCGGTGGCATCACCGCCGCCCTGTCGTTCACTGCGTTCGCGCTCGGTTCGCTGGTGGCCGCGCCCGTGGCCGGACGACTGGCCGACGGCGCCCACCCGGTGCGCGTGGCGGCCCTGTCGCGACTGGTCATGGCCGTGTCCCTGCTCGGCCTGGGCTGGGCGTCCAGCGCGTCGGCGGTCTGGCTGACGTCCGCGGTACTCGGGGCCAGTGTGGCGCTCGCGCTGCCGTCCGTTTCGGTGTTGTTGCTGCGGTGGGCGCGGGAGGAGAGCACCCGGGAGGTGTTCGCCTGGCAGTTCATCTCGCTCAACCTGGCGCTGGCCGTGGGTGGATTGGTCGGCGGCCTCACGGTCGACCTGTCCACCCCGGCCGGCACTCACCCGATCTACGTCTTCGCTGCGTTCGCCGCCCTGGCCAGCGCGCTCACGGTCTACCTCTCGGGCCGCCGGGCCGGCGCCCCGCGCTGGCACCTCGCCTCGACCGGGGCGCTCAACTATCGAGCGCTGCTGCGGCTGCGACCGGTGCGCTGGCTGGTCATCGTCGCCGCGCTGCTCGACCTGGCCTGCTACGCCCAGTACGACTCGGGGTTGCCCGCGTACGCGATTGGGGCACTGCACGTCGCGCCGTCGACGCTGGGCCTGGGCGTCGCACTCAACGCCCTGCTCGTCGCCGTCCTGACCGCGCCCGTCGTCGCGCTCACCCGCAAGTACCCGCCGACCACGCTGCTCGCCTGCTGCGCCGGACTGTGGGTCGGTTGCTGGCTGGTCTTCGGCGCGCCCCTGTTGCTGTCGGGTATCGGGTCCGGCGCCGTCCTGCTCGGCTACGTCGCGATCTCCTTCGGCGAGACGGTGCTCGCGCCGGTGCTCAATCCGTTCGCGGCGACGCTGGCCCCCGACGGTGCGGTCGGCCGCACGATCGGGGCCGTGACCGGGGCGACGACCGTGGCCACCGCGATCGGTCCGGCCATCTCCGGCCTGCTGTTGGCGCTGGGCGTTGCGATCGGCTTCATCGCCTTGCAGCTGGTCTGCTGCCTGGCGGCGGCGGTGTTCGCATTGCGCCTGGGCCGACTCGTCCGCGAGCGGGTCGGCTCAGACGAGCTGGTGCATCCACCCGTGCGGGTCGGCTGACTGCCCGGTCTGCAGGTCGATCAGGGCCTGGCGCAGTTGCATGGTGATCGGACCGGGCTGACCGTCGCCGACGGTCCAAGAGGTCTGCGCGCTCTTGACGAAGCCGACCGGGGTGATGACCGCGGCGGTGCCGCACGCGAAGACCTCGGTCAGCTCGCCCGAGGCGTTGTCGCGCTGCCAGTCGTCGGTGGAGATCTTGCCCTCCTCGCTGGTGTAGCCCAGCTCGGTGGCCACCTTCAGCAGCGAATCGCGGGTGACGCCGGGCAGCAGCGAACCGGTCAGCTCCGGCGTGACCACCCGCGCCGAGGGGCCTGAGCCGTACACGAAGTACAGGTTCATGCCGCCCATCTCCTCGACCCAGCGGTGCTCGATGGCGTCGAGCCAGACGACCTGGTCGCAGCCCTGCGCCGAGGCGTAGGCCTGGGCGATCAGCGAGGCGGCGTAGTTGCCACCGCACTTGGCCTCGCCGGTTCCGCCCGGTGCCGCCCGGGTGTACTCGGTCGACAGCCAGACCGAGACCGGCTGGACACCCCCGGAGAAGTAGGAACCGGCCGGAGAGGCGATGAGCAAATAGGTGTACGAGCTGGCCGGGCGGACGCCGAGTCCGACCTCGGAAGCGATCATGAACGGCCGTAGGTAGAGGGCGGCGTCGGCGTCCGGGCCGTTGGGCACCCAGTCGCGGTCGACCTCGACGAGGGCCCGCACCGACTCGACGAAGAGGTCCTCGGGCAGTTCGGCCATGGCCAGGCGGCGGGCAGAGCGCTGGAAGCGGAGCGCGTTCGCATCCGGGCGGAAGGCGGCGACCGATCCATCGGGCTGGCGGTAGGCCTTGAGCCCCTCGAAGATCGTCTGGCCGTAGTGCAGGGCCATGTCGGCCGGGTCGAGCTGCAACGGGCCGTAGGGCACAACCTGGCCCGGGCCCCACTGTCCGTCGGCGTAGTCGATGCGCACCATGTGATCGGTGAAGTACTTCCCGAATCCCGGGTTGGCCAGGATCTCGGCCCGCTCACTGGCGGTGCGCGGATTCGGGTTTCGGGTGACCGGGAACGGCGAGACGACCATAGTTGCCCATCCTAGTTTCCGCGGATTGGATGCGGCACCCGGATTTCGGTCCCGCGAGTGGGCGTGAAACGCGCGAGTGGGCGCCCGTACGCGTCCACTCGGCGCGTTAGAGCCCACTCGGCGGGTATTTGCCGCGGTTCAGGTGGGGCGGACGGGTGCGGCCAGGGACTGTTGCAGGATCTGCGCCACGTCCAGCACCTGGACGTCGTCGCGGGCCAGCCCGTCGGCCTTCTTGGCCGTGACGGCGTCGGAGAGCATGACCATGCAGAACGGACACGCGGTCGAGATCAGATCCGGGTCGAGGCCCAGGGCTTCCTCGGTGCGCTCGACGTTGATCCGCTTGCCGATCTTCTCCTCCATCCAGAAGCGCGCGCCGCCGGCCCCGCAGCAGAAGCCGCGGTCCTTGCAACGGTGCATCTCCTGCGACTTCAGGGCCGGAATCGATCCCAGCACGTCGCGCGGGGGCGTGTAGACCTTGTTGTGCCGTCCGAGGTAGCACGGGTCGTGGTAGGTGACGTTCTTGTCCACGGGCTCGACCGGCGTCAACCGGCCCTCCTCCACCAGCCGCGCCAGCAGCTGGGTGTGGTGCACGACCTCGTAGTGCCCGCCCAGCTGCGGGTACTCCCGCGCCAGGGAGTTGAAGCAGTGCGGGCAGGTGGCGACGATCTTGAGCGGCTCGGCCCGGGTGATCGAGTTCAGCGTCTCGATGTTCTGCATGCCCTGCATCTGGAACAGGAACTCGTTGCCCAGGCGGCGGGCCGGGTCACCGGTGCAGGTCTCGCCCGCGCCCAGCACGGCGAACTCGACGCCGGCGACGTTCATCAGTTCGGCGAAGGCCCGGGTGACCTTCTTCGAACGGTCCTCCAGGGCGCCGGCGCAGCCGACCCAGAACAGGTACTCGACGTCAGCGTCCAGCTTCTCGCCCGGGACGGCGCGGCGCACCTCGAAGTCCAGGCCTTCCATCCACTCCTCGCGGCCCTTCTCGGCCAGGCCCCACGGATTGCCCTTGTTCTCGATGTTGCGCAGCATCACGCCGGCCTCGGACGGGAAGGCCGACTCGATCAGCACCTGGTAGCGGCGCATGTCGACGATGTGGTCGATGTGCTCGATGTCGACCGGGCACTGTTCGACGCAGGCGCCGCAGGTGGTGCACGACCACAGCACGTCCGGGTCGATGACGCCCAGGGAGGCCAGGTCACCGACCAGGGGACGCTGAGCCTGGCCCACGCCTGAGCCGGTCAGGCGCGGATAGCCGGCCTCGGGCACGTGATGTCCGTGCGTCTCGCCGGCGGTCAGGGCCGGAGCGTCGTCGGGCACCGTCGCCGAGCCGAGGATGTAGGGGGCCTTCGCGAACAGGTGATCGCGCAGATCCATGATCAGCAGCTTGGGCGAGAGCGGCTTGTCGGTGTTCCACGCCGGGCATTGGGACTGGCAACGCCCGCACTCGGTGCAGGTCGAGAAGTCCAGGTAGCCCTTCCAGGTGAAGTCCTCGATCTTGCCCTTGCCGAAGATGGTGTCCTCGGAGAGGTTCTCGGCGTCGGTGAAGTCGATCGGCGCCCCGGTGGCGTCGGTCACCGGCAGCAGCGGGCCGAGCCCGTTGGGCTGGCGCTTGAACGCGACGTTGATCGGAGCGGTGCCGATGTGCAGGTGCTTGGAGTAGGTGACCAGGATCGTGAAGCCGAAGATGACGGCCATCTGCAGCAGCAGGAAGGTCGTCTCGATGCCCTGGTTGTACGCCCCGGTGCCCAGCAGCTGGGCGACCCCGTAGGACGCGAAGGCCCAGCGGGAGTCCCCGTACGGGAAGTGCCCGGTGTTGTACTGCGCCCCGCGGTAGAGCAGCAGCGTCACGACGACCAGGGTGATCATGCCGAGGATGACCCAGGCCGGGCCGTTGTGCGAACCGTAGAAGCGCGACTGGCGCTGCTTGCGCTCCGGTCCGTTGCGCAGGCGGTTGACGGCGAACCACGCGACCGCCAGCAGCACGGCGACGGCGAAGAAGTCCTCCAGGAAGCCCAGCCAGCGGGCATGGCCGAAGAAGGGAATCGCAAAGTCCTGGCTGAACACCAGGGCGCCGTAGGCCTCGATGATGGTCAGGCCCAGGATGTTGAAGCCCCAGAAGGTGAAGAAGTGCGCGAAACCCGGGCCGAACCACTTGAGCAGACGCTTCTGGCCCAATACCTCCTCGCCGACGTCCTCGGCGCGCTCCTTGGGCTCACGGGTGCGCGTGATGTCGGCCTGCCCGGACCGGATGAGCTTGAACAGCCAGAAGATGCGCCGTCCGGCCACGGCGATCGTGACGACCAGCATCAACAGCGCAAGCGTCAGGCGCAGCGTCACGGCGTCAAATCTCCTTCAGATCCACAGCGTCATCCGACGTCGCCGGACGCGGCGTCCCAGGTATCTGGTGAAGCCGACCCACGGATCGTATGGCTTGGGAACGTTTGGGCAAGCGCCGCGTTGCCCGTGTCACGCCACAGAGCGCCGTGGCGCGGCGCACGGGCCGTCAACGACGCCCGGGTGAACGCAAAGGGAATAGATCGGATGTGAAGCTTGTCTATCGTTGAGCTAACGATACAAATACGGCTCCCTCGTCGCGTTGGCCGTTGTCCTAGGCCCGTGCTTGAGTGGTAGCTGCACATCTCGTCGCCTTCGCTCCGATGTCGCATGGCGACCTGACCCCAGATTGACGGCGTTGTTCGCTCAACCGTGAGCGGGCCGCCCGACGCAGGCCAGTAGGAGGGCGTGTCTCGATGATCCGGCTCGAGTCGGTGACGAAGAAGTACGGCGACGGCACGGTGGCCGTCGACGATCTCAGCCTGATCGCTCCGTCGGGCCAGATCACCGTCTTCGTGGGTCCGTCGGGCTGCGGCAAGACCACCAGCCTGCGCATGATCAACCGGATGATCGCGCCCACGTCGGGCCGGATCTTCATCGACGACCGCGACACCGGCAAGGGCTCGGCGGCCAAGCTGCGCCGCGGCATCGGCTACGTCATCCAGCACGCCGGCCTGTTCCCGCATCGCACCATCGTCGAGAACGTCGCCACCGTTCCGGTCCTCACCGGGGTCAGCCGGCGCGAGGCCAGGACCCGGGCGCTGGCCCTGCTCGAGCGGGTCGGGCTCGACCTCGAGCTGGCCGATCGCTATCCGGCCCAGCTCTCGGGCGGGCAGCAGCAGCGCGTCGGCGTGGCCCGTGCGTTGGCCGCCGACCCCCCGGTCATGTTGATGGACGAACCGTTCAGCGCCGTCGACCCGGTGGTGCGCGAGCAACTGCAGGACGAGTTCCTGCGCCTGCAGGGCGAGCTCGGCAAGACGATCGTGTTCGTCACACACGACATCGACGAGGCCATCAAGCTCGGCGATCAGGTCGCGGTCTTGCGTGTCGGCGGTCATCTGGCCCAGTTGGCCACCCCGGCCGAGCTGCTCTCGCGTCCGGCCGACGCGTTCGTGGCCGGTTTCGTCGGTCGCGATCGGGGCTACCGGGCCCTCGGCTTCGCCGCCGCCGGCGAGCTGCCGCTGCGGCACGAGCCGGTCGCCGCGGTGGGCGCCGACCTGGCCCGGGCGGCGTCGATCGCCCAGGACGGCTGGTTGCTGGTCGTCGACCGCGACTCGCGCCCGCAGGGCTGGCTGGCCGTGGCCGGGCTGCCCAGTGATCGGCTGCAGGGCGAGATCGAGCCGGCGCTGCTCAACCTTGGCGGCACGCTGACCACCGAGGCCGGCTCGTTGCGGGCCGCCCTGGACGCGGCGTTGTCCTCCCCGAGTGGGCGGGGGGTGGTCGTCGACGAGGACGGACGCTTCGCCGGGACTGTCGTCGCCTCGCAGGTGCTGGCCCGGATCGAGGAACGCGCGGCCACGGCTCGGCGCGAGGTGGAGCAGCAGGCGGCGGCGGCCTATACGCCTGCCGATGCGCCGGCGGCCGCGATCGAGGGCGAACCGGCCACATGAACGCGATCTGGCAGTACTTTCGCAGCGATCAGACCGAGATCCTGCATTGGGTCTGGACGACGATCTGGCTCGCCGGCGCGTCCCTGATCGCCGGCCTGATCATCGCCCTGCCGATCGGCTGGCTGGCCAACCGGGTGCGCTGGACCTATCCGCCGTTGGTGACGCTGGCGGGGGTGATCTACACGATCCCTTCGCTGATCCTGTTCCTGAGCCTGCCCGCGCTCGTCGGTACCAAGATCCTCGATCCGATCAACGTGGCCATCGCGCTCACCGCGTACACGGTGGCCCTGCTCGTACGCGTCGTCGCCGATGGGTTGGGTGCGGTCGACTCCTACACCATGGATGCCGCGACGGCCATGGGCTACACCCGGCGTCAGCGGCTGTTCGGAGTTCAGTTCCCGATCGCCGTACCGGTCATCGGAGCGGGCTTGCGGGTCGCAGCCGTCTCCAACGTCAGCCTGATCTCGGTGGCGTCGATCATCGGAGTGCCGCAGCTGGGCCAACTCTTCGTGGCCGGCAACAACAACAACTCGCTGACCCCGATCTGGCTCGGTCTCATCCTCATCATGGCGATCGCGTTTCTCTTCGACGGCGTGATCCTCCTGGGCATTCGCGTCCTCACGCCGTGGCGCCGGGCGGTGAAGAGCGCATGATCCGCGCCGACGGCACTACGCTGCCGCCACTTAGCTCGGCCTGGTCCTGGCTGACCACGGCCAGCAACTGGACCAGCTCGCCGAACAACCTGCTGGTGCACCTGCGTGAGCACATCTACTACAGCCTGCTGGCGGTGCTGATCGCCCTGATCATCGCGTTGCCGCTAGGCCTGCTCGTCGGGCACACCGGGCGCGGTGTCGTCGTCGTGGCTGGCCTGGCCAACAGCCTGCGGGCGATCCCGGCCCTGGGTCTGATCGTGCTGCTGATCGTCGGGGTGTCCGCCAAGATCCACTGGGCCCATCCGGTGCCGGGGCTGCTGGCCAAGGGCGCGTTCCCGTACTTCGTGCCGATCGAGATCATCCTTATTCTGCTGGCCATCCCGCCGATCCTGGTCAACACCTACGCGGGCGTGCAGAACGTCGATCCCGCCGCGCGCGATGCGGCCAAAGGCATGGGCATGACCGGCGGCCAGGTCGTGCGACGGGTCGAGTTCCCGTGCGCGCTTCCGTTGATCTTCTCCGGCCTGCGCAGCGCCGTGCTGCAGGTGATCGCCACCGCCACCGTGGCCGCCTATGCGCCGTTCGCTCGGCGGGCTGGGCCGCCTGATCGTCGACGGGGCCCAGCAGATCAACAATCCCAAGCAGGGCTACCCGGCCATGGTCGGCGCGGGCATCGTCGTGGCCGCGCTGGCCCTGGTCGTCGACATCCTGCTGGTGATCGTGCAGCACTTCACCGTTTCCCGCGGTATCTCCGGGCGCTTCAAGAAGACCAAGCACACCGCTCCGGCGCTGCCCCCGGACGGCACGGTCGCCGAGGTGGAGTTGATGCGCGTCTAGTCAGTTGAACCCGACCGATCTGTTTTCGAAAACACTTACTAGGAGAAGACACATGAAACGCATTCTGGTTCCGCTGACGGCGGCCGCCGTAGGGCTCACCTTGGCCCTCACCGCCTGCAGCAGCAGTAGTTCGAGCAAGTCCTCGTCGTCCTCCTCGGGCGCGGCCGCCTCCGCCGAGTCGGTCACGATCGGCTCGGCCGATTTCCCCGAGAGCGAACTGCTGGCCGACATCTACGGTGACGCGCTAGCGGCCAAGGGTGTCAAGGTCAGCAAGAAGCTCAATATCGGCGAGCGCAGCGTGTACTGGACGGCCATGAAGGACGGGTCGATCAACTACTTCCCGGAGTACAACGGCTCGATCCTCTACTACCTCGACACGAAGGCCACGGCCAAGAGCCCGGCCGACGTCAACACGGCCCTGCAGACGGCGCTGACCCCGCTGAACCTGGTCGCGCTGACCTCGGCGTCGGCGCAGGACTCCGACAGCATCACGGTCACCAAGGCGACGGCGACGAAGTACAACCTGACCTCGATCGGTGATTTGGCGCCGGTCGCGTCGAAGTTGACCCTGGGCGCCCCGGCGGCCTTCCAGACACGAGCCGATGGTGTTCCGGCGTTGGCCTCGGTCTATGGCGTCACGTTCGGCACCTTCACTCCGCTGCCGGCCGGCGGCACAGCGACGGTCTCGTCGCTGAAGAACGGGAACGGTCGACGCTGCGGACATCTTCACCACCGACCCGTCGATCGCGGCGAACGGCTTCGTCACGCTCAAGGACGACAAGAACATGTTCGCGGCCCAGCAGATCACCCCGATCGTGGCCAAGGCGAAGGCCAGACCCAGACCGATCACCACACCTCGAACGCGGTCTCGGCCAAGCTCGACACGGTGACGCTGGCCGCCCTGGTGGCCAAGGTGAGCGGTGCCAACGCCGACTCCGTGGCGAAGGACTGGCTGTCCTCGGTCGGCCTGGGCTAGTAGCTCGATGCGCGGCTCGGGCCGGCCGTCAGGGTCGGCTCGAGCCGTGTGATCTGGATCACGGCAGTCTCGGTAGGTTCATATCGTTGTCTCAGCATGAGCCTCGATGAAATCGGGAACGTAGTGGCATGACCAGTACGCAGGTGATCCACACGGCGCGCTCGGTGCCTCGCTCGGTGCCGGTCACGCTGACGTTGATCGCCCTGTTGGCGTTGACCAGCTACTGGATCGCGCACGCCAGTGATCCCGACCAGCTGCTCGAGTCGGCCAGCACGAACGTGCACAACCTGACCCGGATGCCCGTGCGGTCCTTCGTCCTGTCCGCGTTCGTGCTCTCCGGCGGTAGCTGGCTGCTGGCCGCCCTGGAGCTCATCCTCAGCGCCGGCGTGCTCGAGCGGGTGAGCGGGTCCCTGACCATGCTCAAGGTCTTCGCCTCCGGGCACATCATCGCCACCGTGCTCACCGAGGGCGCGCTCGCGCTGGGCGTCGCCTTCGGGCTGCTGCCGCACCAGGATCTGCGGATCATCGACGTCGGCATCTCCTACGGCGGTTACGCCTGCGCCGCGGCCGCCCTGGTTCTGCTGCCGAAGTGGTGGCGGGTCACCGGCGCCACGCTGATCGGATCGACGCTACTCATCGCGCTCGTCCTCGATCCCGGGATGACCCCGATCGGGCATCTCATCTCAGTGCTGGTCGGGCTGGCCTGGTGGCGCCGGCTGCGGGCCGATTTCCTCCCGAGCGAGGCGGAGCATGTGATGCAGCTCACAGCAGTTGGCGGAAGTTGAGTCGACTCCACTCAGTTCTTTTGACATAAGGCTGCGCCATCCTGCACGATGGGCAGAGCAGCACAGCGAGTCAAACAGACACTTAGAGGAGTTCTCATGGCACGTGCGGTCGGAATCGACCTCGGAACCACCAACTCGGTCGTCGCGGTCCTGACCGGCGGCGAGCCGGAGGTCATCGCCAACGCCGAAGGGGCGCGGACGACCCCCTCGGTCGTGGCCTTCGCCAAGAACGGCGAGGTACTCGTCGGCGAGGTCGCCAAGCGCCAGGCCGTCACCAACGTCGATCGCACGATCCGTTCGGTGAAGCGCCACATCGGCGACGGCAGCTGGACCGTCAAGATCGACGGCAAGGACTACACCCCGCAGGAGATCAGCGCCCGCGTGCTCGGCAAGCTCAAGCGCGACGCCGAGGCCTATCTCGGCGAGGACATCACCGACGCGGTGATCACTGTCCCGGCCTACTTCAACGATGCCCAGCGCCAGGCCACCAAGGAGGCCGGCACGATCGCGGGCCTCAACGTCCTGCGCATCGTCAACGAGCCGACCGCGGCCGCGCTGGCCTACGGCCTGGACAAGGGCGACAAGGACCAGACGATCCTCGTCTTCGACCTCGGTGGTGGCACGTTCGACGTGTCCCTGCTCGAGATCGGTGAGGGCGTCATCGAGGTCAAGGCGACCAGCGGCGACAACCACCTCGGTGGTGACGACTGGGACCAGCGGATCATGGATTGGCTCAGCGACAAGTTCAAGGCCGCGCACGGCATCGACCTGACCAAGGACAAGATGGCCATGCAGCGTCTGCGCGAGGCCGCTGAGAAGGCCAAGATCGAGCTGTCCTCCTCGCAGGCCACGTCGATCAACCTGCCCTACATCACGGTGGACGCCGAGAAGAACCCGGTGTTCCTCGATGAGCAGCTCACCCGCGCCGAGTTCCAGAAGATCACTTCAGATCTGCTCGACCGGACCAAGGCCCCGTTCCAGAACGTCATCAAGGACGCCGGCATCTCCGTCGACAAGATCGACCACGTCGTGCTCGTGGGTGGTTCCACCCGGATGCCGGCCGTGGCCGAGCTGGTCAAGGAGCTCTCGGGCGGCCGCGAGGCCAACAAGGGCGTCAACCCCGACGAGGTCGTGGCGGTCGGCGCCGCCCTGCAGGCCGGCGTGCTCAAGGGCGAGGTCAAGGACGTTCTGCTGCTCGATGTCACCCCGCTGTCGCTGGGTATCGAGACCAAGGGCGGCATCATGACCAAGCTGATCGAGCGCAACACCACGATCCCGACCAAGCGCTCGGAGATCTTCACCACCGCCGACGACAATCAGGGTTCGGTGCAGATCCAGGTCTACCAGGGTGAGCGCGACATCGCGTCCTACAACAAGAAGCTCGGCATGTTCGAGCTGACCGGCCTGCCGCCGGCACCGCGTGGCGTCCCGCAGATCGAGGTCACCTTCGACATCGACGCCAACGGCATCGTGCACGTCTCGGCCAAGGACCTGGCGACCAACAAGCAGCAGGGTATGACGATCACCGGTGGCTCGGGCCTGTCCAAGGAAGAGATCGACCGGATGATGTCCGACGCCGAGTCCCACGCCGAGGAGGACCGCAAGCGCCGCGAGGACGCCGAGGTCCGCAACAGCGGTGAGACGTTGCTCTTCCAGACCGAGAAGTTCCTGGCCGACAACGGCGAGAACATCGCGCCCGACAAGAAGGCCGAGCTCGAGTCGGCGCTGGAGGAGCTCAAGACCACGCTGAACGGCGCGGACTTCGAGGCGATCAAGGCCGCGCACGAGAAGCTGTCGCGGGTCTCTTCCGAGGTCGGCAGCGCGATGTACGCGAACGCCGCCGGCGCCGAGGCGCCCAGCGATGCTCCGGCCGAGGACGACGGTGTGGTGGACGCGGAGGTCGTGGACGAGGGCGAGCAGAAGTGACGTCCGAGCACGACGAGCCGGAGCGGGTGATCATCCGCGACAAGCGGCGAGTCGACACCTCCGGCGCGGTTCGTGAGCCTGACGTCGAAATCGTCGACGCCGTCGAGGAGGCGGTCACCTCAGCGGAGGTGGCCGCCCTCGAGACCGCGGTCGCTGAACGTACGGCCGATCTGCAGCGCCTGCAGGCCGAATACGCCAACTACCGCAAGCGCGTCGAGCGCGATCGCATCGCCATCGGCGAGGTGGCCGTCGGCGGCGTGTTGGCCGCGCTGATACCGGTGCTCGACGACATCGATCGGGCGCGGGCGCACGGCGATCTCACCGGGGCGTTCAAGGCCGTGGCCGATCAGCTCGACGCAATCCTGGCCAAGTTGGGGCTGGCCGCGTTCGGCGAGGTGGGCGACCCGTTCGACCCGTCCCTGCACGAGGCGGTCATGCACGCGGTGAGCGACGAGGTCGCGGCCCCCACGGCAACCACGGTCATGCGCAAGGGTTACCAGCACGGCGAGCGGCTGCTCCGTCCGGCGATGGTCGGGGTCACCGACCCGTCCGGCGAGGCCCCAGCCGACAACGATCAAGACGGCGAGGAACTGTCCTAGCCGCACTCGTACGGACGCGGAGGAGGTGACGTCGAGCGATGAGTACCAAGGATTGGCTCGAAAAGGATTACTACAAGGCGCTGGGCGTCACCAAGACCGACGACCCGGCGGCGATCAAGAAGGCCTACCGCAAGCTGGCCCGCGAGCTGCACCCGGACAAGAACCCCGGTGATGCCAAGGCCGAGGCCCGGTTCAAGGAAGTCTCCGAGGCCTACGACGTCTTGTCCGACAAGACCAAGCGGGCCGAGTACGACGAGGCGCGCGACGCGTTCGCCGGCGGCCGGATGCCTAGTGGCTTCGGTGGCGGTGGCGGGCAGACCTTCGACGCATCCGACCTGTTCGGCAATGCCCGTGGTGGCGGCAGCGGCGGACTGGGCGACATCTTCGGCAGCATGTTCAACGGTGGCGGTAGCACCGCCCGGCGTCCGCGCTCGGCCGGGCCGACACGCGGGCAGGACGTCAACGCCGAGGTCAAGCTCGACTTCGACGAAGCCGTGCGCGGGGCCACCCTGCCGCTGCAACTGAGCGGTCCGGGTGCGTGCACGACCTGTCATGGCAGCGGGGCCCGACCGGGCACGTCGAGCAAGCAGTGCCCGACCTGTGCCGGCAGCGGCTTCGTCAGCCACAACCAGGGCGCGTTCGGGTTCAGCGAGCCGTGCCGTGATTGCAAGGGAACGGGCCGCTTGATCGACGACCCGTGCCCGGACTGCAAGGGCACCGGGGTCACCAACCAGATTCGCACCATCACCGTGCGCGTTCCGGCCGGTGTGCGTGACGGGGCCAAGCTGCGCATCGCAGGCAAGGGCACGCCCGGCTCGCGTGGCGGCCCGGCCGGCGACCTGTACGTGACGGTCAGCGTCGGCACCCATCCGTTGTTCGGACGCTCCGGCGACGACCTGACCCTCACGGTTCCGGTTGGCTTCGCCGAGGCCGCGCTCGGCACCACTATTCGCGTCCCCACCCTGGACGCCCCGGTCTCGCTCAAGGTCGCGCCGGGTACGCCCAACGGGCGCGTCCTGCGGGTCCGGGGCCGCGGCGTGCCGAAGAAGAACGGGGCCGGCGACCTGCTCGTCACGCTCGAGGTCGCCGTGCCTTCGGCCCTCAGCGCGGATGCCTCGGCGGCGCTGGAGGCTTTCGCCGCGACGCAGACCGCTGATCCGCGGCCGACCATCACCGCCGCGCTCGCGGACGGGGCTCGCTGATGAGTGGAATGCGCGAGGTGCCCGAAGACGCACCGGTGTTCGTCATCTCCGTCGCCGCCCAGTTGGCCGGAATGCACGCCCAGACGTTGCGGCAGTACGACCGGCTCGGGCTGGTGACGCCGGGTCGGACGGTGGGTGGCGGTCGGCGCTATTCGGCGCGCGACGTCGCGCTGCTGCGCGAGGTTCAGCGACTCTCGCAGGACGAGGGCGTGAACCTGGCCGGGATCAAACGGATCATCGAACTCGAGTCCCACGTCGACGCGTTGCGGGCGAAGGTCGACGAACTCGCGGAGGAGCTGCGGCGGGCCTATTCGCGGCTGCAGCAGCCCTCCACCGCCCTCGTCGTCTGGAAGCCCCGCCGCTAAGCGCACGCTCGGCCCGACATGAAGCAAGGGTTGTGGTTGCCCCCGCAGCCACAACCCTTGTTTCATGCCAGATGCAGCGGCCTAGGCCCGGCGGGTCCGGACCGGATCGCGCCTCGAGTCGTCAGGTCGTACGGCACGTCGAGCTCATCGGCCCGATGCCGCAGCCAGGCGGCGACCTCGTCGATCCAGCCCGAGTTAGCCGCACCGATCACCGATGGTGGGTAGTGCATCAGCGTGAGGCCGGCCGCGGTCAGCCGGTTGTGTCGCTGACTCGTCCGCTTCCAGTTCAGCTCGTCGAAATGGAACTCGCGGCTGTCGACCTCCAACACGGCGCGCAGCGCTCGCCACACGATGTCGCCGACCGCGATGATGGCGCCGCTGCCCACGAGTGGAACGTTGACCTCGAACGCGGGAACCTCGGCTTCGCGCAGCGCGTCGATCGCCTCCGCTTCGGCCACTGAGTGCGCGTTGTCCCACACGTCTCGCAGAGCAGGCCGTAGCCGCGCGCTCCAGTCGCGAGGGCCGGTGGACAGCTCCTCGAGCAGGTCGGCGGGGCTGACCAGCCAATACCACCCCCCGCGCCAACCGGCGCCAGTGTCCGCGATCGACGGCGTGACGTACTGCGGCACGGGACAGGCCGGCCTCTCGAGCCGCGGCGCTGGTGAGGACGCGCGGTAAGGCAGCAGCTCCGGACATCCGGTCAGGATCGCGCGTCGGCGGCTCGGTCCGCCGAGCGAATCCGCCGCCCAGACCAACGCGATCAGCCGACGATGGCCGAGTCACCCTGGTAGGCCGCCCACAACGCGGCGTACGCGCCGTCGGCGGCCAGCAGTTCCTCGTGCGGGCCGAGCTCCACGATGTGCCCACCGGCGACGACAGCGATCCGATCGGCCCGCGCGGCCGTGGTCAGCCGGTGCGCCACGACCAGCGTGGTCCGCTGCCGCGTGAGCCGGGCGGTGGCCGCCCCGACCGCTGCCTCGCTGGCCAGGTCCAGGGCCGCCGTGGCCTCGTCGAGCAACAGGATGTCGGGATCGACGAGCTCGGCCCGGGCCAGCGCGATCAGCTGTCGTTGCCCGGCGGATAGGTTGTGGCCCCGCTCGCCGACCGGCGCCAGGTAACCCCCGATCAGGGTCGCGATCATCTCGTGGGCTCCTACCGCCCGTGCGGCCGATTCGACCTCGGCGTCGGTGGCGTCGGGACGGCCGTAGGCGATGGCATCGCGCACGGTGCCCGGCGATAGGTAAGCCTCTTGCGGCACCAGCCCCAGCGTGTGGCGGTAGGCGGAGAGCTCCAACGTGCGCAGGTCGTTCCCGTCCACGTACACCCCACCGCCGGTCGGGTCGTAGAAGCGCGCCACCATCTTCACGATCGTCGACTTGCCGGCGCCGGTCTGCCCGACCAGCGCCAGTGTCTCGCCTGGCACGACCGAGAGCGAGACGCCCCGCAGCGCCTCGTCGGTGGCCCCCTGGTAGGCGAAGTGGACGTCGCGCAGTTCGATCGCACCGCGCACGGAATCGATGTGAACCGGCGCCGCCGCCGCCGGCGTGGATGGTGCCGTGTGCAGCAGGTCGCGCAGCCGCGACAGCCCGACCTGGGACTGCTGGTAGCCGTCGAAGACCTGTGACAGCGATTGGACGGGGCCGAAGAAGGCGTCCAGGTAGAGGAAGAACGCGATCAGCGAACCGGCCGACAACGTTCCGTTCTCCAACCGCACCGCGCCGAACCCGAGGACGGCCGCGCCCGCGAGGTCGGCCAGCAGCTGCACGAACGGGAAGTAGATGGAGATGTAGCGCTGGGCCCGCAGCCGCGAGTCGCGATAGCTCTTCGACGAGTCCAGAAACTGATCGCTGTTGCGGCCCTCGCGCCCGAACGCCTGGGTCACCCGCACGCCGGCGACGTTTTCCTGGAACTGGGCGTTGACGGTGCTGATGCGTTCCCGCGCCTCGACATAGGCCGGTACCGCGAGCCGGCGAAAGATCAACGTCGCGGCGAGCAGGATCGGGAGGATCGCGATCAGGATCATGGCCAGCTGCCAGTCGAGCAGGATCAGCGCGATCAGGACGCCGACGATTGACAGCACGCTGATCAGTGCGGTCGACAGGCCGCTCTGCAGGAAGTTCGACAGGGCGTCTATGTCGGTCGTCATCCGCGTCATGATCCGGCCGCCGAGCTCGCGCTCGTAGTAGTCCAGCCCGAGTCGTTGCAGCTGCGCGAACGTCTTCACCCGCAGCAAGTAGAGCAACCGCTCGCCGGTTCGCCCGGTCACGCGCTGGCCGGCGATCTCGATCACCCAGTCGGCCAGCACGACACCCAGCGCGACCGCGGAGACGATGAACAGGGCGCGCTGGGACTGGGCCGTCACGCCCCGGTCGATGCCCGATCGGACCAGGGCGGGGACGATCAGCTGGGCCACCGCATCCAGGCCGACGAGTAGTAGGCCCACCAGCATGATCGCGCGCAGCGGCCGGATGAGCGAGCGCAGCCCGAACTGCGGATCGGCGGCCCGGGCAAGAGAATCGGGGATCTCGGGCACATCGAGCGCCGCTGGCAGGGCGGCCACCTGGGCGAGTAGCTCGGGAGTCGCCACCATGGCCGCGGCCATCGCCGAGCGCCCGCCACCAGCACCGGGTGCGCCGCGGCCCATCGACGGCGCCGCGGCGGGTCGCTGCGGATCGGCTTCGGCCGGGGCCAGGTCAGCGCGCCACAGCTCGGGGGTGACGCCGTCGACCGAGCTGTCCACCGACGCCGAGACCAGCGCGAGGGTGCCCGCCTCGACCCCCTCTGCATCCTCGCCCGGTCCGGACAGCAGCAGCCGGAACAGCGCGCACCGCTCCTCGAGCTCCTGCTCCGTGCCGACGTCGACGACGCGTCCGCGCTCGAGCACCGCGATGCGGTCGGCCAGCCCGAGCGACGAGCGACGGTGGGCGATCAGCAGGGTCGTTCGGTCGGTCATGACGTGACGCAGGGTGGCGTTGATCTCGGCCTCGACGCGGGGATCGACGGCCGAGGTGGCGTCGTCGAGCACGAGCACCCACGGGTCGGGCAGCAAGGCCCGGGCAAGGGCAATGCGCTGGCGCTGACCGCCGGACAGGGTCAGTCCGCGCTCGCCGACCACGGTGTCGTAGCCATCGGGCAGCGCGCGGATGAACTCGTCGGCCTCGGCGGCTCGGGCGGCGGCGTACACCTGCGCGTCGCTGGCGTCGTGACGACCGTAGGCGATGTTGTTGCGAATGGTGTCCGAGAACAAGAAGCTGTCCTCGAAGACGACCCCGAGCCGCGAGCGCAGCGAGGCCAGCTGGGCGTCGCGGACGTCGACCCCGCCCACCCGCACCGACCCGCCGTGCACGTCGTAGAAACGCGGCAGCAGCAGGGAGACCGTCGACTTTCCCGAGCCCGCCCCGCCGACGAGGGCAAGCGTCTCACCGGGGTGGATGGTCAGCGATACGTCCTGCAGCACCGGTTGCGACTTGGCGTAGCCGAATGTCACATTCTGCAGTTCGATCTCGACCGGGCCGTCGGGCAGCTCGACCGCGTCGGGCGCATCGAAGATCGCCGGCGTCGCATCGACGATGTCCAGCACCCGTTCGACCCCGGCCCGCGCCTGCTGCGCGATGGTCATCAACGAGGAGACCTGACGGACCGGCCCGACCAATTGGGCCAGATAGGTCGAGAAGGCCAAGAAGGTGCCCAGGGTGATCTCACCGTGCAACGCCAGCCAGCCGCCGACCAGCAGCACCCCGATCTGGCCGAGCGCGGGAATCGCCTGCAGCGCCGGCCCGAACTTGGCCTGCAACCGCACCACCCGCATGCGGCTGGCGAACAGCTTGTTCGAGCGGTCCTGAACCTCGTCGAGCTCGCGCTCCTCCTGCCCGAAACCCTTCACGACCCGCACGCCGGTGACCGCGGCCTCGACCTGCCCGACCAGCTCGCCGGCCTGCTGTTGAGCGTCCCAGTTGGCGGGGAACAGCGTCCGCCGCGAGGCTCGCGCGACGAACCAGAGCGCCGGCGCCACCGCGAGTGCTACCAGCGTGAGTGTGGGCGAGAGCACGGCCATGATCACCAAGGAGATGACGAAGAGCAGCGCGTTGCTGCAGATCGCCGGGACGAAGGCCAGCAGTCCCTGGACGAGGCCGATGTCGGTGATCGAGCGACTGACCAGTTGCCCGGTGGCCAGTCCGTCCTGCGCCGCGCCGTCCAACCGCGAGAGGGCGGTGAACACGTCTGCCCGCATGTCGTACTGGACGTCCAGCGACAGCCGTCCCGCGCTGTAGCGGCGGGAGAAGGTCAAGCCGTACTGCACGAACGCGAGCACGACCAGCAGCGCGACCCCGAGGCCGATCCCTTGGGCCGGCCCGGAGCCGGTCACCTCATCGATCACCTGGCGAATCACCAGGGGAACGGTCGCGGACACCAGGGCGCCGCCGAGAGCCGCGCCGAAGGCGACAAACAGATCGCGACGGTGCCGCAGGCAATAGCCGGTGAGACGGCGCAACCAGCCGCGGTCTGGTTCGGGGGCGCTCACGTCCATTCAATGTACGGAGTACCCGCGACAGCGTTGGGCAGTCACCTTCGTCTCAACGTGCTCCTCGCGCTGCGGATTCGGACGATAGGGCGGCTCTTGTGCCATATCTCTAGATGAATTTGAGGCCCGCCGTCGGCGCGTTCGGCTTGTGTTCGGGTCCTGAGAACCGACAGAATGCCGCAAACACCGGCTTTCCGGTCCGCGTCTCTGGAAGGATCGACATGAGTTCCTGGGAACCACCGAAACCCCCTGAGGGGCAGGACCCGTTCGCGGAACAGCCGAGCTCGCCGCCCCCGGCCGCACCCGAGCCGCCGGCTCCACCGGCCTATCAGCACCGCCACCGGCCCCACCGGCGCCGCCGGTCGCCCCGCCCCCGCCCCAGTACGCGCCGCCGCCGCCTCCGCAGTACGCGCCGCCACCTCCGCCGCCCCAGCAGTACGCGCCGCCGCCCCCGCCCCCGTACGGTTCCCCGCCCGCCCCCCCCCGCCGCAGTACGGCAGCGGCTACCCGGCCGCGCCGCCGCCCGGCTACGGGGCGCCGGCCTATGCCGGGCCGCTGCTGCCCGGAGCAGTCGGGCCGCTCAACATGGGCAACCGCGTACTTGCCTACATCATCGACTTCGCCATCGTGTTCGTCGTGGTGATCATTGGCGACGTGATCGGCGGCGCGGTCAGCGTGCTGTTCAGCCTCATCGGATTGGCTATCTGGATCTATTTCGCCTATCTGACCGGCACGGTCGGGCAGTCGCCCGGGAAGAAGATCATGGGCGTCAAGGTGGTCGATGCGACATCTGGTGAGTTGATCGGCTTCGGTCGAGCCTTCCTGCGCTATCTCGTTCAGGGCCTGTTGAACATCCTGTGCTTCGCCGGTCTGTGGTCGGCCTTCCTTGACGGGAAGTCCGGTCGTTACCAGGGCTGGCACGACAAGGCCCTCAGCACCCAGGTCATCTCGATCAAGTAGTCCGTGTCGTGAGTTCCTGGGAACCACCTCCACCTCCACCACCGACGCCGCCCGGCGGTGAGCCCCCACCCGGCCCGCCGCCCTACGGTCCACCGCCGCAGTACGAGCAGCCGCAGTACGGGCAAGCGCCCTATGGTCAACCGCAGTACGGCCAGCCCCCGTACGGCCAACCGCAGTATGGGCAACCCCAGTACGGGCAACCGCCCTATGGTCAGCCGGCCTACGGGCAACCCCAGTACGGACAACCGCCATATGGTGGCTATCCGCTTCCGCCGCCCAATCCCTATGGCGGCTACGGCGTCACCACTGGCCCGGGCTCGCCCGCGAGCATGGGCAGTCGGTTGGCCGCCCGACTGCTCGACGGACTGATCATCGGAATACCGGCCGCCATCCTCCTGGTGATCGCCGGGATCAACGTCGCGCACCACACGACCTGTACGACCGATCCAGATAGCGGCTTCCGCAGCTGCCAGACGAACGGCGGCGTCGGGGCGCTCGGGCTGGTGTACCTGCTCGTCTTCGTGGGGTCGTTGGCCTATGACGTCCTGTTCATCGGGTTGACCGGGGCGACCCCGGGCAAGCGGATCATGGGCGCGCGGGTGCAGGACGCGACCAGCGGGCAGCCCATCGGCGTCGGCCGGGCGATCGTGCGGGCCCTGGTGCTCGCGGCTACCGGCGCGATCTGCTTCATCGGATACTTCTCGCCGTTCTTCGACAACACCGAAGCGCAATCAGGGTTGGCAGGACAAGGCGGCCAACGACTTCGTGGTCTCGACGAGGTAGCGATGGCCATTGACACCACCGCTGGGCAGCGACACCTCCAGGCCGCGCGCCGGGCCCCGCTGCGCTTCGCCGCCTGGCTGGGCGTCGCACTCGCGGCCGACGTTGCGTTGAACCCCACGCACAACCATGTGCCGCTCTGTCCGTTGCACGCCTTCACCGGTCTGGACTGCCCGTTCTGCGGCGGGCTGCGCGCGGCGGCCGAGTTGGTCCGCGGCCGGTTCACCCAGGCCGCTCACGACAACCTCGTGTTCGTCGCCGCGCTCCCGCTGATCGCGGCCTGGTGGCTGGACTGGATCCTGCAGGCCCGCGATGCCCGACCGCGGCGCACCCTTCCCCGCTCCGCCGTCATCGTGCTGGCTACCGTGCTGGTGGTGTTCGGGATCGTGCGAAACCTGCCGTTCGCCCGCGCGCTACGTCCCTAGGTTGTCGCCGGCTGCAGCCACTGCGTGACCGCGGGCTGCCAGCCCAACGGAGCCGCGATCAACGCGGGCACGGTGAACAGGAACAGATAGGCGATCGTGCCGCCATTGATCTGAGTCATCCAGGCGATGGCACTGACCGCGACGATGCCGGCCGCGATCGTGAGGTACACCGGCGCATGGGGCCGACGACTCCCCAACTGGGTGGCCCCGACCAGCGTCAGCCCGCCGCTGATCAAGTTCGTGGCGCCGGCCACGGCCAGCCAGATCGCGGCTGGCCCCGCCGCCATGGCGCTGATCCACGCGACGAAAGACCCGCCACCGAACAGGACCAAACCGCTGACCATCAATAGCGCCCCAGAGGTGAAGCCGAAGACCTCGGTCACGACTACCGCCGCCGGGCGGTCAACCCGGGCGGGCGCAAGCGGCCGCGCATACGGGTCGGTCGGGCCCACTGACGGCCGGGGGCCGGGTGAGGGGTAGGTCGCGTAGTAGCTCGAGGGCGGTGGGAAGTAGGGCCAGTAGTCCGTGGCCGGCGGATTCGGGTCGTACGGCTCGGTCACTTGCCCTCGTCGCTGCAGATCCGCGCGTCCAACGAGCCGCTGGGGTGCGAGACGCTGCAGTCGGTCCGTTGCAGCAACACCACGGCGATCACCGTCAGCGTGAGGGCGAGGACGGTCGCGCAGATCGCCAGGCCCAACCCCCACCGAGCCATCGCTCGGCCCACCCCGGTGACCCGAGCCTGCGCGAGACCCAGGATCGAGAAGACGAACGCCGGGATGATCAACAACAGGTCGAACAGCGTGCCGAAGAAGAAGAAGACCGACAGCAGGCCGAGCACCAGGCCGGCCGTGGCCTTGCCGTTGCCCTTGGGTGGCGGTGGGGGGCCGTAACCGGCCGGGCCGTAGGGCTGCCCGTAGGGCGGCGGCGGATAGTGGCCGGGCGGACCGTAGGTCGGCGGGGGGTACGAGCCAGGTGCCCCGTACGGCGCGGGCGGACCCGCCGGCGGTGGCGCTCCGTAGGGCGGTGGAGAGCCGTAGGGCGCCGGCGGACCAGACGGTGGCCCGAACGATCCGGGCTGCGGCGCCGGCGCCGGGGGCTGGTAACCGGTCTTCTCGTAACCGGGCGGGGCGAACTCCGGTGGCACGGGGTGCTCGGGCGCGCCGAACCGGTACGGATCGAACGGCGGTTCCTGCGGTGGCTCGCTCACGTATCTCCTTCGGTACTTCCCTAACCCCGGCCTTGGTGGACCTGAGCGCTGGTCCGGCTGGTTCGAACTGTATCCGTAGACTCGCCCGGGTGAGTTCAGCCGCCATCCGCAACGCAAACCCGCCGCGCTCGATCATCTGGGCCGGGTTCAGCCTGATCGGCGCCGGCCTGGCCGGCATCGTCGCGGCCCTCCTGCAGCTCATGCCCTCGACGAAGGACTGGTTGTTCGAGCAGACCCGCAAGGCCGACAACAAGTCCTCGAACGCCAAGACTCGCGCCACGACCGATGAACACATCCGCCACGCCATCGATACCAGTGGGACGTCGGTGGTCCTCCTCTCGGTGATCGCGTTGGCGCTGCTCACCTACCTGGCCTACAGCGCCTGGCTCGGCAAGTCCTGGAGTCGGTGGGCGATTATCGGCGCATTCGTGTTCTTCACGTTCACCAACATCACGCCCGGCGGCGGGCTGGGTGGTCTGTTCCTGATCGGAAGCCAGGCCCCGTTCGCCTACAAGTTGTTCGCGTTCCTCGGTTCGCTGGGCGTGATGGCCGCGGTGCTGCTCTCCAACCTCCGCCCGAGCCTGGTGTACCTCAACGCCGGGCGAAAGCCGCGCGCGTCGGGCGGGATGTTCTCGCCGCGCCCACGTCCGACCCGGGACGCGGCGGCCCCACCGGCCAAGACCGCGACCAAGCCGGCCACGGTACGTACCGTCAGCAAGTCGCCCAGTCCCGCACCGGACGCGGCGGCCGAGGCGAAGCCGCGCGTGCGGGGCAAGTCACGCCGGGCGAGCAGCGAGGACAAGACTCCCTAGGCGCTCGCTAGGCTGCCTGCGTGACCGATCGCGACGAGCTACTCGAGTTGATCAAGGAGCTCGCCGTCGTCCACGGTCGGGTGATCCTGTCCTCCGGCCGCGAGGCCGACTACTACATCGACCTGCGGCGGGTGACGCTGCACAAACGCGCCGCCCCGCTGATCGGCCGGGTGATGCTCGAGCTCGTCGCGGACTGGAACGTCGACGCCGTGGGCGGGCTGACGCTGGGCGCGGACCCGGTAGCGACCGCCATGCTGCACGCGGGGGCAGGGCGGCTGGACGCGTTCGTCGTGCGCAAGGAAGGCAAGAAGCACGGGATGCAACGCCGCATCGAAGGCCCGGACGTCAGCGGGCGCCGGGTGGCCGTCCTCGAAGACGTGTCGACCACGGGCGGCAGCCCGCTGACCGCCGTCGAGGCCCTGCGCGAAGAGGACGCCGACGTCGTGGGCGTGGCGGTCATCGTCGACCGGGGCGCGCGGGCGGCGATCGAGGCGGCCGGGCTGACCTATCGCAGCTGCGTACACGCTGGCCGACCTCGGCTTGAGCTGAGCCAAATGCGCCCGCCCGCGTCCCCATCGCCCCGGCGGGCCGAGTGGGCGCCAACTCGCCGAGTGGGCGGCTACACGTGACCACTCGCGACGTTCACGCCCACTCGCGGAAGGAGGGGGAGGACGTTCGCGCCCGCTCCGGGGAAGAACAGGCCGACGGCAGCTGGGAGCCGGAGACGGTCGTCGGGTCGGGCCGCATCCGCTGCCCTGGCCCGACGATCCGCGGCTGGACCCGGAGCTGCTGGCCGAGGGTGACCGGCGCAACGTCATCGACGCCTACCGGTACTGGACGCTCGAGGCGATCGTCGCCGAGCTGGACCAGCGGCGCCACGACTTCGCAGTGGCGATCGAGAACTGGCACCACGACATGAACATCGGGACGGTCGTCCGCACCGCCAACGCGTTCCTGGCCCGTGAGGTGATCATCGTCGGCCGGCGGCGGTGGAACCGGCGCGGCGCGATGGTCACCGACCGCTATCAGCACGTCCGGCACCTCGCCGAGCCAGGCCGAGTTGGCCGACTATGCCACCGAGGCCGGTTATCAGATCATCGGCATCGACAACCTGCCCGGCGCGCAACCATTGGAATCCACGGCTCTGCCGCGCCGGGCCTTGCTGCTGTTCGGGCAGGAGAGCACCGGCCTGACCGATGCGGCGCGCGAAGTCAGCTCGATGACCTGCTCGATCGCCCAGTTCGGCTCGACCCGATCGCTGAACGCGGGCGTGGCCGCCGGAATCGCCATGCATGCGTGGATCCGCCAGCACGCGGTGATCTAGGACTTCGCTACCGCGATCGTCGTCAGCAGGGCGCGGTGATCGGAGCCCGGAACGGTCAGCGTCTTGGCCGAGGTCGCCACCGCGTCGAAGGTCAGCACGTGGTCGATCGCGATGAGGGGCGGATACGAGGCATCCGACGGGTAGGTGCGGGTGTGCCCGGCGCCGGCCTGCTCGGCCGCGTCGTGATAGCCCCCGGTCAACAGCCGGCGGAACTGGGCCGTGTCGGTGGTGGCGTTGAAGTCGCCGCCGACCAGTACGGGCCGACTGGCCTGCCCCAACGAGGCGAGCGTCGAGGGCAGCAAGGCGATGTCGTGGGACCAGTCCGCTTCCCCGTGCGGCCAGGGCCCGGCATATGCGTGGCGACGACGGTCACCGGTGCGGTCACGCCCGGCACCACGACCTGGGTCACGACGAGGGCAAAGAGGAAGCCGGGTGGCGTCGGTTCCTGCTGCAGGTCGAAGCGGCTGTAGACCCCCGAGCCGTCGGCACCCCACCGGGCGTCGACGCTCGAATGGGGCAGCACGTCATCGAGCCCGGCCGCGGTGAGGCGGCGCACCTCGCCGGGCGTCAACTCCTGCAGGGTGAGTACATCGACGTGGTGCGAGCGAACCAGCGCAACCAGGGCCTGTGGGTCGGCCTGGCCCAAGCGCAGGTTGGCCGTCATCATGACCAGCCGGGTGGCCGAGCTGGGTGCGCTCTGCCCGACATACAACGGCAGCTGCGTGAGCCCGCACGCGATCACGATGAGCGCGGCCAGCCCGGCGATCCACCACTCTCGCGTGATCAGCAGGAGCGCCAACGCGACCGGGGCGGCCAACATGGGGTAGGCGGAGAAGGCGGCGAGGGCCAGCCAGGGGTTGGACGTGAACGACACGAAATGAAACAGCAGGCCGATGAGCGCGATGAGCAGCAAGCCGGTCGCTATGACGACGACGATCACGCGCTGCGGACTCCATTCACGTGCCTCGCCCCGCCGGCCAAGGCGAATCGGCCAGGGTTGCATCCGCCTATTGTCGCGGTGACCCGGTTGGCGACGGCCGGCGGCTCAGGGACCGATCAGCTGGCCAAGGCGTATTGCACGACCCAGCCGATCTGGGCATTGCACGAGCCGCCGCCGAGCGTGACCTGGTTCGGTGCGACCTTGCCCTCGGTCTGCAGCACCAGAGCCATCGGGTTCTGCGGCAGATGGCTGGATTTCACCGAGCCCCAGTACTGACCGTCGAGCGTGTAGCGAATCGAAGTCGGCGTCCACTCCAGACCGATCACGTGCCAGGCGGAGAAGTTCGGCGTCGGGCTGAGGGTGTCCTGCGACAGTTGGGCCCGCTGATCGCCGGCGCCGGCGTAGATGACGGTCGCCGTCGTCGTGGCGCGGTTGCCGCCCTCGTCCTCGGCGAAGTCGACCTCGCCGTCGTCGGGCCACTTGCTCGTCGGGGGCCAGAGCATCCAGACGTACTTGACGTCCGGGCACGAGTCCATGCGGGCGAGGACCTCCCACTTGCCGTATTGCTGGGGGATCTTGTACAGACCGAGGCCATCGGTCACCACGCGCCCGTCGGCGGCGGCGGCGGTGTCGACGTAGCCCTGAATGTTGAGGTTGCCGCCGGAAATGACCAGGTGGGTGGGCGAGTACCACGCCGTCGACGTGTTCGACAGCCCCGGTGTGTGGTACGTCGTCCAGGCATTGACGGTGTCCAGCGGTGCGTTGAAGTCATCGGCATAGACGAGCCTCCAGCCGGGCAGGTTGCCGGCGGGGATCGCTGTACTCGCCCCACTGCTCGCCACTCCCGCGGTGTTGGCGAGCGTGGTCGTCGCCGGCGGCACAGCTAAGGGTGCGGGTGGCGTCGCGCGGATGGGCGGCGGAGAGGCCGCCGGGACGGACGTCGGCGCGGTGGGGGAGGCGCTCGCGCCGGGCACCACGGTGGACGGGTTCAGGTCAGGGGTGACGCTTGCCGACGAAGTCGCGGGCGAGGGGAGGGCGAGCACCTGGGATGGCGGGCGGTCGTGGCTCGCTGCTGCGATCAGGCGCCCCGGGGCGGACGCCGCACACGTGCCGATCGAGGTGACGAGCAGTGCGATCAGCAGACCGGCCCTGGTCCGGTCTCGGGTGGTCACGATCGGGTCCGGCCTCCCCGGTGACGTCACCGGCTTATCCGGTCACTCAGGGTCAAGACTGCCGTAAGCCGTGAACATGGCGCAAATGGTGTGAAAGATCAACTTGCTGGATCAGCTCTCCTGCTGGCGTAGGTACCTTCCGAAATGCGGGACCGTGAAGGCAATCCGACCGCGCTGGGCCGAGTAGACGAGTCCCTTCTTCAGCAGGGCGTCGCGGGCCGGGGACAGCGATTGGGCGGGCCGTCCCAGTGCCAGAGCCACGGCCGAGGTCGCCACCTCGTCGTCGTCACGATTCTGATCTCCCGCCTCGGCCATGGCCCGCAGGTATTCGCGCTCGGCCTGGGTGGCCCGTTCATAGCGGGAGCCGAAGAAGCCGACGGCCAGGTCGGCCTCCGCTTCCGGTGCGGCGACGCCGACATCGGCCGCGGTGATCGGGGAGCGCGGCGCCAGATCCCAGACGGCCTTGCCGTAGGCCTGCACGAAGTAGGGGTAGCCACCGGTCGCGGCGTACATGGCCGACAGTGCCTCGGGCTCGAACTCGGCGCCCTCGTCGCGGGCCGGCAACTGCAGGGCCGCATCAGCCGCCTCGCGGTCGAGGCGATCGATGCGGGCGTAGCGGAAAAGCCTTTCCGAATAAGACTTGCTGGCCGATAACAGCGCCGGCAGGTGTGGCAGCCCGGCCCCGACGACGAGCAGCGGTCGGCCCTGCTGGCTGATCTCGTGACAGGCCGCGCACAAGGCGGAGGTCTCGGTCGGGCCGAGGTCCTGCATCTCGTCGATGAACACGGCGATGCCCTTGCCGCTGTCGGCGGCGAGCCCGCTCAAGTCGGTGAACAGTTCCACCAGGTCGATCTCGATATCGCCGGAGTCGGCTCGTCCGGTAACGGCGGGAACTTCGATGCCCGGATTCCACGGGCGGGCCGACTTCGATCGGGACGGCTCCTGCTGGGCGAAGGCCTTCAGCGTGCCGAGGATTTGCCGGGTCTCGGACTCATTGCGTTGCGGCAGTTCACGAACGGCCACGTGCAGGGCGGAGGCGAGCGGTTGGCGCAGGGAGTGGTCGGGGCGGGCCTCGAGCTTGCCCGTGCCCCAGCCGCGACGCACGGCCGTTCCCCGCAAGGCGTTGAGCAGGACCGTCTTACCCACGCCGCGTAGCCCGACCAGCACGATCGAGCGGTCCGGACGCCCTCGCGCCACGCGGTCGAGCAGTACGTCGAAGGCCTGCAGTTCGTCGGCCCGGCCGGCCAACTCCGGGGGGCGTTGACCTGCGCCGGGCGCATACGGATTGCGAACCGGATCCATGCCGCCGGACTCTATCGCCGTCTCTAGCGCAATTCCGAGACTCGCCCAGACCCACCTAGCCGCACCGCATGATTGTCCGAAATAGAGGACTATTTCACTATACGTGAAACCCCTGATAGCCTGACAAAGCTCTCGGGGGGGATGAGCAAGGTGTTATCACCATTTCTCGTGTACTTCCGGACGCTCTGCACCACTCACGTCCAGGGGGGACACGTGACTCAAGGTCTGCGCGCCCGGCCGCTTGCGCCGAGGATCTCAATCGTCATTCCGGCCCGCAACGAGGCTCGAAACCTCGAACACGTCCTGCCGCTGCTGCCCAGCGTGTATGAGGTGATTCTGGTCGACGGTCATTCGGTCGATGGAACCATCGAGGCGGCCAAGCAGGCCCTGCCGGGGATCCGGGTCATCGCGCAAACGCGGCGCGGCAAGGGCAACGCCCTCGCGTGTGGTTTCGCCGCGGCAAGTGGTGACATCGTCGTGATGTTCGACGCGGACGGCTCGGCCGACCCGAGCGAGATCGAACATTTCGTCGCGGCTCTGCTGCGCGGAGCCGATTTCGCCAAGGGCAGCCGCTTCGCCCAAGGCGGCGGGAGCGAGGACATCACCCGCTTTCGGGCGCTCGGCAATCACGGCCTGAACTTCCTCGCCAATCGGGTGCTCAAGACCCGCTACTCCGACCTCTGCTACGGCTACAACGCTTTCTGGATCGACGTGTTGGGTGTGCTCGACCTGCCCGATCACCGCGTCGCGGCCATCGACCCGAACACCATGCTCTGGGGTGACGGCTTCGAGATCGAGACCGTGATCACCTGTCGCATCGCCGCGGCGCGGCTGCAGGTCGTCGAGGTCGGCAGCGTGGAACGGGCCCGGATCCACGGCGAGAGCAACCTCAATGCGATCCGCGACGGCATCCGGGTCCTGAAGACCATCGGCGCCGAACGCCGCCGGGCCGGCAGGGCGCAGGCCTTCGAGCCCCGCCGCCCAGACGTTGCCGATGAGTTCGATGACTTCGATGCGTTCTTCGACGTCGACCGCGCCAGCGATATCGCCTAGCTAGATGCGCAGCAATCGCCGCCCCGCGCTGCCCATCAAGCGGCGGGTGCGTTCCAGATCCGCCTTGTGGATGCCGAGGAAACGGCGGGCGTGCAGATGATCGATGTGAACGAGCAGACGCAGGCAACACGTTGCGGCAACCACGTTCCCGATCAAGGTGGCCGCGGCCGCACCGGTCGCGCCGTAGCGCGGGACCAGCACCAGCAGCGCGATCACATTCGCGCTCAGCGCGGCGCTGATCGCGATGCTCTCCAGCGCCGGCCGCGAGCGGGCGACGAGGACGGCTCCGCACACGGTCGCGACATTGTTGACGACCACCGCGACGAGCAGGATCAGCGCTGGGACCACGGCGGCCCGAAAGGCTCCGCCGAAGATCAGCGGCAAGGCCCAGGGCAAGCACGCGGCGATCGCCCCCGCGAAGAGAAGACAGGCCATCGTGGACAGTCGTACGGCCGTCGCTGGCCGGCCCAGGATCGGCGCCTTGGACTCGGCCGGCAAGATCACGTCGCGCACCGAGTTGCTGAACACGATCGGCACCTCACTCACGCTCACCGCCACGGCATACAGGCCGAGCTGATGGGCGTTGGACAGCGGCACCATCAGCACCTGATCCAGGCGCCACAAGAAGATGCTCGCGATCGAACCGAACCAGACCTGCCCGCCGAAGCGGGCCAGCTGGCGGTAGCCGGCCGGGTCGACGATCGGCGCGGCCAGGGGGCCGTCGGTGTGCGGCAACCGCAAGCCGAGATAGACCAGGCCGCCGAGCACGGTCGGTGCGGCCGTGGCGACGAGCGCGCTGGCCGGCGTCAGGTGATGGGTCACGGCGAGGGCGATGATCGCCGCGAAACGCAGGATGCCGGCCACGCCCTGCTCGGCCGCCACCAGGCGCCATTCGTTCAGACCCTGGGCGCCCGCGCGCAGGACGGGCACGAGCAGAGTCGGCGTGATCCAGATGGCGCCGAACACGATGAGCATCCGAATCCGATCGGTCCCACCCGAGAGCAGGGGCGCGAGCGCGACCGTGACGAGGGTGGCCACCAGCCCGCTCAGCGCCGTCATCAGCAGCGCGTGGCGGAGCACGCGGCGCACCAAGCCCTGATGCCGGGCGACCACGAACGTGATGGCCTGGGGCAACCCGATACCCATCGAGAGGCTGGCCAGCAGATAGGGCGCCAGCCCCGCGGCCAACTCGCCCCGTCCGGTCACCCCCAGCCCGCGCGAGATCACCGGGCTGGCCAACAAGCCAGTGACCTGCGGGAGCATCGTGCCCGCCGTCGACCAGGCGATCCGATTCGACAGCGAGAGCGGCGGCACTCGTGCGGCTTGGTGCTTGGCCGAGCTCACCGGATCCCCTCCCCCCAGACTGTGAAGACACGGTATAGGGAGATAACGGATATTAGTGAAGTATCACGCATTATTTCATAGTATCGAGCTGGTTGCCGGCGTCCGCCAGCACCGGGCATGGACGGCTTTCGCATGAAGCTGGGAACAACGCCGAGGTCCACACCGGCGCTGGCGCCGGCGATTCGGGCATCGGCACCGGACACCCCACGGGCCATCTGGATCGGGGACGTCGAGCTGCGCGTGCTGCTGGCCGCTCGGGGGCGGTTGCCGTTGCGAGACAGCTTGGGCTTCGCCTCGGCCCGGCTGCTGGTCCGTTCGGCCGCCGATCCGCTCGGCTTCGTCACCGGCCCGATCGAGGGACAGAGCATGGACGTGCGCAGCCTGCTCCTGCAGCTGCCCACCCCGAGTGTCGCTGCCGCCCACTCGCGGCCCGAGCCGCCCTGCCCGCCGATCACCGTGGCCATCGCTACGCGCAACCGCCCCGCGCTTCTGGCGCAGGCACTGCATTCGATCCGATCTTTGCCCTACCCCGACCTCGAGGTGCTCATCGTCGACAACGCACCGTCGGATGAGCAGACCGCGCAGCTGGTCGAGGGCGTGAGCGATCGGCGGGTGCGCTACGTCCGCGAGCCCCGACCCGGAGTCGCCCGGGCGCGCAACGTCGCCCTGCTCAATGCCCGTCACGAGATCGTCGCGTTCACCGACGACGACGTGGTGATCGATCCCGGTTGGCTGCGAGGGATCTCCTTGGGCTTCAGTCGCGCGGAGCACGTCGGGCTGGTGACCGGGATGGCGCTCAGCGGCGAACTGCGCAGCCAGTCGCAACTGTTCTTCGACTCCCATTCGGCCTGGCCGACCTCGTGTGTGCCGCAGGTCTACGACCTCTCGAGCCTGCGTCGGGGCCCGGACTCGCCCCTGGACACCCAGCGCTACGGCACGGGGGCGAACTTTGCCGTCAAGCGCGATCTGGCGATCGCGCTCGGCGGCGCGAACGAGGCCCTCGGCGCCGGTGCCCCCACCGGCGGCGGCGAGGACCTCGACCTGTTCGTCCGGATCCTCTACGCGGGGGCGGCGATCAGCTACGAGCCGAGCGCCATCGTCTGGCATCGCCATCGCGACGATGCCCAGTCCCTCGGGCGCCAGCTGACCAGCTACGCCACCGGCTACTCCGCCTGGGTGCTGACCACGCTGCTCGATCCTCAGATGCGCGGCGATGCCCTGCGCCGCATCGGCTCGCACCTGCGTGGTGCGGCGGTGGCGCCGCCCGCTCTCGACAGCGAAATTGCCAGGGCGGCGGAGCGCTCCCGCCGCCGCGGGCTGCTGAGCGGCCCGGCGATCTATCTGATGGCCCGGGCGACGGGTCACCAATCACGACCGCTGACCCGGCGTACGAGGGTCACCCGGATCGGCGCTGCCTCATGAGCCGGGTGACGGTGGTCGGACCGGGCTGGCGGTTCACCAGCGGGATCAGCTACTACACCTGCCGACTCAGCAACGCGCTCGCCGATGAGCATCAGGTGCAGGCGGTCTTGATGCGCCGGCTCATCCCGGCTCGCTTCTACCCCGGCCGGGGCCGAGTAGGGCGGGCGGTGCACGAGCTGGCCTACCGGCCCGAGGTCGAGGTCATTGACGGCGTCGACTGGTACTGGGGCGCCACGATCATTCACGCCGTGCGCGCCCTGCGGCGCAGCCGGCCCGAGGTGCTCGTGCTGCAGTGGTGGACCGGCGCCGTGCTGCACAGCTATCTCGTGCTCGCGGCGACCGCACGACTGCTCGGGGCCAAGGTCATCATCGAATACCACGAGACGCAGGACACCGGCGAGGTGAAGGTACGCGGGGCGGCGCGCTACGTCGGCACCGTCGGGCGACTGCTGACTCGGCTCAGCCACGCCTCGGTCGTGCATTCGGACTTCGATCGCACCGCGGTCGCGACCAGCTTCCGGCTGCCGCCCGGGCACCCGATCGAGGTCATCACCTCGGGACCGTATGACCATCATCAGGCCCCGAAGGTGGCGGGCGGCTTGCTCGGGGTGCACGAGCAGATTCCCGATGACGGCCGTCGAGTAGTGCTCTTCTTCGGCACGATCCGCCCGTACAAGGGGTTGGAGCATCTCGTGACCGCGTTCAACGGGCTGCGCCCTGAGCAGGCCGCGCAGCTGCACCTGCTGATCGTGGGCGAGACCTGGGAGGGCTGGACCGAGCCCCTGGAGTTGGCGGCCCGCAGCCCGTACCGCGAGCGGATAACCGTGATCAACCGCTACGTCACCGACCCCGAGGTGGCGCAGGCGTTCGCGCTGGCCCAGGTCGTGGCATTGCCCTATCTGCGTTCCTCGGCGAGCGGACCGCTGCACATCGCAATGTCGCTGGGTCTGCCGGTGCTGCTCGGTGACGTCGGCGGGCTGCGCGATGGCGCCGGCAGCTACGACGGCGTGCACTGGGTCGCGCCCGGCGATGCCGAGGCCCTGCGCGACGCGCTGGTCGGGACGCTCGAGTCGCCGGCGACTCGTCATGCCCAGACCCGCACGTGGCCCGACGTCGCCGAGGAGTACGGCCGGGTCTTCGACGCGACGCTGGACTGAACCGATCGGGCGGGAATTACCCTATAACGCAAAGGAATCGCGGTGCCGAACGACCTGAACCAGCTCGGGCTCAAGCCCATCATCCGTGGGGGCGGACCACCGCTCAGTCCTTTTGCGGTATGGGTGGGCACCATCGACGACGACGACCCGCGGCTGTGCGGGAGCGGTCGACTTGAGCTGATCGACGGCGCCGGGTACGCGCAGGCTCGGCTGCTGGTGCGCCACGGTCGGGCCGTACGCGGCAGCGTCACCGTGCCCATCGTTGACGCGACCCTCGACCTGGCCCAGTTGCATTGCCAGATCGCGGACCTGCCCCCGGCCATGGCCGTGCCCGCGCTCTCGCCCGGCCCGCCCATCACGGTGGTGCTCTGCACGCGCGACCGCGCCGAATACCTCGAGAACGCACTCACCTCGCTGCTGCAGCTCGACTATGCCGACTTCGAGGTGCTGGTGATCGACAACGCGTCGCGCACGGACGCTGCGCAGGACTACGTACGTAGCCTGGCCGACCCGCGGGTGCGGCTGGCGCTCGAGCCGAAGCCGGGCCTGTCCCGCGCGCGCAATCGGGCCCTGCTCGAGGCCCGGCACGCCATCGTGGCCTTCACCGACGACGATGTCATCGTCGACTCCGGGTGGTTGCACGGGCTGGCCGCCGGCTTCGCGTCGGCACCCAACGTCGGGGTCGTCTGCGGAGCGGTATCCAGCGCCGAACTGCGATCAGCGGCCCAGCTGTACTTCGAGTCGCGCATCGCCTGGGCCGATTCGCGGCGAAGCGCGATCTGGGACCGCCGCCACCCACCGGCCGATGTGCCGCTGTTCCCGTTCGAAGTGGGTCGCTACGGCACCGGGGCCAACTTCGCCATCGATCGTGAACTGGCCATTCGCCTCGGCGGATTCAACGAGGCCCTCGGCGCCGGTAGCCCGACCGGCGGCGGTGAGGACATCGACATGTTCGTCCGGGCGCTGTTTGCCGACGTAGCGCTGGTCACCGTGTCCGATGCGATCGTGTGGCACCGCCATCGCGACGACCTGGACTCACTCGCCCGGCAGCTGAGCAGCTACGGCCATGGCATGGGGGCCTGGATCACCGCGGTGCTGCTCGGTACGGGCACCCGGCGCGAGGCGCTCCGGTTGATCGGGCGCGCGACCCGGCGGATTCCAACGCTCGGCCAGGCTCAGCACGCACCGGGGCCGGCGGCGATGACCACGTCGGCGTCGCTGCGCCGGCGCGAGGTGCTCGGGATGGCCATCGGTCCGCTGCTCTACGCCCGGGCGCGGGCGGGCGGGCGGCGGTCTCGACCGCTGGCCTGACCGGCACCGGACAGGACTTCGCGGTAAGCCGCGGCGATCTGCTCTGCGCAGCCGTCCCACGTCGGCAGTTCGTCGACGTCGATCACCTGGTGTTCGAGCTGCGCGGCCACGATGGCGGCGGCAATCTGTACCGACGAGGCGCCTGGTTCGACTCCGAACACCCAGCCCCGCTCGATCAACTCGGTGAGGCCGGTGGTGTTGCGGGCGAGCACCGGGCGCCCGGCCGCCAACGCCTCCATGACCGCCACCGGGTGCGCCTCGTACTCGCTGAGCAGCACGACGACGCCGGCACCGGCCATCGCTCGCGCCATGTCGACCCGCTGTTCTGGGGGGATGGACGCGATCTCGACGTGCTCGCCCAGCGCCAGGCCGACAATCAGGGTCCGCAGTTGCGGTTCGTACGGACCGGTGCCGAGGATGAGCAGCCGCGCGCTCGGCTGAGTCTGACGCAGGACGGCCAGGGCCCGTATGACCTGGTCGTGTCCCTTGTACTTCTCCAGACGCCCGACGCTGAGTAGCAGGTTCGGATCCGCGGCGACGGCCTCGGCGGGCGCCCCGGCTGCGCCGTTGCGGATGATCGGCACCTCATCGGGCGCGCGGCGGAGAAAGGGGGCGATCATGCGCGCCTCGAACTGCGACACGGCGATGACGCGTGACGTGCGGCGCAGCAACAGGCCCAGTAGCTGGAACTGCCGTCGGCGCAGCCGTCGGCGCAGGGTGCTCGTTGCGCCGCCCGAGTGCAGGGTCACGATCACCGGCTTGCGGCGCAGCAGTCCGGCGAGCATCGCGACCGGGGGCACCAAGGTGTTGATTCCCTGCACGTGCAGCAGGTCGTAGTCGGCCCGCAGCAGCCAGAGGAACAGCCGCGGCGATAGGTAATAGTCGCGTCGGCGCGGGTAGGAGCGCGCTCGGCGCACCGCGACGCCGTGCCGCTCGTCCACGGGCGCGAGTGCGGCCGTGCGATCGGTGGTGAAGATCGTCAGGTCATATGACGCGTTCAGCCGCCGGGCCACCTCGTCGACGTGGGACTCCACGCCACCGAGATCGGGGAAGTATCTGGTCGCGACCATCGCCACCCGGGCCGTTCTCATGAGAGCGCGTAGGCGCGAGCGTCGCCGCTGCGGTAGACCAACCGCCATCGGGGGTCGGCCTGCACCCAGTGTTGGAGATTGGTCATGGCCTGACGGCTGAGCACCCCGTACAGCCAGGCGTAGTCAGTGGCTTGGTCGCTGAACCAGAGGTAGGTCGGTGCCTGCTTGTTCTTGGCCAGCATGGCCTGCATGAACGAGTTGTAGGCGGCTGCACTGGCGAAGTCGGTTCGAGCCTGCACGGTGTCGCTGACGGCGGCGACGCGGTAGTCGTAGCGGGCCTTCTGCAACGTCGCGTACCGCCCGGTCAGATCGTCCGGGCCGCCACCCACGGCCGGGGTCAGATTGGCCGGCACCGGCGCGGTCGTCTCCAGGTAGCGCAGCGCGGCCACCTGAGACTTCGTCACGCGGTAGGCCGACCAGGCCACGAACGAGGTCTGCGCGGAGTCGAGGACGGCCAGCGTCGGCGATGATCGCAGTGATGCACCACGTTCGCAGCCGGCCCAGGATCAAGGCGGTCAGCCCCGGCGCGATCACCAGTACCAGGCCGGGCAGGCAGTACAGGTAGACGCGCCAGATGGCTTCGCCGCCGTAGTTCTGCACGGCCAGGATGAGGATCGGGGCCAAGGCCAGGACCGCGGGGGCCAGGAAGTCCTCCCCGCGTCGAAAGCGCCGGAACAGGATGGCGGCGACGGCCACGAAGAGCGCGGCATACAGCGCATCGCTGCCGTACCAACTCAGCCGCGCGCCGGTGAGCGCGGTCGTCGCGATGCCGGTGGACGCGTTGTTGGCGCCGCTGCTGAACAGGCCGATGCCCGAGACCTCGTGGTACTGAACGGCCAGGTAGCCGCCGGCAATCGCGGCGAACGCAAACGGCAGCCAGACCGGGGTGAGCCGACGCAGTAGGAGCAGGCCGAAGCTAACGAGCAGCAGCCAGTACGGCGTGAGCTGGTGGGTGACGGTGATCGCGGCGAACAGCCCGAGCGCAACCATCGTGAGCCGGGGCTCAGCGCGTCGGCGCAGACAGATGAGCACCCCGAGGCCCAGGATGAACGCGGTCGCTTGCGGCGAGAAATAGTCCTGGCCGACGAAGTTCAGCGATTCGAACAGGAAGCCGGCGACGAGAGCCGTCTGCGTCGGCAACTGCCAGGCCCGCATCAGCACCAGGATGAGGCCGAACATGGCCAGATGCGCGAGCGGCGTGAACCAGTGGGCGATCGTGATCGGGGCGACCCCGGTGACCTGGGAGAACCAGGCCGTGGCCGCGAACAGGCCCGGCCAGCTGTGATAGATGTCGATTGAGCGATCGACCGAGCCGTGCTGGGCGATGTAGTCGGTGACCGCGAGGTGCTTGTAGGTCCAGGGGTAGTACGGCGCGCTCGTGGCCAGTGAGACGCTGCCGCGCAGGATGGCGATCTCGGCGATCACCGCTGCCGCGGCAAAGGTCAGGCGACCGTGCCGAATGCACACCAGGAAGGCCACGATCACCAGTCCGATCGACACCCCGAACAGGGGGGAGCCGGTAGCCAGCAGGCCCCATTGCGAGACGCCGGCCGAGCCGAGCGATGGCAGACCGAGGAGCCAGCAGACTATGGCGGCCGCCAACAGGATCGGACCGGTCCAGTTCTTGGGTAATTGCTCGTCAGCAGCCCCGTGCCGTGGCCCGAGTGTGGGGCCGGGAAGCGCGCGGTCGGTGACTGACCCCTCAGTCACCGGGGCCGGCCGAGTGTTGCGACCACAGGTGCGGCAGGGCCAGGACGAGCGTGCCCGCGGCGAGCACCGCGAGCGTGGGCTTGGGGTGCCAGAACCCGGCAAAGGCTTCGGCCGTAGTGACCAGGATGATGAGGGCTAACCCGCACAACGGCGCCAGCACGATCGTCGTGACCGCATCAATGTGAGCCCGTCGCAGCGCCAGGCAGCCCGGACCGACGGCGACGAAGGTCAGGACGCACCCGGCGAGCAGTCCGCTGACCGCAATGGGCAATGTTCCGATCAAGCCCAGTACGGCGGCGCCGATCGCGAGTCGCGCGAGCCGCTCAGCGCGCCGGGCAGCGTCCTGCCTGGTACGTGCCCCCATAGAAAACGTCCCCCTACGCCTGCCTATTCACGGCAACTGCCATCGAATCGGACTTTAGCGATCATAACCTACCTAGATCTCACAGGAAGGTTCCGGCGTGAGCTCCCTGCCCGAACTGGCGAAACACGCTGTCCGTAACGTGCGCGCAGGCACGCGTGGTGAATAGCGATGATTCGGGGGCGGCATGAGACTCACGGTGGTGGGTACCGGATATCTGGGGGCCACGCACGCCGCCGCGATGGCGGAGATCGGTCACGATGTCCTGGGTCTGGACGTGGACCAGACCAAGGTGGATCGACTCAATGCCGGCGACGTCCCGTTCTTCGAACCCGGCTTACCCGAGCTGCTGGCCCGGACCCTCGCCACCGGCCGGCTCCGGTTCACCACCTCCTACGAGGAGGCCGGCCGCTTCGGCGAGGTCCATTTCATCTGCGTCGGCACGCCGCAGAAGAAGGGCGAATACGCCGCCGACATGACCTATGTCGATGCCGCGGTGAGTTCCCTGGTGCCGGTCCTCAAGCCCGGATCGGTTGTGGTCGGCAAGTCGACCGTGCCGGCCGGCACCGCGGCGCGCTTGTCGGAAGCGATCGAGCAGGGCGGCTCGTCGTTGGTCTGGAACCCGGAGTTCCTGCGTGAGGGGCTGGCGGTGCAGGACACGCTGACGCCGGACCGGATCGTCATGGGTGCCTCGTCGGAGGCGGCCATGCAGATCTTGTGCGCGGTCTACGAGCCGATCCTGAGCAATGGAACGCCGCTGGTGCAAACCGACTTCGCCACGGCCGAGTTGGTCAAGGTCGCGGCCAACTCGTTCCTGGCCACGAAGATCTCCTTCATCAATGCGATGGCCGAGGTGTGTGAGGCGACCGGCGCCGACGTCACCCAGCTGACCGAGGCCCTCTCCTACGACGCGCGCATCGGCGGGCGTTTCCTGCACGCCGGCCTTGGCTTCGGTGGCGGGTGCTTGCCGAAGGATATTCGGGCATTCATGGCGCGTGCGGGTGAGCTGGGTGTCGACCAGGCGCTGAGCTTCCTACGTGAGGTCGACCAGATCAACCTCCGGCGGCGGGCCCGAATGGTCGATCTGGCCCGCGAGGTCTGCAACGGATCGTTGGCCGGGATGCGCGTGGCCGTTCTCGGTGCGGCCTTCAAACCGAACAGCGACGACATCCGCGATTCCCCCGCGCTCGACGTTGCGCTGTCCATCCAGAAGGCCGGGTCGGCGGTACGCGTCTACGACCCGCGGGCGATGGACAACGCCCGGCGCGACTACCCGACCCTGGCCTACGCCGACAGCGCCCTCGATGCCGCGACCGATGCTGATGTCGTGCTGCACCTGACCGAGTGGGAGGAGTTTCGCGAGCTGGAGCCCGCGGTGCTGTCAGAGGTGGTGCGCCAGCGCCAGATCGTCGATGGCCGCAACGCGCTGGATCGTGAGCGCTGGCGGGCGGCGGGCTGGACCTATCGGGCGTTGGGTCGGACCTGACTCGAGCTACGCGCATCTGTGTAACTGGTGTGGCGTGTGGGACGAGCAGGATGGCCAATTTGTACTAGCTCTGCGTATGCAATCCAGCACTTTGTTACTTGGAGTGCATAACTGATAACGTGCCGTGGTAACGCGCTGCTGTAATTATTGCGAGTTTGATCGCCCGCACGGAATAGCCCATTATATCGGACTTCAAGGTATATCTCCCGGAAAATTTAGGCTTTACAGGGGCATTAGTCCGAGGTAATTTCGGCGACAGATTCTTATCTTGTAACGTAGAGTTTGCTATAGCGGCGGAACGGGGTAACACCGCCGCGCCATGCTCATACTGTCCGCGCGAGTGCGGATTTATGCGCGGGCAATGTACGGGGGCCGAACGAGCACTGGAGGAGTCGGACCCTCATGTACCTGCCGAACCCGCCTTCGAACATGGAGAAATACAGCTTTTTCGGCAAACAGAAGAGATGGGCGTTCGTCTGGCTGTTCGCCGCCCAGTTGACGGCAATCTATGCATTTGTCGAGGTCGCTCTGCACGGCTACGACACGCTGTTCCTCTTGGTCTTCCTGCTGCTTCTCCTACCGCCGACCGTCGTCAACTTCTGGCTGCGCATGCGTTCCCACCGGGGCACGCTCGACGAGCACCTCGCGCTGGTCGCCGACTGGCGGGCCAAAGACGTCCGGCCCTCCGTCGACGTCTTCCTGCCCGTCTGCGGTGAGTCGCCTTCGGTGCTGCACAACACCTGGGAAGCCGTCCGCGGCCTGGAATACGCCGGAGCGGTCAACGTGTGGGTGCTCGATGACGCTGCCCTGCCCTGGGTCGGTGAGCTGGCCGAGCGCTTCGGGTTCCACTACGTCGTGCGCCCCAATCGCGGTGAGCTGAAGAAGGCCGGCAACCTGATCCACGCGCTCGGAATCACTCGCTCCGACTTCATTCTGGTGCTCGACGCCGACTTTGCCCCCCGCGCGGACTTTCTCGACGAGACGCTGCCCTACTTCGACGATCAGCGCATCGGTGTCGTGCAGACTTCGCAGTACTTCGACACCGATGGCGGTGTGCCGTTCATGGCTCGCTGCGCCGGTGTGTTGCAGAACCTGTTCTTCCACTGGACCCAGCCCGCACGCGACACGTATGAGGCGGCCATCTGTGCTGGCACCAACGTCGTCTATCGGCGGGCCGCGGTGCTCGATGCGGGCGGCTTCGCTCGGGTCCCGATCGGCGAGGACGTCCACTCCGGCGTCAAACTTTGGGCAGCGGGCTGGCACACGCGCTTCGTACGCCTCAACCTGGCCAAGGGCCTGGCCCCCGACACGATCGACGCAATCGTCAACCAGCAGGTGCGTTGGTGCCGCAGCTCGATGCTGTTGATGATCAACCGGAACTTCACCGTCGCGCCGTTCAGCCGCCGGCAGCGGATCTGCTTCTGGGCTGCCTTCATCTACTACATGTCCTCCGCGGCCGTGCTGCTCACCCTTCCGGCCCCCACCTTCATCATGTTGTGGAAGTACCCCACGCAGATCAACGCCTGGTGGTATCTGCCCGTCCTGCTCGGCGTCGTCTCGACGCTGTACGTGTTCCCGAAGATCTCGCCCGGCTGGTCGCCGCTGATGTTCCGGCTCACCGTGCTCTACAGCGTCTGTCACCTGCTGGCGATCACCCACGCGATTCGCGGGGTCGTCCAGGCCTGGGTACCGACCGGCGTAACTCAGAAGAAGGCCAACATGCCGCGTCAGGTGCGGTTCATCCTGCGCAGCTGGGTCGTGTTGATCCAGATCGGCGTGTGGGGCGGTCTGCTGCACGCGGTGCACCAGGGGGTCTCGCTGGTGGCCCTCTCGCCGGCTCTGGCGCTCGCCGGCTGGCAGCTGCTGGTACTCGGTACCTATCTGGTCCCGCACCGTGCTCCCGATGCCGCCGAGGGCCTGGACCGCGAACTGGCCATGTTTGACCTGGCCGTAGAGCGCGAGGCCGCCTGATGAGTGTCGAGACCCTGGAGCTGGAGTCCGCCGCCTCCTTTGACGAGATCGTCTCCTCGTTCCTGCACTCCTCCACGCGAATGGAGCGGATTCGGCGGTTCGCGCCGCTAGGGCTGATCTTGCTGGTGCAGGCCCTGTTGTCGCTGCGTTTGCAGGGTTCGGTATCGCAGGACGAGGCGCTCTACATCAACGACGGGCGTTATTTGCTCGAACACTGGCTGCACGGCGCGCCGATGCCCGACAACCCGGGTAGCTACTTCTCCGGCGCGCCGGCGCTCTATCCGGTCTTTGCCGGTTGGCTGGACTCGATCGGCGGGGTGCAGCTGGTACGCGACGTCAACCTGGTATTCATGCTGGCCACAACGGTGTGTGTGTACCTGGCCGGCCAAGCAGATGTTCAGCCGCCCGGTGGCGCTGCTGGCGGCGGCCTTCTTCGCCACGGCGGCGCCGATCGTCTTTCTCGGCCGTTACGCCACCTACGACGCCCCGGCAATGTTCCTGCTGGCTGCGGGCTATGCCTTAGCGGTGCGTACCGCTCGGCGGGGGAGGATCTGGCCCGGCGCGGTTGTCGGACTGCTGCTCGGGCTCGCCGTCGCTGGTGAAGTACGTCGACGCTATATTCCTGCCGGGCATCATCGCGATCACGATCGCAGTTGGCTGGCGGCAGTCTCACCGTCGGAGCCTGATGTTGGGCGCTTTCATCGTCGTATCGGCAGCAGAGCTACTTGTGCTGGTCGGCTGCACGGTCGGGAGGTCGCTCTGGAGCGGGCTGACCAGCACGACCACCCGGCGCAACCCGATCGCCAAGACGCCGCTGGACACTCTGGTGGGAGACGTGTTCAGTTGGGTCGGCGCGTTGGTGATACTCAGCGTCGTGGGCGCCCTGGTAATGGCGTTCGTCGGTCGACAGCTGATGTTGGCGGTTGCCCTGCTTGGAACGAGTCTGTCGGCACTGGCCTACCAGCTGCATATCCGAGAGCATGTATCGCTGTCCAAGCACGTTGGCTTTGGCCTTATCTTCGCGGCTCCGCTGTGCTCCCTGGTCGTGTTCACTCTGTTTTATCTGGCTCGGCGTCGCAATGGATGGAAGCGCTTTGCGGCGCTGTTTGCGATGGCCGTCTGCGTCTGGTTGCCGATCGTGACGGGACTCGCTGCGTCGCGTGACCTGACGTCAGGACTCCCCAATGCTCAGACGTGAGGCGGCTCCGCTGGTCGCGCACGAGCTTGCTCAGCACCCGGACGCACGGGTACTTAGCGACTACGCCAACGTTGTGCGATTCCTCGACCGACCGTCGGCGAGCTTGAAGAACGTCGCCGACACGAACTACATCACCTTCGATGGACAGCACGGCTTGGCCGGTTATGAGACCGCGCTCCAGGAGCAGTACTTCGACCTGGTCATTCTCGACACTGAGGGAACCCAGATCAGCTCCAAGCTCGATCCGCTCATGTCCTCCTACGGCTACGTGCTGATCCAGGACGATCCGGTGTTCAAGTACCGGAACCGCCCGCTGGCACGTCTGGCGCCTGCCCCAGGTCGACCCATGACCAAAGGCCAGCGATTCGCGTACCTACTCCTGATGCTCTTCGCCTGGTCGGCGTTGGGCGCGTTTCTGGTGTGGTGGATCGCCGGCGGTCATGTGCCCCAAAACTTCACCGGCCCGGCCCATGCCGTTGACTATGCGCTGTTCGCGGTCCTGACCCTGGTGCTGGGTCATCGTCTGTTCATGGACGCCTTCAGCTGGGTGATCGCCTGGGGCATCAGGCGCGAGCCCCCGTCCCGCCACCGGCTGACGGTCTGCGCGTCGCCTTCATCACCACCTTCGTGCCGTCCTCGGAGCCTCTGGCGATGCTGCTCAAGACGTTGCCGGCAATGCTGCGGGCCGACTACCCGCACGACGTGTGGGTGTTGGACGAGGGCGATGACGATGACGTCAAGCTGCTGTGCCAAGAGCTCGGGGTCAAATATTTCAGCCGCCGACCGATCAACCGCTACAACCAGTTCGAGGGGCGCTATGCCGGTCGGACCAAGGGCGGCAACCACAACGCCTGGTACGACGCACATGGGCGCCACTACGACATCGTGGCCCAGATCGACACCGACTTCGTCCCTCGGCGCGACTTCCTGACTCGCACGCTCGGGCATTTCCGCGATCCCCGAGTGGCCTTTGTCGGTACGCCCCAGGTGTACGGCAATGAAGACCAGTCGGTGGTAGCCCGCGGCGCAGCGCAACAGCTGTACCAGTTCTACGGCGCGATCATGCGCGGTCTCGGTGGTCGGCACATGTGCACCATGATCGGCGCCAACCACATCGTGCGTGTGGCGGCGTTGAAGGACATCGGCTTCTACGTCGGGCACCTGACCGAGGACCTGATCACCGGCATGCGACTGCACGCCTCCGGATGGACGAGTGCCTACGTTCCCGTGCAGTTGGCCGTCGGCGAGGGACCGGCGACCTGGCAGGCCTACTTCAACCAGCAGATGCGCTGGGCCTTCGGTTGCATGGACATCTTGCGGCGGCACACCCGCGCACTGACGCGCACGATGGGCCGCCGTAGTCGCATTCGCTACATCGCCCTGCAGCAGCACTACTTCGCCGGAGTCGCCATGGCGGCCGGGATCGCTCTTCTGGCGGCGTACTTCTTCGGGGGGCTCAGCCCGGCCCGGGTCGCTCCCCTGCAGGTCGTGTTCTGGTTCACACCGCTGCTGGTTGCCCGCACGATCGTCGGATTGTGGCTGCAGCGCTTCAACACGGCCAGCAACGAGCGTGGCTGGCTGTGGACGGGCCGACTGATCTCGATCGCCACCTGGCCCATCTATCTGCTGGCCGCGATCGGCGTCATGCGTGGGCGGCGCCTGTCATTCAAGGTCACGCCCAAGGGCGATCTGCAAGACGTCGACCACACCCCAATGATGATCACCGCGCCTCACCTGCTGATCGGCGGGATCAACCTGATTTTCTTGGGTTGTGGGCTGTTGCTCGCCCGGACCTCAGTGCCCTTGATGGGCTGGGCTACCGCGAATGTCGTGCTGATGTTGGGCTTTGTCGTGTACGTGGCCAGGGGCAACCGGCGGGCCTACCTGCGCTCGCGCCGCCCGGCGCAACGGGTCGAGGGGCGATCCAGTCTCGCCGTCAACTCGGCCGAGGTAGCACTGGAGCGCTGATCGGCTACTGGTAGACGCGGACCCAGTCGACCACGAACTGTTGAGGGAAGGTTGTGGCCGCCGTGGGCGGGCCGGGGAAGCTGCCGCCAATAGCCAAATCGATCAGCAGGTAGAACGGCTGGTCGAACACCCATTGACCGGTCCTCTCCAGCGTGGCCTTGGTGACCGAATAGAACGTCTGACCATCGACGGCGAAGCTGATCTGCTCGTCGGTCCAGGTCGCGGAGTAGATGTGAAATCCACCGCTGAGCGAGTCGGCTGCCGTGTAGGTCTTGGTCAGGTCGTACGCCTTGCCCTGGGGGTCGGGGCCGTGCAGCGAGGAGTGGCTGATGGCCGGCGCCTTGCCGAGCACCTCGCTGACGTCGATCTCGCCCGATTGCGGCCAGCCGACCTGATCATGGTTGTTGCCCAATAGCCAGAACGCCGGCCACGTACCGGGAGCGTCGGGCACCTGGGCCCGGATGGACACGGTCCCGTACGTGAACGACTGCAGTCCGCCGCTGGACAGCCGGGCCGAGGTGTAGTCGTTGGATTTGCCGTCACTGCAGATGTGGCCCGGCTGCTTGATCGCAGTAATGACGAGGTCACCGTCGCCGTTCAGCTCGCTGTTCCCGCGTACGGGCGTGTTGCATTCCAGCTCCCCATTGCCCCAACCGTCGCCGCCCTGTTGCGGTACCCAGTTCTGCGGATTCGGTGCGGCTCCCGCCGGGCCGTCGAACTCGTCGGACCAGACCAGGCGCGGGGAGGCAGACGGGGACGGGGTAGACCGTGCACCCGACGGGGACGTCGCCCGTGCCGGGCCATCGTCGCTGCTCGTTGCCGAGCAGGCGCACAGGAGCGAGGCCATGAGGACAACGACGAGCAGGGGACCCGCCGACGCGGCGTGTCGAGCAAGTCGCATTGCGCCTCCGGTGCACGGACCATCGTCGATTGCGACGCTACACACTCTGTGCTCGCTGAGGCGCGCAGGATGACCGAACCCTCAGTAGCGACGATCAGCGTCGGAGTTGATTCAGGTCCGAATCCACGGGGGTTGCTTGAGCTCGGGCGCCTGGTTCATGTTATATTGGTGTGAGTCTTCGGGGCCTTGGTACAGGAGCGCCCGTGGCAGTTGTGTACCCGACGGCGGCCTCCGCTATCGCCGCGACGGCGCCGAGCGGGCAGGCCCCGCTCACGTGGGAACCCCGGAGCCTGGCCCTGGGCCGCTTCGGTTTCGGTGCGACACCCGCTGATCGCCACGGCGCCTTCGACCCGGATGCCTGGTGGAGCGCGCAGGTCGCGGCGGCTACGGCCCACCCGGGCTACTCGGGCAGCCCGACCGTCGCGGCGGTCGGGCCCCTGCTGACCCAGACCCCGGCCCAGGTGCGGGCCTGGCTCAAGGCCCAGGGCAATGAGTACGGCTGGAACGCGATGGACCAACTGGCCGTCGTCACCCTCGGCTTGGAGATCTTCAGCCCGGCCCAGTTGCTCGAGACCGCGGTGGACTTCTTCTCCAACCACCTCAACGTCGCCAACCGAAGTGACAGCGTCTGGAACACCCGGCACGACTACGACCGCACGGTGATCCGGCCGAATGCGCTGGGCAACTTCAAGGACATGCTGCTCGCCTCGGGCCGTCACCCGGCGATGCTCTACTACCTCAACCAGGCCGAGTCGACCAAGGCGGCGGTGAACGAGAACTACGGTCGCGAGTTGCTCGAGCTGCACACCGTCGGGCTGAACTACTCCGAGGCCGACGTCAAGAACTCGGCCGCGATCATGACCGGCCGCACCGTGGCCGATCCGGCCCAGACCTACGTCTACCAGCCCTCGATCCACGCGACCGGCCCGGTGACCGTGCTCGGTTTCACCGACCCGAACCCGACCGCCGCGGGCGGGGAGGCGGTGGGCGACGCCTATCTGCTCTACCTGGCCCGCCATCAGCTCACCGCCCAGAACCTGGCCCGCCAGTTGTGCCAGCACTACGTCTCCGACGCCCCGTCGGCGGATCTGGTCGCCAAGGTCGCTGCGGTCTATCTGGCCAACGACACCGCGATACTGCCGACGCTGTATGCGATCTTCTGCTCCGACGAGTTCTGGACCTCCCGCGGGGCCAAGGTGCGGCGGCCGGCCGAGAACATCATCGCCACGATTCGGGCGCTCGGCCAGGTGACCCTGGCCGACGTGTACAGCGCCCTCGATCTGATCCGCTGGGGCCTCTACGGCATGGGCCAGGCACCGCTGGAGTGTCCGACGCCCAACGGTTACGGCGATGTCGCGGCTCGATGGCGTTCGGCCGGCAACCTCATCACGACGTGGAACATGCACCGCGCGCTGACTCTGAGCTGGTGGAACACCTGGTCGACGCTCGATGCGAAAACGCTGCTCAACGGCGCGGTCCCGGCAACGACGTCGGACGCGATCGATGCGGTGTCGCTGAACCTGGTCGGGCAGGTCTTGTCCACTCGCGACAAGCAGACGGTGCTCACCTACCTCGGCGAGGCGGCCACCACCGCCTACGCGAAGTCGAAGGTCGCCTCGAACCTGGGCGGCGTAGCGGTGCTGCTGCTCGATTCCCCCTACTTTGCGATGCGTTGATGGAGAACCCGATGGAGCGTCCCGCGACGGTGCCGGCCGATCAGCAGGAACAGCAGCGTTTGTGGGCCAAGGGCTTTACCCGCCGCCGCTTCCTCGGCGGTGTGGGCATGGTGGGTGTCGCCGCACTCGGTGCCCAACTCGTGACCTCGCGCATGTCCTTCTCGCCGGCCGGGGCCTCGCCCACCGGCAACACGCTGATCGTGATCTTCATGCGTGGCGGCGCCGACGGACTGCGCATCCTGGTTCCGGCTGCCCCCAGTCTCGGCCTGACCGATCTTCAGGCCGCGCGCCCGGCCCTCGTCCCGGCCACCGGCGCCCTGCTGCCGCTTCCCGGGGCCGGCGGGTGGGCGCTGAACTCGTCAATGGCGCCGCTGTTGCCGTACTGGTCCACCGGCGAGCTCGGCTTCGTCCCGGCGGTCTCGATCGAGAACCTCAGCCGCAGCCACTTCGCGGCCCAGCACCTGATCGAATGCGGCGGGGTGGCGACGTCGACCAGTGGTTGGCTGGACCGCACCTTGACCCAACTCGGCCCGGGCACCACCTTCCGGGCCGTCACCGACGGTGGTGCGCTGCCCGCGTCGCTGGCCGGGGACGAGGTCAGCCTGGCCATCGGCTCGCTGGCCAACTTCACCCTGAACTGGGCGCCGAACGGGGTGGCGGCCAACCAGGCGGCCCAGAGCGCCATGTACTCCGGCCTGGGCGGCTATCTCGGTCAAGACGTGCCCGCCGCACTCACCGCCTCGCAGCAGATCAGCTCACTGGTTGCGGCCAAGCCGACTCCGCAGAACGGTGCGGTGTATCCGAGCGGCAACTTCTCCCAGTCGTTGCAGGACGTCGCGAACCTGATCCGGGCCAACGTCGGGCTCCAGGTCGCCACGGTTGACGTCGGCGGGTGGGATACGCACACGAGCGAGGTGAGCGAACTCGACTCCGCGCTCGCGTCGGCGTCGGCATCATTGGCGGCGTTCATGCAAGACCTCGGCTCGGCCCGCTCGAACGTCACCATCGCGATCATGAGCGAGTTCGGCCGGCGGGTCGCGCAGAACGCCAGCGGTGGAACCGACCACGGTCACGGGAGCGTGATGTGGTTGCTGGGCGCCGGCCTGAAGAGCTCAGGAGTCTATGGCGGCTGGAAGGGCGTGGCCTCCTCCGTGCTGGATCAGGGCGACGTGCCACTGGTCAACAACGCCTACGACGTGCTCGGGGAGATCCTGCAGACCCGGATGGGTGTGGGGTCCCTGTCGACGATCTTCCCGAGCCACAGCTATCAGCCGCTGAACATCATTCGGAGTGGAACGGTCGCGATCCCGACGACAGCCCGCCGCTGCCCGCCGTTGGTCATGATCGCCCCAGCTTCGGGCGTGGCGCACTAGCTCGAGGGCAGGGTCAGGATCTCGGCGCCGTCGTCGGTGACCAGGACGGTGTGCTCCCACTGGGCGGCCCAGGACCCGTCCTTGGTCAGGATCGTCCAGTCGTCGTCCCACGAGTACCAGGCGTGCCCGCCGAGGGTGAGCATCGGCTCGACGGTGAACGTCATGCCCGGCTCCATGATCGTGTTCGCCCGCGGCTCGTCGTAGTGCAGGATCGTCGGCCGGGTGTGGAAGCTCGGTCCGACCCCGTGCCCGGTGTAATCGCGGATCACGCCGTAGCCGAAGCGCTTGGCGTAGGACTCGATCACCCGCCCGATCACGCTCACCGGTCGCCCCGGCTTGATCGCGCGCACCCCCCGGAGCATGGCCTCGCGGGTGTTGTCCCCGAGCGCCCGCACGTCCGCGGTCGGTGTCCCGGCGAAGAAGCTCGCGCAGTTGTCGCCGTGCACACCGCCGATGTAGGCGGTGATGTCGACCTTGACGATGTCGCCGTCGAGCAGCGGCCGGGCGTCGGGGATGCCGTGGCAGATGACCTCGTTCACCGACGTGCACAGTGACTTGGGGAACTTCTTGTAGCCCAGCGTCGAGGGGTAGGCGCCCCGACTGATCAGGTACTCATGGCCGATGCGGTCGAGTTCATCGGTCGTGACGCCGACGTCCACGTGGCGCCCGACCTCGGCCAGGGCATCGGCCGCGATCCGGCCGGCGATGCGCATCGCGGCGATCGTGTCGGCGTCCTTGACCATCGGGTCGTCGAAGTCGGCCGGCCCGCTCGAGTCGACGTAGTGCGGGCGGACGATCGTCGATGGCACGGTCCGCCGAGGGGAGATCGTCGCCGGGGCGATAGCGGTGGTCATGGCCTCCATGATGCACCGAGTGCCCCGCCTCGTGGACCCCGTCCCGTCCGGGCCCGCCCCGCCCGTCGCCTTCCGTGCCGCCCCCCATCGCATGATCAACAGGCACTTTTGGTCGTCAGGGCAGCCAAAACTGCCTGTTGATCACCGTAAGGCAGGCACGACTAGTGGCAGGACCCGCCCGCCCGCCGGTCGCTGGAGGCCCCCCGCCGGGTCGTAGGCCTTCCCGAGCTCACGGGCACGGGCAGCTAGCCAGCGCTCGACTTCCTGGATCCAGCCCGAGGTCGTGTCCGCGATCGTTGACGGCGCGTAGTGAGCGAGCGCAAACCCGTGCGCGGTGAGCCGGTTGTGTCGCTTCGAGGTGGACTTCCAATCCAGCTCGCGGAAGTGAAACTCACGGCTGTCGACCTCGAGCACGGCCCGCAATTCCCGCCATAGGACGTCGGCGACGCCGAGCACCTCGCCGTCTGCGGTGACTATCGGCACGTTGGCTTCGAATGCCGGCACCCGGCTCGCCTTGAGCTGATCAACTGCCTCTGCCTCGGCAACCGAATGCACATTGTCGAGGACGTCGGCCACCGCGATGCGAAGTAGGCCACTGTCGTTACGCGGGCCCTCGTCGAGCTCGCGCACGAGATCGGGCGCGTGGACCAGGTTGCGCTGAATCGCGGTGGTGACCATCGCCCGGACGTCGGCCAGGCGCCGACACTCCAGCGCGGCGTCGGCGATGGCCCTACTCGTCGAGGCGACAGCAGCATCGGGCAGATCCGGGTCCCACGCGGGGACTCGCCAGCTGTCGTAGGCGCGCACAGTGGGCCGGATCCGCACCGCCCCGATCCGCCGGTGGTTTCCCGACCGCGCGAGCACGAGGACCTCGGCGGTCGGCGGATGCCGGCTCCCCAGGCCGTTCAGCCTGATCGCGTCCCAGCCGCTGATCGCCCCCGATGCTCCCGCCCAGGCCAGCCCGGCCAGAGCCCAGTCGGTCCGCGCGACCCGGTCCGAGGTCACGACGATTCCGCGCGGCAGCTGAAGCCACCGGCCGCGGTCGACCGCGTGGCGGATCGCGGAGCGGGTCAGCCCCAGGGCGGCCGCCGTCTGGGGAGTGAGGACGCGGGGCAACGACGGGTGAGATGGCATGCCCGATCCTCGCGGCGGGTGGCAACCGCCGGGCGGCCCGAGCGCCCGATTGTGGACAACCGACGTCGTCCACAACCCCGGCCGATGATCAACAGGCAGTTCTGGTCGCCAGGGCGGCCAAAACTGCCTGTTGATCACGGGGAACGGGCGGCGGAGGCCGGCCGTAAGCGGCTACACCTCGATGACGGTCGGGATCAGCATCGGCCGCCGGCGGTAGCTCTGGTCGACCCAGCGCCCCACGGTGCGGCGCACGATATGCGCCAAAGCATCGGTGTCCGTGGCGCCGTCGGCGATGGCCTTCTCGATCGTTTCGACCAGCTCGGCCACGATGGGGTCGAGGGCCGCGCGGTTGTCGGAGAAGCCGCGGGCGGTGATCTCCGGACCGTAGACGATCTTGCCGGTCTGGAAGTCGACCGCGACGAGGATCTGCAGGAAGCCTTCTTCGCCGAGAATGCGCCGGTCCTTCAGGGCCGCGTCGCCGATATCGCCCACGGCCAGGCCGTCGACGTAGACGTAGCCGACCGGGATGTGACCGACGACGTTGGCCAGCCCGTCGACCAGATCGACGACGGTGCCGTCGGGCGCGAGCAGGATCCGCTCCTCGGGAATGCCGGTCGAGCGGGCAATCGCGGCGTGCGCGCGTAGATGGCGCCATTCGCCGTGCACCGGCATGTGATTGGTCGGGCGGACCGCGTTGAGCAGGTAGCGCAGCTCGCCGGCCGGGGCGTGACCCGACACATGCACGAGCGCCATCGACTTGTGGACGACCGTCGCCCCGAGCCGGGACAGCCCGTTGATGACCCGCCCGACGGAGGTCTCGTTGCCGGGGATCAGCGAGGACGCGAGCAGGATCGTGTCGTCGGCGCTGACCCGCACGGTCTGATGCTCGCGATTGGCCATCCGGGACAGCGCTGACAACGGCTCGCCCTGCGATCCGGTCGAGACCAGCAGCACCCGGCGAGACGGCAGTTCCTCGGCCAGCTTCAGGTCGATGAGCAGGCCGTCCGGCACGCTCAACAAGCCCAGGTCCCGGGCGATGTTCATGTTGCGGACCATCGACCGCCCGACCAGGGCGACCTGCCGATCGGTGGCGACGGCCGAGTTCAGCACCTGCTGCACGCGATGCACGTGAGAGGCGAAGCAGGCCACGATCACCCGGCCCTGAGCCTTGAGGATCACATCTTCGACCACGGCCCCGACCGCGCGCTCGGACGGGATGAACCCGGGCACCTCGGCGTTGGTGGAGTCGGAAAGCAGCAGGTCGACGCCGGCGTCGCCCAGCCGCGAGAACCCGGGCAGGTCGGTCAGCCGATTGTCCAGTGGCGTCTGGTCCATCTTGAAGTCGCCGGTGTGCAGGATCGTCTGTCCGCCGACGCGGATGGCCACCGCCATCGCGTCGGGGATCGAGTGGTTGACCGCGAAGAACTCCAGGTCCCACTCGCCGACGTCGAGGCGATCGCCCTCGCGGATCTGCCGCAACACGGGGCGGATCCGGTGCTGGTCGAGCTTGGCCTCGAGCAGGGCCAGGGTGAGCCGCGAGCCGATGATCGGGATGTCGGCCCGCTCACGCAGCAGGTAGGGCAGCGCGCCGATGTGGTCTTCGTGCCCGTGGGTGACGACAACCGCGTCGATGTCGTCGAGGCGGTCGCGGAAGTAGGACCAGTCGGGCAGGGTGACGTCGACCCCGGGGGAGTTGGTCTTGCCCAGCAACATGCCGCAGTCGACGATCAGCAGCCGGCTGGGGCCGCCCACCGGTTGATGCTCGAACATCGTCATGTTGCGGCCGATCTCGTTGATACCGCCGAGAGCGACGAGACGAAGCGAGCCGGGCACGAGCGCCGGGGGAGGGTCGAGGCGCGGCTTGCCGTTGGAGGTCACGAGTCGAGGCTATCGTCGCGCAATGGTCTCGGCTGCCCTCGACGCCGGTCAGGTGAAGAATCTGACTCTCGGCGGGCTGGCCGTGATCGTGCTGTTGGGTCTGCTGCTGTGCCTGCTCATCTCAGCGCTGGTCGGGCGGCTGGTGGTGATTCTGCTCGTCCTGGTGCTGGGTGCGCTGCTGTGGACCCAGCGTTCGACCGTGCAGAGCCGAATCAGGAATTGCGACGCGAACGTGTCTTTCCTCGGTTACCACGTCTCTTTCACCGCGGCCCAGGTCGAGGCCTGTACGCAGCTCAGCCAGTAGCCGGGTCTTCGCGCCGTCCGCGGAACCAGTGCACGCCGACCGGCAGCAACGAGAGCAGGACCACGGCGATGATCACCGGGTCGATCCAGCGCGTGATCGTGGCCTGGTGGGCCTGGACGTAACTGGTCTTGCCCAGTCCGTAGCCGATGAGGAAGACGCCGTCGGCCCAGATGATGGCTCCGATGACCGAATACATCAGGTACGTCGCGAAGCGCATGCGGGCCACTCCGGCCAGGACGGTGATGACCGTGCGCACGATCGGCACGAAGCGGGCCAGCAGGATCGCCGGCGCGCCGAACCGCTCGAAGAAGCGCTCGGCCCGGGTCACGAACTCGGGGCGGAAGATGCGCGAGTTCGGCCGGTTGAATACCGCCGGGCCGCCCTTGTAGCCGATCCAATACCCCACGACGCTGCCGATGATCGCGGCGATCGGCAAGACGATCAGCGGCACCCACAACGGGGGCGCGCCCCGAAAGCCTTGGGTGGCCAGCAGCAGGCCGCCGCTGAACAACAAGGTGTCGCCGGGCAGGAAGAACCCGAGCAGCAGACCGGTTTCGGCGAACAGGATCAGGGCGAGGCCGATCGTTCCGTACTTGCCGATCAGCGTGTCCGGGCTGATCGCGCTGGCGGTCTGGACCGTCTGGGCAAGGGCCTGCATCCACCGCAGCCTAGGAGAGACCGTCCGGGCGGCGCTGCTGGCCCGGTGCGGACTCTCAGTCTGGCTCGCGTGCCGGGTGCGCAATACTGCAGGCCAGGCCCACAGTCGTCGCTGACGTTCAGGAGAGTTCGATGCCCATCGCCACGCCGGAGATCTACGCGGACATGCTCGACCGGGCCAAGGCCGGTGGCTTCGCCTATCCGGCGATCAACGTGACCTCCACCGAGACGATGAATGCGGCCCTGCGCGGGTTCGCCGACGCCGGCAGCGACGGCATCGTCCAGGTCTCCACCGGCGGGGCCGAGTTCGCCTCCGGCACGCACGTGAAGGAGATGGTCACCGGCGCGGTCGGGTTGGCCGAGTTCGCGCACGTGGTGGCCGCCAAGTACCCGGTCAACATCGCGCTGCACACCGACCACTGCCCCAAGGACAAGCTCGACACCTACGTCCGCCCGCTGCTGGCCATCTCGCAAGAGCGCGTCGATGCCGGCAAGGAGCCGCTGTTCCAGTCGCACATGTGGGACGGGTCGGCGGTGCCGCTCGAGGAGAACCTCGAGATCGCCCGAGTGCTGCTGGCCGCCGCGGCCGCCGCGCATATCGTCCTCGAGGTCGAGATCGGCGTGGTCGGCGGCGAGGAAGACGGCGTGGTCGGCGAGATCAACGACAAGCTCTACACGACGCCGGAGGATGCGTTGCGGACCGCCGAGGTGCTGGGGACCGGTGAGCACGGTCGCTACCTACTGGCGGCCACGTTCGGCAACGTCCACGGTGTGTACAAGCCGGGCAACGTCAAGCTGCGACCGGAGATCCTCAAGGAACTGCAGGACGCCGTCGGGGCCAAGGTCGGCCGGACGGCGCCGCTGGACCTGGTCTTTCACGGCGGCTCCGGCTCGGCCCTGGAGGAGATTCGCGAGGCGCTCAGCTACGGCGTGGTGAAGATGAACGTCGACACCGACACCCAGTACGCGTTCACCCGCGAGATCGCCGGGCACATGTTCACCAACTACGACGGCGTGCTGAAGGTGGACGGCGAGGTCGGCAACAAGAAGGCCTACGACCCGCGTTCCTACCTGAAGCTGGCCGAGGTCGGCATGGCCGCCCGCGTCACCCAGGCCTGCGAGGCTCTGCTGTCCGCGGGCACCCACGCCTGACCATCAGCCGATGTAGGCCAGCTCGCCGTCGGCGCGGTCGACCGCCGGGTTCGTGTTGGCGGTGCGCAGGGCCAGGTAGGCGGCCAGGCCGCCGAGGGCGACGAGGACGGCCGCGACGACCAGCCCGGCGCGGTAGCCGGACAGGAACGCGTCCACCGGCGACTGCCCGGCGCTCAGCGCCGAACTCTGCCGAGCGGTCAGGATCGCGCCGATCACCGTGATGCCGAGCAGGCCGGCCACCTCCCGGGAGGCGTTGAAGATCCCGGAAGCCACGCCGGCCTGATGTGAGGGCATGGTGCCCAGGATCATCGCGGTCAGCGGCACGGAGAGCCCGCCGCCGATCCCGATCAGCAGGAAGCTGGGCATCAGATCCAGCACCGAGGCGTGGCGGCCGAGCAAGCCGACCGACGCGATGCCGACCGCCATCAGGCCCATGGCCAGCCCGACCGAGCGGTGGGCTCCGAAACGTCGCGCCACCGGCTCGGACACCACTGCCGAGGCGGCCATCAGCAGGGCCATCGGGACGAAGGCGGCCCCGGCCATGGTCGGGGAGAAGCCCAGCACGGTCTGCAGGTAGAGCGCGGTGAAGAAGTAGATGCCGAACAACCCGAAGCCCCACATGACGATGGCGATGGTGCCGCCGGAGAAGACGCGGGAGCCGAACAGCGAGACGTCGACCATCGGTTCGGCGAAGCGCTGCTCGACCACCACGAAGGCGGCGCCGAGCCCGATCGCCAGCGCGAAGCAGGCCATGATCAGCGGCGACGTCCAGCCCTTGTCGTGGCCCTCGATGAGCGCGTAGGTCAGCGCCAGCAGGGCGCCGGCCGAGAGCGTGACGCCGGGAATGTCGATGCGGCGGGGAGCGGCCGGCTCGCGCGATTCCCCGATCGCCCAGCGGGCGAAGACGAAGGTCACCACGCCGACCGGGACGTTGATGAAGAAGATCCAGCCCCAGGTCAGGTGCTGGCTGATCAGCCCGCCGAGTAGCGGCCCGACGGCCAGGGCGAGCGCGCCGACCGCGCTCCAGATGCCGATGGCCATCGTGCGCTCACGGGCATCGGGGTAGGTCGCGGAGATGACGGCCAGCGTGGCCGGGGTGACCAGGGCGGCGCCCAGACCCTGCAGCGCGCGGCTGGCGATGAGCATCTCGAGGTTTCCGGACAGGCCCGCGGCCAGGGAGGCAACCGTGAAGATGGCCAATCCGATCAGGAAGATCCGGCGCCGGCCGTAGACGTCGGCCAATCGGCCACCGGCGAGCAGCAAGCTGGCGAAGACCAGGATGTAGCCGCTGACCACCCACTCCAACCCGGCGGTCGACAGGTGCAGATCACGCTGGATCGCCGGGATCGCCACGTTGACGATGTTGTTGTCGAGGTAGGTCATGAACGTGGCCAGTGACACCGCGACCAGGGTCCATCGTCTGCGATCCATCAGGTCTCCTATACGTTGTAAATGTACGTCGTACAGTAGAACCCTTACGGTGTATAGTTGTCAACCGTGACGCCGAGAAAAGCAAATGACGGCCTCAGCCGTGATGCCGTGGTCGAGCGCGCGATGGCCTTGGCCGACGCCGAGGGCCTCGATGCGGTCACGATCCGCCGCCTCGGCCAGGAGTTCGGCGTCACCCCGATGGCGCTCTATTGGCACGTCCGCAACAAGGACGAGCTGCTCGACGCCATGGGCGACCAGCTGTACGTGCATGTGCAGGTCCCTGCCGCCACCGATGCGCCGTGGTACGACCAGTTGCGCGTGGTCGTGTCCGAGCTGGTCGCGTCGCTGCGCCAGCACCCGGGCAGCCTGTCGCTCGTCTATCGACGGGTGCTCACCAGCGAGCCTGGAATGGCGCTGACCGAATACACGCTCAACCTGCTCTGCGAGGCCGGTTTCAGCGTCGAACAAGCCGCTGAACTGGCCAGCTCGGCTCTGCAGACCGCCATCATGCTGGTCGGCTCCGAGCCCGGGGCCGAACTCGGCGTGGCCGCGGACGAGTCGGCCCAGCTGCGGGCGGCCAAGCGAGCGGCCCTCGAGCGGCTGCCCGCTGATCGCTATCCGCGCCTGCGACAAGCGGCGGCGTACTTCGCCGACTGCGATGACCCCCAGCGCTACTACGACAGCGGAATCACCCTCTACATCGAGGGCGCCCGCGCGATGCTGGCCCTGACGGCCGTCTGAGTCGGGCACAATCGCTGGCGTGACCTCTCACGGCGATCTGCTGGCCCGGCCCGTCCTGCTGCCCGAGGATCCGGCGACTCCGTTGCTCGATGCCGGTGCCGACCCGGTCGAGGTGGCCGCGCAGTTCCCGGCGTCATCGGCGGCCTGGGCGACGCTGGCCGAGCACGCGCTGCACGCCGTCCACCCGGTCGAGGCGTACGCCTATGCGCGCACCGGCTACCACCGGGGCCTGGACGCGCTGCGGCGGGCCGGGTGGAAGGGGACCGGCCCGGTGCCCTGGTCGCACCGGCCCAATCGCGGTGTCCTGCGCGCGGTGCATGCGCTCGGCCTGGCCGCCGCGGCCATCGGTGAGGACGACGAGGTCCGCCGCTGCGCCCAGCTGCTCGACGACTGCGATCCGGCCGCCGCGATCGCCCTGCAATAGACCCGGGCCCGGTCGGTTCGGCGCCGGGCCTTTAGGGTTGCGCATGTAGCTGCACCCGCCCGTTGAGAACGGAGTCGCTCGATGCCCGCGATCGTCCTGGTCGGCGCCCAGTGGGGTGATGAAGGCAAGGGCAAGGCCACCGATCTGCTCGGGCGCCGGGTGGATGCCGTCGTGAAGTTCAACGGGGGCAACAACGCCGGGCACACCATCGTGATCGGCGATCAGAAGTACGCGCTGCACCTGCTGCCCAGCGGCATCCTGACCCCGGGCTGCATACCGGTGATCGGCAACGGCGTCGTCGTCGACCTGGGCGTGCTCTTCGAGGAGATCGACGCTTTGCAGGCCCGTGGGGTCGACACGTCGAAGCTGATCGTCAGCGCCAACGCCCACATCATCGGCTCCTACAACCGCACCCTCGACAAGGTCACCGAGCGCTTCCTCGGCAGCCGTCGGATCGGCACGACCGGCCGCGGTATCGGCCCGGCGTACGCCGACAAGATGTCGCGGGTCGGCATCCGCGTGCAGGACCTGTTCGACGAGGAGGTGTTGCGGGCCAAGGTCTCGGGCGCGCTGAACCTCAAGAACCAGATCCTGGTCAAGATCTACAACCGCAAGGCGGTCGAGGTCGAGGACGTCGTGAACGAGTTGCTCGCCCACGCCGAGCGACTGCGGCCGATGGTCGCCGACACGTCGCTGCTGCTCGAGCAACTGCTCGATGACGGCAAGACGATCGTGCTCGAGGCCGGGCAGGCCACGCTGCTCGACGTCGACCACGGCACCTACCCGTTCGTCACCTCCTCCAACGCCACCGCCGGGGGGGCCTGCACCGGCAGCGGGATCCCACCCACGCGCATCGACCGGGTCATCGCGATCGTCAAGGCGTACACGACCCGGGTCGGTGAGGGACCGTTCCCGACCGAGCTCACCGACGACATGGGCGAGTTGCTGCGCCAGAACGGGGCCGAGTTCGGGACCACGACCGGACGCCCTCGACGCTGCGGCTGGTTCGACGCCGTGATCGGGCGCTATGCGAATCGGATCAACGGGGTCACCGACTTCGTTCTGACCAAGCTCGACGTGCTGACCGGGCTGGCCGAGATCCCGGTCTGCGTGGCCTACGACGTGGACGGCGTCCGGCACGAGGAGATCCCGATGACCCAGGCCGAGTTCGCCCGGGCCGTCCCTATCTATGAGACCTTTCCCGGCTGGAGCGAGGACATCTCGATGGCCCGGACCCTCGAGGACCTGCCCCGCAACGCCCGCCTCTACGTCGAGGCCCTCGAGAAGATGATCAAGGCGCCGATCTCGGCGATCGGGGTCGGCCCTGGACGCGATGAGACGATCGCCGTCCGCGACCTGCTCGACTGAGCTGATGGAGGCTCGCTGATGCCGCGCATGGGCCTGACCCCGGACAGCGTGGTGTCCGCCGCGGTCGTGCTGGCCGACGAGCACGGCGTGGACGAGCTGACCCTGGCGGCGCTCGCCGCCCAGGTCGGGGTGCGGGTACCCAGCCTCTACAAGCACGTCGACGGACTCGAGGACCTGCGCCGCCGGGTGGCCGTCGTGGGCACCGCGGCCCTGGACGCGGCGGTGACTCGAGCGGCCGAGGGACGCCAGGGTCGTGACGCGCTGGTCTCGATCGCGCAGGCCTATCGCCGCTTCGCCCGCGTGCACCCGGGCCAGTACGAGGCGCTGATGCGCTTCGCCGACCCGCTCGCCGAACCCGGCCCGCAGCTGCCGCAGCTGCTGGCCCGGGTGGCCACCGACTACAAGCTCGACGGCGAGGACGGCGCTCATGCCGTGCGCACGGTGCAGGCCGCGCTGCACGGGTTCGTGTCGCTGCAGGCCCGGGGCGGCTACGGCCGGACGGCCAACGTCGAGGCCAGCTTCTACGCGATGTTGGCCCTGCTCGACCGGGGCCTGGGGGGCTGGACCCAGCCCGGCAAGAGCAGCGGCGGCCTGCTCGGCGCGCTGCTGCGTCGCTAGCCCGACGCGGGGAGGGTTCTGCTCGGGAGGCGACCAGAACACGCCCCGCGTCAGGCGACGTTAGGCTCCCCAGCGTGCGCATACTCGTCATCGGATCCGGCGCCCGTGAGCACGCCCTGTGCCTGTCCTTCGCGGCCGATCCGGCGGTTACCGCCCTCGTCTGCGCGCCGGGCAACGCCGGCACCGCTGCGGTGGCCGAGCAGCGTGGGGTCGACGCCAACGACGGGGCGGCGGTGGCGGCCCTCGCGGTAGCGGTCGCCGCCGATCTGGTCGTGATCGGTCCGGAGGTGCCCCTGGTCGCCGGGGTCGCCGATGCCGTCCGGGCCGCAGGCATCGCCTGTTTCGGGCCGTCCAAGGCCGCCGCCCAGCTCGAGGGCAGCAAGGCCTTCGCCAAGTCGGTCATGGCCGCGGCGCACGTGCCCACCGCGCGTGCACATGTGTGCACCACGGCCGAGCAGGCCGCGGCGGCCCTCGATGAGTTCGGGCCGCCCTATGTGGTCAAGGACGACGGTCTGGCCGCCGGCAAGGGTGTGGTCGTCACCGATGACCGGGCCGAGGCGCTGGCGCACGCGGTGGCCTGCGAGCAGGTCGTCATCGAGGAGTACCTGGACGGTCCTGAGGTCTCGTTGTTCTGCGTGACCGACGGCTCGACGGTGGTGCCGTTGCTGCCGGCGCAGGACTTCAAGCGCATCGGCGACGGCGATACCGGACCCAACACCGGGGGCATGGGCGCCTACGCACCGCTGCCCTGGCTGTCGGCCGCCACCGTGGACGCGGTGCTGCGGACGGTGGCCCAACCGACCGTCGACGAGCTGGCCGCGCGCGGCACGCCGTTCGCCGGGTTGCTCTACGTCGGGCTGGCCATGACGTCGCGCGGGCCGCGGGTGGTCGAGTTCAACGCCCGCTTCGGCGACCCCGAGACCCAGGTCGTGCTCGCGCTGCTCGAGTCGCCGCTGAGCGGGCTGCTGCTCGCCGCCGCGACCGGCCGGCTCGCGGCCCATCCGCCGTTGCGCTGGCGCGAGGGCTTCGCGGTGACAGTCGTCATCGCCGCCGAGGGTTACCCGGGCACGCCCAGGGTCGGTGACGTCATCGAGGGCGCGAGTGGCGAGGGCGTGATCCACGCCGGGACGCGGCGACGTGACGACGGCGTGATCGTCTCGGCCGGCGGCCGGGTGCTGTCGGTGACGGCCACCGGTCCCGATCTGGCCGCCGCCCGGGAGGCGGCCTATCAGCGGCTCGAGACGGTGACGCTGCCCGGTGGCCAGCACCGCAGCGACATCGCCCTGGGCGCCGTCCGGAATGAGATCACGGCACCGTCTGCGTGACGTAACCGCCTCCGGCGCGCAGCATGGACCCATGCCGTCCGTGCTGGAGTTCGATTTCCGCGGTGATCAGGGCGGGCCCGAGGACGGCGATCAGCTCGGCGGCCGGTCACCGCGCCGGGTTCCGGCCTGGGCCTGGATCGTCGCGGGCGTCCTGGTGCTGGTCGTCGCCGTCGGGGTGCAGGTGGGTCGCCGTGACTCGGCCCGGCCGGTCCCGATCGCTGCGGCCGACCTGCAGGACCAGCTGCGCAGCGTCGCCGTTGGACCCAGCTCGAGCGGGGGCGTGATCAAGCCCGGGTCGTTCGGCTGTCCGCAGATCCGAACGGGCTTTCCGCCGACGTCGACGCAGCTCGGCGCGATCGAGTCGGCCTTTCCCAGCTTCGGCACGGTCGACAGCACACCGGTGATCGACGGATCGTCGGGGCTGTGCTCGATCGCCTTTCGGGCCCTCGATGCAACGGGCGCGATTCTGGTCGTCGTGGTGACCGCCCCGCCGAATCCGCCGTCGCCGAGTGCGGCCGCATCCGCGGTCCCCGCCGTCCTCGTTCAGCCCGGCCGCGGCGGGTTCTCCTCCTTCCTCGGCGATGAGTACACGTCCCCGGGCGGTTTCCGAATCCAGGTCGGCGCGTTCACGGCCGCCGGGCGCAGTGCGGTCTCGGCGCAGCAGGTCACGAGTCTCATTCGGAACCCCGCGCTCACCTGGTAGGCAAGAATGGGCGCGTGAGTAGCGCAAAGCCCGAGATCCCCAACGTCCTGGCCAGTCGTTATGCCTCACCGGCCATGGTCACCATCTGGTCCCCGGCCCACAAGATCGTGCTCGAGCGCCAACTCTGGCTGGCCGTTCTACGGGCGCAGGACACGCTCGGCATCGACGTACCGACCGACGCGATCCAGGCCTACCAGGCGGTCGTCGATCGGGGTGTCGACGCGGTCGATCTCGACTCGATCGCCGCCCGTGAACGCATCACCCGCCACGACGTGAAGGCCCGGATCGAGGAGTTCGCCGAACTGGCCGGGCACGAGCAGATCCACAAGGGGATGACCAGCCGCGATCTGACCGAGAACGTCGAGCAGCTGCAGCTGCGCGACTCCCTCGCGGTCATCCGCACCAAGACCCTGGCCGTGCTCTCGCGGCTGGCCCGGCGGGCGGGCGAGTACGACTCGCTCGTCATGACCGGGCGCTCCCACAACGTCGCCGCCCAGGCCACGACGCTCGGCAAACGCTTCGCCAGCGTGGCCGACGAGCTGCTGGTCGCGCTCGGCCGCCTCGACGACCTCGTGGCCCGCTATCCACTGCGCGGGATCAAGGGACCGGTGGGAACCGGGCAGGACATGCTCGACCTGCTCGGCGGTGACGAGGCCAAGCTGGCCGCCCTGGAGCAGGCGGTCGCGAGTCACCTCGGCTTCGCCACCACGCTGACCAGCGTGGGGCAGGTCTACCCGCGATCGCTGGACTGGGACGTCCTGTCGCTGCTGGTGCAACTGGCCGCCGCGCCCTCCTCGATGGCCAAGACGATCCGGCTGATGGCCGGCAACGAGCTGGTCACCGAGGGCTTCAAGCCCGGGCAGGTCGGCTCCTCGGCGATGCCGCACAAGATGAACACCCGCAGTGCCGAGCGGATCAACGGGTTCGCCGTGATCGTGCGGGGCTACGCCTCGATGGCCGGCGAACTGGCCGGGGACCAGTGGAACGAGGGCGACGTCTCGTGCTCGGTCGTGCGCCGGGTCGCGCTGCCGGACGCCTTCTTCGCCCTCGACGGCCTGCTCGAGACGACGCTGACCGTCCTGGACGAGTTCGGGGCCTTCCCGGCCGTCATCGCCCGCGAACTCGACCGCTACCTGCCGTTCCTGGCCACGACCAAAGTGCTGATGGCGGCGGTCCGGGCCGGGGTCGGACGTGAAATCGCCCACGAAGTGATCAAGACGCACGCCGTCGCGGTAGCCCTGCAGATGCGCGAGCAGGGCAGCGAGGGCAATGACCTGTTGGCCCGGCTGGCCGCTGATCCCCGCCTCGGGCTGTCCGCCGGCGAGCTCGATCTCCTGCTGGCCGAACCGATCTCGTTCACCGGAGCCGCGCGGGCCCAGGTCGCGGCGGTCGTTGCGGCGATCGAGCAGGCGTTGCTCAGCGACCCGGCGGCGGCGCTCTACCAGCCCCAACCGATCCTCTGAGCCGGAGGCGACCAATGCGCCTGACTCGCATGGAAGGATGAGCGCAGTGAGCCTCACCCCTGTGCACAGCGGCAAGGTCCGGGACCTCTATCGGAACGCTGACGGCCAGTTGCTCATGGTGGCCAGCGACCGCATCAGCGCCTTCGACTACATCCTGCCGACCCTGATTCCGGACAAGGGCCGAGTGCTCACCGCCATGACGGTGTGGTGGTTCGAGCAACTGGCCGACCTGGTGCCCAACCACCTCATCAGCGTCGACTCGCCCGAGATCCCGGCCGAGTTCCGGGGCCGGGCGATGCTGTGTCACGAGCTGGCGATGGTGCCCGTCGAGGCTGTGGCCCGGGGTTACCTGACCGGGTCGGGCTTCCTGGACTACCAGGTCAGCGGCTCGGTCTGCGGCGTCGCGCTGCCGGCCGGCCTGCGCGACGGCGATCGGCTCAGCGAGCCGATCTTCACCCCGGCCAGCAAGGCCGCGATCGGTGAGCACGACGAGAACGTCAGCTTCGCCGCGGTCGTCGCCCAGGTCGGGCAGTCGACGGCCGAGGAACTGCGGGACGTGACGCTGGCGGTGTTCGCCCGGGCCAGTGACCTGGCCCGGCAGAAGGGCATCCTGCTCGCCGACACCAAGTTCGAGTTCGGCCGCGACCCGGCCGGGCGCCTGGTCCTCGGCGATGAGGTGCTGACGCCGGACTCCTCGCGGTTCTGGCCGGCCGACGAGTGGACGCCCGGACGACCGCAGCCCAGCTTCGACAAGCAATACGTCCGCAACTGGCTGCTGTCGCCGCAGTCCGGGTGGGACCGCCACCGGGGGGAACAGCCGCCGGCGCTGCCGCCGGACGTGGTCGATGCGACTCGATCCCGCTACGTCGAGGCCTACGAGCGGCTGACCGGGCTGGAGTTCGCGGAGTGGATCAGCTAGCGCGCCCGATATCCTCAAGTCCTCTGCGAAGAAGGAGTGGCCGTGCCGCGAGTGGTCGTCGATGTCGTGCTCAAGCCCGAGATTTTGGATCCGCAGGGGCAGGCGATCCTCGGTGCGCTCGGCCGGCTCGGCATCCTGGGCGTCAACGCGGTCCGGCAGGGCAAGCATTTCGAACTCGACGTCGAAGAGAGCGTGGACGAGGCCACCCTGGCCCGGCTGGCCGATACCTTGCTGGCCAATCCGGTGATCGAAGACTTCACGATCACCCGCTGAGTCACGTCGTGTTCCCCGGTAGCCTGAGCCGGTGCCAATGCGCATCGGAGTAGTCACCTTTCCCGGCAGTCTCGACGACCGCGACGCCCTGCGCGCTGCCCGGATCGCCGGGGCGCAAGCCGTGCCGTTGTGGCACGGGGATTCCGCGCTCGGCGACGTCGACGCGGTGGTGCTCCCGGGCGGTTTCTCCTACGGCGACTACCTGCGCTGTGGGGCCATCGCCCGCTTCGCGCCGATCATGAAGGCCATCGTGAAGGGCGCCGCCGACGGGCTGCCGGTGCTCGGCATCTGCAACGGCTTCCAGGTGCTGTGCGAGTCGCACCTGCTTCCAGGTGCCCTGATCGGTAACGATTCGCGCCGGTTCGTCTGCCGCGATCAGACCCTGCTGGTCGAGAACAACACCACGACCTGGACGTCACACTTTCGGGCCGGCCAGGAGATCGTCATCCCGCTCAAGAACGGTGAGGGCGGTTACGTCGCCGATCGGCGCACCCTGGACGAACTCGAGGACACCGGCCGCGTCGTCGTGCGCTACCGCGACGGCAACCCGAACGGCAGCTACCGCGATATCGCCGGAATCAGCAACGCGGCCGGCAACGTCGTCGGCCTGATGCCCCATCCCGAACACGCCGTCGAGACACTTACCGGGCCGAGCCTGGACGGGCTCGGCTTCTTCCTCTCCCTGCTGGGCGTCGCGGCGTGAGCAAGACAGACGACGGCGACACCGTGAGGCTCGACACGGTCAAGCACGCGGGCAAGACCCCGGAGCAGCCACAGCCCTTCCGTGAGCTAGGACTGAGCGAGGACGAGTACGTCCGGATCCGCGAAATCCTGGGCCGGCGCCCGACCAGCTCCGAGCTGGCGATCTATTCGGTCATGTGGAGCGAGCACTGCTCCTACAAGTCCTCCAAGGTGCACCTGCGCCAGTTCGGCGAGAAGGTCCCCCCGCAAGCGGCCGGGATTCTGCTGGTCGGCATGGGCGAGAACGCCGGCGTCGTCGACGTCGGCGACGGCTGGGCGGTGACCTTCAAGATCGAGTCGCACAATCACCCCAGCTACGTCGAGCCCCATCAGGGCGCCGCCACCGGCGTCGGGGGCATCGTGCGCGACATCCTGACCATGGGTGCTCGTCCGGTCGCGGTCATGGACTCGCTGCGGTTCGGCCGGGCCGAGGCGCCGGACACGGCTCGTGTGCTGCCCGGCGTGGTCAGCGGCGTCGGCAGCTACGGCAACTGCCTGGGCCTGCCCAACATCGGCGGCGAGGCCGTCTTCGACGATTCCTACTACGGCAATCCGCTCGTCAACGCCCTGTGCGTCGGGGTGCTGCGCAAGGACGACATCAAGCTGGCCAAGGCCGACGGCCCCGGCAACCACGTCGTGCTCTTCGGCGCCCGCACCGGCGGCGACGGCATCGGCGGGGCGTCGGTGTTGGCGAGTACGACCTTCGACGCCACCAAGCCCTCCAAGCGCCCGGCCGTGCAGGTCGGCGACCCGTTCGCCGAGAAGGTGCTCATCGAGTGCTGCCTGGAGATCTTCGCCGAGGACCTGGTGATCGGCATCCAGGATCTGGGCGCGGCCGGGCTGTCGTGCGCGACCACCGAGCTGGCCGCGGCCGGCACCGGCGGCATGGAGATCGACCTCGACCTCGCCCCGTTGCGCGATGAGACGTTGACGCCCGAAGAGATCCTGATGAGCGAGTCGCAGGAGCGGATGATGGCGGTCGTCTCGCCGGATCACCTGTCCCGCTTCCTGCAGATCTGCCAGCGCTGGGACGTCACCGCCACCGTGATCGGGACGGTCACCGACGGGGATCGGTTGCGGATGAAGTGGCACGGCGACACGATCGTCGACATCCCCCCGCGCACCGCCGCCCACGAGGGCCCGGTCTATGACCGCCCGATTCACCGGCCCTACGACCAGGACGCGATCAACGTCGAACACCCGCTGCCGCGCCCGCGAACCGGCGATGAGTTGCGCCGCACGTTGCTGCGCCTGATCGCCTCGCCCAACCTGGCCGACAAGTCCTGGATCACCGACCAGTACGACCGCTATGTGCTGGGCAACACCGTCCTGGCTCAGCCCGAGAACGCGGGCATGATCCGGATCGGTACGTGGGACGCCGACTCCAGTGCCGGCATCGCCCTGGCCGTCGACGGCAACGGCCGCTACACCCGTCTCGATCCCTACACCGGCGCGCAGCTCGCCCTGGCCGAGGCCTATCGCAACGTGGCCACCACCGGGGCGCGGCCGCTCGCGGTCAGCGACTGCCTCAACTTCGGCTCGCCGGAGGATCCGGCCGTCATGTGGCAGTTCAGCGAGGCCGTTCGCGGGATCGCCGACGGCTGCCTGGAGTTGGGCGTCCCGGTCACCGGGGGCAACGTCAGCTTCTACAACCAGACCGGCGACACCGCGATCTTGCCGACCCCGGTGATCGGTGTCCTGGGCGTCATCGACGACGTCGCCCGGCGGACCCCGCACGGGCTGGACAGCGACGGTGCGCTGATCTACCTGCTGGGCGACACCTACGACGAGTTCGGTGGCTCGGAGTGGGCCAATACCGTCCACGGTTACCTCGGGGGGATGCCGCCCAAGGTCGACTTCGCGCGGGAACGGCTGCTCGCCGACGTCCTGATCAACTCCTCGCGGGACGGCCTGATCGACGCCGCGCATGACCTCTCCGACGGCGGCCTGGCGCAGGCCCTGGTCGAAGGTTGTGTGCGTGGTAACGCCGGGGCGCGGATCGTCCTGCCGGAGGGCGCCGACCCGTTCGTCGCCCTGTTCTCCGAGTCGGCCGGTCGCGCGATCGTGGCCGTGCCGCGCAGCGAAGAGGTGCGCTTCACCGACATGTGCACGGCCCGTGGTTTGCCCCACGCCCGGATCGGGGTCGTCGATGTGCTGTCGGCCGACCTCGAGATCCAGGGACAGTTCCGCGTTGGGATCGCCGAGTTGCGCAAGGCTTGGACCGGCACGCTGCCCGCCCTGTTCGGGTGAGCGCGCGCGTACTGGATGAACTGGGCGCGGCCTACGTCGAGCAGGTCGAGGCGCTCGCCACCTGGCTGGACCAGCAACCGGTCGCGGCCTTCACCGCCCCATCGGTGTTGCCGGGCTGGGACGTCCGCACCCTGACCGCGCACGTGGTGATGCTGCATTCCGGGCTGATCGACCGGCTGGCCGACGCAACCACCGAACCCGTCCCACCGCTGCACGAGTACGTCACGCTCTACCGGCCGGCCGCCGACCAGATCGAGGCCCGTACGTTGGCCGCCCGCGCCGATTGGACACCGCTGCAACTGATCGCCCGGTTGCGGGCGGTGCCCGACGTGCGACCGTTGCTGGCCGACCTCGCCCCGACCGACGCGATCATGGGCGGTCGGGGTCCGACGTCGGTTCACGACTGGGTCATCACCCGGCTGCTGGACCTGGTCGTGCACTGCGATGACCTGAGCCGATCGCTCCCGGACGCCGACCCGGTGCCGCTGCAGCGGGCAGCGCTGGCCGCGGTGGTCCGTACCCTCGCGCAGATCCTCGCCGCGCAGGCGCCGGGGCGTTCGGTCGAGGTCCGGGTGCCACCGTTCGTGGCCGTTCAGGCGGTCGAGGGGCCGCGGCACACTCGCGGCACGCCGCCCAACGTCGTCGAGACCGATCCGCTCACCTGGCTGCGGTTGGCCACCGGCCGGCTGGCCTTCACCGAGGCCGTGGCCACCGGGTCGGCCCGCGCTTCCGGCCTGCGCGCCGACCTGACGCCGTATCTCCCGCTGCTGTCCTGAGCCGCACTACCTGCGAGCGGTGCGCGACGCGCCGCAGCGATGCGGCGGCGGTGAGTCCCCGACCTTCCAGCCGGTAGGGTGAGGGCGTGGCACGCGGTGACGGCAGGCTTACCCACGACCTCAATCCGCACGGAATCAATCCCGACAAGGGCCCGCAGGATGCCTGCGGGGTTTTCGGGGTCTGGGCTCCGGGCGAAGAGGTGGCCAAGCTGACCTACTTCGGTCTGTACGCGCTGCAGCACCGCGGACAGGAAGCGGCCGGAATCGCGGTCAGCGACGGATCCTCGGTGGTCGTCTACAAGGACCTCGGCCTGGTCTCCCAAGTCTTCGACGAGGCCACTCTGGCCACCCTGCAGGGGCACATCGCCGTCGGGCATACGCGTTACTCGACCACCGGCGCGGTCACCTGGGAGAACGCGCAGCCCAGTTTCCGCACCACCCGCACCGGCACCGGCCTCGCACTGGGCCACAACGGCAACCTGGTGAACACCCTCGAACTGGCCAACGAGGCGCAGGCGGCGGGCATCAGCACCCAGAGCAACCTCAAGGCGACGACCGACTCCGATCTGCTCACCGCCCTGCTCGCCGCCCGCCCGGACGTGTCGATCGAGCAGGCGGCGATGGACGTGCTGCCCAAGCTGCGCGGGGCGTATTCGCTGGTATTCATGGACGAGCACACGCTTTACGCCGCCCGCGACCCGCAGGGCGTCCGCCCCTTGGCGTTGGGCCGGCTGGCCCGCGGTTGGGTGGTTACGTCCGAGACGGCCGCCTTGGACATTGTCGGGGCCTCGTTCGTGCGCGAGATCGAGCCGGGCGAACTGGTGTCCATCGACGAGGACGGTCTGCGTTCGCAGCACTTCGCCGTGGCCCAGCCCAAGGCCTGCCTCTTCGAGTACGTCTACGTCGCCCGCCCGGACAGCACCCTGGCCGGACGCAACGTGCATTCGGCGCGGGTCGAGACCGGCCGGCGGCTGGCCCTGGAATCGCCCGTCGAGGCCGACCTGGTCATTCCCACACCGGAATCCGGCACGCCCGCCGCGATCGGCTTCGCCGAGCAGTCCGGCATCCCGTACGGCACCGGCCTGGTCAAGAACGCCTACGTCGGGCGCACCTTCATCCAGCCGTCGCAGACCATCCGGCAGCTCGGCATCCGGCTCAAGCTCAATCCGCTGCGCGACGTGATCCGCGGCAAGCGCCTGGTGGTCGTCGACGACTCGATCGTGCGCGGCAATACCCAGCGCGCGCTGGTCGGGATGCTCAGGGAGGCCGGGGCGTTGGAGGTCCACGTGCGCATCTCCTCCCCGCCGGTCAAGTGGCCCTGTTTCTACGGGATCGACTTCGCCTCCAAGGCCGAACTGCTGGCCAACGGCCTCGACGTCGAGGGCATCCGCCGGGCGATCGGGGCCGACTCACTGGGCTACGTCTCGCTCGAGGGCGTGATCGCGGCGACCGATCAGCCGAAGTCGCGGCTGTGCCGGGCCTGCTTCGACGGCGTCTACCCGATCGAGCTGCCCGAAGACATGGGCGGCAAGCACGTGCTCGAGGGGATCGGGCGCTCGGTGCAGCAGGGCGGCGTCGTCCGGGAGCCTGAGCACAGCGCCGCGGTGTCGGCTGAAGGTGCACTCAGCCGTCCATGAGTGAGCGGCAAGCGGCCTCCTATGCGAGCGCCGGGGTCTCGATCGAAGCCGGCGAGCACGCCGTCGAGCTGATGAAGGCCTCGGTGGCCCGAACCAACCGCCCCGAGGTGCTCGGCGGCCTGGGTGGGTTCGCCGGGCTGTTCCAACTCGACCTGAGCAAGTACGCCAAGCCGGTGCTGGCCAGCTCAACCGACGGCGTCGGGACCAAGATCGCCATCGCCCGGGCCGCCGGGCGGCACGACACGATCGGCATCGACCTGGTGGCGATGGTTGTCGACGACCTCGTGGTCGTCGGGGCCGAGCCGCTGTTCATGAACGACTACATCGCGACGGGCAAGATCGATCCGGACCGAATCGCGGCGATCGTCAGCGGGATCGCCGAGGGTTGCGTGCGGGCCGGGTGCGCGCTGGTCGGTGGCGAGACCGCTGAGCACCCCGGGGTGATGCCCGATGACGACTACGACATCTCCGGAACCGGCGTCGGGGTGGTCGATGCCGACCACCTGCTTGGCGCCCACCGGGCGCAGGCCGGCGACGTGCTCGTCGCGCTTGGCTCCTCGGGGCTGCACTCCAACGGTTACTCCCTGGTGCGGCATGTGCTCTTCGAACGAGCCGCGCTGAGCCTGGACGAGCGACCGGACCTACTCGGTGGGCGCGCCCTGGTCGATGAGTTGCTCGAACCGACCCGCATCTACGCCCGGGATTGCCTGGCGTTGACCGCCGACGCGGGCGCGCATGCCTTCGCGCACATCACCGGGGGCGGGCTGGCCGGCAACCTCGTCCGCGTGCTGCCCGATCACCTGGACGCCGTCGTCGACCGTTCGACCTGGGCGCCACAGCCGATCTTCGACCTGATCGCCCAGTCCGGACCGGTCGGACTGGAGCAACTGGAACTCACGTTCAACCTGGGGGTGGGGATGATCGCCGTGGTGGCGGCCGAACGCCTCGACGATGCGCTGGCGGTCTGCGCGGCTCGCGGCGTGCCGGCCTGGCGCTTGGGTGAACTCACCGAGGGCACGGCGACGGTGCAGATGTCCGGAACGTATCGGGGTGCAGCCGGGAGTTGGCGCTAGCAGCGCCCAGGGTCTGCGGAGTTGCTCAGCGGGTGCCGCTGGCGCTGGCCCAATCCTCGTCGTCGTCCTCATCGTCGGCTTCGACGATCGTGCCCGAGCCGTAAGAGCTATGACCGAGCTCGCGCTGAAGCGCGTCGAGGTCGGTTGGCTGGGAGTTGTACTTCAGGTCCCGAGCCACTTTTTGCTGCTTTGCTTTTGCACGGCCGCGCCCCATGGGTCGACCCCCTCGCTCACGCGCTCATCGGTTGCTCGGCCGGGAGAGCGCGAGCACCGGGAATGATGGCTTTTTCCTGTACCGAGGATACCTCGGTAGTTGCACCTCGCGCACCCGGCCCGATTCAGGTGTTTCCGGGGCAGATGTTGCGCGTGCCCGCTATGCGCGCAACTGGGTGAAAGCGCTACCGACATCGGGGGCCAACGGGGCTTGGCCGAGATCGGGACGAATACCGGCGTCTCGCCCCGTTGGCACACTGTGGACAACAGTTGAACTCTGTATGGTAAGTGCACAAGACACGGGGATACTTTCCCCAGTAGCGCCGGAACAGGACCGGCGTTGCAAAAACACCCAGAAGGGGGCCTCACTCGATGACGAACTCTCGTCAACGCCCGGAGTCGGAGCCGCTGCTCACGCCGTCGGAGGTGGCAACGCTGTTCCGCGTTGACCCCAAAACCGTCACGCGGTGGGCAAAGGCAGGAAAGCTCACATCTATCCGCACGCTCGGCGGTCACCGCCGTTACCGCGAGTCCGAGGTGCGTTCGCTGCTCGAGGGCAATACGCACCCGACGGTCGACGCGTAGTTTCACCGATACGCCAGCTAGTCCCTACCGCCGATTCGGCGGCTGGCTCCCCCCACGCCAGCCGGCAATCGCGCTACTCGGGCTCGCGCAGTACATCCGCTCCAGCCGATGTGATGCGCATGATGCCGCTCAACCCAGCACCGGGTTGGGCGGCATCGCTGCGTTCGCGGAAGGAATTCGGCAGCGAATGGACGCGCGACCCGTGGCAGGAAGATGCCACGGGTTGCGGTGCGGGCCGTCGACGCGCATAGTTGTCGATTGCAACTAGATGTATTCGGCAACGAAGTAGGAGTAGAGCATGGAGCACACCGAGCCACCCGCCGAGGTCGTTGCGGTGGCCGACAGCTTCATGGTGCTCACCCGGACGTCGAATCGGATCCGAAGCCAGTACCTCGCCGCGGCCGGCGACGACGTCGACCGCGCCGCGCACGTGCTGATCTCCACGCTGGCCACCTATGGGCCGATGCGCGCCGGGGCGCTGGCCGAGGCGGTCGGTTCCGATCCCTCGACGGTCAGCCGTCAGATCGCCGGCTTGGTGCGCGACGGCTTCGTCGAGCGCCAGGCCGATCAGCAGGATGGTCGGGCGTCGGTGCTGCGGGCCACGGCGGCCGGCGAGGAGATCTATCGCGAGCAGCGGCGACTGCGCGCTCAGCACTACGCTCGCATCCTGTCCGGCTGGAACGCGCAGGACGTCGCCCAGCTGGCCACGCTGATGGATCGCTTCGCCGCCGATCTGGAACGCGGTCGACAGGAGTGGTTCGGGCCGGAGCCCGCGCGCTCCGCCCAACCGGCCGGCGCCGCCCGATGACCACCACCGAGCCGAGCCACACCGAAGCGCTGCCCGAGTCGTTGGGTGACGGCTCGCTGACCCATCGCCAGATCATGACGATCTTGACCGGGCTCGGGCTCGGCATGTTCCTCGCGGCGTTGGACTCCAACATCGTGGCCACGGCCATCCGCTCGATCGGTGACGACCTGCACGGCTTGAAGGTCCAGGCCTGGGTGACCACGGCCTTCCTGATCACCTCGACGATCACCACTCCGCTCTACGGCAAGCTGTCCGACATCTATGGCCGCAAGCCGCTGTTCCTCACCGCCATCACCATCTTCGTCACCGGCTCGGCACTGTGCGGCCTGGCCACGAGCATGTACATGCTGGCGGCGTTCCGCGCCTTTCAGGGCCTGGGTGCCGGCGGTCTGCTGTCCATGGCGATGGCGATCCTGGCCGACATCCTGTCCCCGAAGGAGCGACCGAAGTACCAGGGCTACTTCGTGGCCTTGTTTGCCAGTGCCAGTGTCATCGGCCCCGTGGTCGGCGGCTTCCTGGCCGGACAGGCCAGCCTGCTCGGGGTCACGGGCTGGCGGTGGATCTTCTGGGTCAACGTCCCGATCGGGCTGGTCGCGCTCGTCGTGGTCAACCGGGTCCTCAAGTTGCCCACCAAGCGCGCGCAGATCCCGATCGACTGGTTCGGCTCGCTGGCCCTGGTGGTCGGGTTGGTGCCGCTGCTGATCGTCGCCGAGCAGGGCAACTCGTGGGGCTGGACGTCACCGCTGGCCTTGGGCTGTTACGCCCTGGGCGTCATCGGGTTCGGCTCGTTCGTGGTGTTCGAGCACCGGATGGGCGATGCCGCCCTGATTCCGATGCGCCTGTACAAGGGCAAGACGTTCTCGGTGGGAACCGCGCAGTCCTTCATCATGGGCATCGGCCTGTTCGGCGGAGTGGCCTGCATTCCGCTCTATCTGCAGATCGTGAAGGGCGCCTCGCCGACCCGCGCCGGGTTGCTGATCCTGCCCATGGTGCTCGGGCTCATGAGCGCGTCGATGGTGGCCGGGCGGCTGACCAGCCGCACCGGGCGCTACAAGCACTGGCCCATCATCGGGGCGTGCCTGCTCATCACCGGACTGCTGCTGTTCGCCACCGTGCAGGCCGACACCCCGATCTGGCACACCGACATCTACATGCTCTGTTTCGGCGTCGGGCTCGGCTTCAGCATGCAGACCGTGCAGATGGCCATGCAGAACGTGGCCGAACCGCGTGACATCGGCGTCGTGACCGCCTCGGCCACCTTCTTCCGGCAGCTGGGCGGGACCCTCGGCACCGCGGTGCTGCTGTCGATCCTGTTCTCGCTGGCCCCGCGCAAGATCGCCGCCGCCTATCAGGGCGCGCAGTCCAACGCCGACTTCAAGGCCGCCGCCGCCGCTCATCCGGATCAGCTCAAGGCCGTCACGAACGCCAGCGGGTCCTTGAACGACACGTCATTCCTCTATCACATGGAGAAGGTGCTGGCCCATCCGTTCCTGGTCGGCTTCTCCCAAGCCATGGACGTGGTGTTCCTGGTCGCGGCGGGCACGATGGTCGGAGCCCTGATCCTGTCGCTGATGCTGCCCGAGGCCCCGCTACGCAAGTTGTCCGGGCTGCAGATGGCCCATGCCGAGTCGACCGCGGCGCAGGTCGAGGAGTTGGCCGAGATGGCGGCGCGATCGCTGCCGGGAGCCCCCGAGCTACCGGCGAGCGTCGAGGCGACACCGTCGGCCTCGGGTACCGCTAGGGGTTGATGACGGCCGGGCTCGGCGCCACGCTGTGCGTGCCCTGATCATCGGTGTAGCTCAGCGTCAACGCTGAGGTGTGATCATCGCTCGGGCCGGTCATGGTCAGCTCGTAGTCGTAGGCCGTGTCAGCGACCGCCTCGGCGGTGTTGCACCGACCAGTGGTGCTCGGGGCATCGCCGCTCGACGGCGAGCAGAGCCAGGTCGCGTCCACGGCCGGGTTGCCGGTGTTGAGGAAGTCGATCGCCGACAGCGTCCAGCCGGTCGGCATCGTCACGTTGAGTACGACCGCACCGCCGACCGAGTCCGTGACGATCTGGTGCCGCTGACCGGAGATCGTGATGGTCGTGGGGTCGGCGTCGGCGTGGGGGTCGGTGTCGCAGGCGGGGTGGGTGCCGGGGTCGGCGTGGTTGGGCTCACCACCGGGGGGGCGGGGGTCGAGCTCTTGGCCGGCGTCGGCGTCGGCGTCCGGCGAGGACGCGGGACCGGGCTGGGCGTCGGCGTCGGGGCGGGCGTCGCCGACGGCACTTCTGACGGAGCGGGCGCACTCGTCGCCGGCACGGGGATCGGTGCCGGTGTGGTCGATGCCGGTGCGGTCGCGACACTCGCCGAGCTGGTGGGCGCCGAGGGCGCCATCGCGTCGGCCGCGGGCGAGTGGCCGGGGTTGAACCCGACCAGCGCGCCGGCGATGATGGCGCCGATCGCCACGACCCCGGTTCCGGCGAGAATTCCCTTACCGGCGGTCGATCCGAGCTTGGCCCCGATCAACTTCACCGTGCCGACGGCGGCCACGGCATGCATGCTTCCGCCGAGGTAGGCGCTCAGCGGGACGCCGCCGATCACCACCGGGGCGATGACCGCGCGCATCGTCTGGTTGACGTTGGTGATCTCGAACAGCACCGCCGGGCAGCTGTCGCACTCGTCGAGGTGGGCCTGAACCATCGCGCGGTCGCGGGCTGAGAGCGCGTCGCGCACGTACTCACCGAGCCGGGAGCGCGTGACGCGGCACTGCTCATTGGCCGCGTCAGCCACGTGTTCCTGCAGAAAGGCCTGCCGCAGTCGTTCGCGGGCCCGCACCGCCCGGGAGGAGACGCCATTGGCCGACGTCCCGATCAACGGCGCGATCTGGGCCGGGGTCTCCTCTTCGACGAGCAGGTGCCATAACAGCGTGCGGCTGGCCTCGGGCAGGGATGCCCAGGCCCGCCAGGCCGCGGAGTTCTCCGCGTTTGCCGCGGCGACGTCGGCCGCCGAGGACGCCGGTTCGGTCTCCAGGTCGGTGTCGTCATCGGTCAGAGCGACTCGTTGCCCGTAGCTCCGGGCATTGTCGATGTTTAGCCGGCGCATCGTGGCGAACAGGTAGGGCCGAAACGCCCCGTCCGGGCCGCCGCCCTTCTGTAGTACGCGCAGCAGGCGGGCGAAGGACTCACTGACCAGGTCTTCGGCATTGCTGGGGCTGGTGACCTGGCGGGCCAGGCGGAGCGCGGCCGCTTCGTGGCGCTGCCAGAGGACGGCGAAGGCGGCGTCATCACCGATCCGCACGGCAGCGATCAACTCGGCATCGCTGGCATCGGGTTCGCCGTTGTCGAGCCGGTCCTCGACCGATTCGTCGTAGGACGCCATGAACGGGCCCCTCCCTCCAGAAGGCTCGAAACGGCTGCGCAGAGTTAGTACAGCATGGGGATCTTACATGCGAATTTAACCCGATGCCAATTCCCGGGCTAAACCGGATCAGCCGCCTATTTCGTCAGACCGCGACACGATCGGTGATCAGATTCGTCTCATCAGTGACCGGTTGAGCGAAGGTAGAGACGGGGGAGTCGTGACGAGGCAGGCCACGCTGCTCGCCTCGTGGCGCGCGGTCAGCACGCAAGGCCAGGACAGAACCGGCTGGCATGACGCCGAGCAATGGTGGACGCCGGCCGTCGATGAGCTCGTCGATGCGCTGGTCGCTGATCGCAGCGTCGCGGGAGTGGCCTCCGAGGCGCTCGGGCGCCAACGGGCCGCCGCTGGGGTGTTCCTCGATTCAGCTCGCCAGGACCTCCGCAATGCCGCGGTGGTCGCCGGTTGCTCCCCGGCGGTGACGGCGGAGTTGCTCGATGCGCTGACCCTGGGCTGGGTCGATCACATGCTCGATGGGTATTTCGCCAACAGTTGCCTGGATCCGCTCACCGAGCTGGTGTCATCGCAGTATCTGGTCACCCGCCTCGCCGAGATCTACGCCGAAGCCCAACTGACCGGCAATGACCCGACCAAGGACTACGCCCTCGTGATCGTTCAAGCCGCTGAGCGCAGCGATCCGATCGAGGCGGCGACGCAGCTGATCACTGCGCAGATCGCCATGCGCCTGGCCTTTCCGGGCGGCGAGACGCTGGCCCGCGTGGGGCCGCGTTGTGGGCTCGTCCTGTGCCGGCGCGAGCAACCGCGATTCGGGCAGTCGCTCGCCATTCTGGAGGGTGAGCTCTCGCTGGCCCGAGCCGAGCGGCGCCTGCCCGGCGTCCGGATGTGGATCGAGGCGCTGCCGCCCGATCCGTACCATCTCTCCGCATTATTGCGCGATATCAGCTTCACGGGCGACTGAAGTCCACGAATTCCGTTGGTCTTATCGCGACATGACGACGAGACTCATCCGTCTCATCTATGCAAGGCAGGGCCCGGATCGTCAGATTCACTCATACAGGGGTGGGGTGAACCGGGTGGGGTCAGCCAGCGCGGAGGGGGGGCTGACCCCACAAAAGCGGTGTGTAGCCCAGCAACAGCGAGGGCGCCGGCCGTGCGATCAGTGGACAGTTCGCCTCGCCTATGGGTGGGACGGGGCGAACCGGTCGACATCGCGCGGTCGCACCTACGGGCCGCGCGGCCGGCATGCGATCTCCTGAATCGTGTGCCGGCCGCACTGTGTCCGGCGTGGGCCGCTGGGCGGTCAGGCCGCGTTCTCGCCCAGTTCGTAGATCTCCGTGGCCCGGCCGACGATGAGCGGGTCGGCGCGGCGCACGATTTCGGTGTCCTTCTCGTCGTAGTCGACCGCGGACAGTACGAACCGGATCGCCTCCAGCCGGGCCCGCTTCTTGTCGTTGCTCTTCACGACCGTCCACGGTGCATCGTCGGTGTCGGTGTGGCGGAACATGGTCTCTTTGGCGTCGGTGTACTCCTGCCACTTGTCCAGCGAAGCCAGGTCCATCGGCGAGAGCTTCCACTGCCGGACCGGGTCGATCTGGCGGATCAGGAAGCGAGTGCGCTGCTCCGACGGCGACACCGAGAACCAGAACTTTGTCAGTGAGTAACCATCTTCGAGCAGTAATTCCTCGAAGGCCGGGGCCTGGCGCAGGAAGATCTCGTACTGCGTCGGGGTGCAGAAACCCATCACGTGCTCGACGCCGGCGCGGGTGTACCAGGACCGGTCGAAGAGGGTTATTTCTCCACGGGCGGGCAGTCGGGCCACGTAGCGCTGGAAGTACCACTGGCGGACTTCATAGTCAGTCGGCTTCTCGAGGGCGACGACGGTCGCCCCGCGCGGGTTGAGGTGCTCGGTGAATCGCTTGATCGTGCTCCCCTTGCCGGCCGCGTCCCGCCCCTCGAACAAGATCACGTGACGGCCGCCGGTGGCCTTGATCCACTTCTGCATCTTGAGCAGTTCGATCTGCAGCAGCCGCTTTTCGTACTCGTATTCGTCGCGGCTCAGGCGCTCGTCGTAGGGGTAACCCTCACGCCAGGTGTCGACCAGCTGGCCGGTCGCGCCGAGCAGGACGGGGTCGTCATCGCCGATGTCCTGCACGGAGAACGGCCCCGCCCCGTACTTCTGCTCGAGTTCGGACAGCTGGTCGGCCAGATCGGTCATGATCGTGATTATGACGGCTTCCGCCACGTCCAGGTGGACGCGGGTTGAACAATCAGTACCCGTAACCGCCGTTGTCCGAAGAGCTGGACTTGGCCGCGCTGTTCGGTGCCGTACTCGGCGCTGAGACCGTCGTGATGGCCCCACCCGAGCCGTCGACCTCCCACCACTTCGCGCCGAAGGCGCTGCTGCCCTGGCCCAATGCGTCACCGGCGGCCTTGTCCTGGATGAAGTAGTAGAGCGGGTGCCCGTGATAGGCCAGTTGCTGGCTGCCGTCGCTGCGGCTGATGGTCGTGATCTGGGCGGCGGTCACGCCGGTTCCTGCAGTCGGAGCGCCCGAAGAGGGCACCGGGGGCCAAGCGGTGGCACACGAGCCGGAGCAGGTCGAGGCGGTGCCGGTGTCGGCGACCCAGAGATAGACGGTCCGGCCGGTCGAGTCGACGAGATGGCCGTCGGCCACGCTCAGAGTCGCGCCGCTCGCCGCTGAACTGGGTGCGGCCGCGCTCGAGGCCGACGACGCTGCGGCAGCGGTGGTGGTTGTTGGGGAAGAACCACCACCGCTGCTGCACGCGGCCGCGAGCAGACCTGCGGCGACGACGGGAACAACGAGTCGAAGGGTGCGGGCTCTGGTCATTGTTGGCTCCGAAGCGAGGTGGACATCACCCAGCTATACGTCGGGGCCCGCGTTCGGGTTCACCGTCGGATCGGTTCAGTCGCTCGGTGCGGCCATCAGCCGTTCGCCGGCATTGATCGCGACGCCGAACGTGTTGCCCGGCGGCGCGAGCGGACAGACCCATTCGGGGTCGTAACGGCAGGAGGGGTGATACAGGAAGTTGAGGTCGACCACGAGCGAGCGTTCCGAGCCGCCCAGATCGGCGCCCTTGGCCGTGTCCAGGGCGTAGCGCCCGCCGCCGTAGCTGGTTGTTCCGGCTGACCCGTCGCGGATCGGCAGGAAGATTCCGCCGCCGTACTGCTCGAGCCACCACACGTCCACGCTGGCGCCGATCGGCAGGTCGAGCTGTCCGATCAGGACGAGCGTGGTCGTGCCATCGGCACCGGTCGGCAACGGCAGCTTGTGCTCGCGCTTCGGCGCACGCAGTTCGAGCTCGTAGCGCAGGGTGGGGTCGTAGGGCCAGTAGGGCAGCCCGCTCTTGCGCAGCGGATCGTCGGGCGGCAGCGGGCTCTGCGGGTGCTCGCGGAAGAGCTCGTCGCGCCCCGCGCGCCAAAGCGCGTGTCCCTCGCGGGGGTCGCTGGTGGCCCGCACCTGCGCGTAGAGCAACTGCACCCGTCGGCGCCAGTCGGCCAGCTCGAGCGTGGAGCTCATGTCTGCGCGGCTTCGCTGTCCTGTAGCAGCTCGCGTATCAAGTGCAGGGCGATCGCCACCGCCCGGGCCCGCACGCCCGAACGTGGACCGGGAACGTTGAGCTGGCGGGCACGTTGTCCGTCCGGCCCGACGACGCAGAGATAGACGAGCCCGACGGGCTTTTCGGGGCTCCCCCCGCCCGGTCCGGCGATCCCGGTGATCCCCACGCCAATCGATGCGCCCAGGCGTGATCGGGCCCCGACCGCCAACGCATGGGCCACCTCGGGGCTCACCGCGCCGACCCGTTCGATGAGTTCGGTGGGAACGCCGGCCAGCTCATGTTTGGCCTGATTGGAGTAGACGACCAGCCCGCCGAGCACGTAGGCCGACGACCCGGGTCGCTCCGTCAGCCGCCCGGCCAGCAAACCGGCCGTACAGGACTCGGCGGTGGCGATCGTGAGCCCGCGGGCGATGAGCGTCTGAGCCAGCAGCTCGTCGATCGTGGCGCCATCGCTGGAGAACAGCGTGTCGGGATAGGTCTGGCTGATCAACGCGACGAAGTCGTCGTAGTCGGCCTGGGCGTCCAGTCCGTATCGGGTCACGATCTCGAGCTCGCCGGTGCGCAAGCACGTGGTGATTTCCAGGGCGTCGAGCCGGTCGGCCGCCTCGCGCAGGGTGGCCGCGATCTCGGATTCGGGCGTTCCCCACAGGCGTAGCGTGGCCTGCCGCAGCTCAGCGCGTCCGGCCAGTGCGGACTGAACGGTCGGGTCGGCCAGGACGGCCGGCCACATGCCTTGCAGCTCACCCGGGGGACCGGGCAGGACGACGACGGGCGGAGCGAAGCGGCCCTCGACGGCGCCGACGATCAGTCCGGGGGCGGTCCCGACCGGAGCAAGCACGGTCGCGCCGCGGGGCACCAACGCCTGCTTGCGTACCGCCTCAGCGGATGCGACCGGGTCCAGCTGCCAGCCTCGGTTGGCGCTGAGTTCAGCAACCCGAGTGGCGATCCGCTGCTCGAGCTGGGTATCGACCGCACTCGGCTGTCCCTGCACGGAGCCGACGATCTCGGCGGTGAGGTCGTCAGCGGTCGGTCCCAGGCCGCCGGTAGTGATGATCAGATCAACGCCGGTGCCGGCCAGGAACTCCAGGGATTGCCGCAGGTCCTCCGGACGATCCCCGACGACCACGATCTGGGCGACGTCCACGCCGGCCGTCCGGAGCTCCTCGGCCAGCCACGGCCCGTTGCGGTCGGCGACCCGCCCGGTGAGGACTTCGGTGCCGGTGACGATGATGCCGGCGCGACTGGTCACCGCCTGATAGTAGGCAGTCGATCGGCGGCGGCGCTGGGCCGGGACGTGGCGAACCCCCAGACATCGGGGGTGTGTCTGGGGGTTCGGGGAAGATCCTGATGGATTTCGGCCGGTCTGGCAAGGCCGACACTGGTCGAGTTGAAAGCGGCGCCCCGCCTCACCTGGGGGAGATGAGGCGGGGCGATCCACAGTGGATCGGCCGGCAACGCCCGCCCGGGGGGAGGAAGGGGCGAATACCGACGGTACGTACTGTCGACCCCCGTCAGCGACGTCGCCGACAGTGCTCACAGTGTGGCGATGCGCGGGTCAGATCACGGTAAGCCGGGGCGGATCAGGTCGCCGATGAGAGGCGCGGGCCGGCCTCGGGAGGGATGAGTCCGGCCCGCGCACATCGAGATTAGGCCTTCAAGATCATTTCCGCCCAGTCCGTCCCCGGACGGACCTCAGCTCGGAAGCATCCCGTAGGCGCGAGTGGGGATGATGCGCGCGATCAGCCGGCCTTCGGCCACCATGGTCGCGCGGTAGTCGTCCCAATCCGGATGCTCGCCGGCCGCGGCGCGGTAGTAGGCCACGAGTTCCTCGACCGAGGCGTCGGTGGCCTCGGCGGCCGGGGCCGACAGCTCGACGTCGCCCTCGATCACCACGTAGGCGTAGAAGTCGGCGCGGGTCACGTGCACGGCCGCCCAGGGGACGCGCTGCAGGTTGACGTATTTCGCCCGACCAGTGGTGATCGACATTCGGATGGTGTCGTCGCTGCCGACGAGATGCACCATGTTGGACAGCTGGGGCCGCCCGTTGGCGCGGATCGTGGTGAGGACCGAATGGTTATTGGCACGGGCGAAATCCAAGGCGCTGGCGAGTTGCATGTCATCGATCCTGCCACTGCGTAGCGTGGTGAACGTGACGACGACGCCGATCCGCTGGGGCATTCTCGGAGCGGGCGGGATCGCCGAGCAGGTCAGTCGCGATATCGGGTTGACGCCGGGCAACGAGGTCGCCGCCGTGGCCGCCCGCGATCCCGACCGGGCGGCCGCGTTCGCCCTGCGCCACGGCGCGCAGCGCAGCTACGGCAGCTATGACGCGTTGGTCGCCGACGAGCAGGTCGACGTCGTCTACGTAGCGACCACCCATCCCCAGCACCGCGAGCAGGCGCTGCTCGCCATCGCCGCCGGCAAGCCCGTGTTGATCGAGAAGCCGGTGTGCCTGAACGCCGCCGATGCACGCGACGTGTTCACCGCCGCGGCCCAGGCTGGTGTCTTCGCGATGGAAGCCATGTGGATGCGGATGAATCCGTTGATTCGCCGGGCCCAGGAGCTCATCGCCGAAGGGGCGATCGGCGAGGTCCGCGCGGTGCGCGACGAGTTCGGGCTCGGCATTGCGTTCGACGCCCGGCATCGCCTCTACGAGCTGGCCAACGGCGGCGGCGCCCTGCTCGATCTGGGCATCTATCCGGCGACCTTCGCGTATCTGTTCCTCGGCCGTCCCGATGCGGTACACGCGAGCGGGGTGCTCGCCCCGACCGGCGCCGATGAGACGGTTTCGATGCAGTGGAGCTACGGCGGCGAGCCGAAGGCGCAGCTGTGGTGCTCGGTCCCCATTGCGTCGATGAACGAGGCGGTCGTGATGGGCACTGAGGGCTGGCTGCGCTTCGTGTCGCCCGCACATCGCCCGTCCGGGCTGGTGCTGCACCGCGCAGGCGGTGAGGTCGTCATTGACGATCCGCTGGCCGGTCAGGGCTCGGGCTACCAGCCCGAGATCGAAGAGGTGGCGCGCTGTCTGCGCGCGGGCCTATCGCAGAGCCCGCTCGTCCCTTGGGCCGACACGATCGCGATTCTGGAGATCCTCGACGAGGTCCGCGCCCGCCTGGGTGTGCGGTACCCGACTGAGCCCTGAGGCGGAAGGACTCATCGCCGCTACCTGTTCCGGTAGCGGCGATGAGTCTGGGGTGGGGTGTCGGTCAGCAATATCGCGGAGCGTGCACACGCCGTGACTCGAAGAAGTAGTCTATCCGGCTAATCGTAGCAGACGGTTCAATAATTTTATATCGGGCAGATCTCCCGGGGGTCCAGGTCTTGGAGCCCGCCCGTAGGCACAGCGATCCAGCCCTCGAGCTCGGCGGCGGCCCGAAGCTCGTCGGTGTCGGGAGCCACGACCGCGCCAGGTCGGCTGGCCGCGCGGGCGTTCAGGCCGGCGATCACCGCATCGAAGGCGTCGTCGCAGCGTTCGCAGAGTTGGCGCTGATCCGGGCTGATCGCCAGCCAGTCGCCGGTGCGCGCGCTCAGCTGCTCGACCAGGGCGATGAGGCGCGTCGGCTCGGCCTTGTAGGCGCGTGCGGTGAACCCCCATTGGCGCAGGGCGGCGGCCGGATAGACCTCGACGATGAGCTGCGAGCCGTCGCGATTGATCGGGGCACCGACGTGCTGTTCGACCGTGGCGAGCAGGCCGGCCACCCGCATCGCCGCCCGCCCGATCCGGTCGCTCGAGACGCTCATCGGCTGGCCCAGCTGGTGATCGCGGACGTAGCGGTCGGCCGCGCGCAGGGCGAGCGCGTCGCGGTCGGGCTTGCGGGCACCCGCGCCCGCAGCCAGGGTGCGGTCGCGGTGCGCGGTGACAAAGTCGATGAACTCGATGGGCCAGCCGATCGGGCAGTCGATGCCGACCTTGTCCGCGGCCAGGATAAGGGGCAGAAGCGTGTGGTCGTCGGCGCCGACGTCGAGGGCTTCGAGTTCGGCGCCGCGTGCCGTCCAGCGAATCAGCGCGTAGGCCGTCTTCTCCGGTTCGGCCGAGAGATCGATCCCCAGGGTGAGCACGGTGGGAACGCTAGCGGGGGTTCCGCGAGGCCGGGGGAATACGTAGCTCAACGATGCGTTACGATATATCGGTGATGCATCGCAGTGATGCACATCGAGATTCTCTGAAGGAGATACCCACCATGAAGACCCCACATGACAACGACCGGCATTCCGGCTCTACCCACCACGGCCACCCGCACGCGGACGGCGGCTTCGGCCCGCACGGACGCGGCCGGCGGGCCCGCCACGGCGGCTTCGGTCCCCGTGGCTTCGGTCCCCGCGGCTTCGGCGGCCCCGGTGGACGCGGTTCGCGCGCCCGCAAGGGTGACGTTCGCGCCGCGATCCTGTCCCTGCTCGCCGAGGCCCCGGCCAGCGGCTACGGGCTGATGAAGGCGATCGCGGAGAAGACCAACGACTCCTGGCGCCCCAGCCCCGGCTCGGTCTACCCGACCCTCGCCCAGCTGGTCGACGAGCAGCTCATCGAGGCGACCGATCCGGCCGCCCCGCGCAGCGACTTCCGGCTCACTGAGACCGGCCGCGCCTACGTCACCGAGCACGCCGACGAACTCGCCGCCGCCTGGGAGAACAGCGCGGACGACGAGCAGGGCCAACTGCGCGGTTCGGCCATGAAGCTCATGGGTGCGTTGCGCCAGTTCGGCGTCACCGCTACCCCCGAGCAGAGCGCGCGGGCGGTCGAGAAGATCGACCAGCTGCGTCGCGAGCTATACGCCATCCTGGGCGAGTAGCTCGATCACTACGGACCCGGGTGCTCGCTCTTGATGACGAAGTAGGAGCCGCGGATGGTTCCGGCCAGCTTGGATTTCTGGCGGGCGAACTTGAACCGCTCGGCCAGCTCGGCCGGGACCTCCATGCCCTCGCTGAGCTTGAAGCCGACGGCCCGCTTGTTCGCGGGATCGTTCGCGTACATCACGTTGATCGACAAGCCGCTTTCGTAGAAGACGTAGGCCATTCGCGTGTCCTCGACCTCGAAGGCCGTCGCCTCGAGCGGGCGAGAGGCAATGACGAGATCGCGCTCGTCCTTCAGGATGCGATGGACCCAGTCGACCGTGGCCGGCACTTTCTCGGCCGGTTCGACGGTGAAGACGTGGTCGTACTTGTTCTTGAAGTAACGCGCCTCGTTCGCCCGCAGGCCGGCCAGCGCGGCCGCGACCGGTGAGGACTCGAGCCCAACGGTCGAGACCGTCGTGAAATCCACGGCGTAGGGCATGAGGAGCATTCCTTCCGGGGTGGAGCAGGAAGCCCTCACCCTAAGGCTTGCAACGTCGACGTCCCGGATCGCATTCGAACCACGGGTAGATACGGCGATATCTGGGAAGACCATCGTCTATGAGTGAGCGCAACGAAACAGCCATGCCCGCCGAGAGTGACGACGTGCGAGGGGCCGCCCACGGTCAAGGCGCCAAGCCCGACCCAGACCGATCACCCGGTCGGGGACGAGCAGGCCGCCCGCAATCGTGAGAACGAATCCCCCTCCTGACAACGACCACGCACCAGGGAGCAGACCATGCCCGAAACCAGTTCCACTGAGCAGGCTCAACGTGATGCCGAGGAGATGGGGGAGAACGAGGATGACCGGCGCGCAGCCGAGAAACGTTGGCAGGAGTCGGGCGAACCGCAACGAGACCGTCTCGGGAACGAAGACGGCGCCAGCTAGGTGAACACTGCTCGACACCCGGCCACGGTGCGCTGAGATGCCGGTGAATCCCGCTCTACTCGCCGCCGCCCGCCGAGCCGCCGCTGACGCTGAGGCCGCGCTCGCCGTGGCGGCTCTCATTGACGCGCCCACGAGCGCGGCCGAGGCGCTGAACCTGCTGGCCGAACTGGGCGAGCTCGACCTCACGGTCGCCCGGGTCGTCGAGCCGCACTTGGATGCGCTGATCATCCTGAACGAGGCCGGCCAGAAGGCAGCGGATGGAGTTTTTGGTGTCTTCGCCGCGGAGGCTCCCGGTCTGACCCTGCGAGCCCGCCCCGCAGGCGACGGGTGGCGCCTGGATGGGGTCAAGCCCTGGTGCTCCCTGCCGGGCTCGCTCGACCGCGCCTTGGTGACCGCGACGACGCCGACCGGTCGACGATTGTTCGACGTCGACCTGCACGACCCCGGCGTCCAACCCGGTGGATCATCATGGGTCGCTCGCGGTCTCACCACCGTGGTCACCTCTGACGTCGCGTTCGATGCCGTGCTGGGCGAGCCGGTCGGCGCGGACGACTGGTACCTGACGCGGCCCGGCTTCGCCTGGGGCGGCATTCGGGTCGCCGCCTGCTGGGCGGGAGCGGTGCATGCCCTGGTGCGGACATTGCGCCTGAGCCTCGCCGGTCGAGCAACACCCGATCCGATCCGGGCGGCCAACCTGGGCCGCGCCGACGTCGCTGACTGGACCGCCCGGTTGGCCCTGCACCACGCCGCGGGCGAGATCGACAGCGGCCGAGTCACCGGGGTCGCGGCGACCGTGCTCGCGGGCCGGGTCCGCGCCGCGGTCGCCGAATCGGTGGAGGTGGTGCTGCGCGAGGTCGGACACGCGCTTGGCCCGGCTCCTCTGGGCTTCGACGAAGTCCATGCCCGGCGGGTCGCCGATCTCACGCTCTACGTCCGACAGCATCACGCCGAACGTGACTGGGCCGCCCTTGCCCCGCTGGTGGCGCCGTGACGGCGTTCGACGTCGAGGGCGTTGCATCGGGTCGGTGGCGGGCCCAGCCCTGGTGGGCCGAGGCGCCGGCCCTCGGCTTGCCGCCGGCGAACACCCACCTGCTGGTGTTGGCTGCGCACCCGGACGACGAGACACTCGGTGTCGGCGGGCTGCTGCACGCTGCTTCGGGTCAACTCGACCGGATCACGGTCGTGATCGCCTCCGATGGCGACGCATCCCATCCGAGTTCGACCACGCAATCGCCGCACGACCTCGCTGCCCGACGACGGCGCGAATCGACTGCGGCCGTGGCCCGGCTCGCCCCGGAAGCGCGACTGCACCACCTCGGCCTGCCCGACGGCCAGCTCGCCCTTCACCTCTCGGCGATCGAGCAGAGCCTCGACGACCTGCTGGCGGGCGACACGGATGCCTGGCTGCTGTCGACCTGGCTCGAGGATCCCCATCCCGATCACGCCGCGTGTGCGCTGGCCGCGCGCGAGGTTGCGGCCCGACACGCACGGACCCGCCTCTTCGAGTATCCGATCTGGTTCTGGCACGTGGGCGATCCCGAGCAGGCGAGCCCGTCATTCCGGCGCGCGGTGCATCGCTTCGATCTGACGCCCGGCGATCGCGCCGGCCGCGCCGGGGCACTGGACTGTTACCCAAGCCAGACGCAGCCACTTTCAGTCGGCTCGCCGGCGACGAGGCGGTGCTACCTGCCGGGTTTCTCGCGCACTTCGATCGTGATCGCGAGATCCTGCTCGACGTCGGCCCGGCACCCGCGCGCGATGCCTCCTACTTCGACAAGTTGTACGCCCAGTCGGCGGATCCGTGGCAGCTCGCCGACAGCTGGTACGAACGCCGCAAGCGGGCGCTGCTGCTCGCCGCGCTGCCCAGAGAACGGTTTCGCCGCTGCTTTGAGCCCGGCTGCGCCCTCGGCCATCTGTCAGCGGAACTGTGGGAGCGCGTCGACGAGTTGCTGTGCGCCGATGGTTCAGCCGCCGCGGTGCTCGCCACTCGCGACCGCCTCCCGGACGCGGTTCGGGTCCAACAGCTGACGATCCCCGACCAGTGGCCGCGCGAGCGGTTCGATCTGATCGTCTTGTCCGAGGTCGCTTACTACGTCGAGGCACTGGACGTCCTCGCGCAACGAATCAGCGAGTCCCTGGATGAGGACGGAGTGCTGGTCCTGCTCCATTGGCGCCACGCGGCCCCAGATCATCCCCACACTGCGGAAACGGTCCACCTGTCCCTTCGTGCGGCCGCGGGGCTGGCGCTGATCGTGCATCACGAGGAGGACGACTTCGTGCTCGACGTGCTCGCGCGTGATCGCCGATCGGTAGCCGAACGCGAGGAGATCGTCTGAGCAACGACACGGATAGATCGCCGCCGGAGTGGGTAGAGATCAGCGCGATCCACGAAGGAGGCCGGATGACGGACACACTCGGGTACGGCGCCAGATGCGCCGCTAGCGACCATCCGATGATCGATCAGATCGTGGTCGTCGTGCCCGCCCGCAACGAACAGGCCGCACTGCCCGCCTGCCTGCACAGCCTGCGCCAGGCCGTCCAGGAGGCAAAGATCTGCCGGCCGGACGTGGATGTACAGCTCGTCGTCGTGCTGGACGGGTGCACCGATGGCAGCCTTGAGCTGCTGCGCGGCGCCGCAGATGTCGAGGTGCTGCAGGTGCTCGCGCGTACGGCCGGCGGCGCGCGCGCCGCCGGAACCGAACACGCTTTGAGACTGGCCGGGTGTGCCCCGTCGCGTCTATGGATCGCCAGCACCGACGCGGATTCCCAGGTGCCACGCGACTGGCTGGTGCAGATGCTCGCCGACGCCGAACGCGGCACTCATGTCGTCCTCGGGACCGTCGAGCCCGATGCCGATCTTGAGCCGGCCCTTCGAAAGCTCTGGCGTGAACGGCATCGCCTCGTCGAAGGACATGCGCACGTGCATGGCGCCAACTTCGGCATTCGGGCCGATATCTATCTCGGTCTGGGCGGCTGGACGGCATTGGCCAGTGGCGAGGACATAGCCCTGGCCGCTCGGGCGAACCGGGAACCCCACGTGCGCATCCGGCGAACCTCGCGCATTCCGGTGATCACCAGTTCGCGACGGACCGCCCGCGCACCACACGGCTTCAGCGTCTACCTGGCTGACTTGGCCGCCGAAGCCCGATAACTCGCGACCATTGAGCGGACGCCCGCCGGAAAGCTTTCGTGGTGGCCAGGGGCGTGCTCAGGACGTCAACATTTACGCCCATCCCCGCCAACAACTGGCACGCTTAGAGCACAAAGGCTTGATGCACCGTCTCGCGGACGGTTTCTACACAGTCGTTCCGCAGGATCGAGTCGGCGCTCCCTGGCTGCCGACGCTCGAAGGGGCAGCTGCGGGTATTCCGCCGCCGAGTTCGGTGACGGCCAATATGCCCTCCTGGGGCTGACGGCCGCCCGAGTTGATCACACCGTACCTCGCGCGCTCGCGCTCGCATTCGTAGCTGCGCCGCGCAGGCGTAAGGACCTTCGTCTCACCGATCGGACGGCCATCGTCCGCTTCATGCCCCGCGACCTCGACTTGCTCCAGGTTGAGATGCTCCAGACCGACCTCGGCGGCTGCCTCGTAACAACGCCCGAGCAGACTGTGCTCGACGTCGCCCACCTGCGCCGAGCGGGTGATATGCACGATGATGCGCGCGCAGCGATTCTTACTCTCCTTCCGAACTGCGAGCCCGCGTTGCTGGAGGACATCGCAGCCACCCAGCGTTTGGGTCGGGTCCTCACCTTCGTGCGCCAACTGGAACGAACCAAATGACCGGCCCAAGGCGAGATCATCCTCGAAGGTGCGCTTGTCCACGGAAGACCTTCGGCGCGAGGCGGAGCGTTTCGGAGTCTCGGACGACCAGGTGCGCCGCGACCATGCCATCTTCGCTCGATACGGCACAACTGGTGGAAGGCCGCGCAGCTTCATGTTCGACAGAGCGCCGTCCGAAGCAGCATGGCAAGCCCAGCTAGCCGGGCAGACTCGCCTGAGCGTCTTTGCCGCAGCGGCACTTATGACTGTGCGGCGCGCATGGTCCAATGTCCTCCGCGAGGACTGGGACGACTAGGACCCTGATGCTGGGGGCGTACACAGCAGTCATCAGTTGCCACCAAAACTGCCACCACTCCGCGACAGCTAAGAGTCGGAAAGTCTGAAGGCCCCGGAATACGGGCCGTTCGTGGTGGCCAGGGGCGGGATCGAACCGCCGACCTACCGCTTTTCAGGCGGTCGCTCGTACCAGCTGAGCTACCTGGCCGTACATCTGAGCCACTACGTGGATCAGCGTCGAAGCATACCGGTCAGCCGGTACCCGCCCGACCGAGCGCTTCGTCATAGCGCTGCCAGATCAGCTCGACGACGGCCGGATGAGCGCCGAGCGGCCCGGTGATCGGCCCGACCGCGGCCTGCATCGCCTTGTCGTAGAACAATCCCTGTGCCAGCAGGTAGGTCGCGATATCGGTGCCGGGGTCCAGTTGCGGTTCGCCGTCCAGGGTGGCGGTGAACACCGCCCGACCGAGCAGGCTCTCGAGGTCTTCGGCCGTCTCGGTCAGCTCGCGGGCCGCGGCCGGATCGCTGGAGCCGGCCGCGACCAGGGTCACGGGCCGTTGCGAGCCGATCTCGCGCAGCCGGTCGAACAACGCGTCGACGAGCAGCGGGGACGGACCCAGGTGGCGGGCCACCCGTACGTCGGACCGCGATCCGACCGCCGCCGGGATATCGGTGCGCACGTGGCTGCCGACCGAGAGCAACGCCGGCACGATGACGACCGGCCCATCGAGCTGGGCCAGAGCCGGGGCCAGGCGGGGCTCGAGCACGTCCAGGTAGCCCAGTGCGACCTCGATGCTCGGCCGGTGAGCGGCCACGGCGTCGAACAGGCGCAGCACCGTGGACTGTCCGGCAGCCGAGCGAGTGCCGTGCGCGGCGATCAACAGGGTCGACATGGCCCCACTCACACTAGCGAAGCGGGCGCTGATCACGTCACCAGAAGAACTGGCGACCCCGACCGGACTTGAACCGGCGACTTCCTCCGTGACAGGGAGGCACTCTAACCAACTGAGCTACGGGGCCAAGCAGTCGCCGTAGGCGACCGACAAGACAGTACTGCGTACCCCCAACGGGATTCGAACCCGTGCTACCGCCTTGAAAGGGCGGCGTCCTGGGCCTCTAGACGATGGGGGCCGGACCAACCGCTCCATGCTAGCCGCGCTGGGAACGGGCCTAAGCATAAGGGACGGGCCAGGGCGGTCCAAACCGAGCCTGTCGGCGCGCTGAGATCGCCGTTTTGGAGCGGTCGTGATCATTTCGTTATCATTTGGATTCATCTTCCGTTCACCAACGTCAGGCCCATCGGGTCGAGGAGCTTTCGTGGCTGCGGGCCCGCACGAGCCGGTTGAGCTGGGCGAAAAGCACGCGGCGTTGCTCGAAACGCTTCGGCAACGATCGGCCGCCCCGGCCCGCCGTCGCCGGCGCGGGCACTCGATGGTGCGGCGGGTGATCCTGGCCGCCGTCGCGTTCAGCCTGGTGCTCGGTGTCTGTTCGATCACTGCGGCCGGCTTGGAGTACCACCACCTCAACGCCAACATCAAGCGCGTCGACGTGCTGCAGACCAACGACGTCTCGATCCGCAACGCCACCCAGCAGCTCAACGCCGAGAACTACTTGATCATCGGCTCGGACTCCCGCGCGGGCGATCAGGCCCAGTACGGCTCCGACGTCGCCGGTGAGCGCTCGGACACCACGATCCTGATCCATCTCTCGCCCGACCGTACGCACGCCATCGGCATCAGCATTCCGCGCGACTCCTGGGTCGACATCCCGACCTGCACGGGCAGCAACGGCAAGGTGATCGCCGAGCACAGCGGCATGTTCAACTCCGCCATCACCTCCGGCGGTCCGGCCTGCACGATCGCCACCGTGCAGAAGCTGACCGGCATCGAGGTGACCCACTACGTCGACGTCGACTTCGACGGTTTCAAGGACATGGTCAACGCCTTGGGCACGGTCACGGTCTGCAGCCCCGAGGTAGTACACGATCCGCTGAGCGGACTGAACCTGGTGAAGGGCAACAACGCCCTCGACGGCGACCAGGCCCTGGCCTACGTCCGGGCCCGGGAGACGCTCGGCGACGGCTCGGACCTGGACCGCATCAAGCGTCAACAGCGCTTCCTCGGCGTCGTGCTGCGGCAGGCCTTGAGCGGGTCGCTGTTGTCGAACCCGGTGCGCCTGACCTCCTTCCTCGAAGCGGCGACGAAGGCGATCACGCTGGATACGAGCACGTCCTTCGGTGACCTGCAGTCGTTGACCTCCTCGCTGCACGGCCTCAACCCGGCCAACGTTGTCTTCTACACCGCGCCGATCAAGAACCAGGACTACACGCCCCCCGGCACGACCGAGACCGGACGGGTGCTGCTGGACCCCGTTGTGGGGCGGATCCTCTACGACGACGTGATCAACGATCAGACGCTGACGGTGCAGACGCAGATCTCGGTGTCGGCCAACTCCACCACCGTGACGACCGAGTCACCTTCCGCCCCGAGCACCACCGTTCCGAGCACCACCGCACCGAGCGCCAGCCCGACCGCCAGTGCCACAGCGACGCTGCCCGCCGGCATCAGCGGCTCGGATCAGAGCTGCACGCTCTAGCTGCCCTCAGGCCGGCTGCATGCCCAGCAGCCGCACGTGGCCAGCGTCGCGCAGCACGGCCGTGACCCAGCCGCCGCGCCGCCCAAGCCCCCTCAGTTGCTCGCGATCGGCATCGAGTTCGACCGGCGAGAAGGAGCGCCGCTCCCAGTTGATGCGCGCGTCATGGCCGGCGATCGCCAACGGCAGCACCGTCCCGTGGTGGGCGAGTTGATCGCGGGCCGCGCTCAAGCGGGCCACCACGTCGTCCAGAGCACTCACCAACGCCGGGTTGCCGTCACACCACGTGGCGACCAGTTCAGGGCGAGTGCGAGCTACCCGCGACCCGGACATGTACGACCCGGCCGCCAATGACAACCCCAGCGGCCCGCCGGCCAAGCCGGTCAGGGCGAGAGTCTCGGCGAGCACGTGCGGCAAACCGATGACGCCGGCCACCGCCGTGTCCTGCTCCTCAGCGGTCGTCGGCACCGGCTTGGCGCCCAGGTCGCAGACAAGTTCAGCCAGCGCTAACCAGGCGTCCAGATCGGTGTCATCTTCGATGGTTAGCGCCCAGGGGGCATCGCGGAACAGCAGGGGATCCGCCGCGGCCCAGCCACTCTCCTCCGTGCCCGCGAGCGGGTGCCCGCCGATGAAGCGGACCTGCGGCGCCAACTCGCCAACCAGGCGCAGCACGGGGACCTTGAGCGTGCCCACGTCGGTGAGTACCGCTCCCTCGGCCAGATGTGGGGCCAACGACTTGAGCGCCGGTCCGACCTGCGGCAGCGGCATGGCCAGCACGACCAGGTCGGCACCGTGCACGGCGTCGGCGTCGCTGGCGGCGATGGTGAAACCCGCCGCAGTGGCCCGGCGCGCGGTCGCGGGGTCGACGTCGTAGCCCACGACGGTCAGGCGGGAGTGCGCGATGGCGTGCAAGAGCGATCCGCCGATCAGTCCGAGACCGAGCACCGCTACTCGTCCGAACGTCGCAGTCACGCTGGGAAATCTATCCCGAGCTGGCCGCCGACTTCCCCCGCAGCGTCCACACGTGTCAGGATCGTGACGTTGTCCTCGACGGCGTTGGACGGAGCAGTCATGGCGCAGGGCGGGTACGCGATCGCGGGCTACCGCGACGGCGACACCTGGCGGTGCGCGCCCCTACCTCCAGCGGTCCTCGGAGATCTGGGTGTGTTGCTGTCGGCGTTGCGCTCCCAAAGCCCCGAAGGCGGTCCGTTCGTGATCGCCAATGTGGACGACGAGTTCTTCCTGATCGCTCGCTCCGACGGTCCCCGGGTCTCGCTGCTGCTCTCTGACATGACGGCATCGGTCGAATACCCGCTGGCCGCGCAGGTGCTCGACCGGCTCGGCGAGGAACCACCCGAGGACGATGAACTCGACGAGGTATGGCCGATCGGTGACCTTGATCTCTTTGCCGATCTGGGCCTGCCCGAGGACGAGATGGAGCAGGTCCTCGACGACATCGATGCCTATCCCGACGAGATGCTCGACACCATCGTCGAGCGCATCGGCGTGGAGGACACGTTCACGCAGGCCACCACCTTGGCCCGAGCCGGCCGATGAGCTACTTCGCGGCGGTGCTGGCCCGCACCGGCTCGCGCTGGCGCGGGACCGAGGTGTCGCTGGCCGACTGCGAGAGCATCGAGGACATCGCCGAGGTGGTCCGCGACGTCAGCGGCGACATTCGACTGTTGATCATCGAGCAGGACGACGAGTACGCCGTGCTGGCCCGTGTCGATGCCGAGGACGACGAACCGCGGGTGTTCCTGTCGGACGGGCACGCCGCCGACGGCTATCCCCTGGCGTCGCTCATCGCGGAGGAACTCGTAGAGATCGGTGAGCCTTCGCTGGCCGACGACCCGGACGCCCCGCCTGCCCACGACAGCGCACCGTTCGGTGACCCGTTCGTGGTCGAGGATCTCGGGACGTCGGCCGGGGAGCTACTGGCCCTGTGCGGACACGAAGGCACCCTGCCGGTTGACCTGATCATCGCCGTCTGTGACCGGGCCGGCTGCGCGGATGCGTTCGAACTGGTCCGGGCGTAGCCGGTGATCGATGCCGCGATGTCGGGGGCGCTGGCCATTGCCCGAGCCGCCCAGGCGGCGGGCGAGGTACCGGTCGGGGCCGTGATCCTGAGCGAGTCGGGCTCGATCATCGCCTCGGCCCACAACCAGCGCGAACTGCTGCACGATCCGACGGCGCACGCCGAGGTGGTGGCTCTTCGCCATGCCGGCAAGGCGATGGGCTCGTGGAACCTGACCGGATGCACCCTGGCGGTCACGCTCGAACCGTGCACGATGTGTGCCGGTGCGATCGTCTTGTCGCGGGTGTCGCGCGTGGTGTTCGGCGCCTGGGATCCGAAGGCCGGTGCCGCCGGATCGCTGTGGGACGTGTTGCGCGATCGTCGGCTCAACCACCGTCCGGAGGTCATCTCCGGTGTGCGCGAGCCCGAGTGCGCCGCGCTGCTCGAGCGGTTTTTTGCCGACAAACGCTAGAACGGGCCTGGGGTAGGCTCTTCGGCGGTGGCGTGTCCGAGCGGCCAAAGGAGCACGCCTCGAAAGCGTGTGTAGTTAATAGCTACCGTGGGTTCGAATCCCACCGCCACCGCTCATTTCTTCCGCCTCTGTTCCCAGCGCGGCCCGATGAACGAAGACCTCTGGTCGCCGGAGCAGCCACAACCCTTCGTTCATGCCGGTCGTGGATGCCAGGCCTATCTCATATATTGAGATAGATTTCCCGGTAGTCGAGACAGCGAGTACCGTGGGCTCATGTCCGAAAGCCCGTCACCGCGTCGCTGGGCGATTTTGGCCGTCGGCACGGTGGCTCAGGCGGCGACGGTCACGTTCATCTATGGCATCCCGATGCTGGTGCCTACCCTGCGGGCCTCCGACGGGTTGTCGCTGTTCGGGGCCAGCCTCATCGTCAGCGCGCCGATCGTCGGCATGCTCCTGACGTTGATCTTGTGGGGCGCCGCGGCCGACCACTTCGGTGAGCGGGTGGTGATCGCCAGCGGCATGGCTCTGGCCAGTGCGGCGCTGGGCGCGACATGGTTCGTCCACTCGCCCGCCTGGCTGTGTGTCTGGCTCGTGCTCGCCGGGTCCGCCGGGGCCTCGGTTAACGCGGCGAGCGGGCGGATGGTCATGGGCTGGTTCAGCGTCCGCGAACGGGGCCTGGCGATGGGCACCCGCCAGACCGCCCAGCCGCTGGGCGTGGCGATCGCCGCCCTCGTCCTGCCGCCGGTGGCTGATCAGCACGGCGCCCACATTGCGCTGCTGGTCCCGGCTGCCTTCTGCGCGGTGATGGCCCTGCTGGTCCTCGTGATCGTCATCGACCCACCCCGTGCCGCGCATGCGCTCGCGGAGGCGCCGGCGTCGCCGTATCGGGGCGAGTCGACGTTGTGGCGCATTCACGCCAGCAGTGCCCTGCTGGTGGTGCCGCAGTTCGCAGTGGCCACGTTCACGCTGGTGTTCCTGGTCGGGCAGCGGCACTGGGACGCGGTCAGCGCCGGACGGGTGGTCTTCTGTTTCCAGTTCGCCGGCGCGATCGGCCGGATCGGCGTGGGCGTCTGGTCCGACCGGGTCGGCTCGCGGCTGGGCCCGATGCGTCAGCTGGCCGTGGCCAGCGCGATGCTGATGCTGGGGCTGGCGATCGGCGCGGTGTCCGGCGGCGGCTGGATCATCATCGTCTTCGGCCTCGCCGCGATCGTCACCGTGGCCGACAACGGGCTGGCCTATACCGCCGTGGCCGAGTTGGCCGGCGCTCAGTGGTCGGGCCGGGCACTTGGCGTTCAGAACACCGGCCAGAACGTCGCCGCGGTGCTGACCGCGCCGGTGCTGGCCGTCCTGATCGGCAGCTCGCACTACGCGTTGGGCTTTGCCGCGGCGGCGCTCTGCCCGATGTTGGCGATCCCGCTGACCCCGGTGGCCGCGGAGCGGCTCAGGCGAGGTCGGTCGCTGCCTGCGTCATCTGGGCGGCAATCGCTTCGAACAGGTCGATCGCCTGCCGGACGCTGACGCCGCTGGTGCGCAGGCCGCGAAGGATCGGTGCGAGGATCTGGCCCTCCGCCCACTCCCAGGCCTCGGCACCGGCTGGACGGAGCCCGATCAGGACGCTGCGTCCGTCGGCCGGGTTCTCCAAGCGTTCGGTGAACTCGACCGCCTCCAGCCGGTTGAGCAGCGCCGTCACGCTGCCCGACGTCAGCCGCAGTCGCTGCCCGAGCTCGGATGCGGTGAGCGGACCGTCGTCATAGATATGCCCGAGGGCGACGGCTTCGGACAGGCCGAGACCCAATCGTTGCACCACCGTGTCGCGCAGGAGTTCGAGCGCGTGCAACTCGCGGCGCACGGCTGTGGTGAGGGTCTTGTGCTGGCTTGCCATTGCTACCGCCGGGGGCCGAACGGGGCGACGCCGCTCGTCGCCTGGGTCGACTTTCACAGTAGTGGACCCGGGCGTCTTGGCGGCTCTGAACCGGTCGGTCAGACCAACGCGGGTTTCAGACCTAGTGCGCAAATCACCTTTACGGTCAAGCTAACTGGTGCTAGGTTTTGACAGAGACTTGGGGTGCTACTGACTGAGGCTTAGGGCCCAACCAGGTGCGGCCACATCTGCGGGGGTGGTGGCACGCGCTCGGTTGGCGAGAAGGCCGCGAGCCGGACGGATTCCGTCCGGCTCGCGTGTTGTTCCGGGCCAAGGGAGCTGCGCGCGTGAGCGATTCGAAGCTGGTCTACGACCGGGTCGTCGCCCGCTTCACCGAGCTGGTGGATTCGATCACGGCTGAGCAGTGGTTATTGAGTACGCCCTGCGCGGGCTGGACCGTACGCGACCTCATGCAGCACATCATCGGGCGCGACCGGTCGATCGCTTCGTCGTTGGGTGGAGGGCCGCCGACCCGGCCGGCACCGGACGAGGACCTCGCGGCCGCCTGGCACGAGCGGGTCGCCTGGTGGGCCGTTGGGCTGGCCGATCCGGGCCGCAGCCAGACCGTGTGGGTGACTGCGGTCGGTGAGTTGACCTTTCACGACGCGGTGATGGTGATGATGATCGGCGAGCTGACCGTCCACACCTGGGACCTGGCCCGGGCGCTCGGTGCCGATGAGAGTCTCGACCCCGAAGCGGTCCGGATTCGGCTGGCCGAGCTACAGGCGATGGGAGACCGGATGCGTGGACCCACGGCGTTCGGCCCAGAGATCCCGGTCCCCGCGGACGCCGACGAACAGACCCGCCTGCTCGCCTTGGCCGGCCGTTCGGTCTAACCGTCGACTCCCTCCCTGGGATAGGCGGCAACCTCGATGACGGTTCCGCCATTGACGCTCGCGCCGAGCACGGGTGTGGCCTGTCCGCTCGGCAGGTCGTAGGTCACCAAAGTGCGGAGGTAGGGCGAACAGGCGGTGGCGAGCAACATCGCCGTGTCGGCGTGGACGCCGACGAGGTCGAGGGTTGGCGCGATACGGCCGGAAATAGTCACCGTCAGTTTCGTGAATGTGTGTCCGTCGTAGCGTCCCGGAATGTACGCACCGCACCCGGACACACCAAGCAGCAGGGTACCGCCGGTATAAGTCCATGCCTGCGCCCAGCCGAGCTGGGCGGGTGACACCATTGCAGCGGTGGTCACCGCGGTGGGCTTAGATCCATCCAGTGGGAGGTTCCAGACTTCGGCCAAGCCAGGCTCGTGCTGTGTCGACGTGGGCAGCAGCTCACATGAGGCCCGGACGACGCCGGGCGAGACCCATCGCGTCGCGGTGCACGCGCCGAAGCCGGGAGCCTTGAGCTGGCGTACGAAGCCGCCGTCATTGCGAATGACCGCAAGGCCCGACTTCGAGCCCACCACTAGCTGTGTGCCGTCAGCTGTGTAGAGCGGTCGGTCCGCGTTAAGGGCACCCGTCGACGGATACGACACCGGGTAGGCGAGCTGCGGCGTTCCGTCCTCGCCGTAACGGTGCAGCTGCGTTTCCGCGGGCGGATCGGCGGGGGCGGTGTCTTCGACCAAAATGGCCAGGCCCTTGGGGAAGGTGTAGCCGACGACTTGCGGTGCAATGCCGTTCACGTCCAGACCGAGCCTGAAGGTGTGGGCAACGCTCCAGTCCGCCGTGGAGCGCTCGATGATCGTTGTTCCCGAGGAATAGTCGCGCGACCACAGCAGCACGCGCTTCAGGTCCGGTGACCAGGCTTCCAGGAAGTCCGCCGCCGGGACCTGTCCCAAGAGGTAACGGCCACCGCCTGGATCAATCAGGAAGATCGTCGTCGCGGTCGCGTCATTGCTGGCCGCCCACTGGGCTAGCGTCCAGCCGCCGCCGACCAGGGTCCATGGGATGTCCTGGATGCTGCCCTGTGCGCCAAGCGGCAGTGCCGTCTGCGCGGGTGCGGCCGGTTCCGCTGTGCTCTGCGTCGGGATCGGGCTGGTCACGGTAGGTGTTACGACGTCCGGGGTTGGCGCCGGGACGGAGGTGATCGGGACGGCTGGTGCGTGTCGGTCGGCCTGGCTGGAGACGACCACGGTGGTGGTCACGGCGGCGATCACCACGGCGGCCGCGGCGAGCAATGGTGGCAGGATCCGCTTCCACCGATGCCGTGGAGCTACGCCGACGACGGGCCGGCCGGCGGGTGCACTCTGCTGTAGGCGGGCGGCGAGGCCGTCGGGGACTCGCTGGGCGTCGGCGGCGGCGTACAGGGTGTGGCGAACACGATCGTCGATGCTCATCGGGCTCCCTCCGGGTCCGGTCGGCCGGTTGGTCGCGGCTGGTCCGCGGGCTCAAGCTGTGCGGTGCTTTGGCGCAGGTTCGCCATGGCCCGGCTGAGCAGGCTGCGCACCGTGGCCGGCCGACAGTCCAAGGCTTGCGCGATGTCGTCGTCGGGCAGGTCGTGGAAGTACTTGAGCGTGACGGCGGCGCGTTGGCGGGCGGGCAGGGTACCGAGCAGTCCCCATACGAAGGCTTGCTCGGCTACTTCGGTCGACAGGTCACGACCGTCCCAGGAGTCGGGCAGCTCCCAGCGCGACGTGGTCGGCACCTCGCGGCGTCGCCGGGAGCTGACGTACCGGTTGGCGATCGAGCGCCGGACGTAGCCCAGCGAGGACTCGGCCGACTCGACCCGGTGCCACTGCGGATAGAGATGGGCGAGCGTGTCCTGCAGCAAGTCCTCGGCGGCGTTGGCGCTCCCGGTCAGCAGGAACGCGGTGCGAAACAGGGAGGGCGTGTTGGAGCCGACGAATCGCGTGAAGAGCTCGTCGTCAGGCACGTAGACCTCGCATACCCCACTAGACGCAGCGCACTGCGCAAAGTGTTGCACCAGGTGGGGACCGATTGGCGGAGGATAGGGGATTTGAACCCCTGAGGGATTGCTCCCAACCCGCTTTCCAAGCGAGCGCCATAGGCCACTAGGCGAATCCTCCGTCGAGGAGAATACGGGGTCGCGCGGCCGGCAATTCTCACCTGCACCCACCCGGCAGTAGAGTCGGCGCTCGACCCCCCGTGTGGCGCTCACCCTGCGAACCTCCCCAGGGCCGGAAGGCAGCAAGGATAAGCAGGCTCTGGCGGGTGCGCGGGGGGTCCCTTCATCACCGCAATACCGACGTCGTCCCGGTGGCATAAGGTCGGAGCCGTGACATCCGCGCCCCCGCCCGCCAGCCCGGTGGCGCTCTACCGCAAGTACCGTTCGGCCACCTTCGCCGAGCTGATCGGGCAGGAGCACGTCACCGCGCCGCTTTCGCAGGCGTTGACGAGCGGGCGGATCAACCACGCCTACCTGTTCTCCGGTCCGCGCGGCTGCGGCAAGACGTCCAGCGCGCGCATCCTGGCCCGCTCGCTGAACTGCGTCGAGGGGCCGACGGCCACGCCGTGCGGAGTGTGCGACTCGTGCCGCGAACTGGCCCCCAACGGGCCGGGCTCCATCGACGTGATCGAGATCGACGCGGCCAGTCACGGCGGCGTGGACGACGCCCGCGACCTGCGCGAGCGGGCCTTCTTCGCCCCGGTCCGTGATCGGTACAAGGTCTACATCATCGACGAGGCCCACATGGTCACCACGCAGGGCTTCAACGCCCTGCTGAAGTTGGTCGAGGAACCACCGGACTTCCTGGTCTTCATCTTCGCCACCACCGAGCCCGACAAGGTGCTGACGACGATCCGCTCGCGCACCCACCACTACCCGTTCCGGCTGATCGCGCCCAGCGTCATGCGCGCGCATCTGGAACGCATCTGCCTGGCCGAGGGGATCACGGTCGAGCCGGCCGTGTTGCCGCTAGTAGTGCGGGCCGGGGGTGGATCGGCCCGTGACTCCCTGTCGATCCTCGACCAGCTACTGGCCGGCGCCGGCGCCGACGGGGTCACCTACGCCCGCGCCGTCGGGCTGCTGGGCGTCACCGACGAGACGCTGCTCGACGACATGATCGACGCCCTCGCCGTGGGCGACGCGACCGCGGTCTATTCGACCGTCGACCGCGTCGTCGAGGCCGGCCACGATCCGCGGCGTTTCGCCGTCGACCTCTTGGACCGCTTCCGCGACCTGATCGTCCTGGCCGCGGTTCCCGACGCGGCGCAGCGTTCGCTGATCGACGCACCGCAGGACACCCTCGAGCACATGGCTGATCAGGCCGCGCGCATCGGCGGGGCCACGTTGACCCGCTACGCCGAGATCGTCCACACCGCCTTGATCGAGATGCGGGGCACGACCTCGGCCCGCCTGGTGCTCGAGCTGCTGTGTGCGCGCATGCAGCTTCCCGACGCGGCCACCGACTCCGCCGCCCTGCTGCAGCGGATCGAGCGCCTCGAGCGTCGGCAGTCGATCAGCCAGGGTGAGGCAGAGCCGCCCGCGCCGTCAGTCGCCCCCGCGCCGGCGGTCGCGAAGGCGGCTCCGTCCGTGGTCCGACCCCCGGCGCCATCCCCGCCGGCGACTCCGACCCCGCCGGCGGCCCCGACCCCGCCCGCCCCCACTCCGGCGGCGGCGCCCGAACCCACTCCGCCGACCCCGGTCTCGCCCGCTTCCGGCGCGCTCGACGCGACCGCCCTTCGCCGGGTCTGGGACGAGATCCTCGACAAGGTAAAGGCCCAGCCCGGTGGGCGCAGCGCCCGCGCCCTGCTCGACAACGCCCAGATCGCACGGGTCGACGGTGACCGGCTCGTGCTCTCGATCCTGACGCCGCAGCTGGCCAAGATGCTGGCCGAGGCGCGCAACAGCGACCCGTTGAAATCCGCGCTCAACCAGGTCGTCGGCGGCACCTGGCAGGTCGACGTCGAGGTAGCCGCCACGTCCGCGCCGCCGCCGGTGACCGCAGACGTCGCCCCACCGCCCCCGCGCCCGGTAGTGCCGCCGCCCGCGCCGGCCCGGCCCGAACCAGAGCGCGAAGCGGCCCGTACCAAGCCCGATGCCGACCCGCGCGAGGACACCGATGAGGCCGCCCAAGTTCAGGTCGACCCCGAAGCCGAAGCGCTGGATCTGCTGCGCGCGACCTTCGGCGCGCAACCGATCACCGACTGACCCAAGGCAAATCCCGCTCGGACTGTCGCCCGGCCCGGTTACGCTGGCCTCCGGATCGAGCAACATCGACGAATACCAGGAGAAGATCATGGCCGGGCGCGGTGGCGGGTACAGCGGTCAACAGCCGAACATGCAGCAGCTGATGAAGCAGGCCCAGAAGATGCAGCAGCAGCTCGCGGAGGCCCAGGCCGAGTTGGCTGAGGCCGAGGTGACCGGTACGGCCGGCGGTGGCATGGTGACCGCCGTCCTCAACGGGGCCGGCGAGCTGCGCTCACTCACGATCGACCCCCGCGCGGTCGACCCCGACGACATCGAAACGCTGCAGGATCTGGTCGTTGCGGCCGTCCGCGACGGCGCGCGGGCCGCCTCCGAACTCAGCGAGGCCACCATGGGGCCGCTCACCGGCGGCGCCGGCCTACCCGGCTTCTGAGTCAGGCCTACTCATTACCGCCATGTACGAGGGCGCCGTCCAGGACCTCATCGACGAGCTCGGCCGATTGCCCGGCGTGGGTCCCAAAGGCGCACAACGCATTGCCTTTCATCTGCTCGCGACCGAACCGGCGGACGTGGAGCGACTGGCCGCGATCCTGCTACGCGTCAAGGACGAGATCCGGTTCTGCCGCATCTGCGGCAACGTCAGCGAGGGCGACGAGTGCCGGATCTGCCTCGATCAGCGGCGCGACCCGTCGGTGATCTGCGTGGTCGAGGAACCCAAGGACGTCGTTGCCGTCGAGCGGACGCGGGAGTTCCGCGGGCGCTATCACGTCCTGGGCGGTGCCATCAGCCCGATCGACGGCGTCGGCCCGGAAGACCTGCGCATTCGTGAGCTGATGCTGCGCCTGGCCGACGGGGTCGTCACCGAGATCATCCTGGCCACCGATCCGAACCTCGAGGGCGAGGCGACCGCGACCTACCTGGCCCGCCTGATCCGGCCGATGGATGTCACCGTCAGCCGGCTGGCCAGCGGTTTGCCCGTCGGCGGTGATCTCGAGTACGCCGACGAGGTCACGCTGGGCCGGGCCTTCTCCGGCCGCCGCCGGGTGGAATAGCGCGTGTCAGCCCCCGATCCGCCGGCGTGGTCAGCGCCGCCGCCGGGGTGGCCGGCCACCTTCGACTGGTCCACCGACTGGAGCGCCCCGCCCTCACCACCGCGAAGACGTCGGCGAGGTCGGCTGTTCGGCCTGGCGCTCGCTGTAGCCGTGATCGCGCTGGTGGGCGGGTCGGTGGTCGCCCTGACGGGCTACCTCACCGTGGACGGCCCGAGTGCGGTCGTCACGAAGTACTTCGCCGCGCTCAGCCGCGGCGACGCGCAGACCGCGCTGGGCTACGGCCCCGCGCCGGCCGGGGATCGGTCGTGGCTCACCGCCCAGGTACTGCGCGACCAGCGCTCGGGCGGTGCGATCACTGCCATCTCGGCCGGTGCGCCCGTGGCCGGCGCGGTGCCGGTCACCTATCAGCTGGCCGGCGTGCGCGTTACCGACACCGTCCCGGTCGTTCAACGCAACGGGCGTTGGCAGCTGGTCGCCAGTGCGGTACCGACGACGGTCACGATCGCCCAGGCCGCACATCGGGCGACGTTTGCCGGCGCCGCGGTCCCGACCGCTCGGGTGCTGTTGTTCGCCGGCCCGCTGCCGGTCCAGTTCGATGCGGCGGCCCTGCGCGTCCAGCCCGGCTCTGGGGTCGTCCGCTTCGCCGGCGGCGGCGGCACCAAGGCCGCGGTCGAGATCACCGCGTCGGGGCGGGCGACGATCAGCACCGCGGTGAACGCCGCCCTCGTGGCCTGCCTCACCGATGCGGTGCCGGTGGCCACCTGTCCATTGCCCGCCGGTCCGGGCATCCGGGCCATCCCGCAGAGCCTGCACGGGCAGCTGACCGGGACGCCGACGGTTGACCTCTCCGTTGCCGCCCAGGCCGACGGCAAGATCATGATCACCGGCCAGGCGGAGTTGAAGGCGACGTACAAGGGCCTGGACTACGAGAATCAGCCGGTCAGTCGATCCAGCCCGGCCGAGATCACCTTCCTCGCGCACTGCTACGCCACCGATCCCACGAAGATCATCTGGGACGTCTCGTGAGGCGCCCGCTGGTCGTGCTGGCGGTGGTGGCACTGGTGCTCGCGACGACCACGCCGGCGTGGGCCGCGCCGGGCCCGTCCGGCTCGCCGGAATGGTGGTTCGACAGCTGGGGCGTTCCGGCGCTGTGGGCGCAGGGGGCCGACGGCCGGGGCATCACCATCGCCGAGATCGACAGCGGCGTCGCCCCCCTGCCCCAGTTCGCCGGAAAGCTGTTGGCCGGCACCAACTACGGCGCAGCGGGGGGTAACGGGCAGACCGATCACGAGATCGACCAGTTCGGCCACGGCACGGCGATGGCCTCGATCATGGTGGCCGCCCCGGGCCCGTTCGGCGTGGAGGGAACCGCACCCGGCGCGACGGTGTTGCCGATCGCGATTCCACTCGCCGGCACCGACGACGCCAGCAACAACGACCACCTTGACGAGGCGATCCGCTACGCCGCCGACCACGGCGCGCAGATCATCAACATGTCGATCGGCGAGGACCGCCAGCCCGCGACCGATCCGGTGGCCTGCGACGTCCAGGAACAGGCGGCGGTGACGTACGCGGTGAGCAAGGGCCTGATCCTGGTGGCCGCCAGTGGCAACGACGGGCTGACCGGAAACTCGGCCGCGGACCCTGGCGTGTGCCTGGGCGTCCTTGCCGTCGGAGCGGTGGACTCCACCGACACGATCGCCGACTTCTCCTCCCGGCACGAGTACACCGATCTGGTCGCGCCCGGTGTCAACGTGCCGTCGCTGGGTCGCATCGTCGGCCACGCCTACAGCGGTGACGGCACCAGCCAGGCCGCCGCGCTGACGTCGGCCGCGATCGCCCTGGTCTGGTCGAAGTACCCGCAGCTGTCGAACGCGCAGGTGCTGCAGCGCGTCTTCGCCTCGCTGGATCATCCCCGTTCACCACGCGACCCGGCCTACGGCTACGGCCAGATCAACCCCCAACGGGCAATCGCCACCACCCCGCCGGCCACCGCGACCGAGCCGGTGATCTCGGCCGTCGCGCCGTTCGTCGCCCAGCAGGCCGCCGTCGCCAGCGCCGCCGCCACCCCGGCGCTACCGACGACGCACCCCGCCGCCGGCCCCCCGGGACACTACGTCGCCGGGGCGCCGGCCAGCCGGATCACGACCCGCGTGACCCTAGGCGCTGTTGTGGCCCTGCTCGGTCTGCTCGCGCTGATCGGGTTGACGATCAGCCGGGCCCGGCGGCGTTCGCGAGATCGTTCGGCGGTATCAACTCTCGCGGCTGAACCGATTCAGCGCGCTGATGACGGCCCGTAATGAAGCCTGGACGATTGACTCGCTGATGCCGACGCCCCAGAGAACGCGGTCACCGATCTCGATCTCGAGGTAGCTGGCCGCCTCGGCATCGCGTCCGGCGCTCAGCGCGTGCTCGGCGTAGTCCAGCACCCGGACGTTGAGCCCGCCGAAACCCATGTCGACGGAGGACAACGCTGAGCAGAACGAGGCGATCGGGCCATTGCCCACACCGGTGAGTTCATGCACCTGGCCGAAAGCCCGCACGCTAGTCGCAATGCGGTCGATGTCGTCGTCGGTGGTCGAACTGAAGCGCAGCAGCTCGAACGCCCCGGTCGTCAGGTATTCGTCGTGGAAGATCGACCACATCTGCGCGGCGTCGACCTCGCCACCCTCACCATCGGTATGGCGCTGGATGACCTGGCTGAACTCGATCTGCAGGCGGCGGGGCAGGTCGAGCTTGTGCTCGCTCTTCATGATGTAGGCGACACCGCCCTTGCCCGACTGCGAGTTCACGCGGATCACGGCCTCGTAGGAGCGTCCGACGTCCTTGGGATCGATCGGCAGGTACGGGATGCTCCACGGCATCTCGCGCACCGGGAGTCCCGCGTCCTTGGCGCTGCGCTCGAGGGCGTCGAACCCCTTCTTGATCGCGTCCTGGTGCGAACCGGAGAAGGACGTGTAGACCAGATCGCCGACGTAGGGGTGCCGCTCGTGCACGCCGATGCGGTTGCAGTACTCGACCGTGCGGCGAATCCCGTCCAGGTCGCTGAAGTCGATCTGCGGGTCGATCCCCTGGCTGAACAGGTTCAGTCCCAGGATCACCAGATCGACGTTGCCCGAGCGCTCGCCGTTTCCGAGCAGGCAGCCCTCGACCCGGTCGACGCCGGCCAGCAGCGCCAGTTCGGAATCGGCCACCGCCGTGCCGCGGTCGTTGTGGGTGTGCACGCTGAGCGCGATGAACTCACGACGCGACAGATTGCGCGACATCCATTCGATCTGGTCGGCGTAGACGTTGGGGGTCGAGCGTTCGACCGTGCAGGGCAGGTTCAGCACGATCTCGCGGTCGGCGTCAGGCTGCCACACGTCCATGACGGCCTCGCAGATCTCCAGGGAGAAGTCGAGCTCGGTGTCCATGAAGATCTCGGGGGAGTACTCGAGCCCGAACTCGGTGCCGCTCAGGTAGTACTCGGCGTTCTTCATGATCGCCCGCACGCCGTCGACGGCCACCGCCTTGCACTCCTCGCGACCGTCGCCGCCGAAGCCGAAGACGGTCTTGCGGAACACCGGTGCCGCCGCGTTGTACATGTGCACCGTCGCGTTCTTGGCCCCGATCAGGGACTGCACGGTGCGTTCGATGAGTTCCTCGCGGGCCTGGGTCAGCACCGAGATCGTCACGTCATCGGGAACGCGTCCGGACTCGATCAGCTCGCGCACGAAGTCGAAGTCGGTCTGGCTGGCGGCCGGGAACCCGACCTCGATCTCCTTGTAACCCATCCGGACGACGAGGTCGAACATCGACCGCTTGCGGGCTACGTTCATCGGGTCGATCAGAGCCTGGTTGCCGTCGCGCAGGTCGGTCGAGAGCCACCGGGGCGCCTTGGTGATCGTCTTGTTGGGCCACTGCCGATCCGGCAGGTCGATCGGGGGGAACGCGCGATAGCGGTGACACGGCATCGCTGAGGGCTGCTGCTTGTTCATGTGTGCTGCTCCATGCTGGTCGAGGATCCGTTTGAGGGAGGTCGGCACAGCAGAACGGCCCGCGGCGAGGGGCCGACCGGCTCCGGTGGTTACCGGTTGCCGTAAGCCTCGCCGCGGCCGCGAAGAAGCAGCACGCGAATCATGGTCCCGACAGCTTAGCTCACCCGCACCTCAGTCGAGCCGTGGTGCATCTTGGTCGCTGGAACGCCCAGGCCGCACCACCGCCGCTCGGCCACCGGCCGCGTAGGGCGCCTTGGCCCGGATATCGGCCATGGCCCGACGAGTGAGCGCGATCGCCGACTCGCCCTCCGGCCCGGCCTCGGGCCGGAAGAACTCGATCCGGATCTTGGGCCGTTTCGGGAAGCGGACGATGTCCACCGCGCCGGTGAGGGCAACGCACACGAGCGTGGCCTGCGGGACGGCCAGGGCCAGTCGTCCCGCCCCGCTCAGGGGCCGCAGCGGCTGACCGCGCGAGACCGTGCCCTCCGGAAAGACCCCGATGCAGTCCCCGGCCTGCAAGCGCTGGACCGCGGCCGACATGGCCTGCAGGTCGCCACGCCCCCGATCGATCGGGATCTGCCCCATGTGATCGAAGATCCAGGCCAGCGGGCGGTACTTCCACAGAGAGGACTTGGCCAGCGCACATACCTGGCGGTCGGGCATGGCCGCGACGCCGATGACGACCGGATCCCACATGCTGTCGTGGTTGCCGAACAGCAACAGCGGCCCGGAGCGCGGCAGCACGTCGTGCCCGACGACCTCCAAACGGCCCCACCAACGGACGATCGGAGTGGCGCCGGCCATGACGGCGCGGTAGGTCAGCGAGATGCTCACTGGCACATCATCGTGGATCGCCGGGCGATCGGGCAGGATGGGGGGATGCCCTTGACGGAGTCGCCGCGTCGGGTCGCCATGTTGTCGGTGCACACGTCACCGCTCGACCCGCCCGGTGGTGGCGACGCGGGTGGGATGAACGTGTACATCGTCGAGACCGCCAAGCGGCTGGCCGACGCCGGGGTCGCCGTCGAGATCTTCACCCGAGCCACCTCCAGCGAGCTGGCCGCGACCGTTGAGATGTACCCGGGCGTGCTCGTCCGCAACGTCAGCGCCGGACCGTTCGAGGGCCTGGGCAAGGCCGATCTGCCGGCCCAGTTGTGCGCCTTCACCGCGGCGGTGCTGCGAGCCGAGGCGTTCCACGAGCCGGGCTGGTACGACGTCATCCACTCCCACTACTGGCTCTCCGGACAGGTCGGCTGGCTGGCCCGCGATCGCTGGGGCGTGCCGCTCGTGCATTCCGCGCACACGCTCGGCAAGGTCAAGAACGCGGCGCTGGCCGAAGGAGACACCCCCGAACCGCTCTCGCGCATCGTCGGGGAAGAACAGGTGGTCGCCGAGGCCGACCGGCTGATCGCCTCGACCTCCGATGAGGTGCACGAGCTGATCGAGCACTACGGCGCCGACCCGGCGCGCATCGATGCCGTTCCCCCGGGGGTCGACCTCGAGCTGTTCACGCCGGGCTCCGGTGCCGCCGTACGCCGCGACCTGGGCATCGGCGACGACGAGGCTGATGCTGCTGTTCGTCGGGCGCATCCAGGCGCTCAAGGCCCCTGACGTGTTGCTGCGCGCCGCGGCGCTGCTGCCGCACAAGGCCCACGTCGTGGTCGTCGGTGCACCGAGCGGCAGCGGACTGGCCGAGCCGAAGTGGCTCGAGCAGCTGGCGTGGGATCTGGGTCTGGGCGGGCGGGCCCACTTCATCGCGCCGATCGGCCGGGCCGCGCTGGTCGACTACTACCGCGCCGCCGATCTGACCGTGGTGCCGAGCTACAGCGAATCCTTCGGCCTGGTCGCGCTGGAATCGCAGTCGTGCGGCACGCCGGTGGTGGCGGCGGCCGTCGGTGGCCTACCGACCGCGGTCGGCCCGGCCGGCGTGCTGGTCGGCAGCCATGACCCGATCGACTGGGCCGTCGCGCTGGGGGGCCTGTTGGACGCCCCGAGCGCGGCGGCAGGCCCTGGCCGAGTGGCCCGCACGCACGCCAGCGAGTTCTCATGGGAACGCACGACGGGTGGCCTGCTCCGGTCCTACTCCAACGCGCTCGAGTCGATGGTGGCCGGTCCGGCGGCCCTGCGGCGGGCCCAGTGAACGCCGACGCGATCGAGGCGCTGCTGCGCGAGGGCGGCTTCGAGTTCACCCGGGCCGACGCGTCGACCTTGGGCGTCAACCTGCCGGGTGAGCGACGGCTGAAGACCACCTGCTGGCTGACCGTCGGCCAGCACGGGGTGGCGCTGCGAGGCCTTCGTCGTGCGGCGTCCGGATGAGAACGTCGAACAGGTCCACGCCTGGCTGCTGCGCCGCAATGCCCGGATGTACGGCGTCTCGTGGTCGATCGACGACTCCGGTGACATCTACCTGACCGGCCGGATGCTCCCTGGACGCGGTCAGCGCCGACGAACTCGATCGAGTACTCGGCGCGGTGCTCGAGTACGCCGACGGGTCGTTCAACTACCTGCTCCAGCTCGGATATCGGCTCGGCGATCCGGCGCGAGTGGGCCTGGCGGGTCAAGAACGATCAGCCACTGGCGAATCTCGAGGCGTTCCGGTCCTTCGCGACGAGCGGTGAGTGAACCACGACACCGGCACGGTCAGCACCGCGGCGACAATGAAGGACAGGGCGGAGGCGCTCATCCAGCTCTGCGGGGTGAAGTGCAGCCAGCCATCGACGTGGGACCACCAACCGACCCAGGTGTTGATCGAACCCGGGTTGACCAGCTGGTAGGACGCGAAGCCGAGGGCCCACGGCACCAGCATCGCCCAGCGAGTGGCGGAGTGCTGCGAGAAGTCCCACCGCTCTCGGCCCCCGAACCCGTAGTAGTCGACGGTGAAGACCGCGAACATCGGGATGAACACCGAGCCGATCAGGTACAGGAAGTTCTGGTAGTCACCGATACCCAGCCACAGCGCGGCGACCGTCGCCAGCGCGCCGATGATCACCACCAGCACCCGGCGGTCGGCCAGCGGGGCGATGTTCTGCACCGACACCGCGGTGGAGTAGACGTTGGCGAAGGACTCGTCCAGCTCGCGGAGCACCAGGATGGCGAAGGGCAGCCAGCCCAGGGGAACGTCGGTGAACGCGCGGAACATGACCGTGTGGCTGTCGTTGTCGGCCGTGACGACGGTCGAGAAGGCCAGCAACCCCAAGGCGTAATAGGCGATCTGGGCGACCGAATAGCCGATGTAGGAACCCCAGAACGCCCCGCGGACGGTGCGGGAATGGCGGCTGTAGTCCGAGGCCAGCGGCACGAAGGACACCGACACGGCCAGCACGGCGTCGGCGGCCAGCCAGAAGCCCGACCACGAGCCGCTGTTGATCGCGGGCAGCGGGTGTCGGGCGAACTGGATGAAGAAGTAGATCGTCACCACCACGACCGCGACCAGGGCGTACTTGCGCAGTGTGCGCACGAAGCCCAGCGGCCGCAGCGAGAGCACCGTGGTCAGTGCGCCGGCGATCACGACGTAGACCCAGTGCACGTCCCAGGGCAGCAGTACCTCGGCCGCCGTGGCGATCACCACCAGTTCGAAGACCGCCCAGCCCAGGCACTGCAGCAGGTTGAGCACCGTCGGCAGGTAGGACAGCCGCGTCCCGAACAGGCCGCGCAGCAAGACCATGGCCGGGTGCCCGGTCTGGGCTCCGGGCACCGCCGACAGGGACAGCAACAGCGTCCCCACCAGGGTGCCGACCACGACCGCGACGAAGGCGGCGACCAACGACAGCTGGGCCGATCCGCTCGGAACGAGGACATACGCGGCGTAGGCCGGGCCGAGCAGGCTGACGCCGAGGTTGCCCCACAACGCGATCTGGTCGAAGGTCCCCAAGGTCCGTGGGGGCGCATCGGCGAGGGTCGCACCGACCTCGTCGGCATCGATCGGCTGCTCGAGGATGGTGGCCATCGCTAACTCCCTACGCCGGCATTACCCGGACAGGTTCGGCGGTCGGCTGACCGTCGCAGCCCTCTCAGCCCGATATCTCGAGCTCCCGCGGTGTGGTGGCGCAACTATAGAACGGCCATGCCCTCGGTCGGGGACGAGGCCTCCGCGTGGCGACGGCGCGGGATGCGTCCGGCCGTACGAGCCAGCCGGCCGCCGCGCACTGCGGCGGCCATTGCCTCGGCCATCTGGGCCGGCCGTTGGGCCCGGGTGACCGCCGAGGCCAACAGCACGGCGTCGCAGCCGAGCTCCATGGCCAGCGCGGCATCCGACGCGGTGCCGATCCCGGCGTCGAGCACGACCGGCACGGTGGCCTCGCTGACGATCAACTCGATGTTGTGCGGATTCGCGATACCCAAGCCACTGCCGATCGGGGAACCCAGCGGCATCACGGCCACACAGCCGGCCTGCTGCAGCCGCCGGGCCAGCACCGGGTCGTCATTGGTATAGGGCAACACTTGAAACCCTTTGGCGACAAGGGATTGGGCCGCGTCGAGCAGCTCGATCGGGTCGGGCAGCAGCGTGCGTTCGTCGGCGACGACCTCGAGCTTGACCCAGTCCGTCTCCAACGCCTCGCGGGCCAGCTGGGCGGTCAGCACGGCCTCGCGAGCCGTGCGGCAACCCGACGTGTTGGGCAGGATCCGCACGCCATGGCGGTCAAGCACGTCGACGATCGAGCCGCTCGTGGTGGCGTCGATGCGCCGCATGGCCACCGTGCACATCTGCGTGCCGGATGCCTCGATGACCTCGTCGATCACCTGCATGCTGGGCGCGCCACCGGTACCCATGATCAACCGAGAGTTGAAGCTCACTCCGGCGATGATCAACTCATCCATGTCATCCACCCTGCTTGGCCGTGAGTATCTCGATGCGTTGCCCGGCAACCAGGCGAAACTGCCCCCAAGCCGAGCGCGGCACCACCTCGGCGTCCACGGCGGCGGCGCTGCCCCGCTTGACGTTGAACTCGCCCAACAGCTCGGCCAGCGTCGTAGCGGCCGTGCCGTAGTCCTCGCCGTTCACGATCAGGTTCATGCGGTGACTCCGGCGGTGAATCGATCCGGCCGGAAGGGCTCGAACGCCGACGGCAGGGCAGCGTCAGTGACCAAGGCGGCGATGCCGTCGGCGGTGATCGGCGTGAGCAGGATGCCGTTGCGGTAGTGCCCGGTCGCCAGGATCACTCCGTCGGCCGCCGCGCCCAGCAGCGGTGCATTGTCGGCCGTGCCCGGGCGCAGACCGGTGCTGACCTCGATCAGTTCGGCCTCGCTCAACTCGGGCAGCACCGACTGGGCATCGCGCAGCAGTTCATAGATCGCGCCGGCGCGTGGGCGCTGGTCGAAGCCGGCCTCCTCGCTGGAGGCGCCCACGACGACCGTGCCATCCAATCGCGGGACGAGGTAGATCGGCGTGCCTTTGACGCTGCCGCGCAGATTGCCGGCCAGGAGGCCGGGATCGGTGCGCAGCCGGATCGTCTGGCCCTTCACCGGCCGGACCGGCACATCCGCGCGCAGCTGTCGGGACCAGGCGCCGGTGGCGAGCACCACCGCGCCCGCGCTGAGGTGCGTGCCGTCGTCGAGCTCGACCTCGTGGGCGCTGACCCGCACGGCCCGGCCGGGACGCACAGGACCAGCCGCGCTCAGTAATGCCTTGTGCAGCAGGCGATTGTCGATCGAATGGTCCCCCGCGGCCAGGAGCGCGCCGGGAAGGCCAGGTGCGAGAGCGGGCACGAAGGTGCGGGCCTCGCGCCCGGTCAGCAGGGTCGCGTCCAGCCCGAGGGAGACCTGGAAGGCCTGCAGATCGCGCAGGGCGGCCAGGTCGGCGCCGTCCCAGGCGACGGAAATCGTCCCGGTCCGGCGGTACCCGACGTCGATGCCGGTGGCCTCCTCCAGCTCGGCTACGAAGGCCGGGTAGGCGGCGGCCGAGGCCACGCCCAGGCGCAGCAGCGCGTCCTCGCCGTAATGCAGTTCGGTCACCGGCGCGAGCATTCCCGCCGCGGTGTGCCAGGCCCCCTCCTCTGTCCCCGGATCGATCACGGTGACCGATAGGCCGCGCTGCCGACACCGCCAGGCGATACCCAGCCCGATCACGCCGCCGCCGACGACGGCGAGATCAGCCGTCGGCTGGGTCATGGCTGCTCCCTCGCGCCGGTATTAACCGGATCAGGTTCGACGGTCAGCTGCGTTCCAGCCCTCTCAGCCCGGTCGGGCTCCCGTGCGGAGGTCACATTACGCTCACCCGGTGCCCGACCCGCGCGTTCAACTGGCCCAGGCCCGGCTCTACCTGTGCACGGACTCTCGCTCTCGCGAGGGGGATCTGGAGCAGTTCCTCGATGCGGTGCTGGCCGCAGGGGTGGACATCGTGCAGCTGCGCGAGAAGGGCTTGGAGGCCCGCGACGAGCTACGGCTGCTCGAGACGTTCGCCGCCGCCGCCCACCGCCACGGCCGGCTGTTCGCCGTCAACGATCGGGCCGACGTGGCTCTGGCCGCCCGGGCCCCGATCCTGCACCTGGGCCAGGACGACCTGCCCGTTGCGCTGGCCCGCCGGATCCTCGGCGAGGACGTGCTCATCGGGCGCTCGACGCATTCCCTCGACCAGGCCACGGCCGGCGAGGTCGAGCCGGGCGTCGACTACTTCTGCGTCGGCCCTACGTGGGTCACGCCGACCAAGCCGGGCCGCCCGGCCGCCGGGGTGCCGCTGCTCGCCGAGGTGGCCCGGGCGGCGACTCGGCCGTGGTTCGCGATCGGCGGCATCGAGACCCTCGACCGGCTCGACGAGGTGATCGCCCAGGGCGCGCGGAGGGCCGTGGTGGTCCGGGCCATCACCCAGGCCGATGACCCGGGCGCCGCCGCGGCCGCCTTCGCCGCCCGCCTCGCGGCCGTCTGACTACGGGAGGTCGCGGACACGCCAGAACTGGCCGACCGGGCCGAGGCCGGCCCCGAGGGGGAAAGAATCGGCGACCGCCCCGGAGATGAACCACTTGCCGAACCGGACGGCCTCGATCACGTCCTGGCCGTGGGCCAGCGCCGAGCAGATCGCGGCGGCGAGCGTGTCGCCCGAGCCATGCGTGTGAACGGTGTCCAGCCGCGGTGCGGCGAACTCCACCACCTTGCTGCCGTCGGTTAGCAGGTCGACGGCGTCACCGCCGGGCAGGTGACCGCCCTTCACCAGCGCCCACTGCGGACCGAGCGCGACCAGGGCGTCGCCGGCCCGGCGCATGTCCGCCGGTGACTCGACCGAGATACCGGTCAGTAGCCGGATCTCGCCGAGATTGGGCGTGACCACCGTTGCCAACGGCAAGATCAACTCGCGCAGCGCGGCCAGGGCCTGGGGACGCAGCAGCGCGTCGCCGTGCTGGGACGCGGCCACCGGATCGACGACGAAGGGCCGCACGCCCAGGCGGCCCACCGTGGTGGCGACCGCCTCGATGATTTCGCTCGAGGCCAGCATGCCCGTCTTGGCCGCCCCGACGCCGATGTCGGTGACGACCGATTCGATCTGCTCGGCGACCGCGGTGGCCGGCAGTTCGTAAAAGCCCTGTACGCCCAGTGAGTTCTGGACGGTAACGGCGGTGATGGCCGACATGCCGTGCACCCGGCAGGCGAGAAACGTCTTCAGATCGGCCTGGATGCCGGCCCCGCCGCCCGAGTCCGAGCCGGCGATGGTGAGGGCGGTCGGTACGGCGTCGCTCATCGCGCCAGTATTCAACATCAGACTTACGCTCCGTTTGCGTAGCGATATTGGTCGTGCTCTAATCGGATACGCCCACGTATCGAAATTACGGAGACAGCTGATGGACGAGCAGGCGATTCAGAAGCGGCGCTGGGGAGTTCTCGCCGTGTTGGTGTTGTGCCTGCTGATCGTGATCCTCGACAACACGATCCTCAACGTGGCCCTGCGGACGATCCAGGTCGATCTGAGCGCGTCGCAGAGCCAGATGCAGTGGGCCGTCGACAGCTACGCGCTGGTCTTCGCCGGCCTGCTGATCACCGGGGGCGTGCTCGGTGACCGGCTGGGCCGTAAGAAGGTCCTGATCTTCGGTTTGGCCGCATTCGGAACCACCTCGGCGCTGTGCTCGTTCGCCGGCTCGTCCACCCAGTTGATCCTGTTCCGGGCGCTCATGGGGGTTGGTGCGGCCGCGGTTCAGCCGCAGACGCTGTCGATCATTCAGAACGTCTTCGAGCCGCGGGAACGGGGCAAGGCCATCGGCATCTGGGCCGGTGCCTCTGGGGTCGCCATCGCTCTCGGCCCGATCGTCGGCGGGGCGCTGCTCAAGTACTTCTGGTGGGGTTCGATCTTCCTGGTGAACGTCCCGATCGTGGTGGTCGGCCTTATCGCGGTCTTCCTGCTGGTGCCCGACTCCAAGGACCCGAACCCGGGCCGCCTGGATCCCGCCGGGGTGCTGCTGTCGATGGTGGCCCTGGTCGTGCTGGTCTACGGCGTGATCGAGGGTGGGGACACGAACGACTGGCTGGCCTGGAACACCACGGGCTTCATAGTGCTGGGTCTGGCCCTGCTGGCGCTGTTCGTCTGGATGCAGAAGCGCAGCAGCCACCCGACGATCGACATCACGCTGTTCCAGAACCGGCACTTCAGCGCCGGGGCGACGGCGATCGGGCTGACCTTCTTCGCCCTCATGGGTTCGACGTTCTACCTGGCCTACTTCCTGCAGGCCGTGCGCGGCTACACCCCACTCGCCGCCGGTGTGGCCCTGATCGCGGTGGCCGCCGCCGTCATGATCAGCGCGCCCATGTCGGCCCGGCTGGCCAACCGGTTCGGAGCCCGGATGGTGACCGGTACGGGCATGGTGCTCTTCGCCGGCGCCATGGCCTCCTACGCCTTCGTCCAGCAATCGACGCCCCAGTGGGTGCTCGAGGTATCGATGATCGTGATGGGTACCGGCATGGGCATGACGATGTCGCCGGCAACCGCGGCGATCATGAGCGCGGTCCCGCGCGAGAAGGCCGGGGCCGGTTCGGCGGTGAACAACACGGTGCGGCAGGTCGCCGGAGCCCTCGGCGTCGCCATCCTCGGGTCGGTGCTGGCGGTGGTGTTCCGGGCCAACCTCGGTGCGAGCACGCCGGCAAATCTGGCCGCCCAACTCGATGCGCCCATCGCCGCCGTCCAGGGCGTTCCGGCCAATGCGAAGGTCACGCCGTTGGTACACGAGGACACCAGCCAGTCCATCGGCAACGCACTGCAGTTCGCCGGGCAGACGGGGCAGGCCCTGAAGAACCGGGCCGGTCTGCCGGGCGCCGCCGCGATCCCTCCGGCGCAGGTCGAGCAGCGGCAGGCCGCCGCGACCGCCGCGGTCAACGGTTTCGTCGCTGACTCGAAGTCGGCGTTCGTGACCGGGATGCACATCACTTCCCTCGCCGCCGCCCTGGCCGCGTTGATCGGTGCGATCATCGCGTTCATGTTCTTGCCCAGCCGCAAGGAGATGCAGCAGAGCCTGCGCGCCGCGGACGGGGCCCTCAGTCCCGAACCGGTGCTGGCCCACTGATGACCGAGCTGGCCGCGCGCCGACCCGGCCGCCCGCGCGATGAGGCGATCGACGTCGCGATCCTGGATGCGACCGTCGACGAGCTGATCGAGCGCGGCTATTCGGGCTTGTCGGTCGAGGCCATCGCGGCCCGCGCTGGAGTCGCCAAGACCACCGTCTACCGGCGCTGGCCCAACAGCGACGACCTGGTGTTCGAGGCGATGCGGGCCTTCGACCCCAAGGCGGACGCCAAGGAACCCGCGCTCGAGCCCGGGCGTGAGGAACTCGTATTCCTGCTGGACCGCATGCGCCGCACCTGGAGCGACCCACGCTATGCCGCGCTGATGCGCCGAGCGACGGCTGAAGGCATCGCCCGGCCGGACGTGTACGCGCATTTTCGGGATCGGCTGCTCAAGTCACGGCTGGCCCGGATGCAGCTGGCGCTGGAACGGGCCGTAGCGGCCGGCGTCATCCGCGCCGACGTCGATCTCACCCTGGTCCGACAGCTGTTGGCGGCGCCCATCCTGGCCGGCGTGCTGACCCATCGCGATCGCCTCACCCGGGCCCAGCTCGAGTTCGGCGTGGACACGATCCTGCGCGGTCTCGCCCCGTAGTGAGCGGCTACGGCGAATGCGGCAGGATGATGTGGTGCCGACGCTGATCCTGCTCCGCCACGGCGAGAGCGACTGGAACCTGAAGAACCTGTTCACCGGCTGGGTCGATGTCGATCTCACCGCGACTGGGGTGGCCGAGGGCGGGCGAGCCGGCCAGCTGCTCGTCGAGCACGGCCTGCTGCCCGACGTCCTGCACACCTCGCTGTTGCGCCGGGCCATCCGGACCGCCCAGCTGGCGCTGGACGTCGCCGATCGGCAATGGATTCCGGTGCGCCGCTCGTGGCGGCTGAACGAGCGGCACTATGGCGCCCTGCAGGGCAAGGACAAGGCCGCGGTCCGGGCCGAGTTCGGCGATGAGCAGTTCATGCTCTGGCGGCGTTCCTACGACGTGCCGCCGCCGGAGTTGGCTGCGGACGACCCGTACAGCCAGGTCGGCGATCCGCGCTACGCCGACCTGTTGGAATCCACGCCCCGCACCGAGTGCCTGGCCGACGTCGTCGCCCGCATGTTGCCCTACTGGTACGACGCGATCGTGCCCGACCTGCGCACCGGCAAGACGGTGCTGATCGTCGCGCACGGCAACTCCTTGCGCGCATTGATCAAGCACCTGGACGGCTTGAGCGATGACGCAGTGGTCAGCCTGAACGTGCCGACCGGCATCCCGCTGCGCTACGAGCTGGACGCGTCGACCTTTCAGCCCACTGGGCCGGCCACCTACCTCGACCCGGCTGCCGCGGCCCGGGCGATCGAAGCCGTGGCCAACCAGGGCAAGAAGTAGCTCAGCTGGCGGCGGTGAATCCGCTGTTGAGCGGTTCGGGCCAATCGCCGGTGACGATGAAGACGACCCGGCGGGCCACGGCAACGGCGTGGTCGGCGTAGCGCTCGTAGTAACGCCCGAGCAGGGTCATGTCGATGGCCGCCTCGGTGCCGTGCGTCCAGTTGGGCGAGAGCAGCAGGGTGAACAGCTTGCGGTGGAGGGCGTCCATCGAGTCGTCCTCGGCCTCAATGGCCTGCGCGAGCTCGACGTCGCGACCGTTCAGCACGTCGGCGACCTTGGTGACCAGGGACTGCGCGACCGACCCCATCTGCTCGATGACATCGCGGATGTCGTCCGGGACGGCGACCTCGGGGTAGCGCAGCCGGGTGACCTTCGCGATGTGCAGGGCCAGATCGCCCATCCGCTCCAGATCGGTCAGCATGTGGATCGAGGTGATGAGCACCCGAAGATCGGTGGCGACCGGCTGTTGGCGAGCAATCTGCTGGAAGCAGCGCAGCTCGGTCTGGGCCCGCAGCGCGTCGATCTCCGGGTCGCCCGAGATGACCGCTTCGGCGACGGCGAGGTCGGCGTTGAGCAGCGCCTCGGTGGCGCGTTGCATCGCAACGCCCACCAGGTTGGCCATGTGGACCAACGTGGTGCCGATCTCATCGAGCTCGTCGTGATAAATCTGGCGCATGTAAGGACCCTTCGAAGCTGTATACCCAGCCTAGTTGTTTGGGTGCCCTGGACATATCGCCGCAGTGAACCGACCCGATACGGCAGATGAACAGCGAACGCCGACGGCTGGGCGGAAACGGCCTGGGGCTGCGCGACCGTAGGCTTCTAGGGTGCTCGCCGTCGTGTTAGCCGCTGTCGCCGGACTGGTGGTCGGCGTCGCAGTCAGCTATGCCTGGGCGCGGCGCATACGGCGCGGGCCGACGGAGGTGGAAAGCGATCAGCCGACGGAATCGAGCCAGCACCTCGCCTCGGCCGTGCTCGCGGTGCTGAGCACGGGCGTCGTCGTCGTCGATCGGGAGGAACGAGCGATCCTGGCCAACCCGGCCGCCCGGTCGATGGGCCTGCTCAGCGCCGACCGACTGGCTGTGCCCGAACTCAACGACATGGTCCGCAAGGCCATCGTCAACGAGGTCGAGATCGACGGGGCGAGTGAACTGCCGCTGAGTGGACTGGGTCGTGAACCGGTCGCGGTCAGTCTCTCGGCCGTGCCGCTGTTCGAGGGGGATGCCGTGGCCGGCGTGGCCCTGGTCGTGGCCGACGTCACCGAGCAACGTCGGCTGGAGGCCGTTCGGCGCGATTTCGTCGCCAACGTCTCCCATGAGCTCAAGACCCCGGTCGGGGCGCTGACCCTGCTGGCCGAGGCGATCAACGAGGCCGCCGACGATCCCGATGCCGTGCAGCACTTCGCTTTGCGAATGCAGCACGAGGGGACCCGGTTGGGGCGGCTGATCCGCGAACTCATCGACCTGTCGAGGCTGCAGGGCGCCGAGCCCCTCCCCGGTGACGAACTCGTCAAGATCGCTCCGATGCTCAACGAGGCGGCCGACCGCACTCGGTTGGTGGCCGACAACGCTGGGATCGACGTACGCGTGAGCTCGGCCGGCGACCTGCTCGTGCGGGGGAGTGAAAGCCAGCTGACGACCGCGGTGGCCAACCTGGTCGACAACGCGGTCGCCTACAGCCAGCCCGGAACCAAGGTGTCGGTCTCGGCCCGCGCGGTCGGCGATTTCGTCGAGATCGCGGTCAGCGATCAGGGGGTAGGAATCGCCGAGGCCGATCAGGCCCGGGTCTTCGAGCGCTTCTACCGCGTCGACCAAGCCCGCTCACGGGCGACCGGCGGGACCGGACTGGGCCTGGCCATCGTGAAGCACGTGAGCACCAACCACGGTGGAACGGTGTCACTGTGGAGCGCAGAGGGTGCCGGATCTACGTTCACGATCCGGCTACCTCGCGTTCATTCCGCTGCGACATCGTCCGCAGAGTTGGCTTGATCTATTCGTGAAGGGACGCAGTTTGTGACGCGTGTGCTGGTGGTCGAGGACGAGGAGTCTTTCTCCGATGCCCTGTCCTACATGCTCCGGCGAGAAGGCTTCGAGGTGGCGGTGGCCGCCGATGGCAATGAGGCGTTGGCCTCCTTCGACCGGACCGGGGCCGATCTGGTGCTGCTGGACGTCATGCTGCCGGGCCTGTCCGGTACCGAGGTGTGCCGCATGCTGCGGCAGCGTTCGAACGTCCCGATCATCATGGTCACCGCGCGCGACAGTGAGGTCGACAAGGTCGTCGGGCTCGAGTTGGGCGCCGATGACTACGTGACCAAGCCGTTCTCCTCGCGCGAACTGGTGGCGCGGGTGCGTGCCGTGCTGCGACGGGGCGCCGAGAGCGATGAGCTGCTGACGGCGGCGGTCGAGGCCGGTCCGGTGCGCATGGACGTCGACCGCCACGTCGTCGTGGTCGAGGGCGAGACGATCGCCTTGCCGCTCAAGGAGTTCGACCTGCTCGAGCTGTTGCTGCGCAATGCCGGTCGGGTGCTGACCCGGGGCCAGCTCATCGATCGCGTCTGGGGAGCCGACTACGTGGGTGACACCAAGACTCTCGACGTGCACGTGAAGCGACTGCGCTCCAAGATCGAGCCCGACCCGGCCAATCCGAAGTACCTGGTGACCGTGCGCGGGCTGGGGTACAAGTTCGAGAGCTGATAGGTCCGGCGGCAGGTGAACGCTTGGCGTCGAACGGGCAACTAGACTGCGCTGCGTGACCACGGCGGCGCCAGATTCGACCGCGCCCGGCGCACCGCAGCAGTCGCGCTGGCAGCGCATGGGTGTGGCCTGGGGCCCGCAGGCGTGGTGGGTCGAGATCCTCACGGTCCTGTTCGGCTATGGGCTGTACGAGATCGTGCAGGGAGCGGCGCCGGCCCATCGGACCCCGGCTTTCAACCACGCCGACCAGCTCATCCGCTTCGAGCGTTGGCTGCACATCAACGCCGAGGGCCCGGTCAATCACTTCGTCAACCGCTACGACTGGCTCGCCTCGACCACGGGCTACTACTACGACAGCCTGCACTATCTGATCAGCCCGACCGTGCTGCTGTTCATCTGGTTCCGGCGCCACAATGCCTACGGACGCTGGCGCTCGGCCCTGGTCGCCTCCAGCGTCGCGTCGCTGCTGGTGTTCTGGCTCTGGGCGCTGGCCCCGCCTCGCATGGCGCAGCGCGGCATTATCGACACCCTCGTCACCCGCCACATCTACGGCACGGTCGAGTCCGACAGTTCCAAGACTCTGGTCAACAACTTCGCCGCCATGCCGAGTCTGCACGTCGGGTGGGCGCTGTGGTGCGCGGCGGCGATCGTCTCGACGACGACGTGGCGATACCGACATCTGGCCTGGATCTATCCGGTTGCGACGACACTCGTCGTGCTCGGGACCGGCAACCACTACCTGCTGGATGCCGCCGGTGGGCTGATGGTGCTGGGTATCGGCATCGCGCTGACCGCGCCGGCGGCCACGTCCAAGGACCGCGAAGTGAGCAAGCCACCTTCACGCCGGAAACGGAAGGCGGCCCAGCCGGCGACGACCACGGCCCCGACCGGGATCTCGGCCAAGTAGACGAAGAGCCGGTAGAGCAGGACTCCGGCGGCGGCCGGCGCGGCCGGGAAGCCCAGCGCCACCAGCAGCGCGGTTGCGCCCACCTCGGCCACGCCGGTGCCGGCCGGAGTGACGACGGCCAGCGTCAGAGCGCGCTCGACCGCGAACGCGGCAAAGATGGCGCCGGGGTGGCCGTGGATGCCGGCGGTGTGCATGCACAGGGCGAACAGCGCCCACTGCAGCAACACGTAGCCACCCAAGCCGGCGGTGAGCATGCCCCAGCGCTGCCGGAAGATGTCACGAACCTCGCCCTGCATGGTCGAGACCGGGCCGGGTCCGGTGCCCGCGGGTGTGCCCCGCCGCCCCGGGCGCATCGCCTGCAGCCGGCGCAGGACGGCATCGACGCGCCGGGCCCAGCCGTGCGAGACCAGCGCCGCGACCACGATGGCGACGACCAGGCCGGTGGCGAGCGAGGCGAATACGGCGGCATGCCCGAGCCAGCGGGGCACTCCGGCCTGCCGGCTGACCAGCAGCCCGGCGACCACCGGGAGGATCAGCTTGGCCAGCAGGTTGATCAACTGCAGCACGGCCGCGGAGTTGGCGAAGCTGCGCAGCGACAGCCGCCAGGACCGGACCATGGCGACGTTGAGGCCGGTGCCCAGGATGCCGCCGAAGGGCAGCACATTGGAGACGCTGCTGCCGCTGAGGTTCAGGGCCAGCGCCCGGCGATGGCTGAGCCCCGGCATGCTGGCGGTCATCGCGAACGTGTAGCTGATGAGCCCGGCCAGCCACAACGCGACGATGGCCAGGATGGTGAGCGGGTGGATCTGGGTCAGGTTGGCGCGCACGTCGTGCCAGGTCGAGCCGGTCAACTTGGGCACGTCGACCATGATCCAAACGGCTAACCCCAGGACGACCGTGGACGCGGTGATCTGCAGGGCCCGCTTCTGGTTGCGGGAAAGCCTCATACCGCCACCGCCGTCAGGCTGCGCAACGGATCGGTGGCCGGCGGCGTCGGCACCTGAGCACCGGACTGGACGAACCATTCGGTGCCGCAGACCAGCCGGAACAACGGCAGCGGCAGCTTGAGCAGGATCTTTGCGGTGCGCGGCCCGTCGCCGCCCACAGCCTGCGAGCGGTGCGCGGCGAGCGCGGCCTTCTTCTGACGTGAATAGGCGCGGACGTTGATCCGGTGGGTGATCTCCTCGCGCCCGGAATACCACTGCGATCCGGTGGCCGTCCCCTCGGGAACGCGACGCAGCCAGCCCAGCACGCGGACGAGTCGGTCGATGAGCGTGCGGTCCAGCGTGGCTTGCAGCACCATCGGCGTGCCGGCCAGTTCGGCGGCGTGGGCGCCGACGCGGTGGACCTGAACGTGATCGAGGTGGCCGTAGCCGCCGCGCACGTCGTAGGTCGTCAGCACGTCGGCCTGCTCGTCGCGCAAGATGTCGGCCAGCCGGCCCGCCGCGACGTCAATCCCCACCGTGGCGAAACTGCCCACAGCTGGTTCATATTCCGGCGAGGTCGACCAGCCCGAGTCGCCATAGCCGAGGCAGACGACGCGCGCGCAGCCGAGCTGGTCGGCGCTGGCCTGCAGCTCGGCCCGTCGTCGCTGGGCCAGTTCGGCGCCCTTGGCGGTGTCGGCCAGCCCCAGCTCGCCCGCGGTGGCCGTGACGAGTACGACGCGGTGGCCCTGTGCGGCGAGCATGGCCAGCGTGCCGCCGGTGTAGCAGGGCTTCGTCATCGGGGTGGGCGTGGAAGGACACGATGCACTGGCTCATGCGGGGCCGCCGGCCATCGAGCGGGCTCGCTCGTAGAGCGCGTCCACGGCCGCCATCGCCTCGGCCGCACCGATCGAGGGCGGGAAGGTCGCGGTGTTCTTGCGCAGTCGGATGAGTTCCTCCGGCTCGCCCAGCAGCAGCGTCAGGGCGTCGGCCATGCCGTCGTCGTCCTCGACCAGCAGGCCTTCGCTGCCATCGGCCACGAAGTCGACCAGCCCGTTGCCGCGAAAACCGACGATGGGCAGCCCGGCCGCGCGCGCCTCGAGGGCGGCGATGCCGAAGGATTCCTGCCGGGAGGACGCGACGAAGAAATCGCTGTCGTGCAGCAGCTCCCGGATCGCGGCCGGCGATCGGCTGCCGAGCAGGTGAACCCAGTCGCCCAGGTCGAGCTCCTCGATCTGCTTCTGCAGATCTTCGCGGCGCGCTCCGTCACCGACGATGCGCACCGACACGTCCAAGTCGCGCCCGACGCGCCCGCGGGCGACCACTAGCGCGTCCAGGAACTCGCGGACGTGTTTTCGCTTGACCAGGCGACCGACGAGCGCGATCCGGACGCGGCCCTCGGCCGGCATGCTGACCGGTTCCGCGGGCCGCCACCACTGCGTATCGACCAGGTTCGGCACGATCGACAGTTGGCCCAGGCGGGGCAGGGTTCGTTCGACGTGCTGGGCCGCGACCGAGCTGACCGCAGACCAGGCGGCGTTGGTCCGCCCGGTTCCGAACGGCCAGTTCGAGACCCGGGTCGCGGGCGCGACCTGCCACCACAGGGAATGGACGGTGATGCCGACCGGGATGCCTTGGCGGCTGGCGGCGCGAGCAACGTATTCGGGCAGCGGCGAGACGATCGTGAAGTGGGCGTGCACCATGTCGGCGCCGCTCAGCGCGCTGTCGACCAGGGCGGCGTGTCGCCACGGAAAGGCGGCGGTGACCCAGCGCGGACCGCGTCCGCGCGCCACCGTCAGGTCGATCTCGGCGGGCTCCGGAACCGCGCAGATGACGCTCACGTCGTGTCCGGCCGCGATCTGCCGGGCGGCCAGCGTCTCGACCTGGCGTTCGATGCCACCGACGCGGGGGGCGAAGTTGTCGGTGACGTGCACGATCTTCACCGTCCGCACCCCCTCATGGCCACCCGTTGATGCTGCCACAGCAGAGGCTTAATTAGCGTGTCGTTAACCTGGCATTTCGGCGACGCTCTCAGGCGATCGACCGCAGTTCATCGACTCGGAGACGTCTGGCATGCGCATTCTGCTGCCGCCCAGCGAGGCGAAGCGCTCCGGTGGCGACGCTCCAGCGGTCCAGTTCGGGGCTGACCGGCTCGGCGCCGCAAGGGCTCGGGCCGCCCGCACGCTCAGCCGGGTGGCCGTCCAGCGCAACGCGGCGACCGTCTTGGCGCTGCCGGCCCGCTCGGCCGCCAAGGAGCTGGCCGCCAACCGGACGGTGGGCGAATCGCCGACGATGCCCGCCCTGGACCGTTACGCCGGGATCGTCTACGAGGGGCTGGATGCCGAATCCCTGTCCCGGGCCGCCCGGACTCGGGCCGAAGAGTCGATCCTGGTCTTCTCCGGGCTGTGGGGAGTCGTGCGGGGCGGGGAGTTGATCCCGGACTACCGCCTGGCCGCGGCGACCAGCCTGCCGCGTCTCGGCGTGATGGCCAGCTATTGGCGTCCGGTGCTCGAACAGGTGCTGCCCGAGCTGCTGGGCGACGGCCTGGTCGTAGATCTGCGCTCCAGTGACTACGCCGCCATGTGGCGTCCCGGTCCGCCGCTGCGGGAGCGGGTGGTGGCGGTGCGGGTGCTCAGTGCCCGGCCCGGACTCCCCCCGGCCGTCATCAGTTACCCCAGCAAGCTCGGCAAGGGCCGGCTGGCGCGCGCCCTGCTCGGTCGCCGAACGGCGCCCGCTCGCGCGGCCCACGTGATCGACGCCTGGCTGACTGTGGGCGGTACGTCCGGGATGGTTACGGCGGCCGGCATCGACCTGATCATCTAGGCCGGGCTCGTCATCTAGGCCGGGCTCGCGCGCCGCGGGGGCGGCAGTGTTAGCTAGGGCATGCCTCTGAGTGGTGAATACGAACCCAGCTCGTCGGCCTGGATCGCTGAGCAGGTCGAGGACTACGAGCGGACCGATGGGGCCGGCGACTCCGCCCGGTTGAACGGCGTGCCCGTGGTTCTGCTGACGACCCGGGGGGCCAAGTCCGGCAAGCTGCGCAAGAGCCCGCTGATGCGCGTCGAGCACGACGGCGAGTACGCGATCGTCGCCTCCATGGGCGGGGCGCCCAAGAACCCGGTCTGGTACTACAACGTAGTCGCCAACCCCGAGGTCGAGCTGCAGGACGGCGCGATCAAGTCCGACCGGGTCGCTCGGGAGGTGCTGGGCGAGGAGAAGGCGCTCTGGTGGGAGCGGGCCGTTGCGGTCTGGCCCGACTACGCCAACTACCAGGCCAAGACCGACCGGCAGATCCCGGTCTTCGTGCTGACCAAGACCGCCACGCTGCTGTAGCTAGTTCTTGTAGCGGAAGCCGTCCAAGAATCGCCGGAACACCCCGCCGGCCGGTGGTAGCGGCGCCGCGGGCGGGGGCGCGCTCGAGCGCTGGACGGCGATCGGCGCGTCGTAGTCGGTGCGGGCGATCGCATCGATGGTCTGCTCGGTGTCGAAGGCGTCCGATCCCTCGATGACCGGAACGAAACCGACCAGGTCGCCGTCGCGCAGCACCTCGGCCTCCAGTCCGGCCGTGCCGTCGGCGTCCCACAGCGCCTCGCGACCATCACCGAGGGTGATACGCACCCCGAAGCGGTACACGCCGGGTTTGGCCACCGCGGCGTCTATGCCCCGTGCGCGCAGTGCGTCCACGACGTGCCGGGCCCGGTCCTCATCCATGCCTGACACCGTAGTAGGAGTCCTGACACAATCGCCTCATGGCTATCGCCGAACAGCTCACCGGCCAGGTAACCCACCACGGCGAAGGCGCGATCTGGGACGCGGCAAGCGGCGTCCTGCACTTCGTCGACCTGACCGGCGGCGATCTGCTCAGCCGCACCGACGACGGTGTCATCACCCGCCAGCACGTCGGGACCATCGCCGCGGCCTGGCGCCCGCGTACCCGTGGCGGAGGCGTGCTCGGGGTCGAGCGGGGCTTCGCGCTGCTGGACGAGGACCACAACCTGCAGACGCTGCCCGAGGTCTGGAGTGATCCGCGCATCCGGATGAACGACGGCAGCTGTGACCCGCAGGGACGGTTCTACTGCGGCACGATGGCCTACGACGAAACGCCCGGCGCCGGCACGGTCTACCGGCTCGACCCGGACGGCTCGGTGACCAGTGTGCTCAGCGGCGTCACGATCTCCAACGGCATGATCTGGTCGCTTGACGGTGAGTCGGTCTACTACATCGACACGCCCACTCATCAGGTCGTCCAGTTCGACTTCGACGCCGGTGCGGGGACGTTGCACGATCCGCGCCCGGTGATCGAGGTGCCCGACGCCGGCCCCGACGGCATGACCATCGACGCCGAGGGCCAGCTGTGGGTCGCCCAGTGGGGTGGCAGTGCGGTGCACTGCTACAGCGCGAGCGGCGAGTTGCTCGAGGTGGTCGAGGTGGCGGCCACCCAGGTCAGCTGTTGCGGGTTCGGCGGACCGGACCTGGACACGCTCTACATCACGACGTCTCGGCAGGGCCTGGCCGATGGCGAACAGCCCGGGGCAGGCGCGTTGTTCGCCATCCAGCCCGGTGTCCGTGGCGTGGCTGTGCTGCCCTACGGCGGTTGAGTAACCCGCTGTTTACCTGCAGGTCTTGCCACTGACCCCGATCAACGCCAAAGTTTCCGCCATGTCGACCCTCGCGCCTTCCGATCCGCTCGTCCCCGTCTCGGATCCCACCCGGCATTACGGCTCGCAGGTCACTGCGGTCGAGCCCGGCGGGGTCGAGCCCATCCCGCTCGATGAGCGACATGGCTCCCCCCTCCAGCTGTTCTGGACCTGGACCTCACCCAACATGGAGTTCGCCACCATCGCGGTGGGCATCCTGGGCGTCCTCTACTTCGGGCTGACCTTCTGGCAGTCCGTCCTGGCGATCGTCATCGGCACCGCGGCCGGGTCGCTGGCCCATGGCGCGCTCTCGACGTGGGGGCCCAAGGACGGCCTGTGCCAGATGGTGCTCAGCCGCACCGGATTCGGCTATATCGGCAACATCCTGCCGTCGGGCCTGAACGCGCTCATCGCCGGCATCGGCTGGTTCGCCGTCAACAGCATCAGCGGCGCACTGGCCCTGCACGTGCTGATCAGCAGCATCCCGAAGCAGATCTGCCTGCTGATCATCGTCGTGCTCGAACTGGGCATCGCCTTCTTCGGCCACAACCTCGTGCACGTCGTGGAGCGCTTCGCCTTCCCCGTCCTGGCGGTCGTCTTCGTGATCGCTTCGGTCTGGGTCCTCACCAAGGCCCACCCGAGCACGCCGGCCGGACCGAGTTCGTCGACCCTCGGTGGCTTCTTGATCATGACCGGGGCGACCTTCGGCTACGCCGCCGGCTGGAACCCCTACGCGTCGGACTACACCCGCTACCTCAAGTCCGACACGCGAAGCACGCCCATTGCCCTCTGCGCCGGGCTGGGCGTCTTCGCCTCGTGCGTGCTGCTCGAGGTGGCCGGCGCCGCTGCGGTCACCGCGTTGTCGAGCAACTCCTTGACCGCCGCCCTTGACGCCGGCCCCAACCCGGCTCAGCTGACCGGGCTGCTGCCGACCTGGCTGGGCAAGCTGACCCTGATCGCGATCTTCATCGGGGCGATCTGCGCCAACGTCCTGAACATCTACTCCGCCGGACTGTCGGCGATCACCGTCGGGCTGAAGCTGCCGACGCGGGCGGCGCGGGCGGCGGTGTCGATCGCGCTGGGTGCGATCGGCTACATCGTGGCCACCCAGTACATCGACACCCCGTCGAAGTACGAGAACTTCCTGCTGATCATTTCCTACTGGATCGGTCCGTGGCTGGCCGTGGTCTTCCTGGATCGCTGGTTCCGGCGCGGCTCGTCCAACATCGGGGCCATCGCGGCGGACAAGCGCTACACGAACTGGGCCGGCCCCATTGCCTTTGCCGTGGCCACCGCGGTGTCGATCTGGCTGTTCGCCAACCAGCCACCGAAGCTGGTCGGCGTCATCCCGACCGACCATCCGGCGTTCGGCGACATCACCTTCGAGGTCGGCTTCGTCCTCGCGGCGGTGCTCTACCTGCTGCTGCGCCTGGTCCTCAAGCCCAGTACGCCGGCCGTCTACGAGCCGGCGGTGTCACAACCCGTGCCCGAACCCGCGTGAGCCTGTCCGCCGAGGCCATGCTGGCGGTGGCGGTCGAGGAAGCCCGGGCCGGGTTGGCCGAAGGTGGCATCCCGATCGGTGGTGCTCTGTTCGGCGCGGACGGGCAAACAGTGCTGGGCCGCGGCCACAACCGGCGGGTGCAGGACGGCGACCCGTCGATGCACGGTGAGACGTCGGCCTTCCGCAACGCCGGCCGGCAGGCGTCCTACCGGGGCACGACGATGGTCACCACGCTGTCGCCGTGCTGGTTCTGCAGCGGGCTGGTGCGCCAGTTCGGGATCAGCCGGGTGGTGATCGGGGAGGCGCGGACGTTCTACGGTGGCCACGATTGGCTGGCCGAGAACGGCGTCGAGGTCGTGCTGCTCGACGACCCCGGCTGCGTGCAGATGATGACCGAGTTCATCGCCGAGTACCCCTCGTTGTGGAACGAGGACATCGGCGTGGACTAGAAGCCACGGGTGACCACATAGGTGTTCGTCGTGGCCGAGGTCGCCCCGAGCTGCCCCGACAGCCCGTTCAGGTAGCTGCGGATGGATCGATCATCGCTGGCGTCGACGTCGGCCGCGCCGGGGACGTAGGACTCGTCGAGTCCGTGGTTGGCCCCGACCGACTCGTGCCCGCGGTGGACGGTGACCGTGGTGATGTTGCTGCGGTCGGGGTTGGGCGCCCCGTCCAGGTGCGGCACCACGTCGTCGGCGTTCTCGATGGCCAGCACCTGCACCGAGTGCGGTAGGGCGCCCACCAGTTGGCCGATCGGCGCACCGGCGGTGATCACGTGACTGACGTCGTAGCCGGATTCGACCAGATCGCGAGCGGTGTTGACCGCCACCGTGCCGCCCAGGCTGTGCCCGACCAGGGTCACGTCGTCTGCCACGGTCACCCCGGCCGACTGCATGGCCGCGACGATGCCCTTCTCGTAGGTGCTGTCCTGCCCGGCCATCGCCCGAAGGTTGGTGCCCGGATTGGTCACGTTCGGGTCGTGGATGTCGGCGACCTGCCAGTCCTTGGTGCCCGGGATGTCGACGATCACCTTGCGGTAGGCCCCGCCCTCGGCATCGACGCCGGTCAGGATCTGCACGCTGATCTCGCCGGGTGCCCCGTCGTTGCGGTGGGCCAGCGCCGCGATCAGGTCGCTGAGCGACCGTGGTGGCGTGCTGGCGATCGCACTGTCATCGACGCCTTGGGGGGTGAGCACGGCGTGCCCGTCGGCGTACAGCGAGCCCAGCCGGCCCGGCGGCAGGAACGATTCCAGCGCGCGGAGGGGTAGATCGAGCACCGACGGCCGATCGCCCTGGATCACCTTCAGGGGCGGCAGCCAGTAGGGCCGTAACTGGTCGACGTCGCGGTAGGCCTGGGCCGCGGCCCGCAGCGTCACCTGCAACTCCGTCCCCCGCAGGGCGACTGCGGTCAGCCCACGAGGGCCGTCCAGCGCCAGGACGAGCGCGGCCTCGGCCCGTGCTGCGCCGTCGGGGTCGAGCAGGGCCGACGCGTCGAGCCCGGAGAGCAGCTCGGTGTGTAGCCGCACGCTCTGCTCCAGCACCTGATCGGCCAGCGTGGCGATCAGCCCGGCCGCGCGGTGCATGTCCTCGCAGTCGGCGCTGATGGAACCGGCCCCGCCCGTGACCGACACGGGCTGCGGGCTCATAGATGCCCCGCCGCCAGGTGGCCGAGCGCGCTCACACCGCGTTCGGCCAGGCTGCCCGCCTCGCGGGGTACCGCCAGGGCGACGGCCAGGACGTGTTCGACGGAGTTGGCGTGGGCCAGCAGCGCCGCGGCGGCGTGATGCAACTGGGTGCCGGCGTGGTCGAGGTCGGCGCACAGATCCTCGGCCCGCGCGCGGAACCGGGAGGCCGCCAGCGAGACCCACTGCGTCTGGTTCGCGGCGGCGCGCAGCGCCGCACAGTGACGGCTGACCTCGTCGGCCTCGCCGGCAATGCGCCGGGCTCGGGTGCGCAGCGCGGCGGGGTCGGGGAGCACGGGCATGCATTCGACGTTGACACGTTCGAGGCACAGGCGAAATGTCGCTCGCGTACCTTGTGGATAACCGTTTCTTGCTCCACAGGCCGCGCGTCCTGCCCGTCGAGGCTCGGCTCGTGGTTGAATCACAACGGTGCAACTTAGATCGACGCCACGACAGGGGGATACACGCAGGATGGAGTCCGTGCACGCCGCCTCCGAGGCAGAACTCGAGGCCGCCGAGGCAGTTGACGGCCTGACGCGCCGAGATCGCGACATCCTGACGTTCGAACGGCAGTGGTGGAAGTACGCCGGCGCGAAGGAACAGGCCATCCGTGAGCTGTTCGACATGTCAGCGACGCGCTACTACCAGGTTCTGAACACCCTGATCGACACTCCGGCGGCCCTGGAGGCCGACCCGATGCTGGTCAAGCGGCTGCGCCGGTTGCGGGCCAGCCGGCAGCGCCAGCGCTCGGCCCGCCGCCTCGGCATCGAGGTCTGAACCGAGGCATGGACACTTAGTCCGTGGTTCACGTTGCTCCCCCCGGCACCCGACGGCGCCGCCTGGATCTGATCGTCGGTGCGCTCCTGGCCATCCTTGGCGTCGTCGTCGCGGTGATCGCCGTCATTGCCTTGCATCAGCCCAAGGGTCGCGAGGCGGCCAAGGTCATCAGCTCGGCCGTCGCCCATTCCTCGGCCACCCCGAGCCCGTCGGCGTCCGCGACCTCCAGCGCGCCCAGTTCGAGTGCCCCGCGTAGCTCGACGGCGGCTTCGACCGCCGCGGTTCCGGCCACCGGCGTCAAATCGGTGCCGCTCGTGGTGCTCAACTCGACCAACCAGACCGGGCTGGCCCTGGCGGCGGCCAAGGTCTTCCAGGCCGGCGGCTGGACGGTGACCAGCTCCGGCAACATCGACAACGACATTCTCTCGACCTGCGCCTACTACGACCCGTCCGACCCGCAGAACCTGATTTCGGCGACGGCCCTGATGGTCCAGTTCCCGGCCATCAAACGGGTGAAGGAGAAGTTCACCGGGCTGCCCCCCGGGCCGATCGTGGTCGTCCTGACCAAGGACTACACGGCCTGACGGTGCACGGCCGCGTCCTCGCCGCCACCGAAACCTGCGGTGCCTGCGGTGTGGCAGAATCGGTGAGGACAACTGAATAACTCCCTTATCCAGAGGGGCAGAGGGACCGGCCCGATGAAGCCCCGGCAACCACTGTGATGACCGCTCCTAGCTCGAGCGAGGCCGCCACAGAGAGGTGCCAACTCCGGCTCTGACCCACCGTGTGCGCTTTCATGACGCGCCGTCGGCGGGCATTTCAGAGGAAGATGAGGAGAAAGGCCTCCCTTCATGACTGCATTGCTGGACGCTCGTCCGTCCTCTCCCGCCTCGGCGCTGGTCTGTCGCAACTGCGGCGCCAGCTACCCCCTCGGGGCCCAGCACGCCTGCTTCGAATGCTTCGGTCCGCTGGAGATCGGCTACGACCAGGCGGCCCTGGCCCGGGTGACCCGCGAGTCGATCGAGGCGGGGCCGCACTCGATCTGGCGCTACGCCGGGCTGCTGCCGGTCGGGCAGGACCTGACCCACCGGGTCGACTCGGGCACCGGCATGACGCCGCTGATCCGGGCCGACCGGCTCGGCGCCGAACTCGGCTTCACCGCACCCCTCTGGGTCAAGGACGATTCGGCCAATCCGACCCATTCGTTCAAGGACCGGGTCGTCTCGGTGGCGATCACGGCCGCCCGTGAACTCGGCTTCGAGCGGATCGCCTGTGCCTCGACGGGCAACCTGGCCAACTCCGTCGCCGCGCACGCGACGCGCATCGGCATGCCCTACATCGTCTTCGTCCCGTCCGACCTGGAGCCGGCCAAGATCGTCCAGACCGCGATCTACGGCGGCACCCTGGTCGGCATCGAGGGCAGCTACGACGACGTCAACCGGCTCTGCTCGGAGCTGTCGGAGACCGACGAGTTCGAGTCCACCGGCTTCGTCAACGTCAACGTCCGCCCGTATTACGCCGAGGGCTCCAAGACCCTGGGCTTCGAGGTGGCCGAGCAGCTGGGCTGGCGGATCCCGCCGCAGGTGGTCGCGCCCATGGCGTCGGGCTCGCTGCTGACCAAGGTGCACAAGGCGTTCAAGGAGCTGGTCACGGCCGGACTCGTCGATGCGACCCCGTGGAAGGTCTTCGGGGCGCAGTCGGCCGGCTGCTCACCGATTGCCCAGGCCTTCCGCGACGGCCTGGACGTCGTGACGCCGGTCAAGCCCACCGGCATCGCCAAGTCCCTGAACATCGGCAACCCGGCCGATGGGCCGTATGCGCTGGACGTCGTGCGATCGACCGGCGGGGCGATGGACTTCGTCGGCGACGACGAGATTCGCGAGGGCATCTCGCTGCTGGCGCGTACTACCGGTGTCTTCGCCGAGACGGCCGGCGGGGTGACCACCGGGGTGCTGAAGAAGCTGGTCGAGTCCGGGCAGCTGGATCCGAGCGTCGAGACGGTCATCTACAACACCGGCGATGGGCTCAAGACGCTCGACGCCGTGGCCGACCGGGCGCATCCGACCGCCGTCATCAAGCCGACGATCAAGGCGATGCGCGAGGCCGGCCTGCTCTGAGGCGTCTCCCCAGAACAGTCCAGCCGGCTGGAATCGGGGACGGCGGCGCGGCGTTAGCCTTAGCCGTGACCCAAAGTTTCGGCGCGGTGCTGCAGATGACCACCCATCCGGGCCAGCGCGAGGACGCGATGCGCATCCTCACCAACTACGCCGGCACCCTGGACGGTGAGCCGGGGACGTTGCTGTTCGCCGCCGCCGCCGACCCCAACGACGAGAACATGATCTGGGTGTGGGAAGAGTTCGCCGACGGCGACGCCGTGCAGCAGCATTTCGAGCACGACTTCTTCCGCGCGCTGCAGTTCGAGCTGAGCGAACTGCTGGCCGAGCCGGCGGCCGTCCGGCCCTTGGCGCCCTTCGTGCGCCGGGTCAATCCGAGCATCTCCGCCGACTGAGCGGGTCAGCGCGAGGCCCACGCCGGCTTGCACTCGTCCGGGGAGAGTGCTAAACACGAAGTTGGCACTCTCCACACTTGAGTGCCAATCGCACGGCCATGATGAGGGGTGAGACTGCCCCGTCCGTCGCGGGCATCACCGGCTGGGCGTCACACCCGACATCGCAAACATGTGAGGACATCGAATGGCCAAGTTGATCGCGTTCGACGAAGAGGCCCGCCGCGGCCTTGAGCGCGGCATGAACCAGCTCGCCGACGCAGTAAAGGTGACGCTGGGCCCGAAGGGCCGCAACGTCGTGCTGGAGAAGAAGTGGGGCGCCCCCACCATCACCAACGACGGCGTCTCGATCGCCAAGGAAATCGAGCTGGACGACCCGTACGAGAAGATCGGCGCCGAGCTGGTCAAGGAGGTCGCCAAGAAGACCGACGACGTCGCCGGCGACGGCACGACGACCGCCACGGTGCTCGCACAGGCGCTGGTCCGCGAGGGTCTGCGCAACGTCGCCGCCGGGGCCAACCCGATGGCGCTCAAGCGGGGCATCGAAGCCGCTGTCGCCTCGGTCTCCGAGGTGCTGGGCAACCAGGCCAAGGACGTTGAGACCAAGGAGCAGATCGCCGCGACCGCCTCGATCTCCGCCGCTGACACCTCGGTCGGCGAGCTCATCGCCGAGGCGATGGACAAGGTCGGCAAGGAAGGCGTCATCACCGTCGAGGAGAGCAACACCTTCGGCCTCGAGCTCGAGCTCACCGAGGGCATGCGCTTCGACAAGGGTCACCTGTCGCAGTACTTCGTCACCGACACCGAGCGCATGGAGACGGTTCTCGACGACCCGTACATCCTGATCGTCGAGAACAAGATCTCGAACGTGAAGGACCTGCTGCCGCTGCTGGAGAAGGTCATGGGCACCGGGCGACCGCTGGCCATCATCTCCGAGGACGTCGAGGGCGAGGCGCTGGCCACCCTGGTCGTCAACAAGATCCGCGGCACGTTCAAGTCCGTGGCCGTCAAGGCCCCGGGCTTCGGCGACCGCCGCAAGGCCATGCTGGCCGACATCGCGATCCTCACCGGTGGCCAGGTCATCAGCGAGACCGTCGGTCTCAAGCTGGAGAACGCCGGCCTCGAGCTGCTGGGCCGGGCGCGCAAGTTCACCACCACCAAGGACGAGACCACGATCGTCGAGGGTGCCGGTGACGCCGAGCAGATCCAGGGTCGCGTCAACCAGATCCGCGCGGAGATCGAGAAGACCGACTCCGACTACGACCGTGAGAAGCTGCAGGAGCGGCTGGCCAAGCTGGCCGGCGGCGTTGCGGTCATCAAGGTCGGCGCGGCGACCGAGGTCGAGCTCAAGGAGCGCAAGCACCGCATCGAGGACGCCGTTCGCAACGCGAAGGCGGCCGTCGAAGAGGGCCTGCTCCCCGGTGGCGGGGTAGCGCTGGCCAACGCCACGCTCACCGCATTCGACAAGCTCGACCTGTCCGGTGACGAGGCCACGGGTGCCAACATCGTGCGCGTCGCGCTGACGGCACCGTTGCGGCAGATCGCCATCAACGCCGGTCTCGAAGGCGGCGTCGTGGTCGAGAAGGTGCTCTCACTCCCCGCGGGTTGGGGTCTTAACGCAGCCACGGGCGAGTACGTCGACATGGTTGCGACGGGCATCGTCGAGCCGACCAAGGTGACGCGTTCGGCGCTGCAGAACGCGGCGTCCATCGCGGCCCTGTTCCTCACCACTGAGGCGGTCGTCGCGGACAAGCCCGAGAAGGTCGGTGCCGGCGCGGGTGCTGGCGGCGGCATGCCCGGCGGAGACATGGACTTCTAAGTCTGGATCTCAGCCCGCTGGGTTCAAGATCACAGCACGTAACGAGGGCGGTCCCGGGAAACCGGGGCCGCCCTCGAGCTGTTCGGGCCCATGGACCGGCCCGCGCCGACTAAAGTTTGTGCATGGAACCGCAGCTGCTGGTCAACGGCCAACAGCGTGCCCTTGGCCCGGTCGGCGGCCAGGTGACGTTGCTGGAATGGCTGCGCGGCAGCGGGTTCACAGGTAGCAAGGAAGGCTGCGCCGAGGGCGAATGCGGTGCCTGCGCGGTACTGGTCGCCAAGCCAGACGTCGAGGGCAGTCGGTGGACGGCAATCAACTCCTGCCTGGTCCTGGCCGCGGGCCTGGACGGGCAAGAGGTCGTGACCGCCGAAGGGCTGGGCCGGCCCGGAGAGCTGCATCCGGTGCAGGCCGAGATGGCGGCCCGGGGCGGGTCGCAGTGCGGCTACTGCACACCCGGATTCATCGCCTCGATGGCGGCGGAGTACTACCGCCCCGACCGCGTCGCCGATGAGGTCGACGACCCGGAGCACGGCCCGAACGGGTTCGACCTGCATGCCCTGTCGGGCAACCTCTGCCGCTGCACCGGCTACCGGCCGATCCGCGATGCCGCCTACGCCCTGGAAGGGCCGGCGGCTGCGGATCCGCTGTTCGCGCGCACAGCCCACTCGGCGCCACCGGCGCGACCAGGCGTGATCATCGGCGAGCAGGGCACGTTCGTGCGGCCGAGCGATCTGAGCGCGGCTCTCGGTTTGCTGGCCGAGAACCCCGATGCCCGGGTCGTCGCCGGCTCGACCGACTGGGGCGTGGAGCTCAACATCCGCCATGCCCGCGTCCCGCTGACGATCGGCATCGACCGCTTACCCGAACTGCGCGAGTTCCGTGCCGGGTCGGACGTGATCGAGGTGGGCGCGGCGCTGACGTTGTCGGAGATCGAACGCTTGCTGGCCGGCCGAGTGCCGCTGCTGGATGAACTGTTCCCCCAGTTCGCGTCCCGCCTGATCCGCAACGGGGCCACGCTCGGTGGCAACCTGGGCACCGGCTCGCCGATCGGTGACTCACCACCGGTGCTGTTGGCGCTGGATGCGTCGCTCGTGTTGGTCGGCCCGGGCGGTGAGCGAGAGGTGGCGTTGGCCGAGTACTTCACCGGCTATCGGCAGAGCATCCGGGCGCCGCAGGAGTTGATCAAGGCGATTCGCATCCCGCTGCCGATCGCCGGACGCAGCGGCTTCTACAAGATCGCCAAGCGCCGCTTCGACGATATCTCGAGTGTGGCCGTGGCGTTCGCGCTGCGCTTGGACGGGGACCTGGTCAGCGACATCAAGATCGGCCTGGGCGGGGCCGCGGCGACTCCGGTGCGGGCGCGGGCCACAGAGCAGGCGCTGATCGGCGGCCCCTGGGCGGCGTCGGCGGTCGAGGCCGCGGCGGCGGTCCTGTGCGGTGAGGGCACCCCGCTCAGCGATCACCGGGCCAGTGCGGACTACCGGCGGGCGATGCTCGGCGCCACGCTGCGCAAGTTTCAGGCGAGCTGGCCATGAGCGCGCTGGCTGATCGTCCGCCGAACGCCAAGGTCGGCCTGGCCCTCTCGCACGAGAGCGCCGACCTGCACGTCACCGGCGCCGCGCTGTACACACAGGACCTCGTCGGGCGCACCGCGGGCACCCTGCACGCCTGGCCTGTGACGGCACCGCACGCGCACGCGCTCGTCGCGGCACTGGACGTCGAGGCCGCGTACGAGGTTCCGGGCGTGGTCAAGGTGCTCACCGCGGCCGACGTGCCGGGGCTGAACGACGCCGGCGAGCGGCACGACGAGCCGCTGTTCCCCAGCGAGGTGATGTTCTACGGGCACGCGGTCGTGCTGGGTGCTGGGCGAGACGTTGGAGTCGGCCCGCCAGGGGGCCGAGGCGGTGCGCGTCGACTACGAACCGCTGCCGTCCCTGATCACCATCGCCGACGCCATTGCCGCCGACAGCTACCAGGGCACCGCCCGCACGGTGCGGCGAGGCCTGGCCGCCACCGCGCTCGAGTCCGCCACCCACCGCTTCAGCGGCGAACTGGAGTTCGGCGGGCAGGAACACTTCTACCTCGAGACCCAGGCCGCGCTGGCCCTGGTGGACGAGAACGGTCAGGTCTTCATTCAGTCGAGCACCCAGCATCCGTCCGAGACGCAGGACATCGTCGCCCACGTGCTCGGCCGGGCCGCGCACGAGGTGACGGTGCAGTGCCTGCGCATGGGTGGTGGCTTCGGCGGCAAGGAGTTCCAGCCGCACGGACTGGCCGCCGTTGCCGCGCTGGGCGCCCAGCTGACCGGACGTCCGGTCAGCCTGCGACTGACGCGCGCGCAGGACATGACCATGACCGGAAAGCGGCACCCGTTCCGGGCCACCTGGGAGGCCGGCTTCGACGAGCAGTGCCGGCTGGTCGCCCTGCGCGCGACGCTGATCAGCAACGGCGGCTGGAGCCTGGACCTCTCCGAGCCGGTACTGGCGCGGGCGCTGTGCCACATCGACAACGCCTACTGGATCCCGCACATCGAGGTGCACGGACAGGTGGCCAAGACGAATCGGGCCTCCAATACCGCCTTCCGGGGCTTCGGCGGTCCGCAGGGAATGATCGTCATCGAGGACATCCTGGGCCGGTGCGCACCACTGCTGGGTATCGACGCGGCCGAGCTGCGACGGCGCAACTTCTACCAACCGGGCCAGGCCACCCCCTACGGCCAGCCGGTGCGCCACGCCGAACGGTTGGCCGACATCTGGTCAATCCTCAACGAACGCAGCGAATTCTCCGTCTCGGCAGGCGACCATCGCGCGGTTCAACGCCGACCATCCGCACGTCAAGCGCGGGTTGGCGATCACCCCGGTCAAGTTCGGCATCTCGTTCAACCTGACTGCGTTCAACCAGGCCGGCGCCCTGGTGCACGTCTACAAGGACGGCTCGGTGCTGATCAACCACGGTGGCACCGAGATGGGCCAGGGACTGCACACCAAGATGATCCAGGTCGCGGCCACCGCGCTCGGCGTGCCGCTGGCGCTGGTCCGGCTGGCCCCGACGCGCACCGACAAGGTGCCCAACACGTCGGCAACGGCGGCCAGCGCGGGAGCGGACCTCAACGGCGGGGCGGTGAAGAACGCCTGCGAGCAGATCCGGACCCGACTGGCCGCAGTGGCGGCCGAGTCGCTGGGGGTGGCGGCCGACGAGGTCAGCTTCGTCGACGGAATCGTCGGGGGCTCGCTCGCCTGGGCCGACCTGGTCCGGACGGCCTACTCGCAACGGGTGCAGTTGTGGGCGGCCGGCTTCTACAAGACCGAAGGCCTGCACTGGGACGCGGCGCGCATGCAGGGGGAGCCGTTCAAGTACTTCGCCTACGGGGCATCGGTGTCCGAGGTGGAGGTCGACGGCTTCACCGGGGCGTATCGGCTGCGGCGGGTGGACATCGTCCATGACGTCGGTGACTCGTTGTCGCCGTTGATCGACATCGGCCAGATCGAGGGCGGGTTCGTGCAGGGCGCCGGCTGGCTCACGCTGGAGGAACTGCGCTGGGACGAGAGCGACGGGCCCAACCGGGGTCGGCTCAACACCCAGGCCGCCAGCACCTACAAGATCCCGAGCTTCTCCGAGATGCCCGAGCAGTTCAACATCCACCTGTACGAGCGGGCGACCGAGTCCGGTGTCGTCTACGGGTCCAAGGCGGTGGGCGAGCCGCCGTTGATGCACGCCTTCAGCGTCCGCGAGGCGCTGCGGCAGGCGGTCGCCGCATTCGGGCCGCCGGGGTGGTCGGTCGACCTAGGCGCTCCCTCGACGCCGGAGGCGGTGTACTGGGCGATCGAGGCCGCGCGGGCCGGCGCGCTCGTGGAGGTATGACGATGGACTGGCTGGCCGCGGTGACCCAGTTGCGGCAAGACCGGCAGCCCGGCGTGCTGATCACCCTGCTCGATGTCCGCGGTCACGCGCCCCGTGCCGCGGGCGCCAAGATGGTGGTGAGCGCGCAGCACAGTTGGGGCAGCGTGGGCGGCGGCAACCTGGAAGAGACCGCGATCGAGCGCGCCCGGGAAATGATCGCCTCGGGTGCGGCCAGCCCGGAGACGCAGCAGGCCAACCTCAACGAGCACGAGCGCACCGAACATGGACGGCAGTGCTGCGGCGGGGTGGTCACGTTGCTGCTCGAACCGTTGCCGGTGCGGCCGGTGGTGGCCATCTTCGGGGTCGGCCACGTCGGCTACGAGCTCGCGCGGATCCTGTCCAGGTTGGAACTATCGTTGTATATCTGCGATTCCCGCGCGGAGCAGGTAGACCGGGTGCGGCTGGCCGACGTGATCGACGGCATCGCCGACGTCAGCGTGCACCATGCCGTGCTCGGCGAGCAGGTGCTCGAACGGCTGCCCGCCGGGGCGCACGTAGTGATCATGACCCATGATCACGCCGAGGATTTCGCCCTGTGCGACACCGCGCTGCGGCTGCCCCACCTCGGCCGCATCGGACTGATCGGCTCCCGGGTCAAGTGGACCCGGTTCAAGGCCCAGCTGGCCGCGGCCGGTCATCCGGGCGAGGTGATCGAGCGGATCAGCTGCCCGATCGGCCTGCCGACGATCACCGGCAAGGACCCGGCCGTGATCGCGATTTCGGTGGCCGCCGAACTCGTCCAGGCATGGGAACGTGCGGCGACCGTGGTGCCATGACGCTCTATCGGGCCACGATCATCGATACCCCGACCGACCCGTTCACCGCCGACCCCGAGGCCGCCCTGGTCGTCGACGAGGACGGTGGCTTGCTCGTACGCGATGGCGTCATCGTCGCTCGCGGCGACTTTTCCCTGCTGCATAAGGCTTATTCGGCCGAGCCGGTAGAAGACCTGCGGCCGGGGATCTTGGTGCCGGGCTTCGTCGACACCCATGTGCACTACCCGCAGATCCGCGCGATCGGCGGTCTGGGCCTGCCCCTGCTGGATTGGCTCGAGCAGCGGGCCTTGCCCGAGGAGGCCCGGCTGGCCGATCGTGGCTACGCCCGGGTGATCACCCAGGAGTTCCTGGACGGGTTGCTGCACTCCGGCACGACCTCGGCTCTCGTGTTCGGTTCACACTTCGCTCCGGCGATGGAAGAGCTGTTCACCGGGGCGCAGCAGCGGGGACTCAACATCACCTCCGGGCTCGTGCTCAGCGACCAGATGTTGCGCCCGGATCTGCTGACCACACCGCAGCGGGCCCGTCGCGAGAGCGTGGAGTTGATCGAGCGTTGGCATGGGGTAGGGCGGCTGCGCTATGCCGTCACACCCCGCTTCTCGTTGTCGACCTCGGCGGCGCTGCTGGACGTCTGCGCCGACCTGCTCGGACCCGACGTCTGGTTCACCTCGCATCTGAACGAGAACCCGGCCGAGATCGCCACCGTGGCCCAGCTGTTCCCCGGCGTGGGCAGCTACCTCGAGACCTATGACCGTCCGGGACTCGTGACTTCGCGCAGCGTCTTTGCGCACAACGTGCACCCCACTGACGCGGAGCTGCGCACGCTCGCCGCGGCCGGCTCGTGGGTGGCCTACTGCCCGACCAGCAACTCGGCGCTGGGCAGTGGGTTGTTTGCCCTCCGCCGCCACATCGAGCACGGAGTGGGGGTGGCCCTGGGCTCCGACGTCGGTGCCGGCACTGGGCTGTACCTGCCCAAGGAGGCGTTGCAGGCCTACTTCGGCCAGCAGTTGCTCGGACCGGCGGGCTGGTCGTTGCGCCCGGCCCATCTGCTCTACCTCAGTACCCGCGCCGGGGCGCTCGCGCTCGGAATTGCCGACCGCGTCGGCGATCTGAGCGTCGGTAAGGAGTTCGACGCCGTTCTCTGGCGGGCGCCGGAGGGTAGCGATCTGGCCGTCAACCTCGGGCACGCGCTCGACGCCAGCGACGCGTTGGCCCGGATTTTCGCGCTGGCCACCCCGGCCGATGTGGCGGCCGTGTGGCTGCGCGGCGTACCCGTAAATCGAGCCGCCATCAGAGTGGCGGGTTGACGAGTTGTGATCTGCGCCTCACGCTGTGCGGGGAAGCCCGAACCCACCCCCGATGGTTCGGGCTTCCCCTTGCGTTCACTGGTCGTCGAAAGGCTGCGTTCGGCCGGCTGCGTGTTCGCCGAGGACGAAGCCGACCTGCTTATCGCCCACGCGCGAACGCCGTCGGAGCTCAGCGATCTGCTGCAGCGACGAGTCGCCGGTGAACCGCTCGAACAGGTCGTGGGCTGGGCGGACTTCTGCGGACGGCGCATCGTCGTCGAGCCGGGGGTGTTCGTGCCCCGGCGGCGCACCGAATTCCTGGTCGCGCAAGCGCTGGCCCGACTGCAGGCCGGCGCGGTGGTCGTCGATCTGTGTTGCGGTTCGGGCGCGGTCGGCGCGGCGATCGGTCACGGCGTCGACGTCGAGCTCTACGCGGCCGACCTGGATCCGAATGCGGTGCGCTGCGCCCGCCGCAATGTGAACGGCCAGGTGTTCGAGGGCGACCTCTACGCCGCGCTGCCGGCCACGTTGCGCGGGCGCATCGATGTTCTCGTCGTCAATGCGCCCTACGTGCCCAGCGACGCGGTGGCCTTCATGCCGCCCGAGGCCCGCGAGCACGAGCCGCTCCTGGCCCTCGACGGAGGTGCGGACGGACTGGACATCGCGCGTCGGGTGGTGGGTCGGGCGCCGGCCTGGCTGCGGCCGGGCGGGTGGCTGCTGATCGAGACCAGCCCCGCTCAGGCGCCCGCACTCGAGCAGCTCTTTCGCGACGCCGGACTGGCGCCGGAGGTGGCCTCGTCGGAGGAGCTGGCGGCCACGGTCGTCCTCGGGCGCTAACCCAGTTGCGCGTCGACGTAGCACCAACGCCAGGATTCGCCCGGCTCGACGCTGCGCATCACCGGATGACCGGTGCGCTCGAAGTGATGGGTGGCGTGGTTGCCGACGGAGGAGTCGCAACAGCCGACCTGGCCGCACGTCAGGCACATGCGCAGATGCACCCACGTCGTGCCTTCGCGAAGACAGTCCTCGCACTCGCCCGGAGTACGTGCCACCGCGACCCGGGGCGCGTCGAGCAGGTGCTCACACAGGGTGGCGCGCACGGCGGGGTGCAGCTCGACGGTCTCGACGTTCACCGCCGCGTCGTCGATACGTTCGAGCAGCGACTCCTCCACGTCGACGGCATTGAGGGCCGAGCGCAGGATCTCGTCGTCGAACAGGCCGGTGTCGCGGGCGCGCAGGATCGCCTCGCGCTCGGCGGCGAGCATCTGCACGCGCAGCCGCTGATACATCACGGCCGGCGGCTCGTACTCGTCGAAGGAACGCCCGAGGCGCTCCCAGGCGATGTTGGCGCGGGTCTGGGCCCGTCGCCGCAGCCGTTCCATGACCTCCGGCGGCACGTCGTCGCCGGCGATCTCATCCAGGCGGGCGACACCGGCGCGGGTGGTCTCAGTGATCAAGGACGCGGCCTGCAGCGCATCCTCGGCCGGATCCGGACGGGGCAGATGGAGGCGTTTGATCAACCAGGGCAGCGACAGGCCCTGGATGACCAGGGTGCCGACGACGACGGTGAAGGCGGCCAGGCGCAGCAGGTCGCGGTCCGGGGTCGAGGCGGGCAGCAGGAAGACCGCGGCCAGGGTGACCACCCCGCGCATGCCCGCCCACGAGACGACGATTCCGGTGCCCCAGCTCCACGCCGAGCGCCGCATCCGCGGTGGACCGATCTTGTAGACCCCGACCGAGCCGAGCACCCAGACCGCCCGAGCGGCGATGGTGGCGACCAGCACCACGGCGCAGACCCAGATCGACGTCCCAGTCGGCAGGTGGCGATCGCGAACGCCTTCGAGGATCTGCTGCAGCTGCAGGCCGATGAGCAGGAAGACGACGTTCTCGAGCACGAACTCGACCGTGCGCCAGTTGATGGCTTCGGCGACCCGGGCGTTCGCGCTCTGCACGACGGTCGCCTGATGGCTGAGCACCAGGCCGGTGACGACGACGGCGAGCACGCCGGAGGCGTGGATGTGTTCGGCCGGCAAGAAGGCGATGAACGGCGCGGCGAGGGACAGCGTGGTGTCGAGGACGGGATCCTCGATCACCTTGCGGATCTTGGCCAGCACGAAGGCCACGACCAACCCGACGCCGACCCCGGCGCCGGCGGCCCAGAGGAACGACCCGGCGACGTGCCAGGGCGAGACGTCCTCGGTCAGGGCGGTGATCGCCGTGGCGAGCGCGACCAGGGCCGTGGCGTCGTTGACCAGGCTCTCGCCTTCGAGGATCGACACGATGTTGCGGGGCATGCCGACCCGCCGGGCGACGGCGCTCGCGGCGACCGCGTCGGGCGGGGCCACCACCGCGCCCAGGGCGAAGGCGGCCGCGAGCGGGATGGCCGGTATCACCCACCAGGTGACCAGGCCGACGGCGACGGTGCTGAAGGCGACGCAGCCCACCGACAGCAACAGGATCGCCTGCCGGTTGCGGCGGAAATCCACCAGCGACGTGCGAATGGCGGCCGCGTACAGCAGCGGGGGCAACAGGTCGACCAGGATGACGTGCGGGTCGACGTCGACGCGCGGGACGGCGTCGATGAACGAACTGATTACCCCGACGCCGACCAGCACGAGTGGGGCGGGTGCGCCCCATCGCTTGCACAGCCCAGCGATGATCGCCGCCGCCACGACCAGGCTGACGATCTCGACGGGGGCGGTCATCCCGTCATTCTTCCAGCGCGAAGTTGCGCCCGCTGACGTCGGAGATGGATCCGCGCGTCCGCGCTTGCCCCCGATTCAGGCAGTCAATCCAGCGGGGCGAGGATGCCCACGCTCTGGGCGGCGCTGCGAAGCCGCTTGTCTCGGCTCCAGAGTGATGCGGTCCCGGCCAACACGGTCGAAGCCAGCAGATGGGTATCGACGTAGCCGATGCCGAATCCGAATAGGCGCTGGCTTTCGATGAAGGTCATCACTTCACTCGAGCTGTTCAAGATCTGAGCCCTCGCGACGATGCCGGACCGGCTCAGAGCGGCCGCAATAGGTCGTCGGCGTCGACGATCGTGTACGCGTAACCCTGCTCGGCCAGGAAGCGCTGCCGATGGGCGGCATATTCGGCGTCCAGGGTGTCGCGGGCGATCACCGTGTAGAAGTGGGCCTGCCGACCGTCCTTCTTGGGCCGCAGCACCCGTCCCAGCCGCTGGGCCTCCTCCTGACGCGAGCCGAAGGTGCCGCTGATCTGCACCGCGACCGCCGCCTCGGGCAGGTCGATCGAGAAGTTGGCCACCTTGCTGACGACCAGCACCCGCTCCTCGCCGCGACGGAAGGCGTCGTAGAGGCGCTCGCGTTCCTTGTTGGTCGTCGAGCCCTGGATGATGGGTGCCCCGTCCAGTTCGGCCGAGACGTCATCGAGCTGGTCGAGGTAGGCGCCGATCACCAGCACCTGATCATCGGGATGCTGGTCGACGATCGTCTTGATCACGGGCAGCTTGGTGCGGGCCGTCGCGGCCAGCTTGTAGCGATCCTCGGGCTCGGCGGTGGCGTACGCCATCCGCTCGGCGTCGGTGAGCGTGACCCGCACCTCGGTGCAGTCAGCCGGCGCGATCCAGCCCTGGTTCTCGATGTCCTTCCACGGCGCGTCGTAGCGCTTGGGCCCGATCAGGCTGAAGACGTCACCCTCGCGCCCGTCCTCGCGAATGAGCGTGGCGGTCAGGCCGAGGCGCCGCCGCGACTGCAGGTCGGCGGTGAGCCGGAAGATCGGGGCGGGCAGCAGGTGGACCTCGTCGTAGACGATCAGGCCCCAGTCCCGGGAGTCGAAGAGCTCGAGGTGGCGGTATTCGCCCTTACGCCGGGTCGTCATCACCTGATAGGTGGCGATGGTGACCGGGCGGATCTCCTTCTTCTCGCCGCTGTACTCGCCGATCTCGTCCTCGGTGAGCGACGTGCGCGCGATGAGTTCGCGTTTCCACTGGCGCCCGCTGACCGTATTGGTGACCAGGATCAGCGTGGTCGCCTTGGCGTGCGCCATGGCCGCCGCGCCGACGAGGGTCTTGCCGGCGCCGCACGGCAGTACGACCACGCCGGAGCCACCGGCCCAGAACATGTCTACGGCCTGCTGCTGGTAGTCGCGCAGCGTCCAGCCGTCCTCAGCCAGCTCGATGGGGTGGGCCTCGCCATCGACGTAGCCGGCCAGGTCTTCGGCCGGCCAGCCGACCTTGAGCAGCGCCTGCTTGAGCCGCCCCCGTTCGGACGGGTGAACCAGGATGGTGTCGTTGTCGATGCGCGTGCCCAGCATCGGGGCGATCTTCTTCTGCCGCAGGATCTCCTCGAGCACGGCTCGGTCGAGGGACACCAGCACGAGTCCGTGCACCGGGTCCTTGACCAGCTGCAGCCGTCCGTAGCGGTCCATCGTGTCGGCGACGTCGACCAGCAACGCGTGCGGCACGGAGTAGCGGCTGTAGCGCACCAGGGCGTCGACGACCTGCTCGGCGTCGTGTCCGGCCGCACGGGCGTTCCACAGCCCGAGCGGGGTCAGCCGGTAGGTGTGGACGTGCTCGGGTGAGCGTTCCAGCTCGGCGAACGGGGCAATTGCCGCGCGCGCCTCCTGGGCGAGCGGGTGGTCGACCTCTAGTAGCAACGTTTTGTCGGACTGGACGATCAGGGGTCCTTCGGTCACCCGAACCATTGTTCCAGGCCGGCGGAGCTGCGCCCGCCAAGTGCGTAGTTCAACCCGGTCTCCACCCGCAGGTTGATTCGCATCGCGACCGTCCGGACGAGTCTTGAGTCAACGGGGAACGGCCCCGAAAGAGACTAAGGATTCCGACATGAACGCCACTGACTACATTCTCGATTCCGTCCTGGTGCTGCTGGTGCTGCGCCAGATCAAGGTCGGCCGCTTCGACCGCAGGGCGCTGTTGCTGCCCCTGATCATCGTCGGCGTCGTCGCCCAGTCCTACCTGCACTCGATCCCCACGAACGGCAACGACCTGGTGCTGATCGCCGCGTTGACCGGGCTGGGCGCCCTGCTCGGGTCACTGAGCGGAATCACCACGCGGGTCTGGTCCGACGGGGGCCCCTACGCCCTGGTGCAGGCCGGTCCGGCCGCCGCCGCCCTCTGGGTGCTGGGGATGGGCTCACGGTTCGCGTTCATCTTCTACTACACGCACTTCGGTTCCGACGCGGTGGCCAACTTCAGTGCCGCGCACGACATCACCGGCCCGGCCGCCTGGACGGCCGCCCTCGTGCTGATGGCGCTGGCTGAGGTGCTGACCCGCACCGGGCTGCTGTTCATCCGCAGCCGGCAGGCGCTGGCCGTCACGCCGGCCCCGAGCCTGCAGTTCGCGAGCGTCTGATCTCGCGAGTGGCCGATAAAACCCCGAGTGGGCGCCTACAGGCGCCCACTCGGGGTTTTGTGGCCCACTCGGCGTAACGGGGGGATCAGTCGGCCAGGCCGTTGCGCCAGGCCCAGGCGACCAGGCCCGGGCGGCCGTCCACGTCGAGTTTGGACAGCACGTGGTTGAGATGTGTCTTCACCGTCGCCTCGCTGAGCACCAGCCGCCGGGCGATCTGCTGGTTGGTCAGCCCTTCGGCGACCAGCCGGACGACGTCGACCTCGCGGCGGGTCAACCCCTCGGCGGCGGGGGCGTCCGGCGCCGGTGGGGCAGCGTCAGCGACCACCGGCGGGTCCGCGCGCAGCAGCTCGACCAGCCGTCGTTGCACCGTCGCATCGAGGACGGTGCGCCCAGCCGCCACGTCGTGAATGGCGCTCACCAATTCCTCGCCGGTCGCGTCCTTGGTCAGGTAGCCCGCCGCCCCGGCGCGTAGCGCGGGCAGCACCGCGTCGTCATCGGCGTAGGTCGTGAGGATCAGGACGCGGGTCAACGCGCTCACCTCGGCGCTCACCTGCGCCCCGTCGCGACCGGGCATGCGCAGGTCGCAGAGCAGCACGTCGGGGGTCAGCTCACGGGTCAACCGCACGGCCTCGTCGCCGTCGGGCGCGGCGCCGATCACCTCGATGTCATCGCTGGCCGAGAGCAGCAGGACCAGTCCATCGCGTACGACCGCCTGGTCGTCGGCCACCAGCACCCGGATCATGGGCGCACCGTCGGCGCGGTGATCTCGACCAGCCAGCCGCCGCCGGCCTGCGCTCCGCTGCGCACCGAGCCGCCGCAGGCCGTGAGGCGCTCAGCCATCCCGCCCAGCCCGTTCCCTGAGCCGGCGCCGGTCAGTGCGGTGTGGCCCGGGGCCGGCCCGAGATCGCCGACGCGGACGTTGAGTCGCTCCGGCTCCCAGTCGAGGGAGATCACGACCGGCGAGCCCGGCGCGTAGCGGGCGGCGTTGGTCAGCGACTCCTGCACGGCTCGATAGACGGCTTCCCCGACCTCATCGGTCACCTCGCCCGGTGTCCCTTGTAGGTCCAGGCGGGCCGCGCCGGGGTAGCGGGCGACCAGGCCGGGCAGCGCCTCGACATTGAGACCACCGGCGTCGCGCAACGCACCGACTGCCGATCGGGCCTCGGCCAGCCCTTCGCGAGCCAGCTCGGCCGCCCGGTCCAGCGGCGCGATGACCTCGGGTCCCGCATGGGACTTGATCGCGACCGCGCGGGTGGCCTGCAGCTGTAATGACAGGCCGGCCAGGCTGTGGGCGAGCACATCGTGCATGTCGCGGGCGATCCGGGCCCGCTCCTTCGTGGCGGCGGCTTGGGCCTCAGCGCCCCGGCTGGCCTCGAGTTCGACCAGTAGCGCACGAGCGCGATCGCGTTCCTCGACCAGCTCCTGCCGCTCGGCGCCGCGCTGGTACAGCAGCGGAATACCCGTACCGGCCAGCAACCCGGCGATGCTATGCGTGGCCCAGCCGACCGCCAGCCCGAACGCAATGCTGAACGCGACCAGGATCGCTCGACCGCTGCGCCCGGACACCAGCGGTGCCATGCGGGAGGCCACGATCAGCACCGGTACCTCTCCCAGCGCGTTCGGGGCCAGCAGGATCACGGCCAGGCCGGTGACGCCAGCCACGACGGCAGCGATCTGCCGGGTTCGCAGCTGCGCGGACTCGCCGTACTGCAGAGCCAGCGCCGAGACGGCCATCAGCAGGCCGGCCGCGACCTTGGTTAACGGGTGGGCGCCCGCATAGATCGCGTCCCCGACCAGCAGGCCCCATGCGATCAGCCGCCACCAGATCGGGGTACCCGAGATCCAGCTGCGCTCAGCCGTCATCGTCGAGCACGCTGACGGCCGTGACCCGGTGCAGCGGGTAGGACTGCAGCCGCGAGGAGGACGACTCATGCCCGCGCAGGACCCCGCCGGCCATCGAGATCGGGACGATGGTGTGCTGCGAGCCGGTGCCTTCGGCGTCGACGTAGCCCAGCCAGATCCGGCGCCCGCCGCGGATCGCCTCACGTAACAGGCCGAGGGTCGACGCCGAGGTGATGCCCGGGATCGCCTGCCCGATCGGGGAGATGCGGCGGGAGATCTCAGCCAGCGAGTCCCCCGAGCGGATGCGCCGCACGACCTCGGCCAGGTGGACGTCGCTGTCGACGACCGGACGGGGGCGGACCAGTCGCGAGGACTGGCGAGTGGGCGCCCGCGGTGAATCGGCGGCCAGGTTCAGCACGGCGCCGTCGGCGGATTCGGCGGCGGGGGCGTATCCCGCGGCGCGCAGCTCCTCCAGGATCTGGGCGACCGGAGCGGAACTGACCACCACCGTCGGGGCCAGCCGGCGCAGCCCCAGCGACTCGGCCGCCCGCTCGTTCATCACCCGGCTGAGCAGTCCCTCGTCGTCGCAGCGCAGATAGGCCGCGGCCGTGCCCGAGCGCAGCACCCCGTGGCGGCGGCCGACGTCATCGATCAGGTACGACAACGCCTGCGGCACCGGGGTGGTCGAGCGCGTCGCGAAGAGCTGGGTCACCTCAGCGGCGGTCCGGCCGGCGTCCAGGGCCCGGCGAATCGTGGCCTCGGTGACCCGGTAGACGCTGGCCCCGCCCGAGGACTCGAGATCGGCCACCAGGTCGAGTTCGACGGCCAGCTCGGGAGCGGGTGGACCCGGCACGACGACCGTCAGGTCGGGCTGGACGAGGAAGGTGCTGACCGGCGCCGGCAGGGCGATCGTCAACGCCGCCTCGGTTGCCTTGGGCGAACCGGCCAGCAGCGTCCGGCCGTAGCCGGTGATGCCGCCGGCCGCGGTGATCCCGATCTGGTCGGCTTCGACCAGCAACTGCTCGGCCAGCACCCGCTGGGCGTGGGCGCGACGGGGTGACTCCCAGGCCAGGCGCTCCAGTACGGCGGGGGTGTCACGGGGGCGCTCGCCGGGCGCCATGGCCGCCAGCACGGTGAGCAGGTTGCGACGCAGGCCGATGATCGTGCCGCGCTCGGCATCCGGGCTCAGCGCGTTGATGACCTTCTCGCGTTCATCGCGCTGTCCGACCAGACTCGGTTGACGCGACATACCCAGCCAGGCCTGAGCCAAGGGCACCCACCGCTCGGCCGGGTCATGCGCCCGCCACACGTCGAACTCCGAGGTGGGCAGGAAGGCGGGGTCGACCGAGTTGGTCGATGTGAGCAGCCCGGCCGCGACGGCGACCTCGACCACCAGTGCCGCCGTGGACTCGGTGACGTCGAGCTGACGGGCGGTGCGGCGCAGCTCGCGGATGCCGATACCGCCCCCGCGCAGGACGGCGGCCGGATGCCGAGCCCACTCCTCGGCCAGTCCTTCGGTGAGCCGCAGCAGGTCCAGGACGGCCGTCGTGCCGGCTCGATCGGCCTCGGCCGGCGTGCGCGGCAACGCGGCGACCGGCGGCGGGCTCGGCCAGACGTCGGCCAACGGCCGCTCTCCGCGCAGCAGCAGCGCGACCTCACGGGGCAGTTCGACGGTGCGTGAATCGATCGGGACGAGCAGCCCGCGCGCCACCAGCCGCACCGCCGCTGACGAGTCGTCGGCGCCGGCCCCCTGTGCATCGCGGATCAGGCCGACCGGCGGCCCGGCGGCCAGCCGCTCGAGCACGTGCCGCTCGTCGGGGTCGCAGGCGGCGATGAGTTCGGGCAGCCGGGGGAGCAGCTCGGCCAGGACGGCCTGCGAGGACGCCGGCTGAGTCGCGGGTGGGCGGCCCAGTGCGCGCAGAACGGGGGCCAGGACCACGTCGGACACGGGCCGGAACAGGGTCGCGGCCGGTCGACCGAGGCGGGCCGGATACGGGCCGAGGGCATCGGCGGTGCCCGATACCAGGTGCAGGTGTTGCTCATCGCCCCAGAGCAGCGCCCGGGTCAGCAGTTCCTCGACGACGTCGTTCAGCTCGACCGCAGGCAGCAGCGCGGCTGCGGACTCCACGTCGACCCGATTGTCGGTCGCGCTGAGGACGAAGGCCTCCAGGGTGCGCAGCTGCCAGGCGTTCAGTCCGTCGACCGCGCGCTGCAGGGAGCTGCGCACGCTGATGCGACTGGAGAGCGTGGCGAAATCACTCGGCGCCGGCAGTCCGAGATCTGGACGCAGACGCAGCAGCATGGTGAGTTGTTCGTCGGTGCGGTGGCGCAGCCAGTCAGCCAGAGAGGCCGGCCGACTCGTTGCCGATTCCGCTCGTGCGGTGGAACCCGGCATGGTCCCTCGCGCTATACGCCCGCGAGGTTCGGGCGATCCTCGGGTCCGGGGTGGACGTAGCCCAGGGTCTCGACCGGCAGCGGAAACTCGAGGTGGTCGCCGAACGGGGACATCGAGCCCGCGTCGCGGGTGATGGACGAGACGTGAAAGGACGGTGCCTGCTCGAGGCGGTAGAGCTCTGGCAGGTTCGGGTCCGGGTCGGTCATCGAGGTCTACCCCTTCGAAAAAGTCTTCGTGACGAACGACCAGTCTCCCACGCGGGGCCCCTGGGTCGACGGGTGATCACGCATCCAGTTCACGCAGGGCCTGCCGCTGATCGGCGCGCCCCTGCCCCAACGAGGCGCCAATGGCCAGCGCGAAGCCGATCGGTGCGCTCAGACAGGCCAGATTCAGCCAGAGCGGTGAGTTGTGGTTGCCGGCGAAGAACGCGATGACGTCGACGGCGATGAACACGACGCCGATTCCGAACAGGGCCAGTCCGACGGGAACGATGCGCACGATTTCAGTATCCCCGACGCTTTTCGATCCGCGAATCTGCTATGCGCCCGGCCACCTTCGTGAGTACGGTAGGGCACGCAGCACCGCGGTCTGCGGTGTTTTTTTGTGCGCGACGATTGTCATGAACGAGGAGTTACGGTGCCCAGCGGCAAGGTCAAGTGGTTCAACGCGGAAAAGGGCTTCGGCTTTCTCGCCGACGACGAAGGCACCGACGTCTTCGTCCACAAGGACGCGTTGCCGGCCGGGGTCGAGGAACTCAAGCCGGGCCAGCGGGTCGAGTTCGGCATCGTGCAGGGGCGCAAGGGCAGCCAGGCGCTGTCGGTTCGCATTCTCGACCCGGTGCCGTCGGTGGCCCGGGCGGCACGCAAGCCGGCCGATGAGATGGCCCCGCTCGTCGAGGACCTGATCAAACTGCTCGACTCGGTCGGCAATAGCCTGCGCCGCGGCCGCTATCCGGACGATTCCCGCAAGGTCGCCGGTCTGCTGCGCGCGTTCGCCGACAACCTCGAGGGCTGAGCACCGCACCTCGGCCGGCCTCGGCCCGCCCGTTCCTGACCGTTCCGCGACCGTCCAATCCGCCGAGTGGGCACTAACTGCCCGAGTGGTCGGCTATATGCGCCCACTCGGCGTTTTATCGCCCACTCGCGGAGGGAGAACGGGGGGCGGCCTTCACCGCAGGGCCGGGTTGGACGGGGTCAGTCCAGCCTTGAACGCCCGGTCGAGCAGGGCCGATGCCGCTCCGAAGCCCTCGTCGCCCAGGTCGCGGGTGAACTCGTTGACGTAGAGCGCGATGTGCTGCGCCTGCACGTCGGGTGACATCTCGTCTGCGTGGGCGGCGATGTAGTCGCGCGAGTCGTCGGGATTGGCCCAGGCGTGCTCGACCGAGGCCCGGATGGTCGCCGCGAGCGCCCCGGCGTCCAAGGAGCGCCGAGCCAGGATCGCTCCGAGCGGAATGGGCAGCCCGGTGTCGGCCTCCCACCACTGCCCGAGGTCGGCCAGCGCGGTCAAGCCGTAGTTGGCGTAGGTGAACCGGGCTTCGTGGATCACCAGGCCGGCGTCGTACCGGCCGTCGCGCACGGCCGGCATGATCGAGGCGAAGGGCACGACATCGATGCGCTTCGGACGCTGCCCCGCCGACCACAACCGCATGAGCAGGTAGGCCGTCGAGCGCTCGCTCGGGACCGCCACGGTCCGTCCGTCCAGTGAATCGATGCCACCGGCGGTCAGCACCAGGGGGCCGCAGCCGCGTCCTAGTGCCCCGCCGCACGGCAGCAGCCGGTAGTCGCCCAGCAGCCAGGGCAGTGCCGCGAAGGAGACCTTCGCGACGTCATAGGCGCCCTGCTCGGTGGCCGTATTGGTGATGTCGACGTCGGCGAAGGTGACGTCGAGCGGCGGCCCGTCAACGAGCCCGTGGGTCCAGGCGTGGAAGACGAACGTGTCGTTCGGGCACGGCGAGAAGGCGATGGAAAGAGGATCGGTGGCGCTCATCGTCGTTCATTCAACTCCGAGTTGGGTCACCGCGACGCCGAGGGCCGCCAGCGCCGGACCGATCTGCCAGCTCGAACGATCCCGCGGCCCGACCGCGTTGCTGATCGCGCGGATCTCGCCGAACGCCACCCCGGCACTGACTGCGGCCGCGGCCACCCCGGCGCCCTCCATCGCCTCGGCGAGCGCGCCCGGATAGCGGGTGCGAAGTTCGGCCGCGGTGGCCGCGGATCCGGTCACGGTGCTGACGGTGAGGATCGTGCCGACCGGGACACCGAGCCGACCGTAGACGCCCGGGTCGACGTCGTACTGACTGCGGCCGAAGCCCAGGGTTTCGATCGGAGCGAACCCCTCGGGCGTCTCGGCGCCGAGATCGGCAAAGACGATCGAATCGGCGGCCACGACCGAACCGAGGGGGGCACCGGGAAATCCACCCCCGATGCCGGCGCTGATCACCCGGTCGTAGCTGCCGGCGCCCAGGGCCCGGGCCGTGGCTGCGGCCGCTTCAGCCGGACCCACGCCGCCGACGATGACCTGCAGCCCGGGCCGGGTCGCGATCGCATCGCGTTCGGCCGCGACGGCGGTCACGATCAGCAGCCGGCTCACGCGGTGTTGACGTGAAGTTGACCTCGATATCCCACTCACCAGTCGCGGACTGGCCGCTGAAGGACTGCACCGCGAGGTGGTAGCCCCGGAGCTGTCCAGCGGCACCGAGCACCCGGACGGCGTGCGTGTTGGTGACTACGGCGGAGCTAGCGTAGTCGATGGTGGTGACGGTGCCGGCGCTGTCCAGGGTGAACGCGGTGACCGCCCAGTGCCCGTCGGCGACGTCCTTGGGCACGTCGACGACGATCGTCGAGCCGGCGTTACGTCGGTCGATCGACTTCCTGCCACATTCGGAGGTACGGCAAGTGTTGGCGTTGCCGTCGAAGCAGTACTTGGCCGGGGCGACCTGGATCGCCGTCTGTCCGCTGAACACGGTGATGTTCGGCGTCGGCTTGCTGCAGCCGGTGAGCAGGGCGGCAGCGGCGGCGAGGCCGAGGGCGGCGACGGCGAGACGGCGGCGCGACATTGATCTCCCGAGTTCGGTCTTACGGTGATTGGCCGCTCGCCAGGTTACCGGGGGATTCGGGCCGCTCTGGCGTCGATGTGCCCTGGTTCATGACTCGATTGCGCAACAGCAGCAGGACCGCCACCACCAGACCGACCGCACCGCTGATCCAGAAGCCGAGGCTGCCGTTGTGGGCGGGCAGGATGCAACCGATGGCCGCGCCGACCACCCAGGCCAACTGCAGGAACGTCTCCGAGCGCGCGAATGCGCTCGAGCGCAGGGTCTCGGGAACGTCGCGCTGGATCACCGCGTCCAGCGCGATCTTGGAGATCGAGTTGCGCGGTCGCGACGATCAACATGCCGACCACGGCGAAATCGATGCTGAAGACAAGCGCGCAGAGCGTGGCCCCGACTCCGGCGATGCCGACCGAGAAACTGATGACCCGCTCGGGCCGGGCCAGTTTCAGCCGGGCGCCCAGGGCGGTGCCGAGGAAGTTGCCGACGCCGGCGGCACCCACGACCACGCCGAGAGCGACGGCGGCCTCGAGTCCGTGACGCGTGGACTCGATCCAGAAGGCCATGAAGATCGTGAGGTACCCGGACATGAAGCGCAGCGCCGATTCACCCTGCAGCGAGATGATCACCGCCGGCTCGAAGCCGCGCTGGGCCCACGCCATGATGCGGCGCACGGGCGCGACCTTGGGCTGTGAGCGGGGCCGCGAGTGCTCCTCCGGGTGCCGTGGTGCCGGCTGGCTCGAATCGACCTGTTTCGGCAGCCGGAAGGCGAAGAAGGCGCAGGTGGCGAAGGCCACCGCGGTGACGAGCAAGCCGGTCGTTGCGCCGGCCAGCTTGATGACCACCCCGACGAACGCACCGCCGGCCAGCGCGGCGGCGAGGCCGAACACGGTCAGCCGGGCGTTGGCCTCGACCAGGGTCATCTCACTCGGCACCAGCCTGGGCGCGGCCGCGCCACGGACGACGCTGTAGGCCTTGGACAGCACCAGCGAGCCGAGCGCGCAGGGGTAGAGCACGAGCAGGTCGGTGGCGTGCGCGGCCATCACCACGGCCAGGATCGCCCGCCCGATCGCCGAGCCGGCCATCGCCCACCGACGCCCGTGCTGCAGGCGGTCCAGCGCCGGCCCGATGATCGGGGCGACGATCGCGAACGGGGCCATCGTGACCAGCAGGTACAGCAGCACGTTGCCGCGTTGCGCGTGCGTCGAGGCGCCGAAGAAGACCGTGCTGGCCAGCGCGACCGTGATCATCGCGTCGGTGCCGTAGGAGAGCACCTGGTTCCAGATCAGCGCCGTCAGGCCGGATTCGTGCGCGCCGTTGGCCTTGCTGGCCGCGATGACCTTGGCGGTGAGCAGCTTGGCCGCCCGTCCGGTGCCGACCGCGGCCCGCGACCCCACTCCGCGCACGGGTGGCGCCTCGGCCGGCCCGGCCTGGCCCGAGTGATAGGTGTTCGCGCCGAACGCGTCGGGGGGCGGCGCGCCGTACGACGGCGGTGGCCCGTACTGAGGCGGTGGCCCGTACTGAGGCGGCGGGTACGGGGGTGGTGGCGCGTACTGCGGGGGCGGCGGCGGTGGGGCCGGCCGGTTCGCGGAGGCAGGCTGATGGCTGGTGTTGCCAGACGTGGAGAACCGCTTGCGCGGTGGCCCACCCTGCCCATCTCGTGCCATAGGGACAATCCTGCCGCATGGCTTGGCCAACCGTCGGTCACAATAGAGCCATGACGCACTCAGATCTGACGTTCGCCGCCGATCCGGTGGTCGCCGGCGCGCTCGAACTGGCTCGGGCCGCGGCCGTCGAGGTGGGCGGCTCGGACGTCGGTGAACATCTGGGGGTCACCGCTGAGGGCGAGTTCGTCGCCACGCACGCTTTCGAGACCTCCCTCGCCGGCTACCGGGGCTGGCACTGGGCCGTGACGCTGGTCCGCACGGCCGGCTCGGAGCAGGTGACCGTCGACGAGGTCGTGCTCCTGCCCGGTGATTCCGCCCTGCGGGCCCCCGCCTGGGTGCCGTGGAGCGAGCGGATGCGTCCGGGCGACCTGAGCCCGGGCGACCTCGCCCCGACCACCCCCGACGACCGCCGCCTCGTCGCCGCGTACACCCTCTCCGACGATCCGGCCGTCGAAGAGGTGGCCTTCGAGCTCGGGTTGGGTCGGGTTCGGGTCATGTCGCGCGATGGTCGACTCGACGCGGCCGAGCGCTGGTACGAGGGCGATCAAGGGCCGGACACGCCGATGGCCAAGCAGGCGCCGGCGCCCTGTGGCACCTGCGGGTTCTACCTGCCGTTGGCCGGCGTACTGCGGGCCGGCTTCGGGGCGTGCGGCAACGAGCTGTCCAACTCCGACGGACGAGTCGTCAGCGTCGAGCACGGTTGCGGGGCGCACTCGGAGGTCGTCGTCGATTCGCCATCACTGGCCACGCCGGTCGGTGAGGTCTATGACGACGGTGAGGTCGTCGAAATCGATCGGTTGGCCGATCCGATCGATGGCTAGATAGTGCGCCCCATCGCCCGATGGCGGCGCATGAGCGCGTAACCGGCCAGGCCCAGCAACCAGCCGCACAGGCAGGTCCAGAGCCAGACCCGATGGCCGTGCGCGCCCAGCCAGTTGTAGAACGGCAGCAGCACGAGGAAGCCGAGCAGGAACAGTCCCGTGCCCACAGCGATGAACGGGGTCGAGTTGACCTGAACCGGCGCCGGTGGCTCGACGGGTTCGCGGTCGGCCATGATGCGCAGATTACGCGTTGCGGGGGGTGAGGCGATGGGCGAGCTGAAAGTTATCGAGGTCGAGTCGCCGGCCTCGGTCGCCGACGTTGTCCTGGCCCTGGCCGACGAGCCCGGACTGGTCTGCCTGAGCGGAGCCGGCTGGGGGCAGAGCATGATCACCAGCCGCCCGGTCGAGGTCAGCACCGATCTCGCCGTCCTCGACCGGGACGCGCCGGGCGTCGGCTGGTTCGGCTGGTTGGGCTACGACCGCCCGCATCGCCTGGCCCGGCACGACCACCTGCTGCGCCGGGTCGGCGACCGGTGGCAGATCGAGCTGGCCTGGACCGAGAGTCGCGCGGCGGAGTTGGAGCAGGCGCAACTGCGTTATCGCCAGGCTCTGGAGCGTCCGGGTGCCGCCGAGGAGTGGCAGGTCGGGCCGTTTCTCGGCGGGCCGCGCGACGAGCACCTGCGGGCGGTCGAGACCGCGATCGGCCTGATCCGCGACGGAGAGCTGTACCAAGTCAACGTCTGCACCCGGTTGACGGCCTCCTTCCAGGGTCGCCCGGCGGCGTTGTTCGCGGCCGCGCTGCCGGCCTTGGCCCCGCGCTACGGCGCCTACGTGCAGGACGGCGATCGGGCCCTGGTCAGTCTGAGTCCCGAGCTGTTCGTGCACCGAGCGGGGCGCGAGGTGCGTAGCGCGCCGATCAAGGGCACCCGTCCGCGTGGAGCGTCCGGGGACGCGGGGCGCCAGCTGCGGGCATCGGCCAAGGACGTGGCCGAGAACGTCATGATCGTCGATCTGGTCCGCAACGATCTGGGCCGGGTGAGCGTCCCGGGGTCGGTACGGGCTCGCGACCTCCTCGAGCTGCAGGCCCACCCCGGCGTCTGGCACCTGGTCTCCACGGTGGGGGCGACGTTGCGCGCCGACGCGGGCGACGCCGGGCTGCTCGAGGCCATCTTCCCTCCGGGGTCAGTGACGGGAGCGCCGAAGGTGCGCGCGGTGCGCGCCATCGCCGAACTCGAGGAGCAGCCGCGGGGGGTCTATACCGGCGCGGTGGGGTTCTCCTCTCGCGAGGAGACGGTGTTCAACGTCGCCATTCGCACCTTCGAGATCGGCGACGGGCGCATCGAACTCGGCGTGGGCGGCGGCATCACCGTCGACAGCGTCCCGATGCTCGAATGGCAGGAGACGCGGCACAAGGCGCTGCCGTTGATCGCCGCGATCGGTGGGCGGCCGCCGGCCGGCGATCCGGTTGAGCCCGTGCCCGCGTCGCGGCTGGCCGGTGGTCTGCTCGAGACGATGCTCGCGGTCGACGGGCGGGTACTGCGGCTGGCCGATCATCTGGCCCGCATCGACCTGTCCTGCCGTGAGCTCTACGGCGCGCCCCTTCCGGCGAGCGCCGAGGCCAGAGTGCGTGAGGCGCTGCCCGCGGCCGGGCGGTGGGCGGTGCGACTGACGGTGCTTCCCGACCTCGAGATCAGTGTCGAGGCCTCGGCCGCCGTCGCGCGGACCGGCCGGCTGGAGTTGCGGACGGCGCACCGCCCCGGATGGTGGCGGCACAAGTGGGCCGATCGTTCGTGGATCACAGACGCGCAGGCGCTGTTCCTGGCCCAGGACGGGACCGTGCTCGAGACGACGTTCGGCAACGTATTTCTCATCGACGCCGCCGGTGGCTTGATCACACCGCCGCTGCGCGATGACCTGCTGCCGGGGGTCACTCGCCGGGCGTTGCTCGATCTGGCCCGTGATCAGGGGCGCGCGGTCCAGCTGCGGGGATTCACCCTCGACGAGCTACTCGGTGCCGCCGCCGTCGTGAGCTCGAGCAGTCTTTCCGGGCTCCGGGCGATCGAGACGGTGAACGGCGCCGCCCTGGGCCGGCGCGACGCCGACGTGCGGGAACTGGCGACTCAGTTGGGTTTCGGCTCGGCAACCGCCAATAGTTAGCTAATCTACGTCAATGTCTCAGCCGTCGGACGATCCAGCCGAGCTCGCGTCGGCCCTGCGCACGTCGCTGGTGCGTATCGCCCGCACGATCCGCCAGCAGCAATCGGACTCCGCTCTGACGCTCGGTCCGCTGTCGGCCCTGGGCACGCTATCGCGCCAGGGCCCGATGAGTCTCGGAGAGCTGGCCGTGGCCGAACGGGTCAAGCCGCCGTCCATGACCAAGATCGTCGGCAGCCTCGAGGAGCTGGGTTACGTCGAGCGGCGCGCGCATCCCACGGATCGTCGCTCGTCGGTCATCGTGGTGTCCGACTCCGGCCGCGCCCTGCTCGACTCCGAACGGCGGGTGCGCGACGAGTGGCTGACGCGGCATCTGACCAGTCTCGAACCGGCCGACCGGGCCGCACTGGCCCAGCTGCTGCCGATCCTGGATCGGTTGTCCGGGCCGTAGGGTTGGCCGGATGCGGCTCGTGCAGATCAGCGATCCGGCCGATCCACGACTCGATGACTTTCGTGATCTCACTGACGCCGATGTGCGAATCGACCGCCGTGGGGTGGTGATCGCCGAAGGGGTCAACGTCGTCGAACGGCTGGCCACCTCGGCCTACCGCATCCGTGCCGTAGCCGCGGTGCCCGCCCGGGCCGAGGCGTTGCGCCCCGTCCTCGATCCGTTGGACGTCGAGGTCTTCGTCGTCGACAAGTGGACCTTGTCGGAGGTGGCCGGGTTTCGGGTCACCCGCGGCGTACTGGCCTCGGCCGACCGCCCAATCGCGGTGCCGGCGGCCGAACTGGTTGCGGGCGCGTCCCGGATCGCCGTCCTGGAAGGGCTCAACGACTTCGAGAACCTGGGCGCCCTGTTCCGCAACGCGGCGGCGTTCGGGATCGATGCGGTGCTGCTCGATCCGCGCACGGCCGATCCGCTCTATCGGCGCAGCGTGCGGGTCTCGATGGGTTACGTCCTGCGCGTGCCGTTCGCGGTACTGCCCGGGGACTGGCCAGAATCCCTTGCTGTGCTTGAGGATTTTCAGATCCTGGCGCTGACGCCGCGGGTTGGCGCGACGGACCTGCGCGAGGTTGGCCGCCCGCCGCGCTGGGCGGTGCTCCTCGGTGCCGAAGGGCCCGGTCTGAGCGAGGCGGCCTTGGCCCGAGCCGATCAGCGGGTGCGCATTCCGATGGCCGGCGGGGTCGACTCGCTCAACGTGGCCACGGCGGCAGCGGTGGCCTTCGCCGCGCTCACCTAGCGTCCGGGAGCGCGGCGGCCGATGACGCGGGCGGGCGTCGTGGTCGGCGTGTCGTGCCCGCCAGGGTCCACGGTCGGCGCGGCCTTAGCTCAGGTGGCCCGAGGTCGCGGCTAGAAATGCGATGTCCAGAGCCGCCAGCGCCATGATGGCGACGAAGGTCGAAGGCGCGGACGGATGGCGCAGCCGATTCGGCACGGCGCTCACCACGACCAGGACGACCACCAGCAGCGAGATCCAATCGGCGGCGCTCGGACTTCCTGGGGCGGCGAGAGTGATCAAGGTGGTCGAGACGATCAGCAGGGCGGCCGCTGTGAGCACCGAGGTCCGCGGCCCGACCCGGTGCGGCCACCCGCGAACGCCGGTCTCACGGTCGGCATCCAGATCGGGCAGGACGTTGGCGATATGCGCCGCGACCCCGAGGCAGGCCCCGGCGGCAATCGCCCACCAGCCGGCCAGCCGCGGCTCGGGCAACGCCAGCGTGGCGATGGCCGGCAACGCCCCGAACGCGAGTGCGTAGGGCAGCCACGAGATGACCGTCGCCTTGAGCCCGAGGTTGTAGGCCCACCCACAACCGACCGCCGCGAGGTGGAGCAGACCGGCCCGCCAGCCGAGCAGGAGCGAGAGGGTCACGGTCGCGACCAGGGCCAGGGCGATCGCGATATCCACCGTTCTTGTCGGCACATTCTCACTGGCCACCGGTTTGTCGGTTCGCCCGACGTAGGCGTCGCGCCTGGCGTCGATGCGATCGTTCGACCAGCCGATCGAGAGCTGCCCGGCCAGTACGGCGGCGGCGAGCAGCAGGCACCGTCCGGCCGTGTTCCCGGCCACCGCGCCCAACACGCCGATGAAGATCGTCACCGCCGCACAGGGCGCCGGGTGGCATGACCCGATCAGGGCCCTGACGGTCTTCAAGTCGACTGGTCGGCCGCGACCGCCGCGGCCATCCGGCTGATCTTCGTGGCCGGGCCGCTGAGCACCACGTACTCCGTGTTGCGGGTGTGGCTGACCGCCCCGACCTTCTCGCCGGTCGGATTGAAGATTCCGATCAAGGCGCCGACATAGCGCTTGGAGTCGAAGGACAGCACCTCGACCGGTTCTCCGCGGGCGACACACATCTCGACCAGGTCGGCCAGCGCGACGAATCCCTCGTTGGAGAAGCTGACCATCACCACCTCGGCGTCCACCGTCTTGATCACTTGGGCCAGCGCGCCGGGCATCTCGCGAGTGGCGTTGAAGATGCTCTTGGTTTCCGGGTCGCGGCTGTCGATGCGCTTGCAGGCCACGCCGTAGTGCTCCGGCTCGTCCCAGCGGATCAGGGTCTCCCAGACGTGGTAGTTGGTGAAGTAGCGATGCTGGTTGTAGGGCGGGTCCAGGTAGGCCAGGTCGACGGCGGGCAGGTCAGGGACCAGCGCCACGGCGTCGCCCCGCAGCGCGACGCCGGCGCCGGGTGTGAACACCGGCACCTTCAGCCGGAGATCCTTGGTGGCGCGCGGGGCCCACTGCTTGAGGTAGGCCATCTGCAGCCCCACGGTCGAGTCGACCGCGTCGGCGGCCTCCATGAGCGAGGTCAGCAGCACCGGGCGCAGCCAGCTATCGCCGTAGAACTCCTCGATCCCGTCGCGGATGGCGTCGACCCGCATGCCGTTCTTCGGCTGGAAGTAGCGACTGTCCTCGCAGAATGCCCTGGTGAAATAACCTCGTCTGGGTTCCAGCCGCTCGAGTTGGACGATCGCCGCCTCGACCTCGGCGACGTCAGCCACCGCGGCGTCGATCTCGACGTAGCACTGGGCCAGCACCTCGCTGTAGGTCGCGAGGTCGACCGCCGTGACCTGCCCACCCCGGCGGCAGAACTCCTGGGCCACTCGCGTCGTGCCGGTGAACAGGTCGAGTGCAGTGCGCGCCCCGCTGGCGGCGAACAGGGTGCCGAGGGTCGGCACGAGCGTCCGCTTGCTGCCCAGGTACTTGATCACCGCGCACCCGACATGGCCCCATCATCTCCCGCTGGCGCTTGACAGGACGGCAAGCAACCCTCATATTTAACGAGTCAGTTATTTAATGAAGAGGTTAAACATGGCGGAAGACCGGCTCAGCGTGATCTTCGCGGCGCTGGCCGACCCCACGCGGCGGGCGATCCTGACCCGGCTGGCCGACGGCGACGCCACCGTGCTGGAACTGGCCGAACCGTTCGCCATCAGCCTGCCGGCGATCTCGCGGCACCTGAAGGTGCTCGAGCGGGCCGGTCTGATCTCACGCAGCCGCTCGGCGCAATGGCGCTCGAGCACGTTGCAGGCGCAGCCGCTGGCCGAAGCCGTGGGCTGGATGGAGCAGTACCGCCGCTTCTGGGACACGAACTTCGATCGACTCGACGCCCACCTGCGTCGAGTCACTGAACAAGGAAAGGCACAGAAATGACCGAAAATGTTGAAGAATTGGCCATCACCCGAGTGTTCGACGCGCCGCGTCCGCTCGTCTACCAGGCCTTCGTCGACCCCGACCAGCTCGCAGCCTGGTTCGGCCCGGTGGGCTGGTCGGTGCCGCGCGGAACCGTGCACATAGAGGCGAGAGTCGGGGGCCGGCAGAGCTTCACGATGGTCAACGACGACGACCCGAGTCAGGCCTCGCCGGTGGACGCGACGTTCACCGAGGTCATCGAGAACGAACTGCTGGTCGGCCGTCAGATCGCCGAGAACGTGGCCGGGGCGGACGGCCCGGTCGAGTTCTACCTGCGCCTGGAGTTTCACGACGAGGGCGAGGGCAAGACCCGGCTCGAGCTGCGCCAGGGCCCGTACACGCCCGAGATCCTGAGCGGTGCGCTCGAAGGTTGGGGCAGCTCGTTCACCAAGCTCGACGAGTTGCTGGCCGCGGCCTGAGCAGTGGTGCGAGTCGGCCGTCCTGGCGACCTCGCCGCACCACCGCGCCCGCCGATCCAGGTCAGGCCGGCGGCGTCGCGGCCAGGGCGGCACAGCCCCGCGCGGTCGCCCACTCGGCGTTGATGTGGGCGGCCACGTCGCCGGTGGCCGGCACCGGGACCCCGGTCGCGTCCAGCCGTGAGGGCGAGAACGCGTCGCTGACGACCTTTCCGTCGCGGAAGGTCAACGTCAGCACGCCGTTGTCGTCCTGGTCGTTGCCGAACGACATCCACCACAGGTAGTTGCCCAGCCCGTAGGCGACGTAGACCCCATCTGGACGCCAGCCCGCCCCCTGCAGTACGTGGGCGTGGGTGCCGATCACCGCGGTGGCCCCGGCGGCGGCCAGTTGGGCCGCGAGCGTGCGCTGATCGCTGTTCGGGCAGGTGTCGTACTCGGTGCCCCAGTGGATGTAGGTGATCACGACGTCCCCAGCGGCCTTGGCGGCTTGCACGGCGGAGATGAGCTGAGGTGAGAACGCGTTCGCGATCCCGGGGGAGGTGGCGCCGGCGGAGAAGTGGGCCAGCGTCTCGTCCTGCACCTGGCTGGCGGCGATCACCGCGATCCGGGTGCCGCGCACGGTCGTGACGTACGGCGCGTAGGCCTGCGCCGCGTTGGCGCCGATGCCGACGACCGGAAACTGGGACGCGCTGATCGCGGCGAGCGTGTCGGCCAGGCCCGACGCGCCGTAGTCCGCGCCGTGATTGTTGGCCATGGTCGCGATATCGACGCCGGCATCGCGCAGGGCGGTGAACGCGGTCGGTGGCGCCCGGAAGGTGAACGACTTGTTCTGCTGATCGCCGGCGGTGGTGATCGCGGTCTCGAGGTTGACCATGGTCAGGTCGGCGGCGCTGATCACCGGCTGGGCCACCCCGAACGCGGTGCTCGGATCGGTGGCCAATCGCGTCGCGGTGCGGTCGGCGAAGTTGACGTCCCCGGCGAAGGCGAACGTGAACTCACCCGGCGGCCGCGTGTCGGTCGGGATGGGGGCGGGCGAGCTGGTGGCCGCGGAACTCGGGGCGGCGCTACTCGACGCGGGGCTGACCGGAGTCCGCTGAGTCGCCGGGTGTCCGGCACTGCAGGCGGTGCCCACCAGCAGCAACAGGATGGCCGGCCCGATGGCCCATCGCGGCACGGCGTTCACATCCCGACAAACGTGCCGCTGTCGCCGCCGCCGCGGGCCGCGGCGCTGCGTCGATAGATCTCGTTGATCGCGACGCCGACCGCTTCGGCCGCGGCCCGTGGTGCGTCGTCGGCGGACGGGGCGCTCGACAGGAGGCCGAACGGGCCGCTCAGCGCGACGACGAGCTTCATCGGCGTACTCGTCGAGCAGCTCGGGTCCCGCGCGATCTGCTCCAGGCGGGCGGCCAGCATCGCGTAGCGCCGGGCGTCGGTCTCGTAGCGACGTTGGCTGGCGCAGGTCAGGCAGCGCTTGACGCTGCCACCCATCGGCGTCGATGAGGACGCTGACCATGTCGACCGCGCGCAATGAGCCGCCGCGGATCCACCGGTCGAGGGTCAGGCCCGGCGTCGTGAGCAGCTGGTGCACGGCCAGGTCGCGGTAGCCGATGCCGGTGGGTTCGGTGTCGATCAGCATCGTCGCTGGATCATCGCCGGTCTCGATCGTGTCCGCCAGTACGAGGTCGCACACGATGCCCGCCCGCAGGGCGACGTCCCAGAGCCGATTGGCATCCAGGCGCCCGGAGCGATTGATGCCCAGTCGCAGCAGCGTCTCGGGAATGCTCGCGCTGCCCTCGCTCACCGGGGCCCCGGATTAGTCAGTGGTGCGGCGCACGCCGAGCAGGATGTCATCCCACGCCGGGACCTGCTGGCGGCCGGAGCGCTTCACCGGGTCGGCCAGCCGCAGCGGCAGGGCCGGGGTGTCGGAGTCGGCCTCCTGGTCGAAGACCTCTTCGATGATCGGCTCGGGCAACGGACCGGTCAGGTTCTCGGACAGGTCGAGTTGCTCGGCGGCGATGTCGGCCTCGACCTCGGGCTCCAGGGCCGGGACGACGTGCACGACCGGTCGGATCGGCCGATCCGAGAGCAGATCGGACGCGGTCTCATCCAGCGGGCTGACCAGGCGGTGGGTCAGCGAGACGGCCCACCGCGCGATGCGCTCGGTGTCGCCACCGAGCCAGCCGGCCGAGACGACCCAGACGGCGTCGTCGCGTCGGTAGGCGTCCCAGCTGACCTGGGCGGGATCGATGCCGTGCTCAGCGAAGCGCCGGTCGACGCAATCGCCGAAGGAGACCAGCTGGCCCTCGGGAGTGCTCTGCCGCGCGCGCGCCCGGCGGGCCTCGACGGTGATCCGGGTGCGTTCCTCGAGCACCGGGCGGGCGAAGCGCAGGACCTTGTCGAGGGCCATGCCGGAGCTCTCGGCCAGCGATTCCGGGCTTTCCCCGGCGCGGGTGCGCATCTGAATCTCTCGGGGCGACAGGTCCGGTACGGAAGACCCTGTGCTCACGGCGCTCAGTGGTGCGGTCTCGATGGTCATATGCAGGGACTCCCCGAGCTCCAGGCTGAACTGTTTCTCGCCGTCCAACGTCTCGACCACGACGCGACCCGGACTGACGTCCGGGCCGACGAATCGCAGTACACGCATGCTCCCAAGATAGGTTCCACCGGAGCGTTTGCGGGTAGCACACGCCGCAGCGACGGCCTCAGATGCGCTCCACCACGTAGTCGATGCACTGGGTCAGCGCGGTGACATCGTCGGGGTCGACGGCCGGATACATCCCGACCCGCAGCTGGTTGCGGCCCAGGCCACGGTAGGGCTCGGTATCGACGATGCCGTTGGCCCGCAGAGTGCGGGCCACGGTGGCGGCATCGACGCCGTCGGCGAAGTCGATCGTGGCGACCACCGGGCTGCGCAGCGCCGGATCGGTCACGAACGGGGTGGCGAACGTGGACGCCTCGGCCCAGCTGTAGAGCCGGCCGGAGGACTCGGCCGTGCGCTTGGCCGCCCAGGCCAGCCCGCCCTGCTCCAGGAGCCAGTCGACCTGATGGGCCAACAGCCAGAGGGTGGCGATGGCGGGCGTGTTGTAGGTCTGGTCCTTGCCGCTGTTCTCGATCGCCAGGCGCAGGTCCAGCGACGGCGGCTGCCACCGCAGCTGGCTCAGGGCAGCGACCCGCTCGAGCGCGGCGGGCGACAGGACGGCCAGCCAGAGCCCGCCCTCGGAGGCGAACGCCTTCTGCGGCGCGAAGTAGTAGGCGTCGGTCTGGGTCACGTCGACGTCGACGCCGCCGGCGGCGCTCGTGCCGTCGACGAGCATCAGCGCGTCGCCGGCCAGGCGGCGCACCGGCATCAGCACCCCGGTGGACGTCTCGTTGTGCGGCCAGGCGTAGGCGTCGACCTGGGCCTCGATGCGGGCGTGCGGGGCCGAACCGTATTCGGAGCGGATGACGGTGGGCGAACCCAGAAACGGGGCCCCGGCGGCGACCGCGGCGAACTTGGCCGAGAACTCCCCGCAGACCAAGTGTTGCGAGTGCTGGTGAATCAGGCCGAACGCGGCCGCGTCCCAGAACGCCGTCGCGCCCCCGTTGCCCAGCACGACCTGGTAGCCATCGGGGGCGTCGAAGAGCGTGCGCAGACCGGCCCGGATGCGCCCGACGATGTTCTTGATCGGCGCCTGCCGATGGCTGGTTCCGAGCAGGGCGGCTTGTTCGGTCAAGCTGGCCACCGCAGGCAGCGGAACCTTGGAGGGTCCCGATCCGAATCGGCCGTCGACGGGTCGCAGCGTCTCGGGGATGACGAGTTCAGTCACCCCTGCAGTGTGTCATCCGCGCCCGCGCGATTAAGCGGCGTGCCGCGTCCGTTCACGAGCGGCCGCGATGTCATCGCGGGTCAGCCCGAGCATCTCGAACAGGGTCCGGGCATCAGCTCGATCCAGGGCTGAGCCGGCGACGGCCCAGGCCGCGGCCCGACGGGCCTCGGCATGCTGCTCGGCCTCGAACTGCGCCCGGGCGCTGTCGTGATCAGAGGTGGGTTGTGGCGCCCAGGCGCTCGTTTCTCCAGTCATGCCGACCCCTCTACCCATTCCGCCCGTCGGGTAAACCAAACCCAGGTAACCCTAAGATTTGCTTGAATGCGACGCGCTGGTCACGACCGCGAAATGTGCTCCGCGCACAGTCGCAGCTATGAAGTCGACGCCTGACGCGTACGCCGCCTGCCTACCCGCCGCCCGTCCGCTACCGGCCCTGGTCGCCACCGTCACCCGAGCGCCGCACGAAGGTACGTCCCGCCACCGCGCGTTCGCTGCCGCCGCGGTGCAACCGTGGCGCCTGCGGGCCGGTGGACGTTCACTGTTGATCAGAAAGGCGACTTCGCGCGACCTCGAGGCGGTGGCCTCGATGCACCGGCGCAGCTCCGCGGCCAGCTTGCTGGAGCGTTACCGTCTCGGTGGCCGGGCGCCGTCGGTCATCGCCGTCGCGCAGCTGTTGCACAGCCCTCTGGCGTTCGTGGCCGTGGAGCCCAAGGGCGCGGTGATCGCCCTGGCGGTCGCCCAGAGCGATCCGCATCACGGTCGCAACTCGGCTCAGGTCGGCGTGCTCGTGCAAGATTCCTGGCAGGGAATAGGGATCGGCCGCGAGCTGCTGGCGCAGGTCTCGGGGGCGGCGTTGGTCGCCGGCTATGACGAACTGATCGGCTACCCGGGCGAGTCCGTACTGCCCGCCGCGGCCTTCATGGCTCGCACCGGATCGACGCGCATCGTCGCCGATGCCGAGGTGTCCCACCTGCATACGGTGGTCCCGGCCATGGCGGCGATGGGCCTCGGCGCCGTCCGCGAGCAACTGGCCGGCTGAATCAGCTGAGTCGGCGCCGCAATCGGCTAGACCGGTGCGACCGCGCCCCATTCGACGCTGAACTCACCCGCTCGCCAACGGGCCGGTCGGCCGACCACCGGCCAGGTGCGGGCCACTGCCTCGCAGGCCGCCGTCCACCGCTGCCGCGGGCCGAATGCGCTCAGCGGGGCGGCCGCATCCCAGGCCTGGTCCAGCTCCTGCAGTAGCCGGTGGATCGGCTGACCGGCGACGTTGTGGTGGATCAACGCCTTGGGTAGTCGTTCGGCCAATGCGCTCGGTCGCGGTAGCTGGGCCAGACTGGCGGCCAGCGTGAACGACCGCGGCCCGTCGACATCGAGTAGCACCCAGCTGGCCCGCCGCCCCAGCTCATCGCTGGTGCCCTCCACCAACCAGCCGCCCGGTGCGAGGTTGTCGCACATGGTCGCCCAGGCGTTCGCCGCCGCGGCCTCGTCGTACTGGCGCAGGACGTTCGCGGCCCGCACCAGCACTGGACGCTGCCCCGCGAACTCGAAGCCCCCCACGGCGAAGTCCAGTCGCGGTGGATCGGCGGCGAGGGCGGCGGCGCGCACCCGCTCGGGGTCGATCTCCACGCCGAGCACGCGGACGTCGGAGCGCACCCGGGCCAGCCGCGCGGCCAGCTCGACGGCGGTCACCGCCGAGGCTCCGAAGCCGAGATCCACCACGAGCGGGTCGCCGGCCTTGCGCAGGGCCGGTCCGAGGGTGGCGGTGATCCAGCGATCCATGCGGCGCAGCCGGTTCGGATTGGTCGTGCCCCGGGTCGCCACGCCCAGGGCGCGCGCCCGCCCAGCGGCCAGCCGGGGCCGGCGCGGCGAGGTGGACACCGCCAGACGGTAGCGTCGTCGGCACGCGTACCCGGTAGCGTCGCCAGCCGTGGACATGCGGCTGGCGGACGTGACGACGCTGCGCCTCGGCGGTCCGGCGGCGCGGGTCGTCGAGGCGAGGTCCACCCCCGAGCTGGTAGACGCCGTCCGCAGCGCCGATGCCGCCGGGGAACCGGTGCTGCTGGTCAGCGGCGGCAGCAACCTTCTGGTCGCCGACGAGGGCTGGCCCGGCGTGGTCATCCTGGTCCGCAACGACGGGTACGAGACGCAGGGCGAACTCGTACGCGTCAACGCCGGCCAGCCCTGGGACGAGTTCGTCGCCGCCACCGTCGAGCAGGGATGGTCGGGCCTGGCCGCGATGAGTGGCATTCCCGGCCGGGCCGGCGCGACGCCGATCCAGAACGTCGGTGCCTACGGCAGCGAGGTGTCGGACTCGATCACCGCGCTGACCGTCCTCGACCGCACGAGCGGTGAGATCGCGCAGTGGGAGCCGGCACGGTTCGGGTTCGGCTTTCGGACGAGCGCGTTCAAGCACACCGATCGCTTCGTGGTACTCGACGTGACCTTCGCGCTCTCCCGCTCGGGCCTCGCCCCGCCCGTGACCTATCTCGAGCTGGCCCGCCGGCTGGGCGTGAGCCCGGGCGAACGAGCCCCGTCGGCCGAGGTGCGAGAGGTGGTCCTGGAGCTGCGCCGCAGCAAGGGGATGCTGCTGGACGCGGACGATCACGACACCTGGAGCGTTGGCTCGTTCTTCGTGAACCCGTTCGTCGATGCGGCGCTGGCACCGCCGGACTGCCCGCAGTGGGAGGTCGACGGCCAGCTCAAGCTCTCGGCTGCCTGGCTGATCGAGCAGGCCGGCTTTCCGCGCGGCTACGGCACCGAACACGTCCGCGTGTCGACCAAGCACACGTTGGCCCTGACCAATCGCGGGAGCGCCACGACCGCCCAGCTGCTCGATCTCGCGGCCGAGATCCGCGACGGCGTAGCGGATCGGTTCGGCATCCGGTTGCGGCCCGAGGCGCACCTGGTCGGCGTCACGCTTTGACCGACGAATTCCGTTGAGTGCCGCCCCAATTACCCTGTTATCCGTCGTAGATGGCAGCCAATCCGGCGTGTAGCGTCAATGCTCGACGTCCTTCTCGCGGCAATTCTTCGGCAGGGGTGAGTGACTGTGCGGACGGTTCAGAACTTCGTCAACGGCGAACTGGTCGACTCGGCGAGTGGGCGGCGGGCCGACCTGATCGATCCGTCGACGGGTGAGGTCTTCGGCTCGGCGCCGGTGTCGGACGAGCAGGACGTCGACCGCGCCTACCACGCAGCGTCGAATGCGTTCGAGGCCTGGCGCGACACGACGCCGAGCGAGCGGCAGCGGGCGTTGCTGCGCTTCGCCGATGCCCTCGAGGCCCGCAGCGAAGAGATCATCGCGGCCGAATGCGAGAACACCGGCAAGCCGATCGCCATGACGACCAGTGAGGAGATGCCGCCGGCGCTGGATCAGATCCGCTTCTTCGCCGGGGCGGCCCGCCTGCTCGAAGGGCGCAGTGCCGGCGAGTACATGCAGGGTCACACGTCCTACGTCCGCCGCGAGCCCGTCGGCGTCGTCGGGCAGGTCGCGCCCTGGAACTACCCGATGATGATGGCGGTCTGGAAGTTTGCTCCGGCGCTGGCCGCCGGTAACTGTGTCGTGCTCAAGCCGTCGGACACCACGCCGGTGTCGAGTGTGCTGATGGCTGAGATCGCCGGCGAGTTCTTCCCGCCCGGCGTCTTCAACGTCATCTGCGGCGACCGTGACACCGGCCGGGCCGTGGTCTCGCACAAGACGCCGGCCATGGTCTCGATCACGGGGTCGACGCGCGCGGGCTATGAGGTCGCCGCCGCCGCGGCGAAGGATCTCAAGCGCACGCACCTCGAACTCGGCGGCAAGGCGCCGGTGATCGTGTTCGACGACGCCGATATCGAGAATGCCGCGGAAAACATTGCCATTGCCGGCTACTTCAACGCCGGCCAGGACTGCACGGCGGCCACCCGGGTGCTGGTCGCGCCGCGCATCGCCGCCGACTTCGCCGATGCGCTGGCCGACCAGGCTCGCAACACCAAGATCGGTGCGCCGGCAGACGACGACATCCTCTACGGCCCGCTCAACAACGCCAGCCAACTCGAGCGCGTGGGCGGCATGCTCAGCCGGCTTCCTGACCACGCGCGAGTATTGGCTGGTGGCTCCCGCAAGGGTGATCGGGGCTACTTCTGGGAGCCCACGGTCGTCGCCGACCTGCGCCAGGACGACGAGGTGATCCAGGACGAGATCTTCGGGCCGGTGATCACCGTGCAGCAGTTCACCGACGAGGACGAAGCCGTGCTCTGGGCCAACGGGGTCGAGTACGGGCTGGCCTCCAGCGTCTGGACCAAGGACCACGGGCGGGCGATGCGCGTCTCGCGGCGCCTGGACTTCGGCTGCGTGTGGGTCAACTGCCACATCCCGATCGTCGCCGAGATGCCGCACGGCGGGTTCAAGCACTCCGGCTACGGCAAGGACCTGTCGGTCTACGGGCTCGAGGACTACACCCGGATCAAGCACGTCATGCACAACATCGACTTCTGAATCGACATCCGGAGACCACCGTGATCGAGCAGCAGCGCATACTGGCCACCGAGATCCCCGGACCGCGCTCGCGGGCCCTGCACGAGCGCAAGCTCAGCGCGGTGGCCTCCGGGGTGGGCACCACCTTGCCGGTCTACGTCGAACGGGCCGGCGGTGGCATCGTGGTCGATGTCGACGGCAACCAACTGATCGACTTCGGCTCGGGCATCGCGGTGACCGGCGTCGGTAACTCCGCCCCGCGGGTGGTGGAGCGGGTGCGGTCCCAGGTCGCCGACTTCACGCATACCTGCTTCATGATCACTCCGTACGAGGAGTACGTCGCGGTGGCCGAGAAGCTCAACGAGCTGACCCCCGGCGCGCACGCCAAGCGCAGTGCGCTGTTCAACTCCGGCGCCGAGGCGGTCGAGAACGCGATCAAGATCGCCCGGCACCACACCGGCCGCTCAGCCGTTGTCGCCTTCGACCACGCCTACCACGGCCGGACCAACCTCACGATGGCCCTGACGGCCAAGAACATGCCGTACAAACAAGGCTTTGGCCCGTTCGCGGGCGAGATCTACCGCGTGCCGATGGCCTATCCCTACCGCTGGCCGACCGGTCCGGAACAGTGCGCTGACGAGGCGTTCGAGGAGTTCGTCTCCCTCGTGCACGCCCAGGTCGGCGAGAGCAATACGGCGGCGGTCATCATCGAGCCGATCCAGGGCGAGGGCGGCTTCATTGTTCCTGCACCGGGCTTCCTGGCCCGCGTCGCGCAGTGGTGTACCGCCCAGGGCATCGTCTTCATCGCCGATGAGATCCAGACCGGCTTCTGCCGCACCGGCGACTGGTTCGCCAGCGAGCACGAGGGCGTCGTCCCCGATCTGATCACGACGGCCAAGGGCATTGCCGGCGGGTTGCCGCTGGCCGCGGTCACGGGCCGGGCCGAGATGATGGACGCCGTGCATGTGGGCGGACTGGGCGGCACCTACGGCGGTAACCCGGTCGCCTGCGCCGCGGCCCTGGGCGCGATCGAGACCATGCAGGCCGAGGATCTGACCGGGGCCGCCCGGCGCATCGAGTCGATCATGGTTGCGCGGCTCGGGGCGCTGGCCGAGAAGTACGAGGTGATCGGCGATATCCGCGGTCGCGGCGCGATGATCGCCGTTGAGCTCGTGTCGGATCGAGCGACCAAGACCCCCGACCCGGCCCGGACCGCTGCGCTGTCGGCCGCCTGCCACCGCGAAGGCCTGATCACCCTCACCGCCGGCACCTACGGCAACGTCCTGCGCTTCCTGCCGCCGCTGGTGATTGGTGAGGCTCTCCTGGGTGAGGGACTAGACATCCTCGAATCGGCATTCGCGTCTACCGTGTGAAGGAACTGGCCTCCTCAAGGGAGCAATGTGGCAGATCAGACGGTGGTCGGACGGGTCGGCTCCGTGTGTCGCGCGATCCGCGGAGGAGAGCGTCCGGGCGAGGTCCGGGTCGTCGTCGACGGGCTCCCGCACTACTACATCGGCTATTCCAAAGGGGCGCTCGCCCTGGGCGCCGAGATCCTGGTGATCAACAACCGGGGCGGCCGGCAGGTCGACGTCGAGCCTTGGGCAGATGCCTCGAGCGGTGCGCTCGACCGCGAGAGTGAGAGGTACTAGCAATGTTCGGTTACCACGTCCCTGCCCCCAACGAGGCCCTGCTGATCAGCGGCCGCAAGCAGCGTCACTCCGACGGGCGGCAGTTCAAGATCGTCACTGGGCACGGCGTCTTCGTGTTCCCCATCCTCTCGCGGGCTTCGAAGCTGACCCTGGCCATGCAGGAGGCCGAGGTCGTCGAGGACTGCTTCACCCAGCAGGGGCTGACCCTGGCCGTGCAGGCCGTCATCGCGTTCAAGGTCGGCGACGACCACGAATCGATCGCCGCGGCGGCCCGGCGCTTCCAGGGTGACCAGTCCCAGATGCCGACCCTGGTCGGGCGCATCTTCAGCGGCCACCTGCGGTCGATCATCGGCTCGATGACGGTCGAGGCGATCATCCGTGAGCAGCAGACCCTGGGCGATGCCATCCTCGACGCCAGCAAGACCGAGATGGGCCGGATCGGGCTGGCCGTGGACTCGCTGCAGATCAGCAGCATCGACGACAAGGGCTCGGGGTACATCCAGGCGCTGGCTGCGCCCCATCAGGCCACCGTCAACCAGGCGGCCAAAGTCGCCCAGGCCGCGGCCGATCAGGCCAGCGCGCGGGCCCAGCAGGAGAGCGTGCGCTTCCAGAACGAGTACGCCCGCCAGACCGCGGTGAGCCAGGCCCAGTTCCAGGCCGAGATCGACCAGGCTCAGCAGAAGGCCAGCCAGGCCGGCCCGTTGGCCGCCGCGCAGGCGGCCCAGGAAGTGCTGCTGGCCCAGACCGAGCTGGCGCATCGCAACGCCGAACTGCGCCAGCAGCAGCTGGTAGCCGAGGTGGTGAAGCCGGCCGAGGCCGAGGCCGAACGGGTGCGCATCCTGGCCCGGGCCGACGCCGAACGCATTCGGATTCAGGCCGAGGCGGCGGCCTCGCACAACCGGGTGGCGCTGGACCGGATGCTGATCGACCAGCTGCCGCTGATCGTGCGGGAGGCGGCCAACGGGCTGCAGGGCGCCAACGTCAACATCCTCAACGGGGCGACCGGTCTCGGGGAGATGGCGGCCAGTCTGGTCGGGCAGGGCCTGACGATCTTCGAATCGATCCGCGGCAACCTCGGCCAGCCCGAGCAGAGCGACCCCGACGAGCCGGATGAGCCCGACGTCCCGCAACTGGGCAGCTGATCGCTGAGGGCGGGCCTAATCATGTGATTCGCGCCGGTATCCTGAAGGCTCCGAATCCGTTTGTGAAGGGGTAGTGCTGTGGGGCTCGTCGTCCAGAAGTACGGCGGTTCGTCCGTCGCCGACGCCGAGCGGATCAAGCGGGTGGCCGAACGCATCGTCGCGCGCCGCCGCGACGGCGATGACGTCGTCGTGGTCGTCTCGGCCATGGGCGACACCACCGACGAGCTGATCGACCTGGCCCAGCAGGTCGTCCCGGTGCCGTCCGGGCGCGAGTTCGACATGCTCCTCACGGCCGGTGAGCGCATCTCGATGGCCCTTCTGGCGATGGCGATCAACTCCCTGGGTTACAAGGCCGAGTCCTTCACCGGCTCGCAGGCCGGCGTGCTGACGACGTCGGTGCACGGCAAGGCGCGCATCGTGAACATCACGCCCGGGCGGGTCGAGACGTCGGTGGCGGCCGGCAACGTGGCTATCGTCGCCGGGTTCCAGGGCGTCAGCCCGGACACCAAGGACATCACCACGCTCGGTCGCGGTGGCTCGGACACCACCGCCGTCGCGCTGGCTGCGGCCCTGCACGCCGAGGTGTGCGAGATCTACACCGACGTCGACGGCGTCTACACCGCCGACCCGCGCATCGTGCCCAACGCCCGGCGCCTGGACACCGTCACCTACGAAGAGATGCTCGAACTGGCCGCGTGCGGGGCCAAGATCCTGCACCTGCGCAGTGTCGAGTACGGGCGTCGCTACGGCGTGCCGATTCATGTGCGCTCATCGTTTTCGAACAAGACCGGCACCCTGGTGACCGGCTCGATGGAGGATCAAGACGTGGAACAGGCCATCATTTCCGGAGTCGCGCACGACCGCAGCGAGGCCAAGGTCACGGTGGTCGGCGTGCCCGACAAGCCGGGTGAGGCGGCCAAGATCTTCACCGAGCTCGCGTCGGCCGAGGTGAACCTCGACATGATCGTGCAGAACATCTCCACCGGCGGCACCGGGCGCACCGACCTCTCCTTCACCCTGCCCAAGACCGACGGCCCGACCGCACTGCAGGCCCTGAACCGGGTGCGCGACGCGATCGGCTTCGAGGACCTGCTCTACGACGACCACATCGGCAAGCTGTCGCTGATCGGGGCGGGCATGCGTTCGCACCCGGGCGTCTCGGCCTCGTTCTTCTCCTCTCTGGCGGCGGCCGGCGTCAACGTCGAGATGATCTCCACCTCCGAGATCCGGATCTCGGTCGTCTGCCGCGACACCGACCTCGACACCGCGGTGCGGGTCGTGCACGACGCGTTCGAGCTCGGCACCCAGGACGAGCAGGCCGTGGTCTACGGCGGGACCGGCCGATGAAGATCGGCGTCGTCGGTGCGACCGGCCAGGTCGGCGGGGTGGTCCGCCGCATCCTGACCGAGCGTTCGTTCCCGGTCGATGAGATCCGCTTCTTCTCCTCCGCCCGATCGGCCGGCACGACCCTGCAGTGGGAAGGCGTCGACGTCCGGGTCGAGGACGCCGCTTTGGCCGACCCGAGCGGGCTCGACGTCGCGATCTTCTCGGCGGGGGGCGGGACCTCGCGTGAGCTGGCCCCGCGCTACGCCGCCGCGGGTGTCACGGTGATCGACAACTCCTCGGCCTGGCGGATGGATCCGGATGTGCCGCTGGTGGTCAGCGAGGTCAATCCCGAGGCCGCGTTCAACGCGCCCAAGGGGATCATCGCCAACCCGAACTGCACAACGATGGCGGCCATGCCGGTGCTCAAGCCGTTGCACGACGCCGCCGGCCTGGTGAGGCTCATCGCGACGACCTACCAGGCCGTATCGGGCAGTGGCCTGGCCGGCGTGGACGAGCTCGACAAGCAGGTCCGGCAGGTCTACGACCGCGCGGCCGAACTGACCTATGACGGTTCGGCCGTGACCTTTCCGACCCCGGTCAAGTACGTGCGCCCGATCGCCTTCAACGTGGTTCCCTTCGCCGGCTCGCTGGTCGAGGACGGCTCGCTGGAGACCGACGAGGAACAGAAGCTGCGCAACGAGTCGCGCAAGATTCTCTCCATCCCGGACCTGCGGGTGTCCGGCACCTGCGTGCGAGTTCCCGTGTTTTCAGGGCATTCGCTGTCGTTGAACGTCGAGTTCGCCGAACCGCTGTCGGTAGAGCGGGCCTATGAGCTGCTGGCCGCGGCGCCCGGGGTCGAGATCAGCGAGGTCCCCACCCCGTTGCAGGCGGCCGGCGCCGACCCGTCCTACGTCGGTCGGTTGCGGCAGGACGGTCCCAACTCACTCGCCCTGTTCGTCAGCAACGACAACCTGCGCAAGGGCGCAGGCCTCAACGCCGTGCAGATCGCCGAGCTCCTCCTGCCCTAACCTCGGCCGACCGGCTAGGAGGGGATGGGCGCGTTCCAGTCGAAGGGCTCCATGTCCCGCAGCACCCGACGGCGCTGATTTCGCGGCAGGCGATCGATGTAGAGGACGCCGGCCAGGTGCTCAGTCTCGTGCTGCAGGCAGCGGGCGAAGAAGCCGGTGCCGGTCACCTCGAGCGGGGCGCCGAAGCGGTCGACTCCGCGGACGGTGGCCACCGACGGCCTGGGCGTGGGATGGAACGGGCCGGGCACCGACAGGCAGCCCTCATCGCCGCCGTCGATCGGGCCTGACGTCGTCACGATCACCGGGTTGATCAGGTGTCCGACGTGACGCACGTTCTCCGCGTCGATGCAGTCGTAGACGAAAAGCGCCCGGCCCACGCCGATCTGGGTCGCGGCCAGGCCGACCCCTTCGGCGACGTACATCGAGGCGAACATGTCCTCGATGAGCGCGGCCAACTCGTCATCGAAGTCCACGATCGGCGCGGTCGGCGTGCTGAGCACGGGGTCGCCGACGACGCGGATCTTGCGGGCTACTCCAGTCACCGAGAGAGTTTATCGAGGCTCAGCGGGTGGTGCCGTCCCACCGCGGCGAGGGCGAGTCGAGCTGCAGCGGCCGCGCGTAGGACACATCGGTCGTGTCCCAGACCCCCTTGGGGAACGTCGCCGGGATCGGGCCCTCGGGCCAGTTCGACTCGCCCTCGATCTCGACGTCGATGACCGTGCGGCGGACCGCGATGCGCCATTCGCCGTTGCGCCTCTCGAGTCGATCCACGTACCGGCCGTTGGTGAACTTGGCCCGTCCGGGCGTGTGCCGGGGCAAGAAGGTGCCCAGTACGGCCGATTCCGCGTGCGCGGTATCGCCGTCGATCTCGCAGACGTGGTTGGTGATGTTGTGCGTGTGGAGCAGATATCCGCCCGAGTGCGCGGCGTTGGCCCAGTCGCCGTACTCGGGTCCCGGCGTGATGAACTGCCCGTGCTCGTCGATGCCGTCCTCCCAGAAGCAGCTGTTCATCAGCTCCCGGTCGTGGCGGTCATGCCCGCGGGCGTGCCGCATGACCACATCGAGGATCAGCTGACGATCCTTGAGCCACTGGACGTCCTTGATCAGCTGCTGCAACTGCTCGTCGGTGCTCACGGTCGGGCTCCTGATCAGAGTTGGACGATGACGGTCTTGGTCTGGGTGAAGGCGTCGAGGGCTTCGACGCCCTTCTCGCGTCCGTAGCCGGACTTCTTGAACCCACCGAAGGGCAGTTCGACGCCGCCGCCGGCTCCGTAGGTGTTCACGTAGACCTGTCCGGCCTGCACCTCGCGTGCGACCCGGTGCGCCCGGGCCAGGTTGGTGGTCCACACCGCGCCGAGCAACGCGTACTCGGTGCTGTTGGCCAGGGCGATCGCCTCGTCCTCGTCGCTGAAGGACTTCACGACCAGGACGGGACCGAACACCTCTTCCTGGGCGATGGGCGAGGCCATGTCGATGTTGTCGATGATGGTGGGGGAGTAGTAGCTGCCCTCGCCTGCGAGCTGCGGGACGAACCCGCCGTAGAGGATCTCGCCCTGGGTGACGCCGTCGACGTAGCCCTTGACCCGGCCCTGCTGCTTGATCGAGACCAGGGGGCCGAGGTCGTGGTCCTCGAGGCCGGGGCCGATGCTGACGTGCGCGAACAGGTTGCTCACCCGTTCGACGACCTGGGCGTGAACGCTCTCGTGCACCAGCAGGCGCGAGCCGGCCGAGCAGGTCTGGCCGGCGTTCTGCAGGATGGCCTTGGAGATGAACGTGGCCGCCGATTCGAGGTTGGCGTCGCCGAAGACGATCTGCGCGGACTTGCCGCCCAGCTCGAGGGTGGCGGGCACCACCCGGTCGGCGGCGCTCTTGGCGATCAGCGAACCGATCTGGGTGGAGCCGACGAAGCCGATCTGATCGATGCCCGGGTGGGCGGCCAGTGCCGCGCCGGCCTCGATGCCGATGCCGGTGACCACGTTGAACACGCCGGCCGGAATGCCGGCCTGTACGGCCAACTCGGCGATGGCCACGGCCGTGCGCGGGGTCTCATCGGCGGGCTTGAGCACGGCGCAGTTGCCGGTCGCGATCGCCGGGGCGATGCCGCGGGCCATCAGCTGCATCGGGTAGTTCCAGGCCACGATGTGACCGGTGACCCCGAACGGCTCGCGCTCGGTGTAGACGTGGAGGTCGGGCCGCAGCGGAATGCTCACGCCGTAGTAGCTGTCGATCGCATGTCCGTAGAACTGGAAGTAGCGCGCGCACACGTCGGCGTCGATCCGCGCCTGGCTCAGCGGCTTGCCGGTGTCCTCGCTCTCCAGGCGGGCGAGGCGCTCACGGTTGTCGATGATCAGATCGGCCAGCTTGCCCAAAAGCCGCGCCCGGACCTCGGGAGTCGTGCGCCGCCACTCACGCTGGGCGGCCCGGGCCGCCTGAACCGCCCGGTCGATCTCGTCCGCCCCGCCCCGGGCCACGAGCCCGATCGACTTGCCGGTCGACGGGTCGATGTTCTCGTAGGTGTCGACGGAATCGACGAACTGCCCGTTGATGAATGATGCGGTGGTCGACATGCCAGTTCCCTTCGGGTGGATCAGCGTGCGTCGTTGCGCGCGAATGAGGCTCGGGCGGTGGCGACGGTTTCGTTGTTGCCGATAACGGCTCGTACCTGTGTGGCGTCGGCCTCCGGCTCTGCGCCGACGATGACTTCATCGCCGGCAAAGCTTGGCCGGTGGAAACGGTAGTCGAATTGCGTGAGCGAGTGGTCGACGGGCAGCTCGGCCTGCGCCAGCTCGGCCATGAGCACGGCCAGCAGCGGTCCGTGGACGACCAGTCCGGGGTAGCGCTCTACCTCGGTCGCGTACGGATGGTCGTAGTGGATCCGGTGGGTATTGGCGGTCAGCGCGCTGAACCGGAACAGCAGCGCCTCGTTGGCGCTGAACGGTGGCCGCTGCACGGTGGAATCGGACTGGGCCGGACCACGCAACGTCAGGTCGCGGCTGGCCGCGCCGGATCGGTACATCAGATCCTGCTCGTCGATCAGCGCGAGGTGGCCGTCCTGCTCGATCTCGTGCCGGACGGTGACGAACAGCATCTCGCCCGTGGCGCCCTGCTTGACGACCCGGTCGGTGACCACACTGCGGCGATGGCTCTCGACGTCGAGTTGCAGCGCAGCCCGGAAGCTGATCCGGCCGCCCACGAACATCCGGGTGCGGTCGGGAATCGGGGGCAGGAACGCCCCCGCACGCGGATGGCCGTCTTCGCCGAGCTCGGCGGCCGGCGTCCAGTCGAGGAAGTAGAGCCAATGCCACAACGGGGGGAGCAGGCCCGAGGGGACGTCGCGGCCCAGCGTGGCCGCCAGCGCCGCCGCGGGGGCCCGGCCGAGCTGCTCGACGCGACTCTCGGTGCCCGGAGACCAGGCGTTGTTGGCCGCCTGCAGATCAGTCACGGGGGTCCCTCGCTCGCGGATAACTTTGACCGCACATTATCCTAGCGATGTAGGCCGCAAGAATGGGCGGACTCCGGCTAGCCTCGCGGCCGGCTCGAGCTATTGGCCGTATATATATTGACCGCGAGGAGGGTGCATAGATGGCCGGTGCCGGGCCGCTCGCCGGGATAACTGTAGTCAGCGTCGAGCAGGCCGTCGCTGCCCCTTTCGCGACCCGGCAGCTGGCCGACCTCGGGGCGCGGGTGATCAAGATCGAGCGCCCGGGGGCCGGTGATCTAGCCCGTGGTTACGACGAGAGCGTCCTTGGCGAGTCGAGTTATTTCGTCTGGCTCAACCGGGGCAAGGAGTCCCTGACGCTCGACATCAAGTCGGCGGCGGGCGGCGATATTCTGCGCCAGCTGCTGTTCGACGCCGATGTCTTCGTGCAGAACCTTGGCCCGGGCGCCGCGGCCCGTCTCGGGCTCGATGCCCCGACGCTGGCCGAACACAATCGCCGGTTGATCGTCTGTGACATCTCGGGCTACGGCAGCACCGGGGACTGGTCGGATCGCAAGGCCTACGACATGCTCGTGCAGGCCGAGACCGGTCTGCTCGCACTGACCGGGACGGCCGACACCCCGTCGCGGGTGGGAGTCTCGATCGCCGATATCGCCGCTGGCATGTACGCCTATAGCGGCATCCTGACCGCGCTGTATCAGCGGGAGACCACGGGCGTGGTGTCACCGGTGCAGGTTGCGCTGTTCGAGGCACTGGCCGAGTGGATGAGCCAGCCGGCCTACTACACGAAGTACGGCGGTTCGGCCCCGGCTCGGGTCGGCGCCGAACACGCCACGATCGCTCCCTACGGACCGTTCGCGGCGGCCGACGGCTCGATGGTCCTGATCGCAATCCAGAACGAGCCCGAATGGCGAACGTTCTGCCAGGTGGTGCTCGGCGATGCGGCCATTGCTGCCGATGTTCGCTTCGACCGCAACTCGGCCCGGGTTGCGAACCGGGCCGTGCTCAACCAGCTGATCAGCGATCGCTTCGCGTCGCTGGCCCACCACGACCTGGTCGCGTTGCTGGACCGGGCCCGTACGGCCAATGCCCAGCTGCGCACGGTGCCCGAGTTCCTCGAGCACCCATCGCTGGCCAGCCGCCAGCGGTGGCGCGAGGTCGCTTCACCAGGCGGCCCGATCCAGGCGCTGTTGCCGCCGGCCGAGCTCGGTGGGGTCCAGGCCCAGATGGGTCCGATCCCGGCTCTGGGCGAGCACACGAGCCGCATTCTGTCCGAGTTGCAGATCGATGCCGAGTCGATCGAGCAACTGCGCGCGGCCGGCACGGTATGACGAGACGAAGAGCATCCAGGAGACCAGATGACTGCCCTGTCCGACATTGACGAACTGATCATCGGGACGGTCCGCGACTGGGTCGACCGCGATGTCCGGCCGGTGGTCAGCGAGCTCGAACACGCCAATGAATACCCCGAGAAGCTCATCGACCAGATGAAGGAGATGGGCATCTTCGGGTTGGCGATCCCGGAGCAGTTCGGCGGCTCGGACGTCTCCACGCCCTGCTACGTCTACGTGACCGAGGAACTGGCCCGGGGCTGGATGAGCCTGGCCGGTGCTATGGGCGGGCACACGGTCGTGGCCAAGCTGATCCTCAAGTTCGGTACCGAGGAGCAGAAGCAGCAGTACCTGCCGCGCATGGCCACCGGTGAGCTGCGGGCCACGATGGCACTCACCGAGCCCGGCGGCGGATCGGACCTGCAGGCCATGCGCACCGTGGCCCGGCGCGACGGGGCCGACTACGTCGTGAACGGCTCGAAGACCTGGATCTCCAACGCCCGGCGTTCGGGGCTCATCGCGCTGCTGTGCAAGACCGATCCCGAAGCCCGGCCCCGGCATTCGGGCATGAGCATCCTGCTGGTCGAACACGGTCCGGGACTGACGGTGTCCAAGGACCTGCCCAAGCTGGGCTACAAGGGCGTCGAGGCCTGCGAACTGATCTTCGAGGACTACCGGACGCCCGTCGGGTCGCTGCTGGGCGAGGACGAAGGTCGCGGCTTCGGCCAGATGATGAAGGGGCTGGAGACCGGACGCATCCAGGTGGCCTCGCGAGCGCTCGGCGTCGGTCGGGCGGCCCTGGAAGCGGCCCTGCAATACGCCCAGGACCGCGAGAGCTTCGGCAAGCCGATCTGGAAGCATCAGTCGATCGGCAACTACCTCGCCGACATGGCGACCAAGCTGACCGCTGCCCGTCAGCTGACGCTGTTCGCGGCCGAGAAGTACGACGCCGGGCAGCGGTGTGACATGGAAGCCGGCATGGCCAAGCTCTTCGCCTCCGAAGTCGCCATGGAGATCGCCCTGAACGCGATTCGGGTGCACGGCGGATATGGCTACTCGACCGAGTTCGACGTGGAACGGTACTTCCGCGATGCTCCGCTGATGATCGTCGGCGAGGGCACGAACGAGGTCCAGCGCAACGTGATCGTGCAGCAGCTCGTCGAACGAGGCGGCCTACCGATGTGACCAGGACTAGGGCCGACTCTCCTGCCGCCTACCGCGTGCTCGCCCAGGAGCTGCGGACGGCGATCCTGCAAGGTCGCTACAACGGCGGTCTTCGCCTGCCGACCGAGGCCGAACTCGCGCAGCAGCACAGCATCAGCCGCCAGACCGTGCGCCGGGCGTTCCAGGATCTCGTTGCTGAAGGCGTGGTCTACCGAGTGCCCGGACGGGGCACGTTCGTCACCGAGCCCGGGGGTCGCTACCTGCGTCAGTTCGGGTCGATCGATGACCTGATGAGTCTGTCGGTCGATACCGAGATGCGACTGCTGACCCCGCTCGAACGTCAGGTCGACGTCGCCGCGGCCGGGCGGTTGCAGCTCGAGCACGACGTGGTGCAGCGGGCCAGCTTCCTGCGCACGCGCGACGGCGCCCCGTTCTGCCTGACGACGGTGTTCCTGCCCGCGCAGATCGCCGCCTACCTCGAGGGTGTGCCCGAGCTGGGCAAGGCCGGGACGGTCAGCACGGCCACCATCATCGGGCTGCTGGACACCCGGCTCCCCAGTCCGATCGCCGACGCCGACCAGAGCATCACGGCCACCACGGCGACCGCCCGCATTGCGAAGGTGCTCCCGTGCGAGGTGGGCGATCCCATCCTGCGTATCGATCGGCTCTACCTCACCACCAACGGCGATCCGGTCGAGTTGGCGATCAGCTTCTTTCTGCCCGATCAGTACTCCTACCGACTTCGGCTGCGGCGCAGCCTGCCCTGACGGGGCGCATGGACAAGCAGGGACCGAACGCAATACAATCGGTGTGAAGTAACCTTCGTTCGTGGAAGTATGTGGTCGCTGGGGGCGACGCTGACGCGCTAGGAGCCCCCGTGTCCGGTCCCCGCCACGCCGCCCCAGAACCGGGTGAGTCGGCCGATTACCCTGTGGATCTCCAGGCGGGGGGTTACCAGCCGCCGCAGCCGCCGGCCAACCAGTTGGTCGCCTCCGGCTATCAGCCGCCCCGGCAGGCCCCGGATAGCCACAACGAGCCCCTTGTGCCCCGCGGGGCGCCGGCCGCCATGGTGATGCCACCCCCGCCGGCCCAGTTCGAGACGGCGCCGACCAATGCGTCGTACTACGGGCCGCCGACGGCGGGCTACTACCCGCCACCCGGCCCGCCCGACTGGATGACCAACCCGAGCGCCGCACCGGGCAACCGCGGTCGGCGGATTACCGCGGTCGTCGCCAGCGTGGTTGCGGTCGCCCTTGTCGCGGTCGGCGCCACCATCGGCGTGCGGCATTTCACCGACGACTCAGGGCACCCGCCGCGTCCGGCCACCGACACCGCACTGGCCCAGATGGTCGTGCAGTACGGCGATGTACCCGGTTGGCAGATGTCGCCAACAAGTGATTTATCCGAAGGCGACAAGCTCGCCTCCTCCGACGACGCGGAGGAGGCGAGCTTTCTCAGCTGCCTGGGCGGAGCTCGCGACACCTCATCGGACGTAATTGGCAACGCGTATTCGCCCGAGTTTTCTAGCGGCACCTCGTCGGTGAGTTCGTCAGCGACGAGCTATCGGACTGAGGACGATGTCCGCTCCGATGACGCCGTGCTCGCTAGTCCGAAACTGGCCGACTGCACGAAATCGGCGCTTCAAGGCGAGTTCCAAGCGCTGTTGCCCGCTGGGGACTCCGTGACTGGCATGACGACGACCTACAGTCCGCGTTCGGCACTCGACCCGGCCAACGTAGTGGCAACCATGACCCTGATTGCGAAGGCGACGACCGTCGGGGGCCCCGTCACGGCCTACGTCACGCAGGTATACATCCACGGCCCTCAAGTCGAGGTACTGGTCCAGTTCGACGGCCACAACGCGCCGTTCCCGACGGCCTTGCAGAAGGCCGTCGTGGCCAAGGTGGCCGCGCGCGCGGCCAAGGCCTAGCGCGGCCGGGTCGTTTGCGCGAGCACCCCGTCGAGCACGGCGTCGATCGCGAACCGGAAGCGCTCGTCGACATCGCCGGTCACCAGTTCGGCCGCGTGAGCGGTTATCAGGGGGAATCGATCGGCGGGTAGGCGTGCGAAGTTCGCGGCGACCTCCTCGACCAGGGCGCTGACGTCGGTGCCCCGAACCTCCGCCTCGATCGCGGCGTAGGTGATCTGGGCGGCCAGGATGTCGGCCACCCAGGCGGCCGGTTGGGCCTTGATGCCACCGGCCAGCAGTAGCCCCAAGAGGTTCTCCAGCAGCTCGAGGACGACCTCGGTGCGCGGCGGGTCGGTCATCGTGGCGGCGGCAATGCCCGGATGAGCGGCCAGGGCGTCGCGCGATCGCTGCAGCAGCGCGTGCAGTTGGGCCCTCCACCGGGTCGGGTCGGGGGTCTCGAGTTCGATGGTGGCGACGATGCGATCGAACATCGCCTCGAGCAGGCCCTCGCGGCCGGCCACATAGACGTAGAGCGAGCCCGCTCCGGTGTCCAGGGCCGCCGCCACCCGGCGCATGGTCACTGCGGCCAGCCCGTCGGCCTTGAGGATCGCGAGCGCGGCGTCGACGATGGCCGCTTCGCTGAGCGGGGCCTTGGCCGGGCGGTCGCGCGTAGAGCGCGGCCGGCTCGATGGATTCACGGTGAACAGTGTATGGTACGAACAACGTTCGTTACGAACATCGTTCAATCGCATGAAAGGAGGGCAATGGGAGCCACCGTCGCCACCACTGATCGGCCGGTCTACGCCATGCGCTGGATCGTGGCCTTCGTGGTGCTGGCCGCGAACACGATGGATCTGCTCGATGCCACCATCGTCAACATCGCCGGCCCGGCCATTCATCACGAACTCGGCGGCGGAGCCAGCACCATCCAGTGGCTCAGCGCGGCCTACACGTTGGCCTTCGCCGTCTTCCTGATCGCCGGCGCCCGACTCGGGGACATCTACGGCCGTCGGCGCATGTTCCTGCTCGGGGCGATCGGCTTCATCGTCTTCTCTGCCGCCTGTGCCGTGTCGCAGGACATCGCCGTGCTCATCGCCTTCCGGGCGTTGCAGGGCGGCTTCGGCGCGCTGATGGTTCCGCAGGGCTTCGGCATGTTGAAGGAAGTGTTCGACGACGAGGAGCTGGGTCGGGCGACGCGCCTGTTCGGCCCGACCACCGGCCTGGCCATGCTCGGCGCCCCCATACTGGCGGGCGCGCTGGTCGAGGCCGACCTGTGGAGCACCGGCTGGCGGCTGGTCTTTCTCATCAACGTGCCGATCGGCCTCATCACGCTGCCGTTCGCCTTCCGGTCGCTGCCGCACAGCGTCAGCCACCCCGACCTCAAGCTCGACGTCGGCGGGGTCGGGCTGGTCGGGCTGGCGCTGGTGGCGATCATCTACCCGCTCATCCAGGGTCAGACCGACGGCTGGCCGGCCTGGACGTTCGCCGTGCTCGCCGCGGGCCTGGTGCTGCTCTTCGTGTTCGTGCGCTACGAGCGACGACGCAGCGACAATGCCCTCATCGAGCCGTCGCTGCTCACCAACCGCACCTACCTCAGCGGGGTCGCGGTCATGCTGTTCCTGTTCGGTGCCTTCGGCGGCCTGCTGCTGTGCATCTCGCTGTTCGGTCAGCTCGGCGAGGGCTGGTCGCCGATCCACGCGGGCCTGACGCTGACACCGATGGTGATCGGGCTGATCGGTGGCATGGTCGGGTCGGGCCTGCTGGTCAAGCGCCTGGGCCGGCACCTGCTGCACATCGGCATCCTGCTCATCGCCGCCGGGACGATCACCCTCGCGCTCATGCTCACCGGCGCGCAGAGCGCCTCGACCTGGGACCTCGTTCTCGGCCTGTTGTTGGTCGGTGCCGGCGTCGGTGGCGTACTCGGTCAGATCATCGAGTTCATCCTGGCTGCGGTCAGCATGAACGAGGTCGGCTCGGCGTCAGGAGTAATGGAGGCCTCGCAACAGCTGGCGACCTCGCTCGGCGTCGCGATCCTGGGCACCGTCTTCTTCGCCGTGTTCAAGGACCACCCCGCGACGGATGCGCTGCGGGTCACCGCCTGGCTGTGTCTCGTGCCGCTGGCGGGTGCGTTCGCGCTGGCCTTCCGCCTGCCCAAGCACGCCCACGAGCCAAGTCAGCCGTCGGCGTCGAGGTAGTACCAGCGCTCGCCCTCGCGCACGAAGCGCGACCGCTCGTGCAGCACGGCAACCTCGCCCGCCGCGGCCACATACGTGGCACGGAACTCGACCACGCCGCTCACATCGTCGGGCCGGCCATCGACCACGTCGACGATCTGGAGTCCGCGCCAGAGCGGATTGTTCTCGAGATCGAGCGTCGCCGGCCGGGTGGACGGATGCCACGAGGCCAGCAACCACTCCACGTCGGCATCGCGGAAGGCAGCGAACCGCGACCGCATCAGCGCTTCGGCGGTCGGTGGCCAGCTCACAGGGGGGCCATCGGCGGGCAGTCCGCAGGGTCGGTGACCACTCGGATGGGCGCACCAGCCAGGTAGGCGGCCACGTCTTCGGCCATCCGCGGCCAGGCCGCGCGAAAGAGGTCCTCCGTCACGTAGCCCACGTGCGGGGTCATGACGACGCCGTCGATGGTTCGCAACGGATGTTCGGCCGGCAGCGGCTCCTGATCGAAGACATCCAGGCCAGCACCGGCGAGGCGACCCGAACGCAGTGCGTCGATGAGCGCTGCCTCCTCGACGATCGGGCCGCGGGAGATGTTCACCAGGATCGCGCCGCGCCTCATCCGCGCGAAGTCGGCCGCGCGCAAGGTGTTCCGCGAGCGCTCGGAGAAGACGAGGAAGACGCCTAGAACATCGGCGCTCGACACCAGCTCGTCCTTGCTCACCAGGGTCACGCCCAGCTCGGCGCAGCGTTGCTCGGTCAGGTTCGGGCTCCAGGCGATGACGTCCATGCCCAGTGCCTTGGCGACCGGGACCATCGCCGACCCCAGGCGACCGGCGCCGAGCAGCCCGAGCGTCTTGCCCGCAAGTGGGACGGGGAAGCCGCTCTGCCAGCCGCCGGCGCGAATCACGCGGTCCTCGATGGCGGTGCGCTTTGCGACCGCGAAGATGAGTGCCCACGCCAGCTCTGACGGTGCCGGCAAGCCGCGCGGTGGCTGCGGTCCGGATGGGCGTGCGGCGGCGCCCGGCTCGGTATCCACCGTGCCGCACAACAGGATCCCTCGGTCCACGCGGGCCGCGTGGTCGATCACGTTGCTCGTCCGGCCGTTGCAGACGATCAACCTGAGGTTCGGCAGCCCCTCCAGCACCGCGCGAGGCAGGCGAGTGCGCTGTTGGGTGATGACAACGACCTCGTAGTCGAACAGCTCGGCGACGAGCCGTTCCGGCGCGATCGCCTCGCGGTAGACCGTGAGCTGGGCATCGCTGGGCAGCCCGCCCCAGCCGCCGTACTCCAGGGCGACCCCGAGGTAGTCATCGAGGATCGCGACCTGGCGCACGGGGGTGTTGCTACGCCCAGCCGTCGCCGGGGTACCAGGTGGTGAACCGCTGAACCCACACGGGCCAGGTCTCGACGTAGCTGACACCCTCGGCGCCGCTCGTGAGCCGCACCTTCTCACCGGCCGGGACGATCACGTACTCGCCCAGGCCGATGGTGCCCTTGTCGCCCGTCTCGGACTCGATGGTGAGCTCGCCACCCATGATGATGAGCAGCTGGCGCAGGTTGTGGCTCTGCCACGGCGTGGTGAAGTCCGCCTTCCACCGTGCCCCGGCCATGACGAAGTCGGAGTCAACTCGCTCGGAGTTCCAGCGCGCACCGTTGAGCGTCTTGGCCGCGTCGACGGGCGCGTCGGCCAGCAGTCCACCATCTGCCCACAACTCGGAGCTGCCCGGAGAGTCGTAGGAGACCGGTGCCCAGCCTTCAGCCGCGTTGAGATCGAAGAATTCGATGAGTTCCATGCCGGAGAGCTTGGCACGAGAGCGCGCCGGCGCGCTCCGGAAAGTTCCAGTGGGTGAAACGGCGCGAAATCTCTTTTCGATCCGTCTCACTCACCGAAACAGGCCGGGTTGCCAGGACTTCCCCGAGCGCTAGCATCCCGGCCATGGGATTAACCTTTGGCACGCTTCTCGAGACCGGTGATGACTGGGTACCGATGGAGTGCGAGCAGCAGCAGTGGAGCGAGAACTATTACTGGGAGGACGGCCGCAAGCTTTACGACTCCCCGGCCGACTTCGTCGCCACGTTCACCGACACCATGTGGGTCAACGGCGAGAAGATCGAGGTGATGAAGTTCAACCGCAGCCCGCTTCGGGTTCGCCCGAACTTCGTCGTGCCGCGCCACCACCACACCACCAAAGAGCAGATCTTCATCTTCAAGGGCGAGTACAGCATCGAGTACGGCCCGCTGGATGACCTGAAGACCGTCCTGGTCAAGCCGGGAATGTTCTTCCTGAGCTACCCGGGCACGCCGTACACGATGACGGCCGGTCCCGAGGGCGTGACCTACATCGAGACCTGGCCGCACCACGTCATGGGTGGCGGCGACACGATCTGGTACGACAAGGGCTGGACCAAGAAGGACGGCGTCGAGTAACACCCACTAGCGCCCGAAGCATGAACAAAGACTTGTGGTCGCCATAGCGACCACAAGTTTTTGTTCATCAAGGGACCGGGCCGACCCCGCAGGATCAATCGTGCGGTGGCTGGCCCTTGGTAGCCGCGTTGGGGTCGACGAGCAGGCTCAGCACGGTGGGGGGAACGCCGTCCTCGACCGAACCGCCGAAGAGGTGGTGCACGGTCTCGCGCAGTCGGCGCAGACCGGCCAGCGCCCGGCCGGTCTGCTCTGGGCCGGTGGGCTCCAGGGTGCCGGGCTCGCCCAATGGGTCCTCGTCGGGACTGAGGATCCGCAGGAAGGATGCCGTCTCGCCGTCGGCTCCGAACGATCCGTAGAGCCGCGCGGCCAGATCGCGCAACGAGACGTTCTCCTCCGTCGTGAAGTCCGGCTCCTCGCCCCCGTCGACGGTGACGTTGAGGACGACCTGAGCGTTCCCGTCCTCACCCGCGATCCGGAACAGCTCATCGATCGCCTCCCGCAGTGACAGCTCACTGTCTTCAGCGGAGTGCGTGTGACCGAGCGGGACGCGGGGTAGGAGGCTGAGAATCGTCAGTCGCTGACCGTCCTCCCCGAACCGGTTGTGCCAGGTGGACATGGCTGCTCCTGAACTAAGCGATCACTTGTCGAATATTTCATGGATTCCGTAGACCACGCCAGCCGCCACGATGAGCCCGCAGATCACGGCGGCGAGCAGCGCGGCGACGTTACGCTGCGCAGGGCCGCCCGGCGACGAGCCGTCATCGATGGTCCGCACGTAGCCCGACTTCGACAAGGTGAGCAACCCGACGGAGTAGACCGTCACCAGACCGGCGCCGGCGATGATGCTGATGACCAGGATCTTGCCCATCGATCCCCAGTCGACATAGGAACCGCTGGCGAGAGTCATGCTCATCAGACACCCGCCCCGGCGGTCTCAGGTTCGTGCGCGGCGCCGCCCTGCTCGTCCCAGGCGTCGTTGACATTGCTGGCATTGACCGGGCTCTTGCGCGACAGCAGGTAAATGCCCGCGCAGTACGCCGCCAGCGCGAGAGACATGACAATCACTCCTGCGTCACCGCCGATTCCGTTGACCACCGCGTAGGTGAGCGCGCCGACTCCCGCCGCCGCCGGCAGGGTCAGCACCCAGGTGATAACCATGCGCCCGAACACACTCCAACGGACCGGCTGGGCGCGCCCGACTCCAGCACCGACGACCGAGCCGGAACACACCTGAGTCGTCGACAACGGAATGCCGAAGTGGGTGGAGGAGAGGATGACCGCGGCCGAGGTCGCCTCAGCGGCAAAGCCCTGCGGAGAGTCGATCTCGATCAACCCCTTGCCCAGAGTGCGGATGATGCGCCACCCGCCGATGTAGGTGCCCAGCGAGATCGCGAGCGCGCAGGCGATGATCACCCAGTCCGGGGTAGACGCCCCCTCATTCAGGGTCCCGTTCGCGATCAGGGCCAGAGTCAGGATGCCCATCGTCTTCTGGGCGTCGTTGGTGCCATGGGCGAGTGAGACGAGCGTGGCCGTGCCGACCTGTCCCCATCGGAACCCGGTCGTACGCACGCCGTCGTGGGCCTTGGCCGTGAGCCGATAGCCGAGCCAGGTCGCGATCGCGGCCACGATGCCGGCGATGATCGGGGCGAAGATCGCCGGGATGAAGACCTTCGACGCGACCCCGTGCCAGATCACCCCACTCGAGCCGGCGTGCACCATCGTCGCGCCGATGACCCCGCCGATCAGCGCGTGCGAGGAGCTCGAGGGGATGCCGAAATACCAGGTCGTCACGTTCCAGGCGACCCCGCCGGCCAGGCCCGCGAACACCACCTCGATCGTCACGTCGGGTTGGTGAACGATTCCCGAGGCGATCGTGGCGGCAACGGCCAGGGACAGGAACGCGCCCACCAGGTTGGCGACCGCGGAGATGGCCACGGCGACCTTCGGCTTCAGGGCGCCGGTCGCGATCGAGGTGGCCATCGCGTTCGCCGAGTCGTGGAAGCCGTTGGTGAAGTCGAACCCTAGTCCGACGATGACCACCATCACCAGGATAAACGAGTTCGAATCGCTCACGTGGACTGTCTATCAGGGTCGGCTGCCAAGGGGACCTCGAGCGAAAAAGCGTTCAGCCAGACGTCACCCGCTGTCCACCAGCCAGCGCGGGCCGGCCGCCCCGATGCCAATCTCGCTCTCGCTATGCTCCGGGCGTGATCTTCGCGCGCCCGGGAAGATCGACCTCAGTTGTGTTGGTCAGCGGGCTCGCACTGAGCCGGATCGTCGACGGACTCATCGCCGTCGCCGCCGCGGTCGCGGTCCTGGACCAGACTCAGTCGCCCGGTTGGGTGGCGGCCGTGGCGGCCGCGCGGATCACGCCGATGGCCGTCCTGGGAGTACTCGTGGTGGCGGCGGTGCAGGTGGCCGACCAGCGCCTGGTGCTGGTCGTCGGTGCGCTGATCCGGATGATGTGTGCCGCCGCCTTGGTCCCGGTCGCGCAATCGAGCAGTGCCCATCCGGTCTGGATCGTCGTGGCGGTCGCGGTGGCCGGCCTCGGTGGGACCCCGCACCGAGCGGCGGCCGGTCGCCTGATCGCGACCCAGAGTTCGGAGCGACGGTTGATGGGGGCGTCGACGGCGTTCTGGCGGGCCGACTACGGCAGCGTGCTGGTGGCGCCCGGCCTGTGCGGCCTGTTGCTGATCGTCACCGACCTGCGCACCACGTTCGTCGTGACCGCGGTTCTGGCGTTGCTCCTGGCCGTTTCGGTGGCCTTCATCCCGCCCGATCAGGCGACGCGGCAGGGTACCGAGCGGGCACTGCGGCAGGTCGGCTCGGCGGCGCGGCTCGTGCTCGCTCTGGGCGATGTTCGCAGCTACATCGCCATGCGGGCGGCGGCCCGCACGGCGTTTGGCATCATCGGCGTGGTCATTGCGCTGCTGCCCGAACGGGCGGGCGAGCCGAACGCCCACATCGCCTTCCTGCAGGCCGCATTGGGAGTCGGCGCGATGTTGATCGCGATTGCGCCAGGACGAGTGCCGGACCGCGGCGGGCTGCCAGTGCTGTTGGTCTCGGCGCTGGCCCTGGCCGTGGCGCTCGTCGGTTTGGGCGCGGCGCGTCCGCTGATCCTCGCCTCGCTCGCGCTCGTCGTCATCGGGGCGGCCGACCTGGCCGTGCATCTGGCCGCGGCCGGAGCCCTGCAGCGCAGCCTGCCGGGTACGGCCAGCGCCGCCGGCTCCGGTGTCGCCGACTCGGTCGTCGCGGTGGGCACGCTCATCGGCACGCTGGCCTGCCCGGGCTTGATCTATTGGCTCGGAATCGAGGGCACCTGCGATGTGGCGGCCGCGCTGGTCGTCGCGGTGGCGATCCTGTTGTTACCGGGACTGCGCCGCGCCGACGCCGTGTTGGACGCCCAGCGTCAGTCGGCCGCGCCGGTAGAGCAGACGCTGGAGGGCTGCGCCATGCTCGAGGGCATCTCGCAGGTGAACCTCGAGCAACTGGCGGCCGCGGCAACCACGGTGATCGTGCGACGAGGCGCGCTCGCGATCGCCGAAGGCGGCGAGCCGGATGCGGTCTACGTCGTGCGCGGCGGGGGGTTGCACGTCCATGTCGCCGGTGAGGACGCGCACAGCACCGGACGGTTGGCCCGCCTGGGCCCCGGTGATCTGTTCGGCGAGATCGCTGTATTGCGCGGACGTCCGCGTACCGCCAGCGTGCTCGCGGTCGAGACGAGCGAGTTGATCCGGATCCCGGCGGGGGATTTCCTGGCCGCGATCGTCGCCGATCTCGGGACCGGGGCCGGCCTGTACACCCAGATGGAGGAGCGACTCAACCGCTCGCACCGCTGAGCCGGCCCGGTCGTGCTCGGTGGCCGTCAGGCCCGGAACTCCGGCTGGCGTTCCGGGGTGGCCGCGGCCAAGGCCGCGATCGAGTCGTCGATTCCGAAGTCCTTGCCGTAGATCGGCTGGCCCGGTTGCTGGCGCCACGACTCCTCGAGCGGACCGCCGTCGACCGGGTCGAATCCCAGCGCGTCGACCAGGTCGAACACGAGTTGCTTGGCCGGTCCGTCGGCCCCCGCGATCGGCAGGGCGATGCGACCCGGCGTGCCGGCGGGCTTGCCGTTCTCGAGCAAGTGCTTCCACCAGATGCCGTTGAACACCTTGTACAAAGGCACGTCCAACTGGCGCGAGACCCACACGCTCTCCGGCAGTCCGGCCTCGATCTCGGCGATCAGCCCGTCGCGTTGCTTCGGGTAGTAGTTGTTGGTCTCGATCACGACCGCGTCCGGCTTGGCGGTCTTGACGATGCCGGGCGCCAGATCGGTCACGTTCTTCTGCGGGATGCTGACGATCACCACATCGGCGTCCTGGGCGGCATCAGCGGCCCACACCGCAGACGCGCCCGTCTCGGCCGCCAGCTCGGCCAGCGTCTGCGGATCACGCGAGTTCGCGACTCGCACCTCGTGCCCGAGCCCGGTGAGCTGACGGGTGAGCGTTCCGCCGATCTGGCCGGCTCCGATGATGGCAATCTTCATACGCGCTCCCGAGGTAGTTGCTTCCCGAGGGGGCAACCAGGACCGCCCGAGGTCGTATTCCGATGAGGCGCGGCACTCAGTTGACGCATAGCGAGCTGCGGCATCCTGGTCAGGTGCACGGACGCCACCGGGATCTGCCCCGGTTGACCCCGCTCGCGAAGGTGCGCCCGGTCCTGCTGGCGGTCGTGGCGGTGGCGGTGCTCGTGGCGTTAGCCGGCACCGCGTTCGCGCTGCACAGCCAGACGGGCCTCGCGTCGAGCGCGGTGAATCCGGCCCTTCTCCCGCCGATCACCGGCGACGGTCAGGGTACGGCGGTCCAGGTCAGCGTCGCCACCCTCGAAACCACCTTCCCGCAGGCCAGCTTCACCGCGCGAACGGTCAAGGTCGACGGATTGACCCGCACATATCTGGTGATCGCTCCGCCTCATCGCACCGGTTCCTCGCCGGCGCTTGTGGTGTTGCACGGCAGTGGCGCGTCGGCCACCCAGGAGGCGATGCGCGATGAGTTCATTCCGCTGGTCGAGCACGACAATTTGGTGCTTCTCTATCCCGTGGGCTACGCAGAGTCCTGGAACGCTGGGAGTGGTTGTTGCAAGGCCGCCGGAAGTGCAGGGATCGACGACGTCGCGTTCATCCACGCGGTGGTGAAGCAGGCGACCGCGGCGCTCGACCTGCAGCCCAACCGGATCTACCTCTCCGGGCTGAGCAACGGCGCCAAGATGACGTACACGGTGGCCTGCGCCCTGCCGGGGTTGTTTGCGGCGTTCGCGCCCGTCGGGGGTGAACCGGCGCAGGTCTGCCAAACCGCGAGCCAGCCGCCGATGTCGATGCTGCTCGGTATCGGATCGGCCGATATCGAGGCGGGAGTCTATGGCCAGCTCTTGTCGCCCTCGGTCGCGCTCACCAAGACGGCCTCGATCTGGCTGAGCCGGGACGGTTGCTCGCCGTTGCCGAAGACCACCACCGAGGACATCGCGACGATCACCTCCTACGAGGGGTGCAGCGGAAACAGCCGAGTCGAGACCGTCTACTACGCCGGCCTCGTCCATGCCTGGCCCGTCGCCGCGCCCAACCCGGTGATCGGAACCGTAGTCGTGCCACCCGCCATCTCGATGGCCACCGTGATCTGGACGTTCTTCAGCGACCAGCCAACGCGGTCCTGAGGAGGGAACATCTGGTCGGGGTGACAGGATTTGAACCTGCGGCCTCTTCGTCCCGAACGAAGCACGCTACCAAGCTGCGCCACACCCCGTTGCCGCCGACCGATGCGGTCAGCGCAACCGTCCCAGCATAGCCGAGGGACGAGTACCCCTCGACCGCGGGACGAGGGTCAGCAACACCGCCTCGGGGCGGCAGGCGAAGCGGATCGGCTGGAACGGATTGGTGCCCAGCCCCGCGCAGACGTTGAACCACATCCGCTCGTCCCAGCGGTGCAGCCAACGGGCGCGGTGCACGTCGATGCCGCAATTGGTGACGATCGCCGGTCCGAACGGCAGTCGGACCTGGCCGCCGTGGGTGTGCCCGGCCAGGGCCAGGTCATAGCCGTCGGCGGCGAAGCGGGAGAGCAGCGGCGGTTCGGGGGAGTGCAGCACACCGATGCGCACAGCCGCCGCCGGCGAGGCGGGACCGGCGATCTGTTCATAGCGCGCCCGCTTCAGATGCGGATCATCCAGCCCGGCCAGGGCGATCTCGACGCCGTCGACAGAGAGCGACGTCCGCACGTGAGTCAGATCGATCCAGCCGTCGGCGACCATTGCCGCACTGAGTTCCCGCCAGGGCAGCGGAACGCCGCGGATGCGGCTGCCGTCCGGGCGGAAGTAGTGGTGCGGGCTCTTGCGCACCGGGGCGTAGTAGTCGTTGTTGCCCGGGACGAAGGCGGCCGGGAACTGCGAGAGCGGCCCGAGCGCGCGCATGATCGCCGGAATGGCGCGCGGATCGGAGATGGTGTCGCCGGTGTTGATGACGAGATCCGGCTTGAGCCGGGCCAGCTCGCTGATCCAACGCTGCTTGCGCCTCTGGTTGGGGGTGATGTGCAGATCCGAGACGTGCAGAACCCGCACCGGCGGGGTTCCCTCGTCCAGCACCGGCACATGAAAACGCCGCAACGTGAACGCGTAGGGCTCAACGAGCGTGGCATAGGCCAGCGTTGCCGCGCCGAGGCCGACCGTCGATACGGCGACGCGGGAAAAAGCAGGCATCTGACAAAGGTAGCGTGATCGACATGCCCGAACTCAAGGCCCGGTTACGGACCGACTTGAACACCTCGATCAAGGCCCGGGACGAGCTGACCACGGCGACGCTGCGCCTGGTGCTGACCGCGATCACCAACGAGGAGGTCGCGGGCAAGCAGTCGCGCGAACTGTCCGACGACGAGGTGCTCAAGGTCCTCGGCCGCGAGGCCAAGAAGCGCCGTGAGGCGGCTGAGGCGTTCGACGCCGCGGATCGGGTCGAGCAGGCTAACCGCGAGCGGGCTGAGGAGAAGGTGCTGGAGGCCTATCTGCCCCAGCAGTTGTCCGCGGAGGAACTGAGCGCGATCGTGGCGGCGGCCATCGCCGAGGCCGGCGCTCCGCAGCTCGGTGCGGTCATGAAGATCGTCGCACCGCGGGTGAGCGGCCGCGCCGACGGCAAACGGGTCAGCGACGAGGTCCGCCGCCAGCTCGGCTAGTGGCCGGGTTGAGCGGCCGGCGTCGTAACGGGCGCTGCCGGCGCCCCCGGTGTCGCCGGCGCGCCTGGTGTCGGCGTGGGGGTTGGCGTCGGTTTGGGCACCGGGATCGAGTAGGGCGGCGAGGCGTTGCTCATGCAGAGCGACACCGTGGTGCCGGGCGCGGCCGACTGCGGGCTGTAGTAGGCGACCTGGCCGATGAACGCGCTGCTGCCGCACGTGGTCGGGAAGATGACCACCTTGAAGCCGGCCGCGGTCAATGCGGTGGTGGCGTCGGCCTGCGACTTGCCGGTGACCACCGGCACGGTGATGGCCCCGCTGACCGTGGTCGGGCTGGGCATCACCCATTTCTGCGGCAACAGGGTGGGCTGCAGGGCATTGAGCCAGTACTGAGCCGCGACCGCGCCGCTGGCGGTGGTATCGGCGACGGCGTCGGTCATCCCTGGCATCCCGGTGACTGAGGCCGAGGGACTGCCGACGTTCACGATCGCCATGGTGGCCGACAGCTGGGGGGTCACGCCGGCGAACCAGAAACCGGTGTTGAGCTGGCTCCCGTCGGCCTGCTGGTTCGTGGAGGTACCCGTCTTACCGGCAATCAGGCTCGAGGTCTTGGAGTACCAACTGTTGAACACCTGGGCCGACGTGCCGCCGGCCTTGGTGTCGCCGACCATCAGGTTCATCGCGGTGCGGGCGACCTGCGGGGTCAGCTGGGCGCTGCACGGCGTCCGCTTGACCGCGACCGGCTGGCCGGATTCGGTCGTGATCGCCAGCACCGGGGCCGGGGAGCAGTAGGTGCCGTCATTGGCGGCAGCCGCATAGGCCCCGGTCAGCTCGAGCGGGCTGGTCGGGATCTCACCCAGCGTCAGCGTCCACTCGTGTCCGGTCTCGACGTTCTGCGCGTAGGTGTTGGTGCCCTTGCCATCGGTACCCGGGTCGATCTGGTTGAGCCCGTTGAGGCCGAGCGAGGTCGCGGTGTTGACGATCGGGGACAGGTCGCACTGGTTGAACAGCTGATCCTCCATCGCCACGAAGTAGGTGTTGGAGGACTTCGCGATCGCCGTCGCCAGGGTCTCGGTCGGTGTGTAGCTGATGCCGGTAGCCAGGTTCACCGCTCCGGGAGCCGTGGCCGGGCAGGACTTGGGCAGGTAGGACTTGCGGTCGGTCGAGTTGTTGGCCAGCGGGAAGCTCGCGGTGACACCCGCCTTGAGCCCGGCCAGCATGGTGAAGTACTTGTAGGTCGAGGCGGCATTGGCGACGTAACCGGTGAACACGTTGCTGCTGGACAGCTCGACGTTCGGGGTGTTCCCGAACGGTTTGCTGGCCACCATGGCCAGCACATTGCCGGTCTTGGGATCGGTCACCGGCATCAGCGCGGTCATCGCGCTCGAGGCGGGTAAGGCGGCGGACACCGACGCCTGCGCGGAGTTCTGGATGGTCGGGTCGAGGGTGGTGACGACCGTGTAGCCGCCCTGGCTGATCTGATCGGAGGTCAGCTTCTGCACATTCTGCAGCCACTTGTAGACGTAGTCGCAGAAGTAGCCGACGTTGGCGATCGCCGTCGTGGCGTTGTAGCAGTTGGAGGTGACCGGCGGCGGCTGGTCGGTGAACAGGGTCAGCGGCGTGGCCTCGTACTTGGTCGCCTCGGCCTGGGTCAGGTCGCCGGCGGTCACCATGTTCTGGATGACCTCGTTGCGGCGGTCCTTGGCCGCCTGCGGGTGCTGGAACGGGTCGTAATCGGTCGGCGCCCGCAGGACACCGACCAGCGTGGCCGCCTGGGGCAGGGTCAGCTTCGCCGTCGGCGTGTTGAAGTAGGTCTGGGCGGCGGACTGCACGCTGTAGGAGTTCTCGCCGAAGAAGGCGATGTTGAGGTAGTTCTCGAGGATCTGCGACTTGGTCTCGCGCTGCTCGAGGTCGATCGCGCACTTGGCGTCCTGGATCTTGCGGTCCAGGTTCTGGCTGATCGCCGCTTCCTGGGCGGCCGAGTTGCCAATCGCGTCGTAGTAGCGCACCTGCTTCACGTACTGCATGGTCAGCGTCGAGCCACCCTGGGTGTCGCCGCCGCTGGTGCTGAAGGCCGAGCGGATCAACCCACGCATGTCGACGCCATGATGCTGGTAGAAGCGCCGGTCCTCGGTGTCGACCAGGGCCTGCTGAAGGTATTTCGGCATATCGGTCAGTGGAACCGGCTGGCGGTTCTGGGTGAAGATCGTGGCCAGCACCGTCTTGCCGTCGTTGGCCAGGAATGTCGTCCCCTGCGGCGGTGCGCTCTCCTGCAGGTCGCAGGTCGAGGTCAGGAACTTGTCGGCTTCCTGTTTCGCGACCAAGCCGGCGCCACCCACGTAGGGCAGGACCAGGCCGGTGGTCAGGATCGCGAAGACGGCCAGCAGGGCGGCCAGCTTGCCGATCGTGCTGGCCCGGCTCGGTCGACCCGGTCGGGGTCGAGGCGGTCCGCCGGGTTGGGTCACGAGTCACGAGACTAGTGCGCGAACCTGTCCGTGCCGGATATGTCCGCAGGGGACCCTCAGGTTGGCGGCGCCAGCGGGCCGTTCACCAGCAGTTCGCCAACCGCCCGCAAACCGGCCAGGTCGTGCACATCGGTCGGTAGTGCGGCCACGGCGCGAATCGCCACATCTGGGTGCGCCGCTGCGAAGCGCTTGGCCATTCGGGCGTCGTGTTCGGCCGACAGGGCAATCTCGACCTGTACCCGCAGCGCCGCCGCGGCCAGTTCGGTCTCGGCGGTGGCCGGCAGGGCGCTGAGGGCGTCCGCGGCCGCCTCGGCCCGGCGAGCCGGGAGTGCCTCGCCATCGGGTCCGGTGGCGGCCAGGTGCACGCGATTGAGCACCAACCCGGCGAGCGGCATGCCGTCTCCGGCCAGTCGCTCGACGAAGTAGCTCGCCTCGCGCAGCGCGTCCGGCTCGGGGGAGGCCACCACGAGGAACGCGGTGCCGTCGGCCTTGAGCAGCTGGTAGGTGTGCTCCGCGCGTTCGCGGAAGCCGCCGAACATCGCCTCCAGCGAGGAGACGAACGCGGCGACGTCACGCAGCAGGTCGTTGCCCAGCACCTTGGTGACGGCCCGGGTCATCAGGGAGAAGGACGCGGTCACGACCTTCAGGTAGGCCTTGCCGCCGGCCTTGGCCGGGGCGGCGAGCAACTTGATGAACCGGCCGTCGAGGAAACGCCCCAGGCGCTGCGGCGCGTCGAGGAAGTCCAGCGCCGAACGAGATGGCGGGGTGTCGACCACGATCAGGTCCCATTCGCGCTGATCGGCCAGCTGCGACAGCTTTTCCATCGCCATGTATTCCTGCGTACCGGCGAAGGAGGAGGACAGCGCCTGATAGAACGGATTGGCGAAGACGGCCTCGGCCCGCTCGGGTGTGGAATGCGCCGCGACCACCTCGTCGAACGTGCGCTTCATGTCCAGCATCATCGCGAACAGCTGGCCGTCGCCGGCGCCGGTCACTTCGCGCGGGGTGTTGTCGAGTTCGGTGAGCCCCATCGACTGCGCCAGGCGCCGGGCCGGGTCGATCGTCAGCACCACCGTCTTGCGACCGGCCTGGGCCGCGCGCAGCGCCAGAGCGGCGGCGGTGGTCGTCTTGCCGACGCCGCCTGAGCCGCAGGTGACGATGATCCGGGTCTGGGGATCCTTGATCAGCGCGTCGATGTCCAGTTCCGGTGCGCTCGGGCGCGGGCTGCTCATCGGGTCTCCGCCGCAGTCGGCCCGGCCAACAGATACCCGGCCAGCTCGTTCAGCTCACCGACCGACACCGGCGGGATGAGGTCGGGCAGCACGATCCGCGGCAGGTCGACGGCGTCCAGGCGCACCTGGTTGCCCTGCTGCACCCGCTGGCGATCGGCGTAGTCGCGCAGCTGCTGGGCCAGCGGCCCCGCGAACCTGCCGTCGACGCCGGCCCGGTCCAGACCCGCGGCGAGGGCGGCAACGTCGGCGCTGCCGTCGGCGGCGAGCTGCCCGGCCCCGACCAGCGTGGGACGGGCCCGGTTGACGATGATCGCGCCGAGGCGGTACCCGGCATCGCTGAGCTCGACCGCCGCCTCCACCGTCTCCTGCACCGGCATCTCCTCGAGCAGCGTGACCAGGTGCACGCGGGTCAACGGGCCGTGCAGCAGATCGATCACGCCCTTGCTCTGCTTGTTGAGGGGGCCGACCTTGGCCAGGTTGGCGACCTCCCGCGTCGCATCGAGGAAGTGCCTGATCCGTCCGGTCGGCGGCGCGTCGAGGACGACGGCGTCATACAACGGCGAGCCGTCCTTGCTGCGCTCACCGACCCGTTCCTTGACCTTGCCGGTGAGCAGTACATCGCGCAGGCCGGGGGCCAGGGTCGTGACGAAGTCGATCGCCCCCATGCGTCGCATCAGCTGAGCGGCTCGTTTGAGGTTGTAGAACATCTCGAGGTACTCGAGCAGGGCCTGCTCGGGGTCCACGGCCAGCCCGACGACCTCACCACCACCGGCGGCCGCGCTGAGGTGCTGCTCGCCGTAGGGCAGCGCGGCGACGTCGAAGAGCTGGGCCAGTGCCTGCCGTCCCTCGACCTCGGCGAGCAGCACCCGGCGCCCGCCCTCGGCCAGCGCGAGAGCCAGTGCGGCGGCGATCGTCGTCTTCCCGGTGCCGCCCTTGCCCGTGACGATATGCAACCGGGTCACTCGATCGATCCCGGAGGTTGTCGTCTCGGTTGGCAACCGCGCTCACCGCCCCAGCCTAGGAGTCCGCGCTCTATCGTCTGGACCATGTCCCCGCCGACGGCCGAGCCGACCTTCCCGGCCTACGAGACACCGCGTGCGGTGACCCCGTGGGCGTCCGTCGTCCTGGCCGCCAATCCCGGCCTGCTGACGCTGGACGGCACCAACACCTGGCTGCTGCGCGCGCCGGACTCGCTGTCGGCCATCGTCGTCGACCCGGGACCCGACCACGATGCGCATCTGGGCCCGGTGCTCGCCGCCGCCGGAGTGGTCTCGACCATCCTGCTCACCCACGGCCACGTCGATCACAGCGCCGGCGCGCACCGGCTGGCGGCGCTGACCGGTGCACCGGTACGGGCGCTGGATGCCGGCCGGCGCATGGGCAGCGTAGGTCTGCACGACGGCGAGGTGATCGCCGCCTCCGGAGTCGAGGTGCGGGTCTGGTCCACGCCCGGGCACAGCGCCGACTCGCTGTCGTTCCTGCTCGATGACGGCGTGCGGCCGGCGGTGCTGACCGGCGACACCATCCTCGGGCGCGGAACGACGATCGTCGCTCACCCCGGCGGCCGACTGGGTGACTACCTGGCCTCGTTGCGGCGGCTGACGACGCTCGGCCCGATGACGGTGCTGCCCGGGCACGGGCCCGAACTGGACGACGCCGGCACCGTGGCTCAGGCCTATCTGGAGCACCGGGAGGTTCGCTTGGAGCAGGTCCGGCGCGCCCTCGAACGGCAAGGCCCCGAAGCGACCGCCCGCTCGATCGTCGAAGACGTGTACGCCGACGTCGACCAACGCCTCTGGCGCGCGGCGCAGCTGTCGGTAGAGGCGCAGCTGGCTTACCTCAGGGACTGATCAGCGGGCGCGGCGCGACAGGCGTTCGCGGTCGAGGATGACGACGCTCTTGCCCTCCAGCCGCAGCCAGCCGCGGGCGGCGAAGTCGGCCAGGGCCTTGTTGACGGTCTCCCGCGACGCCCCGACGAGCTGAGCCAGTTCCTCCTGGGTCAGGTCGTGGGTGACGCGCAGCTGCCCGCCGTCGACCGAACCGAAGCGCTGAGCCAGTTGCAGCAGCTGCTTGGCCACCCGCCCGGGCACGTCAACGAAGATCAGATCGGCCAGCATCGTGTTGGTGCGCCGCAACCGGCGGGCCACGACGCGCAGCAGCTGCATGGCGATCTGGGGCCGCTCCTGCACCCACTTCTGCAAAGCCTGCTTGGGCAGTCGCGCGATGCGTCCGTCGGTCACGACGACGGCGGTGGCCGTGCGGGGTCCGGGGTCGAACAGCGAGAGCTCACCGAACTGGTCGGAGGGCCCCATCACCGCGACGAGGTTCTCGCGCCCGTCAGAGGCCCGCCGGCCGAGTTTCACCTTGCCCGACAAGACGATGTAGAGGCTGTCGCCCGGCTCGCCCTCGGTGAACAGGACCTGCCCGCGCGGCGCATCGAAGATCTCGAACTCGCCGGCGAGAGCCTCGATGTCCTCGGCGTCAACACCTTGGAACAACCCGGCCTTGCGTAGCGCGTCTTCCACGTCAATTCCCTTCCACACGGACGAGCCGGATTCTACGCACCCTGTTCTCAGCGGGGCCGACGACGGTTGCCGACCGGTCGCAATCGCCGAACCGACAAGCGCTGACGAAAACGCCGAAGGGCCGATTCAGTGCCTTCCCGTACGAACGTGTCGAGCTCCGCGGGATTGGCATCGTCGAGAAACTGCTCGACCTCGTGCTCATCGGGGACCCGGTTGAGCGGCTCCTCGACCTTGCCCATGAACAGCATGAACCCGAGCAGAAGCACCGGGAACAGCAGCACGAGGAAGGCGATCATCGCCGTTGAGTCTGCCCGATCGGTGCGCTCGCGTCGCGCAGGCGCTCGCACATCTAATGTTGTCCTGTGGCCGCGACTGCTGTGAAGACGCCAGAGACCGCGTTGGCCCTTACCCGGCGGGCCCGCCGTATCAACCGCGAGCTCGGAGTGCTCTACCCCGACGCGCACTGCGAACTGGACTTCACCAACCCCTTGGAGCTCTCGGTCGCGACGATCCTGTCCGCGCAGTGCACCGACGTCCGGGTCAACCTGACCACCCCGGCGGTGTTCGCGAAGTACCGCACGGCCGCCGACTATGCCGGGGCCGACCGCGACGAGCTCGAGGCACTCGTGCGCCCGACCGGCTTCTACCGCAACAAGACGAACTCGATCATGAAGTTGGGTCAGCAGCTCGTCGAGCGCTACGACGGTGAGGTGCCGGGACGCCTCGAGGATCTGGTCACGCTGTCGGGCTTCGGCCGCAAGACGGCCAACGTGGTGCTGGGCAACGCGTTCGGGGTTCCGGGCCTGACCGTCGACACCCACTTCGGGCGGTTGGTCCGCCGGTGGGCGTGGACGAGTGAGACCGACCCGGTCAAGGTCGAGTTCGCCGTCGGCGAGCTGATCCCGAAGAAGGATTGGACCATCTTCTCCCACCGCATCATCTGGCACGGCCGGCGCATCTGCCACGCCCGCAAACCGGCCTGCGGGGCATGTCCGCTGGCCAACCTGTGCCCGTCCTACGGCGAGGGCCCGACCGATCCGCAGGTGGCGGCCAAGCTGGTCAAGTCCGGCCCCCAGGTCGCCGAGTCGGGCGTCTAGATGGCTCGACCGTTGTGGCTCGACCCGCTGATCGCGGCGGCGGACGGGGTTCAGGCCCTGGACATCTCCCGGGTCGTCCAACCCGCCGACGTCCTCGCGCGCGATTCGGCCGTCCTCGTTGCGGTGGCCGAGGACGTCGAGGGACCGTCGGTGCTGCTGACCGAGCGGGCCCACACCTTGCGCTCCCACGCCGGGCAGGTGGCCTTTCCGGGGGGTGCGAGTGACCCCGAGGACGACGGCCCGGTCGGTACGGCGTTGCGCGAGGCACAGGAAGAGGTAGGGCTCGATCCGGCCACCGTCGAGGTGGTGTCGGTCCTGCCGGCGCTGTTCATCCCGCCGTCGCGGTTCCTGGTCACCCCGGTGCTGGCGTGGTGGCGGGAGCCGCATCCGATCCGGGCCGTCGACCACAACGAGGCCCGCAGCGCGGTGATGGTGCCGCTCGCCGAGCTGGCCGAGCCGGCCAACCGATTTCGGGTGCGGCACCCGTCCGGCCACACCGGGCCGGGCTTCGAAGCGCAGGGGCTGTTCATCTGGGGCTTCACCGCCGGCGTGCTCAGCTTTCTGCTGCGGGTCGGCGGGTGGGCCCGGCCCTGGGATGAGAACCAGCAACGAGAGTTGCCGGCCTCCATGCTTCCCGCCGGTACCGTCGAGCCGTGATGACGCGTCGCCTCGTGCTGGCCGGGGTGACGGCGTGCGTGGTCGGACTACTGGCCGGCTGCTCCAACCATGCCGCCAGTGTGAACCGCCGGCCGCAGAGCGGATCCTCGACCGCGGCGGCCACCAATGGCGTCCAGCAGGTCACGGTGACCGCCGATGACCTCTACCGCTTCACTCCCGACACGATCACCGTGCACCCCGGTCAGGTGAAGATCACCCTGATCAACGTGGGGAAGGGCGCACCGCACAACCTCTCAATCACCGGCTTCCCGGCCGACTTCGTCCCGCTGGCCTCGAGTGGGCAGACGACCTCGGCGACGTTCACCGCTCCGGCGCCGGGGACCTACCAGTTCGTCTGCACGATCCACATCGCTCAGGGACAGACAGGCACGCTCGTCGTGCTGCCCAACTGAGGCCGGCCCGGTGAACTGGGTCGATCTGGTCATCGTGGTGGCGGCGCTGGCCTACGCGGTCGGTGGCTACCGCAACGGCGCCGTCGTCGGACTGTTCTCCCTCGCCGGTTTCTTCGGCGGCGCGGTGCTCGGTGCCCAACTGGCCCGTCCCTTGGGCGAGCGCCTCGCGGGCGGCCAGGCCCAGGTGCCGGTGGCCATCGTCTGCGTGCTGGTGATCGCCCTGCTGGGGCAGATCTTCGCGGTCTGGCTGGCCAGCTTCCTTCGCCAGCGCCTGCACTGGAAACCGGCCCGGGCGCTTGACTCGGGTGTCGGCGCGGTGCTCGGCGTGCTTTCGGTGTTGCTGGTCGCCTGGATGGTGGCCGTCCCACTGGCGTCCTCGCCCTACCAGTCGCTCAATGCCGCGGTCCGGCGTTCCTCGGTCGTCGCCGCGGTGAACAACGTGATGCCGACGCCGGTGAGCGACCTGTACGGCAGCCTGCAACGCTTCATCGACCGCAGCGGGTTTCCGCAGGTCTTCGGCGCGCTGCAGCCGACCCACATCGTCACGGTCAGTCCACCCGATCCGGCGCTGGCCACCTCGGCCGGCGTCGTCGCCGATCAGAAGTCGGTGGTGAAGATCCACAGTGAGGCGCCGTCCTGCGATCGGGGCATCGAGGGCTCGGGCTTCGTCTACGCGCCGCACCACGTGCTGACCAACGCGCATGTGGTCGCCGGTACCGATACATCGTCGATCGAGGTCGGTAGCAAGTCGCTGACCGCGCGCGTGGTGCTCTACGACCCGCAGCGAGACGTCGCGGTTCTCTATGTGCCTTCGCTGACGGCGGCGCCGCTGACCTTCGCGCCCACTCCCGCGCAGACGAACGACAACGCGGTGGTGCTCGGCTATCCGGAGGACCAGGACTTCAACGTGCAAGCCGCGCGGGTGCGCGCTCTCGGCGAAATCTCCGGCCAGGACATCTACGGCAAGGGCAACATCACCCGCCAGGTCTATTCGGTGCGGTCGGTGGTGCGCAGCGGCAACTCCGGCGGTCCGTTGATCACCCCCGCCGGGCAGGTTCTCGGCATGGTCTTCGCCACCGCGCTGGACGACCCCCAAACCGGCTTCGCCCTCAGCAATGCCGAGATCACTCCCGACGCCACCAAGGGGGCGACCTTGACCGCCTCGGTCGGCACGCAGGGCTGCAGCTGAGTCCGGTCAGCCGGCCTTGGCCCACCGGATCAGCTCGCCGCTGACTTCGTTCGGGGCCTCGTTGTGGGGGAAGTGCCCGACACCCTCGAGCAGGCGCCATTCGTACTCGGCCGACACGTAGCGTCCGGATCCCTGCGCGGTGCCGGGCAGGATGCAGGTGTCCAGATCGCCGTGCAGCTGCAGCACCGGTACGGTGATCGGCGCCCGCAGGCTGGCTACGTAGCGGTGGCCGTCCGGGCGCAGCTGCGAGCGCACCAGCCACCGGAACGGTTCCAGGGCCGTGTTGGCGACCGCCGGAATGCGCAGAGCCTGGGCGTAAGTCTCGACGTCGGTCGCGTAGCCCGGAGTGCTGCGCCAGTGGGCCCCGGTCCAGGACTGGAAAAGCCCCGTTATATAGGAGGAATCCTTCATCAGCAGCGCCTCCGGCCGCCGCGGCGTCTGGAAGGTTCGCAAGGCGTACGCCGACGCATGTGCCTGCCCCCGGGGCTCGGTGGCCACGGCCTGACGCAGGCGCAGCGGATGAGCCGCACCGAGCACAGCGAGGCGGCGCACGACCCTAGGATGCTGGGCGGCGATAGTCCAGCCGAGCAGACCGCCCAGGTCGTTGCCGACCAGGATCGCGTCCCGCTCACCGAGGGCCGCGACGAGGGCGGCGATGTCGGCGGCCAGGGACGTCGCGTCGTAGCCCCGCGGCGGCTTGTCGCTGGCGCCGAACCCACGCAGATCGACGGCCACGGCGTGGAACCCGGCGTCGGCCAGGTCGACCAGCTGCTGGCGCCAAGCCCACCAGAACTGGGGGAAGCCGTGCAGGAACAGCACGAGCGGACCGGCGCCCAGCTCGGCGATGTGCAGGGCGATGCCGTTCGCGCGCACCATGCGATGCGTCCACGGGCCCTCAACGAGGACCGTGGACTCGACCGACGGTACGTCCGTCACGCGCTAGCCGTTCGCAGGGGGACTCGAGAGCTCGGGGTGGGCCGCCGCGGACTTGACGGCGTCGATGGTGCTCTTGGTCGTCTCGATCGTGCGTTCGGGGGCCCGCACTCGCTGCACCTGCCGGTAGCCGAAGAAGGCGATGATGGCGGCCACCACCAGCAGGAGGGCGAAGACGATCAGGTAGGCCGCCCAGGTCCAGATGCCCGCCGTGATCAGCCCTTGGGCCAGCGCGATCAAGCCGAAGGTCAACGAGTACAGAACGAGGACCGCCGCCACGACGAACATCGAGATGCCTACTACGCCCAGGCGCGCGCTGGTCTTGATCTCGAGCTTGGCCAGCTCGATCTCGCCATGGACCACGGTGGACAGGTGGGTCGAGATGTCCTTGACCAGTTCACCGATGGACGGCTCGGAAGTGGCGTGCTTCGGCACGGACACAGGCGCTCCTTCTGGCTCTACGCATCGCCCCCGGCGACGGTCTGTCCGTTATCTTCGCAGCCGCACCGGTTGTTTGGACACTCTCGGTCGACCTCAGTCCGTAGCGGCGCCCGGCAGGCCCTGCTGGATCAGGTCCATGACGCTCGAGTCGGCCAGCGTTGTGACATCACCTACGGGCCGATTCTCGGCAATGTCCTTGAGCAGCCGCCGCATGATCTTGCCGCTGCGGGTCTTGGGCAGCTCGGGCACGACCATGATCTGGCGGGGCTTGGCGATCGGCCCGATCTCGTGGGCGACGTGGTTGCGCAGTTCGGTGGCGAGTTCGCTGCCGTCGCTGGCGGCGCCGCGCAGAATGACGAACGCGACGATGGCCTGCCCCGTGGTCGGGTCGGTCGCGCCGACCACGGCCGCCTCGGCCACGAACGGGTGTGAGACCAGCGCGGACTCGACCTCGGTCGTGGAGATGTTGTGCCCGGACACGAGCATGACGTCATCGACGCGGCCGAGCAGCCACAGGTCGCCGTCGTCGTCCTTCTTCGCGCCGTCGCCGGCGAAGTAGTAACCCTCCTCGGCGAAGCGCGACCAGTAGGTCTGGCGGTACCGCTCGTCGTCGCCCCAGATCCCGCGCAGCATCGACGGCCAGGGTTCGGTGAGCACCAGCAGACCGCCGGAGCCGTTCGCCACGGGCCGGCCGGCGTCGTCGACCACCTCGGCGCCGATGCCCGGGAGGGGGCGGGTCGCCGAGCCCGGCTTGGTCGACGTCACGCCCGGCAGCGGGCTGATCATGATCGCCCCGGTCTCGGTCTGCCACCAGGTGTCGACGATCGGGGTGCGATCGGCCCCGATCACCCGGCGGTACCAGATCCAGGCCTCGGGGTTGATCGGCTCGCCGACCGAACCGAGCAGGCGCAGCGAGCTCAGATCGTGCTGGGCCGGAATCTGCTCGCCCCACTTCATGAACGTGCGGATCGCCGTCGGCGCGGTGTAGAGGATCGTCACCCGGTACTTGGCCACGATCTCCCAGAAACGCCCGCGATCGGGAGTGTCCGGCGTGCCTTCGTAGATCACCACGGTGGCGCCGTTGGACAGCGGTCCGTAGACGATGTAGCTGTGCCCGGTGACCCAGCCGATGTCGGCCGTGCACCAGTACACGTCGCGTTCGGGTTTGAGGTCGAACACGGCCCAGTGGGTGTAGCTGGCCTGGGTGAGGTAACCCCCGGTGGTGTGCAGAATCCCCTTTGGTTTCCCGGTTGTCCCCGAGGTGTAGAGGATGAACAGCGGGTGCTCGGCGTCCAGGGCCGGGGCATCGTGGGTGTCGGGTTGGCGCTCGAGGATCTCGTGCCACCAGACGTCGCGGTCGGGCGTCCAGTCGACCTCGTTGCCGCCGCGCCGCACGACCAGCACGTGTTCGACCTCGGTCGCCCCCTTGGCCAGCGCTTCGTCCACGGCCGGCTTCAGGGCCGATACGGCCCCCCGGCGCCAGCCGCCGTCGGCGGTGATCACCAGCCGGGCCTGGGCATCGACCACCCGATCGAAGATGGCGTGCGCGGAGAAGCCGCCGAAGATCACCGAATGGACGGCGCCGATGCGGGCGCACGCGAGCATCGCGATCACGGCCTCGGGGATCATCGGCAGATAGATCGCGACCCGGTCTCCGGTGACTAATCCCAGCTCCAGCAGCGCATTCGCCGCTCGAGCGACCTCGACCTGCAGTTCGCCGTAGGTGATCGATCGGGTATCTCCGGGCTCGCCCTCGAAGGCGATGGCGACGCGGTCACCGAGGCCGGCCGCGACGTGTCGGTCGACGCAGTTGACGCTCGCGTTCAGGGTGCCCCCGACGAACCACTTCGCGTACGGCGGCTGCCAGTCCAGCACCGTGTCCCAGCGCCGTTCCCACTGCAGCCGTTCGGCCTGGGTGGCCCAGAACGCGAGTCGATCAGTGCCGGCTTGCTCGTAGATGTCAGCGGTGACGTTCGCGCCGGCGGCGAAATCGAGCGGAGGATCGAAGTGCCGGTCCTCGCGAGAGAGGTTCGACAGGGTCTCACTCATCGTGGCCGTGACTCCGTAACGCCTCGGGGGACAGTGCCAGTCAGCTTGGTCCGGTCATCTGGCCGCGTCAACTTGGGTAGCGTCGGTGACTGTGCCCGATCCGCTGACCCCACTGCTGGGCCTCGACGGTGTCGATGCCGCGGTGGCCGAGGCCCGTACCGCCGTCGACGCGATGCTCAGCGACCGGGCTTTGCGCCGCCGTTCGGGCGATGTCTCGGCCGAGTCATCGGTCCGTGGGGCGTGGGCCTCGGCCTGGCTCTCGGGTGCCGAGGTGGCCTTGGAGGACGTCCGCTCGGGCGCGGTGATCGCGGATCCGATCGTGCAGGGGGCGTTGCGGGCCCAGTCGGCCATCGGGATGCTGGTCGACACGTGGTCCCATGCGCCCAGGCAGGCGCTGGCCCGCCTGCATGCCCTCGCCGCGGCGGATCTGGTCGAGGACCCGTCCGCGTTGGGTCGCCCGGCCCCGGCGGCGGCCGGCCGGCTGGACACGCTGGCCGAGGTGCTCGCCTCGACGTCGGCCCCGGCGGTGGTGGTGGCCGCGATCGTGCACGGCGAGATTCTGTCGCTGGACGCGTTTGCTCCGGTATCGGGCATCGTGGCTCGTACGGCGGTACGGCTGACGTTGGTCGACCGAGGGCTGGATCCCAAGTCGTTGGCGGTCATCGAGGTGGGACACCGCGAGCTCCGCGTCGAATACGGCGAAGCGTTGGCGGCCTACTCGACCGGCGAACCGGCCGGGATCGCGCGCTGGATCCGTCATCAGGCCGCGGCTGTCGTCGCCGCGACGGTGGAGGCGACCGCGATCACGGCGGCGCTGGAACGGGTCTAGGTCCGGACGGGTCTACCCATGGAAGCGGCGCCGCGCGGAACGCGACGCCGCTGGCACAGTGCGCCGGGTATCAAGCGTGCTGTTTCCATGTCATGCGCGGGCCGAGGCGAACTCAGTCCGCGCTGACACACCTGCTGCGAGGTGGGATCGCCGCGTGGGTGCCCGTCGGTGCTGTGCGGTGGGGACCGTTGGGGGCTGGACCGCCAGGACGTTCCCCGTCCGAGGTCCATTTCAGCCCTGTCCGGGCGCTCGCGCAAGTAGCGGGGGCGTTGTATTTCTATCCGCGCGTGATCCGCCGATGGGCGTACCAGGCCACTCCGGCGGCCGTCGCGACGCCAACGCCGGCGACGCCGATCTTGGTGGCCGCCCGGGGCGGGCGCAGGCCGGCCAGCCGGGCGCGCAGCGGAACGGCGTTGCTGAACGTCAGCACCGGCCAGGTCCGTTCGATCGCGATCTTGCGCAGCGCTCGGTCGGGGTTCACCGCGCTCGGGTTCCCGACCATCTCCAGCATTGGTACGTCGGTAACCGAGTCGGAGTAGGCGTAGCACTGGGCCAGGTCGTAGCCGCGTTCGGTGGCCAGCTCCTGGATGGCTTCGGCCTTGCCCGGTCCGAAGCGGTAAACCGCGATCTCGCCGGTGTACTTACCGTCCTCGACGACCATCTGGGAGGCGATGACCTTGTCGGCACCCACCATTTCGCCGATCGGCGCGACCACCTCCTCACCGGACGTCGAGACGATCACGACGTCACGCCCGGCCGCCTTGTGCTCGGCGATCAGCGACACGGCTTCGTCATAGACGATCGGGTCGATGATGTCGTGCAGCGTTTCGCTGACGATCTCGCGAATCTGGGCGACATCCCAGCCGGCGCACATCGCGGTGATGAACTGCCGCATGCGGTCCATCTGGTCTTCATCGGCGCCGGCCAGGGAGAACACGAACTGGGCGTAGGCGCTGCGCAGCACGGTGCGGCGATTGATCAGGCCGCTCTGGAAGAAGGGCTTGCCGAATGCAAGCGTGCTCGACTTGGCGATGATCGTCTTGTCGAGATCGAAGAACGCTGCGGTTCGCGGCATCTAGCGAGGATACGGGCGGCGGCCGTCAAGTCGATCGTCCACAGCGGCGTGACCGTCCACATCTCTCAGCTTTGTCCGCGGCCCGTGCTGGCGGGCGGGTTGGCTGGCGGGCGTGACTGTGCTGGGCGTCGTCGGGGGCCGCGGAGGGGTCGGGGCCAGCCGCTTCGCTGCGACGCTGGCGGCTCGAGCGGCGGCCACGTTCGGTCGCTGCCTGCTGCTTGATCTCGATCCCTGCAGCGGCGGTATCGACGTGCTGCTGGGCGTCGAATCCGTTCCCGGGGCGCGCTGGTCGGGTTTGCGGCTGGCCGGCGGGCACCTCGATCCGGCGCTGCTGCTGGACGGTCTGCCGAGCTGGGGCGCTGTGTCGGTACTGGCGGCCGACTCACTCACCGCACCTCCGGTCGAGTCCGTCGAGCAGGTCATCGAGGTGGCCGCCCCGCTCGCGCCCGTGGTGATCGACTTGGCGCGCTGGCCCAGTCGTGAACGGTCCGCGGCCGTTTCGCGGTGCGATCTGATCGTCTTGCTGGTGACCGCCGACGTTCCGGGCGTCACGGCGGCCCGCTGCGTCGCCTCTGAGCTGCCGGTTCCGCTCGGGCTGCTCGTGCGCGGTAGCCGGGCCAGCGCGCGGGCGGTGCCCGACCTGGTCGGGGCCCGGCTTCTGGGCCGACTGCCGGGGCTCGGCCGGCGGGCCGTGGGGCTGGAGAATGCACCGCGCCGGATGCGATTGGCCGCCAGCGGTGTGCTGGACGCGGTCGAGGCACGATGAGCGCGCCGGAGCTGGTCGACCGGGTCCGGCGCCGGCTGGCGAGCACGTCCACCGACTTCGAGGCGGCGGTGCGTAGCGAGTCGGACCTGCTGACCGATGACGCGGTGCTGGCGTCGCTGCAGCGTGAGGTCGGTGCCGAGTTGCTCGGCGCCGGTCCGCTCGAGGCGTTGCTGGCCCTTCCGGGGATCACCGACGTGCTGGTCAACTCCGCCCGCGACGTCTGGATCGATCGAGGGGCGGGCCTGGAACGGGCGCCGGTCGCGTTCGACGACGACTCCGCGGTACGCCGGCTGGCCGTGCGGCTGGCCGCGTCGGTGGGCCGCCGTCTGGACGACTCGACGCCGTTCGTCGACGCCGCACTCGTGGATGGCACGCGCCTGCACGCGGCCTTGCCGCCGGTGGTCACCCATCCGACCATCTCCTTGCGCGTACTGGCCCGGGCGCGGTACGAACTGGCCGATCTGGTGAGCGCGGCCTCGATGCCGACCGGGATCGCCGATCTGCTCCGGGCGATCGTCGGCGCGCAGTTGGCCTTCGTGATCTGCGGGGGCACCGGCACCGGCAAGACGACCCTGCTCGGGGCGTTGCTCGGTTGCGTCGCGGCGGGGGAACGGTTGCTGCTGGTCGAGGACGCGGCCGAGATCGTCACCTCTCATCCGCACGTCGTGCGGCTGCTCGCCCGGTCGGCGAACGTCGAGGGGGCCGGCGCGATCGAGGCGCGCGACCTGGTGCGGCAGGCCTTGCGCATGCGCCCGGATCGGATCGTCGTCGGCGAGTTCCGCGGCGCCGAGGTCGCGGAGCTACTGGCTGCGCTCAATACCGGTCACGCCGGCGGGGCCGGCACCCTGCACGCCAACTCCGTTGCCGACGTACCGGCCCGCTTCCTGGCTCTCGGCGCGCTGGCCGGACTGGATCGCGCCGCTATGAGTGCGCAGGTGGTGAGCGCGGTTCAGATCGTCATCCAGCTTCGGCGGGCGCGGGCCGGGCGGCGGGTGCTGGCCGAGATCGGCGTGCTCGAGCAGCGGGGCGAGGCCATGGTCACCCGCACGGCGTGGGACGCGTCCGGCCCACGCGAGGCCGCCCCGTCGCTGCGGGCGCTGATCGAATCGCGGGGCGTCCGCTGCCCGGACGGATGGGCATGACGCTGGCCTGGGCGTTGCTGGCCGGGGCGGCGGCGTGTTGGCCGACCTCGCCCCGTGCCGGCCGACTTGTTGCCTTGAGCGCCGCGGGCCGCTTGCTGGGCCAACCTGGCCCCGCGCCGAGTCGGCTGCGGCTGATCCGCCCGCCCGGTTGGGTCCTCGCCGTGGCCGGCTGTGTTGGTCTCGGCGGCGGCGTGGGGCTCGCGCATGGCCGGTCCGCCGGTCTCGCGGTGGCGCTGGCCGCGGTGGTCCCGGCGGCGGTGCTCGTTCACGTCTTGGCGGCGGTGGCCCGCGACCGGGCCGCCAGTCGGGCGCGGGACAGCCTGCACCTGGCTTTGACCGTGCTGTGTGGTGAGCTGGCCGCCGGCAGTACGCAGCCGGGCGCGCTCGCGTCAGCAGCAGCGGCGGTCCCTGAGCACGCCGCCGAGCTGCGCGCGCTCGGAGACGTAAGAGGTGGCAGCGCCCAGACGGCTCCGCTGGCGGCGGCGTGGCAGCTCGCGGCCGAATCCGGCGCCCCGCTGGCCGAGGTGCTCGAACGGGTCCGCGCCGACCTCGACGGAACACGGGCGCTGCATCGGGCGGTGGCGGCGGCCGTAGCGGCGGCGCAGGCCTCGGCCGGCCTGCTGGCGCTGCTGCCGCTCTTGGGTCTCGCTTTGGGCGCGGCGATCGGCGCCCATCCGCTTTCTGTCCTGCTCGACACACCCTCCGGTCGCATCCTGTTGGTGCTCGGCGGGCTCCTGGACGGTCTGGGCGTGCTCTGGTCGAGCACGATCGTGCGTCGGGCCCGACCGTGATGACCCCGTACTGGCTGGTGGCGGCGGCGCTACTGGCGGCCCTACCGGCTCCCGGCCGGCGAGCGGCGCGCGTGCGGAGTCGGCCGGGCTTGCCGCCGCAGCTCATCCGGGTGGTGGCGGCGGGCGCTGTGGCCGCGATCGCGCTCGGCCTGTTGGGTGGGCTCGCCGGTCTGGTCACGGCTGTGCTCGGCGCCGCAGTTACCTGGGAGCTGTGGCCCCGGATCGCGGCCCGGGTCGGCCGTGACGCGGGCGAACTGGCCCGAGTTCCGTTGGTCCTCGACCTGGTGGCGACTGTGCTGCGCACCGGTGCGCCGGTCGAAAGGGCCCTGTCAGCGGCCAGTGCGGCGGCCGGGCCGGTCCTGCGCCGGCAGCTGGAGCAGGTCAGCGGGCTGCTGCGACTCGGCGCGACGCCGAGCGATGCCTGGGCCGCGATCGAGGCCGATCCGGATCTGCGCCCGGTTGCGGTGGTGGCGGTGCGCAGTGCGCACAGTGGGATCCGGCTGGCCGCCGGGTGGTCGGCGTTGGCCCTGGAGCTCCGGGCGCAGGCACTCGGCCGGGCCACCGAGCGAGCCACCCGAGCCGGGACCTGGGTCATGGCTCCGCTGGGGCTCTGTTTCCTGCCCGCGTTCGTCTGCCTGGGCATTGCCCCAGTGGTCGTCGGGATCGCCACCGGACTCGTCAGCGGCGGCCTGCTGTGAAGCCCGTCAAGGCCCCGTCCACAACCGTCGGGTTGTCCACGTCTAGTTGCCGGCCTTCTCGGTGGCGCGGTCCAGGTCGATGAAACGTGGATCGGTGGTAACCCGAAGAACCGCCACGCGAACGACCCGCGCGAAGCTGCCCGCAAGCCTCGCGCCCGCAACGGCGCTGGGCAGCGCGTGTCGGACAAGCAGCCGGTCGCCGCACTGGTCCACTACGAAACCCGCCAAGCCCACGCCGTAGCGGTGCCGGACGTGACGGCCCAGACCCTCATGCCAGCGATTGAGCAGGTCATGGATCTCAAGCGGACCCACCTCCACACGGACGGTGGCGGCGCGTACAAGAAGATCGCCCACCACGTCGCCGCCCACGAATGGGTCGACCATGACGCAGGCCAATACACCAACGGCAACGTCTCCACGAACCTCGTGGAAGGCTTCTTCAGCCAACTGAAGCGCTCACTGGACGGCACCCACCACGCCGTATCGGTGGAGCACCTGGACCGCTACCTGACCCAGTTCAGCTTCATGTATAGCCACTGCCGCGAGACGGACTCAGCCCGTATGCGCCGCATCATCGGCAACGTTGATGGGCGGCGGCTTCCGTACAAGCCAATAGCTTCCGAATAGCGATCGTGGTATCGGTGCCGGAATGCAAGCAGGTTTGCTACAGTTTTAATAGCACTACAACTTCATGGATCGGTGGACGGCAGGGGATTCGAACCCCTCGGGTCAGGTTTCCAGAGCTCACCCGGGCCAACCGCCGCCCCGCTTGTTTACGGGCCGTCAGCCCGCCACGCGTGAACGTGACGGACTGACGGGCGTTAGAGGGCCCTAACTAAGGGGGCTCCTCTACCGAGACCGTGATCTCCTTCGGAGTGATCCGAATGGTGATCACGATCCCCTTGGAGGTCCGATGTGCCACCGGACTCTCCTTCCTGTAATGAGGAGTTCTTTGCCGACTCCTCTCTTACCGAGGCCCCGGCTGCAACCGGGGCTTCGGCGTCCGTAAGCCACTTCGCTGAGATGGTGTGGCTTGAACCTTCGGCTACCGCGTCTCCTCGCTTGCGCAGGTTGTAGAGCGCGGTGCGGATGACTACGAGCAGCTTCTCGCTTGTTCGATCGCCTTGTATCGGCGTTCCAGCCAGGCGATCGCGAACAAGCGTCGGGGTCCACGGACCACGCTCGCTATCAATCACCTGCTTCACGGCGGCGGCGATGCTGGCGCCCGTGGTATCCACGTCCGGCCGGTTCTGCTCCGCAGAGCGGCTTGGAACTGCGGATTGCATGCCGTACCCGAGACTTGTGAGGGCAGATTCGATCTCGCTTACCTCTTTGCTGAGCGCGGTAATTTCCGTGCGTGCATCCAACAATCGCGAACGCAACAGCGTCACGGCATCTTGAACGGCCTGTGCAGTCATGGCTTCACGATAACACGGCCGCCGTGTTAAGGCCCGTTCCAGAGTTTTCCACACCCGTGTGCACAAGCTCCCCGAGCATGAACTACAGACTTGTGATATACGCACCTGCCGCGAGCGTAGAATCGCGGACATGGTAGATCCCGAAGTCGATCCCGTGGAGTTCCTCCGGTCGATCTTGCACATCAGCCCGGACGACGCTGCGAAGGTGCGTGAGGACACACCAGCAACCCGGAAACGAGCCGACCCGCAAGAGGGGCCGGTCAGCGACTACAGCGGTGACGACGTCTAGGGAGCTACCGCGTGTCGTCTTGATCCGGAGCGGCTAGACGCTTCTGTCGAGTCAGGTAGCTGTACCAGCTGATGCCGTACATGACGACGAAGATCGGAACGGCGACCAACAAGCTCTTGGGCCAGCTTGGGCCGCCCGTAGCTGAGACGCCGAGCGTGAGCAGCACCGTCAGGACGAGCGGCATCGGCACGTTAGCGATGGCCTTCTGCCTGAGCGTCAGGTTCTGAGCTGGCTTCACTTCGCAAGAATCCCACACATCGTCAATCCGCGTTGGGTTTGTCAACCCGCACGACGCCGGGTTGTCCACATCGCGGATCGAAGCGGTGGCTCGCACGGTCGACGTCGACTTCACTCTATGCATGAGCCTTTTCGCGAGAATTGCCTTACGGATCAAGGTCATTTGCGCCCGCGCTGAAGCGGGCATGACGACCGCCGAGTACGCCGTCGGCACGATCGCCGCGGTTGCCTTCGCGGTCGTGCTGTATCGGGTCGTGCAGAGCAGTGCGGTCCAGGACGCGCTGAGCTCGATCGTCCAATCGGCCCTGCACGTCAACCTGTGATGACGGTGTCATGAACCGTCCCCGCGACGCCGGCATGGCGACCGCCGAGCTGGCCGCGAGTCTGCCGGTGCTGATGCTCATTCTGGCCGTGGCGCTCGCCGCCGTCTCGGTCGCTGGTGGCCGGGTCCGGGCGCAGGACGCCGCCGGACTGATGGCCCGCGCCGCTGCTCGGGGCGATCCAGACGCCGGCCATCGGCTGGCCACGCAGACCGCCCCGCCCGGCGCGAGTGTTGAGGTGTCGGTCGCCGGCGACGAGGTCACGGCCACGGTTAGGACCGTGATCCGGCCGCTCAACGGCTGGCTCGGTAGCTACACGGTGGTCGAGCGGGCGGTGGCCGCGACCGAGCCCGCGGCGGCGGGTGTGGGCCCATGACCGGCGAGCAAGGGTCGGCCGCCATCTGGGTGCTCGCCGCCAGCAGCTTGCTATTGCTGGTCGGTCTGGCCGGCGCGATGCGAGCCGGTGCGGTGACGGCCCGGCACCAGGCCCAGACCGCAGCCGATCTCGCCGCACTGGCCGCGGCCGGGCAGATCGGGGTCGGGCCCGACCCGTGCGCCGCGGCCCGCTCGATCGCCGCGGCGAACTCCGCGTCGCTCACCGGCTGCGAGTTGACCCTTGACGGATCTGGGCGCAACGGCGAGGTCGTGGTGCGTGTCGCCGCCCAGGTCGGCCTCGGCCCGTTCGGGACGTCGACCGTAACCGCGTCAGCCCGCGCCGGCCGACTCGCGCCCGTGCCGGCCCGTGCCGAGCATGGCGAAGGACGAGGTCGAGCAACGTGACCGCACCGGTCTTGTCCAACGGGTCGTTGCCGTTCCCGCACTTGGGCGATTGCACGCACGAGGGGCAGCCGCTCGGGCACTCGCAGCCGGCGATCGCCTCGCGGGTGGCGCCGAGCCAGTCGACCAGCGCGGAGTGGCCCCGCTCGGCGAAGCCCGCGCCGCCGGGGTGGCCGTCGTAGACGAACACCGTCGGCTCGCCGGTGTCGGGGTGCAGCGCGGTCGAGACCCCCCCGATATCGGCCCGATCGCACGTCGCGAAGAGCGGCAAGAGCCCGATGGCGGCGTGCTCGGCGGCATGCGCCGCTCCAGGTACCGCGGCCACGTCCAGCCCGATGGCGTCGAGATCCTGCTGGGGGAGCTGGTACCAGACCGCGCGGGTCCGCAGCTGCCGGGCGGGCAGGTCAAGGGGAGTCTCGTCGATGATCTCCCCGCTCGTGAGCTGCCGTCGCAGATAGCTGACGACCTGGTTGGTGACATCGACGGTGCCGAAGCACACCGTCAGCGGTCCGTGGTGCTCGCAGGTCGAGAACCTCGACGATCGCGATGTCGGTGATCTCGCGCGCCGACGTCGTCCAATCCGGCTCGGCGGGATGCACGATGGCCGCCGCCGCCTCCAGATCGAGGTCGTCGACCAGATAGGAGCGCCCCTGGTGCAGATACACCGCCCCGGTGTGCACGCTGGCCGCCGCGGCGCCCGCATCGACGGTTCCCAACAGGGCACCGTGCGGGTCGACGATGCTGATCGGCAGCCCGCCGCTGCCGCGAATGTCGGCTCCTGGTCGCGTCGGGTCGGTCCAGAACCAGCCGGCCGGCCGGGCCCGCAGCCGACCGGCGCCGACCAGCTGGTCGAGCACGGGCCGGACCAGCGCGTCCCCGCCGAACAGGTCGAACTCCTTGGCCGTGATCGGCAGTTCGGCGGCTGCGCAACACAACTGGGGACCGAGCACGTACGGGTTGGCCGGATCGAACACGCTCGCCTCGATCGGCCGGCCGAAGATCGCCTCCGGATGGTGGACGAGGTAGGTGTCCAACGGATCATCGCGCGCGATGAAGATGACCAGCGCCGACTCACCCGCCCGCCCGGCCCGGCCGGCCTGCTGCCACAGCGAGGCCAGCGTGCCCGGGTAGCCGGCCAGCAGCACCGCGTCGAGTCCGGAGATGTCCAGGCCGAGCTCGAGGGCATTGGTGCTGGCCACCCCGAGCAGCTGGCCCGATTCCAGCGCCGCCTCCAACGCGCGGCGTTCCTCCGACAGGTAACCGGCTCTATAGGCGGCCACGCTCTGCGCGAGGGCGTCCGCCCCGATCTCCTGCAACGCTCGCTGGGCTCCGAGCGCGGTCAGTTCGGCCCCCCGCCGCGAGCGGACGAACGCGAGGGTGCGCGCGCCCGCCACGACCAGATCGGCCAGCAGCTGCGCCGCGGTGGCTCCGGCCGAGCGGCGGACCGGCGCCCCATTCTCGCCGGTCAGGGCGGTCAGCGGCGGCTCCCACAGGGCAAACGTGAGCGCGCCGCGCGGGGCCGCGTCGTCGGTGATCGGTGCCACGGGGATGCCGACCAGCCGGCTGGCCGATTCCGCCGGCCGGGCCACCGTCGCCGAGGCCAGCACGAATACCGGCGCCGAGCCGTACATGGCACAGATTCGCCGCAGCCGTCGCAATATCAACGCCACGTGCGACCCGAAAACCCCGCGATAGGTATGGCATTCGTCCACGACCACGAAGCGCAACCGCCGGAAGTACGAGGCCCAGCGGCTGTGCTGCGGCAGGATCCCGCGGTGCAGCATGTCCGGGTTGGTCAGGATCCAGTTGGCGTGCGCCCGCACCCAGTCGCGCTCCTCGAGCGCGGTGTCGCCGTCGTAGGTGGCCGCTCGCAGGGACGGCAGCCCGAAGGCGTTCAGCGCGCTCAGCTGGTCACCAGCCAGGGCCTTGGTCGGTGACAGATACAGGACCCGCGACCGTTCGTCGGCCAGCAGTTGGGTCAGAGCCGGCAGCTGGTAGGCCAGCGACTTCCCCGACCCGGTACCGGTCGAGACGATCACCGAGGTGCCGTCATGGGCCAGTTGGGCCGCGGCCGCCTGGTGCTCCCACGGGGCCGACACGCCGAGGGTGCGAAGTCGATCAACCAATGCGGGCGCGACCCAGTCCGGCCAGTCGACCCGTCGCCCGGCCTGGGCCGGCAGCGTCCGCACATGGGTCACGGGCTCATCGCCGGGAGCGATCCCGAGTTGCAGCCGGGTCAGCAGGTCGAGGCGATCCGACTGGCCCAGCACGTCACGACCCCCTGAGATCGACTTCGGTTCGCCGGGCGCCCTTTGTGGCACCATGCGAAGAGCGATCATGAACGACCATGATCCCGCGAATTTGCCCGGGCCAGGCCATGGCTGGCGTTCACGTCAGTCGCTTCCGCATAGACAGGACCAGCAGTGGATCTCTCCCTGAACAGTCGAACCCTCGGAGCACGCACTGTGCTCGACGTGGCCGGCGAGGTCGACGTCTACTCGGCACCGACACTGCGCGAACGGCTGGCCGAACTCCTGGAAGCGACCGAACCCGACGTCATCGTCAACCTCACCGAGGTTACGTTCCTCGACTCGACCGGCATCGGCACCCTGGTGGCCGCCTTGAACCGCGCGGTGGCGTTGGGTGGCACGCTGCTGCTGGTCTGCGATCACGAGCGCCTGCTGAAGCTGTTCCGCATCACCGGCCTCGACTCGGTCTTCTCTATACATCCGACGGTCGAGGCCGCTCTCGCCGCCTGACCAAAACGTGATCGGGATCACGTGCCTGCCTGCGACCGTATAGATACACTCCGCCAAGTCTCGACGCAGTGAAATCCGATGGAAACATCCGCTGACCGACTTCGCAGGACACAGGAGTTCGCACATGGCTGTGCAACACGTGCTCGCAGCGCCCGGAATTAGCAATGGCGACAGGGGTTTCATCGTCGTCATAGCGATCATCGCCCTTCTCGCCCTCGTCTTTGCGGCGGTGCTGGTCAAGGAGGTGCTCGCCGCTGATCAGGGCACGCCCAAAATGCAGGAAATCGCCAAAGCGGTGCAGGAAGGCGCGCAGGCGTTCTTGAATCGACAGTTCAAGACCCTCTCGGTCTTCGTGGTCATCGTTTTCGTGGTGCTGCTGGTCCTGCCGGTCAACCACGGGGGCTTCTCCGTGCAGTTCGGCCGAGCCCTGTTCTTCATCGTCGGCGCCCTCTTCTCGGCCACCGTCGGCTACATCGGCATGACGCTGGCCACCCAGGCCAACGTCCGGGTCGCCGCGGCGGCCCGCGGCGGCGGCCGCGAGCGGGGCTTCCACATCGCCTTCCGCACCGGCGGCATCGTCGGCATGCTCACCGTCGGCCTCGGACTGTTCGGGGCCAGCGTCGTCCTGCTGGCCTACAACTCCAACGCACCGACCGTGCTCGAGGGCTTCGGCTTCGGCGGCGCCTTGCTGGCCATGTTCATGCGCGTCGGTGGCGGCATCTTCACCAAGGCCGCCGATGTCGGTGCCGACCTGGTCGGCAAGGTCGAGGCCGGGATTCCCGAGGACGACCCGCGCAACGCGGCCACGATCGCCGACAACGTGGGCGACAACGTCGGCGACTGCGCCGGCATGGCGGCGGACCTGTTCGAGTCCTACGCCGTCACCCTGGTCGCGGCGCTGATCCTGGGGCAGACCTCGTTCGGGGCCAAGGGGCTGGTGCTCCCGCTCATGATCGGCGCCGTCGGCATCATCAGCTCGGTGGTCGGCATCCTGACGACCAAGCTGCGCACCGGCGACCGCACCGGGTTGGTCCCGATCAACCGTGGGTTCTTCATCACCGCGGGCGTCTCGCTGGTTCTCGTCTTCATCGCCGCCTTCACCTATCTCCCCAGCAGCTTCGTCAAGCTGCGCGGGCACGAGGCCGGCGCGACCGGTGATCCGCGTGTGATCGCGTTCGTCGCCGTGCTGATCGGCATCGTGCTGGCCGTGCTCATCCAGCAGCTCACCGGCTACTTCACCGACACGATCCGCCGTCCGGTCAAGGACGTCGCCGACACCTCGCTCACCGGCCCGGCCACCGTCATCCTGTCCGGGGTGTCGCTCGGGCTCGAATCAGGCGTCTACTCCGCGCTGCTGATCGCGATGGCCGTGTTCGGGGCCTACCTGCTCGGCGGCGGCGTCATCTTCGTCGCCCTCTATGCGGTCGCGCTGGCCGGTTGTGGCCTGCTGACCACCGCCGGCGTCATCGTCGCGATGGACACCTTCGGCCCGGTCAGCGACAACGCGCAGGGCATCGCCGAGATGAGCGGTGACATCGATGAGGCCGGCGCACGCGTGCTCACCGACCTCGACGCGGTCGGCAACACGACCAAGGCGATCACCAAGGGCATCGCGATCGCGACGGCGGTGCTGGCGGCCACGGCCCTGTTCGGCTCGTTCAACAAGGCCTTCGGCGACGCCCTGGCCCAGGTCCGCAATCCCGGTCACGTCAGCCGGCTGACCGAGCAGTCCTTCAGCCTGGACCTGTCCCAGCCCAACAATCTGGTCGGCGTGATCATCGGGGCGTCGGTCGTCTTCCTGTTCAGCGGGTTGGCCATCAGCGCCGTCGGCCGCGCGGCCGGGCGAGTCGTCTACGAAGTCCGCGAGCAGTTCCGGACCAAGCCCGGCATCATGGACTTCTCCGAGAAGCCCGACTATGGGCGCGTCGTCGACATCTGCACTCGGGATTCGTTGCGTGAGCTGGCGACCCCGGGATTGCTGGCGATTCTGGCGCCGATCTCGGTCGGCTTCCTGTTCGGCATCGGCCCGCTGGCCGGCTATCTGGCGGGAGCGATCGGGGCCGGCGTGCTGATGGCGATCTTCCTGGCCAACTCCGGTGGGGCCTGGGACAACGCGAAGAAGATGGTCGAGGACGGGTTGCACGGAGGCAAGGGTATCGGCCGCCCATGCGGCCACCGTCATCGGTGACACGGTCGGTGACCCGTTCAAGGACACCGCCGGCCCGTCGATCAACCCGCTGATCAAGGTGATGAACCTGGTCGCCGTGCTGGTCGCCCCGGCCGTGGTCAAGTTGACCGTCGGGCACAACGCGTCGATCCCGTTGCGCATCGTCATCGGCCTGGTGGCGTTCGCCATCGTCGCCGGCGCCGTTATCGTCTCCAAGCGTCGCAAGATCGACATGGGCCCGGTGGCCGCCGCCGAGCCGCTCGACGCGTCGAGCAACGCCTAAAGCTCCAGATCTGGGCCGAGCAGGGTAGAACTGCGAAATGCAGTTCTCCCTGTTCGGTGCGGCGGTGGCTGAGCCCAGCCTCGCCGACCTGGATGGTGTGCTGCTCGCCGGTGGTCACTGGGTCCGTTCGGGTCCGGCAGCCCGGCTGTCGATCGTGGTGGCCGATCCCTGGCGGGCCGCGGCGCTGACCGGCGCCTTCGCCGAGCGGGGGATCGCCGACCAGCAAGGTGTGCGCGACGCCGAGTTCGGCTACGCCGTGCGGACCGAGTTCGACGAGACCCTGGTCGCCCAGGCGCTGCGCTGGACCCGAGGGGCGAACGAGGGCCCGCCGCCCGGGTTCGAGCTGACGCCCGGCGGCCTGCGATTGTGGACGATCGCCTCGGGCCGCATGGATCAAGCCGGGTATGTACTAGTGACCGCCGACGACCCGGTGCACCAGGCCGCGGGCGCGCAACTGGCCCGGTTGGGCCTGGCCGCGGTGTCGCTGGGCAACCGGGGCGGCCCGGGCTTGGCGCATCACCTCAGCCCGCCGATTGCGCCGCCTGGCCGAGCTGCTCGGCGAGCCCCCCGACGGGGCCGGCCCGGACTGGCCGGGCTGAGACGTCGACCGCAGGTCCCGAACAGTTCGTCACTGGTCATGTACCGTCCGCGCTGCATGGCTCGGACAGATGAGCGATCAGATCTAGACCGGAGAGGAGCAGCTGTGGCCAGCAAGAAGGGCGGCACCAAGTTGGTGATCGTCGAGTCGCCGACCAAGGCGAAGATGATCGGCGGCTTCCTCGGCGCGGGTTATGTCGTCGAAGCCTCGATGGGCCACATCCGCGACCTGCCGCGCAATGCCGCCGACGTCCCGGCCAAGTACAAGGGTGAGGCGTGGGCCCGGCTCGGCGTCGACACCGAGCACGACTTCGAGCCCCTCTACGTCGTCAGCGCCGACCGCAAGCAGCAGGTCAGCCGGCTCAAGTCGCTGATGAAGGACGCCGACGAGCTCTACCTGGCCACAGACGAGGACCGCGAGGGCGAGGCCATCGCGTGGCACCTGGTGGACCTGCTCGCCCCGAAGGTCCCGGTGCGCCGGATGGTCTTCCACGAGATCACCCCCGCCGCCATTGCCGCGGCGGTCGCCTCCCCGCGCGAGCTCGATGAGCACCTCGTCGACGCGCAGGAGACCCGCCGCATCCTCGACCGGCTCTACGGCTACGAAGTCAGCCCGGTGCTGTGGAAGAAGGTGCTGCCGCGGTTGTCGGCCGGCCGGGTGCAGTCGGTGGCTACTCGCATGATCGTCGAGCGCGAACGAGCGCGGATGGCCTTTCATACCGCGACCTACTGGGACGTCGAGGGCACCTTCGCGCCGAGTGCACCCAAGCCCGGCGATCCCGCGACCTTCACCGCCAGCCTGGTCTCACTCGATGACGTCCGTATCGCCGCGGGGCGCGACTTCGACGCCGCGACCGGGCTGGCTCCGGCCTCCGTGCTGCACCTGGACGAGGCCGGCGCGCGTGGCCTGGCCGCCCGCCTGGACGGGCGCGAGTTCACCGTTCAGGGCGTCGAGGAAAAGCCCTACCGCCGTCGTCCGTACCCGCCGTTCATGACGTCAACGCTGCAGCAGGAGGCCGGCCGCAAGTTCCGGTGGTCGGCGCAGACGGCGATGCGCGTGGCGCAGCGGCTGTACGAGAACGGCTTCATCACCTATATGCGTACCGACTCGACCAACCTGTCCGAGACGGCGCTCACCGCGGCCCGCACGCAGGCCCGGGAGCTCTACGGTGACGCCTACGTGCCGGCCGAGCCGCGGATCTACACCCGCAAGGTCAAGAACGCGCAGGAGGCCCACGAGGCCATTCGTCCGGCCGGCGATTCGTTCCGCACGCCGGGCGAGGTGGCTTCGCAGCTGTCCTCGGATGAGTTCCGCCTCTACGAACTGGTGTGGCAGCGCACGCTGGCCTCGCAGATGTCCGATGCGGTCGGCACCACGGTCTCGGTGCGCCTGTCGGCAGTCTCGGCCGCCGACGAGACGGCCGTGTTCACCACGAGCGGGCGGACGATCACCTTCCCCGGCTTCCTTCGGGCCTACGTCGAAGACACCGATGACACCAGCGAGAAGGACGACGAGGAGAAGCGGCTGCCGCAGTTGGTGCGCGGCGACGCCCTCGACCCGCGCGGTTTCGAGGCCGAGGGCCACAGCACCAACCCGCCCGCGCGCTACACCGAGCCGTCGCTGGTCAAGGCGATGGAGGAGCTCGGCGTCGGCCGGCCGTCGACGTATGCCTCGATCATGCAGACGATCCAGGATCGCGGATATGTATGGAAAAAGGGCCCGGCAATGGTCCCGTCCTGGACGGCGTTCGCGGTCGTCGGGCTGCTCGAGTCCTACTTCGGGCGGCTGGTCGACTACGGCTTCACCGCCTCGGTCGAGAACGACCTCGACTCGATTGCGTCGGGCAGCGAGTCGCGCGTGGCCTGGCTCGACCGCTTCTACTTCGGCTCGGATGACAAGTCCGAGGACCCGGCGCGGATCTCGGCCCAGGGCGGTCTGAAACGACTCATCGCCTCGCGGCTGGAGGAGATCGATGCGCGCGGGGTCAACTCGATCCCGCTCGACGACACCGACGTCGTCGTGCGCGTCGGTCGGTACGGGCCTTACCTGCAGCGCGGCGAGGAGCGGGCCTCACTGCCCGAGGACCTGGCCCCGGACGAGCTCACCCCGGAGCGGGTCGAGGAACTGCTGTCAGCGCGCCCTCCGGTGACCGCACTCTGGGCAGCACCGCCGACGGGCGTGAGATCACGGCCAAGACCGGGCGGTACGGGCCGTACGTCAGCGACGGTGAGAAGTCGGCCTCGCTGTTCAAGTCGATGGCCATCGACACGGTGAGCCTGGCCGAGGCCGAGCAACTGCTCACCCTGCCGCGCGTGCTCGGCGTGCTCGACGGCGAAGAGGTGACCGCGCAGAACGGCCGCTACGGGCCCTACGTCAAGCGCGGAACCGACTCGCGGTCGCTGGAAACCGAAGAGCAACTGTTCACGGTGACCTTGGACGAATCGCAGGCGCTGTTCGCCCAGCCCAAGCTGCGCGGGCGTCGCACCGCCGCTGCTCCGCCGCTGCGCGAGCTCGGGGCCGACCCGGTGTCGGGCAAGCCGATGGTGATCAAGGACGGCCGGTTCGGCCCCTACGTCACCGACGGGGAGACCAACGCCTCGCTGCGCCGCGGGGATTCGGTCGAGGAGATCACCGACGAGCGGGCGATCGAGTTGCTGGCCGAACGTCGGGCTCGGGGGCCGGTCGTGAAGAAGGCGGCCCGCAAGGCGCCGGCCAAGAAGGCCGCGGCCAAGAAGACGGCGGCGAAGAAGGCCCCGGCCAAGAAGGCCGCGCCGAAGAAGGCCACGGCCGCCCAGGCCGACTGACCCGCGGTGGTGCGAATTGGTCGCCGCGCCGACCAACTCGCACCACGGCACGCACCTAGCGGAGAGCTCGGCGCAGCTGTTCAATGACGGCCTGCGGCTCGGTACGCAGCACGACGCTCGGGAAGCGCAGCACCAGTGAACCGCTCAGGGTGACCTCGTTCTGCCGCAGCTGATCGGCGTACCAGCGCGGAGCGGCCAGATGCAGCGCACCGTCGACCTCGGCCACAACGGTCCGCCCATCGCGCCGCACCCACTCGGCATCGAGGTAGCGGCGTCTGCCACCAAGCAAGCGGATCGCTTGTCGGTGGGGAAGTGGCAACCGGGCCGCCCGGCACAGCTGGATGAAGTCGATCTCGCTGAGGGCCTCCGAGCCCTGGGCGATGTCGTGCATGCAGCTGATGAGCAGCCCGCGATGACGTACGTGATCCGAACGAGCCAGCTCGGCCTGCAGATCGGGAGGTCGTATCCGGCGTTGTTGGACGGCGGCGGCCAGCAGTCCGACGGCGGCGCGGGGGCGGGTCAGGCTGTCCGCGGCGACCAGTAGTGCCTGGGGCAGGCTGTGCACGCGTCGATGGTTGCGCACCTGCACCGCGCTCCAGGACCTCGCGTAGTGGACGTGGACGTCGCCGGCCAGCGCACTGGACAGGCGCGCTCCCCCGGGGACCAGGACGTGGATGCCCGGTCGCTGCCAACCCTGCATTCCCAGCAAGGTGATGGCGGTGAAGGAGGTGAGCACGCTGCGCGGACCGCAGTTGATCAACGCTACGTCGAGGGTCTGATCCAGGCTCAGCGGCCCGTTGTGGCTGATGATTGCGCGTCCTTGGCGCTGCCATCGGTGTGCGGCGAGCTGGGCGCGGACCGCGCTGCGGGTCCAACCGGCCCGCTGCAGCCGGGCCATGGTTGTCACCGCGGTGACGGCCGTGTCCAGCGAACGAACGGCGGGCTGGGTCAGCATGAATCCAGGTTGGGAGTAGCCGAGTCGGACGTCTCGACGGCGGAGGCTCAATGTGGAAAACGGGCCGACCTGGGGATGGGCGGCGGCGGTGCGTACTGGTCGTGGGTACGACCGCATCGCACCACCGCCGGCGCAAAACCTCTCGACGTCAAGAGAACTATGGGATCATGGCGGTATGGACGAGGTCGATGAACTGGTCGCGGCCTGGCGACGGGAACGTCCAGACCTCGACGTCGAACCGCTGCTGATCCTGTCGCGGCTGAGCCGGTTGGCCGACATCCTGGATGACCGTCGGTCCGCGGCCTTCGTCGAGCACGGCCTGCAGGCGCACGAGTTCGACGTGCTGGCGGCCCTGCGTCGATCGGGGGAGCCGTTCGAGATGACGGCCGGCGAGCTCTGTATCGCCAACCACGTGACGTCCGGGACCATGACCAGCCGACTGGATCGCCTCGTCGATCGCCTGATGGTCCAGCGCCGCCCCGACTCCGTCGACGGCCGGCTGGTGCGGGTACGGCTGACCACCCTGGGCCGTAAACGGGTCGACGCCGCGTTCAGCGCGCTGCTCGACTCCGAGCGCGAACTGCTCGCCCATGTGCCCGAGCCCGCGCGGGAACGATTGGCCGAGACGCTGCGGGACCTGCTGATCGCGACCCGGCGCCACGACTAGCCGGCATCTGGAAGGCGGCCCTGGGCGCGGATAGGCTGTGAGTAGCCGCTCCGGCCGGTCGCAGGGACTCAGCGAGGGGGTGCGTATCAGCGCCGAGACCTCCTCCGGTGCTGGCTCGGAGACCAACCCGGCCGGTGAAGCCGCGGGCGTCATGTCCTCTGCGCAGGCCATCCGCAATGTGCTCGGCGTCGTGCCGTTCCGGCGTCTCTGGTACTCGACCGCGCTGTCGAGCCTCGGGGATTGGCTCGGTCTGCTGGCCACGACCGCCCTGGCGGTGTCCCTGACCAGTGGCAACAGCTATCAGACGCAGAGCTACGCCCTGGGTGGCGTGCTGGTGGTGCGGCTGCTGCCCGCGGTCCTGCTCGGGCCGCTGGCGGGCGCGTTCGCCGATCGGTTCGACCGGCGCTGGACGATGGTCATCTCCGACGTCATCCGCTTCGGGCTGTTCCTGACCATCCCGCTCGCGCACCTGGTCGTCTCCTCCGATCGCACCCTGGCCTGGCTCTACATCTCGAGCTTCCTGATCGAATGCATCAGCCTGTTCTGGATGCCGGCCAAGGACGCCGCCGTACCCAACCTGGTCCGTCGCGATCAGCTCGAAAGTCGCCAACCAGCTCAGCCTGATCACGACCTACGGCATCACGCCCGTGCTCGGTGCGGCCCTGTTCTCGGTCCTCTCGATGATCACCACCGCGCTGGCCCGGCACCTGTCGTTCTTCCGGGCCAATCCGGTCAACCTCGCGCTGTACTTCGACGCGGCGACCTTCCTGGTCGGTGCCCTGGTCGTGCTCTTCATCCCCGAGATCAGCGGTCGGCGACGTGAGCGCAGCGTCGACGAGTCAGCCCGGGGTGCTGGCGATGATCCGCGAGGGCGTGCTGTTCGTGCGTTCCTCGCGGCTGGTCGGCGGGCTGATCATCGGGCTGATCGGTGCCTTCGCCGCCGGCGGCGCGGTGATCGGGTCGGGCCACACCTACGTGCGCAGCCTTGGCGGCGGCAACGCGCCGTACGGCGTGTTGTTCGGCTGCGTCTTCATCGGACTGGGCATCGGTATCGCGCTCGGCCCGCGTGTCGCTCGCGAGCTCTCGCGGCGGCGGCTGTTCGGATTGGCGATCGTGTTCGGTGGGGTCTGCCTCGCGGTGGCCGGGCTGATGCCCGCAGATCGTGCTGGCGATGATCTTCGTGATCGGCGTCGGGTTCGGGGCCGGACTGGCCTACCTGTCGGGCGTGACCCTGCTCGGGCACCGAGATCGGCGACGAAATCCGCGGCCGGGTATTTGCGATGCTGCAGTCGCTGATCCGGATCGTGCTGATCTTGGCGATCGCCGCGGTGAACTTCGTCGTTGCGCAGGTCGGCCAGAACCAGGTTACGGTCGGCTCGTGGACTTTCACGGTGGACGGCACCCGCTACGTGCTCATCGGCTTCGGCCTGGTCGCCGTGATGCTCGGACTGCTGGCCTATCGCGCGCTCGACGAGCGCCATCATGTGCCGATCTGGGACGACGTCAAGATGCCGCTGACCGGGGATAGGGCCGGCGGGCGAGCGCGCTGCCGGCGGGCGGCTGATCGCGTTCGAAGGCGGCGAGGGCTCGGGCAAGTCGACGCAGATCGATCTCCTGGCCGCCACCCTGCGCGCGGACGGTCTCGACGTCCTGGTCACCCGCGAGCCGGGCGCCACCGACCTGGGCCAGGCGATCCGCAATCTGTTGCTGCACTCCGACACCGACATCGCACCGCGGGCCGAGGCGCTGCTGTTCGCCGCCGATCGGGCCGACCACGTCAGCCGGGTGATCAAGCCTGCGCTCGGACCGGGGCGAGGTCGTGCTCACTGACCGGTTCGTGGATTCCTCGCTCGCCTATCAGGGGGGCGGCCGCGACCTGACCATGGACGAGGTGCGCCGACCTGTCGCAGTGGGCTACGGCCGGCGTCGCCGCCGATCTCACCGTGTTGCTCGACATGCCGGCCGCCGAGGGTCTGGCCCGGGCCCGGGGTCGTTCGGCCGCCGATCGGTTGGAGCTGGAGTCGATCGAGTTCCACGAGCGCGTGCGGGCGGCCTATCGGTCGCTGGCCGAGCAGGCGCCGCAGCGTTACCTCGTGCTCGACGCCCGGCAATCGCCCGACCAGCTGGCGGCGCAGATTCGCTGCGGCCGGTCGACTCTCAACGTCGACGCGCGCGGGAGGCATGACCGTCTGGGACTCCCTTGTCGGGCAGGACGAAACTGCGTCGTTGCTCCGCGCAGCGGCGGTTGCCGGGCGCGACATCGTCGAGGGCCGGCCCGCTCCTCCGGGGGCGATGACCCACGCCTGGCTGTTCACCGGGCCGGCCGGGTCGGGGCGCTCGGTGGCGGCTCGGGCTCTGGCCGCGGCGCTGCAATGCACCGACAGCGGCGACCCGGGGTGCGGGATCTGCTCGGGCTGCCACACCGCGCTGGCCGGCAGCCATCCCGACGTCCGGCTGATCGTGCCCGAGGGGTTGTCGATCTCGGTCGTCGAGATGCGCGCGGTCGTTGCGTTGGCGGCTCGTCGTCCGGCCCTCGGACGGTGGCAGGTGGTGGTCATCGAGGACGCCGATCGGCTCACCGAGGGCGCGTTCAACGCGTTGCTGAAGATGGTCGAGGAACCACCGCCGCGCACGGTCTTCCTGCTCTGCGCGCCGTCCACCCATCCCGATGACGTCGCGGTGACGATCCGCTCGCGCTGCCGCCTCGTCTCGCTGCGCATTCCGTCGGCGGACGCGGTGGCCGGCGTGCTGCGGGCCGATGGGGTCGACCCCGAAACCGCCCAGTGGGCCGCGCAGGCCGCTCAGGGACACGTCGGCCGCGCTCGGCGGCTGGCCCGCGACAGTGAGGCCCGGTCCCGGCGCGCGGCGGTGCTGGCGATCCCGGCGTCGCTGACCTCGCTGCAGGCGTGCGTCGATCGCCGCTGATCACCTCGTCCAGGCGGCCGAGAGCGAGGCCGCGGCGTTGTCGGCCGATCTCGACGGTGACGAGACCCAGGCGCTGCAGACCGCGATGGGGGTCGGTGCGACCGGCAAGGGCACCGCGACCTCGATCCGGGGCATGGCCGGAGCCGTGAAGGACCTGGAGAAGCGACAGAAGTCGCGGGCGACCCGAACCAAGCGCGATGCGCTCGACCGCGCGCTCGTCGACCTGGCCGCGTTTCTACCGCGACGTGCTGCTCGTGCACGCCCGATCGCCGCTGCCGTTGGCCCATCCGGACTTCGAGGACGACGTGCGCTCGGTCGCGCACTACTGCGACGCGCCGGCCACGCTGCGCCGTCTGGACGCCGTGCTCGGCCTGCCGGCTGGCGTTGGAGCAGAACGTCAAACCGGTGGTGGCCGTGCAGGCGCTGACCGCGAGTTTGCGCCTGCCGGTTTAGGGTCGGCACCGTGGGCATGGTCTGTGCGGTCGCGTTCCAGCGTCATGGGCGGCTGTACTACGCCGACCCCGGCGTAGCTGACGCCCTCGATCGGCGAGCACGTGCTCTATCCGACCGACGACGGGCCCGAGGTGGCCGAGGTGGTCTGGGCCCCGCAGTGGGTCAGCGAGGACGTCGGCGGCCTGCCGGTGCTCGTCGGTCTGGCGGGCAGCGCTCGACCTCGACGCCGCGGCCGCCTCGCGCAAGCAGCGCGCGGTGGCGCGAGTGGCGGCCAAGCGGCTGATCCGCGAGCACGCGCTGCCGATGAAGCTGAGCGGCATCGACATCACGTCCGACAAGACGATCATCTATTTCAGCGCTCCGCACCGGGTCGACTTCCGCGCCCTTGTTCGTGATCTCGGGGCGACGTTGCGGGCCCGCGTCGAGCTGCGCCAGCTCTCGGCGCGCGACGAGGCCCGGCTCATCGGCGGCATCGGCTCGTGCGGGCGCGAGCTGTGTTGCTCGACGTTCCTCGTCGACTTCGAACCGGTGTCGGTGCGGATGGCCAAGGACCAGGATCTGCCCCTGAACCCACTGCGGATCTCCGGCGCGTGCGGGCGGCTGATGTGCTGCCTGAAGTACGAGCATCCGCTGTACGCCTTGGGCGTCTCGACCGCCGGTGGGCCGAGCTGCGGGCTGGCCGACTCGTGCGCGACCCACCTGGCCGCGCCCCCGCTGTCCTGATTCGGCCGTCGCGGCCCCAACGGCTAGACTTTCGACTCGCGTCGCTTTGGCGCAGGCCGCCTTAGCTCAGTCGGTAGAGCACCTCACTCGTAATGAGGTTGTCCGGAGTTCGATTCTCCGAGGCGGCTCCATATATGGCCCAGGAAATACGGGATATCCCGGTCCGCTCGGCTGTCGCCGTCTGTGGCGAGCAGAACCACCAGCGACCAGGAAGGCGTCAAGCATCCGTCGAAAGACGGGTCAATTCGTGTACCCGCGAAAGGGGTACAGGGAGCCAACCTCAAGTTAACGGCGACTTGCTACGTGGATTAGAACAACGCTCCACGTAGCACTTTGACGCCAGCGCGAACAGTGATGGCCCTGGGGAGGGCGGACTGAAGTCGGACGTCTGGAGCGATCATGAGTTCGATCTTCGCTCAGCGCTGGCTCGTGGCGAGTGTCGCTTGGTCTATCAGCCGATCTAGAACCGCTTGGCGTGCGGATCGCGGTCGACGACCTTGGCACGGGGTACTCATCCGTGGCCTATCTGCGCCAGTTCCCGGTCGACTGTTTGAAGATCGACCGCATGTTCACCAACGCCATCACGACCTCGCCCGAATCCAAGGCGCTCGTCAGTACCCTCGTACAACTCGGCAAGGATCTGGGCCTATCCACCCTCGCCGAGGGAGTCGAGACCACCGACGAAATGGACCTGCTCCGGGGCGCGAACGTCGACCAGGCCCAAGGGTTGCTCATGGGTCGTCCACTCGATCCAAAGAGCGTCGAAACCCAGCTTCTCGAGCCCTGCGCCCGGCCGCTGCGCTCAGTTCGGTACGGGCGGCGCCGGGTCATTCGGATCGGGTACTCGGGGGTCATCGGGCACCGGAACAGGTTCGGGAACGGTCATATTCTTCACCGCCTTCTTCGTGAGACTTGGGGAGCCGCGTATGTCCGCGAACTCACGTCAGGGGCCAGACCTCGACGACGCCGTGTCCAACCGCGCAGGGCGTGTGACTGACCTGCTCGATGGCGGCGCTGAGGCTGTCGGCTTCGATCAGCGCGAAGCCGGCCACGGGTAGCTCGGATTTGAGAAAGGGTGCGGCGACCGTGCTGACGCCGTCGTCGTCGCAGTTGCGCACCTGCACGGGCGCTCCGGCGATGCCCATGACCGCGCCGCATTGCCGCAAGCGCTGGTCGTGAGCGTGCGCGGCCTGCATGACTTCTTCGCGCGTGGCGTCGTAGCCGGCTTGGTCGCCGTAGCCAATGGTGATGAACGTTGCCATGACGTGACTATGCCCATTTGGGCCGCGCGACAACCTCGCCCATCGAGGTATGGATTCGGACGTCGGTCGTCGATTCACGAGATAACACGGTTTGAACTCGAAGCCCTGCGGGTACGAGGCCCCTCGACCGCAGCGGCAAAGGCCCGCTGCCTGAGATGGGAGATCGAAATGATCGTGCTCGGCCTGGTGCTACTTATCCTCGGCTTCGTCTTCGCGGTCCCGATCCTCTGGACGCTCGGCATCATCCTGGCCATCGCCGGCGTCATCCTCGCGCTGGTCGGCGCGGGTGGCCGTGAGGTGGCCGGGCGCCGGCACTGGTACTGATCCGATAGGGCGCGGCCGCCCCGGCTCGCTCGATCTATGCTGCGCGGACCAGCAGGTCGCGGTAGTCGTAGAAGCCGTCTCTGAGCGGCGCTTCGTTGCTGGGCCCGGTCGCGAGTCGCAGTGGCACGGATCGGCTGATGAGCGCTGACTTCTCGGCGACGGGCTGCTCGGTGGCTCGCCTGGTCCTGCTCCTGGCGCGGCTGCGAAGTCGGATGCGCATATGCGTTCCTTCGGAGGAGAAGTTAAACGCCCCCAGTCGTCGGGGGTTCGACTGGGGGCGCAGGTATGAGTCTAAACCTAACGCGGATTTCATATCAAGGCCCGTAATAAAACGTTACACAAGTTGCACGGAAAGTGACCGTTTTATCGTCTGAGCCGCCATAGTTGCCGGAAACGGTGACTGTGTGCAATCATTGTTGAAGTCAGAGCACGGCCTGGTTCACGGGGAACGCACGGGGGTTCGTCTCCTCTATCACCGAGTCGGCACTGACTACCGGCCCAGATCGGCTCCTCGGGGGATGAGCAACGGTCACGTAGGCCCGCCGACATCACGTGCTTAGTTGTGCGCATCGCCCCGCCGCATTCGGGGGAATAGCGGCGGGGCTTTCGCATCTGCATCGCTGCCGCCGCACGCCGCCCGCCTGCCGGCCGCCAGGGAGTCCGCGCTCGCCACGCAGGTACGGCAGTCCCATGATCACTGGCCCGCAAATGAGCACGGCTCACGAGAACGTGATAAACGAAGCCTAAGAACGTCGACAGCGAGCCGGGTCCGAGCCCTACGGTTTTGCTCCGGCGGGGTGCGGGATCGGGGTTGCGTGAGTAGTCCCCCTGTCATGCGCCCAGCCCGCATCCCGTCCATCGAACACGTTTAGCCCATCGCGCGGGCGGGGTAGAACCATAGTGACCGCCCCGACCCGTCCGCGTTCCCCCGCACAGACGGCCGGGGCGGCCCGATGCCTCCACCGGGGGGTGGGCGCAGTTAGGCCCTGAGCCGTCGCTCGGGGCCTGCTGTCGTGTTGGCGGGATGGCGCCGGGCGCGGTCAGTCCGCGGGGATGGCCTGGATCGCCAAGGAGGCGCCCCTTACTGCCAGGCGCCCTTGGCGTTGAGGCTCTCGTCCACGCCGAACAACTCCGCCGACCAGAGCATCCGCTCGTTGAGTGTCTTCGGATAGACGTAACGGGTGTCGGCCAGGACGCCCGGCACGGCATCGCGTACCTCTTCGATCGTCTCGCCCGGGCCGAAGAAGCCCTCGTTCTCGGCGAAGGTGACGTGCGAGGTGTGCCCGCCTTCGAAGGAGAGGATCTCGCCGGTCAGCTCGCACTGATCACTGACCAAGTAGGCGGCACCGATCGACACCTTCTCGGGCGTCATCGTCTCGAACAGCCAGGCCATGTAGGGCGTTGCCGCATCGGCCGTTCCGTGCATGCGGGTGCGCGCCGACGGCGACAGCACGTTGACGTGGATTCCGCTGGGCGCACCGGCGACCGCGAGGGTCCGCGCCAGGCCGAGGTAGCCGCTCTTCGCGGTGGCGTACGCGATGGCGCCACCGATCCCGTACTTGGCGCCCGACGTGGTGAAGACGATGCGGCCGTACCCGCGTTCGGCCATGTGTGGCCAGGCCGCGCGCGACAGCCAGAAGCCGGCGTAGACGTTCACCCGCAGGCACAGGTCGAAGTCCTCGGTGGCCAGGTCGGGGACGGCCCCGCCCGGCGGCACGGTGCTCGCGTTGTGCAGGACGGCGTCGATCCGGCCGTAGGCGGCGAGGGTCGCCTCGACCGCGCCGATCGAGCCCGCCTCGGTGGCGAGGTCGGCGGTGTAGGCCGTGGCCACCCCGCCGGCGGCCCGGATCTCCTCGACGACGGCCTGGGCGACAGTCGGATCCCCACCACTGCCGTCGACCTCGACGCCGCTGTCGGCGACGACGACCTGCGCCCCGCGCGAGGCGAGCAGGCGCGCGTGGGACCGGCCCAGACCGCGCCCGGCACCGGTGACCAAGATGGCCTGACCGTCGAATCGGACGTCATTGACCGACATGGGTGAACTCCGTTCATCGTGAAGGGTGGATGCGGGTTTTGCCGGTATTAGCTCAATCCCCGCAGGAACTCACCGATACGGCTGATCGCCATGTCGGCTTCGGGCATGGACCCGGCGAACATCTGAAAATCGTGCTGCATCTCTTCGAAGACATCGAGCCGCACCTCGACGCCCGCGGCCCGAGCCTTGGCGGCCAGCCGAATCGAGTCGTCGTAGGTGATCTCTGCATCGCCGACCTGCAGATAGAGCGGGGAGAGGCCATGCAGGTCCGCGTACAGGGGCGAGGCGATTGGGTCGGTCGGATCCTGCCCGGCCAGGAACTGCCGGGCGCACTCCCGGCTACTGGCCTCGTCCTGGATCAAATCGCTTTGGGCGAGACGGGCCGCGTTCGGGCCGGTGAAGGCCAGGTCGACCCAGGGCGACATCAAGGCGGCCGCCCCGGGCACCGGCAGGGCGTCGTCGCGGCTCTTGATCATGAGCGCCAGCGCCAGCCCACCGCCGGCTGAATCGCCGACCGCGGCGATATTCGGCGCCGCGAAACCCTGGGCCAGCAGCCAGCGGTAGGCGGTCAGGGCGTCGTTGACCGGGGCGGGATGCGGATGTTCCGGCGCCAACCGGTAGTCAACGTTCAGCGCCCGGCAGTTCGCGGCCTTGGCGATGTGACCGATCAGCTTGCGGTGGGAGTTCATCGAGCAGTAGCCGTAGCCACCGGCGTGAAAATAGATCAGCACGCGGGTCGCGTCCGCGCCGGCGGGGATGACCCACTGCGCCGGCAGGTCGCCGATCTGCAGCAGTTCGTAGTCGACGTCGGCAGGCTCGGCGGTCAGGTCGCCCTGTTGCTCCGCGCCGGCTCGGCGCTGGGCCAAGGTGGTCGGCACGGGCTCGGCGCTGGCCCGCTGCCGGCGCGCCTGCGCCATACTCTGGTGAATGGCGACGGCCTCGGGGCTGATCACAAGGCGCGAGTCTAGGCCGGGTCGGTACCCAGCATCACGAACACCACCACAACCGGCTCAGGCCCGAGGTTGCGCCAGCCGTGCACCGTGCCGTTCTGAACGATCAGATCACCCGCTCGGAGCACAGTCTCGGACTCGTCCTCGAGCACCAGCGTCAGTTCGCCCTCGAGCACCACCCCGAAGTCGGTCGAGTCGGTTCGGTGCATAGCGATCCGGGCGACGGGGTCGACGTCGGCGTCGCCGGCGGCCAAGCCGAATCCGCTCGGGATCTGCATCCGGTGCACGCGGGTGCCATTGGGCGGCGGGTATAGATCGCCCTCGGTATCGGTGCCCGAAGGGGTGGGCACACCGGCACTGTCGGTCGACCAGACGCGGGCGAACTCCAGTCCGGGCATCGCGGCGATGGTGTAAACGTTGGGCGTCGGGCCGTCCTCGACGACGAGGGACCGGCCATCGGCGCCGATGCCGGTTACGACGCGGCGGGGTGCCGGCATCAGTCGTGGCGCGTCGGCTGCGGTGCCTCGGCGAAGAAGCCCGCGTACTCGCGTTCGCGCTCCTCGGCCATCATCGAGAGCATCAACAACCGCCCGCCCGGGTTGTTCAAGAACTTCTTCGGCTTGCCGGGGATGTTGGCCCCGAAGAAGAAGCTCTTCTCACCGAAGGGCTGCTTGGAGGAGTACGCCTCGACCATGTCGTCCCAGGTCTTCTGGACCTCGGCCGGGACCTCGACGGTGCGGTAGTCGTGCTTGCGCATGAACTCGAAGATGCCGTGGATGAACTCGGACTGGTCGCCGTTGTAGCGGGGGTTGTTGCCCGCACCGCCGTGCGGTCCACCGGGGAAGAACATGTTCGGGAAGTTGTGGGTCATCACCCCCAGGTAGGTCAGCGGACCCTCGGCCCAGAAGTCGTTCAGGCTCAAGCCATTGCGGCCGGTGATGCCCAGGCGCAGCATCGCTCCCGTGCCGAAGTCGAAGCCGGTGGCCCACACGATGATGTCGAACTCTTCTTCACCGTCGGTGGTCTCGATGCCCGTCTCGGTGACCCGCACCATCGGGGTCTCGCGCAGATCGACGAGATGGACCTTCGGGTTGTTGAACGCCTCGTAGAAGCCGGTAACGAACGGCGGGCGCTTACCGGCGTACAGGTGATCGTTGGGGATCAGCTTCTCGACCGTCGCCGGATCCTTGACGATGCTGCGGTATTTCTCCTCCAGGAACGTGCACCATTCCTTGTTCGCCGCAGGGTCGCTGAGCATGTCGGTGTAGTTCGAACTGAGCTTGGCGAAGCCGGGGGAGCGCCAGATCGTCTCGTAGAACGCCCACCGCTCCTCCTTCGTGTCATCGAAGGTGTTGCGCCCGGACGGCTCGTGCATGAAGCCGCTGATCGAGGTCGCCAGCCGGTCGCGCATGTATTCGAAGTTGGCCTTGATCTCAGCCTCTTCCTCAGGCGTGATCGGCCGGTTGTTCAGTGGCACGGCCCAGTTCGGGGTGCGCTGATAGACCGTCAGCGACGCGACCTCATCCGCGATCACCGGGATGACCTGCACGCCGCTCGAGCCGGTGCCGATCACCGCAACTCGCTTGCCCTTGAAGTCGACGGGCTCCTTCGGCCATAGGCCGGTGTGGTGGGCGATGCCCTTGAAGTTCTCGCGCCCGGGCACGTCGGGGAAGTAGGGCACGGAGAGCACGCCGGTCGCGTTCACGACGAACCGAGCTCGCACCTCGTAGCCGTCCTCGGTGCGCACGGTCCAGGCCGCGGCCGCCTCGTCCCAGGTCTCGGACTTCACCCGGCTGTTGAAGCGGACGTACTGGCGCAGGTCGAAGCGGTCGACGACGTGGTTGAAATAGCGCTCGTTCTCGGGCTGGCCGGTGAAGACCTCGGGCCACTCCCATTCCTGGAACAGTTCCTTGGAGAAGAAATAGCCGTAGGTGTAGCTCTCGGAGTCATAGCGGCAGCCGGGGTACTTGTTCCAGTACCAGGTGCCGCCGACGCCGCTTCCGGCCTCGAGCATCTGCACCGAGAAGCCGGCCTCACGGGCCAGGTACATCTGGTAGATACCGGTTACCCCGGCGCCGACGATCAGCAGGTCGACGTCGATGTCGTTGCCCTGGTTGCTCATTTTTGGAACTCCAGATCCAGATATGACACTTGAGTTTCAGTAAACGTACTGCGGGCATCCGCGAGCGACAAGGCCCACTTTTCGTGCCGGCGCCCGAGATTCAGGGCGTCGACCACTCGCTGGGCACGTGATCCGGGATCGCGACGCCATCGAAGCGCACGGGCACGACGACCCGGCCATCGGGCAGGGAGACGAACTCCAGCGTCTCGTCCTGGGCCAGCACCTGCTGGGCCAGCCGGGCGACGCGGTTGGTGAACTGGGCCAGCAGGTGGATCGGCGCATCGCCGTAGAAGACTGCGGCGAAGCGTACCTGCGCGCCATCGGGGTTCAGCTCGAGGTAGCCGACCGGGAAGCGGCCCTCGCCGCCTTCGGTGAACAGCGCCAGATGCTCGTCGTCGGGCACCTCGAAGCGGAGCACGATCGTGGTCATCGTGGTCTCCCTTCGGCTGAGCTCGATACCAGTGTCGCGCAGAAACCGTAGCAATGGAGATCGAGATCCCGTGACGTGGAAATGTAAATATTTACGAGGTCACGATTCGGTACCTATTGATTTCTCCCCGGCTGGAATTCGGTGGGCGCGGACGTAACGTCGCGACGTCGCACGAATTACTTGCATCGCGCAACCAATGGCATGAGGAGACAACGTGAGCGAACCAAAGGTCTGGCCGCAGCAGGAGCTCGGCAAGGAGCTCAACAACTGGGGCCGATGGGGCGACGACGACGAGATGGGCACCCTGAACTTCGTCACGCCCGAGAAGCGGATCGCGGCGGCGAAGCTGGTCAAGACCGGCAAGGTCATCGACGTCGGCATCGCGTTCGACAAGAACGGCCCGTGGCTCGCCGGCGGATGGCGGATCAACCCGGTCCACGTGATGACCCTGCTGCCCTCGGACACCGCGATGTCACCGGACGGGCTGATCTCGGCCGATGACATGGTGGTCATGGGCTTGCAGGCGGCCACCCAGTGGGACGGCCTGGGCCACGTCGGTTATGGCGGGTTCTTCTACAACGGGGTGCCCGCGGCCGCCGTCAACAACTTCACCGGCGCCAGCCGCAATGGCTTCGAGAAGGTCGTCACGGGCCTGATTTCGCGCGGCGTGCTGCTCGACATTCCCCGGGCCAAGGGTGTCGATCGCCTCGACGGCTCGTACGAGGTCACCGCCGCCGACCTCGACGAGGCCGCCGCGCGTCAGGGAGTGAGCGTCGAGTCCGGCGACATCATCATGCTGCGTACGGGCTGGCAGAAGTGGTTGCGTGAAGGCAACCGCGAGAAGTACATGTCCGACCCGCCCGGGCCGGGGCTGAGCGTGGCCCGGTGGCTCTATGACCACGAGGTCGCGGCGCTGGCGATCGACCAGTGGGCCGGCGAGGTCAACCCGGCCTGCGTCCCGGGCGCCAGCATCCCGTTCCACCAGGTCGTCATTCGCGACATGGGCCTCACGCTCGGCGAGATCTTCGACTTCGAGGACCTCGCCGATGACTGCGAGGCCGACGGTGTCTGGGAGAGCCTGTTCTGCGGACAGGGCCTGCGGGTCACCGGATCGGTCGGATCACCGCTCACCCCGCTGGTCCTGAAATAGGGCGGCCGCTCGCTGGCATTCAGGTCTTCGAGTTCGCCAGCTACGTCGCCGGTCCCACCGGCGGCATGACGCTGGCGCAACTCGGGGCCGATGTCATCCGCATCGATCCGCTGCGGGGCAACAACGACTACACCCGCTGGCCGGTCGGGCCGAACGGCGACAGCTACTTCTGGGCCTCGCTGAACAAGGGCAAGCGCTCGGTCGCGGTCGACATCCGGCAGCCCGAGGGCCGGGAGCTGGTCGTCGCGTTGGTGACCGCGCCGGGGGAGGACCGGGGGATCCTGCTCGACAACGTCGTCGGGCGGCCCTGGCTGGACAACGCCGAGTTGACCGCACGGCGCGCTGATCTCATTCACGCTCGCCTGCAGGGCTACGCCGATGGGCGCCCTTCGGTGGACTACACGATCAATCCCGAGGTCGGCGTCCCGCTCATGACCGGGCCCGAACTGGGTGGGCCGGTCAACCATGTCGTGCCGGCCTGGGACCTGGTCGCGGCCACGACGTTGACGACGGCGATCCTGGCCGCGCTGATCGATCGGCGCGCGCACGGGCGCGGCACCTACGTCGAGGTTGCGCTGGCCGATGTGGCCGCAGCGACCGTGGCCAACATGGGTTGGCTCTCGGAAGTGGCCGAACGAGGCAGCGATCGGCCGCGTCAGGGCAACTACCTGTACGGCAGCTTCGGGGCCGACTTCGCCTGCGGGGACGGTGAGCGGGTCATGGTCGTGGCGTTGACCCCGGGCCAGTGGTCGGCACTGCGCACGGCAACCGGTACCGCCGAGGTGTTCACGGCCCTGGAGACGACGACGTCGTCCGACCTGAATCTGGAGTCGGACCGGTATCGGCTGCGCGAGACGATAGCGGCGATCATGCGACCGTGGTTCCTCGCCCGAACGTTCACGCAGGTGCGCGACGAGCTCGATCAGGCCCGCGTGCTGTGGGGCCGCTACCAGCCGATGTCGGCTCTGCTGGCCCAGCATCGGGCCGGTGAGTGGGAGGTGCTCGCCGACTCGGAGCTGCCCGGCGATGGCTCGCCGACGATTACGGCTCGTTCACCCGTGCGGTTCGACGGATCTCGGGGGGCGGCCGGCGCGCCGCCGGTTCTCGGCCGGGAAACCGGCGAGGTGCTTGCCTCCGTTCTCGGGCTGTCCGACGCCGAACTCGGTCGGCTGGTCGCCAACGGGGTCATCCCCGCCAGATAGGCCTGAGCAGGCCTATCTGGCAATCGCTAGTTCATTCCGACTTCAAGTCCTCAGTACTGACGGTCAACAGCGTGACGCGGCCTGACTAGAAGCGATCATTTCGCGCTTCCAGCCCCGGAGAATGACTGCTCGGCTCCGATCAGCGACCGGGCGGCTGCAGCTGCGCGTACCTCAACCCGAGTCGTGGCGCTTGCATCACGTGTCCTGAAGCCCCCTCACCAGAGCCTGACGTATTGGGTACTGCGGCCGAGCTGAGCTGTCGAATCTCACGCCCGGACAGTCCGACTAACCCAGACCCGATAATTTAGGGCCGTAGCCGTCTATTTATTGACAGACAGCACAGGGAATAGCAAAATGTGCGCGCGAATGCTGGTACACGCACGAACGCCGAAAGACACAAGATATGAATTACCTATGGTAACAGCGCCAGCGCGGCGCGTGAGATCCACTTCATGCCGGAATCCATTCAATTCGCGCTTTGCTTAACTATTCGACACCAAGACATGACGTAACTCACATGGCACTCCCAGTACTTTGGGCATGCGTTAATGCATCAGAAACTTCTCGCCACAATCATAAGAGCCGCCGAGGGAGTCTCGGGTGGAACTTTCACAGCGAAGTGCGCGATAGCAAGCACTCTTCATTCGCATACCATGAGTCGGGGGATTCATGTCCAGGACATCCACACGGGACAGCAGCGATAACGGTGTATCTGCGAGGTTAGAGCCAAACTTTAAGCAGAACCTCTTCGCTTGCACCGATATCCGCCAAGACAGCTCGACGGGGCAGGAAGCCCCTAGGTCTCCTGTGGCGCGGTCGCGGACGATGTCGTACGCAATTCTCTCCTGAACTCGCGTCTAGCCTTGGTTGAGATTGCTTGAGGTTCGGAATGACTCAAACTCAGCTTGCGACCGCACAAAGCCCGACGGACCTAACCGCTGTCGACCTGTCGGTGGTTATCCCGACGTTCAATGAGGGCAGCAATACTCTGGAACTTGTGCGTCGGCTGAACGCTCACCTGGCTGGCACCAGCGCAGAGATTCTGTTCGTAGATGACGGGACAGACGATCTTCCCGAGCAGGCAAACGCGTCCCAATCCAGGATTCCTATCCAGGTGCACCGGCGCGTTTACAACGCGGGAGGCTTGAGCGGCGCGGTGGTCGAGGGCATTCGCCGCAGCGCTGGCCGGGTGGTGGTAGTCATGGACGGCGACCTGCAGCATCCACCGGAGAAAGTGGCCCAACTTGTAGCGGCCACAGCGCGCAGCGATATCGCTGTAGCCAGTCGCTATATCGCTGGCGGCGCCGCCGGTGGGCTGGGCAACGGATGGCGCAGGATCATTTCGCGTGGCACGGGCAGTGTCAGCAAAGTACTCTTCCCCCGCCGCTTACGCGAATGCAGCGACCCAATGTCCGGTTTCTTTGCGATCAAGCGCGAAGCGGTGAACCTGGACGTGCTCAAGCCGCGGGGCTTCAAGATTCTGCTGGAGATCATCGCGCGCTCGCCGCGTAGCCTGAGAGTCGCCGAGGTGCCCTTCGAGTTCGGGGACCGCCACGCCGGTGAGAGCCACGCCACGATGAGGCAGGGCGTGAAGTTCATTTACCAACTCGCCGCGCTCCGCGTCGCAAGCAGTAAGGCGGTGCTTTTCCTGCTTGTCGGCCTATCCGGCGTGTTGCCGAACCTTGGCCTGCTCGTAATCCTGACGGCCGCACACATGCACTACATTCTTGCTGCCATCATTGCGACTCAGGTCGCCGTGCTTTGGAACTTCCTTGGCGCGGAACTCTTGGTCTGGAAGGACCATCACGCCGGCAAGATCCAGCACCGGTTCGTCAAGTTCCTCGCCGTCGGGGAGACGGACCTTGTCCGCCTTCCATTCGTGGTGCTCCTGGTCCAAGAGCTGCACTTCGGGAGCCTGCTGGCCTCGGGTCTAACCATGCTCGCCATGTTCCTGTTGCGGTTCAGCCTCTCAGAAAGACTGGTTTACGGCGGCCACCGCAGTAAGCCCCCTCAGGTGCAGGTGGAGGCAAGCTAATGGCTCTCGTAATAGTTCTTTTATCGCTCATCGCGGTTCTCCTGTTTGCCGTATCGGCCGGGACCCTATGGTGGATGCTGCACGCTTGGCGGACACCGGAGACCTATTCAGGATCGGCCTTCCCTCAGATAGACAGCCCTCAGCATTCGTTCTCTATCATCATGCCGTGCCGCGACGAGTTGCTGACGGTTATGACCGAGACTCTGAATCGCCTGCTAGCGCAAACTCACCCGCATGTAGAAGTTGTGCTATCTGTCGGTCATGATGATCCTGCGACAGTCGCGAATGCGGCATTCCTGTCTCGCTTGCACCGCGGGCGGGTGAAGGTTTCGATCAACTATGATCCCGTTAAGAACAAACCTCGCCAGCTCAACACGGCGTTGCGGGACTGTACAAATGAGATCGTAGGTGTGATTGACGCCGAGTCACTAACCTCACCTGAGCTATTGTCCGGAGTCGACGCGACGTTTCGTGCGCGCGGAGCTGATGTCGTGCAGGGGGCTGTCCAGCTCGTCAATTACCGCTCTCGTTGGTTCTCCCTTCGGAACTGCCTGGAATACCGCATTTGGTTTAGATCTCGACTGCACGGTCATGCCATCTCGGGCTTCATACCACTCGGTGGAAATACCGTGTTCGTCTGGCGAGACCTACTCAATGAGGTCGGCGGCTGGGATGGGGATTGTCTAGCTGAGGACTGCGATCTCGGTGTGCGACTGTCGGTGCTCGGTAAGAAGGTAGCGTGCGTCTATAGCAACAATCTCACTACGTTGGAAGAAACGCCAGACACGGTGCGGGCCTTCGTGAAGCAGCGGACCCGCTGGTCGCTGGGGTTCATGCAGGTGCTGACCAAGGGCGAGTGGAAGAAGCTCCCAACCTTCAAGCGTCGCTGCGGGGCATTCTGGATGCTTTCTCAGCAATACGCCATTGCATTTGCGGGCGTGATGGTTCCCGTAGCTTTTATTACCGCCGTACTGCTTTCGCTCCCGACAGGCATCGTGATGCTGACTTATCTACCGCTCATCCCTCTCCTGATGACTGTCGTGTTTGAGCTGATCGTCCTCCAAGATCTTGGTAAGGACATGGGATTCAAGTTCACAGCTAGAGACTACGTCGTTCTTGTATTGACGACACCAATCTATCAAGTCCTATTGCTGTGGTCCGCACTGGTGGCAGTATTTCGCTTTTACAGAGGAAATCTTGTTTGGGACAAAACCCCTCATGAGGGCTCGCACCTAGCGATTCGGAGCGCTTCCACATGACCGTTCAGGATCGGCTCGTGCCCGATGATCTACCATCGGTGCAAATCAGCGAAGGTGGTCAGCAGGTTGGCCCGTCTCGCCTGGCTCGCTTTATTCCGAACCTGCCCCTGATTGGCGTCCTGCTTGGGGTGGCATGGTTCTACGGCACGAACCTCAACAATTTCCCTGAGTACATCAATGACGATGAGGGCACCTACTACGCGCAGGCATGGGCGGTACTGCGCGAGCACACCATGACCCACTACACCTACTGGTATGACCACCCGCCATTCGGCTGGATTCAGATTGCAGCGCTGATAGAACCGCTCTCGTGGCTGTATCACCCGAATCCCGCCAACGGTCAATCGGTTGAATCTATCGGACGCGCTGCAATGATGGTCATGATGGTCATCTCATCTGGTTGTCTGTATAAGATCGGGCGGAATCTTGGCATGCCGAGGGGCGTTGCGATTGCCGCTCCGATTGTATGGGTACTCGCGCCAATCACTGTCTTCTATGGTCGTTCGGTATACCTTGATAATATCGATATGATGTGGCTGCTCGTCACATTGTCGCTCGTTAGCGGTAAGCCAAAGCTGCAATATTATATTCTTGGCGGCGTTGCCTTTGCCGGCGCGGTGCTTTCGAAAGAGACCGCAATCATCGCGTTACCTGCTCTTCTTCTCGCCATTTGGACGTACTCATGGCCAAGCATCCGAAAGTTCGCCCTAGTCGGTTTCGGAGTCTCGGCGACACTCGTCATGTCCATTTATGTGTTGTACGCGCTCGTCAAGAATGAGCTTCTCCCGGGGCATGGGCACGTCTCGCTCTGGTGGGCGCTCCAATGGCAGGTTGCGAACCGCGGGTCGAGCGGCTTCCTGTTCACCAATGGCTCCGGTGCAAACCAGCTCCTGGACTCGTGGCTCGCTCACGACAAGGTGCTCATCGAAGCAGGTTTTGCGGCTACGGTGCCGGCGCTCTTTTTGCGGAAGTTTAGGCCTGTCGCGCTCGTGCCAGTCTTCTACTTACTTGTGGCGATGAAGCCGGGCTACCTGCCGGCTATGTTCGTCATCACTGCTCTGCCGTTTCTAGCGTTGGCGATCGTCTATGTGGGATGGACGGCCTGGCGAATCGCGGCGTCGCGTCCGCGAGCCATGCGCGTCCCTCTGCACACTGCGCTCGCCGTTGCCTTGGTGGTCGCCACGTTGGCGGTAATACCGGGATGGGGTCGTTACGACAAAGCTGCGGTCACGGCTAATGCGAACGCTCCGTACGAGCAAGCCTTGATCTATGTTGCCAACAACCTGCCACGTGATTCGCGGATCCTGACGGACGACACCACGTGGAATGACCTTGTGGCGTTGGGATGGAGCGGCAAGCGGTGGTACGGCCCCATATGGCACTTCAAGCTGGATCGAGACCCTGAAGCGCAGAAGAACATGCCTGATGCATGGCGGGATGTTGGCTATGTGCTGCTGGGTCGAGAAATGCAGGTTCTAATCAATACCATCAACATCGACTGGCAGAACTCACCGCAAGTTGTCTCCGCCTTAGAGAACAGCGATGAGGTCAAAGCCTGGGGCCCCCCCGGACTGCAGGTCGCGTTACGGAAGGTCGATCCGGGTGGTTCGCAGGGCTGTGACAAGTGGCTATGCCCTAGGGATGAACCGGCCTGGACCAATCCGAACGGGACGGGCGGCAGCGCCGCCGCGCAAGCTGCCGGCAGGCGCCTAGCCGCGACTGGAGTCAAGTGAGGGGAGGCCGGCAACTGACCGTCAATGCAGGTGGGTGATGACGATCTTGAGCACGATCATGAGGACGCCCAGTGCACCCGCTAGAGACGTCATCAGTAACAGGGCCAGGCCCCGCATGCCGGCCGATCGGGCCGCCGACCAGCCGTGGAAGCCGAGCAGAGCTACGGTGACCCCGAGCGCGGCAAAGGCCGACTCAACCGCCGTGGCCCCGAGCAACCGAACGACCACCAGTACGACGAGCGGTAGGTAGGACGAGGTGACCATGGGCCACTTCACACTCAGCCCTGAGCGGATGTGCACCCAGCTGGGGCGTTCGCCGGCGTGGGCGTGGGCGATCAGCCAGGCGTACTCCTCGGCCAGCCAGTAGACGATCAGGGTGACGACCACGGCAAAGGCCAAGGGCAGCGTCCCGAGTTGACTGCCGGCCGACGCCATGACCGCCGCCGTGACGATCAGGCCGTAGATGCCGGCCGCCTGCCGACTCTGGGCCTGTGGAACCAGGTCGCTGTCTTCGGCCGCGCTCGGCTCGTCGGGCATTGGTTGGCTGTCGGTCATGCACTCCGCCTCGGTGTGCAGACGACCTGCCTGCCCCTAGATACTGTCAGGCCATGACGGAGCCACGGATCGAGCACGAGGCGTACGTGGGCGACCCAGCGGTTCAGGCCGAATGGGATCGGCGTTATGCCGACCGCGAGCAGCTGTGGAGCGGGCAGCCCAACGGCGCGCTGGTGGCCGAAGTGGCCGGCCTCGAGCCCGGGCGGGTGCTCGACGTCGGCTGCGGCGAGGGCGCCGACGCCGTCTGGCTGGCCCGCAATGGCTGGGACGTGACCGCGCTCGAGGTCTCGAGCATTGCCCTGCAGCGCGCGATCGGCCACGCCCGCGACGCCGGGGTCGCGATCCACTGGGTGCACGCCGGCCTGGCCGAGGCCGGGCTCGAACCCGCCTCCTTCGACCTCGTCTCGGCTCAGTACCCGGCCCTGCTGCGAACGCCGGACTCCGCGGCTGAACGCGCGCTGATCGCCGCGGTCGCGCCGGGCGGGACCCTGCTGCTCGTGCACCACGCCGGCATGGAGACCCACCAGCACGACGAGAGCGAGCGGCACGACGACGAGTTCGACCCGGCCGACTACGTCTGGCCGCGGATGGTCACGGCCCGGCTGGACGCCGATTGGGAGATCGAGCGCGACGAGCAGCGACCGCGGGTAGTGCCCGAGGGCGGTGCCGGTGCGCACCACGCCGACGACGTGGTGCTACGGGCTCGCCGGCTGCGCTGACCTACGCCCCAGCGGTGGAGTGCGGAGCGACCTCGGCGTACGCACCGGTCAGGATGTCCTCGAGCAGTCCGGGATGCGTCGGGGTCCAGCCCAGCAGCTCCCGGGTCAAGGTGTTGGAGGCGGCCGCGTCCATCGCGAAGAAGCCGCCGATCCAGCCGAAGTGCTGCGCCGCCTCATCGGCCGGGACCGACCGCGTGCTGATGCCCAGCGAGGCGGCGATCGCCTCGGCGATGTCACGAGTCGGCAAGCCGGGCTCGCCGACCGCGTGCAGCACCGACGCCGGCGGGGCCGCATCGACCGCGAGCCGCACCAGCGTGGCGGCGTCGGCTCGATGCACCGCCGGCCAGCGGTTCTGGCCGTCGCCGACGTAGCCGGCGACTCCGGTACGGCGGGCCAGTTCGACCAGGGTCGCGATGAAGCCATGATCGCCCGGGCCGTGCACGGTGGGAGCGAACCGCACGACCACGCTGCGTACGCCGCGCTCCGACAAGGACAAGGTCAGTTGCGCGTTGGCGATTCGTGGATGGATGGCCGGGTCGGCCGTGGTGGCCTCGGTGGCCCCCTCGCCCAGCCCGACCACGCCCGACGCGATCAGCAGCGGGCCGTCGGTGCCGGCCAGGACGTCGCCGAAGACCTCGATGGCTTGCCGATCGAGGCCGGCCGCTTCGGTCATCTGCGAGAAGTCGTGGTGATAGCCCAGGTGCACGACGCCATCGGCCTGCTCGGCACCGGCCCGCAGCGAATCGAGGTCCTCCAGACTCCCGCGCACCACCCGCGCGCCGAGCCCGGCGACCTTCTCTGCTGCCTGCTCCGAGCGGGCCAGCCCAAGCACGTCGTGGCCCGCGGCGAGCAGTTCGGGCACCACCGCCGAACCGATCCAGCCCGATGCCCCGGTAACGAATACCCGCATGATGTACCTCCGAGTTGATGTCACACGATGACATCAACCTAGCACGTTCATGTCGGACTGTGACATCACTACACTCAACGGATGGGTCGCTGGCAGCCGGACGCGCGTGGGCGCCTCGGGCAGGCGGCGATGGAGCTGTACACCGAGCGCGGCTACGAGCAGGTGACCGTCGCTGACATCGCCGAGCGCGCCGGGCTGACCTCACGGACGTTCTTTCGCTACTTCGAGGACAAGCGTGAGGTGCTTTTCGCCGGGACGGACGTCTTGGCCGAGAAACTGCGGGTCGCGCTCGAAGCCGCCCCGGCCGCCGATCCGCCCCTCGCTGCCGTCGCGTGCGCCCTGGAGCCGGTGGCGTCGCTCATCGGCGGCGATCGGACCCATTCACGTCAGCGCCAGGCGATCATCACCGCCCACTCCGAGCTGCAGGAGCGAGAGCTGGCCAAGATGGCGGCGTGGTCGCGCACGCTCACCGACGGCCTGCGCGCTCGTGGAGTCCCCGAGCCGGGCGCGAGTCTGGCCGCCCGCACCGGCGTAGCCGTATTTCAGGTGGCGTTCGAACGTTGGCTGACCGGACCGGCCCGCCGGAGCCTGGTCGCTACCCTGCGCGAATCGTTCGACGAGCTGCGCTTGATCAACTCAGGCTGACCGGGTCGTCCGGAGGCGGCTCGACCGGGTAGGAGGCGGCGAAGTCAGCCGATCGGCTGACCGCTTCCCACGCCTGGGCCTGCACGAGTTGCTGCCCGGAATACTGCAAGGCCATGTCGGCCGCCGTCGCGCCCAGCAAGAGGTGAGACGGAATGTCCTGGCGCTTGGCGACCTCGACGATGATCTGCGCGCCCCGCACCGGATCCCCGGCCGCACCGGCGGCGTTGGAGCGCATCCGGCGGTGCAGTTGACCGATGGTCTGGTCGTAGTCGCTCGGGATGTCGTGGACGGTCATCGAGGGCCCGGCCCAGTCGGTGGCGAAGCCGCTGGGCTCGATCACCAAAGTCTTGATGTTGAACGGCGCGGTCTCCACGGCCAGCACCCGGGTGAAACCGTCGACGGCGAACTTGGCCGCCTGGTAGCTGGCGATGCCCGGCGATCCGCCGACCCGCCCGCCCACGGAGGAGAACTGGATGATCAGCCCGCCACCCTGCGCGCGCAGCCGGGGGATAGCCGCCTTGGACACGTTGTACACGCCCCAGAAGTTGGTCTCGAACTGCCGCCGAAAGTCCTCGTCGTCGCCGGTCTCGATCGGGGCCAGGTTGGCGTAGCCGGCGTTGTTGACGATGACGTCCACTCGCCCGAACCGGCGGCTCCCCGCGTCCAGGGCGGCGGCGGCGGCCACCGGGTCGGTGACGTCGAGCGGGACGGCCAGGACGCGCTCGGGCTGGGCCTGGATGAGGTCGTCCAGCTGGCCGGGCTGGCGCGCAGTGGCGACGACGCAGTCGCCGGCGGCCAGGGCCGCCTCGGCCAGCGCGCGACCGAAGCCGCGCGAGGAGCCGGTGATGAACCAGGTCTGCGGCATGGCTCCATTACACACGGGCGGGCGCGAGTCAGTCCGGGAGGGCGCAGGCGGCCGTGCCCCCGGGGAGGCTCTGCCGATGCGCGGCGACCCAGCGATAGGCCAGATCCAGAATGGCGCCGATCGGTCGGCCGGCCATGAGGCTTGCGAGCAGGCGCAGGGCCCGGTTGCCCGTTCCTAGCGCGTCGGTGATCGCCGCCACCCCGTATCGCACCTCACCGGATGGCTCCACCAGCGGGATTTCGCGCTGCGCGCGGGCACTGTCCACGCCGAGTGCGGCCAGGTCGGCGCTCTGCAAGGACTGCACCTCGACGTCGAGGTGCAGTCGAGCCGCGAAGCCGATCGCGCGGATGCAGAATCCGCAATCGGCGTCGTAGAGCAGGATCGCCCGCCCGGCTGCGCTCATCGGGGCAGCACCGCGATCGCCTCGATCGATACCAACAGCCCGCGCGGAAGGACCACGTTGGCCGGCGCCGATCGGGCCGGCGGCGGGTCAGGCATGAACCGGGCGTAGACCTCGTTGAGCCTCGCGAAGTCGGCGACGTCGGCGTAGAAGATCGTCGTCTTCACCAGGTCGGCCAATGACGCCCCCGCTGCCTGCAGGATCGCGGACAGATTGCGCAGGACCTGTTCGGTCTGGGCCTCGATCCCCTCGGCGACCTCGCCGGTCTGCGGATCGATGCCAACCGTCCCCGAGCAGAAGACGAATCCGCCCGCAATGATCGCCTGGCTGTACGGACCGAGCGCGGCCGGCGCCTGGTCGGTCGAGACCGCGGTTCGAGTCACCTGACCAGCAGCATCCATGCTGCCAACGTAGAGCACCACCTACTTGGGCAGCAGACCGTCCTGCTGCAGGGTCTGGGCCAGGGTCTGCAGGTCGCTGAGGAAGGTCGTCACGTCACTTGCGAGTTGCGCGGTGTTGCCGCTCGTGCAGGCCTGGGCGGCGTCGGTCAGCACGCCGGTAAGCGCCGTCCAACTCTGCGCGAGGCCGGCGACACCGGCCGGAGGCGGGTTGGCGGTGAACCAGGCGGCCGCCTGCTGCGGGATGGCGCAGTTCGCGCCCTTGCCGGTCAGCCCGGCCGCCTGCTCGACGCTGGACACGCTGAAGCCGGCCAGATTCGTGCTCACCCCGCCGAGGTAGGACTGAACCTTGTTGGTGTACCAGGCCTGGGCGGCGGCAGTGGAGCTTCCGGACGCGGCACTCGCCACCGTCGAGCCGTCCGCGGCCGGTTTCGCGCCGCCGGATGAACAGGCGGCGAGGGCGCAGACGGCAGCAGCCAGGCCCGCGGCGGCGACGATGCGCTGCGGCGTGCGGGCGGTCTTCGGACGGGCCCAGCGGGTCATAGCGGCTCCAGGTCGAGACGTCCCACCGATGTGTGGTAAGTGTAAAGTTACCTCTGCCGGGCGTTGCCGGCAAGGTGACCTCAGGCGCTCTTGAGGATCGACAGCTCTTCGCCCTCGAACTGCGGTCCGGCCAGCGCGGTGACCGCGGCGCGGGTCTCCGCCGGGCGAGACCGGAACCACTCAATGGTCCGGCGCAGTCCCTCCGCCAGATCGATCTGCGGGCGCCAGCCCAGTTCGGCCTGCGCGAGGCTGATGTCGGGGCGCCGACGCACCGGGTCGTCCGTCGGAATCCGGTGATATTCGATCGGTGAACTCGAACCGGTAGCGGCGAGCACCATCTCGGCGAACTCGCCGATCGTGAACTCGACCGGGTTGCCAATGTTGATCGGCCCGCTGGAAATACCGTCCAGCATCGCGGTGATCCCGCGAATCAGATCGTCGACATAACAGAAGCTGCGAGTCTGATCACCGTCGCCATAAATGGTCAATGGAACGCCATTGAGGGCCTGGCTGATGAAGCTGGACACGACGCGGCCGTCCACGGCGCGCATTCTCGGCCCGTAGGTGTTGAAGATGCGCACGACGCCGACATTCACGTCGTGAAAGCGCCGATAGGCGAAGGAAACCGCCTCGGCGTACCGCTTCGCCTCGTCATAGACGCTGCGGGGGCCGATCGAGTTGACGTTGCCCCAGTAGTCCTCGCGTTGGGGATGCATGAGTGGGTCGCCATAGATCTCACTCGTGGAGGCCAGCACGAAGCGCGCGTCCTTGGCCAACGCCAGCTGCAACGCATTCTCGGTCCCGCGACTGCCGACGGCCAGGGTTTCCAGGGGAAGTCGGTGATAGTCGGGTGGGGAGGCCGGGCTGGCCAGGTGGGCGACGGCGTCGACCGTGCCGCTGGTGGTGAACGGTTCACAGGCGTCGGCCTCGATGAACTCAAAGCGGGGATTCAGGCGAAAAGCCTCGATATTGGATATTCGCCCGGTCGACAGATTGTCCAGACATAAGACTTGATCGCCGCGTGCGAGCAGAAACTCGCACAAATGTGAGCCGAGAAAACCGGCACCACCAGTGACAACTATTTTCATGGCTCCCCCGAGCGCTCATTGCCTTGAAGCTGTCGTGTGCCGAAATAAATCCCCGCAGCGCCAAGATCGTCACACGCGCCGATTCGCGCCGCAAGTGCTCCCCGTACCGCGAGTGGTCGCTTATCGCGCGAGTGGGCGGTTATACGTGACCACTCAGCGCGTTACCGGCCACTCGGCGCGGGGTCAGGGTTGGGCCGGCTGCCGCGACCGTCGGTTGCGAGCCGCGCGCAAGAGGAGGGCAAGTCGGATGGTGGCCGCGACGGCGCCGAGCATCAGCACGATGGCCAGGCCGCTGGCCAACCAGTAGGGCAACAGCGGCTGCGACATGTGGGTGGGCGACCCGATCAGTGGATGGCCGGCGCCACCGTCGACACCGGCGATGATCGCGTTGTTGTCGTTGCTCAGCGGCGCCGTCACCACGATGGACGGGTTGGCGTCGACCACCAGCCGGGCCACCGGCAAGTAGCAACCGAGCTCCTTCGTCACCGCGGCCGAGACGGCCAGCCCGGTGCTGTCCCCGTGCGCGGTGATCGCCTTGCCCTCCGATACCAACGGCTTGGCCGACCAGTCAACGGTGGTGCATCCCGTGGTCGGCGAGCTGGCGTAGGCCAGTTGCAGGCTGACGTGGGCGGATTGGCCGTAGAGGGAGTGGACGTCGACCTGGGCCTTGATCGGCGCCGGGCTGATGTCCCACACCTGCGAGACCGTGGTCGAGACCTGCGGGGCGATGACGAGCACATTCGCGGCCGAGACCGGGAGCTCGAGCGTGCCGCGGTCACCCATCGAGACCACGACCGCGGACTGCAGGCGGTAGCAACCGGCCGCGGTCGTCGGCGTCGAGCTGATCGCGACGGTGCCATCGCCGACCCCGGCCACGCTGGCGAACTTGGCCGCAGTGGGGGCGTGACTGAAATCGGCCTGGGCGCAGGAGTTGGCGACCGGCGCGACCGGGCCGAGGGCAGTCGCGGCGACGGTGGTGCGACCGCCGAAGGTTCCGTTCACGGTGACGTCCGCGTGGATGGCACCCACGCCGAGCACGGGGTAGCCCACGCTCAGTGCGGCCGACGTCGCCAGTACCGCCACTGTCGCGGTGGAGGCGGTCAGGGCCGAGGAGGCAGTGACGTTCGGGGTGGCATCGGTGGTGGCGATCGTGGCCTGAACCGCGTAGCAGCCCGCCTTGCTGGGCGTCCACGCCGTGGCGGCAACCGAGCCGTCGCCGTGCGCCGTCACCGCATCGGTGGTGGCCGCGACCGGGGTGGCGGCCGTGAAGGCGGCGGCCGAGCAGCTGCCGTCAGGGGCGAGGCCGAGCGGTCCGTAGATCTTGAACTGCACTCCGCCGGAGTGACCCCGCAAACCGGTGATATCCACTGACTCCTGGAAGGCTTGTCCCAGGGCTAGCACGCCGTCAGACACCTTGGCGTGCAGCACGGGTGCGGCGCTCGGGTCGTTGGTCAGCGTCACGGTGCCGGAGGCCGACACCGGCGCGGCGGTGTAGATCGCCCCCACCGTCGGGACGCCACCGCCCTTGGGATCGAGCAGTTGCACCAGACCGATCGGCGCGCTGACCGTGGCTTGCGCGGTGATGGACGGGGTGCTGCCAGCGGCGATGGTGACGACGGTTTGGGCCTGCCCGTTCGCATCCGTGGTGCTCGATGCGGGATTCAGACTTGCCCCAGGCGCGCTGAAGCTGATCGCCAGGCCCGGTACGAGATGTCCGCTCGCGCTGCGCACCGACGCGGTCAGCACGGTGGGCGAACCGATGATGACCGGCTTGGCCGGGGCGGCCAGGGTGACGGTGTACGGGCCGGCGTACAGGGCCGAGTTGGCCAGGATGCTGGCCTGGTCGACGGCGTTGGCGCAACTGGGAACGCCGCTCGCCCCCGCCTTGGTCATGATCGCAGCGGCGACCTCAGCAACGTGATCGCTCGTATCCGATCCGTAGTGGCTGATCAGGTAGGCGTAGGCGCTGATATCGGCGGCCGAGCTGAACCCGTCCAGGCCTGGGCCGACGTTCGTGAGCTGGGGAGTGCCGTTGGACAAATAGGGCAGGGCGGCTGAATCGACGCCACCCGTGGAGGTGACCGGCGAGAGCAGGAAGGCCCGTGAACCGGTGCCGAAGTCCCATGCCGCCAGGGGTGCGGTACCGGCGCCCTGGGGGCAGATCTCGCCGTCGAGGTAGGGAGCACCGTCGGCTCCCCAGGTACCGACGGCCGCGGCGAGACTGGTGGTGGACACCACGAGCAGGGCAGCCAGCAGCGCCAGGAATAGCTTCCAGGCGCGAGTCACCTGACCAGCATGTCAGGCATTAACTCACATCGCAATTACATCAGACACTGGCGATGCGCTGTTTACCTCACGGTGACCTGACATTCACCTAGGCCCCTGCCGGCCTGACCGCCCTTATGGGCCGGTTGTGCAGGACGTAGGAATCCGCTGGCTGTTTACCGTCCGGCGTTCACCATCGCGTCGCCCAATCGGTGCCTTGGCCAGGCCATGCTCTGGCGTCGGATCCGCACTGCCACCCGGGGGGTGAATGTCGTGAGCACCGGTTTGCCTACCCGTCGCCAGGCCCGTTTCGTCGTCATTTCCGACGGCCACGCTCCGACCGCGCGGCAGGATCTCGACGGCGTCGCCGCAACGGCTGACCTGGCGCGTGGTCGCGGCCAACAACCGGGCCCTTGGCCGCTCGCCGGGGACCTTCACCGACTTCGACGAATGCCTCCGAGCCGCGCAGGAACTGCACGAGCGGGCGGCGCAGTTGCACGCATCGGCGGCCTTCGACCGGATCACGTTGACCTGGCGCTGGACGGTGCTCCTGGACGGCGAACCGGCCGCGCTGTGCGCCCGCGTCTACCGGCGGCGCATCGAGTGCGCCCGTGCGTTGAGCCAGTTCATGGAGATCGTCCGGGCCGCCCCGCCGGATATCGACGAGGTCCGCTACGCCGGTTCGTGGAGTGCGCTTCGATGAGTGAGCTCAGCGGACGCGCGCACTTCCAGCTCTTCGCCTCCGACGCTCGCGCGACCGTGCGCTGGCGGCTGCTCTCGGGCAACAACCGCGAACTCGGTCGCGCCTATGCCGCGCATCCAGATGCCGAGTCGTGCCTGCTCGCGGTGAAGGACTTCGTCGAGGTCGTCGATGAGCTGACCGTGCAGGTGCGCCGCCGCGAAGGCGACGGTTGGGGCTGGGCCCTGTTGGCCGACGGCCGGTGTGTCGTGACGTGCGGGCATTCCTACGACCGCCAGGTGCGATGTGAGCAGGCGGTGGCCAACTTCTGCGACCTGGCCGCGACGGCGGCGCTGAGCTCGGGCGTAGTGGTGACTGCCTCGCGCCGCTGGGTGCATCCGAGTCAGGGCCGGCACCCGATCGAGCTCAACTCCGGTGCCGACCGTCGACGTCGGCTGACTCGTGCCCCGGAACGAGACCCGTGCCCAGTAAGCATGAATGCCGGTCCTGGTTCGTCCCCTGTTCAGCTTCGCTCTCCCGTCCGGTCGCTCGCCGCGATTGGGATCAAGTGGTGGGGAAATCGGCGGGGGCCACGGGGGAGTCGCGTGACGAGTCTGCTGACTGACCCAGACCTACAGCCGGATCCGTCCGAAGAGCACGAGGACAGGCCACGACGAATCACCGCGAACCCATCGCTGGGCGACAAGGTCTTCAAGCATTCGGCGCGTTCGACGGGTTTTCTGGTCCTTGCTCTTACCGGCGCGATCGGCGTCTTCCTCGGATACCAGCTGATTCCGACGTTGCGAGCGCTACGGCTGGAGCTTCTTCACCGAGACGCAGTTGGAACCGGCCAAGAACATCGTCGGCATCTCATCGGCCGTCATCGGCACGATCCAGATTGCCTTGATCACGCTCGTGATCTCGTTCCCGCTAGCGGTAATGATTGCTCTCTACGTCAGTGAGTACGCCCCGCTCCGGCTGCGGTCGTTCCTCATCTCGGTCATCGACCTGATGGCCGCCGTGCCGAGCATCGTCTACGGCGTCTGGGGTGTCTTCCTGCTGCAGCCGCACGCGCTGTTCCTGTCGCGCGTGGCTGTCGGAGTGGTTCGGTTGGATCCCGATCTTCAAGGTCACACGCGTCGACCCGCACGACGCGGCCTTCGCCGCAATACCGCTATACACAGTCGGCGTTCATGGCTGGTCTGGTCGTCGCGATGATGGTGATTCCACTGGCCTGCGGCCGTCATGCGCAACGTCTTCGCCCAGGCGCCGGCCGGCGAGCGCGAGGCGGCGTACGCCCTAGGCTCGACCCGCTGGGGCATGATCCGCGCGGTCGTCCTGCCGTTCGGCCGCGGCGGCATCATCGGTGGCACGATGCTCGGCCTGGGGCGGGCCCTGGGTGAGACCGTGGCCGTCCTGCTCATCGTGTCGCTGAACTTCGAGCTCAAGATCCGCATCCTCGAGAACGGCACCGTGACGATCTCCTCGCTGATCGCCAACAGCTTCGGCGAGGCTTGGCCTCGGCCAGCTGTCGGCGCTCGCTCGCGGCGGGCTTCGTGCTGTTCGTGATGACGTTGGTCGTCAACACGGTCGCCGCGATCGATCGTCAGCCGCAGCCGTAGCGGCGCCGGACTGGACGGCTGATGGCCGCCCCGACCGTGGATCGCGCCGGTCGAACCGCCGACGACGACGCTGCCGCGCCCGAGCTGGCACGTCACCGCTGGACCGACCGACCGGATCGCCCGCGGCGGATCGGCGCCCGGACGCTGGACGACAAGTTCGGCCTGGGCGGCGCGGCGGTCTCTTCGTTCTGCCTGGTCTGGTTGCTGTACGAGCAGCTCCTGCCGACGTCGGGTGTCCTCGGCTTCTTCATCTGCTGGTACGTCGCGTTCATCGGCCTGTATGCCGGCGTCACCGCCATGTCGCAGCCGCGGCCGATCGTCGTCGACCGGATCGCTTCCGCGGTGGTGCACGGCGCGGCCGCGTTCGTCGGCTTCGCGCTGGTCACGACGCTCGCCTTCGTGTTCATCAAGGGCTGGCCGGCCTACACGTCACGTGAACTTCTTCACCCACGACATGGCCGGCGTCAGCGAGCAGGCCGGCTTCGACCACGGTGGCATCCTGCACGCGATCGTCGGCTCGCTGATCGAGGTCGGCTATCGCGGTCGTGATCTCGCTGCCGCTGGGCATCGGACCGGCGGTCTACATGACCGAGGTCGGCGGCCGGTTGCTCGCGAGTCGTCCGCACCGTCGTCGAGGCGATGACCGCCCTGCCCGACCTGGTCGCCGGCTTGTTCATCTACACCGTGCTGATCGTCGGTCTCGGCGCGGAACGCACCGGCCTGGCGGCGGCGCTGGCCCTGTCGATCACGATGCTGCCGATCATCGCCCGCTCGAGCGAGGTCGTGCTGCGGGTGGTGCCCGGCGGGCTGCGTGAGGCCGGCCTCGCACTGGGCGCGCCCGACTGGCGGACCGTGTTGCGGGTCGTGCTGCCGACCGCGCGGCCCGGGCTCGGGACCGCGCTGATCCTGGGCGATCGCCCGCGGCATCGGCGAGACGGCGCCGGTGCTGATCACTTCCGGCGCATCCACGTTCTTCAACGCCAACCCGACCACGAATCCGATGAACTCGCTGCCGCTGTTCATCTACACGGCCGTCCGCAGCGGCGAGCCGAACTACATCACCCGCGGTTACGGCGCGGCCGCGCGTGCTGCTCGCTGTCGTGCTCGTGCTGTTCGTCGCGATCCGGCTGTCCTCGCCCGGCAGCGAGCGACCGATCGATGAGCGGCGCAACCTGGCAATGATCGGTCACGATGCGGAAGCTGGCTCGCGCTGTCGCGGCCGTTGCTGCCATGGCGGCGCGGTCGACGACCTGGGGCGGCCAGCGCCAGGCCGCCGCGGCTCGCACGCGCTGATCCAGGGCTCGGGCTCGAGCTGGGCGGCCAACGCGGTCAACCAGTGGGTCACCGACACGCAGTCCAAGCGGGCTGCAGGTGGTCTTCACGGCGCAGGGCTCGGCCCAGGGCCGCAAGGACTTCGCCAACAGCACGACCGACTTCGCGGTCAGCGACATCGGCTACCAGGGCACGACTCCGCGACCGGAGACGCAACGACATCTCGACGCCGGCCCTACGCCTACCTGCCGATCGTCGCCGGCGGCACGTCGTTCCCGTATCAGATCAGGGTCGGCGGCCAGCTGGTCCGCAACCTGCGGCTGTCCGGAACCACGATCGCCAAGATCTTCACCAACAAGATCACCAACTGGGACGACCCGGCGATCACGGCCGGACAACAACGGCCGGGCGCTGCCCAGCCTGCCGATCATCCCGGTGGTGCACTCCGAGGGTCGGGCTCGACGTACCAGTTCACCGCCTACCTGGCCACGGAGTACCCGAGCATCTGGACGGCCGGCGCCGACCGAGTACTTCCCGCGCAGCGGCGCCCAGGTGGCGGAGAACGGCTCCGACGGCGTGATGAACTTCCTGACCTCGCGGCGCGGCCAACGGCGCGATCGGGTTCGACGAGTACTCCTACGCGCTGGGCAAGAACTACCCGGTGGCCAAGGTGCTGAACACGGCCGGCTACTACACGCTGCCGACCCAGTACAACGTCGCGGTCGCGCTGACCCAGGCCAGATCAACACACGACAAGACCTCGCCGGACTACCTGCTGCAGAACCTCACAACGTCTACGTCTACACCGACCCGCGCACCTATCCGCTGTCGTCCTACTCCTACATGATCATTCCGACCGTCCGCGACGCCGAACCAGCGGATGACGACGGCGAAGCGGCAGACGCTGGCCGACTACCTGTACTACTCGATCTGCCAGGGCCAGGCCGAGATGGGCCGATCGGCTACTCGCCGCTGCCGGTCAACCTGGTGCAGGCCGGCTTCGACCAGATCGCGACTGCTGCACACCGCCGACGCGAAGGTCGACCTCACCAACGAGAACGTCGACGACCTGCAACAACCCGACGTTCGTCGCCGGCAACCCGATCGGAACTACCTGGCCCAGATCGCGCCGCAGCCCACCGCCTGCGACAAGCGGGGCCGGGCCGTGCATCGCGGGCACGTCGGCACCGGCCCAGGGCGGAGCACAGGCGGCCGGCGCCGCCGGCGCGGTGCCAAGGCGGCGGCCGGTGGCGGCGCGGAGGCGGCGGGAGGGACCGGCACGGCTCCGCCGGCGGCAACGGCGACCGCCTCCGCGGCCGGCGGTCCCGGATAGCGGCGGCGATGGCAGCGGCGGTGGACCCGGTTACCGGGGAGACCGCGAGTGCCGACGGGACCGCGGTCGGCGGCGAGCCGACGACGCCTCGACCTGCCATGGCTCCGTCGTCGCGGACGGGCTGCTGCTCGCGTTCCTGCTCGCCGCCGTCGCTGTTCCTGCTCGTGCTGCGTGGCGCCGGTGGCTCGGCGATGACCCGGGTCGGCTCGGCATCGCACGCGCGCGGCTCAGCGGGTCGCCCGGCCGCCGCTGCTCGGTCTCGGCTCCTGGAGTCGCCGCCTCGGCGCTCGTGGGCTCGGTCGGCGGAGCGCGGCCCGCGGCCGCCGCCGTCAGCAGCGCGGTGAGCGGCAGCAAGACGTTGACGCGTGACGCGCAGAGAACGCTCGACGGCTCGATCACCGTCAGTGGAACAGCATCGTCGTGGCGGCAACCGTCGCGCAGACCCAGTCCTGCGCGGACGTCAGCAGATCGATGTCACCTGGTCCGGAGCTCAGCCCGACGGGCGGAGTCGCCTCTGACCCGAACTAGCGAGGACGCGCCCAAGCAGGAGTATCCGTTCGTCCTGCTTGCAGTGCCGGGGCACGGCTGACGACGGTCACCCCCCAGACCTGCTGGACCCAGAGCCGCACCGAGCGCTTTCAGAACAGCTACGGCGACGCGTACCCGCCGTGGCGGGTCGACCGGATGCCGCGCCGGCGGACCGGGCTGCGCTGGCCGACGTCCCGTCGCCGGTTCCCGGCGCCTGTGTCAGCGCCGACTTCGGCGACCTCTCGGAGCACTGGCTGCCGTTCGTCGCCGCCGACGGCACGTCCTATGCCGGCGGTAACAACGCATGCGGTCCGGTGCCGCCCGAGGCCTCGCAGGTCAACACCAACGCGGCCGGTTCGCTGCCGAGCAACACGACTTATGCGGCCACCGGTCTCGACGGCGCGGGACTACCAAGTTCGACATCTGGACCGTCGCAGGAGAACGCCTCGCTCGGTTGCTCCTCCACCGTCGCGTGTTCGCTGGTGATGATCCCGATCGTCGGCCTGAGCTGCGACGTACCGGCGAGCGGTCTGACCGGTGCCAATGCGGCGGCGGCCGACGCCGAATGCCGAGCCGCGGGCGACTACGCGCCCGGTCAATGGCCAACCCGAACCTGGTGCACACCGACAATCTCTCGGTTACCGGCTACCTCTGGTGGAGCGCTTCGAACTGGGCCGACCGCCTCACCGTGCCATTGACGTTCGCCCCCGCGGCCAACCTGTGTTCGGTGGTCGGATCCTCCGCCAGTCGCGCTGAGTGTGTACGGCTCGGAGTTGATGACCGAAGCGACGATCCAGTGGGCGCCGCACTTCTGCCTAGACACGAAGCTGTTCACCTTCCAGCACGTCCAGACGCCGGAGCCGGAGGCGCGCACCATCTTGGATGCCGGCAGCGTCTCGGCCGTCTTCGGCAGTCAACCCGACACACCACAACCGGCCCGGTTGTGCAAGCACCGGTGGCGGTCACCGGCTTCGCCATCAGCTACACGATCGACGACGCAAAGGGGCACGAATACACCAAGCTCAGACTCAACGCCCGACTGCTGGCCAAGCTCATCACCGAGTCCTACCCGGCGGATCAAGGTCGTGTATTCCGACGTAGCAAACTTCGGCTCCGATCAAGGCGGCAGTGACATCGCCGGGAATCCGATCGACATGAGCGTCGATCCGGAGTTCATAGCGTTGAACCCAGGTCTGTCCGCGGCGACCGATACCGAGGCGGCCTCGGTACTCATCGGGCTCAACTCGTCTTCGGACGTCACAACTGCGCTCACCTCATACATCAACGATGATCCCGAGGCCCGGCAGTGGCTCAACGGCGAGAGCGGACCCGTGGGGAATGCGGGTCAACGCCAACTACCGCAACCTCGCGCTGCCGGTGAGCTCGCTGCCCCTCCTGGACTTCCACATTCCCACCGCATACGTCAACAACCCTCTGAATCAGTGCCTGTACGACTCGCCGGCGCCGTTCCTGCCGCTCATTCAGGCGCCGCTGAACTCGCTGTACGCGATCGCGCAGTCGATCCAGTTCGGCATTCCGAACTCCACGACGCAGTGCAACATCTTCGGGGAGGTCGGCAGTGGTGCCGAGGACCTCACGACACGAGGCAAGCAGACCGTCGGCCACCGGTTCATGATCGGTGTGACCTCACTGGGCGAAGTGCAGCGCTACGGACTGGACGCGGCCGCGCTTCAGACCAGCGCCACCCCGGCCGTGCAGAAGGGGCAGTTCACCACCGCCAGCGGGCGAACGTTCGTCTCGCCCTCCGACGACTCGCTCCGGAGCACGGCCGCGATATTGGCGCAGGACAGCACGGGCATCTGGCCGATCCCCTACTCGACGATTCGGACCGGGACGACTGCCAGCGGCGCGCCCTACGCATTGACGGCCTATCCGGGAACGCTGGTGGTCTACGCCGACGTCCCGACCCAGGGCCTCACGGCGGCCGTCGCACAGAACTGTGCGGCCCTGCTCACCTTTGCTGCCGGACCGGGTCAGACACCAGGTCTCGATAGTGGCCAGCTGCCCCCTGGTTATCTGCCGATGACGGCCGCGAACGGGCTGGCGGCCTTCGTCAGCGCAACTCTCGCCGATGCCCGGGCCGTGGCTACCCAATCGGGTGCATCGACGACGCCGGTGACGAGCGACAACCCATCAGGTGACTGGGAACCGTGCCGGATTCCGGTTCGGGCGGTAGCACGGATTCGGGAAGCGCCGGTTCTGGTGAGGGTGAGTCAAGCGCCGGCGGCGCGGTACCGGGAGCGAGCTCGGGGCCGGCCGGATCGTCGACGTCGCTGCACCTGGTGGCCCGGAACTCCAAGACCCCGCCCATGTCCTCGACCCTGGCCCGGTTAGCCATCCCGGGGTTGCTGATCGTGCTGCTGTGTGGGGGAGTCGCGGCCGGTGCGATCCTCGTACTGCCCCAGGTGCGCAGGTATCTATGACCAACACGCGCCACTCGGTATCGGTACGCGATGCCGCACCACTCTCGGAGTCCTCGCGGCTGGCTCTCTGGGCGCTGGTCACCTTATGCCTGCTGATCGCGTGGGGCTTGTTCTACCTCCTCGCCGTCAGCGCTCTCCAGCAGGCGCGGCACCAACACGTGCTGTATTCGAACTTCCGCGAGCAACTCGCGGCGGCGACCGCCCCGGTCGGCGGGGCAATCAAGATCGGGGCTCCGGTCGCACTGCTGCAGGGCCCGCGCGGCCTACTCCACGACGAAGTGGTCGTCGAGGGTACGAGCGCCACTAACCTGCAGGCCGGCCCGGGTCACGTGCGGAGCACGCCGCTGCCGGGCCAAGCCGGCACGACCTTGTTGTACGGGCGGGCGACGGGCTTCGGGGGGCCGTTCGGCAACCTGTCCAAGCTCAGGGCGGGCGACATCATCACGGTCGTGACCGGGCAGGGCACGTTTCGCTACCGGGTAGACGACATTCGCCACGCCGGCGATCGGACCCTGCCGCCCCGGCCGCCGGCAGTCACGGCTGACGTTGGCCAGCATCTCCGATGCCGGCGTGAGCAATGCCTGGTCCTCCACGAACGTCATCACGTCGACTCGACACTGCAGGGCATTGTGGCTCCCAGCCCAGCCGGTCGCCCGACGGCGATCCTGCCCAGCGAACGGCTGCTTGCGGTCGAGGCCGGCCCATTGACGCTGATGACGCTGATCTTGTGGCTGCAGGCGTTTCTGCTGGTCGGAGTGGCGACGACCTGGTCGGCCAAACGCTGGGGCCGGGCCCAGACCTGGTTGATCGCGGTGCCCATCGTGGCGGCCATGTTGTGGGGCCTGACGTCGACCGCGGCGCGTGTGCTACCGAACCTGCTTTGACGGGGGTTCCCCGCGCTTCATCCCCAGTTAAGCAAGGGACTCTCTCGTGGTGGTTCCAGACCTCGATCGTCAGTCTCGCACCCATCGGGGGTGCGCCACGTGAGAGGTGGATTTGAATGCGTAAGACACTCAAGACCGGGCTGGCGGGTGCGACTGTAGCCGCATTGGCTCTCGCCCTGATGGTCCCGATGGGCGCAGCGCAGGCTGATGTCGCCCCGCAGTCGGGCGACGCTGTGGGCGTTGGCTCGGACACTGTTCAGTACATCCTCGACTTCGGCGCCGACGGCGACATCCACGGCAACCTTGGCTACAACGCCAACCTGGGCCAGAACCGACTCTTCAGCTTCGATGCCACGCCGGACGCCAACGCGCGTGCGGGTTACCTCAACGGCAGCACCAACGCCTCGCTCAAGAACCTGAACCCGACCATCGTGCTCCGCGCCGGCTCGAGCCCGGTGCAGCGCCCGAACGGTTCCGGCGCTGGCATCACCGCCCTGAACAAGGACACGGGCGCCAGCGAGAAGATCAGCTTCGTCCGGGCCTCCCGGCTGCCCACCGCGGCCGAGCAGGCCACCGCCGCGGCAACGGCTGGGGCTTCCTGCACGTCGTTCAGCTGGGTACGGAGTCGCTTCAGGCCGCCGTGGCGAACACCACGAACGCTCCGGCGGGCTGTCGCTGTCGATCTGCTGAAGATCTACACCGGCGTGTAGACCACCTGGAACCAGGTCCCGGGTGGGACGTCCACGGACGCCATCATCCCGCTGATTCCGCAGACCGGCTCAGGGACGCGCAGCAGCTTCATCGCTGACCTGACGGCGGCGAACGGCGGCACTGCGCCGACGCTGGCCGGCACGGTCCAGACCGTCGAGGAGAACGACCCAACCTCGATCACCGGGCTGGGTGCCTCGGCGGCCGACGCGGTAGTCCCGTTTTCGGGTAGCCGCTTGAACCTGTACAACGACGGCTACTTCCACGACCCGTCAGTGGCCTTCCCGGGGAGCACGTCCTCACTCAGCCCGGGCATCAAGTTGGCCAACGGCACGCCCGTTGACGCCAACCCGGTCTACAACGACGTGCGTGGTCTGTACGTCCTGTACCGCGACAGCGACCGCACCTCCACCACGCCGTTCCAGCCCGGTGGTGCCAAGAACCTGGTCAACACCCTGTTCTCCGGCTCCAACCCGTTCTTCAAGACCGGCACTGGTCAGGCCCTCGTCGCGTCCGCCGGTGCCACCGCCGGTTACAGCGACCTCGGCAACGTCTCGAACGGCTGACCTACCTCGCTCGCTAAAGCTCTTTCCTCTTTCGAAGGGAACTCGTAATGGCAACGCTTTTCAAAAAGGCGGTGATCGGGGCTACGGCCCTGGCCCTCGCCGGTGGAGCTCATGGCGCTCACCGCCAACTCCGCCTCGGCGGCGACGACGCCGCCGTGGGAGCCGCAAGCAACGCGGTCGGTGCGTTGAACTTCTACAACGCGGCCGGTACCCAGATCTACGGCGGTAACCTGACCGATTCGCCCGTCGCGGCGTTCGTGCAGTCGACCGCGACGATCCAGGCCGGCGACATGAAGGCCACCCTGTTCGGCGACGCCGCCGAAGATTGGTGTCGACCCGGGTGCCTGGAACAGCGAAAGCCTCAGCCTGTCGACCACCTACCCGAACGCGGCGGCGCCGGGGGCCCTGGGGACCTCGTCGCTGCCGTTGGTGACGGGCAATGCCTCGGATGAGTCGCTGGCGACCTACATCGCCGACTTCCCGAACACGGACACGTCCACCACGATGGGTACAAGGACATGTACGAGCTCCGCGTGAAGACCTCAGGCGGCGGCAACGGTACGAGCCCGAAGTGGGCTAGCACCGACATCCAGGTGTTCAACGTGACCAAGGCGGCTGACGGAACCGTCACCGGCGGTACCTGGGCGTCGTCTACCCGGCGCCGGTCTCGACGCCGAGTGTCTCGGTGATCACGCCGAACCCGGTCAGCCCGGCGACCCACGGTGCCACCGTGGCGCTCTCGGCGACGATCACAGAGTCCATCCCGGGCTCGGCGATCGCCGGTACGGTGTCAGCTCTTCGATGGGTCTACCGCAGTTTCCGGTGCCACGCTGAACACCACCACCGGTGCGCATCACGGCCAGCATTTCCCCGGCCGATGGTGATCACACCTACAAGTTCACGTTCACGCCGACGGGTGGAACCGCGGTTTCCTCCGCGGTGCTCAACTACCACGTGAACTCGCCCCTGCCGACGCCGACCGTGGCGTTGACAGTCGGCGGAAACAACGCCACCGCCGGTGCGGATGCGACGTTGACGGCGAACATCACGCCGACGACGGTGACCGGTTCGGTGTCGTTCTACGACAACGGCTCGACCACGCCGCTCGGTACGGTCAGCACGGCCTCGCCGGCGGGTCAGTACCTCCTGGATCTGCCGACCGGCTTCAGCGCTGGCTCGCACTCGGTCGTGGCGACGTTCACCCCGGCCGCGGGTCAGAACTACAACCCCGCGTCCTCGACCGCGCAGCAGTTCCTCACGTCAGCTCCGCTGGCCGGGGCCTGCTCGCAGGCGGGTTCGGTTTGTGTTGACCAGCAGAACATCAAGGCCTCGGTGCCGGTGGGTACGTTGATCATCACCACGCCATACGTCGACCTGGCGCACGCGTTGGACATCGGTCCGCTGGCTCTGGACATCCCGAACGGGAAGTACTCCGGCAGCGGCACGTTCCAGAACATCGTGGTGACCGACACCCGGGCCGGCAACCTGCCCTACTCGGTGACGGCGTTGTCCTCGAACCTGACCGATGGTGGCAGCCACCCCAACTCCGTCATCAACTCGCAGAACGTGGGCCTGACCGGTCTCACCCCCGCGGGTAGTGGCGGCTTCAACAGCCCGGTGCACACCAGCGACAACCCGGCGGCCATCCCGCCGGCGCTGCCCGCTGCTGCCGCCGGTCCGGTGGGCCAGCAGGGTCTCGGTTTGACCCCGCACACGATCGTCTCCGTCGATCATGGTCTGGGCACCCTGACCATGAACGGCACCCTGACGATCACCGCGCCGGCCTCGACCGAGCCGGGCACGTTCACGGGCACGATCACCTTCACGGTCGGCTAGTTCAGCGGCTTAGCTCGAGCGCGCTAGCGGCGGGGCGGACACGAAATGTGTCCGCCCCGCTCAGTCGTTTGTCTTCTCCGCCCCCGCCCGCCGCAGTTAACCCGCAGTTCGATCCGGCGTCGTTTCCGGCCGATTACCTCTGCGGCATGGGGACAGCACGACGGCGGTCGGCCCGAACGCGACGACGCTGAGGTCTTTCCGGCTCTGCTGGGGTTGATCGCTCTGGCGCTTCTCGCCTCGCCGGCTGCGTGCGCGGCTACCTCGCCTTCGCCGTCCCCGTCGGCGTCCACGGGCGCGCCGTCGTCGGCCACTGCGACGTTCGGGATCGGGCCGTCAAACGGCAAGACCGTCGATGGCCGTTCGTTCTTCAACTTCGTGTCCTCGCCCGGCGGGCAGGCCACCGACAACGTGATCGTCCGCAATGTCTCCGCCCAGCCGTGACTCTGCGGCTGTATGCCGTTGACGCAGTCACCGGGGCCGATGGCTCCATCGGCTACGCGCCCTCGAGCCAGGCGGCCACGGACGCTCGGGAGTTGGGTGACCCTGGCCAAGGCGAACGACGCCGGCACGCTGACCCTGCCCGCGCAGAGCTCGGCCAACGTGCCGTTCATTCTGAAGATCCCGGCCAGCGGCTACGCCCGGTGACCACATCGGCGGGTTGATCGTCTCCGTGACGTCGAAGATCAACAGTGGCCAGAACTCAGAGAACTTCGAGCAACGAGTCGCGACTCGGGTCAACATCCGGGTGAGCGGGACGATCGTCGCCAAGCTGGCGGTGGACCACCTGCGGCCTCGTACTCGCCCGGCTTCGTGGTCAATCCTTTCGGGTCGGGCAACGGTGAAGGTTTCCTACACCGTGCACAACACCGGCAACGTCGTCTTCGGTGGCAAGCAGGCGGTGCAAGGTCGCCGGTCTTTACGGGGGGTCCGGTCGCGGCGAAGGCCCTGGCGAACATCCCGGCGCTGCTCCCGGGTGGGTCGACCACCGTGACGACGACCCTGCATGGGGTCAAGCCGGGCGTGCATCTGACCGCGACGGCGAAGGTCACCCCCATTCCGCCGCCGAACGCCGTCGACCCGGGGTTTGTCACCGCCAGTTCATCGGTCTCCTTCTGGAGCGTCCCGTGGTTGGCGCCGGTCATCATCTTGCTACTCCTCGGCGGTGCCGGCTTCTGGGTCTGGCGGCGCGGGCTTCGGCCAAGCCCACATCGGGGCGGCACGGGCGAGCAAGGGCGGCGGGAGCTCCGCGCCGACGCCGCGAGTGCCGGTCTCGCAATCCTCTCGCCTGAGCAAAGGACCGTCGTGCGAACTGTTTCCAAACCAACACGAGTCTGGCTGGCTGGCCTAGCGGCAATCGGACTTGCGCTTGTCGGAGTGCTGATGGCCAGTCCGGCCCAAGCGGCCGCGGTGCCGTACACCGACACCCGGGTCATCGGTTACATCGGACTCTGCGATGCCAGTGGGCAGGCAGTGACCAGCGGGTCGACCGCGACGCTGCCGTTCGTCGCCAAGGCGGTCAACTCGAGCGCGGCGCCGAACGGCTACAACGGCAAAGGGTCCACGGCCACGCTCTTCGCCTACCAGCCGCGTCAGGGCGTAGATCCAGGAAACTGGAGCGGGGAACAACTAACCGGCTCCTCGCAGTTCACGAACCCGGCCCATCCGGCGACCGTCTCGACCCTGCTGGACTCTTCGCTCGCGGACTTCGTGAGCGATTTTCCGCCCAAGTGGGACGGGCTGATTCAGCTGCGCATGTACCTCGGAGCCCCGGAGCAGTCGGCCTACTCTGCGAAGTACGACGCCACCGACATTCAGGTGAGCGGTTCGAGCTGGAAGGTTGTGCAGGGAGGAGCCTCCCTCTGCGCAGCGGGCAGCGCGACGTCCAACGAGAACGCGCTCATTCCGCAATCGCTGGCGTCAGCATCCGCAAGCGCCGCCCATGCCGCCGCGCTGGCGTCGGCCTCCGCGAATGCGACTGCGACTGCGAGCGCGGCCGGTTCGGGGTCGTCGACCGCTCCGGCGTCGGCTGACAGCACGCCGCGCTCGACCGATTCCTCCAGCAGCTCCGGGTCGCCTTCCGCAGCGGCATCGTCCTCGACGGGCCACGGCGGAGGCGCGACGGCCACCTTGGTCGGCCTCGTGGCGGTCGTCGTCGTCGCGATTGGCGGCGGAGCCTACTGGTGGTGGCGACGCCAGCAAGCCACCCAGTAAGGGCAGCGTAGTTCATCCCTAGTTAAGCCGCCGGGCGCCAATCGGTGGCGCACGCCCGATGGCATTAGCAGGCAGACGACGCGGGGAGTCTCTTCCCGCGCGCCACCCGCGAGTACTTGGAAGGGTCTCCGCCTTGTCGACCATGACGCTCAAGACGATGAAGAAATCAGTGCCCGCGTGGCTTGCCGTGGCGGTAGCTGCCACCTTCGTCGGTGTGTTCGTGATTCTGCGGTCCGCCTCGGCCGCGCCGACGACTCCGCCGTGGGAGCCGCAGAGCGAACTCGGTCGGGACCCTGAGCTTCTTCAACGCGTCGGGCGTTCAGATCTACGGCGGCAACCTCGTCGACCCGGTGGCCGCCTACGTCCATGCGAGGCCTCTCCGGCCAACACCGGCGATGACATAAAGGCCACCCTTTTCGGCAGAGACCCCCAAGATCGGCGTCGACCCCGGAGCTGTGGACCAGCGAGATCTGAGCTCTGTCGACGACCTATCCGAATGCCGATGCGCCCGGAGCGCTCGGGCAGTCAGCACTGCCGATGGTCACCGGTCAACGCGAGCGACGAGACGCTCGCGGTATTGATCGGGGACTTCCCGAACACTGATACGTCGACGACTGACGGCTACGCGAACATGTATCAGTTCCGCCTCCGGACCTCCGGCGGAGCTTCCGGAACGAGCGTGAATTGGGACAGTGCCGACGTCAGGTCAGAATGTGACGAAGGACGGCTCAGGGCAGCATCACCGGCGGGACCTGGGCGGTCGTTTACCCGGCGCCTCCTGCCGGTTCCGACAGCACGACTCCGACGCCGTCGCCGACGCCGACGCCACGACGTACGGCGACCCGACGCCGTCGACGACGCCGACCGGCTCGACAACGCCCACGGGCAGCACGACGCCGACGGATTCCACGACGCCGACCGGCAGCACGACGCCGACTGGCAGCACGACGCCCACGGATTCGACATCGCCCACGGGCACCACGACGCCCACGAGTTCCACGACACCGACGGGATCCCACGACGCCCACGCGCCGACTGACGCCCACGCGACTCCACGACGCCGACGGGTAGCACCACGCCGACTGGTCAGCACCACGCCGACTGACAGCATCACGCCGACTGACAGCACCACGCCGACTGGCAGCACCACGCCGACTGATACGCACGACGCCGACCGATTCGACGACGCCGACGGATTCCACCACTCCCACGGATTCGACGACAACTCCCACGGATTCGACGACGCCAACCAGTTCCACCACGCCCACCGATTCGACGACGCCGACCGATTCCACGACGCCGACGGATAGCACGAGCATCGAGCAGCGCCAGCACCAGCGCCTCCACGTCCACCACCACGTCGAGTCCGCCGGCTGGTTCAGGAGTGGTCGGCGCCACCGACAGCCTGGGCAATCCTTTGTCGCCGGGCTTCACGGCCACCCCAGGTCAGACGATCACCCTTTCGGTCTCGGGCCTGACGCCGAACACGACCTACGGCGTCCAGGCGCACTCGACGCCGATCCTGTTGGGCAGCGTGACCTCCTCCGCGGGAGGGACGGCGACCTTCGTGATGATTGTCCCGGCCGGCCTCGAGGCTGGTGCCCACACCGTGCAGTTCGTCGGACCGGACGGCACGGTGGTGGCCTACATGGCCTTCACCATCTCGGCTTCCGCTGACGCCTCCACCGCAACGCTGGCCACCACCGGCTCGGACGTACGGATGATCGGCGGCATCGGCGGGCTGTTGCTCGCGGCCGGTCTGCTCATGCTCGGTGCGGCCGTGTCGATGCGCAGTCGGCCTCGGGGCAAGCACACGTGATCAGCCTGAACCCGGAGTCCGATCGATGAGCGAGCCGGAGTCGACTGATCGATTCCCCGCGGTCATCCCGGACATGGCCGATCCGTACGCACCCACGAACGGCAGTGCGTATGCCGCCTCGGTCGCTGCGTTGTACGCGCCACCGCCTGCCCCGGTGGGCTACGGCCCGCCCGCGCCCGCCACGGCGGGCTACGGCCCGCCACCTCCGGTCGCGGAATACAGCCCGCGCACCGATCCCGGCGTCCGGTAGACGAGCCGCCAGCCCCCGCCCCACTGGCCCGGCTCGACGCCAACTCGATCTCGGCCTGGTTCGGCGACCGCAAGGTGCTCGACCGGGTCAGCCTGCAGATGAGCGCCGGCAAGGTGACCGCGCTGATCGGCCCATCCGGCTGCGGCAAGTCGACCTTCCTGCGCACGTTGAACCGCATGCACGAGTTGATCCCGTCGGCCAAGCTGGCCGGCGAGGTCTGCCTTGACGGTGAGGACATCTACGCCGCCGGGCGCAGGTTGACCGACGCCCGCAAGGCGATCGGCATGGTCTTCCAGAAGCCGAATCCGTTCCCGGCCATGTCGATCTACGACAACGTCGTCTCGGGGCTCAAGCTCACCGGCGTGCGAGCGAGTAAATCGACCAAGGACAGCCTGGTCGAGGAATGCCTGACCAAGGCGGGTCTCTGGAATGAAGTGAAGGACCGGGTCAAGCAGCCGGGTGGCGCCCTGTCCGGTGGCCAGCAGCAGCGGTTGTGCATCGCCCGATCGCTGGCCGTACGCCCGCGAGTGCTGCTGATGGACGAGCCCTGCTCGGCGCTGGACCCCACCTCCACCCGCGTGATCGAACAGACCATCACCGAACTGGCCAGCGAAGTGACGATCGTGATCGTCACGCACAACATGCAGCAGGCCGCGCGCGTGTCCGACAGCTGCGCGTTCTTCCTGGCCGAGCGCGGAGCACCGGGCGTGATCGTCGAGCACGGTCCGACTGACGCCATGTTCGGCTCCCCGCAGGATCAGCGCACGGCCGACTACGTGAACGGCCGCTTCGGCTAGATCACCGGCGACGCGCTCAGGATCGGCGCCCACCAAGACGCGCCAATTCGCTCAGGGGCAAGAGATTCAGGCGTTACCGCGTGCCTGACTTCGCCTGGCGCTGGAGCAGAAGTACCCGGCCGACAACTAGCCGCCCTCGGACCACCACCCGACGCGGTCATTGAGCCGGATCAACGATCCGGCCTCGGTGACCGCGTCGGCCTCGGGGTCGTCGAACCAGGTCGAGCCCAGGTAGCGAAAGTGGATGTCTTCATCGGAGTCGACGGTGACCTCCGCGACCCGGGTGCCGTCGGGGCGCAGGTGGAAGACGTTGATACCCGGCGTCCAGTCGTTGAACGACCCGACGACTGAGATCACCCCGTCATCGACGTGGTCGGTGATCGTGAACTGGATTCGGGTCTCATTCGACGTCAGCGACCGAAACAGCTGAATCGACATCTGCACCTCACCCCGACGAGTAGTTAGGCCGACTTCATCGTCGTTTTCAATCACCGCATGTAGATCAATCTCGACGTTACCGCTATTCGCGACCGGGCTCGACCGCGGTCACATTAGATTGGCCAGAGTGGCCGAGGCGCTGAGCAACTGGGGTGGCAATCTGACCTATTCGGCGCGCCAGTTCCTCGCGCCACGCAGCCGCGAGGAACTGCAGCGGATGGTCGCCGCCAGCGGGCGAGTTCACGTGCTCGGCACGCGGCACTCGTTCAGCGCGGTGGCCGACACCAGCGGTGAGCTGATCACGCTCGGCGAACTCCCGGCCGTCCTGGACATCGACTCGGCTGCCGCGCAGGTCCAGGTCAATGCCGGCTGCCGCTACGGCGAGCTCGCCCTGGCGCTGGCCCCGGCCGGGTTGGCGCTCGGCAACCTCGGCTCGCTGCCGCACATCTCGATCGGCGGCGCGGCTTCGACCGGCACGCACGGCTCAGGCGATCACAACCGGGTGCTGGCCGACGCGGTGGCCGCCCTGGAGATGGTCACCGCCGACGGAGAGGTCGTGCGACTCGACCGGTCGACGCCGGACTTCGCGGGCAGCGTGCTGGCGCTGGGCAGCCTGGGCGCGGTCGTGACCATGACGCTCGATCTGGTGCCGAGCTTCGAGCTGCGTCAATACGTATACGACGACCTGCCGATGCGCGCGCTCGTCGAACAGTTCGACCAGATCATGAGCGCCGCCTACAGCGTCAGCGTCTTCACCCAGTGGCGTCATCCGCACGCGCAGGTCTGGCTCAAATCCGGCTCACCGCGGTCCGAGGGGGACTGGCTCGGGGCCCACCTGGCCGACGTCCCGCGGCACCCGATCCCGACCGAGTCGGGAAGTGTGGCCACCCAGCAGCTCGGGGTACCCGGCCCGTCCTACGAGCGGCTACCCCACTTTCGCCTCGAGTTCACCCCGAGCCGCGGCGATGAGATCCAGAGCGAGTACCTGATCGCCCGGACCGATGCCCCAGCGGCGATCGAGGCCCTGGTGGGCATCGGTGACCGGCTTGCCGGGCCGTTGCTGATCTCCGAGATCCGCACGGTGGCGGCCGATGAACTCTGGCTCAGCTGCGCCTACGAGCGCGACAGCGTGGCGTTGCACTTCACCTGGGCCCTCGATGAGCCAGCGGTGCGCGCAGCAACTGAGCTGGTCGAGGCGGTGCTGGCGCCCTTCTCGGCGCGACCGCATTGGGGCAAGGTCTTCAGCCGGCCCCGGCCGGACCTATTCGCCAGGCTCGGTGACTTCCTCGAGCTGCGGGACCGGCTCGACCCGACCGGCAAGTTCGGCAACGACTTCCTGCTCCGCTACCTCGCCGGTTAGGGCGTTGGAACGTCCGTCGGCGGTGCCTGCGCCGGCGGAGGAGCGGCGTGATGGGCATCGACCGCGTTCAGCGCCGCCACCACGGACTCCCGACTGCCCCCTTTGCGCTGTTCGGCGTAGAACGCCGCGCCGAGATTGCGATAGAGGGCGTCCTCCGAGGCTTTGCTCGCCTGGTAGGCGTGGAACTTGTCCTGGCCCTGCTGAGCCGCCTGTTGCGCGGCATCGGCCGCCTTCTGGGCCGCGTCCTTGGCCTTGTCGAAGATGCTCACGTGCGCCTCCCAACTCCTGCGGGGCCGTCACGGCAGCCCGCATCCGATCGTAGTTGCCTGGCGATCAGGTCCATCTCAACGCCGGATCGAAGCAAATATGGGGCCAACAGTTGCCTGATAGGGCGTGCACTGCTCTAAGCTGGTGCCGGTTGCACTAACAACAGCGCAAGCGCCCACTCTGACGCCCAAGCTGTGACCGGTTGTCTCACGCCTCTCCGGGCAAATCAGTTCCGGGTAGTGGTCGTACTCCCGGAAGTGACCGATGACAGGACGCAGCACGGTGCGGCGCCTGCTCAGCAAGGAGAACGGTATGGCAACGCAGGGCACAGTTAAGTGGTTCAACAGCGAGAAGGGCTTCGGCTTCATCTCCCCGGACGGTGGCGGCGCGGACGTGTTCGTCCACTTCTCGGCCATCCAGGCTGACGGTTACCGCAGCCTCGACGAGAACCAGCGCGTCGAGTTCGACGTGGCGCAGGGCCAGAAGGGCCCGCAGGCGGAGAACGTCCGCCCGGTCTGATTTCAGACTCTTCATTCGTTGGGCCCGGCCGATTCGGCCGGGCCCAACGTTTTTCTAATACCTGTTCCTAGCGATGGGCCCGGGCCACGGGCTTGGGCGGGGCGAGCCGGTTGCCGTCCAGCAGCGCGCCGGCCTGCTTGATCCGCCGCAGCACCGGCAGCACCTCGACCTGTTGAATGCCTTCGATCGCGCCGATCTTCTCGGTCACGTAGCGGTACAGCTCGTCCATGTCGCGGCAGACCACCGATGCGAGCAGGTTGACCCGTCCGGTGACCGCCGCCGCGTAGGGCACCTCGCGGTGCGCCGCGATCGCCTCGCCCGCCCCGGCCAGGTGGGCCGCGGCGACCGTGAGCCAGAGCGAGGCCGTGGCGCCGAATCCGAGGGCCTCGGCGGCGACGTCGACGTCGAGGTAGACCGTGCGCGAGGCCAGCAGGGCGGCCAGCCGGCGGGCGACCCGATTCTCGCTCCACCCGCTCGCGGTGGCCAAGCGGGCGTAGCTGGCCCGACCGTCCTGGGCGAGTAGGTCGAGCAGCGGCTGGTCGGCCGGAGTGAGTGGCAGCGCCTCCCCGTCTGGATGTGGGGCCACGTCCAGACGGCGTTGCTGCTCGTCGTCGAGCTGGTCGTCCGGGCTGATCCAGTCATCGGCCGCGCCGCCGCGAAACTGGTGCAGCGTCGCGTGCGCGGTCATCGACAACACCTGGCTGGTGCCGGGCAGCCGCGACAGCAACAGCTCGTCGCTCTCCGCGCGCGAGACCGAACGGATCAGGCAGGTCAGCTCGGCGCCGCCCGCGCTCACCATCACCCACCCGACGTCACTGCGGTTGGCCAAGGCCTGGGCCAGGGCCACGGTCGCGTCCGGGCGACACTGCAGGCGCACGGTCCACAGGGTCTGGCCCAGCCGACGCGGATCGACCAGGGCGATGACGCGCAGTACCCCGTCGGCGCGCAGCCGCCGATAGCGACGGGCCACGGTCTGTTCGGAGGTGCCGACGGCGGCCGCGATCCGGCTGAACGAGGCGCGCGGATCCAGTTGTAATGCATGGATGATCTGTCGATCCATGCGATCGACAGTGGCGGAATCCAGCGAATCAGCAACAGTCACGTAAGAAAACTACATCGATCGCCATGGGGCTAGACCCTTGTCAGACCCCGGCGGCAAGGTAGGCGCATGCGCAAATGGCTGCCCCTCATCGCCGTCTGTCTCGGCACCTTCATGCTGCTGATCGATGTCACGATCGTGAACGTCGCCCTGCCCGACATGGCCAAGAGCCTGAACACGTCCTTCGCCGCCATGCAGTGGGTCATCGACGGCTACGCCCTGGCCCTGGCCGCGTTGCTGCTCGGGGCCGGGTCGATCGCCGACCTGACCGGGCACCGGCGCTTCTACGTCGGCGGGCTGGTCCTGTTCGCGGCGTCCTCCTTCGTGTGTGGCATCGCGCCGAACGCCGGGGTGCTCATCGCCGCCCGGCTCGTGCAGGGGGTCGGCGCCGCGGCCATGCTCGCGACGACGTTCGCCTTGCTCAACAGCTCCTACACCGGGCGTGATCGCGGCACGGCCTACGGCATGTGGGGAGCCGTGGCCGGTGCGTCGGCGGCGGTGGGTCCGATCATCGGCGGCGTGCTCACCGAGGCGATCAGCTGGCGCTGGATCTTCTTCGTCAACCTGCCGGTCAGCCTGGTTGCGATCGTCATGTGCCTGTGGGTGTTCAGCGACGCGGATCACATCTCCACCAACGCCCGGGTCGACGTCCCCGGAATTGCCAGCTTCACCGCGGCCGCGGCGCTGATCACCTTCGGCCTCATCCGGGCCGGCGAACACGGCTGGGTCAGCGCTGCCACCCTGGGCCCACTGCTGGGGGGCGCCGTAGTCCTCGCCGTGTTCGTCGGGATCGAGCTGCGCTCGGATCATTCGATGCTCGACATGGCGCTGCTGCGCAACCGGTCCTTCGTCGGCATCCTGATCGCCGGCCTCTCGCTGAACTTCGCCGCCTTCGCCTACCTGACCTACACCTCGATCTGGTTGCAGTCGGTGCTGCACTACTCCCCGATCCAGGCCGGGCTGACCAGCCTGCCCCTCTCGCTCGGGGCCTTCGTCACCTCGGCGTCCATCGGCCGGTTCCTGCACAAGAGCGCACCCGGCCCGATCATCGGCGGCGGCATGCTGTTGATCAGCCTCGGCGCCTTCATCAGCCTGGCGCTGGTGCACGGCGCGGCCAGCTGGCCGGCCCTGGTTCCGGGCTACCTCGCGGTCGGCATCGGCGTCGGTCTGGCCATGCCGACGCTGTCCTCGGCGGGCATGGCCGCCGTCCCGGTGCAGCGCGGCGGAATGGCCGCCGGTGCCGTCAACACCGCCCGACAGCTGGGCTACGCGTTCGGCATTGCCCTGCTGGGCAGCGTCTTCGCCGCGCGGGCCCGCTCGAGCTTCGAGAACCACGCCTCGGACCGGGCGGCCGAGCTGGCCCGTGAGCTGGCGGGGGGACAGGCGCCCGTCGTGCTGGCCAAGGCCCCACCCGCGCAGCGCGCCGAGCTCGACCACTGGCTGCACGTCGCGTCCATCGCCGGTCTGCAGGGCACCTTCATCGTCGCCGGCCTGGCCGCCCTGGCCGCCGCAGGTGCCGTCTTCTATCTCGTCCGGCCGGCTCGGGTGGTCGAGGCGGGTCGGCCGGCCGCGGCGCCGGTGGCGAGTCACTGACCGTCGAGCCGGTGGCGTTTTCATGGGGAGTGCCCACCGCTTACACTCGCTAGGAACAGCTCGTGAAGCCGTTCACAAAGTTTCCCCGGCGAGCCTGACCCACGGCGAAGTCGGACGTGAGCCGGATGGGGGGCCGATGACCGCGACACTGGACGGGGCGTCCGCACCCCACTCGCAGCCCGTCGACGAGACCCACTACGACGCCGACGTGATCGTGGTCGGCAGCTGGCCCCTCCGGCAGCAGCGCCGCCTACTGGCTGGCCGGGGCCGGGCTCGACGTCCTCCTGCTGGAGAAGACCAGCTTCCCGCGCGAGAAGGTCTGCGGCGACGGGCTGACTCCGCGCGGCACCCGCGCCCTGATCGACATGGGCATCGACGTCAGTGAAGACGCCGGCTGGCTGCACAACCGCGGCCTGCGGGTCATCGGCGGCGGCCAGCGCCTTCACCTGGACTGGCCCGAGCTCACCAACTTCCCGTCCTACGGCCTCGTCCGGCCCCGGGCCGACCTCGACGCGATGCTGGCCAACCAGGCCGTCAAGGCCGGCGCCCGCCTGCACGAGAACACCACCGTCGGCGAGCCGATCCTCGACTCGGCCGGCGACGTGCGCGGCGTGCACGCCACGACCGGCCCGGACAAGATGCCGGTCACCTACCGGGCGCCGCTGGTGCTCAGCTGCGACGGGGTCAGCGGCAAACTGGCCCAGCGGCTGGGCCTGCACCGCAACGACAAGCGCCCGATGGGCGTCGCGGTGCGCCGCTACTACGAGAGCCCGCGCACCCACGACGACTATCTGGAGAGCTGGCTGGAGTTGTGGGACGGCCCGCCCGGCGCGGACGGGGCCAACCTGCTGCCCGGGTACGGCTGGATCTTCGGGATGGGCGACGGCACGGTCAACGTCGGCCTGGGTGTGCTCAACTCCAGCGCCGGGTTCCAGAAGACCGACTACCGCCAACTGCTGACCCGCTGGCTCGACAACACGCCCGAGGAGTGGGGGCTGCGCGAAGAGAACGCCACCTGCCCCACCCGCGGTGCCGGCCTGCCGATGGGCTTCAACCGCACCCCGCACTACGCCAAGGGCGTGCTACTCGTTGGCGATTCCGGTGGCTCGGTCAATCCGTTCAACGGCGAAGGCATCCCCTACGCGATGGAGTCGGGCAAGTTCGCGGCCGAGGCCGTGATCCAGGCGCTCGGCCGCCCGGCCGGCCGCCAGCGGGAGCGGGCCCTGCAGGCCTACCCGGAGCGGATGGCGCAGGAATGGGGCGCGTACTACCGCCTGGGCGGCGTCTTCGTGAAGCTGATCGGCAATCCGGCCGTGATGCGGGCTTGCACCCGGCATGGGCTCTCGCACCCGGCCCTGATGCGTTTCGTACTCAAGCTGCTCGCCAACCTCTCCGATCCCCATGACGGCGATGTCTCGGATCGGGTCATCACCGCATTGACGAAGATCACTCCGGCCGTTCGTTAGGCATGCCTCACCTCTGAGCCTTACCCGCCCACCAACTAGCCTGCTTTCGACACCAGAGAAAGGAACGCATCCGTTGCTCGCGCCCTATCTGCCGATCGTGTTGCTGTTCCTCCTGGCGTTGGCCTTCGCCGGTTTTTCAGTGGGTATTGCGCCGTTTACCGGGCCAAAGCGTTTCAACCGGGCCAAGCTCGACTTCTATGAATGCGGCATCGAGCCCACGCCGCAGCCGGTGGGGCCCAACCGCTTCCCGATCAAGTACTTCCTGACGGCGATGCTGTTCATCGTCTTCGACATCGAAATCATCTTCGTGTATCCGTTCGCGGTCGCGAACAACCAGCTCGGGCTCTTCGGCCTGGTCGAGATGATCATGTTCATCCTCACGGTGTTCGTCGCGTACGCCTACGTCTGGCGTCGCGGCGGACTGGATTGGGACTGAGATGGGTCTAGAAGAGAAGCTGCCCGACGGCGTCCTGCTGGCGTCGGTGGAAAAGCTCGTCAACTGGACGCGCAAGTCCTCGCTGTGGCCGGCCACGTTCGGCCTGGCCTGCTGCGCCATCGAGATGATGACCTTCGGCGCGCCGCGCTTCGACTCCGCCCGCTTCGGCATGGAGGTTTTCCGCCCGTCCCCGCGCCAGGCCGACCTGATGATCGTCGCCGGTCGGGTCAGCCAGAAGATGGCGCCCGTGCTGCGCCAGATCTATGACCAGATGCCCGAGCCCAAGTGGGTCATCGCGATGGGCGTCTGCGCGAGCTCCGGCGGCATGTTCAACAACTACGCCATCGTGCAGGGTGTCGACCACGTCGTCCCGGTCGACATGTACCTGCCCGGGTGTCCGCCGCGTCCCGAGATGCTGATCGACGCGGTGCTCAAGCTGCACCACAAGATCATGAACGAGCCGCTCGGCCCGAAGCGGGCGGCCAAGCTCGAGGACGCGCGCGTCGAACTGATCCCGTCCAGTCAGCGGTTTGCCCGATGACGGTCGAGCCGACGGCCTCACCGGTCGACCCCGAAGATGCGGTGGGCGTCGAGCACCGCGGGATGTTCGGCGTGCCCGGCACCGGCGACACCTCGGGCTTCGGCGGGCTGGTCACCGAACCATGGGTGCCGCCACAGGCCAGCCGTCCGTACGGCAGCTACTTCGACGATGTCGTCGACGCCTTCTTCGCCGCCTACCCGGAGGCCACGGCCGCGCTCACCTCGATCGTGATCGATCGCGACGAGTTGACCCTGCACATCGAGAAGTCGCACATCGCCCGGGTGGCCAAGGTCTTTCGGGACGACCCGTCGCTGCGCTTCGAGTTGCTCTCCAGCGTCTCCGGTGTCGACTACCTCAATCACGAGCAGCGCTTGCACGCCGTCTATCACCTCACGTCGATGACCTACCGCTACCGCATCCGCCTCGAGGTCGCGACCAGCGTCGAAGACCCGCACATCCCTTCCGTGGTCGCGATCTACCCGACCGCGGACTGGCAGGAGCGCGAGGCCTACGACATGTTCGGGATCATCTTCGACGGCCACCCGTCGCTGACCCGGATCCTGATGCCCGACGACTGGGACGGCTTCCCGCAGCGCAAGGACTACCCGTTGGGCGGCATCCCGGTGGAATACAAGGGCGCCAGCATTCCGCCACCGGATGAAAGGCGGGCCTACCGGTAATGGCCACAGGAAAGAAGACCTACAGCCCGTCGCGGCCGACCACCGAAGGCCGCGTCTACACCGTCACCGGTGGTGACTGGGACACCGTCATCGGCGGCGACCCGATCGCCGATGAACGCATCGTGCTCAACATGGGCCCGCAGCATCCCTCCACGCACGGCGTGCTGCGCCTGGTGCTCGAGCTCGAGGGCGAGACCGTCACCGACTGCCGGCCGGTCATCGGCTATCTGCACACCGGCATCGAGAAGAACGTCGAGTTCCGGACCTGGACGCAGGCGGTCACGTTCCTGACCCGGGCCGACTACGTCGCGCCGTTCTCCAACGAGGCCGTCTACTGCCTCGGCGTCGAGAAGCTGCTCGGCATCGAGGTGCCCGACCGCGCGCAGTTGATCCGGGTGCTCATGCTCGAGATGAACCGGGTCAGCTCGCACTGGGTGTGGCTGGCCACCGGCGGCATGGAACTGGGCGCGTTGACGGCCATGACCAACGGCTTCCGGGCCCGCGAGCGCTGCCTGGACATGTTCGAGCTGATCACCGGCCTGCGCATGAACCACGCCTACATCCGGCCCGGAGGCGTCGCCCAGGACCTGCCCGAGGACGCGATCCCCAAGCTGCGCGACTGGCTGGTCGAGCAGCGCAAGGAGCTGGCCGGCCTGGACAAGCTGCTGCGCAACCAGCCGATCTGGATCCAGCGCCTGAAGAACGTCGGCTGGATCGGCGTCGAGGGCTGCATCGCACTCGGCGTCACCGGCCCGATCCTGCGTTCGGCCGGGCTGCCCTGGGATCTGCGCAAGACCGAGCCGTACCTGGGCTATGAGACGTTCGACTTCGAGGTGCCCACCGATGACCGCGGTGACTGCTGGTCGCGGTTCGTGGTCAAGGTGGCCGAGATGTGGGAGTCGCTCAAGATCGTCGAGCAGGTGCTCGACCGGATCGAGCCCGGCCCGACGATGGTCGACGATCCCAAGATCGGCTGGCCGGCCAAGCTCTCGATCGGACCGGATGGCATGGGCAACTCGCTGGCCCACGTGCAGAAGATCATGAACACCTCGATGGAATCGCTGATCCACCACTTCAAGCTGGTCACCGAGGGCTTCCGGGTGCCGGCCGGGCAGGTCTACACCGCGATCGAATCTCCCAAGGGCGAGTTGGGCGCGCACATCGTCAGTGACGGCGGCACCCGCCCGTTCCGGGTCCACCTGCGCGAGCCCAGCTTCATCAACCTGCAGTCCACGGCCGCGTTGTCGATCGGCGGTCTGGTCGCCGACGTCATCGCCGCGGTGGCCTCGATCGACCCGGTCATGGGGGGAGTGGATCGATGACGGCTTCGATGTCCGAGCCGGTCGGCGCACGTCCGGACAACTTCCGCACCACCGTTGTCGCGCTCGACCGCGCGGGTGACCCGTCGGTCTTCTCCGCCGCGGTGCGGGCCGACGCCGAGGCGATCATCGCCCGCTACCCGGCCGGTCAGGCCCGCTCGGCCCTGCTGCCGATGCTGCACCTGGTGCAGTCCGAACAGGGCTACATCACCCCCGACGGCATCGCCTTCTGCGCCGACGTCATCGGGATTACCAAGGCGCAGGTCGCCGCGGTCTCGACCTTCTACACGATGTACAAGCGCAAGCCGACCGGCGAATATCTGGTCAGCGTCTGCACGAACACGCTGTGCGGTGTGCTCGGCGGCGACGAGATCTACAAGCAGCTCTCCGAACTGCTCGGGGTCGGCATGAACGAGACGACCGCCGACGGCACGATCACCCTCGAACACGCCGAATGCCTGGCCGCGTGCGACTACGCCCCAGTGGTCACGGTCAACTACGAGTTCTTCGACAACCAGACGACCGAATCGGCCAGCGCGCTGGTCGGCCAACTGCAGGAGGGTCAGCGCCCGCTGCCCTCGCGCGGTGCCCCGCTGTGTTCCTTCAAGGAGATCGAACGCCAGATCGCCGGCTTCTTCGACGAGCAGACGCTCGCCCCGGAAGCCGACAGCAGCGGCCTGCCGACCAACATCGGCGTTCGGCTCGCGCACGAACGTGGCGACACCGCACCGGCCTACCCGGCCGAGAAGGGCTCAGGTGCCTGACGTGCTGACCCCCGTCCTGACCAAGCGCTTCGGCACCGACCAACCGTGGAAGATCGAGAACTATGAGCGGCTCGAGGGCTATGCCGGCCTGCGCAAGGCGCTCACGCTGACCCCGGACACGATCATCGCCGAGGTCGCCGACTCCAACCTGCGCGGCCGCGGTGGCGCCGGGTTCCCGACCGGCATGAAGTGGAAGTTCATCCCGCAGGACAACCCCAAGCCCAAGTACGTCGTGGTCAACGCCGACGAGGGCGAGCCGGGTACCTGCCGCGATCTGCCGATCATGATGAACGACCCGCACTCGATGATCGAGGGCATCATCATCGCCTGCTACGCCGTGCGGGCCGAGCACGCATTCGTCTATATCCGCGGCGAGGCGATCCACGCGATCCGCCGGGTCACCGCGGCGGTTCGCGAGGCCGAGGCCAAGGGCTACCTGGGCGCCAACATCCTGGGCTCGGGCTTCAACTGCAAGATCACCGTGCACGGCGGCGCCGGCGCCTACATCTGTGGCGAAGAGACGGCGTTGCTCGACTCGCTCGAGGGCCGTCGCGGCCAGCCGCGACTCAAGCCGCCCTTCCCGGCCACCAACGGCGTGTACGACTGCCCGACCGTGGTCAACAACGTCGGCACCTTGGCCAGCGTCCCGTACATCGTGCTGGGCGGGGCCGACTGGTACAAGGCGCTCGGGCCCGCGGGCTCGCCCGGAACCTCGATCTATTCACTGTCCGGGCGGGTCAAGAGCCCGGGCCAGTACGAGGCGCCGATGGGCACCACCCTGCGCGAGCTGATCGAGTTGGCCGGGGGCATGAGCCGGGGCAAGGAGCTGAAGTTCTGGACGCCCGGCGGCGCCTCCTGCCCGCTGCTCACCGCCGAGCACCTCGACCTGCCACTGGACTTCGACTCGGTCGTCGAGGCCGGCTCGATGAACGGCACGTCGGCGGTCATGATCTTCGATGAGGACGACAACATCGTCCATGCGGTCAAGAAGTGGACCGAGTTCTACGAACACGAGTCCTGCGGCAAGTGCACGCCCTGCCGCGAGGGCAACTACTGGACCGCGCAGATTCTGGAGCGGCTGCTCGAGGGCCACGGCACCGAAGAGGACCTCGACACCCTGCTCGACATCTGCGACAACATCCTCGGCCGCTCGTTCTGCGCGCTCGGTGATGGCGCCACCAGTTGCATCTCCTCCTCGCTGAAGTACTTCCGCGACGACTACCTCGCGCTGATCAACAAGCCCGCGCTGGCAGGAGTTCCGGCATGACCGCAGTGGAAAAGGCTCCGGCCAAGGAAGACCTGGTCACCGTCACCGTCGATGGCATCGAGGTCTCGGTGCCCAAGGGGACGTTGATCATCCGGGCCGCCGAGCAGATCGGCGTCCAGATCCCGCGCTTCTGCGACCACCCGCTGCTGGCTCCGGCCGGCGCCTGCCGCCAATGCCTGGTCGAGGTCACCGACATGGGCAACGGCCGGGGCATGCCCAAGCCGGCCGCGTCCTGCACGACCACCGTCATGCCGGGCATGGTGATCAAGACTCAGCACACCTCCCGGTGGCCGACAAGGCCCAGCAGGGCGTGATGGAACTGCTGCTGATCAACCACCCGCTCGACTGCCCCATCTGCGACAAGGGCGGCGAGTGCCCGCTGCAGAACCAGGCGATGAGCAACGGCCGGGCCGAGTCACGCTTCCACGACATCAAGCGCACCTTCGAGAAGCCGGTCGCGATCTCGACCAACGTGCTGCTCGACCGCGAGCGGTGCGTGCTGTGCCAGCGCTGCACGCGATTCTCCGAGCAGATTGCCGGTGACCCGTTCATCGATCTGCTCGAGCGCGGGGCCCACCAGCAGATCGGCATCGCCGAGGATCAGGACTTCCAGTCCTACTTCTCCGGCAACACCGTGCAAATCTGCCCGGTCGGGGCCTTGACGAGCGCCTCGTACCGCTTCCGCTCCCGCCCGTTCGACCTGATGAGCACCGACACGACGTGCGAGCACTGCGCGTCGGGCTGCTCGCTGCGCGCCGACTGGCGGCGCGGCAAGATCACCCGTCGCCTGGCCGGGGATTCACCCGACGTCAACGAGGAATGGAACTGCGACAAGGGTCGCTGGGCCTTCCACTACGCGACCCAGCGCGATCGCATCACCACCCCGCTCGTGCGCGACGAGTCCGGCCAGTTGGTCGAGGCCAGCTGGACCGAGGCCCTCGAGCGTGCGGCGGCCGGACTGACCGAGGCCCGCGACCGCGGCGACGTCGCCGTGCTCCCCGGTGGCCGGCTGACCGAAGAGGACGCCTACGCTTACGCCAAGTTCGCCCGCGTGGCTCTGGGCACCAACGACATCGACTTCCGCTCGCGGCCGGTCAGCGCTGAGGAGCTGTCCTTCCTCGGCGCCTACGTGGCCGGGGTGACGCCCGAGCACGTCTCCTATGCATCGCTGGAGTCAGCTCCGACGGTGTTGCTGGTCGGCTTCGAGCCCGAAGAAGAGTCACCGATCGTCTACCTGCGGCTGAACAAGCTCGCTCGCCACGGCCGGGCGCAGATCTTCTCGATCGCGCCGCTGGCCTCGGGCGGGCTCCGCAAGCTGGGCGCGACCCTGCTGCAGGCCGCTCCCGGCGCCGAGGCGATCGCGCTCAGCGCGTTGGACGCCGCGGTCACGGGCGCCTTGTCGGCCGAGGGTGCCATCATCCTGGTCGGCGAGCGGCTGGCCACCTCGGTCGGTGCGCTTACCGCGGCGGCTGAAGTTGCGGCCGCGACCGGGGCCAAGCTGGCCTGGGTGCCGCGCCGGGCCGGTGAACTCGGCGCGATCGACGCCGGTGCCCTGCCCACCCTGCTGCCCGGTGGCCGCGACGTCTCCGATGACGCGGCCCGCGTCGAGGTCGGTCGCGTCTGGCAGGCCACCGTGCCCCAGCAGCCCGGCCGCGACATCGACGCGATCGTCCAGGCGGCCGCCGACGGTTCGGTGCACGCCCTCGTCGTCGGCGCCGTCGACCCGGCCGACCTCGCCGACCCGGCTACCGCCCTGGATGCGTTGGAGCGGGTCGGTTTCCTGGTCAGCCTCGAGATCCGCCACAGCGCCGTCACCGCCCACGCCGACGTCGTCCTGCCGGTCGCCCCGGCGGCGGAGAAGGCCGGCCGTTTCGTCACCTGGGAGGGTCGGCGTCGCCCGTTCGACCTGACGCTGACCAACACCGGCGCCCTCACCGACGGCCGAGTCCTCGATGCCCTGGCCGAAGAACTCGACGTGCGGCTCGGCCTGCGCGATGTGGCGAGTGCCCGCGCGGAGTTGCTGCGCCTGGGCGTGGCCACCACTCGGGTACCCGCGCCGGCCGTGCGGGCCGGCGGTCCGGCGACGCCCCCGGCCGGGCAGGCGCTGCTGGCCACCTGGCCCGAGCTCATCGATGCCGGACGGATGTCGGACGGCGACGACAACCTGGCCGGCACGGCCAAGCCGGCCCGGGCGGTCCTGTCCGCGGCCACTGCGGCCGAGATCGGGGTGGCCGCCGGCGACCCGGTCACGGTCAGCACCGACACCGGCCGGATCACCGTCCCGGCCGTCATCGACGATGTCCCCGATCGAGTCGTCTGGTTGCCCACCAACGCCCACGGTGCGCCCGTGCGCACGCGGCTCAACGTCGGTTCCGGCGCGGTCGTCCACCTCCAGGCGGGAGCGAACCAGTGATTCTCGCGGCCTCCAACACCCAGAACGTGCCCGGCTTCGGTGACGAGCCGTTCTGGCTGATCCTGATCAAGGTGCTCGGGGTGTTCGTGTTCCTCGTCGTCATGACGCTGTTCACGATCGTCTTCGAACGCAAGGTCGTCGGTCGCATGCAGAACCGGATCGGCCCGAACCGCGTCGGCCCGTGGGGCATCCTGCAGTCCCTCGCCGACGGCATGAAGCTGGCCTTCAAGGAAGAGGTCATCCCGCTGCTGGCCGACAAGCCGGTCTACTTCCTGGCCCCGATCCTCTCGGCCGTGCCGGCCTTCGTCGCCTTCGCCGTCATGCCCTTCGGTCCCACCGTCTCGATCTTCGGACATGAGACCCCGCTGCAGTTGACCGACCTGCCGGTCGGCGTCCTGCTCGTCTTCGCCTGCTCCTCGCTCGGCATCTACGGCATCGTGTTGTCGGGTTGGGCCTCCGGCTCGACCTACCCGTTGCTGGGCAGTCTGCGCTCGGCCGCCCAGATGATCAGCTACGAAGTCGCGATGGGCCTGTCGATCGCCACCGTGTTCCTCTGGACCGGCACCATGTCGACCTCGGAGATCGTGGCGGCGCAGGATCACCGGTGGCTGGTCACCTCTCCGCTGTTCCTGCCCTTCGCGATCTACTGCATCGCCATCGTCGGTGAGACCAACCGGGCCCCGTTCGACCTTCCCGAAGCCGAGTCCGAACTGGTCGGTGGCTTCCACACCGAGTACTCCTCGTTCAAGTTCGCGATGTTCTTCCTGGCCGAGTACATCAACGTCGTCACCGTCTCGGCCCTGGCCACGACCCTGTTCCTCGGCGGCTGGCACGCGCCGTGGCCCATCGAGGAGATCTGGTCCGGTGCCGACTCGGGCTGGTGGCCGGTCCTCTGGTTCGTCGGCAAGATCATCGCGATCATCTTCGTCTTCGTCTGGCTGCGGGGCACCTTGCCCCGCATGCGCTACGACCAGTTCATGCACCTGGGCTGGAAGGTGCTGATCCCGATCAACCTGGCCTGGATCATGATGGCCTCGACCTTCCACACCCTCTATCACCGCGGCTGGCCCGAGTGGCAATGCTGGGTCGTCACGATCATCCTGCCGAGCTCGCTGCTGGTCCTGGCGTGGGGCATCGCGCAGGATGCGTCGCGCCGCAGCAAGGCGATACGTCTGGCCGAGGAAGAGGACTTCGAGATCAAGCTCGGTCCGACCTTCCCGACCCCGCCGTTGAACCTGGTGATCCCGAAGTCACCCAAGGAGCTCGCATCTTCGCGGGCCCGGGCATCGCTGCCGAAGTCCGGCGCGGGCAAGGCAGTTTCGAAGGGCGGCCGATCCGATGGCTAAGCAAGAGGGTCCGGCAACCGCGGTCGGTGAGGGCCGCGGCGACGTCACCGGCAGCGCACTCGGCTTCGCTCAGGGCTTCGGGCTCACCTTCGCGACGATGTTCAAGAAGGTCTACACCGAGCAGTACCCCTTCGACATCTACCCGACCGCCCCGCGCTACCACGGCCGGCACGTGCTCAACCGGCACCCCGACGGCCTGGAGAAGTGCGTCGGCTGCGAGTTGTGCGCGTGGGCCTGCCCGGCCGACGCGATCTACGTCGAGGGTGGCGACAACACCGAAACCGAGCGCTACTCACCCGGTGAGCGTTACGGCGCGGTGTATCAGATCAACTACCTGCGCTGCATCTTCTGCGGGTTGTGCATCGAGGCTTGCCCGACGCGCTCGCTGACGATGAGCAACGAGTACGAGCTGGCCCTGGACGACCGCCAGCAGCTGATCTACACCAAGGAGCAGCTCATGGCCCCGCTGCTGCCGGGCATGGAGGCCCCGCCGCATCCCGATGCGGCTGGGCGACAATGAGAAGGCCTACTACACGATCGAGTCGCAGGACCCGCTGCAGCAGGGTGAGCCGCAGAGCACCGCGAACATTGCCGGTAAGCCGATCACCGGCGTGGCGATCGAGGTCGGAAGGCACCACGGATGAGCGTCGTCGTCGAGGCGGCCAAGCCGCTGATGAACGGGCAGGTGCCGCTGGGTGAGGCGGTCTCGTTCTGGATCCTCGCCCCGATCGCGCTGGGTGGCGGCATCGGCATGGTGCTGCTGCGCAACGCCGTTCACTCGGCCCTGTCGCTGGCCACGACGATGATCTGCCTGGGCGCGATGTACATGGTCCAGCAGGGCCCGTTCATCGGTTTCGTGCAGATCATCGTCTACACCGGCGCGATCATGATCCTGTTCCTGTTCGTGCTCATGCTCATCGGCCGCGACTCCTCCGACTCGCTCATCGAGACACTGCGGGGCCAGCGCTGGGCGGCGACCGGGTTCGGTATCGCCTTCGCCCTGATGGTCGCGATCGGCGTCGGGCGCGCGCTCAAGCACGTCACGCCCACGAACCTCGACGGCCCCAACGCCAACGGCGGCAACGTCAACTCGATCGCTGAGCTGATCTTCACCAAGTATCTCTTCTCCTTCGAGCTCACCTCGGCCTTGCTGATCGTCGCGGCGATCGCGGCCATGGTGCTGGCCCACGTCGAACGCGACGGCCCCAAGCGGACCCAGAAGCAGGAGGCCCGCGACCGGATTCGCTCGGGCCGCCCCCAGCCGCTGCCGGCGCCCGGTGTGCTCTCGACCGGCGATGCGATCGGCACACCGGCGCTGCTGCCCGATGGGTCGCCGTCCGCGGAATCGGTCCTCGCCTCCACGCCGGGCATCCGTGAGCTTCCGGGAGGGACGAAGTGACGCCGACCTACTACCTGGTGCTCTCCGCTGCCCTGTTCACGATCGGCGCGGTCGGCTTCCTGGTGCGCCGCAACGCGATCGTCGTCTTCATGTGCGTCGAGCTGATGCTCAACGCGGTCAACCTCTCGTTGGTCACCTTCTCGCGCATCAACGGCACCCTCGACGGCCAGGTCATCGCCTTCTTCGTGATGACCGTGGCCGCCGCTGAAGTAGTGGTCGGCCTGGCCATCATCATGTCCATCTTCCGCACCCGGCGGTCGGCATCGATCGACGATGTCAACCTGCTGAAGTACTAGGAGATCTGCGTTGACCACCGCCCACGGGCTTCAATCGGCTGCCTGGCTGCTTATCGCTCTGCCCGCGCTGTCGGCTGCCTTCCTGCTGATGAGCGGCAAGTACGCCGACAAGTGGGGCTCCTACCTCGGCGCCGGCGTTCCGGTCGTGCTCTTCATCTACAGCTTCTTCCTGTTCTTCTCGGTCAAGAGTGAGTCGAACCGCGAGATCAACCTGCAGTGGTACGACTGGATCACGGTCGGCCGATTCCATGTCGAGGCCGGGCAGCTGATCGACCCGCTGTCCATGTGCTTCATCCTGTTGATCACCGGCGTCGGCTCGTTGATCCACATCTACGCCGTCGGCTACATGGCCCACGACGAGGGCCGTCGGCGGTTCTTCGGCTACTTCAACCTGTTCATCGCGGCCATGCTGCTGCTCGTCACGGCCAACAGCTACCTGCTGCTCTACGTCGGCTGGGAGGGCGTCGGTCTCGCCTCGTTCCTGCTGATCGGCTACTACTACGACCGCTCGGTTTCGGTGACGGCGTCCCGCAAGGCGTTCATCTCCAACCGCGTCGGTGACGTCGGGTTGTCGATCGCGATCATGCTGATGTTCGCCTACTTCGGCTCGACCACCTTCAGCACCGTCTTCGCCCACTTCACCGGGTCCGCGCCCAACGCGACCACCGGGGTCGCGGCCGCGATCGGGCTGATGCTGCTGCTCGGCGCCTGCGGTAAGTCGGGCCAGTTCCCACTGCAGGACTGGTTGCCCGACGCCATGGCCGGCCCGACCCCGGTCTCGGCCCTCATCCACGCCGCGACCATGGTCACCGCCGGCGTCTACCTCATCGCCCGGTCGGCGGCGATCTTCAACTTCTCCGAAGCGGCCCGGGTCGGTGTGCTGATCGTCGGTTCGATCACCATCCTCTACGGGTGTGTCTGCGCGTTCGGCCAGGACGACCTCAAGAAGGTCCTGGCCTACTCGACCGTCAGCCAGATCGGCTACATGTTCATGGCCGTCGGGCTCGGGGCCGGCAACTACGCCTACGGCATCGCCCACCTGCTCGGCCACGGCTTCTTCAAGGCGACGCTTTTCCTCTCCGCCGGTGCGGTCATGCACGCGATGAACGACCGCATCGACATGCGTCGCTTCGGCGGCTTGCGCCATGCCATGCCCAAAACGTTTGCCGTCTTCACCTGCGGCTATCTGGCCATCATCGGCTTCCCATTGCTGACCGGCTTCTGGACCAAGGACAAGATCATCGACGCCGCGCTGTCCAAAGGCGGGGCCGAGGGCTGGACGCTCGGGATCGTCGGCATGGTCGGGGCCGGGCTCACCGCGGCCTACATGACCCGCGCGTACATCATGACCTTCTTCGGCGAGAAGCGCTGGGAGGACGATGTCCACCCGCACGAGGCGCCGAACGTCATGGTCATCCCGATGGCGATCCTGGCCGTGCTCTCGCTGGTCGGCGGCTACCTGCTGCAGTATCACGGCGATCTCGAACACTGGCTCACGCCGTCGGTCGGTCCGGCCATGGAGGGTCCGCACCCGCTCAATGACCGCGTGACCGGAACCGTGATCCTGGTGATCGTGGCCTTGGGCTGCGCCGCCAGCTACCTGGTCTTCGCCACCCGCCCGGTCCCGGCCGTGCGTCCGCTCGGCGTCTCCGTGGTCACCGTCGCGGCCCGCAACGACCTTTACACCAACGCGTTCAACGAGGCCGTGCTCATGCGCCCGGCCCAATGGCTCACCCGCGGGCTGGTGTTCTTCGACAACAAGGGCGTCGACGGCGTCGTCAACGGACTCGCCGCCGCTCTGGGCGGTGGGTCCGGTCGCCTGAGACGCTGGCAGACCGGCTTCGTGCGAAGTTACGGGCTCACCATGTTGGCGGGCTCGGTCGCGATTCTTGCGACGCTGCTGGCGGTGCGCTTTTCATGAGCAACAGCATTGCGCTCGTCGGACTGATCCTGGTGCCGCTCGTCGGCTCGCTACTGACCGTCGCCGTACCGAGCTTCCTCGACACCGAGAAGGCCAAGAACGAGACGGCCAAGGTCATCGCGATGATCTTCTCGCTCGTCACGGTGCTCTACACGCTCATCCTCGGCCTGAAGTTCAAGACCGGCCCGCACGCGGCCAACTTCCAGTTCCAGGGCAGTTGGAACTGGGTCAAAGCCTTCGGCGTGCACATCTCCTTCGGGGTCGACGGCATCGCCCTGGTGCTGGTCGGCATGGCCGTGGTGCTCGTGCCGTGCGTGATCCTGGCGTCGTGGGACTCCTTCGACACGAAGTCCGGGGCGGAGGAGATCACGACCCAGCAGCGCAACGTGCCGGTGTACTTCGCGCTGATCCTGCTGCTCGAGTTCTTCATGATCGGCGTGTTCACCGCGACCGACGTCTTCCTGTTCTACGTCTTCTTCGAGGCCATGCTCGTCCCGATGTACTTCATCATCGGCAGCTACGGCGGCCCGCGCCGCCAGTACGCCGCGATGAAGTTCTTCCTGTACTCCCTAGTCGGCGGCCTGCTCATGCTCGCCAGCGTCATCGGGCTCTACGTCACCTCGGGCAAGGGTACGTTCGCGTTCTCCCAGCTGATCGGCACCATTCCGAGCGGGACGACGCAGAAGCTGCTGTTCCTGGGCTTCTTCATCGCCTTCGCCATCAAGGCCCCGCTGGTGCCGTTCCACACCTGGCTGCCCGACGCCGGTGCGGAGGCCCCGGCCGGCGGCGCCGCGCTGCTGGTCGGCGTGCTGGACAAGGTCGGGACGTTCGGCTTCCTGCGCTACTGCCTGCCGCTGTTCCCGGAGGCCTCGCGCTACTTCGCCCCGACAATCCTGATCCTGTCGGTGATCGGCATCCTCTATGCCGCCTTCCTGGCCATCGGCCAGCGCGACATGAAGCGCATGGTCTCCTACACCTCGATCGCCCACTTCGGCTTCATCGGACTCGGTATCTTCGCCTTCACCACCCAAGGTGGTTCGGGCGCGGTGCTCTACATGGTCAACCACGGCCTGTCGACGGGTGCGCTGTTCCTGGTCGTCGGCCTGCTGATCGCCCGTGGCAAGAGCCGGCAGGTGGCCGACTACGGCGGCACGGCCAAGGTCACGCCGATCCTGGGCGGCATCTTCCTGATCACCGGACTGTCGGCCTTGGCGCTGCCCGGCATGAGCACGTTCGTCAGCGAGTTCCTGGTCCTGGTGGGTACGTTCACCCGGCACAAGGGCCTGGCCATCGTGGCCACGACCGGCATCATCCTGGCCGCGTTCTACATCTTGTGGCTCTACCAGCGCACCATGCAGGGCCCGGTGCTCGACAAGGTCAAGCGCTTCAAGGACGTCAGCCTGCGTGAGACGTTCGCGATCGCGCCGCTGCTCGTGCTGATCATTTTCCTCGGCATCTATCCGCAGCCTGTTCTGAAGATCATCAACCCAGCCGTGAAGACCACGCTGAGTTACGTGCATGAACCCGATCCGGCGCCGAAACTCGCGCCGTCAGTCGCTGGAGGTGGCAAATGAGCGCGCTGATGGCCGCCGCGCCCTTCGCGACGATCCACGGCCCGTCGCTGGCCTACAACGCCCTTTTGCCGATCTTCCTGGTCTTCGGGGCCGCGTTGCTCGGAGTGCTGGCGGAGGCGTTCGTGCCCGCCGATGCCCGCTTCAACGTGCAGTTCGCCATCGCCGGCGCGGGTCTGTTCGCGGCCTTCATCGACGTGATCACGTTGCGCGGGACGAACCTGGTCACCGCCAGCGATGCGATCGCGATCGACGGAGCCGGGCTGTTCATCCAGGGCAGCATCCTGTTCATGGCCCTGCTGTCGTTGCTGCTGGTCGCCGAACGCAGCGTCGACATCGGTAGCCCGATCGTCGCGCAGGCCTCGGTTGTGCCCGGCTCACCGCGTGACGCCGCGCTGGCCACGAGCCAGCGCGTGCAGACCGAGGTCTTCCCGCTGATGTCCTTCGCCGTCGGGGGCATGCTCGTCTTCCCGGTCTCGAACAACTTGCTGTTGATGTTCATTGCGCTCGAGGTCATGTCGCTGCCGCTGTATCTGTTGGCCGGGCTGGCGCGCCGTCGCCGGCTGCTCTCGCAGGAGGCGGCGGTCAAGTATTTCCTGCTCGGCGCCTTCGCTTCGGCGTTCTTCCTCTACGGGCTGGCGCTGCTCTACGGCTACACGAACTCCGTCGACCTGTCGGCGATTCGCGACGCGGCCGCGAACTCCGGCAAGCCGGACGTGCTGCTGTTCGCCGGGCTGGCCCTGCTGCTCGTCGGCCTGCTGTTCAAGGCCGGCATCGCCCCGTTCCACAGCTGGACCCCCGACGTGTATCAGGGCTCGCCGACGTCGGTGACGGCGTTCATGGCCTCGTGCACCAAGGTGGCGGCGTTCGGGGCCATCCTGCGGGTGCTCTATCTCGGCTTCGACTCGACGAGGTGGGACTGGCGCCCGCTCATGTGGGCGGTGGCGATCGCCTCGATGGTGGTCGGGGCCGTGCTCGGCCTGACGCAGACCGACGTAAAGCGCATCCTGGCCTACTCCTCGATCGCGCACGCGGGGTTCATCCTTGTCGGCGTGCTCGCGTTGAGCCACGACGGCCTGGCCAGCACGATGTTCTACCTGCTCACCTACGGCTTCACCACGATCGCCGCGTTCGGCATCGTCACCCTGGTGCGTAACGCCGACGGCGAAGCCACCCACCTGTCGCAATGGTCGGGGTTGGCCCGCAAGAGCCCGGCGGTGGCGACCGTCTTCACGATCCTGCTCATGTCGATGGCCGGCATTCCGCTGACCGCCGGCTTCATGGGCAAGTTCTACGTGTTCCGGTCGGCCTACGCGACCTCGGGCGCAATCGTCGTCATCGCGTTGGTGACCTCGGCGGTGGCCGCGTTCTTCTATCTGCGCATCGTCGTGCTGATGTTCTTCGCCGAGCCGCCCGAGGGCGGCCCGACCGTTGCCATCCCGGGCTGGCCGACCACCGCCGCGCTGACGATCGCCACGGCGGCGACCATCGTGCTGGGCCTCGCGCCGGAGCTGGTGCTCGACTGGGCGAACAGCGCTGCCACACTGATCAGGTGAGTCTGACCGCGATCGGAGTCGAGTTCGCCGACGCCGACCTCGAGGCGTCCGTTCGCGATGGCCTGGTCGCCGTCGAGGAGGGGCTGCGCACCGCGGTGCGCTCCGAGGACGACTTCGTCGCCGCCGTGGCCGGTCACCTGGTCTACGCCGGAGGCAAGCGATTCCGCCCCCTGCTCAGCGTGCTGGCTGCCCACTTCGGTGATCCCCGCACGCCCGCGGTCATCCCGGCGGCGGTGGTGGTCGAGCTGACGCATCTGGCCACGCTCTATCACGATGACGTCATGGACGAGGCCGAGGTGCGTCGCGGAGTCGTCTCGGCCAACTCGCGCTACGGCAACTCGGTGGCCATCCTGACCGGTGACTTCCTGTTCTCCCGCGCCTCCAACCTGCTGGCCGACCTCGGCCCCGAAGCGGTCCGCATCCAGGCCCGCACGTTCGAGCGCCTGGTCATTGGTCAGATTCATGAAACGGTCGGCCCGGCGGCGGGCGCCGATCCGATCGAGCACCACCTCAGCGTGCTGGCCGACAAGACCGGGTCGCTGATCGCCACCGCCGCCGAGTTCGGGGCTCGTTTCGCGGGGGTGGCGCCCGACGTGACGGCGGCGCTGTGCGATTTCGGCGAGCAGATCGGGGTCGCGTTCCAGCTCTCCGATGACATCCTCGACATCGCCTCCGAGTCGGCTGAGTCGGGCAAGACGCCCGGCACGGACCTGCGCGAAGGCATCGCCACCCTGCCGGTGCTCTATGCCTTGCGCTCCACCGACCCCGGGGGAGCCCGGTTACGAGAGCTCGTGGGCAAGGCCCTGGTCGACGACGCCGAACACGCCGAGGCACTGGCCCTGCTGCGTTCCTCCGACGCGCTCGCCGAGGCCCGCAAGACGCTGCAGGGCTACGCCGACACCTCGCGTGAGCTGTTGGCCCGCCTGCCTAACGTCCCGGCCCGCGCGGCGCTGGAGGCCGTGATCGAACTCGTCATCGACCGCACCGGCTGAGGTCCTACAGAACCGACCAGGTGTCGGCGCCGTGCAGCAGCGCGTCCAACGCGTCGTCATCGTTGTGCCCGGCGGCCGCCGCCGTGTCGAGCTGGCCATTGATGAGGGCGTCATAGGTCGGCCGCTCGACGTCGCGGAAGACGCCCATCGGGGCCAGGTGCGGATACTGCGTCGAGAGCCGCGACAACGCAAAGGCATAGGAGGCGTCGGCGGTGTTCTCGTCATGAATGACGACGCGGGGGTCGTTCGTCGCGACATCGTCCTCGATCGTCAGACCGCCGGTGCCTGAGCGCACGACGGCCTTGGACCCGACGCCGTCGGCGTTCGGGCTCCCGAAGCGCAGCGGCTGGCCGTGCTCCATCACGATCGTCCAGTCGTCGCGGGTGTCGGACTCTTTGAGCAGGTCGAAGGCGCCGTCGTTGAAGATGTTGCAGTTCTGGTAGATCTCGACGAGCGCGGTGCCCGAGTGGTTCGCCGCGGCCCGCAGCACCGAGGTGAGGTGCTTGCGGTCGGAGTCCAGGGTCCGGGCGACGAAGCTCGCCTCGGCCCCGACGGCCAGCGAGATCGGGTTGAACGGGTGGTCGACCGAGCCCATCGGCGTCGACTTGGTGATCTTGCCCTGCTCGGAGGTCGGCGAGTACTGGCCCTTGGTCAGACCGTAGATCTGGTTGTTGAACAGCAAGATCTTCAGGTTGACGTTGCGGCGCAGCGCGTGGATCAGGTGGTTGCCGCCGATCGACAGGGCGTCGCCGTCGCCGGTGACGACCCAGACCGACAGGTCCGGACGAGACGTCGACAAGCCGGTCGCGATCGCCGGGGCCCGACCGTGGATCGAGTGCATCCCGTAGGTGTTCATGTAGTACGGGAAGCGCGAGGAGCAGCCGATACCGGAGATGAAGACGATGTTCTCGCGCGCAACACCGAGCTCAGGCATGAAGGACTGCACGGCGGCCAGGATGGCGTAGTCGCCGCAGCCGGGGCACCAGCGAACCTCCTGGTCGGTCTTGAAGTCCTTGGCCTTGAGTCCGAGATCAGTCATGGTCGATCACTCCTAGCAGCATTTCGGCCAGCTCCGCGGCCTTGAACGGCTGGCCACGCACCTGGGTGACGCTGATGGCGTCGATCAGGTAGCGCGCTCGAATGAGGGTGGCCAGCTGGCCGAGGTTCATCTCGGGCAGCACGACCTTGTCGTAGCTGGCGAGCACCTCGCCCAGGTTGGCCGGGAACGGGTTCAGGTGCCGCAGATGGGCCTGGGCGATCGAGTGCCCGGCCTTGCGAACCCGGCGGCAGCCGGCCCCGATCGGACCGTAGGTCGAGCCCCAGCCCAGGACGAGGACGCGGGCGTCACCGTCCGGGTCGTCGACCTCCAGGTCAGGGATCGAGCGGGCGATGCCGTCGACCTTGGCCTGCCGCGTCCGCACCATGAAGTCGTGGTTGTCGGCGTCGTAGGAGATGTTGCCGGTGCGATCGGCCTTCTCGATACCGCCGATGCGGTGCTCGAGCCCGGCCGTGCCCGGAATGGCCCACGGTCGGGCCAGCGTCTCGGGGTCGCGCAGGTAGGGCAGGTATTCGCCGTTGTCGCCGTTGGGCTCGGTGGCGAACTCGACCTGCAGGTCGGGCAGCTCGTCCAGGGTCGGGACCCGCCAGGGCTCGGAGCCGTTGGCCAGGTAGCCGTCGGAGAGCAGGAACACCGGCGTGCGGTACGTCAGCGCGATCCGGGCCGCCTCGACGGCGGCGTAGAAGCAGTCACCGGGGGACTGGGCGGCCACGATCGGCACCGGGGCCTCGCCGTTGCGGCCGTACATGGCCTGCAGCAGGTCCGACTGCTCGGTCTTGGTCGGGAGGCCCGTCGACGGACCGCCACGCTGGATGTCGCAGATGATGAGCGGGATCTCGAGCGAGACGGCCAGGCCGATCGCCTCGCCCTTGAGGGCGATGCCCGGCCCCGAGGAGGTCGTCACGGCCAGCGCGCCGCCGAACGAGGCTCCGATGGCCGTGCCGATGCCGGCGATCTCGTCCTCGACCTGAAGGGTGCGCACGCCGAAGCGCTTGTGCTTGGACAGCTCGTGCAGGATGTCCGACGCGGGCGTGATCGGGTAGGCGCCCAGGAACAGCGGCAACTTGGCCCGGGAGGCGGCGGCCAGCAGTCCGTAGGACAGCGCGGTGTTGCCGATGATGTTGCGGTAGGTGCCCGGGGCCTGCGGGGCGGGCTTGACCTCGTAGTGAATCGCGAAGGTCTCGGTCGTCTCGCCGTAGTTCCAGCCGGCCTTGAACGCCTTGATGTTGGCTTCGGCGATCGCCGGCTTCTTGGCGAACTTCGTCCGCAGGAACTCCAGCGTGTTCTCGGTCGGCCGCGAGTACATCCAGGACAGGATGCCGAGGGCGAACATGTTCTTGGAGCGCCCGGCGTCCTTGCGCGACAGCTCGCTGTCGGCCAGCGCATCGAGCGTGAGTTGCGTCAGGTCGATGGCGTGCACGGTGAACTTGTCCAGGGTGCCGTCTTCGATCGGATTGCTCGCCCAGCCGATCCGGGCCAGGGCCCGGGTGGTGAAGTCGTGGGTGTCGACGATGACCGTGCCGCCCTCGGGCACGTCACCGACGTTGGCCTTGAGCGCCGCGGGATTCATCGCGACGAGCACGTCCGGGCGGTCACCGGGGGTCAGGATGTCGTGGTCGGCGAAATGCAGCTGGAAGGACGAGACCCCGGCCAATGTGCCCTGTGGCGCGCGAATCTCGGCCGGGAAGGCCGGGAACGTGAACAGGTCGTTGCCGAAGCTGGCCGTCTCCTGGGTGAACCGATCGCCGGTCAACTGCATACCGTCGCCGGAGTCACCGGCGATGCGGATGACGACGCGATCAAGCTGCTGGACATTCTTTGACATGCTGGTGGCCGCCTCCGGCTCGTGAGTTCCCGGCCCCGGTGCGGACGGCAAACGGCCCGCCGCACGCGGAGCAACGCCTCATCCTACGGAAGTGTTGCGCTCGTGTAACACAGGCGTGCCCAACATCTCTGATACCGACCGGTCGAGATCCCGCCCAACCCTCCGGTTACTCCGGACAGTAATCACCCGACTGCGTAGATGATCTTGGCCTGCAGTCCACCGAACTCGACCCGACGGCGCCGGGCGGAGCGCATCCGTCGCGCGACAAAGATCCTCTTGAAAGGGATGAAGCCGACGAGAGATGCTCGCTCTGCGAACTATATGGAGCATTTAGGATGATTAGAGGTATTACCTGACTCGCCGGGATTATGGAAGCAGTTTTCCATAACCATGGCGTGAACCGGGGTTCACCAAGTAAAACAAGTGTGTCCGGCGGCGGAGGGCCTCCGGAACAGAAGGAGTTTTGCTATGGACGAACTCACGCTTCCGGCGTTCGAGTTGGACTGCAGGGACTGGCTGGTGGCCGAGCCGGAATCGGTCGGGCTGACCGAGGAAGAAGCCGGCGCACCGATTCTCGCCGTACTGAGCACCGCGATCATCGAACGCGACGAGCTCTACTCGGCCGGGGCGGTGTTGAGTCTGGGCCTACTCGATGACGACACCGCCGAACCGGGAGCGACGATGAGCCGGCTCACCGACGAGGATCTTGACGACCGTCTGGTGCGTTACCTCGTCGCGGCGCCGGGCGGACGGCTGGGCCTGCTGGCCGAGTTCACCGTCGACGAGGACGCCGGACAGGCGCTGCACGCTCGCATCGAGGCGTTGATGGCCTCGTTCCGGTGGGCCTACTGACGTCTGATCTTTGTCTACATGATGCGTAGACAAAGTTCGCCGCTTGTGGCACCATGACGGCATGGCGCGTGTGAGGTTCGGAGTCGACGAGATGTGTCCGGGTTGCTGAAAACCCCGACCCGTCCGTTCGATCCGAGTACCCGGAGCACCCCTCATGACCGCCGTTTCACTCCCCACTGCCGCGCGCGCTGACGCCCTCACCCTGCTCGAGCTGGTCGAGCGCACCCGGGAAACCGCCGAGGCGGTGAAGGCCGGCCGGTACCCATTCATCACCTTCGATCCCGATCTGCGCTGGCATCGCCGGATCTACCGGGACGCGCAGGTGGACATCTGGCTGATCACCTGGCTGCCGACGCAGGGCACCCAGCTCCATGATCACGGGGGCTCGGCCGGGTCGTTCACCGTGGTGTCGGGCGAGTTGGCCGAGGCGACCTACGTCGAGAGCGGCCCGCACGCGGGCACGCTGCGAGAACGGGTGCACCCGGCTGGGCGCAGCGTGGGCTTCGGGGCCGGTTACGTCCACGATGTGCGCAACCTTTCCGACGCTCCGGCGGTGAGCGTGCACGCCTACTCGGCCCCGCTCACGTCGATGACCTACTGGGACGTCGACGAGACCGGGCTGGTCCAGTTGGCCACCCTGGATACCGACGAGCCCGAACCGGAGGCCGCGCTGTGACCGCATTGTTCGTCTCCGTCGATGAGCTGCTGGCCGATGCCCGGTCGCGGCTGGCCCGACTGACGCCCGAGCAGGCCGCCTACGAGCGCTCGGTCGGTGCGCTGATCGTCGATATTCGTCCGGCCTGGCAACGCGCAGCCTCGGGGGAGGTACCCGGCTCGCTTATCGTCGAGCGCAATCACCTCGAGTGGCGCCTGCACCCAGCCTCGGATGCCCGGCTGCCGCAGGCCGGTCCCGGTCAGCGGTGGCTGGTCATCTGCAACGAGGGGTACACGTCTTCGTTGGCGGCCGATGCGCTGAACTCGATCGGCGTCCCGGCGACCGACATCGTCGGCGGCTTCCAGGCCTGGGTCGCCGCGGGGCTGCCGTGGGTCAGTGGCGCGACGGCCGTGGAGCAGGTCGTCGGCGCTTAGTCGACGGGTCGCAGGCGCGCGGTGCTGACGTCGAAGACGAACCCGCTCACCTCGTCGCGGCAGGGCAGCCATTCGCAGGCGCGCACGTCGCTGACGGCCTCTCGCACGGCCTGCTCGTAGTCGCTGAAGCCGGGGACGTCCCAGGTCGGCGGTCGACCGGTCTCGGCGGCGATCTCGGCCCGGAAGGCCACGTCGTCCAGGTTGTACATGCCACAGTCGGTGTGATGGATCACCGCGATCTCGCGGGTACCCAGCTTGCGCTGGCTCAACGCGAGCGAGCGCAGCATGTCCTCGGTGATCATGCCACCGGCATTTCGGAGCAGGTGGGCGTCACCGACGTTCAACCCCAGGGCACCGAACAGGTCCAGCCGGGAGTCCATGCAGGTGACGACCGCCATCCGCAGCCGCGGGCGTAGTGGGCGCGGACCGGGAAACGTCTCCAGATAGCGCTCGTTGTCGTGGATCAGATGCTCAATAGCGGACACGCCTTGGAGTAAACCACTCGCGCGTAAACGCCCACCTTCACGCCGAGTGGGCCGATACCGTCCCGAGTGGTCACGCCGTGGCGTCCACTCGGCGTTTTCGCGCCCACTCGGCCGACCTGAGCCGACCTGAGCCGACCTGAGCCGACCTGAGCCGACCTGAGGCGGGCTGGGGCGGGTGGGAGCAAGGCGGGTCGGGCCCGGGAACGATCGGCCCACCGTCAGACGTTGACCAAACATGCACGGTGTCGGAAACGGACTCAAGACAGCGCTCCTGCTCGGCGTGATGAGTGGTGCGCTGCTGTTCATCGGATTGGCCCTGGGCGGCAAGACGGGCCTGTTCATCGGCCTGCTCCTCGCGCTGGGGATCAACGGGTTCAGCTACTTCAACTCCGACAAGATCGCACTCCGCTCGATGGGCGCCCGCCCGGTGAGCGAGGCCGAGCAGCCCGAGATGTACGCGATCGTGCGCGAACTGGCGACCGCGGCCCGCCAGCCCATGCCGCGGCTCTACGTGTCCCCGACGGCGGCGCCCAATGCCTTTGCGACCGGACGCAACCCCAAGCACGCGGCGGTCTGCGCGACCGAGGGGATCCTGCAGATCCTGGATCGACGCGAGATGCGGGCCGTCCTGGGCCATGAGCTCAGCCACGTCTACAACCGCGACATCCTCATCAGTTCAGTCGCCGGAGCCCTCGGCGCGGCGATCACCTACATCGCGCAGTTCGCGCTGTTCTTCGGCAGCGGCGGCAACGACCGTGACCGCAATCCCTTCGCTGAGCTGCTGATGGTGCTGTTGGCGCCGGTCGCCGCCATCGTCATTCAGCTCGCGATCAGCCGTTCGCGCGAGTACCAGGCCGATCAGTCCGGCGCCGAACTGTCCAATGACCCGCTGGCGCTGGCGAGCGCGCTTCGCAAGCTCGAGGCCGGGACGGCCGCGCGTCCGCTCGCCCCCACGCCGGCCATCACCAACACCAGCCACATGATGATCGCCAATCCGTTCAAGGGCCGTGGCGTCAGTGGGCTGTTCTCCACCCACCCGCCGATGGATCAGCGCATCGCCCGGTTGGAAGAGATGGCCAAGTCCGACCCGCGCTACTGGAAATAGGCCGCGAGAGGCCGACTGCCTCAGAGCGTGCGGGCCAGCGCCATGATGTATTCGCCGTAACCGGACTTGGCCAGAGCCTCGCCCAGCTTGTACGCCTGCTCGGCGTCGATGAAGCCCTGACGCAGCGCGATCTCCTCCAGACACGCGATCCGCACGCCCTGGCGGTGTTCGATCACCTGGACGAACTGGCCGGCCTCGATCATCGAGTCATGCGTACCGGTGTCGAGCCACGCGGTGCCCCGGCCGAGGTCCACCAGGGTGGCGCGGCCTTGCCCGACGTAGACGTTGTTCAGGTCGGTGATCTCCAACTCACCCCGCGCCGACGGGGCCAGCCCGGCCGCGATCTCGACCACGTCGTTGTCGTAGAAGTACAGGCCGGTGACGGCCAGGTTGGACTTGGGCTGCGCCGGCTTCTCCTCGATCGAGACCAGCCGGCCCTGCGCGTCGGCCAGCGCCACGCCGTAGCGCTCGGGGTCGCGCACCTGGTAGCCGAACAACACGCAGCCGTCGGTTAGCGCAGAGGCACGCGTGAGCTGGCCGCCGAGGCCATGGCCGTAGAAGATGTTGTCGCCGAGCACGAGCGCAGCGGTATCGCCGCCGATGTGCGCGGCGCCGATGATGAACGCCTCGGCCAGCCCGTTGGGTGCCGGCTGCACCGCGTACGTCAGGTTCAGGCCCAGGTCCGAACCGTCGCCGAGCAGGCGGATGAACTGTTCCTGGTCGTGCGGGGTGGTGATGATCAGGATGTCGCGGATACCGGCGAGCATGAGCGTCGACATCGGGTAATAGATCATCGGCTTGTCATAGACCGGTAGCAGCTGCTTGCTGACCGCGAGCGTGATCGGGTGCAACCGGGTGCCCGAGCCGCCGGCCAGGATGATGCCCTTCATCGGTAGTTGTCGAACTGCAGCGCGACGCCGAGATCGGCGTTCTTCAGCAGGGCGATCACGGCTTGCAGATCGTCGCGCTTCTTGCCCGACACCCGCAGCTGGTCGCCCTGGATCTGCGCCTGCACGCCCTTGGGGCCTTCGTCGCGGATGAGCTTGGCGATCTTCTTGGCGTTGTCCTGGTCGATCCCCTGCTTGAGCGTGGCCGTCACGACGTAGCCCTTGCCCGAGGAGTGCGGCTCGTCGGCATCGAGGGACTTCAACGAGATCGACCGCTTGATCAACTTTTCCTTGAACACCTCCAGCGCCGCCAGCACCCGGTCCTCGGTGTCGGCCCGGATCGTGACGCCCAGCTCGCCGGACCATTCGATCGTGGAGTTGGTGCCCCGAAAGTCGAACCGCTGGGCGAGCTCCTTGCCCGCTTGGTTCAGGGCGTTGTCGATCTCCTGGCGGTCGATCTTGCTCACGACGTCGAACGACGGGTCGGCCATGACGGCTCCTCCTCCAAGCTGGTTCAGTCCCACCACCCGCGCGGTCCGTGTAGGCTCCCGTGCTGGCGATAGCCAGTCTTGACTGGTCATCGTCGGCACGCGGCGGGTTGCCCGAGTGGTCAAAGGGAGCGGTCTGTAAAACCGCCGGCTCAGCCTACGTTGGTTCGAACCCAACACCCGCCACCCGCGTCCTCGTCGGCCCCAGTGGCTCGCGGCGAGACGGGTTGAATGTCGTGTAGGCTCATCGGTCGGCACCGGTGCAGTTTGCCGTGCGCGAAAGGCCCCCTTAGCTCAGTCGGCAGAGCGTCTCCATGGTAAGGAGAAGGTCTACGGTTCGATTCCGTAAGGGGGCTCGGCCCGATCAGGGCGGGGTAGCTCAGTCTGGTAGAGCAAGCGGCTCATAATCGCTGTGTCGCCGGTTCAAGTCCGGCCCTCGCTACGAGCTACACAGCACCACCCGCACCACCAACCGAAATGCACGTTCACCTTCTGAAAGGCACTTCTCGTGGCAGCCACCGACGTTCGTCCCAAGATCACTTTGGCGTGCCAGGTGTGCAAGCACCGCAACTACATCACCAAGAAGAATCGGCGTAACGACCCCGATCGCCTTGGTCTGCAGAAGCACTGCCCCAACTGCAACAAGCACACCGAGCATCGCGAAACCCGCTAGACGATGGCCGTGGACGAGTCGCTCGTCGGACGTAGCTACCCGCCCACGGCGCCCTACCGGGTCGCTCGCGAGAAAATCCGCGAGTTCGCCCTCGCTATTGGCGACGATTCGCCCTGGTACCTCGACGTCGCGGCCGCGCAGGCCGCCGGTTACCCCGATGTCATCGCGCCGCCGACGTTCCCGATCGTGGTGACGATGGGGTCTGGTGGCGTCGTCGTCACCGACTTGGGCATCGACTTCTCCCGGGTCGTGCACGGCGAGCAGCGCTTCGTCTACGAGCGCCCGCTCTATGCCGGCGACACCGTCGTGGTGACGGTCACGATCGACAACCTGCGCACCGCCGCGGGCAACGACCTGATCGAGACCCGGTCGGCCGTCCATACGGTCGAGGGAGAGCATGTCGTGGACGCCTTTTCGATGCTGGTCGTCCGCGGGCCCGAGACGTGACGATCCATTTCGACCAGCTGACGGTCGGCGACCTGCTGCCCGAGCTCAGCGTGCCGATCACCCGGGCCAGCCTGGTCCGTTACGCCGGGGCGTCGGGAGACTTCAATCCGATCCACTGGAATGAGCGCGTCGCCACGTCGGTCGGACTGCCCGGGGTGATCGCCCACGGCATGTTCACGCTGGCCCAGGCCGGGCGCGCGGTGACCCGGTGGGCCGGCACCGATGCCAGCCGTGGTCGGCTTCGGCGCGCGATTCACCCGTCCGGTCGAAGTGCCCGATCCCGACGGGACGGTACTGGTCATCAACGGCAAGGTGGCCTCGATCTCGGCGGATGGCGATGTGGGCATCAACCTCAGTGTGACCGTCGGCGGGCAGACCGTCCTGGCCAAGGCCAACGCGGTACTCAGACCGCGCGTCGGGTGAAGATCGAGAGCGGTTTCGAGTATCCGGGCGCGGACCTCGAAACGGTCTTCACGATGCTCACCGACGTCGAGTTTCAGCGCGCCCGCTGCGCGGCGACAGGTGCGCTGGAGTACAGCGTGACGGCTGGCGCAGCGCCGGACGCGCCGATCCTGACCTGCCGGCGGCGGATGGCAACCGACGGTTTGCCGGATTTCATGCGAAAGATCGTCGGTGCGAGCGTCGAGGTCATTGACACCTTCACCTGGGCGCCGGATGCGGGGAACGGGCAACGCACAGCCGATGTGAAGCTGTCATTTGCCACCCAACCGACGACGTTAGTGGCACGCTTGACCGTGCACGATGATCAAGTCGGTACGTACGGACGGTTAGCGGGCGACCTCAAGGCGGGTATACCGCTGTTCGGATCACGCATCGAGAGCGCGATCGCGCCGCTGATAAGCAGCGCGATCGCCAGCGAACAGACGGTGGGGCGGCAATGGCTGAAGAAGTAATCGAGGTCTCCGACAGTCCGGAACGCTCGCGCTACGAGGTCACCCTCGACGGCGCGGTGGTCGGTTTCTGCAGCTATCGCGAGACCGACGGGGTCTTCCTGCTCCCGCACGCCGAGGTCGACCCGCAGGTCGGGTGGCCGGGGTATCGGCACCAAGCTGGCCCGGGGCACGCTCGACAGCCTGCGCGAGCGTGGCGTATCCGTCGTCCCGCTGTGCCCGTTCATGGTCGACTTCATCGCCAAGAACCCGTCCTACAAGGACATGGTCGCCCAGTAGTCGAGTCCGGTCAGCTGGCGACCAGCTTGGCGATGCGGTTGATGCCCTCGGTCAGGTCGGCATCGCCGAGGGCGTAGGACAGTCGCGCGTATCCCGGCGTCCCGAACGCCTCGCCGGGCACGATGGCCACCTCGGCCTCTTCCAGGATCAGCGCGGCCAGCTCGGCCGACGTGTGTGCGGTGCGCCCGCGCAGCGATGTGCCCAGCAAGCCCTGCACCGACGGGTACACGTAGAAGGCGCCCTGGGGCTCGGGGCAGAGGATGCCGGGGATGTCGGAGAGCAGCGAGACGATCAGCTGGCGGCGCCGGTCGAAGGCGGTCCGCATCTGGGCGACGGCGCTGAGATCGCCGCTGACCGCGGCCAGGGCCGCGACCTGGGCCACGTTCGAGACGTTCGAGGTCGCGTGGGACTGCAGGTTCGTGGCCGCCTTGATCACGTCGAGGGGGCCGATCATCCAGCCGACCCGCCAGCCGGTCATCGCATAGGTCTTGGCCACCCCGTTGAGCACGACGACCTTCTCGCCGGCGTGCAGCGCAATGGACTCGTTGACCGCGTCGCCGTAGACCAGGTGCTCGTAGATCTCGTCGGTGACCACCCACAGGTCATGCTCGGCGGCCCACTCGCCGATGGCCCGGACCTGCTCGGGCGGGAAGACCGCGCCGGTCGGGTTGGACGGGGACACGAACAGCACGACCTTGGTGCGAGGGGTGCGGGCGGCCTCGAACTGCTCGACCGTGGCCAGGTAGCCGCTGGTCTCATCGACGACGACCTCGACCGGCACGCCCCCGGCGAGCTTGATCGCCTCGGGATAGGTCGTCCAGTACGGGGCGAGCAGAATGACCTCGTCGCCCGGGTCGAGCAACGCGGCGAAGGTGTTGTAGACCGCCTGCTTGCCGCCGTTGGTGATCAATACCTGCGCGGCGTCGACGGCGAAGCGGCTGTCGCGAAGCGTCTTGGCGGCCACCGCTTCGCGCAGTTCCGGCAGCCCGGGGACCGGCGTGTAGCGGTGATATTTGGGATCGCGGGTGGCTGCCGCGGCGGCTTCGACGATGTAGTCCGGGGTCGGGAAGTCCGGCTCCCCGGCCCCGAAGCCGATGACCGGCCGCCCGGCGGCCTTGAGCGCTTTGGCCTTGGCGTCGACGGCGAGGGTCGCGGACTCGGCGATGGCGGCGATGCGATCAGATACACGGGCTCCCATGCCGTCCATAATCCCAGATCGAGCCGACGGTATTTTCCGGTGCCTGACCCGTGGGTCGCACCGGTCGGTGAGCATCAACTTGGACGGTGCGGGAGCACTGCGTACACTTGCCCGTCGGGGTCCGTGTGGCCTTGCGTCAGCATGCGCGCCGACCGGATTGTCGCTTGTGTCGATGCGAACCACGCGTCCTTCACAGCACCAGAGGGGCGTGGCTCAATTGGTAGAGCACCGGTCTCCAAAACCGGCGGTTGCAGGTTCAAGTCCTGTCGCCCCTGCGAACTGACGAAGGCACTGCGAATGGAGGAGAGCTCGTGACGGCGACACGCACCGACGCTGCGTCATCTCGCCCGGCCGGCAGCGGCCGGGGCGGGCGGATCGGGCGCTACCTGCGCGAGGTCATCTCCGAGATGCGCAAGGTCCTGTGGCCGACCCGCAAGGAGCTCACGACCTACACGATCGTGGTCATCGTCTTCGTCGTGGTCATGGTGTCGCTGGTCGCCGGCCTGGACATCGGCTTCGCCAAGCTGGTGCTCTGGATGTTCGGCTGATCCGGGCACTGCCCTTAACAAGACGCAACTGGAAAGAGAGATTGTGACCGAGTTCGACGACGTCTCCACCGAGTCAGCGCCAGCGATCGACGACAACTCGACCCTGGCCAATGCCGCGCGCCTGCTCGGCGACTCTGACGCCGAGCGCCTCCCCGGCGACTCCGGCGAGGACGACGCTGCCCTTGACCTGCCCGACGCCGCCCTCGACATCGATCTGGGCACCGACCTGGCCGAGCCGGAGAGCGATGTCGTCGAGGTGGCCGCCGAGCCCGACGAGGACGAGGACCCAGTCGAGACACTGCGCCGCGAACTGCGCAACGCGTTCGGGGACTGGTACGTCATCCACTCCTATGCCGGTTACGAGAACAAGGTCAAGACCAACCTCGAGAGCCGCATCTCCTCCCTCGACATGGAGGAGTTCATCTTCCAGGTCGAGGTGCCGACCGAAGAGGTCGTCGAGATCAAGAACGGCAAGCGCCAGCAGGTCCAGCGCAAGGTCTTCCCGGGCTACATCCTGGTCCGGATGGATCTCACCGATGACTCCTGGGGAGCCGTCCGGAACACGCCTGGGGTCACCGGATTCGTCGGCGCCACCTCGCGCCCGTCGCCGCTGAGCCTGGACGAGGTCGTCAAGATCCTCGCTCCGGCCACCCAGAAGGCGGCCGCGGTCGCGTCCGGCAAGGGCGGCGGCGGTCTGGACAAGGCCAAGGTCGAGGTCGTCGACTACCAGGTCGGTGAGTCGGTCACCGTCATGGACGGCCCGTTCGCCACGCTGCCCGCAACCATCAGCGAGATCGATCCGCTGCACCAGAAGCTGCACGTCCTCGTTTCGATCTTCGGTCGTGAGACGCCGGTCGAGCTGTCCTTCAGCCAAGTTTCCAAGATCTAGTCACAGAGAAGAAGAAGAGAAAAGTCATGCCTCCCAAGAAGAAGCTCGCCGCGATCATCAAGCTGCAGATCAAGGCCGGTGCCGCCAACCCCGCGCCGCCCGTCGGTCCGGCGCTCGGCCAGCACGGTGTCAACATCATGGAGTTCTGCAAGCAGTACAACGCGGCCACCGAGGCGCAGCGTGGGCAGATCGTCCCGGTCGAGATCTCGGTCTATGAAGACCGCTCGTTCACCTTCGTCACCAAGACCCCGCCCGCGGCGCGGTTGCTGCTGGCGGCCGCCGGTATCGAGAAGGGCAGCGGCGAGCCGCACAAGACCAAGGTCGCCAAGGTCACCCAGGCCCAGCTGCGCGAGATCGCGGAGCTGAAGAAGGAAGACCTCAACGCCAACGACATCGAGCACGCGGCCCGCATCATCGCCGGCACCGCTCGCTCGATGGGAATCACCGTCGCCGACTAGTACCGGCGAATCAGCACCACCCGGAGAACGCGTGGGAGGACGTCGATGGTCGGCGTCTGCTGGACCACTACCGAAGCAGGAGTAACGCAATGACCAAGCACAGCAAGAGTTACCGCAAGGCCGCCGAGCTCATCGAGCCCGACAAGATCTACGCGCCGCTGGAGGCCGCGAAGATCGCTCGCGAGACCTCGCCCACGAAGTTCGACGGCACCGTCGAGGTGGCCGTCTGCCTCGGCGTCGACCCCCGCAAGGCCGACCAGATGGTCCGCGGAACGGTGAGTTTGCCGCACGGCACCGGCAAGACCGCCCGGGTCATCGTCTTCGCCACCGGCGACAAGGCGGCCGAGGCCGAGGCCGCCGGCGCCGACCGCGTAGGCAGCGACGACCTGATCGCGGCCATCCAAGAGGGCTTCCTCGACTTCGACGCCGCCATCGCGACCCCGGACCAGATGGCCAAGGTCGGGCGTATCGCCCGGGTGCTCGGCCCGCGTGGCCTGATGCCGAACCCGAAGACCGGCACGGTGACGCCGGACGTCGGCAAGGCCGTTTCTGACATCAAGGGCGGCAAGGTCAGCTTCCGCGTCGACAAGCAGGCCAACCTGCACCTGGTGATCGGCAAGGCTTCCTTCAGTGAGAAGCAGCTGGTCGAGAACTACGCGGCCGTGCTCGACGAGGTGGTGCGCTCCAAGCCCTCCAGCGCCAAGGGACGGTACCTGAAGAAGATCACCTTCTCGACGACGATGGGCCCGGGCATCCCGGTCGACCCCAACCGCACCCGCAACCTGCTCGAGGAAGCGCCGACCGCATAGTCCTTCCGGCATGCAAACGAGCCCCCCGCGTGCGCAAGGCACACGCGGAGGGCTCGTTTCTGTTATCGCTGAGATCGGCCGGCCCACCTTCCCGCCGCGCCTCACGAGCAGCGGGCCCCCGGACGCGGCCGACCTCAGCTCCAGCGGGAACGTCGACCGCCTCCCCCGAAGCAGTCCGTGTCCCAGCTGGACCCATCGACTCGCGTCGGCCCCCGTCGGCTCGTCGATGGTCAACGGGGAAGAGTCGCCGGGCGGCGCCCTGATACATCCTGCGCGCCGGTTTTCACCCGGGCACGTATCAGAATCGCGAGCGCGCCCTCTTGGTGGACGTGCCCCGAAATGATCAACGACGCTGGTGGTTGTCACGCCGTGGGCTCTACGCTGCACCTTGCCGGGCCACGAACCGCAGGCCGACCGCTTCAGACACGGGGTGCTTATGAGCACGCGCGAGAACTCCACGCCCGATCCCGCCGAGGGTGCTGACGACCCGCGACGTCCCCGGGGAACGACGCCGGATCTGGCCCTCGTCGTCCCGCCGGAGGTCCTCACCCGGCACAACGCCCGCGTCCTAGACCCGGTCTCGGCCGTGATCGACCCTGCCCTCACCCGCGCGGACGGCCATCCACCGATCCGATCGACGGTCTACATCGCGCACCACCTGCTGATCCGAACGGCCAACGCCACGCACGGCGACGAGATCTTCGATCGGCTCAGCGCCGCGGCCGGTCAGTACGACCTGACGCTGGAGCCCGACCGGCGAGATGCACAAGACCATGCCTATCTGCGTGATCGTGACATCGAGCACCTGCCCGAACCCGTGACCTTGGTCCGGTTGGTCTCCAAGAGTAAGGAAGCCGCACCTGCGCCGGACGCCTGGGCCGTGCTGCAGACCTATCGCAGCTCGGTGGCGGACCCGGAGCATCTGGCTCACGTCAGCCTGGATCACCTGATGGCCTGGGCACCGTATAGCGGGTTCACGCCGTACAGCGGGTTCACTCCCTATTCAGGCTTTACCCCGTACAGCGGGTTCACGCCGTACAGCGGATTCACGGGCGAGCCGGGTGTCACGTCCTACGCCGTTCCCGGCAGCGGGGGACGGGAACCAGTCGCCTGGGTCGGCGCAGCTCCGCATCGTCGCCCCGACAACGAGCTACCCACCCGTCGACCGGTGGTCGCCGTGCTCGACACCGGCGTCGGCAAACACTCTTGGTTGACCGATGACATCGTCACCCACGCGCACAACCTGACCGGTCCGTTGACCGACGCGGTTCCCGACACGGACGCGCCGCTGCAGGGCTTGTTGACGCCCGACTTCGGCCACGGCACGTTCGTTGCCGGAATCGTTCGGCAGCTCTGCCCGGATGCGGACATCCTCGACATCGCCATCGGGAGTGGCGACGGCACCCTGCTCGAGTCGGAGATGCTGCACCTGTTCCGCGTGCTACACGCCCGGCAACATCGAGCGCAAACCCAAGCCGCCTATCGGCACGAGCTCATCGATGTAATCTGCCTGTCCTTCGGGTACTACGACGAGCAGCCCGAGGACGTCGTGTTCGACCACAAGCTGCTGCACCCGATGCGGGCACTGGGGCGGTTGGGCGTCACCGTCGTGGCGTCAGCAGGCAACGATGCGACCTATCGACCGTTCTATCCGGCGGCATATGCGCCCTACGACGGCGGCCTGGTGGGGTGGCCCGAGCACGAGGAAGTTCCCGTGCTCAGCGTCGGCGCGTACAACCCGAACCACCGCACGATTGCCCTGTTCAGCAACGCCGGGTTGTGGGTGAAATGCCACCGATATGGCGCAGCGATCGTGAGTACGTTCCCGAGTGATGCCAATGGATCGCTTCGCCCGGGCGAGGAGACTTTCGTGCCCGGCGACGGCCTGCGCTCAACCATCGATCCGGACGACTTCACCCGGCGCATCGGCTCGGCCGAGGACGGCGGATTCGGAACCTGGAGCGGGACCTCGTTCTCCTCGCCGTTGCTGGCCGGTGAGCTGGCCCAGGCGCAGCTGGAATCGGGCTTGCTGGACGACATCGATCAGGCCAGCTCGGTGAAGCGAGCCTGGAACGCAATAACCACGCGGCTCGGAATCGTGCGGCCATGACCATGACCGAACCGACCGAGACGACCCTCGCCGTCCGAGCCGGCGAGTTGTTCGCGGAGTTTCGGAGCGGCGACGAGGTTCGAATGGCTGACCTCGTCGCGCTACTGACACCGATTCTCTGGCATACGGTTCGCGCTCAGAACCTGGACCACGCCTCGGCCGAAGACGTCTTGCAAACCACCTGGCTGGCGCTGATCCGCCATGCCGAGAGCATCAACGATTCGCGGGCGGTGCTGCAGTGGCTGATCGTGAGTGCTCGGCGCGAAGCCTGGCGCGTGGCCAAGGTCGGTCGGCGCGCTGACCCGAAGGACTTCGACGACGACGAGCTCACGGCACCGCCGGACTGGTCACCCGAGGCCTCGACCATCCGCAGCGCCACCGACGAGCAACTCTGGGCGCACGTCGAACGGTTGTCCGCGCGCTGCCGCGAACTGCTTCGCGTCATCGCCTTCGCTGACCGGCCCGACTACGCCGCCGTCGCGCAGGCGATGGGGATGCCGATCGGCAGCATCGGCCCGACTCGCGGTCGGTGCCTGGCGAAACTTCGGCTTCAGCTCGCTGCTGATGTCCATTGGGAGGCATGATGACCGGCAAGAGAATCACCGTGGAAACGTTCGCAGGGCTTCCCATGGACGAGGCCGATACCGAGCTGCTCGGGCGGTTGGCCTCGGTGTACGCCACGCACGATCCGGTACCGGCGGGGCTGGTTGAGCGTCTGCAGTTCGGGATCACTCTCGACGCCCTGCAGGTTGGAGGTGGCGCAACTGCAAAGTATGGACAGCCTGGCCGGGGCTCGTGGCGAGGCCACCGATGTCCAGACGATCACCTTTACCAGTTCGGGCCTGACGACGATGGTGACAATCACCAAGTCCGATGCCGAGCACGTTCGCATCGACGGCTGGGCCGCTCCCGGCGGAGGTCTGCAGGTCCTGCTGCGCGGCAGCGCCGGTGAGCTGCGGACGACTGCGGACTCCAACGGGCGGTTCGTGTTCGAGGACGTGCCGCGCGGACTGGTGCAGTTCGTGTTGCGGGCGCCCGAAGGGACGGCGGCCGCGCCGGTGATCACGCCGTCGGTCGAGCTCTAGGTCGAGATGCCAGCGCCGTCCGACGAAGCACTCGAGCAGGCCCGGCGACTGCACGAGAAGGCCGTCGCTGACGGACGCTTCGGCCATGCGGTCAAAGCGATCAAGACCCTGGAACGAGCCCTGGCCGCGTTGGAGGGTCGCACGGAGCGCGAGGCCGGCCTGCTGACGGTTGAGGTGCTGCTGTCTCTGGCCGTCAATGTGGCTGAGGTGCACGGAGCCGACCGGGGCCTGCTCGAAATGGCCCGAGCCGAGCGACTCGTCCGTCAGCTCGACGATCCAGCGCTGACCGTACGCATGCACAACAACCACGCGCTGATCGCCAGCCGCGCCGGTGATCTGGCCCAGGCGGGGGAACAGTTCGACCTGGCGATGAAGCTGCTGGAGCACGCGAGCCCGCACGATCGGATGTATACGTTGCTCAACAGCGGCAACCTGCGGTTATATCGCGGCCAACTCGTCGAGGCGCAGCGCTTATTCAGTCAGTCGGCTGCGGCGGCGGAGACGGCCGCGATTCTGGATGGGCAGTTCCGGGCGCTGCACAATCTGGGCTACGTCGAGTTTCTGGCCGGAAATATCCCGGCCGCGCTGCAGTCGATGGAACAAGCCAATGCCCTCGAGGTCGAGGTGTCTCGGGGGATCTGGGCCCTTGATCGGGCGCGCATCCTGCTCGAAGCCGGCTTGACCCGCGAGGCCGACGAGACGCTGGCCCTGGCCGAGGGCATCTTTCGTACCGACCGCACCGCCCAGGACCTGGGTGAGACCGAGGTCGCCCGAGCCGAGTGCGCGCTGGTCACCGGTGATGTCGCGGCCGCGCGCCGTTATGCCGCTCGCGCGCGGGACCGCTTCCGCCGACGGGGCAATGCCCGGTGGCAACGCGCGGCCGAGCTGGTGCTGCTGCAGGGGGATCTACGGGCGGGGCGGCCCGGCGCCCGAATCGCGCCGGTGGCCGCGCGGCTGGCCGTCGACCTGGCGGCCGACGGCTTGTCCACCTCGGCCCGCACCGCCCGGCTCATCCAGGTCGAGGCGCTGCTCTCGGTCGGTCAGCTGCGCCAGGCCGAACAGGTGATTGCCGCGGTGGGCCGGGAACAACCCACCGACCCCATTGCGGCGCGGACCCACGCCCGCTACGTCAGGGCGCGGCTCGACCTGGGGCGGGGTGATCGGGCCGCGGCGCGACGTCAGGTGCGGGCCGGCCTGGCAACCCTGGCCCAACACCAAGCGCGCTTCGGCGGGATCGACCTGCGCACGGCCAGCGCCGTGCACGGCCGGCGACTGGCCGAACTGGACCTTTCGATGGCACTTGACCAAGGACGGCCCGCGGTCGTGTTCGCCGCGATCGAACGCGGCCGGGCGGTGTCCAGCCGCTTGCCGGCCGTCCAGCCTCCAGCCGATGAACGCACGGCCGAGCTGCTCTCCGAGCTGCGCCAGGTCGTCGAGTCGCTGCATGCTGCGCGCGGTGATTCAGTAAGCGCCCAGCGGCGTCGACGCGATCTCGAGCAGCAGATCCAGTCCCGATCCTGGACGTTGCCCGGTGCCGGGACGGCGGCGGCGCCCGCGGGTCTGGACGAGGTCCGGGCCGCGGCGAGGGCGGCCGAGGTGACGGTGGTGGCCTACCTGGCGACAGGCGGCGGACTGCACGCGTTGGTGATCGAACCCGCGCGTCTGCGGCTGGTCGAACTGGGCAGCGGGGGCGAGGTCGATGAGCTGATTCGTCGCGCCCGAGCCGATTTCGACGTGATCGCCCACGATCGGATGCCGGCCGGGATCCGCGCGGCGGCAACCGCCTCGCTGCGCCGTTCGCTCGCCGGGTTGGATGCCGCCCTGCTGGCCCCTATCGGCGTGCACGAGCAGCGGCTGGTCGTGGTTCCGACCGGCCTGCTGGGCGCGGTGCCCTGGAGTGCGCTACCCAGCCGCAACCGTCGAGCTACCGTCGTCGCCCCGTCGGCGACCGCCTGGCTCGACGCCGCCCGGCGCGACGCGCCGCGAGCCGGCACGACAATCGCGCTGGCCGGTCCGCGGCTCGAACGGGCGGCCCAGGAGGTGCAGCAGATCGCCGCCAGTTGGCTAACAGGCCTAGCCGTACCTCGGGGCGACCGCGCCGGCCTGTTGGCCGCGTTTGCCGCGGCCAGCATCGTGCACGTCGCCGCACACGGTCAGCATCAGATTGAGAACCCGCTGTTCTCCTCGATCCAGCTCGGCGACGGCCCGCTGTTCGCCCACGAACTCGCCACCACCCCGCCGCATGTCGTCCTGTCCGCCTGCGAACTGGGCCTGGCGACGGTGCGCCCCGGTGATGAGGCGCTCGGGCTGACCAGCGTGCTGCTGCAGCGGGGCACGCAGAGCGTGATCGGCACAGTGGCGCGGGTGGGTGACGGCGCCGCCGCCGAGGCGATGGTCGACTACCACCGATTGCTGGCCAGTGGTTTGTCCTCCGCCGATGCGCTGGCCACCGCCAGCGCTCAGGCACCGACCCCGTTGCCGTTCGTCTGCTTCGGGTCGGCGTGGACGGCCTCGACCGCTGGGCCGGCCGCGGCCTAACCGCGCGATTTGGCGCACCGCGGTCGGCTGCGTACGCTTGACCTTGATCCACCGAAGACCGCTGGTCATTGCGTGCGCACACGCGATTGAACGGCTCCGAAGCGTCGGAGCGGCCCGCGCAGGTTGGACGGTACGGCTTTGCGGGCCTTCGCCTGCGAATGTCCCGCCCCGTGCGCCCTGCGCCGGGGCGTTCCTCGTTTCCGGGCCGCTTGATCACGTCTGGGCCGTATTGATCAGCCCGATGAGTTCGAGAGGAGGAACATGCCGAACACCGAAAAGGCCGCTGCGGTAGCCGAGATCACCGAGCACTTCAACACCTCGAGCGCGACGGTCATCACCGAGTACCGCGGCCTGACCGTCAAGCAGATCACCGACCTGCGCCGCGCGCTGGGCAGCGACACCACGTACGCGGTCGTCAAGAACACGCTCACCAAGCGGGCGGCCGCTGAAGCCGGCGTCACGCTCGATCACGCTCTGCTGGCCGGGCCGACCGCCATTGCCTTCGTCAAGGGTGACCCGGTCGAGGCCGCGAAGGGCTTGCGCGAGTTCGCCAAGACCAACCCGCTGCTGGTCATCAAGGGCGGCATCCTCGACGGCAAGGCGCTGTCCGCCGCCGAGGTAGCCAAGATCGCCGATCTCGAGTCCCGCGAGGTCCTGTTGGCCAAGGTGGCTGGTGCCGTCAAGGCGCTGCCCGCCCGTGCCGCCGGACTGTTCCAGGCGCCGCTGTCGCAGGTGGCTCGTCTGGTCCGGGCGCTGGAGGAGCAGACCCCGGCCGCCGCCGTGGCCGAGGCACCTGTCGCCGAGGCGCCCGTGGCCGAGGCACCCGCTGCCGAAGCCGAAGCACCCGAAGCCGAGGCGCCCGTCGCCGAAGCGCCCACGGCCGAGGCCGTTACCGAAGAAAGCACTGAAGCTCCCGCCGAGCCGGCGGAGTAGTACCCACCGATAGCCGGCTCACCCGGCTCCACTGAAAGGACGCCACCATGGCGAAGCTCAGCACCGCCGAGCTGATCGACGCGTTCAAGGAATTGACGCTGCTCGAGCTCTCGGATTTCGTGAAGCAGTTCGAAGAGACGTTTGACGTCACCGCCGCCGCTCCGGTCGCCGTCGCGGCACCGGCCGGCCCGGGCGGAGCGGCTCCGGCCGAGGCCGCCGAGGAGAAGGACGAGTTCGACGTCGTCCTCGAGGCCGCGGGCGACAAGAAGATCCAGGTCATCAAGGAGGTGCGCACGCTCACGAACCTGGGCCTCAAGGAGGCCAAGGACCTCGTCGACGGCGCGCCGAAGTCGGTGCTGGAGAAGGTCAACAAGGAAGCGGCCGACAAGGCGAAGGCGGCCCTCGAGGGCGCCGGCGCGACCGTCACCGTCAAGTAACTCCCGTCCGGGCGGCCTGCCGCTCCGACACCAGAGGCCCGCGCTCCCAGTGAGCGCGGGCCTCTGCCGTCCCCGGGCGACGCGATCTCTTGCCGAGTGGGCGTCAGCGCGCCGAGTGGGCGGCCGTACGTGGCCACTCGCGCAGTTACAGCCCACTCGGCGTACATAAGGGCGGGCGCTGCCGCCGTAACACGAGATATTTGTCCACAGTTTGCGGGTTGGTGCTTGACGTGGGCCGCGCCGGGAGGCACCCTCTACTTGCGCTCCAGGTTCCGGGGCTGGACAGAGCTGCCCGGAATCGCTAGACTGCTGTGTTGCGCTGCCCTCTGACAACTTTCGACCCGCACAGGGTCTCATTTTGGTTGCCGGAAACAGCGACGTTCGGCCCGCACAGCTAGTCCTTGGAAGGACGCATCTTGGCAGTCGCCCGCTCCGGTAAGGCAAGTTCCACCAATGGCACCACGCACGGTATTCCGGGATCCCCGACCCGTACGTCGTTCGCCAAGATCCGCGAGCCGCTGGAGGTGCCCAACCTTCTCGCGCTGCAGACCGAATCCTTCGACTGGCTTGTCGGTAACGACGCCTGGCAGGCCCGGTTGGGAAACACCAGCAGCAGCGCCGCGGCTCGAACCGAATCCGGCCTGGCCGAGATTCTCGGCGAGATCTCGCCGATCGAGGACTTCTCCGGCTCGATGAGCCTGTCCTTCTCCAACCCGCGCTTCGAGGACGTCAAGGCGTCCATCGAGGAGTGCAAGGACAAGGACATGACCTACGCCGCCCCGTTGTTCGTCACGGCGGAGTTCATCAACAACACCACCGGCGAGATCAAGAGCCAGACGGTGTTCATGGGTGACTTCCCGATGATGACCCGCAAGGGCACCTTCGTCATCAACGGCACCGAGCGCGTCGTCGTCTCCCAGCTCGTCCGCTCCCCGGGCGTGTACTTCGACCGGACGCTGGACAAGGCCTCCGACGTCGACGTCTACAGCGTCAAGGTCATCCCCGGCCGCGGCGCGTGGCTCGAGTTCGACGTCGACAAGCGCGGCACCGTCGGTGTGCGCATCGACCGCAAGCGTCGCCAGCCGGTCACCGTGCTGCTCAAGGCTCTGGGCTGGACCGATGACCGCATCCGCGAGCACTTCGGCTGGTCCGAGACCCTGCTCGCGACCCTGGAGAAGGACCACATCGCGACCCCGGACGAGGCGTTGCTCGACATCTACCGCAAGCTGCGTCCGGGCGAGCCGCCCACGCGCGAGTCGGCGCAGGCGCTGCTGGAGAACCTGTTCTTCAACTCCAAGCGCTACGACCTGGCCCGGGTGGGCCGCTACAAGGTCAACAAGAAGCTCGGCACCGACGCCCCCGTGGGCACCGGCACGCTGACCGAGGACGACATCGTCCGCGCCATCGAGTACCTCATCCGGCTGCAGGCCGGCGAGGACGGCTACGAGACCGATGACATCGACCATTTCGGCAACCGCCGCCTGCGCACCGTGGGTGAACTCATCCAGAACCAGATCCGGGTGGGTCTGTCACGGATGGAGCGGGTTGTCCGCGAGCGGATGACGACCCAGGACGTCGAGGCCATCACGCCGCAGACGCTGATCAACATCCGGCCGGTCGTCGCCTCCATCAAGGAGTTCTTCGGCACCAGCCAGCTCAGCCAGTTCATGGACCAGACCAACCCGCTCGCCGGTCTGACCCACAAGCGCCGGCTGTCCGCGCTCGGCCCCGGTGGCCTCAGCCGCGACCGGGCCGGCTTCGAGGTCCGCGACGTGCACCCCAGCCACTACGGCCGGATGTGCCCGATCGAGACCCCGGAAGGCCCGAACATCGGCCTGATCGGCTCGCTGGCCTCCTACGGACGGATCAACGCGTTCGGCTTCATCGAGACGCCGTACCGCAAGGTCACCGACGGCACCGCGACCGACCAGATCGACTACCTGTCCGCCGACGAGGAGGACCGGCACGTCATCGCGCAGGCCAACTCGCCGATCGACGCCTCGGGTCACTTCACCGAGGCCCGGGTCCTGGTCCGCAAGAAGGGCGGCGAGGTCGACTACATCGAGCCGTCCGACGTCGACTACATGGACGTCTCGCCGCGCCAGATGGTGTCGGTCGCGACCGCGATGATCCCGTTCCTGGAACACGACGACGCCAACCGGGCCCTGATGGGCGCCAACATGCAGCGGCAGGCGGTTCCGCTGCTGCGGGCCGAGGCGCCGCTGGTCGGCACCGGTATGGAGCTGCGCTGCGCGGTGGACGCCGCCGACGTCGTCACGGCCGAGAAGGCGGGCGTGGTCAGCGAGCTGTCGGCCGATTACCTCACCGTCATGGCCGACGACGGCACGTTCCAGACCTACCGGCTGGCCAAGTTCGCCCGCTCCAACCAGGGCACGAGCTTCAACCAGAAGCCGATCGTCGACGAGGGTGACCGCGTCGAGGTCGGTCAGGTGCTGGCCGACGGCCCGTCCACCGACGAGGGCGAGATGGCCCTGGGCAAGAACCTGCTCGTGGCGTTCATGCCGTGGGAGGGCCACAACTACGAGGACGCGATCATCCTCAACCAGCGGCTGGTCCAGGACGACGTCCTCACCTCGATCCACATCGAGGAGCACGAGGTCGACGCCCGCGACACCAAGCTGGGTGCCGAGGAGATCACTCGCGACATCCCGAACGTCTCCGAGGAGGTGCTCGCCGACCTCGACGAGCGCGGCATCGTGCGCATCGGCGCCGACGTCGTCCCCGGTGACGTGCTGGTCGGCAAGGTCACGCCCAAGGGTGAGACCGAGCTGACCCCGGAGGAGCGGCTGCTGCGCGCGATCTTCGGCGAGAAGGCCCGCGAGGTTCGCGACACGTCCCTGAAGGTGCCGCACGGCGAGGCCGGCAAGGTCATCGGCGTCCGGGTCTTCTCCCGCGAGGACGGCGACGAGCTGGCTCCGGGCGTCAACGAGCTGGTCCGGGTCTACATCGCCCAGAAGCGCAAGATCCAGCCCGGTGACAAGCTGGCCGGCCGACACGGCAACAAGGGCGTCATCTCGATCATCCTGGCGCCCGAGGACATGCCGTTCCTCGAGGACGGCACGCCGGTCGACATCGTGCTCAACCCGTTGGGGGTGCCCGGCCGGATGAACATCGGCCAGGTGCTGGAAACCCACCTGGGCTGGGTGGCCAAGACCGGCTGGAAGGTCGAGGGCAACCCCGACTGGGCCGCCTTGCTGCCCGAGCACGCCCGCGAGGGTGGTCCGGGTACGAACGTCGCGACCCCGGTCTTCGACGGTGCCCGCGAGGAGGAGATCACCGGCCTGCTCGACTCGACGCTGCCTACGCGCGACGGCAATCAGCTGATCAACCGCACCGGCAAGGCGCGGCTGCTCGACGGTCGCTCCGGCGAGCCGTTCCCGCACCCGATCAGCGTCGGCTACGTCTACATCCTCAAGCTGCTCCACCTGGTCGACGACAAGATCCACGCTCGCTCGACCGGTCCGTACTCGATGATCACCCAGCAGCCGCTGGGCGGTAAGGCGCAGTTCGGTGGCCAGCGCTTCGGCGAGATGGAGTGCTGGGCGATGCAGGCCTACGGCGCGGCGTACGCGTTGCAGGAACTGCTGACGATCAAGTCCGACGACATCCTCGGCCGCGTCAAGGTGTACGAGGCCATCGTCAAGGGCGAGAACATCCCCGAGCCGGGCATCCCGGAATCGTTCAAGGTGCTGCTGAAGGAACTGCAGTCGCTGTGCCTGAACGTCGAGGTGCTCTCCAGCGATGGGGTCGCCGTCGAGATGCGCGACACCGATGACGACGTGTACCGCGCCGCCGAAGAGCTGGGCATCGACCTGTCCCGGCGCTTCGAGCCCAGCAGCGTCGAAGAAGTCTGATGAGGTGTCCCGCGGCCGGTTCGCCCGGCCGCGGGATGACCACCAACCCTTAGATCCAAAAGCATTACCGACGAAGGTAGGAACCTTGCTCGACGTCAACGTTTTCGACGAGCTACGCATCGGCCTGGCCACCGCGGATGACATCCGTCGCTGGAGCCACGGCGAGGTCAAGAAGCCCGAGACCATCAACTACCGCACGCTCAAGCCCGAGAAGGACGGCTTGTTCTGCGAGAAGATCTTCGGTCCGACCCGGGACTGGGAGTGCTACTGCGGCAAGTACAAGCGCGTGCGCTTCAAGGGCATCATCTGTGAGCGCTGCGGCGTCGAGGTCACCCGGGCCAAGGTCCGCCGCGAGCGGATGGGCCACATCGAGCTCGCCGCGCCGGTCACCCACATCTGGTACTTCAAGGGCGTGCCGTCGCGTCTGGGCTACCTGCTCGACCTGGCCCCCAAGGACCTCGAGAAGATCATCTACTTCGCCGCGTACCTGATCACCAAGGTCAATGTCGACGAGCGCCACCGCGATCTGCCCAGCCTCGAGGCTGAGATGAGCGCCGAGAAGTCGACCATGGAGAAGAAGCGCGACGCCGACATCGACGCTCGCGCCAAGAAGCTCGAGGCCGACCTGGCCGCGCTCGAGGCCGAGGGCGCCAAGAGCGACGTGCGCCGCAAGGTCCGCGAGGGCGGCGAGCGCGAGATGCGCCAGACCCGTGACCGCGCCCAGCGTGAGCTGGACCGGCTCGACGAGGTCATGGACACCTTCCGCAAGCTCGACGTCAAGCAGCTGATCAGCGACGAGATGCTCTACCGCGAGCTGCGCGACCGGTTCGGTGAGTACTTCGAGGGCGGCATGGGCGCGGAGTCCCTGCAGACCCTGCTGCGCAACTTCGACCTGGCCGCCGAGGCCGAGTCGCTGCGCGAGACGATCCGCAGCGGCAAGGGCCAGCGCAAGATCCGCGCACTCAAGCGGCTGAAGGTGGTCGCGTCGTTCCTGGCCACCACCAACTCCCCGCTCGGCATGGTGCTCGACGCCGTTCCGGTGATCCCGCCGGACCTGCGCCCGATGGTCCAGCTCGACGGTGGCCGTTTCGCCACCTCCGACCTCAACGACCTGTACCGCCGCGTGATCAACCGCAACAACCGTCTCAAGCGACTGATCGACCTCGGGGCCCCCGAGATCATCGTCAACAACGAGAAGCGGATGCTGCAGGAGTCGGTCGACGCCCTGTTCGACAACGGCCGCCGTGGCCGTCCGGTGACCGGTCCGGGCAACCGCCCGCTCAAGTCGCTCTCGGATCTGCTCAAGGGCAAGCAGGGCCGGTTCCGCCAGAACCTGCTCGGCAAGCGCGTGGACTACTCCGGCCGGTCGGTCATCATCGTCGGCCCGCAGCTCAAGCTGCACCAGTGCGGTCTGCCCAAGGGCATGGCGCTGGAGCTGTTCAAGCCGTTCGTGATGAAGCGCCTGGTCGACCTGAGCCACGCGCAGAACATCAAGTCGGCCAAGCGCATGGTCGAGCGCGCGCGTCCGGTCGTATGGGACGTCCTCGAAGAGGTCATCAGCGAGCACCCGGTGCTGCTCAACCGGGCACCGACCTTGCACCGTCTGGGCATCCAGGCCTTCGAGCCGCAGCTGGTCGAGGGCAAGGCCATCCAGATCCACCCGCTCGTCTGCACGGCGTTCAACGCCGACTTCGACGGCGACCAGATGGCGGTGCACGTGCCGCTGTCGGCCGAGGCGCAGGCCGAGGCCCGCGTGCTGATGCTCTCGACGAACAACATCCTCAAGCCGGCTGACGGCCGTCCGGTGACGATGCCGACGCAGGACATGATCCTGGGCATCTACCACCTCACCGCGGTCACCGAGAGTGCGACCGGCAACGGCCGCTCCTTCGCCTCCGATGCCGAGGCGTTGATGGCGCGCGACAACAAGACGCTCGACATGCAGGCCCCGATCCGGGTCCGGCTCAGCGGCTTGACCACCGTCGACAACGGCGGCAAGGGCGAGCCGTGGACCGCGCCCGAGGGCTGGACGCCGGGGGAGCCGCTGCTGGTCAGCACGACCCTGGGCCGCGTCCTGTTCAACGAGGCCCTGCCGGCGAGCTACCGCTTCGTCAACTACGAGGTGACCAAGAAGGAGCTCGGCCCGATCGTCAACGACCTGGCCGAGCGCTACCCGAAGGTCGAGGTCGCCCACGCCCTCGACGCGCTCAAGAGCGCCGGCTTCTACTGGGCCACTCGCTCGGGGATCACGATCGCCATCGACGACGTCGTCACGCCGCCGAAGAAGGCCGAGATCCTGGACCGCTACGAGAAGGACGCGGAGAAGGTCGAGAAGCAGTACCTGCGCGGTGTGATCACCGAGGACGAGCGCCGCCAGGAACTGGTCGAGATCTGGACGAAGGCCACCAGCGAGGTTGCTCGCGAGATGGAGGCCAACTTCCCCAAGACCAACCCGGTCTACATCATGGTCAACTCCGGAGCGCGCGGAAACATGATGCAGATGCGTCAGATCGCCGCTATGCGTGGTCTGGTGGCCAACCCCAAGGGCGAGATCATCCCGCGCCCGATCAAGGCCAACTTCCGCGAAGGCCTGTCCGTGCTGGAGTACTTCATCTCCACCCACGGTGCCCGTAAGGGTCTGGCCGACACCGCGCTGCGGACCGCTGACTCGGGTTACCTGACCCGTCGACTGGTGGACGTCAGCCAGGACGTGATCATCCGCGAGGAGGATTGCGGCACCGAGCGGGGCGTCGTCCTGACGATCGCCACGGCCGGCGCCGACGGCGTACTGGTCAAGGACGCCCACGCCGAGACCAGCGTCTACGCGCGGGTCCTGGCCGAGGACGTCACCGTCAACAAGTCGACGCTGGCCACCGCCGGCGCCGACCTGGGCGACGTGCTCATCGACGAGCTGATCAGCCACGGCATCACCGAGGTCCGGGTGCGTTCGGTCCTGACGTGTGAGTCGGCGCTGGGCACCTGTGCCTTCTGCTACGGGCGATCGCTGGCCAGCGGCAAGCTGGTCGACGTCGGCGAGGCCGTCGGCATCATCGCCGCCCAGTCGATCGGTGAGCCCGGTACGCAGCTGACCATGCGGACGTTCCACACCGGCGGTATTGCCGGTGAGGACATCACCCACGGTCTGCCTCGTGTGGCCGAGCTGTTCGAGGCCCGTAACCCCAAGGGTGTCGCGCCGATCAGCGAGGCGTCCGGACGGGTGCGCCTGGAGGAGTCGGACGGGACCAAGGGCAGCACCCGCCGCCTGGTCGTCACCCCCGATGACGGCACCGACGAGCTCGAGTACGGCATCACCCGCCGTTCGCGCCTGCTCGTCAGTGAGGGCCAGCAGGTCGAGGTCGGCCAGCAGCTGGTCGCCGGTGCGGTCAACCCGCACGAGGTCCTGCGGATCATGGGCCCGCGTGAGGTGCAGTTGCACCTGGTGCACGAGGTCCAGGAGGTCTACCGGTCTCAGGGCGTGGCGATCCACGACAAGCACATCGAGGTGATCGTGCGGCAGATGCTCAAGCGCATCACGGTCATCGAGTCCGGCGCGACGGAGTTCCTGCCCGGCTCGCTGGTCGAACGGGCCGTGTTCGAGTCCGAGAACCGCCGCGTGGTGGCCGAGGGCTCCGAGCCCGCCTCCGGGCGTCCGGTGCTCATGGGCATCACCAAGGCGTCGCTGGCCACCGAGTCGTGGCTGTCGGCGGCCTCCTTCCAGGAGACGACGCGCGTCCTCACCGACGCCGCCATCTCGGCCAAGAGCGACTCGTTGCTCGGGCTGAAGGAGAACGTGATCATCGGCAAGCTGATCCCGGCCGGTACCGGCATCGCCAAGTACCGCAACGTCGAGGTCAACCCGACCGAAGAGGCCCGCGCCGCGGCGTTCTCGATGTCGGGCTACGACGAGAGCGACTACTACGGGTTCAGCAACGCCAACGGCGCGATGGGCCCGGCCGTGCCGCTCGAGGACTACGGCTACGACGACTACCGCTAGTCGGTAGCTCGGCTCTTGACCAACCGGGACTTTTAGCGCATCTGCGACTAAAGGTCCCGGTTGGTCTGTCCGGCTGAGGTCCCGCCCGGCGTGCGACCCGCGATTTTGCGTGCACGCGACGGTCCGGGTATCGTTAGCGGACGTGCCCGGAGCGATCTGGGTAACACTCTTGTGCCCCACGGTGCAGCAGATCGACAGCCCTCAGCGGCCGGCGATCCGCGCCACGAGGTGCGGGCTCACCGATCAGACCGGTCGATTCTTCCGGGCTGACCTGTGGCGGGCGTTCGACACGCCCGACCTCGGGGACCGGTGAGGGGCGATTTGTACAACAGAACAGCCGAAATCCGGGGCCTTCAGGGTCCGGTGCACAGTGACGGACCCCGGTCCGTATGACGAACGAGGAGATTGCAGGCCGCATGCCTACGATCCAGCAACTGGTCCGCAAGGGCCGCCAGGACAAGATCGGGAAGACCAAGACCCCGGCGTTGAAGGCTTCGCCGCAGCGTCGTGGCGTCTGCACCCGTGTCTATACGACGACCCCGAAGAAGCCGAACTCGGCGCTGCGCAAGGTCGCCCGCGTGCGGCTGACCAGCGGTATCGAGGTCACGGCCTACATCCCGGGCGTCGGTCACAACCTGCAGGAGCACTCGATCGTGCTCGTGCGCGGCGGTCGGGTGAAGGACCTCCCCGGCGTTCGCTACAAGATCATCCGCGGTTCGCTGGACACCCAGGGCGTCCGCAACCGCAAGCAGGCCCGCAGCAAGTACGGCGCCAAGAAGGAGAAGTCCTAATGCCTCGCAAAGGCCCCGCGCCCAAGCGGCCGCTGGTCATCGACCCGGTGTACAACTCACCGCTCGTCACCCAGCTCGTGAACAAGATCCTCGTCGGCGGCAAGCGCTCGCTGGCCGAGAAGATCGTCTACGGCGCCCTCGAAGGCGCGCAGGAGAAGACCGGTACCGATCCGGTCATCACCCTCAAGCGCGCGCTCGACAACGTCAAGCCGACCCTCGAGGTCAAGAGCCGCCGCGTCGGTGGCGCCACCTACCAGGTGCCGGTCGAGGTCAAGGCCGGCCGCAGCACCACGCTGGCCCTGCGCTGGCTGGTCAGCTACTCCCGCGCCCGGCGCGAGAAGACGATGACCGAGCGACTGATGAACGAGCTCCTGGACGCCAGCAATGGCCTCGGAGCCAGCGTCAAGCGTCGCGAGGACACCCACAAGATGGCCGAGTCCAACAAGGCCTTCGCGCACTACCGCTGGTAGTGCCCACCCGATTTTCCCGCACGTAACCAGAGAAGACAGGAATCATGGCTAACAACGCCGAGCTCGCCAAGACCCGCAACATCGGGATCATGGCGCATATCGACGCGGGCAAGACCACGACGACCGAGCGCATCCTCTTTTACACCGGGATCAACTACAAGATCGGCGAAGTTCACGACGGCGCCGCCACGATGGACTGGATGGAGCAGGAGCAGGAGCGCGGCATCACGATCACGTCGGCCGCGACCAAGTGCACCTGGAAAGACCACGCCATCAACATCATCGACACCCCTGGGCACGTCGACTTCACCGTTGAGGTCGAGCGCTCGCTGCGCGTACTCGACGGCGCGGTCGCGGTCTATGACGGCGTCGCCGGTGTCGAGCCGCAGACCGAGACGGTCTGGCGGCAGGCCGACAAGTACAACGTGCCCCGCATGTGCTTCGTCAACAAGCTCGACCGCACCGGCGCGGACTTCTTCCGCTGCGTGCAGATGATGCAGGACCGGCTCAACTCCAACACCGCGGTGCTGCAGATCCCGATCGGCAACGAGGGTGACTTCATCGGCGTCGTCGACCTGGTCGAGATGCGGGCGCTGACCTGGCGCGGCGAGACGACGATCGGCGAGGACTACACGATCGAGGAGATTCCGGCCGAGCTGGCCGATCAGGCCGCGGAATACCGCGAGAAGCTGCTCGAGACGATGGCCGACGTCGACGACGACATCGCCGAGGCCTTCCTCGAGGGCAATGACATCCCGGTCGCGACGCTGAAGGCGGCGATCCGGCGGGCCACGCTGGCCGACAAGATCAACCCGGTCCTGACCGGCTCGGCGTTCAAGAACAAGGGCGTGCAGCCCATGCTCGACGCCGTCATCGACTACCTGCCCTCGCCGCTGGACGTCGATCACGTCACCGGCACGCTGCAGGACGGCGAGACGGTCGCCGAGCGCAAGACCGACGAGTCCGAGCCGCTGGCCGCGCTGGCGTTCAAGATCGCCACCGACCCGCACCTGGGCAAGCTCACCTTCGTCCGCATCTACTCCGGCGTGCTCGAGAACGGCTCGCAGGTCCTGAACTCCACCAAGGACCGCAAGGAGCGAATCGGCAAGATCTACCAGATGCACGCGAACAAGCGTGAGGAACTGCCCCGCGCCGGAGCCGGTGACATCATCGCCGTGGCCGGCCTGAAGCAGACGACCACTGGTGACACGCTGTCCGACCCGCAGAAGCCGATCGTCCTGGAGTCCATGACGTTCCCGGCGCCGGTCATCGACGTCGCGATCGAGCCGAAGACCAAGAGCGACCAGGAGAAGCTGGGCGTCGCGATCCAGAAGCTGGCCGAAGAGGACCCGACCTTCCGCGTGCACCACGACGAGGACACCGGGCAGACGGTCATCTCCGGCATGGGCGAGCTGCACCTGGAGATCCTCGTCGACCGCATGCGGCGCGAGTTCAAGGTCGAGGCCAACGTCGGCAAGCCGCAGGTGGCCTACCGCGAGACGATCCGTCGCACGGTCGAGCGCGAGGACCTCACCTACAAGAAGCAGACCGGTGGTTCGGGTCAGTTCGCCAAGGTCCAGGTGGCCATTGCGCCCCTGGAGATGGTTCCGGACGGCCCGAGCTACGAGTTCGAGAACAAGGTCACCGGCGGTCGGATCCCGAAGGAGTTCATCCCGTCGGTCGATCAGGGCGCGCAGGAGGCCATGCAGTACGGCATTCTGGCCGGCTTCCCGCTGGTCGGGGTCAAGTTCACCCTGCTCGACGGTGGCTACCACGAGGTCGACTCCTCCGAGATGGCGTTCAAGATTGCCGGATCGATGGCGTTCAAGGCCGCGGCCCGCAAGGCCGACCCGGTCCTGCTCGAGCCGTTGATGGCCGTCGAGGTCACCACCCCCGAGGACAACATGGGTGACGTCATCGGCGACCTGAACTCCCGCCGTGGCCAGATCCAGGCCATGGAGGAGCGCAGCGGTGCACGCGTCGTCAAGGCCCTGGTGCCCCTGTCGGAGATGTTCGGCTACGTCGGCGACCTGCGGTCCAAGACTCAGGGCCGGGCGAGCTACTCCATGCAGTTCGAGCGTTACGCCGAGGTTCCGTCCAACGTGGCCAAGGAAATCATCGCCAAGGTCACCGGCGAGTAGTAAGCCCCAAAGTCTCCAACAACATCACAACTAGTCGGCTCATCAGACCGGCGAATACCAAGAGGGAAAGGGATCCATCGTGGCGAAGGCGAAGTTCGAGCGGACCAAGCCGCACGTCAACATCGGCACCATCGGTCACATCGACCACGGGAAGACGACGCTGACAGCGGCCATCTCGCGCACGCTGCACGACAAGTGGCCGGCGTTGAACCCGAACACCGAGGCCTTCGACCAGATCGACAAGGCGCCCGAAGAGCGGCTGCGTGGCATCACGATCTCGATCGCGCACATCGAGTACCAGACCGAGTCGCGCCACTACGCCCACGTCGACTGCCCCGGCCACGCCGACTACATCAAGAACATGATCACCGGTGCCGCGCAGATGGACGGCGCGATTCTCGTCGTCGCCGCCACCGACGGTCCGATGCCCCAGACCAAGGAGCACGTGCTGCTCGCCCGCCAGGTCGGTGTGCCCTACATCGTGGTCGCGCTGAACAAGGCCGACATGGTCGACGACGAGGAGATCCTGGAGCTCGTCGAGCTCGAGGTGCGCGAGCTGCTCAACCAGTACGAGTTCCCGGGCGACGACGCGCCGATCGTGCGTGTTTCGGCGCTCAAGGCGCTCGAGGGCGACGCGGAGTGGGCCGAGAAGGTCCTCGAGCTCATGGCCGCCGTCGACGAGTCGATCCCGCAGCCCGAGCGCGAGATGGACAAGCCGTTCCTCATGCCCGTCGAGGACGTCTTCACCATCACCGGTCGCGGCACGGTCGTCACCGGCCGCATCGAGCGTGGTGTCCTGAAGGTCAACGAGACCGTCGACATCATCGGCATCAAGGAAGGCAAGCAGACCACCACGGTCACCGGCATCGAGATGTTCCGCAAGTTGCTCGATGAGGGCCAGGCCGGCGAGAACGTCGGACTGCTGCTGCGCGGTATCAAGCGTGAAGACGTCGAGCGCGGGCAGGTCATCATCAAGCCCGGAACGACCACGCCGCACACCGACTTCGAGGCCAACGTCTACATCCTGTCCAAGGACGAGGGTGGCCGGCACACGCCGTTCTTCAACAACTACCGCCCGCAGTTCTACTTCCGCACCACCGACGTCACCGGCGTGGTCACCCTGCCCGAGGGAACCGAAATGGTCATGCCCGGCGACAACACCGAGATGACGGTGGCGCTCATCCAGCCCATCGCCATGGAGGACGGCCTGCGCTTCGCGATCCGCGAGGGCGGCCGCACGGTTGGTGCCGGTCGCGTCACCAAGATCATCAAGTAGTGCGGTTCGGGTCGCGCCGTCCGGCGCGACCCGAACCCACGGCTTTACCGCTCCGGTCACAGACCGCGAGCTTGTTCCTGAACTACCGAACACAGTGAAGGTGAGTTAGCCACCATGGCGGGACAGAAGATCCGCATTCGGCTCAAGGCCTATGACCACGAGGCCATCGACGCCAGTGCACGCAAGATCGTCGAGACGGTGACGCGTACCGGTGCCCGGGTAGTCGGGCCAGTGCCGTTGCCGACCGAGAAGAACATCTACTGCGTCATCCGCTCGCCGCACAAGTACAAGGACAGCCGCGAGCACTTCGAGATGCGCACCCACAAGCGGCTCATCGACATCCTTGACCCGACGCCGAAGACGATCGACGCGCTCATGCGCATCGATCTGCCGGCCAGCGTCGACGTCAACATCCAGTAAGCGAACAGGGATATGTCAAACGAACTCAAAGGCATTCTGGGCGAGAAGCTCGGCATGACCCAGGTCTTCGACGAGAACAACCGGATCGTTCCGGTCACCGTCGTCAAGGCCGGGCCGTGCGTGATCACCCAGATTCGCACCCCGGAGAAGGACGGCTACTCCGCCGTTCAGCTGGCCTACGGCCAGATCGACCCGCGCAAGGTGACCAAGCCGGTCGCCGGCCACTTCAAGGCCGCCGAGGTCACGCCCCGGCGTCACCTCGTCGAGCTGCGCACGTCCTCGATCGAGGGCTACGAGGTCGGTCAGGAACTGACCGCTGAGGTCTTCGAGACCGGCAGCTTCGTCGACGTCAGCGGCACCACCAAGGGCAAGGGCACCGCCGGCGTCATGAAGCGCCACGGCTTCCACGGCCTGGGTGCCGGGCACGGCGTGCAGCGCAAGCACCGCTCGCCCGGTTCCATCGGCGCCTGTGCCACCCCTGGTCGCGTATTCAAGGGCGTCAAGATGGCCGGCCGCATGGGCCACGAGCGCCAGACCACGCAGAGCCTGCAGGTGCACAAGGTCGACGTCGAGCGCGGGTTGCTGCTCATCAAGGGTGCGATTCCCGGTCCCAAGGGCGGGCTCGTGCTCGTTCGTACCGCGGTGAAGGGCGGCTGACGATGGCGCTTTCAATCACGCTGGCCGACCCGAGTTCGGACTCGGCCTCGAAGAAGAAGATCGACCTGCCGGCTGAGGTGTTCGACGCGCCGACCAACATCGCGCTGATGCACCAGGTCGTCGTCGCCCAGCTGGCCGCGGCCCGTCAGGGCACCGCGTCGACCAAGACGCGCGGCGAGGTCCGTGGTGGCGGCAAGAAGCCCTACCGCCAGAAGGGCACCGGTCGGGCCCGCCAGGGCTCCACGCGTGCCCCGCAGTTCAACGGCGGTGGCGTCGTGCACGGCCCGCAGCCGCGCAGCTATGAGCAGCGCACGCCCAAGAAGATGAAGGCGGCCGCCCTGCGCAGCGCCCTGTCCGACCGGGCCCGCAACGATCGCCTGCACGTCGTGACCTCGCTTGTCGAGGGCGACGTCCCGTCGACTCGCTCGGCCTCGGCGCTGCTCGCCAAGATCACCCAGTCGCGCAACATCCTGGTGGTCGCCGAGCGCAACGACGGCGCGACATGGAAGAGCCTGCGCAACCTCAGCGGGATCCACCTGCTCGAGCCGGGCCAGCTCAACACCTACGACGTGCTGATCAGTGACGACATCGTCTTCACCCAGGCCGCTCTCGAGCTCTTCCTTGCCGGTGCGCCCAAGGGCAAGTCGGCCACCGCGACCGCGAGCAGCGCTGAGCTGGTCGAGGCGATCGAGGACGTCGAGACCGATGAGACGCCCGACTACGGCCCGGACTCGCACCTGCCGTTGAAGAACGGCAACGAGCCCAAGGGTTACCCGATCAAGGGCAACGCCGACTCGAACCTCTACCACGTTCCCGGCAGCGCGTTCTACGAGCGCACGGTCGCCGAGGTCTGGTTCAAGACCGCCGAGGCCGCTGAGGCCGCGGGCTTCCAGTTGCCCCCGTCGCAGCGCGAAGCTGCCGTCGAGGACACCGACGCCGACAGCGACAGTGCCGAAGAAGGTGAAAGCTGATGTTCGACGACCCACGTGACGTGCTGCTCGCTCCGGTGATCTCGGAGAAGAGCTACGGCCTGCTCGACGGCAACAAGTACACCTTCGAGGTGCACCCCGATGCCAACAAGACGCAGATCAAGATCGCGGTCGAGAAGGTGTTCTCGGTGAAGGTGACCGGGGTCAACACCCTCAACCGGGCGGGCAAGCGCAAGCGCACCCGGGCCGGCTTCGGCCGCCGCAAGTCGGTCAAGCGGGCAATAGTGACGCTGCGCGCCGGCGACCGTATCGACGTGTTCGGGCAGTAGGGAAGCAGACAATGGGTATTCGCAAATACAAGCCGACGACGCCTGGGCGTCGTGGTTCGAGTGTGGCCGACTTCGTCGAGCTCACGCGTACCGAGCCGGAGAAGTCGCTCGTTCGTCCGCTGCACAACAAGGGCGGTCGCAACAACTCGGGCCGGATCACGACCCGGCACCAGGGTGGCGGCCACAAGCGCGCCTACCGGGTGATCGACTTCCGGCGCAACGACAAGGACGGCGTGCCGGCCAAGGTCGCCCACATCGAATACGACCCGAACCGCACCGCGCGCATCGCGCTGCTGCACTACGCCGACGGCGAGAAGCGCTACATCATCGCGCCGCGGCTGCTCAAGCAGGGCGACACGATCGAGAACGGACCCAGTGCCGACATCAAGCCGGGCAACGCGCTGCCATTGCGCAACATCCCGGTCGGCACCGTGATCCACGCGATCGAGATGCGTCCCGGCGGCGGGGCCAAGATCGCCCGCTCGGCCGGGGCCTCGGTCCGCCTGGTCGCCAAGGACGGGCCGTACGCGCAGCTGCGCATGCCCTCCGGTGAGATCCGCAACGTCGACGTACGTTGCCGGGCCACGGTCGGCGAGGTCGGCAACGCCGAACAGGCCAACATCAACTGGGGTAAGGCCGGCCGCATGCGGTGGAAGGGCAAGCGCCCGACCGTCCGCGGTGTCGCCATGAACCCGGTCGACCACCCGCACGGTGGCGGTGAGGGCAAGACGTCCGGTGGTCGCCATCCGGTGAACCCGAACGGCAAGCCCGAGGGCCGCACCCGGCGTCGCAACAAGGCCAGCGACGCGATGATCGTTCGTCGTCGTAGCTCGAACAAGAAGCGCTAAGAGGGATTGCTGACATGCCACGCTCGCTGAAGAAGGGCCCGTTCGTCGACGACCACCTGCTCAAGAAGGTGGACGTCCAGAACGACAAGGGCACCAAGATCGTGATCAAGACCTGGTCGCGTCGCTCGACGATCATCCCGGACATGCTCGGGCACACGATCGCCGTGCACGACGGCCGCAAGCACATCCCGGTGTTCGTCACCGAGGCGATGGTGGGTCACAAGCTCGGCGAGTTCGCGCCGACGCGCACGTTCAGGGGTCATATCAAGGACGACCGCCGCGCGCGGCGCGGTTAGTCACGGAGAAGCAGATGCCAGCCAACACTGAAGACGAGACGCGCACCGCGTTCGCGCGAGCGACGTATGTCCGCGTCACGCCGATGAAGGCCCGCCGGGTCGTCGACCTCATCCGCGGCATGGACGCCCAGCAGGCCCTCGGCGTGCTCAAGTTCGCCCCGCAGGCCGCGAGCGAGCCGGTCGCGAAGGTGCTTGCCAGTGCGATCGCCAACGCCGAGCACAACGTTCACCTGGATCCGGAGTCGCTCATCATCTCGCGCGCCTTCGTTGACGAAGGCCCGACGCTCAAGCGTTTCCGCCCGCGTGCGCAGGGGCGCGCCTACCGCATCCGCAAGCGGACCAGCCACATCACGATCGAGGTCGAGAGCATCGATATCCCGGTCAACAAGAAGGGACGTACCCGCTGATGGGTCAGAAAGTAAACCCCAACGGGTTCCGCCTGGGCATCACCACCGACTGGAAGAGCCGCTGGTTCGCCGACAAGGAGTACGCCTCCTACGTCAAGGAAGACGTGGCGATCCGCAAGCTCATGTCCAAGGGCATGGAGCGCGCCGGCATCGCCAAGGTCGAGATCGAGCGCACCCGTGACCGGGTTCGCGTCGACATCCACACCGCCCGGCCGGGCATCGTCATCGGCCGCCGCGGCGCCGAGGCCGACCGCATCCGCGGCGAGCTCGAGAAGCTGACCGGCAAGCAGGTTCAGCTCAACATCCTCGAGGTCAAGAACCCCGAAGGTGACGCGCAGCTGGTCGCCCAGGGCGTCGCCGAGCAGCTCTCCAACCGGGTCAGCTTCCGGCGCGCGATGCGCAAGAGCATGCAGTCCGCGCTCAAGAGCCCGGGCGTCAAGGGCATCCGGGTGCAGTGCTCGGGCCGTCTGGGTGGCGCCGAGATGAGCCGTTCGGAGTTCTACCGCGAGGGCCGCGTTCCGCTGCACACCCTGCGCGCGAACATCGACTACGGCTTCTACGAGGCCCGCACCACCTTCGGCCGCATCGGCGTCAAGGTCTGGCTGTACAAGGGCGAGGTGCCCACCGGCTCGCGGGCTGACCGCGAGGCCGCCGTGGCCGCCGAGGCGCTGCGCCAGCGTCGTGAGCGTCCGACCGGTGCGGCTCGTCCGCGCCGTTCCGGCTCGCAGGGCACGACCGGGGTCAGCACCGACGCCGGGCGCGCCGCCGCTGGTGGTCCCGAGGACGCGACCACCGACGAGGCTGTGCTCGAAGCCCCCGCGGTTGAAGCCGCTGTCGTCGAGGCCGCCGTTGTCGAGGCGCCGGTCGAGACACCCACCACCGAGAACACGGAGAGCTGACGTCATGCTCATCCCACGCAGGGTCAAGCACCGCAAGCAGCACCACCCGAGCCGTAGTGGCAAGGCCTCGGGCGGTACCCGCGTTGCCTTCGGCGAGTACGGCATCCAGGCGCTCGAGCCGGCCTACCTCACCAACCGCCAGATCGAGTCGGCGCGTATCGCGATCAACCGTCGCATCCGTCGTGGTGGCAAGGTCTGGATCAACGTCTACCCCGACCGTCCGATCACCAAGAAGCCGGCCGAAACCCGCATGGGCTCCGGCAAGGGATCGCCGGAGTGGTGGATCGCCAACATCAAGCCGGGACGGGTGCTGTTCGAGCTCTCCTTCCCGAATGAGGTAGTCGCGCGGGAGGCCCTGACCCGGGCCATCCACAAGCTGCCGATGAAGTGCCGCATCGTTACGCGTGAAGCAGGTGACCAGTAATGGCGACCAACCCCAGCGAGCTTCGTGAACTGCACGAGGACGAGCTCGAAACCCGGCTTCGTGAAGCCAAGCAGGAGTTGTTCAACCTCCGCTTCCAGATGGCGACCGGACAGCTCGACAACAACCGGCAACTGCGCACCGTGCGCCACGACATCGCCCGGATCTACACGATCCTGCGTGAGCGTGAGCTCGGCCTGTCCGTTGCCCCGACCGAGGTAGATGCAAAGGAAGGTGTCGGGGCATGAGCACTGACACGGGACGTACGAGCGACCGTAAGACCCGCGAGGGCCTGGTCGTCAGCGACAAGATGGACAAGACCGTTGTGGTCGCTGTCGAGGACCGGGTGAAGCACGCGCTGTACGGCAAGGTGCTGCGCCGCACCAACAACCTCAAGGCCCACGACGAGAACAACGAGGTGGGCATCGGTGACCGCGTCCTGATCATGGAGACGCGGCCGCTGTCGGCCACCAAGCGCTGGCGCGTCGTGGAAGTTCTGGAGAAGGCAAAGTGATTCAGCAGGAGTCGCGACTTCGCGTCGCCGACAACACCGGAGCCAAGGAGATCTTGTGCATCCGGGTCATGGGCGGGTCCGGGCGTCGTTACGCCGGCATCGGCGACATCATCGTCGCCACCGTCAAGGACGCGTTGCCCGGCGCCGGCGTCAAGAAGGGCGATGTCGTCAAGGCGGTCATCGTCCGCACCGTCAAGGAGCGGCGCCGTCCCGACGGCAGCTACATCCGCTTCGACGAGAACGCCGCCGTCCTGATCAAGGCCGACGGCGAGCCGCGTGGCACGCGCATCTTCGGCCCGGTGGGTCGCGAGCTGCGCGACAAGCGGTTCATGAAGATCATTTCTCTCGCACCAGAGGTTTTGTAATGAAGATCAAGAAGGACGACGAGGTCGTCGTCATCGCCGGTAAGGACCGCGGCGCCAAGGGCAAGGTCCTCGCGGCCTTCCCCGAGACGGGCAAGGTCGTCGTCGAGGGCGTCAACCGGGTCAAGAAGCACACCCCGCTGTCCACGAACGCCCGTGGCGCCAAGACCGGTGGCATCGAGCACGTCGAGGCCCCGATCCAGGCCAGCAACGTCATGGTCATCGACGGCGACGGCCAGGCGACGCGTATCGGTTACCGCCGCGACGAGGAGACCGGTCGCAACGTCCGCGTCTCGCGTCGTTCCGGAAAGGACCTGTAATGACTAGCACCGCGACCGCCACCGCCGCGCCGCGTCTGAAGGCCCGCTACCGCGCTGAGATCGTCCCGGCGTTGCAGGAGCAGTACTCCTACAGCAACCCGATGCAGGTTCCGGGCCTGGTCAAGGTCGTCGTCAACATGGGCGTCGGGGCCGCGGCTCGCGACTCCAAGCTCATCGACGGCGCGATCCGCGACCTGACCCTGATCACCGGCCAGAAGCCGCTCGTGCAGAAGGCCCGCGTATCCATCGCGCAGTTCAAGCTGCGCGAGGGCATGCCGATCGGTGTCAAGGTCACCCTGCGCGGAGATCGCATGTGGGAGTTCGCCGACCGGCTGCTGTCCCTGGCCCTGCCGCGTATTCGTGACTTCCGTGGGCTCTCGGACCGCCAGTTCGACGGCAACGGCAACTACACCTTCGGGCTCACCGAGCAGGCGATGTTCCTCGAGATCGACCCTGACTCGATCGACCGCCCTCGCGGCATGGACATCACGTTCGTGACCTCGGCCAAGACTGACGACGAAGGCCGTGCCCTGCTCCGGGCGCTCGGCTTCCCGTTTAAGGAGAACTGAGCATGGCCAAGACAGCCCTGAAGAACAAGGCGGCCGCCAAGCCGAAGTTCAAGGTCCGCGGCTATACGCGGTGCCAGCGCTGCGGGCGGGCCCACTCGGTCTACCGCAAGTTCGGCCTGTGCCGCATCTGCCTGCGGGAAATGGCGCATGCCGGGGAGCTCCCCGGCGTCACCAAGTCCTCCTGGTAAGCAACTCAAGAGCATTTCCAATAACGCGGTAGGCCCCCGGGAACCGTCGCGAGAAAGTAGTAGCAGCAATGACAATGACCGACCCGATCGCGGACATGCTGACCCGTCTGCGTAACGCCAACTCCGCCTTCCAGGACGAGGTGGTGATGCCGCATTCGAAGCTGAAGGGGCACATCGCCGAGATCCTCAAGCAGGAGGGCTACATCGCCGGCTTCACCGTCGTCGATGCGCCTCCCGGGCTGCCCGGGCGTGTTCTCACGCTCGATCTGAAGTACGGCCCCAACCGGGAGCGCAGCATCGCCGGAGTACGCCGCGTGTCCAAGCCCGGTCTGCGCGTCTACGCCAAGTCCACGGGCATGCCCCGCGTGCTGGGTGGCCTGGGCGTCGCGATCATCTCGACATCGACTGGACTGCTGACCGACCGGCAGGCCACCAAGCGCGGAGTAGGCGGAGAAGTTCTCGCCTACGTCTGGTAGAGGAGGAACAGCATGAGTCGCATCGGCAGACTGCCGGTCCTCGTCCCTAGTGGCGTCGACGTCACCATCGACGGCCGCGCGGTGGTCGTGAAGGGCCCCAAGGGCACCCTGTCGCACACGGTCGCGGAGCCGATCGCGGTGGAGAAGGCCGACGACGGGTCCGTCTCGGTCACCCGCCCGGACGACGAGCGCCTGTCCAAGTCCCTGCACGGACTGTCCCGCACGCTGATCGCCAACATGGTGGTCGGCGTGACCGACGGCTACGCCAAGACGATGGAAATCGTCGGCACCGGCTACCGGGTGCAGGCCAAGGGCAGCGACCTCGAGTTCGCGCTGGGTTTCTCGCACCCCGTGCTGGTCACCGCGCCCGCGGGCATCACGTTCCGCGTCGAGGCCCCGACCCGTTTCGTGGTCGAGGGAATCGACAAGCAGAAGGTCGGCGAAGTCGCCGCCAACATCCGCAAGTTGCGCAAGCCCGACCCGTACAAGGGCAAGGGCGTGCGCTACCAGGGTGAAGTTGTCCGTCGCAAGGCCGGTAAGGCAGGTAAGAAGTAATGGCTGCGTCCAGCATTCTCAAGAAGGCCCGGCGCTCGGCCGGCGTCTCGGCCACCCGCCGCGTCGCCAAGTCGCGCCGGCACTTCCGGCTGCGCAAGAAGGTCGTCGGCACGGCCGAGCGTCCCCGCCTGGTCGTGAACCGCTCCTCGCGCCACCTGTTCGCGCAGGTTGTCGACGACGCCACCGGCCGCACGCTGGCCTCGGCGTCGACCTACAAGCTCGACAGCGGTGACAAGACGGCGCAGGCCAAGCAGGCCGGTGCCAGCCTGGCCGAGGCGGCCAAGGCCGTCGGCGTCGACAAGGTCGTTTTCGACCGCAGCGGCAACACCTACACGGGACGGATCGCGGCCTTCGCCGACGCCGCCCGTGAAGCCGGCTTGGAGTTCTGATGTACCTGATGACTGAGGAGAAAAGCTAATGCCCGGACCGCAGCGCGGAGCCCGCACCGGCGGCCCTGGTGGGCCCGGTGGAAACAGCGGGAGTGGCAACGAGCGTGGTGGCGAGCGCGGCGAACGCCGTGACCGCCGCGACGGTGGCCGGGGCCAGGGCGCCCAGGAGAAGAGCATCTACCTGGAGCGCGTGGTGACGATCAACCGCGTCGCCAAGGTGGTCAAGGGCGGTCGTCGCTTCAGCTTCACCGCACTGGTCATCGTCGGCGACGGCGACGGCACCGTCGGCGTCGGCTACGGCAAGGCCAAGGAAGTTCCGGCCGCTATCGCCAAGGGCGTCGAAGAGGCCAAGAAGAGCTTCTTCAAGGTGCCGCGCATTCAGCAGACGATCCCGCACCCGGTGCAGGGCGAGGCCGCGGCCGGCGTCGTGCTGCTCAAGCCGGCCAGCCCCGGTACCGGCGTCATCGCCGGTGGCCCGGTGCGCGCCGTGCTCGAGTGCGCCGGCATCCACGACGTGCTGTCCAAGTCGCTCGGCTCGGACAACCCGATCAACATCGTGCACGCCACGGTGGCGGCGCTCAAGGCGCTCGTGCGTCCGGAAGAGGTGGCCGCGCGTCGCGGTCTGCCGCTCGAGGACGTCGCGCCGGCCGGTCTGCTCCGCGCGCGTGCGGGCCAGGGAGCGTAGTTCGATGACCCAGCTCAAGATCACCCAAGTGCGGTCCGGGATCGGGCGCAAGCAGAACCAGCGGGAGACCCTGCGTTCGTTGGGCCTCAAGCACCTGCACGACACAGTCATCAAGGCGGACCGTCCGGAGATCCGCGGCATGGTCCACACCGTCACCCATCTGGTGACGGTCGAGGAGGTCGACTAATCATGAGCACCGGACCGATCAAGGTTCATCACCTCAAGCCCGCTGCGGGCTCGCACATCAAGAAGACCCGGGTGGGTCGCGGTGAGGGCTCGAAGGGCAAGACGGCCGGACGTGGCACCAAGGGCACCAAGGCCCGCTACCAGGTCCCGGTCGGCTTCGAAGGTGGGCAGATGCCCATCCACATGCGGCTGCCGAAGCTCAAGGGCTTCACCAACCGTTTCCGCGTGGAGTACCAAGTCGTTAACCTGGCCCGCCTGGCCGAGCTGTTTCCTGAAGGCGGCGCGATCGGCGTCGACGAGCTCGTCGCTGCCGGCGCGGTCCGCAAGGGCCAGCTGGTGAAGGTGCTCGGCGACGGCGATCTCGGCTCGCGTCAAGCTCGACGTCACAGCGAATGCGTTCTCGGGCTCGGCCCGGGAGAAGCTGGCGGCGGCGGGCGGCTCGGCCAACCAGCTCTGAGAGTTCGCGTCCGGGTCGGGTGGGAACATTCGGCCCGGAACGCGTACCGTTCGACCGTCGTGAAAAGTTAACTGCATCACCGGCCGGGTGAAGCTCCGTACACCCGCCTAGGAGGACTTGTGCTCAGCGCTTTCGCCTCGGCGTTCCGAACGCCGGACCTGCGCAAGAAGTTGCTTTTCACGCTCGCCATGATCGTGCTGTACCGGCTCGGTGCATCGGTCCCGACGCCTAACACGAACACCACGAACATCAACTACTGCATCAACCAGGCCAACAGCGGCGCGTCCAAGAACGTCTACGCGCTCATCAACCTGTTCTCCGGCGGTGCCTTGCTGCGACTGTCGGTCTTCGCGCTGGGCATCATGCCCTACATCACGGCCAGCATCATCATCCAGCTGCTCGTCGTGGTCATCCCGCGTTTCGACCAGCTCAAGCAGGAAGGCCAGTCGGGGCAGCAGAAGCTGACTCAGTACAGCCGCTACCTGACGATCGGGCTGGCCATCCTGCAGGCGACCGGATTCGTCGCGCTGGCCAACTCCGGGCAGCTGTTCCAGGGCTGTGAGAACGCGTCCGGCACCGGCGAGCTCTCGATCCTCTACAAGACCGACGTCTGGACGCTGTCGTCGATGGTCCTGACGATGATGGCCGGTACCGCCGTCATCATGTGGTTCGGCGAGATGATCACCGACCGCGGGGTCGGCAACGGCATGAGCGTGCTGATGTTCACCTCGATCGCCGCCCGCATTCCCAATGAGGGTCAGACGATCCTGCAGAACAGCGGTGGCTTCGCCTTCACCCTGATCATCCTGCTGGGGCTGGCGATCATCGGCGCCGTGGTCTTCGTCGAACAGGGGCAGCGCCGAATACCGGTGCAGTACGCCAAACGCATGGTCGGGCGCCGCCAATACGGCGGTACGTCGACCTATCTTCCGTTGAAGGTCAACCAGGCCGGTGTCATCCCGGTGATCTTCGCGTCCTCGCTGCTGTACATCCCGCAGCTGATCAGCCAGCTGACGTCCAACTCGACCTCGGGCTTCCAGCGCTTCGTCAACAACTACCTGATCAACCAGCAGTCCTACGTCTACGTGCTGACCTACATGGCGTTGATCATTTTCTTCACGTACTTCTACGTCAGCATCACGTTCAACCCCGAAGAGCGCGCCGACGACATGAAGAAGTACGGCGGCTTCATTCCGGGTATCCGGCCCGGACGCCCGACGGCGGAGTACCTGCACTTCGTCCTGTCGCGGATCACCCTGGTCGGCTCGATCTACCTCGGCATCATCGCGATCCTGCCCAACATCTTCATCTCCTACACCGGCGGGAATCAGCAGAACTTCCCCTTCGGCGGTACGGCCGTGCTGATCATGGTTGGCGTCGCCCTGGACACCGTGAAGCAGATCGAGAGCCAGCTCATGCAGCGCAACTATGAAGGCTTCCTGCGCTAACAGTTATGCTGCGGTGTCCCGTAGGTGACTTTTCGGTCCCTATCTGTTCGTCTTCCCGGTGTATCGGAGGTCCGGCGGTATGAGACTCATCCTCGTCGGGCCACCCGGCGCCGGTAAGGGCACGCAGGCTGAGTACATCGCGGCGAACTTCGACATTCCGAAGATCTCGACCGGAGACATCTTCCGGGCCAACGTCTCGGGCGGCACGGATCTCGGCAAGCTGGCCAAGAAGTACATGGATGCCGGCGACCTCGTTCCCGACGAGGTCACGAACGCCATGGTGCGCGACCGCCTGGGCGAGCCCGATGCCGCGGCCGGTTTCCTGCTCGATGGGTTCCCGCGCAATGTGGGACAGGCCTACGAGCTCGATGGCATCCTCAACGACATCGGCACGACCCTGGATGTGGTGCTCGAGCTCGACGTCGACAGCGAGGAAGTCGTGCGCCGGCTGTCCGGGCGCCGCACCTGCAAGAAGTGCGGGCACGTCTGGCACCTCGAGTTCGATCCGCCGACGACCCCGGACGTATGCGACCGCTGCGGTGGCGAGCTGTACCACCGCGACGACGACTTCCCCGAGACGGTTCGCCATCGTCTGGACGTCTACCAGGTCCAGACCGCGCCGCTGACCGACTTCTACGGCGGGCGGGCCCAGTTGGTCCGCGTCGACGCCCTCGGTGCGGTCGAGGACGTCACCGAGCGCGCGATCGCCGCGCTGAACGGCTTCACTCCCGCCGCCGACTGACCATGCGCACCGAACAGATCGAGATCAAGTCGCCGGAGCAGATTCGGCTGATGCGCCGCGCCGGCCTGGTGGTGGCCGAAGGGCTGGCCCAGCTGCGCGCCGCCGTCGCGCCGGGGGTATCCACCCTCGACCTGGACGAGGTCGCCCGCAAGGTGCTGGCCGATGCTGGCGCGACCTCGTCGTTCCTGAACTACCACGGCTTCCCGGCCGTCATCTGCGCGTCGGTGAACGAACAGGTCGTGCACGGTATCCCGACCGCCTCGACCGTGCTGGCCGAGGGTGACGTGATCTCCCTCGATTTCGGCGCGATCGTCGAGGGCTGGCACGGCGATGCCGCGATAACGGTCGAGGTTGGAACGGTCGAGCCGGGCGCGCACGAGCTGTCCGAGGCCTGCCGCAAGTCGCTGTGGGACGGGCTGGCCCAGGCCCGGGCCGGGCGGCGCCTGAGCGACATCTCCCACGCCGTCGAGACCTCCGTGCAGCGCTCGGGCCGCTTCGGGATCGTCACGAACTACGGCGGGCACGGCATCGGCTCGGAAATGCACATGGACCCGCACATCCTCAACCATGGTCGCGCCGGGCGCGGGCCGCGCCTGGAGGCCGGCATGGCGCTGGCCATCGAACCGATGATCACCCTGGGCCGGCGTGACACCCGCGAACTGGCCGACGGCTGGACGATCGTGACCGCCGACGGCGCGTTCGCCGCCCACTGGGAACACACGGTCGCGATCCTCGAGGACGGCCCCTGGGTGCTGACCGCCGAAGACGGCGGCCGGGCCGAGCTGGCCGCCCGCGGCGTCAGCCTGTCGGCGTTAGCAGACTGATCGCGCAGTTTGGCGTAGGCGTGCGCGGTGCGTACACTTGAGAACTGGCATCAGCCGCCCTTTCTTCATGCCCGCTTTGGCCGCGGTCCGAAGGAGTGCAGACCCTCGCGGATGGTGTGCGGCACACATCTGGTTAACCCCAGTGGACGACGAGATTTTCGACGTCTGCCCGCTAGCGCTTCGGCGACGGTGGGCCGACGAACCATGAAATACAGCGAAAAGCGGAGGATATGGCCAAAAAAGACGGGGCCATCGAGGTCGAAGGCAAGGTTGTCGAACCGCTGCCCAACGCGATGTTCCGGGTGGAACTGAGCAACGGGCACAAGGTACTGGCCCACATCAGCGGAAAGATGCGCCAGCACTACATCCGGATCCTGCCCGAGGACCGCGTGGTCGTGGAGCTCTCGCCCTACGACCTCACCCGCGGCCGCATCGTGTACCGCTACAAGTAGTTTCTGACAAGAAAGGGCACGGCCGTGAAGGTCAAGCCGAGCGTCAAGCCGATCTGCGACAAGTGCAAGGTCATTCGTCGTCACGGTCGGGTCATGGTCATCTGCGAGAACCTGCGCCACAAGCAGCGCCAGGGCTAGTAGAGGTCCAACTCAAACACGCGCATGCCTGCCACCGTCCCCGCGGCGGTGGTTCACCCCCGGAGCGTTGGCCGGGGCCGGCACTCGAATCATCGAGATAAGCCCGGACGGATGCGCGTACAGACCAGCGTTCTACAGAGAAGAGAACCAACCCGCATGGCTCGTCTTGCCGGCGTTGACCTTCCCCGCGACAAGCGGCTGGAAGTTGCGCTCACCTACATCTACGGCGTGGGTCCGACCCGCGCCAAGCAGGCGCTCGAGGCCACCGGCCTGAGCCCGGACCTGCGCGCCCGCGATCTGTCCGATGAGGACATCGTGCTGCTGCGCGACCACATCGACGCCCACTTCAAGGTCGAGGGTGACCTCCGCCGTGAGGTGGCCGCCGACATCCGTCGAAAGATCGAGATCGGCTGCTACCAGGGCATTCGGCATCGCCGTGGCCTGCCGGTGCACGGGCAGCGCACCAAGACCAACGCCCGCACCCGCAAGGGCCCGAAGAAGACCATTGCCGGCAAGAAGAAGGCAGGTAAGAAGTAATGCCCGGACAGGTGCGCAAAGCGGGGGCCAAGAAGGTCCGCCGCAAGGAGAAGAAGAACGTCGCGCACGGCCACGCGCACATCAAGAGCACGTTCAACAACACCATCGTCTCGATCACCGACCCGACCGGCAACGTGATCAGCTGGGCCTCGGCCGGCCATGTCGGCTTCAAGGGCTCACGTAAGTCGACGCCGTACGCGGCGCAGATGACGGCCGAGAGCGCTGCCCGCAAGGCGCAGGAGCACGGCATGAAGAAGGTCGACGTATTCGTCAAGGGTCCGGGCTCTGGCCGCGAGACCGCCATCCGTTCGCTGCAGGCCGCGGGCCTCGAGGTCGGCACGATCTCTGACGTCACGCCGCAGCCGCACAACGGATGCCGTCCGCCCAAGCGGCGTCGGGTCTGAGGGAGATACAGATATGGCTCGTTACACCGGACCGGCCACGCGCATCTCGCGTCGCCTCAACACCGACCTCGTGGGTGGCGACGCCGCCTTCGAGCGTCGTCCCTACCCGCCCGGCCAGCACGGTCGCTCGCGCATCAAGCAGAGCGAGTACCTCCTGCAGCTGCAGGAGAAGCAGAAGGCCAAGTACAGCTACGGCGTGCTGGAGAAGCAGTTCCGTCGCTACTACGAAGAGGCCACCCGTCGCCACGGCAAGACCGGTGACAACCTGCTGCAGATCCTCGAGTCGCGCCTGGACAACGTCGTCTACCGCGCGGGCCTGGCTCGCACGCGGCGGGCCTCGCGCCAGCTGGTCAGCCACGGCCACTTCCTGGTCAACGGCGCCAAGGTCGACATTCCGAGCTTCCGGGTGTCCCAGCACGACATCATCGACGTCAAGCCGAAGTCGCTGGAGACCACGCCGTTCCTGATCGCCCGCGAGACCCAGGGCGACCGGCCGGTTCCCGGCTGGCTGCAGGTGGTTCCCAACCGGCTGCGCATCCTGGTGCACTCGCTGCCCGAGCGCGCGCAGATCGACATCCCGCTGCAGGAACAGCTGATCGTCGAGCTTTACTCGAAGTAACGATCTGACCGCGCGAGCGATCAGTTCGGTGCACGTGCACGACAAAGTTGGACGTCATATAGCGGTCGTCCTCAAACTGAAGGAGTACTACCTTGCTGATTTCCCAGCGCCCCTCGCTCTCTGAGGAGACCTTGGCCGACAACCGGTCACGTTTCGTCATCGAGCCGCTCGAGCCCGGCTTCGGCTACACGCTCGGCAACTCACTGCGCCGCACGCTGCTGTCCTCGATCCCCGGTGCGGCGGTGACCAGCATCCGCATCGACGGCGTGCTGCACGAGTTCACCACCGTCGAGGGCGTCAAGGAAGACGTCACCGACATCATCCTGAACCTCAAGGAGCTCGTCGTCAGCTCCGAGAACGACGAGCCGGTCGTCATGTACCTGCGCAAGCAGGGCCCGGGTGAGGTCACGGCCGCCGACATCGCGCCGCCGGCCGGCGTCACCGTGCACAACCCCGAACTGCGGATCGCGACGATCAACAAGAAGGGTCGGCTCGAGATCGAGCTGATCGTCGAGCGCGGCCGCGGCTACGTCACCGCCGTGCAGAACAAGCAGCCCGGCCAGGAGATCGGCCGCATCCCGGTCGACTCGATCTACTCGCCCGTCCTCAAGGTCACCTACGCCGTCGAGGCGACCCGCGTCGAGCAGCGCACCGACTTCGACCGGCTCGTCGTCGACGTCGAGACCAAGCACTCGCTGACCCCGCGTGACGCCGTCGCCAGCGCCGGCCACACCCTGGTCGAGCTGTTCGGGCTGTTCCGTGAGCTCAACGACGAGGCCGAGGGCATCGACGTCGGTCCGTCCCCGGCCGAGGTCGCCGACATCGCCGCGTTCGCGATGCCGATCGAGGAGCTCGACCTGACGGTGCGCTCCTATAACTGCCTCAAGCGCGAGGGCATCCACACCGTGGGTGAGCTCGTGGGCCGCAGCGAGGCCGACCTGCTCGACATCCGCAACTTCGGCTCGAAGTCCATCGACGAGGTCAAGGTCAAGCTGCACGGTCTGGGCCTGGCGCTCAAGGACAGCCCGCCCGGATTCGAGCCGTCGTCGGTCTCCTACGGTGACGACGATTTCGATGACAGCGGCGACTCCGGCGATCTTGACTTCGCCGAGACCGAAGAACTCTAGAAACCCATCAGCCGGGCCGGTTTCGGTCCGATAGGAGCACGACATGCCTACGCCCACCAAGGGTCCCCGCTTCGGCGGTAGCCCCGCGCACGAGCGGCTGCTGCTCGCGAATCTCGCGACGGCGCTGTTCGAGCACGATCGGATCACCACCACTGAGGCCAAGGCCAAGCGGTTGCGTCCGCTGGCCGAAAAGCTGATCACGTTCGCCAAGCGCGGAGATCTCCACGCGCGGCGGCAGGTGATGACGGTGATTCGCGACAAGGACGTCGTGCAGAAGCTGTTCGTCGAGATCGGTCCGAAGTTCTCCGAGCGTCCGGGTGGCTACACGCGGATCCTCAAGGTCGCCCCGCGCAAGGGTGACAACGCCCAGATGGCCATCATCGAGCTGGTCGAGGGCCTGACCGATGCTCAGTCGGTCGTCGGCGAGGCCGAGCGCTCGCGCGGCACCAAGGTCGCCCCGCGCAAGGCGGCGACCGGTCGCACGGTCGAGCTGGCCGAGGAGCACCAGGGTGAGTCCGAGACGGCCGCCGCGGTGGCCGCTCAGGCCGCGCAGGATGATGACGTCGTCGACGAGGAAGGCCTCGAGGCCGAGTTGCTCGACGGCGAGCCGGCCGTCGACGAGGCCGACGATGCGGATGACTTCGCTGCCGAGGTCGAGGACGCCGAGGTCGGTGCCGAGGGCGACGTCGCCGAGGCCACCGACGAGGACGACGCCAAGTAGATTTTCCAGCTATGACCGAGCCCGTCACTCCCACCGGGGGTGGCGGGCTCGTTCGTGTCCGCCTCGATATCGCCTACGACGGCACTGGCTTCTCCGGCTGGGCCAGCCAACCTGATCGTCGGACGGTGCAGCAGACCCTGACCGAGGCGCTGAGCACCCTGCTGCGCACGCCCATCGCGCTGACGGTGGCCGGTCGCACCGACGCCGGAGTGCACGCCGTGGGCCAGGTCGCGCACCTCGACCTGCCGCGGGCGGTGTGGGAGGAGGTCGCTCCGACGTTGCTGCGCCGGCTGGCGGGATTGCTGCCCGCTGACGTCCGGGTGCGGACGGCGGCGGTCGTCCCCACCGAGTTCGACGCCCGGTTCTCGGCCCTGTGGCGGCGCTATCTCTACCGGCTGACCGATGCGGTGGCCGGTCCGCCGCCGCTGCGCCGCTTCGACACGGTCGGCTGGCCCCGCCGCCTCGACGTCGACGCGATGGCGCGCGCCGCCGTCCTGATCATTGGCGAACACGACTTCGCCGCCTTCTGCCGTCGTCGCGAAGGGGCGACGACGATTCGTGCCGTGCTGAGTTTCGACGTGGAGCGGGTCACTGACCTGATCGAGTTCCGCATCGCCGCCGACGCGTTCTGCCATTCGATGGTGCGTTCCCTGGTGGGAGGCCTGCTCGCCGTGGGCGAAGGTCGGCGGGCCGAGGACTGGCCGGCCGGCCTGCTCAGCCGCACCGAGCGAGCCAACGATGTGCCCGTCGCCCCGCCACACGGGCTGACGCTGGTCGAGGTCGGCTACCCGCCCGATGATCAGCTGGCCGCGCGCGATGCGGTGACACGCAACCTGCGCGTCCGCGGCTGAGCGTCGACCGAGGAGCCTGGCGGGCTGCATCCTCGGCGTGTCGTGCCGGCCCGGCTCCTTTGTCGGGGCGGTTGCGGCGCAGCCGTCAGGAGCGCGGCCAGGTCTTGGCGTCCTTGGAGATTCGGTTGGACGGCCGCCGGGGCGCGACCGGTTCGCTCTTCCAGCGCCGAGGGCCGCTCCACAGCGCCGGCGGGGCGTCGACGGCGTACGCCAGCGCGTAGGCCAGGCTCTCGTAGTTGGCCCGCCAGCCGCGAAAGTGCGGCCAGGCCTGCTCGGCGGTGACCTCCATCGGGTACCCGACGACCTTGAGCTGCTCGACCGCGGCCTCGAACTCGGCGAAGGTCAGCTCGATGGGGTGGTCGGGATCGGGGTCCTCGTTGACGTTCAGGCGGATCGCCTCACCGATCTGGTTCAACGCGGTGAAGCCCATCCGCAGGCACAACCGGGCGGGCAGCTTCGGTTCGATCGACGGGGCCAGGCTAAGGTGCAGCGCCGCCGCATCCAGGATCGCCAGCTGCGAGATGAGCCAGTGCGACCACGGCCGCGGTGAGCGCAGCCAGATCAACGTCGGGTAGGTCGTGTGCGACTCGGTCAGCTCGGCCGACCACCGTTCCCAACGCACGAACAGATCGTTGAGCAGTTCGTGGACGTCGCCGTCGGGGATGCCGAAGCGGGTGCGGACCAGCAGCTCCGGGCCCCAGGCCGGCGCGCCGGCGCGAGCGACGAGCAACGTCACCTCTGACTCGCGCCGGTTGAACGCGGAGTAGAGCGTGGGCAGGTAGCCGATCTGCAGGGCGACGACGATCAGCCCGGTGTAGGCGGCGAGGTAGCCGATGATCCGGCTGGCCCCGTTCGTCGGACCGGCATAGCCGAGGGTGAACAGCGATGAGCCGGCCTCGTCGAAGGCCCGCCAGAAGGAATGGTGGGTGGCCGGCAGCAGCAGCAGGGAGTAGCCGAGCAGGAGCAGGCTTACCCAGACGAGCAACCGGGTCAACAGCTGGGTCGGTCCGGCCCAGGCCAGCATGCGGTCGCGGGTCTCGTAGTTGTTGATCGGCTTGCAGATCGTCCGGTAGCCCACCCGCACGCAGCCCGAGACGAACCGTGACAGCCGGGCGCTGAAGACCCGGGGCACGACGAGGGCACCGACGATGTCGCGTGTGGTCGCCAGCAGGATGAGGACGCCGGCGACCGCACCGATCCAGGCCAGCGTCTCTCGCATCAGAAGAAGGCCAGGTTGTCGCGCCCGCACCAATCGAGCACGGCCGGCCACGGCCCGAAGCCGGAGTCGACGTTGAGGTGACCGCCGTCGGCGATGATCGTGGTCGCCATCTTGAGCGGTCGACCGTAAGCCTCGCTGATCCCCTCGGGGCAGTACGGGTCGTTGTCACCGCCGACCAGGACGGTGCCGTCGGCGGCCCGGCGGACGGCGTCGATGTCCAGCGGCGGCGGGAAGAACTCGGCGATCTCGGCGATCTCGGTGCCGGGTGACGGCGGCGCCACGAGCGCGACCTGGGCCGGTCGCGGGGAGCCGGCCGGATCAGCGGCGTGATGCAGCCACAGCACGCTGCCGAGCGAGTGGGCGACCACATCGAAGCCGTCCGGCGGCAGATCGCTGATCACCTCGCGTAGGGCCGCGAGCCAGGGGCCGAGCCGAGGAGACTCCGGATCGGGCAGCGTCGGGTAGCGCACGTCGCGCCCGGCGTCGCTAAGTTGTCCGACCAGCCAGCTCTGCCAGTGCTCGGGTTCGGCCGGGCGCCAGCCGTGCAGCACGACGACGGGCACGGTTCGGGTTGGGCGACGTGGCACGGGTGGAACTCTATGGGATGGCTAGAACACCGCGCCCGGATTGAGGATGCCCTGCGGGTCGATCGCGTTCTTGATGGTGCGCGACAACGTCATCACGTCCTCGCCCAGGTAGGACGGCAACCAGGCCGCCTTGAGCCGGCCGACCCCGTGCTCTCCGGTGATCGTGCCGCCCAGCTCGATGGCCAGGCTCATGACGTCACCGAACGCGGCCAGGGCCCGTTCGTGTACCGCCTGATCGTTGCGGTCCGACACGATCAAGGGATGGGTGTTGCCGTCGCCGGCATGCGCGACCACGGCGATGACGACGTCGTGCTTCTTGGCCAGCTGCTCAATGCCGTGCACGAGTCTCGGTAGCGTCGGTATCGGTACTCCGACGTCCTCGAACAGCAGATCGCCCTTGCGTTCCAGTGCAGAGAAGGCCGATCGGCGGGCCGCGGCGAAGGCGTCACCCTCCTTCTGGTCGTCGGTGCTGAACACCTCTGCGGCCCCGTGCTCGGCGCAGAGCTGGTGCATGAGCGCGATCTCGTTGTTGGCGGCCGCACCGGGTGCATCGGAGCGGGCGATGAGCAGCGCCTCGGCGGTCCGGTCCAGGCCCATGTTGAGCAGGTCCTCGACGGCGTTGATCGCCGTGCGATCCATCAACTCGAGCATCGAGGGACGCAGCGCGCCGACGATGGCCACGACTGCCTGCGCGGCGGCCTCGATCGAGGCGAAGGAGGCCACCAGGGTCGAGGCCGGTGGCGGGGCGGGCACCAGCCTCAGGGTGACCTCGGTGATCACGCCGAGCGTGCCTTCGCTGCCCACGAACAACTTGGTGAGCGACAGACCGGCGACGTCCTTCAGGCGCGGGCCGCCCAGGCGCAGGGCGGTGCCATCGGCCAGCACGACCTGAAGACCTAGGACGTAGTCGGAGGTGACGCCGTATTTCACGCAGCACAGCCCACCGGCGTTGGTGGCCGCGTTGCCGCCGATCGAGCAGATTTCGAACGACGACGGATCAGGCGGATAGAACAGGCCGTGCTGGGCGGCCGCGGCCTTGACCTCGACGTTCAACGCGCCGGGCTGCGCTATCGCTACCCCCATGTCGGGCCGCACGTCGACCTCGCGCATCTGCTCGAGCGAGAGCACGATCGCGCCGTCGACGGCGCTGGCGCCCCCCGACAACCCGGTGCCGGCGCCGCGGGGGACGACCGGGATGCCGTAGCGGCCGGCGTGGCGCAGCACGGCTTGGACGTCGGCGGTGCTCGTAACGCGCACGAGGGCGACGGGATGACCCGCGTCGGGTTGTTCGGCCCGGTCGCGCCGGTAGCCCTCGATCACGTCCGGGTCGGTGATCAGCGCGCCCGCGGGGAGTTGGACGGCCAGCTCGGCCAGCATGGTCATGGTCCTGATCATGCCGAAAGGCGATTTGGATCCGCCGAAGCGGCCCGGTATCCTTGTGTTTTGGTGCACGAAGCCTCGTCCACCGGCCATGCCTCGGAGTCTCTCGACTGTGGGGGCGCCAGCACCAACGGCGTGAAGACCGATCAGAAAGTAGAGCAGTGCCCAACTCGCGCAACGTGTCCACGTACACGCCCAAGCCCGGCGAGATCACTCGCAACTGGCACGTCATCGACGCCCAGGACATCGTCCTGGGCCGACTGGCCACCCACGCCGCCACCCTGCTGCGCGGCAAGCACAAGCCGCAGTTCGCGCCGCACGTCGACACCGGCGACTTTGTCGTGATCATCAACGCCGACAAGGTTGCGGTCGCCCCCAGCAAGCTCGGCGAGTACCGCTACCGCCACTCCGGCTACCCGGGTGGACTATCGCGGCGCACCGTCGGCGAGCTGCTCGAGAGCAAGCCCGAGCGCATCGTCGAGCTGGCCGTGCGCGGCATGCTCCCCAAGTCCACGCTGGGCCGCCAGCAGCTCAAGAAGCTCAAGGTCTATGCCGGACCCGAGCACCCGCACTCCGCCCAGAAGCCCCAGCCGTTCGAGATCAAGCAGGTCGCCCAGTGAGTACCCCTACCGCAGCCGTTCCCACCGTCGGTCGCCGCAAAGAAGCCGTCGCCCGCGTGCGTCTCGTGCCTGGTACGGGCGAGATCAAGGTCAACGGTCGGACGTTCGAGAACTACTTCCCGAACAAGGTCCACCAGCAGCTCATCCGTGAGCCGTTCGTGACCCTGGAGAAGGATGCTCAGTACGACGTCATCGCCACCATTCGCGGCGGCGGCATCACCGGGCAGGCCGGTGCGCTGCGCCTGGGCATCTCCCGCGCGCTGATCAACCTCGAGCCCGATGACCGGCCGGCCCTGAAGAAGGCCGGCTTCCTCACTCGCGATGCCCGCGTCAAGGAGCGGAAGAAGTACGGTCTGAAGAAGGCTCGCAAGGCGCCGCAGTACTCGAAGCGCTAACCAGCGCGTTGGGAAAGTACTTCGGGACGGACGGTGTCCGCGGTCTCGCGAACGCCGAGCTGACGCCGGAGCTGGCGCTCGCGCTGGCCAGCGCCGCCGCCCGAGTCCTGGTCGCCCACGACGCCACGCATCGACCGGTGGCGGTCGTGGGACGAGACCCGCGGGCCAGCGGCGAGATGCTCGAGGCCGCGGTGATCGCCGGCCTGACTTCGGCCGGGTCGGACGTGCTCCGCGTCGGGGTACTGCCCACGCCTGCGGTTGCCTTTCTGACCGCGTCCTACGGCGCCGACCTGGGCGTCATGCTCTCGGCCAGCCACAACCCGATGCCCGACAACGGGGTCAAGTTGTTTGCGCGCGGGGGCCACAAGCTGCCCGACGACCTGGAGGCCGAGATCGAGGCCGCGGTCGACTCGGGGCCGCTCACCCGCCCGACCGGAGGTGACATCGGGCGCGTCCGCGACGCGGTCGATGCCAGCGAGCGCTACCTGACCCACCTGCTGGCCACGGCTCCGGTCGATCTGGACGGACTGCACGTCGTGGTGGACTGCGCGCACGGCGCCGCGTCCGCGCTGGCCCCCGAGCTCTACCGTCGAGCCGGCGCCAAGGTCACCGCGTTGGCCGCCGACCCGGACGGGCTCAACATCAACGACGGGGTCGGCTCGACCCATCTGGCTGGTCTGATCAGCGCGGTGCTCGAACACGGCGCTGACCTGGGCATCGCCCACGACGGGGACGCCGACCGGTGCCTGGCCGTCGCCGCCGACGGGAGCCTGGTCGACGGTGATCAGATCCTGGCCCTGTGTGCCCTGGCCATGCAGGCCAACGGCACGCTCAAGGACGACGTCGTCGTCGCGACCGTCATGAGCAATCTCGGCTTTCATCACGCCATGCGGCGCGCCGGTATCGAAGTGGTGACCACCGCTGTGGGCGATCGCTACGTGCTCGAGGCGCTCCGCGAACGCGAGCTGTCCCTGGGCGGTGAGCAGAGCGGGCACGTCGTGTTCACTGATGCCGCGACGACCGGAGACGGGCTGCTGACCGCCCTGCAGATCATGGGCAGCGTGACGCGGGCGGGACGGCCGCTGAGCGAGCTGGCCGCAGTGGTTCAGCGCCTGCCGCAGATACTGATCAATGTCGAGGTGGCCGATCGCGACCGGGTGGCGGCATCGCCAGCCGTGCGGAGCGCCGTAGAGACGGCCGAGTCCGAACTCGGTGAGAGCGGCCGCATCCTGCTTCGGCCCTCGGGCACCGAGCAACTCGTGCGGGTCATGGTTGAGGCTCCGACCCAGGAACAGGCCGAGCTGATCGCCCAGCGGGTGGCCGAGATCGTGCGACGCGCTTAATTCACCTGCCGTCGATGACAGCCGCAACAAACGACTGGCAGGCTGTCAGCCATGATCGATCACATCAGCCTGCAGGTGGACGACATCGAGGCATCGATGTCTTGGTACAACGCGTTCTTGGCGCCGCTCGGGATCACGGCGGTCACCGACTTCGGTGACGTCATCGGCTACGGGGAGCGCGGCGGCGGGCCGGTGTTCTGGATCGGCAAGGCCACTGATCCTGGTGGCCGCCAGACGCACGTCGCGTTCACGGCGGCCGAGCGCTCGGCCGTCGACGCGGCCTATCAGGCGGCGCTCGGCCAGGGACTCGAGATCCTCAATGCGCCCCGCGTGTGGCCGGAATACCACCCGGACTACTACGCGGTGTTCGTCCGTGATCCGGGCGGCAACAATATTGAGGCCGTCTGCCGCCACTGAGCCTGGGCCGGCGCAACGACCGACAGATGAGCGCAAGGTCGCTCGCCGCGGCGTGTTGCGACCCGGAGCCACCACCGTCGAGAGCACGCCGGGGCTAGGTGATGATGCGGCGTCCGCGCAGCTGGTCGCCGATCGGGCCCTGCTCCCAGCGGGCGTCGTAGAGGCTGACCTGAACCCGGTGCAGCGCGGCGCTCTGCGAGAGTTTGGCCGGGGGCTTGGCCGGACGCCCGCGGCTGTCGCGGGCGATCAGGGAGGCGTCAGTGAAGGTCAGTTCGTCAACCGGTAGCACCCCTTGGGCGCGGCGGTGCTGCAGCCCGGTGATCGAGTCCCAGGGGATGTGCAAGGCATAGCTGTCGCGCTGGACCTCCAACCCATCGCCGAGGATGGTCAGCGTGCGCAGTCGCACCCGGTAGAGCTGGGCTCCCGCGAGCAGGGCGGCGGCCAGCACGGCAATCGGGATGCCAAGGGCTCGATCGTGGATCGTCAGCCCGAGGGCGATACCCAGCAGCAATGGCACCGGCAGGCTCGTGACGAGGGCCGGGATCCATCGCAATCGCATCCGAGGCACGTCGCGAGGTTAGTCCACCGTCAGTGGGTGACCGCGTCCACGAGCAGCTCATAGCGTGGGTTGGCCATCCCGAGGTGGCCGCCGAACTCGCCCACCCGGCCCTGCGCGCGCATGACCGTTCCGGGCTGGATCCCGGGAATCGTCGTCCGTCCGAGGAAGAGCAGCCGTATTCCGCCGCTCTGATCGAAGAGCTGTACCTCCAGCGAGCGCCCGGCCACACTGCCGACCTGCACGACCTTGACCCGGCCCTCGATCACGACCTGCTCGCGGGCATGGACCGAACTGATCGGGGTCACGCCGTCCGTCGGAGTGTCCGGCGCGCTGGCCATGGCCTGGGCGGGCAAGGGGCTGGGGACGCGAGTCTCCGGTGCCTGGGTCTGCTCGAGCTGATCCTCCAGTTTGGCGTTCAGAGTCGTATCGAAGGGCACGATGGTGGCCGCGACGTGGGGGAGACGGCCCAAGGCCTCCGCGATCCGATCGGCGGTCCGATCGTGCAGCAATCGCTGTGAGATGCGCGGAAAAGTCCGGCGGGGCAACAGCGCGGTGACCTCGGACCGTTCGTTGGTGACCGTGTCCAGGGCCAGTTGGACCGCGCCGCGGACCAGTCGCCGGTCGGCGCATTCGATCACTCGCAGCGGCACCCGATCAGCCAGGCCATGCGCGATCCACTCGCGCTCGAGCTGGTTGGATTCGACGTTGTCGAGGGAGAAGTGGACCGCGACCAGATCGGTCGGACGCAGGCTGCCGGCGTACCTCAAGGCGCGGAGGACGGCCAGGTCCAGGCGGTCGACGAAGACGAGCACGACGTGGCGGGCGTAGTGCGCACGGGTGGGCTCGGCCAGGCCGGCCGCGGTGACCAGCTCTAGCGCCCGGGCCTCTCGGCGGTACTGGCGATTGAGCCGGACCAACAACAGCCAGCCGAGCGGAAAGAGAATCAGCACCAGCCACGCGCCCTCGGTGAACTTCACGACGGCGAAGATCAGCACCACCAGGCCCGACACGACCCCGCCGGCGAAGTTGATCGCCCGGCGTCGGTGCCAGCCGGATTCGCGGGCGCGACTGTGGTACTTGGCCATGCCGAGGCCGGCCATCATGAAGCCGGTGAAGACGCCGATCGCGTAGAACGGCACGAGCGCGTTCACGTTGGCACCGACGGCCAATAGCAGCGCCAGCGCCGCCACGGTCAGCACGATGATGCCGTTGCTGAACGCCAGCCGATGGCCGCGGCGGGTCAGCTGGCGGGGCAGGAAGGAGTCTTCGGCCACGAAGCTGGCCAGGTACGGGAACCCGGTGAACGGCGTGTTCGCGCCCGTGATCAGGATCAACGCCGTCGCTACCTGAACCAGGATGTGGCCGACGTTTCCGTACCAGCTGTCGCCGAACGCCGCGTCCGCGACCTGGCTGATCACCGTCGGCGAGCCGTTCGTATACGGCGTTGCGTGCGTCTGCCAGGCCAGGAAGCTGATGCCGAGGACGAGGCTGCCCAGCAGGACGCTCATGATCGACAACGTGCGGCGGGCGTTGACGCCTTCGGGCTTCTTGAACGCGCTGACGCCGTTGGAGATCGCCTCGAGCCCGGTCAGCGACGATCCGCCGTTGGCAAACGCCTTGAGCAGCACGAAGATCGCGGCGAAGGACAGGATGGCGTGGTCCTTGTTGGTCACCGGGATCATGCCCGGCTGGGTGGTGAACTGCGGCAGATCACCGAAGATCTCGCGCAACACCCCGACCACGATGACCAGGCCACCCATGACGATGAAGAAGTATGTCGGGAACGCGAAGGCCTTGCCGGCCTCACGAATGCCGCGCAGGTTCCCGTAGGCCAGGATCAGCACGAGTACGACAGTGATCGTGAGCGCGATGTCCGGGCCGCGCAGGCTCGGCACGATCGAGGAGATCGCGGCGACGCCGGCCGCCGCCTGTACGGCCACCGTCACGATGTAGTCGATCATCAACGCGACCGCGGCGATCTGGGCCACCCGGGGCCCGAAGTTCTCGCGCGCGACGACGTAGGATCCGCCGGCCTTGGTGTAGACCGTGACGACTTCGCGGTAGGACAACGTCATCAGGATCAACACGGCGAGGACGGCGCCGGTCAACGGCATCAGGATGTGGAAGCCGGTGAAGCCGAACACCGCGAGCAGCGCGATCAGCATCTCCTCCGACCCGTAGGCGGAGGAGGATATGCAGTCGCTGGACAGAACCCCCAAGGCCGCCTTCTTGCTCAACCGTTCGTCGTGGAGGTTCTCGGTTACCAGCGGCGGTCCGAGCAGGAGCCGCTTGGCCCGATAGGGCAGTCGTTCGGGAACGTTTACGGGCTCGCGGCCCACCAGGGTTACCTCGGTCGTCACAGTTGATCCACGCTCACTCGGTGTGTCGTCGCCGGTGGATTGACCGGTCCGGCCGGTTCAGGGAAGGCCTTGCGGCTTCGGTTCTCGATCGAAGGCGGAGTCGGTGCGGGTGCGCTCAGGCGCGCCAGCAAGCGGGACAGCATGAACCAGCCCGTCGCGATGGCCACCATCGCGAGGCCAAAGTTGATCTCGGCCACCACCGCCGTACCTCCCGCCCTCAGCACCGATCCAACGTCGCCAAACGGTCCGGTGGGGACGCTCGCACGGAGCCCTCACGGGGCATTCACGCGTTCCTCACGGTCGCGGCGGTTGCGTGAATGTCGGATAACTGACGACCAGCGAGCAGGATGATGACGTGAGCACGCGCGGGACCCTGCGGGTCTACCTCGGCGCTGCCCCTGGCGTGGGCAAGACGTTCGCGATGCTCGACGAAGCGCGCCGCCGTCGTGAGCGGGGGGCCGATGTCGTGGTCGCCTTCGTCGAGACTCACGGCCGGGTCCACACCGCCGAACTGCTCGACGGGCTCGAGGTGGTTCCCCGACGGGCAATGGGCCATCGGGGGGCCGCGTTCGAGGAACTCGACCTGGCGGCGGTGTTGGCCCGGCGCCCGCGTATCGCGCTGGTCGACGAACTGGCGCACACCAACGTGCCGGGCAGCGCGAACGAGAAGCGGTGGCAGGACGTGGAGGCGATGCTCGATGCCGGCATCGACGTCCTCAGCACACTGAACATCCAGCACCTGGAGTCACTCAACGACGTCGTCACCCAGATCACCGGGGTCCCGCAGCGCGAGACGGTTCCCGACGCGGTGGTGCGGGCCGCCGAGCAGGTCGAGCTGGTCGACATGACCCCCGAGGCACTGCGGCGGCGAATGGCCCACGGCAACATCTACGCCCCGGAGAAGATCGACGCCGCACTCGGCAACTATTTCCGGCCTGGGAACCTGACCGCGCTGCGCGAACTCGCGTTGCTGTGGGTCGCCGACTCGGTCGAGGAGGGGATGCAGCGTTATCGCGATCAGCACGGCATCACCGGCCAGTGGGAGACCCGCGAACGGATCGTCGTCGCCCTCACCGGTGGCCCCGAAGGCGATGCGCTGATCCGACGGGCCGCGCGGATCAGCGCCCGAACGGTGGGTGCGGATCTGTTGGCCGTGCACGTGGAACGCAGCGACGGCCTGCTCGGCACCGGAGTGGCCGCCCTGGTGTCGCAGCGGTTGTTGGTCGAGTCGTTGGGCGGCAGCTACCACTCGGTGGTCGGCGATGATGTACCCAAGGCGCTACTGACGTTTGCCCGTAGCGTCGACGCGACCCAGATCGTGCTCGGGGTGTCGCGGCGTCGGCCCTGGTCGGCGGCGTTGCTGGGTCCAGGGACCAGTGCGCGCGTGACCAGCGAATCCGGGCCGATCGACGTACACATGGTCACGCACGACTACATCGGCCGCGGCCTCGGTCTGCCGCCGTTGGGGCGAGGGCTGCCCGCCCGGCGCCGGCTGATGGGCTTCGCCGCCGCCGCGCTCATGCTGATCGTGCTGACCGTGGTGCTCTCGGCCCTGCGTACGGATCTGTCCTTTGCCAGTGACGTATCGCTCTACCTGCTGGCGGTGATCATCACGAGTCTGATCGGCGGTTTCTACCCGGCCGTGGTGTGCGCACTCGCGGGCAGTGTGCTGCTCAACTACTTCTTCGCCCCTCCGCTGCACACGTTCACGATCGCCGAGCGCAACAACGTCATCGCATTGATCATCTTTCTGCTGGTGGCCGGACTGGTCTCCCGAGTCGTCGACCTCGCCGCCCGCCGGTCGGCCCAGGCCGCCCGAGCCAGCGCCGAGGCCGAGACCATGTCGGCCCTGGCCGGCAGTCTGCTTCGCGGCGGTGATGCGCTGCCGGCCCTGCTCGACCGGGTCCGCGAGACGTTCAGCATGCGCAGCGTGAGCCTGTTGGAACGTCGCGACGGCGCGTGGGTCAGCATCGCGTCGGTCGGCATCGACGCGCCGGCGACCCCGGCGCAGGGCGACAGCGCGGCCGAGATCGGCGAGGCCCAGACGCTGGCGCTGCGCGGACACTCCTTGCCGGCAGAGGACCAACGGGTGCTGGCGGCGTTCGCGGCCCAGGTCGGGCTGGCCTATCGCCAGCGGCAGTTGGCGGAGGCGGCGAGCGCGGTGGAGCCGCTGGCCCAGTCCGAGCGCGCCCGCACGGCGCTGCTCAACGCGGTGAGCCACGACCTGCGCACGCCGATCGCCTCGGCCAAAGCTTCGGTGTCGAGCTTGCGGGCGGCTGACGTGGCCTGGTCCGACGCGGATCGCAGTGAGCTGCTGGCAACGGCCGACGAGGCGCTGGACCGGCTCACCGACCTGGTCACCAACTTGCTCGACCTGTCGCGCCTGCAGGCCGGGGTCCTCCCGGTGCTGTGCGCACCGGTCGGGCTCGATGACGTCGTTGCCCGCGCGCTGGATCACGCACTGACTCAGGGCCAGGTAGATGTCGACGTGCCGGCCGATCTTCCCGAGGTCTCCGCGGACGCCGGCCTGCTCGAGCGGGTGATCGCCAACCTCGTCCAGAACGCCGCGCGCTATTCGCCGGATGGCGTGGCCGTGCTGTTGGCCGCGAGCGAACATGACGGCCGCGTGGAACTTCGGGTGGTCGACCGAGGGCCGGGTATCGACCGAGCGGACGCGGCCCGCGTCTTCGCCGCGTTCCAACGCCTCGACGACTCCCCGACGGCCGGTGCCGGAGTGGGACTCGGTCTGGCCATCGCCCGGGGCTTCGCAGAGGCCATGGGCGGCACGGTCACCGCCGAAGAGACGCCCGGCGGCGGCGCGACGATGGTGGTCAGCCTGCACGCCGCGGTCGGCCGATGAAGATCTTGATCGTCGACGACGAGCGACCCCTGCTGAGGGCCCTGGCCATGAACATGACGGCCCGCGGCTACCAGGTCACCGAGGCCGATACCGGAACCAAGGCGCTCACCGCCGCCGCCGCGCAGGACTACGACGTGATCCTGCTCGACCTCGGCCTGCCGGACCTGAGCGGCATGGACGTCATCCGAGCCGTCCGGGAATACGCGAGCACGCCGATCATCGTGCTGTCGGCCCGCACGGGCAGCAGCGACAAGGTGACGGCGCTGGACCTCGGCGCCGATGACTACGTGACCAAGCCGTTCAGCATCGACGAGCTGCTGGCCCGGGTACGGGCGGCCACCCGCCGGGCCCCACTGGCCGGGCCGGCGTCGAAGGTGCAGGTCGGCCTGGTCGAGCTCGACCTGGACGCCAAGACCGCGACCGGGCCGGACGGCGAACGCGTACATCTGACCCCGACCGAATGGCATTTGCTGGAACTGCTCGTCCGGCACCCGGGCAAGTTGATCACCGGCCGAACCTTGCTCACCGAGCTGCGGGGCACGCCCGAGCACACCGACCCGAGCTACCTGCGTATCTACATCGCCCAGCTGCGCCGCAAGCTCGAGCCACACCCGGATCGGCCCCAGCACCTGATCACTGAACCGGGTATGGGCTACCGCTTCCAACCCTGACCGGCTCTGGCCTGGCCGGGGCCTGAGCGTGATCTGACTTTCCTGGGTGATACGCGCAAAAATGGGTCACGCGATGAACACCGAGACCCTGGAGCGACCGAGCGAGAACGACAGCGCTCAAGCGCCCCGTCCTCGGTTGAGGCTCTCGCTGACCCAGGTCATTGCCAGCGGCCTGGCCGCGGTCACCGCGACGCTCATCGCCCGCTACCTCGGGCTGACCGGGACGCTCGTCGGGGCCGCCCTGGCCAGTGTGATCACCGTCAGCGGCAGCGCGATCTACGCCCATTCGATCAACCGGACACGCCAGCGAGTGCGGCCCGGCGCCCTCACCGACCCGATCGTCGCGCCCGAAATAACCTCGGCGCCGCCCACCGCGCCGGGCTGGTCCTGGCGTCACTTCGCCTTGCTGTGCTCCGCTCTGTTCCTGCTCGTACTCGGCGTCATCGCCGGAGCGCAGCTGGTGGCTGGTCGTCCGATCAACCAGGTACTGCAGGGCCCGCCCCAGACCGTCACGGTCACCACCCACCCGACGCAGGTCGTCACCGAGGTTGTCGTGCCGACCACGGTCACCGTCACCACCACCGTGCCCGCGAGTCCGCCCACTGGTCCGAGCAGCCCGGCTCCGACCAGCACCCCAACGCCAACTCCCACGCCGACGCCCACCCCGACGTCATCGGCGACCGGTGCGACGGCCAGCGCCACCACGCCGTGATCACCGGTCGACGCCGGTTAGTCCCTTAGACTGACGACTGTGTGCGGAATCGTCGGCTACGTAGGTGATCGCCCGGCATTGGGCGTCGTCGTCGAAGGGCTGCGCCGGCTGGAATACCGCGGCTATGACTCGGCCGGCGTCGCGCTGTATCGACGGCGACATCCTGCGGGTGGCCAAGAAGGCCGGCCGGATCGAGAACCTCGACAAGATCCTGGCCGAGGAAGTGCTGTCCGGCTCGAGCGGCATCGGGCACACCCGCTGGGCCACCCACGGGGCGCCCAACGACCTCAACGCCCATCCGCACGTGGACGCCGCCGGCCGGGTCGCCGTCGTGCACAACGGGATCATCGAGAACTTCGCCGAGTTGCGCGCCGAACTCGAAGCCGACCGGGTCGAGTTCCGGAGTGAGACCGACACCGAGGTCGTCGCCCACCTGCTCGGTCGTCAGCTCAGTGAGTACGGCGGCGGCCTGGCGGACGCCCTGCGCGCGGTCTGTCTGCGGCTCGAGGGTGCGTTCACGCTGGTCGCCGTCGACCGCGAGCAGCCCGACTCGATCGCCGCGGCCCGTCGCAACTCCCCGCTCGTACTCGGCGTCGGCGACGGCGAGATGTTCCTGGGCAGCGACGTCGCCGCGTTCATCGAGTTCACCCGCGAGGCCGTCGAGCTGGGTCAGGATCAGGTCGTCGAGATCGACCGCACCGGCTACCGGGTCACCGACTTCGCGGGCAATCCCGTCGACGGTAAGCACTTTCACATCAACTGGGACCTCGCCGCCGCCGAGAAGGGTGGCTACGACTTCTTCATGCTGAAGGAGATCCAGGAGCAGCCCAAGGCCGTCGCCGACACCTTGATCGGCCACCTCGTCGACGGGCGGATCGTCCTGGACGAGCAGCGTCTGGACACCCAGGAGCTGCGCGACATCGACAAGGTCTTCGTCGTCGCCTGCGGCACGGCCTATCACTCGGGGCTCATCGCCAAACACGCCATCGAGCACTGGACGCGGATCCCGGTCGAGGTCGAGATGGCCTCGGAGTTCCGTTACCGCGACCCGGTGCTGGACCGGCAGACGCTGGTCGTGGCGATCAGCCAGTCGGGCGAGACCGCCGACACGCTCGAGGCCGTGCGGTACGCGATCAGCCAGCGGGCCAAGGTGCTCGCGGTCTGCAACACCAACGGGGCGCAGATCCCGCGCGAGTCCGACGCCGTGCTCTATACCCACGCCGGTCCCGAGATCGGAGTGGCCGCGACCAAGACGTTCACCGCGCAGGTGGCGGCGGTCGAGTTGCTCGGACTGGCGCTGGCGCAGGCGCGGGGCACCAAGTACGGCGATGAGATCGTGCGCGAATACGAGATGCTCGCCCACGCCCCGGAGTTGATCCGGCAGACGCTGGCCGTGGTCGACCCGGTGCGCGAGTTGGCCCGCGAGATCGCCTTGTCCAAGGCCGTGCTCTTCCTCGGTCGCGGGCTGGGCTACCCGGTCGCCCTGGAGGGCGCGCTGAAGCTCAAGGAGCTCGCCTACATGCATGCCGAGGGTTTTCCGGCCGGCGAGCTCAAGCACGGCCCGATCGCGCTGGTCGAGGCCGGGCTGCCGGTCGTCATCGTGATGCCGTCCCCGCGGGGCCGGGCGCTGCTGCACCAGAAGATGCTCTCCAACATCGCCGAGGTGAACGCGCGGGGTGCGCGCACGATCGTCATCGCCGAGGAGGGTGACCGGGCCGCCCGCCTGCAGGCCGCGCACCTGATCGAGGTTCCGGCCACGCCGACCCTGCTGGCACCGTTCGTGACGACGATTCCGTTGCAGGTGCTCGCCGCCGAGATCGCGCAGGCGCGCGGCTTCGACGTCGACAAGCCCCGCAACCTGGCCAAGTCCGTCACCGTCGAGTAAGGCGGGTTCCGTACGCTCATACGGTGTCTCTTGACCCGCTTGCCCTGGGCATGGTCCCGCACCCTGAGGGTGGCTGGTATCGCGAGACCTGGCGGCACGACACCATGGTCGAGACCGCACGCGGTGCGCGCCGGCTGGTGACCTGTGTGGCGTTCCTGCTCGAACCCGGCCAGCGTTCGGAGTGGCACCGGGTGGCAGCCGACGAGCTCTGGCTCTGGCAAGGCGGCGGCGCGCTGCAGCTACGAGTGGGTGGGTTCGAGGACCGGCCCGTTCCCGGCGCCGTCGTCGAGTTGCGCGAGGGCGGCCAGTACCTCGTGCGGGCCGACGAATGGCAATCAGCGGTGCCGCTCGAGGACGAGACCTGCCTGGTCGCCTGCGTGGTATCGCCCGGTTTCGAGTTCGCCGACTTCACCCTCGCCGGCGATTAGCGGCACTCCGCTGGGTGGACCGGGCCTGTTCCGTGACTACCGGAGGGCCGCTAGGCTCACTGCTCGTGTCCGATCTTGAGTCTGCGCCGGCCAGTAAATCTGTCGATCTGCTCATCGTCGGGGCCGGTCCGGTCGGCCTCTTCGGCGCCTATTACGCCGGGGTGCGCACGCTGTCGACCGCGATCCTGGACTCCCTCGAGGAGCCGGGCGGACAGATCACGGCGATGTATCCCGAGAAGGCGATCTTCGACGTCGCCGGCTTCCCGGCCATCCGGGGGCGGGAACTGGTCGAGTCGCTCGTAGCCCAGGCGGCCCCGTTCGAGCCCGACTATCTGTTGGGCCACCAGGCCGTGGGCTTGGAGCGCGGCGACGGCGGCTTCGCCGTGACGACCTCGGCCGGGCTGCGCATCGAGGCTCGGGCCATCCTGATCACGGGCGGCATCGGCACGTTCACGCCCCGCCCCCTGCCCGCGGGTGGCGAGTTCCTCGGCCGCGGACTCGTCCACTTCGTGCCCGACCCGACCTCCTACGCCGATCAGCACGTGGTCGTGGTGGGCGGCGGCGACTCGGCGATCGACTGGGCGCTGATGCTCGAACCGATCGCCCGCTCGGTCACCGTCGTGCACCGGCGCGCGGAGTTCCGGGCCCATCCGCACTCGGTCGAGGTGCTCAAGGCCTCCAGCGTCGAGTTGATAACCGACGCGCAAATCGCGGCTGCTCGTGGTGATCTCGTGCTGACCGAGGTCGACGTGGTCATCGGCGAGGACACCCGCACGCTGCCGGCCAACAAGCTGGTCGCGGCGCTCGGCTTCACCGCCAACCTCGGCCCGCTGATGGAGTGGGGCATCGAGATCCAGAAGCGGGCCATCATCGTCGACAGCAGTGGGCGCACGACCGTCGAGGGCATCTACGCCGCCGGAGACATCGTCGACTACCCGGGCAAGGTCAAGCTGATCGCCACCGGCTTCGGCGAGGTCGCGACCGCGGTCAACAACGCCGCCGCGTACCTGAATCCCGATGTCTCGGCCTTCCCCGGCCACCTGTCCGACTATGCGCCGCCCACGCCCGCCGGAACGCCCAGCGCGTGATCATCGGGGTCGGCATCGACGTCGTGCCGATTGCCCGCTTCGCCGAGACAATCGCGCGCACGCCCAGCGTCGCGGAGCGGCTGTTCACCGAGGCCGAACGGCTGACGCCTGCGGGGCATCCGCGAACCGCGGAATCGCTGGCGGCGCGCTTTGCGGCCAAGGAGGCGGTGGCCAAGGCGCTGGGCGCACCCGGCGGGATGCTCTGGCACGACGCCGAGATCAGCACGGACACGTCCGGGCGCCCACACCTGACCGTTAGGGGCACGGTCGCTGCGCGTGCAGATGCACTGGGCATCACCCGGTGGCACCTGTCGCTTTCGCACGACGGTGGCATCGCGGCGGCTACCGTCGTGGCCGAGGGCGGATAGGAGGAGCGGGTGCGCGGGATCTACACGGTCGAGCAGATCCGAGCCGCGGAGGCGGCCCGGCTCGAGACGTTGCCGACCAACGCGTTGATGGAGCGAGCCGCCTTCGCGCTGGCCACGCATTGCGCCGAACTGCTGGGCCGCGTGTACGGGTCCCGTGTGGTGCTGCTTGTGGGCACCGGGAACAACGGCGGCGATGCCCTGTACGCCGGTGCGCGCCTGCGATCCCTCGGCGCAGAGGTCGAGGCCGTGCTCCTCGACCCGGCCCGGGTGCATGCCGGCGGGCTGTCCGCCTTCCGGCGTCGTTACGGTCGCGTCGTCGATGGTGAGCAGGCCGACCTGGATCGGGTGGCCACCGCCGATCTGGTCATCGACGGGTTGACCGGGATCGGCGGTCGCCGCGATCTCGACGGGCGGGCCGCTCGGCTGGCCGATGCGGCGTCCGCGGCCTTCACCGTCGCGGTCGACCTGCCCAGCGGGGTGGACGCGGACACCGGCGCCGCCGGCGAGCATGCGGTGCGGGCCGATGTGACGGTGACGTTCGGGGCGTTGAAGGCCGGGCTGGTCGTTGGCGCCGGGGCGCAGCTGGCCGGCGAGGTCCGGCTGGTCGACATCGGCCTGGACCTACCCGAGACGTTGACCTACGTTCTGGAATCCACCGACGTGGCCCGATTGCTGCGCCAACCGGGAGCGCTCGATGACAAGTACACCCGCGGCGTCGTCGGGGTGGCGTCGGGATCGGCGCAGTACGCCGGTGCGGGCGTGCTCTCGACCGGGTCGGCCGTTGCCGGTGGGGCCGGCATGGTCCGCTATCTCGGCCTGGCCCCGGACGGTATCCGGACCCGCTATCCCGAAGTGATCGTGCACGAGCACAGCCGTCCGCACGAGGTCCGCGTCCAGTCCTGGGTCGTCGGTCCCGGCCTGGGTACCGACGACTCGGCGATGGCCCTGCTCACGGAGGTGCTGGCGGCCGAGGGGCCGGCGATCGTCGATGCCGACGCGATCACATTGATCGCCCGAGACCCGGGCCTGGTTCGCAATCGGCCCGACACCGTGCTCACCCCGCACGACCGTGAGTTCGTCCGAATCGCCCACGAACTCACCGAGGACCGGATCGGATCCGCCCGCATCCTGGCCTACGAGCTCGGCGTGACGATTTTGCTCAAGGGCAACGCCACGGTCGTCGCGGCCGGTGACGGGCGGGTCTTCATCAACACCACCGGCACCCCCTGGCTGGGCACCGCGGGCAGCGGAGATGTGCTGTCCGGGCTGATCGGCGCGCTGTTGGCCGGTGGCCTGGAGGCCCCGCTCGCCGCGGCTGTCGGGGCCCACGTGCACGGCATCGCCGGGCAGCTGGCCGCCGCGGCCGGGCCACCGTCGGCGGGCGACGTCCTGGACGCGATTCGCCCGGCCCTGCGAGCCGTCGCCCGCTGATCGCGTCGTTCTTGGGACAATGGGCGTCATGCCCCGCAGCGAAGCCGTGATCGACCTGGATGCGATCCGCGCCAACGTCGCGACGCTCAAGGCCGGCACCTCGGCGGAGGTGCTCGCCGTCGTGAAGGCCGATGCGTACGGTCACGGCCTGCTGCCTTCGGCCCGGGCGGCGCTCGACGGCGGGGCGACCTGGCTCGGTGTTGCGGTGCTCGATGAGGCGATCGCCCTGCGGCAAGCCGGCATCACCGCCCCGCTGCTGGCCTGGCTCTGGTCGCCCAGTGAGGTCGACGAACTGCGGATCGCCCTCGAGCTCGGCGTCGACATCGGCGTCTCCAGCGTCACCGGGCTGCTGCTCGCGGCCGGCCTGACCGACCGGCCCGCACGGGTTCACCTCAAGGTCGACACCGGCCTGTCGCGCAATGGCGCCCACATCGAGGACTGGCCCGAACTGGTGGCCGCGGCCGCGAAGCTCGCGATCGATCAAGCGATCGAGGTCGTCGGCATCTGGAGCCATTTCGTCTGGGCCGACGCGCCGGGCCATCCGACCACGGCCAAGCAGATCCAGATCTTCCACGAGGCCCTCGAGATCGCCACCCGGGCCGGCGTAACCCCCCAGGTGCGGCACCTGGCCAACTCGGCCGCCACCGTCACCCGGCCCGAGGCCCACTTCGACCTCGTCCGTCCGGGAATTGCCGTCTACGGCCTGTCTCCGGTGCCCGAGCAGGGTGATTTCGGGCTGATACCCGCGATGACCTTGCGGGCCGAGCTGGCGCTGACCAAGCAGCTGCGGGCGGGAGAGGGCATCTCCTACGGCCACCAGTACACGACCTCGCGCGACACCACCGTCGCGCTCGTCCCGCTCGGGTACGCCGACGGCATTCCGCGCGATGCGACGAATGTCGGGCCGGTATCGATCAACGGCTCGCGGTTCACGATCAGCGGCCGGGTCTGCATGGACCAGTTCGTCGTCGACATCGGCGCGTTGGCGGCGCAGGCGGGCGACGAGGCCGTGCTGTTCGGACCGGGCCGCCACGGTGAGCCGCTGGCCCAGGATTGGGCCGACGCGCTCGGGACGATCCACTACGAGATCGTCACCCGGATCGGTCCGCGAGTTCGACGTACCTATCTCGGGCAGCGCCTATGAGCAAGCGGGCCGGAGTCCTCAGCCTGGTCGCCGGCGTCGTGGCTGCGGGCGGTCTCGGTGCGGTGGCGGTCAACCGCCAGATCGCCCGGCGCCGCGACGTCGACATCTCGCCGTTCCTCGATCCGCCCGCCGATCGTCGCGGGCGGATCAAGGCCGACGACGGCCGGTCGCTGTACTACGAGGAGGTCGGGTCGCGCGATGCCCCGCTGACCGTCGTCATGGTTCATGGCTTCTGCCTACGCATGGGGGCCTGGTACTTCCAGCGCCGCGACCTGGTGGAACGGTTCGGCAGCGACGTCCGGTTCGTCTTCTACGACCAGCGCAGCCACGGGCAGTCCGAGGCCGGCGACACGGCTTCGGCGTCCATCGACCAGCTGGGCCGTGACCTGGCCGTGGTGATCGAGACCCTGGCGCCCGATGGCCCGCTCGTCCTGATTGGTCATTCGATGGGCGGCATGACGCTGATGGCCCTGGCCGATGCCGTACCGAAGTTGTTCAACGGCCGCCGGCGCGCTCGCATCGCCGGCGTCGCTCTGATCTCCACGTCCACCGGCAAGATGGCGACGGTCACGCTCGGGCTGCCGTCGCTGCTGGCTCGCGTGCAGGGTCCCGTCATGCCGTTGCTGTTGCGTGGGCTGCGCAGCCAGGCCGAGCTGGTCGAACGGGGCCGGGCGATCGGCAGCGATCTGGCGTGGGCCATCACCCGCCGGCTCAGCTTCGGCCCGGCGCCGGTCGACCCGGCCGTGCTCGAGTACCTGACGAGCATGCTGGCCTCGACCCGGATCGACGTGATCGCCGGGTTCTACAAGTCGTTGATCGATCACGACAAACTGGCGGCGCTGAAGGTGCTGATCGACGTGCCGACCGTGATCATCTGTGGTGATCACGACGTCATCACCCCGCTGGCCCACAGCCAGGAGATGGCCGCCGAGCTGCCGGGTGCCACGATGATCGTCGTCGAGGGGGCCGGGCACCTGGCGCCGATGGAGTTCCCGGCGCCGGTTACCGCCGCGCTGGCCGAGTTGATCGAGCAGGCCCGTGCAACTGCCCTCCGTCGCTGACACGCAGGCGCTCGGCGAGCGGCTGGCCGCGGTGCTGCACGCCGGTGATCTCATCGTGCTCAGCGGTCCGCTCGGGGCCGGCAAGACCGCGCTCGCGCAGGGGATCGGCCGGGGTCTGGGCGTCACCGGCCGGGTTGTCTCACCGACGTTCGTGATCGCGCGAGTGCACCGCGGCCCGCTACCGATGGTGCATGTGGACGCCTACCGCCTCGGGTCGCTGGCCGAGGTCGACGACCTGGACCTGGATGTGTCGGTCGAGGAATCGGTGACCGTCGTCGAGTGGGGGGCCGGCCTGGTCGAGCAACTGGCCGCGTCCTACCTCGAGGTGCGGCTGAGCCGCTTGGCCGATTCGGAGGTCCGCACCGCGGAGCTGGTCGCCCATGGTGGTGACTGGTCCGAGCGCCTGGCTCAGCTCGCCGATTAGGCTGGCGGATTGTGTTCGCCTTGGTCATCGATACGTCCTCGGCTGCGGTGACGGCGGCGGTAGTCGAGATCACCGCAGACGTGCAGGTGCTGGCCCGGCGGGTGAGCATCGATGCCCGCGCCCACGGCGAACTGCTGGCGCCGTCCATCGAGGGCTGCCTCACCGACTCGGGCCGTTCGGTCGCCGATATCGGGGCCGTCGTCGTCGGGCTCGGGCCGGGGCCGTTCACCGGGCTGCGCGTCGGGCTGGTCACGGCGGCCGTGTTCGCCGCCGCGCGGGGGGTGCCGGCCTACGGGGTCTGCTCCTTGGACGGGCTGGCATCGGCGTCGGCGGGAGCGTTGCTGGTCGCCACGGACGCGCGCCGGCGGGAGATCTACTGGGCCCGCTACGCCGACGGACGCCGGGTAGAAGGGCCGTCGGTGTCGCGCCCGGCTGACGTCGACGTCGCGCTGTCGACGCAGATGACCGGAGCGGGCGCTCGGCTCTATCGCGACGTTCTCGGGCTGCCGCTGCGCGACGTCGACTATCCCTCGCCGCTCGTCCTGGCGTCGTTGGCGGCCGAGCGGATTCGGACCGGCGCGCCCAGCGAGCCGCTCACCCCGCTCTACCTGCGACGCCCGGATGCGGTCGCCCCCGGTGCCAGCAAGCCGGTTAGCCAGGGCTCGCCATGACGACCATCGCCGCGATGACCCGATCGCACATCGCGCAGCTGATGCCCTACGAGCTCGAGCTGTTCGGTCCGGAAGCCTGGTCGGCGGACGGGTACCGCGATGAGCTCGCCGACACCCGTTACCGGCGTTACGTCGTGGCGCTCGGTCCGGACGGGGAGCTGCTGGGCTGGGCGGGTGTGCGCGTGCTCGACGCGCTGGCCGAGATCCTGACCGTCGGGGTGATCCCGGCGGCCCGTCGCCAGGGCATCGGTCGAGAGCTGCTTCAGGTCTTGCTCGACGAGGCCCGGTCCCGGGGCGCGATCGAGGTGTTTCTCGAGGTTCGAGCTGACAACAGCGCGGCCCAAACCCTTTATGAAACCGAGGGATTCCTGGTGTTGGGACGTCGACGCGGATACTACGACCACGGCCGCATGGACGCGGTCACGATGCGGTTGGCGCTATGACCGAGCCGTTGGTGCTGGGGATAGAGACGTCCTGCGACGAGACCGGAGTCGGGATCGTGCGGGGTACGACGCTGCTCGCCGATGCGATCGCCAGCAGCGTCGAGGAACATGCCCGCTTCGGCGGAGTGGTGCCCGAAGTGGCCAGCCGGGCTCACCTCGAGGCGATGGTTCCGACGATCGAGCGCGCGCTGGCGGCCGCGGGCGTGCGCCCCGACGACCTGGATGGCATCGCCGTCACCGCCGGGCCGGGACTGGCCGGGGCGCTGCTGGTCGGAGTCGCGGCGGCCAAGGCCTATGCGTTGGCCCTGGGCAAGCCGCTCTACGGTGTCAACCACCTGTCCAGTCACGTTGCCGTCGATCTGTTGGAGAACGGCCCACTCGCCGAGCCCGCCGTCGCGTTGCTGGTGTCCGGCGGGCACAGCTCGGTGCTGTTCGTCCCTCGGGTCGGTGGCGCCGAGGTGGTCGAAATGGGGGCCACGGTCGACGACGCGGCCGGAGAGGCGTTCGACAAGATCGCCCGCCTGCTCGGGCTGCCGTTCCCGGGCGGGCCGCACATCGACAAGCTCGCGCGCGACGGCGATCCGTCGGCGATCGCCTTTCCGCGCAGCATGACCGGCGCGGGTGATCCGCCGTATGCGTTCTCCTTCTCGGGCCTGAAGACGGCCGTCGCTCGCTGGGTCGAGCGGCGCGAACGCGATGGCCAGCCCGTGCCGCGAGCCGATGTTGCGGCGTCCTTTCAGGAGGCGGTGGCCGACGTGCTGACCGCCAAGGCCGTGCGCGCGGCCAAGGAACAGGGTGTGGACTACCTGCTGCTGGGGGGCGGGGTCGCGGCCAACTCGCGGTTGCGGGCCCTGGCCCAGGACCGATGCGAGCGGGCCGGGCTGCGGCTGCGGGTGCCGCGTCCCGGGCTGTGCACCGATAACGGCGCGATGGTGGCCGCCTTGGGCGCCCAACTGGTCGCCGCCGGTGCGGTGCCCTCGAGCCTGGCGATCCCGGCCGACCCGAGCATGCCGATCACTTCCGTGCTCGTCTGATCGGGGAGAGTTCTGTTCGCCAGCCGAACGCGACTCTCCCGAAATCTGGCGGCGGATGGCGTCCGCGAGGCCCCGCGTCGACAGTTGGCACTCAGCGCGTTAGAGTGCCAATCGGAGGCCGGGCTGGCACCGCGACGACAGCCGCCCTCCACCGTGACATCAGTTGACATCTGTTCCAGGCAACTTTCAGACCCGAGAAGGGGAGTTCCACAGTGACCGCCACCAAGGTCAGCATTAAGCCGCTCGAGGACCGCATCGTCGTGCAGGCCAACGAGGCCGAGACCACGACCGCCTCGGGCATCGTCATTCCCGACACCGCCAAGGAGAAGCCGCAGGAGGGCACCGTCCTCGCTGTTGGCCCCGGCCGCATCGACGACAAGGGCAACCGCGTTCCGATCGACGTCAACGTCGGCGACGTGGTCCTGTACAGCAAGTACGGCGGCACCGAGGTGCGCTTCGCCGGCGAGGACTACCTGGTTCTGTCGGCCCGAGACGTCCTGGCTGTCATCGAGAAGTAGTTCGCCCTTAGTTGGAATGATGCCCCGGCCCGCAGGGGTCGGGGCATCTCACTTTTGTAGATAGGGAAGTACATGCCAAAGATTCTTAGTTTTGACGAGGACGCCCGGCGTGCTCTCGAGCGGGGTGTCGACAAGCTGGCCAACACGGTCAAGGTCACGCTCGGCCCGAAGGGTCGCAACGTCGTCCTGTCCAAGTCCTACGGCCCGCCGCTGATCACCAACGACGGCGTCACCATCGCCCGCGAGATCGAGCTGACCGACCCGTACGAGAACCTGGGCGCCCAGCTGGTCAAGTCGGTGGCGACCAAGACCAACGACGTCGCCGGTGACGGCACGACCACCGCGACCGTCCTGGCCCAGGCCCTGGTCAACGCCGGTCTGAAGAACGTGGCGGCCGGCGCCAACCCGACCTCGCTCAAGCGGGGCATCGACGCCGCCGTCGAGGCCGTCAACAACGCTCTCGACAAGGCCGCCACGGCGGTCGACGGTGAGACCGAGATCGCCCACGTGGCGACCATTTCGGCCCAGGACCCGACGATCGGCAAGCTGATCGGCGAGGCGTTCACCAAGGTCGGCAAGGACGGCGTGATCACCGTCGAGGAATCCAACTCGATGGAGACCTCGCTGGACTTCACCGAGGGGATGCAGTTCGACAAGGGCTACATCTCGCCGTACTTCGCGACCGACCTGGAAGCCGGCGAAGCCGTCCTGGACGACGCGTACCTGCTGCTCACGACCCAGAAGATCTCCGCGATCTCCGAGTTGCTGCCGATCCTGGAGAAGGTCATCGAGACCGGCAAGCCGCTGGCGATCGTCGCCGACGACATCGACGGCGAGGCGTTGTCGACCCTGGTCGTCAACTCGATCCGCAAGACGTTCTCCGTGGTGGCCGTCAAGGCGCCGTTCTTCGGTGACCGTCGCAAGGCCTTCCTGCAGGACCTGGCCATCGTCACCGGCGCGCAGCTCGTCTCGCCCGAGATCGGTCTCAAGCTCGACCAGGTCGGCCTGGACGTGCTCGGCCAGACCGGTCGCGTGGTCGTCACCAAGGACACCACCACCGTGACCCACGGGGCCGGTGACGCGACGGCGATCAGCGACCGCATCGGTCAGATCCGCAACGAGATCGAGAACACCGACAGCGACTGGGACCGCGAGAAGCTGCAGGAGCGGCTGGCCAAGCTCGCCGGCGGCATCGGCGTGATCCAGGTCGGCGCGGCCACCGAGGTCGAGCTCAAGGAGCGCAAGCTTCGCATCGAGGACGCCATTTCGGCGACGCGCGCGGCCATCGAAGAGGGCATCATCGCCGGTGGCGGTGCGGCCCTCGTGCACGCCGCGTCGGCGATCGAGACCGACCTCGGCCTCAGCGACGACGAAGCGACCGGTGTGGCGATCGTGCGCGGCGCGCTGGTCGAGCCGCTGCGCTGGATTGCCAACAACGCGGGCCTGGAAGGTTATGTCGTGACGGCCAAGGTGGCTGCCCTCGACGGTAACCACGGCCTGGACGCCGCGACGGGTGAGTACGTCGACCTGGTCAAGGCCGGCATCGTCGACCCAGTGAAGGTGACCAAGGCGGCCCTGTCGAACGCGGCGTCGGTTGCCTCGCTGTTGCTGACCACGCAGAGCCTCGTGGTCGAGAAGCCGGCTGAGGAAGCGGCTGACGACGGCCACGGCCACGGCCACAGCCACGGCCCGGGTTTCTGAGCCTGAACAAGCACTTGGCCCCGTAGCAGGGAAACCTGCTGCGGGGCCAAGTTCGTTCTGGGCGACGTCAGCGCCGGCGGGCGGCGGCCTTCGTGGCGTCGGTGTAGCCGCGGGCGTAGTCCCAGCTGACGTAGAGGTCCGGCCGCGGGTCGAACGCGGGCTCGTGCACGTGAGTGCGGCCCTCGCCGAGCAGGGCCCGAAGGTTTCCGGCCATCAGATCCCAGCTGAAGTAATGCATCTCGCCGCAGTCGCCGCATTCGACCGAGATCCCGTGCACACCGTCGGGCTCGAGCGTGCCCCGGAAGTCGACCAGTTCTTCGAGGTCGACCTCGACATCGGCCCGCTCCTCGGCACTGAGCGGCTCGACCACGTCGGACTCGTCGAACAGCGACGCCGGGTCGTTGGGGTCATCGAAGAAGGGGTCGAGTGGCCCGTCAGGCAAGTTCACGCCCCCCACGGTAAGGCCTATTCCGCACTGCGTGCCAATCGACTCGCTCATTGTTCGGCAATCGCGACCAACGGCGAGGTGCGTGCGGCGCGCACACCCGGCCACAGGGCGGCGAGTACTCCGACCCCGGCCGCGACCACGAAGAACAGAATCGCCTGATTCCACGGCACATCCAACGTTTTGAGCCCGTCGGCCCGCAGCGCCCGGGTGAACAGCGCCCCGAACGTCAGGCCGATCGCCAGCCCCAGCGCGGCCCCGAACATCGCGATCAGCGCCGACTCGAGATAGATGCTGCGGCGGACCTGTGCCCGCTGCATCCCGATCGCACGGAGCATCCCGATTTCACGGCGACGCTCGACCACGGACAGGGCCAAAGTGTTGATGATGCCCAGGACCGCGATCAGGATGGCCAGGCCCAGCAGGCCGTAGAGCACGCCGAGCAGGCCGTTGACCTGAGCCGCCGTCGTGCCCTTGAACTGCTCGCGGGTCTGGACGTCGACCACGTAGTACGGGTCGGTCGCGGTCTGCAGGTCCGACCCGAGCCGGCTCAGATCGGTCCCGGGGGCCGCGTGTACCAAGGCGACCTCGTCCACCCAGCGGGCCCGTGGGGTCAGGGCCCGGTAGACGTCGCCCGACACCACCCAGTCGCCCATCAGCGGGCTGTCGGCGTAGATGCCGGCGACGGTCTCGGTGACCTGCGCGCCGTCGACGGAGTTCAGGACCACCGTGCTGCCAAGGCTCCAGTTGTGGTTCTTGGCCTGCGTCTGCGAGACCAGCATCTGCTGCCCGCTGGGGTCGGCCACGCCCTGCTTCAGCTGCGGGTGCCAGACCGTCGTGAGCGGGCCGTCCACACCTGTCCCTTCGACCGAGGACGTGCCGATCCGGGCCTGGACGTCCTCGAGCTGGGTCAGCGACTGCACGCCGGGCACGGTGGCCGCGGCGGCGGCGGCATCCAGGGGGACGCCGAACTGCTGGCTCGTGAGCAGGTAGTCGGCCCGGACCTCGTTGTCGATGATCGTGCCCAGGCTGGCCTTGGTCGACGCGCCGATGACGGCGATGGCACTCACCAACATCAGCCCGAGGGTCAGCGCGAAGGCGGTGGCCGCGGTGCGCCGCGGATTGCGCACCGCGTTCGTCCGGGCCAGGCGTCCGACGGCACCGAACGGACGGGTCAGCACGGCACCCACGGTGGCGATGAACCAGGTCGAGATGCTCGGCGCGAGCAGGAGCACGCCGCCGCCGACGCCGAGCAGGCCGACGCCGACCAGGGACGCGGCGGTGCTGGTCGAGGTGGCCACCCAGCCGCCCGCCGCGGCCAGCACGCCCAGACCCAGCAGGGCCGATCCGATGAGGTTGCGACGTCTGAGGCCGGGCGTCGTGCTGGCGAACTGCTCTCGCATTGCGGCCACGGGCGGGATGCGTCCGGCCCGGCGGGCGGGTGAGAACGCCGACAGCACGGTGACCGCGACGCCCAGGATGAGGGTGATGGCGATCGTCCGCGGGGAGACCACGACGCCGGTGCCCGGCAGGCCCAGACCGAGGCCATCGAGCAGCGCGTGCAGGCCCAGGGCCAAGCCGACGCCGAACACCGCGCCGATGGCCGCCCCAGCCAGGCCGATGATCGCGGCCTCGGCCAGCACGGCCCGTCGGATCTGCCGACGCCCGGCGCCGATGGCCCGCAACAGGGCCAGCTCGCGCAGTCGTTGCGCGACGATCATCGAGAACGTGTTGTAGATGATGAACGTGCCCACGAGTAGCGCGATCAGGCCGAACGCCAACAGGAAGACGTTGACGAACATCAGGGCCCGCTGCAGCGAGTTCTCATCGGCGGTCCGCACCTGGTCACCGGTGCGCACCCGAAGGTCCGTTGGTACCGCCGCCGCCACCTTGGCCCGCAGCGAGGTTGGTGAGACACCGGAATCCGCCGCCAGTCGCACGGCCGACACGTGCGTGCCGTCGGTGAACAGCTGCAACGCGCGCGACCGGTCGAACAGCACGCCGACGTAACCGCCGGTCTCGGCATCGACGCGGTAGATGCCGGTCAGGGTCGCTTCGACCGGGCCGTGCTGCAGCGTGATGATCGTGAGCTGGTCGCCGACCTTGAGGCCGGCATTCGTAGCCGCCCGCTCGTTGATCACGACCTGGTTCGGGCCGCTGGGCGCCCGGCCGCTGAGCAGAACCGGGGGCGCCGTGATCGATTGGCCGGCCGGGGTCCAGTTGCCGGCCACGCTCGGGGCCCCACCGCTGTGCAGCTTCGTGCCGTTCGGGCCGACGACGACGACCGGGGAGGTGGTGGAGATCTCGACCGCCCGGACGCCGGGCACGGTGGCGAGGTTCTCGGCGACGCTGATCGGCACCCCGGCGCTCTGACTCGAGGCGGTGTCGACCTGCACGTCCACGCCGCGGTCCGAGGTGGCGATGATGTTGTTGAACGCGGCGTGCAACGTGTCGGTGAAGACGAAGGAGCCGGCCACGAACGCGGTGCCGAGCACGACCGAGACAACGGTCAGCAGCAGCCGGACCTTGTGGGCGGCCAGGTTGCGCAGCGACATCCGGGTCCAGCTGACCGACGGGACCCGGGTCAGGGCGGGCGCCGCGTCGATGACGGTGGTCACGACTCGAGGCTCTTCATCCGGTCGAGCACGCGCTCGGCGGTCGGCTCCCGCAACTCGTCGACGACCCGGCCGTCGGCCAGAAAGATCACCCGGTCGGCGAAGCCGGCCGCGCGCGGGTCGTGGGTGACGATGACGACGGTCTGGCCGAGGTCGTCCACGCATTGGCGCAGGATGCCCAGGACCTCCCCGGAGGAGCGCGAATCGAGGTTTCCGGTCGGTTCGTCACCGAAGATGACCTCGGGCCGCCCGGCCAGGGCGCGCGCGCAGGCCACGCGCTGCTGCTGCCCGCCCGAGAGTTCGTTGGGGCGGTGGTCCAGGCGTTCGAGCAGGCCCAGGGTGCGCAGCACATGCTCGAGCCAGGCCGGGTCCGGGCGCCGGCCGGCGATGGCCGAGGGCAGGGTGATGTTCTCCAAGGCGGTCAGGGTCGGCACCAGGTTGAAGGACTGGAAGACGAAGCCGATGCGGTCGCGGCGCAGGGCGGTCATCTGCTTGTCGGACAGGCCGGAGAGCTGGGTGTCGCCGATCGCGACCGAGCCGCTGGTGACCGAGTCCAACCCGGCCAGGCAGTGCATGAGGGTCGACTTGCCCGAGCCCGAGGGGCCCATGATGGCGGTGAACTCGCCCGGCATGAGCGAGACCGTTACGTCGTCGAGGGCGCGCACCGTGAAGTCGGCGGCTCCGTAGATCTTGCTGACGTTGACGGCACTGGCGGCGGCGCTGGCCGCGGCCGGGCGTGGAAGGGTCTGAGTCATAGCGCAAGCCTGGCCGGGCGACCGGCCCGCGACCATACGGTTTTCCCCCGAACCGACCCTGACATTCGCCCGCGACGTACCATGAGAGACCAGCGAGATTCCAGCCAGGATCGCCCAGGGGAGATGTGGTCGCCACCATGCACGACGCGGAACTGCCCCCCAAGTTCGCCGCCCTCGGCCTCACCTTCGACGACGTCCTGCTGCTCCCGAACGAGACCGATGTCATCCCCTCCGAGGTCGACACCACCGCCCGGCTGACCCGCGAGATCACCGTCGCCGTCCCGCTGATCTCGGCCGCGATGGACACCGTCACCGAGGCCCGGATGGCGATCGCGATGGCCCGCCAGGGCGGTATCGGGGTGCTGCACCGCAACCTGTCGATCGACGAACAGGCCCACCAGGTCGACCTCGTCAAGCGCTCCGAGTCGGGCATGGTCTCCGACCCGGTCACCGTCGGCCCGGACGCGACCCTGGCCGAACTCGACGACCTGTGCGCGCGCTACCGCGTCTCGGGGCTACCGGTCATTTCCGCCGACCGCATCCTGCTGGGGATCATCACCAATCGCGACCTGCTCTTCGTGCCGCGGGATCAGTTCGCCACCCGCACCGTGCGCGAACTGATGACCCCGATGCCCCTGGTCACCGCGCCGGTCGGCATCTCCAAGGCCGACGCGGCCTCACTGCTGGCCAAGCACAAGGTCGAGAAGCTGCCCCTGATCGACGGCAACGGCCGGCTGGCCGGCCTGATCACGGTCAAGGACTTCGTCAAGACCGAGCAGCACCCGACGGCGACCAAGGACGGCGACGGCCGCCTGCGCGTCGCCGCCGCGATCGGCTTCTACGGCGACGCCTGGGAACGCGCGGGAGCCCTGGTCGAAGCCGGCGTGGACCTGTTGGTGCCCGACACCGCCAACGGTCAGGCCCGGTTGATGCTCGACATGATCCGGCGGCTCAAGTCCGATCCGGCCATCCGCCACGTCCAGATCATCGCCGGCAACGTGGCCACCCGGTCCGGGTCGCAGGCCCTCATCGACGCCGGTGCCGACGCGGTGAAGGTCGGGGTCGGTCCCGGTTCGATCTGCACCACGCGGGTCGTCGCCGGAGTGGGCGTGCCCCAGATCACCGCGATCTACGAGGCGGCCCAGGCGGCGCAACCGGCCGGCGTGCCGGTGATCGGCGACGGCGGGCTGCAGTACTCCGGCGATATCGCCAAGGCTCTGGTCGCCGGGGCCGACACCGTGATGCTGGGCTCGTTGCTGGCCGGTTGTGACGAGTCACCGGGTGAGCTGGTGTTCGTCAACGGCAAGCAGTTCAAGCGCTATCGGGGCATGGGCTCACTCGGCGCGATGGCCTCCCGGGGTCGGGTCTCGTACTCGAAGGACCGCTACTTCCAGGCCGACGTCGACAGCGATGAGAACATCGTCCCCGAGGGCATCGAGGGTCAGGTGCCTTATCGCGGACCGCTGTCGGCGGTCGCCCATCAGCTCATTGGCGGACTGCACCAGTCGATGTTCTACGTCGGGGCCCACACGATCCCCGAGCTGCAGCAGCGGGGCCAGTTCACCCGGATCACCGCGGCCGGGCTGAAGGAATCGCACCCGCACGATATTCAGATGACGGTCGAGTCGCCCAACTACTCGGCGCACTGACCGCAGGCGCTCGGCCGTACGGCAGACTCTGACCCATGCCAGACACCGTGGAGATCGGGCGCAACCGCAGCGCCCGTCGCAGCTATCACCTCGACGAGATCGCGCTGGTGCCCACGCGCCGCACGCGTGGTTCGAAGGTGGTCTCGACCAACTGGCAGATCGACGCCCACTCCTTCGACCTGCCGATGATCGCCGCGCCGTCGGATGCGGTGGTGTCACCGTCCTCGGCGGCCGAGATCAACCGGATCGGTGGCCTGGCCGTGCTCGACGGCGAGGGCCTGTGGTCGCGCTATGAGAACGCCGACGAGGTCCTGGCCCAGCTGGGCAGTGAGACGGCCGACCTCCAGGCGGCCTATTCGCGGCCGGTGTCGCCCGAGCTGTTGGCGCGCCGGGTCAGCGAACTGCGCGAGTCCGGCGGCCCGGTCGCGGTGCGCCTGTCACCGCAGCACACGCTCGAGCTGGCCTCGGCGGTGGTCAGTGCCGGCGTCGACATCCTGGTCATCCAGGGCACGGTGATCTCGGCCGAGCACGTCGTCAAGGCCGATGTACCCGGGCTCAACCTCAAGACGTTCATCTCCGATCTCGAGGTGCCGGTGATCGTCGGTGGATGTGCCGACTACCAGACCGCTCTGCACCTGATGCGCACCGGCGCCGCCGGGGTGATCGTCGGTTACGGCGCCCACCTGGGCTCCACCACCCACCTGGCCTTGGGGATCGACGTGCCGATGGCCACGGCGATCATCGACGCCGCGGCGGCCCGCCGGGAGTACCTCGACGAGACCGGTGGGCGGTACGTGCACCTGATCGCCTACGGCGAGCTGTCCAGCGGCGGGGACATTGCCAAGGCCCTCGCCTGCGGGGCCGACGCGGTGATGCTGGGCGAGGCCCTGGCCGCCGCGGTCGACACCCCCGGCGAGCGGCGCTACTGGGACGCGACCGCCTCTCATCCCCGGGTTCCGCGTTCGGCGGTGGTCGAGTTCGACGTCGACGACCGCGAGCTGACGCTGGAACAGGTGCTGATCGGCCCGGCGCACGACGCCACCGGCGAGACCAACCTGTTCGGCTCGGTGCGCCGGGCGATGGCCAAATGCGGTTATTCCTCGGTCAAGGAGTTCCAGCGGGCCGAGCTGATTCTGCACAACGGTCGATGATGTTCCCGGTGCGTCAAACACCGCTAAAACGCAGCTCTGCGTAAGTTTGTGATCATGGGGTGGACCGCGGGGCGACTGCCCGACCTCACGGGACGCTCTGCCGTGGTCACGGGCGCCAACTCCGGCATCGGATTTCACACCGCGCGCGAGCTCGCCGCCCACGGGATGTCGGTCACCCTGGCCTGCCGCGATCTGGTTCGGGGGCAGCAGGCGCGGGCCCGAATCCAGGCCAAGCTGCCGGACGCCCAGCTCGAGGTCGGGCTGCTCGACCTGGCCGACATGAGCTCGATCCGGGCCTTCGCCGACGCCTGGACGGGACCGCTGGACCTGCTGGTCAACAACGCCGGGGTGATGGCCCCGCCCAAGCGCCGGCTGACCAAGGACGGCTTCGAGCTGCAGTTCGGCACCAACCACCTCGGTCACTACGTCCTGACCGGGCTGTTGCTGCCCGCCCTGCTCGAGTCGCCCGAACCCCGGGTCGTCACGGTCTCCTCCATCTCGCACTTCAACGGCCAGGTGAGCGTGCTGGACGCCAACGCCGGGGCCTACAACGCCCAGCAGGCCTACTCCGACTCGAAGCTGGCCAACCTGATCTTTGCGCTGGAGCTGCAGCGACGAGCCGAGGCGGCCGGGACCACGCTGGTCTCGACCGCCGCCCACCCCGGCGTCACCTCTACCCGGCTGGTGCGCTCCAAGGACGGGATGGGCGCCAACCCGGCAGTGCGGGTGATCGCTCCGGTCGTGATGACCGCGCTCACCCAGCGGCCCAGCGTGGCCGCCCGCGCCAGCCTGCTCGCGGCCTCGGCCGCCCCGCCCGGTTCCTACACCGGTCCGCAGTGGCTGGGGCAGAGTCGCGGTCCGGTCGGCGCCGCCCGCCGCTCGCCGCTGGCCGACGACCGGGAGCTGGCCGCGAGTCTCTGGTCGCTGAGCGAGGAACTGACCCACCTGCTCTATCCATGGCCGAGCCGCAACGGGCGCCACTCGGCTCCGTAGACTTCGCGGCATGCAGCCCGATCTGGTCCTGGTCGTCGACTACGGGGCCCAGTACGCCCAGCTGATCGCCCGCCGGGTCCGCGAGGCCCACGTCTATTCCGAGATCGTGCCCCACACGACCTCGGTCGCCGAGCTGATCGCGCGCGCACCGCGGGCGATCATCCTGTCCGGCGGCCCGGCGAGCGTGTACGCCACCGATGCCCCTCGAACCGATCCGGCGCTGTTCGCGGCGGGAATTCCCGTCTTCGGGATCTGCTACGGCTTCCAGGCGATGACCCAGGCCCTGGGCGGCGAGGTCGCGCACACGGGCGGTTCGGAGTTCGGCCGGACGGCGCTCACCGTGTCCGCCCCCGGCACCCTGCTCGCCGACCTCCCCGCCGACCAGCAGGTCTGGATGAGTCACGGTGACGGCGTCACGACGCCGCCGCCCGGCTTCACGGTGCTGGCCTCCTCGCTCGGGGCCCCGGTGGCCGCGTTCGAGGACCCGGACCGCCGGCTGGCCGGCGTCCAGTTCCATCCCGAGGTGCTGCACACCGCTCATGGTCAGCGCATCCTCGAGCAGTTCCTCTACGAGATCGCCGGGCTGGCGCCGTCGTGGACCGAGGCCAACATCATCGACGACCAGCTCGCGGCCATCCGCGCACAGGTCGGCGACAAGCGGGTCATCTGCGGGCTCTCCGGCGGAGTGGACTCCGCCGTCGCCGCCGCGCTCGTGCAACGGGCGGTCGGTGATCAGCTCACCTGTGTATTCGTCGACCACGGACTGATGCGCGAGGGCGAGGCCGAGCAGGTCGAGCGTGACTTCGTGGCCGCGACGGGCGTACGGCTCAAGGTCGTCGACGCGGCCGATCAGTTCCTGCGCGAGCTGGCCGGCGTCACCGATCCGGAAGAGAAGCGCAAGATCATCGGACGCGAGTTCATCCGCGTGTTCGAGGTCGCGGCCCGCGAGGTGATCGCCGAGGCCGGTGCGCACGGCGAGGCGGTCGACTTCCTCGTGCAGGGCACGCTGTACCCGGACGTGGTCGAGTCCGGCGGCGGCACCGGGACCGCCAACATCAAGAGCCACCACAACGTCGGTGGGCTGCCCGATGACCTCGAGTTCGCGCTGGTCGAGCCGTTGCGTGCGCTGTTCAAGGACGAGGTGCGCCGGGTCGGCGAGCAGCTCGGATTGCCACCCGAGATCGTCTGGCGCCAACCGTTTCCTGGTCCCGGACTGGGCATCCGCATCGTCGGCGAGGTCACCGCTTCGCGGCTGGAGATCCTGCGCCGGGCCGATTCGATCGCCCGGGCCGAACTGTCCGCCGCCGGCCTGGACCGCGAGATCTGGCAGTGCCCGGTGGTGTTGCTCGGCGATGTCCGCTCGGTCGGCGTCCAGGGCGACGGGCGCACCTACGGCCACCCGGTCGTCCTTCGGCCGGTCTCGAGCGAGGACGCGATGACCGCCGACTGGACCCGTGTTCCCTACGACGTGCTCGAGCGCATCTCGACGCGGATCACCAATGAGGTACGCGAGATCAACCGGGTGGTGCTCGACGTGACGAGCAAGCCCCCCGGCACGATCGAGTGGGAGTAGACCACCCGGCACCACTCGCTCGCCCCCGTCGGCGAACTGCGCTCTTGCCTGGCGGAGCAGGTAGCATCCCGACCGTGGCTTCCCCAGCGGGCACCGAGTTGCCAGATTCCGCACCTGCGCCGACGCCCGCGGAATCACGCGTTGCCACGGCTCGTGTCGCGGTCTTCAGCGAAGGGCTCGTGCCTGGCGTCTCGCGAGTTCTCGAGATCGGTCCGCTGGATCGCCCAATCTTTCGGCGCCCGGACTACGAGGTGCGATACGTCGATCATGCCTCGGCCGACGATCTGCGGTCGAAGTACTCCAACGATCCCAACGTGCACCAGATTCTCGACGTCGATATCGTGTGGGACGGCACCTCGCCGCTGTCTGGCGCGGCGCCGGGATCGGTTTTCGATTGTGTGGTCGCATCGCATGTGATCGAGCACATTCCCAATCCCATTGGGTGGCTGCGCAACATTGCGACCGTGCTCGAACCCGGTGCAGTCGTGTGCTTGGTCGTGCCCGACAAGCGAGTCACGTTCGACTACAACCGGCGCCTGACCGAAGCCAGTGACCTTATCGACGCCTATGTTCGCGAGGTCACCCTGCCCGGCTGTGCGCAGGTGTATGACTTTCACACCCGCGCCATCCCGGTCGTGGCCAGCGAGATATGGGCTGGACGGGCTGACTACGCCGGCCAGGTGCGGCCGGGAAATCTCCGGGAAGAAGCCCTGGCCGCGTGCGTGGCCATTCATCAGTCGCGCGCCTTTCAAGACGTGCATTGCCACACCTTTACGCCGGCATCCTTCGCCGAGGTGTTCGCCGAGGCCTACGGTCTCGGCATCCTGCCGTTTCGCATGGTGACCTTTGTGCCGACGGAGGTCGACGCGATCGAGTTCTACGTGCGCCTGGAATATCTGGGCATCGACAGCGTGCCGGAGCGCCCCTTCGCCGACGGTGTCGATCGGATACTCGCCGACGCCGACCAGGTCCCACTGCCGCTGTCCGGCCTCAAGGCACGCAAGTCGGTTTTCGTTGATAGCGAATACGTCGTGTCAGCGCGCGAGAAGCGGGTGATCGAGGCCAAGCGCGACGCGGTGCGCGCCGTGCGCCGGACCGTTGGCAAGGCGCGAAGCCGAATCCCCGGAGGGCAATCGCCTAGCGACCCTGGCGCCTAGGTGCGCGGCGCGGCCATGATCACGCCGACCCCGACCAGGCAGATCAGGGCGCCGATCAGGTCGTAGCGGGTTGGTCGGAATCCGTCGGCCACCACCCCCCAGAGCAGGCTGCCGGCGACAAAGACACCGCCATAGGCCGCCAGCACCCGGCCGAAGTGCGCGTCCGGTTGGGCGGTGGCGACGAAACCGTACGCGCCGAGCAGGACCACGCCGCCGATGGCGAACCACCACGGACGTGATTCGCGCACGGCCTGCCAGACCAACCAGCAGCCGCCGATCTCGGCCGCGCCGGCGAGAAGGAACAAGAGGCCGATGCGGACCGCGGTAGGCATGGTCGAGACGCTATCGAAGTGCGGCTCGAGCTGCGGCTAGCTGGTGGTGAGCAGCTCGCCGACGAGGGTCTGAACGCGCGTCTTGATCTCGTCGCGGACCTGCCGGACGACCGCGATCGGCTGGCCGGCCGGATCGGTGAGCTCCCAGTCTTCGTAGCGCTTGCCCGGGAAGATGGGGCACGCGTCGCCGCAGCCCATGGTGATGACGACGTCGGCACCGAAGACGGAGTCAGTAGTGAGGAACGTGGGCGTCTCGGTGCTGATGTCGATGCCGACCTCACGCATCACCTCGACGGCGATCGGGTTGATCTCGGCGGCGGGCGCGGATCCGGCGGACCAGATCTCGATCCGCCCGTCGGCGAGCGCCTTGAGCCAGCCGGCCGCCATCTGGGAGCGGCCGGCGTTGTGAACGCAGACGAACAGGACGGTGGGGCGGTTCGTCACGGTAGTGCCGCTCGTTGATACAGGGCTCGGATCAGGCCGTACCCGAGCAGGCCGCCGAGCAGCTGCATGAGGACGAATGGCCCGACTGAGGCGGGTGCGATGCCCGCGAAGGTGTTGGACAACATGCGGGCGATGGTCACGGCGGGGTTGGCGAACGAGGTGGAACTGGTGAACCAATACGCGGCCAGCAGGTAGCCGCCGACGGCGAACGCGACTCGGTCGGCCCGACCGGACCGCAACGTGCCGAAGATGACCACGATCAGCCCAAGCGTGGCCACGACCTCGCCGACCAGGACGCCGCTGCCGTCGCGGTGATCGGTGGACACGCTCACGGCCGGCAGGTTGAACATCAGGTTCGCCAGTACTGCTCCGATGCCGCCGCCGGTGAGCTGGGCCAGGATCAGCACCGTGGCGTCGCGGCTCGACACCGCGCCCAGCGCACGCTCGACCAGCGTCACGATCGGATTGAATGCGGCCGACACAGGGCGCAGCGCCAGGATGAGTGCCACCAGGGCCGCGCCGGTGACGATGCTGTTCACCAACAGCTGCAGCCCGGCGTCGTGCGGGGACAAGCGCACGGCCGCGATGCCGGAGCCGATGACGGCGGCGACGAGGAACGCCGTCCCGACGAACTCGGCCAAGGCCCGGCGAGCCAGGTTCGTCACGCCGTGGGACTACCGATCAGCGCGCCCAGGTTGGCCAGCGCCTCGGTCCGGGCCCGGTAGTACACCCAGACTCCGCGCTTCTCGCGGTCGAGCAGTCCCGCCTCGTGCAATACCTTCAGATGGTGGCTGATCGTCGGCTGCGAGAGGTCGAAGGCCGGGTTGAGGTCGCAGATGCACGCTTCGCCGTCCACATGGGAGGCGACGAGCGACATCAACCGCAACCTCACGGGATCGGCCAACGCCTTCAGCAACGGCGCGATCTGTTCGGCTTGAGCTTGGGAAAGCGGCTCACGGGAGAGCGGCGAGCAGCAGGCGACGGTGTCGACCGGGCTCAGCACGGTCAATGACTTCGACATGCGTCAATATTGACAGACATCGATATGTGGTGCAACCTGGTGAGCGACAAAATATAGATGTTCGTCGAAGTCTTGGCGGAGGTATTGATGTCCCGCGTGCAGCTCGCGCTCAATGTCGACAACCTGGACGAGGCAATTGCCTTTTACAGCAGGCTGTTCAACACCAAGCCCGCCAAGATCAAACCCGGCTACGCCAACTTCGCCGTCGCCGAACCACCGCTGAAGTTGGTCCTGATGGAGAACCCGGGACAGGGCGGCCGCCTCAACCACCTCGGCATCGAGGTCGCCGACAGCGACACGGTCGATGCCGAGCAGGACCGCCTCGCCCGATCCGGCCTTACCTCGATCGATGAACGGGGGAGCACCTGCTGCTACGCCAAGCAGGACAAGTTCTGGGTCGAGCCTGCCCCGAGCGGTGAACGCTGGGAGATCTACACCGTCCTCGCTGATTCACCCACGTTTGCCGGTGAGGCCGCGGACAGCACCTGCTGTCAGAGCGGCCAGCTGTCAGAGCGGCCAGGTTTGATGCTCGGCCTGTTCGGGCCGCGACGGGGCCGATAGGGTTCGGAGGTGGCCCAGGAGATCAGCCCCGCTGATGGTCCGAACGGGCCGCCACCGATGCGGGCAGCCCAGCTGTTGCGGGTGCGGGCGGTGTGGATCTCTCCGCTCATCATCACGTCGCTGCTCATCTTCCTGATCACGTTGATCTACATCGGATCGGTGGTCAACCCGCTCGGTCATCTCAGCGGCCTGCCGGTGCTCGTCGTCAACGAGGACGTCGGTGCTACCGCCGGCGGCTCATCGGTCCAGCTCGGTGATCAGGTCGTGTCCGGGCTGGAGCATTCCTCGGCGGTGACGAGTCGGCTGTCGCTGAAGACGATGTCGCTGGACCAGGCCAAGAAACAGATGAACAAGAACGACGCCTATCTGACCATCGTCATCCCGACCGATTTCACCGCGTCATTGCTGAGGTTGTACGGACTCGCCCCGCCCGCGTCGACGGCCACCATCCCGCGGATCCAACTGTCGACGAACGTGCGCTCCGGCAGTGTCGGAGTCAGCCTGGCCACGAATGTCGCGCAGCCGGCACTCACGGCCATCTCTACCGCCATCGGCCAACAGCTCACCGCGCAGGCCGACGCGGTGTCGCCAGGCGGCAGCTCGACGGGGGCGGCCAACGCCTACCGATCCAATCCGGTGGCCGTGACCACCGTCCCGTTCCGGCCGCTGCCCTCACATTCAGCCCTGGGCCTGAGCGCCTTCTACATCTCGCTGCTGACGATCATGTGCGGCTTTCTCGGCGCCGTGCTGGTGAACTCCACCGTCGACTCCGCGCTGGGTTATGCCACCAACGAGGTCGGTCCCAAATGGCAGCAACGCCCCCCGGTGCACATCAGTCGCTGGCAGACCTTGCTGTCGAAGTGGCTCATCGCCCTTGGTGTGCTTCCGGTGTTGGTCAGCGTTATGCTCGTGGTCTCGATCGGCATCCTGCACATGAGCGCGCCCAACATCCCGGTGCTCTGGGTGTTCACCGTGTTCGCGGGCCTTACGGTAGCGATCGGCACCTTGGTGCTCTTCGCCGCGTTGGGCGCGCTCGGACAGGTCGTCGCCATGCTCGTCTTCATCTATCTGGCCCTGGCCTCCAGCGGGGGGACCATGCCCTTGCAGGCGTTACCCCCGGCCCTGCGATTCTCGGCCTACTTCGAGCCGCTGCGGCAGATTCTTGACGGCGTCCGCTCGATTCTCTACTTCGACGCCACCGGAGCGGCCGGGCTCACGCGGGGATTCATCATGACCACCATCGGACTGCTCTTCTGGCTCATCGTCGGGGTGGCGGTGACCCGATGGTATGACCGGCGCAAGTTGTACCGGATGCAACCCGAGCTGCTGGCCTACGTCAACGAGTCCGTTCGTGGTTACGTCGCTCGCCCGGACCAGACGCCAACCACGTGACGACCGACTGACTACCCGCGCGCGACGGCGGACTGCTGCATGACGGGTGCCGATCGTGGTTCAACGGCATCGAGCCAGTCTTCGAACGCTTGACGTATCTCGGCGTGCTCGGCGGTCACACCGAGTCGGGTCTCGAAGCTGAGCAGCTTGGGGATCCCGGCGAGCAGGAAGACCAGCGCGGGCTGGGAGAGTTCGCCCTTGGAGTACCGCAGGAAGGCCGGAGTTTCGCGGATGGCATCGATCTGGACCCGCCGCACCCGTTCGGTGACCTTGGCTATCTCGGCCTGAATCGATTTGCGGTGATAGGCGAGCGCCGTGAACTGAACCATGACCGCGGCGACGGCTTCCTCCTGGCTGAACTCCCAGATCACCCGCAGAGGTTCGCTGCTGCGCTCGGCGAGCGTGGCGACCAGACGATCTACGTGACCGTCGATACGCCGACGGATCATCGCGAGCAGTAGGTCGTCCAGGGTCGGGAAGTAGTACTGGACCAGGGCCGGTGTCACCCCGGCTCGGGTGGCCACAGCGCGGTAGGTCACCGCCGCATAGCCGTCCTCGATCATCAGGAGCTCGGCGGCATCGAGCAGGCCATGACGGGTGGCCGACGTCTCCGCGCCGACGCGGCGCGGCGCCGGTGCCTTCGTGGACTTCTTCTCCCCGGCCATTGCCTAAGTCTGCTATACGATCGTATGCTCTCGCAACGCAGGGCGATCAGCCCCGATGGAACGCCAATCCAGAAGGGGAATCGATGACGGTCAGCAATGAAGCACGCGTCGCCGTGGTTACTGGCGGCAGCCGGGGGGCTGGGCGCGGAATCGCGATTGCCCTTGGGCAGCACGGCTACACCGTGTACGTCACCGGGCGCACGCAGAAGGCGGGCGAGGCGACGCTGGGTGGCACCATCCACGAAACCGTCGGGGCGATCAACGCCGCCGGTGGGCGCGGCATCGCAGTGCGCGTCGACCACCGCAACGACGACGAGGTGCAGACGTTGTTCGAGCAGGTGCGGGCCGAGTCGGGGCGCCTCGACATCCTCGTCAACAACGCGGCGCAGGTCCGCGACGAACTGCAGGCCGAGGTGCCCTTCTGGGACAAGCCGCTCTGGGCCAGCACCGACCTGATCGAGGTGGGCATTCGCAGCAGCCTGGTCGCGAGCTACTACGCCGCGCCACTGTTGATCGAGGGCGACGGTGGCCTGGTGGCGTTCACCTCGGCACCGGGGGCGGTCCACTACCAGTACGGCGCGGCCTACGGCGCGCACAAGGCGAGCCTGGACAAGTTCGCCGCCGACATGGGCGTGGACTTCGCGCCGTTCGGCGTCGCGGTCGTCTCGATCTGGATGGGGGCGGTGCTCACGCAGCGCCTGCTCGAGATCATGGAGAACGGTGGTCCCGAGCTGGCCTTCCTGGCCGACATCGGGGAATCCCCCGAGTTCACCGGACACATCATCGCCGCGCTGGCCGATGACCCCGACGTTTCCCGGCTCAACGGCCGCACCATCATCGGGGCCGAGGCGGCCCTGGAATACGGAATCACCGACGTCGACGGCCGGCAGCCCCCGTCATTTCGCGACCTGATGCACGTCGAACCCGCCAACTACCAAGGAAGGCCCCAGCGATGACCGCCACTACGACGGACGAGCAGCTTCAGCAGCTGATCAAGGACGTGCAGTACCTCAAGGATCGGCAGGCCATTCTCGACATCATCAACCAGCAGTCACGCGGCCATGACCGCCACGATGCCGCGCTGCAGAACGACTGCTTCTGGGAGGACGGGGTCGACGAGCACGGCCAGTGGATCACGCCCGGCAAGCAGTACGGCGAGTGGGCCAACGAGACCCACGCGATGGGCTTCACGGCCCACCTGCACAACCTGACGACGCACACCTGCGAGATCGACGGCGACACCGCCCACTGCGAGAGCTACGTGATGGGCATCTTCCAGTCCCGCCACCAGGAGAACACCGCGCAGCTCATGACCGGCCGCTACATCGACCGCCTCGAGAAGCGCAACGGCGAATGGCGGATCGTCGTGCGCCGCTCGGTCATCGAGGTCGTCATGTCCGGCCCCTCGCACTGGCTGGACAGCCCCATCAGCCTGACCTTCCCCAAGGGCACGTGGGACGAGACCGACCTCTCCTACACCCGGCCGTTCGAGATCGACTCGCTGTCGGCCTTCTGGGACGGCACGACCCACTAAGCCATCTCCCGCGTCCTGGAGGTTGCCCGTGACCCAACCGCGTATCCCGGCCCAGCCGTCGGCCGACTGGGGACCGGAGGTCTTCGAGGCCCTCGCCGTCCTGCGGCCGGCCGCGGCCTCGGTCCCGCCGCCCGAGGATCGCCCGGCCGATGCGCCACGGCGCAGCTCGAACGTCATGGGGATCTTCTCCTGGCATCCGGAGCTGGCCAAGGGCTGGATGCTGTTCAACAACCACCTGTTCCGCTCGACGCTCTCGGATCGGGTCCGGGAGTTGTTGATCATCCGCATCTCTTGGCTGCGCGGCGCGGAGTACGAGTGGGCCCAGCACGTGAAGACGGCCAAGGCGGTGGGCGTGAGCGACGCCGAGATTTCTGCGATCTCGACCGGTGCCGGCGATCCGATCTGGGGCGCCGAGGATGCCGCCGTGCTGCGCGCGGTGGATCAGCTCGGGCAGGAGCGCTATATCGAAGACGTGTTGTGGACCGAGCTGGCCGAACAGTTCGACCGTCGGCAGTTGATGGACCTGGTGTTCACCGTCGGCGCGTACGACCTGCTGTGCACGGCGACCAACACGTTCGGCCTGGAACTCGACCCCGGACTGGAGGGATTCCCCGATGCCGGCTGACAAGGTAGCGGTCGTTACCGGGGCGGCGGCCGGCATCGGTGCTGCCTGCGCCCGCCGGCTCGCCGCTGATGACGTCGCGATCGGTGTGCTCGACCTCGACGCCGAGCGTTGTGCCGGTACGGTGCAGGCCATCACGGTCGCCGGTGGGCGGGCGGTTGCCCTGGCCGCGGACGTTTCGAACCGGGCCCAGGTGGACAGCGCGCTGGCGCAGCTGCGCGACACCTTCGGGGCGATCACGATCGCGGTCAACAACGCCGGCGTCGTCGAGTTCACGCCGTTCGCGGAGGTCACCGAGAAGCTGTTCCATTTCGTCTACCGCGTCAACGTGCTCGGGCCGATCATCGTGACCCAGGAGGTACTGCCGGACATGACGGCGGCCGGCTGGGGGCGCGTCGTGAACATCGCCTCCTCGAGTGCCCAGACCGGTACGGCCACGCAGGCGGTGTACTCCTCGTCCAAGGGCGCGGTGATCACGCTGACCCGCACGATGGCGCAGGAGCTCGGTCCGCTCGGCATCACGGTCAACAACATCCCGCCCGGCTCGGTGCTGGGCACGATCATGTCCGAGGCCAACATCTCCAAGGAATCGGTCGCCCGGCTGGAGCAGATGCTGCCGGTGCGGCGGGTCGGCCGGCCCGAGGACATCGCCAACGCCTGCGCCTGGCTCTGCGATGAGGCCACGGGCTACGTCACCGGGCAGACGCTCGGCGTCAACGGCGGGCGCGTCGTCAGTTAGAAAGGCCTGGGGAGAGTTGTGATCGGATACCGACCACAACTCTCCCCAGGTTGGGCGTGCGTGAAGCGTCAGACGAGGACCGGGATCGGCTCCAGCCGCGGCGGGTCGACGGGAGCGAGCTTCTTGGACGCGTCGATGCCGAGGATCTTGGCCAGGTTCAGGCCGAGCATCTTGGCCTTGTCGTCGTCCGGGACGCCGGCGAACTGCTCGTCGATGACGGCCTGGCTGCCCAGGAACGTGCCCTCGGCGTGCGGGTAGTCACTGCCCCAGTAGATGGTCTCGACGCCGGTGATGTGGCGCGACTGCACGGCCACGGGGTCATCGGCGAACTGGACCCGGATGTTGCGCTTGACGTACTCGCTCGGCTTGAGCGGGTGCGGCCAACGCTCGTTGATCTTGAAGATCCGGCCCATCATCTTCTCGTCGTGCAGGTCGCCCTTTCCGTCCCAGAACCCGATCCACCAGTGCGGGTCCATGCCGGTGCCGATGCGCCAGGACTTGTCCATCATGCCCATGTAGTTGGCCAGCCAGCCGGCGTTGAACTCGATCATGTTGAACATCAGCTCGGGGTACCGCTCGCACACCCCCGCGCTGATCAGGTCGGCGATGATGCGCATCGGGCTCAGGGCACCGGTGTTGCCGCCACCCATCGTGCGGCCGGCCAGCATCGCGCCACTCAGCTCGGCCTGCTTGCCCATCGTCATCGCGGCCATGACGCCCTTGACGTTGTCGCCGGTGATCGACGTGCCCTCGGCCTCGTTGACCCCACCCGATGCGACGTGGAAGAAGATCGGCAACCCGTTGGCCGCCGCCGCCTGCCAGATCGGCTCGTAGGCCTCGTGCCAGTACGGGTAGGGCTGCGGGTGCTCGGGCAGGATCAGCGCGCGCAGACCGTTGTTGGCGACCCGCTCGATCTCCTTGGCGGCGTCGCGCCCATCAGTGGTGGGGATCGAGGCGGCCGGAACGATCCGGTTCGAGTACGGCCCGTACTCCTCCAGGATCCAGTCGTTGTAGACCTTCGCGTGGGCCATCGAGCGCTCATGGTTGTCGGTGAACGTCGCGAACATCGACCAGTTGGGGAAGAACACCGTCGCGTCCACGCCGTCACGGTCGAGGTCGCGCAGGACGCTCGTCGCGTAGCCGTCCGGTGTCGGGCCGGGGAACTGCCGGAAGCGCGAGACCGTCCAACCCTCGTAGCCGGGCGTGTGTGCGGTGCGGAACACGGTGTGCCCACCGGGGACCAGAGGCTCCTCGAGGATGGTCTCCTCTTCCCAATGCGCGTCCTCGCGCATGTTGATCGGCAGTCGCTCCTTGAACAGCATGGGCGGTTCGTTGGTGTGACTGTCACCGGAGACGATAAATTCTTTAGCCACTAGGGCCCCCAGACGTTGGACGAGTCCGCTCGTAGCAGACATGCGTAACACTGCAGCGTCGGATATGACACTCCAGGTTCACAAAAAGTAACGCGGGCCATCGCGCAGGTCAATGCTTTCGTCCCGGCCAGTGGGTGCCGTCTAATGGTGGCGGCTGAGGGTCACGTTGACGGCCCGATAGCCGACCAGGTGCTGGAAGTAGCGCAGCCCGTTGGGAAGCGCGACCAGCGTGTCGACGAACAACCGGGTCACGCCCCGGGCGGCCAGGATCTCGACCAGGTAGTCCATAAGCAGGAAGCGGGCTGGGCTCGCGGCCTCATCGTTGCGATTATGGACGAACGTGTGCAACCGTGCGTAGTTCCCATCGATGATCAACTTACAGAAGACGAGCACGCGATCGTCGGCGGCGTTAGCCGTGATGTAGAGCGCGTGCGGGACGTCCCTGACGTTCTTCAGCCAGGAGCGGTAGGTGCTCGACTCCGGGTCGATGCCCCAGTCGTCCACGATGATCTGCCCGAAGCGGGCCTCGATCTCGTCCTGGCCGGTCACCGTGACACAGCGAACTCCGCTGGCCCGCGCCTTGGCACTGTTTGTTCGCAACGCCTGTCGGGACCGGCCGCTGCTGTACGTGTGCGGGTTGTGTGGGATCTCGAGGAGGGCCACGGCGTAGGCGCGGTGGTGCCAGGGTCCGATGCCCTTACGCAGCAATTCGGTGAGTTCGCGATTGGCCGAGCTGGAGTTCACCGCAATGGTGGCGCGGGGCAGACGGCGAATGCGCGCCAGGGCCCGGCTCAGTTCCCGCGGCTTGGTCGCGACGACTTTGCCGAAGCGCCAGATCGAATCGTGGCGGATGGCGGCGAGGTCGGAGGTGAACGCAAACAGCGGGTCGGTGGGCGAGACCTTCTGCTCCAGGCGCACGGGGCTCGGCACCGGAGTTGGATCCGGTCGGGCCGCTTGGTCGCCCGCGGGCCGGCGCAGGAGCGCTTCGGAGCCGCGTGCGGCCATCTCCGTCGCTCCTCACCCAAGCCCGAAGGCCCGCCCCGTCGGTCACCAGGACCGTCACCCACCGTGGGTGCTACCATAATTTCCTAGCACCGTTTTTACTTGGTCAAATATAACAAACGGAAACCAGAAAGCGATCGGCCCGTAAAGATTCGACGGTATACCGGTGCGCGAGGTCAGTGCAGATGTTCGACGCTGACGTTTCCGTTGGCCAGGTGGACTGTCACCGTCAGGGGTGCGCCCGTGGCGGCCGGGCTGGGCACGGCCAGATCCAGTCCGTATCCCGCCGCGGCACCGCCGCCTCGTCGCACGCTCGTCGTGCCGTCGACTTCGATCTGGCCGAACCGCACGTCAGCGTGCACCTGCACATTCAGGCCCGCTGGCACCAGGATGCGGACATGGCCGGCGGCCATGGTGATCGAGGTGTGCGCGGGGTCGGAGAGGCTGACGTTGCTCAGATCGAGCACCCCCTCGCCGAAGGCCAGCCGATAGGTGCGTTGCAGGTCCGCGGCCGAGGACGGTACCCAGATCTGACGGCCGCTGCCATCGCTGAGGCTGGCGCGAGTGCCGCCGAGGGCGATCAGCACCACCAGCACCGGAACGAGCAGCCACGCGAGCGACCACGGCGTCCGGCGTAGCACCAGACCGATGATCAGGCCGCCGAGCAGGATGCCCGCCGTAGTCCAGAGGTAGGCCGGGATCACGATCCCGGCGACAACATCAGCCAGGGCGAGTGCGGCCATGGCCACCGCCAATACGGCCAAGGTCGCCCATCGCACCGGAGCCGCACGGTGGCGGCGGGCGCGCGAGCGGGCCCGCGACTCGCCCAACCAGTCCGGGGCCGCGCCGACCGGCGGCAGTTGGGCGGTCTCTCCCGCGTCGAGCACCGCGATCGCGCCGGAGGCACCGGGGGCGCCGGGAACCGCGACCGGAGCCGCCACCGGAGAAGCGACCGGCGGCGTGCGCCGCGAGAACGCGACCACGATCAGGACGACCGCGATGATCACCGGGGCGAACGGCCACGGCGCCCACCAGCTGAACAGCAACGCCCAGATCACGAAGGTCCCGATCGCCGCGACGAGCCAGACCGGGACATGCCGCCGGCGCAACGTCAGCACGAATCGATCCAGTGGCGCGTCGCTCGTTCCGGCCTCGGGGATCACCGCCCAGGCAATGAGGTAGGCGATCACCCCCGCCCCGCCGAAGAACGCGGTGGTGGCGAACAGAACTCGGAAGAGCACGGGGTCCAGCCCGAAGTACTCGGCCAGCCCTCCGCAGACGCCAGCCGCCATTCGATCGTGGGCGCTGCGCCGGATCGCCCGCGGGGCCGGTGGGGGTGGTGGCGCTGGGGTGGAGAAGTCAGTCGTGGTCATGCACCAACCTTCGCCGAGATGCCGAGGGAAGGGATCCGGGTCCGCCCCCGATTGCACCCTGAGCCGGCGGGCCCCGATGTCGGGGACGCTCCCGATGCGCCGGGTCTTGCCGTCCAAGGATCATAGAGGCGTGACCGCCGCCCTTCACCCCGTGCTATACCGCAGTTCGCGGCAGCTGCTGGGCGGGGTGAGCCGGGGAATCGCCGAGCATGTCGGCATTTCGGTGAAGATCGTCCGGTCCGTCTTCATCCTGCTCAGCATCGCCGGCGGTCTGGGCTTCGTGCTCTACGGCGCCTTCTGGATCGTCCTGCCCGAGCCGGCCGACGCGCCCGCTCCCTCGCGCCGAAAGCTCGCGATCAAGTACACCGTCGCGAGCCTGGTCACCGTCGGCGCGTTCATCGCCGTCGTCCACACGATCCCGCTGGGCGCGGTCTTCGTCCCGGTGATCCTCGGGTTGCTGGGCGCGGCCCTGATCTGGCGGCAGTCGGGCGAGATCGAGCGCGAACGGTGGTGGCAACTCTCGCGCACCTCGTTGCAGGCCCGCGCGGTCGAACGCCAGGGTCGCCTGCGGTTGATCGTCGGCGCCGCCCTGGTCATCCTGGGCGGCGGTCTCGTGCTGGCCCGGGCCGACATCAGCGCCGTGCGCGATGGGTTCATCGCGATGGTGGTGACTGCCGGTGGCATCGCGTTGATCACCGGGCCCTGGTGGATGCGCACCGTGGCGACGCTGTCCGACGAGCGGCGTGAGCGCATCCGTTCCCAGGAACGAGCCGAGCTGGCCGCCCACCTGCACGACTCGGTGTTGCAGACGCTGGCGCTCATCCAGCGCAACGCCGGCTCGCCCCGCGAGGTCACTCGCCTGGCCCGTGGCCAGGAACGGGAGTTGCGCGGGCTGCTCTACGGCGAGACGGCCACGGGCGGGCAGCTCAGCGAGCAACTGCGCGCGGCGGCGGCCGAGGTCGAGGACGCCTACGCCGTCACCATCGAGGTCGTGGTGGTCGGCGATTCCACGGTCGATGATCAACTCGCGGCGCTGGTCGCGGCGGTCCGGGAGGCCATGGTGAACGCGGCCAAGCACGCCGGCGTGCAGACGATCTCGCTCTACGCCGAGATCGAGGATGGCGCGGTCACCGCCTTCGTCAAGGACCGGGGCGTCGGCTTCGATCCGGTCGATATCGACGACGACCGCCAAGGTGTGCGCGGCTCGATCATCGCGCGGGTCGAACGCCATGGGGGGACGGCAACGATCAAGTCGGCGCCCGGCGATGGCACCGAGGTCGCCCTGCGGATGCCGCGATGAGCACCCGGGTCGTACTGGTCGATGACCACAGCATGTTCCGTGCCGGCGTGCGGGCCGAGCTGGGCGAATCCGTCGACATCGTCGGTGAAGCAGCCTCGGTGGGCGAGGCGGTGGCGACGATTCGGAGCACCCGCCCGGACGTCGTGCTGCTCGACGTGCACATGCCCGACGGCGGTGGCCTGGCCGTGCTGGCCCAGGTGAGCGCTGAGGTACCCGATACCCGGTTCCTGGCCCTGTCCGTCTCCGACGCCGCCGAGGACGTCATCGCGGTGATCCGGGCCGGCGCGCGCGGTTATGTCACCAAGACGATCTCCGCCCGGGAGCTCGCCGACGCGATTGAGCGAGTGGCCGGCGGCGACGTGGTGTTCAGCCCCCGCCTGGCCGGCTTCGTGCTTGATGCCTTCCGCGACTCGCCCACCATGCCGTCGATCGATCCCGAACTGGATCAACTGACGCCGCGCGAGCTCGAAGTGCTGCGCCTGCTGGCGCGCGGTTATGCCTACAAGGAGATCGCGGCCGAGCTGTTCATCTCTATCAAGACAGTCGAGACGCACGCTTCGAATGTGCTGCGCAAGCTGCAGTTGTCCAACCGTCACCAGCTGACCCGGTGGGCCAATGAGCGGCGGATTCGCTAACCGGCGAGCTGATTCACCGCCAGTGAGAACACCGGCGGGACGTGCGCGGCCGAGCGGCACGATGACGCCGGACAGCCGGGGCCGGCGCCGGGCCCAGAGCAGTCCGGTCGTGATCAGGCGCGACGAGCGCGATGTGCGAAGCCACGCCTGCTCGTAGCGCTGCGGTTGCCCGTCCAACAGGCAGGCGACCAGTTCCGCCCCGGTACTCAGCGAGATCGCGATGCCCTCGCCGGTCAGCGCGTCGATGTAGCCGGCCGCATCACCGGCAAGCAGCACCCGGCCGGCGACCCGGGCCCGGACCCGTTGCCGCAACGGGCCGGCCCCACGGACGTCGGAGGCCGGCTCGACGGCCGACACCTGGGCGGCCAGCGCGGGGAAGGCGGCCAGCTGCTCCTCGAACGGGGCCCGAGTCGATGAAAGGATGGCCACGCCGATGACATCGTCGGAGACCGGCGTCACGTAGGCCTCTGAGTGCTCGGCCCAGGTCACCTCGACGAAGTCGGTCTGCGGCGCGCATAAGAAGTGCCGGCGCTGCCCCCAACGGTTGGCCAGAGTGGTGGGAGCACTGAGCCCCAGCTGGGCGCGGATCGGAGAATGCAGCCCGTCTGCGGCGACGAGGTACCGAGCGACGAGCCCGTCGGCCACGACCCGATCGTCGTACTGCTCGACCCGGGTGATGCGCTGCACCCGGATCGGTACGCCCAGTTCGTCCAACGCCGCATGAAGCGACTCGAGCAGTGCGGTCCGACGCACCCCGCGCCCCGGCCGATGCCGAAACGCCGCGCGAGCGACCTGATCGCCCTGCCGATAGGTGATGCCACGGATCGGGTGACCGGGCGGGTCGACGCCGAGGGCGGCCAGGGCGGTCACCGCACCGGGCATCAAGCCCTCCCCGCAGGCTTTGTCGATCACACCGGGGCGTCGCTCGCAGACCACCACGTCCAACCCGGCCCGGGCCGCGGCGAGGGCGACGGCCAGCCCGGCCGGGCCGCCGCCGACGACGATCACGTCATGCATGAAGCGCGGCCAGGGCGTGATTCTCGGTGCGGATGCGCACCGTCAGCAGGGCGGCGTTGAGGACGCTGAAGACCAGCGCCGTGATCCAGGCGGTGTGCACCAGCGGCAGGGCGAATCCCTCGACGACGACGGCGACGTAGTTGGGGTGGGAGAAGTAGCGGTACGGGCCGCCGGTGACGCGCGGCAGGCCGGGGACCACGACGATGCGGGTGTTCCACTGCCGGCCCAGGGTGCGGATGCACCACCACCGCAGGGCCTGCGAGGCAATGAGCAGCACCAACATGGACCAGCCGAGGACGGGCAGGAACGGGGGGTCGGCGATCCAGACCTCGGCCAGGCACCCGGCCAGCAGGCCGGTGTGCAGCACGACCATGAACGGGTAGTGCCCGAAGCCGATCTCGTAACCGCCTCGTTCGCGGCTCCAGGCCAGATTTCGCTTGGCTACCGCCAGCTCGGCCAGCCGCTCCAGCCCGACCAACGCGACCAGGACCGTGTAGGCGAGCTGACTCACCACTGCAAGAGGACCAACTCGGCGGCGAACCCGGGGCCCATCGCCATGAGCACGCCCCATTGGCCGGGCGCGCACGGGCGTTCGGCCAGCGTGTCGCGCAGGATGTGCAGCACCGAGGCCGAGGACATGTTGCCGACCTCGCGCAGCGATCGCCAAGTCAGGGCCAGCGCGTACTCCTCCAGACCCAGCGCGGACTGGATCGCCTCGATGACCTTCGGCCCGCCCGGGTGGCTGATCCAGCGGTCGACGTCCTCGACCTTGAGGTCATGTGCGAGGAGCAGGTTGCGTACGTCCTCGCCCAGGTAGGTCTCGACCAACTCGGGCACCTCGGCGCCCAGCACGATCTTCAGGCCACTGGTGCCGACGTCCCAGCCCATGGCGCGCTCGGTGTCGGGGTAGAGGTGGCTGCGGGTCGCGACGACACGCGGGCCACTCCCGGCCAGCGGATGCGCCGATCCGACCAGCACAACGGCGGCGGCCCCGTCGGCGAACAACCCGGACGCGATCATGTTCGCCGCACTCGGGTCTTCGCGTTGCACAGTCAGCGAGCAGAGCTCGACCGAGACCAGCACGGCGACCCCGTTGGGCGAGCCGGCCAGCAGATCGTGGGTGCGGGCGACCCCGGCCGCGCCGGCCATGCAGCCCAGCCCGAACAACGGCACCCGCGTGCACGTCCGGGCGCAGGCCCAGCCGGGCGGCCAGGAGCGCGTCCAAGGACGGGACGGCCAATCCGGTGACCGTGGTCGACACGATCAGGTCGATGTCCTCGGCCATCAGACCGGCCTGCTGCAGCGCCCCTTCGATCGCCTGCGCGCCGAGATCGACGGCCGCGCTGACGAAGGCGGCGTTGGCCTTGGTGAAGGTGTCCAGGCCGGCGTAGTGCTCGAGGGGAAAGGCCAGGTGGCGGGTCTGCACGCCGGCGTTGCCGTGGAAGCGGGCCGCGATGGCCCGGGTGCGGTCATCGGGCAGGCACAGCGCGGAGAACGCGGCGGTGAGCTCGGCCTGGGCGTAACGGTACGGCGGTAGGACGCCATGCACCGCGACAACGGAACTCACCTGACCACCGTAGGTGAAGATCAGCTTCCGGCGGTCGAGATGGGCCGGATTCGCAGCTAGCGCGCTCCCCGGCAGACTCGTAGCAGGGCGTCGGCCAGCTGCGCGCCGTCCGGGCCGAGGGCAGTGCGGTAGGCGTCGAGAACGACCCGCTCGCGGCCGAGCTCGACGCGGGTGCCGCCGCCGCTGATGCGGGCGGCCTGGATGCGTTTGGACAGACGGGCCCGCTCGGTGACCAGCCGGATCAACGCCTCGTCCATCGCATCGATCTGCAGGCGCAGCGTGGGAATGGTCGAGTCGTCGGTCTCCGGCGAACTCATCGTGGCTTCCATGGTGGTTCCTCTCGATAATCGTGACCGTCTTGGGCCGCTGTCGGCCCCGGACACGAAAAACGCCCCGGGAGCCTGTGGGCCCGGGGCGTCGGTGTGGCTAAGTCAGCCAGCTACGACGGGCACCGGACTGCGGTACCCGTAAAAAAAGTCGTAGTGCTGACGCATACCCAACATGATCGCACGGCGAGCCGAGTATCGGCAAGGCGAGTGTCAGGGCCCGGACGTAGGCTGAACGCCGAGATGACTGCCGAGATGGACGCCCTGTTTCGCCGAGCCCGAGCCGACTACGCCGCGTCCGGTTCGCGCGCGACTGGACGCCGAGACGTTGCTCGAGGGTCTCAATGCGCAGCAGCGAGCCGCCGTCGTCCACGCCGGTTCACCGCTGCTGATCGTCGCCGGCGCCGGCTCGGGCAAGACCCGGGTGCTGACCCACCGCATCGGCTATCTGCTCGCCGAACGTCAGGTGACGCCGGGCCAGATCCTGGCCATCACGTTCACCAACAAGGCCGCCGGCGAGATGAAGCACCGGGTGGCCGACCTCGTCGGCCCGCGGGCCAAGGCCATGTGGGTCAGCACGTTCCACTCGATGTGCGTGCGCATTCTGCGCGCCGAGTACAAGACGCTGGGCCTCAAGTCGTCGTTCTCGATCTATGACGGCGATGACGCCAAGCGGCTGATGACCCTCGTCGGGCGCGACCTGGACCTCGACCCCAAGCGGTACCCGGCCCGCTCGCTCTCTGCGCAGGTCAGCAATCTGAAGAACGAGCTGGTCACTCCCGCAGGCCTGGGCCGAACGAGCCAGCAACGCCCACGAGAAGGTGCTGGCCGAGGCCTACCGGGTCTATCAGCGCCGGCTGGTCGAGGCGCACGCGCTGGACTTCGACGATCTGATCATGTCGACCGTCGGGCTGCTGCAGCGTTTCCCCGACGTCGCCGAGCACTACCACCGCCGCTTCCGGCACGTATTGGTGGATGAGTACCAGGACACGAACCACGCGCAGTACATGCTGGTGCGGGAGCTGACCGGTGGGTCCTCGACCCGGCCGAGCTGGCCGTCGTCGGTGACGCCGACCAGTCGATCTACGCCTTCCGGGGCGCCACGATCCGCAACATCCTCGAGTTCGAACGGGACTACCCGAACGCCACGACGATCCTGCTCGAGCAGAACTATCGGTCGACCCAGACGATTCTGGGCGCCGCTAACGCGGTGATCTCCCGCAACGCCGACCGCAAGCCGAAGAACCTCTGGTCCGAGGCCGGCGCGGGTGAGAAGGTCACTGGCTACGTGGCCGAGAACGAGCACGACGAGGGGGCCTGGGTGGCCCAGCAGATCGACACGTTGAGCGACGACCATGGCGTGAAACCCAGCGATATCGCGGTTTTCTATCGGACGAATGCTCAGTCGCGGGTCTTTGAAGAGATCTTCATCCGGGTCGGGCTGCCCTACAAGGTCGTCGGTGGCGTCCGGTTCTACGAGCGCCGCGAGGTCCGCGACGCCCTGGCCTACCTGCGCGTCATCGCCAACCCCGACGACGTCGTCAGCTTGCGGCGCATCGTCAACACCCCGCGCCGGGGCATCGGCGACCGGGCCCAGGCGATGATCGAGCTGCTGGCCGAGCAGGAGCGCATCTCCTTCGGGGCCGCCCTGGAGCGGGCCGACACCGCCGGCGGGCTGGCCCCGCGTTCGCTGCACGCCATCCAGGACTTCATGACCCTGATGATCGACCTTCGCGCGGTGGGCGTGACCGAGGACGGCCAGCTGGCCGCGCCGGGGGAGATCCTCGAGGCGGTGCTCGACCAGACCGGCTATCTGCGCGAGCTCGAGGCCAGTCACGACCCGCAGGACGAAGGGCGCGTCGACAACCTGCGCGAGTTGGTCAGCGTCGCCCGCGAGTTCGAGGAACAGCGGGCCTTCGCCGGTGAACAGGCGACCCTGGATGCGTTCCTGGAACAGGTGTCGCTCGTGGCCGACGCCGACTCCCTGCCCGACGGGGGCGACGGGGTCGTCACCCTGATGACGCTGCACACCGCCAAGGGCCTGGAGTTCCCCGTCGTTTTTCTTACCGGCATGGAGGACGGCGTCTTCCCGCACATGCGCGCCCTCAGTGATCCGGCCGAGCTCTCCGAGGAGCGCCGACTGGCCTACGTCGGCATCACCCGGGCGCGCGAACGGCTCTACCTGTCCCGCGCCCTGAGTCGCAGTGCCTGGGGAGCGCCGTCGTGGAATCCGCCCTCGCGCTTCCTGGACGAGATCCCGACCGATCTCGTCGAATGGTCCGGCGCGGTGGCCCGCGAGCCGTTCGTCAACCGTTATGGCGATGATGCGCCCAGCTCGGCGTACACCGATCACGGCTATCGCTCGCGCAGCGCGCCGTCAGCGCAACAGTCGCTGGCGGCCAACCGGCTGGCCACGGGCGGGCTGCGCGGCGGGGCCGGCAACCGGGCGATCCTGTCGCTGACCCCGGGCGATCGGGTCACCCACGATGCGTGGGGCATGGGCACCGTGGTGGCCACCCGGGGCTCGGGTGAACAGTCACAGGCGCAGATCGACTTCGGCTCGGCCGGCGTCAAGTGGCTGGTCCTGCGCTACGCGGCCATCGAGAAGCTCTAACCCGGGCCGGAGCCGGTCGGGCGGCAGGCGGCGCTCGGCCCGGCGTAGGTCGGTGATTGCAACAGCGTCAGGCTGTTCTGGGTGAAGATCACCCGGTAGCCCGCGGCGAGGGCCTGGCTCAGGACGTCCTCGGGTCGGGGTCCGTTGTTGCCGCCCACGGTGGGGAACGACGAATCGAGGGCTACGAAGTCGGCCCCGGCGAAGTTCTCGTCGGCCAGCGCGGTGTAGTTGCGGGCGGTCAGGTGCGGGGCCAGATGATCATCGACGGCCACACACGTCGCGGCCGGGATGCGGGCCACGACGGCACGCTGCGCGGTGGTGTGCGCAGTCGTCTGCCAGGCCCGACCGGTGATCATCCGCCGGATGTCGGACGGGGCGGTGTGCCCGAACGCGGCCAGCCAGATCGGCACGATCACCAGCCAGGCCGCGAGCACCCGCGTCGACCAGCGGTGGGCGAACACCCCGAGACGATCGGCGCCGTCCACCATGGCCAGCACGAGCGACAACCACGGCAGCACGTTGTAGTGGTAATGCGTCGTCCAGAGTTCGGGCCGGTAGTTGAAGTAGTTCTCGGCCAGCAGCGGCACGGCCAGCCAGGCGTAGCGCGAGCGCAGCGGCAGCAGCAGTAGGGGGACGAACAGGTAGGCGAGGGTCTGCGGACTTGACCTTGGGCGTGAAGAACACCCGCCCCGCATGGAACGGGTGCTCGACGATGTTGCGCAGCGCCGCGGGCAGGTTCGAACCCAGCTCGGTGTACTGCCAGTAGGCGAACCTATCGCCCGGTGCGAAGTGCGGAACGATGAGCTCGGTGACCAGTCCGTAGGCCAGTCCAGCCGCCGACGATCAGGGCCAGCCCGGGCACCGCGGCCCGCCAGGTACGGCCCTGCTCGGGCCGGCGTGCGGCCTGCAGGATGCCCGAGCGACCAACACGATCAGCCCCATGTCCTCGCGCACCAGCAGCAGGGCCAACGACGCAGACGATCAGCGCAGCGGTCGGCCCGGCGGTCCAGGGCATCGACGGCCAGTGCGAGCAGCGGTACCGCGAACGCGATCTCGTGGAAGTCGAAGTCGAGCATCGACTGGACGGCCCAGCCCAGCCCGAACGCCGCGCAGATGATCAACGACGAGGCCGGTCCGGTGCGGCGCCGGGTGAAGCGATAGACGACCGGGACGGTCGCGGCCACCAACGCGGCCTGCACGACGAGCAGGACGACGCGGGCTGTCCCAGATCCAGTACAGCGGCGCGATGACGGCCAGGACCGGGCTGGAAGTGATCGCCGAGCACGTTGTAGTCGGGGCCCTTCAACGCCACGGTCGGGGCCTGGAAGCGCGAGTAGGCCCGTACGGCCTGGTCGAAGATGCCCAGGTCGTACCCGGACGCGAGGTAGGTGGTGAGCCGGCTGAGCGAGTAGGTCGTGTAGCCGGCGAACAGGACGGCGCTCAGCGCGCCGACGCCCACCCACTCACGACGAGTCGGTCGACCGGTGGGCGCGGCTGGCTCAGCCGACACGGCCCCGGGTGGCCGCCGGCGCAGCAGATTCCTCGGGAGTGTCGTCCTGACCGGTTTGATGCAGCACCCGGCGGGCCGCGATCCAGGTGAGCCGGATCAGCAATACATTGCGCAGCGTCAGCACGAGCACGCTGGGAATCGTGAGCTCGCCCGCCCAGACGATGTGCGTATAGAGCAGGGGAAACTCCAGCTGCGTCAACACGCAGATGATCAAGAGCAGCCGGGCGGCGCGCCGGACCTCCGGGTCACCCGGCCAGCGGGCGACCAGCGCGGCGAGTCGGACCGCCCAGCCAGAGGATGTACTGCGGGCTGAGGGTCTTGTTGGTGATCGTGACCATCGTCGCCGTCGCCAGGAACAACCAGGCCACGGTCTCGGCCGACACCGACGGCAGCTTGCGCGCCCGGTACCAGAGCCAGGCCAGCAGGCTGAGACCGAGAACGGTCAGGATGGTCGAGATCGTGATCATGGTGTGCACGCCCGGGCCGAAGATCTCGAACGCCTTGTAGTTGCTGATGTGGATGTCCCACGGGCGGTGCGAGTGGAAGGCCCAGGCCAGCATCAGCGGTGTCGGCGGGAACCGACTCGACCTGCAGGCCACGCCCGGATTGCCAGTTGAGCGGTGAAAGCGCGCGTTCGAAGCCGCCGACCGCGACGGTGATCGCCAGGATGGCCGCGCCGGTGAACAGGAAGCCCTTCAGCACCGGGCGGCGGTCGAGCCCGCCGGAGCAGGAAGCTGGGCAGCATCAGCGCCGGCCACAGCTTCAGGCGCGCGCCGATCGCGGTGAGCGCTCCGGACCAGGCCGGGCGTCGGGCTGCGGCGAGCACCGCGGCGCCGGCGAGCATGGCCGGCACCAGGTCGAACCGGAAGTAGGCCATCGGGCCGATGGCCGGGACGAACCACAGCCAGAAGCTGCACCGCGTCGGTGCGACGTCGGCCGCCGACGCGCCACAGGGTCCAGGTGAAGGCGGCGTCGACGGCCAGCATCGACAGCGACGAACAGGATCGCGAAGGCGAGGGAGTTCATCGCCGCCGAGCAGATATTGCGGCAACAGGATCGACAGGACGGGCAGCGGATACTCCGGCAACGCCTGATGGATCGACGTGCCGTGGAAGAGCTCATGCAGGCTGCGGGCGTAATAGGTGACGTCGCCGATGACGTTGGACTCGGGCAGGACGAGCAAGGACAAGACGATGGCCCGGCTGGTCAGCCAGCTCAGCACCACCGCTCGGGTGCTGTCGCCGCGCAACTCGTAGGGCAGTCGCAGCATCGACTGCCGCGCGCGCCGTTCGGGCACCGTGGCGACGCCTTCGGGCGCGGGGAGACTTTCGAGGTCGGCAGGTGACGGCGGTAGCTCCGTCGTCGCCATACGTGTCCTCTCCTAGAAGGGCAGTCAACTAGAGCGTCGATTCCACCCGTATTACCTGGGTGGGAACTAAGCGATACCCATGAGACACAATTTTCTCACTCCGACCGGCGTTGAGGGACCAATCAGGCCCCGCGTGCCGGTGAATCCGGTCTCAGGCGATGTGCTCGCCGGGGGAATGGGGCCTAGTCTCCATTAGCGAATCTGTGTCCAGGAACGAATCTCCCAGCCTTCGGCGCGTCCAGTCGCGCCATCCGACCCGAGAACGGACTGAATCAGCGTGGATCTGTTCGAGTACCAAGCCAAGGAAATCTTCCGGGAGTACGGCGTCCCGGTCAGCCTGGGCGAGATTGCCGAAACGCCCCTGCAGGCCGAGAACATCGCTGCGTCTATCGGTGGCGTGACCGTCGTGAAGGCGCAGGTGAAGGTCGGCGGCCGGGGCAAGGCCGGCGGCGTGAAGGTCGCCAAGACCGCCGCCGACGCAGCGTCGGCGGCGAGCGCGATCCTCGGAATGGACATCAAGGGCCACACCGTGCACCGCGTGCTGGTCGACCCGGGTGCGGACATCAAGGAGGAGTACTACGTCTCCTACCTGCTGGATCGGACCAATCGCACCTTCCTTGCGATGGCGTCCTACGAGGGCGGCATGGAGATCGAGCAGCTGGCCGTCGAGCGTCCCGAAGCCCTGGCCCGCGTCCCCGTGGACGCGATCGCCGGCGTCGACCTGGCCAAGGCCCGCGAGATCGTTGCCGCCGCGAAGTTCCCGGCCGAGATCGCCGAGCAGGTGGCGGCCGTGCTGGTCCCGCTGTGGCAGGCCTTCGTCGGCACTGACGCCACGTTGGTCGAGGTCAACCCCTTGGCGCGCGTCGGCGACGGCTCGATCCTCGCCCTGGACGGCAAGGTGACCCTCGATGACAACGCCGACTTCCGGCAGCCGCGCAACGCCGGCCTGGAGGACGCCGCCTCGGCCGATCCGCTGGAGCAGAAGGCCAAGGAGAAGCACCTCAACTACGTCAAGCTCGACGGCGAGGTCGGCATCATCGGCAACGGCGCCGGCTTGGTCATGTCGACGCTGGACGTGGTCGCGTACGCCGGTGAGAACCACGGCGGCGTCAAGCCGGCCAACTTCCTCGATATCGGTGGCGGCGCGTCGGCCGAGGTGATGGCCAACGGGTTGGACATCATCCTCAACGACCCGTCGGTTCGCTCGGTCTTCGTCAACGTGTTCGGCGGGATCACGGCGTGCGACGCGGTGGCCAACGGCATCGTCGGCGCCCTGGAGCTGCTCGGCGACGAGGCGACCAAGCCCCTCGTCGTGCGCCTGGACGGCAACAACGTCATCGAGGGACGACGCATTCTGACCGAGCGGGCCCACCCACTGGTGACTCTGGTCGACACAATGGACGCCGCCGCCGACAAAGCGGCCGAACTCGCGAACGCTGGGAAGTGACGTAAATGGCTATTTTTCTCGACGAGAACTCCAGGATCATCGTTCAGGGCATCACCGGTGGTGAGGGCACCAAGCACACCAAGCGGATGCTCGCCTCGGGCGCTGCCGTCGTCGGCGGCGTCAATGCCCGCAAGGCCGGGACCAAGGTCGACTTCGACGGCATCGTGCTGCCGGTGTTCGGATCGGTCGCCGAGGCGATGGCCCAGACCGGGGCCAACGTTACGGTCGGCTTCGTGCCCCCGGCGTTCACCAAGGACTCGGTGATCGAGGCGATCGATGCGCAGATCCCGCTGGCGGTCGTCATCACCGAGGGCGTCGCGGTGCACGACACGGCCGCGTTCTGGTCCCACGCGCAAGGCAAGTCGACGCGCATCATCGGCCCGAACTGCCCCGGGCTCATCAGCCCCGGCAAGTCGAACGCCGGCATCATTCCGGCCGACATCACCAAGGCCGGCCGGGTCGGCCTGGTGTCGAAGTCAGGCACGCTGACCTACCAGATGATGTACGAACTGCGCGATCTGGGCTTCTCCACCGCGGTCGGCATCGGCGGCGACCCGATCATCGGCACGACGCATATCGACTGTCTGGCCGCGTTCGAGGCCGACCCCGAGACCGAGGCCATCGTCATGATCGGCGAGATCGGCGGGGACGCGGAGGAGCGGGCCGCGGCGTTCATCAAGGACAACGTCTCCAAGCCGGTCGTGGGCTACGTGGCCGGGTTCACCGCGCCCGAGGGCAAGACGATGGGCCACGCCGGCGCGATCGTCTCCGGCTCGTCGGGCACGGCCCAGGCCAAGAAGGAGGCCCTCGAGGCGGCCGGAGTGCGCGTGGGCAAGACGCCGAGTGAGACCGCACGGCTGCTGCGCGAGGTGCTGAGCTAGCTGTTGCGTCCCGACAATTTGCTGATTCGGCCACTTCGGCGGCCGAATCAGCAAATTGTTGCGCTGCTGGAGTGTTCCGGGGCGCTAGTTTGAGTCCATCAGGCCCGGTTCGGGTGCCTCCCCGAGGAGTTCGTCATGACCTATCAGCCGCCGCCCGCCGCGCCGGAGCCGCCCCAGGGTGAGCCCTTCGGGGGCGAACCGCCCGCCGCTCCGCCCGCCGCTCCGGCGCCGCCCAGCTACCAGCCGCCGGCCCCGAGTTACCAGCCGCCGCCAGCCCCGAGCTATCAGCCGCCGCCGGCCCCGAGCTATCAGCCGCCGCCGAGCTATCAGCCGCCGGCGCCCAGCTACGGGCCGCCCGCGCCCGAGCAGCCCGCCTATGGGCAGCCGACGTACGGGCAGCCGGCCTATGGCCAGCCCGCCTACGGCCAGCCGCCGACCGACCCGGGCTACCCGCCGTCGGCCTACGGAGCGCCCGCGGCCCGTGGCTTCGACCCGGCCAAGGTCAACCCGATGGATTGGGCCATTCTCGGTATCGGCCTGCTCGTGCTGATCTTCAGCTTCTTCGGCTACTACAAACTCTCGCTGTCGATCTCCGGCGCCCACGCGTCACAGAGCTACAGCGCGTGGCACGACGTGGTGGGCAGCGGCTTCTCCGGCTGGCTCGGCATCATCTTGGCCGTCTTCGGCGCCGGCGCCGTCGCCCTCGACCTGTTCGTTCCGGACGCGAGTGATTCGGTGCCACTGCGCCTGGTCGCGCTGGGGCTGTTCGGGATCGGGGCGTTGTTCGAGCTGTTGGCCATCGCCGTCCACCCGAAGCTCGACTCGGGCGGCCTGGCCGGCCTGAGCGTCAAGTTCGGGCACGGGTTCAGCTTCTGGATCATCCTCATCCTGATCCTCGCCGGGACCGTGCTCTGCTTCCTGCGCTTGTCGGCCAAGCGGGCGTAACTCCTCGAAGGTCGACGCCAGCGGTGGCGCGCGCTGGCTGCGCAAACGGCCAAGGCGCACCACCGCGCGCAACTTCGGCGCGCCTGGACGAGCCGCCTCGGGTGATTTGCGACGCTGGGGGCATGTCCTCCGTCGCCTTCGACCGCCGTTCGATCTGGTGGGTGTCGGCGCGCAGTGGGTTCACCGCAGCGCTCTCGGGCTTGGCGGTCGCGCTCGTCGTCGTCGTGCTCTGCTGGTTGCCCGACGCCGGAGTGTCGGGTCGACCGATGTCGGCCATCAAGTCGGGCATCCTGGCCTTTCTGAGCGCACACGGCGGCGGCCTGACGCTCAACGGCGTATCGGTCGATTTCGTCCCGCTCGCAATGACCATGGCCGTGGCGGTCATCGCCTGGCGGGCCGGTCGGACGTTGGCCGAGGCGGCCGCCGATCTCACCGAGCCGCGCGAACTGATGACGGCGCTGGGCGCTCAGACCGCGGCCTACGTCGGCACCTGCGCGGTGCTGGTGCCGTTCGCCACGTTAGGGACGACCCACGTGTCGCTGCCCGGCACGATCCTCGCATCGGCCGTGCTGTTCGCGTCGGTCTCGGGCTGCGCCCTGGCCAGCCGAACCGTTCTCGGGCCCCTGGTGGTGAGCGTGGCCCCACCGACGCTGATCCGCGCCGTACGCGCCAGTGCGGCGACGCTGCTGTGTTACCTGTTCGCCGGCACCCTGCTGGCGCTCGGCTCGCTGATCGTGCACGCCGACCGGGTGATGGACCTGTCGCGCCAGGTGGGTGGTGGCCTGGCCGGTTTCCCGATCCTGGTGCTGGGCGTCGTAAGCGCGCCGAACGCCGTCATCGCCGGTGCGTCCTATCTGGCCGGACCGGGTTTTGCGGTGGGGTCGGGCACGAGCGTCAACGCAATGTCGACCAGTCACGGGGTACTGCCGGCGTTTCCGCTGCTCGGCGCCGTCCCCGGCGGACATGGGGCGAACCCCCTGGTGCTCGCGTTGATGGCGCTAACGGCGGTCGCGGTGGGCGCCGTCACGGCGGTGATGGTGCGTCGATCCGGCGCGGCCGACCTCAAGAGCTGGTGCGCCGGCGTGGCCCTGAGCGCCTTGCTCACCGGACTGGCCATGGCGCTGCTGGCCTGGCTGGGCGGTGGTTCGGCCGGGCCGGGCCGCCTGCAGGTGGTGGGGGCCTCGAGCTGGCGCCTCGGGCTGGCGACCATGGCGGTGGTCGCGATCGTGGGCGAACTGGTGGTGCTGGGCTGGTGGGGCTGGCTGTGGCTCAATGAGCGCACCCGAGCGGTCGAACCGGCCGAGGCCGAGCCCGAGTTGGCCACCACCCAGAGCTAGGAACCGCAGTAGATATCCTCGGCACTGTGCCCGCCCGCCTGGTCGTCCTCGCCTCCGGCAGCGGCAGCACCCTGCAGGCCCTGCTCGACGCGCAGCTACCGATCGTGGCCGCGGGCACCGATGTTCCCGACTGCCTGGCGATGCAGCGGGCGCGGGCCGGCGGTATCGAGACCTTCAGCGTCGGCTTTGCCGAGTACGCCGATCGAGGCGCCTGGAACGAGGCGCTCGCGGCGCGTGTCGCCGACTTTCAGCCCGACCTGGTCGTGCTGGCCGGCTTCATGAAGATCCTGGCCCCGTCGGTCGTGCGCCGGTTCAAGATCGTCAACACCCATCCGGCGATGCTGCCGCAGTTCCCCGGTGGACACGCCCTGCGCGATGCGCTGGCCGCGCACGTTCCCTCGACCGGGGTCACCGTTCACTGGGTGGACGAGGGTGTTGATACCGGTCCGGTCATCGTCGCGCAGGCCGTGCCCATCGAAGCCGGCGACACCGAGGACACGCTTCGCCAGCGGGTCCAGGCCGTCGAGAAACCCTTGTACGTCCAGGCAATTCGTCAACTATGTGAGGCATACCCGTGACCCGTATTCCCGTCCGCCGGGCCCTGATCAGCGTCTACGACAAGGCCGGCCTGCCGGAGCTGGCTCGCGGGCTCAGCGCCCTCGGCGTCGAGATCGTGTCGACCGGGTCGACGGCGGCCCACATCCGCGACGCCGGTGTGGCCGTAACGCCGGTCGATGAGGTCACCGGCTTCCCCGAGATCCTCGGCGGACGGGTCAAGACGCTGCACCCGAACGTCCACGCCGGACTGCTGGCCGACCAGAATGACGCCGCCCACCTGGCGACGGTGCAGGACCTGGGCATCGAGACCTTCCAGCTGGTCATCGTCAACCTGTACCCCTTCCGCGAGACCCTGGCCTCGGGTGCGGCGGCGGAGGAGGTCATCGAGCAGATCGACATCGGCGGTCCGGCGATGGTGCGGGCGAGCGCCAAGAACCACGGCTCGGTGGCGGTGGTGGTCGACCCGGCCCGCTACGGCGATGTACTGGCGGCGGTGCAGGCCGGTGGTTTCGAGTTGGGCGAGCGGCAGCTGCTCTCGGCCGCGGCGTTTCGCCACACCGCGTCCTACGACATTGCCGTGGCCAGCTGGTTGGGCAGCGTCGTCGCCCCCGACGATCACATCGGGGGCGAGTCGAGTGGATTCCCCGGCTGGGTGGCGCAATCCTTCGAGCGGGCCGCGGTGCTGCGCTACGGCGAGAACCCACACCAGAACGCGGCGCTGTACGTCACTCCCGATGGTGAGGACGGCATTGCCCACGCCGATCAGCTCGCCGGCAAGGAGATGAGCTACAACAACTACGTCGACGGCGATGCGGCCTGGCGCGCGGCCTATGACTTCGACGAGCCGTGCGTGGCGATCATCAAGCACGCCAACCCGTGCGGGATCGCGGTGGGCGCCGATATCGCCGAGGCCCATCGCAAGGCGCACGATTGCGACCCGGTCAGCGCCTACGGCGGCGTCGTCGCCAGCAACCGCCCGGTGACCGTGGAGCTGGCCGAGCAGCTGCGGACGATCTTCACCGAGGTCGTCATCGCGCCCGCCTTCGAGGACGGCGTCCTCGAGGTCTGGGCCAAGAAGAAGGACCTGCGCATCCTGATCGCGCAGCCGCGCGCGGCCGGCGCCGCCGTCGAGACCCGGCCCGTGTCGGGTGGGTTGCTGGTACAGACCGCTGACCGCATCGATGCCCCGGGCGATCATCCGGCCAACTGGACGCTGGCCACCGGCGAGGCCGCCGACGCGGCCACCCTGTCCGACCTGGCCTTCGCCTGGCGGGCCATCCGGGCGGCCAAGTCCAACGCCATCCTGCTCGCGAACGACGGCGCCTCGGTCGGCATCGGCATGGGCCAGGTCAACCGGGTCGACTCGTGCCGGTTGGCGATCTCGCGGGCCGGTGATCGGGCCCGGGGTTCGGTAGCCGCCTCCGATGCGTTCTTCCCGTTCGCCGACGGAGCCCAACTGTTGCTCGACGCCGGAGTTCGGGCCATCGTGCAGCCCGGGGGCTCGATTCATGACGATGAGACCATCGCCGCCGCGCAGGCCGCCGGAGTGACCATGTACTTCACCGGTACTCGGCACTTCGCGCACTGAACTGGCGCAAATGGTGGTCACAGGGCCTGGCTGGCAGGATCGGCAAGCGTGACCGCGACGATTCTGGACGGCAAGGCCACGCTGGCGTCGATCAAGGGCGAGCTGCTCGTGCGCATCGCCGCGCTGCGGGAGCGCGGGATCGTTCCCGGCCTGGGCACCGTGCTCGTCGGTGATGATCCCGGCAGCGCCTGGTACGTCGCGGCCAAGCACAAGGACTGCGCCGAGGTGGGTATCGCCAGCATCCGCCGTGAGCTGCCCGCCGACGCGACCCAGGCCGAGGTCGAAGCCGTCGTGGACGAGCTCAACGCCGACCCGGCCTGCACCGGCTACATCGTCCAGTTGCCCCTGCCCCGCGGATTGGACGAGTTCGCGGTGCTCTCGCGGGTCGACCCGGCCAAGGACGTCGACGGGTTGCACCCGATGAACCTCGGCAAGTTGGTGCTCAACGAACCGGCGCCGATTCCCTGCACGCCGTACGGGATCGTCGAGCTGTTGCGCCGCTTCGGAGTGCCTATCGCGGGCGCCGAGGTGGTAGTCGTCGGTCGCGGGATCACCGTCGGCCGGCCCCTGGGTCTGTTGCTGACCCGGCGCAGCGAGAACGCCACCGTCACCTTGTGCCACACCGGTACGCGCGATCTGGCCGGGCATGTGGCCCGGGCCGACATCGTGATCGCCGCCGCGGGCGTGCCCGGGCTGATCACCGCATCGATGCTCAAGTCCGGCGCTGCGGTGCTCGACGTCGGGGTCAGCCGGGTCGACGGCAAGATAGCCGGCGATGTCGCGGCCGACGTGATCGAGGTGGCCGGCTTTCTCGCGCCCAACCCGGGCGGGGTGGGGCCGATGACCCGGGCCATGCTGCTGACCAACGTGGTCGAGGCCGCCGAACGCGGCCGGTCCTTGATGACCTTCGCCCGGACCGTGCGCGCGGAGTTGCCCTTCGCTGCGGTGCTGCTGGTCGTCTGCATCGGCATGTTCGAGCTGCTGATGTTCCCCGCTCACTGGCTTCGGGGAGTCCTCGTCGTCGCGGCCGGGTTCGGCGTGGGCGCGGTGCTCCGCATGGTGTTGCCCGAGGAATGGGCCGGCCTGCTCAAGGTCCGCCGCCGGGCCTTCGATGTTGCGTGTTTCGGCACCGTTTGCGTGCTCGGGGTCATATTCGGAGTCCTGGTTCCTCGGGCATGATGCCGAGGGACTAGCCTCGCTGGCTGGAACTCATATCGATTCGTCGGGCCCTCAGGAGAGCGCAATGTCAGCACCAACCCGCCATGGCAAGGTCACCGTCGTCGGAGCGGGCTTCTACGGCTCGACGACGGCCCAGCGGCTGGCCGAGTACGACGTCTTCGAGACGGTCGTGCTGACCGACATCGTCGAGGGCAAGCCCGAGGGCTTGGCGCTGGACCTGAACCAGTCGCGTCCGATCGAGGGTTTCGAGACCCTGGTCGTCGGCGCCTCGACCACGCCCGAGGGCGGCGGCTACGACGCCACGGCCGGTTCGGACGTCGTCGTCATCACCGCGGGACTGCCCCGCAAGCCGGGCATGAGCCGGATGGACCTGCTCGAGGTCAACGCCGGCATCGTGCGCAACGTGGCCGAGAACATCGCCAAGCACTCTCCCAACGCGGTGATCATCATCGTCTCGAACCCGCTCGATGAGATGACGGCGCTGGCCCAGCTGGCCTCGCAGTTCCCGAAGAACCGCGTGTTCGGCCAGGCCGGCGTGCTCGACACGGCTCGCTTCACCAACAACGTGGCGACCGAACTCGGTGTGCCCGTCGGGTCGGTGACGACCCTGACGCTCGGCTCGCACGGCGACACGATGGTGCCGGTGCCCTCGGCCTGCTTCGTGGACGGCAAGCCGCTGGCCGACGTGATGGCCGCGGACAAGATCGAGGAGCTGGTCACCCGGACCCGCAACGGCGGCGCGGAGGTGGTGGCGCTGCTCAAGACCGGCTCGGCCTATTACGCCCCGTCGGCCGCGGCCGCCCGCATGGCGCGTGCGGTCATCACCGACTCCGGCGAGACGATCCCGGTCTGCGCATGGGTCGACGGCGAATACGGGATCAGCGGCGTGTACCTGGGCGTCGAGGCCCAGATCGGCGCCGGCGGCGTGAAGAAAGTCGTCGAACGCGACCTGACCGCCACCGAGCTGGCCGGGCTGCGCGAGGCGGCCGAGGCGGTTCGCTCCAAGCAGGCCGACATCGCGACCCTTTAAGGGGAGCGGTCGGGCGACGTCGTAAGGGGGCGCCGCCGGCCGAGATGCCAAGCTTGGGATGTCTGGGCCGTTTGACACCCATCCGCGAGAGTAGTTCAGTTGTCGGCGTGATCTAGGCCACTCTCGAGGATGGTCCGCCATGGCGCAGCCGCTGGTTCCCGCGCAAGCTTCGATCACCCGGCTCTGGCGTCGAGAGCTGCACCACTACCCGAGCAACTCGACCCGTCTGCTCAGTCTCGGCATCGTGGTGCTCACGACGATCGTGCTCTATTACCAGTTCTATCTGGCGGGGGCGGTGGCCGCCGGCACGAACGGCCAGAACGGGATCATCCCCGACCTCGACATGTCCTTCGTCTACTACGTAAACATCACCGTGATCGGGTACCTGCTCGGCGCGCTCGGCTCCATCGCCGGCGGGCTGTCCGATCGCTACGGGCGGGCCAACATCGTCACCGGCGGGCTGCTGATCACCGGCTTGCTGTGCCTGGTCGGCATTCCGAACGTCCACGGCAAGCTCGCGTTCGGCATCCTCTTCGTCGCGATCGGAGCGGTGGAGGGCGTGATCCTGGTGGCCACACCGGCCCTGGTGCGTGACTTCAGCCCGCAGCTGGGCCGGGCTTCGGCAATGGGCTTCTGGACGCTGGGCCCGGTACTGGGCAGCCTGGTCGTGAGCATCGCGGTCAGCAGTTCCAGTGACTCGCGACCCTGGCGTGACCAGTACGTGCTGTGCGGCGCGGTCGGGCTCGTGGTGTTCGTGATCGCGTTGTTCGGGCTGCGCGAACTCGCCCCGGAGTTGCGCGATCAGTTGATGGTCAGCCGCCGCGAGCAGGCCCTCATCGAGGCGCGGGCCAAGGGCATCGACATCGAGGCCGGGCTGCGCCACCCGTGGCGGCAGATGCTCAAGGTCGACATCATCGGTTCGGCCTTCGCGATCAGCTTCTTCCTGATCATCTACTACCTGGCCGTCGGCTTCTTCCCGGTCTACTTCGTCACGGTCTTCCACTACACGCAGCGCGGGGCGAACGGGCTGGGCAACTGGTTCTGGGCGTTCAACGCGGCGGCGCTCGTGATCGTCGGCTTCCTGTCCGATCTGGTTCGTGTGCGCAAGCCGTTCATGGTGATCGGGGCGGTGGGGGCGATCATCTCGACGTCGATCTTTGCGCTGCGGGCCACGCATCCGAGCACCAGTCACACCACGTTCGTACTGCTGCTCAGCTTCATCGCGGTCTCACTCGGGGTGGCCTACGCGCCGTGGATGGCCGGCTTCACCGAGACCGTCGAACGGCGCAACCCGGCCCTGACGGCGACCGGACTTTCCATCTGGGGTCTGATCATCCGGGTCGTCATCGCGTTGTCGATCTTCTTCGTGCCGCACGTCGTCACGACGGTCACCACCCTGGTCGACCACGGCGGCGCGGTGCGCGAGCTCGCGGCCGGGCAGGATCCCAACCTGAGCGCCAGCCAGAACGCGACCGTGAAGGCGGTGGCGGCCGACCCGACGATCGTGGCCAAGACGCAGGCGGCGAGCACGAAATATGCCACCGAGCTGGCGACGGCCCAGAAGATCGATCCGACGACGAGGGCGGCCCTCGCAGCCAATCCGAGCGATCAGGCCAGCCAGATCAAGGCCGCGAGCGAGATCTCGGGCGTCTCGGTGGCCGACGTCACGACGATCGCGACGCTGCAGGCCACCAGTGGAACGGCACTCGCCGCCGGGCAGGCGCTGGATTCCGCGACCGCGGTCGGGTTGCTGGCCAACCCGACCGATCCGGTGCTGGGGGCCAAGGCGGTGGGTGAGGTCGTGACCAAGCTCGGCGTCACGCCGGCCGCCGCCCAGGCGGCCCTGCTGCAACTGGCCCAGATCCCGGTGGCCCAGCTGCTGGTCGTGCAGGCCAGCGGCGCCCAGGTGCAGGCCGCGAGCAAGGAACTCACCGCTCTCGCCAGCGCCCAGGCCGCCGATCCGGCCGCCTTCACGCTGCTCTCGACGTATGGCAGCTCGTTACAGGACCCGAAGGTGCAGGCGAGTCTGACCTACCTGCAGCAGGAGGGGCCGGGCGTGGTCAAGGCCCAGCATGATTCGCCCAAGCAGTGGCAGAAGTACTTCTGGATCGCCGTCGGCGGTCAGGTGCTCTTCATCCCGCTCATCTTCTTGATGGCCGGGTTCTGGGATCCGCGGGCGGCCCGTCGCCGCGCGCAGGAGCACGATCAGCTCGTCAACGCCGAACTGGCCCGCCTGTCCGCCTCCACGCCGGTTGCCTAGTCGAACTCGCCGAGGACGGCCTGGCGCAGGACGTCCAGTCCGACCGATCCGATATCGAGCGCCCGACGGTGAAACGCGGCCAGTTCGAAGGCCGCGCCCTCGCGCTGGCGCGCATCCTCGCGCAGTTGCAGCCACAGGCGCTCGCCGATCTTGTACGAGGGGGCCTGCCCGGGCCAGCCGAGATAGCGTTCGAGCTCGAACCGGCGGACCTTCTCACTGAGCCCGCAGTAGGTCCCGAAGAAGGCCCACGCCTTGTCCCACGTCCATTCCCCGCCGCCGGCTTCGGCGGGCGCGGCGAAGCCGCAGTGAAAGCCGATGTCGATCACCACGCGGGCCGCGCGCATGGCCTGCCCGTCGAGCATCCCCAGGTAGTCGCCCGGGTCGTCGAGGTAGCCCAGGTCGGCCATGAGCAGCTCGGCGTAGAGGGCCCAGCCCTCGCCGTGACCGGAAACCCAGGAGGCCAGCCGGCGCCAGCGGTTGAGCAGCTCGCTGCGGTACACGGTCTGCCCGATCTGCAGGTGATGGCCCGGGACGCCCTCGTGGTAGACCGTGGTCAGTTCCCGCCACGTGGTGAACTCGTTCTCCCCTGGCGGCACTGACCACCACATCGTGCCCGGGCGGCTGAAGTCCTCGGACGGGCCGGTGTAGTAGATGACGCCGGTGCCCGAGGGCGCGATGCGGCAATCCAGTCGTCGCACCGGCTCGGGGATGTCGAAGTGCCCCCCGGACAGCGCGTGCACGGCGGCGTCGGACTTGGCCTGCATCCAGTCGACGAGCTCCGCGCGGCTGCCCAGTCGCCGGGCCGGGTCGGCATCGAGCAGCTGCTTGGCCTCGGCCACCGACGCGCCGGGCCGTACCCGATGGGCGGTCTCGAGCATCTTCGCGCGCAGCCGTCCGAGCTCGGCCTGGCCCCATTCGTAGGTCTCCTCGAGATCGACCTCGGCGCCCAGGAACGACCGTGACTGCAGGACGTACTCCTCCCGCCCGACCGCGTCGGCGCTCGGTGCGACGGGCAGCAACTCCTCGCGCAGGGCGCCGGCCAGCTCTGCGTAGGCATTCGCGGCCTCGTTGACGGCCCGTTCGAGGTCGCTGCGCAGCGCCGGCGCGAGAGCGGGCGCCGAATCGAGCAGTTGGCCGAAGCTGCCTTCGGGCGAGCCGGCCCGCAGCGACTGGGTGATGCCCGCCTGTACCTGGCGGACCGCGCTGACCCGGCCCCGGGCGCAGGCCTGGCGCAGCGAGGCCAGGTAGCCCTGGAGCGCATCCGGGAGCTTGCTCAGCCGGGTCGCGATCGTCGCCCAGTCCTCCGGGGTGCGCTTGGCCATCAGATCAACCGTGTCGCGCAGGTTCTGCACCGGGGAGTCGATGTTGTTCAGCGAGGCCTCCTCGACCCCTCGCTCCCGCAGCGCTTCGGCGACCCCGAGTTCTTCGCGCAGAGCGGCGACGGTAATGCGGTCATTGGCGTCACGCGGTTGGACGGTGTCCAGCGCGGCCAGGGTGCGGCGGCGAAGCAGTGAGCGCTGCTCCAGGCCGTCCGGTGACAGATCGGGTAGTTGCTCTTCGTAGCCGCCGATGCCCCAGTAGGTGGCCAGCAACGGGTCGAGGGCGGCCATCTCGGCCAGGTAGGAGTCGGCGAGGCGGTCGACGTCACTATCGGTCATGTACTGACCCTAGAACGGGCTCCGGAAGCGGCACGAGATATCTTGAGACCAAGAGAATCCGTACAGGTGCTGGAGGCAGCTCGAGATGGCCAAGATCAAGGTCGAGGGAACCGTCGTCGAACTCGATGGCGATGAGATGACGCGCATCATCTGGCAGTTCATCAAGGACAAGCTGATCATCCCGTACCTGGACGTCAATCTCGAGTACTACGACCTGGGCATGGAACACCGTGACGCCACCGACGACCAGGTGACCATCGACGCCGCCAACGCGATCAAGCGGCACGGAGTCGGGGTCAAGTGCGCGACGATCACCCCCGACGAGGCCCGGGTGGAGGAGTTCGGCCTGAAGAAGATGTGGAAGTCGCCCAACGGCACGATCCGCAACATCCTCGGCGGCGTCGTGTTCCGTGAACCGATCATCATGGCCAACGTCCCGCGGCTGGTCCCGGGCTGGACCAAGCCGATCGTCATCGGCCGGCACGCCTTCGGCGACCAGTACCGCGCCACCGACATGAAGGTGCCGGGCAAGGGCAAGCTGACCCTGAAGTTCCAGCCCGAGGGCGGCGGTGAGGCGATCGAGCTCGACGTGTTCGACTTCCCCGGCGCCGGCGTCGCGATGGCCATGTACAACCTGGACGACTCGATCCGTGACTTCGCCCGCGCCTCCATGCGGTACGGCCTGGCCCGCAACTATCCCGTCTACCTGTCGACCAAGAACACGATCCTCAAGGGCTACGACGGCCGGTTCAAGGACATCTTCGCCGAGGTCTTCGAGGCTGAGTTCAAGGCCGACTTCGACGCGGCCGGTCTCACCTACGAGCATCGGCTCATCGACGACATGGTCGCGGCGGCCATGAAGTGGGAGGGCGGCTACGTCTGGGCCTGCAAGAACTACGACGGTGACGTGCAGTCCGACACCGTCGCGCAGGGCTTCGGCTCGCTCGGGTTGATGACGTCCGTGCTGCTCACCCCGGACGGCCAGACGGTCGAGGCCGAGGCCGCCCACGGGACGGTGACCCGCCACTACCGTCAGCACCAAGCCGGCCAGCCGACCTCGACCAACCCCATCGCGTCGATCTTCGCCTGGACCGGCGGTCTCAAGCATCGCGGCCTGCTCGACGGAACCCCCGAGGTCACGGCCTTCGCCGAGACGTTGGAGCGGGTCTGCATCGAGACGGTCGAATCGGGTCAGATGACCAAGGACCTGGCCCTGCTGATCAGCCGAGACGCGCCGTGGCTGACGACCGAGGACTTCCTCGCCGCGATCGATGACAACCTGAAGAAGGCCATTGCCGGCTGATGCGCGCCCTAGACTCGCTGGGGTGACGGACGGCGAGCAACCTTGAGCGCGACCTGGGTGAACGTCCTCATCGTCTTGCTGCTCATCGTCATCGAGGCGCTGTTCGTGGCCGCCGAGATATCCCTGGTGTCCATGCGCGAGGGGCAGGTGCGCTCCCTGGCCGAGAGCGGGCGCCGTGGCGGGGTCGCGCTGGCCCGCCTGGCCGGCGACCCGAACCGATTCCTGGCCGCGGTGCAGATCGGCGTCACGTCCACGGCTCTGCTGTCCAGCGCGTACGGTGCCGTGACCCTCTCGGACGAGGCCAAGAAAGCCCTTGAACAGCATTTCGGCTGGAGTTCCGGCCTGGCCGGCGCCGTGGGCATCATCGGCGTGACCCTGGCCATCTCCTTCGTCACCCTGGTGCTGGGCGAGCTGGCCCCCAAGCGGCTGGCCCTGCAGCGCACCGAGGCTACGGCCCTGCTGTTCGCGCCGCCGCTGAACCGCATCGCCTCGTTCTTCCGCCCGGTGATCTGGCTGTTGTCCAAGTCGACCAACGGGGTCGTCCGGGTCCTCGGCGGTGACCCCAAGGCCGGTCGGGAGGCGATCACCGAGCAGGAGCTGCGCGGGTTGGTGGCCAATCACGAGTCACTCACCCACGATGAGCGCCGATTGATCGACGAGGTCTTCTCCGCCGGAGAGCGCTCGGTCAGTGAGGTCATGCTGCCGCGCCCGGACGTCGTGTTCCTGGATGCCTCGCTGACGATCACCCAGGCCACGGCGCTGGCGTCGGAGACCCCGCACTCGCGTTATCCGGTGATCGGGCAGGGTCAGGACGACGTTCTGGGGTTCGTCCACATCCGTGACCTGGTGTTGAGCGCGGTGGCCGATCAGGGCCGCACGGTCGGGCACCTGGTCCGCGATATCAAGCGCCTGCCCGGCTCCAAGAACGTGCTCGCCGCGCTGTCGGAGATGCGCCGCGAGCAGAGTCACATGGCCATCGTCGTCGACGAATACGGCGGCACCGATGGCATCGTCACGCTGGAGGACCTGATCGAGGAGGTCATCGGCGACATCCGGGACGAGTACGACCGGGCCCAGTCCGACTCCCGCCGGTTGGCCGGGGGCGACCTGGAGCTGGAGGGCCGGGTCAACCTCGACGAGTTGGACGAGTTGACCGGCCTCAAGCTGCCCGACGGCCCGTACGAGACGTTGGGTGGCTACCTGATGGCCGAGCTCGGCCGGTTGCCGCACGTGGGCGATCAAGTCGAGCGCGACGGGTACCGGCTGGCGATCACCTCGGTGGAGGGTCACCGGGCCGCCCTCGTCCGGGTCAGCTCGCCCCCGGCGGAAGAAACGGATGTCGAGCAGTGACGCGACATGCCAGAATCCATAACCGTGCCTGAAGCCTCTCGCCCCCGCGCCCTGTCGGGCATCCAGCCGACGTCGGCGTCCTTTCATCTGGGCAACTACGTCGGCGCGGTCAAGCAATGGGTGGCCCTGCAGGAATCGCATGAGACGTTCTATTGCATCGTCGATCTGCACGCGATCACCCTCGAGCAGCCGGCCCCGGAAGAGCTGCGGCAGCGCACCCGCAGTTCGGCCGCTCAGCTATTGGCTGCCGGCCTCGACCCGGATCGCTGCACCCTGTTCGTGCAGAGTCACGTGCCCGGACACACGCAGCTGTCATGGGTGCTCGAGTGCCTCACCGGCTACGGCGAGGCCAGCCGCATGACCCAGTTCAAGGACAAGTCGGCCCGAACCGGGGCCGAACACTTCGGCGTCGGACTGTTCACGTATCCGATCCTGCAGGCGGCCGACATCCTGATCTATCAGGCCGACGCGGTGCCGGTGGGCGAGGACCAGCGCCAGCACCTGGAGCTGACCCGCAACCTCGCGCAGCGCTTCAACACCCGCTACGGGCCCACGTTCGTGGTGCCCGAGCCCTACATCCCCAAGGGTGCGGCGGCCAAGATCCTCGACCTGCAGGACCCGACGGCCAAGATGAGCAAGTCGCTCGCCGACGCCGGCACGATCAATCTGATGGATCCCGCGTCCGTCATCTCCAAGAAGATCAAGCGTGCGGTGACCGACACCGACACCGAGATCCGCTTCGACCCGGTGGCCAAGCCCGGGGTCTCCAACCTCCTGACCATCTATGCGGCGGTCACCGGTGGCACCGTCGACGACGCCGTGAACGAGTTCTCCGGGTCCGGCTACGGCGGGCTGAAGGTGGCCGTCGCCGACGCTGTCGTGGCCTTCGCTGAACCATTCGCGGCCCGCACGAACGAGCTGCTCACCGACCCGCTCGAGCTGGACAAGGTGCTGGCTCGTGGGGCGGCGCGAGCCAACGAGGTCGCCGCCGAAACCGTGCGCACCGCCTATGAACGCGTGGGATTTCTGCCCCCGCTGATCACGCGCTATGTCTGAACGGGTGACGCTGGGCGTCGTCATCTCGGTGCCGCAGCCGCACGCCACGGTGCTCAGCGGGTGGCGGCACCGGGTTGGTGACCCGCTGGCGGCCGAGATCCCACCCCACGTCACCCTGCTGCCGCCGACCGAGGTCGAGCGCGCCCAGCTCAGCGACATCGACAAACACCTGCAGGTGGCCGCCGGCAACTGCGCGCCGTTCACGATGCACCTGGCCGGCACCGGGACGTTTCGGCCGTTGTCGCCGGTGGTCTTCATCCAGGTGGCCCGCGGACTCGGCGACTGCGAGCTGCTCGAGGCGCAGGTGCGTTCGGGCCCACTCGCGCGGGAGCTTGAGTTCCCGTACCACCCGCACGTCACCGTCGCCCACCATCTGCCCGACGAGGCGCTCGACCTGGCCTATGACGGACTGGCCGACTTCGTGGCCCGGTTCTCGATCAGCTCGTTCCACCTGTTCGAGCTGACGCCCTCCGACGGCTGGACGATCTTCGCGGAATACGCCCTCGGCGCAGTATGAGCCGGATCAGCGACGTCAAGGCCGACGCGACGCGACGCTGGCAGCAGGCTCTGGCTCGGTACGGCTGGCTCGATCACGCCGTTCGGGCGTGGGAGCGGTTCAGGAACAACAACGCCGGTCAGTACGCGGCGGCGATCACCTATTTCAGCTTCCTGGCGCTGTTCCCGCTCCTGCTGCTCGCGGTTTCGGTCCTGGGGTTCGTGTTGCATTCCAACCCGGACCTGCTGGTGAAGCTCCTCAACGACATCACCGACAACTTTCCGGGCACGGTCGGCCGCCAACTCACCAGTGCGCTGAACGCGGTGATCAAGTCACGCACCGGCCTCGGACTCATCGGCGGGATCGGTGTGTTGTTCGCCGGCCTGGGTTGGATCGGCAATCTGCGGCGGGCGATCAACGCCGTGTGGGGCCTGCCGCGTCGACAGCAGAACCCGGTGCTGGCCAAGGTCGCCAACCTGTTCGTACTGGCCGGCCTCGGGTTCGCCATCCTCGTGTCGTTGGGGCTCAGCACGGTCGAGACGGCGGTGACCGAGCAGATCGTTCACGGCCTCGGCATCGACTCGGTCACGGCGGTCACGCTGCTGGTCAAGATCGTCGCGATCACCATCGCCTTCCTCGGCGACCTGCTGATCCTGGGCTGGCTGCTGATCCGCCTGCCCGGCGCCGACGTCCCGTGGTCGGTCGCCTGGCGGACGGCGGTGCTCGCCGCGGTCGGCTTCGAGATCCTCAAGATCGTCGGTACCTACACGATCGCCAAGAGCGCGCAGAGCGTCACCCTCGGCCCGTTCGCCAGCCTGCTCGCCGTGCTGATCTGGATTCAGCTGGTCGTGCGGTACCTGCTCTACTGCACGGCGTGGTGTGCGACCGCCGTGCCCGAGCCGGCGCCGCCAGCACCCGACGCGCGCCAACAATTTGCTGATCCGGCGGTCCAAGGGGCCGAATCAGGCAAATTATCCGGCCAGGCGGCGTCGGCGCGGACCCTCACGCGGCGTCGTTTTTGCGGCCGGAGCGGCGTTCGGGGCCGGTCTGCTCAGCCTGCTGCGCCGCTCCCCGCGCCGCTGACCAGGGCTAGGTCGGGTCGGTTTCGCCGCGTCGGGCAGCGGCGAGCGCGGGTCGACGACGGCGAGCGAGCTCCAGCGTGACCAGCACGGCGGCTAGGCCCAGGCCGGCGACGGTGGACCAGCCCAGCAGGCCGGCGCTCGAGGGTGACCGGTGCCCGGCGGCCGCCGGAGCGGGGGATGGCGCGGGCCTCTCAGCTGCCTTCGGCGCGACGGGGGCGTCCAGATGGCCCACCGCGGTGGTGGCCGGCAGCGCGTAGCCCCAGTCGAGCAACTGGGCCGCCTGCACGGACTGGTCGAGCGGGTACTTCTGTCCCCGCAACAGCACTACCCCGAGGCGGCGCCCGTTGCGTTGCGCCGCGGCCACGTAGGTGTGCTGGGCCGCGTCGGTAAAGCCGATCTTGGCCGCCATCGCGCCCGGGACCTGGTTGAGGAAGTTGTTGGTCTGGTTGGTCAGCGTCTCCGCGTCAAGGGCCACGCCCGGGACCCGCACGGCCGGCAGCGTCGCGGTACGCAGTTCGTCATAGGCCACGATGCGCGGGTTGTTCATCGCCGCCTGCAGGATCAGCGCCATGTCATACGGGCTGGTCAGCTGCTGCCAGCCGTCCAAGCCCGACGGGGTCTGGACGAAGGTGTCGTACGCACCGAGCTTGAGCGCCTCGACGTTCATGGCCGCCACCGTCTCGGGCACCCCGCCGAAGGCCTCGGCCAACGCCACGGCGGCGTCGTTGCCCGAGACGAGCAGCAGCCCGCTCATCAGCTGGTCGACGGTGTACTGCGCGCCGGTGAGCAGGCCCGCGCAGGCGCACTCGGTCTTCGCGGCGGCCGCGCTCACTGTCACCAGCTCATCGCCGGGCATCGAGGGCAGGATGGTCACCGCGGTCAGCAGCTTGAGGATGCTGGCCGGCTGGTAGCGCCCGTGCAGGTCGCGTCCGGCGATGACGTTGCCGGAGTCGAGGTCGACCAGGGCCCACGCGGCGGCGTTGACCCCGGCCGGAACGGCTGGGGCGCCAGGGGGCACGACGAGGCCGCGGCTCTGCAGAGCGGAGCCGCCGACGAGTTCGCCGTCGGGGCCGATGCCACCCGCGGGCGGGTTCGGGTCAGGCGCGTCCGGCGAGGCACCACCCGCGGTCGGGGCCGGCGCGGCGGGCGGCACACTGACCGCGCTCGCGCCGGTCAGGCCGGTGCCCATGCAGCACCAGGGCGATCAGGCCGCCAGTCGCGCAGAGCGCCCGTATTCGCACGGCGTCCAGTATCCGGGCCGTCGCGAGGCCGGACGGGAAGCTGAGCGCGCGTGTCTTCGCCGGGTGCGCACCGGGATACTGGAGCCGTGGTTGTCTCCAAGCGGGTGGCGTGGTTCCTGGTGCTGTTCGGAATCTGGTCCTGGATCATCTGGCCGACGTTCCTCAAGAACATCTGGGCCGACCCCCGCTCGTGGGACCACGGTATGACCGCCTTCTTCGGCGTTCACCTCGTCCTGACGGTGGTGTCGCTGATTCTCGGCACGGCGATCGGCGTCCTGGGCGTCCGCGCGCTGCGTCGGGTCAGACGCGACGAAACAGCAGCGCGCGTTTGACCTCCGAGATCGCCTTGGTGATCTCGATGCCCCGCGGGCAGGCCTCGGTGCAGTTGAACGTGGTCCGGCACCGCCAGACGCCCTCGCGATCGTTGAGGATCTCGAGGCGCTCTTCTCCGCCCTGATCGCGACTGTCGAAGATGAACCGGTGCGCGTTGACGATCGCGGCCGGACCGAAGTACGAGCCGTCGGTCCAGTACACCGGGCACGACGTCGTGCAGGCCGCGCACAGGATGCACTTGGTGGTGTCGTCGAAGCGGTCGCGGTCGGCCTGGGACTGGATGTGCTCGCGGGTGGGCTGATTGCCGTAGGTGATCAGGAACGGCTTGATCGAACGGTAGGCCTCGAAGAAGGGCTCCATGTCGACGACGAGGTCCTTCTCGAGCGGCAGCCCCTTGATCGCCTCGATGGTGATCTCGTCGGGCATGTCGCGCACCAGCACCTTGCAGGCCAGCCGGTTGACGCCGTTGATGCGCATTGCATCCGATCCGCAGACGCCGTGCGCACAGGAACGGCGGAAGGTCAGCGAACCGTCCTGCTCCCACTTGATCGTGTGCAGCAGGTTGAGCACGCGGTCGGAGTTGAAGCCCTGGACGGTGAACGTCTGCCAGTACGGTTCGTCGGAGACTTCGGGGTTATAGCGGCGAATCTTGACCGACAGCGTTCGGGCCTGGATGGCCTCGGCGGTGTGCGGCGTGGGTAGGGCCGACCCGGGCGTCTCTGTTACGGCAGTCATCAGTACTTACGCTCCATCGGCTCGTAGCGCGTCTGCACGACCGGCTTGTAGTCCAGCCGAATGCCCTCGTCGCTGCGATAGGCCATCGTGTGCTGCATGAAGTTGACGTCATCGCGCTTGGGGTAGTCCTCGCGGAAGTGCGCCCCGCGGGACTCGGTACGGGCGCGGGCGCCCACCACCATGACTTCGGCCAGCTCGAGCAGGAAGCCGAGTTCGACGGCCTCCAGCAGGTCGGAGTTGTATCGCCGGCCCTTGTCGCCGACGGCGATGTTGGCGTACCGCTGCCGAAGTTCGGCGATGTCGGCCTGGGCCTGGGCCAGTGACTCGTCGGTGCGATAGACCTGCGCGTTGAGGTCCATCGTGGCCTGCAGCGCAGTGCGGATCGTCGAGACCCGCTCGGTGCCGGTGCCTTCCAGCAGCGAGTCGACCAGCGTGAGCACGTCGGCCTCGGCGGCAAGTGGCAGGCCGACGTGACTCGTGGTCACCGCGTGCTCGGCGGCGGCGATACCGGCCCGGCGACCGAAGACGTTGATGTCCAGGAGCGAGTTGGTGCCCAGCCGGTTCGAGCCGTGCACCGAGACGCAGGCGCATTCGCCGGCCGCGTACAGCCCCGGCACGACGGTGTCGTTGTCGGACAGGACCTCGGCCCGGATGTTGGTCGGGATGCCACCCATGACGTAGTGCGCGCTCGGGTACACCGGCACCGGCTCGGTGTACGGCTCGACGCCGAGGTAGGTACGGGCGAACTCAGTGATGTCGGGCAGCTTGGCGTCGATGTGGGCCGGCTCGAGGTGGGTCAGGTCGAGGTAGACGTAGTCCTTGTTCGGGCCGGCGCCGCGCCCCTCACGCACCTCATTGGCCATGGAGCGGGCCACGATGTCGCGCGGGGCCAGGTCCTTGATCGTCGGGGCGTAGCGCTCCATGAACCGCTCGCCCTCGCTGTTGCGCAGGATCGCGCCCTCGCCGCGCGCGGCCTCGGACAGCAGGATGCCCAGGCCGGCCAGGCCGGTCGGGTGGAACTGGTAGAACTCCATGTCCTCCAGCGGCAGGTTCTTGCGCCAGATGACCCCCATGCCGTCGCCGGTCAGGGTGTGGGCGTTGGTCGTCGTCTTGAAGACCTTGCCGACCCCGCCGGTGGCGAACACGATCGACTTCGCCGACACCACGTGGATGTCGCCGGTGGCCAGTTCGTAGGCGACCACGCCGGCCGCTCGTCCGCCGGAGATGATCAGGTCGAGGACGTAGAACTCGTTGAAGAACTCGACGCCCTGCTTCACGCAGTTCTGGTAGAGCGTCTGCAGGATCATGTGCCCGGTACGGTCGGCCGCATAGCAGGAGCGCCGCACGGCGGCTTCGCCGTGGTTGCGGGTGTGGCCGCCGAAGCGGCGCTGGTCGATGCGGCCCTCGGGGGTGCGGTTGAACGGCAGCCCCATCTTCTCCAGGTCGAGGACGGCGTCGATCGCCTCCTTGCACATCACCTCGGCGGCGTCCTGATCGACCAGGTAGTCACCGCCCTTGACGGTGTCGAAGGTGTGCCATTCCCAGTTGTCTTCCTCGACGTTGGCCAGCGCCGCGCACATGCCGCCCTGGGCCGCGCCAGTGTGCGAGCGCGTCGGATACAGCTTGGTGAGCACGGCGGTGCGCACGCGCGAGGACGATTCGAGGGCCGCCCGCATGCCGGCGCCGCCGGCGCCGACGATCACGACGTCATAGGTGTGGTGATGGACCGTTCGCATGATGTGTCGAGCCTCAGTTCAGCGATGGGTCGAAGGTGAAGATCACGAGCGTGCCGAGCGCGATGGTGATCGTGGCCGCGGAGTAGAGCAGCATCTTGAGCCAGAAGCGGGTGGCGTCGCGCCGGGTGTAGTCGTTGATGATCGTCCGCAGCCCGTTGCTGCCGTGAATCATGGCCAGCCACAGCATGAGCAGGTCCCAGACCTGCCAGAACGGGGAGGCCCACCGACCGGCGACGAAGGCCCAGTTGATGCGCTGCACGCCGCCGTCGAGGACGTTCATGATGAACAGGTGGCCCAGCACCAGGACCACGAGGAAGATGCCCGAGACCCGCATGAAGATCCAGGCGTAGAGCTCGACGTTCGTGCGCGAACGCCGCCGACGCCCCGGGGCCGACCGGGGCGCTTCGATCACCGGCGGGATCGAGGAGTTCATGCTCATTTGGAGCCGGTCCAGACCTCGAAGGTGTGCTGGAGCATGAAGTAGGCGCCGGGCACCATGACCACCACCCAGATGATCAGGATCGTCCACAACATCTGCCGCTGCAGCCGCGGGCCCTTGGCCCAGAAGTCCACCGCGATGATCCGCAGCCCGTTGAGTGCGTGATAGAGCACCGCCCCGACCAGGCCCAGCTCCATGAAGTTCACGAACGGGTTCTTGTAGGTGTCGATCACGGTGTCGTAGGACTGCGGCGAGACCCGAACGAGCGCGGTGTCCAGGACGTGGGCGAACAGGAAGAAGAAGGTCAGCACGCCGGTGATGCGATGGGCGACCCAGGACCACATTCCCTCGCGTCCCCGGTAGACCGTGCCCACCGGCTTGGTACGCGGGGCAACGGTTGACACAGGTCTATCTCCTGACGGGAAACGGGACGTGAACGGCTGGTGGTCCGACGAGACAGCCTAGTCGCGGGTTCGCGCAGTACCCTGCCTCCGGGCTGTGAACAATCGGACATGAAACCGGCTGTGATACCCGGCTCAGCGGCTTGCGGTCGCGACGATGATTACGCACAGTAAGGTCTAGTTTTAAACCCATTGCAACGATCAGATGACGAGCGGCGTCATGCGCCCGTCCTTGTTCTAACGTGATTCATACCGGTGTGGTCTAGCGATCGCACGTGTCGGTCTGAGTCGATGGGAGAACGAAGTTGCGCGTATCGCGTGGAATGACGATCGGTGTGGTGACGGCCAGTGCAATTCTGGCGCTCGCCGCCTGCGGCAGTAAGGGCGGATCCAGCTCATCGAGCTCGTCCAGCGGCAGTGCGAGTGCGGGCGGGGCGCCGTTCAGCGCCTGCATGGTGCTCGACACCGGAGGTGTCGACGACAAGTCCTTCAACCAGTCCTCCTACGCCGGCATGCTCGCGGCGGCAAAGGCCAACACGAACATCAAGACCTCCTACGTGCCGTCGAACACGCAGAACGACTACACGCCGAACCTGCAGGCCGAGGCGGCCAAGAAGTGCGACACCACGATCGCCGTCGGTGGCCTGATGTCTGACAACGTCAAGGCAGTGGCCGCGGCCAACCCGACGCTGAAGTTCGCCGAGGTCGACGCCCCGTCCAGCGGTCCGAACGTCTACGGCATCCAGTTCAACACCGCCCAGGGCGGCTTCCTCGGTGGCTACCTGGCCGCGGGGATGACCAAGACCGGCACGGTCGCGACCTGGGGTGGACTCAACATCCCGCCGGTCACCATCTACATGGACGGTTTCTGGGAGGGCGTGCAGTACTACAACGCCCAGAACAACAAGACCGTCAAGGTGCTGGGCTGGGACGAGACCAACCAGAAGGGCGGCACGTTCTCGGGCAGCTTCACCGACCAGAACAAGGGCCAGCAGATCAGCCAGACGTTCATCCAGGAAGGTGCTGACATCATCTTCCCGGTGGCCGGCGGCGCGGGGCTGGGCTCCGGTGCGGCCGCGCAGGCGTCCAACGGCGCCGTCAGCGTGATCTGGGTCGACACCGACGGTTGTGTCAGTGCGGCGCAGTACTGCTCGGTCTTCTTGTCCAGCGTCGAGAAGGGGCTGACCAGCTCGGTCGAGGCCTACCTGCGGCTCGCGGCCACGGGTACCTTCCCGTCGGGCTCCTACATCGGGACCCTGACCAACGGGGGCACCGGGCTGGCGCCGTATCACGACTACGCCTCGAAGGTGCCGTCCTCGCTGCAGGACCAGATCAAGACGGTCCAGGCCAACATCGAGTCCGGCAAGATCGTCATCAAGTCGCCGAGCCAGCCGACCAGCTAGCTCGCGTCTCGCACCATCGTCGGCGAGGGAGAAGTCTGTAAGACTCTCCCTCGCCGACGTCGTTCTGCTCGTGGGGAGGTCACCGCATGAAGCTCGAACTGCGCGGTATCACCAAGCGCTTCGGGGCGCTGGTCGCCAACGATGCGATCGATCTGACGGTCGAGCCGGGCGAGATCCACGCCCTGCTCGGTGAGAACGGGGCCGGCAAGAGCACGTTGATGAACGTGCTCTACGGCCTCTATCAGCCCGATGAGGGCGGCATCCTGATCGACGACCAGCCGGTCATCTTCGACGGACCCGGCGACGCGATGCGGGCCGGCATCGGCATGGTGCATCAGCACTTCATGCTCATCCCGGTATTCACGGTCACCGAGAACGTGATGCTCGGGCACGAACAGACCAAGCCGGGTGGCCTGCTCGACCGCCGGCGGGCCCGGCGCGGCGTGCGCGACATCTCGCGGCGCTACAACCTCGAAGTCCCGCCCGATGCCCTGGTCGCCGATCTGCCCGTCGGTGTGCAGCAGACGAGTCGAGATCATCAAGGCGCTCAGCCGCGATGCCAAGATCCTGATCCTCGACGAGCCGACGGCCGTGCTCACCCCGAGCGAGACCGACGAGTTGATCGCGGTGATGCGCCGGCTGCGCGACGGCGGCACGTCCATCGTGTTCATCACCCATAAGCTGCGCGAGGTCCGTGAGGTCGCCGATCGGATCACGGTCATCCGCCGGGGCCGGGTCGTCGGCACGGCCACCCCGAACGATTCGGCCAACGAGTTGGCCTCGCTCATGGTCGGACGACCGGTGCAGCTGACGATCGACAAGTCGCCGGCTACGCCGGGCGATGATGTCCTGAAGGTCGAGGGGTTGACGATCCTCGACGACTTCGGCGTGGTGCTCGTCGACGACGTGTCCTTCACCGTTCGCGCGGGCGAGATCTATGCGCTTGCCGGCGTACAGGGCAACGGGCAGACCGAGCTCACGCAGGCCCTGGTCGGGCTCACCCCGGTCGCCAAGGGCCAGATCGTCATCGGCGGGCGCGAGGTCAACGACCTGGGCACCGAGAAGATCCTGGAGCTCGGCGTCGGCTACGTGCCCGAGGATCGCCTGCACGACGGGTTGGTGGGCTCGTTCAGCGTGGCCGAGAACCTGGTCCTGGATCTCTACGACAAGCCGCCGTTCGCTGTCGGGCCAGCGCTGCAGCTCGGCAAGATCGAGGCGAATGCGAGCGCCCGGGTCGAGGAGTTCGACGTCCGGACCTCATCGACGGGGTCCCCGGCGTCCACCCTCTCCGGTGGCAATCAGCAGAAGGTGGTGCTGGCCCGAGAGATGTCGCGACCGCTGAAGCTGTTGATCGTGGCCCAGCCGACCCGCGGCCTGGACGTCGGCTCGATGGAGTTCGTCCACCGTCGCATCGTGGCCGAACGCGATCGCGGGGCCGCCGTCGTGCTGGTGTCGACCGAGCTCGACGAGGTGCTCGGCTTGGCCGACCGGATCGCGGTCATGTACCGGGGTCAGATCGCCGGCGTCGTCGGGGCCGGGGCGAGTGCGGAGCAGATCGGTCTGCTGATGGCCGGCTCGAGCGGCGATGCCGAGCCAGCTGACCCGAGCGCCGATCCTGAGTCGGTGGGAGGCCCGGCATGAGCGTCATCGATGAGGTCCCAGCAGCACAGGAGGCGCCGGAGCGCCCGTCGCTGCCGCGGCGAGTGCTCAACGCCTATCTGGACGGCAACCCGTTCGTCATCACCACCCTGGCCTTCCTCGCCGCCCTGGTCGTGGGCGCGTTCTTCATCATGCTGGCCGATCCGCCGACCCGGCAGGCGTTCGGCTACTTCACCTCCGATCCGAGCGACACCTTCACACGGGGGTGGAGCGCCATCTCGGCTGCCTATTCGGCCCTGTTCAAGGGTGCGATCTTCAACCCCGACTCGCTGTACTCCAACGGCGGCGTGCCGGTCTTCAAGCCCATCACGGCCACGCTGTTCAATGCCGCCCCGCTGATCTTGGGCGGGCTGTCGGTCAGTGTGGCCTTTCGGGCCGGGCTGTTCAACATAGGCGGCCAGGGCCAGATCATCGCCGGCGCGATCCTGGCCGGCTACGTCGGTTTCGCCTGGCCGCTGCCGGCGGGGCTGCACGTGCTGGTCGCCGTGCTCGCCGGGATTCTCGGCGGGGCGATCTGGGGCGGGCTGGTCGGCTGGCTCAAGGCCAAGACCGGGGCCCACGAGGTGATCACCACGATCATGCTCAACTACGTCGCGCTGTACCTGCTCTACTACCTGCTCAGCGTCAACGGATTTCAGACGCACCGCCAGCCACCAGGCGATCTCGCGCCCGATCCGCAGCAGCGCCCGGCTGCCGTTCCTGTTCGGTGCGAACCTGCAGGTCAACCTCGGTCTGATCATCGCCTTGCTGGCCGCCGTGGGCTGTTGGTGGCTGCTGAGTCGCTCGACGCTGGGTTTCCGGCTGCGCGCGGTCGGCGCCAACCAGCACGCCGCCCGTACCGCGGGCATGAACATCTCCAGCAGCTACATCATGGTGATGGTGATCGCCGGGGCGTTGATGGGCCTGGTCGGGGTCCTGCAGATCCTCGGCGGCAACAACCATGCACTGACCGGTGACGTCGACGCCAACCTGGGCTTCGACGCGATCACCGTCGCGCTGCTGGGCCGGGCCACGCCGGGCGGCGTGGTCTTCGCCGGGCTGCTGTTCGGGGCCTTCCGGGCCGGGAGCCCGCAGCTGCTGGCGAACACGACGACACCCACCGACGTGGTGCAGATCGTGCAGTACGTCATCGTGCTGTTCATCGCCGCGCCCGGCTTGATCAAGGCGATGTTCCGATTGCGCGGAGGCAGCGTCAATGCCAGTACCACCACCCTGGCGAAGGGGTGGAACGGATGACCGCCCTGGCCAACGACGAGGAGCTGATCGTCGCGCGGACGGTGGTCGAGCCGGAGGTCACCCTTCGGCACCGGCTGATCTCTGGCGGTTCCATCGTGCTGTTCGGCTTGATCTGCATCTTCGGCTGGGGCTTCGGCGCGGATTCCGGCGACGCTGTCTTCTCCCTGCGCCTGGCCGACTCGAGGGTGCACGTGCCCGATCTGCGCGTGCCGGGCCAGGCCGCGGCGATGGTGCTGGGCGCGATCCTCGTGCTGCTCGGGATCTGGCAGATGGCGCGTGGCTTCAGCCGTCGGCAGATGAAGTGGGTGCTCGGCGCCTCGCTGCTGGCCTTCGTGGCCGCTTTCCTGTGCTGGGCCGGCACCGGTACGGGCGGGCGGGAGATTGCCCTGGTCGGTCTGCTGCAGACGTCCGTGCGCGAGGCCATTCCGCTGATCCTCGGCGCGATGGCCGGCATCCTGTGCGAGCGCACCGGCGTGATCAACGTGGCCATCGAGGGCCAGTTCCTGGCCGGGGCGTTCGCCGGTGCCTTCGTCGGCTCGGTCAGCAACAGTCTGTGGGTCGGTGTCCTGGCCGCGATGGCCTCCGGGGCGCTGATCGGCTGGCTGCTGGCCATCTTCGCCATCCGCTACCAGGTCAATCAGGTGGTGCTCGGCGTCGTCCTGATCGCCATCGTCACCGGCTTGACCGGCTTCGGCTACGACGCCTTCATGTCCCCGCACTCCAACAGCTACAACGACCCGGGCGTGTTCTCGGCCTGGAAGATCCCGGGCCTGGGCGACATCCCGATCATCGGCCCGATCTTCTTCGACGCGAACGTGCTGGTGTACATCACCTACGTCATCGTCATCGTCGTCGACTTCGCGCTGTTCCGAACTCGGTGGGGCCTGCGCACGCGATCGGTCGGTGAGCACCCCAAGGCCGCTGACACAGTGGGCATCAACGTGCTGCGCACGCGATATCGCAACGTGATCATCGGCGGAGCGGTCGCCGGCCTGGGTGGGGCTTTCCTGACCTTGGGCGGGGTCGGCTCGTTCAACAAGAACATGAGCAGCGGCAAGGGGTTCATCGCCCTGGCGGCGGTGATCTTCGGCAAGTGGAATCCGCGCGGGGCGGTGGGGGCGGCGTTGCTGTTCGGCTTCGCGGACGCTCTGCAATCGCTTGTGTCAGTGGTCGGGACGCCGGTCACCATCCCGTCGGACCTGCTGCTCATGCTGCCCTACCTGGTCACGCTGTTCGCGGTCGCCGGGCTGGTCGGGCGGGTGCAGGCCCCGGCCGCCGACGGCGAACCGTACGTGAAGGGCTAGCCGGTGCCGGACTGGGACGCCCTGCGAGCGGCGGCGCGCGAGGCGATGACGCACGCCTATGCGCCGTACTCCTCGTTCCCGGTCGGCGCGGCCGCGCTGGTCGACGACGGCCGCATCGTCGTCGGCTGCAATGTCGAGAACGCCTCGTACGGCGTCACGCTGTGCGCCGAGTGCGGATTGGTGTCGGCCCTGCACGCGTCCGGTGGTGGGCGGCTGGTCGCCTTCGCCTGCGTCGACGCGCACGGCGCGGTGCTGATGCCCTGCGGTCGTTGCCGGCAGTTGCTGTGGGAGCACGGCGGCGCCCCGCTGCTGATCGACACACCGGACGGGCCCGAGCCGTTGAGTGTCCTGTTGCCCAGGGCATTCGGACCGGAGGACCTCACGTGAGCTTCGACGCCGTCGACATCATCATCGCCAAGCGCGACGGTCACACGCTGTCCGACGCGCAGATCGACTGGGTCATCGACGCGTACACCCAGGGGGCGGTGGCCGAGGAGCAGATGTCGGCGCTGGCCATGGCGATCCTGCTGCGCGGCATGGAGCCGGCCGAGTTGGCCCGCTGGACCGCCGCGATGATCAACACCGGCGAGCGGCTGGACCTGTCCACCGTCGGTCGCCCGACCGCCGACAAGCACTCGACCGGGGGAGTGGGCGACAAGATCACCTTGCCGTTGGCCCCGCTGGTCGCGGCCTGCGGGGTGGCCGTGCCGCAGCTGTCCGGGCGTGGGTTGGGGCACACCGGCGGCACCCTCGACAAGCTCGAATCGATCCCCGGCTGGCGCGCGTCGTTGACCAATGCCGAGTTCCTGGCCCAGCTGCGCTCGGTGGGAGCGGTGGTCTGCGCGGCCGGCGCCGAGCTGGCCCCGGCCGATCGCAAGCTCTACGCGTTGCGCGACGTCACGGGCACGGTCGAGTCCATCCCGCTCATCGCCAGTTCGATCATGAGCAAGAAGATCGCCGAGGGCTCGGCGTCGCTCGTGCTCGACGTCAAGGTCGGCACCGGCGCGTTCATGAAGACCCCCACTCAGGCCGCGGAGTTGGCCCGGACGATGGTGTCGCTCGGCACCGCTCATGGAGTGCGGACGGTCGCGTTGCTCACCGACATGTCGACCCCGCTGGGCCGCACGGCCGGGAACGCGCTGGAGGTGGCCGAGTCCCTCGAGGTGCTCGCCGGGGGTGGACCGGCCGACGTCATCGAGCTGACCCTGGCCCTGGCCCGGGAGATGCTCGACGGGGTCTCTGACGTCGACCCGGCCGACGCGTTGCGTGACGGGCGGGCAATGGACGCCTGGGTGGCGATGATTCGCGCCCAGGGCGGCGACCCCACGGCCGCGCTGCCGCGTGCGGCGCACACCTACGTCGTCTCGGCGCCGGCGAGCGGCGTTCTCACCCGCCTCGACGCGCTCGCCGTCGGCATCGCCGCCTGGCGCCTGGGCGCGGGCCGGGCCCAGCAGCAGGATCCGGTCTCCTTCGGGGCCGGCGTGGTCATGTTGGCCAAGCCGGGCGAGCCGGTGCGCGCGGGTGAGCCGCTGCTCGAGCTGCACGCCGATGACCCGGCCCGCTTCGAGCGCGCGCTGCAGGCCCTCGACGGCGGCTTCGACATCGGCGCGACCGCGGTGCCGCCGGCTCCGCTGATCATCGACCGAATCAGCTAGCGGGCCGGCCGGTTTCGAGAGATTTTGGCGCGCGCCCAGGATCGGATGCGACGATCGGGCGTGCGTTACAACCCGGCGTTGGACGGGCTGCGGGCATTGGCCGTCGCCGCCGTCGTCATCCAGCACGCCGGTTTCGAAGAGGGTGGGTACTTCGGCGTCACCGTCTTCTTCGTGATCAGCGGCTACCTGATCACCGGATTGCTGCTGGCCGAACAGGCCGAGTCGGGCACGATCGCACTGCGCGCGTTCTACCGGCGGCGCTTCGCCCGGCTGGGCCCGGCGCTGCTGGTGGTGACCGTGGCGACCACCGCGTGGCTGATCGTCACCGCGGTCGCGTTCTCGTCCTGGTGGGCCGGCCTGCTGGGCACCCTGACGTACACCACCGATCTGCTGCTCGCGCTACCGGTCGGCCAGCACGTGGGTGCGTACTTCGAGTGGTCCTGGTCGCTGGGCATCGAGGAGCAGTTCTACCTGCTGTGGCCGGTCTTGATGATCGCCTTGCTGCGCCGCCGCGCGGGTCGGGGAGCGCTCGCCGCCGCCGCTGGCGGGGTGGTGGTTCTCGCCTGGGTGCAGCGGGCGCGGCTCAGCCACGGCACACCCAGTCACGCCCGCGTCAACTTCACCTTCGACACCCACATGGACGCGATCGCGTTGGGGGCCCTCCTGGCGATCGTGCTGACGATCCGGCCGGCCCAGTCACGATCGGTCCAGGCCGTCGCGCAGGCACTGTGCGTGCTGGCCTCGGTCGCGCTGGTCGCCGTCATCCATCAACCGTGGCAGACGGCCCATCTCAGTTCGCTGGACCTGGGGGGTACGGCCAGGTGGCCCTGCTGTGCCTGCTGATTGTCGCCGGCGTGGTCATCGCACCGGCCGGCCCGGTGTCGCGGATCTTCGCGCTCCCGGTGCTCGTGCACCTCGGCAAGCTGTCCTACGGCATCTACCTCTGGAACCTGCTGCTGGCCGGCGTCTGCCAGCACGTCACCGGATCACTGCCGGCGCGCAGCGGCCTGGTCGGCCTCATTCTGTGGCTGCTCGCCCTACTCGTGGTGGCCGAGCTGTCCTACCGCTACATCGAAACGCCGCTGCGGCGGCGCTGGGCCGTCCGTCCGAGCGCAGAGGTTGCACGGCGGCAAGCGGATAGGGTCTGAACCATGGCTGCTCTGCTCAACGACGAGACCATCCGGCGGGCCCCAAAGGTGCTGCTGCACGACCACCTCGACGGCGGCCTGCGGCCACTGACCATCATCGAACTGGCCGCGCAGATCGGCTACGACGAACTGCCCAGCACCGACTCGGCCGAGCTCGGCGTCTGGTTCCGCGAGGCCGCCCACTCCGGGTCGTTGGAGCGCTACCTCGAGACGTTCACACACACCGTGGCGGTCATGCAGACCGTCGAGGGCCTGACCCGGGTGGCGCGTGAGGCGGCCGAGGACCTGGCCGATGACGGGGTCGTCTACGCCGAGATTCGCTGGGCACCGGAGCTGCACGTCGAGCAGGGCCTCTCGCTGACCGACGTGGTCGACGCGGTCATCGACGGCTTCCGGCAGGGCGAAGCCGCGGCGGCGGCGCGCGGACGACTGATCCGGGTCGGGGCGCTCGTCACCGCGATGCGCCACGCGGCCCGTTCTCGCGAGATCGCCCAGCTGGCGGTCGAATATCGCGACCGCGGCGTCGTCGGTTTCGACATCGCCGGCGCCGAAGCCGGCTTCCCGCCCACCCGCCACCTGGACGCCTTCGAATACCTGCGCCGCGAGAACGCCCACTTCACCATCCACGCCGGCGAGGCGTTCGGGCTGCCCTCCATCTGGGAGGCGATCCAGTGGTGCGGCACCGATCGGCTGGGGCACGGCGTGCGCATCGTCGACGATATCGCCACCGATGACGGGCGACCGGTGCTCGGCCGGCTGGCCCAGTACGTGCGCGACAAGCGCATCCCGCTGGAGATGTGCCCGTCCTCCAACGTGCAGACGGGGGCGGCGGCGTCGATCGCGACCCACCCGATCGGGCTGCTACGGCGGCTGCACTTCCGGGTCACCGTCAACACCGACAACCGGCTGATGAGCGGCACGTCGATGAGTCGCGAGATGGCCCTGCTGGTCGACGCGTTCGGCTACGGCTGGAGCGACCTGCAGTGGTTCACCATCAACGCCATGAAGAGTGCCTTCATCGGCTTCGACGAACGACTGGCGCTGATCGACACGATCATCAAGCCCGGCTACGCGAGTCTGCTGGCGAGCTAGGCTCGAGATCATGGAGCCCGAGGATGTCCCCAGCCTCGCGGCGCTGGTCCGGCGACAGAGCCTGGACCTCAACACCTACGCGGCCTTCCTGCTCAACTCCCTCGATGGCGCCCTGCCCGCGGAGCTGATCAACGTGCAGCGCAAGTCATCGCTGTTCGGGCGCGACAAACCCGATGCGCCGATCCTGTGCGTCACCGTGCGGTTGGGGGACCAGCGTTTCGTGCTGCAACGGCCCGACCCGACCCGCACCCCCGCCGCGAGCATCTCCCACGAGGTCAACGGCATCGTGCTGCGCACCGACACCGTCACCCTGGACGCCTGGTCACAGCAGTTGGCTACCTCGCTGGCCGACTATGCACGTAGCAACGAGGCCACCGCGCAGGCGCTCTCCCGGATCACGTCCTTCGAGGTATAGGAGCACTCATGCAGCCGGCCGCGTTCGACCCGACGAAATATGGGGTTCCCGCCGACGCGGTCGCCCGGCTGACCCAGAATCGCAGCGGCACGCCGGGGGCGGTGTTCACCTCCGACCTGTCGGTGAACGAGTTCCTGCTCGTACGTGAGGCCGGGTTCCGTCCCTTGGGCTTCGTGCTGGGTACGTCGGTCTATCACGTCGGCATGCAGCGCGGGAACTGGTCGCAGAACCAGGAGCTGACCGGCCTGTCGCAGGCGATGTATCACGCTCGCGAACTGGCCATGTCGCGCATGGAGGCCGAGGCGTTCGCCCTGGGCGCGGACGGCGTGGTGGGCGTGCAGATCCAGATCCGGCACATGGAGTGGGGCGAGGGCATCGCCGAGTTCATCGCGATCGGGACGGCCGTGGTGGGCGACAACCCGCCGCCGACCGGGATCTGGCGCGACAACCGCGGCCGCCCGTTCACCTCGGACCTGTCCGGGCAGGACTTCTGGACGCTGCTCGAGTCCGGTTACGCGCCGCTGTCGCTGGTCATGGGCACCTGCGTCTATCACGTGGCCCATCAGGGCATGGGGCAGATGTTTCGCAACATGGGCCAGAACGTCGAGGTCCCGCAGTTCACCCAGGCCCTCTACGACGCCCGCGAACTGGCGATGGGGCGAATGCAGGCCGAGGCGTCAGCGCGCGCGGCCGAAGGGGTCGTCGCGTTCCGGCTGGCCGAGCACAACCACGCCTGGGGCTATCACACGACCGAGTTCTTCGCGATCGGCACCGCGGTGCGGTCCTTGCGCCCCGACCACACCATCGACCCGCCCAACATGGTCGTCACCCTGAACTGAGCGTTGGCCCCGTAGCAGGGTCCGCTGCGGCGTGTCCGCCGGCAGCGGGGCCAAGTCACTCCTGGGGCTTCAGGTTGAGCTTGATCTCATCGATCGCGGCGTTCCAGACGTCGGGCTCGATCGGGTCACCCAGATCGTCCTCGTCGATATCGAGGTCGATGAACGCGATGAGTTCGCGGAGCACCTCGGCGCCGGCGGTCGAGCGCGCGCTCAGGTCGTAGCTGTCCTCGGGCTCGAAGACCTCGTCGTCCTCGACGTCGGCCAGTTCCTCCCACCATTCCAGCGTGTGCAGGTTGTGGTGCTTGGACGTGCGGCAGAACTCGGCCAGGGTGGCGACGTCGGTGAAGACGAACACCTCCTGCTCGTGGCTGAGGAAGGTGACCTCATCGCCCGCGCCGTAGCCGCGCACGGTGAGGTAGTGCTCGTCCGGGCCGAAGATCAGCTCGATCGGCTCGGCCCCGACGCGGTCCCAGACCGTCTCGGCCTCGAGGTCGCTCTCGGAGAAGTCACCCACCCACTTGCACCAGCTCTCGACGCGGGTGATGGCGCGTTCCCACGTCTCGGCGATCTGATCGCCCAGTTCGCTCCAGCGCCTGCTGCCCTCCTTGCCCTGGTAGCTGACGTCATCGGAGACCAGGTCGGAGTAGTCGGCGGTGTTGACGACCAGCCCGCGCAGCGCGCCGTCATCGCAGCATTCGGCGATGTTGGCCACCATGTCGACGACATTGGCCAGGGCCGAGACGTGCACGGGGTCGGGCTCACCGGCGGCCCAGGTGTAGACCTCGTCGAGGTCGTAGGCGTCCTCGCCCGAGGGGCGCAGGTCCTCGGCCGTCAACTTGAGCACGCGCCCCCAGGCCGGATGGTCGGAGAGGTCGTTCTCCTCGCCGGAGGCGATGAAGTCGGCCAGCTCACGCGGGCCGGGGAACAACACGATCTTGGCGCCGTCGCCGAGGAACCCTTGCCACAGCTCGCCCTCCTCGTCCTCCCACGGGGGCGCCCAGAGGGTCAGCCCGACCTTGCCGTTGACCGTGAGGGTGATCGGGATGATGGACGCATCGAGCGAGCTCGTCATGCCCGGAACCTTACCTAGACCCCGATCGGGTGCCAGACGGTCTTGGTCTCTACGAAGGCCCGCAGCCGTCGGATGCCCGGATCGGCGCTCCAGTCCTCGGGCCGCGGGGCGTAGACCCGCTTGACGTTCTCGGCGGCGGCACGCTGCAGCTCCGGGCGTTCGGCAGCCGCGACCCCGGTCAGGTCGAGGGCGTTGACGTCGCGGTGGGAGGCCAGCCAGGGGGCCAGTTCGGCACTGAATCCGGTCAGCAGGTTCACCACCCCGCCCGGCACGTCGGAGGTGGCCAGCACCTCGCTGAGCGTGACGGCGGGCAGCGGCTGGGCCTGCGCGGCCACGACCACCGCCGTGTTTCCCGTGGCGATCACCGGGGCCAGGACACTGACCAGCCCGAGCAGGCTCGAGTCGGCCGGTGCGATGATCGCGACGACGCCGGTCGGCTCGGGCAGGCTGAAGTTGAAGTAGGGACCGGATACCGGGTTGGTGCCGCCGACGACCTGGGCGAACTTGTCCGACCATCCGGCGTACCAGACCCAGCGGTCGATCGCGGCGTCGATCTGTGCGGGATCGAACTGCTCGCGGCGTTCCTCCAGCAGCTCGGCCACCCGGTAGAGCACCTGGCCGCGGTTGTAGGCCGTGGCGCCCGACCAGCCGCCGAAGGCCTTGCGGGCGGCGACGACGGCATCACGGACATCCTTGCGCGAGGCCTGTGCGGCGTGCACGACGCCCTCCGGACCATCGACCGGGTAGGAACGACCGGACTCCGAACGTGGGAACGCCCCGCCGATGAACAGCTTGTAGGTCTTGCGCACCGCGATCCGCTCAGACATCGAGGTAGGCCTCCAAGCCGTGCCGGCCGCCCTCGCGCCCGAAGCCGGACTCCTGGAATCCGCCGAACGGCGAGGCGGGATCGAAGCGGTTGAACGTGTTGGCCCAGACGACGCCGGCCCGCAGCTGCGCGGCCATCCAGAGGATGCGCGAGCCCTTCTCGGTCCAGATGCCGGCCGACAGTCCGTAGGGCGTGTTGTTGGCCTTCTCGACCGCCTCGGCCGGGGTGCGGAAGGTGAGCACCGAGAGCACCGGCCCGAAGATCTCCTCGCGGGCGATGCGGCTGGCCTGCGACACCCCGGTGAACACGGTGGGGGCGAACCAGAAGCCGCGCTGGGGCAGTTCGCACGGTGGCGACCAGCGGGTCAGCCCCTCGGCGTCGCCGGAGTCGGTGAGTTCGCGGATGCGCTCGAGCTGGGCGGCGGAGTTGATCGCCCCGATGTCGGTGTTCTTGTCCAGGGGATCGCCCAGGCGCAGGGTCGCCATCCGGCGCTGCAGGGAGTCGATGACCTCCTCGGCGATCGACTCCTGCACGAGCAGCCGCGACCCGGCGCAGCAGACGTGACCCTGGTTGAAGAAGATGCCGTTGACGATGCCCTCGACGGCCTGATCGATCGGGGCGTCGTCGAAGACCACGTTGGCCGCCTTGCCGCCGAGCTCGAGCGACAGGCGCTTGCCGGTGCCGGCGGTCGTCCGCTGGATGATCTTGCCGACGTCGGTGGAGCCGGTGAATGCGATCTTGTCGATGCCGGGATGCTCGACGATCGCCTGCCCGATCTCGGGTCCGCCGGCCAGGATGTTGACGACCCCGGGTGGCAGGTCGGCCTCGGCGATGATCTCGGCCAGGGTCAGCGCGGTGAGCGGGGTGGTCTCGGCCGGTTTGAGGATGACCGTGTTGCCGGTCGCCAGCGCCGGAGCGATCTTCCAGGCCGCCATGAGCAACGGGAAGTTCCACGGGATGATCTGCCCGGCCACGCCGATCGGGCGAGGGGCAGCGCCGAAGCCGGCGTGCTCCAACTTGTCGGCCCAGCCGGCGTAGTAGAAGAAATGAGCTGCGGCCAAAGGGATGTCGACGTCGCGCGACTCACGGATCGGCTTGCCGTTGTCCAGTGACTCGAGCACGGCCAGTTCGCGGCCGCGCTCCTGGATCAGTCGGGCGATGCGAAAAAGGTACTTGGCCCGCTCGCGGGGGGCCAGGCGTCCCCACGGGCCCTCGAAGGCGCGGCGGGCGGCGGCCACCGCGGCGTCGACGTCGCTGGCCCCGGCCTGGGCCACCTCGGCCAGCGGCTGCTCGTCGGCCGGGTTGATCGTCTTGATCGCCGGGCCACTGCCGTCGCGGAAGGCGCCGTCGAGGTAGATCTGGTAACTCGGCTTGAGCCGCGCGATCTCGCGCGACTCCGGAGCGGGGGCGTAGTCGAAGCTCATCAGTCCACGCTCACGTAGTCAGATCCGTCATATGCGCCGGTGCTGAGTTTGTGCCGCTGCTGCAGCAGATCGTTGAGCAGGCTCGAAGCGCCGAAGCGGAACAGCCTCGGTGTGAGCCATTGGTCCCCGGCGACCTCGTTGACCATGACCAGGTAGCGCACGGCCTCCTTGGTGGTGCGGATGCCCCCGGCCAGTTTCACCCCGCGCAGCTCGCCGGTCAGGGCGGCGAAGTCGCGCACGGCCTCCAACATCACGAGGGCGACGGTGGGGGTGGCCGCGGGCGTGACCTTGCCGGTCGAGGTCTTGATGAAGTCCCCGCCGGCCAGCAGGGCCAGCCAGGACGCCCGCCGCACGGCGTCGAGGGTGACCAGTTCGCCGGTCTCCAGGATCACCTTCAGGTGCGCGGGCCCGCAGGCCGCCTTCACCGCGACGATCTCGTCATAGACCTGGCTGTATCCACCGGCCAGGAAGGCGCCGCGGTCGATCACCATGTCGATCTCGCCCGCACCGGCGGCGACGGCCTCGCCCACGTCGATGAGCTTGGTCGCCAGTGACGCTCGTCCGGAGGGGAAGGCCGTGGCCACACTGGCCACCGCCACCGAGGTGCCGCGCAGCGCCGCGACGGCCGTCTCGACCAGATCGGGATAGACGCAGACGGCCGCGACCGGCGGCGCGCTGGGGTCGCCCGGATCGGGGCGGGCGGCCTTGGCGCACAGCGAGCGCACCTTGCCGGGCGTATCGGCGCCTTCGAGGGTGGTCAGGTCGACCATCGAGATCGCCGTGTCGATCGCCCACGCCTTGGCCGAGGTCTTGATGCTGCGCGTGGCCAGACCGCTCGCGCGCCCCTCGGCGCCGACCTGATCGACTCCCGGCAGGCCGTGCAGAAACCGGCGCAGCGAGGCCGTATCGCTCGCGATTTGCGCGGTGGTCGTCACCGAGCCAGCTTAGGCGTCTTTGGTCGTAAGGTCTTGGGCGTGGACATCCAGATTGTCGATCACCCCATCGCCCAGGCCCGCTTGACCGTGATGCGCGATGAGACCAGCAGCAACGCCGAGTTCCGGGCCGCGCTGCGCGAACTGGCGACGCTGCTCGTCTACGAGGGCACCCGCGACCTGCAGACCGGCGCGCGCCCGATCCGCACCCCCTTGGGTCCGACGACCGGGACCGAGCTGGTCAATCCGCCGCTGATCGTCCCGGTGCTGCGGGCCGGCCTCGGGATGGCCGAGGCGGCGTTCAACCTGCTGCCCGAGTCGCAGATGGGCTTCGTCGGGGTGGCCCGTGACGAGCACACCCACGAGCCGCACGCCTATATGGCCTCGCTGCCCGAATCGCTGGCCGGACGTCCGGTTATCGTGCTCGACCCGATGCTGGCCACGGGCGGCTCGCTGCTGCATTGCATCTCGTTGCTGGTGTCGCGGGGGGCGTCGGACATCACGGTGATCTGCGCGCTGACCGCGCCCGAGGGAGTCGCCGCGCTGCAGGCCAGCGGTTACCCGCTGCGGCTGGTCACCGCCAGCATTGACGAAAAGCTGAACGAGAACGCCTACATCGTGCCGGGCCTCGGCGATGCCGGTGATCGGCAGTTCGGCCCGCGCTAGGCGGCGGCCGGCTCGAGCGTGATCACCAGCACGGTGTCGCCGTAGGGGAACTTCTTGCCCAGGTGGCCGATGGTGTTCAGCGCCTTGGTGATGTGCACCATCGCGCCGTATTTCGCGCGGACCGCGGCCTGGACGGCGTCGAAGTCCGGCCCCGAGCTCACCACCTGCGCGGTTCCTTCGAGCGCGCTCGTCCCGTCCTTGACCCGGCCGCGCTGGTCGGCCGGTTGCAGCGTGATCCGCGGGTTGTTCTTCAGTCGCTTGATCTTGGCGGACGCAGAGGAGGTCCAGAACCCGACCCGGCCGTCGTTCAGCGGCACGATCCAGGTCGCCGTGCTGACCCCGTCCCCGCTCTTGCGGTAGGTCGTGGCGGCGACGTACTTCTCCGAGCTGATCGATTCGGTCCCCATGCCCTGAACCTTAGGCCCGCAGACCGCCCAAACGCCATCAGATGCCCAGTACTGCCGCGATCTCGGCGCGCAACGAGGCGAGCCGGGCCTGGGCATCGGCGCGCGAACCCGCTAGCACGACTTCGAGGTAGGCCTTGAGCTTCGGCTCGGTGCCCGACGGGCGCACGACGACCCGTCCGCCGGCAAAGGTCAGGGTGACGACGTCGGCATCCGGCAGCAGATCGGTGACCTCTACCGGCTGCCCCAACAGCAGCGACGGCGGCTGCGCGCGCAGTCCGCGCATCGTGTCGGCGATGATCGACAGGTCCTCGACCCGCAGCGAGACCTGGTCGGTGGCGTGCCGCCCGTAGCGCTCGGCCAGTTCGTCCAGCCGGACGATCAGCGACGAGCCGGCGGCCTTTTGTTCGGCCGCCAACTGGGCGACCAGCAGGGCCGCGCTGATCCCGTCCTTGTCCTTGACCAGTTCGGGAGCTACGGCATATCCGAGGGCCTCCTCGTAGCCGTAGGTCAGATCGGGGGCGGCCCGGGCGATCCACTTGAAGCCGGTCAGGGTCTCGGCGTACCCGACGCCATTGGCCGCGGCCACGGCCCGCAGCATGGTCGAGGAGACGATGGTCGTGGCGTAGGTGCCGCGAATTCCCCTACGCAGCAGGGCATCGGCCAATAGAACCCCGACTTCGTCGCCGCGCAGCATCCGCCACACACCGTCTTCGGGCACCGCCACGGCGCAGCGGTCCGCGTCGGGATCGTTGGCGATCACCAGGTCGGCGTCGCGGTCGCGGGCCAGGGCCACGGCCAGGTCCAACGCACCCGGCTCCTCAGGATTCGGAAAGGCCACGGTCGGGAAGTCCGGGTCGGGCTCGGCCTGCTGGGGCACGCCGATCAGGTCGTCGAACCCGGCCCGCGCGAATACCTTCTGGATCACCTCGGTGCCCACGCCGTGCATCGCCGTATGCACGATCCGCACGTTGCGCGGGGCCGCGGGGACCAAACCGGCGACGGCCGCGACGTAGGCCTCGACGATCGTGTCATCGACAACGGTGAAGTTCGGGGCCAGTGGAATAGCGCGGGTCGATCCGACGGCCCGGATGGCCGCCTCGATCTCGGCGTCGACCGGAGGCACGATCTGCGCCCCGTCGCCGAGGTAGACCTTGTACCCGTTGTCCTGCGGCGGGTTGTGCGAGGCGGTGACCATCACGCCCAGGACAGCGTTCACGCGCCGGACGGCGAAGGCCAGCACCGGAGTCGGGAGCACACGGGGCAGCAGCAGCGAATCGAAGCCGGCGGCGGCGAAGATGGCCGCGGAATCCCGGGCGAACTCCATCGATCCGTGGCGCCCGTCGTAGCCGATGACGACGCGGCCGGTCTGTCCCGCGTCAGTGAGCCACGCCGCGATGCCGGCCGCAGCCCGCCGCACCACCGCGCGGTTCATCCCATTGGGCCCGGCCCGCAGCGGACCGCGTAGCCCGGCGGTGCCGAACAGCAGCGGGCCAGCGAACCGCTCGGCCAGCTCGGGGGAATCGGCGGCCAGCAACGCGATCAGTTCGCCGGCGTCGGCCGGGTCGACCTCGTCGTCGATCCAGTCCTGAACCTGGCGGTGCCGGTCGGTCACAGCCGGCCGATGAACTCGCCCAGCAGGGTCCCCATGCGGGCAGCACTGGCCTGCCCGGCCGCGAGCACCTCGGCGTGGTCGAGTTTCTCCCCGGACAACCCGGCGGCGAGGTTGGTCACCAGCGACAGGCCGAGGATCTCGCAACCCTCGGCGTGCGCGGCAATGGCCTCCAGGGCGGTCGACATGCCGACCAGGTCGGCGCCCAGTATGGCGACCATGCTGATCTCGGCCGGCGTCTCGTACTGCGGCCCGGGGAAGGCGGCGTACACGCCCTCACTGATCGACGGATCGATCGACTGCATCAACGCCCGCAGCCGCGCCGAATAGAGGTCGGTCAGGTCGACGAAGCGCGGGCCGACGAGCGGAGTGCGAAACGTCAGGTTCAGGTGATCGCGGATCAGCACGGGGTCGCCCACCCGCATCCCGGCCCGCAGTCCGCCGCAGGCGTTGGTCAGGATCACCGTGCCGCACCCGGCGGCAGCGGCGACCCGCACCCCGTGCACCACCGGTTCGACGCCCCGACCCTCATAGAGATGCGTGCGGCCGAGGAAGGCCAGCACCTGCTTGTCGCCGACCGGGATCGAACGAATCCGTCCGGCGTGCCCGGCAACGGCCGGAGGCAGGAAGCCGGGCAGGTCGGTCATTGCGAGCTCGACGGCGGGCGGGCCGAGGGCATCGACGGCCGGCACCCAGCCCGAGCCGAGTACGACGGCCACGTCGTGGCGCGCGACACCGGTCCGCTCGGCCAGGGCGGCCGCGGCCGATGCGGCCGCCGCCGCGGCTGGATCTGTACCTGAACCGGTCATGCCCGCCGACTTTACGCGGGCACGACCGGCTCAGGGTGGCTCAGCCGATGCCGTCGCGGGCCTGCTGGCAGGACATGCACAGCGCGGCGTGCGGCACGAGTTCCAGCCGTTCCAGCGGCAGGGTGGTGCCGCAGGTCAGGCAGCGTCCGTAGGTACCGGTCCGCATCCGGGCCAGGGCCAGTTCGATCTCGGCCAACGCTGAGCGGGCGCCGGCCCGCAGGGTGCGGTCGACCTCCTGATCAGCCTCGGTGCTCGGACGTGATCGGCGGACGCCGTGGGCCAGTCGTTCGAGCTGGTCACGGCGGAAGGCCCGTTGCCGCAGGAGCATTCGACGCAGGTGCACCTGTGCGGGTGCGTCGAGCGCGCCGATGTCGTAGGGATGGGTGAGCGTCATGATGGAGCTCCCTCAAGGAGATCCCGCGATCGGGAAACGTCGCGAGATGGGCGGCGATGGTCAGCCTGCCCGTGGGGGCCCACGCGTCCGGACGGAATCAACTGTGGAGAAGCTGTCAGTCTGGCTGATCGCCTGCGCGGTGGGCGCGCTCGCCGACACCAGCGTCGGGGTTGCACCCGGTAAGGACAGATCGGACGGGACGAGGCGATGCGCAGCGGATACGTGCTGGTGCGCCAAGGCCGTGATCTGGTGCTGTTCGGAGGCGTGATGGGTCGGGTGTCCGGCGGCCGGCAGGCTCCCGGACGCCAGCAGGCCCACGGTGGCGAGCAGCGCCGCGAAGGCGGTGAACAGCGCGGTGCGGCGGAGGGTGAGCCACGCACCGGGCGTCATGTTGTAGGAACGGATCGGCGCCGGCCTGGGTTCCCGGGTCTCAGTTCGCCGGCAGTCCGCGAGAGATGGGCCACCCTTGCCTAGGCCCCACTTGCCAGGCGCAATATATTCCGGACATGACGGCCGCCGCGGATCACCTGCCTCTCGCCGCCGACTTCCCGGCCGCCACCGCCGAGCAGTGGCGCGAACTGGTTGCGGCGGTCCTGCGCAAATCGCGGGGCCAGGACGTCGATCCGGAGTTGGCGCTGACGACGACCACCTACGACGGCATCGCGATCAAGCCGCTCTACACCGCGTCGGACGGCGATCGCGCACCCGGCCTTCCCGGCGCGACGCCCTACGTCCGGGGCGCCCGCGCGAAGGCGACGGCGTGGGACGTTCGGTCGCTGCTGCTCGACCCCGATGCCGCCCGGGCCAACACCGCGGCCCTGCGTGATCTCGAAGCCGGCGTCACCTCGCTGTGGGTGAAGGTCGGGGGTCCTGGGCTGGCCGTTGACGACCTGGCTCGGGCGCTACGGGGCGTCTACCTCGACCTGGCTCCCATCGCCCTGGACGCCGGGGCCGACGTCGAGGACGCGACCGCCGCCCTGTTCGCCGTGGCCCGGGACGCCGGCGCGTTGGCGGGAAGCCTCGGCGCCGACCCGATCGGCACTCGCGCCCGGACCGGTGCGGCGGCCGACCTCGGCTCGCTCGGCCGGTTGGCCGGCGTCGCGGACGGTTCACCGGCGCTGCGGGTGGCCACGGTCGACGCGACGATCTATCACGATGCCGGCGCGAGTGACGCCGACGAGTTGGCGATCGCGACCGCCGTCGGGGTGGCCTACCTGCGCGCCCTGACCGAGGCCGGCCTGTCGGTCGAGGCGGCGCTGGCCCGGCTGGAGTTCCGCTTCGCGGTCACAGCCGACCAGTTCGCCTCGATCAGCAAGTTGCGCGCGGCTCGCCGGATGTGGAGCCGGGTGGCCGAGCTGAGCGGAGTGGCCGGCGGGGTCGGCCAACTGCAGCACGCGGTCACGTCCGCGGCCATGCTGACCCAGCGCGATCCGTGGGTGAACATGCTGCGGACGACGATCGGCTGTTTCGCGGCCGCGGTCGGTGGCGCCGAGATCATCACCGTCCTCCCGTTCGACGCCGCGGTGGGAGTGTCGGATGATTTCGCCCGCCGTATCGCCCGCAATACGTCGGCGATCCTGCACGACGAGTCGCACCTGTCCCGGGTACTCGATGCCGCTGGTGGCTCCTGGTACGTCGAAGCGCTGACCGATCAGTTGGCCGAAGCGGCCTGGGCGACGTTCACGGCCATCGAGGGTGAGGGCGGTGCCCTGGTGGCGTTGGAGTCCGGGCGGCTGGCCGACTTGGCCCGCACGACGCGCGAGCGGCGGGCCCGCGACATCGCGACCCGGAAGGCGCCGCTGACCGGCGTGAGCGAGTTCGCGTTGATCACCGAAGACCCGCTGGTGCGTCCACCCCTGCCGGAGGTCGCCGCTGGCCCGCTGCCGGTGGCCCGCTGGGCACACGGCTTCGAGGCGTTGCGCGACCGGGCCGACGCCGCCGCCGTCCGGCCCAAGATCTTCCTGGCCGCACTCGGCCCGGTGGCCGCGCATACGGCCCGGTTGGGCTTCGCCACCAACCTGTTCCAGGCCGGCGGGCTCGAGGTGGTCGTCGGGAGCGGCGATGGCCTGGCCGCGCAGTTCCAGGCCAGTGGCACGACAATCGCCTGCCTGTGTGGTGCCGACGCCAGCTACGACGAGCTCGGGCCGTCGGCCGTGGCCGAGCTCGGAGCCACGCAACTGTGGCTGGCCGGACGGGTCGACCTCGACGGCGTCGACGGCCAGATCTACGTCGGTTGCGATGCCATCGACGTGCTCACCCGCGTATTGGACGCATCATGATTCCCGATTTCAGCGACGCCACCCTGGCCTCCGAGCCGGTCGACGCGCCGGCAAGTCCCCTGCCCGGGGGCCAGGACGTGTGGGAGACGCCGGAGGGCATCCCGGTGCCCGAGGTGTACACCGCCGCCGACCTGGCCGACGTGGACTTCCTGGGCACCTACCCGGGCATCGCGCCGTACCTACGCGGTCCCTACCCGGCGATGTACGCAACGCAGCCCTGGACCATTCGCCAGTACGCGGGCTTCTCGACGGCGAGTGAGTCGAACGCGTTCTACCGCCGCAACCTGGCCATGGGCCAGAAGGGACTGTCGATCGCGTTCGACCTGCCCACCCATCGTGGCTACGACAGCGACAACCCGCGGGTGATCGGCGATGTCGGCATGGCCGGCGTCGCCATCGACTCGATCTATGACATGCGCGAACTGTTCGACGGCATCCCGCTGGACCGGATGAGCGTGTCGATGACGATGAACGGCGCGGTGCTGCCGGTGCTCGCGTTGTTCGTGGTCGCGGCGGAGGAGCAGGGCGTCAAGCCCGAACAGCTGACCGGGACGATCCAGAACGACGTCCTGAAGGAGTTCATGGTCCGCAACACCTACATCTATCCGCCGACGCCGTCGATGCGGATCATCAGCGACATCTTCTCCTATACCTCGGCGATGATGCCCCGCTTCAACTCGATCTCGATCTCGGGCTATCACATCCAGGAGGCCGGAGCGACGGCCGATCTGGAGTTGGCCTACACGCTGGCCGACGGGGTCGAGTACATCCGGGCCGGGCGGGCGGCCGGCCTGGACATCGATGCGTTCGCACCGCGGTTGTCCTTCTTCTGGGCCATCGGCATGAACTTCTTCATGGAGGTCGCCAAGCTGCGGGCCGGGCGGTTGCTGTGGGCCAAGCTGGTCAAGCAGTTCGACCCCAAGAGTGACAAGTCCCTATCGTTGCGGACCCATTCGCAGACCTCGGGCTGGTCGCTGACCGCGCAGGACCCGTTCAACAACGTCGTCCGGACCTGCATCGAGGCGATGGCCGCGACCCAGGGCCACACCCAGTCGCTGCACACCAACGCCCTCGACGAGGCGCTGGCCCTGCCGACCGACTTCTCGGCCCGCATCGCCCGCAACACCCAGCTGCTGTTGCAGCAGGAATCCGGTACAACCCGGGTGATCGACCCGTGGGGTGGCTCGTACTACATCGAGAAGCTGACGCACGATCTGGCCGCCCGGGCCTGGGCGCACATCCAGGAGGTCGAGGCGGCCGGCGGCATGGCCAAGGCGATCGAGGAGGGCCTGCCCAAGCTGCGCATCGAGGAGGCCGCCGCCCGCACCCAGGCCCGCATCGACTCCGGCCGCCAGCCGGTGATCGGCGTGAACAAGTACCGCGTCGATGACGAGGACCAGCTCGACGTCCTCAAGATCGACAACTCGGCGGTGCGGGTGGGCCAGACGGCGAAGCTGGAGCGGCTGCGGGCCGCGCGTGACGCCGGCGCGGTCGAGTCGGCGCTGAACGCACTGACCCGGGCGGCCGCCGCAGCTGCTGACGGCACGCGCGGCAGCGGGCTCGAGGACAACCTGTTGACCCGCGCGATCGATGCGGCGCGGGCGATGGCCACGGTCGGCGAGATCTCCGACGCGCTGGAAAAGGTCTACGGTCGCCACCAGGCGACGATCCGGACGATCTCCGGCGTGTACATCGGTGAGGCGGGAGGCGAGGTGTCGAGCATCGAGGCGACGCGGGCGGCCACCGCCGAGTTCGAGCTGGAGCAGGGTCGCCGGCCCCGCATCCTGGTGGCCAAGATGGGCCAGGACGGCCACGACCGCGGACAGAAGGTGATCGCCACCGCCTTCGCCGATCTCGGGTTCGACGTCGACGTCGGCCCGCTGTTCCAGACGCCCGGCGAGGTGGCTCGCCAGGCCGTCGAGGCCGACGTCCACATCGTCGGGGTCAACTCCCTCGCCGCTGGACACCTCACCCTGGTCCCGGCGTTGCGCGAGGAACTGGCGGCCCAGGGCCGACCGGACATCCTGATCGTGGTCGGCGGCGTCATCCCGCCGCAGGACTTCGCCGAACTGCGGGAAGCCGGCGCAGCGGCGATCTTCCCGCCGGGGACGGTCATCGCCGAGGCGGCGCTCGACCTGCTGCAGGTGCTGCGCAGCCGAGATCAGCCCAGTAACGCGTGAGCGAACTGGCCCAGGCCGTGCTCGGCGGCGACCGGGCTTCGATTGCCCGGGCGATCACGCTGGTCGAGTCGCGCCGGGCCGATCATCGCGAGCAGGCCCAGGAGCTGCTCGTCGAACTGATGCCGCACACGGGCAACGCGATTCGGGTCGGCGTGACGGGTGTCCCTGGGGTGGGCAAGTCGACGTTCATCGACACACTCGGGATGAACCTGATCGCCCTGTCGCACCGCGTCGCCGTGCTGGCGGTCGATCCGTCCTCGAGCCGCACCGGCGGCTCGATCCTCGGCGACAAGACCCGCATGGTGGCCCTGGCCGCGAGTGAGCAGGCGTTCATCCGCCCCTCGCCCAGCGCGGGCACGCTCGGCGGCGTGGCGCAGGCGACCCGCGAAACCATGATGATCATGGAGGCGGCGGGCTACGACGTGGTGCTGGTCGAGACCGTGGGCGTGGGCCAGTCCGAGTACGTCGTGGCCGACATGGTCGACACCTTCTTGTTCCTCACCCTGGCCCGGACGGGAGATTCGCTGCAGGGGATGAAGCGCGGCATCCTCGAACTGGCCGACGTCATCGCGGTCAACAAGGCCGACGGGGCCCATCGCGACGAGTCAGAGCGCGCGGCCCGCGAACTGGCCAGTGCCTTGCGGCTGCTGCGCGGTGCCGACGGCGCGTGGTCGCCGCCCGTGCTCACCTGCAGCGCGCTGGACAACGACGGGCTCGACCGCGTTTGGGCCGACGTCGAGCGGCACCGTAGCGCGCTGGAGGCCGATGGCGCCTTCGCCGACAAGCGGCAGCGCCAGTTGGTGGAGTGGACCCGGTCGCTCGTGCGCGACCGGTTGCTGGCCCGGCTGGACGGCGTTGACGTGCGCGCGGTCATCGCTACCGCTGAGCAGGCGGTCCTGGCCGGTTCGCTGACGCCGGACCAGGCGGCCCGGCAGATCCTGGCCGCCCTCGACTGAGGCCGGCGACGATCGCCTGCGCGGGTTACTGGGCGGCCGCAGTACCGCAGCTCATGCAGAACTTCGCCCCTGCGGCGAGCTCGGTCCCGCAGTTGGTGCAGTGCAGGACCGCAGGGGCCATCCCGCTTCCACAGCTCATGCAGAACTTCGCGCCCGGGGGGTTCGCGGTGTTACAGGACGCGCAGGCCGCACCGGCCGAGGCCTCACCGGCGATGGCCGGAGCGGGAGCCGGGGGCGCGGCCGGAGCGGGAGCACCGGCCGGCGGCGGTCCCGAATAGCCGGCGCCCGTGCCGCCCGCGAAGCCCGATGCTGGAGGCGGAGTGGGAGCGGTCGGCTGCCCGGCGGCCACGCCGCCCATGCCAAGACCCATGCCGAGGAACGCGCCACTGACCGCGCCGCCCCCTTGCGCCATGCCTTCGCCGGCGCCCAGGGCCATTTCGCCGGCCGCGTATTGATTGAAACTTCCGGCCAGACGCGAGTAGCTGGTGTCCTTGGCCAAGCGCTTGAGCTGCTCGGAGTCCTCGGGTGCGAGGTTGATGTCGAAGTTGCCCATTCGGGTGATCATCACGCCGTAGGCCGCGAGCTGTTCGTTTCCGTTGGAGATCACAGTCTGTTCGATTTCCGGGGTGTAGACCGACAACCCGAGAATCGGCCAGCCATTACGCACGATCTGAGTGGTGATGTTGGTGCGCATGACCTTCAACAGCTGGTCGCTGACCCAGCCGGAGACGCTGTCGTTGTTCTCGACATCGACCGTGCCGAGCAGGTTGGTGATGAGGGCGACCGGGTCGATCACCCGCAGCGCGTAGTCCCCGAACACCCGAAGCGTGACGATGAGACCCGTCTGTGGATCCTGGACGTCATCGATCCGGCCGCCGAAGGTCGAGCCGGTGTATTCGCGGGTGCCGACGAAGTAGAGCTCAGCGCGGTAGGCCCGTCCCGCGGTCGCGGCGTCGATGAGGATGCCGAGTCCGCGGATCTCATCCGCGTCGATCTCGTGACGACCGGGACCCATCGTCGCGACGACCTTGCCGGTATTGACGAACAGGGCCATCTCATCGGCGTTGACGATCGCCTTGCTCGCCCGCCGGATGCTGACATCGGGCCACTTGTAGACGATCTGGTGCTTCTTGTCGTCAGGAACCGCGATGAACTCACGCCCGAGTATTGCCATGGCAACTTCCCTTCGCGACGGGACCGAGCTGAGATTACCCGCTCTCCCACATCGTCGGGACACGAGGCGGTGCTAGCTTTTTGATTCATGGACATGGTCGAGTGTCAGTGGTGCCGTAGTCAGAACGAGGCCGGGACGACCACCTGCTCCACCTGTGGGGCTCCGTTGGATGCCCGCAACGTCGTCAGCGACTCGGGTTGGCGCGAAGCTCCGCGCTTACGGGACATGACCGAGTTCCGCTTTTCCAACTCGGTGGCGCAGATCGAGGGCGAGCTCGTACCGGTCGCCGAACTCGCGCTCGCTCAGGGCGACGCGGTCTATTTCGAGCATCACGTGATGTTGTGGAAGGACGAGCAGACACCTCTGGTCGCCATGAACACCGCGGGCGGGGTCAAGCGCAGTCTCGGTGGCATGCCGCATGTGCTGTCCATGGCGCACGGTCCGGGTCGCGTGGCGTTCTCACGGGACGCGCCCGGCGAGCTGGTGGTGCTGCCGCTGCACCCCGGCATGGAGCTGGACGTTCGCGAGCACGCCTTTCTGGTGGCCAACCACACGATCGGTTACTCGTTCATCCGCATCAAGGGATTGGCCAACATCCTGCACGGCGGCAGCGGCATGTACATCGACCGGTTCGTCACGCAGGGGGCGCCGGGTCTGCTCGTACTGCACGGCAACGGGAATGTGTTCGAGCGGACCCTGGCCCCGGGAGAGAAGATCCTGGTCGAGCCGGGCGGCTTCCTCTACAAGGACGCCTCGGTGACGATGAACGCCGTCCAGCAGGACATCAAGACCGGTCTCATGCGCCACGGCATGTACCTCGCTGAAATGACCGGCCCGGGGCGGCTGGGCATCCAGTCGATGTATGTGCACCATGGCTCGGAATAGATCGCGCTCACGGCGATGACCGCGCCCGCCTACCTGTGCCGCTATTGCCGGCAATACAGCGACTCCGCTGCGCCCGCCTGTCCCCGTTGCGGCGCTCCGATCGACATTCGCACGATGGTCAGCCGATCGGGCTGGGAGCAGCAGCCGGCGATCAAGGACATGGCGCGGATCCAATTCGGCCAGTCCCACCTGCAGATCGAAGGCTCGCAGGTGCCAGTGGCCGACTTCGCGCTCAGCGGCGAGGAGTGGATCTACTTCAGTCATCACGTCCTGCTGTGGGCCGACGCCTCGGCTCGGCTGACGAACTCCGCGATGTCCGGCGCGTGGAACCGGATGCGGGCGGGCCTGCCCCTGGTCATGATGGAGGCCCGCGGACCAGGACACGTCGCCCTCTCCGACAACCAGGCCGGTGCGGTGATCGCGCTCCCTTTGCAGGGCGGGCAACAGATCTGGGTTCGTGAGCATCGGTTCCTTGTCGCCACCGGCAATGTGGCCTATCAATGGGAACAGTCCGACATCTGGTTCTCCACCGGCAGCGGCGACGACCGCGAGACGCACTATCCCTTGGGAAACTACGGCGACCGGTTCGTCGCCCAACAGTCGCCCGGACTGCTGTTGTTGCATTCGCCGGGCGACACGTTCATTCGTGATCTGGCTCAGGGCGAGACGATCCTCGTCCAGCCCAGCGCGCTTCTCTACCGCGATCTGAGCGTCCAGATGCACCTGCATCTGGAATACCCGAGCTCACAAGGGATGTCCTGGGGACGGCGCTACAGCATGCGCAATGTCTGGCTTCGACTCATCGGGCCGGGCCGGGTGGCGGTTCAATCGATCTTCAGTCGACCTGAGAACGCCGAACCCATCTCCAACCACTCGCCCGCCACCGCGCAGCAGTGGTAACCCCCGGAGCACCATGGACGATGTGAGCCAGCCGCGCGTCCCCTCCGCTGACCACGCTCGCAGCGAGGTCCTGGCCGAAGTGGCCCGTCGAGCGGCGCCCGAGTCCTTGCGCCCGATCTCGGTGATCAGTGCCAGCCCGCTCCGTCCGCTACCGGCGAAGTCGGCCGCCAAGCTCCGCGCGCGGGCCCTCGCCGGCCTCGAGCCGGCCGGCGCCGACCATCCGCGACGCGAGGCCTGGCAGTGGACCGTGGTTCCCGCCGTCACCGGCTTGGCGTCCGGTGTCACGCTGATCGTCGGATTGCTGTTCTCACACGATTCTCTGGCGCTGATCTCCGGACTGATCCTCGCCGCCAGTGTCGTCGCCGGGGCGGCTCTCTCGGCCTGGATTTTGGCCGACCCGCTTCGGCTGCGCCATGACGAACGGCGGACCCTGACCAGTGCCCTCGTCTGGGAGTCCCGCCAGTCGTGGATCGGTGCGATCCACGACGCGCCCGAACGGGCCCTGGTCGGGCTGGCGGCCGAGCTGGTCACTGAGATCGCGGCCAGTCCGGCGTGGAACTCGGCCTACTTGGACGCGCACCGCAGCCGATTCGATCTGATCACCGAACTGAATCAGATCGATGCGCAGGCCTCTCAGTGCGCAACGGTGCGGACGGCCCGCCCGAACGAGGCCGGCGCCGAGGCCGCCTATCTGACGTTGGTCGACCGAGTGGCGGCGTTGCAGGGATATGCCCGGGCGCTCAACGAGCTGGGACACCAACTCGATGCGTCGGCGGCGTCGGTCGACGCCGAACTGCGCGGAGTGGGATTTGCCGCCGGTCCCGCGTCGAGCGATTACCCGACCGCGGCCCTGCAGCAGCTCACCGGCGAGTTGACCGAGCTGAACTCCTCCATCGCCACCTCGATTGCCCGGCCGCGGCCGCATCCTGGGCTCACCGGCACGGACTAGTCTCAGAGGCAGTTCGTGCCGGTCGCCACGCACAGATCCTGGGGTCGCCGTGACTGATGTCGCTCAACGAATCGAATGCCGCTGGTGCCACGCCCAGAGCCCGGTCGACGCCCGAAACTGCGATCGGTGCGGCGCGCCGCTCGACGTCCGGGACAAGGTCAGCGACTCGGGTTGGCGTCAAGCCCCTCGCCTGCGGGATCTGACCGAACTGCATTTCGGATCCAGCACCGTGCAGATCGATCTCGGCGTCGTGCCGGTCGCGGAGGTCCTGCTCGACCCGGCCGACTCGGTGTTCTTCGAGCATCACGCGATGTTGTGGAAGGAACAGAGCGTGCCGATGTCGGTGAAGAGCAGCCCCGGCGGTGCCCGTCGGCTGCTGGGCGACCTGCCGTTCGTGCTGAGCGTGGCCCACGGGCCCGGCCGGTTGGCGTTCTCCCGCGATGCCCCGGGCGCCCTGGTGGTGCTGCCGATCGATCCGGGCCTGGAGATCGAGGTTCGCGGGCACGCGCTGTTGCTCGCGTCGGGCACGCTGACCTATGCCTTCACGAAGGTGCCCGGGCTGCGCACCATGTTCATGGCCGGAACCGGGATGTACTTCGACCAGTTCACGGCGACGACGGCGCCCGGCGTGTTGGTGCTGCACGGTTACGGCGACGTCTTCGAACGGACTCTGGCCCCGGGTGAATCGATCCAGCTCGAGCCCGGTGGCTTCTTGTACAAGCAGTCCTCGGTGACGATGGAGATCGTCAACGTCGACATCCCGGGCGCACCGGACGCCAACCCCGCCTCGCAGGGGTTGCAGAGCGCGAAGCAGCTGGGTGGCAAGGGCTTTCGGGGTCTCAAGGCGATGCGGGAGATGCTCTCCGACGGCGTGACGGGCGCAGCCACGCAGCTGATGAGCGGCGGCGGAACCGCGTTGGCCAGCGTGTTCTCGTCGAACTCGAATCTGACGATGATGCGGCTGACCGGCCCCGGTCGGATCGGGATGCAGTCGATGTGTCAACCCAAGGCGATGGGCTGAGCTCATGACGACCACCACCGCGACCTACACGTGCCCGTACTGCCGGCAGTCCTCCGATGCCGGCACCAGCGCCTGCCCGTGGTGTGGAGCCCCGGTCGATGTGCGGTTGCGAACGACCGCGGGTGGCTGGATCGATCTGCCCGCGATCGCGGACATGACCCGTCTGCAGGCTGGTCATTCCAGCGTGCAGATCGAAGGCGGAATCAGTGCGGTTGCCGACTGGAGCCTGGCCGACGGCGAGGGACTGTACTTTCCGCATCACACGATGTTGTGGCAGGAACCGTCGGTGAGGCTGAGCAACATGCCGCTGTCGAAGCCGTGGACGCGGCATCGAGCCGGGTTGCCGATGTTCATGATGCAAGCAAACGGACCCGGCCGGATCGCGTTCTCCCATGACACTCCGGGCGAGGTGATCGCGCTGCCCATCCAAGCGGGTTCCGCGATCGACGTCTGCGAGCACAGGCTGCTGGTCGCTACCCAGGGCGTTAGCTACGACTGGTACGAGTCCGGCGTCTGGTACTCGACCTCGGGTCGTGATTCGGCCGATACTGGGTGCCGGTGCCGGGCTGTTCAAGATGGGCCTGGAGCTGGCCGGACAACGGCAGGAGGAGAAAGCGGAGGAGACCCGGTGGCACTACCCGATGGGCCAGTATCTCGACCGCTTCATCGCCTCCGACCGTCCGGGCCTGGTCCTGATCGCCGCGGGCGGCAACGCCTACATCCGCGATTTGGCCGAGGGCGAGTCGCTGCTGGTGAAGCCACCGGCTTTGCTGTTCAAGGACCCGACCGTGGCGGTTCAGCTACACGTCGAATACCCGAGCGCGGGGGTTCAGCTCTGGCGCTCCTGGGGCAATCGCTATCTATGGCTGCGGTTGTGGGGACCCGGTCGGATCGGCATCGAGTCCTGCTACGTGCCCGACGATGACCCGGGCACCGACTTCGGCAGCGTGTCGCAGTCGACCCAGCAGAGCTGGTAACACCACTGCGACCTAGATCGACTGGCAGGGGCGTTGCCGCAGTTCCTCGACGTAGTCCGCCGGCGCGCCGGCCGCCTCCGCCGCGTCGGCCAGCAGGCCGAGGTAACGCGCGCTGGGCAGCCCGCCCTCGTAGCCGTTGAGCAGGTACACCCAGGCCAGGCAATCGCCGTCCAGCGTCGAGACCCGCACGTGCACCGAGTCGTACATGCCGGACTCGATGCCCTCCCAGCCGTCGAGTGCCTCACGGTCCTCGGGCATCAGGTCGTAGAGCGCCACGAAGACGCGACCGTTGGGATCGGGAACGAGCATCGAGAGCGCCCCCTCCCAGCTCAGCTGCTCGCCGCCGAACGTCAGGCGCCAGCCGGTGAGCCAGCCGGTGCCGGCCAGCGGCGAGTGCGGGCAACGTTCGAGCATCTGCGCCGGGTTCATGTTCGACCCGAACGCGGCGTACATCGCCCGGTCCAGGGACGAATGACCCCGGGCCCCAGGAGCAGATCGGTGGCCCACGGCCAGGAGCCTAACGCCGTCGAGGCGCCGCGTCAGGCCCGCTGCTCGGATCGTTGGGCCCGGTAAGCAGAATGGTGCCGTGACGCGCATCCTGATCATCGGTGGGGGCCCGGCCGGCTACGAGGCGGCCCTGGTCGCGGCCCGCCTGGGCGCGCAGGTCAGCGTCATCGACCGCGACGGGATCGGCGGGGCGTGCGTGCTCACCGACTGCGTGCCGAGCAAGGCCCTGATCGCCACCAGCGCGAAGCTCACCGGCCTGCGGGGCGCGCCGGCGCTGGGCGTTACCGTCACCGGGGACGCCGAGGTCGACCTGACCGCGGTGAACGAGCGGATCAAGGTGCTGGCCCACCAGCAGTCCGAAGACATCCGCGCCCGCCTGCTGCGCGAGAACGTCACCGTCCTGGTCGGCTCGGGCCGCTTCGCGCTCGAGCAACCGCCGCGCGCCCATCGGGTCGAGCTACTCGACGAGAGCGGCACGGTGCAGGACATCCTCGAGGCCGACATCGTGTTGCTGGCGACCGGCGACACCCCGCGAGTGCTGCCCACCGCCGTCCCCGACGGCGAGCGCATCCTGTCCTGGCGCGACGTCTATGAACTCAAGGAGCTGCCCGAGCACCTGGTGGTGATCGGGTCCGGGGTCACAGGGGCCGAGTTCGCCAGCGGCTACAGCGAGCTGGGCGTGCACGTCAGCCTGGTCTCCAGTCGCGACCGGGTGTTGCCCGGTGAGGATCCGGACGCGGCCGAGGTGATCGAAGGCGTCTTCACCGCGCGCGGTGGCACCCTCGTCCGCGAGGCGCGGGCGCAGGCAGTGCGCCGGGTCGCCGACGGCGTTGTGGTGGAGCTCGAGGACGGGCGCACCATCGAGGGCTCCCACGCCCTGATGTGCGTAGGGTCGGTGCCGAACACGGCCGGCCTGGGCCTGCAGAACGCCGGCGTCGAACTGGACCGTCACGGCTTCATCGCCACCGACCGGGTGTCGCGCACCAACATCACCTCGATCTACGCCGCTGGTGATTGCACCGGCGTGCTACTGCTGGCCTCGGTGGCCGCCATGCAGGGCCGCATCGCGATGTGGCACGCGCTGGGCGAGGCGGTCAGCCCGTTGCGGCTCAAGACGGTCTCGGCCAACATCTTCACCCACCCCGAGATCGCCACCGTGGGCGTCGGCTATGACGCGGTCACCTCCGGCGAGGTCCCGGCCCGGACGGTGAAGGTATCGCTGGCCTACAACGCCCGAGCCAAGATGCAGGCCGACGTGAACGGGTTCGTCAAGATCTTCTGCCGGCCGGCCACCGGGGTGATCGTGGGCGGGGTGGTGGTCGCGCCTGACGCCTCCGAGCTGATCCTGCCGTTGACGATGGCCGTGCAACGCGGCCTCACGGTCAACGACCTGGCCTCGACGATCGCGGTTTACCCCTCGTTGTCGGGGTCGATCACCGAGGCCGCGCGGCGGTTGATGCATCATGACGATCTCGACTGATCCGGACGAGCGATGAGGAGCCCGCAATGACCGAACCCGATCCGCATCGGCACCGGCTCTCGCCGGCGGCGGCCCAGCGCGGTTACCGGACCATCGAGGTCGCCGAGATCATCGCGGCCCATGCCGACGAGATCGCGGCGGCGACCCCGGGGCTGCCGCCCCAGCACGTGCTCGTGGCGGTGGTCGGACCCGACGACGCATTCGTCGGCACGTTCGAGGTCGATGAGAAGCAGCTCATCGAGCGGGTCAAGGAACTGGAGTTCCCCGACTCGCACGCGATGGTGTTCTCCCCGGGCGCGGACGCCGAGCACGTCCGCACCCGCACCACCGAGATGGCCGCGCTGGCGCGCAAACGGATCGAGACGATCGAGCGGATCAATGCCCGCCGCACCGAGAGCTAAGAGCGCTAGACGGTTTCGCGGTGGGGCAGCTTCCAGCCCGGACGCACGTAGTGGCAGGTGTAGCCCAACGGGTAACGCTCCAGGTAGTCCTGGTGCTCGGGCTCGGCCTGCCAGAACGGGCCGACCTTCTCGACCTGGGTGACGACCGGTCCGGGCCACAGGCCGGAGGCGTTCACGTCGGCGATGGTGTCCTCGGCGATGCGCTTCTGTTCGTCGTCGGCGTAGAAGATCGCCGAGCGGTAGCTGGTGCCGACGTCGTTGCCCTGCCGGTTGCGCGTGGTCGGGTCATGCACCTGGAAGAAGAACTCCAGCAGTTCGCGGTAGGACGTCACGCTGGGATCGAAGATGATCTCGATCGCCTCGGCGTGCGTGCCGTGGTTCTCATACGTCGCGTTGGGGACGTCGCCACCGGTGTAACCGACCCGGGTCGAGAGCACGCCCGGACGTCGCCGGATCAGGTCCTGCATGCCCCAGAAGCAGCCGCCGGCCAGCGTCGCCGTTTCAGTTGTATTGGTCATGACTGTTGAACGACTCCCATCGGATTAGTGTTCCGCTGTCAGTCTTTAATCTCGCAGATGGCCGCCCCGGCGGTGATGGCCGAACCCGGCTCGGCGCTCAGGCCGGTGATCGTGCCCGCCTTGTGTGCGTTGATCGGCTGTTCCATCTTCATCGCCTCGAGCACGACGACCATCTGGCCGGCTTCGACGACGTCGCCGTCGCTGACGCCGACCTTGACGATCGTGCCCTGCATCGGCGCGGTCAGCGCGTCACCGGACACGGCCGCGGCCGCCTTCTTGCCGGCGCTGCGCTTGGGTGCGGCTTTGCGCGCGCCACCGCCACCGCCAGAGCCGGCACCGAAGCCGGCGGGCAGCGACACCTCGAGGCGCTTGCCGCCGACCTCGACGACCACCACCTCGCGGGGGTCGCTCGGCTCATCGGCCCCGACCACGGCGGTGAACGCCGGGATCTGGTTGTCGAACTCGGTCTCGATCCACTGGGTGAAGACGGTGAACGGCTCGGCCGTGAACGCCGGGTCACGCACGACGGCCCGGTGGAACGGCAACGCCGTCGCCATGCCGTCGACGACGAACTCCTCCAGCGCGCGGCGGGCCCGTTCGAGCGCGTGGGCCCGAGTCGAGCCGGTGACGATCAACTTGGCCAACAGCGAGTCGAACGCCCCGCCGATCACCGAGTTGCCTTCGATGCCGGAGTCGACCCGAACGCCCGGACCGGCCGGTTCGCGATAGGTGGTCACGGTGCCCGGGGCGGGCAGGAAACCGCGGCCGGGGTCCTCGCCGTTGATCCGAAACTCGAACGAGTGCCCGCGCGGGGCCGGATCCTCGGTCAGCGTCAGCGGCTCGCCCGAGGCGATCCGGAACTGCTCGCGGACCAGGTCCAGGCCGCTGGTCTCCTCCGAGACCGGGTGCTCGACCTGCAGGCGGGTGTTGACCTCGAGGAAGCTGATCACGCCGTCGCTGCCGACGAGGTACTCGACCGTGCCCGCGCCGTGGTAGTTGGCCTCGCGGCAGATGGCCTTGGCGCTGGAGTGGATGCGGGCTCGCTGCTCATCGCTCAGGAACGGCGCCGGAGCCTCCTCGACCAGCTTCTGGTTGCGCCGCTGCAGCGAGCAGTCCCGGGTGCCGACGACGATGACGTTGCCGTGCGTGTCGGCCAGCACCTGCGCCTCGACGTGCCGCGATCGGTCGAGGTAGCGCTCGACGAAGCATTCGCCGCGACCGAACGCACTGATCGCCTCACGGACCGCGCTGTCGTACAGCTCGGGGATCTCCTCCAGCGTGCGGGCGATCTTCAGGCCCCGACCGCCGCCGCCGAATGCGGCCTTGATCGCCACCGGAAGCCCGTGCTCCTGGGCGAAGGCCAGGACCTCGTCCGGGCCGGACACCGGGTCCTTGGTACCCGGGACGAGGGGCGCGCCGGCGCGCAGGGCGATGTGCCGCGCGGTGACCTTGTCGCCGAGATCGCGGATCGCCTGCGGTGACGGGCCGATCCAGGTCAGCCCGGCGTCCAGCACGGCCTGGGCGAAGTCGGCGTTCTCGGACAGGAAGCCGTAGCCGGGGTGCACCGCGTCCGCGCCCGACTGCTGGGCCGCGGCGATGACCTTGTCGATGACCAGGTAGGAATCGCCCGGAGTGTTGCCGCCCAGCGCGAAAGCCTCGTCGGCCATCCGCACATGCAGTGCGTCGCGATCGGGCTCGGCGTACACCGCCACCGAGACGTATCCGGCGTCGCGGCAGGCGCGAATGACCCGCACCGCGATCTCACCACGGTTGGCGATGAGCACCTTTTGCACGAGCTGGCCTCCGAGGTTGGGGTAAAGCCTGCGTCCGGACCTTACTAGGACCGTCCCGGTGGTTGTGCTCACAGTCCTCGCCAGGCCGGAATCAGCCGGTAACCGAGCGGCCTTGCGCTAAGGGGACAAGGAACGCGAGGCGCGGAGGTGGCGATGTCGTTCGGCCCGGTGCGGCGCGCGCTGCTCGCGCTCGCCATCGGCGGCTTCGGCATCGGCACGGGCGAGTTCGTGATCCTGGGCCTGCTGCCCAACGTCGCCAATGACCTCAACGTATCCATCCCAGCCGCCGGGCACCTGATCTCGGCCTACGCGCTCGGCGTGGTCGTCGGCGCCCCGTTGCTTACGGCCGCCTCGGTCCGGTTCTCCCGCAAGTCGGTGCTGATCATCTTCATGGTCTGGTTCGCCCTGGGCAACGTCGCCTCGGCCATGGCCCCCTCCTTCGACACGCTGCTTCTGGCCCGGTTCGTCACCGGCCTACCGCACGGGGCGTTCTTCGGCGTCGGGTCGGTCGTGGCCGGCAGCCTGGTCGCCGAGAACCGGCGGACCTCGGCGATGTCGGTGATGTTCAGCGGGCTGACCGTGGCCAACATCGTCGGCGTACCGGCCACCACCCTGCTCGGGCAGCAGACGAGCTGGCGGGTCGTTTTCGTCGTGGTCGGTGTGATCGGGGCCCTGGCGGCGATCAGCATCGCGGTCTTCGTGCCGTCGGCGGGCCACGAGTCGCCGGTCTCGCTGCGGCGCGAACTGACCGTGTTCGTCAAGCCGCAGGTCTGGCTCGCCCTCGGCATCGCCACGATCGGCGGTGGGGCGATGTTCGCCACCTTCAGCTACATCGCGCCGATGATGACCCACCTGGCCGGCTACTCCGAGTCGAGCGTGACCTACCTGCTGGTCTTGTTCGGCCTGGGCATGACGTTCGGCAACCTCGTCGGCGCCCGCCTGGCCGACCGTTGGCTGATGCCGACGCTGTACGGGGCGCTGATCGCCGAGATCGTCATTGCGACCGCGTTCATCTTCACCGCGCACAACCAGGTCACCGCCGCGATCACGATCTTCCTGTTTCCGGCCGCCACCTTGATGACCGTGCCCGCGCTGCAGACCCGCATCATTCAGCTCGCCGACGGCGCTCCCAACCTCGCCTCGGCCTCCATCCAGGCCGCGTTCAACGTGGCCAATTCCCTCGGGGCGTGGCTGGGCGGGCTGACCATTGCCGCCGGGTTCGGCTACGGCTCGCCGAACGTCGTCGCCGCCGGGTTGGCGTTGCTGGGACTCGGGTTGGCCGTGGCCTCGGGTCGCCGCGACGGCGCGTCCGTCCCCGTGGCGCCGGACCGGGAGCTCAGCACCTCGGCGACGACGTCGGCGAACCGCTCCGGATAGCGCCGGTGGGGCTGATGCCCGCTGCCCGGGAAAAGTTCGAGGCGGCTGCCGGGCAGATGCGCATGGATTGCCCGGGCGTGGGCGACCGGCAGGATCGGATCGTGCTCTGACCAGATGATCACGGTGGGCCGCTCGGGCGACAGTTGCCCCAGCTCGATCATCGAGCCCCGTTGCCCGCCCGGCTCGATCACCGCGTGCAGGGTCTGGAAGAAGGCGTTGCGCCCATCGGCGTCGAGCACGGCCGAACCCATCCGGCCCAGGTTGGTCACCGCCTCCGGTGGCAGACGCAGGGTCTGCCCCGCGCGGATGTAGAGCGAGGCGGTGCGCCGGTTCACCGCCACCCGCAGCAGGGTCGACACGCCCGGCAGGGTGGCCGCGCGCAGCACCGGATGCACCTCGCGGCCGAGTCCGCCGGCGCAGACCAGCACCAGAGCGCCGGCCCGGTCCGGGTAGCGGTCGGCGAACTCGATGGCGATCGCCCCACCGAGTGAGTGCCCACCGACTGTTGTCTGGGCTACGCCGAGGTGGCGCAGGAACCCCTCGATCTGGTCGGCGAAATCGCCCAGCTCGTAGCCGCTCACCGGCTTGTCGGAACGGCCGTGGCCGAGCAGGTCCAGCGCGATCACCCGATACCCCCGAGCGGCCAGTGCTGGCAGGGCCCGATCCCAGGTCGTGGCGTCAGAGGCCAGGCCGTGCAGCAGCAGGACGACCGGCCCGGTGCCCGCGCTCAGGTAGGACAGCCGGTGGCCCTCGACCAGCGCGGACTCTCTCTGCACGGTCACGACCCGGGGTAGCCGAGGTCGGCGAGTGCGTAGCCCAGCTCGTGCAGCATCCGGCGCAGGCCGGGCAGGGAAAGGCCGACCACGTTGTGCGGGTCGCCGTGGACGCGGTCGACGAACCAGCCGCCCAGGCCGTCGAGGGTGAACGCACCGGCCACCTGCAGCGGCTCTCCGCTGCCGACGTAAGCCTTGATCTCGGCGTCGGTGACGTCGGCGAAGTCCACCGTCGTGCCCTCAGTGGACGCGACGGACCCATTGGGGGTGATCAGGCAGTGACCGGTCCACAGCGTTCCCGAGCGGCCCCGCATCTGCCGCCAGCGCTCGATCGCCACCAAGGCCGACGCCGGCTTGCCCAGGGCCTGCCCGTCGAACTCGAGCATCGAGTCACAACCCAGCACCAGGGCATCGCCGGTGAGGGTGGCCCGGACGGCGAGGGCCTTGCCGTGGGCCAGCTGACTCACGAGTCCGGACACGGTATCGGCGGTGATGGAGTCCTCGTCGAAGCCGCTGACGATCACCTCGGGGTCGACGCCGGCGGCTCGTAGGGTCGCCAGGCGCGCGGGCGAGGCCGAGGCCAGGACGAACCTGGGCCGCGGTTGCTGCATGCGTCCAGCCTACTGAGGCCGAGACGATAGATTGGCCCGATGACGGCTGCCTCCAGCGCCCCGGTCGGGGTGATCGGCGGCTCGGGTTTCTACTCCTTGCTCACCGATGCCGAAGCGGTTTCGGTGACCACGCCCTACGGCTCGCCGAGTGACCCGGTCACGATCGGGAGCCTGAACGGGCGGGGCGTCGCCTTCCTGCCCCGCCACGGCAACGACCACCGCTTCCTGCCGCATCGCGTGCCGTACCGGGCCAACCTGTGGGCGTTGCGTTCGCTCGGCGTCCGGCAGGTGATCGCGCTGTCGGCCGTCGGTGGCCTGCGGCCCGAGTTGGGGCCGGGGACCATGGTCGTTCCGGATCAAGTCGTCGACCGGACGTCGGGCCGCGAGCACACGATCTATGACGGGGTCGGCGAGGTCGCGCACGTCTCGCTGGCCGATCCCTACTGTCCGCGCGGTCGGGCCGCGGCGGCCGGGCTCGGGGCGGTCGACGGCGGCACGCTCGTGGTCATCAACGGCCCGCGCTTCTCGACCCGGGCCGAGTCGGTCGACTATCAGTCGCGCGGGTGGTCGATCATCGGCATGACCGGCATGCCCGAGGCGACGCTGGCCCGCGAACTGGCCCTGTGTTACACCTGCCTGGCCCTGGTCACCGACCTCGACGCCGGCGTCGAGGCCGGCGCGGGTGTCACCCACGCCGAGGTGATGTCGACGTTCGCGGCCAACATCCCGCGGCTGCGCGAGTTGCTGGTAGCCACCCTGGCCCGGTTGCCGCTCGAGCAGGGCGACTGTGTCTGCGGGTCGGTGTACGAGCACGCCCCATCGCCGATCGAGCTGCCCTAGCGGTTTCGCCTATCGGGCCGCGCGCCAGCCGCCCGCGCCGAAGGCCAATGGCCGGCGCAGGCTGTGGGCCGGGTCGTTCCAGCGCCCGCGGGGCGGGTTGACCGGTGCGGCATCGGGCTCGCCGCCGGTCGCCGCGACCAATGCGATCAACGCGGCCAGCTCCTCCGGCGTCGCGTCGCCGCGCACCACGCGCAGGATCGGCTCGGTCATAGCGGGATGTTCCCGTGCTTCTTCGGCGGCAATGACTGCCGCTTGTTGCGCAGCATCCGCAGGGAGCGGATGACGTAGGACCGGGTCTGCGACGGCGCGATGACCGAGTCGACGTACCCGCGTTCGGCCGCGACATAGGGGTTCACCAAGGTGTCCTCGTAGTCGGCCACCAGCGCGGCCCGCGTGGCTTCGGGGTCCTCGGCGGAGGCAATGGCCTTGCGGTGCAGGATATTTGCCGCCCCCTGCGCGCCCATGACGGCGATCTGGGCCGTCGGCCAGGCCACGTTGATGTCGGCGCCCAGGTGCTTGGAACCCATCACGTCATAGGCCCCGCCGAACGCCTTGCGGGTGACGATCGTGATCTTCGGGACGGTGGCCTCGGCATAGGCGTAGATCAGCTTCGCGCCGCGGCGGATGATTCCGGCATGCTCCTGGCCCACCCCGGGCAGGAAGCCGGGGACGTCGACCAAGGTGATGACCGGGACGTTGAACGCATCGCAGGTCCGCACGAAGCGGGCCGCCTTCTCCGAGGCGTCGATGTCCAGGCAGCCGGCGAAGTGCATCGGCTGATTGGCGACGATGCCCACGGGGTAGCCCTCGATGCGCCCGAAGCCGACCAGGATGTTGGGCGCGAACAAGGCCTGCACTTCGAGGAACTCGGCGTCGTCGAGCAGGTGCTCGATCACCTCGTGCATGTCGTAGGGCTGGTTGGCCGAGTCGGGGATGAACGTGTCCAGGAAGTCGTCGGTGGCGTCGGCGACATCGGATACCGCCGTGTCGTAGACCGGCAGCGGGTCCAGGTTGTTGCTCGGCAGGTAGGACAGCAGCGCCTTGACGTAGTTGATCGCGTCGTCCTCGTCGGCGCCCAGATAGTGGGCGTTGCCACTGACCGTGTTGTGGGTGCGTGCCCCGCCGAGTTCCTCGAGCGTCACGTCCTCGCCGGTCACCGTCTTGACCACGTCGGGACCGGTGATGAACATCTGCGAGGTCTGGTCGACCATGACGATGAAGTCGGTCAAGGCGGGGGAGTAGACGTGCCCGCCGGCCGCGGCGCCCATGATCAGCGAGATCTGCGGGATGACCCCCGACGCCTGCACGTTGCGGTAGAAGATCTCGCCGTACAGGCCGAGCGAGACCACGCCCTCCTGGATGCGCGCGCCGCCGCCCTCGTTGATACCGACGACCGGGCAGCCGTTCTTCATCGCGAAGTCGAGCACCTTGACGATCTTCTCGCCGTACACCTCGCCGAGCGCACCGCCGAAGACGGTGACGTCCTGGCTGAACACGCATACCGGGCGGCCGTCGACCGTGCCGTAGCCGGTGACCACGCCGTCGCCGAACGGGCGGTTGGCCTCGAGGCCGAAGTTGCGGGAGCGGTGGCGGGCGAACTCGTCGAGCTCGATGAACGAGCCCTCGTCCAGCAGCGCGTCGATCCGTTCGCGGGCGGTCTTCTTGCCCCGGGCATGCTGCTTCTCGACCGCGCGGGCCGAGCCGGCGTGCACCGCCTCGTCGTAGCGGGCGGCCAGATCGGCCAGTTTGCCGGCGGTGGTGTGCGGATCGGGGGAGACGGGCTCGGCTGCCATAGCTGCGGAGCTTAATCTGCTCCCCATGAGCACGCGTGCGCCCCTGCAGCCCGAGCGGCTGTCGGTCGCCGCACCCTGGACCTCCATCACCGTGCTGGACGAGGTCGACTCGACCAACCTGGCCGTGGCCGGGCAGCCGCCGGGAACGGTGATCGTGGCCGAGCATCAACGGGCCGGGCGCGGGCGGCTCAACCGTTCGTGGGTGACGCCGCCGCGGGCCGGGCTGCTCTTCTCGGCCATTTTGCGCCCGAGCGCGCCGCCCTCGACCTGGGCCTGGCTGCCGCTGCTGACCGGGCTCGCGCTCACCGATGTGATCGCGGGCGCCGTGCTGAAATGGCCCAACGACGCGCAATTAGGCCCCCAGCGTCGCAAGATCGCCGGCATTCTGGCCCAGGCCACGGGCGAGGACGTCATCATCGGCGTCGGCCTGAACGTCTCGACCACCGCCGAAGAGCTGCCGGTCGATACCGCGACCTCGCTGGCCATCGAGGGGCACGAGGTCGATCGCAGCGAGTTGCTGGGACAACTGCTGAGCGTCTTGGGGGCGCGCTACCTGGCCTGGGAGGCGGCTGGCGGGGCCGGGCCGCTGGCCGACTACCGCGAGCGGTGCGCCACGATCGGACAGGCGGTGCGGGTGCATGGAGTCGACGGCTCCAGCCTGGACGGGTCGGCGGTCGGAGTGGACGAGAACGGTCGGCTGATCATCGAGGTGGATGGCGTCGAGCACCCGATCGCCGCCGGAGACGTGGAGCACTTGCGGCCCGTGACGTAGAACTGCTCGGACCGATAGCCTGAACGTCAGGAGGGGAGCATCCGTGGCATATCCCGAAAAGGTTCTGGCCGACGACGAGCAGATCGTCGAACACCTGCATCCGCACTGGATCACCCTGGTGCCGGCGGTCTTCTGGTTCCTGGCCATCTGCGCCGGCGGCGGGGTGCTGATCGCGTTGATCCCGGGCAGTGGCACCGGCCACGAGGTGCTGCTGATCGCCATCATCGTGATCGGGCTGGCCCTGATGAGCTGGCTCTGCGTGCGGCCGGTGGTCACCTGGATGTCCTCGCACTACGTCTTCACGACCCATCGCGTCCTGATTCGGCGCGGCGTGCTGCGCCACGAGGGTCGCGACATCTCCCTGCAGCGCATCAGCGACGTCGGGTTCTCGCGATCGTTGTGGGACCGCCTGGTCGGCGCGGGCACCCTGACCATCGAGTCGGCCGGCGAGCACGGGCAGGAGACGCTGACCAACGTGCCTCATTCCGACCTGGCCCAGCAGACCTTGAACCGGCTCATCGAGCAGGATCACGACCGGCGGGCCTACGAGGCCGCGCACGGTCCGGGTCCGAACGCGCCTGGAACGCCGCCCGGTTATCAACCGCCCCCGCCCGGCTACCAACAGCCACCACCGGGATATCAGCCACCACCCGCGGGCTATCAGCCACCGCCACCGCCGCCGGGTTACCAGCCTCCGCCGCCCGGTTACCAACAGTCGCCGCCGCCGGGATATCAGCAACCACCGCCTGGCTACCAGCAGTATCCGCCGACCACGCCCTACCCGCCGCAGTAGCGATCCGGGCCTCGCGCAGTCGCCCCCAAGAAATGACAAATCCCAGGCGTACGGGGGTTTCGCCTGGGATCTGTCATCTGGGTCTCGGCGGTCGGGGGAATCGCCGAGATCGTTTTTAGGTGGACCTGATCGCTCAGGGTCAGCGTCCGATCTAAGTATGAGATGCCAACAAAGAACTTGTCAAGATCTTTTTAACACCGAACTCACTCTGCCGCGAGACGGTTCGGGTCGGCGCGGGTGACGGCACCCGTTGGGACGACCGCGGAGGCGCGCTGGCAGCGCGCGCGGCGTGTCGTACCCGTGGGCCGCCTCGGTCGGGGCGGGCGTCACTTCTCGCCGTAGTTCTTCAGGGGACTCGGGTTCTGGATGCCGGGCGGAGCGTTCCACTTCTGCAGGCCGGAGCCGTTGCAGACCGCGACAACCACCTTGCTGATCTGGCTGCCCGAGCCGAAGAAGTCAGGGTTGGTGGCGTTCGGGTCGGTCGGCTGCAGGCAATACGGACCAGGCGACGCCGAACTGTCCTTGATGACGTAACTGGTCGCGTAGGTGCCGGTGTTGCCGTACACCGTCCAGGTCTGGTTGGCGGGCGTTGTGCCACCACACAGGGTCAACACCACGTACTGACCGGCGACCGTCGACTGCGGACTGGTCAGGCAGTACAAGCCTTTTGGATAGCTACTGTTCGTGCTGTTGGTGGTGATGCGCCCGCTGGCGCTGGTTGCGCTGGCGGCAATAGTCGGAAGCGCCCACAGCTGGTTCCAAGTCAGGTTGGCCGGGTTGGGGTTCTGCTTGCACGGCCAGACGATCATGTAGGACGAGGTTGGCACCTGGTTGGTCACGTCCAGGCAGCGGCCGAACTCCTGGAAGTTCACCAGGTTGCCGATCGTCGGCCCGGCGGCGCCGGCGCCGACCGCCGCGTCGGCGGAGAATGCCTCGATGTCATTGGTCGTGCCGCAGCTGCTCGAAAGCACGATCAAGCTGCCGGCGGTGTTCTCGGTCTGCACGTTGAAGCAGAGCGAACCCACGTTCGATCCATCCGACTTCGTATTCATGAAGTTAGCGCTGTCGTTGAAGCTCCACTGCTGCTGCGGAATTGTGTTGAGTGAGCAAGGTTGGAATGCGACCAGCGCCCCGGCGGCCGGGTTCGCTCCGGCATCCAGGCACAACCCAAGCGGCTGGGTGCTGGTGACCGAGGCCGATAGCTCGAGCGTCAGGTTCGCGTTGTAGGCGAACTTCTGCGAGATCGCCCCGGACTTGCAGACCTGAATCGTGACGATGGTGCCAACGGCTGGGTTACCGGTACCGGCGTCGAGACACATATCGGTGCTGGAGGTCTGGAACACGTGGATAGCCCCACCGGGGATGTTGGCGTTGCTCGTCTTGAAGATGTAGGTCGCTGTCAGCGTGCGGATCTGGCCAGCTGGGAACGAGCCGCTGGACTGGTCAGTGCCGAGCGAGGTGATTAAAGCAAAGGCGGGCGCGCTGATCGCGCCGCCGCCGACGATGCACTGCACCTGGTTGCTGGTGTTGGCCAGCCACGAGGCGCTCTGCCCGGTCGGGTCGTTCTTGTAGTAGACGACGGTCGTTTGGTAGTTCTCATTCGATGCCGCTGATGCCGACCCGGTCAGGGTGCCGCAGGGCAGCTTGGCCAACAGTCCGTTGCCGGACGTGTCGCTGGCCGCGCGGATGTGGCCCATCATGATGTCCACGCCCGCCTCGGCCGCACTGAGTTCGTGCGTCTCGCGCCGGGTGTTGGTAGTAGAGGTGAGCTGAGTCAGTAGCATCGGCGTCATCAAAGCCGACATCAGCAGACCGATGACGACCACGAGCATGGCGAAGACCATCGAGCCCTCGTCCTCCCCGCGTCGCCGGCTGCGAGCGACGGCGCGGGTGATGATGCTCATCATGGGACGACCCTTCCTTCGGTACACAAGGTCGCGGTGCTAGTCGTCTGGCTTGATGTACTCGTGGTCGATAGCGGCGCGTTGAGCGCGGTGAAAATGATGTCGGACTGGCGGATCGTGGCGTTGCTGTTGCTGCCGGTCTTCACCGCCAGGTTCACTTCCAGTCGCTGGAAGTTGTAGGTCGCGTCAGCTGCGTAGAAGGTGAACGGCGTACTCGAGCTGACCCCGGAGGCGAGCGGTTTCCAGGCCGTGGGTACCAGGGGCGTCATGCCTGACGTCCAGGTCCGTTCCTGCAACTGTCCGTTGGCCACGTGCACACGCAACTCGGTGCAGATCGCCGCGCCGGAGTTCGTCGTCTGGAACTCGACGTACTGATCCGCTCCCACGAGACCCTGGGTGCTGATCCCGGAGGCATAGCGGATCTGCTTGTCCAGTCGCTGAAACGCCGTCACCGATTGCGATTGCGAGGTCGAGGTCGCTTCGGTGCGCTCCTCTGCGTTGTAAATCTGCTGGACGGCCGCGCTGAACAGCACCATTACGATGCTCATCACGGTCATCGTCACGACGATGTCGATCATTGTGAAACCGTTGTCGCTAGCAGCACGATCGCGCAGCCGCCTCCACAGGGCGATCATCAGCTCACCTTCAAGGTGTAGGTGAAGCTGGCCGATACGCCCAGGCTGTCAGTGACCTTGATGACCACGGTGTATCCAGTCGAGTTGACCGTGGTCGGCGTGCCGGTGATCTTGCCGGTGGTGGTGCTAAAGGTCAGCGTCGACGGCAGTCCGGTGACGTTCCACGTCAGGGTGCCCGACCCGCCGGTGGCGCTCGGGGTCAACGAGTAGGCCGTGTTGTGCGCAACCGATGCAGTCGCCGCTGTGGGGCTGGTGATCTTAGGCGCCGCCGCAATGGTCCAGGTAAAGGTGACAGAGGAGGTGAAGCCCTGGGCGTCGGTGGCTTTGACCACGACCGTGTTCGTGCCGGCGGTCGTCGGCGTTCCGGTGAACTTGCCTCCGGTGCTGAAGGCCAGGCCAGCCGGCAGGCCGGACGTGAGCGTCCACGTGTCGGGGTTGAACCCGCCGGTGTTGGCCAGTTGCAGGCCGCTGATAGCGGTGCTGACGTCGCCGACCTGCGAACCCGGGTTGGTGACCAATAGCGCCGCATTGACGGCGATGTTGAACGTCGTCGTCGAGCTCAAACCGTAGCTGTCGACCACCTTCTGGGTGATCGAGAACGAGCCGGTTGCGGTCGGCGTGCCGGTGATTATGCCGCTCGTCGTGTCGTAGGTGAGGCCGGCCGGAAGGCCGGTGATGGTCCACGTGTACGCCGGGGTACCGCCGCTCAGAGACGGGTTGATCGTATCGCTCTGGGTCAATTCCTCGAACTGGTTGCCGGGGGAGGAGAGGGCCGGCACCGCATTCACCGTCCAGCTGAAGGACGTGCTGCCCACCAGGCTGAAACCATCGGTGGCGGTGACGGTGGCCGTGTAGCTGCCCGAGGCAGTCGGGGTCCCCGAGATGAGTCCGGTCGTAGCGGCGATCGTGAGGCCCGGCGGTAGGCCGGTGGCGGCCCAGGTGATCGAGGGGGCGCCGGTGGTGGCCACCATTTGCAGGGTGTCGGCGACCGTGACCTCGCTGGTTTGGGAACCCGGATTGGTCACCGACGGGGCCGGCGCGGTTCCATTGGCTAGGAACAGCGGCTCTGAGGACGCCGCGCTGATCAACGTGGCCGAGACGTAGGAACAGGTCGAAGCAGCACAGCGCTTGTCATTCCAGGTGATTGCCACGATGACGCGGTAGTAGCACGCCGCGCCCGGTGACGGGGCCGTCCCGCAGGCACCGGTTGTATTGCCAGGAGCGGCCGCGCATGCGCCGCCGCCAGTGGGCTGCCAGCAGATGCCGATGTACCAGTTCTGGTTGTAGACGATGCCGTTAACGGTCACTTGCCGGTTCGTGGTGGGCAGCGTTGCGCTCGCGCCCGCACCGGCGCCCGCACTGACGCTGTAAGCCTCCTGCATGTCGGTGAGATAGGTGGCGACCCCCGAAACCGGACTGCCCCACTGCGCATCGGAGCTGGTCTTGTCCCGGTTCGCAGTGATGGCCTGGCCCGGCAGCGCACGGGCGCGCTCGATCGCGTCGTCGGCCAGTTGGGTCGCGACCTGGGCCGATGACTGGCGCGCGGTCGCGCTTACGGTGGTGACGAAGAAGGTGGCGAAGGCGGCCATCACGATGCTGATGATCAGCATCGCCATGATCATTTCGATCATGGTGAAGCCGTCATCAGCGCCGTCCAGGCGCCTGTGCCACCGTGCCTTCGTCGACATCTTCTTCAGCTGCTCGACGGCGCCATGAATGCGTTGAATGAGACGGCCAAGCTGTAGCCGCTGGTGCTGCCGGTGGTGAGCGCGACCGAGGAGACCAAGACTGCTCTGGGCTGCTGGGACTGGAGTGCGGTCAGGAAAACCTCGAGTTGGGCTACCGAGCCTGTTGCCGAAATGGTCATGGCGATCTGGTAGGCGCCGCCGGTACCAGCGGCCGGGTGGACCGGAGTCGTCGTTGTAGTTGTGCTCGTAGCCGAATCGGCGGCGGCCGCAGTGGGAGCGGGGGTTACGGCTTGGATGCCGGCCGGCGTGCTGATCGTGATTGCGGTGATAGACACGCTTGATGCCGACCCGATCGATTGCAGGGTCCGCAAGAAGTTGGGAATATCTGCGGTTGTCGGCAGCGCCGCCTGATCAGCCGCGAGTTGCGCCTGGAAGACCGGCAGCTTCTGATTCTGCTTGGCCAAGGTGTCCAGGTGGGTCCGCTTGAGGCTCACACTCGAGAGCTGATCGTCAGCCTGGGAGCGCAGATCGGCCGCGGTGTGGTGCTGCGGCGAGATGAACATCAGGTAGCCGAAGGCGACGACGAGAAGTGAGACCACGCCGCAGCCGACCATCCACATCCGGTCGCGAGACATATTCATCATCAGTGACTCCGAGTTGCACTTGGGGTGGGAGAGGCCGTCACGAAGCGCCCACCAAGCGCGGTGGAGTTGATGTCGGCGTGCATGGAAAACGTCAGGGTCGAGCCGGTGCCGGATCTGGGCGCCCGATGCGTAGGGATTGGATAGCCCCTTCACCAGGCTCAGCGCGTCAAGGAAGGCGGCTATCGAGTTCTTGTCCGGTGCCGTTCCGGAGATCGTGAGACTGCCGACTGCTGCCGGGCCGGTGGTGCCGGGTACGGGCGTAGCTGATGCCGCGCCGGCCGTGGCCAGGGTGCCGGACACCGACGTCAGCGTCACGCCAGCCGGGGCGGCCGCGTTGAGTGCGGGAAGCAACTGCCACCACTGCAAATCGTTGGCCATCAGTGCGCTCAAGTTTGCTGTTGATGGCCGCGGCGTCGGCTTGGACCTTCACCAGGTTGGCGTATGAGGCTTCCTTGTGGGTCAGCGACACCGACTGTTGTTCGGCCTGGTCGAGCGAGCTCTGAGCGTGGCTGGTCTGCTGTTTGGCCACGAAGTACCAGACCGCCGTGAGGACGAGGGCGCCGGCCACGATGGCGGCGGCGACCCGACGGACCTTGCGTGTCCGTCGTGCATCGGTGATTTCGGGCGGGAGCAGGTTGGCGGTGATCGGCAGCAGGCGCAGCGGATCGAGTTCGGGCTGCTCGGCTTCCGGCGCGGTCGACAGGGTGGCGGTCATGCTGCGGCTCCCAACGTGAGGCCGATCGAAATGGCCGCTGATGAGCGGTGGAGGGCCAACTGGTTGTGCTTACCGCGGCGGCGCGATTCCCGCAGTCGCATAAGGGGGTCGGCAAGGTAGACCTCGACGTCCAGCTCGCGCTGTAGCGCCTCGACCAAGCCCGGAATCAGCGCTGAACCACCACACAGGCCGAGGCTGGCTACTTTTGACGTCGCCGGTCCCGCGCCGTTGCTGCTGAGGTAGGCGAAGGAACTGCGTAGCTCGCTGATCAGCGGGCGCACAGCTTCATGGATGACCTCCGAGGCCATGAAGTTCTCGGTCGGCAGCAGGCCGAGCCGGCACTTCATCTCCTCGGCCTCCTCGCGGGTGACGCTGAGCCGGGTCACGATCGCCTCGGTGATGTCGGCCCCACCGCGGGGGATGGTCCGCACGATCCGCGGCTCGCCGTCGATGTGGATGACGATCGTGGTGGCGTGCGCACCGAGGTCAGCCACGGCTTCGGCGTGGGCCCCGAGCCGAGCCGACGAGCGCAGCAGGGCGAAGGAGGCCAGGTCGACGCGCGACACGTGCAGGCCGGCCCGCTCGACCGCCCGCACCATGGTGAGTACCGAGTCCTTGGGCGCGGCGATCAGCAGTCCGCGCACGTCCTCGCCCTTGCGGGGCTTCTCCAGGGGATAGAAGTCCAGCATCGCCTTGTCGACCGGAATCGGCAGGATGTCGCGTACCTGGAACGGCAGCGACTGACGCAGCTCGCGCGCCGGCAGATTGGGCACCATGAGCTCACGAACCACGATCTGATGGCTGGTCACGCCGACAACAACGTCCTTGCTTTTGAACTTGTGCTCAGCCCACAGGTGCTTCAGCGCGGCGCTGACCGTGCGCTCCTCGTTGATCACGCCGCCCTGCACGGCCCCGGGCGGCAGGGACACCTGGCCGAAGTTGGTCACCACCGGGTTTTTGTTCCCCCGGGTGGTTTCGACCGCTCGGATCGAGGTCGAGCCGATGTCGATCCCGGTGAGGGTGATCGATGCCATGACTACTCCTAGCTCGTATTTCGTCAGACTGCGGCGGGAAGGAAGGACGTGTACCAAGAGGCGAGCGGGGCGGTGATGAACAGGGCCAGCAGTGCGCCCGCGAGCATGTACGGCCCGAACGGGACTCGTAGGTTTCGGCCGGCCCGGCGCAGCAACAGCAGGGCGACGCCAGTGGCCAGGCCGATCAGCAGGCCGGCGAACGTGCCGACGACGACCGAGCTCCAGCTGTTCCAGCCGAGATAGAGACCGAGTACGCCCGCCAGCTTGACGTCGCCGAAGCCCATGCCACTCGGGTAGACCAGCGCGAGAGCGAGGTAGAGGAACAGCAGCAGCAGCATGGCCAACACTCCGCGCTCGGCCCGAAAGCCCGTGGCGCCGACGCCGGCCGGAAGCAGCATTAGCACGGCGACGACGTAGGACGGCAGCACGATGGCATCGGGCAGCCGGCGCACATCGAAGTCGATGAGGGCCAGCGCGATGGCGATCGCGGCCAGGTAGAGGTAGGCCGGCAATTCCAGGCTCAAGCCGAAGTGCATCGTCATGGCCACGAACAGCAATGCCGTGCCGGCTTCGACGAGCGGATAGCGCGCGCTGATCGCGGTCTTGCAACCTGAGCAACGGCCGCGCAGGAACAGCCAGGCGAACACCGGGATGTTGTGCCAGGGCTTGATCGTCATCTGGCAGGTCGGGCAATGCGAGCCTGGCGCGACGAGGGACTCCTCGCGCGGCACGCGGTAGATCACGACGTTGAGAAAGGAGCCGACCAGCAATCCGAACAGTCCGATTATCAGATATACCGGCGTCAGATCAGTCATGGTGCGCTCCTCTCTGTGAGTGGTTGGGCGAGTTGGCGGGGATTACCAGCACACGGTGCTTTGGGACTTCACTGAGCCGGCGGTAGCGCTGAAGTAGCAGTAATAGGTGCCGTTGCTACCGTGCGTGGTCTCCAGCTTGTAGCCGGTGCCGACCGTCGCGTAGCGGATCGCAGTAGCCGATGACAAGTTGGCCACGGACGTGCAGTCAGCCGAACCGTTGCTGAACTTGATCGCCGTCGCCGTCGAGGTCGTGGTGTCGATGGAGGTGGGGTAGACACCACTGTTGTCGCCTGAGCAGGACTCGAGGACTGAAATGGCGTTACGTGCGTCGGCGGCGGCGGACTTGTTCTCCGCCCCCTTCCGGTAGTTCAGGTACAGCGGGATCGCGATGGCGATGAGCACGCCGATGATCACAACGACGACGAGCAACTCGATGAGCGTGAAGCCTTGGTCGTCTCGCTCGGGTCGCAACATGTCTTGACGAGACATCGCACCGCTCCTCTGACAGAAGTTGGTTCATTACGAACACGCCGGTGGGTGCATCGGCGCAGACGCACCCACCGGCGTTGTCGATCGTTGGAGTTCCCTAGCCGTGGCTAGCAGGCGGTTACGGCAGTCGTCGCCGACCACGTGGTGGTTTCGGTCTTCACCGAGCCACCGTTCGCGCTGTTGTAGCAGTACCAGGGTCCGTTGGTGCCGTGCGTGCCGGTGATGATGTAGGACGCCGGCGCGGTTGCGGTGACCGGCCAGTAGGCGAGCACGTTGCCGGAGGAGACGGTGATCGACGCGCCCGTCGTCCCGCAACCGGTGAGGGTCGTGTAGGAGTTGTTGGTCGGGGTCCCGATTGACGTCGGGTAGACGCTGCTGTCGCTGTAGCACTGCTCAAGTGTCGAGATCGCACCGCGGACGTCAGACGCCGCCGACTTGTTCTCGGCACCCTTCCGGTAGTTCAGGTACAGCGGGATCGCGATGGCGATGAGGACGCCGATGATGACTACGACGACGAGCAGTTCGATGAGGGTGAAGCCGGAGTCGCCTTCGGCACGATCCTCGCGCATCTTCTGGAGCTTTCCGATCATGGTGAGCCTCCTGGACTCTTGGGGGGATAGGACGCCAGCCGGGTCGCCGGACCTGGCTACGACCGGGACAGGCGTCCAGGTCGGGTTTCCCGTGCCACGAGGCACGGAAATCTGGGGGGTGGGAGCGGTGATCATCCGTTGGCTCCCTGGATGTGCTGGTAGATCGAGAACATCGGCATGTAGAGGCAGATGACCATGCCTCCGACGATGCCGCCCATAAGCAGCACCATGATCGGTTCGATGGATGCGGTCAGGGCCTCAGCCGCTTGATCGACCTCGCGGTCGTAGAAGTCGGCGATCTTGTCCAGCATCGCGCTGATCTGGCCACTTTCTTCACCGACCTCGACCATCTGGGTGACCATGGCCGGGAAGAAAGCGTTCTGGGACAGTGGTTCGGAGATGGTGCGGCCCTGCCTCACCGAGTCCTTGACGTCGGCCATGGCCGCGGTAATCACCGCGTTCCCGGTGGTGTCGCCGACCACGTCCAGGGCCTGCATCACCGGGACGCCGACGCCGAGCAGGGTGCCGAGGTTGCGTGAGAAGCGGCTGATCGCCATCTTGCTGAGCAGGTTCCCGAAGACCGGGATCTTCAGCTTGAAGATGTCGAACTTCAACCGGAAGGCCGGGCTACCGCGCAGGGCCGCTTTGGTCCACAACGTCGCCAGAACGATAACGATGATCATCAGCGGGCCGAGCCAGATCAACGCGTGGCTGATGTTGACGATGATGCGGGTGGGCAGGGGAAGCTGGCCGCCGAGCTGCTTGAACATCTTCTCGAAGATCGGCACGATGAAGATCAGGACAGCGGCGATCATGAAGAAGCTGAAAGCCAGCACGATGATCGGGTAGGTCAGCGCGCTCTTGATCTTGCCGCGCAGCGCGGCGTCCTTCTCCAGGTTTACCGCGATGCGCTCGAGCGCGTCGTCGAGGAAACCGCCGGTCTCGCCGGCCCGGATCATCGCGACCATGAGCAGCGGAAAGACGCGATCGTGTTTGGCCATCGCGTTCGAGAGCGACGAGCCACCCTCGACGTCGGAGCGCACCTCGCCCAAGACGGTCTTCAGCGCTGCCCGAGCCGTCTGCTCCTCGAGGATGCTCAGGGCCCGCAGCAGGGAGAGGCCCGAGCTGGTCATGGTCGAGAACTGGCGGGCAAAGATGGCCAGGTCGCGCAGCTTGACCTTATTGCCGAAGCCCGGAATCTTTATCTCACGGCTCATGCCGACACCGGACTCGGTGATCTGCAGCGGCACGACGCCCTGCTGGCGCAGCGAGGCCACCGCGGCCGTCTCGTTGGTCGCGTCGAGCTTGCCCTTGACCTTCTTGCCCTGGTTGTCAATGACCTTGTACTCAAAGGTCTTCGTCGCTGGCATGTCAGACCCGCCCGCTCAGTCGTGAGTAGTCCTCAACCGAGTGGCAGAGCTCGAGGCCCTGCTCATAGGTGATGACCTGCTGGCGCACCCGTTCGGACAGGTGCTGGTCGAAGGACAACATTCCGCTGCCGCCGCCGGCCTGCATGAAGGACGGGATCTGGTGGTTCTTGCCCTCGCGGATCAGGTTCCGGATGGCCGGCGTGGCGAACATGATCTCGGTGATGATCGTGCGGCCGGTGCCGTCGGCGCGAGCACACAGCGCCTGGGTGACCACGCCCTGCAGGGCGGTCGAGAGCTGAGCTCGCACCTGCTGCTGCTGGTGCGGCGGGAAGATGTCGATGATGCGGTCGACGGTCTGCGCGGCGCTCTGCGTGTGCAGCGTGGCCAGCACGAGGTGACCGGTCTCGGCCGCGGTCAGCGCGGTCGAGGTGGTCTCGAGGTCACGAAGCTCGCCGACCAGGATGATGTCGGGGTCCTGGCGCAGCGCGTGCTTGAGCGCCTGGGCGAAGGACTCGGTGTCCTCACCGACCTCGCGCTGGTTGACCAGGCAGCGCTTGTGTTCGTGCAGGAACTCGATCGGGTCCTCGATGGTCACGATGTGCGCCGAGCGCGTGCGGTTGGCCAGATCGAGCAGCGAGGCCAGGGTGGTCGTCTTGCCCGAACCGGTCGGGCCGGTGACCAGGACGAGTCCACGGGGCAGCTGGGCGAAGCGGGCGACCGACTCGGGAACGCCGAGGGAGTCGAGCGGCTTGATCTCGAACGGGATGGCCCGGAAGGCCGCGCCGTAGGAGGTGCGCTGCTGGTACATGTTCACCCGGAAGCGGCACAGCTCGTCGATGCCGTAGGCCAGGTCGAGTTCGTGATCGCGTTCGAAGATCGCCCACTGTTCCGGCGTCACGATCGAGCGCAGCAGCATCGCGGTGTCGGTCGGGGTCAGCGGCTCGTAGCCGGGGATGACGTGCAAGCTGCCGTGGACCCGCACGGTCGGCGCGGCGCCGGCGGTGAGGTGCAGGTCCGAACCACCGGCCGCGACCGCGGCCCGCAACATCAGATCCAGGGCGGCGCGCTCGGCGGAGAACTCAGCGCGAGCGGCGAGGGCCGAGTGGTGCTGGCCGATCGGCTCAAGCGCTGATTCAACGGCGAGGGATTCCATAGCCTGGCTCCTGACGAGATCCGGTATTCCTGGCCCCCGCCAACCTTGCTACTTACTGGCTTACGTAGACCTAACATCGGTCCGACATGAGGAACACTAACAAGGACTTCACGGATGTGCAATCCCTGTTAGTTAATTTTAGATTTCACGAGTTCGAACAGCTGCGAGAGCGCAGCACGAACGGGACTTGTCCCGATTCGGGGAGTACAGAGAGTGATTAAGTGGCGCTAGATGGCTACGCGCAGCACTTCGGCGATGGCCGTCTGACCGAGGCCCGCCTTCATCAAGCCGTCGTGCCGCAGCTCGAACATGCCCTCGCGCTTGGCGACCTTGCGCACGTCGTGGGCCGAGGCCCGCTCGACCGCGAGCCGCTCGATCTCCTCGCTGACCGGCATCACCTCGTGCAGGGCGATGCGACCGCGGTAACCGGTGTTGGCACACGAGCGGCAGCCGACCGGCTTCCAGAGTGTGTTCGGGTGCCCCAGGTCCTCCTCGGGCCAGCGCGCTGCTTCCAGCTCCGCGTCGGTCGGGCGGTAGGGCTCCTTGCAGAAGTCGCAGAGCCGGCGGGCCAGCCGTTGGGCCAGCACGCTGTCGACGGATGAACCGACGAGGAACGGCTCGATCCCCATCTCGATGAGACGGGTGATCGCGCTCGGGGCGTCGTTTGTGTGCAGGGTCGAGAGCACGAGGTGGCCGGTGAGAGACGCCTCGACCGCCAGCTGTGCGGTGACACGGTCCCGGATCTCACCGATCAGGACGACGTCGGGGTCCGATCGCAGGATGGCCGGCAGCACGGCGGCGAACGTCAGCCCGGCCTTGTGGTTCACCTGCACCTGGTTGACGCCCTTGAGCCGGTATTCGACCGGGTCCTCGACGGTGATGATGTTGACCGCCGGGCTGCTGATCTCGGTCAGCGTCGCATAGAGGGTCGTCGACTTACCCGAACCGGTCGGACCGGTCACCAGCACCATGCCGTGCGGCTTGGTGAACGAGGCCGAGAACCGGCCGTAGTTGTGGTCGCTGAAGCCGAGCTTCTTGAGCTCGAGGTCGATACCGCCGGTGTCGAGCACCCGCAGGACGATCTTCTCGCCCCACACTGTGGGCAGCGTCGCGGTCCGCAGGTCGACCATCTTGTGCCCGAGCTGCACGGTGATTCGGCCGTTCTGCGGTACGCGGCGTTCGGTGATGTCGACGTTGGACATGATCTTCAAGCGGGAGATCAGGGCCGACTGGACCGCCTTGGGCACGGTGTCGATCTCGTGCATGACCCCGTCGATGCGAAAGCGCACTCGCAGGTCGTCCTCGGTCGGCTCGATGTGCAGGTCGGAGGCCCGGCTCTGGATCGCCTGGTCGATCAGGGAGTTCACGTAGCGCACGATCGGTGCGTCGTCGGCCCCACCGGAGAGGTTCGAGACGTTGTCGACCTTCTCCTCGCGCAGGTTGTCCGCGACCCCGACCAGGTCGTTGTCCTCGCGCTGCATGCGGTCGATCAGCTTGCGCAGCTCACTGCGGGCGACCACGACCAGGCTCACCGCCAGCGAGACGCTGGCCCGGATGTCGTCGAGGGCGACAACATCGCCGGGGTCGCTGATCGCGACGACGAGTTCGCCGTCGGTGATGGCGATTCCGAGCACGCGATGGCGCACGACCAGGGAGAGCGGGATCGCCGCGGCGGCGGCGGCATCGATCGGTAGGCCGACCAGGTCGACGGTGCCCAGGCCGTAGACGTCGGCCAAGGCGTCGGTGAGTTCCTGCTCGGTGACGACGCGGTCGTTGATCAGGACGTCGCGCATTGAGCGCCCGCTGCGCTCGGCCTCCTCGGCCGCGCTCTGAACCGCATAGGCATCCGCCCCACGCGCGACGAGCGCGTCGAGAAGGGAGCGGTGGTTCTGATGCATGCGACTACTCCATGTGGTCAGGCTATTTCTAGCTTACCTGAATCTCACACCAGTTAGTAGTCCGCGTGGATCACTCGGGTCGGCGCTGCACCAGGCCGATGCGCGCGCCTTGCGGATCGGTGAGGTGGGCGCACCGTCCGAGGGCCGAATCGTGCGGGCCGACGTCAACCGCTGCCCCCGCATGTTCAGCCCGGTCGAGGCCGTCTTGGACATCGAGAACCTCTATATATGGCAGCCATTCCTGCCGTCCGGCCCGGGTTCGCGCCGCCCATCTGCCGGGGCCGAAGACGCGGCGGTAGAACGCCGTCGCGGCGAGCGCGTCATCAGTCAATAGCTCGCTCGTCAGCCAGGCACCGGGGCCGCCCCGCTGCTGCGCACCCAGGACGCGCCCCGCCTGCCAGGCTCCGGCCGCACCCCCGCGATTGTCACGGAAGGTAATCGAAATGCCGTCGTCACCCTCAGTGGCAGGTGGACCGATCAGTGCGCCGCCCTCTGCTCGGATCAATGCCGCCAGCTCGGCCAGGTCGGTGCCGGCGAAGTAGGTCAGCCAGCCCGGCGGCGGACCAACTGGCGTGTGGATGCTGATGCCGGCTACCGTCGCGCCGCGGTGGCGGGCGACGAGGTAAGGCACGTCAGTGGCGTGTCCTTCGGTGATCTCCCAGTCGAACAGCTCGGCGTAGAACGCGCGGGCCACATCGCGATCGGTCGCGACCAGATCTATCCAGCACGCGGCTCCCGGGGCATACGGCTGCTCGTCAGTGCTCATCCCCCCATCCTTGTCCAGCGTCGACCCCGGTCAGCTCGGCCATGGTGCGCGATAGCCACTGGCCGTACTCGGGCGCGAGATAGGCCCGTTCGCGGTAGGCGCGCAGGTAGCGACCGTGCAGCACCGGGTCGAAGCCCCGCAGCCAGGTGAGGTAGTGGTCCCTTGTCCCTGGGCGCAGGTGCAGCGGCAAGGCGCCCAGGATGGTGCCCCCGGCGTCGCGGACCGCCGTGACGACCTCGGCCAGCTGATCGCGTCGGTCGCTGATGCCGGGCAGCACGGGGGCGATCAAGGCGCCGGTGCGGATACCGGCGGCGGCGAGTTGGCGAATGGCCTCGACCCGGCGTCGCGGATTCGGGGTTCCCGGCTCGGTCGCCCGCCAGGCCTGCTCGTCCAGCGTGCCGATCGAGAAGTTGACGCTGACGTCGGTCTTGGCGGCCGCCGCGGTGAGCAGGTCGATGTCGCGCAGCACCAGTGCGGACTTGGTCAGGATCGAGAACGGATTGCCGTGCTCGGTCAGCGCCTCGATGACGCCACGGGTGAGCCGGTACTTGCCCTCGCAGCGTTGATACGGGTCGGTGTTGGTGCCCATCGCAACCGACTCGCCCAGCCACCGCGGATCGGCCAGTTCGCTGCGCAGCCGTTCGACCGCGTTGATCTTGACCACGATCTTGCGGTCGAAGTCCTCGCCCAGGTTCAGCCCGAGGTATTCATGGGTGGGCCGGGCGAAACAGTAGGTGCAGGCGTGGCTGCAACCGCGGTAGACGTTGATGGTCCAGCGAAAGTTCATGCGCGAACCTGCTGGGACCGGATTGAGGATCTTGCGGGCCACCACGTGCAGGAACTGCAGCCCGGACAATCGCCCGGTGCCGCGCTGCGGTCCGATCAGGTCGTCGACACCGAACAGGGCCGGCTGCGCGGCGTCGTCGGCCAGCCGCCAGCGAAACTCACCCATGCATACAGTGTTCGAACATGCGTTCGATATGTCAAATGATCTTGCTGTCCCACTAGGGTGTCGCCGTGGAAGCCTGGTGGAACCGGGACATCATCGGTGCGCAGAAGCTGCCGTTGTTGTTGTGCTTTCTCGCCTTTGTGGTGACCTTTGCGGTGACCCGGACGATCACCCGGATGATCCGGGCCGGCCGCGGGCCATTTCGCGATCAGGTCAGCTCCGACGGCACCCACATCCACCATGCGGTACCCGGGCTGGCCCTGCTGATCGCCGGGAGCAGTCACCGCGGTGGCGGCCACGACCCAGCTCTGGGGGTGCGTGGCCGGTGTTCTGGTCGGCATCGGGGTGTCCCTCGTGCTCGACGAGTTCGCGCTGATCCTGCATCTCGAGGACGTCTACTGGACCCGCGAGGGGCGCGTGTCCGTCGACCTGGTCAGTCTGGTCGCCGCTTGCCTTGGGCTGGTGCTGGTCGGGTTCAGTCCGATCGGCGTTGATGACGTCAGCAGCTCCGAGCTGACCCTGCGCGTCACCGGAGCGGCGTTCCTCGGCTCGCACCTGGTGGTGGTGCTGTTCTGTCTGCTCAAGGGGAAGTTCCGCGTCGCCTTGATCGGGGTGTTCCTGCTGCCGGTCGGGCTGGTCGGCGCGGTGCGGATCGCCCATCCGGATTCCATCTGGGCTCGCCGCTACTCCCCTGCGCGCCGGGAGAAGGCGGTCGAGCGGGCGGCCCTGTTCGAGCGGCGGTATCAGCCGATGCTGCGACGGTGGCGCAACCTGGTCGGCGGCAAGGCCACGGGTGGGCCGGGGGTTTCGGACTCTGCGGCGGACTAGCCGTGCAACAGAGCGGCGGCGACGAGGATCAGGCCCAGGGCGACCGAGGCCAGAACGAGCCACTCGGCGCGGTGACCCGTGCCTTTTGGCTGCTCGTCGGTCTCAACTGCCCGATCCGGCTTCATTCGCGTCTCCGTCCGTAATTAATTTTGTGTTAAGAAACAGAATCATGACACATCGCGGCCGATGGCGATGCATCTAGCGTGACGACATGCCGAAACTGCTGGTGGTGCACCACACGACGTCGCCGTCCCTGCAGGCCTTGCTCGAGGCGGTGATTGCCGGAACCGGGGCCGAGGGCATCGTCGGGGTGACCGTCGAGGTGCGCCCGGCGCTGGCCGCCACCGCCCTCGACGTGCTCGAGGCTGACGGCTTTGTGCTGGTCACGCCGGTCAACATCGGCTACATGTCCGGCGCGCTCAAGCACTTCTTCGACCAGATCTACTACCCGACGCTGAGCGCCAAGCCGGGTGCGCCGTACGGCCTGCTCGTGCACGGCAACTCCGACACGACGGGCGCGATCCGGGCCGTGGAATCGATTGCGGCCGGACTGGGCTGGTCGCCGGTCCATATCCCGGTCAGCGTCGTCGGTACGCCGGATCGGGATCAGCTGCGGGAGGCCTGGGAGTTGGCGGCCACCGTGGCTGTGACACTGGCCGGCTGAGTAGCCGATCGACAGTGTTCCCAGGTCGGCAATACGGCGTTCATACACCTCTGTTGTCCTAGTGAGGTACAGTGTTCGGTAGCAGTCCACCTAGCGACTGTCGGAGAGCCTGGCTCTCCGGTCTGGTTCAGATCGTCACGTAGCCCGAATGCCCTCCGTGCGGCAATCAGCTCGCACGAGTGGAACAGGTGAGAGACGTTCTTGCTGTCCAGCCAACCGAACGGTAGGCCCGACAGCTGTCATGCAGTAAGGAGGATCGTCAAATGGATGACGACAACGGTGGCTACGGCCCCTGGAATGACTAGCTAGTTGCACGACAGAGCGGGTGTCCGGCGCGAGCCGGGCACCCGCTCTGCGTTGCGGCGCGGCCGACCAAGGACGCGGCCGACCAAGGACGCTGGCGGGCACGACACGCCGGGCCGGCTGCCCGTGCCGCTCCATCGTCGCCGGAACTCAGCTGGCGGCCGCGCGCAGCCGTGGCTCCTCCGGCAACGCGACCGCGACGCCGCCCCCCGCCGCCGGCAACCAGAGATCGCGTGATCGAGGTCGGGCGGCCCCACCCCGGCCCTCGACCGAGACGCTGAGCCGGCGGCGGCGTAACCGCCCGGAACCCTCGTCGGCCCCCAGCCATTGCCGCTCGCGCACGCTGATCCGCAGGTCGCAGCCGGGCCAGCTCTGCGCCGGGGGAGATGGGTAGTACGGGATCAGCACGGCCTGTTTGGTACGGACCCGCGCGGCCAGGCGGCGGACGTCGCCGGTAACGAGCTGAGCTGGTGGGCGGGCAACGACCACGTCGACGGTATCGAGCAGGGCACCCACCGCGGTCGGCCAATCGGTGGTGTTGCGCAATGCGGTGGCGGGCACGAGGGCCAATCGCGACAGGTCGATGCCGTACTCGAGGGCCGCCTCGGCGCTGATCTGGGGAACGCCGACCAGGACACACCAGGCCCCGGCGCTCGAGCCGGCGGCCAGCAGGGCCAGCAACAGGGACGTCGACCCGATGACGCTGACCGTGCTGCCGCGACGCAATCCGCCCGGCAGCAGCTCCCGCAACGCCGGCAGGACGGGCAGGGCCGGCGCCTCGCGATGGCTGAGATCGACTACGGTCTGGCCGTCGACCCGGGTGATGGCGACGTCCAGCATGACGCCAGTGTCGAACAGGTGTTCGAACCTGTCAAGCCGGGTCGCGGCGGGCCAGACCCAGCTCGCCCAGGGTGACCGGATGTCCGGCGGCGCAGCGGATCTCGGCGTGTACCGGCTCGCCACAGTCGAGGTGGGTAAGCGTCATCGGTCCACCGGTGGGCTGGGCCAGATACCGATCGCCCCACTGCATCAGGGCCAGCAGGGCCGGCAGCAGTTCGGTGCCCATCTCGGTCAGCTGGTACTCCTGGCGGGTGCGCTGTCCCGGGTCACGGTAGGGGATGCGCTGCAACAGGCCGGCGTCGGTGAGCTCGCGCAGTCGCGTCGCGGCCACCGCCTCGGTGATCTGCACCCGCCGGGTGAACTCCTCGAAGCGGCGAGCCCCGTAGTAGGCCTCGCGCATGATCAGCATTGCCGACCGGGTCCCGACGACGTCCAGGGCCTTGCCGATCGAGCAGTTCGTCGCCGCCCAGCTGTCGCGGTCGCTGAGCCGTCCTTGCAGGGTGATGGACTCCACGAAGTGATCGTAGAGGCTGACTTGCTAAAACCAAAGTCAGCCCGCTACCGTCCTGGCTATGCCTGAGGAAAGCCAGCGTCCGAACCTTGCCCTCGCCGTCCTGTGCGGAGCCGCGTTCATGGCCAGCCTGGACCTGTTCATCGTCAACGTCGCCTTCAACGCGATCGGGCAGAGCTTTCACGGGGTCTCCCTCTCAGACCTGAGCTGGGTGCTCAACGCCTACGCGATCGTCTACGCCGCGCTGCTCGTCCCGCTCGGGCGACTGGCCGATCGCTACAGCCGCCGGGTCGGCTTCCTGGTCGGCCTGACGATCTTCACGTTGGGCAGCATCACCTGCGCGGCCAGTACCGGGCTCTGGATGCTGGTCGCCTTTCGCGTCGTGCAGGCCGTGGGTGCCGCGTTGCTGACCCCGACCAGCCTCGGCCTGATCGTGGCGTCGGTGCCCGCGCAGCGCCGAGTCGGTGCGGTCCGGATCTGGGCCGCCAGTGGGGCCCTGGCCGCCGCAGCCGGCCCGGTGGTCGGCGGACTGCTGCTGACGCTCTCGTGGCGCTGGGTGTTTCTGGTCAACGTCCCGATCGGCGTGCTGGCCTTCGCGGGCACCCTGGCCTTCGTGCCCCGCTCCGACCACCGCGAGAGCGGACCCTGGCCGGACGTGATCGGCGCCGTGCTGCTGGTGTTCGGCATCGGCTCGTTGTCCCTGGCCCTGGTGAAGGGGCCGGACTGGGCGTGGCTCAGTGGACGCGAGCTGGTCGTTTGGGCCATCGCGATCGTCGCCGGGGTGATGTTCGTCGTCCGATCGCTGCGGCATCACTCGCCCGTCGTCGACCCGGCCCTGTTCCGCGTCCGGTCCTTCACCACGGCCAACATCACCGCACTGGCCTTCTCGGTGGCCTTCGCCGGCGTGCTGCTGGAGATCATCCTGTGGATGCAGCAGGTGTGGGGCTACTCCGCGCTGCGGACCGGGCTGGGGGTGGCGCTCGGGCCGCTGATGGTGCCCGTCTTCGCCGCCGTGGCCCAACGGCTGTCCGGCCGGGTCAGCGCCGAGAAGCTGATCGCGGCCGGCTGTCTGCTGTGCGCGGCCGGATCGGCTCTCGTGCTGAGTTCGGTCGGTCCGACACCGCACTACTTCACCGAGATCCTTCCCGGCTGGTTGCTCGGCGGCATCGGGGTCGGGCTGGCCCTGCCGACGCTGCTCTCCAGCGCCACCTCGGAGTTGCCGGCGGCGCGGGCGGCCACGGGCAGCGCGGTCATCAACATGAGCCGTCAGGTCGGGACGGCACTCGGGGTCAGTCTGCTGGTCGCCGTGGTGGGCAACCCGGTCGGTTACCTCGCCGCGCACACAGCCTTCGTGCACGGCTGGTGGCTCTGGGTCGGTATTGATCTCGTGGCGGCCGTGTTGGCGCTGGGCTCAGCGGCCCGCCGTCGAGCACCGGTCCGGGAACCGGTCGGCGCCCTAGTCGGCTAGTTCGACGTCGAGATCGGCGTCCGGGGAATGCACCTTGTCCGGATGCAGGAAGACGAACCGTTTGTAGGCCCAGAACCGGAAGACGGTGCCGAGCCCGATCGTGAGCAGGTTGACCACGAAGACCGCCTTGCCGCCGTGGGGCTGGTCGAAGACGTAGACGGCGATGGCCAGGATCGCCTCGGAGAAACCAAGGGTGATCAGGTTGATCAGGAAGAAGTAGCCCGTCTCGCGGCCGATGCTCGTCCGGGCCCGATGGGAGAAGGACAGATAGCGGTTGCCGACGTAGGCGAAGGTCGTCGCGACCACAGTTGAGATGCACTTGGCCTTCAGCGCCCCGTGCGGTGCCAACGCCGTGAAGATCGATAGATCGATGATCAGGGCAATGATGCCGATCAGGCCGAACGCGGTGATTTCCTTCGCCAGCACGCGGCTGGACTTACGTAGGTGGGTGAGCAGTGAGCTGCGGTCGGCGACAGTCATGGCCCGTCGAGCCTAGCGAGGCAACCCCTCTGTTGGCAGAAGCCCGCCCAGTAGGCTCTCAGTTGTGGACGCCCGGACCGGACTGCCGGTGGTCGGCATGGTCGGGGCGGGCCAACTGGCCCGGATGACCCAGCAGGCCGTCATCGCCCTCGGTCAATCCCTGCGGCTGCTCGCCGATTCCGCCGACGACGGTGCGGCGATGGTGGCTGCCGACGTCGTGATCGGGGACTACCGCTCGCTGGCTGATCTGCGCCGATTCGCCGTGGGCTGCGATGTGCTCACCTTCGATCACGAGCACGTCCCCAACGAGCATCTGCGCGCCCTCGTCGCCGACGGAATTTCGGTTGCGCCCGGCCCGGACGCGTTGCGATTCGCCCAGGACAAGGTCGCCATGCGCACCCGGCTGCGGGAGTTGGGCATCGCCTCCCCGCGCTGGGCGGTCGTGGCCGATACCGATGCGCTGGCCAAGTTCGGTGCCGAGGTCGGCTGGCCCCTGGTGCTCAAGGCGGCCAGCGGCGGCTACGACGGCAAGGGCGTCTGGACGGTGCACGCACTGCCCGAGGCCGAGGCGATCCTGCGTGAACTGAACGAGCGCCAGGTCACGGTGCTGGCCGAAGAACGCGTGCAGCTACGCCGCGAGTTGGCCGCCGTGGTCGCACGTTCACCGTTCGGGCAGGGCGCGGCCTGGCCGATCGTCGAAACAGTGCAACGCGACGGCATCTGCGTCGAGGTGCTCGCGCCGGCACCGGGGCTGGCCGATGAGCGAGCCGATGAAGCCGAGGAACTAGCCCTGGGGCTGGCCGCATCGCTCGTCGTCGTCGGCGTGCTGGCGGTCGAGCTGTTCGAGACCACGGACGGTCAACTGCTGGTCAACGAGTTGGCGATGCGCCCGCACAACTCCGGCCACTGGACGATCGAGGGTGCGCGCACCTCGCAGTTCGAGCAGCACGTGCGCGCCGTCCTGGACTACCCGCTCGGCTCGACCGCGGCCACCGCGCCGGTGACGGTGATGGTCAACCTGCTGGCCGCCGGCGACGAGGTCACCCCGGCGGGCATCGACGAACGCATCCACCACTTCATGGCCCGCTGGCCGGACGTGAAGCTTCACCTGTATGGCAAGGCTTTCCGTCCGGGGCGCAAGGTCGGGCACGTCACCGCGCTGGGCACCGATCTGGACGAGGTTCGCGCCCGCGCGCGAGCGGCCGGGAACTATCTGATGAACGGGGATCCGAAGTGACCGATGTCGGCGTGATCATGGGCAGCGACTCGGACTGGTCGGTGATGGCCGCCGCGGCGGACGCGCTGCGGGAGTTCGATGTCGAGCACGAGGTCCGGGTGATCTCGGCCCACCGCACGCCGCTGGGCATGGCCGAGTACGCCCAGCAGGCGGCCGGGCGCGGATTGAAGGTGATCGTGGCCGGCGCCGGTGGTGCCGCTCATCTGCCCGGCATGGTGGCCTCGCTCACCACGTTGCCGGTCATCGGGGTTCCGGTGCCGCTGAAGTATCTCGACGGCATGGATTCGCTGCTGTCGATCGTGCAGATGCCGGCCGGCGTTCCGGTCGCTACGGTCTCGATCGGTGGCGCCCGCAACGCCGGCCTGCTCGCCGTGCGCATCCTGGCCGCCTTCGATGGCCCCCTTACCCAGCGCATGAACGCGTTCCAAGCTGAGCTGGCCCGTAGCGCGCAGGCCAAGGACGAGGCGCTGGTCCGTACGCTCGCCGAGTGATCCGTCGGTGGCCGCGTAGACGATGGCTGGTGGCCGCCGTGATCGCCGCGGCACTGGTCGCGGCGGCGATCGTGCTCACTGCGGTGGCCGGTCGTACGGGCACGGTGGCGACCCGGGATCAGTTCGTCACCGGCACGCCCGAGGCCGGGGTGCCCGTTCAGCTCGATACAACCTTGTACCTGCCGGCCAAGACACCGGCGCCGGCGATCCTGTTGGCGCACGGCTTCGGCGGCTCGAAGGCCAGCGTGGCCGGCGAGGCGCGCGCCCTGGCTCGTCACGGCTATGTAGTGCTCACGTATTCGGCGCGGGGATTCGGAAACTCCGGTGGCCTCATCCATCTCGACGCACCGAACTATGAGGTCGCCGACGCCGCGAGGCTGGTCGACTACCTCGCCACCGTGCCGGGCGTCGAGCTCGACGGACCGGGTGACCCGCGAGTCGGTGTCGCCGGCTCGTCCTACGGTGGCGGGTTGGCGTTGATGCTGGCCGGATCAGACCAGCGCATCGATGCCGTAGCGGCCGATCTGGCCTGGAACGACCTGCAGCAGGCGCTTTTCCCGAACACCGCGGGCGGTCAGCCCGGAGTATTCAAGAAGGCCTGGGCCGGTGAGCTGTTCGCCTCGGCAAGTGTCCCCGGCCAGGGAGCGTGCGGGCGGTTCGCCGCCGATCTCTGTGCGGGCTATCAACGGTCGGCCAGCACCGGCGAGGCCGACCCCGAGATTCTGTCCCTACTGGCAGCATCGAGCCCGAAGTCGATCCTGAGTCATATCACGGCACCGACGCTCCTCTCGCAGGGCCAGCAGGACTCGCTGTTCGGACTGGACCAGGCCGATGCGAATGCACGGGGGATTGCCGCTCACGGAACGCGGGTCAAGGTGACTTGGCGATCCGGAGGGCATGACGGTGGCACGTCCGCCGGCGAGCTGACCCATGACGTCCAGGCCTGGTTCGACCCCGTGCTCAAGCGGCGAGCCGCGCCCCCGTCGACGAGCTTCGATATCTCGGTGCCTTCGGCCGGCCTGTCCGCGGCCACCGGGAAGACGGTGTCCGGCACGCTGCGGGTCGGGGCCTACCCAGGGGCCGGTGGCCCGCCCACCCCTACTCGCGCGATCTCCTTTGTCGGCCCGACCCAGCAGATCAACGCCCCGGCCGGCGGTTTCCCGGCCACGATCACGGCGCTTCCGGGTTTGGGCGACTTGGCCGGGGCCGTCGCCGGCCGATCCGCGATTCCCGGTCAGGTGGCCGTCTTCACCTCGGCACCGTTGACCCAGCGCACCTTGATCACCGGATCGTCGACGGTGCAGCTGCGGGTCTCGGCGACCGGGGCGAGTGACGCCACCCTGTTCGTCTCCCTCCACGACCTGACCCGCGACGGCACGGACACGTTGCCCTCGAACCTGGTCTCTCCGGTGCGGCTCGCTGCTCTGACGTCGAACACCACGATCACCGTGGCCCTGCCCTGGATCGTGCATCAGGTCGCGTCGGGTCACCGCCTCGTCGTGGAGGTATCGAGCACTGACCAGGCTTACGCGCTGCCGGTCGATCCGCGGTCCTACTCCATCGCCCTCGACGACCCAGAGGTGATAATTCCTTTTGAGAACGGCGATATCGTACGCAGCGGTCACCCGTTGACCTGGCTGTTGGTGGGTATCGCCGCCGGCCTGCTGGTGATCTCGGGCTGGCTGCTGCACTCGGTGCGCCGCCGGGCTCGTCGGGTCGTCGATGCCGACCTGGTCGATGTCCCGGTGGCCGTCGAAGGGTTGGTCAAGGAATATCGCGACGGCTACCGGGCCGTCGATGACGTGACCTTTCGCGTCAAGCGGGGTCAGGTGGTCGGCCTGCTCGGGCCTAACGGTGCCGGTAAGACGACCGCGCTGCGGGTGCTGCTCGGGTTGATCAAACCGACAAAGGGCAGCGTACGAATCTTCGGTGAACGCGTAGATGCCGGCTCGCCGGTCCTGGCTCGGGTGGGTGCCTTCGTCGAGGGGCCGGGGCTGTTGCCGCACCTGAGCGGCCGCGACAACCTGAGGCTGTTCTGGGCTGCGACCGGACGACCGGACTCCGATGCCGACTTCGACACGGCGCTGGAGATCGCCGGGCTCGGGGCGTCGGTCGAACGCCGGGTGAAGACCTACAGCCACGGCATGAAACAGCGCCTGGCCATTGCCCAGGCGATGCTCGGGCTGCCGGAGCTGTTGGTGCTGGACGAGCCCACGAACGGACTCGACCCGCCGCAGATCGCCGAGATGCGTGAGGTCCTGCAGCGTTACGCCGCGACCGGACGCACCGTGGTCGTCTCGAGTCACCTGCTGGCCGAGGTGGAGCAGACCTGCACCCACGTGGTCGTGATGCACAAGGGCCGCCTGGTCGCGGCGGGCTCGGTGGCCGAGATCGCCGGCGAAGGCGCGAGTCAGCTGGCCGTGGCTGATGTCGGGCCGGCCACTGAGGTCCTGGCCGCGGCCGGCATCGCGGCGCAGATCGTTCCGGCCCGGCGGGCGTTGGAAGACGTATTCCTGGAGATGGTGGGAGAAGACAAGTGACTTCACGATCTCCGGCCACTCGGCGCGGCGTCCACGACCGGTTGCTGAACCTGCCGCCCGTGGGCCCAACCGGCTTTCGGGCCTCGCGCACCCTGCGCCTGCGCGTGGAGTTCGTCCGCCAGCTGCGTCGCCGGCGCACCCAGCTGGCCGCGGGTTTGGTGTTGGTGCTGCCGATCCTGATCGCGCTGGCCTTCCAGTTCGGTTCGGCGGGTGACTCGTCGGGCTCCAACTCCTCGGCACTCGTCGGGTTGGCCAAGACCGGTGGGGCCAACTTCGCCCTCTTCGCCGAGTTCGCCTCGGTCGGCTTCCTGCTCGTGGTGATCGTCGCCTTGTTCTGCGGCGACACGGTGGCCAGTGAGGCGAGCTGGTCCTCGCTGCGCTACCTGCTGGCGATTCCAGTCCCGCGAGGGCGGTTGCTGCGTCAGAAACTGATCGTGGCGCTGGCACTGAGCCTGGGGGCGAATGTGCTGCTGCCCGCCTGGTCCTACCTCGTCGGTGGGGTCTTCTTCGGTTGGGCACCGGCGAAGTCGCCGCTGGGCGGCACGTTCAGCACCGAGGTCTCCCTGGAACGGCTGCTGGTCGTGATTGCCTACGCCAGCCTGCAAGCGCTGCTCGTCGCGTCGCTGGCCTTCCTGCTCAGCGTGGTCACCGATGCCCCACTCGGCGCGGTCGGCGGCGCGGTGCTGCTGGTCGTCGTGTCGAACATCCTCGACTCGATCACCGCCCTGGGCTCGGTCCGGCAGTACCTGCCCACGCACTTTCAGTACTCCTGGCTGGACGCGCTCAACCCGAACATCAGCTGGGACGACATGATGCGCGGCACCGGGGTCGCGTTGGTCTACGCCGCTGTCTTCTTCGGGCTGGCCTGGTGGCATTTCGAGCGCAAGGACATTCTCAGCTAGACAAGCAATTCACACACCAAAACTTGACATATAGCGCTAATTCTTACTTTATGGCTGCTTTCCGGTAACGTGCCCGCCGCGGCTGATTGCGCCGCGCACGGCGCACTCCGCAGCCAGGAAATCGCCTTGGCCGCCGACCGGAAAGCGAGTCGACGTGAACCACCGGATTCGATCAGCCCCCCCGATGCACGGGGCGGCCCCAAGCCGCCGTAGGAGCCTCGTCGCCCTCGCCGGAGCCGGCGCCATCGCCACTGTCCTGGGCATCGGCCTGGCCGTGGCGACCGGATCCGCAAGCGGCGCTCTCGCGTCGGCCAGCTCGAGCAGTTCCGGCCACTGGACGAAGGTGGCGGACGAGTCCAGCCGTTTCACGGTCGAGCAGTCGACGCTCGTCCGGTTCGGTGTCGGCACACATTGGATCCAGAAGACCGTGCCTGCGGGCACCGCGTTCTGCACCAACGGCTACTTCGGTCATGACCCGGCCGTCGGCACCGTCAAGTCCTGCCAGGCGTGGACGGACCCCTCAACCGTGAGCTGGACGAAGGTGGCTGACGAGTCCAGCCGTTTCACGGTCGAGCGGTCGACGCTCGTCCGGTTCGGTGTCGGCACGCATTGGATCCAGAAGACCGTGCCTGCGGGCACCGCGTTCTGCACCAACGGCTACTTCGGTCACGACCCGGCCGTCGGCACCGTCAAGTCCTGCCAGGCGTGGACCAACCCCAAACCGACACCGACCACACCGACAACCGCCGCGGCCTCCTCGACGATGTCCGCGCCCGGCAGCACCACCGCGACCACCCACCCGGCTACGAGCATCCCGACCACTCCCGCGCCGTCGACGTCCGCGGCGACAACGGCCGGCCCGACGACAACGCTCACCAAGGCCCCGCCGACGACTGCGCCAGCCAGTGGCGTGGCCCGTCCGGCCGGCAACACCGGCAACGGATTCTTCGTCGCGAACGGCCGGCTGTACGACGCGAACGGCATTGCCTTCGCTATCCGTGGCGTGGACTGGCTGCACTGGGATGAGCCCAACCTGGCCGGAATCGAGCAGGCCAAGGCCAACACGATCCGGTACGCCATTGACTTCAACCAGCCGACCGCAACCAATCTCAAGTTGATGAACGACGCGATTGATGCTGGCATCGTGCCGATGCCCGGCAACTGGAGCGGCACCTGCAGCAGCGACCCGGCCGTGCTGTCGAGCATCGTCGACACCTGGGTCGCCCAGGCGGCCAGCTGGAAGACCGTGAACCAGTACATGATCATGAACGTCGCCAACGAATGGGGCCCGGCCGACAGCACCGTCTGGCGCGATTCCTACATCACGGCGATCCAGCGTTTACGGGCAGCCGGATACACCGGAACGATCTCCATTACGTCTGGCGGCTGCGGCCAGGATCCACAAGATCTGACCAAGTACGCGCAGGCCGTGTTCGACAGCGATCCGCAGCAGAACGTGATCTTCGATCTGCACGTCTACGGTTGGTTCGCCAATCCAGCCACCGCGAGCTGGCAGACCGACTTCGACACCAGCATGGCCACGGTCGGGGCACTCAAGTTACCCATTGTTTTGGGCGAGTTCGGCCCCGGCCGGAACATCGGCCCGAGTCCGACCACGATCACCCCCGCCCAGGTCATCGGGGCGGCCGAGAAGTACGGCTTCGGCTGGTTGGCCTGGGCCTGGGACGACGGCACCGGTGACAGTTGGTTCTCCATGACGAACTTCAACGGAACCGCGTACGACACCGGCAACAGCGCTGATCTGTCGATATTCGGCAAGGACGTCGTCGAGAACCCGACCTATGGCCTGAAGGCGGTGGCCAAACCGGCCACGGTATTCGGCAACTAGGGAGTGATCTCGTCGATGGCCCGATAGATCCGCTTCTCGGAAATCGGTCGCGGCGTGCCGAGTTGCTGGGCGAAGAGGCTGACCCGCAGCTCCTGGATCTGCCAGCCGATCTGCAGAACGTCTTCGGCGCCGGCCCGGCTCGGCGGCAGGGCGGCGCGTAATGCTTCGTAGGCCTGCTCGACGGTGTGGACCCGCTGCATCAGGGCCAGGTCAAGCTCGACGTCGCGGGGCAGCCGGTCCAACCGCCGCCCGATGGCGTTCACGTAGCGGGCCAGATCGCGCATGCGAGCGGCACCGGCGGCCCGGACAAAACCCTTGTACAGCAGAGAATCGAGCTGTCGGCGCATGTCCTGAACAGAAGCGGCCAGCGCCGGCGGCGGCTGGGCCGGCAGGGCCGAGCGCACCGGCTGGGCCGCGGTCAGCACCCGTTCGACATCGTGGACGATTGCGGCTGTGCGCTCGACCAGCTCGGCCCGCACGGTCTCGCGCAGGGTCAGGAACTCCTCTCGCGACCAAGGCACTCTCGTGATCAGCTCGATGATCGCCGCCTCTGCGCAGTCCTCGACCAGCTCGGGCACGCTCGAGCCGGGACTGGTCGCCAGTAGCAGCTTCGAGCGGGCTGAGCGCCCGGCGGCAACCGCACGCAACGGCGAGGGCAGGGAGAGCCGCAACAACGCCACGATTCCGCCGAGCGCCTGCTCGGCCTGCGCGGCCGGGCTGGCCAGCACCCGCAACGACACCTGGTCGGTGAGGTCGACGAAGGCCGGATAGCCGCGTACGACGTGCCCGGCGCGCTCCTGCTCGACCAGTTGCGGAACGACGGCGAGATCACTGGGCCAGTCGCGCAATCCGGTTCGCTCCAACTCCGGGTCGAGCGCGCGGGCCACCGCCGCCCGGGCCGGGGCAGCCAGTTGCTGCTGCAGCTCGCCCAGATCGTGCCCGCGGCCCACGACCGCGCCGGACGCGTCCTCGACGGCGAAGCCCAAGCGCAGATGGGCGGGCAGGCGCTCGAAGGAGAACTGCTCGCGCGGCACCAGCACTCCGGTGCGTCGGTGCAGCTCGCGTTGCAACGCATCGAGCAACGGCTCGTCGCCGGGGGTCATTGCAGCGAGCACGGCCCGGGCGGTGTCGGGCACCGGTACGAAGTTGCGCCTAAGGTCCTTGGGCAGCGAGCGGATCAGCCCGATGATCAGTTCCTCGCGCAGAGCCGGCACCTGCCAGCTGAAGTCAGCCTCGCCCATTCCGGCCAACACGTCGAGCGGGACGTGGACGGTGACGCCATCGTCGGCGCTGCCCGGGTCGAAGCGGTACGTCAACGGCAGCGCCACGCCGTCGAGCAGCCAGCTCTGCTGATCGTGACGTTCGACCTGGGCCAGGGCCTCCGCCCGTACGACGTCGGCCCGCGAGAGCATCAACAGATCGGGTTGGGCCCGTCGGGCCTGCTTCCACCAGGAGTCGAAGTGTTGGGCCGAGACGACCTCGGGCGGTATCCGCGCGTCGTAGAAGGCATAAAGCGCCTCATCGTCGACCAGCAGGTCGCGGCGGCGGCCGCGCTCCTCCAACGCATCGATCTCGGCCAGCAGATCGCGGTTGTGCACCAGGAAGCGGTGCGGTGACTGCCAATCGCCCTCGACCAACGCATGCCGGATGAACAGTTCCCGGGCCGCGACCGGATCGATCTTGCCGAAGGCTGTCCGCCGGCCAACGACGAGCGGCAGCCCATACAGACTGACGCGCTCGATCGCCGTGACCGATCCGCGGCGGGCGTCCCAGGTCGGCTCGCTGTAGCTGCGCACGACCAGGTGCGCGGCCAGCTGTTCCAGGGACTCCGGCTCGATGCGGGCCACCGTCCGGGCGAGCAGGCGGCGGGTCTCGACGAGCTCGGCGGCGATGACCCATCGCGGGGGCTTGCGCGTCAGCACCGAGCCGGGTGCGATGGCGAAACGCACATTGCGCGCGCCGAGGTACTCGCGGCTCTCGCCGACCCGGAGCCCGAGGTGCGACAGCAGCCCGGAGGCCAAGGCGGCGTGCACGTGGGCGGGCTCCGCGGCGGCGTCGACCTCGACGATGTCCAGCCCGCGCGCGATCTGGCGCAGCTGGCCGCGCAGGTCCTGCCACTCCCGAACCCGCAGATAATGCAGGAACTCATCTCGACACAGCCGTCGGAACTGGTTCCCGCTCAGGTCCGTGCGCTGCTCGCGCAGGTAGTTCCAGAGGTTGAGCAGGGTCAGAAAGTCCGACGACGGGTCAGCGAAACGGGCGTGCGCCGCATCGGCGGCGGCCGGCTGATCGCCCGGCCGTTCGCGCGGATCGGGAATCGACAGGGCCGCGGCAATCACCAGGACCTCGCGCACGCAGCCCTGCCGCCCGGCCTCGACGATCATGCGGGCGATCCGTGGATCGACGGGCAGTTGGGCCAGCTGGCGCCCGGTCGGCGTGAGCTTCTTGGCGTCGTCCAGGGCGCCGAGCTCGTGCAGCAAGGCGATGCCGTCACTGACCGAGCGCGCATCGGGCGGGTCGAGGAAGCCGAAGCGGGCGACGTCGCCGAGGCCGAGCGCCGTCATCTGCAGGATCACCGAAGCCAAGTTGGTGCGCAGGATCTCGGGCTCGGTGAACGCCGGCCGCAGGGTGAAGGACTCCTCGCTGTAGAGCCGAATGCAGACCCCGGCCGCCACCCGTCCGCATCGCCCGGCCCGCTGGTTGGCCGAGGCCTGCGAGATGTCCTCGATCGGCAGTCGCTGCACCTTGGTCCGCTTGCTGTAACGCGAGATCCGGGCTTGCCCGGGATCGATGACATAGCGGATCCCGGGAACGGTCAACGACGTCTCGGCCACGTTGGTGGCCAGCACGATGCGTCGGCCCGGATGCGGTTGCCAGACCCGGTGCTGCTCGGCGGCGGCCAAGCGGGCATAGAGCGGCAACACCTCGGTATTGGGCAGTTCGAGGCCGCGCAGCACCTCGGCGGTATCGCGGATCTCGCGTTCTCCGGTCAGGAAGACGAGCACATCGCCGGGCGCTTCAGCGGCCAGCTCGTGCACGGCCGCGATGATCGCGTCGGTCTGGTCGTCACCGTCGGCCACCGGCCGGTAGCGAACCTCGACCGGGAAGCTGCGGCCGGATACCTCGATGACCGGCGCGCCCCCGAAATGGGCCGCGAAGCGTTGGGGGTCGATGGTCGCCGACGTGATGATGACCTTCAGATCGGGCCGGCGGGGTAGTAACCGAGCCAGATAGCCGAGGAGGAAGTCGATGTTGAGGCTGCGCTCGTGGGCTTCGTCGATGATGATCGTGTCGTAGCGCCGCAGCTGCCGGTCGCGCTGGATCTCGGCCAGCAGGATGCCGTCGGTCATCAGCCGCAGCAGGGTGTCGGGTCCGGACTGGTCGGTGAAGCGCACCGAGTACCCGACCGCACCGCCCAGGGGCACCCCCAGTTCCTCGGCGATCCGTTCGGCCACGGTGCGGGCGGCCAGGCGCCGGGGCTGGGTATGGGCGATCATGCCCGCCACCCCCCGCCCGAGCTCGAGGCAGATCTTGGGCAGCTGGGTCGTCTTGCCCGAGCCGGTCTCGCCGGCAATGACGACGACCTGGTGGTCGCGGATGGCCGCGGCGATCTCGTCCCGACGCTGACTCACCGGCAGCTGCTCGGGATAGGTGATCAGCGGGACGGCGGCCCGGCGACGTTCGAGCCGAGCTGCACCGGAAGCCACGACGTCCATCCTGCTTTACCGGGGGCACTGCTTTACGGTGGGCACCGTGTCGACCCCGCCAGCGGATGCGCGGACGGTCAGCGTTGCCGGTGCGCGGCTGGGTCGCTGGCTGGACGGGTTCGCCGACCGTCACGGCGAGGTTGAGACGCGAAGCGAGGCCACCGTGGTCGAACTGCAGGCCGGCGACGGGACCCGCGCCTGGGTGACGGTGCCCTTCCCGCCCCTGGCCGGCGACCTGCGAGAACACGTGCAGCGCTCGCGCCGCATCGGTGTGCTCCTCGTGCGCCGCGGTGGCTACGCCGCCGGGATCTTCGAGGCCGAGACGCTCGTCCGGTCGAAGGTCGGCTCGGCCTACGTGCAGGGGACGACGAAGGCCGGCGGCTGGTCCCAGCAGCGATTCGCCCGGCGGCGGGCCAACCAGGCCACGGCCGCGTTTGCCGAGGCCGCCGATCAGGCCGCCCGGATTCTGCCCGGCGAGCGCCTGGACGCACTGATCTGCGGGGGCGACCGGCCGGCCGTGGACCAGGTACTCGCCGATCCCCGCCTGACCCCGTTGGTCGCGCTGCGTCGTGAGCCCTGGCTCAATGTCGGCGATCCGCGGCTGAAGATCCTGCAGGCCACACCCACCCAATTCCTCGCCGTCGCCATCACCATCCACCCCTGAATCGGCGGTCTTCGGGTGATATTGGCAAGGCGGACGACCGCCCGTAACCGCGAGGTGCTGAGATAGCACAGACCGCCCGCTGATTTCTGACTGGAGCTTCGATGGCAGACCTGGCCCGGCTCACCGATCGACCCGCGTGGGCCGACCTGCAGGCCCACTACGAACGCATGCAGGGCATCCACCTGCGTGAGCTCTTCGCGGCCGACCCGACTCGCGGGGAACGGCTCACGGTCGAGGCCGAGGGCATCTTCCTCGACTACTCCAAGAACCGCATCGACGACGCCACGCTGAGCGCGTTGCTGCAACTGGCCGAGCAGTCGGGCCTGCGCGGGCGCATCGATGCCATGTTCGCCGGCGAGAAGATCAACATCACCGAGGACCGTGCGGTGTTGCACGTGGCCCTGCGGGCCCCCCACGGTGAGCAGATCCTCGTCGACGGCATCGACGTCGTGCCCCGGGTGCACGAGGTGCTCGGCGCCATGGCCGAGTTCGCCGACAAGATCCGCAGCGGTCGCTGGACCGGTCACACCGGCCGGCCGATCCGCAACATCGTCAACATCGGGATCGGCGGCTCGGACCTCGGCCCGGTGATGGCCTACGAGGCGCTGCGGCACTACAGCGCCCGCGAGCTGACCTTCCGGTTCGTCTCCAACGTCGACGGCACCGACTTCGCCGAGGCCACCCACGACCTCGACCCGGCCGAGACGTTGTTCATCGTCTCGTCCAAGACGTTCACCACGCTCGAGACGATGACCAACGCCCATACCGCGCGGGAGTGGACCCTGGCCGCCCTGCACGACGAGTCGGCCATCGCCAAGCACTTCGCGGCCGTATCGACCAACGACGCCGCTGTGTCGGCCTTCGGCATCGACGTCATGAACATGTTCGGCTTCTGGGACTGGGTCGGTGGCCGGTACTCGATGGACTCGGCCATCGGCCTGTCGACCATGATCGCGATCGGGCCTGAGAACTTCACCGAGCTGCTGCCCGGGTTCCACGCGATCGACGAGCACTTCCGCACGGCGCCGTTCGCGCAGAACCTGCCGGTCATCCTGGGCCTGCTCACCGTCTGGTACTCGGACTTCTTCGACGCCCAGACACAGGCTGTGCTGCCCTACGACCAGTACCTCAAGCGGTTCCCGGCCTATCTGCAACAGCTGACGATGGAGTCCAACGGCAAGCACGTCACCCTCAGTGGAGAGACGGTGGACTACCAGACCTCGCCGGTCTACTGGGGCGAGCCGGGCACCAACGGCCAGCACAGCTTCTACCAACTGATCCACCAGGGCACCAAGCTCATTCCGGCCGATTTCATCGGTTTCCTGCACTCGCTGAACCCCTTGGGCTCGCACCACGACATCCTGACGGCCAATGTGTTCGCGCAGACCGAGGCGCTGGCGTTCGGCAAGACGGCCGAGCAGGTTCGGGCCGAGGGCACGCCGGACTGGCTGGTCCCGCATCGGGTCTTCGAAGGCAACCGCCCGTCCAACACGATCCTGGTCGAGCGACTGACGCCGGCGACGCTGGGCCAGTTGATCGCCCTGTATGAGCACAGCGTTTTCGTGCAGGGGACAATCTGGAGCGTGAACTCCTTCGACCAGTGGGGTGTCGAGCTGGGCAAGGTGCTCGCCAAGACGGTGGCCGACCAACTGTCGGCCGCGACCGAGCCGGTACTCGCGCACGACAGTTCCACCAATGCCCTCATCCGCCGATACCGAGGCGCCCGTCAGAATCCGTAGTGCCCACCCAGAGCTCGTAGAACTCAGAAGGAGTCCGTAATGCAGTTGGGAATGATCGGTCTTGGTCGAATGGGGGCCAACATCGTCCGGCGCCTGATGCGCGACGGCCACGAGTGTGTGGTGTGGGACGTCAACGCCGAGGTGGTGCAGTCCCTGGTCGCCGAAGGCGCGATTGGTGCGGCCACGCTCGAGGAGTTCACCGCCAAGCTCGTGACGCCGCGAGTGGCCTGGGTGATGATCCCGGCCGGGATCACCGGCAAGTCGGTCGAGGCGCTCGGGGAACTGTTCGAACCCGGCGACATCATCATCGACGGCGGCAACTCGAACTACCGCGACGACATCCACCGCGCGGATGCGTTGCGCCCGAAGGGCATTCACTACATCGACATCGGCACGAGCGGTGGCGTGTTCGGGCTCGAGCGCGGCTACTGCCTGATGATCGGCGGCGACACCGAGGCGGTGCAGCACATCGACCCGATCCTGAAGACGATCGCCCCCGGCGTGGAGACAGCTGAGCGGACGCCTGGGACGAGTGGCGAACCGTCGGCGGCCGAGCAGGGTTATCTGCACTGCGGCCCCAACGGCGCCGGCCACTTCGTCAAGATGGTCCACAACGGGATCGAGTACGGCATCATGGCCGCCTACGCCGAGGGCCTGAACGTGCTCAACCGGGCCAACGTGGGCACCGAGTCGGCCGAGGCATCGGCCGAACTCGCGCCGCTGCAGGAGCCGCGCTACTACCAGTACGACATCAACACCGCCGAGGTCGCCGAGGTCTGGCGGCGCGGCTCGGTCGTCTCGTCCTGGCTGCTGGACCTCACCGCCGCGGCGCTACAGGCCAACCCCACCCTGTCCGGGCTGGCCGGGCGCGTCTCGGACTCCGGCGAGGGCCGCTGGACGATTCAGGCCGCGATCGACGAAGGCGTACCGGTGCCAGTGCTGTCGGCCGCGCTCTACCAGCGCTTCAGCTCACGCGGGGAGGCCAAGTACGCCGACCAGCTGCTCTCGGCCATGCGCCAGCAGTTCGGCGGCCACCAGGAGCTGGCGGCTGGCTCGACGCTGGAGGCGGGCGCGGCCAACAGCGACCACGCCTAGCCCTGACTTCGGGAGAGTTGTGGTCGGCTGCCGACCATAACTCTCCCGACATGGAGCATTACCCGAGGTCGAGCCCGGGGTAGAGCGGGTGGGCGTCGAGGAGTTCGTCGGCGGCGGCGTGGGTCTTGGCGGCCACGCCGTCGGCCAGCACGTACTTCGCCTTGGACGATCCGCCGCTGGCCGCCGCGGCCGGCTGGGTCGAGGTCAGCACGTCCACCATCAGCTCGGCCACCTTGTCGAACTCGTCCGCGCCGAAGCCGCGCGAGGTCAGCGCCGGTGTTCCGATGCGCACGCCCGAGGTGTACCAGGCGCCGTTCGGATCGCGGGGGACGGCGTTGCGGTTGGTGACGATGCCCGAGTCGAGCAGGGCCGACTCGGCCTGCCGGCCGGTGAGTCCGAACTCGGAAACGTCCAGCAATACCAAGTGATTCTCGGTGCCGCCGGTGACCAACTTGGCGCCTCGACGCATCAGTCCGTCGGCCAGAGTCACCGCGTTGTCGGCCACGGCCTGGGCGTAGGTAGCGAAGGCCGGCTGCCGGGCTTCGGCCAGTGCCACGGCCTTGGCCGCCATCACCTGTCCGAGCGGCCCGCCGAGCACCATCGGACACCCGCGGTCGACCGCATCCGCGTACTCGGGCTGGCACAGCACCATTCCGCCGCGCGGTCCGCGCAGGGACTTGTGGGTGGTGGTCGTCGTGACGTGGGCCCACGGCACCGGGTTGAAGTCCCCGGTGAAGACCTTCCCGGCGACGAGACCGGCGAAGTGCGCCATGTCGACCATCAGCGTGGCCCCGACCTCGTCGGCGATCTCGCGCATGGTGGCGAAGTTGATCTTGCGCGGGTAGGCGGAGTAGCCGGCGATCAGGACCAGCGGCTTGAACTCCCGCGCCCGGGCGCGGACCAGGTCGTAGTCCAGCAACCCGCTCTCGGGGTCGGTGCCGTAGGAGGACTGCTCGAACATCTTGCCCGAGATGTTGGGCCGGAAGCCGTGCGTCAGGTGTCCGCCGGCGTCCAAGGACATGCCGAGGGCCCGTTGGCCGCCGAGCGCGCGCCGCAGGGTGGCCCAGTCGGACTCGGAGAGGTCGTTGACGTGCTTGGCGCCGGCATCGGCCAGGGCCGGCGACTCGATCCGCTGGGCCAGGATGGCCCAGAAGGCAACCAGGTTGGCGTCGATGCCCGAGTGCGGCTGGACGTAGGCGTGCGGCGCGCCGAACAGGGCCTTGGCGTGATCGGCCGCCAACTGCTCGACGGTGTCGATGTTCTGGCAGGCGGCATAGAAGCGGTGCCCGACGGTGCCCTCGGCGTACTTGTCGCTGAGCCAGTTGCCCATCGTCAGCAGCACCGCCGGTGAGGCGTAGTTCTCGCTCGCGATCAGCTTGAGCGAACTGCGCTGGTCGGCCAACTCGCTGCGGATCGCGCCGGCGACGGTGGGTTCGACCGCCTCGATGACCTGCAGGGCGGCCTGGTAGGCGGTGGAGACGGTGGCAGCATCGAACGGCGGCGACATGGGGTTGGGCATCGGATTTCTCTCCCTCGACGGATCGGCTGGAGCCTACCGCCGCTCCGTGCGGCTCCCAGTTTGGGGCAACTAGTAGGACGTCCTACTATGTGTCCATGAGCCTAGGGAACCCGGATTTCGATCAGTTCGACCTCACCGAGGAGCAGCGGCTGCTGCGCCAGGCCGTGCGCCAGCTGGCCGATGACAAGATCGCCCCCCGTGCCGCGGAGATCGACCAGACGGCCGAGTTCCCGTATGACGTGCTCGACGCCCTCGTGAAGGCCGACTTCCATGCCGTCCACATCGCGGAGGAGTACGGCGGCCCCGGCGCCGACGCCGTCTCGGCCTGCATCGTCATCGAGGAGGTGGCCCGCGCCTGCGCGTCGTCCTCGCTGATCCCGGCCGTCAACAAGCTGGGCACCCAGCCGCTGATCCTGTCCGCGTCCGATGAGCTCAAGCGCGAGGTGCTGCCGGCCATCGCGAAGGGGGCGGTGGCCAGCTACGCCCTGTCCGAACGTGAGGCCGGATCGGATGCGGCCTCGATGAAGACCCGTGCCGTGCTCGACGGTGATCACTGGGTGCTCAACGGCACCAAGTGCTGGATCACCAATGCCGGAGTCTCCACGTACTACACCGTGATGGCGGTCACCGACCCCAGCCGCGGCGCCAACGGAATCTCGGCCTTCGTGGTCCACAAGGACGATCCGGGCTTCTCGGTGGGCACCAAGGAACGCAAGCTGGGCATCAAGGGCTCACCGACGTGTGAGATCTACTTCGAGGACTGCACGATCCCGGCCGGGCGCATCATCGGCGAGCCGGGCACCGGGTTCAAGACCGCGCTCCGGACGTTGGACCACACGCGCCTGGCCATCGGTGCGCAGGCCCTGGGCATCGCTCAGGGGGCCTTGGACGCCTCCATCGCCTACGTGAAGGAGCGGCACCAGTTCGGCCAGCGCATCGCTGACTTCCAGGGCATCCAGTTCATGATCGCCGACATGGCGACGCGGGTCGAAGCCTCCCGCCTGCTCGTATACAGCGCGGCGGCGCGCGCCGAGCGCTACGAGCCCAACCTGACGTTCGGCTCCTCCGCGGCCAAGGTGTTCGCCTCCGACACGGCGATGTCGGTGACCACCGACGCCGTCCAGCTCTTCGGTGGGGCCGGCTATACCCAGGACTTCCCGGTCGAGCGGATGATGCGCGACGCCAAGATCACCCAGATCTATGAGGGCACCAACCAGATCAACCGCATGGTGATGGCCCGCTCGCTGCTGCGCTAGGTGTATAGCGCGGTGGTGCACTCTGGCCGCTGGGCCGACCGATCCGCACCACCGCGGCCGGATCGGGCTAGATCCAGCCGTTGCGGGCGGCGACGGCGACCGCTTGGGTGGCGTTCCGTACCCGCAGCGCGTCGGTCACCTCCCGCAGCATGGTCCGCACGGCCCGCTCGGTGCAGTTCAGCGCCCGCGCGACCTCGGGCAGCGTGAACCCTTCGGCGAACAGGCCGAGCAGATCGAGTTCCCGATCATCGGGAACGACAACAGGGAAGTCATAGACGACTGCGCTCATGCCACTACGGAGCGGCGGGAAGCTCCATTGATACGTCAGAGCGTGAGATCCAGCACGACCTTCACATCGGTGGGCTGCTTGGCGAACCCATCGGCGAAATCGGCCAGCGGCACCCGCCGGGTGATCAACCGGGCCAGCCAGCTCTTGTCGGCCTCGGCCAGCGCGGCAATGCCCTGCTCGTAATGACGCCGGTTGGCGTTGACGGTGCCGAAGAACACCCCGTTGTGCAGCACGGCGTTGCGGTTCATCGCCCCGATGTCGACGGACTGCTCGTGTCCGACGTCCGACACGCCGGTGAGGCACACGATTCCGTCGGTGCTCGAGGCGCGCAGCGAATCGAGGATCACCGTACTGACGCCGGTGCACTCGATCACGATGTCCGGGCTCAGACCCGAGGCGGGCAGGGAGTCGGCGTGATAGGTCGCGCCGAGGTCGCTGACCAGCTGGGGCTTCGGGCCATCGGTCACGCGGTCGAACACGTGCGTCTCGTAACCGTGCTGGACCGACAGCAGGGCCGCGAGCAGACCGACCGGTCCGGCTCCGGTGATGGCGGCGACCTTGGGGGCCCAGAAGGCCCGCTGGCCGATACGTTCGACCTGCTCCCAGGCCTTGGCGACGATCGTCGTCGGTTCGAGCAGTACACCCAGGTCTCCGATGGACGGGTCGAGCTTGACCAGCGCGTCGGAGGCCACGCGCCACTGCTCGCGTCCGAAACCGTGCAGCCCGGAGATACCGTGTTCGACGTAGCCGCCGTTCTTGCACATGTCCCATTCGCCGGCCGCGCAGGCCGCGCACGGCACCGGGTCGGGACGGCGCACGAAGCCGACGACGTGATCGCCCGGGGCGAAGTCACTGCCGGCCGGCGCCGAGATCACCTGCCCGAGGTTCTCATGGCCGAGGACGAGATAGTCCGACCCGGGCGGCGCCTGGCCGTACTGCGCCGCGACGATCTCGGCGTCGGTACCGCACAGACCGATCGCCAGCCCCTTCACGAGCACGTCGCCGTCGGACTCCGGCGGTTCGGGGATGTCGCGTAGTTCGAGAGAATCGGCCGTGCCGGGCAAGACGGTGAGTGCGCGCATGCGGAGATCCTCTCATTTGCGATCTGGGACCATACGGAGCGTGCCGGACCCTGTGACCCCAACGCTGGGGCGCCCGGCCCAGTGGGTGGTGTCGGCCCCCGAGCTGCTGGCCTGCGCGGTGGCCGGGTTCTCGGTTCCCGCGATGTTGTTGCTGCTGGCCGGTCACCTGATCTGGGCCGTGGCCTTCCCGTGCGGGCTCGTCGGGGCCGGGTTGGCCGTCTGGGTGGCCGGCCCGGCGCGGGTACCGGTCACGCGCGATGTCCTTGTGTGGACCGTGATCGTGTTCGCGCTGCTGCTGGTCTGGACGATCGTCAATTGCTTCTTCGCCGCCCAGGACCTCTACGCCCACCGCGACCCCAGCACCTACAACCTGGCCGGCCGCTACCTGGTCGATCATTCGAGCCTGCGGATGAACACGCGGTCCGACATCTTCGGCCACCCGGCCGGTTTCGCCGACGAGTCGGCCGGGTTCGAGGACTTCCAAGCTGGGCAGCCGGGCCTGCTCGCGGCGCAGGGCAATCACGTGCTCCCGGTGCTCTTGGCCGCGGTGGGGCGGGTATTCGGCACCACCGCGCTGCTGCGGGCCAACATCGTCTTCGGTGCGCTCGCGCTCTTCGCCTTCTTCGGGCTGGCCCGGCGGATCGTGGGCCCGCGCTTCGGCGCGCTGGCCACCTCGGCCCTGGCCGTATCGCTACCGATGATCTATGTCAGTCGCGACACGTTCAGCGAGACGCTGGCGCTGCTGTTGCTGATGGGGGGCCTGACCCTGCTGCACCGCGCGGTCACCAGCGGGCGGATCGCCGACTACGCGCTCTGCGGATTCGTGGCCGGGGCCGCCGCGATGGTCCGCATCGATTCCTACGCCAGCCTGCTGGCGCTGATCATCGCCGCCATCATCATCGTGGCCCATGCCCCGCCGCCCGAGCGGCAGCGAGCCGGCGTGCGGGCGGCGGCGCTGTTGGGTGTCGGCCTGGTGCCGACGATCATCGGCTGGGTCGACGTCAGCCGGCTGTCCCCGGCCTACTACGCCGACCAACGTCACGCGATCCTGCGCCTGGCCGAAGCCGCGCTCGCGCTGGTGCTCATCGGCATTGTCGTCGTTGCGCTCTGCTGGCGGCGGGGTCTGGGCGCCTGGCTGTCCGCCCACCGCCGCCCGTTGGCCTGGGGCGCTTCGGGCGTCGTCGTGCTCGCCTTCGCCTTCCTGGCCAGCCGCCCGCTCTGGTACGTCGGCCACGGCCCGTACACGCCGTACCTGCTGCAGGTGCAGAAAGACTCGCACGAGGCCCTGGACGCCACCCGCAGCTACAACGAGCAGACCGTGAACTGGCAGGCGCTGTACTTCGGGTGGCCGACCCTGCTGCTCGGAGTCGGCGGGTACGTCCTGCTGCTGCGCCGCTTCCTGTTGCGCCGGGACTGGGCGATCGTCGGCGCGTTGGCCATGGGGCTGACGATGTCGGCCCTGTATCTCTACTCCTCGCAGATCACTCCGGACCAGATCTGGGCCAGCCGCCGCTATGTGCCGGTCGTGATGCCGATGATGGTGCTCGCCGCCACCGTCGCGCTGCGCGAGATCGCCGCCCGCTGGCGTTGGTTGGGGATCGTCGGCGCGGTGGTCCTGGTCGGTTACCCGCTGGCGGTCACGGTGCCGGCGTTCACCATCCGGGCCGGGTATCCCCAGTTGCGGCAGGTGGACCTGATCTGCGACCAGCTGCCCGCGAACGCGGCGGTGGTCACCGTCGACTACAACGCCTCGTGGAGCTATCAGATGGCCGTGCGCGCGTACTGCAACGTGCCGGTCGTCTCGGTGCCGAGTGCGAGCCAGCCGGCCCTGGCGGCGATGCAGAGTGCGGCCGTCGCGCACGGCAAGTCCCTGTACGTGCTCTCGACCGATCCCACGAAGATCGACTCAACCGCCGAGCAGCACCCACTGTCGAGCATCCGGGCCCAACAGTGGCCGAGCACCCTGCACACCAGCCCGCGCGGGGCCACCCACGAGACGATCACCGTCTATCTGGGCCAGGTGCAGACGGATGGTTCGGTGCAGATGATCGCGTGAGCTCAGCTCAGCGCAGGGTCGCCGTCGCCCGTTCCTGACTGGCGTGCCGCTCGATCCGGTCGTCCTCGGCGTTCGCGACCAGGACGAGCGAGCCGCCGACGGCCAACGCGACCACGAGGGAATCGACCCAGTCGCCGGCCTGCTGCCACGGGCGCACGCTCAACAGCCGCCCGCCCACGACGAGACCCAGCTGTTCGGCCCGCGCCTGCGCCGCGGCGACCACCTCGGCCCGACCGAGGTCGTTGACCGCGGGATCGTCCGGCCCAGCGGCAAAAGCGACCGACGCCCAGGCGTCGGGCTGCGGCCGCACGGCGGCCACATAGTCCTGTGCGGTTGCGGGCGGTTCACCGGCGAACCCGCGGGCGACGGCGGCCGGGTTGATCGCGAAGACGTCGAGGATGCCCGCCGTGCGGGCCAGCGAGTCAGGGGCAGTGAAGGCCACCGCCGCCTCGGCTGGATCGTCGGTCACGCTCAACCCGGCGCTCCAGCAGCCCAGCAGGATCGGCGCACTGATCCAGTGCGCGGGCAAGGCGATGTACGCGCGGTCGCCGACGCCCAGGCCCAGCCCGTCCATGAGCAGGAAGTGGGTCTTGGCGATCCAGTTGGCGCTGGATCGGGCCGAGAGTTCGGCCCACTCGCCGGTGGCGTCGTCATGGAAGCTGACGAAGGGTCGGGATGCCTGGGTCGAGAGCACCTGCGCGAAGAGGTGCTCCGGTGAAGTCAGTTGATGCATCCGGGCTGGTTGGGCGTGTTCGCGGCCACGCCCGCGGCCGGGCCGGTAGCGGTCGCGACCGGCGTCGGGGTCGCGCTCGGCGCCGCGCTGCTGGTGGGGGTGGCGGCGCCCGGGGTCAGGTCGTCGCTGCCCAACTCCAGCGTCACTCGCTGCACCGAACTGGACTGTGAGAGGCGCGCACCGGGGACCTTGGCCAGCACCGTGCGCGCCTGGGCCTCCATCCCGGCCGGGTAGGCGATCGTCGTGACGCTGATCGTCGAGGTGCCGGTGATGACCTGGTCGACGTTGAAGCCGAGTTGGGTCAGTGCCGTCCCGGCGCGGGTGGCCGCCCCGTTCTCGCCGGTCTGGTTGACGACATCGACTTGGAAGCTATTAGCGGCCACCGTCGGCCCGGTCGTCACTGCCGCGCTGACGCCGATCGTCTGATCGACGAAGGCCTGCACCTCGCTCGGATCGACGACTAGCACCGATTGGTCGCCCTCCATGGCGCTGCCGTCGGTCGGGATCGTGGCGAAGGTCAGGTTGCCCGAAGACATCTGGGCGAAGTCGGTGGCGAGGGTGAGCAGGTTGACCCCGTCGGTCAGCAGCGATGAGCTGACCGCGTCGAGCAGGTCCTTGACCTTGAACGGGTTGAGCAGGGTGCCGGAGGACGTCATCTTCTTGAACACGGCGGACAGGAAGTATTGCTGGCGCACGATCCGGTCCAGGTCACCGCGGGGCAGGTCATAGCGCTGGCGGACGAAGGCCAGCGCCTGCGTGCCCTGGATGGTCGACCAGCCCGCGGGCAGGTTGATCCCTGATTTCGGTTCCTTCTGGGCCTGGCACAGCAACACCGGGACGCCGCCGATCGCGTTACTGATCCGATAGAACCCCAGCAGGCTGATCTGCACGTAGTGGTCGATGGTCAGGCCGGTGAGGTTGCCGAGGGTGGCCGCGAGAAGCGCGACGCCGGCTCCTTCGGCCGCCAGCTCGCTCTGCCCGGCCTGCTTGGCGGCGCTGTAACCGTCGGGGTAGGCCGCGTTGAGTTTCGCCTTGCCGTAGCCGGGAATGGAGACCCAGGAGTCGCGGGGGAAGGAGATCACCGTTGCCTTGGCGCCGTTCGCCGGGATGTGCATGATCATCATCGTGTCGGTGTTGGCACTGCCGCCGTCGTCGGTGGTGGCCAGGGCGGCGAGTTCGGCCGGTGTCGCGCCGGTGCGGCTGTCATTGCCGAGCAGCAGGATGTTCTGGTCCTTGCCGTCGACGTCCTTGTGACCCGCACTCGGCGAGGGGAGCGGGGCAGCAACCGGCACCGATGCCTGCACCTGGCGGTAGGTCGACCAGTAGAAGTAGGAATAGATCAGGATCGTGACCGAGAGCAGGGCGGCGATGATCTTGACGCCGACCATGGCGCCATAGAAGAAGTCCGGGCCGGAACGCCGTCGGGCCGGAGCGCCCGCAGTGGCCCGAGGGGCGCTCGCCCGGTAAGCCGGTGTGGACTGGGCTCGAGCACGGGCATCCGCGCGGGCCGCCCGGCGACCGCGCGGGTCCAACTCGGGTGGCAACGGGGCCGACGGGTCGGGTGGCGTGCGGTCGTCAGGGCCGGAACCTCCGGAGGGTGGACGACTGTCTGGCACCAGTCGAGGCTACCGGCGCGAATCTGTGAAACCGTGAGAATCGGCTTAACTACGCGGCGCGTCCTCAGCTTTGGCCCCGGTCGTGCCGGGCGGTGATCGGGCCTCGGCCTGGGATACTGCTGGAAACCGTCATTGAAGAAGGGTTTGTCCACCATGCGCGTTCTCGTCACCGGAGGGGCCGGCTTCATCGGGGCCAACTTCGTCAATCGGACGGTCGAGAACCGCCCCGACGTCGAGGTGACCGTGCTGGACGTCATGTCCTACGCGGCCAACGAGGCCAGCCTGGACCTGGTCCGTGACCGGATCGACCTCGTCAAGGGCGACATCGCCGACGAGAGCCTGGTCGACGCGTTGGTGGCCCGTTCGGATCTGGTCGTGCACTTCGCCGCTGAGTCGCACAACGACAACTCGCTGCGTGACCCGTCACCGTTCATCCGCACGAACCTGGTCGGCACGTACACGATTCTGGAGGCAGTGCGTAAGCACGGCGTCCGGCTGCATCACATCTCCACCGACGAGGTCTACGGAGACCTCGAGCTCGACGACCCTTCGCGCTTCACCGCCCAGACGCCGTACAACCCCTCCAGCCCGTACAGCTCGACCAAGGCGGGCTCGGACCTGCTCGTGCGGGCCTGGGTGCGTTCCTTCGGGCTGCACGCCACGATCTCGAACTGCTCGAACAACTACGGGCCCTACCAGCACATCGAGAAGTTCATTCCGCGCCAGATCACCAACGTGCTCAGCGGTATCCGCCCCAAGCTCTATGGGGCGGGGGCGAACGTACGCGACTGGATCCACGTCCACGACCACAACGACGCCGTCTGGCGGATCATCGACGAGGGCCGATCGGGGGAGACCTACCTGATCGGCGCCGACGGTGAGCAGAGCAACAAGGCGATCGTCGAACTGGTGCTCGAACTCACCGGACAACCCACCGATGCCTACGACCACGTCACCGACCGGGCCGGTCACGACCTGCGCTACGCGATCGATGCCTCGAAGCTGCGCGACGAGCTGGGCTGGCGCCCGCACTACACCGATCTGCGGGCCGGGCTGGCGCAGACCGTCCAGTGGTACGCGGACAACGAGAGTTGGTGGCGCCCGCTCAAGGCGGCCGTCGAGGCGCGGTACGCCGAGGCCGGCCAATGACGTCGAGGCGCTGGTTGGTGACCGGTTCCAACGGCCAGCTGGGCACCGACCTCCAACTCGTCCTCGGCGGCTGATCCGCAGGCCGAGGTCCGCGCGGTGGACGTCGAGGATCTCGACATCACCGACTCGGCCGCCGTCGAGGCGATGATGAGCTCGTTCGGCCCGGACGTCATCGTCAACGCCGCCGCCTACACCGCGGTCGACCCGGCCGAGGAACACGAGGACGTGGCCTACCAGGTGAACGCGACCGGGCCGGCGGTGCTCGCCGCGGCCGCCGCCCGCAACGGGGCGCGGCTGATCCACGTCTCGACCGACTACGTCTTCGCCGGTGACGGCGACCGGCCCTACGAGGTCGACGACGAGCCGGCCCCCAAGGGCGCCTACGGCCGCACCAAGCTGGCCGGTGAGGTGGCTGTCCGCGAGCTGCATCCCGAGGACTCCTACGTCGTCCGGACCGCCTGGGTCTACGGGGCGGGCGGCGGCCAACTTCGTCAAGACGATGGCCCGCCTGGAGCGCGAGCGCGACACCGTCAGCGTGGTGGCCGACCAGCACGGCTCCCCGACCTGGTCGGCCGACCTGGCCCGGGCCCTCGTCGAGCTCGCCCGCTCGAACGCGCCGGCCGGGATCTATCACTGCACCAACGCCGGGCGACACCACCTGGTTCGGGTTCACCCAGGCCATCTTCGGCGAGCTCGGCGCCGATCCGGACCGGGTGGTGCCGGTGACCACCGCCGAGTTTCCGCGTCCCGCACCCCGCCCGGCCTACTCGGTGCTGAGTCTGTCGGCCTGGGCCGACGCCGGGCTGAGCCCGATGCCGGCCTGGCGCGACGCGCTGCACCAGGCCTTCGTCGAGCACGGCTCGGTTTTCCGGGCTTGAGGTCAGCCGCAAACAGCGCCGATCGCGGGGCACTGGCCTGAGAATCGGAGCCGGCCGAACGGCCTGGTTGGCAGGTTCGAGACGACTCAGCCGGTATCCTGGGCCTCATGATTTGCTGACGTTGGTGCTGCCCTGCCGCGGGTCGGCGGGTCGCTCAGCTGCGTCGGCTCGGCTCGCGCGTCGGGCGGACAGTCTGTGACGTCACTCTGACGATCCCCGAGGAGTTCGTCCGGTACCGCAGCCTGATCTGGAACTTCGCCCAGCGCGACCTGAAATCCCGGTTCAAGGGCACGGCGGCCGGCTGGGCCTGGTCGCTGCTCGTGCCGCTGGCCTCGCTCGGCGTCTACACGCTGGTCGGCAAGGTCATCTCGCGGGCCGCTCCGCCGACTTCGGCAACGGCCACACCGGCAACTTCATCGTCTACCTGTTCGTCGGCGCTGACCGTCTGGACGTTCTGGGCCAACGGCATCAACACCGATCGGCTCGCTGCTCGGCACGGGCGTGCTGCTGAAGAAGATCTACTTCCCGTCCTACGCGCCGGTGCTCGGCGCGATGATCGCGGTCGCGATCCAGTCAGCGATCGAGATCGGCGTGGTGATGGTCGTGCTGCTGCGCCTTCGGCAACGTCGGCGCGAGCTGGCTGCTGCTCCCGTTCTGTGCGCGATCTTCTTCCTGTTCGTCACGGCGGTACCTCCTTGTTCTTCGCGCTGGCCAACATCTACTTCCGCGACCTGCAGCACTTCATCGGGATCTTCCTGCAGTTGCTGTTCTACGCGACGCCGATCATCTACACCGTCGATCGCGCTCGACGGTCAAGGACCTGGTCGGCATCCCGCTGCACGCGGTGATCACTGGCCAACCCGGTGAGCGAGTTCGTCCAGCTGTTCCGCGACGTCGCTCTACAGCCTCGAGTCGGGTCGCCCTGGACTGTGGCTCGGCGTCGTCGCCTGGACGGCGGCCGCCGTCGTCGTCGGCCTGTCGTCTACCACCGCGGCGGCCGCGACCTGGCGGAGCAGCTGTAGTGGCCGACATCGCGATCGAGGTCGACAACCTGTCCAAGAGGTTCCGGCTCTACACCGAGAGGCGGAACTCGCTCAAGGAACGGGTCGTCGCGGCGCAGCGGCAGCCGCTACTCCGACTTCTGGGCCCTGCGCGACGTCAGCTTCGAGGTCGAGCGAGGCACGACCTTCGGCCTGATCGGGCACAACGGCTCGGGCAAGTCGACCCTGCTGAAGATGCTGGCCGGGATCTACCGGCCGACGTCGGGATCGATCGAGGCCCACGGCCGGATCTCGGCGCTGCTCGAACTGGGCGCCGGCTTCCACAGCTGAGCTCACCGGCCGCGAGAACGTCTACCTCAACGGCGCGATCCTCGGCCTGACCCGCAAGCAGATCGACGCCTCGATGGACGAGATCATCGACTTCGCCGGCATCGGCGACTTCATCGACTCGCCGGTCAAGGTCTACTCGAGCGGCATGTACGTCCGCCTCGGCTTCTCGATCGCGGTCACCGCCGAGCCCGAGATCCTGATCGTCGACGAGATCATCGCGGTCGGCGACGAGGAGTTCCAGCGCAAGTGCTTCGACTACCTCTACGAGCTGCGCCGGCAGGGCACGACGATCGTGATCGTCTCGCATTCGCTGCCGGTCGTGGCCGACCTGTGCGACCAGGCCGTCTGGCTCGACCACGGCCGGATGCAGGCGGTCGGCGAGTCCGCGACGTGGTCGACGACTACCTCAGGAGGTGAACCGAAGGAAGCCGTCGGCCGACCGGCGCCAGATCGGCCGCGCACCGCGAATGAGCGGCACGCCGCACCGGGTCGGGCGAGATCCGGGTCGACGAGCTCGAGTATCTCGACGCGCGACGGCGCGGTCGTTCCGCTTCCTGGCCGCTGGCGAGCCCGGCCACGGTCCGGATGCACTACGAGCCGAGCAGCCGACCTGCCGAGGTCATCTTCGGCCTGGGCTTCGTCCACGAGTCCGGGCGTGAACATCGCCGGACCGAACTCCGGCTACGGCGAGCGCGCGTTCAAGGTCGCCGCCGGGCGCGGGCTTCGTCGACTTCACGATCGACCGCACTTGCCGCTGCAGCCGGGCGTCTTCCTGGTCTCGACGGCCGTCGTCGACCGCGGCCACACCTACGACTATCACGATCGGGCGTACGAGCTGCGGGTGCGGGCCGACATGCGCAGTCACCGAGCCCGGGCATGACCAAGTTCTTCGGCAGTGGCACCTGCAGCCCGATCGAGCATGAGGAGTCGCGCGAAGGAGCATCCGATGATCAGCGGTCACTCGCTGACCGCGGTGCTGCACGCGTTGTCGACCGGCTTCGCCGACCGCGCGCTGAACATCATCGTCACGACCGACGAGCTCGAGGACGGACCGAGCTGCGCGGCCGCTCGTCCGCGGCGATCAGCGAGCAACGAGCTGCCGGAGGACCAGGCGCGGGCGCTCGGCGATGCGTTCCGCGACGCCGACGGCGATCAGTTCCTGGTCAACGAGTGCTACCGAGTCGGCCTTCTACCTCAGCGACGCGACTGGTCGGAACTGGCCGACAACCCGCTGTACGCGCACTTCGTCGCCAACCGGGCCGGGCCGGTGCTCGACAAGTGGCCGCACTACTTCCCGATCTACGCCCGGCACCTGACGCGGTTCCGCGGCGAGCCGGTGCGGGTGCTCGAGATCGGCGTCTACCGCGGCGGCGGCCTCGAGCTGTGGCAGAACTACCTCGGGCCCGAGGCCCAGCTGGTCGGCCTGGACATCGACGAGGCGGCGGTGCGGGCGGCCGACGGCCGGTATCCCGGTCGTGCTCGGCGATCAGGAGGATCCCGAGGTGCTGCGGCGAGCTCGACGAGCGAGTACGGCCCGTTCGACATCGTCATCGACGACGGCGGCCACACCATGCGCCAGCAGATCGTCGTCGATCGAGACGCTGTTCCCGCTGCTCAACGACGGCGGCGTCTACCTCGTCGAGGACTGCCACACCTCGTACTGGCCGGTGTTCGGCGGCGAGCTTGCGCGGCGCGGACTCGTTCATCGAATGGTCCAAGCGCCGGGTCGACGACCTGCATTCGCGCCATCACGTCGGCATCGACCGCAACTCGGTCTGGGCGACCGCATCTCGACGGCCTGCACGTCTACGACAGCGTCGTGGTCTTCGACAAGAAGCACCGCTTCCGCCCGTTCAACGAGGTGGTCGGCAGCTCGTCCTACCTGTTCGCCGATCGCTTCAGCGAAGGCACTCGGCATCGAGATGCTGGCGACCCGGGACGCCGCGCTGCGCGAGCGGGACGAGCTGCGGGCCAAGCTCGCAGCTGAGTCAGCGAGGTCGGAGCACCGACGGCCGCACGCGGCTCGCGGTCGACGCGATCCGGTCGAGGAGCTGCGCATCGCCCGCGCCGAGCTGCGCCGCGCTCGGCGAGCAGCTGGCCGAGCTCGGCCAGGCACTCGGAGACCGACGACCGAGCCGAGCTCGGACAGGACCCGCAACCAGCTGCTGGAGAGCTGGGAGCAGGTCAAGGCGATGCGCGGCAGCGCGTCGTGGCGGGCGACCGCCCCGCTGCGAGCGGTCCGGCGTCTGCGGCCGCGATGACCGTGATCGCATCGCATCTGACGTGAGCTCGCCGACGGCGTCCGGACGCGAGGTCCTTGACGTCAGCCGCGGTCAGGTGTCGGTCGAGCGCGGTCGACCTCGCGCGACTTCGGCGCACCGCGAGCGGGTGGCGGTGCTGGCGCACTTCTCCGCCGACGCCGCGTGTCGCGTCGTTTCGCGACGCTGGTCGCGCGAGTTCGTCGCGCGCCGGTTACCGACGTCATCGTGGTCTCGGCGTGCCGAGTCGACGAGCCGCTGGAGTGGAACGGCGACCTCGCCGGCGATCGCGATCGTGCTGCGCCAGCCGAACATCGGCTACGACTTCGGCTCGTGGGCGATCGGGCTGGACTGCTGCCGGCGAGGCCACGCAGCGCCGGTACGTGATGCTGGCCAACGACAGCGTGGTCGGCCCGTTCGCCACCTCGGCCCGCTGCTGGCCGAGTTCGAAGCGACGCGGCGGCCGACGTCTGGGGGCTGACCGACACCTACCAGTACTTCCATCACCTGCAGAGCTACTTCCTGGGCTTCCGCGGCGGGGTGCTGGCCGACGCGCCGCTGCAGCGAGTTCTTCGACGACGTGCGCGATCGAGCCGACCAAGTGGGACATCATCCGGCACAACGAGCTGGGGCTCAGCCGGCTGCTGCACGGCGAGGGCTATCGATGACCGTCGGCGTTCCGCGCCGACGACGTGGTGAGCGCCGGCGACAACCCGGTGATCAAGGGCTGGTGGCAGCTTGATCGAGCGCGGCTTTCCCGTTCGTCAAGCGCGAGATCGTCCGCGATCCCGACGGTCGCGCCGCGTCGGGAGCGGGTCGCCGCCGAGGTCGCGGCCGATCTTCGGCGACGCGCTGGAGGAGTGGATATGAGGGAGCGACATGAGACGGATCGACGCGAGCCGCGAGTCGCACGGCGGCTGTCGAAGTCAGGCGCGTCGCATGTCGCTCTCGGCGCTGGCGGCAGGCCCGGAGGCTGGCAGCGGCGCGGCCCGCACGCCGCCGCTCGACTTCCGCGACTGGCTCGAGCGGCGGCTGGTCGCAAGGTCGGCCGGCTTCCCCGACGTCTGGCGCACGCGCGACCGATCTGCGGTTCGCCGCAGCCGAGCCGTGGTCGCGCGTCGCTGGTGCACGTCTTCTATCCCGAGCTGCTGCCGGAGTTGCTCGACGCAGCTCGACGCCATCCCGGTCGGCTACGACCTGATCGTCACCAACGCCAGCCGGCAGCCGATCACGGTCGACACCAGCGACGCTGCCCGGCGCCCGCCACATGGTCGTGCTCGAGGTCGAGAACCACGGCCGCGACATCTGGCCGATCGTCCAGGTCGTCAACGCCGGGCTGCTCGACCCGTACGAGATCGTGCTGAAGGTGCACACCAAGCGCAGCGCATGGCGCGACCGAGCATGCGGAGCTCGCCGGCAGCGGCGAGCAGTGGCGCGCCGACCTGCTCGACAGCCTGCTCGGCTCGCCGAGCAACGTCCAGACCGATCCTCGAGCGCCTTCGCCGAGATCCCGAACCTGGGTGTGGTCGACCGCGCCGGGCAACCTGCTCGGCCCGGAGTTCTGGGGCGGCGACCAGGCGCTGACGGCCGAGCTGCTGCGCCGGCTTGGAGCTGCGCGTCGACCCGGACGCGCTGCGGTTCCCGGCCGGTTCGTTCTACTGGATCCGGGCGTTCGTGCTGCAAGGTCTGCGCGCGCTGGCGATGACCGCGCGAGGACTTCGAAGCCGAGGCCGGCCAGGTCGACGCGCACGACCGCGCACGCCATCGAGCGGTCGATCGGCCTGCTCAGCGACGGAGGCCGGCCTGAGCATGACGCACGGCGGACCAGCTCGAGTCGAGCCGGCCGCAGGCCTGGCGGCGTTACCGGCGGGCGCGCCGCGGGCCCGCGGGCCCGCATGCTGCCCGTTCTACCTGCCGCAGTTCCATCCGACGCCCGGAGAACGACAGTGGTGGGGCGAGGGGTTCACCGAGTGGACCAACGTCACCGCCGCCCGGCCGGTCTACCTGGGCCACAACCAGCCGAACCTGCCGGCCGACCTCGGGCTTCTACGACCTGCGCCTGGACGAGGTGCGATCAGGCGCAGATGGACCTGGCCGACCGCGCACGGCATCGAGGGCTTCATGTACTACTACTACTGGTTCGCCGGGCAAGCGGCTGCTGTCGACGCCGGTCGAGCCTTGCTGGCCAGCGACGTGCAGAAGCCGTTCTGCCTGATGTGGGCGAACGAGAACTGGACCCGCCGATGGGACGGGCGGTCCTCGGACATCCTGATGGGCCAGGACTACGAGCGGGTGCCGGCCGAGCGATTCATCGATGACGTGCTGCAGTTCCTGGCCGACCCGCGCTACATCTGCGGTGCACGGCCGGCCGGTGCTCGCGGTGTACCGCATCGCCCAGATCCCCGACTACCAGCAGGTGATCGAGCAGTGGCGCGAGCGCGCCCGCGAGGCCGGGGTCGGGCGAGCTCTGTTCCTGCTCGGCGTCGACGTGGCGCGCGAGTTCGACGGCTTGTCCGGCGGCGCGAAGGCGGCCGGCCTCGACGGCACTGCTGGGCTTCCCGCCGCACAACCTGAAGTGGGAGTGGGTGCCGCACGGCGGCCTGCCGGTCGACCGGCGGTTCAAGGGCAACCTGCTCAGCTATGAGGCGATGGCCCGCGATGCCGAGCGCCGGCTGCGCCCGGCTCGAGGACTCGATGTACCCGGCGTGATGGTCAACTTCGACAACACCGCGCGCCGGCAATGGCAACTCCGACGTCTGGTTCGGCTCGAACCCGTACACGTTCCGCCGTTGGCTGGCGGCGGCGCGTGTCGGCGGTCGCCCACCGCGACGCCGACAGACGGATCGTCTTCGTCAACGCCTGGAACGAGTGGGCCGAGGCGCGGTCCTCGAACCGACACTGCGATTCGGCCGCACCTACCTGCTGGCGGTGCGCGATGTAGTGCATGCTTGATTCCAGATAAAGGGAGCTACCGTGCTTCGTCTCCTTAGTGAGATCGTCTATCGCTTTGCCGATGCGCCGACGATGCCGGAATTACCGCGGCTGTCGTGGACGTGTGGCGAAAACGGTTCCGGTCAATCCACCAGTGGAGATTCAGCAGCAGTTCGTCGGCGCTGTCGTTTATCATGCCGCCTATACGGAGGCGGCATCCTTTGTTACGACCGCCGATACGTGGCATCGAAAGAATGCCGGGACAGGATTGTCGGGGATCGGCCGCTGCGTTGATTTCGGCTCCGGCTGGGGGAGAATAACGCGATTGGCTCGTTGACGCGGATTGCTGCTCACCGCTATCTGATGCTCTCGACGTCGATCCAGAGATGACATCCTTGGTGAATACCACGCTACCGGGCGTGAAGTTCGCTCCTGACCGTGCCGCCGAGCCCGCCGATCCCGATCGCGGACGGTTCGATGGACGCCGTTTTCGCATTCAGCGTTTTCTCGCACCTCGCACTGCCCGGTCACGACAGTTGGGGCGGCCGAGTTCGGCCGCGTCGTCAAGCCTGGCGGGATGGTGTACTTCACCGTTCTCGACGAGGTCTTCTTGACTCAGATTGCGAACGCTCGAGGAGGCAGTCGCGAACGGAACTGCTGATGACTTCACCAAGGGGATGGCTACCTACATCGAAGACATCGAAGCAGCCTCCGCGGGTTTCCGGCGCGGAGAGCCGGCCTACGGCGGGACCGGCGGGGGCGGTGTACGGACCGGTGACTTTTACGGTTGGGCGGCCTTGCCGAGGACCTACATCGAGGGCGTCTGGGGTGCGGCCGGCTTCCGTCTGGCCGAGTGGATTCCCTCTGGCGTCCTCTTCGGGCAAGCGATGGTCGGACTGGTGCGCAAGAAGGCGACGTCGCCCGATTCGCGAACGGGGACTATTTCGCCGGCTGAGTCGCTGACCGATTCGATTCAAAGGGGCGCCAGTGGCCGAAGATCGTAGTTCCGAGAACAAGGGCTACTGTCCCTGTTGTCGCGCCGACACACATTTCGGGCCATCAGGACTGGCTTCGTGATTTCTACATCTGCCTGCGCTGTGGATCCATCCCGCGACAGCGCCACCTGCAGGCCGTGCTGGATGAAAAGGTTCCCGACTGGACCGCAGAAGATCCTCCACGAGTCGTCGCCGTCCAATCGACTTCCTATCGCGATACTGCGCAAGGACTACACCGCATCCCAGTACTTCGACGACGTTCCGCGCGGGCGGAGGTCCGCGGACGGATGCGCAGTGAGAACATCGAGGACCTCACCTTCGCCGACGAGTCGATCGACATCTTCGTAACCCAGGATGTCCTGGAGCATGTATTCCACCCGGATCGCGCGATCGCCGAGATCCACCGCGTGCTGAAGCCGGGCGGAACCCACATCTTCACCGCGCCCAAGCACCGCGGTCTCGACAAGACCGTCCAACGGGCGACGATCGCCGAGGACGGCGACGGTAACGAACCTGCTACGAGCCGGCGTGGCACGGCAATCCGATCGGGGAGCGGGCACTCGTGACCTACGATTACGGTTATGACTTCGAGCAGTTGCTGTCGCGCTGGTCCGGATGTCAGCGTCGAAGCGATACACACCGTCGACCGCGCACGGGGCTTGGAGGCGGAGTTCAACGAGGTGTTCGTCATCGCCAAGCCGGGCGGAAGCCCCGTCCGCAACGGCGCCGGCGACCGGGCAGGCGCTGGCGGCATCAAGAGTCCGCGCGGACGTGACGTGCTGAGCCAGCACTGCGCGCCGATGGTCCGGCCGAAGACCGCTCGCTTGGCGGTCGACCGGATGCGGCGGCGAACAGAGGTCGCTCAAGTGACGGACCAGCTGGCCGAGGCCGTCCACCGCACAAATACCCTCGACGTCACGATCGTGCTGCCCTGCTACAACGAGCAGGATCACGTGCTGGCCGAAATCGAACGCATCACCGCGGCAATGGACGCCAGTGCCTTCAGCTACGAGCTGATGGTGATCGACGACAAATCGACTGACAACACGCTGAGCGTGCTGCGCGCGGCGGCCGCGTCCTATCCGCGACTGCGGCTGATCGCCTTTCGCCGCAACGGCGGATCGGGCACCGCGCGGCGGATCGGCACGACCGACGCCTACGGGCGGATCGTCGTCTGGACCGACGCCGATATGACCTATCCGAACGAACGCATCCCGGAGTTCGTTCAGTATCTGCTCGACAATCCGGATGTGGATCAGGTCGTCGGGGCGCGCACGAGCGAGCAGGGCACCCACAAGATCCTCCGCGTGCCGGCCAAGTGGGTCATCCGCAAGATCGCCGAGACCCTGACGTCCACCTCGATCCCTGATTTGAACTCGGGGTTGCGGGCGTTTCGCCGTGAGGTGTCGCTGCCCTACCTACGGTTGCTGCCGCCCGGTTTCTCCTGCGTCACCACGATCACGCTGTCGTTCCTGTCCAACCAGCACGGCGTGGACTATCTGCCGATCGACTACGCCCAGCGCTCGGGCACCAGCAAGTTCCACTTCGTGCGCGACGCCTACCGCTACATCCTGCAGGTGCTGCGGATGATCATGTACTTCAACCCGATCAAGGTGCTCATGCCGCTGGCGTTGTGGATCCTGGCGATCGGGATCGTGAAGGGCATCGTCGACCTCGCCCGCTATCACCTGCGGATCACGACGAACTCGGTGCTGCTGATCTTGAGCGGGCTGATCATCGCCTCGATTGCGTTGTTGGCCGACCTCATCGTTCGATCGCGTGCCGAGATCTAGCGGCTGGGTCCTTCGCGCGGTGGCCGTGCTCGCCGCGAGCCGGTTGCTGTCGCTGATCGGCTTCGCCATCGCCCAACACCGTGCGGGCGTGCCGATCTCCTTCTCGAGCATGCTGCAGCGCTGGGACGGCTGGTGGTACGTCCACCTGGCCCGCGACGGCTACCCCTCGACGCTCACGATCCCGGGTCATCCGCTCTACGGGCCGTGGGGATTCTTCCCGACCTGGCCCTGGACCATCCGCCTCACCCACGACGTGACCCGGGTCGGGTTCCCGCTCGCGGCCGGGATCGCGGTCACCGTCTACGCCATCGCGTTCGTGCTGGTGCTGCGCGTCTACGCCGCGCGTCTCGTCGGGCCGGCCGCCGCCGACGCGGGCGTCGTGCTGGTCTGTGTTTTCCCGGGGGCCTTGACGTTCAGCCTGGCCTACACCGAGGCGAGCTTCCTGTTGTGGAGCGTGCTCGCGCTGCTGCTGCTCGACCGGGCCCGCTATCTGCCGGCGGCGGTGGCCGTCTTCCTGGCCTGTGCCACCCGCTCCACCGGGGTCGCCGTGATCGCGGCCTCATTGGTCCTCGTGGTCCCCGGCCTGCGGCGACGCGAGTGGAGCGTGCTCGCCCCACCGCTGGCCGGGTTGTTGGCGTTCGGGTTGATGGCCGTGTTCGCGCACGCCCGTACCGGCGACGCCGGCATCTGGTTCAAGGCCGAGAAGCAGTGGAACCAGCAGTTGGATTTCGGGCGCGGGATCTGGCGGGCCTTCACGCGAACCATCCCGCATGCCGGTGTTGATCACTGGGCGTGGACGGTCGAACTGATCATGGCAATTGTGCTGCTGTTACTGGTGATTCTCGCCGTACCGTGGTGGCGTTCGCTGCCCGCGACCGCCTGGGCCTACCTGGCGGTCACCGGGTTCGCGATCTTCGCCTACAGCAACGTCGGGCCGCGGCCCCGTCTGGTGCTCGCGTTGTTCCCCGTGTTGCTGCTGGCCGCCGCCGAGCTGCACCGGCGCGGCCGGGCCTGGTTCCTCACGGCGGTGGGTGTGCTGTCGGTGCTTACGATCGGCATCGCCTACGCGACCATGTACCCGCCGCTGCATGTGACCGCCTGATGGCTGGGCGCGTGCTGTTCGTGACCAGCAACTACCCGCGCTGGGCCAATGACACGACCACGCCGTTCGTCCACCACCTGGCGCTGGATCTGGCCCAGTTCGGCTGGCGGGTCAGCGTGCTCGCGCCGCACTTCCCCGGTGCGGCCCGGCGGGAACTCCTTGACGGAATCGACGTCCGCCGCTTCCGTTACCTGCGCCCGGAAGCGGCCCAGACGCTCTGCTACGGCGGCGGGGCGCTGATCAACCTGTCCGAGTCGAAGGCCAACCTGGCGAAGGTGCCGGCGCTCGTCGGCGCGGAGTGGGCCGCGACGGCGAGTGCGCTGCGCGGGCGCTTCGACGTGGTGCACGCCCACTGGGTGCTGCCCCAGGGCTTCGTCGCGATCACGGCGCCCACCCGGGGAGCGGCGACGGTGATCACCGCGCACGGCGGGGACGTGTTCGGACTACGCGGTGGCCTGCTCGATCGGTTCTCCCGGCTGGCGCTGAGCCGAGCCGACGCGGTGACGGTGAACAGTGCCGCGACCGCGGCGGCCGTCACGGCCATCACCGCCCGCGCGGCCGTGACGAAGATCGCGATGGGCGTCGACGTCGCGGCGGCCCCGTCTGAAGCGAGCGTCGCCGCCCACCGATCCGGCGACGGGCCGTTGCTGGTGTTCCTCGGCCGGGTGATCGCCGACAAGGGCGTCGATGACCTGGTCGACGCCCTTGTGCACCTGCCCGGGGTGCGGGCAGCCATCGTCGGGACCGGGCCGCATCTGGAGGCCGTGCGCCGCCACGCCACTGCTCAGGGTGTGGCCGATCGCGTCGAGTTCGTGGGCTGGGTCGATCCGGTCGACGTGCCGGCCTGGCTGGCCGCCGCCGACGTCGTTGTCGCGCCGAGCCGGGTCGGGGCCGCCGGCTGGCAGGAGGGTCAGGGGCTGGCGATCATCGAGGCCATGGCCCAGGCCCGCCCGGTCGTGTCGACCACCACTGGTGGGATCGGGGAGACGATCGAGGACGGCGTGAGTGGCGTCCTCGTCGCCCCGAGCGATCCAAGCGCCCTCGCGGCGGCCGTCGCCGCGTTGCTGGCCGATCCGGTCGGCGCGCAGCGCATGGGGGAGCGGGCGCGAGAACGAGTTCAGCAACACTTCTCCCGGGCCGCCTCCGCGCAACGCTTCGCCGCCCTCTACGACCGGCTGCGCCGATGAGGCAACGCACCAAGGAGCAACTGCGGCACTGGCTGCCGATCGGCCTCGGGGCGATCGCGATCGGGCTGGCCATCGGCGCCCTGGCCACGGACTGGCAGCAGATCACCGCCGCGGTGCGCGAGATCGGGGTCACGGCGATGCTCGCCTCGGGCGTGGCGGCGCTTCTCGGCGTGGCCGTGGTCGTGCTGCTCTGGGTGCAGGTGTTGGCCGGCCTGGACGCGCCGGTGCCACTGCTCACCGCCGTCCGGGTGTTCTACCCGAGCCAGCTGGGCAAGTACCTGCCCGGCGCGCTCTGGCCAGTGCTGGCCCAGATGGAGTTCGGTCGCCGGCGCGGTATCAGCCGGCGCCGGATCCTGTCGGCCAATGTGCTGATGCTGGTGATCAGTCTGGCGGTCGGTCTCGTCATCGCGGCGGCCTGCCTGCCCACCACGAGTGCCGAGGCCTTGCGGCGCTACTGGTGGACCTTCGCGTTCCTCCCGCTGCTGATCCTGCTGCTGGTGCCCCGCGTGGTGCCCGGGGTGGTCGATTGGATCTTCGCCAAGCTGGGCCGCGAGCCGTTGAACGCCCGTCTGCCGGTCAGCGCCAGCCTGCGGGCCTCGGGCTGGAGCTTGCTCAACTGGGTCGGGCTCGGCCTGCACATCTACCTGCTGGCCCGGCCGTTCGGAGCCAGTGGCGCTCAAGCCGCGCTGGCGGCGACCGGCGGAATGGCTCTAGCGGTGTGCGCCGGCATCCTCTTCATCCCGGCTCCGGCCGGGGCCGGCATACGCGACGTCATCCTGATTCTGATCCTCACCCCGAGCATCGGGGCGACCCACGCGCTCGCCGTGGCCCTGCTGTCGCGGGCCATGCTGATCCTGATCGATCTGCTGCTGGCCGGGTTGGCGCTACTTGCGCCGCAGTCCGTACCGGTAGATGAAGCGCCGCACGCGGCCGGGGAGTAGCCGCACGGGCAGGCGGATGAGCAGGTTGAACGCGGCGTGCGGACGGGAGATGAAGCCCATCGCGACGAATGATCGCATCAGGTTGATCTCGGTTCGGGCGTAGCCGAGTCCACCGCGTCGCTCGCTCTGGGCCGCTCCGGCCCGCATCCGCACCAGCACGTCGGGCAGATTGTCGATCTCGTAACCGGCGCTGAGCAGCTTGGCCCATAGGAAGTAGTCCTCCATGCCGGTGAACCCGGTGTAGTCCCCGACGGCGCGTACGTCGGCCAGTCGCAGCATCGCCGCCGGGTGGTTCACCGGTGAACGCCAGCGGGCCACGCGGGCGACCTGCACGGTCCCCAGGGGGACGGTGCGCACGGCGTAGGGCGCGTCCGGGTCGTCGGTGAACTCCGATACGTAGGCGCTGAGCGCGGCCAGGTTCGGCCGTTCGCGTAGCGCTTTGACCTGGCGCGCGAACCGGGTCGGTTCGTTCAGATCATCGCTGTCCGCACGGGCGACCAGGTCGTGGCGGCAATGCTCGAGGCCGACATGCAGCGCGGCGCTGAGCCCGGCGTTGACGGGCAGGGCCACGCGGGTCACGGGTAGCCCGCAGTCGTCGATGACCTGGCTGAGCTCGGGTGAGATCGGCCCGTCCTCGACGATCACGACCTGGGCCGCGGGCAGCGTCTGGGTGCGCAAGCTGGTCAGGGCCTCGGCCAGCCAGTCGGCCCGGTCTCCGCGCCAGACGGCCATCAGGACCGAAACCTCGTCGGGTTCAGCCGGCATCCGGACCGCCAACATCGCGTACTCCGTCGCGCAGCCCGCGGCTGATGGCAATCAACCGTTCGCGGCGGCGGGGCACGAACGCCATCAACAGACCGAACTTCACGATCATGCGCCCGAGGTCGTGCACCTTCCAGGCCAGCGGAACGTAGCGACGCCGGTACAGCCGCACCCGGTTGCGGTGCATGTAATACAGCCGGGCCGGGGAATGCACCCGGATGGCCAGCCCGCCCGGTGCGTGGACGAGGTTGTCGCCGCGGCGATGGCTCAGGGTCGTCGAGAACGTGGCCAGCAGAGCGAAGCGGCGCGCGGTCGCGGCAAAGCTCCAGTCGAAGTCGACGCAGTCGATGAACAGGCTCTCGTCGTTCAGGCCGGCCGCTCCGAGTTGGCTCAGGTCGATCATCGTCCCGGACGTGATCAGGAAGTCGACGTCGAAGAACTCGCTGCCCGCATCGGCCGCGGAGGCGATCCGCCGGTTGCGCAGGAGGCGCAACCGGGTGAAGTACTCCGGACGCTCCTCGAGTTCGTCCATGATCGCCGGACCGACCGCGAGCACGGAGTGCCGATGCGGCGTATCGAAGCCGCGTCGCAAGGTGGCCACCAGGTCCGGGGCCGGGATGCTGTCCTGGTCGAGAAGCAGGGCGTGCCCTTCGGTGCCCAACCTCAGCAGGCTGAGGTTCAGCGCGGTCGCCAACCCGACGTTGGCGCCCTCGCCGAATACCCCGACGCCCGGCTCGTCGGCGATTCCGGTGCGGGCCAGCGCCGCGATGCCGCCGCCGTTGTCGAAGTAGTGGACGGCGTCGACCTGATCCCGCAGGGCCTGGAACTGACGAAGGAGCAACGCGTCATCTGGCTCATAGAGGACGACTACCGCAGTTGCGCCCACCGGCGAAGGCTATCTGATCGGTAGTCTTCTCCGGTGACGACCGACCTGAGCCGCGTCGATGCCGTTGTGCTGGTCGGCGGCCAGGGGACCCGCTTGCGTCCGCTCACCTTGTCGGCGCCCAAACCGATGCTGCCCACCGCCGGCGTCCCGCTGCTGGCGCACCTGCTCTCGCGCATTCGCGACGCCGGGATCAGCCACGTCGTGCTGGGCACGAGCTACCGCTCCGAGGTGTTCGTCGACTATTTCGGCTCCGGAGAGGCGATCGGTCTCGACCTCGAATACGTCGTCGAGGACGAGCCCCTGGGCACCGCGGGCGGCATCCGCAACGTGGCCGACCGCCTGCGCGGCGACACCGCCATGGTCTTCAACGGCGATGTGCTGTCGGGGGTCGACCTCAAGGGCCTGCTGCGAACCCACTCTGACGCCGCCGCCGACGTCAGCCTGTACCTGACGCGGGTCGACGACCCACGCACGTTCGGCTGTGTGCCGACCGATGCGGACGGACGGGTGCAGGCGTTTCTCGAGAAGGACCCGAACCCGGTCACCGATCAGATCAACGCCGGCGTCTACGTCTTCCAGCGCACCGTCCTGGAGCGCATTCCGACCGGACGGCCGGTCTCGGTCGAACGCGAGACCTTCCCCGGCCTGCTGCGCGACGGCGCGACCATCATGGGATTCCTCGACACTTCGTACTGGCGTGACCTGGGTACGCCACGGGACTTCGTCGAGGGATCGGCCGACCTGGTTCGCGGGATCGCACCGACCGGCGCGCTCCCCGGCCCGGTGGGCGAGGCCCTGGTGACGGGCGAGATCCTGGTCGCCGACGACGCGCGACTGACCGGCGGTTCGAGCATTGGGGCCGGGTGCGAGATCGGTGCGGGGGCGGTCATCGAGGGCAGTGTGCTGTTCGACGGGGCCCGGATCGCGCCCGGCGCCCACATCAGCGCCAGCGTGATCGGCGCCGGAGCGAGCGTCGGTCCGCGCACCGTAGTGCGTGATGCGGTGATCGGTGACCGAGCTCATCTGGGGGCCGACCTCGAGCTGATCAATGGGGTGCGGGTCTGGCCGGACGTCGAGTTGGCCGACGGATCGGTGCGCTTCTCCACCGATGGTTGAGCCGCAGGCGTCCCGCCGCTGGCGCCCGGAGGGTCCGCTCGACGTATTGGCCACCCTCGCGCCACTGCGCCGGGGCAGAGGTGATCCGAGCCTGCGGGCGGGCAGCGACGGCGTCGCCTGGGCCACACGCACGCCGGACGGTCCGGGCACGCTGCTCATCCGGTTGAGCGACGGGGAGGTGCACGCCTCGGCGTGGGGCCACGGCGCCGGCTGGCTGTTGCAGCAGCTGCCGCGGCTGCTCGGCCGCGATGACGACTGGAGCACGCTGGACCTGTCCGCCTACCCAGCACTGGAACAGGTCCGCCGCCAACGGCCGGGACTGCGGCTGCCCACCACCGGGCGGGTACTCGAGGCCTTGGTACCCGCCGCGTTGGAGCAGCGAGTGACCGGAACCGAGGCGCACCGGTCCTGGCGCACGCTGCTGCATCGCTTCGGAGAGCCGGCCCCCGGGCCGATCGACGGACTGCGGGTGCCCCCGGACGCGGCCACGCTGCTCGACATTCCGAGCTGGGACTGGCACCGCATGGGCGTCGACGCGGCGCGGCAGCGGCCGATCCGGGCGGCGGCGACTGTGGCCACCCGCGTCGAGGAGTGTGTCGAGCTGCCCCTGGCGGCCGCGCTGGCCCGGCTGCGCGTGCTACCCGGGGTAGGTGAATGGACCGCTGCCGAGACGGTGCAACGTGCGCTCGGGCATCCGGACGCCGTCAGCGTGGGCGACTTTCATCTGCACGACCTGGTCGTGCACGCCCTGACCGGTCGCCCGCGCGGGGATGACGCCGAGATGCTGGCCCTGCTCGCGCCCTACGCCGGGCAGCGCCAACGGGTGGTGCGCCTCGTCGAGGTCTCTGGGGTGGCCAAGGTCCGCTTCGGCCCGCGCTACGCGCCCCCTGATTTCCGGGCGATGTAGGCACCTCGTTGATCCTTGCGTCGGTTCGGTTCCAGTACGGTTAGTGCATCGTCTGGACAGGAGTGGCGCGTGTCGAGCAATCTGCGGGGCGACCCGATTCTGGAGGCCTACCACCTCTGGATCGAGCACGGGTGGGAGGAATCGGCCGCGGGCACGGCCGTGGTTACCTCCATCCTGCGGGTCAACTCGGTACTCAACCGTCGGGCCGATCAGATCCTGGCGCCGATCGACATCACCTTCGCCCGCTACGTCGTACTGGTCACCCTGCACTTCAACGACGGTGAACTGGCGCTCAAGCAGTTGGGGGCATTCCTGCAGATCCACCAGTCGAGCATTACGAACCTGGTCGACAAGCTCGAGAATCAGGGCCTGGTCAAGCGCACGCCGCATCCCAACGATCGCCGCAGCACGATCGCCAAGATGACCGAGGCCGGAAGCACCACGCTCCTGCAGGCGATCAAGCTGCTCAACACCGAGCTGTTCACCGATCTGGGCCTGACCGAGGACGAGGTCCGGCTGCTGATCGGGACCCTGGCCAAGATGCGGCACTCGTGGGGTGACTTCGAGGACCATCCGGAGTGGGGCGCGCCCACCAGCCAGGTGCTGTAGCGCCGTGGATCCCCTGCTGCAGCGCATCGAGGCGCTGCCCAAACGTGGCTCGTTCGCGGTGACCCTTGTCCTGCCCGACCGCCAGGAGCGGATCGTGGTCGCCACCGTCGGGCTGGCCGGGGTCGAACTACCCGAAGCCAATCTGCCGGCCTGCGGACCGGCCGCCCTAGCGGCTCTCGGGGCGGCGGTGGCCGCTGTGCATGAGGCGCGCGTCATCGCCGGCGGCGGCGCGGCCCAGCTGGTGGACGTCGACGGCGGCTGGGACGTGAGCATCGGCAACGTGATTCTGGGCGCCGACGGACGGCCGCACTGCGTGGCGCACGGCGAGCTGGCCGAGCACGGCGCGCGCTACGAGTGCGTCGAGTGCGGGGCCGCCGCGGCGTTCGAACCGGGCTGACCCGCTAGCCGCCGTAAGTAGCGAGCACCGCGTCGGAGAGCGTCGGCCAGGCCGCCGCGGCCCACGGCCCGAACGGTTCGTCGCTGAGCGCGACCAGGCCCAGGCCCACGCTCGGATCGACCCACATCATCGTGCCGCTCTGGCCGAAGTGGCCGTAGGTCGCGGCCGAGTTTCCCGCGCCCGGTCCAGTGCGGCTGCTTGTGGCCGCGCAGTTCGAACCCGAGGCCCCAGTCGTTGGGATCCTGGCGACCGAACCCGGGCAGCACGCCGCGCAGGCCCGGGTACTGCACCGAGGTCGCCGCGCTGAGCGTGGACGGGTGCAGCAGGCCCGACGGGGTGATCAACTCGCCCAGCACGGCGGCGAGGTCGGTGACGCTCGAGACGCCGGCGTGCGCCGCTGATCCCGCAATTCGGTGCGGCTCAGCCCCAGCGGCGCGCACACCGCCTGCGTCAGGTAGGCCGCGAACTCGATGCCGGTTGCCGCCGCGACCAGATCGGCGGCCAGCTCGATCCCGACGTTGGAATAGACCCGGCGGTACTCGGGGGGAAAGGAGCGCAGCCGGCCCTCGGGGGCCACGCCCGAGGCGTGCGAGAGCAGGTGCCGCAGCGTCGCGCCGGGCAACAACTCGGGCTCGGCCGGGTCGCTGAGTTCGACCGCACCCTCCTCGACCGCCACGAGAACGGCCAATGCCGACAGGGGTTTCGTCACCGAGGCCAAGGCGAAGGCATGATCGAGCGGTCCGTAGGACTCGAGGACGCCGTCGGCCGACACCACTGCGGCGGCGGCCGTGCCCACCGGCCAGGAGTGCAGGTGTTCGAGAACGCTCACAACCGGGCTCGGGCCTGGGCGATCAGCAGCGGCAGATCCGGCGCTGCGCCCTCGGGCAGGTGGTCCCAGTCGAACCACTGCAGATCGACCGATTCCGCGCTGCGGATCACCTCGCTGCCCGCGGGGGCGATGGCCAGGTAACGCACGTCGTAGTGACGAGTGGCCACGCCGAGCGAGCAGGTGATCGGGTGCACGTCCAGACCGAGGGGCACCGGGTCGAGGACCAAGGTCGGCAGCCCGCTCTCCTCGTGCGCCTCGCGGGTGGCGACGGCCAGCAGGGAGGCATCGGCGGGTTCGCAGTGCCCGCCCAACTGCAGCCAGAGGCCGGCGCGCGGATGCAAGGTCAGCAGCACGGCCCGGCGGGTCGGGTCGAGCACCACCGCGCTGGCCGTGAGGTGACCGGCGACGCACGAACGCCACATGGCGTCCGGCCGGGCGGCGAGAAAACCCAGGTAGGCCTGACGCAGCGCCGCGTCGGGTCCCGGCGCCGCGCTCAGCGCGCTGATCACCGAGACCGCGTCGGCGTGCAGGGCCGGTGCAGCGGCCACCGAACCCGCGCCGTCGCGGCGGCCGAGCTCGATCGCCTCCGCCGTGCCCAACCGGAACAGGTCCTCATCGGCCCCGCGGATCAGCAACGAGCTGCCCAGACCGTCGTCGGGCAGCTTGCCGTCGACGGCCAGGCCGCGCACGATCGCCACCGGGACCCCGCCCAGCTTGCCTTTCACCAGGTCGCCGGCCGCGGCCAGCTCGTCGGCGACCGCGACCTCGGTGACTTCCAGTTCATTGCCATGGGCGTCGACCCGCCCGCGCGCGTCGAAGATCGCACTGATACCCGCGACCCCGATGGCCGCGTCGGTGATACCGGCGCGCCACGGTCGCCCCATCGAGTCGCTGATGATCACGCCCACGTGCACCCCGGTGAGCTCGTACAACCCCTCCCGCAGGGCCCGGGCCGAGCGGTCGGGCTCGACCGGTAGGAGCGCGAGCTCGTCGAGGGCCACGTTGGAGGCGTCGACGCCGGCGGCGGCCATCACCAGTCCGTGCCGGGTCTGCACGATGCGAAGGGGGCCGCGCGCGGCGACGACCCGGACCGTCTCGGCGTCGATGGCGGCCAGCCGGGCCTGCTCCCGGAGCGCCGGGCCGACGTCGTCCAGGTGGATCAGCTGACCCTCGATCTTCGAGATGACCTTCGAGGTCACCACCAGCACGTCGCCGTCGCGCAGGGCGCTGTTCGCGGCGATCAGCTCGGCCAGGTCATCGCCCGGATTCAGCTCGCCGATGCCGGTGATCGGGAGGATCTCCAGGTGCGGGGCGGCGTGATCGAGCGGCTCAGACACCGGACAGCTCGCCGGCCTGGCGCACCATCTGCGCGGTGGCCTCGTCGTCGGTCATCATCAGCGGCACCGCCCGCACGGCGACCCCGGGAACTTCGGCGCTGTCGCTCGTGTGGATCAGCCAACCGTCCAGGATGCCGTCGACCGAGCGAGCGCCGTAGTGCCGCCCGACGCCCTCCGCGCTGACTTCGACGCCGATCACGGGCAGGCACGAGTCGGCCATGCCGCGCACCGGGGCGCCCCCCACGATCGGGGAGAAGCCGACGACCGGACCGGGCGCCGCGCGTACGGCCTCGCGCACCCCGGGAACGGCCAGGATCGTCCCGATCGAAACCACCGGATTGCTCGGCGCGATCAGCACCAGGTCGGCCGCGGCCAGCGCCTCGACCACGCCCGGGCCCGGCAACGCGGAATCGACACCGACCTGGACGAACGCCAGGGGTGCGATGGAGGCCCGGTACTTGATCCACCATTCCTGGAAGTGAATCGCGCGCTGGGCCCCGTCGAGGGACACCACCACGTGCGTCTCGCAGCGCTGATCGGTCATCGGTAGCAGACGCACTCCCGGCTGCCAGCGGTCGCACAGCGCGGTGACCACGTCGGAGAGCGGGAACCCGGCGTCGAGCATCTGGGTGCGGACCAGGTGGGTGGCCAGGTCCAGGTCGCCCAGGCCGAACCAGGTCGGCTCGGCGCCGTAGATCGCCAGCTGTTCCTTCACCCGCCAGCTCTCCCCGCGGCGGCCCCAACCCCGCTCGGGGTCGATGCCGTCGCCCAGGGTGTACATGACGCTGTCCAGGTCGGGGCAGATCCGCAACCCGTGCAGGGTGACGTCGTCGCCGGTGTTGATGACGGCCGTGATCTGCGCGTCCGGATGCGCGAGCCGCACCCCGCGCAGGAAGCGGGCACCGCCGACTCCGCCGGCGAGGACAGTGATGTGCACGGGTCCGAACCTACGCGAGCAGGGCCCGGCGCTTCTTGAGCAGGTCGGCGACCTGCCGCGTGGTGAGCTCGACCGCGCCGGCGCTCACCGCCTGGGCGCGCATGGGGGCCGGCAGGTCGTAGTGCCAGCGCCAGGGATGGTCCTGGAAGAACCGTCGCGGCATGTCCAGCGCGTCGGCCATCGCGTGCAGTTCGGCCCGGGTGTCGGCGAGCAGGTGACAGAACTCGGTGAACCTCAGCCCGGCGTCGGGGTAGGACCGCACCGCGTCGACGTAACAGACCACCGGCTCAGCGCTTGACCGCGACCAGCAACCCGTCTCCGACCGGGACCAGGGTGCTGACCAGCCGCTCGTCGGCCCGCACGGCCTTGGCGAGTTCACGCAGCAGGACGGTGTCTCCGTCGCGGACCGAGGGGTCGGCCACCCGGTCGTGCCAGAGCATGTTGTCGAACGCGAGTACCCCGCCCGGGCGCAGCAGCCGGACACCCTCGTCGTAGTACAGCCCGTAGGTCGCCTTGTCGGCATCGACGAAGACCAGGTCGTAGGCCTCGTCGGTCAACCGGGGCAGGACCTCGGGCGCCGAGCCGTTGATCAGCCGATAGCGGCTCGGTGCGATGCCGGCCTCGGTGTAGGCCTCCTTGGCCGCGCGCTGGTTGCCGGCCTCGACGTCGACGGTGGTGAGCACGCCGTCCGGGCGCATGCCGCCCAGCAGCCACAGTCCGGACACGCCGGCTCCGGTACCGATCTCGACGATGTTGCGGGCCGTCGTCGCGGCGGCCAGGGCGCGCAGCAGCGCCCCACCGCCCGGCCCGATCGGGACACAGCCGAGCTCGGCGCCCCGTGCCCGGGCGCGCGCGAAGACCTCGTCCTCGGCGATGAACGCCTCCGCGTAGGACACGCTGGTCAGATTCACCAATGGCTCGCCCATCCCTGCAGGTTAGTGAGCCGTGGGCCCGGAACCTAGCGGGCTCACCGCATCGTGTCGATGATCGCGGCCAGGTCGTCGGCCGTGGTGAGCGGATTGACGATCGCGAAGCGGGTGCAGCTGCGGTTGTCGTGCCGCGAGGGCGTGACGAAGGCGATCTGTTCGGCGAGCAGCCGGGCCGTCCAGGCGGTGTAGTCGGCTTCCTCCCAGCCGAGCCGTTCGAAGATCAGGACGGTCAGGTCGGGCTCGACCAGCAGCCGCAGGTGCTCGGCGTCGCGGATCAGCTGCGCCCCGACCCGGGCGACGGAGAGGGTCTGCTCGACGGCGTCGCGGTAGGCGTCGGTGCCGTTCACGGCCAGGGAGAACCAGAACGGCAGGCCGCGGGCCCGGCGACTGAGCTGAATGGCGAAGTCCGACGGATTCCACTCGCCCCCGACGGTCACCGGGTCGAGGTAGCCCGCGTGTTGCGTGTGCGCCGCCCGCGCCTTGACCGGGTCGCGGTAGACCAGCGCGCAGCAGTCGAACGGGGCGAAGAGCCACTTGTGCGGATCGACGATGAACGAGTCGGCCAACTCGATGCCATCGAAGAGGGCACGGGCGCTGGGCGCGGCCAATGCGGCCCCGCCGTAGGCACCGTCGACGTGCAGCCACCAGCCGTTCTCGCGGGCGACGGCCCCGACGCCGGCGATGTCGTCCACCACGCCCAGGTTGGTCGTGCCCGCGGTCGCGACGACGGCGAAGATGCCCTCGCGCACCGCCGCCGGCAGCTCCTCGACGGCGGCCCGCAACGAGGAGCCCAACATGCGCCCGCGCTCGTCGCCGCCGACCTCGATCACGTCGACGTCCATGACCACCCGCAGCGCGTGCTTCACCGACGAGTGCGTCTCGGCTGTCACGCAGACCGCCCAGCGCGCCGGTCGCGAACCCCGAGCCTGCAGCACGGCTTCGCGCGCGGCGACCAGGGCCGACAGGTTGCCGATCGTGCCGCCCTGGACGAACACCCCGCCGGCCGTGGCGGGCAACCCGGCCAGGGCCACGATCCAGGCCAGCGCCTGGTTCTCGGCGTACACCGCCCCCGAGCTCTCCAGCCAGGACCCGCCGTAGATGCTCGCCGCGCCGACCAGCATGTCGAAGGCCGCGGCGGCCTTGGTCGGCGCGCCCGGGATGAAGGAGAGGTTGCGCGGATGGTCGATCGAGATGCAGGCCGGGCCGAGCACCTCGGCCCAGATCCGCAGGGCCTCCGTTCCGCCTATCCCGGCCGCGGTGACCGTCGCCCCGGCCGCGGCCTCGAGTTGCTGCGGTGATTGCGGCTGATCGAGTGGCACCGCCACCGCCAGCCGGTCGAGGCAGTAGGCGGCGAGCGCCTGCGCGGTCACTTCGTCGGCCGCGCTGAAGGTGTGCACACGCTGAGCCTATTAACCCGGCCTGGGAACGGGGCGAGGATTGTTTGCGTTAACCAATACACAGCTCGGGCTGGCAGGTTGAAGCCTCGTAGCAGACTGCAGTCAGGAGCATCATGAGCACGGCCCGGGTGAGTGAGCCGACGACATCGGATGAGGTCGCCGTAGGTGGCATGCCGTGGACGCCGCCCAGCTGGGACGAGGTCGTGCGGCTGCACGCCGACCGGGTCTATCGCCTGGCCTACCGGCTCTCGGGCAACCGGGCCGACGCCGAGGACCTGACCCAAGAGACGTTCGTGCGCGTGTTCCGTTCCTTGGCCGACTACAGCCCCGGAACCTTCGAGGGCTGGCTGCACCGCATCACCACCAACCTGTTCCTCGACATGGCTCGCCGGCGCCAGCGGATCCGCTTCGACGCCCTGCCCGAGGACGCCAGCGAACGGATGGCCTCCAGCGCCGCCGGCCCCGAGCAGGCCTACGCCGAGATGAACCTCGACCCCGAGATCCAGCGGGCCCTCGATGCCCTGCCGCCCGATTTCCGGGCCGCGGTCGTGCTCTGCGACCTCGAGGAACTTTCCTACGAGGAGATTGCCGCGACGCTCGGGGTGAAGGTCGGCACCGTCCGCTCGCGCATCCATCGCGGCCGCGTGCTGCTGCGCGAGGCGCTGGCCCACCGCGCGCCCGGGCTACGTCCAGCGGAGCCCGGCGCATGAGCCTGTCCGTTCAGCATCTGTCCGACGAGGCCGTCGTGGCCTTCGCCGACGGTCGGCTGAGCACCGGCGCGCAGAACCGCGCCACCCGCCATCTGGCCGAGTGCCCCGAATGTGCCTATTCCGTCGCCGAACAACGGGCCGCGGTGTGGACCTTGCGGGCGGCCCCGGCCCCGGCGCTTCCGGGCGGGTTGCTCGAACGGTTGCAGCAGCTCCCGTCAACGACCGCGCTCCCGCCGACGAACTTCAGCCTTTCGCCTGAGGGCGCACCGGTCTTTGCCGCCTACGCCGACTCGGGACAGCGACACGCGCACCTGTTCAGCCGGCTGCTGCCCGCCTCGGCACCCACCCGCCGCATGGGTCAGCATGTCGCGCTGGCCACCGCGGCTCTCGCTCTCGTCACGCTGGGCACGGTCGCCTCGACCGCTCAGGCCTCGACCGTGCGTCCCGGTGGAGTGGCGCCGGCGGCCCACGTGTCGCCGGCCCTGCACCGATAAGTCAGACTTCACCGGTGGACGACGTGACGGGCTCCGACGACGCCGCCTTCGAGCGTCCGGACGGCATCTTCGGATCCTTCGCCCCGCCCGCCCCCGAGCCGGCCTACACCGCGCCACCACCCACCATCTCTCCCGAGGAACGGGAGTCCTACTCGCGACCGCCGGGCGGGGCCGAGTTCGAGCCCCCGCCGGGTGAGCGCCTGCCACCACGTCACGGTGTGGTCACCCCGCCGGTGCCGTCGGGATCGGTGGAGACCTTCGGCCGCACCCCGGCCGGTGCCGAGGGCTTCGACCCGGTGCCCGGCACCCGCATCGCGGCCGTTGGTCGGCCGGCGGAGTCGCCCTGGTGGAAGGCCGATGCGAGCCGGGATCCGTGGCGCGACCCGGGTTCGCCGTCCTGGCTGGGCCGTCCTGCTGTCCTGGCCGCCGGCCAACTGGCCCAGCTCGATCCGCTCGAGGACGACGAGATGCCCGAGGAGCCGTTGGCGGCGGTGGCCGACGACGAGCCGGACGAGCCGAAGTCCAAACGGGTACGGGTTGGACGGTTCGGATTCACCAGCCTCATGCTGGCCCTGGTCATCGCCCTGGTCGCCGGGGTTCTGGGCGGCGGCGTGGGCTACTGGCTGTTCGCGCGCGCCCACGGCATCCTGCACAACAAGGACGTCAGCCTGGCCACGACCGGCACCCCGGCCAACCGGCCACCGGGTTCGATCGCGGCCATCGTGCAGAAGGTCGGTCCCAGTGTCGTGTCGATCGACATCACCACCTCGACCGAGGAGGGCACCGGCTCCGGGGTGGTGATCGACAAGGACGGCGACATCCTGACCAACAACCACGTGGTGTCCGCCGCCGCGTCCGGGGGCACCATCCAGGTCACCTTCACCAGCGGCGACAGCGTGCCGGCCAAGATCGTCGGACGCGACCCGATGACCGACCTGGCCGTGGTCAAGGTCGATTACGACAAGCTCACCGTCGCCTCACTGGGTGATTCGAGCAAGCTGGCCCAGGGCGACCCGGTGATCGCCATCGGCTCGCCGCTGGGTCTGCGCAACACGGTGACGTCGGGCATCATCTCGGCCCTTGATCGTCCGGTGCCGGTCTCTGGCGACGAATCGGACACCAACGCGGTGCTCGACGCGATCCAGACCGACGCCGCGATCAACCCCGGCAACTCCGGTGGTGCGCTGGTGGACGCCTCCGGTGCGGTGATCGGCATCAATGCCGCCATCGCCTCTCTGCCGACGTCGGGCTCGGGCCAGTCGGGCAACGTCGGTATCGGCTTCGCGATCCCGATCAACCAGGCCCGCACGGTGGCGACCGAACTGATCAAGACCGGCAAGGTCGTGCACGCCACAATCGGCATCAACGGCAGCGCAGTCACGGATGGATCGCGGCAGGGCGCCTACGTGACGCAGGTGATCCCGGGCGGGGCGGCCGATAAGGCCGGCATCAAGGCGGGCGACGTGATCACGGTCGCGGACGGCACCCTGATCACCTCGGCCGCGGCGCTGACCGTGACGGTGCAGAAGCATCAACCGGGTGACGTGATCAAGGTGCGCTACTACCGCGGCAACAGCCCGACCGACGTCAACGTCACGCTGGGCTCGGGCTGATCCGATGTTCAACATCGGGCCGCTGGAGCTGGTGGTGCTCGCGATCGTCGGCCTGATCGTGCTCGGGCCCGACCGGTTGCCCGGCCTGGCCAAGGACGCCGCCCGGATGATCCGCACCTTGCGCGATCTGGCCAATGGGGCCCAGACCCAGCTGCGCGAGGAGCTCGGCCCGGAGTTCGCCGACCTCGACCTGCGCTCGCTGCATCCCAAGACCATGATCCAGCAGGCGTTGCTGGGCCAGGACGACGAGCCGGTGCCCCCGGCGGCGCCGGCCGGTCCGCCCGCTGCGCGGCCACCGGTACAGCCGCCGCTCGCCGTCGATGAGCCGGCCCCCTTCGACGGGGACGCCACCTAGAACATCCTGTGGATGAACAGGTGGACGAGCGGGCATTCGCGGGGGATAACCGGGCCCATCGTGTGGACATCATGTGGACGGGAGAATTCCCAAAAAATAAAGGGAAAAACCCCTTGCGCTCACCGCCACGGCCTACTAGAAATAGTTCTGTCGACGGAAACGGAGACCGACTCGGGGGAAACTCCGGGACACGCAGAGGGTCGGGTAACCGGCGTTAGGCGCGGGTTTTCGATGGAAAGCGACCGGGTTCCGGAAGTGGATGCGCCGAGCAATCGGCCGCGTCAGCGGAAACGAGCCTGTTGAGGCCCCTTCATCTCATACATGAAGGGGCCTCATCCTATTGTGGCGGGCACCCCGGCCCTTTGGCGTAGCGACACGGCGTAGATCACATGAACTCCTCGGGGGGTTCGCTACCGTGGGGCGTGTCCGATATCGACCCCGATCTGCCCCCGGCGCTCCCGCATCCGGGTCTGGTGCTGGCCGTGATCTCAGCGGGTGGCCTGATCGGCGCCGAGGCCCGCTACGAGTTGGGCCGGCTGGTGACGCACGGCCCGACCGGCTTTCCGTTCTCGACCCTGATCATCAACGCCACCGGTGCCTTCGCGCTCGGGGTGCTCATGGCCATCGTGGCGCTTCGCCGGGTGCCCCGCCTGCTCCGTCCCTTCGTCGGCGTCGGAATCCTGGGTGGCTACACCACGTTCTCGACCTTCGCGGTGGACACGGTCGGGCTGGGGCACCGCCAGCACCTGGGCCTGGCGCTGGTCTACGTCGTCAGTACGGTCGCGCTGTGCGCACTTAGCGTCTGGGCCGGCGATCGCCTCACCCGCAGCGGGCTGGGCGCGTCATGACGGCTTTGCTCGTGGCCCTGGGCGCGGCCGTCGGGGCCCCGCTGCGCTACCTGGTGGATCGGTTCATCTCCGCGCGGCACAACTCGCCGATGCCTTGGGGAACGTTCGGGGTGAACGTGGTGGCCAGTTTCGTGCTGGGCATCCTCACCGGCATCAGCGCCTCGCCGGATACCGCGGCCCTGTTCGGCGTCGGCTTCTGCGGGACGCTGTCGACCTACAGCACCTTCAGCTTCGAGACGATGCGGCTGGGCGCGACCGGGCGCGGCGGGTGGGCCGCGGTGAACGTCGGGCTGAGCCTGTTGGTCGGGTTCGCCGCCGCGGCTGCCGGTTGGGCGATCGGTGCGCAATGATCGCCCCATGAGCAATCGAGCGCGGTCATGAGCAGCCGGGTTCAGGGCGTCGTCAGCCTCCGCCGGGGCGAGCCGGTCACCCTGACCACCATCCTGGTACCCGATCCCGGTCCGGGCGAGGCCCTCGTACGCGTGCAGGCCTGCGGGGTCTGCCACACCGACCTGCACTACCGCGAGGGCGGGATCAACGACGACTTCCCGTTCCTGCTCGGGCACGAGGCGGCCGGCATCGTCGAGGCCGTCGGGTCAGGCGTGACCGATGTCGGGCCAGGGGACTTCGTGATCCTGAACTGGCGGGCGGTGTGCGGGCAGTGCCGGGCCTGCCTGCGCGGGCGGCCCTGGTACTGCTTCAACACCCACAACGCGGCCCAGCCGATGACCCTCGAGGACGGCACGCCGCTCTCGCCCGCGCTCGGCATCGGGGCCTTCGCGGAGAAGACGCTGGTGCATGCCGGCCAGTGCACCAAGGTCGACCCGTCCGTGCGGCCCGAGGTGGCCGGCCTGCTCGGCTGTGGCGTCATGGCCGGCCTGGGCGCGGTCCTGAACACCGGCGCCGTCTCGCGCGGGGACTCCGTCGCCGTCATCGGCTGCGGAGGCGTGGGGTGCGCGGCGATCGCCGGAGCCCGACTGGCCGGCGCGGCCAAGATCATCGCCGTCGACATCGACGACCGCAAGCTCGACACCGCCCGTGCGCTGGGCGCCACCGACGCGGTGAACTCGCGCTCCGGCGACGCCATCGAGGCGATCCGGGGCCTGACCGGCGGGTTCGGCGCCGATGTGGTGATCGATGCGGTCGGGCGGCCCGAGACCTACGAGCAGGCCTTCTACGCCCGCGACCTGGCCGGCACGGTCGTGTTGGTCGGCGTGCCGACTCCGGACATGCGGCTGGACCTGCCCCTGCTGGACGTCTTCGGCCGGGGCGGGGCGTTGAAGTCGTCCTGGTACGGCGACTGCCTGCCGTCGCGAGACTTCCCGCTGCTGGTCGATCTGCACCTGCACGGGCGGCTGCCGCTCGATGCGTTCGTCAGCGAGACGATCGCGTCTGGGCGACGTCGAGGACGGCGTTCGCGGCGATGGGACGGGGGGACGTATTGCGCTCGGTCGTGCTGTTCTGACGCGCGCTCGCCGATCATCGGTCAGGACTGGCGCAACTGCCGCCTCATCGGTCACAATGGATCACGCACGCACTCACGTCAGTCCGACGATCGCTGGGGAAGGCGAAACCGTCGACGACGGAGGTGCGCGATGGCGGGTGCTCAACGAACACGGGCTGAGCTCACGACGACACGCGGGCGTGGTGTTCATGCACTGCTGCCCGCGTGCCCTCGCCCCGCACGTCGAGTGGGCGCTGGCCGGCGTGCTCGGCAGCCGGCCCGCCTGACCTGGACCGCTCAGCCGGCCGCCCCGCCGCACCTGCGCGCCGAGGCCACCTGGATCGGCCCGGTCGGGACGGCGCGCACGCTTGGCGGCCTCGTTGCGAGCCTGGCCGATGCTGGTCTTCGAGATCACCGAGGAGCCGACGTCGGGCAGCGACGGCGAGCGGCTGGCCTACGTGCCCGGTCGCGGCTTCCACCGCAGCATGGTCTCGGCCAACGGCGATGTCGTCGTCGGCGAGGAGCGGCTGCGCGGCTTGCTCGAACGCGCGCGCAGCGTCGATGAGATGCGCCACGGCATGGCCGAGCTGCTGGGCACGGCCTGGGACGTCGAACTGGAGCCCTACCGGCACGCCGGCGACGGGGCCGCCGTCACGCTGCTGCACCAGGTCGTCTAGCAGCGGGTCGATTCGGTTCGACCGATGAGCCGCACGGACGCGAAACGCCGCGCCGACTGCCCGTCCGGCTCCTCAGTCGCCGACCTACTGCGTGATCAGACCTTGGGGAACAGCAGCGAGACGTTGTGCCCGCCGAAGCCGAACGAGTCGTTCAGGGCCGCCGGGATCGACATGCGGCGAGCCTCGCGCGGCACGTCGACGCGCACGAGATCATCCGGGTTCTCCAGGTTGATCGTCGGCGGCACGATGTCGTTCTGCACCGACAGCACGGTGGCGATCGCCTCGATCGCGCCCGCCGCGCCGAGCAGATGTCCGGTCATCGACTTGGTGGCCGTGACCACCGTCTGCTCGCCGAGCAGCTCGGCGATCCACTTCGCCTCAGCGCCGTCACCGGCCGGCGTGGACGTGGCGTGCGCGTTGACGTGCACGATCTCGGCCGGGTCGATGCCCGAGCGCGGTGGATGGCCGCCTTGGCCGCCCGCCGCTGGCCGTTGCCCTCCGGGTCCGGGGCGACGATGTCGTAGGAGTCAGCGGTGACGCCGGCGCCGGCCAGCACCGCGTACGGGGTGCGTCCGCGCGCCCGCGCCGAGGAGCGGCGCTCGATCACCAAAGCGCCCGCGCCCTCGCCGAGCACGAATCCGTCGCGTCCCTTGTCGAAGGGACGCGAGGCGCCGCTGCGGGTCGTCGTTGCGGGTCGACATCGCCCGCATCTGGGCGAAGCCGGAGATCGTCAGCGGGTGGACGCAGGCCTCGGTGCCGCCGACCAGCACGATGTCGGCCCGGTCGAGGTGGATCAGGTCCAGGCCGTAGGCGATGGCCTCGGCGCCGGACGCGCAGGCGCTGACCGGGGTGTGGACGCCGGCGCGCGCGCCGATCTCCAGTCCGACGTAGGCGGCCGGGCCGTTGGGCATGTTCATCGGGATCAGCAGCGGCGAGACGCCCCGCGCGCCCTTGGCCAGCATGATGTCGTGCTGCTCGATCAGGCTGGTGACCCCGCCGACGCCGGTTCCGAACACCACCGCGACCCGGATGGGGTCAAGGCCGATCTCGTCGGAGCGCCCGGCGAACCCGGCGTCGGCCCAGGCCTGGGCACCGGCTACCAGGGCGGCCTGCTCGCTACGGTCCAGGCGGCGAGCCAGCTTGCGGGGCAGCACCTCGGCCGGATCGACGGCCATCTGGCCGGCGATCCGGACGGAGATGTCGGGCGCCCACTCCTGGGTCAGGGCGGCGATGCCGGACCGGCCTGCGAGCAGGCCGGCCCAGAACGACTCGACGTCGCCACCGAGGGGCGTCGTGGCTCCGAGCCCGGTGACGACGACGTCGTTGTCGGACATGTGCGCAGCTGCCTAACTAGTTCGAGGCGATGTAGGTGACGGCGTCGCCCACGGTCTTGAGCTTGGGCAGCTCTTCGTCCGGGATGGTCACGCCGAACTTCTCCTCGGCGGCCATCGCGACCTCGACCATCGACAGCGAGTCGACGTCCAGGTCGTCGATGAACGACTTCTCGTCGGTCACGTCGGCGGGGTCGACGTCGGCGACCTCGTTGAGGATCTCGGCGAGTCCGGCGCGGATCTCGTCGGTGCTTGCGGCCACGGTGGGTTCCCTTCAGGTGATGAACGCGTCCGGCCGGTCGGCCGACTCGCGGGTGGAGCGGGTCTGGCTAGGGCGCCAGCACGACCTGGCCGGCATAGCTGAGTCCCGAGCCGAACCCCAGCAGCAGCACTGGGGCTCCGGAGGGTATCTCGCCCGCCTCGACCAGCCGCGAGAACGCGAGCGGGATCGTGGCCGCCGAGGTGTTGCCCGAGGTCACGATGTCGCGCGCGACGACCATGTTCGGGGAGTCGAGGCGCTTGGCGATCGCGTCGATGATGCGCAGATTGGCCTGATGCGGGACGAACGCGGCCAGCTGCTCGGGCTTGACGCCGGCCTTCTCGCAGGCGGCGAGGGCGATCGGGGCCATGTTCGAGGTGGCCCAGCGGTAGATGGACTGACCCTCCTGGCGAAACGTGTGGGTCTGCTCGTCGATGGCAATCGCGTCGAACATCTCTCCGTTGCTGCCCCAGACCACCGGCCCGATGCCCACCTCGTCGTGCGGGCCGACGACTACTGCGCCGGCTCCGTCGCCGAGGATGATGCAGGTCGTGCGGTCGCTGTAGTCCAGCCAGCCTGAGAAGCGTTCAGCGGCCACCACCAGCGCGTGGCGGGCCTGGCCGGCCAGCACGGCCGCCGACGCGACGTTGAGGGCGTAGACGAAGCCCGAACAGCCGGAGTTGACGTCGAAGGCCCCGGGGGAGTCGATGCCCAGGCGGAAGGCCAGTTGCGGAGCGGCCGCCGGCACCGGGGTCGGCATCGTGCAGGTCGCGACGACCACGAGGTCGATCTGTTCGCGCGGCACCCCGCTGTGCTCGATGGCGGCCTGCCCGGCGGCCATGGCCATGTCGACGACCGTCTCGTCGGCCGCGGCGTAGTGGCGCTCGGCGATCCCGACCCGGCTCTGGATCCACTCGTCGTTGGTGTCGACGCCGCGCGCGACCAGGTCGGCATTGGTCACGACGTTGACCGGGCGGTAGTGACCGACACCGGCGATCCGGGTGCCATGCGGTAGACCAGTGCTCGCAGCGATCAGGCTCATGTCAGCTCTCCTCGGCCGGGCGGCCGCCCAGCCGACCAGCCGCGACTATATCGCCACTACCTGCGGCTTCGGCGGCTTCGGCGATGAGCGTGTTCGCGGTCGCGACGTCCTCGGGAGTCTTGATCGCGACCAGCCGGACGCCCGGCAACTCGCGCTTGGCTAAGCCTGTTAGCGTGCCGCCGGGTGCCAGCTCGATGACGGCGCTGACGCCCCGCTCGGCGAGCGCTTGCTGGCACAGATCCCAGCGCACTGGGCGGGTCACCTGGGCGACCAGCCGCGCAAGCAATTCGGTACCGGTGGTCACCGCCGACCCGTCGCGGTTGCTGATCAGGACCGGACGGGGGTCGCTGAACGGCAGCGCCGCGGCATAGCGGGCCAGCGCGGCTTCGGCCGTGGCCATGTAGGCGGTATGGAAGGCGCCGGCCACGGCGAGGGGCCGCACCCGGGCGCCCGCCGGTGGGGCAGCGGCCAGGGCGGCGAGTGCCTCGAGCGCTCCGGCCGCGACGATCTGCCCGGCCGCGTTGCGGTTGGCCGGGGTGAGGCCGGCGGCGGCGATGGCGTCCAGCACCTCGTTCGGATCCCCACCGAGGACGGCCGACATGCCGGTCGGCGTGAGCGCGCAGGCCGCGGCCATCTGGGCCCCCCGCTGGGCGGCCAGGGCAACGGCGTCGGTGGCGGTGAGCGCCCCGCACACGTAGGCGGCGGTGACCTCACCGATCGAGTGACCGCCGACGACCAGTCGCGGCGGCAGCTGCAGCTGATCGGCGGCGATGATGCCGGCCGCGACCAGCAGGGGCTGGGTTACGGCGGTGTCCTTGATCTGTTCGGCGTCGGCGGTGGTGCCGAGTCGGGCCAGGTCGAGCCCGGCAGCGTCGGAGAGCTGGGCGAGCTGTTCGGGCACACCCGGAAGTTCGAGCCACGGGGCCAACATGCCGGGGGTCTGGGCGCCCTGCCCGGGCGCGAGGACGGCGATCACGGGTCTAACAATGCGCCATCAGGGCCCCGGAGGGCGAGCGCGACACCCACAGCTTACTCGCGGGCCGGTTGGAGGATTCCCACAACTTTGGCCGGGCCGGGCTCAGGTCAGCACGGCTTTTGCTGGAGGAGTCAGCCAAGATCGTCGAGCGTGCCGATCGTCAGGGCCAGCCGCAGGGTGTACGCCCCCCGGGGATCGGTCGGCGATTCCCCGCTGATCTCGGCGATCCGGCGTAGTCGGTACCGCACGGTGTTGGCGTGCACGAACAGCGCACGGGCACTGGCTTCCAGCGCCCCGCCGGCGTCAAGGAACGCGCGCAGCGTCTGCAGCAGCACGGCATCGGCATCGGTCAGTGGCCGGTACACCGTCGTCAGCAGCTCCTCGCGAGCGGCGTCCTCGCCCAGCAGGATGCGCTCGGGCAGCAGCCGGTCGGCGGCCACCGGGCGCGGCGCGGACGGCCAGCCCGGTGCCGCGCGCAGGCCCGACAACGCCGCGTGGGTGACCGCGCTGGCCTGGCTCAGGTCGCCGGCCTGCGGGCCGACCACGACCGGGCCGGTGGCGAAGTGCGGCAGCAGGGCCTTGGTGATCGTGGCCAGCTCGGCCGGACCGGCCACCACGGCGAGCAACCGGGTGCCGTGCACCGCCGCCGCGAGATCGCAGTCGATCGCGCGAGCGGCCCGGTGCAGTTCGGTCAGCACGTCGAACTCGCCGCCCTCGGGCACCGAACCGGCGATGGCGGTGACCGGACCGCTGCTGCGCCAGCCCAGCGCCGCGATCTGGGACAGGGGCGAGTCGCCGCCGCGCACCAGGCCGTCGACGACGAGCGCTTCGAGCCGCACATCCCACGCCCCGCGGGTCTCGGCGACGCCGGCGTAGGCCCGGGCCGCGGCGAAGGCGATCTCCCGGCTGAAGCGCAGCAGCTCGTGGGCCAGCCAACGGTCGGGGTCATCGGTGATGCGGGGCAGTTCCTCCTCGGTCACCACGATTGTCATCTGCACCAGCTCGACCGTCTGTTGCAGGCTGACCGAACGGGCCAGCTCGCGCGGCGCGGCCCGAAAGACCTCGCCGGTCAGCTCCTCGTCGGGGGCGCGCAGCCAGGCCACGAACGAGGCGATGCCGGCCTGGGCGACCAGGCCGACCCAGGAGCGCTGCTCGGGTGGCAGCTCGCGGAACCAGCTCAGTTCCTTGTCCATGCGCGCGATGCTCTGCCCGACGATGACCCCCGCAGCCTGTTCGACCCGGCGGATCGTGTCCGCATGACGTTCGAGATCGTCGGTGCTCATCAGGCCACCAGCCTGCCACGTGAGTGGCTACGGTGGTCGCGATGACGACACCGCGCGATCCGGTCGCCGATCTCCGGCGGATCGCCTATCTGCTCGAGCGTGCCCACGAGCCGACCTACCGGGTGCGCGCGTTCCGCCGTGCCGCGGCGAGTGCGGCCGGGGCCGCCGATCTCGACCGGCGGGCGGCCGCGGGCACCCTGCGGGAGCTGGACGGGGTGGGCGAGGTCACCGCACGGTGCATCGAGGAGTCGCTGCTCGGGGTCGAGCCGGTCTATCTAAGGCGCCTGGAGGCGGTGCAGTTCCAGCCGTGGGCCGACAGCGACGACCCTATCGAGGCGGGCGCCCAGGCCATCCTGAACGCCCTGCGCGGGGACTGCCACAGCCATTCGGACTGGTCCGACGGTGGCTCGCCGATTGAGGAGATGGCGCAGACGGCCCGCGAGCTCGGCCACGACTATCTCGTGCTTACCGATCATTCGCCGCGTCTCACGGTAGCCAACGGGCTGTCGGCCGAGCGCCTGGAACAGCAGCTGGACGTCGTTGCCGAACTCAACGTCGACCTGGCCCCGTTCCGGATCCTGACCGGCATCGAGGTCGACATCCTCGACGAGGGCGCGCTCGATCAGCACGAGGCGTTGCTGGCCCGGCTGGATCTGGTCGTCGGCAGCGTGCACAGCAAGCTGCGGATGCCCAGCGAGCAGATGACCCCGCGCATGATCACCGCGATCGCCAACCCGCACCTGGACGTCCTTGGCCACTGCACCGGGCGGATGGTGACCGGCAAGCGGCACCGGCCCGAGTCGGAGTTCGACGCCGAATTGATCTTCGCCGCCTGCGCCCAGTTCGGGGTCGCCGTCGAGATCAACTCGCGCCCCGAGCGCCTCGATCCGCCCAAGCGGTTATTGCGCCTGGCCATCGAGGCCGGCTGCCTGGTCTCGATCGACACCGATGCGCATGCGCCGGGTCAGCTGGCCTGGCTGGCCTATGGCGCCGAGCGCGCGGCCCGCGTGTGCCGTCCCGATCGAGTCGATCGTCAACTCCTGGGCCCGCGAGGACCTGCTGGCCTGGACCGGCGACCACCGCGCTCGTCCACCCGCCTGGACGGAATAGCCCGGCCGGTGAGTCGGGTTGAGCCGGGCATGAACACTGATGTCCGCCTCGCCGAGGATCGCCTGCGGACCAAGATCGCCTGGCTGGACTCCAAGCACTCCTTCTCCTTCGGTTCCTCCTACGAGCGGGGCAACACCCACCACGGCCTGCTGCTGGTGAACAACGACGACACGGTCGCCGCGGGCAGCGGCTTCGAGACGCATCCGCACCGCGACATGGAGATCGTCACCTGGGTGCTCGACGGCTCGCTCGTGCATCAGGACTCCGAAGGCCATCACGGGCTGCTGTACCCCGGTCTGGCCCAGCGCATGAGCGCCGGCACCGGCATCCTGCACTCGGAGAAGAACGACGCCGCCGGGGTGGACCGTCCGGTGCACTTCGTGCAGATGTGGGTACTGCCCGACGAGCGGGGGATCGCGCCGGGCTACGAGCAGCTCGACGTCGGCGAGGCGCTGGCCGGCGGGGGTCTGGTGCCGGTGGCTTCCGGGCTGGCCAAGCACCGCAACGACACCGCGATCCGGATCAGTCAGCGCGCGGCCGGGCTCTACGCCGCGCGGCTTGGTCAACGGTCGATCGGTGAGCCTGCCCGCGGCGCCGTTCGTCCACCTCTTCGTGGCCCAGGGTGTGGTGGACCTGGAGGGTGTGGGGGTAATGAGCGCCGGGGACACGGCGCGCATCACCGCCAGCGACGGTCCTCGGGTCACGGCCCTGGGACCGGCCGAGGTCCTGGTCTGGGAGATGCACGCCGACGCCGTCGGCTAGAGCTGATCGGCCAGGATCAGGCGTCGCCGCCGACGATGCCGACGCCGGCGGCCCGCACGTCATTGAGCTGATACCGCTCGATGGCCAGACGCTGCGCCTCGGGCTTGACCTCACCGCGCTGGGCCAGCTGGGCCAGCACCGCGACGACGATCGACTGCGCGTCGATGTGGAAGTAGCGCCGGGCCGCGCCGCGGGTGTCGGCAAAGCCGAAGCCCTCTGCCCCGAGCGAGGTGTAGTCGCCCGGAACCCAGCGGGCGATCTGATCGGGGACGCCCCGCATCCAGTCCGAGACGGCGACGACCGGGCCGGGCGCCTCGGCCAGCTGCGACGTCACGTGCGGCACCCGCGGCGAGTTCGACGGGTTGACCAGGTTGGCCTCCTCGCACTCGACGGCGTCGCGGCGCAGCTCGTTCCAGGACGTCACCGACCAGACGTCGGCGTCCACGCCCCATTCCTCGTCCAGCAGCCGCTGGGCCTCCAACGCCCACGGCAGGGCCACGCCCGAAGCCAGCAGCTGGGCGCGTGGACGGGTGCTGTCGGCCGTCACGGGCGCCGCAGCGAAGCGGTAGATGCCGCGCAGCAGCCCCTCGACGTCCAGGCCCTCGGGCTCGGCCGGCTGCGAGATCGGCTCGTTGTAGATCGTCATGTAGTAGAAGACGTTCTCGGCGTTCGGGCCGTACATGCGGCGCAGCCCGTCGCGCACGATGTGGGCGATCTCGAAGGAGAAGGCCGGGTCGTAGGCGACGACGGCGGCGTTGGTCGAGGCCAGCAGCTGCGAGTGCCCGTCGGCGTGCTGCAGCCCCTCACCGGTCAGCGTGGTGCGCCCGGCCGTGGCGCCGAGCACGAAGCCGCGCCCGAGCTGGTCGGCGAACTGCCAGAACTGGTCGCCGGTGCGCTGGAAGCCGAACATCGAATAGAAGATGTAGAACGGGATCATCGGCCGGGCATGGGTCGCATACGACGTGCCGGCCGCGATCAGCGAGGCCACCGACCCGGCCTCGCTGATGCCCTCGTGCAGGATCTGCCCGGTGGTCGACTCCTTGTAGGAGAGCAGCAGCTCGCGGTCGACCGCCTCGTACTCCTGCCCGTGGGGTGAATAGATCTTGGCGGTCGGGAAGATCGCGTCCAGGCCGAAGGTGCGGGCCTCGTCGGGGATGATCGGTACGAAGTACTTGCCGATCTCCTTGTCCTTCATCAGGTCCTTGAACAGCCGCACGGTGGCCATGGTCGTGGCCACCTGCTGCTTGCCCGAGCCGGCCCGCAACTCGGCGTAGGCCGCCTCGCCCGGCAGGGTCAGCGGCTTGGACCGGTCGACGCGCTTGGGCAGGTAGCCGCCGAGGGCGTTGCGGCGCTCCTTCATGTACTGGATCTCGTCGGACTTCTCGCCCGGGTGGTAGTAGGGCGGCAGGTCGGCGTCCAGCGCCTCGTCCGAGATCGGCAGGTAGAGCCGGTCGCGGAAGGCCTTCAGGTCGGCCTTGGTCAGCTTCTTCATCTGGTGGGTGGCGTTGCGACCCTCGAAGGATTCCAGCGTCCAGCCCTTGATCGTGTGGGCGAGGATCACCGTTGGCTGGCCGACGTGGGCACGCGCGGACTGGAAGGCGGCATAGACCTTGCGGTAGTCATGGCCGCCGCGGCTCAGGCGGCGCAAATCATCATCGGTGAGGTCCTCGACCATCTTGCGCAGGCGCGGGTCGCCGCCGAAGAAGTTCTCGCGGATATATGCCCCGCTCTCGACGGTGTAGGTCTGGAACTGCCCGTCGGGGGTGCTGTTCATCTTGTTGACCAGGACGCCGTCGCCGTCGCGGGCCAGCAGCGGGTCCCAGTCCTTGCCCCAGATGACCTTGATGACGTTCCACCCGGCGCCGCGGAAGTGGGACTCGAGCTCCTGGATGATCTTGCCGTTGCCGCGTACCGGCCCGTCCAGGCGCTGCAGGTTGCAGTTGATCACGAAGGTCAGGTTGTCGAGTTCCTCGCGGGCGGCCAGGCCGATCGCCCCGAGCGACTCGACCTCGTCCATCTCGCCGTCACCCAGGAAGGCCCAGACGTGCGAGTTGGACGTATCGGCCAGCCCGCGGGCCTCGAGGTAGCGGTTGAAGCGGGCCTGATAGATCGCGCCGATCGGGCCCAGGCCCATCGACACGGTCGGGAACTCCCAGAAGTCGGGCATCAGCCGCGGATGCGGATAGGAGGACAGGCCGTAGGGCGCGGCCGACTTCTCCTGCCGGAAGCCGTTGAGGTGGTGCTCGCTGAGCCGGCCCTCGAGGAAGGCCCGGGCGTAGATGCCCGGGGCGGCGTGGCCCTGGAAATAGACGTGATCGCCCATGCCGGTGGCGTGATCCTTGCCCCGGAAGAAGTGGTTGAAGCCGACTTCGTACAGCGAGGCCGCGCTGGCGTAGGTGGCGATGTGCCCGCCGACGCCGACCGTCTTGTTCGCCCGGGACACCATGATCGCGGCGTTCCAGCGGATGTAGGCGCGGATGCGCTGCTCGATGTCGGTGTCGCCGGGGAACCAGGGCTCCCGCTCGGGCGGAATCGTGTTGATGTAGTCGGTGCTGCGCAGCGGGGGCACGCCGACCTGGCGCTCGCGGGCGCGCTCGAGCAGCTTCAAGATCAGGAAACGCGCGCGTTGCCGGCCGTCGGAGTCAATCGCGGCGTCGAACGACTCGATCCACTCGCGGGTTTCCTCGGGGTCGATGTCGGGCAGCTGACTCGGTAGACCATCGGTGATGATGCTGGTTCGATCAATAGTCACCTGGCCAGTGTCCTCCGTCACGAATCAATGGCGACAGTCCCCCCGGCGAGTCGCCGGAGTCGCTAGGGTCTGAGGATGGACGGCAATCGAGTACAAAAGGACGGGGAGTACGCACGGTGAGCACGAGCAGTCCCGGTGTCGCCGAACGCATGGGCATCTCGGCCGGCATGGTGGTGCAGGAACTTGGTTACGACGACGACGTCGATGACGATTTGCGGCTGGCGATCGAAGAGGTCATCGGCGATGAAATGGTGGACGAGGACTCCGATGAGGTCGTCGACTGCGTATTGCTCTGGTACCGCGAGTACGACGGTGACCTCGTGGACGTCCTCGTCGACGCGATCGCCCCGCTGGCCGACAACGGCTTCATCTGGCTGCTGACCCCCAAACGCGGGCGCGACGGTTACGTCGAACCGTCCGACATCGCGGAGGCCGCACCCACGGCGGGCCTGTCGCAGACCTCGCTGGCCACCCCCTCGACGGACTGGGCCGGAGCCCGGCTCGTATCCCGCAAATCCCGACCGGAGAAACGATGACCCTCGCTGTTGGCACGACCGCACCCGACTTCACCCTGCGCGATCAGAATCGCGAAGAGATCACGCTCTCGTCCTACCGGGGCAAGCAGGCGGTCCTGGTGATCTTCTACCCGTTCGCCTTCACCGGCACCTGTACCGGCGAACTCTGCGCGCTGCGCGATGACCTGTCGACGTTCCAGAATCCGGCGGTGCAGGTGCTGACCATCAGCGTCGACTCGCCGTACACCCACCGGGTCTTCGCCGATCAGGAGGGCTATGACTTCCCGCTGCTGTCCGACTTCTGGCCCCACGGCGCGGTGGCGCAGGCCTACGGCGTCTTCAACGAGGCCGGCGGTATGGCCGACCGCGGAACGTTCCTGATCGATATCGACGGCGTGATCCGCTATGTCGAGCACAACGGGCCCGGCGAAGGCCGCGACCCCGACGGCTGGCGCGCCGCGCTTAAAGCCCTGCTCGGCTCGTAGCGGCCCCGGTACGCTGGCCGCGGCCCGGTCGGGGCGCTTAGCTCAGCGGGAGAGCACTCGGTTTACACCCGAGCGGTCACTGGTTCGATCCCAGTAGCGCCCACCAGACCCGAACGGTCGAAATTGTGAGCGGGCTCAGTCCTCCCCGTTGGACTTGCGCGGTTCAGTCCTCGTGGGCCAGCGAAGAGGAGAGCTCGCGGTAGGCATCGGCCTGCGCGATCAGCTCCTTCCCCTTGTGCTCCACCGCCTCGACGGCATCAGCGCCGGCGACCCAACGAACCGGGGGTTCGTCCCGGCCGCCCAGCTCGACGAGGGCCGCGGCCAGCTTGGCCGGATCGCCGCCCTGCTTGCCATCCATGCTCTTCCAGTTGCTGACCGTCTGCCTCGTTCGCTCGGCATAGTCCTCGATGGACGGCTCCGCGTACGTGGCCGACTCGTTGGTCAGCAGATCGGTCCGGAAGAAGCCGGGTTCGACCACCATCGTTCGGATACCGAACGGCGCGACCTCGGGGGCGAGCGACTCGATCCAGCCCTCGATGCCGAACTTGGCCGCCGAGTAGGCCGTGCAGAACTCCTGCCCGATGATGCCGCCGGTCGACGAGATCGCGACGACCAGGCCCGATCGTTGCTCGCGCATGAACGGCAGCACCGCCCGGGCGACGTTCAACGGTCCGAACAGGTTTGTCTCGACCTGCGCGCGGAAGTCATCGGGGGTGATCTCCTCGAAGAATCCGGCATAGAAGTTGCCGGCGTTGTTGACGAGCACGTCGATCCGGCCGAAGCGGTCGATGGCGGCTCGGGCGGCCGCCCGCGCATCTTCAACGCTGGTGACGTCGAGCTTTACGACCGCAAGGTTCTCGTGTTCAGCCAGGGCCGCAGCAACCCGCTCAGGGTTGCGGCCGGTGGCAACGACGGCATGACCTGCCGCGAGCGCCGCCATCGCGATGTCGGTCCCCATGCCGCGGCCGGCGCCGGTGATCAGCCATACGCGTCTTTGAGTACCTGACATGGTCGTCTCCTTGATCGCCTAGTCCGGACGCTTCGTAGCCTTGAGTTGCTTGACCAGGCTCAGGCCCTCGGCCACCAACGCCTCAGCGCGGGCGTCGTCGCCGGCACCGACCGCGCGCCAGTAGTCGATCTTGATTCCCAAGTACCGGCGGCGCAGGGCGATGCGCTCTGCTTCTACTGCGAGTCGCTCGCGGTGTGCCGTGAGTAGCTCGACCTGGTCGGCCGCCTTCGCCGGACCCAGCGCGTTGTTCGCCACGTAGTGCTTCATGTCCTCCAGTGACAGGCCCGTCGCGTTCAGACACGCCACGCCGGTCAGCAGATTCAGATCCTCCTCGCTGTAGGACCGATGCCTGCTCGTCGCCCCGCGCGAGATCGGGGTGATGACGCCGATCGTCTCGTAGTAGCGAAGCGTGCTGGCCGGCAAGCCGGTCAGCACGGCGACCTCGCGGATGGAGTAGCTGTGTTTCGTTGCCGGTGAGCTCACTCCACCCACTGTAAAAACTTCGAGTACTTCAAGTCAACGAGAAGGTTTACGTCCGAGCGGGCCGCTGCCGAGCGGCCCGCCCCAACCGGTCAGGTCATCCTCTGAGGCTGACCATTGCGCTGCCGAAGACGAGGCTGCCGTCAGTGGGCAGTGCCAAGCCGAACGTGCTGTTGAGGGCGCCGGCGGCGGCCGGGTCGAGTTTGACCGAGATTCCGGAGAGCACCGTGGAGCCGGCGGGCGTGGTGACCTTGAGACCGGTGAGGTCGAGATCGAGCACGGGAATGCGACCGGCCGCGAAGTTCACCTGGGTGGCGTAGATCTTGCCCGCGGCCAGGTCGATGTCGAACTTTCCGATCTCTAGCTGCTTGCCGCGACCGAGGAAGTAGATGCCTCCGGAATGCAGGATGTCCCCGCTCGGCCCAGTCAGGTTCGGGTCACCGCCGGTGATCGGGAAGCGGTAGGTGGCGCTAAGCCCGCCGAGCAGCCCTAGGCCGAAGCCCGTGCCGGGCACCGGGAGCGGCAGCACGCCGCCCTTGAGTAGCGCAGCGGCGATGCCGGGCGCGGTTGTCACGGTGGTTGTCCCGCGCAGGGAAGCTGTAGTGCTACTGGGGTTTGCCGATGCCGGGGCGGCCGCGGCCACCGTTGCGAGCAGCAGTAGTCCGCTCAGCGCGACCACGACTCGAGCCTTGATCCTGTGCAGCCTCATGTCTCGTCCTGTCTGTCGGTGGGCCTGGAGTTGGGCCCACGACGGGTTACGACGAGAAAGACGTCGCCGGATGCATCCGATTGAGGAGTTGACGTCGTACTACCCAGTGACAACCCGAGGGGGACCGTGGACGAGCCGGACGCTGACGCCGAGCTGGCGGCTGCGTTCCGCGACGGCGATGAGCGGGCCTTGCGCCTGGCCTACGACAGGTACGGAGCAATGGTCTATCGAATCGCCCTCGCGTCGCTGCCGAGTCGCAGCGACGCCGAAGAGGTCACCCAGTCGACCTTCGTCTCGGCCTGGCAGGGGCGGTCCACCTACCAGCCGGAGGCCGGCCCGCTGGGGTCATGGTTGGTGGGAATCGTCCGGCGCCGGGCGATCGACCGCCTTCGTTCCCTCGGGCGCGAACGCCTGGCCCAGCTCGCCGCTGAAACGCTCCATGAGGTCGGCGCAACATCCCCCCCGCCGGACCATATAGTCGAGCGAATCGTGATAGCGGACGAGCTGGGCCAGCTTCCTGACGCGCAACGTCGCGTTCTGGAGTTGGCCTTCTTCGACGACCTGACCCACAGCCAGATCTCGGCGCTCACCGGCATTCCGCTCGGGACCGTCAAGAGCAACCTGCGACGGGGCCTTTTGCAGCTGCGACGCCGATGGGAGGTGGACGGTGTCCTCACCCCACAGTGATCAGCGCGACCCCCACGACCCACGCTTCGAGTTGGACCGGCTGGACAACCTCACTCTGCTGGCGCTGGGCGAGGTGGTCGACCCGGATTTCGCGACCCACCAGAGTGCGTGCCCACAATGCCAGCGCGAGCTCGATGGGCTCGCGCACACCGTGGCCGTCCTACGGGAGGGCGACGAGAACGGTGACGCGGTCCCGCCACCCTCGGTCTGGTCCGGCATCACAGGTGAGTTGGGCCTGGCCGCGCATCGCGATTCCTCGCCGCGCGCTGTAGTGCAGCGCGGGCGCCGGTGGCGTTACAACCTGGTCGCGGCGGCAGCCGTGGTCCTGCTGGCCGTCGCTGGTGCCGGTGGCTTCCTGCTGGGGCGCCACGGGCACACCGGCCAACCGGCGGCCGCATCGCACGCGGTGCTGTCCCCGCAGGCGGGCGGCCCCGCGAACGTCACGGGCAAGGCCACCGTTCACTCGACGGATCAGGGCCGCCAGCTCACCATCACCAGTGATGGGCTGCCGCTGCGTCAGGGCTACTACGAGGTCTGGCTCTACAACCCTGCCAACGGTGGAATGCAACCCGTAGGTGCGTTGGCCGATGACGGCAGCGGGACGTTCACGATCGCGGGAAGCATTGATCTGCGTTCCTATGACGTCGTGGACGTCTCGGCCCAGGACTATGGCGGCAGCACGGTGGTTCACCAGCAAAGCGTGCTCCAGGGACCGCTGACCCAGTAGCGCTCAGCTGCATCCGCCGATGCGCGCGCGGTCGTAAAGGAGGTGAGCGGCAGGAGCTGCTCCCCTTACGAATCCGGGAGTACACATCGTGAAGAGAATCATCGCGCTACTCATCGCGGCCTTCGCCGCGGTCACCGCAATGGTGATGACAAGCTCGTCGAGTCAAGCCGCCTCGACCGCGACCGTCACGGTCGTGCACGGCATCCCGGGCACGCCGGTGAATGTCTTCGTCAACGGCAAGTCGACGGTGCCGAACTTCCAGCCCGGAACGATCGCCGGGCCGCTGCAGTTGGCCGCCGGATCCTATGACGTGAAGATCTACCCGGCCGCGGACACCGCCGGAACGGGAACTCCGGTCATCCAGGCGACGGCGGCGGTGACGGCGGGCCAGAACGTCACGCTCGTTGCGCACCTGGACGCGGCGGGCAAGCCGGTGCTGACTCCCTTCGTCAACGACACCTCGTCCATCGCCGCCGGCAAGGCCCGGCTGGTCGTCCGGCACACCGCCGCCGCTCCGGCGGTCGACGTGCGGGCCAACGGCGCCGTCGCGTTTCCGGGACTGACGAACCCGAACCAGGCCCAGGCTGACCTCGCAGCCGGATCGATCTCAGCCGACGTCGTGCTGGCGGGTACCTCGACCGTGGTCATCGGCCCGGCGACCCTGAACCTGGCCGCGGGCAGCGAGACGATCGTCTACGCAATCGGCTCGGCGACCGACAAGACTCTCAGCCTGGTCGTGCAGACCATGACCGGCCTGGGCGGATCGCCGACCGGAATGCCAGCCGGCAGCGGTGGCCTCGCCGCGCCGCAGAATCCGACGCCGGCCTGGGTCTGGGTCTTGGCCGCACTGGGTGCTCTGCTGGCTGTCGGCGGCGGCGCCACGAGCCTGCGGGCAGTGCTCGCACGGCGCTGAACGTGCGCCTGCGCTGGTCGGTATTGATAGCCGCGTTCGGAGTACTGCTCGCGGTGGGCGTCCCCGTGGGGTGGTCGATTCTCGACCACCCCACGGGTACGAAACAACTTCGCCCCGGCACGGTCGCCCAACTCGCGCGGCCGGTCACGTCCGCGCCGATTCCCGGGCCGTCGGACACCGACTCACGATCCGACGCGAGTCCGACGGCAACGGAGTCGCCGGTGCCGGTGTCCGGCCCAGGCGGCAATCCGCTGTCCCCGTCCTCGCTGCCCGCTCCGGTCCGGATCAGTATCCCGACGTTGAACGTCAATGCGCCGGTGACACCCGAGGGAGTCGACGCCACCGGTGAGATGGCGATCCCTGAGGACATCCGAACGATCGGGTGGTACCAGTGGGGGTCGACACCGGGCGCGAGCGCCGGCTCGACGGTCATGGTCGGACACGTCGATTCGGCCAAGTCCGGAGCGGGTGCCTTCTTCACGCTGCGGACCATCGCCGACAGCGCTGCGATCACGATCACGACGGCCGACGGCCAGTCCCACGTCTACCGGGTCATCGCCCGGGAGGAGTTTGCCAAGACAGTCGTCCCGCTGGCTGCGATCTTCGATCAGAGTGGTCCGCCGCGGTTGGTGCTCGCCACCTGCGGTGGGGCATTCGATCGGGCTACCGGTTCTTACGAGGACAACATCGTCGTCACTGCGCAACCGGTGTGACCGTGGACGGACCCGATGCGCAAAGTGGTCAGGCGAGTGGTCGGACCTAGCCGACGCGGTGCAGGGTGTTGCGGTCGGTGTGGGCGAACGGTTCGCCGAACTCGGTCATGCGCAACATCGTGGTCTCGTCGTAGGACCAGGTGTCGTCGTCATTGACCGTGATGGTGACCTCGTAGCTCAGGGTGCTCGCCTGCTTGGCCAGGTAGCGGTTCTCGCCGATGTTGTACTGCGGCTCGCCCTGGGCGGCCTTCAGCACGAAGCTCGTCGCGTCGTCGGACGCGGTGCCGCCGGCCAGGACAGTGATGCCGCGCGGAACCACGAAGCCGCGCACGATCTCACCAGCCGCCGCGTCCCACAGCCAATAGCCGACCTCGGTGTGGAACGGGTTCTCTTCGTCGTCGCGCCACATGGCGGTCTTGTAGTCGAGGCCGAAAAGCACCTGGCTGCCGTTCTCCACCGGTCCGAACGGCTTCAGCGTGACCTTCTCCAGGTAGGGCGTGTCGATGACCAGCTGCTTGGAGTGGGAGTACGCCGCGTCGACGCCACCCTCGCCCTGCCACTCGCCGGCGAGTCCTTGAAGGGGTCCCCACTCAGTTGCCACGCTTTTATCCTCTGCTCGACGATCAACGACCGGGAAAGCCTACGAAGGCAGCTGCCCGCTGCGACGGCGAGCCAAGGGTTTTGTGGCGCACTTATCACCGCCCCGACCCGCGGGCCGCCCGGATCCTCAGCCCCTTATCCTCGCCCGGTTCCGGACGCCCCAACGGTGCGTGAAGGAAGTCGGCTCGCGAACTCTTCAGGCGGGCTGGCCGGAGGCCTGCAGGATCTGCCCGGTCACCCAGCGCCCGTCCGGGCCGGCCAGGAAGGCGACCACATCTGCGACCTCCGCCGGGGTACCCAGGCGGCCCAGCGGGCTGGAGGCGGCGATACCGGCCAGGATCTCCTCGCCGAAGGCAGAACGCAACATGTCGGTGTCCGTTGCGCCGGGAGCGACGGCGTTCACCGTGATGCCGCGCGGCCCCAACTCGTACGCGGCGACGGCCGTGAGCTGCTCGAGTACGGCCTTGCTGGCCGCGTACAGGCTCACGCCCGCGACCCGGTTCACGGTGCTCAAGGAGGAGATGTTGATGATCCGCCCGTCGTCCGCGAGGCGTCGGGCCGCTTCGCGGATCGAGCGAAAGGTGCCCTTGGCATTGACGTCCATCATCGTGTCGTAGAGCTCGTCGGAGGTCTCGGCGATCGGCTTCATCAGCTCGGCGGCGCCGAGCGCGGCGTTGTTGACGACGACATCCAGCGTCGCGGCGTTGCGCTGGGCGGCGTCGAAGAGCTCGGTGATCTGCGACCCGACGGCCAGGTCGCTGCGCACCGCGAAGGCCGAACCGCCGTTCGCCGCGACGCCCGCCACCACGGCCTCGGCGGCCTCGGCGTCGCGCTGATAGCTGAACGTCACCGTGGCCCCGTCGCGCGCGAGCCGTTCCACGATCGCGCGCCCGATGCCGCGCGACCCCCCAGTGACCAACGCACCTTTACCGCTCAAGACCTGCATCGGTAGAGGGTCTCATCCTCCGGCCGTGAGCAAGACTCAGACCTGGGCTGCGCGAGGCAGCTTGGCCGGGCTGCGGATCATGTCGATGCGGCTGATGCGGCCGGCGTCGAGCGTCAGGCTGATGACGCCACTGAGGTCACCGTCGTCGTAGATGCCGATCGCGAGGTCACCGTTCACCGTCAGTGGCTGCGTTCGTCGCCCGGGCCGTCCGATGAGAACGCCGTTCAGGAAGCGCCCGACCTTGGCCGCGCCGATGATGGGTCGCAGCGCCGCCTTGACCTGCCCGCCCCCGTCGCTGGTGAGCACAACATCGGGGTCCAGCGCTCGAAGCAGAAGCGTGAGATCACCGCCGGCGGCCGCGGCGATGAAGCTGCGTACCGCGTTCTCGTGCTGGGCGTGGCTGACCTCGACCCGGGGGGCCCGCGAGCTGACGTGTGCCCGGGCGCGCGCGGCGAGTTGCCGGACGGCCGCCGGGCTGCGGCCCACGGTCACGGCGATGTCGGTGAAGGGCAACCCGAACAGGTCGTGCAGCACCCAGGCGGTGCGTTCGGCCGGCGTCAGGGTCTCCAGGACGACGAGCAGGGCGTAGCTGACGTGCTCATCCAGGCTGATCCGGTCGGTGGGATCGGTGCTGCCGCCGACCTCGACGATCGGCTCGGGCAGCCACGGCCCGACGTAACGCTCGCGCCGCCGGCGAGCCGAGCGCAGCGTGTCCAGGGCGCCGCGAGCGACCACGACGGTGGCCCAGGCATCAACGTCGAGGATCGGTTCGCGCGCGTCCGCGGTGACCAGTCGCAGCCAGCACTCGGACACGACGTCCTCGGCCTCTGCGTGGCTGCCCAGGGTGGCATAGGCGATCCGGACGAGCCGGGGGCGGGCGCGCTGAAACATCTCGGCCAGCTCCAGGCTCCGCGTGGCGCTCCGCTGACTGGTCATGGTCATCTCATCCTGCCTGGCATCGAGGGTTCCTCCACCGAGATGACGAGGTGGCCCCGGCGAATGTGACAGCGGGGTGTCACATCTGAGCGGGCTGGTCTCGTCAAAGAGCGAGCCCGGGCAGTCGCCGGGCCAGTCAACCCCGAGGAGACAAGATGTCTGAAGGACAGCGCCTGGCCGCCGCTGAGGTCGAACCAGCTGCCTACCAGGCCGTGTACGCGATGGAGAAGTACGTGCGCAGCAGTGGTCTCGAGCCGGCCTTGCTCGAGCTGGTGAAGATTCGCGCCTCGCAGATCAACGGCTGCGCGTTCTGCCTGGACATGCATCACCGCGAGGCCCGGGACCTGGGCGAGTCGGCGACCAGACTCGACGTGCTGTCGGCCTGGGCCGAGGTCGCCGGGCTCTACACCGACCGGGAGCGGGCCGCGCTCGCATTGACCGAGGCGGTAACCCGTATCAGCGAGGGCGGTGTTGACGACGACCTCTGGGCGCAAGTGCGGCTGCTCTTCTCCGACAACGAGATCGTCCAGCTGACCATGGCGATCGCGACCATCAACGTGTGGAACCGGCTGTCGGTGACCACCCGCGCCCAACCGGCGAGCCTGGTCGCACCCGGCGCGTGACGGGTGGTGGGCTCGCCCGCTACGGTCGGGGAGAGCCCACCACCGGAAGGCATCGAGCGATGAATACGCGAACTCTGGGAACGAGCGGGCTCGAAGTCTCGGCCGTCGGCTTCGGCTGTATGAGCCTGGGGGAGCGCCGGACGGCCCTGACGCTCATCCGTCGCGCCATCGAGCTCGGCGTCACCTTCTTCGACACCGCCGAGGCCTACGGCCCGTTCACGAACGAGGAGTTCGTCGGCGAGGCGCTCGCGCCGGTCCGTGACGAGGTCGTCATCGCGACCAAGTTCGGCTTCGCCTATGAGAACGGCGAGCGCTCCAATGGGCTGTCCAGCCGCCCCGAGCACATCCGGGAGGTCGTCGACGCCTCGCTGGCCCGCCTGCGAACCGACCACATCGACCTGCTCTACCAGCACCGCGTCGACCCCGCCGTGCCGATCGAGGACGTCGCCGGCACGGTCAGGGAGCTGATCGAGGCGGGCAAGGTCGGCCACTTCGGACTGTCCGAAGCCGGCGTCGAGACGATTCGTCGCGCGCACGCCGTGCAGCCGGTCACGGCGCTGCAGAGCGAGTACTCCCTGTGGTGGCGCGAGCCCGAGCAGCAGATCCTGCCGACGCTGAACGAACTCGGCATCGGGTTCGTGCCCTTCAGCCCGCTGGGCAAGGGCTTTCTGACCGGCAGCATCACATCTGGCAGCGACATCGGTGCGGATGATCGTCGCTCGATGTTCCCTCGGTTCGCCGCCGAAGTCGTCGAGCAGAGCCAGGGCCTGGTCGCGTTGTTGCAGCGGGTCGCGGCCCGACATCACGCCACGCCCGGGCAGGTCGCGATCGCCTGGATCCTGGCCGGCAACCCCTGGGCCGTCCCTATCCCGGGGACCAAACGCGTCGAGCGCCTGGAAGAGAATGTCGGCGGCGCGGCGCTGACTCTTACCGAGGAGGACCTGCAGGCGCTCGATCAGGAAGCGTCGGAGTTCGAACTGACCGGCGACCGCTATCCTGCGGCAATGCAACGCACGATCGATCGATGAACGCCATGTCGGAGATCCCGACTCGTCCGACGCTCACGGCCACCACGGCCGAAGACGTCGCCTCCATCCGCCTGGGCGGTGCCATCGACCTCGCCTACGCCGACGAGTTGCAGCGACTGGGCGAGGGCTTGATCACCGACCACGTCCGCACGCTGCGCATCGACCTGTCGGGCGTCAACTTCCTCGATTCGAGTGGGATCAGCGCGTTGATCGCCATCCGTAACAAGGCCGCCCGCGTGGGTTGCGCACTGATCCTGGAGAAGCCGACGCCGAATGTGGTCCGCCTGTTCGAGATCACCGGCCTTGTCGGCGATGTCTTCACCATCGAGCCGTCATAGGACGGTCTGGCTCACTCCGGCGGCGGACCCATGGTGCCGCGGGTCGTGGGGTCGTAGGTGTGGACGTCGACGTTGGTGGCCAGCGTCTGCCAGTTCGTCATCCACTCGACCTCGTGGGGCAGCTGCAGGTGCTCCTGGAGGATGGCCGGGGACTCCCACACCTCGAACAGGCGCAGCGAGTTGGGCTCCTCGAGCATCTCGGCCCACCAGTACTCGACGCAGCCGGCGTCCTGGCGACTCTGCGCGGCCAGCTGGATCACTCGCTGCTTCACCTCGGCGAAGCGATCGGCCGGGAAGGTCATTGAGACGCTCAAAGCAAACACAGTCGGGTCTCCCTCGATCTCGTTGGGTCGGCAGTAGCGGCAACACTAACGCCCCGCGCAAGGGGGTCCCAGATGGCCCAGTTGCCTTCGTTGGACGTATCGGCTCGCGGCGGGGTTGGATTCGGCCATGAGTGAGTTCGCCCCCGGTGCCGCCCAGACCCGTCGAGCCGAGGCCGACGGGGTGCTGACGCTGACCTTCACCCGCGACGAGAAGCTCAATGCGGTCAGTCCGGCGATGATCGAGTCACTGCGCGAGGCGGTGTGGGACCTGGCCGACCGCGAGGATCTCAAGGTGCTCGTCATCGCCGCCGAGGGGCGCTACTTCACCGCCGGCATCGACATCCTGAACAGTGGCGCCGGCGGCAAGCGCGCCCGTACGGCCGACGGCGGCTTCAGCCCCCGCAAGCTGCGACTGGGGTACCGACGCCTGCACGAGATCTTCGACGAGATCGAGGCGGTCGAGAAGCCGGTCGTGCTGGCCGCCCACGGACGGTGCCTGGGCGTCGGAGTCGAACTCAGCGCCTCGTGCGACTTTCGGTTGGCCTCCAGCGCGGCGTCCTTCGCGCTGCCCGAGCTGCCGGCCCTCGGGGTGATACCCGGTTCGGGCGGCGTCAGCCGGGTGACGAGGTTGGTCGGCCCGCACTGGGGCAAGTGGCTGGCCTTCGGTGAAGAAGTCGATGCGGCGCAGGCGCTGAACATGGGTCTGGTGCACGCGGTGTACCCGGTCGAGGAGTTCACCGAGCGGGTCGCCGCGTTCGCCGCGAGACTGGCCCGCCTGCCCTCGGAGGCGGCGGGGGTCACCAAGGTGGCCGTCGACGTGGCCGCCACGGTGGATCGGCAGACCGCCCGTGACTTCGACCGCTTCGCCAACACGATTCTGCTGATGTCCGATGATCACGCGGAGCGCGTTCGGGCATTCGGTGCCCGCAAGCGTCCCGCGCCCGATCAGGACACCGAGTCGACGTGAGCGCTCGCAACGACGTGCTGGACGGAGTTCGGGTCGTCGAGATCTCTTCCTACGCCTTCGCCGCCACCGCGGCCGCCGTCCTGGCTGACTGGGGCGCCGAGGTCGTGCGCGTCCTGCGTCCGGGAGTGCCGGATCCGTTCCTGCGCAATCCGGTCGGCGGCATGGACGAGGACGGGGTTGATGTCGCCTACATGTGGGAGATCGTCAACCGGGGTAAGCGCGCGATCGAACTGGACATCTCCCGCCCCGAGGGGGCGGCGGTCTTCGCGCGCCTGATCGAACGCGCGGATGTGTTCATCACCAACACGCTGCCGCCCGTACGCCGCAAGCTCGGCATCGACGTGGACGCGCTGCGCGAGGTCAACCCGGACCTGATCTACGCGCGTGCCTCGGCCACCGGGCCCGCGGGTCCCGAAGCGGAACTGGGCGGGTTCGACACCAGTGCGTTCTGGGCCCGGTCGGGGTTCGCGCACGTCAGCGCGGCCCTGTCGGGTGAACACGGGCCGCCCGGCATTGCCATCGGCGATCTGAGCAGCGGCGTCAACCTGGCCGCCGGGATCTCGGCCGCGCTGTATCGGCGGCTACGCACCGGACAACCGTCGGTGGTCGACGCCTCCCTGCTGGCAACCGGCGCCTGGCTGGCCAGCCCGCACATCGTCGCGGCCTCGGTCTACGACGTGGAATCGCTGCCGATCGCCCCGCACTCGCACAGCCGCAATCCGCTCGTCGCGGTCTATCGAACCCGCGACGGCCGCTACCTCAGCGTGGCCGCCATCGCCGGCGACGCCGGTTGGCTGGTGCTGTGTGGCGCGGCGCAGCGACCTGATCTGGCCGGCGATCCACGCTTCGCCCTGCTCGAGGACCGGCGCCGCCATCACGTCGAGTGCGTCGCCGTCCTGGACGAGGTCTTCGCCGCCCACACGCTCGAGACCTGGCTCGAGCGGTTGGGCCCGACCGCGCTGGCGGTGGCTGAGGTCCGGCCTCCACGCGCGGTGGCCGCCGATCCACAGGTCCGGGCCAACGGCTACGTCGGCCAGACCACCTCACCATCGGGGCGCCCGTACAACGTCGTGTCGACGCCGGTCCAGTTCGATGAGGCGCCGATCCCGCCGGCTCGCGCTCCGCGCCCGGGGCAGCACACCGACGAGGTACTGGCCGAGCTGGGCTACACGGCCGAGCAGATCGCCGCGCTACGGTCGGATTCGTTGATCGGCAGCTGATCGGGTCAGCCGGCGAAGCGCAACTCGGGCAGCCCGACGACGCCGAGGCCATGCACGGCCAGGACGCTGCCGTCCAACGGGCCGTTCGGGTTCGGATTGCCGGGGAAGTCGTCCATGCCCATCGTCGTGATGAACAGCGTGTCCAGGGTCGGGCCGCCGAAGGTGACGCTGGTCGGGCTGTGTACCGGCAGGTGGAGCCGGCGGTCGAGGGAGCCGTCGGGGGCGTAGCGACGCACCTCATGTCCGAAGAAGCAGGCCACCCATCGGTACCCCTCGGCATCGACCGTGGCCCCGTCGGGAATGGCGTGCGCGTCGGGCGCGGTGTCCGCGGCGAAGTCGCCCAGGGTGCGGCGGTGGTCGGCCTGGCCGGTGTCGGTGTCGTAGTCCCAGGCGTAGACCTGCCGGGTGGAGCTGTCACTCCAGTGCAGCGTGCGGCCGTCCGGGCTGAAGGTCGGGCCGTTGGACGTGATGACGCCGTCGCCGAACCGGTGCACGCTCAGATCGGTATCGACGCGGTAGAGCCCGGCGAGCGGGCCATGATTGTCGATCCCGAAGCTGGGCGAGTCGGCCGAGTCCGGCGCAACTCCACCGGTGACGAAGCGGCCCTGCCGGTCGACCTTGCCGTCGTTGAAGCTCACCTCGGACTCGAACAGCACCTCGCTGTCGCCGGAGCGGAAATCGAGCAGCAGCAGGCGCGGCCCGGCCACGGCGATCGCGCCACCGCCGGCCCGCAGCACGAGGGCATTGATCTGGCGGGTCTTCCACACGGTGAGTTCGCTGCCGTCGGCCCGGCTGCGAAAGATCGTCTGACCGAACACGTCGATCCAGTACAGCCGCTCGGTTTCGACGTCCCAGATGGGACTTTCGCCGAGGCCGGTCACTGCCGGCGTCAGGATCTGAATCTCCGGCATTGAGCGCCTCTCCTTAGACCTGATGCGTGGTCTTGGCACTGTAGTGCAGGATGCGAATGCGCGGTCGCGCGGAAAGACCAGACGAGGAGTGGTGTGGATGAGTGGATTGCGGCTGGATGGGCGCGTCGCGGCGGTGACGGGAGCCGGGCGCGGGATTGGCCGGGCGTATGCGTTGCTGCTCGGCGAACTCGGGGCCAAGGTCGTGGTGAACGACCTCGGTGGCTCGACCTTGGGCAAGGGCACCGACCCCGGCCCGGCCAATGAAGTGGTTGACACGATCAAGGCGGCCGGCGGGAGCGCGGTGGCCAACATCGCCGACGTCTCCACCGTCGAAGGCGGAAAGTCGGTCATCGACACCGCGATCTCCGAGTACGGCAAGATCGACATCCTGGTCAACAACGCCGGCAACATGGTGTGGGGCTCGCTTCCCGAGGCCACGGTGGACACGATCGAGGCCCACCTGTCGGTGCACGTCAAGGGGTCGTTCAACACCTGTTACGCGGCCTGGCCCTACTTCCTGGAGCAGAACTACGGCCGGGTGCTGCTGACGACGTCAGTGGGCATGTTCGGCCTGATGGACAACATCGGCTACGCGATCGCCAAAGCGTCCTTTATCGGCATGGCCAAGAGCATGACGGTCGGTCGCCGCGATGCGAACATCAACATCAACTGCATCGCTCCGAACGCGATGACCCGCCTGGGCGCCCGTCCGGCCGGTGAGGACGACGTGCTGGCCGAGATGCAGCCGGAGCCGACTCCGCTGATGGACCCGGCGCTCGTCGCCCCGCTGGTCGCCTACCTCTCGCACGAGGACTGCGACGTCAGCGGCGAGGTCTACGTCGGCGGCGCGGGCAAGTTCTCACGGCTGTTCGTGGGCGTCACGCCGGGTTACATGTCCGCGGACCCGTTGAACGTCTCGATCGACGAGGTGGCCGCGAACTGGGCGCAGATCAACGACGAGACGGGCTACTACGTGCCCAGCGACATCATGGACTGGGCCGCGCACTACATGGCCCACCTGTACCCGGCACAGTGAGCTGACGCAGCGCCCGGCCGTATCGCGGCCGGGCGCTGGTCTCAGTCCTCGATCGTGATGGCTTGCTTGGGGCAGGCCCAGCTGGCGGCCTCGACCTTGGCCCGCAGCTCATCCCCGGGCGTCTCGGTGGTCAGGTACAGGAAGTCGTCCTCGCGCAGTTCGAAAACCTCCGGCGCGGCCAGCACGCAGAGCCCGTTGCTCTCGCAGGCGTCGTAATCGACCTTGATTCTCATCAGTGCGAACCTCATCCCATTCGTGCTCGGCATTCAACGTCAGCGTGGCAACGGCGTCAAGCACCGGCCCGACGGGCCCTTGACGTCGACGCCAACCCTGCTAACTTAGTGCCCAACATGGGCGAGAGTCCGGCGGGGCGAGTCCAGAGGCGGGTGGCACATGACCGACCTTGATGCGGTTGATTTCTTCACCGACACCGAGCTCGTGCACGATCCCTACCCCTACTACGACCACATGCGGGCCAAATCCCCCGTGCTGAAGACCGATCAATACGACGGCCTGGTCGTGGTGACCGGCTACGCCGAGACCAACGCGATCTTTCGCGACAGCGAGACGTACTCGGCCTGCAACACGACGTCCGGGCCGTTCCTGCCGATCAGCAAGCCGCTGATCGGCGACGACATCAGCGAGACCATCGCGGCCGACCGGCATCGCTTTCCCGGTCACCTGGACATGGTCACCATGGACGCCCCGGAGCACACGCGGGAACGGTCGCTGCTCAACCGGGTGATGACACCCAAGCGACTCCGGGAGAACGAAGAGTTCATGCGGCGGTTGGCCCACCAGCAGCTGGACAAAATCGTCGACCAGGGCAGCTGCGAGTTCATCAAGTCGTTCACGCAGCCGTTCTCGATGCTGGCGATCGCCGACGTCCTGGGGGTGCCCGAGGAGCAGCACGAGACCTTCCGTGAAGGCTTCGGGCTGCGCGATTCGCACACGAACTCGATCTCCCTCGGCGGGGGTGAGAAGAGCAGCTACGACCTCACCGGCAACGCCTGGCTCGACGAGTGGTTCACCGCCTACCTCGAGGCCCGCCGCCTCGAGCCGCGTTCGGACGTGCTCACCGACCTGGCGCTGGCGAAGTACCCCGACGGTTCCACGCCCGACATGAGCGCCGTCGTGCGCACGGCGACCTTCCTGTTCTCCGCCGGCCAGGAAACCACCGCCCGGCTATTGGCCGTTGCGCTCAAGTACCTGGCTGAGTACCCGGAGCTGCAGGACGAGCTGCGTGTACATCCAGAACGCATCCGGAACTTCATCGAAGAGGCGCTGCGGATCGAAAGCCCGACCAAGGCTGATTCGCGATTGACGCGGCGCCCGGCCCGCGTCGGGGGAGTCGACATTCCGGCGGGGACCACCGTGGTCATGATGCTGGGGGCGGCCAACCGCGATCCCCGGCACTTCGACGCGCCGGACGAGTTTCGGGCCGACCGGCCCAACGCCAAGGAACAGATTGCTTTCGGTCGCGGTATTCACTCGTGTCCGGGCGGCCCGCTGGCGCGTGCGGAGGGCTTCATCACGGTCGAGGCGGTGCTCAATCGGATGCGCAACATCCGCCTGTCCGAGCAGCACCACGGCCCGGCGACGCAACGGCACTTCGAATACGAACCGACCTGGGTCCTGCACGGCCTGCGTGCACTGCACATCGAGTACGACGCGGCCTGACCAGATCTGCGCGTCGGGTTAGCTGCGCCGCTCGCCCTCGACTTCACGGATCTGGCGCTCCATGTAGGCAACCGTCTCCGAGTGCCCGTCGACCATTCCGAGAGATGCCTCGGCGGCCAGGAAGCGGGTGATGCCGGAGAGCAGGATGGCCGCGACGGTCGGCGGCAGGTCCTTGCTCGACACACCGTGGCGTTTGAAGGTCGCCTTGATCGCCTTGACCTCGGCCGCCCGTAACTTCTCCACCGTCGCCGCGATCTCGGCGCGAATCGACTTGCGATGATTGGCCAGCGCGACGAACTCCATCGTCAGCGCCGCGCCCTCCACGGAGCGGCTCAGATCCCAGATCGCCCACAACGGCTGATCAGCTGCCAGGGCCTCGGTCTGGGCGACCAGGCCCTGCTCGGCGCGGCGCCGGAACAGGGCCAGGAACAGGTCATCCATCGTGCGGAAGTAGTAGTGCACCAGCGCCGGGTTCAGGCCGGCCTCGACCGCCACCCGCCGTGACGTGACGGAGGCGTAACCGTCGCGGACCATCAGCGCGGCGGCGGCGTCGAGGAGCAGTCCGCGGGAGGCAGACGTCTCCGAACCGAATCTCCTGGCCGCCACCATGGCGCAGACTCTAGTCACCCTCGCCGGGTGAAGGCGCGCCTGCGGAGTGGTGATTGAATCACAGCGCGGCAGCGGCGCGGGCGGGTTCCGGCCGCGCGCGGCCGACACCCTGACGCCCAAGATCCCACGAGGAGCACAAACACAATGTCCGATGACGCCGTAATCGAGACCCTGGCCGCCATCACGGCCGAGTCGCTGGCCCGTTTCGAGCTGGGACCCGAGATCCTGCTGACCGCGCGCCTGGCCGCGCTCGTGGCCGTCGACGCCCCTGCCGCGTCCTACCTCTTCCACATCGGCCCGGCGACCGAGCTGGGCGTGACGATCGAGGACGTGCAGAACATCCTCATCGCGGTGGCGCCGATCGTCGGGACCCCGCGGGTGCTGTCGGCCGCCGGCAAGATCGCCGACGCGTTGGGCATCGCCGTCGCGGTCGTCGTCGCCGAGCTCGAGGCGGAGCTGGAGTCAGAGGCCTGAGTCACTCGCCCGCCGAGCGGGCTTGCGAATCACCCTGGCCGACTCAGTCGGCCAGGGTGATTCGCGTCGGCTGGCCGCTCAGACGGCGGCGGCGTCGATCTCCTTCTCGAGTTCCTTCTCGTCGGCCCGCAGCTGCTTCTTCGTCTGCTTCTTGGCCCGCGTGATGGCTTGGTCGACCTTGGCCTCGAGGTCGGACGCGGCGATCACGATCAAGCCGCTCTGCCCGTCGTCGAGCAGCTCACCGATCTCCTTGAGGTCCGACCGGCTCATCCCGGCCACCACGTGCCCGGTCAGGGCCCCCAGGCCGGCTCCGGCCGCGCCGCCCCACAGCAGCCCGGCGCCGAGGGCGACCGCGGGGAAGATCGCCAGCACCGCGCCGCCGACCAGGCCAATGCCGAGCCCGCCCCACGCGCCCTGCCGGGTCGGCTGCTCGTGCTTCTTGACGATCTTGACCTTGCCGTTCTCGTGCTTGCTGATCACCGCCGCGTCATAGGTGTCGATCAAGCCCGACGTCTTGTAGAAGTCGTGCACGGCGTCGTAGTCGGCGATGGCCGAGTCCTCGTCGTCGTAGCTGCCCACCAAGACGATGAAGGTGTCCAAGCTCATGAAGGGTCTCCTCGCTCTTCGCTGTCGCGGTCGTCTGTCGGCTCGCCCACCGGCGAGCCCAGCTCATCCTTTGCGAGTGGGCGCACCGGCGTCAACGGTCACGGTCGCTGCTCGCTCTGAAAGTGCACCTTCGCGGCTTCGATGCTCGGCCAGATGCGCCCGGACCCGAGCCGCTGCGCCAGCACGTCCTGGTCCAGCTGGGCCCGGGCGGCGGTGGGGACCTCGGCCAGCCAGAGCTCGACGTCGCGCCGGCGCAGGCTTTCGTGGAGGTCGGCGAGGGAATCGAGCACCGGAAGCCCGAGGTGGAAGCTGGCGTTCAGCACCAGGCACACCACCGTCGTCGGGGTGATCTCGTCGACCAGCTCCTGCACCCGGTGCCGGACCCGATCGGCGTTGCCGAAGAACAGTCCGCCGTCGGGCCGCACGATGAGCAACCCGGGAACGGTCTGCAGGTCGGGCCGGTAGGCCAGGTCGAAGTACTCACCATCGTGCCTGCGACCGAGCACCGCGATTCGGGGTGCACTGGCGTAGGCGATGAACAGGACCAGCGACAGCGCAACCGCGATGACCAGGCCGGGCAGCAGGTCGAAGACCAGCACCCCGAACAGGGCGATGATCGCGACGGCGAAGCTGGGCCGATCCCGGGCGCCAGTACTTGCGCATCACGTCGACGCGCAGGAAGCCGCGCACGGCCACGATGACGATCGCTCCGAGCACCGGCTCCGGCAGTTGCGTGAACAGCGGGGTGAGAAATGCCGCGGTGATCAGGACGAGCACCGCGGCGATGCACGGAAACCATCTGGGTCTCGCCGCCGGCGCCCTCGACGGCCGCGGTCCGCGATGCGCTGCCGGAGACGGCAAAGCCGCGGAACAGCCCGACGGCGGCGTTGGAGGCGCCCATCGCGATCATTTCCTGGTTGGCGTCCACCTCGTAGTCGTGCTCTCGGGCGAACCGGCTCGAGATCGAGTACGACTCGGCGAACACGACCAGAGCGCCAGCCCGAACGCACCCGCCGAGTGAGCTGGCCGACCTGATGCCAGCTGACATCGGGTATGTGCGGCTTCGGCACCGACGACGGGATCTTGCCGACCACGTCGACCCCGTGGTCCTGTCAGGTGGAACAGGTAGGACACCGCGATCCCGCCGACGAGCACGACCAGCGACGCGGGCAGGCGGGGCAGGTACGTCTCCAACGCCAGCAGGGCCACGATCGCGAGCCAGCCCGACGACGATGGTGGTCACGACTCCAGTCGTCGATCTGTTGCAGCAGATGCCCCAGCCGCGGGAAGAAGTCGCCGTCGCCGGTGGAGACGCCGACGATCTTGCCGAGCTGGCGGACCACGATGATCAGCGCCATTCCGAACAGGAAGCCGATCAGCGCCGGCTCGGCCAGGAAGTTGGTGATGAACCCCAGCCGCAGCAGACCGGCGGCGATCAGGATGACGCCGGCGATCAGCGCCAGCGCCGCCGACAGCTCGATCGCGTCGTCGGAGTTCGCCGACACGGCGGCGACAGTTGATGCGGACAGGATCGCGGCGGCGGAGGTGGCGCCGACGATCAGGTTGCGGGAGGAGCCGAAGATCGCGTAGATCACCAGGGCGACGGGTGCGGCGTAGAAGGCGTTCTGGGGCGGGACACCGGCGATCTGGGCGTAGGCGACCGATTCGGGCACCACGATCGCCCACGCGGTCAGCGCGCCGATCGTGTCCCCGCGCGGCGAGGCCTTCCGGTAGCGGGGCAGCCAGGTCGTGATCGGCACGTATCGGCCGAGGGACGTCATGGACACAAACTAAACGGTCGACGCTAGAGACCCAGGATCTCCAACAGTGAGCGGTAGTCGGTGATCCGGAAGTCGGGCTGGCAGCCCTGAAAGTCCTTGGTGCCCTGGTCGGAGTCGAACATCACCGTCTTCATCCCGGCCTCGCGAGCACCGAAGATGTCGCGATGCATGTCGTTCCCGACGTACATCGTGTGCTCGGCAGCGATACCCAGTTTGTCCAGCGCGACCTGGAACAGCCGACCGTCGGGCTTGCGGAAGCCGTAGTCACCCGAGACCACGATCGGGTCGAAGTAGTCCAGGATGCCCACCCGGTGCAGTTCGGCCCGGGCCCAGGCGCTCTGGGCGTCGGTGACCACGGCTAGGGGGAAGTGCTCTCGCAGCCGGTTGAGCGTCTTGCGCACGTGCGGGTACAGGCGCAGCCGTCGGCGGGAGATCCCGCGGGCCATCTCGGCGAGGAACAGCGGTATCTGCTCGAGCTTCTGCGGCGGCAGCGATCGCGTGTAGTCGGTCTGGTGCTCCTCGAGAATCGTGCGCCAGATGGCCACGGCGTCGAACTCGGGGTGCGCCTCGGCACTGGAGCGCCGTTGCTGCTTCATGATGCGGAAGTAGAGCTCGCTCACCTCGTGGCGGCGTAGATCAATGCCCTGGTAGCTCAGGTAATGGCCAGCAGCGCGGAAGATCTCGTCCATTCCCTCGTCGGTGAGGATCTCGATCAGGGTGCCGTTGACGTCGAAGGCGATTGCCCGAATATCCATCTCGTTCCGCTCCGGCTCCACGGCGGTTCAGCTGGCCCGCAGCAGTCTCTTCGCCTGCCCGACCAGTCGACCGCCGTAGTCGCGGGAGATGTAGTCGTTGCGGGCAATTCGCAACAGGTTGAGCCCCATATAGTACGGAATACGAGCGGTTATCGAATCAAACGTCCGTTGACGATCCGGGAAATGACAGCTGTATTCCCAGAGAAAATGCCCGATGAACGGTTCGGCTCGCCGCCGGTCTCCGGTCGCGAGCATGAACGCGTGCTGCAGCTCACCGGCCACCCGGCCGACGTCGAACATGCGGTCGCCACGCTTCATCCGTTCCAGGTCGATCGCCGCGACGTCCATGCCGTGACCGAAGAGGAAGTTGGCCGGAGTCGCGTCGCCGTGCAGCCAGACCTGCTGGTCCTGCCACATCTGCGGCCGCTCACGCCACCGGTCGCGCAGCCAGGCCAGCTCGTCGACGTCCCACTCACCCACTCGGCCGCGACGCTTCAAGCTTTTGAGCAAGGAGTCGAAGTAGCTGCAGTCGGCGTCGAAGTCGACACTGTCGCCATTTGCCGTGCGATTGTGCTGGGTGGCCAGGAAGTAGGCCAGCGCCTTGAGCCGCCAGTAAAGGTGCGCATCGTCGCGGTGGTGCGTCGAGCGCGCGATCGCCTGGCTGAACTCCTCGCCGGCGTAGAACTCCAGCGCCAGCACCGAGTTGATGTCGCGGCTGAATCCCAGCGGGCGAATCACGTGGTGGGGCGAGCCGATCAGATCGTAGCGGCGCAACGTCTGCAGGCTCTCGTACTCCTGGTGGGCGGCCGTCGCCGCCCGGTCACGGTCCCAACCGAACTTCGGCCCGTAGAACTTGCAGATCATCCGGGCGCCGCTGAACTTCTCCTCGTAGGCGTAGACCTCGTTGCTGCCGGTGAGCCGAAAGACGCGGAAAGCCGGATTCGATTGGCGAATGCCCATTCGGCTAGAAATGATCTCGCTCATGAATCCGTAGAGGGGGTCGTGGCCCGCGACGTAGCCGACAAACTTTCCCACCACGCCGACGTTCACCTCCATCAGCTCGACGCCGGCCGGACGTCCAGCGGTCATGGATAATTCACACGGTAGTTGCCCTGCGTTTCGACAATGTGACGCCAAATCGTTGGCCGATGCGGTAGGCGGTAGCGTTTGCGCGTGCCGAAGTTGAGCGACCTCATCGAGGCCATGGACGGGTGGTACGCCCGGTCGTGGGCGCAGTCCTGGGATGCCGTCGGACTCGTGTGCGGCGACCCGGGCGAGGACGTCGACCGCGTGCTGCTGGCCGTCGACCCGGTCGCGGCGACGGTCGATGAGGCGATGCGCACGCGGGCGCAGTTGTTGATCACCCACCACCCGTTGCTGCTCACCGGCGTTCATGGCGTGCCCGCCGATGATCCGAAGGGCGGCGTTGATCCATCGGATGATTCGTTCGGGCGTGGCTCATTTCGTGGCGCACACCAACGCCGACGTCGCCGACCCGGGGGTCTCCGACGCGTTGGGTGAGCGGCTCGGGCTACGCGACCTGCGCCCGCTCGAGGCCGACTCCGACGCGCTCGACAAGTTGGTGGTCTTCGTCCCGGTGAGCGACACCCAGAGGTTGATCGACGCCCTCGCCGAGGCCGGGGCGGGCCGACTCGGGGACTACGACCGCTGCGCGTGGATCGTCGAGGGCACAGGGACCTTCCGCCCGGGCGTCGGCGCGCAGCCCTCGATCGGTACGCCGGGTGAGGTCAGCTCGGTCGCCGAGTCGCGAGTCGAGATGGTGCTGCCGCGCGCCCGGCGGCTCAGTGTCATTGCCGCGTTGCGCGCCGCCCATCCCTACGAGGAGCCCGCCTTCGACCTGCTGCCCATGGTCGACCTGCCGAGCCGCCGGGGGACCGGGCGCGTCGGGACCCTCGATCCGTTGCCGCTACGGGAGTTCCTGCGCCGCGCCGGCGAGGTGCTGCCGGCGACCAGTTGGGGGCTGCGCGCCGCGGGTGACCCGGAGCGAATGGTGGGCACGGTCGCGGTGTGCGGGGGATCGGGGGCCAGCCACATCCCGGACGCGCGACGTGCCGGTGCTGACGTCTATCTCACCGCCGATCTCAAGCATCACACCGGCACCGAGGCGGTGCTCGAGGGCCCCGATGACTCCATGGCGCTCATCGACGTCGCGCACTGGGCCAGCGAGGCCCCGTGGCTCGACCAGGTGGCCGCTCGGCTGCGCGAACGGTTCGGCACTACCGTGGACGTCGAGGTATCCACTATCGCCACCGATCCGTGGAACCTGCATCAACCGTCGAAGAATAGGGACTAAGTGATCGTCGATCCGGCCGCACAACTGCGGCTTCTCGATCTGCAGGCCGCCGACACCGCGCTGGCCCAACTGGCTCACCGCCGGGCCACGCTGCCGGAGCTGGCCGCCATCGCCACGGCGGCACGAACGGCGGCCGAGTTGCAGAACGAGCTCATCGACGTCCAGACGCAGGTCGATGACTTCGCCGGTGAGCAGCGCAAGCTCGAGAACGAGGTCGACACCGTGCGCACCCGGTCGGCCCGCGACGAGCAGCGGCTGGCCAACGGCGGACTGCCGGCCAAGGAACTCGAGGGGCTGCAGCACGAGATCACCTCGCTCGCGCGCCGGCAGTCGACGCTCGAGGACGATCTGCTCGAGATCATGGAGCAACGAGAGGGCGCCGAGGGCGGGCTGGCCGACCTGACGCGGCGCCGTGACGCCCTGCTGGCCGAGCAAGCCGCCCTCGAGGAGCGGCGCGACGCCCAGTTCGCCGACATCGATCGTCAGTCCGCGCAACGCGGCAGCGAACGCACCGCGATCGCGGCCGGCATACCCGCCGAGCTGCTCGGCCTCTACGAGAAGGTCGCGGCGGTCAATGGCGGCGTTGGCGCGGCGATGCTCAGGCAGCGTCGCTGCGAGGGCTGCCACCTCGAACTCGCGGGCAATGAGCTGACCGCGGTTCGCAACGCCGAGCCCGAGCTGATCGTGCGGTGCGAGAACTGCCGGCGAATCCTCGTGCGCACGGCCGAGTCCGGTCTGTGACCGGGCTGCGGGTCATCGTCGAGGCCGACGGCGGCTCGCGCGGCAATCCCGGCCCAGCCGGCTACGGCTCGGTCGTGTTCGACGCCCAGACCCATGCCGTGTTGGCTGAGCGGTTCGAGTCGATCGGAATCGAGACCAACAACGTCGCCGAGTACAGCGGCCTGATCGCCGGGCTGCAGGCCGCGCAGGAACTCGGCGCGACCTCGGTGGCCGTCCGCATGGACTCCAAGCTGGTGATCGAGCAGATGTCCGGGCGCTGGCAGGTCAAGCATCCCTCAATGCGGCCCTTGGCCCGCCAGGCCTCGGCCCTGCTGGCCGGGTTCGAGGAAGTGACGCTGGAGTGGATACCGCGCGAGCAGAACAAGCACGCCGATCGCCTGGCCAACCAGGCGATGGACGAGGCCGCTGGGGTCAGGCCCCGTTCCTCGTCGGCCGCTGATCGCGCGCGTCCGGCCGAGCCCGTGCAGGCGATGCTGACCTGGTCGGTCCCCGAGGGGGAGCCCACCCGGCTCCTCCTGGTCCGCCACGGCCGCACCGCGCACACGGCCGAGCGGCTCTTCTCCGGCCAGAACGATCAGCCGCTGGACGCCGAGGGTGAACATCAGGCGGCCGCACTGGCCCAGCGGCTGGCCCGCGGGCCGGCGATCTCGGCGGTGATCACCTCACCCCAGCCGCGGGCGGCCCAGACCGCCGCGCGCATCGCGACCGCCCTCGGGCTGCCGGTGCGCGAACTCGCCGAGCTCAAGGAGCTGGATTTCGGCGGCTGGGACGGGCTCACCGCGGCGGCGGTCCAGGAGGGCTGGCCGCAGGAGTACGCCGCTTGGCTCACCACGGCACACGGCGCCCCTCCGGGTGGGGAGTCCCTCGACGCGCTCACCAAGCGGGTGCGCCGCGCGCGGGATGAGCTGATTCGCAGCTATCCCGGCCAGACGGTGGTGCTGGTCAGCCACGTGACGCCGATCAAGACGCTGGTGCGGCTGGCCCTGGACGCGCCCCAGTCGGTGCTGGTCCGTTTGCACCTGGATCCGGCGTCCATCTCCGAGGTGAGCTATTTCGTCGATGGGTCGGTCTCGGTGCGCCGGTTCAACGACACCGCCCACCTCGACTTCCCCGCGTCCTAGCTCGCCCGGCCCTTCCCGTACCTCCACCAGGCTTGTGCCCGAAATCGTCGCTGATCGCTTCGGACCGGCGTCCAATAGCGACGAAACCAGGCACAAAGCTGGACCGTCCCGCGAGCGGGCCGGGTTGTCGTGCCGGTCGTCGAAGGTGCTTCGCCACCCGAAGTCGATCGCTCATCTACAGTCGGGCTCATGGTCGACGAGGCTCCGCCCCCCGATTCAGCGATGCGCCGGGCGCTGCGCCGTGCGCGCGACGGCGCCAGCCTCGACGTCAACGAAGCATCGGTGCTCCTGGCCGCCCGCGGTACCGACCTCGAGGACCTGTTGGCCACGGCCACCCGGGTGCGCGACGCCGGTCTGATCAAGGCCGGCCGCCCGGGGGTGATCACCTACTCGCGCAAGGTGTTCATCCCGCTGACCCGCCTGTGCCGGGACCGCTGCCACTACTGCACATTCGCCACCGTGCCCGGCCGGCTACCGGCCGCCTTCCTCGACATCGACGAGGTCGTGGCCATTGCCGCCGAGGGCGCCGCCCTGGGTTGCAAGGAGGCCCTGTTCACCTTGGGCGACCGCCCCGAGGAGCGCTGGCCGCAAGCCCAGGCCTGGCTGGACGAACGTGGCTACGACTCGACCCTGGCCTACGTCCGGGCGGCCGCGATCGCCGTGCTCGAGCGCACCGGGCTGCTGCCCCACCTGAACCCGGGCGTCATGAGCTGGACCGAGCTGCAGCGGCTCAAGCCGGTCGCCCCGAGCATGGGCATGATGCTCGAGACGACCTCGCGCCGGGTGTTCGAGGAGCCGTCGGGCGCTCATTTCGGCAGCCCCGACAAGGACCCGGACGTCCGCCTGCGGGTGCTCGAGGACGCCGGACGGCTCTCGATCCCGTTCACCACCGGCATCCTGGTAGGCATCGGCGAGAACCGGGTCGAACGGGCCGAGTCGATCTTCGCGATCCGCAAGATCGCCCGCGAGTACGGCTCGATCCAGGAAGTGATCGTGCAGAACTTCCGGGCCAAGGACGACACGGCGATGCGCAACGAGCCCGACCTGGCCGTCGATGAGTACCTGGCCGCCGTGGCGACCGCCCGGGTGGTCCTCGGACCCTCGATCCGCCTGCAGGCCCCGCCCAACCTGGTGGACCTGCAGGACTGCGTGCGGCTGCTGGCCGCCGGCGTCGACGACTGGGGCGGCATCTCCCCCCTCACTCCGGACCACGTGAACCCGGAACGGCCGTGGCCCCAGATCGAAGATCTCGCCGCGCTGCTCGGTGAGCACGGCTTCACCCTGCGCGAGCGCCTCACCGCCCACCCGCACTACGTCCGTGACGAGACGCCGTGGCTCGACCCGCGGATCCTGCCGCACGTGCGCGCCCTGGCCGCCGCCGGACGGGCTGGCCGACGAGAGCGCCATCGCCGTTGGCCGGGACTGGCAGGAGCCCGACCCGGAATGGGTGGCCAGCGGCCGGGTCGACCTGCATATCGAGGTGGACACGCAGGGGCGGCACAACGACCGGCGCTCGGATTTCGACGACGTCTACGGCGACTGGGCCGAGGTCGCCCAGCGGGTCAGCAGCGCCGGGTCGGGTCAGCGGCTGGACGCCGACGTGATGTCGGCCCTGCGCCAGGCCGAACGCGACGCCAAGGAACTGACCGAGGCCCAGGGGCTGGCCCTGATGACCGCCGACGGCGTCGAGCTCGAGGCGGTGGCCCGGCTGGCCGATGAGCTGCGTCACGACACGGTCGGCGATGACGTCACCTACGTGGTGAATCGCAATATCAACTTCACCAACATCTGTTACACCGGCTGCCGCTTCTGCGCCTTCGCTCAGCGGGCCACCGACGCCGACGCCTACACGCTGTCGGTCAGTGACATCGAGGACCGCGTGCGTGAGGCCGCCGCCGAGGGCGCGACCGAGATCTGCATGCAGGGCGGCATCGATCCCAATCTGCCCCGCACCGCCTACTTCGACCTGGCCCGCGCGGTGAAGCGCGCCGATCCCAGCATCCATCTGCACGCGTTCAGCCCGATGGAGGTGGTCAATGGGGCCGCACGGGCCGACTTGTCGGTCGAGGAGTGGTTGATCGCCGCCCGCGAGGCCGGCCTGGACTCCATTCCGGGTACAGCGGCGGAGATCCTCGACGACGAGGTGCGCTGGGTGCTCACCAAGGGCAAGCTGCCCACCAGCGCGTGGATCGACGTTGTGACGACCGCTCATCGCCTGGGCATTCCGTCGACCTCGACCATGATGTTCGGCCACGTCGATCGGCCCGAGCACTGGGTGCGCCACATCCAGCTGCTGGCCCGGCTGCAGGATCGAGACGGGCGGCTTCACCGAGTTCGTGCCGCTGCCCTTCATCCACACCCAGTCCCCGATCTACCTGGCCGGGATCGCCCGCCCCGGCCCGTCGCCGCGCGACAACCGGGCCGTGCACGCGGTCGCTCGAATCCTGCTGCACGGGCGTATTCGCAACATCCAGACCAGCTGGGTGAAGCTCGGCGACGAGGGCACGGCGGAGATGCTGCAGAGCGGCGCGAACGATCTCGGCGGCACGCTGATGGAGGAGACGATCAGCCGGATGGCCGGCTCGGAGAACGGCTCCCGGCGCTCGGCGAACTCGAGCTGGCCGCTCGATCGGCCGCTGGCCCGCAGCGCACCACTTACGGGCGTCGCGTCGCTGACCGGGCGAGCCGCAAGGCTGACGCTCTCGACGGCGCGATCGAATACCAGACCACGGCTTGACTTTAGTAGAACGACACGGTTGTAATTCCCTTGTTGTCGTTCGACTGACTTGCCGCGCAACCCCCAAGCCCCCCCGCGACGGCAGCCAGACATCTAGCTGAAGGGCCCGCCGTGACGGACACCGCTCAGAATCTTGCCAACGTCGAGACCGACGCCGATCTGACGTCGATCTTCGGATTGCCCGACGAGTCGAGCTGGCACGAGCGTGCCCTGTGCTCCCAGACCGACCCCGAGGCGTTCTTCCCCGAGAAGGGCGGCTCGACGCGCGAGGCCAAGAAGATCTGCGTCGGCTGCGAGGTGCGCGGCGAGTGCCTGGAGTACGCGCTCGAGAACGATGAGCGCTTCGGCATCTGGGGCGGGCTGTCCGAACGCGAGCGCCGCCGCCTGCGTCGTCGAGCGGTCTAGCCGCCGGGCGCTCGAGCGCCGCCCGACGAACTGGCCTACGGGGGTGGGTCCAGTTCGTCGAGGTCCTTGCCCAGCGCCTCGGCCACCAGCTCCGCGACCACGGAGAAGACCAGGTCGCCGCGATCGTGTCGATCCAGCGCCCGCGCCTCCAGTGGCCGGCGGTAGACGATCACCAGGGCGGCCCCGGCCGGGTCCCGGGCCAGTCGCCCGAGCGGCACCCCGCGGTCCGCGATCACGAGCGGATCACCAGCGGGGTCCGTGGCTCGGCGGCACGTCCTCGACCGCGAAGTCGATGCTCGACACCTCCGCCGCCCAACGACCTTCCAGCTCCTCGACCGCATCGAGCACCAGATCGTCGAAGACCTCACTCGGCGTACGGCTCAACGGAACCTCGCGCGGGGCCAGCGCGCTGCGCAAACCGCGTCCGCGCCGATCGCGCCGCCCGCGCGACGTCCGGGGGGACCGGTCGGCCCCGGCGGTGCGCCGGTCGGGGTGCTCATGATTGGCGAGCCTACGCAGCAAGGGCCCGGGTGCGGGATATCTTTCCGCCCGTGAGGCATGTCCGCGGCTGCAGCCGCTCCGCGTGCAGCCGGTCCGCGGTGGCCACGCTCACCTACGTCTACTCCGATTCGACCGCTGTCGTGGGTCCGCTGGCCAGCTTCGCCGAGCCCCACTCCTACGACCTGTGCGAGGAACACGCGGTGCGCCTGACCGTGCCCCGCGGCTGGGAGGTGCTGCGCCACGCGGGCGAGTACCCGGCGCCCATCCCGCACGCCGATGATCTCGAGGCGCTGGCCGACGCGGTACGCGAGGCGGCCCGGATCGACCCGGCGCAGCTGCCGGCGCCCGACTACGACGCACCGATCTCCGGCGGGCGTCGTGGGCATTTGCGGGTCGTGCCGCCCCGCGGCTGATTCGGGGCGCTCGCGTCCCCTAGGCTCGCACGGTGAGCTCATTCGACCTGTCCGGCATCGTCAAGGCCTACGACGTGCGTGGCGTCGTCCCGGACCAGCTGGACGAGGACATCGCCCGAGCCCTGGGGGCCGCCTTCGTCGACGTGCTGCAGTCGCCGCGCGTGCTCACCGCCCACGACATGCGCGAGAGCGGACCGTTGCTCGCCCAGGCGTTCGCCGAAGGGGCGATCAGCCGGGGCGCCGACGTCCTCGAGACCGGCCTGGCATCGACGGACATGCTCTACTACGCCTCCGGGCGCGTGGGACCTCCCCGGCGCGATGTTCACCGCCAGCCACAACCCGGCCCGCTACAACGGCATCAAGCTGTGCCGCGCCGGGGCGGTGCCGGTCGGGCAGGACACCGGGCTGAGCGAGATTCGCATCCGGGCCGAGTACTACCTGCATCACGGGCTGCCGGCCTTCGACCGCCCGCACGGCGTCTTCGACTCGGCCGAGGTGCTGGCCGACTACGCCGAATACCTGCGCGAGCTGGTCGACCTCTCGGCGATCCGGCCGTTGAAGGTCGTCGTCGACGCCGGCAACGGGATGGGCGGCTACACCGTCCCGGCCGTGCTCGGTGACAGCACGCTCGCGGCCTTGCCGCTCGACGATCATCGAGCTGTACTTCGAGCTCGACGGTAACTTTCCCAACCACGAGGCCAACCCGCTCGATCCGGCCAACATCGTCGACCTGCAGGCGCGGGTGGTGGCCGAGGGGGCCGATCTCGGCCTGGCCTTCGACGGTGACGCCGATCGCTGCTTCGTCGTGGACGCCGACGGCAATGCGGTGACGCCCAGCACGATCGCGGCCCTGGTGGCCAGCCGAGAGCTGGCCGATGACCCCGGGGCCAACGTGATCCACAACTTGATCACCTCCCGGGCGGTGCCCGAAGTGATCCGGGAGCACGGCGGCGTGCCGATCCGCACCCGGGTCGGGCACTCGTTCATCAAGGCCGAGATGGCCCGCACCGATGCCGTCTTCGGCGGCGAGCACTCGGCCCACTACTACTTCCGCGACTTCTGGCGTGCCGACACCGGGATGCTGGCCGCGATGCACGTGCTGGCCGCACTCGGTGAGCAGGAGCGGCACGCTGGCCGAGTTGACGGCCGAGTTCGTCCGCTACAGCGCGTCGGGCGAGATCAACTCCACCGTCGACGACCAGCAGAAACGCACGGCCTCCGTGCGCGAGTACTTCGCCGACCAGACCGATTCCCTCGATGACCTGGATGGGCTGACCATCGACTTGACCGACGGCAGCTGGCTCAACGTGCGGGCGTCCAACACCGAACCGTTGCTGCGCCTGAACGTCGAGGCCGCGACCGAGGAGCGGATGGCCCAGGTGCGCGATGAGGCGCTGGCGGTCATCCGCGGGTCGGCATGAGCATCGACGCGAAGCTGCTGGCGCTGCTCGCCTGCCCGAGCGAGGACCATGCCCCCCTGCGCGAGGAGAACGGCACCCTGGTCTGCACGTTCTGCGCGACCAGCTACCCGATCGATTCCTCGGGTATCCCGGTGCTGCTGCGTGATGAGGCCACTCCCGGTCCGAACGGCATCGGAGTGGCGGCGCGCTGATGGACGGCATCGACGAGGAGGTCCTCGCCGACGAGGATCAACTCCTCGGCCGTGACGCCGGCCGGTTGCTGTGGGCCCTGGCCCGGACCGGGGCGCAGGTGCGCCGGGCCGAAGAGACGGTCGGGGAGTTCGAGCTCGATCGGTTGGAGGGGGATCGTCCGCGGGCGGTGCTGCTGGTCGGGGATCCGCCCGCGCGCGGGGCCGTGCGCTTGGCCGCCCAGCTGATCGGGCGCAGCGTGGTGGCCACCGTCTGGGACGGGGCCGAACTGCCGAAATGGGCCGGTCCGAGTGACGCGGTGCTGGCGGCCAGCTTCGACGGCTATCACCCCCGGGTCACCGGCCTGCTCGAGCAGGCCGCCCGCCGGGGGCTGAGCCGGGCCGTGGTCGCTCCACCGGGTTCCCCGGTCGCCCAGGCGGCCGGTCGCGCGTCGGTTGCCGCGTTGCCCGCCGACGTCCACCCGCGCGCCGCGCTGTGGCCACTGGCCGTTCCGCTGCTGCAGGCCGGCGCGACCCTCGAGCTCACCGATGCGTCGCCGGCCACTGCTCGCCGCCATCGCCGATGCCCTGGACGCCGCGGCGGAGGCCTACCGGCCGTCCAGCGACGTGTTCACCAACCCGGCCAAGTCCTTGGCGCTGGAACTGGGGGAGACGCTGCCGTTGCTGGTCGGTGTCGGCGCGCTCGGCGCCCTGGCCGCCGCGGTCTTCGCCGATGCACTGCGCCTGTATGCCGGAAGCCCGGCGATCTCGGTCACGTTGCCCGACGACGTCGCGACCGCGGCCGCCCTGCTGTCCGGTCGCGTGGCCGGGGCCCGCGCCGGACCTGTTCCGGGATCGCGTCGATGACGTCGAGCTGCGGGCCCGCATGGTCGTGGTGGGCGAGGAGTCGCAGCCCGAGGCCGGCGCCGAACTCACGAGCGAGTTCGGGGTCCAGGAGCGGGCCGCCCGCAGCGCGGTCGCCGTGCTGCAGCAGCTCGCCGCCGCCAACGACGTCCGCTCCAGCGCGCTCGATCTGGCCATCGACGCCCACCTCGCCCCGCCGCTGGCCGGTCTGGCCGCGGCGACCGCGACGGCGATGTTCACCGCCGGGTATCTGGCGTTGGCCTCGGGTATCGACCCGTCCGCGCCCCGACCGGGGGAGCTGCTGTGAGCGCCGGCGGCAGTACCCGGGCCGTGGTCGCCGCCCTGGCGGCCAACCTGGGTATCGCGGTGATCAAGTTCATCGCCTTCGGCCTGACCGGGGCTTCGGCGATGCTGGCCGAAGGCGTGCACTCCCTGGTCGATTCGGGCAACCAGGTGCTGCTGCTGGTAGGCGCGCGCCGCTCGGAACGGGCGGCGACGCCGGAGCACCCGTTCGGCTACGGCCGCGATCGCTACATCTACGGCTTCCTGGTCTCGCTGATGCTGTTCTCCGCCGGTGGGCTGTTCGCTCTCTACGAGGGCATCAACAAGATTCGCCATCCGCACCACCTCGATGACGTCACCGTCGCGCTGGTCGTCCTGGCGGTCGCGGCCGTGCTCGAATCGTTCTCGCTGCGGACGGCGATCCGCGAGTCGCGCGAGCTCAAAGGTGAGCACTCGTGGGTGCAGTTCGTGCGTCGGGCCAAGGTCCCCGACCTCCCGGTCGTGCTGCTCGAGGACCTCGCCGCCCTGGTCGGCCTGGTGCTGGCCTTCGTCGGCATCGGCCTGGTCAAGGTCACCGGAAACGCCGTGTGGGACGGGATAGCCACCGTCGGCATCGGGGCACTGTTGCTTTGCGTGGCGGTGATCCTGGTGATCGAGACCAAGAGCCTGCTGCTCGGCGAGGCGGCCACGCCCGAGATGCTGGACGCGATCCTCGCCAACCTGGTCGGTCCGGGCGTCGACCGCATCATCCACCTGCGGACGATGCATCTGGGCCCGGATGAACTGCTGGTGGCGGCCAAGTTGGCCATGCCGGCGGGGGCCACCCTGCCCGAGGTCGCGGCGGCGATCGACGCCGCCGAGGCGCGGGTGCGCGCGGCCGTGCCGGCGGCGCGGGTCATGTACATCGAGCCCGACCTGGATCGGACGCCTGCGTGAGCGCACCCGGCCTGATCGCCGTCCAGGGCGTGGCCCGCGACTACGCCTGGGGATCGCGAACCTACATTCCGGCGTTGCTGGGCCGGCCTTCCACTGACCAGCCGGTCGCCGAGCTGTGGTTCGGGGCGCATCCGGAAAGCCCGTCGCCGGTTTCCGGCGGCGGGCTGGACGAGCTACTGGCCCGTGATCCGGTCGGTTGGCTGGGGGCCGGCGTGGTGGGCCGGTTCGGACCGCGCCTACCGTTCCTGCTCAAGCTGCTCGCCGCCGAGCAGCCGCTGTCGATCCAGGTCCACCCCGACCGGGTCCAGGCCCAGGCCGGCTTTGCCGCCGAGGAGGCCAGGGGCGTTCCGCGGGCCGCCCCGAACCGCAACTATCGCGATGACAACCACAAGCCCGAACTGCTCTATGCGCTGACCCCCTTCGATGCGCTCTGCGGGTTTCGGCCGGTCGAGGCGACGCTGCGCCTGTTGGACTTACTCGCCGTGCCGGTGCTCGACCCGGTGGCCGCGGCCCTGGGCGGACCGGGCGGTCTGCGGGCCGCCTTCAGCGCGCTGCTGGAACAGCCCGACCCGGCCCCGGCGGTGGCCCAGGTCGCCGCGCGCGCGAGCGAGCTCGGTGAGCAGGGCGAGTTCGCGCTCTCGCTGCGGGCGGTGCGGACCTGCGCGGCCGCGTTCCCGGGCGACGTCGGGGTGCTGTTGTCGCTCCTGCTCAATGCGGTGACCCTGCAACCGGGCGAATCGATCTACCTCGGGGCGGGCAATGTCCACGCCTACCTGCACGGTCTGGGGGTCGAGATCATGGCCAACAGCGACAACGTGCTGCGCTGCGGACTGACGCCCAAGCACGTCGACGTGGCCGAGCTGCTCGCGATCACCGATTTCACCCCGCTGGCCGAGCCGCGCTGGGCCCCGTCGCCGTCCCCGGCCGGGTCGCTCGAGCTCGACGTCCCGGTGCCCGACTTCCGGCTCGGCGTGTACGAGCTGGCCGACTCTTCGGGCCCGGTGGCCCTCCCGTCGATCGCCCCGCAACTGGTCCTCGGCCTGAGTGGCCGGGTGCGGGTCGAGGCCGGCGGGCAGTCGGTGCCCTTGGGTCCGGGGGAGGCGGTCTTCGCCCCACCGGATGGGACCGGACTGACCTTGCACGGCCACGGTCGGCTGGCCATCGCGGGTGTCGGGACAGAAACCTGACACAACTCTGGTAAGTTCTTCGGTGATGCCGACGTTGACCATCCAGCAAGCCGCTGACGCCACTGGGTGGTCGCAGCGGATGTTGCGCTATCTGGAACAGGCCGGACTCGTGTCGGCCCTGCGCACACCGGGCGGGCATCGGCTCTACGGCACCCGCCAGATCGAACGGCTGCAGAAGCTGCGTGAACTGCTCGCCCAGCACGACCTCACCATCAACGACATCGCGTTCGAGCTCCGCATGCGGACCGACGCGCCCCTGGCCCGCTCCGTCGACGACTGGTTCGGCGCGGTCCATCGCAATGCGGCACCGCCTGAGGCGGGGATCTTTCGTCGCCTCACCTCGCTCGACGAGCTCGCCACCCATCCATACGAACTAGAAGGAGCACCAGTGAGCATCACCCTTACCGCCGACCAGGCCGGTTCGGTCACCGACTTCAAGGTCGCCGACCTGTCTCTTGCCGCCTTCGGGCGCAAGGAGATCGACCTGGCCGAGCACGAGATGCCCGGCCTGATGGCGTTGCGCCGCGAGTTCGGCCCGACCCAGCCGCTGAAGGGCAAGAAGGTCGCCGGCTCGCTGCACATGACCGTGCAGACCGCTGTGCTCATCGAGACGCTGAGCGCGCTGGGCGCGGACGTGCGCTGGGTCAGCTGCAACATCTTCTCCACCCAGGACCACGCCGCCGCCGCGATCGTCGTCGGCAAGAACGGCACCCCGGAGAACCCGCAGGGCATCCCGGTGTACGCCTGGAAGGGCGAGACGCTCGAGGAGTACTGGTGGTGCACCGAGATGATGCTGACCTGGCCCGACGGCAGCGGCCCGGACTCCATCGTCGACGACGGTGGCGATGCCACCCTGCTGATCCACATGGGCACCGAGTACGAAGCGGCCGGCGTCGTGCCGCAGCCCGATGAGAACGACTCCGAGGAATACCGGGTGATCCTCGACGTGCTGCGCCGCTCGCTGGCGACCGAGCCGGGCAAGTACACCCGCATGGGTGCGGCGATCATCGGGGTCACCGAAGAGACCACCACCGGCGTGCACCGCCTGTACGAGTTCGAGCGGGCCGGCACGCTGCTGTTCCCGGCGATCAACGTCAACGACTCGGTGACCAAGAGCAAGTTCGACAACAAGTACGGCTGCCGGCACTCGCTGATCGACGGCATCAACCGCGGCACCGACGTCATGATCGGCGGCAAGCTGGCCGTCGTCTGTGGCTACGGCGACGTCGGCAAGGGCTGCGTCGAGTCGCTGCGCGGCCAGGGTGCGCGCGTGGTCGTCACCGAGATCGACCCGATCTGTGCGCTGCAGGCGGCCATGGACGGGCTCGAGGTAGTCACGCTCGAGGATGTCGTCGGCAAGGCCGACATCTTCGTCACCACGACGGGCAACAAGGACATCATCATGGCCGAGCACATGGTGCAGATGAAGCACCAGGCGATCGTCGGCAACATCGGCCACTTCGACAACGAGATCGACATGGCCGGCCTGGCCAAGACGCCCGGCGTGCAGAAGATCGAGGTCAAGCCGCAGGTGCACGAATGGCGCTTCGCCGACGGTCACTCGATCATCGTCTTGTCCGAGGGTCGCCTGCTGAACCTGGGCAACGCGACCGGACACCCGTCCTTCGTCATGTCGGCGTCCTTCGCCAACCAGACGATCGCGCAGATCGAGATCAACAAGAACCCCGAGGCCTACCTGGTTGACGGCAAGCCGACGGTGACCACGCTGCCCAAGCACCTGGACGAGAAGGTCGCCCGCCTGCACCTGGACGCGGTCGGGGCCAAGCTCACCATCCTGAGCAAGTCCCAGGCCGAGTACATCGGCGTCGACGTCGCCGGCCCGTACAAGCCGGAGCACTACCGCTACTAAGTCCTACTAGCTCGACCCGACGGGCCGATCAGCGATAGAAGCGCTGGTCGGCCCGTCGTCGTCGTTCGGCCAGCACGGTGACCAGCAGCACTGACGCCGGGATCGGCGCCGGGGGCGGCGGGGCGATCACCGCCATCACCTGGTTGGCCAGTTGGGTCTCCAGCGCATAGCGCGCCGCAGGGGTGAGCGCGTTGGCGCGGGTCACGAACTGCCGTACCGACAACGCCAACCCGTCATCGAGGCGGGTCAGGTCCAGGGCCGCGGCCCAGCCCTGCAAGGCCCACGGAATCTGATACATGGGCGGCACGAGCACCTCGGCGCGACTGCCGACGCGTTCGTTGAGGACGAACGTGCCGGCCAGGTGATCGCCGATGCGTTTCGAGGACTTGCTCGTTCCGATCGCGATCATGCCGACCGCGGTGCTCAGCGGCGGCAGCAGGCCTGGCTTCTCGAGCACCAACCCGGTCAGTCCGAGGATGACGGCCTGCCGAAAGCTGAGCGGTCCACCGTCGTCGCGGACCGCGCGTAGGCCCAGGCACAGCTTGCCGATGGTGCGCCCGCGCCCGAGCCATTGGAACAGGATCGGGTAGCCCGCGAAGACCAGAACGAGCTCGACGACGACGGCGGCGGCGATCGCGGCGTCATCTCCACCGGCTGACAGGGTGATCGTCAGCAGGATAAAGAACACCACCCATTGCAGCGCGTAGTCGATGAGCGCCGCGAAGGTGCGGGTGCCCAGGCCAGCGTGCGGGAGCTCGAGCGCGACGGCCTCACCCGACACGATCCGAACGCCCGGCTGGCTGGTGTACATGAGTTGAGTTTGCCGCAATAGCGCATACAGTGCGCGCGTGGACCTCGACGCGTTCGTCAGCCAGCGCGCCGGTCAGTGGCAGCGGCTGGAGGTTCTCGCCCGGCGCCGGCGGCTGACGGGAGCGGAGTCCGACGAGCTGGTCGCGCTATACCGGCAGACGGCCACCGCGCTGGCTCAGGTGCAGTCACGCGCCCCCGACCCGATCGTCACGGCCCGGCTCTCGGGGCTGCTGGCCCGGGCGCGCGCCGCGGTGATCGGCGGCTCGCGGCGCAGCGGGTGGGCGGCGCTCGGGCACGGCGTCATGGTCGACTTCCCGGTTGTCGTCTACCGGGCCTGGCGGTGGTGGGTGACGGTGGGCCTGCTCAGCTGGGGCGCGGCCCTGGCGATGATGCTCTATATCAAGGACCATCCGCGTCGGCTCTCTTCGGTTGTGGATTCCCAGGACGTGCAGCAGCTCGTCAATCACGACTTCGCCGACTACTACCGGGCGCATCCGGCCCGTTCGTTCGCCGCGCAGGTCTGGACCAACAACGCCTTGGTGGCGGCCGTGTGCCTGTTATTCGGGGTGACGCTGATCGGGACCGTGTACTTCCTGGCCCAGAACGTGCTGAATCTAGGGCTGGTCGGTGGGGCGATGCTGGGCGCGGGCAAGGCGGGCCTGTTCTGGGGGCTGATCCTGCCGCATGGCCTGCTCGAGCTGACGGCGGTGTTCATCGCGGCCGGCGTCGGGCTACAGCTGGGCTGGTCGTGGGTTGCGCCCGGTGAGCTGCCGCGTTCGCAGTCGTTGGGTCGGGCCGGGCGAGCGGCGATCGTCGTGTCGATCGGGTTGGTCGGCGTGCTGTTCGTGTCCGGCTTGATCGAAGCGTTTGTCACACCGTCCGGGCTGCCGACGTGGGCTCGGATCGGTATCGGCGTCGTGGCGGAGGTGGCCTTCTTGGCCTACATCTTCGTGCTCGGCCGGCGCGGGGTGGCGCTCGGGGCGACCGGGGATCTGGACGTGGACGAGCGGGCGGCCGAGGTGCCGGTCAGCTAGGTCTGGCGGCACTCTCGAAGCTCAAGATCAAGAGAATTCGCTGTTATATCTGGGGAATCGCTTGCGATGTCCGTTCTGGGTCGATAGAATCGAATGTATGTTCGATAGTCCGGTTGCGGTGATGGATCGGCTCGATGCCGTGCTTGATCAGCTCCTGGCGGTCGACTTCCACGCCTGCGATGGCGAGACGTTGCTGCAGGTGGCGCGCCGATCTGAGGTCGTGGAGCGTCGGTTTGGGTGCGGTGCGGCATCGGCTGGTGGCGGCGATCGAGGGTCAAGGCCTGGCCCGTGATCGCGGGCACCGTGACACGGTCGCCTTGTTGCAGGAGTTGTGGAATGCCGCGCCGGCCGCAGCGCGGCGTGAGGTGGCGTTGGCCGGGGATCTGGCTCCGCGCCGGGGACTGACCGGTGAAGTGTTGGAGCCGATCTTCGCGGTGACCGCTGAGGCCGAAGCTGCTGGGGAGCTGTCTGCTGCGCACGCGAAGGTGATCATCGACGCGGTCAACAAGCTGCCCAACGACTTGGCGGCAGAGTGGGACGAGCGGGTGGAAGCCGACCTGGTCGCGTCAGCCCGGATGTTCGACCCGGCCCAGTTGACCAAGCTCGGGCGTCGGTATCTGGATCACCTCGACCCCGACGGCACCCTGCGCGATGAGCGCTACCGCCATCAGCATCGCGGATTCACTATTGCTCAGCGCGCCGATGGCTCCTCCCGTGTCGAGGGTGAACTGACCGCACCCTGTACGCAGGTGCTCCTCGCGTCCTTGGACGCCCTCGCCGGACCGGCGCCGGCCGTCGATGGCACCCCGGACCCGCGGTCCGCGGCCGAACGCCGTCATGACGGGTTCGAAGGGGCGCTGCGGCTGGTCCTGCGGGCCAAAGAACTCCCCGACGTCGCCGGCACCGTCGCCACCGTGCTGCTCACCGCCACCGTGGACCAATGGGACTCCGAGACCGGGTTGGTCACCACCGGGCACGGGTCCCTGATCTCGGTCGCGCAGGCCAAGCGGATCGCCGGCGGCGACCCACTCATCGTGCCGGTCGTGATCGGGAAGGCGGACGGGATCATCGCCTACGGCACGGGCCAGCGGTTGTTCAACCGCCACCAGCGCTGCGCGATGTACGCCCGGGACAAGGGCTGCACCTGGCCTGGCTGTGATGCCCCTCCGGTCTGGTGCGAGATTCATCATGTTGAAGGGTGGATCAAGACCGGCCGAACCTGCGTCGACCAAGGCGCCCTACTCTGCCCCCGGCATCATCAGAACCTCGACTTCAACGGCTGGGTCGCCACCATGATCAACGGCCGACCCCACTACATCCCACCCGCCCGGATCGACCCCGACCAGATACCCCGCCGCAACACCCTGCACGACACCGTCACCATCACCTGACGCCGCTCAAACACGCACTCTCATGTCGATGTGCGGATAGGCCGAGTCAGACGACGGCGACGTGCTCCCGCACCACGGCACGCATCTCCATCAAGATGGCATCGCGCTCCGCTGTGGTTGCCAGATGGTCGCGTCGATCCAGCAAGGTGACGAGGGCGCGGTCCAGCGGACCTTGGTACATTCCACGCGGGAATCCGCACGTAAAACGGACCCTCGAAGGAGTGGATCGGGAGGTCCCAGTAGCCGAACGCACGCAGTAGGACCTCGTAATCCGAGGCTTCGTCCTGCGGTAGCGGCACGTTGATGCCGTGCTCAGCCAGCATCGCGCGTACAAGCGGCTCAGCGTCGCTGCGCAGACTGTCACGGCTCATCGCCGCAACCTCCACCGTCGCCTCGGTAGCAACACCGGACTCCACAGGTCCTCCGCCACCGCGACTGCATCGTCCACCCGAAGGCCCGTGGGAAGGATGATGTCGACTGCCAAGCGATGTAGACGGGCGTCGAAGTCGGATTGAAGGCTTTCAGTCATGTGAACGATCTTGTTCACCAGATGCGCGCGTTCATGCCGCTGTCGTGATCGCCCGGAACTGACATGTGCGCGTCCTACCCGGAGAAGCCCTACCGATGAGGGCTTGATGCGAACGCAGCATCACCTCATGAGCCACGCCACGGCTGTCGACGGGGGTCGTCCCTGCTAAGTTGACGCGACTTGCGGCGTGATAAGTAAGGAGACTGTCTTGTTCCTTGTCCTTCTGGCCGTCTTGATCGTCGCCGCGGTGTGGTTCGGCATCCAAGTTGTCCCACGCCTCCTGAGGCGTCATCCCCAGGCGATCACGCCGGTCCAGTTGATATTGGACAAGCGTTACATCGATCCCTTCCCGGGTGACACGAGCGGACAACCGCAGCGCTTTCAGCTCCTGCTTGAGGATGAGGACGGGCACCAGGTATGGCAATGGTGCGACTCTGCGGCCTTTTCAAGCGCCGAGCCCGGTGACACCTTCATTCGGGGCGAGGTCAGCAAGCGATAGGTATTCGTAACACTTGCTCCATGAATCGTAGAAGTCGGCCGGTAACCACTGTGAATGTTCGAACGCCGCCTGACGAGTCGCGTCCCGCGTCCGAGCATGGCAAGCCCATCAGACCAGGCATCAGCCCTGGCCCTGTCGAGCCATCAGCAACGAACATCCGCTATTGGCTCCCTTCTGTGTCAAGACGCAGCTGGGAGTCGGGTTCTAGGCTTGCGGGTGACGGGTCCGGGAAGTGACTTTTTCGAAGAGCTGGTGTGGGGATGTGAGCCAGCCGCGCTGGATTTCAGTGACGCGCCCCGGTGTCCTCCCGGGCCCGTCCTCGTTGACGTGCTGCCGTTGGCGACGAGGTCGTCGAGCATGGTCTTGTAGACGATGTCCGACAGCCTGCGTTTGAGGCATCGCATGGCTTCGTTCGGTGTCTTGCCGGCGGCGACCTTGCGGTCGTAGTAGGCGCGGCCTTCTGTGGTGTTGCGGAGCTGGACGACGGCCATCATGTGTAGCGCCATGTTGATCTGTCGGTTGCCGCCACGGGAGAGCCGGTGCCGGACGTTGTCCCCGGAGGACGCATCGATAGGCGCGGTGCCGGTCCAGGAAGCGAAGTGCCCCTTGCTGGGGAAGCGGGTGATGTCTCCAACCTCGACCAGCAGCCGTGCGGCGCCGGAGGGGCCGACGCCGTGCAACTGCAACAGCTTGGTGCCGGTCTGTTTGATCAGCGCAATGAGTTCTTTGTTCGCGGCCTTCTTGCGCAGATAGACCCGCTCGAGGTCGACCACGAACTCCATCGCGACGCGTTTGCGGGTCTTCCCAGCCACATCCTTCGGGCGTACCCCGGCGAGTAGGGCGCGGGCCTGCGCCGCGGACAGATCCCTTTTCGCGCCACCAGGAATCAGCTCCAGCAGCAACACGTGAAGCTGGCAGATCATCCGGGTGTGGTCCTCGCCGATGCGTCGCCGCCGATCGACCAGCAGCCGCAGCACTTCCAGCGTTTCGTCGTTGACGACCTCGCGCAGCCCACCCATGCGCACGCCGACCAGGGCGATGGAGTGCGCGTCGGTGTCATCGGTCTTGCGGCCCTGCCCCGTGGCGTAGACGCGCATGCGTGCCGACAGTTTTGCGGGTACGTCCATCACCGTCTCGCCGCGCTCGAGCAGGCGAAGGGCGACGTGTTTGCCGATCCCTTCACAGCCCTCGATCGCCCACACGCGATTCGGCCACTGTGCTGCGAAGGCGAGCATCGCCTCAAACCCGGGCGCGTCGGTGGTGAACCGGTGGCTGTCCAGCACGGTCTCGTCGCTGGTCATGACTTCGATGGTGACGGTGCGTTTGTGCGGGTCCATCCCGAGCACCACCCGACCGGTGTCCTGCATGTCGTTCCTCCTGCTTCTCGACGGTGATGACAGGTGCAGGAGGGCACCGCTTCTACCAGCAGAGCATTCCCTTCTTCAGCCTCTCCCGCCCAACGGCAGCCGGGGCAGCGCATGCCAAATGAGAGTCACACGACGTACGTGGACAGCCGCGTAAGAGCGACCACCCCGACCACCTCGATCGAGCCTCGGCCAAGACCCGATCTGACGTCAATGGAACTAGAAGCCGCGACGCGTGCATGCAACTCTGCCAACATGTGCTCATGGTGTGGCACGTTCCGGGAACCTGCGAGCCATCCCAAGGTCTCGCCGACCTAGCGTTCAGCGACGGCTCGAACGTGCTGGCGATGAGCAACTCGAAGATGGAGTCGCGAACCTCCAGAGCCGGGCGACCGGTCTAGAGAACGCAGCCACCGCCGTGACGTGTTCGACGGCTACATCACGACGGCCGACGGCCGGTTCGACGCGATTCATGTCGAGGCCCGCAACTCGCTCGGCGAGACACTTCGGTTGGCACAGAGATACGAAACCAAGGGCCTGGTCAAGAAGCGCATCTCCAAGGTTGGCAACCCAATATTCATCCCCGACGCGACCTGACCGCAGGCGGATTCCGTACTCTGCATGACCGGCTCGGTTGCTATTCGACCGCGACGTGAGCCGGGTTAGGTCATCCGCAGTTGCCGCTGAGGGCGCCCGCGGATCTGCCGATCTGCGGATGTCCGCTAGGAAGACTCGCTGGCCGTGGCCCGGCGCCGCCACGCGATGCGCGCGACCGCGTTGCCGACCGACACGACGATCATGAACACAACGAGCGACCAATACACCGCCAATGGCCAGTCGTGTTCCTCGCACAGCAACCACGTCTCCTTGAGGGCGATGAGCAGGCCGCCGACGCCGACGAACAGCCAGCCGGTCGCCTTGTTTACGTAGTCGATCAGCCCGGACATCTGCTGGGGGGTGAGCGACTTCATCATGGCCTTGTTCATGCGTTGCGAACGTCGGTGGTTGAGCCAGTAGTAGACCGGCGGCAGCAGCCACCACCACGCGGAGACCGGTGGCTCACGCTCCACTGATGCATGGGCGGACTCGAACTCCTCGCGGGACAACTCCTGCTCGCGCAACTCCAGAGCAGCCTGCAGGACCGGCCCGGCGAACAACAGCCAGGCGCCCAGGAACGCGCACCAGAGAATGAACTGCTCCATCGGCCCATGCTCTCAGGCCTCGCAGTCGCACGGGCAACTTCATGTCGGACATGCCGCTGACGGCGCGCGGTTCTGCTGATGTCGCACGTTCCGCCCGCGCATTCCAGATGGGCATGCCGGTGTTGATCAGGAGGAGTCGGGCGCCGAGGAGAAATGGTGCCGAGAATCGTCTGAGTACCGTCCGGTGAAACGCGCCGCGCGCAGCAAGGGAGCAACGAGATGAGACCACTTCGCTACTCGATCAACGTCACACTCGACGGCTGCTGCCACCACGAGGCCGGGCTCCCGCCCGACGAGGAGTCGATGCGCTACTGGACCGCGGAGATGGAACGCGCCGATGCCCTGGTATTCGGCCGGGTGACCTACCAGATGATGGAGTCGGCGTGGCGGCAGCCGGCCACGGGCACGTGGCCTGACTGGATGGATGAGTGGGAGATCCCGTTCGCCGAGACCATCGACGGGACGAAGAAGTACGTCGTGTCGAGTACGCTGAGCGGGGTCGATTGGAATGCCGAGCTGGTGCGAGGCGACTTGGGGCAAGCGGTTCAGCGCCTCAAGCAGGAGCCCGGCGAGGGCCTGCTCGTGGGTGGCGTGACCCTCCCGCTCGCCTTGGCAGAGCTGGGACTGATCGACGAGTACGTGTTCGTAGTGCAGCCGGTTCTTGCCGGACGCGGGCCGACGTTGCTCGCCGGTCTACGCGAGCGCATCCAGCTCGAGCTCGTGGATCGTCGTGAGTTCCGGTCGGGGGCGGTCGCCTGCCGATACCGGCCCATGCGAGTAACGGCTTGATGTGATTGTTCTGCCTGGTCAGGAGACCGCCTGTCCGCCACCGAACTGATTGCGTGGGCGGCGGACAGACGGGCCCGACGACGCTAGGTCAGACCAGGGATGCGCACTGACCGAGGGCGTGGCCGCTTTTCGCGCAGGACAGTTCGACCAGTACTACTGGCCTGCCCATGCCTCGGCGGATAGGTCCGGATGCGCGCGAGCGCGGGTGACTCAGGCGGCGAGTGGGGCGTTGTCGCGTCGGCGGGCCCGCAGGCAGAGAATCAGGATGAGCAGGCAGGTGGGTGCGATGACGATGTTGGGCACCGCAATCGGCATCCGGTCGGTCTTCAATCCGTAGTACACCCACAGCGCCGCCTGAATGGTCGCCACCGTCCACGTCCACAGGCTCAATCCGCGCAGGGCGCCGGGCCGGCGGCGCAGGTTCACCGTCCGATACGCCTGCGGCAGGAACTGCCCGATGTCGACGGCGATCAGCAGCCAGCCGACGATCGCCGTCATGCGCGCACCTTCAGCGTGATGATCGTGGCGGAGCAGACGATGTTGACGATCCCGGCCGCGACCGCCGGGATGCTCCCCGACAGCACGCCATAGGAGATGAGCAACGCGTTGAACGCCAGTCCGACCGAGTAGGTGCCGGTGCTGATCGCCTCCAAGTAGGCGGGGTTGGAGCGATTGCGCAGGGCGCGCGCCACCTGCGGGAGCCACATGGCAATGGCTCCGGCGGCGGCGAGATAGCCGACCAATTCAGTCACCCAGCCAGTCTCACATGATCGACTGGGCGAGCCGACGACCGTGCCGGCCGGTCAGAGGCGCCCGGCCGCCTTCAGCTCCAGATAGGCATCGGCCACCGATGAGGCGAACGATTCCGGCGGGGCATCGACCACGACTGCGCCGAGAGTGACCAGCGAGGCGGCCAGTGCGCGCCGCTGGCCCAAGGCGATCTCCGCTGCGGCCGCGGTATAGACCTCGGCTGCGTCCAGGTGCTGGGACCGCAACTGCTCGAGCCGTGGATCGGCGACCGAGGCGATCACCAGCTGATGCCGAGCGGCCAACTCGGTCGCGGCCGCCAACAGGCCCTCCGGGGAGTCCAGCCCGGTGAACAGCACCACCAGCGAACGTTTGCGCGCACCGCGCGTCACCTCCGCGGCCATCAACTGGGGGTCGGACTCGACCAGCGCCGGTTGCAGCGGCGTGAGCGCGTCGACCAGCCGGGGGAGCAGCTCACTGGCCTTGGTCGCGCCCAGTCGGGCCCGCACGGCGACGTCGGCCGCGACCAGCGAGACCCGGTCGCCCGCCTTGGCTGCGACCGCGGCTACCAGCAGGCTGGCGTCGATCGCGGCGTCCAGGCGGGGTTCGTCGCCGATGCGCGCGGCCGAGGTGCGCCCGGTGTCCAGGGCCAGCACGATCTGGCGATCACGCTCGGGCCGCCACGTGCGCACGACGACGTCACGGGCCCGGGCCGAGGCCCGCCAGTCGATGGCCCGCACGTCATCGCCGATCACGTACTCGCGCAGGGAGTCGAACTCGCTGCCCTGCCCGCGCCGGGTCATCAGCACCGATCCCTCGATCACCCGCAGCCGGGCCAACTTCTCTGGTAACAGCCGACGGGAGGTGAACGGCGGAAGGACCCGGACGCTGCCCGGCACCGGGAGCTTGCGCTGCCGCGCCCCGAGACCGAGGGGGCCGAACGAGCGCACCGTGAGGACGGCGGCAGCGCGTTCGCCGCGGCGCGTCGGGAGCAGGCTCGACTCCAGCCGCGCGCCCTCCAGCGGCGCGATCCTGAGGCGCTGCGATCGGGGCGTCAGACCCGCCGATGGCACCCAGGCATCGCGCACGTCGGCGCGAAGCGTGCGAGTGCCGCTGTTCGCGATCTGGACGACCGTCGTGCTCTGCCCGCCCAGACGCACCGCGGGACTGGCCGTCCGCGTGAACGCCAGTCCGTTGATGCGGGCCGCGAGCAGGACGTCGATGACGAACACAACGAGCAGCACCAACAGATAGCCCAGCACGGCACCCGCGCCCACGGGCGTCAGGGCGAGCGCCAGCACCGCGAGCAGCACCAGCCGTCCGGTAATGGCCACGGGTCAGCGCGGCGCCGGCACCGACGCCAGCGTGGAGTTGAGCACCGAGTCGACGGTGACGCCTTCCAGCTCCGCCTCTGGCCGCAGCTGGATCCGATGGCGAAACGTCGCGCGAGCCAGCGCCTGCACGTCGTCGGGCGTGACGAACTCGCGGCCCGACAACCAGGCCCAGGCGCGCGCGGTCGAGACCAGCGCGGTCGCACCGCGCGGCGAAACGCCCAGCGAGGCGGCCGGAGTGGCCCGGGTCGCCCGCACCAGTTCGACCACGTAGGCCAACAGCTCGGGCGCCACGTGGACCCGCCGGACCGCGGCCGAGGCGGCGTGCAGATCGGCGGCGCCCGCGACCTGGGTGATGCCGGCTGCCGCGAGGTCCTGTGGGTCGAATCCGGCGGCGTGGGCGGCGAGCACGCGCAGTTCGGTCTCACGCTCCGGTAGCGGCATCGTCAGTTTGAGCAGGAACCGGTCCAGCTGCGCTTCGGGCAGCGGATAGGTGCCTTCCTGTTCGATCGGGTTCTGGGTGGCGATCACGCAGAACGGATCGGGCAGCGGGCGGGGTGTGCCGTCGACGGAGACTTGGCGTTCCTGCATGGATTCCAGCAGCGCCGATTGGGTCTTGGGCGGGGTGCGGTTGATCTCGTCCGCGAGCAGCAGGTTCGTGAACACCGGACCTTCGCGGAAGGAGAACTGGGCCGTCGACGCGTCATAGATCAACGAGCCGGTGACGTCGCCGGGCATCAGGTCGGCGGTGAACTGCAGTCGGGTCGTGCGCAACTGCAACGCCTGCGCCAGGCTGCGGACCAGCAGCGTCTTGGCGACGCCCGGGACGCCTTCGAGCAGCACGTGTCCCCGGCAGAGCAGGCCGATCAGTACGCCGGTCACCGCCGCATCCTGGCCGATGACGGCCTTGGCCACCTCGGCCCGGATGCGGGCGAAGGCCGCGCGCGGATCAGGTTCTAAGACTTCGCTCACTGCTGGTCGGCTCCATTTCGGGATCGTTGTTCGAGGTCGTCGAGGTCGCGCGCGAGTTGCACCAGGGCCTGATCATCGGCGGGCACCTGGCCATCGAACAGGGCGGCGCCGCCGGGGACCATGGCGGCCACCTCGGCCGCGCTGGCCGATCTGGGCAATCGCCCCCGCCGCGCCAGGCGGCTGACCGTGCCTGAGCGCAGCGCGGCCGCGGCCTGCTCCCGCGCCTGGGCTCGGCGATAGAGGCGGCCGTGACCCTCAACCACCTCGGCGGCCGGCACGATGACCGGCAACGGTTCGCGCACGACCGGGCCCAGCCGTCGGCCCTGCCAGATCGCGAGCAGCAGGCCCAGCACCAGCAGCGTCCAGACGGCCCGGCCGACCCACGGCGGGAAGATCGACCAGACCGTCGGCGCGCCCGGTCCGGCCGCGTCATCACCGGGGAGCAGCCAGGCCACGTCACTCACAGTGCCGTCGTCGCTGAGCGCGTTGATCGCCAGGGCGGCGAGGTGACCGTTGCCGAGGTGGCGGTTCATCAGCGCATCCGGGGTGCCGATGATCACGAGTTTGGGCGTCACCACCACCGTGCCGGCGTAACACCCCCCGGGGCCGCTGTAGGTGCTTACGCCGTTGGGATAGTCCACGACCCCGGTCGCGTGGGCTCCGGCCCAGTCGCACCCCGGCTCGACCGGGCCGGCGTCGGCGAAGCCCGACGAGCGGGCCGGGTCGAGGGCGGCCAGCGAACGCGGTCCCGGCTCGATCGCGACAAGGCGGTGACCGCTCGCGACCAACCGGTGCAGTTGATCGGTCGAGAAGTCGTCGGGGGAGGTGATCAATACGGTCGAGGTCGGGGCCGCGTTGACGGCCGCGGCCACGCTCGAGATGGGCGTCGAGGTCGTGCCCCGATCGGCCAGCAGCACGCTCAGCGCATGGCTGCCCGCCGGCGCCGCCGACGTCGGATCCAGGGCTCGACCCGGCGAGGGTGAGCTCAGGGCCACGCCGAGCCCGGCCAGCGCGATGATGGCGGCCAGGGCCAGCCACCAGCCCACCGATCGCCAGCTCGCGCGCGTCGAGGCGACGCGGGTCGCGGTCATGACGGCCGGGCGTAGCCGGCCGCGGCGGGTTGGCTGCGCCGCGGGCGTGCGGCGGCAACCGTATCGGCGGCGACCCGGCCGGCGGCGGCATCTTCGGCACGCGCCGGGCGCTCGCCGAACCAGATCTCGTCGAAGGCCGTGGTCGCGACCTGCAGCGGCGGGGCGGCGTCGGGCAGCACCAACCCGGCCTCACGGGCGATCTCGCTGCCCGTGCGTCCCGGCCGCGGCTCGAGCAGCCCGCGTCCCTCGATGTTCTGCACGGCGGCCCGCAGCCACTCGCGCAGGGCCTCGCCGTAGCGGGCCTCGGCACTGAATCGCTCGGCCAGTTGGCGATGATCGACATCTCCCCGCGGAGCCAGCGGGTCGGGCGCGGCCGGGCCGCCGGTCCGCCGACGGGGACGACCGGCCCGGACGACGGCAAAGATCAGTACCGCGCCGATCAGGATCACCACGATCAACAGGCTGGAGCCCGAGATCGAGCCGTCCACCAGATGGGAGCTGCGGTCGCCGAGCCAGTTGAAGAACCGATCGATCAGGCTCGGATCATTGCGGTGATACATGAGGCGGCGCAGCTCGTCGCGGGCCGCCTGCTGCGCGGCGTCACCGGTGACCGGTCCAGCCGGTGTGGGGGCGGCGAGCACGGTTAGCGAACCGCCGAGCGGGCACTGTTCTGCAGAACCAGGTCCAGTCCCTCTTTGCGCATCCGCAGGTCGACGTAGAGCAGGGAATCGATGCCGGCCAGGATCGGAGCGGTCACCGTGTTGGCGATCAACGAGCCGATCGCCACGATCAGCAGCAGGGCCACCGGCTTTCCGCTACCGGTGAGGTCGTTGAGGCTCTGACCGGTGACGACCAGCCCGAGCACCTCGAAGGGCACGGTGATGAGCCCGGCGATGATCGCGACCAGCAGAAAGCCGAGGGCGCGGATGCCCCAGACCCGCCAGAACGTTCCGGCGACGAGCTGACGCGAGCGTCCCCAGGCTCCGCGAATGCTCGTGTTCTCGATGATCAGCACGGGGGCGGCCACGGCCCAGATGCCCCACAGCCAGACGCCGAGGATCAGGCAGGGAATCAGGGCCAGGAACTCGATCAGGCTGGTGAGCAGGGCCAGGCCGATCAGTGCACCAACCCGGGGCCGGACGCGGTCCCAGGCCTGGCGCGGTGTGACCTTCACGCCCAGCACGTCCTGCGTGATCACGACGACCAGGAAGCCGGTCAGGATGCTGCCGAGCAGCACCTTGACGGCCAGGCCGGCCAACGTTGTCAGCTCACCGCCGAAGATCGGGCCCAGGTTAGTGGTCTGGGTCCCGTCGCCATTGTCGACCTTGACGCTACCGATCTGGTTCAGCGCGACCACCTGGAAGATCGTCGTGATCGCGACCTGCACCACGCTCACGATGGCCGCCGCGCCCAACGTCGTGCGGGGGTTGCGTCGGATCACCTGAAAGGCGCCGTCGAGGATGTCGCCGACCCCCAAGGGCCGCAACGGGATGCTCCCGGGCTGGGGCGCCGGCGGCGGCCCCGGTTGCCATTGGGGTGGCCCGTATTGGGGTGGCCCGTATTGGGGTGGCCCGTATGGGGTGGCCCGTACTGGGGTGGCCCGTACCCGGGAGGAGCGCCGTACTGCGGCGGCGGCCCCTCGGGCGGCTGATAGCTCACGATGACTCCTGCCGGTTCGACCCCGTTGCGCGAATCGTGCCATGACGCGACGGCCGCCCGACGCAGCGCGCGCCCGCCTGTGCATATCGCCGGCTGAGAGCCACCTAGGTTACTGGTCAGTAACCTACGTTGTCGTAGGTAAGATCGAGCCATGACGCTCAGCCTCGACCTGCAGACGCGGTTGCTCCACGAGCTGGAACCGGTCGTCCAGGTCAACCTCGAGCGCCATCTCGGGCTGGCCAAGGAGTGGATGCCGCACGACTACGTGCCCTGGAGCCGGGGTCGTGACTTCGCCTTCCTGGGTGGGCAGGACTGGACGCCCGAGGACTCCACGCTCGACGAGGTGGCCAAGACGGCCATGATCGTCAACCTGCTGACCGAGGACAACCTGCCCTCCTACCACCGCGAGATCGCGACCCGTTTCGGCCGCGACGGTGCGTGGGGCGAATGGGTCGGTCGCTGGACCGCGGAGGAGGGCCGTCACGCGGTCGCCCTGCGCGACTACCTGGTGGTCACCCGCGGCGTCGACCCGGTCGCCTTGGAGCGGCTGCGCATGGAGCACATGATCGCCGGCTACGACTCCGGCGATAAGACCATGTTGCAAGGCGTCGCCTACGTGTCCTTCCAGGAGCTGGCCACTCGGGTCTCTCACCGCAACACCGGTCGGGCCAGCGGTTGCCCGCTGGCCGAACAGTTGCTGGCCCGCATCTCCACCGACGAGAACCTGCACATGGTCTTCTATCGCAACCTGGCCGCGGCAGCGTTCGAGATCGCCCCGAACGAGACCATGGAGGCGATCCGCGACGAGGTCGTCAACTTCGCCATGCCTGGTCTTGGCATGCCGGGCTTCATGCGCAACTCGGTGACGATCGCCAAGGCCGGGATCTACGACCTGCGCCTGCACCACGACGAGGTGATCATGCCCGTGCTGAAGTTCTGGCGGGTCTTCGAGCGCACCGACCTGGGCCCGGCCGGTGAGCTGGCCCGTACCGAGTTGGCCGACTTCCTGACCACCCTCGATGCGCAGGCGACTCGCTTCGTCGAGCAGCGCGATCGGGCCCGGGAGCGCTCCGCCCGCTGAGCCTCGACGCGCGCGCGTGAGACACGGTCACGCTCACAGCTACGAGATGTCACCATGTCCACATGAAACCGCGTGTCCTGGTCGTCGACGATGACGCCGCCCTGGCGGAAATGCTCGGAATTGTGCTGCGCTCGGAGGGTTTCGATCCCGCCTTCGTGGCCGACGGGAGTGCCGCGGTGGGGGCGTTTCGGCAGGCCAAGCCCGACGTGGTGCTGCTCGATCTGATGCTCCCGGGCCTGTCCGGCATCGACGTGTGTCGCGCCATCCGCGCCGAGAGCGGCACGCCGATCATCATGCTGACGGCCAAGAGCGACACGGTCGATGTCGTCCTGGGCCTCGAATCCGGCGCCGATGACTACGTCGTGAAGCCGTTCAAGCCGAAGGAACTCATCGCCCGCATGCGCGCGCGGCTGCGTCAGCACGAGGACGTCACGCCCGAGTCGCTGACGATCGGCCCGCCGGAGTCCCTCGTTCAGATCGACGTGCCCGCCCATCAGGTCACCCGCAACGGCGAGCCGATCTCGCTCACCCCGCTCGAGTTCGACCTGCTGGTCGCGCTCGCCCGCAAACCGCGCCAGGTCTTCACCCGTGAGGTGCTGCTCGAACAGGTCTGGGGGTACCGCCACGCCGCCGACACCCGCCTGGTCAACGTGCACGTCCAGCGACTGCGCTCGAAGGTGGAACGCGACCCGGAGCGGCCGGAGGTGGTGCTGACGGTCCGCGGGGTGGGGTACAAAGCCGGGCCGCCGTGAACCCTCGGGTACTCAAGGTCCGCGACTCCATCGTCACCACCACCCGCCACTGGACCCGGGTGGCCTCAGCCGCGTGGCGCAACTCCCTGCAGCTGCGCGTCGGCACCACCACCGTCGTCGTCACCAGCGCGGTCGTCCTGATCATCGGGATCTTCCTGGTTCACGAGATCAGCGCCGGCGTGCTCAGCACCAAGCGCAACGCGGCCGTGGCTCAGGTCGAGGTCGGTCGCCAGACGGCGGTCAATGCGTTGTCGGGGGTCGATGCCGGTGACGTGAACGGCATCAGCACCGCGCTCAGCGGCGTGACCAGCGAGTTGAGCGAGACCGGGACCAAGGCCGGCCTGTTCACGATCAGCATCGGCACGACCAACGCCGCCGTGGCCGCTCAGCTCGGCCCGCAGCCGCCGATCCCGGCCCAGCTGCAGGGCACGGTGACCCGCGGCAATCTGGCCCTGCAGTACGCCCGCGTCGATCGCCCGGGCGGCCCGGGTCAGGTCGACGGCCTGGTGGTGGGCGCGCCGATCAGCGTCCGGGCCGGCCAGTTCGAGCTGTACTACCTGTTTCCGCTGACCGCGGAGCAGGCGACGGTGGCCATCGTGCAGCGCACCGTGCTGATCTGCGGGCTCATCCTGGTGCTGTTCGTCGCGCTGGTCACCCTGCTCGTCACCCGTCAGGTGGTTCGGCCGGTGCGGGTGGCCGCGCAAACCGCCGCCCGGCTGGCCGCGGGAGACCTGCGGCAGCGGATCAAGGTCGAGGGCCACGACGACATCGGCCGCCTGGGCCAGTCCTTCAACGACATGGCCGGCAGTCTGCAACGCCAGATCCGGCGCCTGGAGGAACTATCGCGGCTGCAGCGGCGCTTTACCAGCGACGTCTCGCACGAGCTGCGTACGCCGCTCACGACGATCCGCATGGCGGCCGAGGTGCTGCATGCCGCGGCCGATGACTTCCCGCCCGAGCTGGCCCGCTCGGCCGAACTGCTCACCACCGAACTCGATCGCTTCGAGGCCCTGCTGGCCGACCTGCTCGAGATCAGTCGCTACGACTCCGGCGTCGCCCGGCTGGAGACCGAACCGACCGACGTGCGGACGGTGGTCAACAACTCGATCGACGCGAGCCGCATGCTGGCCCTGCGTCACGGTTCGACGATCGAGGTGGATCTGCCCGGTGAGCCGGTCGTGGTCGAGATCGATCCCCGGCGGGTCGAGCGGATCATGCGCAATTTGCTGGGCAATGCCCTCGACCACGGTGAGGGCCGTCCGGTGCGCGTCACCGTGCGGGCCGACGAGACCGCGGTCGCGGTGACCGTGCGCGACCAGGGCGTGGGCCTGCGACCAGGCGAATCCGGACTGGTGTTCAACCGCTTCTGGCGCGGTGACCCCTCGCGCAGCCGCCTCACCGGCGGTACCGGTCTCGGGCTGGCAATCAGCCTCGAGGACGCCCGGTTGCACGGCGGGTGGCTGCAGGCGTGGGGGGAGCGGGGCCGGGGCGCGCAGTTCCGGTTGACCCTTCCCCGCGAGATCGGTCGCGACCTGGACTCCTCGCCGCTGCCCCTGGAACCGCTCGAGGTGGGCAGCCCATGAGGCGCCGCGGGCTGTTCGCCGTCCTGGCGATCGCGGTGCTGGCGACCGGCTGCTCCGGCGTGCCGTCCTCGTCGGCGCCGCACGTGGTGCGGTCGATTCCCAACGGGGTGGCCGCCGCGCCGGTCAACACGATCGCACCGCAACCCGGCGATGACCCCCGCACGATCGTCTCCGGCTTCCTGGCGGCCAATGTCGGCCCGGATGCCCACCACACCGCGGCCCGGGCCTTCCTCACCGCGGACGCGCGCAACAAGTGGACCGATACGACCGCGACGATCGTGAACACGACCCAGGTCCAGCTGCCCGACGCGAGCGGCAGCGTGACGGTCACCGCGACGCCGCTGGGCAATCTGGATCAGCGCGGGCTCTACACACCGACGCTGCAAGGTGACGGAACCTCAGGCACGCCGGTTCCGTTCAGCTTCGGCATGCAGAAGGTGAACGGTCAGTGGCGTATCTCGAGTCTGGCCAATGGCTTGATCGTGACGCGGGATGCGTTTCAGAACGCCTACGTCGCCCGACGGATCTATTACCTCGACTCCACCCAGCGCCAGGTGGTGCCCGATCTGCGCTACAGCGCGTTGAGTGGTCAGACGCTGTGCAATTGGCTGCTCGAGCAGATGGTGGGCGGTCCGCCGTCCTCGCTCGCCCCGGCGGTCAACAGTGATCTGCCGGTGCAGACCGCGAAGCCGTCGGTGAACTGCAACGGCACCTCGACGGTGGTCGATCTGCCCGGGATCAGCGCGAGCAACGGACAGACCCGCGTTCGCCTGGCCGCGCAGTTGGCTTACACGTTCAGCCTCGACGCAGGCAGCACGGTGATGATCACCGACGGCGGACCGACCCACCTCGTGGCCATCCCCGGCGTGGGCAGCCCGTTCTCCGCGTCCTCCTTCCCGACCTTCTCCTCCAACGGCACGATTCCCTTGCTCTACTACCTGCACGACGGCGGGGTGGTGGACGAGAACGGGACTCCCGTCGTCGGGCCGATCGGCGCGGCCAAGAACGCGCTGACCTCGATCGCCCTGGCCGCGGGGGCCTCCACGCAGAATCTGCAGGTCGCCGGTACGACGGCCGTGGTTGGACACCCCGGTGACTCGCAGTTGGTGGTCGGCACGTCGGTGGGCGGCTTGACTGCCACCGGCGTCCAGGGCCGGCTCAGCCGACCGACCTTCGCCCCGCGCACGGCTGAGGTCTGGGTGGCGTCGGGCTCGACGCTGTTGCGCGTGCTGGCCGGCGTCCCCACCCCGGTCACGGTCACCGGGGCGTCGGGCGCGGCCGGAGCAATCCGTTCGATCGCCTTCAGCTCCGACGGCGTACGGCTGGCCATGGTCGTCGTGGCCGCCGACGGCACCGCGCAGCTCTGGGTGGGCACGGTCGTGCGCTCCGGGGAGGACGTGCGGGTCGAGGCGCTCACCCAGCTCACGCCGCCCGGTGTGGTCGTCACCGACGTCGCCTGGAACAACCCGACGACGCTCTATCTGCTCGGCTACTACGCCCCGACCCCGACCGCGTTCGGGATCTGGTCGGTCCAGAGCGACGGCTCGTCTTTCACGGCGCGCTCGACACTCAACCTGCCGGGTGCCCCCGATGCGATCGCGGCCGCGCCGAACGTCTCGCCCTGGGTATCGGTCGGGCAGACGGTCTGGGTTCAGCGCAACAACAGCTGGGCCGCGCCCGGGGGCGTGGGCGTCACCGCCGGGTCGGCGCCGACCTACCTGCAATAGCGCCGTCGGGCAATCGCGCCGCCCACACCCGCGCGCGTCGTCCACAATCGGGCGCAGCAGCGTTGCCCGGTCGAGCTTCCGGCGCCGACTGTGAGGTCATGACGCCGGTACTCGCCGACCTGGTCGACCTGGTGCTGCCACCGCGCTGCCCCGGCTGCGGACGCACCGGACTGCGGCTGTGCGAGGACTGCGGGGTCGGGGTGCGGTCGCTGGTCCGGCGCGAGATCGCCGGCTGCCCGGTGGTCGCCGCCGGTGAGTACCAGGACGGGCTGCGGGCGGCCGTCCTCGCGTTCAAGGAGCGCAATCGCCGCGATCTGGCCCGCCCGCTCGGTCAGCTGCTGGCCCGGGCGGTCGATGGTCTCGATCGGCCCGGGCCGACCGTCGTGCTCGTCCCGGTGCCCTCGGCGCGAGCCGTGGCCCGCTCCCGCGGCGGTGACCATGTGCGCCGCCTGGCGGCGGTGGCGGCCCGCGAGCTCACGCTGACCGTCGAACCGGCGTTGCAGCTGCACCGCGCGGTGCGCGATTCCCTCGGGCTGGACTCGGTCGAACGGGCCCGCAATCTGGCCGGGGCGATGCGGGCTCAGGCGGCGCCGACCCGTGCCGGGGACGACGGGGCGATCAGCGCGGTCAGCGCCGTGGTCGTCGACGACATCGTCACCAGCGGCGCGACGGTGCGCGAGGCCGTCCGGGCCCTGCGCGCCGCCGGTTGGCCGGTCGCCGGGGCAGCCCTCGTCGCGGCGACGCCGTACCGGCTGCGCGTCAGCTAACTGTGTGCTCAACCGATACCCATCGTTATCTCAGCGTTCGCCCTAGTGCTATCTGGCTGGCCGCGCTAGCGTGGTCCGACCGGATCGAATTGCGCCGCTAGCGGCGCCGAGCACGGTCACTGGAAATACCGTGCAGGCCCGCTGGGACGCGTGAGTCACAGTGGAGGCCACATGGAAACTGTCGAGCGACAGATGGAAGTAGTCGTCCGAGGACGCAACGTCGAGGTTCCCGGTCATTTCCGACAGCACGTCGCCGACAAACTCGCCAAGGTCGAGCGCTATGACCACAAGATCACCCGCGCCGACGTCGAACTCAACCACGAAAAGAACCGCCGGCAGAACGGCAGCTGCCAGCACGTAGAGATCACCTGCCGGACCCGCGGGCCGGTGGTGCGCGCCGAGGCCTGCGCCGCCGACTTCTACCAGGCCCTCGACATTGCGATCGGAAAGCTCGAACGGCGTTTCCGCTCCGCCGCCGACCGGCGCCGCGTGCATCACGGGCGGCGCACCCCGAAGTCGGTCGCGGCGGCCACCTCGGAAGTCGTCCGCCTCGACGCCGCATTCGCCGAAATCGCCGGCGCCGTGGACCTGGCCCCCGAGGACTTCTTCGACCTCGGCCCCGGGCGGGTCGTGCGCGAGAAGGAACACCCCGCCAAACCGATGACCGTCGAGCAGGCCCTGTTCGAGATGGAACTGGTCGGGCACGACTTCTTCCTCTTCCTCGATGCCGACTCCGACGCCACGGCCAGCGTCGTCTACCGGCGCCACGCCTACGACTACGGACTGATCCGCCTCATCGCCTGAACACAACGGCGGCGATCGCCCCGATCAGAGCCAGCTGAGCCCCGGCGGCACGGATCGGCGTGGAGGGGCCCTTAGCTTTACAACAAACCCGTAACATGGCGACCGTGGTAATAGCGAAGATTCTGCGTGCCGGTGAAGGCAAGATCGTGCGTCGGCTCGCCGGCATCGCCGATCACATCGAGACGCTCGAAGAGGACTACGTCGAGCTAACCGATGCCGAGCTGCGCGAGCTGACCGATACCTTCCGCGAGCGCTACGTCGACGGTGAGACCCTCGACGACCTGCTCCCCGAGGCGTTCGCCGTCGTGCGGGAGGCCGCACGCCGCACGCTGGGCCAGTTCCACTACAAGGTTCAGCTGATGGGTGGCGCCGCCCTGCACCTGGGCAACATCGCCGAGATGAAGACCGGTGAGGGCAAGACCCTGGTGTCGACATTGCCGGCCTATCTCAACGCGCTCTCCGGTGACGGGGTGCACGTCGTGACCGTCAACGACTATCTGGCCGAGCGCGACGCCGACTGGATGGGCCGGGTGCACCGCTTCCTGGGCCTGAGCGTCGGCAAGATCTTGTCCAACCAGACTCCCGAGGTTCGCAAGGCGGCCTACAACGCCGACATCACCTACGGCACCAACAACGAGTTCGGCTTCGACTATCTGCGCGACAACATGGCCTGGTCGCTCGATGACCTCGTCCAACGCGGTCACAACTTCGCGATCGTCGACGAGGTCGACTCGATCCTGATCGACGAGGCCCGAACGCCGTTGATCATCTCCGGCCCGGCCGAGGAGAACCAGCGCTGGTACCTCGAGTTCGCCCGCCTCGCGCCCAAGCTGCTGCGCGATGAGCACTACGAGGTCGAAGAGGGCAAGCGCACGGTTGCGATCACCGAAGCCGGGGTGACGCTGGTCGAGGACCAGCTGGGCATCGACAACCTCTACGAGTCCGCGAACACCCCGCTGGTCGGCTACCTGAACAACGCGCTCAAGGCCAAGGAACTGTTCAAGAAGGACCACGAGTACATCGTCCGCGACGGCGAGGTGCTCATCGTCGACGAGTTCACCGGCCGCGTCCTGGCCGGCCGCCGCTTCAACGAAGGCATGCACCAGGCCATCGAGGCCAAGGAAGGTGTGGCCATCCAGCAGGAGAGCCAGACGCTGGCCACGATCACCCTGCAGAACTACTTCCGCCTTTACCAGCGACTGTCCGGGATGACCGGTACGGCGCAGACCGAGGCCGCCGAACTGCACCAGATCTACAAGCTGGGCGTCGTGCCGATCCCGACCAACAAGCCGATGCAGCGCGATGACAACACCGACCTGATCTACAAGTCCGAGGACGCGAAGTTCGCCGCCGTCGTCGATGACATCGCCGAACGCCACGAGGCCGGACAACCGGTGCTGGTCGGCACCGCCAGCGTGGCCAAGTCCGAGCGGCTGGCCGGGCTGCTGCTGCGACGCGGCATTCCGCACGAGGTCCTCAACGCCAAGCAGCACGCGCGCGAGGCGGCCATCGTCGCCGCGGCCGGGCGCAAGGGATCGGTCACGGTGGCCACCAACATGGCCGGCCGGGGCACCGACATCATGCTCGGCGGCAACCCGGAGTTCGCCGCCGACCACGCCCTGCGCGACAAGGGCCTGAGCCCGGACGAGACGCCCGAGGAGTACGAAGCCGCGTGGGCCGACGCCTTGGAGACCGCGCAGGCCGAGATCGAGAAGGAGCACGACGAGGTCGTCGAACTCGGTGGGCTCTACGTGCTGGGCACCGAACGCCACGAGTCGCGGCGCATCGACAATCAGCTGCGCGGTCGCTCCGGGCGACAGGGCGACCCGGGGGAGTCTCGCTTCTACCTTTCCCTCGGCGATGACCTGATGGTCCGCTTCTCCGGCGAACGCGTCGCGGCCATGATGAACATGCTGAAGCTGCCCGAGGACGTGCCGATCGAGGCCAAGCTGGTCTCGAAGTCGATTCAGTCAGCGCAGACGCAGATGGAGAGCCAGAACTTCGAGATCCGCAAGGACGTCCTGAAGTACGACGACGTCATGAACAAGCAGCGGATGGTCGTCTACACCGAGCGTCGACGCATTCTCGAAGGGCTGGACCTCTCGGCCCAGATCCGGCCGATGATCGACGACGTCGTGCGGGGTTACGTCGAAGGCGCCACCGCTTCGGGCTACGCCGAGGAATGGGATCTCGACGGACTGTGGACGGCGCTCAAGACGCTGTATCCGGTCTCGCTGAGCATCGAGGACGCGATCGAGCAGGCTGGGGGCGCGCGTTCGGATCTGACCCGCGACTTCCTGGTCGAGGAACTCGTCGCCGACGCGGCCTCGGCCTATGACGTGCGCGAGGAAGATCTTGGTGAAGAGGCGCTGCGCGAGCTCGAGCGCCGGGTGCTGCTCACCGTGATCGACCGCAAGTGGCGTGAGCACCTCTACGAGATGGACTACCTGCGCGAGGGCATCGGTATGCGTGCGCTCGCCCAGCGCGACCCGCTGGTCGAATACCAGCGCGAGGGCTTCGACATGTTCTCGGCCATGATGGAGGGCATCAAGGAGGAGTCGGTCGGCTTCCTGTTCAACCTCGAGGTCGAGGTGGAGGTCGCCGACGGCACGCCGGCCGCGGGTGCAGTCGCCCCTGCCGTCGCCCCCGGGCGCAACGGAGCCGCTCCGGCGCTGGACCCCGAGCTTCTTGCCGTGGCCGAGGACCAGCACAACTCGGGTCCGCAGATCACCGCGAAGGGCCTCGAGCGTGATGCGAGCGCCAAGCCGATGATCTACAGCTCGCCGACGCTGGACTCCGACACCCCTGAGGTCACGGTCGGCCAGTCCGATGGCGCCCAGCCCGGTCCGCGCCCGAGTGCGCCGCGTCCCAACCCGAACCGGGGCAGCCGCGGCAACCGTCCGTCGAACGCGAGTCGGCGCCGCAAGCGTTAGCGCCTATTGACGCAGTCCCCATCGCGCCTTGAGGGCTTCGCTAGCCGATCTGCAGGCGTACGCATCGCCATTGCGCGTCGCGTCCCTCGAGGCGGGCGGCGATGGCTCGAAAACGTGGCCCGACCTGAACCACCGCGGCCAGTTCGGCCACCCCGTCGGCTGGTTCGCACACATGGATCGAGCGCACGAGATAGTCCAGCCCGTTGCGCCGTCGGGCGAGTGTCGTGCTGCGAGCGAGTTCCCGGGTCAGTCCGGCGTGGACCCCGCGGCTGAGCAGCGGACTGAGCTGCTGCAACGGTCGCCGTCCCGCTCGGGCCTCCAGCACCGCGATCAACATCCGCCGCCCCCAGACTCCCGGGTCGGGAAGGTCGCCGCGGTCGCGCTTTTCCGGAGCCGGCCAGAGTCGCAAGGCGGCCGGTGGTCCCATCCAGGGATCGAAGGGCAGCGACTGGTCGTGACGGCCGACGAGTCGCAGGTGCGCTGCGTCGTCGTCGAAGGGCGGCTCGCGACGTGGCGCGGGCCGGATCGATATCGGCTTTCGAGCAACACCAACGGGCTCGTGCAGCAGTGCGGTCATCGGAGCTCCTTCGCTTCGGTGGGCTGGGCAGGCACCGCGGTCTAGCTCGGGGCCCGCAGTACGGTGCCGGGCTGGATCAGTGCGGGGTCGGGTCCGACAAGGGCCTGGTTGGCCGCGTACCACTGCGGCCAGCTGGCCGAGATCTGCTGCGGTGAGGCCTGGGGGCCAAGGCGCCGCGCGGCGATCAGCCAGAGCGAGTCCCCGGCCGCAACGGTGACCGAGCGCGGCTCGGTCGCGGACGTGCCCGTCGCTGGGGGCGCTTCGGGCGCCACGGTCGCGGTCGGCGTGGTCATGGTCGGCGTGGTCATGGTCGGCGTGGTCGCGGACGGCGTGGTCGCCGACGGCGTGGGGACCCCGGCGGTCGAGGTCACGCTCGGCGTGGGCGTGGGTGTCGACGGCGTGGCCGGGGTGGGCCGGTCCGGGAGGTCGGTCGGCCAGACCGGCGGAGAGCTGAAATCGCCGGGAGTCGCTGCGGTGATTGGCGCCGTGCTGGTCACGGTGGCGACCGCTGTGCTGGCCGAGGTGCCGGTGGACGTCGCACCGGCGGCGACCGGAGTGAGGATCACACTGAGCCCGACGGCTCCGGCGAGTGCCCGGTTGAGTGCTCGCGGGAGCATCCGCGCGGCCAACCGGGCGCCCAGGTGACCCAGGCGACCGGGCCGAGCGGCCAGGAACGCGGCGATCAGTCCGACGCCCAGCCAGACCGCGGTGCACCACAGCGCGGCGCCGATCAGCGTCGCGGCCGCCTGATCGGCGCCGTTCTGGGCGACCCAATGGTGCGGGGCGCCGAGGTCGCGGGCCAGGTCGGGCCAGGACGGACACAGGGCGAGCAGAGCGACCACGTCCGCCAGGCCGGCCAGGGCGATCACCAGCGCTCGCAGGCCTCGCGCTCTGTCATGCATGACTATCCCTTCGTTTACTTGTGTTTACATCTATATACCGTGTTTTGCGCCTGGTCAAGACAAATGCTTGAATAACCCGATGGACGACGAAATAGGCCCGATCCGGTGGAATGGGCTTTTTGCTGACCTGGAGGCGCAGGCCAGCGAGCTTGATCGCACCCAGCGGGCCGGCGAGATCGATGAGCGGGCTCGAGCCGAGGTCGGCCGGTTGCGCCTGATCGACCGGCTTGGCCCGGCCATCGGCGTCCCATTGCGCGTCAGCTGTGTCGGCGAGCTGACCCTGCGGGGCCGGCTGAGTGGTCTGGGCGCGGATTGGCTGCTGCTGGCCGAGGATGCCGGCGGTGAGGCGCTCGTGGCGTTGAGTGCGGTGAGCTCGATCGCCGGCCTGGGCCGACTGAGTGCGGCCCCTGGCTCAGAGGGACCGGTCGCGTCGCGGCTCGGTCTGCGCTCGGTGCTTCGTGGCGTGGTGCGTGACCGGTCCTTCGTTCGCGTCCACCTTCGGCACGGTGCGGCCGTCGACGGCACTGCGGACCGGGTCGGGGCCGACTTCATCGAACTGGCCAGCCATCCGGCCGGCGAACTGCGCCGCCGCGGTGAGGTGCGCGACGTCCTGCTGCTGCCGTTGGCCAACGTCAGCGCGGTGCGCCGGGCCTGACCAGCCCGCCGTCACCGGCCGACGTTGGGCGCGGGATCGCTTTCGGCGTCTGCTTCGGCAAAGGGGTGTTCGGCCAGGAACTTGCGGGTCTGCTCATACATCCGCTCGATGTAGGCCTCGAGCTTGTCCCGCTCGACGCGGTACTGCCCGCGGCCACCGATCTTGATGGCCTCCAGCTCGCCGTTTCGAACCAGCGCATACGTCTGCGAGAGGGAGATGTTCAGGACGTCGGCAACGTCGTTGAGGGTGAGAAAGCGATCGGAGGTCATCGGCGAGGAACCCCCTTGAGCTGGGTTGTCCGGGTGGGTGGCACGGCTGTCAGTGTCGCAGTCTTCGACGCCGTCCGGGTTCGGCCGTCCACAGGGCCAGGGCTCGCAGACTCGTCAATCGGCCGATTCTGCTGCACCATGATGTCCCATGACCGAAGAATCGCCCGTTGCGAGGCGTTTGCGCAGTCCGAGCTGGTTCGATCTCCGGTTGGTTGTCGGAGTCGTACTGGTACTGGCCTCCGTCCTGATCGGCATCATCGTCGTCTCCTCGGCGCAACGCGCCCAGCGCATGTGGGCGGTGCGTCGAGACCTCGCGGCCGGGGTCGTACTGACGGCCGATGACCTCAAGATCGTTGCGGTGCGGGTGTCTGCCGCGCGCACCAGTTACCTCGCGGCCGCCACGCCGGTCACCGGGCGGCTGCTGACCAGGGCGGTCGGCGCCGGCGAGCTGCTGCCCCGGGCGGCGCTGGCCACCACGCCGGCTTCCACGACGGTCACCGTCCCGCTCAGCGCTGACGTCGCGCCGCGGATCAAGGCGGGGCAGCGGATCACGGTCTGGGTGTCGACGAAGGCCTGTCCGTCCGCGCTCGTGCTGGCCGACACGACCGTGCAGGACGTACAGGACTCACAGGGCTCGGGGTTCGGCTCCGGCGGCGGCGAGAACGTCGTGGTGCGGCTGAGCAGCGACGATGCGCAACGGGTGATCCAGGCGCTGGCGCTCAAGGGTGGCGTCATCCGGGCCGGCGTGCTGGCCGGTCAGAGCCCTCCCACGGGGGCGCTGCCGGTCCTCGCCACGTGCGCGGATGGCGGCTCGTGAAGCTGGCCGTTCTCACCGCGGCCGAGGGCGAGAGCTGGGAGGCCGCGCTCGTGGTGGCCTGGGAAGCCGGCCCGCTCCGGGTGACCGTGGTCCGGCGCTGCGTCGACATCGTCGAGCTGCTGGCCGTGGCGGTATCCGGTCAGGCCCAGGCGGCCCTGGTGTCCGCGCAGTTGCGGCGCCTGGACGCCGATGCGGTGGACCGGTTGGTAGCCGCCGATGTCGCGCCCATCGGAGTGTTCCCCGGTGCTGATCCCGACGCGGAGGATCGATTGCGGGCGATGGGGATCGCCTACGTCGTCGCCGCCGACGCCGATGCGAGCGTCGTGGCCTCGGTGGTGGAAGCGGCCGTGCTCGATCAGCGCAGCGAGCCGCCGCGGCCGGCCCACACCTTCGCCGATCCGACCCAGTCGACGTCGGTGAGCGCGCTCGAGCCGGTGTTGCCCGAGTCCGAGATCGCCGCCGAACCGGAGCGCCGGGGGTCGGTGATCGCCGTGTGGGGCCCGGCGGGCGCTCCGGGGCGGAGCACGGTCGCGCTCGGGTTGGCCGATGAGATCTCGCGTCTGGACCGGCAGAGCCTGCTCATCGACGCTGACGTCTACGGTGGGGTCCTCGCGCCGACGGTCGGTCTGCTCGACGAGTCGCCCGGACTGGCCGCGGCCTGTCGTCAGACCGGGCTGAGTCGGCTCGGCCCGACCGAGCTGGCCGCATTGTGTTGGCAGCTTTCGCCGAGTCTGCGCGTGCTGACCGGGGTACCCCGCGCTGATCGTTGGCCCGAGCTGCGGGCATCGGCGGTCGCGAATGTGCTCGGGGCCGCCCGCCGCCTCGCCGACTTCACGGTGGTCGATCTGGGCTTCTGTCTCGAATCCGATGAAGAGTTGTCCTATGACTCGATGGCCCCCCGCCGCAATGGGCTCACGCTGGCGATGCTTGATGCCGCCGATCTGATCGTCGTCGTCGGATCCGCCGATCCCATCGGGCTGCAACGGCTGGTGCGGGGCCTGAGCGAGTTGCGCGAGCTCGAGGTGGCGGCGCCCTTGTGGGTGGTGCTCAATAGGGTGCGGCGTTCGGTGGTGCCCGGCGATCCGGCGCAAGAGTTGGCGGCGGCATTGGACCGGTTCGCCGGCCGCACGCCGGCCACCCTCCTGCCCTTCGACCAGGAAGCGCTCGATGCCGCGCTGGTGGTGGGCAAGACCTTGGCCGAGGCGCGGCCGGGCAGTCGGCTTCGCGAGGCCCTGGCCGAGCTGGCGACCTCGGTGGCCGGTGTGCCGGCGCCGCCCGCTCGACGGCACCGGCACCGGCGCCCAGCCACAACCTAGGAAAATCCGACGGATTCCGCGGGTCAGGCACAATCGACCCGTGCCCGAACGTCTCTCGGCGGCTGACGTCACCTTTCTGTACCTGGAAGGCCGTCGCACGCCGATGCAGGTGGGTGACATCGCGATCTTCGCCCCACCCGATGGGGGCCTGGACTACGAAGGGCTCGTGCGCCTGGTCGATGAGCGCATCTCGATGGTGCCGCGCTACCGCCAGCGCATCATCCGGGTGCCGGGTCACCTGGCCAATCCGGTGTGGGTCGATGATCCCGAGTTTGACGTCACCTATCACGTGCGCCGTTCGATCCTGCCCCGCCCGGGCAGTGACAGCCAGCTGTTCGAGTTCTGCGCGCGGGTGCAGTCGCGCCCCCTTGATCGCACCCGGTCGCTGTGGGAGATGTACCTGATCGAAGGACTGTCCGGTGGGCGCGTTGCTATTGCGACGAAGACTCACCACTCCATGGTCGACGGGATCGAGTCGATCAATATCGCGCAGGTGATTCTGGACGCATCGCCGACCGTGCCGCGGCCGCCGCAAGACCTGTGGCTGCCGGACGCGGTGCCGAGCTCGACCGACCTGCTCCTGAGCGCCGTGGGCGATGTGGTGCGCCGCCCGGCGTCGGTACTCGACACGGTTCGATTCGGGATCGGCGATGTTCGCGGCGCGACACGGCGGGCGAGCACGCTGCTCGACGGCCTCAACACCGCGGTGCGTTCGGTCATCCGCCGGGCGCCCTCCTCTCCGTTGAACACCGCGATCGGCGAGCAGCGCCGCTTCGCCGTTGCCCGCACCGACCTGGCTGACTATCAAGCGGTGCACCGCGAGCAGGACGCCACGGTGCACGACGTCATCCTGGCCACTATCGCCGGCGCGCTGCGTGGCTGGTTGTTGTTCCGGGGCGAGTCGACCGCTCATTCGATTCGCGCGCTCGTTCCCGTCGGGGTGCCCGCCGAGCAGTCACGAGTGGCCGGCAGCGCGGTATCGCCCATGTTCCTGGACCTTCCGGTCAGCGAATCGAGCCCGATGCTCAGGCTGGCTCAGGTGGCCTTTGCCACCGGCGCCCACGGAGCTTCCGAGCGGGCGGTCAGCGCACAGGGCATCGCCAGCGCCGCCGGTTTCGCGCCGCCTACGTTGCACGCGATGGGCGCCCGTCTGGCCAGCGGGTTGACCCGGCTGCTGCACAACCTCGTCGTGACGAACGTGCCGGGGCCGCAGCTGCCGCTGTATGCGGCGGGTGCACGGATGCTCGAGATCTTCCCCGTCGTTCCGCTCTACCGGGACCAGGCCTTGGCCATTGGGCTCACCTCCTACGACGGTGGCGTGTATTTCGGACTGAACGCCGATCGCGACGCCATGCCCGACGTCGACCTCCTGGCGCTGCTGATCGAGGAGTCGCTCGCCGAGTTGGTCGGGGCGAGTGCCGCGACCCCGTCGAATCGGGCTGCGACTACACCGACCGCAAAGGACTGAGATGCGCATCTACTTACCGTCGACCTCGACCGCCGTACTGAAGGTTCTCGATGCCGGCCGGCTCAGCGCCTCGGCGTCAAATGCCGTCTTCGCGTTCGCGGTGACGCCGGCGCTGCGCGAGCATTACAGCGGTGATGCCGCCGATGAGAGTGACGAGTCGCTCGAGTACGCCGCGCAAGTCGAAGCGGCCCGAGCGAGTCTGCGGCTGCTGGACGCCGATGAGTCAGCGCTTCGTCGGCGCGTGGTGATCGCCGCCGATGTCGATGAGTCGTGGGTACGGATTCGCGACGACCTCGACCGCGGCGTCGTGCAACTCGAGCAGGATCTGCCGGTGGCTGCGATTGCCTCTGCGCATATCGACGATGCCGACGCCGAGCCGGTGGTGGCCCGCGCCGCCGCCAGCATGATGGCCGCCGAACTCGGAGATCAGGCGGCGCAGGACGCGGTCGACGACGCGGAAGGATTCGAGCTCGGCTGGTACGCGACCCAGGAGATCGCGCTGTTGTTCGATCTCGCCTGAGCGCGGCGAACGTCCACCGCCGCCGCGTGCGGTGGAGCAGACTGGATTGATGGATGCCGTCACGCACCCGCCGCAGCCGGTGAATGAACCGGTTCGCAGTTACGCGCCGGGCTCGCCCGAGCGAGCCGAACTGGCCGAGGCGATAGCGCGGCTGGCCGATCAGGAGATCGAGCTGCCGATGAGCATCGGCGGGGTCGAGTCGATGGCTGGGGGTGCGCGGTTCGATGTCGTGCAACCACACCGGTATCGCGCCCGTCTCGGGGTCAGCGCGCACGCCACCGCCGCCAATGTCGAGGCCGCGATCCAGGCCTCGCTGGCCGCGGCGCCCCAGTGGGCCGCGATGCCCTTCGATGAACGCGCAGCGATCTTCCTGCGGGCGGCCGAGCTGCTCTCGACGACGTGGCGGCAACGGCTCAACGCCGCCACGATGCTCGGCCAGTCCAAGACCGCACAGCAGGCCGAGATCGACGCGGCCTGCGAGCTGATCGACTTCCTGCGCTTCAACGTGCACTTTGCCCGGCAGATCCAGCAGATTCAGCCAGAGAGCACGACCGGCGTGTGGAACCGGACCGACTACCGCCCGCTGGAGGGCTTCGTCCTGGCGATCACCCCCTTCAACTTCACCGCGATTGCCGGCAACCTTGCCGCGGCTCCCGCCTTGCTCGGCAACGTCGTCGTCTGGAAGCCCTCTCCGACCCAGCAACTGGCAGCGCACCTGACCATGCGGCTGTTGCAGGAGGCGGGCCTGCCGCCCGGGGTGATCAACCTGGTCACCGGGGACGGGCGGGCAGTGAGCGAGGTGGCCGTGCCTCATCAGGCCCTGGCCGGCATTCACTTCACCGGCTCGACGGCGACCTTTCGCCAACTCTGGCGGCAGGTGGGCGCCTCGATCAACTCCTACGCCGGCTATCCGCGCTTGGTGGGCGAGACCGGTGGCAAGGACTTCGTCTTCGCCCATGCCTCGGCCGCGCCCCACCAGTTGGTGACCGCACTGGTACGTGGAGCGTTCGAGTACCAAGGCCAGAAGTGTTCGGCCGCGTCTCGGGCATACGTGCCGCGTTCGTTGTGGAACGCCGGCGTACGCGAGGAGCTCCTCACCATCACGGAGGAGCTGCGCTACGGCGACCCGAGTGATTTCTCGAACTTCGGCGGCGCGGTGATAGATCGACGGGCGTACACGCGACTGGCCGAGGTCCTGGCACAGGCGCATGCCGATGACTCGACGAAGGTGGTCGCTGGGGGAACCGTGGACGACAGCGAGGGTTACTTCGTCCGGCCGACCGTGATCGAATCGGCCAACCCGGGCCATGAGATCTTCATTCGCGAGCTGTTCGGACCGATCTTGGCCGTGCACGTCTACGACGACGGCGATTGGCGGTCGGTGCTGACTCAGCTCGAGTCGGCCTCGCCCTATGCGCTGACCGGCGCGGTCTTCGCCCGCGATCGGGCCGTGCTGCACGAGGCGCAGCAGACGTTGCGCTTCGCGGCCGGAAACTTCTATGTCAATGACAAACCGACCGGTGCCGTCGTGGGGCAGCAACCGTTCGGCGGCGCCCGCGCGTCGGGAACCAACGACAAGGCCGGCTCGCCGTGGAACCTGATCCGCTGGGCGTCGCCGCGTTCGATCAAGGAGACGTTCAATCCCCCGGTGGATTACCGCTATCCGCACATGTCTTGAGCAACGCGCGAGGTCGCTCATGGCTGAGCCAACTGCACGGCGATCGGGCCGGTGCCGTGCTGGTCACTGACCAGCACGCCGCGCCCGGCGATGGGCTGGCTACGCACCCGGGGCAGCCGAACTCCGAAGATCTCGCCATCGCCGGGTCCGGGCTGTAAGAGCACACCGCTGCGGCTTCGGCGCATCACGCTGGCCAGGCCGCGAAAAGCCGCCGCGACGTCATCGGTACGGCCGGCGACGACGAACGCGCAGGTCTGGCTGGTGCTCGAGCGTTCGACGAGCGCGTCGCCGGCGGCGGTGTCCAGGAAGTCTTCGCTGTCATCGACCAGGATCAGCTCGGCTCGCTTCGCCGCAGCGAGGGTGTGGTCGGGCGGCGCGTCGGGCGTGATCAGCTCGACGCCGTTCGAGCTGGCCTGGGCGGCCAGCGCCGAACGCCGCGGCGCCGCCACGAGCAGCGAGTGCCTAGCGGCTAGGGACTGCGAGAGCAGGCTGCACAGCGCGGTGGTGCGACCGGACCCGCCTGGCCCGCAGATCAGCCAACGTCGCGCCCCGGCCCACAGATCGATCAGCACCGGGTCGGCGCCGTCGCCGCCCACGCCGAGCGTGAGGCCCGCCGGCGCGGGCGGGAGGGCGGTGAGGGCAACCCGGGTCGGCAAGGCGACGACCCGCCAGGGACCGCCGTGCTCAGCCGGGAGCCGTGGCCACTTGTGGGCAACGGACTCCAGGCCGCTCAGTTGCCCGCGGGTCGACGGCTCAGGGCCGCAATGCGCGAACTGGACCTCAGCGGCGTCCGCCACCCGTACCGCTCGCCCCGGCGGCCACGCGTTGGGCAGCATGCGGTGATTGAGGCCCACGATCGCGTAGTCGCTCGGATCGGGAAGTCGAAGTACGTACTTCTGCGCGGCGAAGGCGCCCAATCGCGACGTGAGGGTCCCGCGTCCGCCCGCGACGACGACGTTGACCCTGGTGGAGGCCGACTCGCGGGCGAGCGCCAGAAGGAGCTCTGTGCTCTGACCCAGGTCGTATTCGTCACTGGCACTGACCATCGCCTCCCAGCCATCGACCAATAGCAGGACGTGGGGGAGCGCGTCGGGGCCCGAGTGCCGGACGGCCATGTCGGCGGTGAGTCGCTGCAGAACTCGAGCCAGGGTCGCGGGCTGCCCCCGCTCGGCGACCGTTGCGCAATGCGGGAGCTGGGTCAACGCAGCGAGCCCGCTGCCGGCGCAGTCGAGACCGTAGATGTGCAGGCGGCTCGGGTCTTGGTGGGCCGCGGCCGCCCCGGCGATCGTGCGCAGAATGCTCGTTCGCCCACTGCGTGCGCCACCGGCCAGCAGCGTCACACCGCCCGCGTCGAGATCGAACGTCAGCGGAGGCTGTCGCTGCCGAGCCGGTTCGTCGACCAGGCCGATTTCGAGTGCGGTGGTCCCTGCCGTACCGAGCTCGGCCAGTGAGATTCGGCTCGTCAGCGGCGGCATCCACGGCCTCCGAACCGGGGGCGCCGCCGCCTTCCTCGCGGCGGCGATCAGCAGGTCGACGATCAGACTGAGATCGGTAGCCGACTGCTCATCGGGCGGACCCGGCGGGGCGGGTGAGTCCCAGTCCTCGACTGTCCGCACGCTGATCTCGTCGCCGACCGCGGGGGTTCGAGCACCAACCTGCGCGATCTGGACCTGCGTAACCTGCGATCCGGCTCGCACAAAGGCCCGACCGGGTAGCCCCTGATCGATGCGCGCGGCGGAGCCAACTCCCACAATGTCGCTGGATTCAGCTGCGGAAGTCGTGCGTAGTGCCACGCGCAGGGACGTGTTCGCCCTGATGTCAGCCGTGACGGCCGGGCCGGGTCGCTGCGTGGCCAGCACCAGATGCACTCCGAGCGAACGACCCCGCTGCGCGACGCTCACCAGACCGGGCAGGAAGTCGGGCAGTTCCTCGGCCAGCGCGGCGAACTCATCGACGACGAGTACCAACCGCTCCAGGGGTTCGGCCCGGTGGTGCTCACTAGCGCGATAGGCGTCGAGACTGCTCAGGCCCGCTCCGGCCAGCACGGTCTCGCGCCGCTTGAGTTCGGCCTCGAGCGAGCGCAACACCCGCTCGGTGAGCGCTCGGTCCAGGTCGGTGACCAGCCCGGCCACGTGCGGGAGCCGGGCGCAGTCGGCGAACGCGGCGCCGCCCTTGTAGTCGATGAGCAGGAAGGCCAGATCGGCGGGCGAGTTGGCTAGGGCAAATCCTGCGACGAGCGTCTGCAGGAACTCCGACTTGCCAGCTCCCGTCGTCCCCGCGACCAGCAGGTGGGGGCCGTCGCGAACCAGATCCAGGCAGAACGCCGCGGTGCTGCTCCGACCGACGACGGTGCGCGGCCCGGGCGCTTGGCGCCACCGACTCAGAACCTGCTCCAGCGACGGTCGGCCGGCCTGGAGGAGGTCAAGCAGTCGACATGAGTCAGGGATGCCCGTCTGGCTGCTAGCGGCGTCGACCAAGGGCGCGAGTCGTCGTGCGACGTGGTCCAGCCACCGAGGACTGACCTGGTCGATGACCACCCCGCAGGAGTCGTCATCGCCCGCTTGGGTTCGCCAGATCGCCCCGGTCTCCCCGTCTACTCGGGCGGTAGTCGGGCAACGGGCTGGTAGCTCGGCGGGACGCGGCGCCAGCACGATGGCGGTGATGCCCACGGTTGGTCCGCTGGCGAGCACCGCGGCCAACCCCGCGAGGTCGATGCCGTCGGGGGAGCCATCGAGATCGACGATGACCACAGTCCACTCGCCGGCCCACGTACCGCTCCACTGTGCACTCGAACGCTGCTCCATGCGCGCGGCGAACAGTCGTTGCAGCCGGGCCACACCCGCACCCGGGTCGAGGTCGGCGGGTCTCAACGTGGCCAGGTGTGGAAGCCATCGAAGCCAGTGCCAGTCGTCTCGACGCCGGGGGGCTAGCAGGAGCGAAAAGTCCAGGTCGGCCGGTGAGTGCAGGATCGCCAGTTGCGCGATCAGCCAGCCCGCGACCGGTTGGGTCAGGCGAGTCGGGCCACACAGTGCGAGCGGCCCGCTCTGCAACGACGCCGTCCACGGTACGTCGATCAGCGGAGCCGCGTTGCTGGGCTCGCCCCGCAGTTGCAGCCACTGCGCCGGCTGACTGGCCAGACCGAGCCGGACCTCGAGATGGTCCGGGTCGTAGCGCCTCCGCTCCCACAGCCGACTCTCGGGGATATCGACGCACCGGCGCAGCGTCGCCGGATCCGGGTAGCGGTCGCGGCGCTGCCGGGTTTCGCTCGCCAGTCGCCGTTCCCGCTCGGCCGCCAGTTCGGTGCGGTCCTGCCCGCGTAGAGCGGCCTCCCGTCGCCGGGCCAGCGGGGAACCGAAACGGTCGCCGACGGCCGCGCCGATCATCATCAGCGGGCTCAAGCAGGCCAGGAGCAGGAACTCGAGACTGTGCATGAGCAGCGCCAGAGCCACGCCGCCCGCCGCTGGTAGCGCCATCGCCAAGGGCTGCAGGCGCGCGGCGGTTGATCGCGCCGGGCTGGTCGGGATCGGCAACGGCGGTGGCGGCGCGACGGCGGGCGGGCGCGTTGTCGGCCGCACCCGCTGCGTGCCGTCGATGCATTCCAGGATGGCGGGAGTACCTGCGGTATCGACCAACTCGAGGGTGCTCGCCCCGATGCGGACAGTCGCTCCGGGCCGCCAGCGCCGGGCGGTTGCCCCGACCGGTGCACCGTCGAGTTGGGCGCCGTGGGTGGACCCGAGGTCGCGGACCAGTACCTGCCCGTCGGTGCCCTCCAGCAACAGGTGCAGTCGGGAGACTTCGGGATCGCTCAGCGGCAGGTCACAGGTCTCGTCGCGCCCGATGACCAACCGCCCGCGCCGGATGCCCCGGACGGTGCCGCTGTCCGGGCCTCCGACGACGTGGATCCGCAGCGGCGTCTCGACACTATCGTCCGCGAGCCGTTCCGCGTGTAGCTGGAGCAGAGCGCCGCGGCGCAGTCCCGGACCGCCCATCAGGTCCGCGTCGGCCAGTGGCCTGCCGCTGCTGAAGATCGTCTGTTCGCGCGGAAAGCCCAACAGCGGACGGAGCTGACCGAAGGCCGTACCGGGCGGGGCCTCGATGACGACGTCGTGTGTTCTCGCGGGGGTACGCACCGAGAGCTGGATGTGCATGCAGTCGACTCTGCGCGATGCCCGGCGGTTCGCGGCCTGCCGGCGGATGAGTTGTGGACAACCGGCGCAATCGACGGCTTGTCCACAGGACGGCGTCATTCGGCTCGGCGACGTGGTGCGGTCGGCCTACGTTCGAGCTCCACGTTCCGGTCCGTCGGAGCGCGATCGAAGGGACCTTGCCGATGAGCGCTCTGCGCGTCACCCCGGATCAGCTCACCCAACTCAGCGCGACGGTGTCCGCCACCGCCAACGCGACGCATGAGGCCCACGCCCGCCTACGTGGGCAGCTCGCTCCGCTGTTCGGCGCCGACTGGTCCGGCGCCGCCGCGGCCCGGTTCACCGATCTGTACGCACAGTTCGACCAGAGTGCGAGCGCGCTGTCGGAGGCCCTGCAGGGAATCGGGCAGGTGCTGCGGGCGGCGGGCACGGCCTACGAACAGACCGAGGCGCAAGTGGCCGGCTCGTTCCGGGGGTGATCGGCGCCGGGCCGCCTCGGCTACCGTCAGGGGGGTGAGCAGCGCCGAGCCTTCAGCCCACGGCGATCGCCGTGCTGAGGTGCTGTCCAGCGTTGAGGCAGCGCTGTGCGATCACTTCGGTCAATCGCCCGAGCGGGCTTCGGTCTCCTTTCTCGGCGTCGAGCCCATCCAGGTGCTTCGGTTCGAGGCGAACCGATTCACGACGCTGGTGACGCTCGGTATGGCGCGGCGGCCGATGACGAATGCCGACGCGACTGTGCTCTCCGACTCCGGCCCTCGGGCGGAGTTGTTGTTGCAACTGCGCGGCAACCCCGACCTGGCCTGGAAGCAGCTTGCCCTACTGGCCGCCGCGCCGGTCGTCGAGGGGGTGGTCTACTCCGCGGGCATGACGGTCGACCTGGGCAGCGCGCTGGCTCCGGAGTCGGTGTGCACGGGCGGCGTAGTCACCGAGTCGGACGTCGCGGCGATTCACACCCCGGGCGGCGTTGTGAACATCCTGCGGTTGCTTCCGGCCACCTCGACCGAGCTGGCCTGGTCGCGCGTGCGTGGGTCGGCGGCGCTCATCGAGCGCTGGAGCGAGCAGGGGACCGATCTGTGCGAGCTGACCCGGGTCGCGGTGGGGCTGGAGTGACCGTCGTCGAGGGCCGACTCAGGCCTTCGGGCTGGGAGCCGGCGACGAGGACAGAGCGAGCAGCTCGGTAACCGACACGAAGCGGAAGCCGCGGTCGCGCAGCTTGTCGATCAGCAGCGGGAGGCCGGCGACGACCATGTCGCAGTTCAGCGTGCCGCCGTCGTGGCCCAGGATGATCGAGCCCGGCCCCGCACCGCCGGCGAGCCGTGTCGCGTTCTGCGTTCCGCTCGGCCCGTGCTGGTCGAACTCCTCGTCCCACATGACCATGGGATACGACATGCTGGTGGCGATCATGGCCGTGGCTCCGGAGAACGCGCCGTAGGGCGGTCGGAACAGGGTCGGAGCGCGACCGATCGTCGACGTAATGGTCTCGGCCGCGCGCTGCAGCTGGTCGCGGGCATCGGGCGCGTGATAGAGCCCCATGTTGGGATGGGACCAGGTGTGGTTGCCGATCTCGTGGCGTTCCGCCGCCCGCCGGGCGAGAGCGGGCAGGGCATGCACGTGGCGACCGATGAGGAAGAAGGTGGCTGACACATCCTTGGCGTCGAGGATGTCGAGAACGCTGGCGGTGTACTTCTCCGAAGGGCCGTCATCGAAGCTGAGGGCCACCACCGGCTCGTCGGTTGTGACGCGGTAGGTCAGCGTGGTCGCTCGGAGACCGGCCGGCCGGTCGGCTCCGACCGCGTGACCCGAGGCGCTGATCGACGTATCGAGCCTGCGTTCCTCGACTCCGGTCGCGGCGGCCGCGCCCACAGCGACCCCGCCGGTGAGCAGCCCGACGCGTCGCAGGAAGGCACGTCGGTCCACGGCGGCGAGTGTAGCCCCGCCCGGCCAGGCAAGATGGCGAACAAATCCGCGGGACGAAGGAGTATCGACGTGCAGTTCGGCCGCTACTACGAGGAGTTCGAGATCGGTGCGGTCTACAAGCACTGGCCCGGCAAGACGGTCACCGAGTACGACGACCACCTGTTCTGCCTCCTCACGATGAACCACCATCCCCTGCACCTGGACGCGAACTACGCCGCCAAGACGACGGACTTCGGCCAGAACGTCGTCGTGGGGAACTACATCTATTCGCTGTTGCTCGGCCTGTCCGTGCCTGATGTGAGCGGTAAGGCGATCGCCAACCTCGAGATCGAATCGCTGCGCCACGTGGCCCCGACCTTCCACGGCGACACCATCTACGGCGAGACGACCGTGCTGGACAAGATCCCGTCGTCGTCCAAGACCGATCGCGGCATCGTTACGGTCGAGACAATTGGCTATAAACAGGATGGGACGATCGTGTGCATCTTCCGCCGCAAGGTGATGGTGCCGACCAGGGAATACATCCAGGCGCGCGGCGGTGAGCAGCCCGGCCGGCCGGAGCCGATCCCGCGTCCGGAGCCGCGGCGCAAATCCGACTAGCCCGGCGCGTCGCGACCCGATAAACCCTCATCCTGCGGTAGACAGTGAGTACAGCTGTGCCCGGGCGAGGATTTGGAGTGAGGCGTGAACCTGAAGACCGGCATGACCGCGGTCGTCGTCGCGTTCGTCATCTTCTTCATCTTGTCGAGCCCGGACAACGCGGCGACGATCGCCCACGGCGCGTGGGGCGTGGTCGAGAACGTCGCCCATGGGCTGAACGACTTCATCGACAAGCTCACGGCCTAGGAGCGCCCCGGTGCCGCCCACGCCGGCCGTGGTCTGGCCATATCGGATCCGTCATCACTGGGTCGTGCTGTTCCGGCTGCCCAGCCTGTGGGGCTGGATCGGTCTGGCCGTGCTCGGCGCCATCGGAATCACCAGCGGGTGGTTGGGCTGGTTGCCGCTGCTGATCCTGCTGGTCTCGGTGATGGCCTTCCGGATCCAGGAATGGCGTGCCGAGATCATCGAGCTCGACCAGCTCACGATCCGCCGGGCGAGCGGCGTGCGCGAGACCACAGTGAGCCGCGCGCTGATCAGGGTCGACCGCATCTCGGGCCTGGTCGTAACCCGGACCGTCCCGGGCAAGCTGCTCGGCTATGGCTCGTTGCACCTCGAGGCGCCCGGTGATCACCCCGGTTTCGGCAACTTGCATCGCATTCAGGACCCCGACACCACCTTCCTGCTCATCCAAGCGCTGATGTTCCGTATCCCGAGTGACACCGATCCCGATGACATCGGCTCCGACGCGCGTCACACTGCCCCGCTGCCGGCGCTGAACCGACCCGGCACCGGAACACCCTCGGGCCGGCCTCGCTGAACCGGACGTCACTAGAGTCGTCGCTGATGCTCATCGATCTGCACACGCACAGCACCGCGTCCGACGGCACCGACGCTCCGGCCGAACTCGTGGCCAAGGCCGCAGCGGCCGGCCTGTCCGTTCTGGCGCTCACCGATCACGACTCGACGGCCGGCTGGGCCGAGGCCGCGGCGGCCCGGCCACCCGGGTTGACGCTGATCCGCGGGGCCGAGTTCTCGTGTCGGTTCGACTACTCCAGCGAGCACAGCATCAGCCTGCACCTGTTGGGGTATCTGTTCGACCCCGACCACGAGGCCCTGCGCAGTGAGCGGGCGCGGCTGCGCGAGAGCCGACTGGGCCGCGGCGAGGCCATCGTCGACAACCTGATCGCCGACGGCCTGCCGATCACCTGGGAACGGGTGCGCCAGCTGGCGGGCAGCGGTGCGGTCGGGCGCCCGCACATCGCCCGGGCGCTGGTCGAGCAAGGCGTGGTGCCCGACGTCGACGCCGCCTTCGCGCAGTACCTGTCGGACGACTCGAAGTACTACGTGCGCAAGGCCGACTCCTCGGTGCTCGACATCGTGCGCCTCATTGCGCTCGCCGGTGGCGTCTCCGTCTTCGCCCACCCGTTTGCCCGTCTTCGTGGCCCCGTCGTGGACGAAGCAGTGATTGCCGAGCTGGCCGCGGCGGGTCTGGACGGCATCGAGGTGGATCACCCCGACCACAGCCCGATCGACCGGGAACGACTGCGCGGGATCGCGACCGAGCTGGGCCTGATCGCCACCGGTGCCTCGGATTACCACGGCTCGAACAAGGCAACTCCGCTGGGCGCGTGCACGACCGCCCCGCACGCGTATGAGGCAATCCTGGCCAAGGCGACGGCTTTGGGCCCGATTGGTGCGCCTTAGAGAACACCGAGCGGGACACGCCTGCCGGAACGACCCCTACTGCTCACCCGTTGCAGTTAGCGTGAGCCCCATGAGAGCAGCACGGCGAGCGACGGCGTTCTTGCTGGCGGCCGGAGCCGGACTGCTGCTGCTGGCCCCGAGTGCCTCCGCGGCGAGTACCGACGTCATCACCCCGGCCGTGAGCGCACTCAGCTCGGCCAACCTCTACGTCAGCCCGGAGTCCCAGGCCGTGCTCGACCAGGCGACGGTGAACGGTGCGCTGAACTCCCAGCTCAAGATCGCCGTCCTGCCGGCTGGGGCAGGCAATGCCACCACGCTGGCAACCCAGATCGGGGTGGGGCTCGACCCGAACAACTCCACCAGCGTGACAGTCGGTGTGGTCGTTGGAAATACCTTCAGCGCGGCGTCGTCGACCTATTGCGCGGGTTGGGCACCCGCACAGGCAAAGGCGGCCGTCGCTGACAACGCGGCCCAACTCAAAGCCGGCGGCGACCACCCGGACCTGACCAAGCTCATCGTCGACTTCGCCCGCAAGGTACAGACCGGCCCGCTGGCGGGAACGTCCTCCTGCGCCCAGGCCGGCGGGACGGGTGTGGCGGGATCGAGCTCCAAGGGTACGAGCGGAACGACGGTCGCAGTCGTGCTGGTTGTCCTGGCCGCGCTGGCCGCCGGTGCCATCGGATTCGTCGTCGTCCGCTCGCGGCGCAAGCAGCGCACGCTGCTGGCCGACGCCCGGGCCAACGTGCTCAACTATTACGACCGGTTGGCCAACGAGGTCAATACGATCGATACCAAGGATTTCGTGAAGGCCCGGCAGGCCATGGGCGACGCCTCGGAGCGCTTCACCGCCGCCGGTTCGCAGCTTGCGGTGGCCGACTCGGTCGAGGACTACGCGCTGGCCCGGCGGACCTCGTTGGAAGGCCTGTACGCGGCGCGCACGGCCCGCGCCGAATTGGGCATGGATCCCGGTCCGGACCTGCCGCCGGTCGATGAGGCCCGCGGCGAGCAGCTCACCGACGCCCGCGAGGTCACCGTCGCCGGCCAGACCTTCCAGGGCCATCCCGGTTATACGCCCGGCGCGCCCTACTTCTTCGGAGGTGGATATGGCGTGCCGGGCGGCTGGTACGGCACCCCCTTCTGGGAGACCCTGCTCCTGACCAGCGTGCTCAGCGGCGGGTTCGGCGGGGGTTTCGGCGGCGGCGGCTACAACAGCGGGTATGACAGCGGCTACAACGCCGGCTACCAGGCTGGGGACGGCGGCGGGAACTATGGCGGCGGCGACTTCGGCGGTGGCGGGGGTTTTGGCGGCGGCGACTTCGGTGGTGGCGGGGGTGGCGGCGACTTCGGTGGTGGCGGCGGCGGAAGTTGGTAGTCGCCGCGGCGGGCGATGATCAGCTCGCCTTCGACGCCATGCCCAAGCGGCTGTTCTCGTGCACACCATCGCGGCTGGCCAACTTCGATTGCCCGCGCCGCTACCGCATGACCTATCTCGATCGCCCGCCCTTGCCCCGAGGGGCGCCATGGGCCCACAACACCCTGGGTGCGGTCGCCCACCTGGCGTTGCACCGCTGGTGGCAGTTGCCCCGCTCGGGCCGAACGCCGGAGCAGGGGGCGGCGTTGGTGCAACGCAACTGGCAGCCCGACGGTTTCCGCGACGATGCCCAATCGGCCTCCTGGCGGCTGCGGGCCAGTGACTGGGTGCGCCGCTACCTCGAGGACGTCGATCCCGACACCGAGCCCGTGGGCGTCGAGCGCACCGTGGCGATGACGACGCCGGCGCTGGCCGTGAGCGGGCGGGTCGATCGCATCGACGATCGCGACGGAGTGCTGGTGATCGTCGACTACAAGACCGGCCGCCACGTGTGCGACGAAGCCGACGCCCGCGGTTCGCAGGCGCTGGCCTTGTACGCGATCGCTGCCGCCCGAACCCTGCGCCGTCCCTGCACCAGGGTGGAGTTGCACCACCTGCCCACGGCGACCGTCGCCGCCCACGAACACACGCCGGAATCGCTGGCCCGCCACGTCGCCCGGGCCGAAGCCAGCGCCGAGGACATCGTCGCCGCCACCGACACCCTGGCCTCCGGCGCGGCGGCGGACGACGTGTTCCCGCCCCGCCCCGGCCCGGGCTGTTCGTGGTGTGACTTTCGGCGGCATTGCCCCGAAGGACGGGCGGCCTCGCCCGAGCGCGCGGCCTGGGATGCCCTCGCCGAGGTCGACGAGCATTGAGACAGCACTGAGACAAGCAGCGAGACGAGCGAGAACGGACTAGTCCAACCGCCGCCAGAAGTCGATCAGGGCCGCGGCCGTCGCCGCGGGGTTCTCCACCGCCGGTGAATGGGCCGCTCCGCTGATCGCGATCGACTCGCAGGCCAGTCGACGGGCGAGGTCGGTCTGCTCCGCGGCCGGCCACGCATCATCGTCGACGCCGTAGAGCACGAGGGTGGGCAGATCGACCCGCGCCAGCGCGGCGACCCGATCGGGTTCACTGCGCACGGCCATCCCCATGCCCAACAACATGGTCGGGTCGCCGGCCACGAACCGGCGCCGCAGGAAGTCGGCCAGCGCACGGCTGGGGGCTTGGAAACCCGGGCGCTGCGCGCGTTGCTGCAGGCTCAGCTCATAGATCTCATCGAGGTCATGGTCGGCCAGCATCGGTTCCAGGTAGTCGATCACGGCGCGTCGAGCCCCCTGGATCGCGGCGGCACCGGAGTCCATCAGCACATGCGATCCGAACGGGCGGGCGTCGGCCAGGACGGCCGACCGGGTGACGAATCCGCCGAAGGAATGCCCAAGCAGGTGCACCGCCGATCCGAGGCGGCGCGCGGCCGCCGCGACGATCGGGGCCAGCGCATCGGGCTGGTAGTCGGCGACGTGCGGGCGTGGGGGCGATTGGTACTGGCCGGGCAGGTCGATAGCGGTGACCCAGAGGCCGGCGGCGGCCAGTGGGGCCAGGATCGGGGCGAAGTCCTCCTTGCCGCCGGTGTAGCCGGGTACGAGCAGCACCGGCGGTCCCGACGGCGAGCCGGCCTGCAAGACGGCCAGCGGTTGGCCGTCGGCATCCAGGCTGGCGCGGCTGATTCCGGTCGTGGTGAGTTGGCCGGTCACCGGTATACCGCTGTGGCGCCCCCTCCGGCCACCCCGCGCCCGATCACGAAGCCGGCGCCGACCGGATAGACGACGGTGCCCGAGGGGGAGGTCGGAGTGGGGAAGGTCTGGCTGATCGCCCCGGTGTGCGGGTCGATCAGGGAGATCCCCGTCGCCGTCATCGCAACCGAGTTCACCGTCGTCAGGGTTGGCGGGCCGACCAACGACTGGGTCCAGGTGATCGCGCTCGCGTCGGCGCTGAGCTGATAGGCCCGCCCGCCCAGCCACACCGTGTCGACGCCGCTCAACGTCGTGGTCACCGGGGTGAGCGTTCCGGTCGGCCCGGGCGTGAGTGGCAGGCGCTGTGTCACCGCGCCGGTCGCGGAATACACGAGCAGCTCCCCGCTCGTGGGGTCGTACGCCGAGGTCGCGGTGTTGGCCGACACCGGGATGACGTCGGCGGCCACCTTCACCCGCCACAGCTGCAGTTTCGGGTTCGGCTTGCTGTCGATCTGATCGCTGGCGTAGGCGTCGCGCAACATGAGGTAGCGCCCGTCCTTGCACGACTGGCTGATGAGGACGCCGTTCGGGCCGAGCACCGACGCGATGTTCGTGCAGCCGGCGGGCGCGGATGTGTTCCACCGGTCGATGCCCGCCGAGGCTCCCGTCGGCACGATCGCCTGCACTTGGGCCGGGGTGGTCAGTAGGAGCGTGTCGGCCGAGACGGCGAACGTCGGGATCCCGTTGGTCGCCTGACCGTTGGAGTCCAGCGTGCGCGACCACGAGCGGGCGCCGGTGCTCGTATCGAAGGCGTCGATCTCGTCGCAGTTGCCCTTGCGGTTGAAGATCGCAATTGCCTGGCCCTGCTCCTGCGCCGCTTCGCAGATGGTCATGTCAGTTCGGGTGTACGCCCACGTCACCACGCCCGTGCGGGCATTGCGGCCGGACATCGTGTGCGCGGAGAACGTCACCACCGTCCCGCTGTAGAACGGCGAGCCGATCGCCAGCCGATCGGAACTGGCCCAGGCCAGGCTCTGGGTCGGTGCCGGGTCGGCACTGGCGATCGGGGCGGCCACCGAGAAGCGATGCAGCGACGCGTGGGCGATCTCGCTGTGCGACATGACCACCGCGACGACCGCGATCGTGACGGCGACGATCAGCGCGACGATGCCGGCGTACCACAGTCCGAGGCGGTGCATCCGGGAGGTGTAGTCGGCCAGGACCAGCTCCTCGGGGGAGCGCTCCGCTACCGACGGATGCGCCTCGACCGGATCGTCATGCTGTTGGTCGAGGCTCACCCGGTCCATCCTGCCCTAGCGGTGAGTTCAGTCGTTCGTGGAGGCGCCAGCGTTTCCGGTCGTACTGCCGCCGGCCCCGCTGCCGGCTCCCCGGCGGCGCCGACGAGGGCGGCGGGCGGCCGTGGACTCAGTCGACGGCCCGTTCGACGGCGCGGTCGATGCGGCGGTGGCGCCGGCCTCGGCCGGGCTGTCGCCGCCCTTGCCGGACCGGGTGCGGTTGCGCGTACGCGGGGTAGAACTACCGGCGGGACGGTCAGCGGCCGCCCGGGTGGTCCGGCTGCGCGTCGGCGCGCTTTCGCGGGGCTTGCGCCCGCCGAGGTCTTCGAGTTCCTCGGCGTCCAGGCCGGCCCGCGTGCGATCGGCCCGGGGCAGACGAGGCCCGACATTGCGCGGGATGTCAAGCTCCAGGTACAGGTGATCGGAGGTCGAATAGGTCTCTGAGGGAGAGTGGAACGGCAGGCCCAGCGCGTCGCAGATGAGCTTCCAGCGCGGCATGTCCTCCCAGTCGACCAACGTGATGGCCGTACCTGAGGCGCCGGCTCGCGCCGTGCGGCCGATGCGGTGGACGTAGGTCATCTCGTCGTCGGGCGCCTGGTAGTTGACGACGTGGGTGATGCCCTCGACGTCCAGGCCGCGGGCGGCGACATCGGTGGCGACCAGGACGTCGACCTTGCCGGAGCGAAACGCGCGCAGGGCCTGCTCGCGCGCGCCCTGACCGAGGTCACCGTGGACGGCCGCCGCGGCGAACCCGCGGTCGATCAGATCGTCAGAGACCTTGGCCGCCGAGCGCTTCGTGCGGGTGAAGATCAAGGTCAGGCCGCGCCCCCGGGCCTGCAGGATCCGGGCCAGCAGTTCGGGCTTGTCCATCGAGTGGGCGCGGTAGGCGAACTGGTCGACGTGATCGGTGCTGGGGGTCTCATTGCCCTGCTCGGCGCGGATCTGAATGGGCTGCTTGAGGAACTGGCGGGCCAGCGCGACGATCGGGCCGGGCATGGTGGCCGAGAACAGCATGGTCTGGCGCTGCTCGGGCAGCATGCTCATCAGCTTCTCGATGTCGGGCAGGAAGCCGAGATCGAGCATCTCATCGGCCTCGTCGAGTACCAGGATGCCGACGCCGCCGAGGACCAGATGGCCCTGCTGGGCCAGGTCGAGCAACCGGCCGGGCGTGCCGACGACGACGTCGACGCCCTTCTTGAGGGCCTCGACCTGGGGCTCGTAGGCCCGTCCGCCGTAGATGGTGACCACGCGCGCGCCCAGCTTCTTGCCCGCGGCCGCGAGGTCGCCCGAGACCTGGACGGCCAGTTCGCGCGTCGGCGCGATGACCAGCGCCTGCGGCGCCGAGGCGCCCCGGCCGATCTCGAGGCGGTTGAGCAGGGGCACGCCGAAGCCCAGCGTCTTGCCGGTGCCGGTGCGGGCCTGGCCGATGAGATCGCCGCCGGCCAGGGCGATCGGGAGGGTGAGCTCCTGGATCGCGAAGGTGCGGATGATGCCGACATCGGCGAGCGATTCGATGATCGCGGGGCTGATCGCGAAGTCGGAGAACGCGGGGCTCTCGGCCTTGACGGGGGCCCGGGCTTCCAGCGGTTCAGGCGTGACGGATTCAGCTTCTGGTTCGGTCAACTGCACAGTCCTCGAGTCGTGCGCCGACCGAGTGGGGGCTGGCAGGGGCCCTCTGGAGGATCTTGGAAACTGCGGTCAACGCGGTATATGCGGTGCGACCACAGTGACGATTCACGACGGTCAGCCCTGATGGTACCGGTCCGCGGCCCGATCCCGGGGTTACCCTGCACTCGTGGCCAGCCCCGATGCCGTTGGCAGTGCTGTCGTGACCGATCCGGCCGCGCTGCTCGATCTGCTCGGCGCGCTGGCCTACGGCGAACTCTCGGCCTTCGATCGTCTGGCCCAGGACGCGCGCCTGGCCCCCACCCTGGCCGGCCGGGCGGCGCTGTCGGACATGGCCTGCGTCGAGATGGGCCACTACCGCTCGCTGGTCGTCCGGCTGGAGTCGTTGGGGGCCAACCCGCAGACCGCGATGGCCCCATTCGTCGCCGCCCTGGACCGCTTTCACGACCGCACCGAACCGTCGACCTGGCTGGAAGGTCTGGTCAAGGCCTACGTCGGCGACGGACTGGGGGCTGACTTCTATCGCGAAGTCGCCGAGTACGTCGATCCGTCGACCCGCGCCTTGATCATCGAGGTGTTGGCCGACACCGGATCATCGGCATTCGCCGTCCGCGAGGTGCGGGCGGGAATCGTCGCCAATCCGGCGCTCGCCGGCCGCTTGGCGCTATGGGGGCGGCGCCTGGTCGGCGAGGCGATCAGCCAGACCCAGCACGTGCTGGCCGAGCGCGACGCGTTGATGATGCTGCTCGTCGAAGGCGCGGGGGACCTGGCCGGTGTCACCGATTTGATCAACCGGATCACCGGCAAGCACGCCGAGCGAATGGCCGAACTCGGCCTGGACAGCTGACGCGCGGGCGCTCAGCCGGCGACGAAGCCCACCCGGCGCTCGGTCGACTGCGCGATCTCGACGTACGCGACGAGGTTGGCCGCGACGATCACCTTGCGGCCGCGCTCGTCGACCAGGGTCAGCGTGCCCTCGGTCTTGCCGAGGGCCGCGGTGGCCAGCTCCTCGACCTCCGCGGGGGTCTGCGCGCTCTCGATGACGATCTCGCGCGGCGTGTGCAGCACGCCGATCTTGACCTCCACGACGGGTCCTCCTGATGGTTGGCGGTTCAATGATTCGCCCCCGACCCTAATCCAGAGCCGGCGGCGCCGTAGCCAACCGCGCTGCGCCCTCGGCGAACGGGCGACCTCGACCGCTCAGGCGAGCAGCTTGCTCTTCTGCGCCTCGAACTCGGCGTCGGTGAGCACACCCTGCTGTTTGAGCACCGCCAGTTTGTTCAGTTCCTCCGCCGTGCTGGTCGTCGTCGCGGCGGTCTCCTGGACGTAGCTACGGAACGCAGCCTCGTTGGCCTGGGCCTGCTTCACGTCGCGGGTGTGCATGGAAGCGCCCCGCGCGATGAGGTAGATCAACACCCCGAGGAAGGGCAGGACGATGATCAGGATCGACCAGCCGGCCTTGCCCCAACCGCTGAGGTCCGAACTGCGGAAGATGTCGGTGAAGATGCGGATCAGCAGGAAGATCCACACGATCCAGACGAAGAAGTAGAGCATCGTCCAGAACAGGTTGAGCAAGGGGTAGTTCTGCACGGTCGGCCCAATCAGTGAGTGAGGAAAGGGATGGTCTTCTCCTCATTCTGGCCGCTGCCGGTCCGGCTGAACTCATCCGCGGTGGGTGATCGCTGACTCAGTCGTCGGCTTCGATCTCCGGGGGCGTGGGCGGGTTGAGACTGGGCGCCGACTTGGCCTTGGCGGCGTCGGCCATCGCCAACTGCCAGAGATAGTCGTTGTAGGACGCGTGATACATGTCGCCCTCGCTGTGCGCCGGCGAGGTGGCACTCTGCGGGGCCACATAGCCGCGATAGAGCACGGGTGCGTGCTCGGGATCGTCGGTCCAGGCGACCAGATCGGCCGGTCCGACGAAGGGCTGGCCGGCCACCTGGCCCTGGCCCGGCGCCAGCATCACCCGACTCTCGCCGCTCGGGCGGGTGCGTGGACGGCGAACATCGCGCACGATGCGCCACCAGAGGAACAATGCGAAGGCGCTGAACGCCCACCACTGCAGGGCGTAGCCGAAGTTCTGCAGGTTGAAGTGCTTGGTGTTGGAGACATCGAGTTGCCAGCGGCCCAGCAACACCATCGTCACCACGATCGCGCCGACGAACACGTGCAGCAGGATCCAGCGCGGGGTGAAGAATGTCCGCGCCGCGGCCGGCGCCCCGGTGCGACGGTCGTCGTCGATGAGCCGGCGCAGCCGTCGAACCACACCCGTGCGGGCCGGGGTGGCTCGGGGCTGCAGGTTGGTCAACGCTGACTCCGAATCGGCGGGCAAAGCGTTCGCTTTCCTCACGATTCTAGGCGCAGTCCTGGCGGCAGCTCGCGCTGATGAAGCACGTGCAGGCGCTGAGTGGGCCGGGTGAGGGCAACGTAGAGGTCATTGAGTCCACGAGCGGACTCGGCCATGATCGCGGCCGGTTCGACCAGCACGACGGTGTCGAACTCGAGGCCCTTCGCGCCGGCCACGGTGAGGACGGAGACCGGCGTTCCCAGCGAGTCGGAATCGGCGCTGACGATCCCCGGCGGCAACGAGGCGGTGACGGTGGCGACCGCGTCCTCGTGCCCGGCCTGCGGGGTGATCACGACCAGGGTTCCGCTGCCGTTGATGCTCCACTCGGCCCGCACGATCTCGGCGAGGACGTCCGAACGCGTGGGGTCGTCCTCGACCCGGGTGAAGCGGGGCTCGTCGCGACCGATGCGCGCAGAGGTCGGCGCGCGGACGGAGGAGCCGCTGGCGGCCAGCACGGCGGCGGCGAGGTCCATCACCTGGGCCGGGGTGCGGTAGTTCACGGTCAGCTCCGAGAGCGACCAGCGATCGCCCACGTGGGGACGAAGCACGTCGGACCAGGCGCGGGCACCGGCCGGTGAACCGGTCTGGGCCACATCGCCCACGATCGTGAACGAGCGGCTCGGGCAGCGCCGCATCAACACCCGCCAGGCCATCGGGGACAGTTCCTGGGCTTCGTCGACGACGATGTGCCCGAAGGCCCAACTGCGGTCGGCGGCGGCCCGGTCGGCGACGCTGTCGATGTTGGACTCGCTCGTGTAGCGGCCGGCTAGGTCCTCGGCGGCCAGGAAATCGCCGCCCCCAAAGGTTTCCTGGACCTGCCGGGCGTACTCCACCTCCGCCGCCTGATCAGCGACGCCCCGCGCTCGGGCCGTCTCGGCGCCACTGTCGTCAGTACCGAGGAGTTCGGCCGCCTCGTCGAGCAGGGGCACATCATCGAGGGTCCAGGCGGCGGTGCGCGGTCGATGCAACAGGGCCCGTTCCTCGGGACTGAGCCCGGCGGCGGCCTCGCCGAGTCGTTCGGGGTTGGCGTACAGATCACGCAGCAACCGTTCCGGGCCGATCGGGGCCCAGCACCAGTTGAGCTCGCGCCGGACGTCGACGGACTCGTAGAGCTCGGCCAGCAACCCGGCCCGGGCCTCTTGATCGACATCGATTCCGCGCGCCGCGGCCAGGGCCCGCACCAGGTGGCGCAGGACCTCGCTTACGAAGGCGCGGCGGGCGACGTTGTGGGCCGCGCCGCCGCGCCGGGCGTGCTCGCGGGCGTCGCGGACGTAGCGGGGCTGGAGCTGGATTCGGGTGCCGTCGACGTTGAGCGGGCGCCCGGAGGCGATCGTGCGCTGCCGCCGTCGCACGGCGTTGGCGATCAGATCGACCATGCGCAGATCGCCCTTGAGCGCCGCGACCGCGGGCGGGTCGGTCGCCGTGGCCGAGACACCGGGGTACAGCTCACCCGGCGTTGCGGTGACCACCGCGTCGACCTCGCCGAGCGCCGGCAGCACCTGGTCGATGTAGCGCAGGAACACCCGGTTCGGCCCGACCAGCAACACCCCGACCCGCGCTATGCGCTCGCGGTTGGCGTAGAGCAAGAAGGCCGTACGGTGCAGGGCCACCGCGGTCTTGCCGGTACCCGGGCCGCCCTGAACGACCAGCACGCCCGCCAGCGGCGCGCGGATGACCGAGTCCTGATCGGCCTGGATGGTGGCCACGATGTCGCGCATGCGGCCGCTTCGAGCGGCGTCGAGGCTGGCGAACAGGGCGCCTTCACCGACCACGATGTGCGCGCCGTCGACGCCGGCGGCCTCGAACCCGGCCAGGTCGAGCACCTCGTCCTGAACGCCGGTCACTCGCCGCGAACGGGTGGAGATCTGTCGACGCCGCAGGACGCCGTCGGGATGGGCGGCGGTCGCCTGGTAGAACGGTTCGGCGGCCGGCGCTCGCCAGTCCACGAGCAGCTCCTGACGGTCCTCGTCGGACATGCCGATGCGGCCGATGTAGCGCCGCCGTCCGTCCTGCAGGTCCAGGCGCCCGAAACACAACCGGGCCTCGACGTTGTCCAGGGTGCGTCGGCGCTGGCTGTACAGGCGCATGAACGCGTCGCGCTCGCTGCGGGCTCCGGGTGTACCGACCGTGCTGCCGCCGGCGGTCCGCTCCAGCGCGAGCTGGGCCTGTTCGCGCAGCTCGTCGAGCTGGCCGTAGAGGCGGCTGACCCGCACCTGTTCGACGGCGATCTCGGCCTCGACGGCGACGCTATCGGGGACGGGCAGGGGCGCTTCGGTGATGGCTAGAACCCGGGGAAGACGGTGCGCAGGACCGGAATCGCCGGGTGGTCGGCCAGCTCGGGCGCGGTGTGCTGCGGATCGAGGCGGCCGGCGAGCAGGCGCAGCAGCGCCTCAGCCGGCAGCTCGAGGTCCGCGGCCGTGCCGGTGTCCGCCGCGCTCATCGACACCTCGGGGTACAGGGTGAACCGGAAGGCGCGCGCCGGCGAGGTGGTGCGGACGAGCAGGCTCTCGCCCGGGGCCGGCTTACCGATGTAACCGACCATCGAGGCGAACGTGTCGATGAGCAGGTCGACGGCGTCCGGGGCCAGGGTGGTGCTCGGATCCAGCGCCACGGCGATGTCCCAGACGTGCAGGGCGTGTTCGCCCAGGCGCATGGAGATGAACCCGGAGAGGTCGACGTCGCGGCCGAAGAGGTTCAACCCGAAGGATTCGCGAGCCGAGTCGCTGAGCGTCTCGATGTCGGCGATGAACTCCCGGTTGGCGGCGATGCTTCGACTCACCTGCTCGGCGGGCGGCCGGGCATTCCACTCGTCCCAGATGGGTGGGAACAGCTCGTTGCTCGGAGCGGGTGTGCCGTCGCGACCGGCTTGGAAGAAGTGACCGAAGATCTCGGCCTGACTGCCGAGGTGGGACGCGACGTCGGCGATCGACCACTCCGAGTCGTAGGACGGCCTGGTGACTTCTTCGGCCGATAGCGGCTCGAGCAGGGCAGCGAAGCGATCGGTCGATCCGCGCAGGGCGGCAATCCAGGCGGCGGTGTCGGTCACGCGCTCAGTCTAGGGAGGCCGATCTCGCCGGTCCTAGATAGTGGGCCACGCTGCTCTTGCTCACGCCGAGCTCCTGCGCGATCTCGGCCCGGGTGTAGCGGCCCGACTCCGACATCGTGCGCATCTTCGCCAGCATCACGTCATCGATGAGCCGCGGCCGTCCACGCGGTGCGCTGACCGGCGGATCGGGCGAGGTCCACCGATCCGAGCCCAAGGCGCGCAGGAGGTTGAGGGTCACCACCGCGATGGCCCGTCGCCGTTGCCCGGCGACCGGTACCCAGATCTCGACCTGGGCGGTATTGGCGTCGGTATCGAAACGAATCAGCCGGGCGGGGGAGCCGAGGAACGGTCCGTCCCCGATCATGACGGCAGCACCGAGTGGAGCATCTGGGGGCGACACAACTCTCCCTTGCGTTCGCCCCGGTCAAATACAGGTGAAGAATAGTCGATCATGCCCAGTTTGGGCACCCCTGGCGAGGGAGTGCTCAGCCGGTATGCACCGGGCCGGTGTCCACGGCCTCGAACGCCGAGCCGGGCACGGTTTTGAGCTGTTCGAGATCGTCGTCGTTCCACCGGCTGTCGATGGCTCCCGAGAGGTACCAGTTCGAGCCGTTGTCGGCGACGAGCATGCCGTAGGTCTTGAGCGCCTGCAGGATGACGAGGGTCTCTCCGTGGTAGCGGCTGAGGTCGAAGGAGGCCTTCAACCGAAAGCGGGCGCCCATGGGTGGCACCGCCGCCGAACTCGTCGAACCGGCCTGGTGGGTGGCCGGGCTGATGTAGCCGCGCTGGGACTTGGCCACCGTGAAGCGCAGCGCGTGGTTGATCTGACCGGCCGCGACCTCGTCGTAGCGCACCAGCCCGGGCAGGATCGGCAGACCCGCGGCGTCGGCAGACGTCCAGCCAGCGGGTCGCAGCGCGTCGGAGTTCAGGTTGAACACTGCGCCGGATGCGGCGGTCCAGCCGGCACCGCTCCTGGCCGCGCCGTACAGCTCGTAGAGGTGGCAGTTGGCGTCGGCGACCAGGACGTGGGCGTCGCCGCCGTTCTCGATCTGGGCATTGGCCGGGATCGGATACGGGCCGGGGTCGCTCTCATCGCCGTAGTCGGTGAACGTGATCGGCACGGTCGGCTGACTGGCCGGCACGACGCTGTACGGAATGCCGTACTGCGTTCCGAAGTCCGGATGCAGAAATCCGGAGCCGATGCTCGCGACCCAGGCCGCCGACTGCGCATTCAGCGCGGCGGTGGAGATGTTCTGCCGCCACGCGTTGTCGGCCGGGAACAGCGGACAGCCGGCGATGTTCGCCGCTCCGGCGGCGGCCGGCGCTGGAGCGGCGGGCGCGGAGACGGGGGCGGCCGGGTGAGTGGGTGGCGCGGCGGTGCTGCTCGCGGCCGGCGCCGCGTTGGTCGTCGCGATGGTGGGCGCGGCGGCTGTGGTCGTTGCCGTCGAGCTCGTCGTCGCGGTCGAGCTGTTCGCGCTGGTGGCGCCTGAGCGGGTCGCGGCGGTTGAGTGCGGCCGGGTCGAGGAGACCCCGCTAGTACAGCCGGCCAGCAGGATGATCAGGCCGAGGACGGCGCCGCCGGTGGCGCGGGACCTGGCTCCGCATCGCGACATTTGCACAGTATGGGCCATTGCTCGCGGCTATTGGCGGCTATAAGCGTCGTGGATTGTGTTGCGGCGGGGTGTTTGGTCGGGGTCGGTCTGGGTGGGTGGGGTGTAGTGGGGGATGCCGTTGATCATGGTGGGGATCCAGCCGTTGAAGTCGAGGTTTTGGTGGTGGCGGGGGCAGAGTAGGGCGCCGTTGTCGACCGATGTTCGGCCGCCGTGGGCCCAGGGTGTGACGTGGTTGATTTCGCACCAGAGGGCGGGGGCGTCACAGCCGGGCCAGGTGCAGCCTTTGTCTCTCGCGTAGATGGCGCAGCGTTGCGGACTTCGGAAGAGGCGGTGGGCGGTGCCGTAGGCGAGGATCTCCTTCGCGTGGCCGATGACGACGGGGACGATGAGTGGGTCGCTGCCGGCGATCCGTTTGGCCTGGGCGACGGAGATCAGGGATCCGTGGCCGGTGGTGACCAGCCCGGTGTCGGAGTCCCATTGATCCACGGTGGCGGTGAGCAGCACGGTGGCGACGGTGCCGCCGACGTCGGGGAGGTCTTTGGCCCGCAGGACCAGCCGCAGTGCGGCTTCGAACCCGTCGTGGCGGCGTTCGGCCGCCGTGCGCGGATCGGGGGTGCCATCAACGGCCGGCGCCGGTCCGGCGACGGCGTCCAAGGACGCGAGGAGCACCTGCGTACAGGGTGCGGTCAACTCACCGTCGACGTGGGAGGAGCCGTCGGCGCGCTGGGCGACAGTGAACCCGCGATGCTGGTGGCGGTAGCGCTCGTCGCGCAGGGTTCCGTCGGGGTCGAGGTGATCCAGATACCGGCGGCCGAGTTTGGTCAGCTGGGCCGGGTCGAACATCCGGGCCGAGGCGACCAGATCAGCTTCCACCCGCTCGTCGTACTCTGCCGCCAGCTCGGTCGGGAGCTTGCCGACCGCGTCGATGATCACCTTCGCGTGCGCAGCCGACAACTCCCCCGCCGCCTCAGCCGCGGCGGTGACCGCGAAGATCGGATCTAGCGCCTCCCCGGTCAACGACGGGCGCGGCGCCAGCTCCGCCGCCAACGCAACCTCACGCCGCGCTGCGGCCGGCGCGGCATTCCACAACTCCCGTAACAGGTCTGCGGTGCTACGGTGACCGCGTTCACGGGCCAGGCCTTGACCCTCGATCGCCGCGACCACCCGATGCCGCACCGCACCCAAACGACGCTCCACGACCTCAGATCGGCGCGCCACCTGCAGCAACGTCTCGGCGTCACAGGCGTGGAAGTCGACCGCCAGGAGCTGATCGACGACGGCATCGAACCGGTCGATCACCTCAAGCGGACTATCGAACATACATTCGATTCTACCGACCCAAGACGGACCGCGCAATCGAATTGCCAAATATAACAAGGAATTCTCTTGATCTTGGCGCAGCCAGGCGAGGGAAGAGCGACCCGACAATGGTAGCCGGGCCAGCGCGGAGGCTCCCTCGTCGATGCCGCCGTTTGACCTGCGCGCAATTGTGCCTAAGCGTGCCGCGGGAAGTTGGAGACGCCGCGCCAGAGCAGCGATTCGATCAGCCGGATCGCCTCGTCCTTGGGTACCGGCCGGGCGCTGTCGAGCCACCAGCGGGCGGCGACCTGTCCCGCGCCGCTGAGCGCTACCGAGAGCAGCTCGGCGCGGGCGCGGTCGAGGCCGGTGTCGGCGGCCACGGTGTCGGCGATGGCCAGCATGGTCGAGTTGACGACGTTGGCCACGCGGGCCCGGACGGCCGGCTCGTTACCGAGATCGGTCTCGAAGATCAGCCGGAACGACCCGCCGTCGCCGTCGGGTCCGCCGTCCATGAAGTCGAAGTAGGCCGACAGGACGCCGTGAACGCGCTGCTGGTTGTCCTCGGTGGCCGAGAGGGCGTCGGCGACCGCCGCCTGCAGCGATTCGGCCTGCACGTCGAGCAGGGCCAGGTACAACTCGAGCTTGCCGGGGAAGTGCTGGTAGAGCACCGGCTTGGAAACCCCGGCGGCCAGGGCGATGTCGTCCATCGCTGCGGCGTGGTAGCCGTTGGCGATGAAGACTTCTTGAGCCGCGGCGAGCAGCTGTTTGCGGCGCGCCGTGCGGGGCAGGCGCCCGCCGCGAACGACCGACCCCGAATCGGACATGGGCCGAGCCTACCGGCGGGTAGAAAGTTACGCGGGTGGCCGCGCGCGCAGCTGGTCATCCATGGTCGGTGCCCAAAGGTCCCCGGACCGGGCAACCCGGTCGAGCACCGCGGTGGGGGTGAAGGAAAGGCCTGACTTGGCCTTGGCGACCTCGTCCCACGTCAGCGGCGTGGACACGGTGGGCGTCGGCCGCGCGCGCAGCGAGTAGACCGCGACCGTCGTCTTGGCCGGATTGTTCTGGCTCCAATCGACCAGTACCTTGCCGCCGCGCAATGACTTGGTCATGCGCGAGACCACCAGTTCGGGATGCTGCTGTTCCAGCAGGGTGGCGAGGGCATGCGCATAGGTCGACGTGTCGTCCGGATTGCGGACGTCGACCGCGGCACTGACCTGCAGGCCCTTCGAGCCCGAGGTCTTGGCCACCGCGCTCAGGCCCTGCTCGGTGAGCAGGTCGCGCAGCCATTCGGCCACTCGAGCGCACTCGCGGATGCCAGCCGGTTTGCCGGGGTCGAGGTCGAAGACGAGCTGGTCGGTGCGCGGGCGCCCCTTCTTGTCCAGGCGCCATTGGGGCACGTGCAGCTCGATCGCGGCCAGGTTGGCCAGCCAGACCAAAGTGGCCAGTTCCTCCACGACGACGTAGTCGATCTCGCTGCGGTCCTTGGTCGACCCCGGTGCCGGTAGCGACACGGTGCGCACCCAGTCCGGCGTGCCCTTGGCGGCGTTCTTCTCGTAGAAGAACGGGGCATCGACGCCGTTCGGGTAACGCTTGACAGTCAGCGGCCGGCCGGCCAGGTGGGGAAGCAGCACCGGGGCGATGCGGGTGTAGTAGTCGATCACTTCGCCCTTGGTGTAACCGGCGTCCGGATAAAGCACCTTGTCAAGGTTGGACAGCGACAATTCGCGTCCCTCGACCTCAACCGTCACCCGTTTGCCCGCCACGGGTTACATCCTGCGCCATGATGGCTAGAAGATGGGCGAAGTGTCACGAGTTCGTCGCTGTGTACTTGGCGCCGTTCTCGGCTGATTGAAGGGAGGGCGCATGCGCTCGATCTGGAAGGGCACCGTGTCCTTCGGCTTGGTGAGCATCGGCGTGAAGATGTACTCGGCGACCGAGGAGAAGGACGTCAGCTTCCACCAGGTTCGCCGCTCCGACGGTTCGCGCATCCGCTATCGCCGCATCGCCGAGGCCGACGGTGAAGAGGTGGCCTACTCCGACATCGCCAAGGGGTTCGCGCTGCCCAACGGCGACATCGTCGTGCTCACCGACGACGACTTCGCCGACCTGCCGCTGGCGAGCGCACGCGTGGTGGATGTGCTGCAGTTCGTGCCCCTGGAGCAGGTCGATCCGATCTACTTCGCCAAGAGCTACTACCTCGAACCCGAACAACCGGCCGTCAAGCCCTACGTGTTGCTTCGCGAGGCCCTCGAGTCGAGCGGAATGGCCGGCGTGGTGAAGGTGGCGATTCGCAGCCGGGAACAGTTGGCGGTGCTGCGGGTGCGCAACGGCGTCATCGTGCTCGAGACGATGATCTGGCCCGACGAGGTCCGGACCCCTGATTTCGCCTTCCTCGACGAGGAGGTCACCGTCCGTCCGCAGGAACAGCACATGGCCGAGTCCCTGGTGGCCAGCATGACCGGAGACTTCGACCCGGGCGAGTACAGCGACGGTTACCGCGAAGCGCTCCAACAGGTGATCGACGCCAAGGTCGAGGGGCGCGAGGTGCTCGAGGTCGACGGGCCGCCGGTGGAGGCGGGCGGAAACGTGGTCGATCTGATGGCCGCCCTGCGCGCCTCGGTCGATGCGGCCAAGAAGGCCCGCGGCGAGTCGGTCTCCGAGGCCACGCCCATCAAGAAGAAGGCACCGGCCAAAGCGCCGGCCAAGAAGGCGGCGGCGAAGAAGACGGGCGCGACTGCGGCGAAGAAGACAGCCAGCAAGACGGCGGCGGCCCACAAGAAATCGGCGGCGCCGAAACAGCGCTCCACCCCCGCGCAAGCTGTGGGGTAGCGCGTCGGATCAGGCGCGGCCCAGCCGCGTGTGGGAACCTGAAGCCGTGTTGGGGCAACATCTGCGTGCGTTTGCGCGCCGCTACGGCTGGCGGGCGTACGCCTTACCGCTGTTGGTCGTGGTGACCGTGGTTGCCCTCGTCACGGCCGGGCACCCGAAGCGATCAGATGCCGAACAGCGCCCCGGAGCGCAGTCCAGCGCGAACAGCGGTGTCTCCGCGCCGCCCACCGCCAAGGGCACCAAGTCGCTCGCGGCTGATGATCCCGGTGCCGGAGCGCTCAGTACCGTGTTGCCCTCGGATGCGCTCCCGGCCGGAGCGGCCTACACCGCGGCCGGTACCGGCAGCTACAGCGTCATCGCGGGCAGCGGTCCGGTGGTCGGTTCGGGCACAGTGCACCGCTATGACGTCGAGGCCGAGGGCGGCATCACGGGCATCGACCTCACTGCCTTCGCGAGCGAGGTGCAGAGCGTCCTGTCCGATCCGAAGAGCTGGACCGCGACGCCGGGCGTGGCCTTGCAGCGCGTCGATTCCGGGGCGGTCGACTTCCACGTCACGTTGACCTCGTCAATGACCGTCCGAACGCTGTGCGGTTACGAGATCCAGATCGAAACGTCCTGCTACGTCCCCGCCGGCAGCGTCCCGGGGTTGACGGTCAATCGGGTGGTGATCAACAACGCCCGCTGGGTGCGCGGAGACCCGGCCTATGTGGGCGATCTCGGCGCCTACCGGATCTACATGATCAACCACGAGGACGGGCACGCGCTCGGGCACGAACACGCCCATCAGTGCCTGGCCGACGGTCTGGCCCCGGCGATGATGCAGCAGACGATCGGGCTCACCTCGACCACCGGGCAGATCTGTCAGGCCAATCCCTGGCCCTTCCCGGTCGGCGCGACCGATGCGCCGGGAGCCGAGGCGCCGGACGTGGCCGCCAACAACGAGTTCAACCTGCAGCACGAATAGCGCACACTGTCAGACGAGGGAATGCCGCGCCCGCAGGTGGTGCTGTAACTTCCGACGACCGACCGAGCTATGCACAGATCTTGAGGAAAGAGGACCACCGTGTTGTTGCCGCCGCTCATCGAGCCTGATGGCCCGACCGCCACGTTGTCGGTGGACGAGATCCGCCGCTACAGCCGCCACCTGATCATTCCCGACTTCGCGATGGCCGGGCAGAAGCGGCTGAAGAACGCCAAGGTGCTCTGTGTGGGCGCCGGTGGCCTCGGTTCGCCGGCCCTGATGTACCTCGCCGCCGCGGGTGTGGGCACGCTCGGCATCGTCGAGTTCGACGTGGTCGATGAGTCCAACCTGCAGCGCCAGATCATCCACGGCGTCAGTGACATCGGTCGGTCCAAGGCCGAGTCGGCCCGCGACTCGGTGCTCGAGATCAACCCCTACGTCCAGGTGAACCTGCACGAGGAGCGGCTGGACTCCAGCAACGTCATGGCGCTGTTCGAGCAGTACGACCTGATCGTCGACGGCACCGACAACTTCGCCACCCGCTACCTGGTCAATGACGCCGCCGTGCTGCTGCACAAGCCCTACGTCTGGGGCTCGATCTACCGCTTCGATGGTCAGGCTTCGGTGTTCTGGGCCGACCACGGACCGTGCTACCGCTGCCTCTACCCCGAGCCGCCGCCGCCGGGAATGGTCCCCTCGTGCGCCGAGGGCGGCGTGCTGGGCGTGCTCTGCGCCTCGATCGGCTCGATCCAGGTCAACGAGACGATCAAGCTGCTGACCGGCATGGGCGAACCCATCCTCGGCTCGCTGATCGTCTACGACGCGCTCGAGATGGAGCACCACAAGATCAAGGTGCGCAAGGACCCGAACTGCGCGGTCTGTGGCGAGCACCCGACGGTCACCGAACTCATCGACTACGAGGCGTTCTGCGGGGTGGTCAGCGACGAGGGACTCGAGGCGACGAAGGGCTCGACGATCACGGCGGCCGAGCTCAAGGACCTGATCGACGCCGAGAAGCCGATCGACCTGATCGACGTGCGCGAGCCGGCCGAGTGGGAGATCGTCCGGATCCCGGGGGCCCGGTTGGTGCCCAAGGACGAGATCCTGCGCGGCGACGCGCTGGCCTCGCTGCCGCAGGACCGCCAGATCGTCCTGTACTGCAAGAGCGGCATCCGCTCGGCGGAGGCGCTCGCGGCGGTCAAGGGGGCCGGCTTCAAGGACGCCGTACACGTGCAGGGCGGCGTGACCGCGTGGGTCAAGCAGATCGATCCCAGCCTGCCGTCCTACTGACGCCGGGCAAAGGAGGGCCGTTGCTAATGGCCGACGACGGGCGGGCGGCACGCATCCTGGCCGCAGTCGAGGCAATCCCGCCGGGACGGGTCATGACCTACGGTGACGTTGCCGAGTACGTCGGTGCCGGCCGGGTGGCCCGCCTCGTCGGGCACGTCCTGGCCGCCGACGGCGGGACCGTTGCGTGGCACCGGGTGGTCCACGCCGACGGCCGGCTGACCGCGCGACTGGCCGATGAGCAGACGCAGCGGCTGCGCTCGGAGGGCGTCAGCATCACCAACGGCAAGGTCGATCTGCGGGCCTACCGGTGGAACGGTCGCTGAGCGCGCAAAAACTGTCGCCGGCGCGTGCTGAGATAGGTCCGTGCCTGCCGCCCCACGCTCCGCGCCGCCGCGCTACCGGCTGGTGCGTCGCCCGGCGCCGCCGGTGGCCGCTCCCGTGCTCGACGCCGCCCAGCGCCGGGTCGTCGAGCACCCGGGTGGGCCGCTCATCGTCCTGGCCGGCCCGGGCACCGGAAAGACGACGACGCTGGTCGAGGCCGCGGCCGCTCGCGTAGCGGCCGGAGTCCCGGTCGAGGACTTGCTGCTGCTGACGTTCGGACGCCGCGCGGCCACCGAGCTGCGCGACCGCCTCAGCACCCGGCTGGGTCGCACCGCGCGCGAGCCACTGGCGCGCACGTTCCACTCCTACGCCTTCGGGGTGCTGCGGTTGGCGGCGGTGGCCGAGGGCCAGCCCACTCCGCGCCTGCTGTCGGGCGCCGAGCAGGACGTCATCATCCGCGAGCTCATCGCCGGGGCATCGGCCGAACTACGCTCGCCCTGGCCGCCCGAGCTGGCGGCCGCCCTCACCACCCGTGGCTTCGCCGGCGAGTTGCGCGACCTGCTTTTGCGAGCGGTCGAACGGGGCCTGGACGGACCGGGATTGTCGGCGCTCGGCGCCCGCCTCCGGCGCCCGGACTGGATCGCCGCCGGGACGTTCCTGAGCGAGTACCAGAACGTCACCGCCTTGAGCCGCCCCGGTGCGTATGACCCGGCCGAGCTCATCCAGGCCGCCTACGGCGCCTTGCGCAGCGACCCGGCGCTGCTGGCGGCAGAACGGGGGCGGCGGCGACGGATCTTCGTCGATGAGTACCAGGACACCGACCCGGCTCAGGCCGCCCTGCTGCAGCTGCTGGCCGACGGGGCGCAGGAGTTGGTCATCGTCGGCGACCCCGATCAATCGATCTACGCCTTTCGCGGCGCGGACGCGACCGCGATGCGCGACGCACAGGATCGCTATGGCCAGCCGCCGGTCATCGCCTTGACCACCAGCCGCCGCGCGGGCGCGACACTGCTGGCCGCGTCGCGACGAGTGGCGGCGCGGCTGCCCGGCCCGGTGGCGCAACGACAGTTGACCGCTGCACCCGCCATTGCGCCGGGCGCAGTGACCGTGCGCGTCCTGCGGTCAGCCACCGAAGAGGCCGCCTACCTGGCGACCGTGCTGCGACGGGCCCATCTGGAGGACTCGCTGCCGTTCTCACGCATGGCGGTGATCGTGCGATCCACGCGCACCGCGTTGCCGATCCTGCGGCGCGCCCTGAGCGCGGCCGGCATCCCCGTCTCGGTTCGCGGTGAGGACCTGCCCCTGCCCGAACAGCCCGCAGTCGCCCAACTGCTGACCGCCTTGCAATGCGTGGTGCAGGACGAGCCCATCGCCGAGGACGTCGCCGAGCAGCTGATCCTGGGGATCATCGGTCGCGCTGACCCGTTGCTGCTGCGCCGCCTGCGTCGGGAGCTGCGTCGGCTGGCCCGAGCCGCCGGCGAGCCCGACCTGCCGGTGTTGGCGGCAGCGGTGCTCGACCCGTCCTGGGCCCTGGGACTGCCGGATCGGCTGGGCCGTCCGCTGGCTCGGGTGGCCGCCTGCCTGTCGGCCGGACGAGCGCAGGTTCAGGCCGGGGCCAGCGCCGAGGAGGTGCTGTGGGCGATGTGGGAACCGACCGGGCTGGCCGGCCTGTGGGAACGGTCCAGCGCCATGGGCGGGTCGGGGGCATCGGCCGCCGACCGCGACCTGGACTCGGTGCTCGCCCTGTTCACGGCCGCCGCCCGCTTCACCGACCGATTGCCACAGGCCAACGCCGCGCAGTTCCTGGAACACCTGGCCGCGCAACAGATCCCGGGCGAGTCGCTGTTCGCCGCCGATGCCGACTCCGAGGCAGTGCAGATCCTCACCGCCCACGCCAGCAAGGGCCTCGAGTGGGACCTGGTCTGTGTCGCCAATGTGCAGGAGGGATCCTGGCCCGATCTGCGTCAGCGCGGGTCGCTGTTGGGCTCGGAGGTACTCGTCGACGAACTCGCGGGTCGCAATGTCGCCGGGCCCGTCTCCTTCGCCCCGCAGCTGGCCGAAGAACGGCGGCTGTTCTACGTCGCGACGACCCGGGCCCGGCGCCGGTTGGTCGTCACCGCCGTCAGCGGGCAGGACGAGCAGCCGTCACGGTTCCTTGACGAGATCGACCCGATAGACGGTGAACGGAGCATCACGGTGGCTCCGCGCGGCGTACATCTACCCGGCCTGGTGGCCGAGCTGCGAGCGGTGGTCTGTGATGGCGAGGCGGCCGAGGACGAGCGCAACGCCGCGGCCGCCGAACTGGCCCGCCTGGCCGGTGATGGCGTCTCTGGTGCTGACCCGGAGCAGTGGTGGGGGCTGGCCGACGCCTCAGCGGTCGGACCGGTCGCCGAGCCGGGTGCCCCGGTGCGCATCAGCCCGTCGCGCATCGAGTCCTTTCTCATCTGCGAACTGCGCGACGTGCTGCGCGGTCTCGGTGGACAGGACGGCGATCAGCTGTCGGCCTCGCTGGGCACGCTCGTCCACGAGGTCGCCTCGGTCGCGGCCCCGCAGGCCGACCTGGCTGAGTTCGAACGCTTGCTCGACGAGCGATGGAGCCGCCTGGACTTCGGCGCGCCCTGGTTCGCGGCCAACGAGCGCGAACGGGCGGCAGAGATCCTGCAACGCCTGGTGGATTGGCTGCGAAGCAGCCGCGACGAGCTGACGCTGGTCGCGCTCGAGCAGGGCTTCGAGGTCATCACCGGTGACGTCGAACTGGTCGGACGGGTCGACCGCATCGAGCGTGATGCGCAGGGCCGCCTGGTCGTAATCGACCTCAAGACCGGCAAGCGCAAACCGACGGCCAAGGAGCTGCCGCACCACCCCCAGCTGGGCGCCTACCAGCTCGCGGTCGAACTCGACGCGTTCGCAGGGGGCCACGTCTCCGGCGGCGCCCGGCTGGTCCAGCTCGGCGTCCCGGGCGGGGAACAGGCTCAGCCGCCGTTGGCCCAGGACCCCGACCCCGGTTGGATCGACGCCGCGCTGCAGCAGATGGCGTCGCGCATGCGCGGCGCTGAGTTCACTGCGGTCGTCGGCGGGCAGTGCAAGACCTGCGCGGTCGCATCGAGCTGCCCGCTGGATCCCACCGGGCAGCAGGTGACCGGATGAGCGAGCAGTTCGGGGCCGCGCAGCTGGCCGACCTGCTCGGATTACCCGCCCCCACCGCCGAGCAGGTGGCGATCATCGAGGCGCCGTTGCAGCCCAGCGTGGTCATTGCCGGAGCCGGTTCGGGCAAGACCGAGACGATGGCTTCGCGCGTCGTGTGGCTGGTGGCCAACCAGCAGGTCGCGCCGGGATCGGTGCTCGGCTTGACCTTCACCCGCAAGGCCGCCGCCGAGCTGGGGAGCCGGATCCGGCGGCGGCTGCTGCAGTGGCGCCGCGTCGTCGAGCGCATCAGCCCCGATGACACCGCGCGCCTGGCCCAGCTGCTGGCGGGCGAACCAGCCGTATCGACCTACGCCGCGTACGCCGGTCGACTGGTCGGCGAGCACGCGATTCGGGTCGGCGCCGAGCCCAACCCACGGCTGCTTTCCGAGGCGGTGCGCTGGCAGCTGTCCGACGCCGTCGTGCGCCGCTTCAATGACTCGCTGCCGCCCACGATCGGGGCGCTGCCCTCGGTGGTGCAGTACGTGATGCGCCTGGCCGACCAGCTGGCCGATCACCTGGTCACCGCCGAGGACGTCGAGCGGTTCTGTGACGAGCTCCTGGCCGAATGGGCGGCGTTGCCCGACGCCCCGGGGGCGCGCTCGAGCACACCGGGGGACACCAAGCGAGTCATCCCCGCCTTGGAACACCGCCGGGCGTTGATGGCCATCGTGCGGGACTTCGCCGCGGCCAAGGCACCCGCGGTCGACTTCGGTGATCAGATGGCCCTGGCCGCCGCGGTCGCCGACGTCGAGGCGGTGGCCGAGATCGAGCGGCAGCGCTACGGCGCGGTGCTGCTCGACGAGTACCAGGACACCGGGCACGCGCAGAGCGTGATGCTGGCCCGGCTCTTCGGCCGCGGGCATCCGGTCACGGCGGTCGGTGACCCGTTCCAGTCCATCTACGGCTGGCGCGGCGCCTCATCGGGCACCATCGAGCGCTTCCCGCAGCTCTTCGCGCGGGCGGACGGCCACGCCGGCCTCGACGTTCCGCTTGTCGACGAGCTGGCGCAACGACGTCGCCGTGCTCGAGGCCGCCAACGCGGTGGCCCAACCGCTACGGGCCCAGGTCCCGGGCACGGTCGTGCTCCAGGCCAGTCCGCGGGCCGAGCCGGGTGAGGTGATCGTGGCCCGCACGGTGACCGTCGACGACGAGGCCGATTGGGTGGCGGCCCGGATGCGCAAACACTGGGACGAGCTGGCCGGCACGGAGCGCACCGCGGCGGTGCTGGTCCGGCGGCGCGCGCAGATCCCCAAGCTCGCGCAAGCCTTGAGCGCGGTCGGCCTGCCCGTCGAGGTGGTCGGGCTGGGGGGATTGCTCAGCACGCCCGAGGTGGTCGACGTCGTGGCCACCTTGCGGGTAATCGCCGATCATCGCGCGGCGACGTCGCTGATGCGGCTGCTCACGGGCGCCCGCTGGCGTATCGGCGCCCCTGACCTGAAGGCGCTGCACGGACGGGCCCGCTACCTGGCCGGATTCTCCGACGACGAGGACCTGGACAGCGAGCCGGTGACGATCGTCGAGGCACTGGACGACCTGGGGGATCCGGCCCGGTACTCCGACGTCGGATTCGCGCGGCTCAGCGCGCTGGTGCGCGAGTTGCGCCTGCTGCGCCGGCGCGTCAGCGCGCCACTCACCGAGCTCGTGGCCGAGGTCGAGCGCACGATCGGCATCGACATCGAGGTCGCCTCCCGAGGTGGGGCCGGGCGGGTCAACCTCGATCGCTTCCTCGACGAGGCGGCCCGTTTTGCCGCGGACTCAGACGAGACGACCTTGCGCGCGTTCCTGGCCTTCCTGGAAGCGGCCGAGGACGAGGAGAACGGCTTGGAGCAGGGCGAGGTCGAGGTCGCGACGGAACGGGTCCAGATCCTCACGGTGCACGGTGCCAAGGGGCTCGAGTGGGACGTGGTGGCCGTGCCCGGCCTGATGGAGGGAGTCTTCCCCGCGCGGGCCACCGGCATCGACTGGACGGTCACCCGCCAGGAGCTGCCGAGTCCCCTGCGCGGTGATCGGCTCGAGTTGCCCGAGTTCACGATGACCGGCGCCGCCCACCGCAAGGATGTGCAAGCCAGGTGGGAAAGCCACCGCGACGAGCTGGAGGAGCGCTACGCCCGCGAGGAGCGCCGGCTGGCCTACGTCGCCCTGACCCGGGCCCGCCACACCTTGCTCGGCTCGGCTTATCTCTGGGACGCGTCGGTGAAGCCACGTGTTACGTCGCGCTTCCTGCTCGAGCTGCGTGAGCGCGCCGTGCTCGACGAATGGGCCGATGACCCGGCTGAATCCGACGCCGGCCCGCTGGCCGATCAGGTGATCTCGATGGCCTGGCCCCAGGACCCGCTCGGCGCGCGTCGCAACGACGTCGCCCGCGGCGCCGAGCTCGTGCGCGCCGCCACGACCGCCGATCGGGTGCTGGCCGCTCCGATGCCCGGTCTGCTCGGTGACGCCACCGATCGCATCGCGGCGTGGCAGCACGACGTGGACATGTTGCTGGCCGAGCGTCGCCGGCTGCGCGACCGAGGCGAGGTCGAGGTCGTGCTGCCGCCGCGGCTGTCGGTGTCGGACCTGGTGGTGTTGCGCCGCGACCCGGATGAGCTGGCCCGGCGGTTGCGGCGACCGCTACCGGCCCGACCGGCCCCGGTAGCCCGGCGGGGCACCGCGTTCCACGCCTGGCTCGAGCAGCGGTGGTCGGCGCAGGCCCTGCTCGATGTCGACGAGCTGCCCGGCGCGGCCGACGAGGCGGTCAATGACGATCAGTTCGACGTCCTGCGGGCGGCCTTCGAGCGCAGCCAGTGGGCCTCTCGCACCCCGGCCGAGGTCGAAGTCGGCTTCGATATGACACTCGATTCCGTTGTCATTCGTGGCCGCATGGACGCGGTGTTCGCCGACCCCGATGGCTGGAGTGTCATCGACTGGAAGACCGGCGCCCGGCCATCCGGGCGCGAGGCCGACGCGGCGGCGGTGCAACTGGCGGCCTATCGGCTGGCCTGGGCCCGGCTGCAGGGGATCCCCGATGATCGGCTGCACACGGTCCGGGCCGCGTTTCACTACGTCGCCAGCAACGAGACCGTCGCGCCCACGGACCTCCTGGACGCCGACGGGCTGCGGCGCCTGATCGGTGGCGAGCCGCTAGCGTTTCGGTCATGACCTCCGTCCGGCAGTTTGTTCATGATCACCGCGGCGATCTGCTCGCGGACCTCGACGAGTGGCTGCGCATCCCGGGCATCAGCGTGCAACCCGAGTCGCGCGCCGACGTCCTGGCCAGCGCGGACTGGTTCGCGGCCGCGGCCACCCGCGCCGGCTTTCCCACCGTCGAGATCTGGCCGACGGCGGGCCTGCCCACCGTGTTCGCGGAGTGGCCCAGCGCCGATCGCGACGCCCCGACCGTGGTGATCTACGGCCACCACGACGTCCAGCCGGTCGATCCCCTCGAGTTGTGGACCACCGACCCGTTCGTGCCGACCGTCGACGGTGACGTGCTGCGCGCCCGCGGCGCGTCCGATGACAAGGGCCAGTTGCTGTTCCACCTGCTCGGCCTGCGGGCGCACCTGGCGGCCACCGGGCGCAGCACGCCGGCGGTCAACCTCAAGCTGCTCATCGAGGGTGAGGAGGAGGCCGGGTCGCCCAACTTCGAGGACCTACTGGCCCAGCGCCGCGATCGCCTGCACTGCGACGTCGTCGTCATCACCGACACCGGCATGATCGCCGAGGACACTCCGAGCACGGTCACCGGCATGCGCGGGCTGGTGGCGGTCGAGGTCGGCTTCCACGGCCCCGACCTCGATCTGCATTCCGGCGTGTTCGGCGGGGCCGTACCCAATCCGGCGACCGCGGTGGCCCGGTTGGTCGCTGCGCTGCACGACGAGGACGGCCGGGTGCAGGTGCCGGGCTTCTACGACGACGTGCTGGCCCTGACCGACACCGAACGGGCGCTGTTCGCGCGCGTTCCCGCCGACGAGCAGAAGTTCCTGGCCGTGGCCCAATCGCGGGCCTTGAGCGGCGAGAGCGGGTTCAGCACCCTCGAACGTCTCGGCGCGCGACCGACCGCCGAGGTCAACGGCATCGGGGGCGGCTATCAGGGCCTGGGTGCGAAGACGATCGTGCCCAGCGACGCCTTCGTCAAGCTGTCCTTCCGCCTGGTGGCCGCGCAGGACCCGGCCCGCATCCGGGCCGCCGTCGAGGCCTTCATCGCCGACCACACCCCGGCCGGCATCACTGCTCGGCTGGAGTGGGAGGGCGACGGCGTCGCCCCGTGCCTGGTGCCTATCGGCACACCCGCGTACGAGGCGTTGGTCGCGGCGATCAGTGAGGCGTTCGACGGCTTGCCCGTACTGCCCACGCGCGAGGGCGGCAGCGGGCCCGAGGCGGCGATCCAGCAGGTGCTCGGCGTCCCGCTGGTCTTCCTCGGCGTCGGCCTGCCCGATGACCAGATCCACGCACCGAATGAGAAGGTCACCCTGTCGATGCTCTATCGCGGGGCCGAGGCGTCGGGCTTGTTGTGGCAGCGACTGGCCGACGTCGGCAAGGCGGCCCTCACCGGCGGCTGAGCCAACTCGTAGGGTGGTCACCGTGCCCCAACCTGCCACGCTTCCTGCATCCTCCTTCGAGATCGCCCGACACACCCTGGCCAATGGCCTCCGGGTGGTCCTGTTGCCGGATCGCACGGCGCCGGTGGTGGGTATCGCCGTGCTCTACGACGTAGGCATTCGCTCCGAACCCGAGGGGCGTACCGGCTTTGCGCATCTCTTCGAGCACTTGATGTTCCAGGGCTCGGCCAACCTGGAGAAGCTGGAGCACTTTCGATACGTGCAGTCCAGCGGCGGCATGTTCAACGGCAGCACCCACTTCGACTACACGAACTACTTCGAGGTGCTGCCCTCGAACGCCCTCGAGCGGGGCCTGTTCCTGGAGGCCGACCGGATGCGCTCGCCCCGCATCAACGAGGACAACCTGGCCAACCAGCTCGCGGTGGTCAAGGAAGAGATCCGGGTCAACGTGCTGAACCGGCCCTACGGCGGCTTCCCATGGCTGGAGCTACCGCCGGTGCTGTTCGACACGTTCGCCAACTCCCACAACGGTTATGGCGGGTTCGAGGACCTCGAGTCGGCGACGGTGGCCGACGCCAGCGACTTCTTCGCCCGCTACTACGCACCCGCCAACGCGCTGCTGGCCGTCGGTGGCGACATCGACGTCGACGAGACGATTGCCCTTATCGAGCAGTACTTCGGTGGCATCAAGAAGCGCCGGGCGCCCAAGCGTCCGAACTTCGGTGAGCCACCGCTGACCGCCGAGCGACGGGCCCAGGCCACCGATGCGCACGCCCCGTTGCCGGCGGTGGCGCTCGGCTACCGGATCCCCGACCCGGTTGGCGATTTCCGCGCCCACCTGGCCAACGTCTTGCTGGCCGAGGTCCTCACCGAGGGCGATGCATCGCGGCTGCAGCGGCGGCTGGTGCAACGCGATCACCTGGTCACCGACGTCGGCGCCTATATCGGTGAGTTCGGCGACCCGTTCGACGAGCGCGACCCCACCGCGTTCACGATCACCGCGCACTATCCCGATCCGGCGTCGCTGGAATCGATCCTGAGTGGCATCGACGCCGAACTGGCCGCGATCGCCGCTGACGGGCTCGAACCCGGAGAGCTGGATCGGGTGCGCACCCGGCTGGTCAGCGTCTCGCTGCGTGAGGTCGACGCCGTGTTGGCCCGCACCCTGGCCGCGGCCCGGTTCGAGTTGATCTTCGGACGAGCCGAACTGGTCAATGAGTTGCCCGCGCGGCTGGCCGAGGTCACCGACGCCGACGTCGCGCAGGCGGCGGCACAGATGACGCCCAATCGGCGCGCCGTCGTCGAGCTCATCGCCGGAGGGGCCCGATGACCGTTCCCGCGCTCGCCCGCGCCGTGAAGGCGCCCAAGCTCCGCACGCTGGACACCACGCTCGACAGCGGCCTGCGAGTACTCGCCGTCCGTAAGCCGGGGGTGCCCCTCGCGGAGGTGCGGCTGCGGCTGCCCTTCCTGTCGGCCAAGGCCGCCCACGCCGCCCGGGCCACGCTGCTCTCGGACACGATGCTCACCGGGACGTCCGGCTATGACCGGGCCGGTCTCGCCGGGGCGGTGCAGGCCCTGGGGGGTGACCTCAGCGTCGGGGTCGACGCCGACCGGCTCGTCCTCACCGCGAATGTGCTCTCGACCAACCTCGCCGCGCTGTTGTCCGTGATCCGCGAGGTGCTCACCGGCGCCACCTACCCGGACGAGGAGGTGGCCACCGAACGCGGGCGCCTGCTCGAGAACCTGACGATCGCGCGATCGCGCTCCCAGGTCGTCGCCAACGAGGCGCTGGCCCGGCTGATGTTCGGTGCGCATCCCTACGCCCTGGACCTGCCGCAGCCCGACGACGTGCGGCGCGTCACGGCCACCCAGTTGCGCCGCCTGCACGAGGATCTCGTTCGCCCGGACGGGGCGACGCTGGTCGTCGTCAGCGACCTGTCGCCGGCTCGCGTCCGCGACCAGGTGGCCAAGGCGCTGGCCCAGTGGACCGGCCGGGCCGTCCGGGCGCGGGTGGCCAAGTTGGGTCCGGTGCTCGGTGCCGCCCCCGAGCTGATCGACCGGCCCGGTTCGGTGCAGTCCTCGCTGCGCATGGGGTCCAGCGCGTTGCGACGCGACGACCCGGGCTTCGCGGCCCTGCAACTGGCGAACGCGATCTTCGGTGGGTACTTCTCCTCGCGGTGGACCGAGAACATCCGCGAGGACAAGGGCTACACCTACGGCCCGCACAGCCGGATCGAACACCACGGACTCGGCTCGACGCTGACCCTCGACGTCGACGTCGCCACGGAGGTCACCGCGCCTGCGCTGTTGGAAACCCTTTACGAACTCGGCCGAATCTCGCTGCTTCCGGTCACCGATGCCGAGCTGGAATCCGTGCGTCAGTACTCCATCGGCACGCTCGCGCTGAGCACGGCCACGCAGGCCGGACTGGCCTCGACGCTGTCGGCCCTGGTCGGGCTCGGGTTGGGCCCGGAATGGCTGGCCGAGCATTCGGCCCGGTTGGCCAAGACGACTGTGGAGGAGGTCAGCGCCGCGGCGGCCGAGTTCTTCCAGCCGACGCGATTCGTCAGCGTGATCGTCGGCGATGAGGCGACGATCCGCGAACCGTTGACCGCGATCACCGCGCTGGCCTGAGTCGTCCGTGCCGTCGCGCTCGCAGCCGCCGATGGGGCGCTCGGTCTTCGACCGGGTGACCGAACGACGCCACGAACCAGAGTGGATCGCGCAGGCTTGGGTGGGTGCGCGGGTGCTGTCGGTGAGCGAGCGGTCGACGACTCCGGCCACCGACGGCGGGCTGCGGTTGTTGCCGAGCTCGGAGGTCGATCAGAGCGCGGAGCGGTTCTTCCTCGGGGTGCACGACGGCTCGACCTATTTCGCGGTCCGGGTCGAGGCGCAGGAGGACTGGAAGTCCACTCGCGAACTCGGGGAGTGGCTCAGCGAGCTCGAGCTGGACCTGCTGGTTACCGCCGTCGCGCTCGTGCAATGGCATTCCCGGCACCCGCGGTGTCCGCTGTGCGGCGAGGCCACGGTCGTCGACAATGCCGGCTGGACCCGCCGCTGCCCGGTCGATCAGAGCCAGCACTTTCCCCGGCACGACCCGGCCGTGATCATGCTCGTGCACGACGGGGGCGATCGCTGCCTGTTGGGCCGAGGCCGACAGTGGGGACCCGGGCGCTACTCGACGCTGGCCGGCTTCGTCGATGCCGGTGAATCCCTGGAGTCCGCGGTCGCCCGTGAGGTCTTCGAAGAGGTCGGGGTGCGCGTCACCGATATCCGCTACGCGGCCAGCCAGCCGTGGCCCTTCCCGTCCTCGCTCATGCTGGGCTTCACCGCGCGCGCCGACGGTGCGCCGCAGCTGCACCCGGACGGCACTGAAGTGGTCGAGGCCGGCTGGTTCACCCGCGAGGAGGTTCGCCTGGCCGCGGACTGGACCGACGACAACTTCCTCGGCGATGGCCCGCAGCTGCGCGCCGTGCCGCCGCACTTCTCGATCTCGCGGTTCCTGATCGACGGCTGGCTGGACGGTCGGCTCGGTTAGGCGCGCTGCGCGTCACGCGTTCGGGAGTGGCCCAACTGAGGCAATGAGACGCGCGTCGATGATCGCGGTGAGAACCTGGGGCACCGGATCCAATGACGCGGCTTCGGGGGCGGCACCCCGCGACATGGCGGCGAACGCCACGTTGTTCTGACCGAGGCTCTCGCCCCCGAGCAGTCCCGCGTCGGCGACGTGTTCGACGCTCTTGACCAGTCCGCCCAGGGCCGATGCGTAGTCCCGCCCCTTCACGAGCGCGGCCCGGATGGCGTCGGCCCGGACCTGGCCCCACTCAGGATTGTCGTCGTCGACGGACCACTGGACGGAATGGACGGCAACGGCGTCCCGCGCGGTGAGCACCGCATCCACCTCGTCCCAGCAGGGCGAAATCGCGAACGGCGATCACTACGGTGACCGACGCCGTGTGCCGTCCGGTCGGGCCGTAGGTACCGCCTGACTGGTCGATCTCTTCGGCCGTGCGCAGCGACTGGGCCGACCACGTCAAGGGGCCCGGTTGCTCTGCGCCGTGAGGACCACTCCGCCCAGGTTCGCCAGCTCGTCCACCACGGTGGCGAGCAGGGCGCTCACCTCGGACGCCGCTTCTCCTTTGGTGGCCCGCGTCTGGGAGACAGCGGCGTGAATGCTGGCCTGATCGGCGTCCACCGCCCGCTGGGCTTGACCGCGGACCGAGAGCAGCGTCTGCGCCGCGGGAGTCGTCATAGCGAAAGCGTAGGACGGGTGTGCGGTCTCGTTAGCCGCGGCGGGGAAGGCCGTCTTGCCGGCGACGTCCCGCGGCCGTCGTTCAAGATGCCGGCTTAACGTGACGTGTGTCATAGTTCACAGGCTGGCGCGCGACGGCGAACGGCATGGCCGTGGAGCCCAGCGGAGCAGTAGGGGGCGACCTCGTCATGACGCCGGCACAGCGTGCGAAAGAGCCACAGCTCGACGGCGTGCCGCAGCGATCCGTAGCCCACATCATCGACACCTTGGCTGCGGTTGCTCCCGGGCAGATACCCCGTGACGTGATAGCTGAGTTGGTCAGCCAATGCGTGGCTGACCTGCGACCGATCCACGACAACGCTCTGCCAGAGATGCTTGAACGCCTCGCACGACATCGCCTTGCCTTCTATCTGCAGGATGGCTCAGCCTGGCGCTGACCCGACCGCTCCTGAGCTGGTGGCCTACGCCTTTGCGATCCTCGTTGTGCCAGTCGGGCTGGGCTTGGGTCGAGACATCCATTCCCCATGTCGACGTCCGGCTCTCCGGGAATTCCGGATGGGTGGGGTAGGGCAGGTCAGGCGAACTGTGTGAGGGAGAGGTTGTTGCCGTCGGGGTCGTTGAACCAGGCGACGAGGTCACCGCCGGGTGTTGTCCATATTCCGAGGGCGTCTTGTTCCATGCCGTCGTAGCGATTGAACCTGATGCCGGCGCTGGTCAGCTGCGTGACGGTGGATGCGATGTCAGCGACTCGCCAGCCGAGCACGGTATAGCCCGGGGTCGCGACGTCAGCCACTGCGGTCACTCGCAGCATCGTCCCGTGGGCATCGAATACGCAGGCGAAATCGCTCTGTTCGATCAGCCGTAGTCCCAGCACGGTTCCGTAGAACTCTCGCGCGCGATCGAGATCCACGGCCGCGACGAACCCGATAAGGGCATGGTCCTCAAGCACATCGACCTCCACGTTCGCGCGATCCTCGGACAAAGCCAACCACGACTGAGAGCGCTGTCCGCAAGATGCATCGCCCCGCCCTCATGACGGGCGGCCAGGGTCGTTAGCTTTCCATGCCGACTGCAACGTGGATCGGCAGTTCTAGCCACGAGCCGCGCGCCAGGCGGCAATTGCGGATGGGTTTGTGTCGGTGCTGCGCGGTGTCAGACGCCTCGGGCTGTCCAGGCGAAGTTGCGCATGTCGGGAAGTTGGGGGGCGAGCCGGTCGGCGATGGTCTGGCCGATGTGGTCGGCTTCGGCGACGGTTGTGTGGCCGTCTACCCATCCTTCGATTTCTACGCGCAGGGTGCGTCCGGTCCATCGGGCGCGAGCGTGGGCGTGTCGGACGCCAGGGACTGAGGCGGCGACGGTTTCGGCGGTGGTGAGGATCTCGGGATCGACTCCGTCCATGAGGCGGTGGGCGATGTCGGTGCTGACTTCCCAGCCGACGTGGCAGATAAACCCGGTCACGACGATGCCCGCGACGGCGTCGGCCCAGTTCAGCCCGGCGAGGACGCCGAGGAGGCCGATGAGGGCCCCGGCGGAGGACAGTGCATCGAGCCAGGAATGTTTGGCGTCCGCGATCAGCGTGGCGGAGTTGATCCGAGTACCGATGCGCCGCTTGTACCAGGCGACGATCTGGTTTCCGAGGATGCCGACACACGCACCCGCGATCGCCCAGCCGACGTGGCTGGTGCCACCATGGGAAAGAAGCTTCCGAACGCTCTCGATCCCAGCGAACGCCGCGCTCGCCCAAATGACGATCGCGATACCCACGCCCGAGATGTCTTCAGCGCGCTCAAATCCGTAGGGGTAGCGCTCCGTTGGAGATCGACGTGAGGCACGGAAGCCGATGAACACCAAGACGCTTGTCGAGACGTCGGAGAGGTTGTGAAGTGCATCTCCGAGCAGGGCGACCGAGCCGCTCAGCAGCGCAAGTCCGAGCTCGATCAGCCCGGTCAAGGCGAGCCCAGCCCCACCCCAGATGACGGCGCGGTTCGCATCGCGGCGATCCACGCTCTCGTCAACGGTGCTGGTGAGCGAGAACGCCCCCGCCGGATCTCGAACGCCGGTGACCTGATGCATGTGCTAAAGGGTCCCAGAAATGTGCACCCAGGCGCGCCACGCCCTCAGATCGACAGATCTGCCTGCCCAACGAGGGCTGAATTGCGGATGGATTTCTAGATGCTCGCGTTCGTATTGCGACCGCGTCGGACCAACAAAACACCGAGAGCAAAAGCGCAGATACCGAACGCGAGGCCGAGGAACGCACCTAGGGCTACCGTCGCTCGATCGCTGTTGTTTCCGAAGAGCGCGACAAGGGCAGTCAAGAGATTGGCAACCAAAAGAAAGAATCCAACCACTAGGCACGCGACACCGATTCTCTTGGTTCGGCGCATGGCTGGAACGCCTGTAACCCAGGGGACGCGTTTGACCGGGGCAGAGTCGCGAGCCCACGCCGGTCGCGCCATGTTCGGGCCGCCCGTCGGATTGCGCGCATACTCGGCGACCGTTGCGCGCGTCCAGAGCCAACCACTAACGGGCGCCAGGATCAGAGCCAGCGTGATGAGCAGTAGGACAGTGACCGTCCAGAAGTGTCGTGCACGAGGGTCTCCAACCAGCAGCGCTGCGCCAACCCATCCCACCGGGAGCACCAAGACCCCAACAACGCAAATGAGTCCGAGGCCCAGTTTTTGCCTGCGCCGAAGATCCGGGTCAGCCGAAATCATGGCTCTGATTCGCCGCCACGGCGCCAAATCATTACCCGAATCAAACACGGCCTCAGGATTGCAAACCGCCCCTGTCCCGCACTGTCATCGACAGAACCGAGCACCACTCGCGGCTACTGCGGTCGAGCGCCAGAGACCGCCACGCGGCAAAAGCGGATGGGTCGTCCCCTAGGTCGCCGGGATGTCTCCGGCCTTGTCGACTTCGGCTCCACACGGGGGGCAGGTCCAACCACCGTGCATCGCCTGCTCGAAGCTCTGGGGTCCGCGGACCGCTGGTAAGGGATACCCGCAGTTCGGGCACTCCCTGCGCGTTTTCCGAGCGAAAACAGCAAGTAGGACCACGACTGCCACCGGGATGATGACGACAATCCAGACCAGATTCACGAAGGAAGTATGCGGCCCAGGTGGGCCGCAGCCATCGCGGCATAGATGTCCGGATGGTTTGGGTTACGGCGTACTCGATAATGCACCTCATGCCAGCGAGGAAGCGTTCTACAGTCATTCAGAGTCTCGGCGCCGTCGTAATATTGGCTCTCTTGATGACGGGGTGCGGGGCGGCAGGACACGAAGGGACGCGGACCCCATCTGGTTCATCCGTCGCTACCGAGCCGTCCGCATCGCCCAAGTCGACGGCGAACTCGTCAGGTTCGTCGGCGCTGACTTGGGCGCGAGAGATTGACGCGGTCACCGGCATCGCCTTCGACCTACCCGGCAGCGTCACCAAAACTACGCGGGCTGCCGCAGGACCGCAGGGGCAGAGCTACCAAGTCCGCACCTACACCGGCAGCTTGAACTCAGCCGTCGGATGCTCGGTGAGCGTCGAGACATCGATATCCGGACAGCTGTACGCGGTAGTGCCCGCCAAACTGCCGCAGATCTACGAAACCCAGTTCAAGAGCGCAGGCGCTACCGATGTCTCCGCCTCGACCCCCATCCCTATCAATGTCGATGGCAATGCCGGCGTGGACTTCCAACTCACCTTCACCGGCGGAGACGGCAGCAACGTGCTCTGGCTCTTTCGAGTCATAGATGGACCTAAGTCTCAAGAGATCCTCCAGAGCTTCTCTTCGAATCTGACGTCGACTAGCGCAAGCGACCTAGGTCAAATAAATAGCCGCCTAACGGCGTCGCTGGAATACTCGTGACACCGTCACGTGCGCGACCCTAGAAGCGATGCACTTGAACGTGGGATCGGAGGTGGGGTTCAGCGACCGGATCTCGACAGAACCGCGCACCACCAGCGGCAGACGGGAATGTCTTCCTGACTCATGTATTTCCGTCGCGCAGCGAGGCGAGACTCTTGTCCGATGCCGCGAGTTCCATAGTGTCTCCTGCGTGAGTGCTCACTCGTGCGACCCGAAGCATGGGATTCATCGACCAGGCATGGGACCAGCCCACTGATCCGATGGGCTCCGAGACCTGGCCATATTGGACCGTGACCGGCTGCCCCTTGGGGAAGCGCATGCCTCCTGGGCCGCCGGGAAGGAAGGTGAAGACCCCCGAGTTGCCGACAGTTATAGTGCCGTGCCGCCACTTCGACGGGGCATACGCGCTTCCTGCGCCCATTGTTCGCATCGCTCCCGCGAACTTTCCACCCCGAGGCCCGCGTCGCGCTTGAAGCGGCCACCTGACAGCGACGGTCAGCGCTACGACCACGGTAATTATCTCGATCATGGGTGAAGTGTAATCGACGTTAAGGCGGCCCCGCTCGACCGCACATCGACATGAGAGTGCGTGTTTGAGCGGCGTCAGGTGACGGTGACGGTGTCGTGCAGGGTGTTGCGGCGGGGTATCTGGTCGGGGTCGAGGGACGCGGGTGGGATGTAGTGGGGTCGGCCGCTGATCATGACCCCGACCCAGCCGTTGAAGTCCAAATTTTGGTGATGCTTTGCGCAGAGCAGGGCGCCTTGGTCGACGGAGGTTCGGCCGGTCTTGATCCACCCTTCAACATGATGAATCTCGCACCAGACCGGAGGGGCATCACAGCCAGGCCAGGTGCAGCCCTTGTCCCGGGCGTACATCGCGCAGCGCTGGTGGCGGTTGAACAACCGCTGGCCCGTGCCGTAGGCGATGATCCCGTCCGCCTTCCCGATCACGACCGGCACGATGAGTGGGTCACCGCCGGCGATCCGCTTGGCCTGCGCGACCGAGATCAGGGACCCGTGCCCGGTGGTGACCAACCCGGTGTCGGAGTCCCATTGGTCCACGGTGGCGGTGAGCAGCACGGTGGCCACGGTGCCGCCGACGTCGGGCAGTTCCTTGGCCCGCAAGACCAGCCGCAACGCCCCTTCGAACCCGTCATGGCGGCGTTCGGCCGGCGTGCGCGGGTCCGGGGTGCCATCGACGGCCGGCGCCGGGGCAGCGAGGGCGTCCAAGGACGCGAGGAGCACCTGCGTACAGGGCGCGGTCAGTTCACCCTCGACGCGAGAGGAGCCATCGGCGCGCTGGGCAATAGTGAACCCGCGATGCTGGTGCCGGTAGCGCTCATCGCGCAAGGTGCCGTCGGGGTCCAGGTGATCCAGATACCGACGCCCGAGCTTGGTCAACTGGGCCGGGTCGAACATCCGCGCCGAGGCGACCAGATCGGCTTCGAGCCGATCGTCCCACTCGGCGCCAAGTCGTTCGGGCAGCTTGTTGACCGCATCGATGATCACCTTCGCGTGCGCGGCCGACAGCTCACCGGCAGCTTCGGCCTCAGCGGTCGCCGCGAAGATCGGATCTAGCGCCTCCCCGCTCAACGACGGGCGCGGAGCCAGCTCCGCCGCCAAGGCAACCTCCCGCCGCGCCACCGCCGGCGCGGCATTCCACAACTCACCCAGCAACGCCGCCGTGTCACGGTGACCCCGCTCCCGGGCCACACCCTGGCAATCAAGAGCCGCGACCACCCGATGCCGCACCGCACCCAAACGACGCTCCACCAGCTCAGATCGCCGCGCCACCTGCAGCAACGTCTCGGCATCACAGGCGTAGAAGTCGACCGCCAGGAGCTGATCAAGCACGGCATCGAGCCGATCCATCACCTCAACCGGACTATCGAACATACATTCGATTCTATCGACCCAGAACGGACATCGCAAGCGATTCCCAGATATAACAGCGAATTCTCTTGATCTTAGCGCCGAGCGTCGGAGCGCCGCCCGCCGAGCGCCGAGACGATCCCGCCCGAGCGGCAAACTGGGACAGGCCGCCGCAAGCGCGCGGTTGACCGTCGGGCTAGAGCCGGATCGCCGGATGACGCGGGTCGTCGACGGCTACCTCGACGTCCGGCGAAATGAGGTCTTCATAGCCTTCGAAGGCGGGCAAGGTCCAAGCCCGTTCGGGTGGGGTGCGCCGGGCGAGCGCGCCGGTCGACAGCCGCAGATGCACGCTCAGGTCGAAGGGCAGTCCGTGCGCGAGCAGCAACTCGCCGCTGAGCAGCAGGACCTGCCCCGGCTCAGCCGGTTCCGCGGCAACCCGAGTGGCCCGGTTCGTGACCGGATCCCGCAGCGAGCTCAGATAGCGCCCGTGGCCGCCCGGGCCGAGGGGGTCGAGTACCTCAGAACGCAAGGCCCGGACGTCGAGCCAGTCGTGGCGAAACGCGTGCTCGTCGGTGTGGCCCCACTCCAGCCGCACCGAGGCATCACGATAGAACAGCTGCGCCTGCACGTGCGTGGCCGGGCGCCCAGCCGCGCGAATCGGCTCGAGCAGCGACTCGGCCAACTCGTGCGGCGCAGCGGCCCACGCCCCGTCCACCGCGACCCGTACGTAGCCCTCGCGGGCCGCGATGACTTCGGTGAGCTGGGCCGCGAGCGCGGCCGGATCCACCGGTCGCCAGGTTCGGCGCGAGGGGACGGACGAGCTCAAGCGGCGAGCTTGGACTTGATCTGCTCGACCGACGGATTGGTGAGCGCGCTGCCGTCGGCGAAGACGACGGTCGGCACGGTCCGGTTGCCCCCGTTGGCGGCCACGACCACCTCAGCTGCCGATTCGTCGGTCTCGATGTCGATCTCGACGAAGTCGATGCCGGCCCGCTTGAGGCCGTCCTTGAGCCGGCGGCAATAGCCGCACCAGGTCGTTGAGTACATGGTCACCATGATGGTCCTAACACCGTCGATGGCGCCGGGATTCCGGCGTCGCGGCACAGACTGTCAGCGCGCGCTGGCAGGATCGGCTCGTGACGTCCCCCGATCCGGCCCAGGTCCTGCTGGGTCTCGATCCCCAACAGCGCGACGCGGCCGAGGCGGTCCGAGGTCCGGTCTGCATCCTGGCCGGTGCCGGCACGGGCAAGACCCGGGCCATCACGCACCGCATCGCCTACGGCATCCGCACCGGTGCCATCCCGGCCGGACAGCTGTTGGCCGTCACCTTTACCGCCCGGGCGGCCGGCGAGCTGCGGACCCGCCTGCGCGGGCTGGGCGCCGGTGGCGTGCAAGCACGCACCTTCCATGCGGCGGCGCTGCGCCAGCTCACCTATTTCGCGCCCCGGGTTCTGGGCGGTTCGATGCCCGACGTGCTCGACAACCCGACCCGGCTGGTGGGCAACGTCGCGGCCCGGGCCCGGCTGCGGGTCGAGCGCGGCGATGTCCGTGACCTGGCGGCCGAGATCGACTGGGCCAAGTCGGTGCTGGTCACCCCGGCCGACTACCCGGCCGCGGCGGCGGCCGCCGGGCGCGAACCGCCGCGCGCCCCGGAAACGGTCGCCGAGATCTACTCCGGTTACGAGCAGGCCAAACAGCGCGCGCGCCAGGTCGACTTCGCCGATCTGCTGCTGATCATGGCCGGCGCGATCGAGGAGCTGCCCGACGTCGCCGAAGAGGTCCGTTCGCGCTATCGCCACTTCGTCGTGGACGAATACCAGGACGTCTCACCACTGCAGCAGCGCCTGCTCGATGCCTGGCTCGGCGACCGCGACGACCTCTGCGTCGTCGGCGACCCCAACCAGACGATCTACAGCTTCGCCGGGGCCACGCCGCGGCATCTGCTCGACTTCGACCGGCGCTTTCCGGGGGCCGTGGTCGTCAAGCTGGTACGTGACTACCGGTCCACGCCGCAGGTCGTGGATCTGGCCAACCGGCTCGTCGGCTCTGGGCCGGGGGGCGTCGCGTTGATCGGGCAGCGCGCCGACGGCCCGGCCCCCACGTTCAGCGAGCATGACGACGAGCCGGCCGAGGCGGCCGCCGTCGCGGCCCGGTGTGTCGCGCTGATCGCGGCCGGCACCCCGGCGGCGCAGATCGCGGTGCTGTTCCGGATCAACGCGCAGTCCGAGGTCTACGAGGCCGCGCTGAGTGCCGTCGGCGTGCCCTACGTGCTGCGCGGCGGCGAGCGGTTCTTCGACCGCCCCGAGATTCGCGAGGCTCGCCTGCTGCTGCGCGGGGCGGCCCGCTCCGGCGACGCCGATGACGAGCTGGCCGAGTCGGTGCGGGCAGTGCTGGCCAGCGTCGGGTGGCACGCCGAGTCCCCGCCCCCGGGCGGCACCGCGCGCGAACGCTGGGAGTCCCTGGCCGCATTGGTGAGCCTGGCCGACGACCTGCGCGCGCTGCATCCCGACGCCGGGCTGGCCGAGCTGGTGGCCGAACTCGACCAGCGCGCCGACGCCCAGCACGCCCCGACGGTGCAGGGCGTCACCCTGGCCTCGCTGCATTCGGCCAAGGGCCTGGAGTGGGACGCCGTCTTCCTCGTCGGGCTGACCGACACCACCCTGCCGATCCAGCACGCCACCACCGAGGCCCAGATCGCGGAGGAACGGCGGCTGCTCTACGTCGGCATCACCCGCGCCCGCGAGGACCTCGCGCTGTCCTGGGCCCTGGCCCGCAGCCCCGGCCAGCGTCGGGGCCGGCGGCCCTCGCGTTTCCTGGACGGCCTGCGTCCGGTGAGTGCGACACCGGCCCGCACGGTCAAGGCGGCCGCGCCGGCCGCGGAGGACGCGGAGCTGTTCGGGCGGATGCGGGTGTGGCGCAAGCGACAGGCCGAGGCCCAGAAGGTGCCGGCCTATGTCGTGTTCTCCGACGCGACCCTGGTGGCGATCGCCGATGCCGCTCCGGGCAGTCGGACCGCGTTGGCGCGGGTCAGCGGCGTCGGGAGCACCAAGCTGGAGCGCTACGCCGACGCGGTGCTGGCTCTGGTCTCGGGAGCCGACCCGCAAGCGGTCGAGCTCGTCGAGAAGATTTAAATCGTTTGCACCGCGTACGCGTGCTCGATTAACCTTCTGTCTCGACCACCGGGCGCGCGTGTGCGCCCCCACTACGCAGGGAGGTGCCCGCAATGAATCAGCTGAAGCTGACGTCCTGGTTTAGCGGCACCCGTCTGCACGTAATGGCGATCGACGCCCATGTCATGGGCTATGTCGACTCGGGCCGCGCCATCACGTCGGCCAAGCCGGCCCCGCCGCCTCGAGGAGCGCATCGCTGAAATCGTCAGCGTTCGGCTCACTCGAGGCCGCGGATCCCGCCAGGGGAACCGCGGCCTTTTTGTTTGTCCGATCCAGCAAGGTTCGGCCCGTACATCCATCGCCAATCGAAATCCAAGGAGGTGCCCGAGATGTTGACCAGCTGCCCGACGCTCCCGGAGGAGCGTCTGACGCTGCTTGACGGCGGGTTCGATGCCCCGGTGTCGATCGATCCGATCTCTCGCAGCGGCCCGGTGGGGCTGCCCTGCCAGGTCGAGAACGCGGACCTGTGGTTCGCCGAGACGCCGGAGGAGCTCGAGCAGGCGAAGTCGTTCTGCCAGGCCTGCCCGGCGCGGCTGGCCTGCTTCGCCGGCGCGACCGAACGCCGTGAGCCCTGCGGGGTCTGGGGCGGGGAGATCTTCGAGCGGGGCGCGGTCGTGGAGCGTAAGCGACCGCGGGGGCGTCCGCGCAAGGCCGACCGCGAGGTCGCCGCCTGATCAGGTCATCCGCGCCGCGCCGCCTCCCGTCGGGGCCGAGACGGCGCGGATGACCTGCTCCAACTCGCTCGTCAGTCGGCGAAGCCGGGTTGCCACTGCTCGGCCAGCTGCCGATAAGGGCGCGGTGGCCCCGAGCTGGCACAGGATCGCGATCGAGCCGAGCGTGACCCGGTGGATGAGCAGGTAGGACGGTGGCAGGTTCAACAGCCGTCCGACCTGGGCGTCCTCGCGCCGCGGATCGCCGAGCCGGGCGGCCTGGGCCTGCAGCCAGCTGCGGCTGAACGTGAAGTTCTCGCTGCTGAGCGGCTCGAGGGCCGGGCCGAAGTAGTTCATGACCTGTTCCGGGGTCACCTCGACGCCGGGTAGCAGGAAGTTCTCATGGCGCAGGACGTCGACCGCGGCATCGCCCTGCCCGTCGATGAGCAGGCGCGTGAGCCGCCCGAGCGAGGCCGGAATGCCGTCGGGCAGGCGGGCGACCGCGCCGAAATCGACGACACCCAGCCGCCCGTCGGCCAACAGCCGGAAGTTGCCGGGATGCGGGTCGGCGTGCAGCAGCCCGGCCCGCTGCGGCGCGGAGAAATGCAGCAACGACAACAGAGACCCGGCCCGGTCGCGTTGCGCCGCGGTGCCGTCGGCGATGATCTGCGACAGGGGCGTGCCGGTGATCCACTCGGTAACGAGCACCTTGGGCGCACTCGCGACGACCCGCCCGATCGCGATGTCGGGGTCGTCGCGATAGGCGGCGGCAAAGGCCCGCTGCGCATCGGCTTCCAGGCTGTAGTCCAGCTCCTCGAGCACGCGTTGCTTGAGTTCGGCCAGCAGCGGTTTGACGTCGAGCCCGGGGGACAGGCGTCCGAACAGCCAGGCCATGCGCGAGAGCTGGGTGAAGTCCGACATCATCGCCTGGGCGGCCCCGGGGTACTGGATCTTGACGGCGACGTTGCGGCCATCGCCCCACACCGCTCGGTGGACCTGACCGATGCTGGCCGCCGCGGCCGGCTCGTCGTCGAAGCTGGTGAACCGCTCGCGCCAGGTCCGCCCGAACTGCTCGTCCAACACCCGGTGCACGGTGGCCACCGGCATCGGCGGTGCCGCCTCCTGCAGCCGCGTGAGCGCCTCGCGGTAGGGCGCCGCTGAGTCATCGGGCAGCGCGGCTTCGAATACCGACAAGGCCTGCCCGAGCTTCATCGCCCCGCCCTTGAGCTCGCCGAGCACGGCGAACAGTTGCTCGGCGGTACGCGCCTGCAGCTCGGCCTGCACATCGGCCGCCGATTTGCCGGTGATGCGCTTGCCCAGGCCCAGTGCAGAACGACCGGCAACGCCGAGCGGCAACGCGGCCAGCTTCACCGCGCGGGCCCTTCGCGTTGCCGGAAGCTCGTCCACGATCTTCATTCTGGCCTACGGTCGCTAATCACCGGCGCGCGCGCACTGCGCGCCCTCGCACCAACACTCATATCGCGGCCGCGCAGGAACAGTCCGGGTGCCGATCCCAGGTCCGTCGGCGCAGTCGCCAGTCGGGCAGTTCGAGCTCCACCGTGCCGTTGAGGCTGGCCGGCTCGTCGCCATCGAGGTAGGCCAGGACGTGCAGGGCCGCGACACTGGCCGCTAGGGAAACCAGGGCCACATCCGAGGGCGGTGGGTACTTCGTTGCCGCCGAGAGCTGCACGGCCAGACTGGTCCAGGCCGGGTCGCGCTCGAGGCGATGCCGGTCGGCGCACCCCAGACAGCTGGTCAGCCCGGGCAGGACGAGCGGGCCGACCACCAGCTGATCCCCGCTGCAGCGAGCCACCAGATGGGCCTGGGCGTCGTGGTGCAGCAGTTCGCGCACGTCCTCCTCGATCGGCCCGTTGCTCGTGAGGATGACGAGGTCGACCGCCTCGTTGGTGGTCGGGGCGCTCGTGCGGACCTCCGGCGCGGCCCGGCGCAGCACGTCCGCGCAGGCGCCCTCGAAATCCCGGCCCTCGTCCTCGACGGCGAATCCGCCGGGCATCGCGGCCCGCAGGCGTACCGCCCCCGTCCCGGCCACGTGGACGTGCCCCACCCCGGCGGCGGCCAGCAGCCCGCCCAGCGCGGCCCCCACCCGTCCGTCCCCGGCGACGACCACCCGTGCCTGCCTGCGGCCATTCAGCATCCGGGCCGCGGCGCGCGGATGGCGGATGCGTAGCGCCGAGAGCTCCGGGGCCAGGCGAGCTCGCACGGACGGGTCCTCGCCATCCTCGGGGTACAGGAAACCGGTGTCCATCAGGTGGGCCAGCGTGCGCTCCCACCCGGGCTGAGGCGCACCCGCGGGCGCCTCGACACCGAGTAGCTGGACGAGCTCCTCGTGCGGCACGCCGTCGACGATCACCGAGCGGGCACCGAGCTCGAACTGCAGGCTGTCGGCCGCCCGCCAGAGCAGCCGCACGGCCGGGTTGAGCCGAGTTCGGGCCGGCCGGCGGGGACGGATGTCGGGATCGGTGGGTATTGTCACCGGACTACCGTCTCAAATCCGGCGCACCCCTGCCGCCCGTCATCCACAGGCATTGCCTAAAGTGTGACTCTCAAGCGTATGTCCACACCTCTGTGCACAGGTGTGGATAACCACAGCATGGTCCGAGCCTGGAGCTAGGTTGGCCTCGTGCCCGCCCCGGACCCAATCGTCGAGATCCGCCGCAGCGCCCGGCGCAAGCGCACCGTCTCGGCCTACCGCGATGGTGACCGGATCGTGGTGCTCGTGCCCGCCCGGCTGGGCCGCTCCGCGGAGCAGCGACTGGTGGCCGAGCTGGTCGAGCGCGTCACCACGCAGGAGCGTCGGGCCGAGGTCGGTGGCGCGCGAGCCAGCGATGCGGCCTTGCTCGAACGCGCTGGTGAACTCTCCCGCCGCTACCTCGGCGGCGCGGCTTATCCCAGCAGCATCCGGTGGGTCGCCCGGATGCGTACCCGCTGGGCATCGTGCACGCCGCTCGATGGCTCCATCCGGGTCTCGGAACGGCTGCGCACGGTTCCCGACTGGGTGCTCGACTACGTGATCGTGCACGAGCTCGCGCATCTGCAGGTTCCCGGCCACGGCCCTCGCTTCTGGGCGTTGGTACAGCAATACCCGCGCACCGAGCGGGCCCGCGGCTACCTCGACGGGCTCAGCGCGGGCCTGGCGCAACGGGGCCAGCCCGCCCCGGCCGCCCTTGATGATCAGCCCGAGGACGACGACGTGGAAGAGACGTTGTTCTAGCCCCAGCGGACTACAAACCGGCCAGCGGATCCTCGTCGTTGTTGCTCATGCGTTCCGCGAAACCCAGCGGGTCATCGAGATCCTCGGCGCTGGGCAGCAGGTCGGGGTGGCCCCAGACCCCGTCGCGTCCGCTGACCCCGTGCTGCTGGGTGACGGCCCACCACAGGGCGGCCGCCTCGCGCAGTCGCCGCGGTCGCAGCTCCAGCCCGACCAACGTGGAGAAGGTCTGCTCGGCCGGCCCACCGGTGGCCCGCCGACGCCGCGAGGCCTCCCGGAGCGCATCGGCGCCCGGCATCCGGTCACTGGCCGCGGACTGGACGACAGCATCGACCCAGCCTTCGACGAGGGCGAGCAGGGTCTCGAGCCGTCGCAGCGCGATCTGCTGTTCCGGGGTCTCCTCCGGGGCGAAGAGGCCGCCGGACAGGGCGTTCTGGATGCTCTCGGGATTCGTCGGGTCGATGCCGCCCATGGCCTGCTCGAGCGCCGAGGTGTCGATCGTGATGCCCCGGGCGTAGGCGTCCACCGTGTCCAGCAGTCGTTGTCGCAGCCAGGGCACGTGGGCGAACAGTCGCTGGTGGGCGGCCTCGCGCAGCGCGAGATAGAGCCGGACCTCCTCCTCGGGACGTTCGAGTCCTTCGCCGAAGGCCAGCACGTTCTGCGGCAGCAGCGCCGCGACCCCGCTCGGGCCCATCGGAAGGCCGACGTCGGCCGCGGAGACGATCTCTTGGGACAACCCGGCCAGGCCCTGGCCGACCTGGGCGCCGAACATCAACCCGCCGAACTGGTTCATGACGCCGGCCATCGGCCCCAGCTGGGCGCGCATCTCCTCCGGGACGATGGATCCCATCGACCCGACGACGCGCGCGGCGACGGGATCACACAGCGTGCCCCAGGCCGGCAACGTCTTCTCGATCCACTGCACCCGGCTCCAGGCCTCGATGCTGCTGACCCCCGAGGGCAGGTCGGTCGCATCGTCGAGCCACAGGTCGGCCAGCCGAACGGCTTCCTCGACCTGGCGTTGCTCGTTCGTACTGACCGCGCGGTGCTCACCGGTCAGGCTCGACAGGGCGATCTGGCGGGCCAGGTCCCAGTTGACCGGGCCGCCGGACCAGGACATCAACTTCTGCAACTCGGCGAACAGCGGAATCTTGCCGGCGAGCTCATCGTCGTCGCCGTTGCCGCCATTTCCCGGCCCGAACCCGAAGGGCAGATTGGTCATGTCGTTCACGCTAGGCCCAACGGACGAGCACGGCGAACGTTCCCGGCATCGGTGCGGCGAGGCACCCGTTCGCGACGGGCGAACGCCGGTAGCTTGGGCGACTGTGGCGGATCTGTCCTGGGCGATGTGGCTGGCCGTGCCGATCGTCATCACCGGAGTGGCATCACTGTTGCTGTGGTGGCGGGCTCGGCCCGAGCGGCCCTTGCGCACGGCTGAAACGATCTCTGGTCATCAGGCCTACCTCGATGCGTTGCGGCCGGTGAGCCCGATCACCGAAGGCCCGGCTGAGACGGTCTCTGCACAGTCACAGGGCTTGCCCGGCTAAGGTGCGCGGGTGAGTCGACTGGCCCGACTGGGCACCATTCCACGGTCGTTCGGGCGGCTGAGCCGACGTCTGCGCACGTTACTGGTGGGTGGCGTGCTGTTCCTGACGCTGCTGATCCTGGCCGTGACGCTGCCGGTGCCCTACGTCATCCTCAGTCCCGGGCCGACGCTCAATACGCTCGGCAAGGACGATCAGGGCAACGAGATCATCGTGATCACCGGGCACCCGACCCGGCCGCAGAACGGCAATCTCAACCTGACCACGGTCGACGTCAACACCTCGTCGATCAACATCTTCCAGGCCTTGTCGGGCTGGCTGCACCACGACCAGATCGTCGTCCCGCACGACTCGATCTACCCGCCCGGGCAGTCCCAGGATCAGGTGAACCAGCAGAACACGCAGGACTTCGTCGACTCCCAGGACAACGCCGAGGCGGCCGCCTTCTGCGAGCTGGGCTATCCGAAGGGCGTCGCTGTCGAGTCCTTTACGGTCAACTCGAAGGCTAAGGGTGTGCTGCAGGCCGACGATCAGATCCTCTCGGTCAACGGCGTGCCGATCACCACGACCGACCAGCTGACCGCCGAACTGGCCAAGGCCACGCCGGGCACCGATGCCACGGTCGTCATCTCGCGCGACGGTACGCAGCTCACGGTGCTGGTTCCGCTGATCGCCCCCGCGTCGGGGCAAACGGGTGCGCGTATGGGAATTACGGTCGTGGGCGGCTGCATCGCGCCGTTCTCGGTCGATATCGGGCTGGCGAACGAGATCGGCGGACCGTCGGCCGGGCTGATGTTCGCGCTGGGGATCATCCAGGAGGTCGGCCCCACCGACCTGACCCACGGCCGCTTCATTGCCGGCACCGGCACCATCGACCCGAGCGGCCAGGTGGGCCCGATCGGCGGCATCCAGCTCAAGATGATCGCCGCCCGCGATGCCGGTGCGACCTACTTCCTGGCCCCGGCCGGCAACTGCAGCAATGTGATCAACAACATTCCCAAGGGCCTGACCGTGATCAAGGTCGACACCCTGACCAACGCGATCACCGACCTGACCAACATCCAGGCGGGCCTACCGGTTCCGCACTGCTGAGCTCGACGGTTACCGGCGATGGAACCAGCGGCGAGCCACGTACGTTTGGCTCATTGCGGTTCAGCGCGGCAGCTGATCGCGACCTGACTCAATAGGGAGAAGCCCGTGGCGATGCGGCCACCCATGCCGTCCTTCGCGATCTCGCGCAGGGCACGGATCGCGCTCATTACTGCTGCGGTCATCATCTTCTTGTTGATCGTCGGAAACATCTTCGTCGGCGTGTACATCAACTGGCTCTGGTTCGGTTCAGTCGGGCACCGCAACGTCTACACGACGGTGTTCTGGACGCGCTTCGCGTTGTTCATGATCTTCGGGCTGCTCATGGCGGCCGGTATCGGGGCCAACCTGGTCATCGCCTATCGCGTCCGACCACCGTTTCGGCCGATGTCATCGGAGCAGCAGAACCTCGAGCGTTATCGCGTGGCCCTCGAGCCGCGGAAGAAGTGGATCCTCGGCGCCATCATGGTGATCGTCGGCCTGGCGGCGGGGGCGGCGGCCGAGTCGAACTGGAAGCAGTGGGTGCTGTTCTTCAACGGGGGCAGCTTCGGGGTCACCGACCCCCAGTTCCACAAGGACATTTCGTTCTATGCGTGGGACTACCCGACGTACCGCATCCTGCTCAGCTTCGGCTTCTCGTTGGTCATCTTCTCGCTCATCCTCTCCGCGATCGTGCACTACCTGGTCGGGGCGATCCGCCTGCAGACCCCGGGCCCCAAGATGACGATCGCCGCGCGCCGGCACATCACGTTGCTGGTCTTCGCGTTCATCCTGCTCAAGGCGATCGCCTACTGGCTCGACCGCTACGGCCTGCTCTTCTCCGAGCGCTACAACATCACCGGTGCGACCTACACCAACGTGCACGCCAACCTGCCGGCCAAGACAATCCTGTTCTGGATCGCCATCATCATCGCGATCGGCGTCCTCGCGTCGCTGTGGCTCAAGAGCCCGCAGGTGCCGATCATCGGCTTCGTGGTGCTGCTGGTTCTCGCCATCCTGATCAACGGCATCTATCCCGCGCTCATGCAGCAGCTGTCGGTCAAGCCGAACGCGAGCCAGAAGGAATCGCCGTACATCCTGCGCAACATCAGCGCCACCCAACAGGCGTACGGCATCGTCACCAACACGAACGTGAACTACTCGACCTACGACGTGAACCCGTCCCCGGCCACCACGCCGATCGTCAGCAGCACGGGCCAGGTGGTGGACTCCAACCCGACGGTAAGCAACCTCCGGATTCTCGACCCGAACCGGATCTCGGCCGCGTTCACCCAGCAGCAGCGCATCAAGAACGTCTACGGCTTCCCGGCCAAGCTCGACGTCGACCGCTATGACGTCAACGGCACGACCCAGGACTACGTCGTCGGCGTCCGTGAGCTCAACGCCGCCGGCCTCACCGGCGCGCAGACGAACTGGATCAACCAGCACACCGTCTATACCCACGGCGACGGGTTCGTTGCCGCCCCGGCCAACGAGGACGTGACGAACAACCCGGCGCTCTATACCGAGGCCAACCTGCCGCCGACCGGACCGCTGAACCTCACCCAGCCCGATGAGTACTACGGCGAGCTGCTGCCCAACTATTCGATCGTCGGCGCCTCTGGCCCGAAGCAGGAATACGACGGCAGCGACGGCCCCAAGGTCTCCTACCAGGGCCCGGGCGGGGTGTCGCTGAGCAGCTTCGCCACGCGGCTGGCACTCGCGGTCCAGTACAAGCAGAGCAACTTCATCCTCAACTCCACGGTCAAGGCCAGTGGCGCGAAGATCATCTTCGACCGTGACCCGCGGCAGATGGTGAAGAAGGTCGCGCCGTTCCTGACCGTCGACAGTGATCCGTATCCGATCGTCGACCCGGCCAGCGGTCACATCGTCTGGATGGTCGATGCGTACACGACCCTGCCGAGCTACCCGTACTCGGAGAAGGAATCGCTGTCGACGCTCACCTCCGACTCTCTGTCCACGACCGGCAAGACGGCCGCGCAGCCCAACGACCAGGTCAGTTACATCCGCAACTCGGTGAAGGCCACGGTCGACGCGTACACCGGCAAGGTCACCCTCTATGACTTCGACACCTCCGATCCGGTGCTCAAGGCCTGGATGAAGGTCTTCCCGGGGCTGGTCCAGCCGCAGTCGGCCATGCCGCAGACGATCAAGGACCACATCCGCTACCCCGAGGATCTGTTCGAGATTCAGCGGGCGCTGATCGGGACATATCACGTCACCAACCCGCAGACGTTCTACAGTGCGAGCGACAAGTGGGTGGTGCCGACCGACCCGAATGACTCGACCGCCAACCAGCCGCCGTACTACGTGCTGGCCGCACCCGCCGACGGCGGCTCACAGGCCCAGTTCCAGTTGACGACGCCCATGATCGTCAACAACAACCAGAACCTGGCCGCCTACATCAGCGTGGACGCTGATCCGGGCGCCAACTACGGCAAGATGACCGTGCTCAAGGTGCCGGCCTCGGCCAATACGTTCGGACCGGAGCAGGTTTCCAACATCCTGACGACGAACTCCACGATCAGCAAGGACCTCTCTCTGTTCAACGCCGCCGGAGGTGGGTCCTCGATCCTGCACGGCAACCTGTTGACGCTGCCGATCGGCAACTCGTTCCTCTACCTGGAACCGCTCTATGTGCAGTCCTCCTCCGGCGCCGGAAGCTATCCGACGCTGCAGCGGGTGCTCGCCGTCTACGGCGACAAGATCGGTTATGGGTCCACCCTTTCCGATGCGTTGCTGAACCTCACGCAGCCGATCGTCGGGCTCAACATCGGCACCAACAACACCTCGGTGACGACGCCCAGCACGACGCCGTCACCGAGCAGCACCACACCTGTGCCCAGTACCAGTGCGCCGCCGACGGGGACGGCGACCGTGGACCAGGTGCTGGCTCAACTGGACGCAACGATCAACCAGCTGCAGGCCGATACGAAGGCGGGCAACTTCGCCGCCATCGGCGCGGACCAGGCCAAGCTCGCGCAGCTGTTGGCGCAGTACCAGGCGCTGCGCGGCGGCAGCATCACCACGCCCGCTCCGTCCTCGTCGGCCAAGCCATCACCGAGTGCGACCAAGACGTCGTAGGGCTCGGTTTGGAGCTGGGCGCGCGTGTCGGTAGGCTGAACTTACCGACGCGGGGTGGAGCAGCTCGGTAGCTCGCTGGGCTCATAACCCAGAGGTCGCAGGTTCAAATCCTGCCCCCGCTACCACGACGAAGGTCCCGGATTCCGGGGCCTTCAGTTCATTTCCAAGAGCGTCGTCGAGGACGCTCGATTTTGCGAATGTCCGTCAAATGTCCGTCGGCCTCGCGCCGCGTCGGGCGTGCTCAGGCCTGTGTCGGGGTGTCGTTCGGCCCGCCGGTGCTCTTCGGCAAGTAGCCGCCCGTCGCTGTGCAACGGCGCGTCCGATCGCGTCCTCTACGCGATCCGCCCGCCGCGCGACATGTCGGGACGTGCGCGAGCTACATCAGCTCGAAGATCCAACGGCCGCCTGTCCGGAGTGATCGGCCAAGAGAGCGGATCATCGAAGTCTGATCGCGCTCGCGTCTCGATAGGCGATCGCCATCGCGGTACCGACGCCTAAGAAGAACGCCACGGCCCCCACGACACCCAAGCAAGTTGGGAGCGCAACGAAGTCCGCGATCGCGGCGAGGAGACCACCCACAATCGCGAGCACCAACGCAACGAGGACTCCCATCGGCTGAGATTAGCTCGACGTGCGTCTAGCGTTCGATCGAGCGCACTCGACGCGGCAATTGACGCGGGGTGGAGCAGCTCGGTAGCTCGCTGGGCTCATAACCCAGAGGTCGCAGGTTCAAATCCTGTCCCCGCTACAACGACGAAGGCCCCGAATTCCGGGGCCTTCGTTCATTCTCCATGATCCTTGCAGTTGTTCTTGGAACTCGAGGAATGACCGTCAAATGTCCGTTACTCTCGCGCCGCTCAGGCCTGAGGGGCTGGGTGCGGCTGGGCTCGGCCGGGAATGTTGTCGATCTCGCCTGGGACGCTCTACGGCGTGGAACCTATCCCAGATGGGCGGTGGCAGCTCTTCGCAGCAGGGCTGGGCGCCGACGGACAGCCCGGCGCAATGACGTTCGGCTACCTGCGGGCTCGGGCCGACGAGTGGGCAGCCCTGGCGCCGGAGGTCGAGGAGCCATTCAATGGGCCAGGAGCGCTGCTGCGAACGGCACGCAGCCTGTTCGCGCACTCGTGGTTCGACTACGAGTTCATGGCTGTCGGCTGCACGGTCGCTTTTCAAGCCCTCGAGGCCGCGCTACGACTGGTGTATCCGGGCGAGGACAAGGTGCCCGCACGTGCGCTCCTGAAGCGCATCCAGACCAGCGGAATCCTGCCGCCGAACATCGTTGCGGTTGCCGATTCGGGCTTCGAGCTTCGTAACAGGTTGTCGCATCCCGCTGAGCAGAGCGCGTTCACCCCGCCTATGGCGACATCGATGATTGAGACCAGTCACCGCCTCGTTGGGCTACTCGTCGCCGAGGCGATGAACCTGGATGCTGATGGATTGCCCACACCCAGCGGGGAGGTCGCGCGAGACGCCGTCGACCAGTAGGCCGAGTGCCTGCTGGCTAGTGGCCGAGTGCTCGGTCCAGCGCGCCGAGCATCAACTGCGCGATCGAGCAGGCCTCACGGACGACCAACAGCGCCATGTCCGCCGAAACGCCCGTCGGCAGTGTCCGGCCGTGCCCCGTTCCCTGTAGGTTCCTGAGCTCGTTCACCTGCTCCGCGATCGTCCAAGTTGCTCCGAGGATCTTGCGGACCTGCGCCGCGCCGGGGCTATCTCCGACAACCTGACTCGGGTGGACGCCGAGCCGCTCCCGAGCGAGGTACCAGAGCTGGTTGAAGTCACCCGGGGCCTCATGGCCCAGCTCCTGAAGCACGAACTTCGCGACGGCCTCCAGCAGGTCTTTGGCGCTGCCCAGCAATTGGCCTGGGTCTTCCGTCGCGCGTCGGAGGCGATCCAGCTGCTCTTCCAGCGACTGCCGTCCGCCGGTCTGAAGATCAATCACGCCGATTGGAGACAGGGTGCCGTCATCGGACAGCGCCCAGCCGGCGCGCCGGAAAGCTGAACGTGCGATGTCGATGGTCTTCTTGGTCTCGGGGTCCGTGCTGGAAAACACCCCGTTGACCCGAAGGGCTGCGAGCAGACCGTCCACCAGTTCACGCGCACGACCGGTCCGCTTGACCGCGGCGCGCACAGCGAGCTGGACCCTCGTCTCCTTATTGGGAGAGGAAGGGTCGTTGATCCGGTACTCAGCAACGTCGCCGAATCCTGCCCGGGTGAAGACCCCTGTCAGCGCACTGCGGCTCAGCCCAACCCCGCCATGGAAGAACAAGCCGAGAGCACCGGCGATCTCGTCAGAAACCGGCGCACTGGACACCCCATGATCTTCCCAGGCGGCGCAAGCGGCCACGCGTCCCGGGGAGGGCCGCGCGCTGGCCGTAAGCTCACCTCGCTGATGATGTCCGCGTCAAGGAGGAGACGGCTTGCCACCGCGTCGCAAGGCAGAAGCAGCCCAACGCTCCCTGGAGCAGACGCTGTGGGACGCGGCTGACGAGCTGCGCGGGAAGATGGACTCCGCCCAGTACAAGCACGTCGTGCTGGGGTTGATCTTCCTCAAGTACGTTTTCGGACACCTTCATGGTCCGCCACGACGAGCTGGCCCGGCTGGTCGACGATCCGGACTCCGACTACTTCATGCCGACCGAAGCCGCCAAGAGGTCGGTGCTGAACGACCGGGACGAGTACATCGCCGAGGGCGTGTTCAGGATCCCCGAAGGCCACCGGTGGACCGACCTGCGCGCGGCTGGCCAGCTGAGCGACATCGGTAGCCGCGTCGACAAGGCGATGGAGGAGATCGAGCGGGAGAACCCGACCCTAAAGGGCGTGCTGCCCAAGAACTACACCCAGCGCGAGCTGAGTAGCGAGAACATCGGCGGGCTGATCAACAGAACTTCAAGATTTTGTTACTGCTTGACAATCTTGAAACCGTCCTCGACAACCGCCTCCGTGAGTTCTTGCTCGACTTACCAATAGGTAGCAAAGTAATCATCACGGGTCGAATCGGGCTCGGCATAGAAAACCCGGTCACGCTTGCTCCGCTTTCGACTGAAGAGTCGGCGAGACTCCTGCGAGCTCTCTCGCGAATCCGCAACGTTCAGCAGTTGACCAAGCTCCCTCAAAGTTCGGTGGATAAGTTAGCAGCGGCCATGGCCGGTCACCCGGCCTACTTGCGCTGGTTGTCGCTGGGGTCCAAGCGGGGCGACGACCCGAGGAGCTGCTAGGAAACAACGAGCTTCTTCTTGGACTTCTGCATGTCAAACGTGTACGAGTACCTGTCGGATGACGCCCACGCCGTATTGCGTTCTATGCAGGTTGTAGCGGGACCAAAGAATCAAGCTGAGGTTGCTTTCCTAAATGATTTACGGCAACCCAGACGCAGAGCGCGCTGCTGGAGCTGTTAACAACGAACTTCGTCCAGATGACGAGCCAGGTGACGGCCAGCGCATTCGATACCGGCTACGAGACGTCGGAATTCGCGCGCCAGTATTTGGACAAACATCACGTGGTGCCCCTGATGAGCGCGACTGGCTCCTTGCGCGCAACCAGGCGCTTCGTGATCTTGGCCTCCAGATGGCGGCAGAGAATACGGCGACGCCGTATGCGTCGACCACGGTTCATGTTCGCGGTCCCGGCGACTATCACGCCGCGGGCTTGCTGCGAGACGCCATCTCGGTAGCAAAGGCAGATCCGAACCGCGCCCTCGAGCTCTGTAAGGAGCTCAGTTGCTAGCTCCTGGCTACTTCGAAGCCTGGCGCGTCGACGGGTACGTGCGAGCCCTCACTCTCGACTACGTGGGTGCTTCAGCAGCGTACGAACGTGGGCTCGAGTTGGCGCCAGAGATGCCGACAGCGATGTACCACCTCGGCGAGTACTTGCTGAATTCGGAGGCTGGCGTGCAGCGCGCCCTCGAACTGCTCCAACGAGCCGCGCGCCTCGACCCTGCTGCGCCCGAGATTGCTGCGCAAATCAGCTGGGCTCACTTCTGTCTCGGCGACATGGTTACTGCGATCGAAGTAAGCGGCAGCGTTGTCGCGATGCGAGAAGCCCCGGGTGCTATGCGACGTGCGGCCGGCGTCCTTGTGATGCGCGCGAGCTACGAGGGTGTAAATCGGGCTATGGCCTCGGGCAATCTCGACGCCGCTGTCGAGTGCGTTGAACTGGCCCTCGAGCGATTGGAGAAGACGGAGCCGATCTTGCTCGACGGGGAAGCCGCAGACACGCTGATTGCCATCGGCGCACAGGCTGAGCGCCTGGCGCAGGAATCTGTTGACTATGTCGCCCGACGGTCTGTGGGGTTCGGTACTCGGATTCGGTCGGTGCTCGACGCAATTCCAGGGGACGCATCGAACAGATCACTCGGCCGCGTGCAGACCCTGGTCAGGGACAAGGGCTACGGCTTCATTCGGGTCGAACGCTCTGGCTATTTCTTCCACGTCCGTGATCTTGTAGACGCGTCGGACTGGGAGTCCCTCATGGTCGGGGATGGGGATGAGTGCGTTCTCACTCCAAACCCGAACCACCCTCGCGGTCTGCGGGCCGAGCGCTTACGACGCGTGGGCACACCATCCATGTGGCGCTAGGGGGTCAGGAAACAGAAAGCTTGATCGGCTCCTTGTGAGTTAGCGGGACCTCCGGCATCAGCCTGGGCGTGGCCGCCGAGCTCGACGGCTGGGAAGAGTTCCTTTGCCGCCTTGCCGCCTGGACGAGTCAATGCGCGTGTGAGGCTACGGCGACAGAGGAGTGGACCGGCGCTTCACTCAACCGCACTTGCTTCCTAGCCAGCCGTGGAAGTCTCGTCGTTGGAGTCGTCAACTTCGTCGTCGTACTCTGCGGCGATCTCCTGAACGTCGGTGGGCGCCTCTTCGCGCTGTGCCTTCTTGCCCATTGCGGCTTCGATCAGGTCGAGGAGGAAGCTCTTGCGGTGAGCGAAATGCGCCTCGAAATTGTCGGAACGCAGCGCTTCGGTGTCGACGCCGTGAGTTTCGATGATCGCGTCGATCTCATCGTCGGAAAGCCCGGACTTGGCCTTCACGCGAGTCAGATACTTGGTCGGCGCCTCCCCACCGATGGAGCGGTTCGTCTCCGCGGCGAGTGGCGTCTTGTTGACGATGCTGTTGTAGAGCACAGCCTCGATCCCGTTCGTCTTGCTCCACTTCTCCGGAAAGATGTGATGGATGTCGGTCTTCAGCGTCGTGTACTGAACCTTGCTGAACATGACGTCCTTGATCCAATCCTTTGCACCCTTCGCAATGAGCAACGCGTAGACGCCCTTGTAAGCGGCGGCGAGACGAGTCTTTAGTGTGTAGAGGCGCTTCTCCTGGAAGATCGCTTCGGTTACGGAGATCGGATCAGCGCCGCTGCCCTTGGCCCACTCCGGCACCTGCTCGACGTCACGTGCGAACCGCGTTTCTGTGGTGCTGCCGTACAGTTCGCCGAGCACACCGCACCAGTACCACTGGCTGATCCTCTGCTTGACCGAGTGGTGGTCTGCCTCATCTCCGAGCACGACGCGGATCACCGCCAGCGGCACGAGCTGCGGCGGGTATGGCACGAATCTGGAGTCGAAGATGTGCTGGTCGGCAAGGAACACAGAGACCCACTCGAATGCCGCGACCAACTTGTCACGCCAGTCCAGATAGTCGTTCAGACTGATGCGCAGAATGTCCTCGCGGCGCGCAGACACCGCGGGCTTGCGCTCGGCAGTACTTTCGCGGTTGCGCTTCCGCGTGGCTAGGAGTGTCACGCCTTGCAGGAAGTCGGTGCTGCGGACCGTCCCCAGCACGGACTCCTTCTTGAACTGCTCGTAGATCGTCTGCCAGTCGTCATTGAGTCGGAAGTCCTCGCCGTGCTGGGCAAAGTACTCGGCGTCGCCGGCAAAGGTCGCAGTCAGCAGCTCGAAGACGTTGAGCGGAACGCCACCCGTGTTGACTTTCTCGAAGACCGTGGCAACGGCTGACTTGCTGGTGTCCTTCTTCAACTGGATCGCCGGGATCTGGTAGTTCGCCGAGGGTTTCAGGATGCGGTTCGTGAACTGCTCAGCGAGATCCTTGTCGGCGAGCCCGTTTACCCACGCCGCGCCATCCCATCCCGAGTACAGAAGCCGAAGTGGAAACCACTCCTCCTTCTGCTCGAGTCCGGGCGTGCTGACGTCGAACACGACGTCGCGGTCGAAATTGGCCTTAATCTTCCCGTCATGGGGGATCGACTTCACGGCCTCGTCGATCGCGTCATCGCCCTCGATGGCGGCGCGCATGTCGACGTAATACCGGCGCTTGATCAGCTTGCCCTTTGCGTCCTTCGTCGCAACGATTCCGGTGCCGGTCAGCGCCTGGGTGAGGGAGGTGAGGCGCTGCTGGCCGTCGAGAAGCAGCAGCTGCGGCTCCTTGCCCGCCGTCACCGCCGTACCCGTGATCGCCTTCGGCTTGAAGCGCACCTGGTCGTTGCCGGTCTCCAGCAGCATAATTGCGCCCATCGGGTGCCCGCGCAGCACGGTGACTAGCAGCGAGCGGATGCGCTCGTCCTCCCACTTGTACTCGCGTTGGAAGTCAGGGAGCTGAAGGTGGCCGGAGGTGGTCCACTCCAGGTACTCGGACAGCGGTGGCTGCGGTGTCTCGAATCCCATGGGCGGTCCTATCGTCGGGGTATGGGCGTGTGTGTGCGTCGAGTATCCCGCTCCCTGGCCGGCGTTCCGTCCTCCCTCGCAGACCTCGCCTGCCCAACCCTCGCCCGACCTTCAGGCCGGTGGGAACGCAGCCGTAAGTGTGCGGTGTAGTGCCGCCACCATGTGAGTACGAAGCGGGCCGAGCTTGAGGATGTGTTCGGTGGCGTTCTTGGCCAGAGGACCTTACGCCCTGCGTCGTGTGTCGCCACCGAACAAGGGCCAGTCGGCTTCGATGAAGACGAGCACCCCTGTGACCGGTGCGTCGTGTCTAGCGGCCGCGAGTGCGTGCGTCACAAGCCGGACTTGCTTCGTCATCCCGTCGACGAGCGGGTTGCACTTATGGTTGCCGACCATGAGCGTCTTGGTGCGCGGGCGGAGGATTGCGCCCTCGATCCGTAGGTGCGGCCGGCCCTTGTAGCGCTTGGCGTCGAGGACGATGACCCCAGCTGAGCTGATCGCGATGTGGTCGATGTTAGCGCGCGTGCCGAGTATGCGGCGGTCATGCATCACCGACACGTCGCGGTCAGCCAGCTCGTCGAGGCGTTTGCCGAGCAGCTTCGCCCTTGGCTCCGCGCTGCCACGCCGTCGTGCTCTGCGGATCGTCCGAGAGTGCGAGGATCAGGCCGCCCAGCTTTGGGTGACGCTCACGGATGCGCTGTTCGCGTCTCGCTGACCGTCGCTCGAACTCGCGTCTTGCTGACGCGCCGGCCGTTCCAGAGTCCGCTTCGGAGTGCTCAGGCGGTGGTTCGGCCGCCGCGACCAGCGACGGTTCGTCGGTGGTCCCATCGGCGGAGGAGACTCGGGTCCAGGGATCGGCCGTGGGGACTGGCTGCCCGACCCCGTCCAAGCAGGCGAGACAGACGACTTGCGTGGCCGCGCTGAGGTAGAGCCCGGTCGTCCTCCGTCAGCTCCGTGCCGCAAGCCCGGCACTTGCCGGTGTACCGAAGACGAAGCCGCTTGAGCTCGACGCGCTCGGACATGCTCGAACCGTACCGAGCCCGCCCGACTGTTTCGGCTACCTCACGCTCTGCGGCGTCGACATCGTCGAAAGACACACCTGATGCATTTCGAGCGGTCGCAAAATCATCTTGTGGCGAGGTGGCATAGGGGCGTGTCATGGTCGGCCGGTGATGAGCCTGCACAAGCTCTCGGCCGGCGACGGGTATACGTACCTGACGCGGCAGGTGGCGGCCGCTGACGACACGTATCGCGGGCGTGGGTCGCTTGGCGAGTACTACGAGCAGAAGGGGGAGTCGCCGGGCGTCTGGCTGGGCTCCGGACTCGGCTCGCTGGCCGGCGACCTGCCCGAGTCGGTGGTGGCCGGGGTGGTGACCGAGGAGCAGATGTGCGCTCTGTTCGGGCTCGGGCGGCACCCGAACGACCGGGCGATCATCCGGCAGTTGGCGCGACGGTGCGTCGCGGCGCGTCCAGGACGCGGCGACCAAGCTCGGTCACGCGTATCACCTGTACGAGCCGAGCGAGTTCCACGCCGCGCTTGCCGTGCGGTACCGCGAGTTCAATACGGACCGCGGTGTGCGCGGCGACGCGGCGATTTCGGACTCCGTCAGGGCGCGGATCCGTAGCGAACTGGGTCGCGAGTGGTTCCGTACGGAGCACCATCGCGACCCGCTGGACGCCCGCGAGTTCAGCGGCTCCCTGGCCCGGATCTCGCGGCCGGCGCCGATGCCGGTGGCGGGCTATGACCTGACGTTCTCACCGGTGAAGAGCGTGTCGGCGCTGTGGGCGATCGCGCCGCGCGAGCTGGCCGCGACCATCACCGCGTGCCACGACGAGGCGGTGCGGGACACGATCGCGTGGCTGGAGAAGCACGCCGCCTACACCCGGCGCGGAACCGACGGCGTCGCCCAGGTCGACACCACCGGCCTCATCGCAGCGGCGTTCACCCACCGCGATTCGCGCGCCGGCGACCCCGACCTGCACACGCACGTCGCGGTCAGCAACAAGGTCTGCACCCCGGAGGGGCGGTGGCTGTCGCTGGACGGACGGGCGCTGTACCGGAACAAGGTCGCCGCGTCCGAGCACTACAACACCCGGTTGGAAGCCCTGCTGATCGAGCGGATCGGCGTGCGGTTCGCCGAGCGCGGTGATGCCGGTGAGGGCAGGCGCGAGATCCGTAAGATCGCCGGAGTCCCACCCGAGTTGCTGCGCGCCTGGTCCTCGCGCCGGGCCGGCATCGAGACGGAGCTTTCGGCACTGGCGCGGCGCTTCCAGGACGAGCACGGACGCCCACCGACGACGATCGAGCGGACGGCGCTGGCACAACAGGCGACGCTCTCGACGCGAGACCCGAAGCACGAACCGGCGCTCGGAGGCCGAGCAGAGGCGCAGCTGGCAAGCGGAAGCCGCCGAGGTCCTCCGCGGCGCGGACCAGGTCGAAGCCGCGGTGCGGCGGGTCACCGGCCACACGACGACTCCGGCTGCCGTCGACGTGGACCAGCTCGCCGCGACGGTGATCGAGACGGTGCAGGCGTCGCGGGCGACGTCGCAGGCGCACCACGTCCGCGCCGAGGCCGAGCGTGTGTGTCGCTTCCGTGCCGCAGTGCCAGATTTTCTGATCGATCAGGTAACCGACCGGGCATTGTCAGCCGCCTGCTCAGTACTGCTCACCGTCGCGCCGAGCATCGACGAGCCGAACCAGCTCCGTCGCCGCGACGGCTCGTCGGTGTACGAGGTGGCTGGGTCGCGCCGATATACCTCCAAAGCAGTCCTGAACGCTGAGCGCATAGTCCTAGAGGGGGCATCGTGCTGGAATTTCTCAAAGATTTCCTCTGAGGCCGTCGACCTGGCGTTGCTGGAGGCCGTCGCCAACGGCGTCCAGCTCGGCCCCGACCAGGCCGAGATGGTCCGCCGACTCGCCACGTCCGGCGGCCGGGTGCAGCTTGCCCTCGCTCCCGCGGGTAGCGGCAAGACCGTCACCCTGCGCACCCTCGCGGCCGCCTGGGCCGCAGCGGGCAACATCGTCATCGGCCTAGCCCCGACCGCCGCCGCGGCCCGCGTCCTGCGTGACGAACTGGGTGACAGCGTCGCCGCGACCGACACCGTTGCCAAGCTCGTCCACGCGCTCCGGACAGGGACAGCCGTCCCCGACTGGGTCGACGCGATCAGGCCCGGCAGCCTGCTTCTCGTGGACGAGGCGGGCATGGCAGGCACGCTCGACCTCGCCGCCGTGGTCGACTACGCGGTCAGCGCGGCGCGTCGGTGCGGCTCGTCGGCGACGACCGGCAGCTCGCCGCCGTGGGAGCCGGCGGGGTGCTCCGTGACATCGAGCGCGCCCACGGTGCCGTCACCCTCACCGAGGTGCGTCGATTCAGCCACCCGGATGGCAACCCGAACCACGCAGAAGCCGCCGCCTCGCTTGCGCTGCGCCGTGGCGAGGCGACCGGACTCGGCTACTACCTCGACCACGGGCTGATCCATGTCGGAGACGACACCACGACCGTCGGCCAGGCGTTCGCCGCCTGGTCGGCCGACCGCGCCACCGGCCTCGACTCGCTGCTGATCGCATCCACCAATGCCCAGGTGCGAGAACTGAATCTTCGCGCCCAGGCAGCGCGCCTTGCCGCTGCCGCAGTCCCGCTCGAGCGGCGGGTCACGCTCGCCGACGGCACGACAGCCAGCGAGGGTGACGTGATCATCACCCGCCGCAACGAGCGGCGCCTTGCGCTGTCAGCCACCGGTTTCGTCGCAAACGGCGACCGATGGACCATCGCCTCGGTCCGCCCCGACGGCGGCCTCGAGGTGCGGCACTCCCGCTCGCAACGGTGGGTCACGCTGCCAACCGGCTACGTCGCCGAACACGTCCAGCTCGGCTACGCGGCCACCGTGCACGGCGTGCAGGGGCAGACTGCCGACACCAGCCACGCCGTCCTGACCGGAACCGAATCCCGGCAACTCCTCTACGTTGCAGTCACCCGCGGCCGACGCGAGAACCACCTCTACCTCGACAGCACAGTCGCGGGTGAAGAGGCCGTCATGAGCATCGAGGCACAACGGCCGTCCACGGCGGTCGAGGTGCTCACGAGGGTGACCGAGCGAGACGACTCGGCTGTCTCGGCCAGCACGGCCCGCCGCCAGGAGCGCGACCCCGTCTCGCTGCTGCGCAAGGCGTGCGCCGAGTACCTTGACGCGCTCACCGTTGCCGGCGAATCCATCCTCGGCACATCGGGCATCGCCGCTATCGCCGCGCAGGCGGAGGCGGCCGTCCCGGGCATCAGCGAGTGGACGGCCTGGCCCACCCTTCACGCCCAGCTGCAGCGAGTCGCGCTCAACGGTGACGCGCCGGGCCAGGTGCTGTGAGACGAGGCGATGCTCGTCCGCCGCGACCACTGGCGCGACCTCGCGGCGATCTTGGCCGCCCGGATCGAGGCTCGCGACCGCGGCAGCGGGCCGCTGGCCTGGTTGCCTCCGGTGCCGCGCCAAGTCGACGAGGGCGAGTTCTGGCACCGCTACTTCGACCGGCGCGCCGAACTCATCTATCGCCACGGAGCAGCGATCCGCTTCGAACGCCAGCACCTGGAGCGAACAGAACGCCCCCGCCTGGGCCGTCCCGACACTCCACAAACCGGAACTCACCCGCGACCTGGCGATCTGGCGCGCCGCCCACGAGGTCGCCGACACCGACCTGCGACCGACCGGCCCGCACACGTCGGACGTTCAGGGATGGCTACCAGCAACACCGGCTGGACCGCCGCGTCAGCGACGCCGGGGCGATGCCCGCGAAGGCCAACGCCCGGATCGCCCAACTCGGCGAGGCCCTCCATCCCGGCATCACCGCTGACCCGCACTGGCCGGCCTGGCCCAGCAGCTCTACGTCGCCGACCGGGAGGGCTTGCGCGCCGGCGACCTGCACCGCATCGCCACCGCGCGGCCGCTGCCGATCGATCAACCCGCGGCCGCGTTGGCGTACCGGCTCGTCGACGCCATCGGTGATCGGCACGCCCGCGACAAGCACCACGCCGGCGTCAGCGAGATCGACCGCCGGGAAGGATGCGCCGCTCGCGCCTACCATCCGGCGTCCGTACGAGCCGCCGCCTCTGCCCTCGCCGGCGCCGCAGCCCGACTACTCGCGCAGCTTCGGATCACAGCCGCGACCCGGCCCCCGCCGATGACATGCTGACGGTGGTCCCTGACTTTGCCCGGAGACGTCTTCGGGGTTCCACCGTGCCAGAATTTCGTCAATCGCGGTTTGCGCCGGCACTGCGTTCCCCCTTTCCGCCGGCATCGACCGTCATTCGCCAGCGGGCACCGAGCGCGGACGAAATCCAGACGTCGAATTGTCTCTGATCTTTCGCTGGCGCAGGACCGTGGCATAGGTGCTTGATCTACTCCGGTACGGGCGCAGGGTCGCGTCCGCAGTCGAGGAGGCCCGGAGGAGATTCACGATGACGACCACCGAGAACCACCCGTTTACCGCCCAGACCGCCGACCGGCTATGACGGTCGAGGACCTGTGCGCCTACCTCGGCGTATCGAAGGACTTCATCTACGACCAGGTACGGGACGGTCGGCTGCTGGCGATCCGCATCGCTCGCCAGTTGCGCTTCCGTCCGCCCGACGTCGACGCATTCATCGATGCCAACACCGTTACCGACCCCGGCCTGTGAGAGCCGTGTCGACTACTGCCACGGCAGCGGGGCGAGGTTCCGCGGGCCAGCGTCGATCAGGTCGATGATCGTTTCCTCACTCACCGGGGAGCCGCCCCAGGCGTCCACGCCGACGTTGATAGCTCGCCTGCGTTGGCGCCACTTCTCGTGGATGTGTCCGCACAGAAGCCACGCCCCGTCATCGAACGGTCGCCACTGCGCAAACTTGTCCGGCCGCGAGATCGCCACCGCTTCGATGTCTGCGAACGGGAAGTGCGGCACCTGAACCTCGACGCCGTTCGCGAGCATCAGCCTCGTGTTGGCCAGAACCAGGTCGCGAAGCTGACAGCGTTCGCGGTACACCTCGACGAACCGCTCGCCCCTTTTGCCGTTGTACGGGTGGCAGCGGTCGTGATTGCCGGCGACGAGCGTCACCTGGCCGGGGACTCGCGCGAGGTTGGTCAGCGAGGAGTTGAGGTAGCCGAGCGCAACGTCTCCGAGATGCCACAGCTCGTCGTCCGGGCCGAGCATCGCAGCGGCACGGTTCACCAGATCGACGTTCATGTGGTGTACGTCGGCGTACGGGCGGTCACAGAACTTGATGATGTTCGCGTGCCCGTAATGGGTGTCCGACGTGAAGTACCGCATCCCCCAACGATCCCTTGCGCGTCGAATCCGTTACAAGATCCCCGCAAGTCGAAACGTGATGAGGCTGCCCGCCACGGCGACACCAACATCGTCACCGGCATCGACCTCTAGCCTGAACCGGTGGCGATCCCGGAGACCTACCTGATCCGTATCCGACGATGGGCCGAGCAGCGGGTGCCGAAGGAACTATGGGCAGAGCTGAAGGTAGAGGCCGACGTCGAGCCGCGGCACGTCACGATCGTCGAGGTGCGACCGCCCTGGGACGGGCGCGGCGAGCACACCCGCTTCCCGATCGCGCGCCTGCGCTACACAGCAGCGACCGGACTGTGGTCGCTCTACTGGCGAGATCGGAACCTCAAGTTTCACGAGTACGACCGCAAGCGACCGACGAAGAACGTCCAGGTCCTCCTCGACTACCTCGACAGCCACGCCGACCCAATCTTCTGGGGCTAGCCGATGTCCAGGTCGCCCGCGTGCTCCCACACTCTGGCGATGACATCATCGAAGGTCGGTCGAGTATCGGCCCCGTAGTAGAGGTCGCGCATCGCCGCGTCGTGCTCTGCTCGGAGCGGCGCGGCGAGCGAGCCCTCCGGATCGAACGCCGCTGAGGCAGCGAACCCCCCTGACGGGACGGGAAGGTCAGGGTTCCTGAATGACTCCGAGACCTCGTAGCAGCTGCTTAGGATCTCGGCGACGAGCTGCCGATCCCGTAGAAGCCGAACGACCTCATCGTCACCGAGCAGCGCCCAGATGTCGTAGAACTGGCGGCCTGCTCGCGGCCAGTCTCGCGCGTTCTGCTGCGGGCTTTCGACCTGCGTGAGCTTGTCAACGCGGAGCAGCTTTTCGATCAATGTTCGGGCGGGGTGCAGGATCGCCACCTCAAACGTGGCCAGGTCGTGCCATGTGGACGTGTCGAAGTCCGCGTCGGCGAGCTGACGCGCAAGCAGCGATTGCACGGGCCGCTCACTTGACGGATTAGGGCCGCCCGACTGGCCCAGTTCGACCAAGATGGCCGAAGCATCGACGATCGCGCCGGTGGTGGTGACCGAATGAACCAGCGGGGGAACCAGGTACCCGCGTCGCCAGTAAGTGCCTTGCTTGCCGCCACTCTTCACGTCGTTGGGTTCGCCCAGCGATGCTGTGGCGGCGCTGTTCAGCATCGCTTTCAACGCGTTCTTGGTGGCGTTGTCCGAGGGATACGCGCCGACGACCAGGAGATCGAGGTCCTCGGAGAAGCGCTTGATGATGCGCAGCTTCTCCAGGCTCGTCCCTCCTTTGAAGATCACCTCGCCCGGATGCGACAGGGTGATGGCTCGGAGCGCTTCGCAGACCCAGTAGTCCTTCTCGACAGCGAGAGGCAGGACGCCGAGCTGCTCGGCGGCGGCGAGGATCGCCGCAGCGAACTGTTCAGGCGCGGCGTCCCGCCACCGTCTCGCTTCAGGATTCGTCACGAGACATCCCGAAGCGCTCGAATCGCCTCAGCGGTCGTGCGCTCGTCCGGTTCGGGCACCCTCTCGGCGAGATCCGGACGGTCGGCGAATCGAAGCAGCCGGCGCAGCCGCGCACGGACCTGGCCCGGCTCGGTCTGCGAGGCACGCGCCACCCGATCCGCCCGAGCCTGCCCGGAGACCAGAAGGTCACGCAGCCGCCTCCATGCTTCGGCGGGTGGAACCTCGACAGCCCGCTCCCAGGATTCGAGAACCTCGAGCAGCGCCACCTCGGTGGGGTTGAGCCCCGCCTTCACGCGGCCCGTGCGGGCCGGCCGTGCAGCGAACTTGACGCTGCCGACGCCCTCTGGGGCGCGGGTCGGGACCGCAATCTCCGCCCGGCGTGGCACCTGCGTCGACAGGCGTAGCAGGTTGGCTGCGTACAGACCGGCAGGCCCCACTCCGGGGCCCGGCGCCAGCTCGCGAACGAGCGCGTCGGTCGGGGGAGGGCTCATACCCAGCGGCGACTCGGTGCCGCGCCAGTACAGGCCGCGCCGGACGCGGCGCAGGTCGCCCTCGGCGACGAGGTCGGCCAGGAGATGCTTCTTGGTCGACGTTGCGCCGGCGATCTCCTCAGGACGCCAGAACCGGTTGCGGGAACGCACGATGCGCTCACGCTCACGCAGCGGCGTGGTCCTGTCGCGCAAGCCCGCGGCGGAGCTGGCCATGGCATCCTCCTTTCCTGCAAGACGATACGTGAAAGTTCTCTATCTGCCAACAAGTCAGTACGGGAAAGTGCCCTAATCCCATCGTGGCCCCCGGATCGCCGCCTTGTGTCTCGCGCGGAGAAGGTCGGTCATCGCCCGTGTGCTTCACTCGGTCAGTGCCGTCCGATGATCCCGCAGAGCTGATCAACCGGCTTGTATCCGGTATGTCCTTGCCGGAGCAGCGCGAACTGATGGCGACGTTGCTGGACCAGCGGAGCGCCGCCTGGCTGAGCGACCTGCGTGCGCCACGAACACCTACGCTGCTCCGCAAACCTAGGAAGGTGCGCGGGTTCCAGGTCCGGCTGGATCTCCGGTTTACCAAGCCGCCAGTCTGGCGTCGCTTGGTACTGCCCGGAGACTTGACTCTCGGCGAGCTGCACTCGGTGATCCAGGGCGCAATGGGGTGGTACGACTCTCATCTGCATCGGTTTCGCACGGGCGCGGACCACAACGCGGCGCACTTCATCACCGAGTTCGATCTGGACGAGGGTGAAGAGGGGATCGTCGAGGACCAGGTTCGACTCGACCAAGTGATCGCCGATGTCGGCGACGGACTCTGGTACGAGTACGACTTCGGCGACGGCTGGGACCATGTGATCAAGGTCGAGAAGGTGCTTCCGCAGCCGCCGAGCGAGGTGCAGCTGCTGACCGGCAAGCGAGCCTGTCCGCCCGAGGACGTCGGTGGCATCGGCGGCTACGCCGCGGTGGCCGAGTGGGTCGAGAGCGGCTTTGACGATAGGTTGCTGCCAGAGCAGTTCGACGACGCACCCCACGCACGCGACTGGCTTCCGGTCGACTGGCATCCGGCAGAGTTCGACATCGAGCAGGCCCGGGCCGAGATCAATCGTCGGGACTGAGCGTAGGCGTGTCAGCTTGCGGCGTGAATCCGCGAGATAAAGTCGTTCGCCCAGACAATGGCGCTATCGACGTCCGGTAACACGTCCATCTCCGCCTCTGCCTCGTCGCCCGAGAAGGAAACGGTGGTGCCGGAGTCGCGATCCCAGACGGCGAGAAGTTGTTGCGTGACGAGCCGAGGAATTCCAACACAACACTTTCAGATCAGGACCGGCGGTGACGGACGGCCTCGAAGGCGGCAAGAGCGCGGTCGTCGGCGTCGGGGAGCCGGCCCAGGTACTGCTGGGTGGTCTGGATCTGCTTGTGGCCGAGGCGGTCCATCACGGCCTTGAGGTCGGCGCCACCGGCCAGCAGCCAGGAGGCGTGCGCGCCGCGCAGGTCGTGGAAGCGCACCCGCTGGCGGAACTCCGAGCGTTCGACGCCGGAAGCCAGACGCGGGTGCGGAACACGTTCCGCGAGACCGGCGAGCCCGTACTGGTGGAGAAGAGCAGGTCGTCGCCTCGCTTGCCGGTGGCCATCAGGTACTCGCGGATGTCCTGGCAGAGCTGGTCGCCGATCGCGGATGGTGCGGTGCTCGTTGTCCTTGGGGTAGTCGCGGATGCTCCACACCTTGTCGGCGCCGGTGATCTTCTTCGTCACCTCGAGCACGACGCGGCGGATGTGGATCTCGCCAGTCTCCAGGTCGATATCGACCGGGCGCAGCGCTGCGAGCTCGCCCCAGCGGACGCCGGTCTCGATCGCGACGAGCACGAGGATGCGATAACGCTGTGGGATCTCGCGCGAGCAGGGTCTCGAACTGCTCGGGCGTGATCGCCTTCTTCGGCTGCTTGACGAACTTCGGCAGCACCGTGTGCGCGCACGGGTTGATCGTGACGACCTGGTCGATGATCGCCCGCTCGAAGATCGCATGCAGGAACATGTGGTACTTGCGCACCGACCGTGGGCTCAGCTGCGGCTTGCGGTTGCCGTCGTCGTCCTCGACCTCCGCCGAGACCTCGTTGACCCAGGCCTGCACCGTCGAGGCGACGATCTTGCTCATCCGCATCCGTCCGAAGTGCGGCAGGAAGTGGCTGTCCAAGTTCGAGCGGTACGCGGCCAGCGTGGTCGGCTCCAGATGCTGCGCCGCCGGCCAGTAGTACTTCTCCACGTACGCGGCGAAGGTGAGCTTGCCGCGCGAGGCGTCGGCGAGGGTTCCGGCTGCGGCCTGCTGTTCGAGCTTGATCGCGGCGCGTTCGGCGTCCCGTTTGGTCGAGAACCCGCCGCCGCTGCGCTGCCGGCCGTCCGGCGTGAAGTACATCGCGTACCAGCGCGAGGTGCCGGCACTGGTGATGCGTTGCTGCGCGTACGCCATGGCGATGACCTCTGGGTTTTGGTGATCGTTGGGTCATTTTGGGTCACCGAAAATGACCGTCAAATGACTGTCATTCTCGCGCCCACCCAAGCCTGCTCGCGCCTGTCTCGAGCCGACCCGGGAAGTGCCTACATCCCCTATGATACATGGGTTTCAGGCGTCCGAACAGCCCGAAGATTCGGCAGGTCACTGCAGGCCCCAAAACACCGTGATTGAAGTTCTCATAACCCAGAGGTCGCAGGTTCAAATCCTGCCCCCGCTACTACAGGGCCCGTATCTGCTGGACTTCCGGCAGGTGCGGGCCCTAGCTCTTTGATCCGTTACCCACGGAGCTACCCATAACGGTTAAGTCGCGCGGTCGGCCGCCGCGAAGGTCTTTCGAAACGGTGACAGCAGCGCCGCCAGCCGAACCGGGCTCCACGATGGCGACGAACAGCTCGGGTCAGTGGCGAACACCTCGCCACTCGTCCCGGAAGGAACGCCCTCATGCGCATCATCACCAAAGCGATCGTCTCGATCGCCGCCGTGGCCGTACTCGCCACCACAGTCGCGGCATGTAGCTCCAGCAGCAAGAGCTCATCGTCGAGCTCGGCCTCATCGACGGTCGACCCGAAGGCGCCGCTCGCGAGCGTGGCGAATCTGACCGGCCAGAGCACGGCGGTCAAGCTGGACAGCGGGTTCACAGGGGCCCTGACCATGCTCGGCCTGACTCCATCGATGCTCGGCACCGGGACCCTGACCAATGGCTCGGTCGTCTTCCCGATCACCGGTGGCCACGTCGATTACTACAAGAAGGGCGTCGTCAATCCCTACGTCCAGGGCGAGATCGACCACAACGGCAGCGGACTTCAACTGACGGCGGGTGCAACCAGCGTCCAGCTACAGAACTTCGTGATCAATCCCGGTAACTCGAAGCTCTATGGCGACGTCTCGGTGAACAACCAGCCCTACGCCAAGGATGTCTACCTGTTCAACCTCGACGGCAGCACCCTCCAGCCGCTACGAGGCCAACGCCGCCGACGGCACTGCGGTCCTGACCGGTACTCGCGTGCTCGTCTCGCCGGATGCCGCTGCGGCGCTGGACAAGGTGTTCAGCACGACCGCGGTCACTCCCGGCTTACTGGTCGGCGTCGCGACGATCACGATCAACACCAAGTAACCCGTCGCGACACGGCCCGCCGGACCCGATCATGGTCCGGCGGGCCGTGTCATGTCCGACGTCCGCCGCGGCGACGTGGCTGCGGTCACCGGTGCCAGCCGCCCGCGCTCGTAGTGGCGACGCAACAACGTCCCGGCCACCAACACAGCCAAGCCGACGAGGTAACCCCAACGAAGGAGCGTGTCCAGGTCGTCGCCGCGGGCTACGAACAGGTACTCGATCGTCGGCGCGGCGACAATCCCTAGCCATTCGGGGCGGGCGTTCATGGCCGCCAACGCGAGCAACAGCAACGTGTACCACGGCAGCGTCGGAGTCACCACGATCACCGCACCACCCACGGCGATCAAGGCCGACCGCTCCGGACGATCAGGATCCGAGCGCACCACCGCGTAGAGCAGTACCGCGACGACGAGCACGATCGCGACCGGCGTCTGAGCCGACGCCGGCAGCCAGAAGCTCAAAAGCCGGTACTGCTTGCCCGAGCCGTATCCACCGTTGTTGAGATAGGACGGCAGGAAACCGAGTACGTGCTGGCCGACCGCGAGCACATGCAGCAGGTAGACCGCCACCGTAGTTGCGATTGCCGACCCGATCACCACGAACGGCCGGCGCTTGAGCAGGCCGGCACCGACCAGGATCGGATAGAGCTTGGTGGTGAATGCGGCCCCAAGGAGCACACCCGCCCACGCGTACTTGCCCCGGACAGCGACCATCAGCGCCGACACCGCCAGCAGCACCCCCAACCAGTCGATGTGGGCGTTGTTGACCAACTCGATCATGGTGATCGGGCACCACGCCCAGATGGCTACGGGCCACAATGGCCGATCCGCGGTCCAGGCCCGCCGGAGCAGTAGGAGGGTCACGGCCAGGACGCCCAGCGCGGCGGCCAGTTGTAGGGGGAAGTGGTGACCATGGCCGCCGAAGGAGAGGAGCCGGATGAGGGTGAACATGCCCTCGGCAACCGGCGGGTAGATCGTGTGGACGAGCGGCAGGTTGATCTCGGTACATCCGCCAGGGAAGGGATGGCGGGCGCAGGCATCGCTGTTGAACAGATATGGGTCCCGAAGATGCGCCAGCTGCGGCGAGGACGGCGAGTACCGATACGGGTCGATGCCGCGCAACTGCACCTTGGCATCCCACATGTAGCGAAAGTCGTCGTCGCTGTCGACCGGCCGCTTGGTCAACGCAAGGGCCTCGAGCAGCACACTGAAACCGACGATGCCTGCGGCCAACACCCGCCGAGGCCACTCGGTGCGGGCCAGCAGGAACAGGGCGAGCGCGAACATCACGAGCGCCGCGGGTTCGTAACGACTGACGTTGATCGTGCTGAACGTCCGCGAGATCGCGCGTTCGATGAGCAGTGTCTGCGCGATCAGTGCCAGCCCGAGCAGCACTCGTCGCGCGATCATGCAATGACCCTGCCACGCGCGGGCACAGACCCCTACCGAACCGGGTCATGTTCACTGCCCGGTAAGGGTTTTCTGCTTCCAGCGGGCCGACAATGGGAGCATGCCGAGCTTGAAGCTACCCAAGCTCCCGGCCACCCCTCCACCACTCTGGCCCCGCTTCAGCAGCCCGCTGCACAATCCCGCCGTCGTTGCCCGAGTCGGGCGACTGCTCGGAATCTTCTTCACGATCTGCTTCGTGACCGGCCTGCTCAGCCACTACCAGTACGGCCCTTGGCAGTGGCTGCCGGAGCCGGCCTCGCCGGCCTGGGGCTACCGCCTGAGCCAGGGTCTGCACGTGATCACGGGGACGGCGTCGATCCCACTGCTGTTGTTGAAGTTGTGGACGGTCTATCCGAAGTTGTTCCAATGGCCGCCGGCCAAATCGATCTTGAACGGCATCGAGCGGTTGTCGATCGGCGTATTCGTCACCTCGGCCCTGCTCGAAGTCGGGACCGGTTTCATCAACACCCTCGACTGGTATCCGTGGCCGTGGTTCTTCACCACGGTCCACTACGCACTGGCCTACATCGTCTTCGGTTCGCTGCTGCTGCACATCGCCTGCAAGCTGCCGATCATCCGGGTCGGACTGGCCACCCCACTCAGCCCGCCCGTCGTCGAGCCTGAACCGGGGCCGAGCGAGAGCGGCCTGAGCCGGCGCGGACTGCTCATCGCCAGTGGGGCGGGCATCGGCGTGGTCGCGGTCACGATCGCCGGCGGCACCGTCACCCCCTTGCAGGACATCGCATTGCTGGCTCCGCGCCGGGCCGACGAAGCTCCGCAGTCAGGGGTCCCGATCAACCGCACCGCGAAGCAGGCCTCCTCGAAGAAGGCGGACGTCACCACGCTCGCCTACGACCCCAGCTACCGGCTCACCGTCAAGGGTCCCAACCCGTTCGACCTGACGGTGGCCGAGATCGAGGCGCTGCCTCGGTTGGACAAGGTGTTTCCCCTCGCGTGCGTCGAGGGGTGGTCGGTTTCGGCCCGCTGGTACGGCATCTCGCTGTTGGACCTGGTCAAACGCGCCGGCGGGAACGAGCACTCGCACGTGCACATCAACTCCATCGAGGCGGCCGGAATCTACCGGCGCTCGGACATCTTCGGGCCCCAGCTGTCCGAGGCCTTGCTGGCGACACATCTCAACGGCGAGCGGCTCACCGTCGACCACGGCTACCCGGTGCGCTTGATCGCCCCGAACCGGGCCGGAGTGCTGAACACCAAGTGGGTCAACACGATCACGGTGAACCGATGAGGTCCACAATGATCATGCGCATCGCACTGGGCGCGATCGGGATCGTCGCGATGCTCTACGGCCTGAAGCTTCTCTACGACAAGCCCGACAACGTCAACAACCCGTTCGGTGTGCTGAAGTGGGCGGTCGGCGTCCGACATCGTGGTCGACGGCGTGTTGATGCCCGTCATCGCCATCATCGGCTTCGTGCTGACCATGCTGGTCGCGCCGCGCGCTCGACGCTACGTCCAGGGCGGACTGATCGCCGCCGCAATGGTCACCCTCATAGCCATCCCATTGATCCACCGCCAAGGGCAGGCCCAGCCCGGGCAGGCCCTGCTGACTCAGGACTACGCCGCGCATCTGTTCACGCTTCTCGGCCTGATCGCCGCCGCCACGGTGATCGCCTATGCAATCCGATTCACTCGTGACGCCCGTCAGCAGGCCAGCGTCGCGAACACCCGCCCGCCGGAGGACCACGACTCCGCGAGCACATAGCCGCACTCATCGGCCATCCGGGTCAGCGCCGAGAGGCCGACGACCGCCCAGGGGAAGACCGGCCCGACCGGAGTTCCTCCGCGGCTGAACCGCAGCGATAGCACGCGCTCGGTCGGCGCGGACTGCGACACCTCGATGACCGCCTGCCCTCCGACCGCGAGCAGCGTGCGCACCCGCTGCAGCAGACGCCGCGGATCACCGCCTATCCCGATGTTTCCGTCCATCAGCAATACCGTCGGCCAGCGGCCTTCGGCCGGCGCGGGATCGAAGACACTGCGCAACAGGGCCGACGCACCGAGCTCACGGGTCAGGGCGACGGCCGTGTCGGCAATGTCGAGTCCCAGGGCCACTATCCCTTGCGCGGACAACGCGGCGACGAACCGGCCCGGTCCGCAGCCGACATCGAGGACCGGACCGTGCGTGCACCGGGCCAGCACGGTCCGGTCCGCGTCGTCGACCGGGGCCAGCCACCGCTCCACGTCGAACTCGATCAGCCGCCCGTCGCCGTCGACGACGGCCAACGGCGTCTGAGCCTTCAGCGAATCCTCGTAGGGCGCCAGCGCTCCCGGTTGCATCAGGCCACGCCACGCCCGTCGGCCAGCAGCCGACTCAGGGTGTGGGCGAAGCGCGTGAACGGCGCCTGCGCCGCCACCGCGCACGCGACCTCGAACGTGTCGACGTCGGTCAGCTCGTCCAACAGCTGCACCCGCAAGCCGGCCCCGCGCAACCGGGCCAACTGCGAACGCCCCGTCCATGACCTGGACATGGGGACCCCGGTGATCACTTGCTCGGCCTGAGCGGGATCGCGAAGACCGATGGCCCAGTAACCGCCGTCGGTGGACCGCCCGAGGCAGGCATCGAAATCGTCGAGGTCTGCCGCTAGTAGGTGCCCGGCCTGCAGCTGCGGCGTATCCATCCCGACCAGGATGGCCGGCCCGCCCCCCGTCTCGGTGAACGCGGCCGACAGGCGAGCATCAAGGCCGCCGTCCACCTGGGGCACCACGCTCCACCCCTCCGGGAGCCAAGGACCCGGCTGCCCGTCCAGGGCCAGGATCTTGCGTTCGGAGGGGATCGTCGAGACGACGGCGAGCGTGTCCGCGAGTGCGGCCGCGGCCACGTCGGCGGCCTGTTCATAGCTGAGCGCGCGGAACGAGGCGGGTCTTGACCCGCCCGGCGACCGGTTCCTTGGCGATGACGATCAGCGAGTCGATCACCGGGCGAGCACCGCCGACATGTCCGAGATCGCCTGCAGGGTGCCGCGCACCGTTCCGGTCACCTTGGACTTCCCCGTCCTGGGCCGGTAATCGACGTCGAATGCGCAGATCCGCCAGCCGGCGTCGGCGGCCCGGATGACCGTCTCCAACGGGTAGCCGCTGCGCCGGTCGCTGATCGCGAGATCGAGCAGCGACTGACGCCGAGCGACCCGCAACGGTCCGAGATCGCGAAGTGGGGCGCCGGTGCGCCGCCGCACGCGGTGGGCCAGCAGCTCATTGGCCACCCGGGCGTGCACGGGCCACGCGCCCCGCTGAGTCGGGCGACGACGGGCCACGACGAGATCGGCGCGGCCGCTTACGACGAGGTCCAGCATGGCCGCGACCGCGCCCGGATCGATGGAGGCGTCGCAGTCGCAGAAGGCGACGAACTCAGCGGTGGCCGCCAATAGCCCCCGATGGCAGGCGGCCCCGTAGCCGCGCTGCTCACACCTCACCACCTGCGCACCGAGCATCCGCGCGACGTCGGCCGAACCGTCGCTCGATCCGTTGTCGACCACGATGGCCCGGGCATCGGATGGGATTCGGGCCAGCACCCAAGGCAATGCGGCGGACTCGTCCAGGCACGGTAGGACGATGTCCACGCTCACGGGAGTCACCCTTCTGAACCTAAGGCGACCGATGCCAAATGGGTCTTACGGACTAGTGAACTAGGCCGGTCAGGCGGTTCCGGTCCATAGACTCCTCATGTGGCCACTATCCAGGTCGTCGATGACGACGACGCGCTCGCGGACGTCGTGCTCGGCTACCTCATCCGCGCCGGTTACGTCGGGACCCGTTCCAGGGATGGACGATCGGCCCTCGCACAGCTGGCCGTGGCCGCGCCGGACTTGATCGTGCTGGACGTCATGCTGCCCGAGATCGACGGGCTGGAAGTCTGTCGGCGCGTGCGGGCCGAGTATCCCGAGCTGCCCATCATCATGTTGACCGCGCTCGGCGAGGTCGAGGACCGAATCGCCGGGTTGGAGGTCGGGGCCGACGACTACGTCACCAAGCCGTTCTCACCGCGGGAGTTGGTATTGCGGATCGAATCGGTGTTGCGCCGCTCGAGCGCGCCGCGGGAGCCCTCGCCGGGCATCCTGCATGCCGGCAAGATAACGGTGGATCCAGCTGCGCGGCGGGCCACTCGCGACGGCGAGGAGCTGGCGTTGACGGTTCGCGAACTCGACCTGCTCACCTACCTCATGACCCATCCCGGCCGGGCCTTCAACCGCGAGCAGCTGATGAGTGAGGTCTGGGGCTGGACCTTCGGTGACCAGTCGACGGTCACCGTCCACGTCCGTCGTCTGCGCGAGAAGGTCGAGGACGACCCCACCCGCCCCACGTTGATCCAAACCGTGTGGGGCATCGGCTACCGATTGGAAGCCTGATGGACCCGACACTCTGGGGGGCTTTCATCGCCCTGGTATGGGCTCTGGGCGGCGGCCTTCTCGCCTGGCTCGTGACCTATCCGGTGCACCGCCGATCACTGGGCTGGTTGCTGGCCTCGGTGGCCATCACCGGAACGGTGAGCGCGGTGGCCGCGGTCCTGGGCAGCGTGCGGGCGATGGCCCTTCCCGGGAACTACCAGGCCCGGACGATCCTGGTGGCGCTCGCCGCCGGGTTCGTCGCCTGCGCCTTCGCCGCCCAGGCCGGTCGACGGCTGGCCAGCGAGAACCGGGCGGTCATGCTCGCGGTCACCGATCTGGCCGAGGGCCGGATTCCAGCCGTCGATGGCCGGCGGATGAGTGCCGAACTCGACGGCATGCGTCGCGAACTCGCCGACACGGCCCGCAACCTGGCCGCCTCGCGCGAACGAGAACGCGCCCTTGAATCCTCGCGTCGTGAGTTGGTCGCCTGGGTCAGTCATGACCTGCGCACGCCGCTGGCCAGCCTGCGCGCGATGTCCGAGGCGCTCGAGGACGGGGTCAGCGAGTCGCCCGAGCTCTACTACAAACAGATCCACCTCTCGGTCGAGCGCCTGTCGCGGATGGTCGACGACCTCTTCGAACTGTCCCGGATCCAGGCCGGCAACATCGGGATCAAGACCGAGCACGTGGCCCTCGACGATCTGGTGTCGGACTGCATCTCCGCGCTCGACCCGTTGGCCAACGCCCATCATGTGCGCCTCTCGGGACGAACGTCGGGAGCGGCCATGGTGGCCGGCAACGGTCGCGAGCTGAACCGGGCGCTGACCAACCTGGTTGCGAACGCCATTCGGCACACCCGCGCCGACGGGCTCGTGGACATCACGGTTCACGCGGTCGACGGATCGGCTCAGGTGGTCGTGCGCGACGAATGCGGCGGCATCCCCGTCGGTGAGCTCGAACGGGTCTTCGACGTGGGCTTTCGCGGTGAAGCCGCTCGGACGCCGCCACCGGACGGTTCGGTCGGGGCCGGACTCGGCCTGGCGATCACGCGGGGAATCGTCGAAGCGCACGGCGGAATCGTCGATGTGCGCAACGTCCACGGCGGCTGTTCCTTCGTGGTCCGGTTGCCGATCGTGGCCTAGCTCGCGGGCGGCTTCGGACTACGACTGGTCCACGACTTCGACGATTCCGTCGGCGAACGCGACCGCCGGCCGCCAGCCGAACTCGTTCCTGAGCCGGCTCGAGTCCGCCGTGATGTGCCGTACGTCGCCGAGCCGGAACTCCCCGGTCACCTCTACCTCGGGACCACCCACCGCGTCGGTCATCGCCCGGGCCATGTCGCCGACCGTGCGCACCGTCCCGGAACCCACGTTGAAGATGCGCACTCCCTCCCGGTGCTGCTCCAGCGCGGCGACCGTCGCGGCGGCCACATCGCGCACATGGACGAAGTCGCGCCGCTGCCCGCCATCTTCGAAGACCCGTGGCGCCCGACCGGCCCGCAGGCTCGACAAGAAGATCGCCGCGACCCCGGCATAGGGCGTGTCTCGCGGCATCCCCGGTCCGTAGACGTTGTGGTAGCGCATCGCGGCCGCGGATCCTCCCACCGATCGCGCCCAGGCCGCCGCCAAATGTTCCTGAGCCACCTTGCTGGCCGCGTAGGCATTGCGCGGGTCGACCGGCACGTCCTCGTCGACGAGTTCGGGTTCCAGCGGACGTCCGCACTGCGGGCACGGCGGCTCGAAATATCCCGCGGCCAGCTCGTCAACGATTCGCGGCCCCGGACGGACCGGTCCGTGCTCGGGGCACCGGCCGAGGCCTTCGCCGTACGCGACCATCGATGCGGCCAGAACCAGCCGCGTGACCCCCACCCGAGCCATCGCCGCGAGCACTACAGCCGTGCCGTGGTCGTTGGAGTCGGCGTAGTCGGGCAGGTCCTGGACGTCGACGCCCAGGCCGACCTTCGCGGCAAGATGGCAGACGCCCTCGACGCCGTCCAGTGCCCGTTGCACCGCTTCCGGATCGCGCACGTCGGCCACGACAAGTTCGGCCGGCAGGCTCGGCCGAACATCGCCGTGGACGTCGGGCCGTAACGAGTCCAGGACCCGAACCTCGTGATCGTGTTCGAGCAGCTGCGTCAGGACGGCCCGGCCGATGAAGCCCGCGCCGCCGGTGAGCAGGACCCGCACGTCAGGCGCGTTCGAGCGACGAGTGACGGATACCCGGCAGCGGGCCGAGCCGGGTGAAGCCCATATCGGCAACCTACGCCGACGCGCCGTTGGATTGCGGCACCCCTGCTAGTTCACATCAGTTCGTAATGAACCGGGTGGGGGTGGGCGACGTACCGTGAAGCATGACGCGCGGGCGACGCTGGATTGTGGTCGCCGCCCTGGTGGCCGTCCTGCTCGCCCTGCCCTCGGTGGTGGCTCACCTACCCGCCGGGCGCAGCGCGACCACGGCCGACCAGCTCCTGGCCGAAGTCCAATCCTCAGCCGACGTGCCGTTCTCCGGGTACGGCGAAGCGACCGGTGGCCTGGCGCTGCCGGTCACCGATCAGTTCAACTCGATCGCCGACCTGTTCGGCGGTACCACCCAGCTGCGGGCCTGGTGGCGGGGCCCGGATCAATGGCGGGTCGATTCGCTCTCACTCAGCGGCGAGCAGGATCGCCATCGCGACGCCAACGGAACCTGGTTGTGGAACTACGAGGCGAACACGGCGACGCGGGACACGAGCGCCGATACCGGTATCCGGCTACCCCGCGCGGATGACCTGCTTGCTCCGACCCTTGGCCGTCGGCTGTTGTCCCAGGCCCAGCCCGATGAGGTAAGTCGGCTCGCTGACCGGCGGATCGCCGGCCACCAGGCCGCCGGGCTCCGCCTGACTCCGAACGACCCACGGACGACCATCTCGCACGTGGACGTCTGGGCGCTGCCCTCCTCCGGGTTGGCCCTGCAAGTCGATGTCTATGCGCGTGATTCGTCGGCGGCCGTGCTCTCCTCGATCCTGCTCGACCTGTCGACTTCGACCCCGTCGAGCCAGACGATCGCCTTCACGCCGCCGAGTGGGGCCAAGATCGTCACCAACCAGAACTCCGACATCGTCGCCGCGCTCGACCAGTTCGGTCGAGGCCGGCCGCCGGCCACGCTCGCCGGACTGGATCGCCAACCCGCCGTCCGCGTCGGCGGTGTCGGCAGTTACGGCCGCGGCGTGACCTTGCTGATCGCCTTGCCGCTGTCACCCCGGCTGGCGGGCAGCTTCACCCGCGAACTGTCAGCGGCCGTCGGTGCCGAGAGTACGACGGCTGGAACCACGCTGACGGTGGGTCCGGTGAACGTGCTGCTCACCGCGACCAGGGGCAACGGATCGGCCTGGCTGCTCGTCGGGACAGTCGCGGCTTCGACCCTGACTCAAGCCGCCACCGAACTGCCCGACGGACCTGGACCCCGATGATCCGGACCAATGGGCTGACCAAGAGATTCGGGTCGGTGACGGCCGTCGATTCGGTCGACCTCGACGTGCAGCCAGGCGATGTCTACGGATTCCTGGGCGCGAACGGCTCGGGCAAGACGACCACCGTGCGGATGATGCTCGGACTCATCCTGGCCACCTCGGGAACCGTCGAGCTGCTCGGCGAGGCCATGCCCAAGCGAGCCCATCAGGTGCTCCCGCGCGTCGGCAGCCTGATCGAGGGTCCGGGCGCCTACGGCCATCTCGATGCCCGCACCAACCTGCGGCTGCTGGACGCCAGCGGCCCGCACGCCGACCGACGCACCCGGTCCAAACGCATCGAGGACGCGCTCGAGGAAGTGGGCCTGACCGGCACCGGCCGCAAGCCGGTCAAGGCGTTCTCCCTCGGCATGCGACAACGGCTCGGGCTGGCCGCGGCCCTGCTGCAACGCCCCGAGCTCCTCGTGCTCGATGAACCGACGAACGGGTTGGACCCCCAAGGGATCCGCGAGATCCGCGAACTGCTGCTCAGACTGAACCGAGCCGGGACGACCGTCTTTCTGTCCAGTCACCTGCTGGCCGAGATCGAGCAGATGTGCACCCGAGTCGGAGTGCTCGACCGTGGCCGGTTGGTCATCCAGGACTCGCTGGCCAACCTGCAGGAACCGACCGGGATGACGATCGTGATAACCAGAGAGCCAGCTGCCGCCGTCGCCGCGCTCAACGGCCGGCTGCGCGCGCGGGACGGCAATCGCCTCGTCGTCGATGGTGGCCCGACCGCCGACGTCAACGAGCTGCTCGTGCGGGCCGGCGTGCCCGTCGACGAACTCGGCCCCGAACGGCATTCCCTCGAGCAGGTCATCCTGGCCCGCACCGAACCCGGATCGGATCGCCGGCCGTGATCGCCGTAGAGCTGCGCAAACTCGCCCGCCGACCCCGGACGTGGCTGACGCTGATCCTGCTCGACGCCCTGCCGACCGTAGTGGCCGTCCTGCTCGCTGTGACCCATCTGGGTCCGCGGCCCGGTCAGGGCCCCGCCTTCCTGTCCGCCGTGCTGGCCAACGGCTCGCTGTTCTCGGTGGCCGCGCTGGCCATCGTCTTGCCGCTGTTCCTGCCGATGGCGGTCGCGGTCATCGCCGGCGATTCGATCGCCGGCGAAGCCCAGGGCGGTACGTTGCGCTACCTGTTGACCCGTCCGGTCGGCCGCTCTCGGCTGCTGGTGGCCAAGCTGGTCAGCATCTTCACCTTCGTCGGCGTGGCCGTCGTGCTCGTGGCCGGCACCGGGTACGTCGTCGGCCGAGCGCTACTGGGCCACCAACCGTTGACCGCGGCGACGTCGGTGGCGAGCGTGTCGGGCTCGACCCTGAGCCCGAGCCAGATTGCCCTGCGCACCGTCCTCGCCATCGCCTACGTGGCGCTGTCCATGCTCGGCGTCGCCACGCTGGCGATGCTGCTCTCGACGATGACCGACTCGCCCCTGTCGGCCACGTTGGGCGCGCTGGCGTTTCTCATCGGGTCGTCACTGCTGCTGACCTTGGACGCCGCGCGCAGCATCAAGCCCTACCTACCTACGCGGTACTGGTTGTCCTTCGTCGACCTGTTCCGAGATCCGATCCTGTGGCGCAATGTCGAACGCGGCGTCTTGTTGCAACTCGTCTACGTGCTCGTGTTCCTGGCTGCCGCGTGGGCCAACTTCGCGAGCAAGGACATCAAGAGCTGACGCAACCGATCCCGACCGGGGCTACCGGCGGGCCGGAGCCGAGTTCGCGGGCGACGATCGCCTGGACTACCGGATCGGATGGCAGCCCAGTGTGCTTGACCTGATCACTGGCGCACACGCTCTGTACGGTCAGGTTCATCGCCCCGGCCAACGACGCGGAATCCGGCGGCAACACCACGTCATCCGCCGTCGTCCACAGCGAAACGTAGGTCGGGCCAGCGGGCGTCTCGTCGCCGGCGTTCAGCCCGGCCAAGAGCGAACTGCTCGGGGTCAGCTGCTGGCAGGCCACCGGGCAAGCACTCGGTCCCAACGAATCGGCCAACTCGGCCAAGGTGGTTCCGTGGTGCGGGGATCCGAGCGTGATCACCCGTCGGGCGATGGAAGCCCCACCGTCGTTGCGTACCCACAGTCGGGCGACGACGCCGCCGGCCGAATAGCCGACCACGTCGACCGATTTCGCGTTTGTTCGAGCTCGGGCGGCGTTGACCGCGGCGGACAACGCCTTGGCCTGCACGTTCAGGTCGCCCTCGCCCGAGCCGGGCACGGACACCACCGTGACGTCCCTGCCCCTCGCCCTCAGGTAAGCAGCCAGCGGCGCCAGGCTCTCGGTAGAGCCGCCGTAGCCGGGCACCAACATCACCGGCCCAGCCACGTCCTGGTTGACCGCCTTGGCGGTGGGTCGAGTGACCACGACGGTCAGCACCAGCGTGACCGTGACAGCCACCGCCACGACCCCTAACCCGACGAGGGCGTAGACGAGGCGGCGGCGGGCCGGCGACAGGGAGGCCAGGATGACTAACCCCCAACGAGGGTTCGGGCAGCGGCAATAGGCATGCGATTCAGTGTGCTCCTTCTCCAGCAGCACAAGTCTTGAACATCAGCCCAACCGGATCTGCCGATTACCTCGGAGCCGGACGACTCAGGCCCGTCGTCATAACGACCGACCTGCTTCCCGCCGGGATTCCCGGGGCGGGCAGTCCTTATCCCGCCGCGCTGACAGCTGGCCGGGGATACATCCGGATCTTGAGATCCTGCAGCCGCCAGCCATCGGGCGTGCGGACGACGGTGATTCGGTAGGCCACATCGGCCACCTTCAGCCCACCGATGGGGATGAGGGCCTTGGCCCGCACCAGCACCTCGTCGTCACTGAGGTCGTCGATGAGCTGTGCGACCAGGATGTGCTGGACGGGGTGGGCGTCGAGGAGGGTTTCGCTCACGGCGGTCAGAATCGCGGCCCGCCCGCGGAACGGTCCCGCGCCCGTCGGCGGATCCTCGTCGTGGTTGCGGTAGTCGATGACGGCGTCGTCGGTGATCAGGTCGCTGAACGCCTGCCAGTCGCGATCGTCGATCGCGTGGCCGTAGGCCGTCACGACGGCCTGAATGGCCAGGGTGTCTTCCGCGCTGCGTTTCGTCATTGAAAGGGTCGCCTCCGTGGTTGGGACCTGCCGCGTCAACTGACACACTAGCGATCGAGGTGAGGGCGTATGTCGGAGTCGGGGTTCGCTGATCGGGTCGCCGTGATCACCGGTGCTGGGCGCGGCTTCGGCCAGGCCTTCGGCGTCGCCCTGGCCCAGCGCGGGGCGCACGTCGTCATCGCCGACATCGATGCCGACGCCGCCGCGGCCGCCGCCGCCCAGCTGCGAGCCGACGGCGCGAACGCCTTCGCCGCGACCTGCGATGTCGCCGACGAGGAGCAGGTCCACGCGCTGGTCAAGGACGCGGTCGATCGCTTCGGCGGAATCGACATTCTCATCAACAATGCCGGGTTGCACTCTGCGGCCTACAACAAATCGATCTCCGAACTGGGAGTGGCCCAGGTCCGGCGCCTGTTCGACGTGAACGTGATGGGCCCGATCATCTGCACCCTGGCCGCCCGTCCGGCAATGGCCGGGCGACCCGGCGCATGCGTCCTCAACATCTCCTCGAGCGCCGCCTACCAGGCCATCTCCGCCTACGGCGTCTCGAAGTTCACCGTGCGCGGTCTCACCATGTCCTTCGCGCACGACCTCGGCGCAGACGGCATCCGCGTCAACGCCATCGCTCCCGGGCTGCACCTCACCGACACCATTCGGGCCGAACTGGCACCGCAGACCCTCTCGGCCGTGAAGGCGCGGCAGATCCTGCCCTTGGACGGGACCGAAGCCGACATCGTCGAGGCCATGTTGTACCTGTGCTCGGCGCAGGCCCGCTTCATCACCGGTGAAACTCTGCGGGTCAGTGCCGGCCTGGCGCTGTCGACCTAAGCACCCGTCGGGTCGATGCCGTCCTCGTGGGCGATCCAGTTGACGAAGCGGTGCATCGTGTACATCGCATCATGCGGGTTGCCGATCGTGCTCGGCCCGCAGTCGCCCAGGTGGGTGATTCGCTGGGCGCCGCCGCTGGCGATCCGGTCGCGGTAGTCGGCCATTCGGTCGAAGGGATAGAAACCCACCGTCTGGGTCGCGACGTTGATCCACTTGACCGCGTCGTCGAGTGAGTCCACCCGCACCACGTTCGCCGTCTTGCTGGTCGGATGGAAGTCCACCGGTTCGTCGGAGCGGATCACTACGCCCAGGCCGTCGGGCTTGCCCCACACACCGTATTCGTCGTCCATCATCATCAGCGCTTCGATCTCCTCCTTGAGATCACGGGCTGGCGGACGGGCGTCGCCGGACTGGATCGCCCGCACCTCGATGCGCTCCTGCAACTTCTCCGCGAACTGGTCGACCTGCTCCTGGGTGCCCTCGACGAACTGGAACCGGCTGGCAACGCACGCCTCCTGATTGAGGGCCATGACATCACTTGCGGTCAGCTCGGCGGTCAACTCGATCGTCTCCGGCGAGGCGAAGGCCTCGCGGCCGATCATCGAGATCGACGTCTTGGGGTCGAAGGAGACGAGCTGGAAGCCGGGGCCGAGGTACTTGATCACGTTGTTGATCGCGTCGCCGCCGCCCCAGGCGACGATCTTGTCGAAGTACTGCGGTCGGTAGAGCACGTTCTCGACCGTGGCGTCGCCGCCGCGCCAGTAGACCGCCGACATCGATCGCACGACCGGGTGGTTGGGATCGATGTCGGCCATGGTGCGCAGTACGGCGACCATGAAGAACGGATCCGAAGAGGACATCTTGAACAGATTCACGGCCTTGACCATCGCGCCTTGGGCCACGGATTGGACCGAGACCCCGGGGGAGTTGCCGGGGAGCACGTGGATCAGGCGCGGGCCGAACGCGCGCACGAAACTCTTGCGGCCCTCGAAGTCGCGTTTGGGCACCCAACCGTCCAGCGCCTTCGGGTCGGGGAAGTTCTGCTCGACATGGGCCCACAGCGCCCGCTTGTCGAGCTGCGCGACGGCGTGCTTGCTCACCGACTCCAGCATGTTGCGTGGCAGCACGTGGGTCGACGTCATCCGGTCGAAGCATTCCTGGACGTAGACGTTGTCGCGAGCGCCCAGCCGTAGTCCCGTCTCGGCCAGGAAGTCGATGATCTCGGCCAACGGCACGTTGAGCAGTGGCGGCACCTCGGTGCGGGCGGGCACCGCCTTGTCGAACTCGATGCGCGGAGTCCGGAACGCCACGCCGAGGTCGCGCGAGCGATGCAGCTCGTCGGTGCCCTCGACGACCTCGCCGCGGTAGAAGAACGGAGCCGAGATCACGGTGTCGCCCGGTTCGGTGACCGGCGGGTTCAACAGAGCGGTCATGACACGCCCCGCACGTAGGCATCGACGGTTCCCGAACATCCGATCTTGTCATCGCCCACGAGGTCCTTGATGCGGGCCACGTTGTCCTGGATGGACGGTCCGCGGTTGCCGCAGTGCGGGCAAGGCGCGTAGCTGAGCGTGATCTGATCGCCGGAAATCACCCCGCCCCAACGGCCGTCGACGGAGACGTCGACGAACCCGGCCCGGCCGGTCACCTCACCGTCGTAGTTGTGGGGCAGAGCGTGGTCGCCTTCGGGATCGAGCACGATGGGAATCAGCCATGGTGGGACGTGATAGCGACCGACGTCGCTGCATTTGGGCATCCCGGAGTTGATCTCCTGCATGGAATACATCTGGAAGTGCCGACCGTCGGGGATGTTGAAGGTCTCGTAGACGAACTGCTGGTAGTCCGCCGGCAGCACCGACCCCTTCAGACCGCCGCCGATGTACATGCAGTTGTCCGGGTTGAAATCCTTGGCGCTGTATCCACGCTCCCGAATGGCGGTGGCCACCTCGTACAGGCTGGTCCACATGCCCCCGATCATCATCAGCTTGTCGCGGTTGGCGATGAAGAACTCGGCGGTCAGACCCACGGCTGACTCCACGAGCTGCTGGCGCTCGCGAGCCGTTCGTTCGAACTCGGCGATCTCATCCGGGCGCGCGGTCCCGTCGGCAATCTTCTTGCGCATGACGATCTGCCGAGTGAGCATCCCGACCGTGATCGGCGGCACCGGATAGGTCCACCGGGGCGCATCCGGATCGCCGAAGGCGGCGAACTGGGCCTGCCCGATCTTGATGTTCCGCGGCACCATCGCGACGGCTCCGGTGCCGGCCATCAGGCGATCCTGATTCGGCTTCACGCCCGATCCCCACTCGAAGACCGCGACGGTATCGACTTGAGACCACTCGATGTCCTTGGTCGAACCGACCAGCATCGCCGACTTGCCCGACGTGCCGCTCGAGCAGGTGACGTAGTGACCCAGCGCCTGCAGGCGGTTGATCCAGTCGTCGATATCAGTGATGTCGGACGTGTCGAGACCCGTGATCGGGTGAGTGGAGACAGTCTCCAGCCACTTGGTGAGCTTGTCCCATTTCTGTCCGCTCAGATAGCTCTCGGGGTAGCTCTTGTAAGCCGTGTGCGGCAGCAACAGGGAGACCGCATCCTCGATCGAGGCGATCGTGGTGATCCCCGCCCCGCGGGCGCGCAGGCCGAGCAGCTTCATCAGGTCCTTCTGCTCCTGGAAGCGCTCGTTCATCGCCTCGAGCTGCAGCGAGGCGACCTCGGCGGCCGAGTAGTCGAAGCGATCCTTGTCGGTGACCTGCGCTGTTAGTTTGTCGACTGCCGCACCCATGTCGATCTCCTTCGCCCGCGAGTTAATGAAACCCTGCCCGTATCATTAATCGTGGACGACGTTCTGGCAAGCTTTTGCCCGTGGGAGGTTCGATGGAGCAGCTGAGCACGGCCTATCGGCCGAAGCTGGGCCGACCGACCCGCGATCAGGCCCAGGCCCGCGACATCGCGCTGCTGGACACCGCCCTCGACCTCTTTCTCGACCTCGGCTTCGAACAGACGACGATCGACGCGATCGCGCGCACGGTCGGCATGACCAAGCGCACGCTCTACGCGCGTTATCCGGACAAGGCGTCGCTCTTTCACGCCGCGGTGCGACTGGCCATCGATCGCTTCACGGTGACTCAGGAGCAGATCGAGGCCACCGACACGGGAGACCTCGAACAGACCTTGATCGCGATCGCGATGCTGCGCATCGACCTGGTCCGAACGCCGAACGGCCTCAAGCTCCAGCGCATCATCAACACCGAGTCCTATCGCTTCCCGGAGATCTTCACCGACTCCTACGAGCTGGCCGCGCGTCCCACGGTGGAGTTCCTGGCCGCCCTGCTCGAGCGGGAGACGCAGGCCGGCCGGCTCGGTCTGGCCGAGCCGGCCAAGGCCGCGATCGTCTTCATGAACATGGTCGTGAGTGGGTCGGTACGAGCCATTGTGATGGGGCGAAACCCCAGTCGAGCCGAGCTCGAGGACGCCACCCGTTATGCCGTCGGGCTGTTCCTGGCCGGAGCCTGCACCCGCTAGTCCGGCGTCGGCGATGGATCAGTGCTTGAAGGCGTCCTTGACCTTCTCGCCGGCGCCCTTGAGGTCGGACTTGGCCTGATCGGCGCGGCCCTCGTTCTCGGTGGCCTTGTCCCCGCTCACGCGGCCGAGAGCCTCTTTGGCCTTGCCCTCGGCGTCCTCGACCGCGTTCTTTGCCTTGTCCAATGCGCTCATCATCTGCCCTTTCCTAGGTGCCCCGGAGCGCTCTGTCTGCGTTCCAGGCACACTGTCGAGTACCCAGCCCCTGCCATCGTCAAACGACGGTGGTGCATGAAGCTGGTCCGAGATGGGCATGCTGGTGCTTGTCGCCAACATCAGGAGAGAACGACGTGCGTGATTTCACCTGCCCGAACTGCGGGCAGCAGCTGGCCTTTGAGAACTCCCAATGTCTGAACTGCTTGAGCTTCCTCGGCTTTGATCCCGATACCCGAGCCTTCGCCCTCGTCGGGCCGGACCTGTTCACGCTCAGCGGGCCACGCCGGCGCCGCTGCGCGAACCTGACCCTCGCCGAATGCAACTGGCTGGTGCCGGAGTTCTCCGCAAACCCCCTGTGTCAGAGCTGCGCCCTGACCCGGACCCGCCCCTCCGACCACGACCTGGTCGGATTGCCGGAGTTCGCCGAGGCCGAGTCGGCCAAGCGCCGTCTGGTCATGGAGTTGCGCGAACTCGAGCTGCCGATCATCGGGCGGGATCAGGACCCGGGTACCGGCCTGTGCTTCGACCTGCTCTCCAGCACCCAGACGCAGGTGGTCACCGGCCACGACGAGGGGGTCATCACCCTGGACCTGGCCGAGAGCGACGACGTGCACCGCGAGCAATTGCGCCTGTCGATGGATGAGCCCTATCGGACCCTGCTCGGTCACTTCCGTCATGAGACCGGCCACTACTACTTCGGCCGGCTGGCCGAGCATGGCCCGGCCCGGGCCCGCTTCGAAGAGCTGTTCGGGGATCCGGACGCGGACTATCAGCAAGCTCTGGACCGGCACTACTCGCAGGGCCCGCCGCCGGACTGGCCGGCCAACTACATCTCCGCCTACGCCACGATGCATCCGGCTGAGGATTGGGCCGAGACGTTTGCGCACTACTTGCACATCCGCGATGCCTTGGACACCGCCGCCGCCTTCGGGCTCGCTCCGGCTGGAGTTACCGCCAGCCAGCCGAACGCCGGTGGCGCCGGATTCGAGCGCATCATCGAACTGTGGCTGCCGTTGTCATGGTCGCTGAACATGATCAACCGTTCAATGGGCCACGCGGACCTCTACCCGTTCGTACTCGCCCCGGCGGCGCTGGAGAAGATGCGCTTCATCCACGAACTGATCACCGCTCCGGCCACTGCCGGAGCCGCGCCGGCCAACTAGTCGGCCGAGTGCGCTCCGCGGTGGTGAGCGCCCTGCTCGTGCTCGATCTCCAGCTCGTCCGAACTCGAGACGCCCGCCGGTAGGTCAATGGTCGTCTTCGGTCCGGTGAACCAGTTCTTGACCGACAGGTGCCAGTAGATCCAGAGCAGGATCAACGCCCCCGGGACGACCAGGATCGCGTAGTTGACGTACTTCCAGGCGAACCCGCTGTACCACGGCGTACCCCCGATCGAGGTCGGCAGCATCGCGACGATCGAGGTGATCACGATCTCGATGATCGCGACAATGCACATCCACTTGTACTTGGCACCGAGGGTCCACCCGCCCGGCGTGAAGTTCGAGCCGGCCTTCCATCGGTAGTAGATGGGAATGGCGAAGGCCACGTAGAGACCGATGACGCCGATAGACACCACGGCGAAGAACGCCACCGGAACGGGCGCGCCGCCGATGTCCACCTTGACCAATGCCGGCAGGGTCAGGATGAGGGCTATCACGGCCGAGACGATCACGCCGTATACCGGAACCCGATTGGCATTCAGGTGCGACCAGTACTTGCCGCCCGGAACGGCGCCGTCGCGGCTGAAGGCGAACAGCATGCGTGTCGTGCTGGTCATGCAGGCGACCGTGCAGAAGAACTGCCCAGCGGTGGAGATCACCATGACCACGCCACCGACGTTTGATGTCAAGGCCTGGTGGAAGATGTTCTGAACGTTGCCGCCGACGGCCGAGTTGTCCTGGACCGCGAAGAGGAAGGACAGCAGCAGGATCCAGCCGCCGATGCCTGAGTAGAAGATCGAACGCCAGATGCCCTTGGCGGCAGAATTGGCCGCGCTCTTGGTCTCCTCGGACAGGTGGGCGGAGGCGTCGTAGCCGGTGATCGTGTACTGGGTCAGAATCGCCGACAGCGGCAGCACGTAGAGGATGAATCCCGCGCCGCTGGTCTTGCCACCGAAGAACCCGGTGTTGTTGACGGTGCTGGTGAAGACGTCGTGCACGGACGCGTGGTGGGCACCGCTCTTCAGCCCGAAGATGAGGATCAGGACGACGGCCGCCGCGCCGAAGACGTGCCACCAGACGGAAACGTTGTTCAAGATCGCCAACAAGTGGCTGGAGAAGATGTTGATCAGAGAAGCGAGCAGCAGGACGACGATGAAGTACAGGAAGACGCGGTCCAGATTGCCGGCGGTGTAGCTGCTGTCGAAGAAGCCGATGGTCCCGTCGAAGAAGGTCGCGCACCCGTAGGCCACCGAAGCGACGATGGCCAGTAGGCCGATCAGGTTCAGCCAGCCGGTGTAGTAGCCGGCCTTGGGCCCGCCGAGCTTGGACGCCCACCAGTAGATGCCGCCGGAGGTCGGGAATGCCGACACCAACTCGGACATGCATAGCCCGATGACCAGGATGAAGACCGAGATGACCGGCCAGCCCCAAGCGATCGCGGCCGAGCCGCCGTTGTTCCACCCCAGGCCGAAGCTGGTGAAACAGCCGGCCAGGATCGAGATGATCGAGAACGAGATCGCGAAGTTCGAGAACCCGGACCAGGAGCGGTTGAGCTCCTGCTTGTACCCGAGTTCGGCTAGTCGCTGTTCGTCGGCGCTGAGATTAACCGTGTCGGCCACTGCAACTCCTCGCATGAGGTGGATTTGGGGATGCTAAGCCCGGCGGAGGCCAACGGTCTAGTGCACAGACCTTTTACGTTGGGCGCGTCGTACGATTTGCGGTATGCCCCCGGCCCGGATCGGTCTGACCGCGTACCGCGAAGCGGCCCGCTGGGGTGTGTGGGACGAGGCGGCTGACCTCCTCCCGGCCAGCTACTCGCTGGCCGTGCAGCAGGCGGGAGGGGTCGCCCTGTTGCTGCCCGCGCCGCGCGGGGATCTGGAGTCGGCGGCCGCTCGGGTGCTCGATGCCCTGGACGGACTGTTGCTCGCCGGCGGCTCGGACGTCGATCCCGCATGTTACGGCCAGTCTCGGCTCGATCCGACCGGGCCGGCCGACCACGAGCGGGACGCCTGGGAAATTTCCCTTACCAAACAGGCACTTTCTCGTAACCTGCCCGTCCTCGGCGTGTGCCGTGGCATCCAGGTGCTCAACGCCGCGCTGGGTGGTTCGCTGGTGCAGCACGTGCCCGACCTCGTCGGCTCGGACCGGCATTGCCCGGTCGTCGGCGTCCACGGTCGCCACGACGTACGCCTGCAAGCCGGATCGCGGCTGGGACAACTGTTGGGCGAGCGGACGTCAGTTGCGACCTACCACCACCAGGCCGTCGATCGTCTCGGTGCCGGGCTGCGAGCCACCGCGTGGGCCGATGACGGACTCATCGAGGGAGTCGAAACGGCCGGTCCGGACTGGACCGTCGGCGTGCAGTGGCATCCCGAGGTGCACGACGGCGCGCGATTGTTCGCCGGCTTCGTCGCCGCCTGCGAGTCGACGTGACGGCCCGGGCCCGCGACGGCGACGTCGAGGAGTTGTGGGCGCGTGCGGTCTTTGCTCCGGTGCCCGTGCGCAATGCCTTCGAGGTGACGGTCGAACGGTTGGCCCAGAGCATCCGACTCGGCGTGTTGGTCGACGGTGACCGGCTGCCACCCGAGCGGGAGTTGGCCGACCGCTTCGGCGTTAGTCGGGTGACCCTGCGCGAGGCGATCAAGGGTCTGCGGGCGGCCGGCCTGGTCGAGTCACGGCGTGGACGCGGAGGCGGGACGTTCGTGGTGGCGCCGTCGGTTATCGCCCGCGCCCATAGCGGCGATGAACTTCCCGACATCGACGACGCGCTCGATCTGCGCCGAGTCGTCGAGCCAGGAGCGGCGGCCCTGGCCGCCGGTCGCACGTTGACCGCGGCCGATCGGGCCACGCTGCACCGCTGCCTGCGGGCCGCCTCCAGCGGCTCGGCCGCGGCTCGTCGACTGGCCGATTCCCGGCTCCATATGGCAATTGCCGCGGCCAGCGGGAGTGCCTCGGTGACCGCCGTGGTGGCTGACGCCCAGCTGCGATTGGACTCGCTGCTGCGTGCCATTCCGGTGATCGCGGCCAACATCGCGCACTCCGATCGGCAGCACGCGGAGATCATCGATGCGATTCTGGCTGGGCAGTCCGAGCGGGCGCGGGTGACGATGGAGGAACATGTCGACGGGACCGCGGCACTCATTCGCGGCTTCCTGAGCTGACCGCCCTATCGACGCGGCGCAGTGGAAGGTACGGTCGACGAACCTTCTGATCGAGAGGTGGTCAGCGCATGACTGAGACCCGGATGAGCGTCGCGCAGCTGCGTGACGCCGTCGAGCGCGGAGAGATCGACACGGTCGTGGTGGCGATCGTCGACATGCAGGGGCGGCTGCAGGGCAAACGCCTCGACGCCCGGTTCTTCCTCAACGACACGCTTGCGCACGGCACCGAGGGCTGCAACTACCTGCTGGCCGTAGACGTAGAGATGAACACCGTCGACGGCTATTCCATCTCCTCCTGGGAGCGCGGTTATGGCGACTTCGTCATGGCGCCCGACCTGGACACCCTGCGCCGAATCCCTTGGCTTCCCGGCACGGCGCTGCTGATCGCCGACATCAACTGGCTCGACGGGGCACCGGTCGCGGAGTCGCCGCGGCAGATCCTGCGTCGGCAACTCGATCGGCTGGCCGAGCGCGGCTGGAGTGCGTTCGTCGGCACCGAACTCGAGTTCATCCTGTTCAACGAGTCATACGAGCAAGCCTTCAACGCCGGCTATCGGACCCTCACGCCGGCCAACCAGTTCAACGTGGACTACTCGATTCTGGGCACGAGCCGGGTCGAGCCGATCCTGCGGGCCATCCGCCTGGGTATGCGTGACGCGGGTATGCAGGTCGAATCGGCGAAGGGCGAATGCAACTTCGGCCAGCACGAGATCGCGTTTCGCTACGACGAGGCCTTGATCACCTGCGACAACCATTCGATCTACAAGAACGGGGCCAAGGAGATCGCCGCCCAAGCCGGGTCGTCGCTGACGTTCATGGCCAAGTACGACTCCCGCGAGGGCAACTCGTGCCACATCCACCTGTCGCTCCGCGAGCAGGACGGGACCCCGGTATTTGCCGGTGACGGCGAGCACGGCACGTCGGAGGTGTTCCGGCAGTTCCTGGCCGGCCAGCTGGCCGGGCTGCGCGAACTGAGCCTGCTGTTCGCACCGAACATCAACTCCTACAAGCGGTATCAGCCCGGTTCGTTCGCGCCCACCGCGGTGATGTGGGGCATCGACAACCGCACCTGCGCGTTGCGCACGGTCGGGCACGGCTCGAGCCTGCGCTTCGAGAACCGGGTGCCGGGCGGGGACGTCAACCCGTACCTCGCGGTCGCGGCCATGATCGCGGCCGGGCTCGACGGCATCGAACGCCAGCTGCCACTGGCGCCCGCCTTCGCCGGAAATGCCTACGACGCCGACGCGCCTCGAGTCCCGGCCACGTTGCGTGAGGCGGCGGACCTGTTCGAGTCGAGCGAGCTGGCCCGAGCCGTGTTCGGAGTCGACGTGGTGGCGCACTACGTCAACAATGCCCGGGTCGAGCTCGCCGCCTTCGACGGTGCGGTGACCGACTGGGAACGCGTACGCAGCTTCGAGCGGATGTGAGGAAATGAGCGCGACCTACGACGTCATCAACCCGGCGACCGAAGAAGTCGTCACGACGGTCGACCTGCTCGATCGAGCGGGCACCGACGCGGCGATTGCCCATTCGCGGGCAGCCTTTTCGACCTGGCGCCACGTCAGCCCGGGTGATCGGTCCCGACTATTGCGCCGCTTCGCCGAAGCTGTCGACGCCGACCTCGAGAACCTCGCCCAGCTCGAGGTGCGCAACTCCGGTCACACCGTCAGCAACGCCCGTTGGGAGGCCGGTAACGCCCGCGACGTGATCGCCTACTACTCCGGCGCCCCCGAGCGCCTGATCGGCCAGCAGATCCCGGTCGCCGACGGTTTGGACGTGACCTTCCACGAGCCACTCGGGGTCATCGGGGTGATCGTGCCGTGGAACTTCCCGATGCCGATCGCGTCGTGGGGGTTCGCGCCGGCCCTGGCTGCGGGCAACACCGTTGTGCTCAAGCCCGCGGAAATGACGCCGCTGACCGCCCTGCGACTGGCCGAGCTGGCGCTGGAGGCCGGCCTGCCGCCGGACGTGTTCCAGGTCCTCCCCGGCAAGGGCAGCGTGGTCGGCCAACGCTTCGTCGACCATCCCGACGTCGCCAAGGTGGTGTTCACCGGCTCGACCGAGGTCGGCCGCGCGATCATGGCCGGCTGCGCCCAGCACATAAAGCCGGTGACCCTCGAACTCGGCGGCAAGAGCGCGAACATCATCTTCGCCGACTCCGACCTGGAGCAGGCCGCGGCCACCGCCCCGTACGCGGTGTTCGACAACGCCGGCCAGGACTGCTGCGCGCGGTCGCGAATTCTGGTGCAGCGCAGCGCCTACGAGCGTTTCATGGAACTGTTCGAGACCGCGGTGAAGGGCGTGGTGGTCACCGACCCGGGAGAGGACGCCGCCGAGATGGGGCCGCTGATCAGCGCGGCCCACCGCGACCGGGTCGCCGCCTACGTGCCCGACGATGCACCGGTCGCCTTTCGCGGATCCGCGCCGCAGGGCAAGGGGTTCTGGTTCCCGCCGACCGTGCTCGCCCCGCGCGACCTGACCGACCGCAGCCTGCACGAAGAGATCTTCGGCCCGGTGGTGTCGGTCGTCGCCTTCGAGGACGAAGCCGAGGCAATTCGCATCGCCAACGACTCCGAGTTCGGGCTGTCCGGCTCGATCTGGACGCGCGACCTCGGGCGGGCGATCCGGGTCAGCCGTGGCGTCGAGGCCGGCAACCTGTCGGTCAACTCGCACTCCTCGGTGCGTTACTGGACGCCGTTCGGGGGATTCAAGTCCTCCGGTCTGGGGCGCGAACTGGGGCCCGACGCCCCGTTCGCCTTCACCGAAACCAAGAACGTCTTCATCTCGACGAAGGAGCAGTAGCGCATGACTGATCGTCTGGTCGGCAAGGTCGCCGTCGTTACCGGCGCGGGCAGCGGCATCGGCTTGGCCACCGCCCGGCGCTTCGCCGCCGAAGGGGCCAGTGTGGTGTGCGCCGACATCGACGCCCAGGCCGGTCAGGCGGCGGCCGACGAGGTCAAGGGCCTGTACGTCTGCGTTGACGTGACCGACGAGGGCCAGGTCCAGGCCTTGTTCCAGCGGGCGGTCGACGAGTACGGCGGACTCGACATCGCTTTCAACAACGCCGGAATCTCCCCGCCAGAGGACGATTCGATCCTGACCACGGGTCTCGAGGCGTGGGAGCGGGTGCAGACGGTCAACCTGACGTCGGTGTATCTGTGCTGCAAGTACGCCATCGAGCACATGCAACGCCGCGGCGGCGGCTCGATCATCAACACGGCCTCCTTCGTCGCCGTGATGGGATCGGCGACCTCGCAGATCTCCTACACCGCCAGCAAGGGCGGAGTGCTGGCGATGAGTCGCGAGCTCGGGGTGCAGTTCGCCCGCGAAGGCATTCGGGTCAACGCGCTGTGCCCGGGACCGGTCAACACGCCGCTGCTGCAGGAGCTGTTCGCCAAGGATCCCGAGCGCGCGGCCCGCCGGCTGGTGCACATCCCGCTGGGCCGATTCGCCGAGCCGGAGGAGATCGCATCCGCCGTGACCTTCCTGGCCAGCGACGACTCCTCGTTCATCACCGCGTCCTCGTTCCTGGTTGACGGCGGCATCAGTGGCGCCTACGTAACCCCGCTGTAGGCCCCCGTAAGGTCCAGCGCATGCGATTGCTGGTGACGGGCGGAGCGGGCTACATCGGCAGTGTTGTGGCGAGCGTGTTGCTCGAGCGCGACCACGAGGTCACCGTTCTCGATGACCTTTCGACCGGACACGCCGACGCGGTGCCGGCCGGGGCTCGTTTCGTCGCAGCGTCGATCTTTGAGGCGGCTCCGGTGCTGGCGGAGGGCTTCGACGCGGTGCTGCACTTCGCCGCCAAGTCCCTCGTCGGGGAATCGGTCGCCAAGCCCGAGCTCTACTGGCACAACAACGTCTCGGGATCGCTGGCCCTGCTCGAAGCGATGCGGACGAATGGCGTGCGCCGCATCGTGTTCTCCTCGACGGCGGCCGTCTACGGCGATCCGACTTCGGTGCCCATTGCCTCCGGGGCGGTCACGGCACCGACGAATCCGTACGGGGCCAGCAAGCTCGCCGTGGACCTCATGCTGACCTCCTATGCGGCGGCCCACGACTTCGCCGCCGTCAGCCTGCGTTACTTCAACGTCGCCGGTGCCCACGGACCGGTCGGCGAGCGGCACACGGTCGAGACGCACCTGATTCCCAATGTGCTGCGGGCAGTCGACGGCTCCGGTCCGCCGCTGCAGCTGTTCGGCACGGACTACCCGACACCGGACGGCACCGCCGTGCGCGACTACATCCACGTCACCGATCTGGCCGAGGCGCATGTGCTGGCGCTCGCCGTGGCCGAGCCGGGGTCCCACGCGATCTTCAACCTGGGCTCCGGCGTGGGCAGCAGCGTGGCCGAGGTCGTTCACGCGGTCGAACAGGTCACCGGGCGGCCGGTGCCCCGCGAGGTGCGCCCGCGCCGGGCCGGCGATCCGGCCCAGTTGGTCGCCGACGGCGCGCTGGCCCAGGAGCACCTGGGCTGGCGTCCGACCCGCTCACTCGAGCAAATGGTGGCCGACGCCTGGGTGGTGCATCAGTCGGCGGCGGGCTGACTTCCGCCGGCGATCGCGTAGGACCACAGCTCGCTGCTGACGCCCACGTGGCTGGGTGGTTCGCCGCCGCCGGCCCGCTCGGCCTCGGAGCGGTGGCCGTGCCCGAAGGCCGGCGAGTTCACCCACGCCTGGAAGGACTCCTCGTCGCGCCAGCGGGTCACCACCAGCCAGGTCAGACGTTCGTCGGTCGGCTGTAGCAGCTCGAAGCCTTCGAAGCCGTCGCTGCCATCGACCGCGCCGGCCCGGGCCGCGAAGCGCCGAGCCAACTCGTCGCCGCTGTCGGCCCCGACGGTAATTGCGTTGATCTTGATGACGGTCACACAGCGATCCTGCCAGGTCGGCCGGCTAGAGCGAATAGGTGCGCCGGATGCTGGAGCCGTGCAGCGCGATGTCGGCGCCGTAGACGTGCAACGAGATGGTGGTTTCCGGACCCGGGTTGCAGACGTAATGGATGTCGCCCGGGGGAGTGAATGAGGAGACGTCGCCACAGGGATTGAGCCGTCGCACCTGCGGCACCAGGCGACCACCGACCAGCGAGTACAGCGTCTCCTGCTCGATCCCGCGCAGCACCGCCACGGCCCCCCAACACAGGTGGTCATGAATAGCCGTGCGTTGCCCGGCCTGCCAGACCAGGGCCAGCACCGAGAAGGACAGCTCACGGTCCACGTGCAGGATGTGCTGCTGGTAGTGCTCGGGCGAACCGAGCTGTTGGGCGGGGCTGAGGACATCGAGGCTGGGCTGGTAGGACCGCAGGCAGTCCGCGGCCACTCGGGCCCGCTCGGCGGGAACCCGTGACCGCGACACTCGGATGCGCAGTGCGTCGACCAGTCGACCCAGCTGAAAGGATGATTCGACGTGTTCTTCGATGACTACGGTCATGTCTCAGTGGTACCGACCGATCTTGATAGGCAACCATGCGTCGGCTGAGAAGCAAGGAGGTCCGGTGATCAAGGCGGTGTACTTCGACATCGGCGAGACCATCCTCGACCGCACCCGCGAGTACGCCGCCTGGGCCGAGTGGCTCGCAGTTCCCGCGCATACGTTCTCCGCGGTCTTCGGGGCCATGATCGCCGCCGGTCATCCGGTCGTCGATGTCATTGCCCACTTCCGCAGCGAGCCGGACTTCGCGACCCAACGCCGCTCGCTGGTCGCGGCGGGGCTCGTGCCGGAGTTGGCCGACATTGATCTCTACCCCGACGCTCGAGCCACGCTCAAGGCGCTCGCGGAGCTCGGCCTGCGGGTTGGGGTGGTCGGCAATCAGCCGGCTGAGATCGGACACGAACTGCGTCAACTGGGGCTGAGCGCGGACCCGATCGCCACCTCTCGGGAGTGGGGGGTGGCCAAGCCCAGTCCGGAGTTCTTCCAGCGAATCATCGATGATGCCGCGGTGCCCGCCGCCTCGATCGTGTACGTCGGTGACCAACTGGCCAACGACGTCGCCGCCCCGCTGCTGGCCGGCCTGCAGGTCATTCGGGTCCGCACCGGGCCGTGGGGTCAGTTGACCACAGACCCCGACCTCGAAGCGCGCTGCCTGGCGGTGGTCGAGCACCTGGGCGAGATTCCGGCGATCCTGGCCGGCTAGTTCGCCGCTAGAAAGGCCCAGATCAGCGTGGCCGCCGCCGATGGCGCCCCGCCGATGTCGTTCGACCGGGGCCAGACGTGCGCGATGCCGGAGTACAGGACCTGCACGACCTGGCTGTGCGCGGCGCACGAGGCCCAGGTCGTGATGGTGGCGTTGGTGGCGACGGCGGTCGTGGAGGTCGAGGCACAGCCGTCCCGTTGTCGCCAGGCGGCGGCGGCGTTCTGCAGCTGGGCCGTCGCGGACAACTTCGACACGGCGGTGACCAGCGGTTCGCGGTCGTCATCGCTGCCGATGGCGATCAACATGGGCAGCGGGTCCCCACCGCACTGGGTGAGCGGGACGGCGGCGACGACGGCGACGGCGTTGAACTGGCTCGGGCTGGTGCAGGTGAGCGTGTAGGCCAGCTTGCCGCCGTTGCTGAACCCGACCAGGTCGACGTCGCTCGAGTACCGGCTCTTGAGTAACCCGGTCAGCTGCGTGATGAACGCGGCGTCGGGCACCTGCTCCGCACCGGCCTGCTGGCAACATCCGGCGGCGCCGACATTCCAGGTCAGGTCGGTGGTCGCCGAGGACGGATAGACGAGAATTGCCTTACCCGATTGGGCCAATGGCACGAGTTGATCACGCTCGGCTTCGGTGACGACGGACGCGTCGCTGCCGGCGAGCACCACGATGACCGGTATCGGGCCGGCGCTGGTGGCCGGCGCAATGACCAGGTATTGACGTCGCAGCGAGCCAACCATCAGCTGCTCGGTCGTGACCGTGGCTCCGGCGGAGGCGGCGGTGAAGGCGGCCAGCTGGGCCGCGCTCACGCCGTTGATCGTGTCGGTGTTGGGACCCACCGGGACGATGGCCGCGGCCGCCTGCGGGGCGCTCGGGCGGGAGCCGAGCCATCCGATGACCGAGCCGGTCAGGGTGACGAGCAGGGCACATAGCGCGATCAGCGTTCGTCGTCGCATTGCTCGTCCCACGTTAGAACAGTGCCCGCCGGTGGGTACCACGTGCCAGTGGAACCCTCCCACTCTGGGGCAACGCTCATCTGGATCAAAGCTTCTTCGGGGTTCGCACACAGCGCCGGCGCGAAGGATGTTGGCTTATGAGGGCAACACGGTTGAGTCGCCTCATCGAGGAACGGGCGGCCGGTCTACCCGATGCGGTCTACCTCGAGGACGCCCGCAGCGCGCGCTCGATCACCTTCGGCGAGTTGGCCGACCGAGTTCGCGACGAAGACGCGCGCCTCACCACTAACGGGATGCCGCCGGGCGCGGACGTGGTCATCGACGAGGCCGACTCCCTCGCCTTTGCCACCTCCTTCCTGGCGGCGATCGCCGCCGGGCGTTGCGCGGTCCCGATCGACCCGAGTGCTCCCGCGGCCCAGAAGGCGCGCCTGTGCGACAACGGCGCCCCCGCGCGGCCGGGTGCGGCCGTGCGCCTGCACACCTCCGGCTCCAGCGGTGAACCCAAGGGCGTGGAGTTGACCGAAGCCCAGCTGTTGGCCGCCGCGAATGCGATTGCCGCCCACAATGAGCTCCGCGTCGGTGATCGCGGCTACAACGCACTGCCGCTGTTTCACATCAACGCCGAGGTGGTCGGCCTGCTGGCCTCGCTGGTGGCCGGGAGCACCCTCGTCCTGGACCGCAAGTTCCGGCGTCGCGACTTCTGGGAGCTGATGACCGAACGCCGGATCAGCTGGATCAACGCGGTGCCGGCGATCCTGTCGATCCTGGTCCAAGAGCCGCTGCCGATCCGGCCCGCGGGCCTGCGCTTCATCCGCTCGGCGTCGGCCCCGTTGCCCGGCGCCGTGCGTGAGACATTCACCGAGGCATTCGGCCCGATCGTGCTCGAGAGCTACGGAATGACCGAGGCGGCCAGCCAGATCACGGCCACCGCGCTGCCTCCCGCGCGCTCGCCCCGCGGATCGGTCGGACCGGCGATCGGCGTCCAGCTGGAACTGCGTAGCGGTGACGGTCACCCGGTCGGCCTCGGCGAGGTGGGCCGGATCTGGATCCGGGGTGAGAGTGTCGTCGGTGGCTACGCCGGTGGACGAGCCAGCGAGCGCTTCGACGAGCACGGTTGGCTCGATACCGGCGACCTCGGTCGCTTGGACGCGGGCGGCAACCTCACCCACGCCGGACGGGCCGATGACGTCATCAACCGCGGCGGTGAGTTGGTCTATCCGCGCGAGGTCGAGGAGGTGCTGCTCGGCGATGCCCGCGTGGTGGACGCGGCTGTGGTGGCCCGCCCTGACGATGTACTTGGCGAGGTGCCGGTCGCCTATCTGGTCACGCGCGGTCGCGAACCGGGCCTGACCGCGTCGCTGACCGCCCGCTGCGTCGAGCAGCTCAGCCGCTACAAATGCCCCGCCGAGCTGGTGCTCGTGGCGGAGCTGCCGCGTGCGGCCACCGGCAAAGTCCTGCGCTCAGCGCTCCAGGCAGCGCACTCATGACGGTGCCGGCCGTGGCGCCGACGCGCCGGCGCCACGTCCACGAGGCCGACGTCGTGCGGGTGCTCACCTTCGCCTGCGTCATCGCCGTCCACACGATCCACTACACCAACCCGGCGCAGAGCGTCGGGGCCAACGGCGTGGAGATGTTGCTGCACTTCACCCGCGAGGCGTTCTTCTGCCTGACCGGCTTCGTTCTCGTCCACCAGAGCCTGGGGCGCCCGTTAGCGGTGAAGCCCTTCTGGCGTAAGCGATTCCTGGCCATTGGGATCCCGTACGTCGTCTGGACGGTGATCTACGAGGTCATCAAGGTGCATGAGTCCGGTCTGGCTCTGGTACGTCACCTGCCGCAGGATCTTGTGCTGGGCACGGCCTGGTACCACCTCTACTTCCTGCTCGTCTCCATGCAGATCTACCTGGTTTTCCCGGTGATCCTCTGGCTGGTCCGCCGCACGGCCGGTCATCACGCGGCCTTGCTGACGCTCAGCGCGGTGATCCAACTGGCCTGGACCGGCTGGCTGATGTACGGCGCGCCGAGCAGCGGCTGGCTCGAGCACCTGGCCGTCAACGCGGATGCGCTGCTGCCCAGCTACCAGTTCTATGTGCTGGTGGGCGCGGTCGCCGCGTTCCATTTCGAGCGAACGATCGAGGCGGTCCGCACGTATCGGGCGGCGATCTTGGCCCTAGCCGTCATCGTGGCCTTCGCGACCGAGGTGTTCTACCTCGTCGCCGTGCAACGTGGCACCAGCCCGAGCCAGGCCGCCTCGGTCCTGCAGCCGGCCATGCTGCCGTGGGCGCTGGCCTCGATCGCGCTGCTCTTCGCCCTCGGCAGTCTCTGGGATGAGCGCCGGGTGCCCGGCAGCCGGCTGGATCGCGGTCTGGATCGAGCCTCCGATCGCTCCTTCGCCGTCTTCCTCGTCCACCCGTTGATGCTGTGGCTGTTGCTCGAGGGTCTGGCCCGCTGGTGGCACGTAACCCTGGGCCCCGCGCTGAGCATCGGCGCCTACGTCTTCGTGCTGGCCACCTCGCTGGCCGCTGCCGAGCTCATTCGGCACAGCTATCTCAGCCTGCCGCTCAGCGGTCGTCCTCGCCTGAAACTTCCGAATCCGCCGTCACCACAAAGAGGAGAAGATCATGAATCACACCACCCTGCTGCTGCCGGAGCACCAGTCCAAGCCCCGCACCAAGGGGATCACGATGGTGATCGACGGCGGCCTGCCGACGCACTACTTCGCTGACGTCATCAGCAGTTTCAGCGGTCTGATCGACGTCCTCAAGCTGGGTTGGGGCACGGCCCTGGTCACTGATGATCTGAAGTACAAGATCGATGCGCTGAAGGACGCCAACGTCGACTTCTACTTCGGTGGCACGTTGTTCGAGAAGTTCGTGTCGCAGGGGCGCTACGACGACTGGCGTTCCTTCTGCGACCGGTTCGGGTGTCGCTTCGTCGAGGTCTCCAACGGCACGATCGACCTGTCGAACTCGGAAAAGGCGCAGTACATCGCTCGCACGGCGCGTGACTTCAAGGTCTTCAGCGAGGTCGGCTACAAGGAGACCGCCCGATCGGAGGAGATGCGCACCGAGGACTGGATCGACTACATCCGTGAGGATCTCGACGCCGGGGCGCACATGGTGATCACCGAGGCGCGGGAGAGTGGCAAGAGCGGGATCTGCCGTTCCAACGGCGAGCTGCGGACCGGCCTGATCGACGAGATCGGCGCCTCCGGGATCGACATCGACCGCGTGCTGTTCGAGGCGCCCAACAAGGACCTGCAGGTCCAGCTCATTCGCAAGTTCGGCTCCGAGGTCAACCTGGGCAACATCGCGACCAATGACGTGGTGGCGCTGGAGACCCTGCGCCTCGGGCTGCGCGGAGACACGCTGCTGGACTGGGACCGCGCCGATGCGTGAGTCGGGCGATGTCTTTCACCTGGCCATCCCCGTGCACGACCTCGACGCCGCGTTCGAGTTCTACGTCAGCGGGCTCGGGGCCAAACTGGCCCGCCGCTACCCGGACCGGATCACCCTGGACTTCTTTGGCGACCAGCTCGTCTGCCACCTGTCGGAGCAGATCGACGATGCGCGCAGCCTGTATCCGCGCCACTTCGGAGTGACCTTTCGGCACCGCGAGGACTGGGATCGCCTGGCGCAGCTGGCCACCCTGCGCGGCCTGACCTTCTTCGAGAAGCCGTTCCAGAGATTCGAGGGGATGGTCGAGGAGCATTCGAGCTTTGTGCTGCAGGATCCATCGAATAACCTGCTCGAGTTCAAGCAGTACACCGATCCGCGGATGATGTACTGACGGCGCCGCACGCAGAGGGGGAGGTGCGAGCGTGTTCGCATCCCGCCTTCGCCGCACCGTTCTGGCCCTGCTCGTGCTGGCCTGCGCGGCTGGGGCCCTGACGGCGCTGATCGCGCATCCCGCTTCCCCCCGTCCGGTCGCGGTTGCGCGGGTGGCCCAGGCGACCGCCCCGACGCCTCATCACATCCTGTTCGTCGGGGCCTCCTACACCGCCGGTATCGGCGCCTCCGCCCCCGAGTTCGGTTACGCGCCGGTGACCGCGCGGGCGCTGGGCTGGTCGGCCCGCGTCGATGCCGTGCCCGGAACCGGCTACGTCAATCCGGGGCCACCGTCGGACGGTCACCCCGGCGACGGCACCTTCGCCGCCCGGCTCGCGCGTCTGGCGCCCGACCCGGCACCGAACATCCTCGTGCTGCAGGGCGGCCGCAATGACATCGGCTGCCCGGCGCCTGAGCTTCGGGCCGCGATCCAGCGCACGGTCGCGCTGGCCAAGAGTCGCTTCCGGCCCGCCCACATCGTCTTGCTGGGACCCATTCCGGCCACCCTCCCGCCCGATCACGGTGAGCTGGCCGTCGCGCACGAGCTGGCGGTGGTCGCCGGCGCCACGGGCGTCACCTTCATCGACCCGATCGCAGAGGGGTGGATCAACGTGCACAACCAACGCGGTTATGTCGGAGACGTCCCGGCGCACCCCGACGACGCCGGCTATGCCTACATCGCCAAGCGGCTGGTGATAGATCTTGATCAGCTGCTGGGCGCAAAGCCAGAATCGACCGACACCGCGAGCCACGCTGCTTCCTGAAAGAAGGGCACGTCCTGTGAACCTGAGCAGTCACCTGCTGGAGCGGGCCATGCACCTGGACCCGCCCCAGACCCGAGACCTGATGGTGCAACGCGGCCTGCGGGTGCCGATGCCCGATGGGGTCGAGCTGCTGGCGGATCGCTGGGCGCCGCGCGATGGGGGCGACGGCTTGCCGGTCGCTCTGTTGCGTTGCCCGTACGGGCGCGGACGGATGATCAGCACGGGGATGGTCCGTCCGCTGGCCGAACGCGGTTTCCAGGTGCTGTTCCAGAGCGTGCGCGGCACCTTCGGTTCCGGGGGCACGTTCGATCCGATGCGTCAGGAACGGGCCGACGGGCTGGCCACGCTGGACTGGATCATCAAGCAACCCTGGTTCGGTGACTCCATCGTGCTGGCCGGCACCAGCTACATGGGACACGCGCAGTGGGCGGTTGCCGATCAGCTGCCGCCGCAGGTGAAGGCCATGATCCCGCACGCCACCGAATCGGCCTGCACGTTGGAGTTTCTCCGCCAGGATGGGTTGTCGCTGGAGACGCCGTTCGGCTGGGGGGTCATGACTGCCACCCAGGAGGACCGGTTCGCGATGGGCCGCCAGGTCACGGCGGCCCGACGCAATCGCCGGGCCTTGACCACCCTGCCGCTCGGACGGGCCGATGTCGCCGCCTGTGGCCAACGAGTCGAGTACGTGCAGGACATCCTGTCCCGCGACGCCGATGACGAGCGCTGGGCCGGCTTCGACCACCGTGGGCGGGTGGCCCACGTGACGATTCCGGTCAGCTCGATCGGCGGCTGGTACGACATCTTCCTGCCCGGACAGCTGCGGGACTTCCGCATCCTGCAGGAGGCCGGGCGCGAAGCCCGGCTCACCGTCGGGCCGTGGACCCACCTGTCGCAGGACGCCACTCCCATCCGAGAGACGATCGAGTTCGGCTTGGCCCATGCCCGGGGCGAGCAGCTGCCGCCGCGCGCCGCCGTGCGGCTCTACGTCATGGGGGAGGAGGCCTGGCGCGATTTCGACGCGTGGCCGCCCGCGGGGTATGCCCCTACCCGTTGGCACCTGCAGGCTGAAGGTGGCCTGGCCGTCGAGGAACCGGAGGAGTCCACTCCCGACAGCTATCGCTACGACCCGGCCGACCCGACACCGTCGGCGGGCGGAGTGCGGATGATCTGGGGCGACGCCGGACGGGTCGACAACACCAAGCTCGAGGCGCGCGCGGATGTGCTGACCTACACGACGCCGGTGTTGGAGACCGACGTCGAGGTCATCGGCGACGTCAGCGCCGAGATCTGGTTTCGCTCGAGCCGGCCCTACGCCGACGTCTTCGTCCGGCTCTGCGACGTCGATCCCGACGGCCGTTCCACCAACGTCTGCGATGGGTTGGTCAGCCTGCAGGGGACCGAGGAGATCACGCGCGCCGACGTCACGCTCTGGTCAACCGCGCACCGCTTCAAGTCGGGCCATCGCATCCGCGTCCAGGTATCCAGCGGGGCCTTCCCGCGCTACGCCCGCAACCCGGGCACGGGGAAGCCACGCGCCAGCGCGATTGCCCTGGTGGCGGCCGATCAGTCGATCTTCCACGACCCGACCCACCCGTCCGCGATCATTCTGCCGATCAGCGCGAGCTAGCGATCCTCAGATCCGGGCCGCGGCCCGGTGCGAGGTGACCGGCTCGGCCAGGCGCTGCTCGTCGACCACCTTCTGCATTGCTGCGATCGTCTCGTCCAGCCCCGCACCCACGCGCTTGCCCGGCGTGAAGGTGGCCGGCAGGTGCTGCATGCCGTTGATCACGCCGATCGTCTCGTAGTGCTTGGCGCCGGCCGGGTCGCAGACGTAGTCGGGTAGGCGATCGAGCACCGCGGTCAGCATGGTCTTGAACGTCATGCGGGCCATGTTCGAGCCGATGCAGCGGTGAATTCCGAGTCCGAAGCTCGCGTGCCGGTTGCCCGTCCGCTCGATGTTGATCTCGTCCGGGTTCTCGAACACGGCCGGGTCGCGGTTGGCCATCGCCCACGACAACCACAGGCGCTCGCCTTCGGTGAAACGCACCCCGTCGATCTCGGCGTCGGTGCTGATGGTCCGCCCCGCCCCGGGGGCCGGAGTGTAGAAGCGCAGGAACTCCTCGGTGGCCGAGTTCAGCAGGGTGGCCCGCTCGCGGCTGAGCCGTTCGCGCACGTCCGGGTGCTCCGACAACCATTCCAGCGAGTGCGCCGTCAGTGCGGTGGTGGTGTCGAAACCACCGCCGATCACCAGCATGATGACGCCGCGAAGTTCGACCAGCGTCGGCTCCTGGCCGCCGATGGTGGCCCGGACCAGGGCGTCGATCATGCCCGGGCGCGGGTTCTCGCGGATCTCGTTGAGCGACTCGCCCAGGCGCATGCCCATCCGCATCCCCGCTTCGCGCACCCGCGGCATGTCCGGCGAGTTGGGGGAGGTGTAGACCGTCGCGTGGGCCGGCTCGCAGTAGATGACCCAATCGGCAAGCGGCAGGCCGAGCATGGCCATGGTCAGCACGGCCGGCACGACGTTGGCCAGGTCGTCCACGAAATCGATCTGACCGGACTCGATCTTCTCGTTGATGCTGGCCCGGGTGATCTCTTCGGCGACCGGGCGCCAGCGCTCGATGGCGGCCGGCGAGAGGTACGGGTTCAGGATGTTGCGGAACTCGCGCTGCTCGGGCGGGTCCATCTCGAGGAAGCCGCCGCGGATGCCCTGGGGCATGTTGGCCGGTGGGATGGAGGTGCCCCGATAGTTGGGCTTGAGACCGGTGATGTCCGATTCGCTGGAGACGACGTCGGGGCGGCGGGCGATGTCGAACACCGCCTGCTGGGTGCTGGCGACCCAGTGCCCCCCGTACACCTCTGTCCAGGCCACCGGCGCCTCCGACTGAAGCAGCCGGGTGGTCTCGGTGAACCGCAGGCGATAGTCCGGCGCATGCCGGTCGAAGTCGTACGGCGTCGCCTTCGGGTCGATGTACTCGTCGGTTACTTCGGTCATTCAGGGCCCCTACGGGTGTCTCGGCGCGATCTAGCGAATAGGTGTCTTAGGTCAGCTGACGACGATGGCTTGTTCAGGGCAGGAGTGAAATGCCTCCATGGCATCGGCCTCGCGTTCGGGCGGGACGTCGCCGGTGATCGCCGTCGCGTGCCCGTCGATATCGCTCAACTCGAACAGATCCGGGGCCCGCATGGCGCAGATCGTGTGGCCCTGGCATCGGTCCGGGTCGACCTGAATCTTCATGCGTGTTCTCCGCTTCGGCGCTGCTGGCATTGAGCTGTCTCCGCGGATCCTGGCATGTTGTCGCAGACTTGTCGACAGATTCGTCAATAAATCTTGACCAGCGTCGGCGGACCGGGCCCGCGAGTTCTCAGCTGGACGGCGGAGCGAGCTGGAGCGCATTGCGGATGAGCCGGCTGATCTGCTCGACTCCCTCGTCGAAGTCGCATTCGATGTCGCCGCGCAGCAGCCAGCTCTCGGCGAAGCGCCACACCATGTCCGCGATCGCCACCGCGGCGATGTCGGGATCGAGGCCCTCGTCCATCTGGCCCTGCTGTTGCAGCACTCGCAGGATTGCGCCGACCGATCGTTGCCGGTCGAGGTTGATCGCCGCGCGGGTGGCCTCGACATCGGCATCGAAGTGCGAGACCGCTTCGATGGCGCGGATCATGGCGCTGTCGCGGCGGTACTGATCGAACCAATCGCGTACGCCCGCCTCGATCGACCAGGCATCGGCTTGCACCGGTTGCGCACGCGCGAGCTGCATCCCGGAGTCCATCAGCTGCTGGTAGGCCGTCGCGGCCACGGCCCGAAAGATGGCTTCCTTGGAATCGAAGTAGTGATAGAACAGGCCGTAGGACACCCCGGCCCGCTCGGTTATCTGCGATACCCGCGCGGCGTGGAAGTCAGTCTCCTCGAAGACGGCCCGGGCCGCCGCCAATAGCCGGTTGTGCGCCTCCGCCCGGCGGTGGGCCTGCGTCCGGGACGCAGCTGAGGGCCGGCGCGCGGTCTCGGCAGTTATGGCGTCACCTCTGGGCGAGGTCAGCTGTCGGGCTGCTCGACGAGCGAGGCCAGGTACAGCGGTTCGCCGAGCTGATCGAGCAGGCCGAGCTGCGTCTCGAGGTAGTCCACGTGATGTTCCTCGTCGGCCAGGATGTACTCGAAGATGTTGGCGCTCGTCACGTCCTGGACGCTGCGCATGTGGTCGATGCCGCGCCGCACCCGGTCGATGGCTTCCATCTCGACCGCCAGGTCGGCGGTGAACATCTCGCGGATCGACTGCCCGATGCGAATCGGATAGAGCCGCTGATAGTTCGGCAAGCCTTCGAGGAAGAGGATGCGGTCGGTCAGCTTCTCGGCGTGGCGCATCTCATCGATCGACTCGGCCCGGGTGTGGGCGGCCAGTTTGGGCCACCCGAAGTTCTCCTGCATCTTCGCGTGCAGGAAGTACTGATTGATCGCGGTCAGCTCCGCGGTGAGTTGCTCGTTGAGGAACTCGATGACTTGCCGCTCGCCCTGCATGTCCTGGATGCTATATCCGAGCGACTTCAGCCGAGGTGAAGCGGCAGTGGCGCGAGCGTTCGATCACGTCTTCGATGTGGTCATGGCACATCATGCAGCTCGAGCCGGCCCCGGTTCGGCTGGACACTTCGTCAACGGTGTCCGCGCCGCAAGCGACCGCCCGGGCGACATCCTCGTCCGGCACGGCGTGGCATACACACGCGAACATGCAATCCCCTAACGGTCGATAAGTTAGGGTAGCCTACCCTGGCTCCCGCCGCTAGGTCTCGTTCGGCGGGTAGAGAAATCCGTTCTGGTACTCCAGCCGCGCCGCTTCTTCGCCATACCCTTGGTCGCCGGCCGGGCCGGCCAGGATGCTCAGCGCGCCGGCGTACATCTGCTGCCACTTCTGCCAATCCTCGTCGGTGGCCAGAAGCGGCCCCGAGTCGGCGAGCACCGGTCCCGACCCACCCCTGGCGATCTCGTCCCGAAGGTAGGCGGCCAGGCGATCGACTTCTTGCCAGAGCTGCCGGGCGTATGCGGCTATGGCGCTCTCGGGCGCCTGCTCGGACAGCGCTGCGGGCGCGTCGTCGATCGGCGCCCACTCGTTGCCCGCTTCTGGATCGCGCTGGGAACGGGCCGGGATCTGACTGGCGATCAGGCTCGGCATGGGGATCAGGCTCTGTGGCTTGGTCACGCGCGGCGCATCAATGCGACGACGGCGACGACGATCAGGACGAGAACGATGGTTCCGATTCCGATGTACATCTCGAGCCCTCCTTCATCAGGCCTCCCGCTGTTGCAGATGAGCATGCCCAGCTTGGGGCGCCAAATATCCGTCCGCGGGACAAGATCGACGCCGACGCCTCGGGCGCCTCGCCGGGGACCTCCCGGACGCAGGCGTGCCCATCGGCTACAACCGATTGGTGAGCCCTCGACGCGTCGCCCGCGGCGGTCCCCAGCAGAGCGCCGTCGATCGCTCGCGCATGTTGTTCACCGCATCGCGGACGCGAGTAGCGGTGATGTTCCTCGGGGGCGCCCTTGCCGGGGTCGTAGTAGGGGAGCTCGGCGGCTGGCTCTATGCCCCACTGGCCGGCTGGGACGTCGCGGCCCTGATCTTCGGGGTGTGGGCCTGGCTGGCGATCGCGACGTTCGATTCGACCCAGACGGCGAGTCACGCGACCCGCGAAGAGCCGGGACCGGCCGCGACGGATCTGATCGTGCTGGTGGCCTCTGTCGCCAGTCTGGCCGCGGTCGGCGTGATCGTTCGAGAGGCCAACTCGGACACGGGGACGACGCAAGGCCTGCTGGCCGGTTTTGCCGTGGTAAGCGTGGCCCTGTCGTGGTTCGCGGTACACACCCTGTTCACGTTGCGCTACGCCCGCCTGTACTTCAGCTCCGTCGAAGGCGGGGTGAACTTCAACCAGACCGCGCCACCGCGCTATCTCGACTTCGCCTATCTCGCGTTCACGCTCGGAATGACCTTCCAGGTGTCAGACACCGATCTGCAGAATCCGACCATCCGGGCCACCGTGCTCCGCCACGCCCTGCTGTCCTACCTGTTCGGCGCGGTCATCCTGGCCGCGACGATCAACCTGGTCGCGAGTCTGGGCAGCGCCGGCGGCTAGCCCGCCGGCCGGGTCTCCAGCGCCGGTGAGCGCCCGATCAGCAGCACGGCGCCGATCATCGCGACGATGCACAGGGCCTCGAAGGCCAAGGCCAGGGGAGTGGCCGAGAGCCGGTCACCGAGCAGGGCCACACCGACGACGACCCCGGCGATCGGTTGGGCGGCGACGGTCGGCGGTAGCGCCCAGTCCAGGCGTTCGGCCCGAAAGGCGGCCTGGGTGAGCAGCACGCCCGCGGTCGCGGCGCCGAGGAGCACCCACGGCCACATGGTGTAGATCAACGCGCCCAGGCTCCGGTCGTCGGCGAAGACGATGGCCCCCCGGGTGGCCGCATCCTGCAGGCCGTACATGATTCCGGCGGCCACGGCCAGCAGCGTGCATTCGACGACCGGAGCGAGGCGCTTGGCGACCGTCTTGCCGCTGATCGCAAACGCGGCCGCGGTCAGGCTGGTGGCGAGGGTCGCGATCAGGATCGCCGGCCAGCGCGGATCGCCGTGGGCGCCCTCTCGCGGGTCGGAGACGGCCAGGAACACCACGAGGGCGATGATCAGGATCGCCGGTCCGATCAGCTCCTGCCACTGCGGTCGCTGATGCGCCGAGACGGCCGAGATCACGAACGCGACCAGGAGCGAGGCGACCAGGACCGGCTCGACCGAGCTGACCGGCCCGAACTGCAGCGCCCATGAACTCAACGTCTGACCGATGGTCATGGCCGCGATTCCCAGCCACCAGAGGCGACTGGCGGCCAACTCGAGCACGACCGCCCACGACAGCAGGCCCTCCGACGTCGACTGGATGGCGACCCGTTGCTGCACCACCCACCCGACGCCGAGAAAGATCGCCGCCGCGCCGCTGATCAGGAAGACCACCGGGTTCCTCCGCTACATCGAGTCTGGGGCCGTCTTGTCCGGGGCATCGTCCTCGTAGCGACCGCTGCGGGTGAAGACCAGAGCGGTGCCGAGCGTGCTGATGATGACCACCGCGATCGCCACGCTGACCCACCCCTGGGTGTGCCAGTAGACATCCTTGAGGGTGATGAGCAGAGCTGCTTCGTCCACGATCAGGCCTAGGCCGATGCCGAGGGCCACGCCCATCCAGGACCGGGTCTTGGGGCTGCGATCCACCAGCCCGAACACGGCGACACCGACGAGCAACAGGATTCCCCAGAGGTAGTGATGCAGGTGCACGCCGCCCGCACTGACGTTGCCGGTCGAGCTACCGCCGAGCTTGATCACGCCGGTCACGAGGCGCGCTAGGGCGAACGTTACCGTGAACGCGAGCCAGGCCAGCACGATGCCGCGCCGGGTCGGGTCGATGTCATGCCAGTGCCGGGGACGCGCGATCCGGCTCCGCGAGCCCTGGCTCGGCGGCGGTGCGCCCTCGGTGCTCATGCTTGTTCAGCAGAGGTTGACGGGGTATCGCGGGCCTGCTCGTACCACAGCCGGGCGTACCGCCCTCCCGCGGCGAGCAGCTCGTCGTGCCGGCCGCGTTCAGCCACCATTCCCTTGTCCAGAACCATAATCTCGTCGAACGCGTCGAGGTCGGCCAGCCGGTGGGTGATCATCAGCAGGGTGCAGTCGCTGGTCGCCCGCAGGATGTCCGCCGTCAGCGCATCGGCCCCGCGCACGTCCAGGTGCTCTGCGGGCTCATCGAGCACCAGCACCGGGTAGTCGGCCAGCAGCGCCCGCGCCACCGCGACCCGTTGGCGTTGCCCACCGGAGAGCTGCGACCCGTGCCGCCCCACCGCGGTCCGCAGCCCGAGGGGCAGGTCCGCCACCCAGCCGGCCAACCCCACCCGCGCCAGCGCGTCGTGCAGCTCGGGATCGCTCGCGTCGCGCCGGCCGACCCGCAGATTCTCGGCCAGGCTGGCATCGAACAGGTAGGCATCCTGGTCGAGGTAGCCGACCACCCGGCGCAGCTGGTCGCCGGCCAGGTGATCGATCGGCGTCGAGTTCAGCGTCACGGTCCCGCCGCGATAGTCCAGGAAGCGGCACAGGACCAGGCCCAGCGTTGACTTGCCGGCGCCGCTGCGCCCTACCAACGCGACTCGCCGCCCCGGGCGCAGCGAGAGGCTGACCTCGATCAGGGCCGGACTGGCGGCACCTGGGTAGGTGGCGAGGATGTCCGTGCCCTGCAGGTCATAGGGCGCGTTGGGCAGCGGGTTGGGCGCCTGCGGGTCGGACACCGGCGTCGGTGCGTCACTGAGTTCGAAGATGCGCGCTGCGCTCTGCCGCACCCGGTGCAGCGACTGGGTGGCCACCGGCAGCCCGACGACCAGCCCGAAGGCGGCCAAGGGAATCAGCGCGATGACGGCCAGGTCGGTCGGATCCAGTTGGCCGGTGCGCAGCGCCGGGATGCCGACCAGCAGGTTGCCGACACAGGCCAGCCCGGCGAGCAGAGTGGTCAGGGACAACCCGATCCCAGCCGTACCCGCGGACCGGGCCGCGATCGCGTTCAGCTCGGCATCGCGCTGACGCACCAGTTCGACCTGCGCCCCCATCGCGCCGAAGGCCACCAACTCCTCGGCGCCTTCGGCGAGATCGAGGACCGCACTGGCCAGTTCGCCGCGGGTCGCGGCGAACCGCGCCTCCTTGCGGCGGGCTAGTCGCGCGGTCAACGCCGGCACAACGGTGCCGGCCAGCAACAGGGCCACGGCCAGGATGACGGCCGCCGCCGGGAGGATCCACCACAGCACGAGGATGGTCAGCGAGGCGACGAGCAGCGCAGAGGCGAAGGGCGTCAGCACCCGAATCAGCAGATCCTGCAGGGTGTCGACGTCGCGCACGATGCGGGCCAGCAGGTCGCCTCGCCGGAACGCCGGGATCCCGCTCGGGGCCAGGCGTTCGAGCTGGCTGAATACCTGGACGCGTTGCTCGGCCAGCAGCCGGAACGCCGCGTCATGACCGACCAGGCGTTCGCAATAGCGCAGGATTCCCCGGGACAGGCCGAAGAACTGCACGGCGACGATGGCCAGCGCCAGCTGCGACTCGTTGGGATGTTGTGCGGCCTTGGAGATCAACCAGGCGGCGGTCGCGATCAGGCCGATATCCGCGGCCACCGCTCCGGCGCCCAGAGCGATAGCCAGGACCAGACGCCCGAGGACCGGACGGGCGATGCGCAACGTGCGGCCCAGCGGCGCGCGGGGGTCGGCGCCGACCAGACTCACCTCGACGCTCATCGCGCCGGCACCGCGGCCAGGTCGACGACGCGATCGGCCAGGGTGAGCAACGAGGGCCGGTGGGCCACCATGAGCACGGTTCGGCCGACCATCAGCCGGCGCACCGCCAGCAGGACGCCTTCCTCGGTTCGACCGTCCAGGTTCGCCGTCGGTTCATCGAGCAGCAGCAGCGGCGCGTCGCGCAGAAACGCCCGGGCCAGAGCGACCCGCTGGCGCTCGCCCGCGGACAACCCGGATCCGTCGTTGCCCAGCTCGGTGGCGATCCCGCCCGGCAGTCGCGCGATCACCTCGTCCAGACCGGCGGCGGCAATCGCCGTCGCCACCTCGGCGTCGCCGGCTTCGGGTCGTCCGAGCCGGATGTTGTCGAGGATCGAACGGGCGAACAGGTGTGGGCGCTGCGGCACCCACGCGATCTTCGAGCGCCACGCGTCCGGATCGAGTTCGGCCAGGTCGGCGTCGCCGATCCACACCGATCCACTCGATGCCGGCTGCAGGCCCAGCAGCACGCTCAGCAGCGTCGACTTGCCGCAGCCGCTGGGTCCGGCGACGGCCAGTATCTCGCCCGGATACACGGTCAGATTCAGCTGGTTCAGCGCGGGGACCGTCCGCCCGGGATAGTTCACCCGCAGGTCGCGGACTTGCAGGACGGCCCGCGATGGGTCCGGGACGGCTTGGCTGGTGCCGCGGATCGGCACCGGTGACTCGAGCACCTCGAACACGTCGCTCGCCGCCTTCATCCCTTCGGCGCTGGAGTGGAACTCGGCCCCCAGCTGACGAAGTGGCAAATACGCCTCCGGAGCGAGGATCAGCACGAACAGCGCGGTGCCCAGGGTCAGCTGCCCGCCGAGCAGCCGCAAGCCGACCGACACGGCGACCAGCGCCACCGAGAAAGTCGCCAGTAGTTCGAGGATGAGCGAGGACAGAAACGCCACCTTCAGCGTGGCCATCGTTGCGCTGCGGTAGCGGTTGGTGATGTCACGAACGGCGGCGATCTGTTGCTTGGCCCGGCCGAACACCTTCAGCGTGCTCAGGCCGGCGACCACGTCGAGGAAGTGGCCGGCCAGCCGCTGCAGCAACCGGGCCTGCCGCTGCATGCGGACCTGCGTGCTCGCCCCGACCAGGGCCATGAAGAACGGGATCAGGGGGACCGTCACGGCGATGATCAACGCCGATTCCCAGTCGGCCCCGGCGGTCACAGCGATCACCGTCACCGGCACGAGCACGGCCAGGAACAGTTGCGGAAGATACCGGGAGAAGTACGCGTCCAGGGCATCGATGCCAGTCGTGGCCAGTACGGCCAAGCGGGCGACGGGCCGACTCGATCGCCCCCGGATCGAGCTGCGCGAGGTGCTGGACCAGCGCCGTCCGCAGATCGGATTTGGCCGCCGCCGACGCGCGATCAGCCAACCGCTCACCGACCAGCCCGACCCCGGCGCGGCCCGCGATGACCACCACCAGCCCGGCGAGCAGGCTGCGCAACTGCGCCAACGTCTGATGGTCGATGACCGCGCGGGCCACGATCGCAGCGATGAGGGCGGCTTGGGCCACGACCAGGACCGCAGTCAGGGCGCCGAGAACGACGGTGGCGACCAGGAATCGGCGCGTCCCCCGGGTATACGCGTATAACCGTCGATCGATGCCGCGGGCACGGACTGGGTTGCTTCGCGCCTGAGTCACTGACTGCTCCGGGGCCTCAATCCGTCCACCACGCGCGTGCTCCTCGTCAGCCGCCTATTCGCCGGACGCTACCAGTAGGCTTCGGCGGTGCCCGACCCGCAGAGCCAGGCCCAGCGCGCGACCGGAATCGTGCTGCTGACGCTGGCCGCGGGCCAGTTCCTGATGACGCTGGACAGCTCGGTGATGAACGTCGCGATCGCCACCGTGGCCAAGGATGTCGGCACCACCGTCACCGGGGTGCAGACCGCGATCACCCTGTACACGCTGGTGATGGCGATGCTGATGATCCCCGGCGGCAAGGTGGGGTCGATGATCGGGCGCAAGCGCGCCTTCGTGATCGGCTGCGTGATCTACGGCGCCGGCTCGCTGACCACCGCGCTGGCGCCCAACCTCGGCGTGCTCATTGCCGGGTGGTCGGTCCTGGAGGGCATCGGCGCGGCCCTCATCCTGCCCGCGATCGTCGCGCTGGTCGCCGGCAACTTCGCGCCGGAGGGCCGGCCGCGAGCCTATGGCCTGGTGATGGCGGCGGGGGCGATCGCGGTCGCGGTCGGCCCGTTGATCGGTGGCTTGGCCACCACGTACGCGTCCTGGCGTTACGTGTTCGTCGGCGAGGTCGTGGTCGTGCTGGTCATCCTGCTGCTGGCCCGGCGGGTGCAGGATGCCCCGGTCGAGGGCCACGCCCAGTTCGACGCCGTGGGTGCGGTGTTGTCGGCCAGCGGCCTGGGGCTGGCCGTCTTCGGGGTGCTCCGCTCGAGCGTGTGGGGATGGGTACTGCCCAAGCCGGGTGGCCCGGCCATCTTTGGACTGTCGCCGACGATCGTGCTCATCTTCGCCGGCGGGCTGCTGCTCTGGATCTTCTCCCTCTGGGAACACCGCGTCGAACGACATGGGCGCGAGCCCCTCGTTCAACTGAGCATGCTGCAGAATCGCCAGTTCAGCGGCGGCCTGGTGATGTTCTTCTTCCAGTTCCTCATTCAGGCCGGCCTGTTCTTCGTCATCCCGCTCTATCTGTCGGTCGCTCTGGGCCTGTCGGCGATCGACACGGGCGTCCGGATCATCCCGCTGTCGATCACCCTGCTGCTGGCGGCCGCGGGGATCCCGCGCTTCCTCCCGCAGGTTTCCCCGCGCTTGGTCGTCCGGGTCGGTCTGCTCTCGATGTTCGTCGCCATCGTCTGGCTGTTCACCAGCATCGAGGTGGGCGCGGGGGAGGCGATCGTCACCGTGCCGCTGCTGCTCGCCGGTCTGGGCATCGGGGCACTGGCCTCGCAACTGGGCAGCGTGACCGTCTCTGCCGTCCCGGACGAGCAGAGCCCGGAGGTCGGCGGCCTGCAGAACACGGCCACCAACCTCGGAGCGTCGATCGGCACCGCCCTGGCCGGGTCGCTCATGATCGCCGCGCTCACGACGTCGTTCCTGCACGGCATCGCGCAGAATCCGGCCGTCCCGGCGTCGGTGAGCGCGCAGGCCGAGGTGAAGCTCGCCGGCGGCATCCCGTTCGTGTCCGACGCCGACCTGAATGCCGCCCTTGCCGATGCCAAGGTCGATCCGACCGTCGCCCAGGCGGTGGTGACCGAGAACGAGAAGGCCCGTCTTGATGGCCTGCGCATCGCGCTGGCCGCCTTGGCGCTTATGGCGCTCATCGCGCTGTTCTTCTCCCGCCGCATCCCGACCCAGCAACCGAAGTCCGGCGCGCCGACGGACCGTTCGCCTCCCGTCGCGACCGCATGAGCCCGGTGCTGCGCGGATTGGTCCTGGCCAAGGTGCTGGCCGCGTTTCTCGGTTTCAGCGCACTGGTGACCGAGATCGCCACACTCGGCGCCGAGCACCGCTTCAGCGCCGGCGACTTCTTCAGCTACTTCACCGTCGAGGCCAACACCCTGGCCGTCATCAGCCTGGTCGCCAGTAGCTTCGCCGTTGCCACGCGCGTGCGCGATCGCCGGCTCGACTACTTCCGCGGCGCGGTCACGCTGTACATGACCACGACGATCCTGATCTTCATCGTGCTGCTCTCGGGCTACCCGTCCAAGGAGCTGACCGCGGTGCCGTGGGACAACACGGTTCTGCACTACATCATGCCGATCGTCATCATGATCGATTGGCTGATCGCCGGCGCCCGGCAAGCCATCAGGTATCGGTGGGCCCTGTGCTGGCTGGCGTTTCCGCTCGGCTACCTGGCCTACAGCCTGATCCGTGGACCGATCGCGAAGTGGTATCCGTATCCGTTCATGAATCCGTCCACGCACGGCTACGTCGGAGTCGCGATCACCTCGGTCGTGATCGCGGTCGTCCTGGCGGTGATCACGTGGGTGATCGCGAGTGTTCCGCGACTGACCCGCCTGTGCATCCTGCCCCCGGAGTGAGTGGCGACCGACCGGCGCGGACGCCACTCACTCCTGTGGGGCACTATTCAGATCGTGGCGACCGGGGTCAGCGGGCTACCCATCGTGCCGGGCAGCCGCAGCGGAGGCGCGGTCAACAGGAAACGTGAACGCTTGGTCTCGCGCAGGCGCGCGGCGAGTTTCTCCAGGTACCACAGCTCGCCGAGCGGCACACCCAACTGAAACAGGCAGAGGTTGTGGATGGGCAGCAGTGAATGCGGCTCGGAGACGCCCTGCACGAACCCTTCGACCGCGTAGTTGTCGGCGATCAGGGCCGAGATCTGCGAGTCGGCAATCCACTGCAGCAAGGAGTCGTCGGTCGCGTCCAGGTGTGGATACATGTACTGGATCCGCGGCTCGGGCTGGCCGGCCCACTCGTTGACCTTCGTCGCGAAGCCGGTGTGGATGACCAGCATGTCGCCGGGTTCGACGACGACGTTGTCGGCTTCCATCATCTGCTTGAGTGAGTCGAGGTTGACGCCCGTCCACTCCTCGGTGTGGTTGAGGTGGTGGGCGACATCGATGAGTACGCCGCGTCCCTGTACTCCGTGGACGGCCATCGGGTCCAGGCCGAGCCGGCGCGAGTAGCTCAGGCTGCCGCTGCCGTCGCCGCGGGCATCCTCCTGCGGGCCGATGATGTCCTCGCCGGGCCGAAAGCCGTTGTAGTACACGACCTCGTCGACGCCGTCGCCGTTCGCATCGAACTCCGCGCCCTGGTGGGCCAGCGCGTCCCACTGGGTCGAGTACTGGGGGTAGAGCGTGACGACGTCATCGCCCCAGACGTCGATGTAGCTGGGGTCGATCTCCTCGCGCGCGATCACGTTGTAGAAGTTGTCCGGAACCTGCTGCATATCGGTGATCGGCTTGACCACCGGGGGCCAACGGCGATCGTGCAGGGCGTTGCCACCGGGCAGCTCGAGCGGCAGGCTCAGCGAGAACGTCTCGCCGGTCTGGACCTCGCGAACGCCCTGGAGCACCTTTTCCGGGGTGAGCAGGTTGATCCGTCCAAGTTCGTCATCGTCTCCGAAGTCGCCCCACGTCGAGCGTTCGGGGCGTTGCGCCCACCGCTTGGCCATTGGCCTTTCCTTTCACTGTTGAGGTCTCGCGCCATCCGTCGCTTGATCGAGGTGAGCTAAGCATTCTTGTACCGGTGGGTCAACAGTTGACAGACTCTAGCTATAGCTACATGCTATAGCTGTGTCTATGACCTATAGCCCTATTCCGTCCCGGACGATCGCCCGCCGGCAGGCGGTCATCGACGAGGCCTTGGTACACGCGAAGCAACTGCTGGACGAGCAGGGGCCCGGCGCGGTGAGCATGTCCGAGATTGCCCGGCGCCTGGGCATGCGGGCACCGTCGTTGTACAAGTACTTCCCTTCGCTCAATGCGATCTATGACGCATTGTTCGCCGAGGGTTATCGACTGGTGTTGACTGCGGCGCGGCAGGCGGCTGAGGGTGCGGAGCCGGGGTTGGATCGCCTGCTGGCCTCGTGCCGGGCGATTGTGCGGGCCAGCTTCGAGGAGCGTGGCCTTGGTGCCCTCATGTATTGGCGCCCGCTGATCGGCTTCGAGCCGAGTGCGGCCTCCTATGAGCCGAGCATCTCCATGTCGCAGCTCGTCCGGGCCGACCTGGCGGCGGCGGTGCGGCGAGGTCAGCTGCGCAAGGCGGCCGACTCCGAGGAGGCGCTACGCCTGCTCACCATCCTGATCGCCGGGATCTACTCCCAGCAGGCGGCCAACGAGCCGCAAGCCACGTTCGACCATGGTGCCTTCACCTCATTGACCGACACCGCTCTGCAGATGTTCATCCGCCAGTACTCTCCCCAACCACGAAAGGCCAAGCCATGAAGCAGGAACTGACCACCGACTCGGTCGAGCGATACATCGACGCGTCCCCGGAAGCGCTCTATGCCATCGTCGCCGACATCAGCCGCACGCCTGAACTATCGGACGAGATCGTCAGTTGCACCTGGCTCGACGGCGCCACCACGCCGGTCGTCGGCGCCCGGTTCAAGGCTCGCAACAAGGCCGGCCGCGGGCCGGTGTGGAGCAACAAGCCGGTCATGGTCACCGTCGACCCCGGTCGCGAGATCGCCTGGGCCCGCACCGAGGCCTTTGCCGGCACGGTCGAATGGCGTTACCGCTTCACGCCCGAGGGCAGCGGCACCCGGGTCACCGAGTCCTACAAGGTGACCAAGCCGCTGACGATCGTGGGCTGGTTCATCATCGGTGGCCTCTACGGGCTCAAGGACCGGCAGAGCGACCTGCGCAACGGGATGGAGGAGACGTTGGCCCGGCTGGCCCAGATCACGGCCACCGCCACGGTCTGATCGGCCCGGCATAATCTGGGCATGTCCGAGCGGTCGTCCCCGGCAGACTCCGGGGACCTCAGCCGCCTGATCTTCTTCTCCGACGCGGTCGTCGCGATCGCCATGACCTTGCTGGCCCTTGAGCTTCCCGTGCCGACTGGCCGCACGATCACTGAGTTCGGGCGTTCGGTGCGCGACAACGAAGGCCACTACGTCGCTTTCCTGGTCAGTTTTGCTGTCATCGCCTTCATGTGGACGCAGCATCATCGGGTCTTCGACTACGCGACCGCGTGCGACAGCCGGCTGCGCACGCTCAACCTGCTGTGGCTATTGGCGATCGTGTTGATTCCGTTCGCCACGAAGTTGCTGACCGACGGCGAGCAGGACACGACCGCCACACATGCCGTCCGGTTCGGTTTCTACGCCGCGTTGCAGGTGTTCGCCGTCCTCACCTTCGCGGCGATGGTTCGCCACCTGGTGACGCACAACCTGCTCAAGCCCGAGGCCCCGCTGCACCTCAACTCCGTAGCCGACAGCGCCTCCAATCACGTCATGGCCGGGTTCGGCCTGTCGATCCCGGTCTTCTTCGTGACGACCTACGCCTGGGTGCTCTGGATCGTCGTCCCGCTGCTGCTGAATCAGTTCAGCCGGTACCGGCGCGCTAGAAGGCGCACGACGTAGTCGCCTACGATCCGGGCATGGAGTATCGCAGCCTCGGCCCGACCGGAATGAAGGTGAGCCCGCTCTGCTTGGGCACCATGATGTTCGGCGCGTGGGGCGAGCCCGACCACGACAGATCGATCGCGATCATTCATCGCGCCCTGGATTCGGGCATCAACTTCATCGACACCGCTGACGTGTACTCCCAGGGCGAGTCCGAGACGATAGTCGGTAAGGCGCTGAGCGGTGGCCGGCGCGACCGCGTCATCCTGGCCACGAAGTTCCACAACGCCATGGATGTGAAGGTCGGTCAGAGCGGCGGTGACCCGAACTTTCGCGGCAACTCGCGGCGCTGGATCGTGCAGGAGGTCGAGAACAGCCTGCGCCGGCTGGGCACCGACTGGATCGACCTCTACCAGGTGCACCGGCCCGACCCGGCTACGCACATCGAGGAAACCCTGTCGGCCCTTACCGATCTGCAGCGACAGGGCAAGATCCGGGCGTTCGGCTCCTCGACCTACCCGGCTCATCAGCTGGTCGAAGCCCAATGGGTCTCCGAGCGCCGCAACCTCGCGCGCTTCACTACCGAGCAACCGCCGTATTCGATCATGGTGCGCAGCATCGAACGCGATGTGCTGCCCGTGGCCCAGCAATACGGATTGGCGATTCTGCCGTGGAGCCCACTGGCCGGCGGCTGGCTCACCGGTCGCTACCGCAAGGGCCAGCCGGTGGCCGCATCGCCGCGCTTTGCCGCGATGCGAGCGGGCAACGCCGGCTCGGAGGCGCCGCCGATCGACCCCGATCGACTCGAGGTGGCCGAATCGCTCGCGCTGCTCGCCGAGGAGGCGGGTCTAACCTTGATCGACCTGGCGCTGGCGTTCGTGCTGCGGCATCCGGCGGTCACCGCGCCCATCATCGGCCCCCGCACGATGGAACAGCTGGAGAGTCAGCTGGGTGCGACCGACGTCGTGCTGGCCGACGAGGTACTCGACCGTATCGATGAGATCGTCCCGCCGGGCACCAGCGTCACGCCCGGGGACGGACTCTGGGTTCCGCCCAGCCTCACGAGGAAGAGCTTGCGCCGCCGCTGACCCGGTCGACGCGCGATAGCGGCGGCTGACAAGACGGGCACCACCAGGTCGCGCGCTCCCGGGTGTCCGGCCCAAGTTCCAGATAGCGCAGGCGCGTCTCGCACCGTAGGCATAGTCCGTGGCGGCGGTAGACCCAGTAGCCCGGCCGCCCGTGGCGCGGTCCACCCTGCCCCAGCGTGTCGCGGACGGGCCGGTCGCGGTTGGCCTCGATCAGCCGCTGAGCGAGATCAACGGCGCCGTCGAGCCGACTGTCGATCTCGCCGACCGGGGTTCGCGGGTCGAGGCCGGCCAGGAAGCAGACCTCGTTCTTGTAGACGTTGCCCAGCCCGGCGAGGTTGCGTTGATCGAGCAGGGCCATCGCGATGGGAACGTCGGGACGGCCCCGCAGCCGGCGCACGGCCTCGGCCCGGTCCCAATCCGGCCCCAGCAGATCTGGTCCCAAATGGCCGACCAGGTGCCCTTCCTCCGCGGTCGACACCACATCGCAACGGACGTTGAACCCGACCGCCTCCGCGGTGGACGTCGAGAGGACGACGCGAGCGGTATAGGCCGGCCGGCGCCATCGGCTGCCGCGGGTCTGGACGGTCCAGGCACCTTCCATGCCCAGGTGGGTATGGATCGTGACGCCATTGTCGAGGCGAGTCAGCAGATGTTTGCCCCGCGGCACGGTGGTCAGAATCCGGCGGCCGGCGAAGTCGGCGGTGGCGTGGGCGGGCACCCGGAAGTCGGTGCGGTGCAGCGTCTGCTCATCCAACGCGCGCAGCCGCTTCGCGGTTCGCCACACCGTGTCACCTTCGGGCATGCCCTCACCCTAGGCAGGGACACCGACACCAACGCCGCCATCGAAGGCGACCGCCGCACCGCGGTGCGGGTCTACACCTGTTCCCACGCCCGAGATCGGGTGGAGCGCATCATCCTGCGGCCCTGATTTCGCGGCGTAACGCCGAGCGGCCCTCCCCTTCCGTGAGGAAGGGGAGGGCCGCCGCGGTTAGTGCTGGGTACTACCGATCAGGCCGAGTACGAGCTGATCTGCAGGTTCTGGCTGTCGCAGTTGAATGTTCCAGGCTGGCTCGGGTACTTCCGAACCCACTTGCCGTTCTGCACCTGCGCCAGCACCATGCACGGGCTGAGCAGGTGCTTGCCGAGGTCGACCGGTCCGACGATGCCGTGTGCGTTGTCGGCGTGGGTGTTGGCCAACGCGGTGAGCAGGGTCTGCCGGTTGAGCGTGCCCGTGGCCGCGGCCTTGACGACCGCGTCCTGGAAGAACATCGCCGCGACCCAGGAGTCGACACCGTAGGAGTTCGTCTTGTTGACGTCGCCGCCGAGCTGGGTGACCAGCGCGTTGAGTGACGGGTTGGACGCGGCCTCGGTGTAGAAGGGCAGGATGTTCATCTCCGAGTAGATGCCCTCGTACTGGGTGGGCGCGGCGTTGAGCACCTTGTTGTCGTAGCAGCCGATGTGGCAGACCCAGTACTTGACCGAGGTCAAGCCCTGCAGCTGAGCCTCACGGCGCAGCTGGATGATCGTGCCCGAGGTGACCTCGTTGTAGATGAAGGTCGACTGGTTCGCCTTGGCCGCCTGGATGATCGGCGTCAACGCGCTCTGCGGGGAGGCGGCCGAAACCACGTACACGCCCTGGCCATCGGAGTTGAAGCCGAGAGCCTTGGCCGCATCCCACGTCGCTACGTTGGTGTGCTCGACGTTGGGGGTGTCACTGGCGGCGACCATGAGCCCGTGCACGCTGGAGTCCTGCGACATGAAGTAGCGGTACTCACCGACCTGCACCTGGTAGGGCTGCGGGGTCTTACCCACGCCGGCGCAGTAAACGGCCTGGCCGTTCACAACGTAGGTCGTGGCGTTGCACTCTTCGGCCGGGGTGGTCGCACTGGCCGGCAGGTCGGGCAACCCGATCGCCTGTCCGGTCGAGTTCTTGCACGCAGCCATGTCGCTGGCGGTGGTGAAGGACAGCGCGAACGTACCGACCATCGCGAAGTCCTCGGAGCACGCCTTGATGATCGCGTTACGCGTCGCGTTCGGGTCGGACTTGGAGTCGATGAAGTCCACCGCCACCTGGCGCCCGGCGAGACCGCCGTTGGCGTTCACGACCTTGGCCCATGCGTTGATCGAGTCCACCGAGGCTTGGAACAAGCCCGGCAGGTACGGCGAGGCCACGTCGGCGATGATCGCGATGCGCATCGTGGTCGCCGTCAGGCCGACATCGGTGCCACCGCTGGACTTGCCGAGGTCACCCAGGCCGCCGTTGGCCGCACTGGCCGTGCCCCCAGCTGACGCGGCGCCGGTCGTGGCACCCGAGGCACTCGAGGAGCTGCCCGAGGGTGACTTCTTGCTGCTGCTGCAGGCGGTGATCACCATGGACAGGACAGCGACCAACACCAGGCCGACCAGCACCGCGGGTCGTCTCTTGTGGCCTCTTGTTTTCAACTGCATTGTCTCTCCAAATCAGTCTCTGTGAGCTGCCGTGGAAGTCGCGGCCGTGCATCGGGCGGAGGTGCGGGGGACGGCGGCAAGCGTGACGATTCGGGGATAGCGCATGAAACAGCCACCCCCGCGTGCCGCTGATGTATCTTGGATCACAATCGGCGGCGGTGCGGACACGTTCAGGTAACGATTTCCGACGGGTCGGTCCAACTTTGGAATAGAGCCGATCTGGCTATTTCACGGCGGAAACTGCTTCGGCTACGGTCCGCGACCGACCGCTGCCTCGACGGTTCGCGCCCGGCCGGACGAGTCAGCCGAAAGCACCCAGAAGGGCACCTAGACGATGGCCTCGACCATCGACTCTTGGGATGGGTCGACCTCGCGTCCCTCGGCCCGAAGCTTGCGTTCGACCCGCCACAAGACCGTGGCCGGGACGATGGCGAGAACGATCATCGCGATAACCCAGCGATAAGTGTCGGCGAAGGCCGCCGCGACCTCAGCCGGGTTCGTGTACGCGCCCGCGCTGTTGACGGGCACGTGGCCCAGCTTCTGCTGGAGCACGACGGCGACGATAGCCGTGCCCAGCGTGCCACCGACCCGCTGAATCACGTTCATCTGCGGACTGGCGTCGTTGACCTGTTCATGGCTGACCGCCGAGAACGCCGCGGTCATGGCCGGCAACATGGCGATACCCACGCCGAAGCCCCGCACGACCATGGCCGTGCCAATGACCGCGTACGGAGTGCCCACCCCGATGAACAGGAACGGGACGGTCGCGGCCAGGATGATGCCGACGCCGAACAGTGAGGTGAGCCCGGCGCCGAAGCGCTTGGTGGACGGGCCGGAGCGATTCATGCCGTAGGCCGCGCCCAGTCCTTGCGGGATGAGCAGCAAGCCGGTCTGCACGGCATCCTCTCCGCGCGCGACCTGGAAGAACAGCGGCAGCAAGACCATCGCGCCGAAGACGGCCCCGCCGAGATAGAACATCACCAGGCTGGCGGCGCTGTAGGCCTTGATCTTGTAGAGGCTCAGGTCGAGCAGCGGATGCTTGATGACGCGGGCCCGCAGGACGAACGCGGTGAGCAGGACGAGGCCGATGAGCACTGGATAGAGGACCGACGGCGCGGTGAAACTGCCGGCCGACGCAGTCTCGGACAGGCCGTAGGTGACGCCGACAATGCCGGTGGCGGCCAGCAGCAGTCCGGGCCAGTCCAGCGGTCCGGCCTTGCCGGGTTCGGGTTGGTCACGCGGGAGTAAGCGGGTTGCGACGACCGCGGTCACGATCCCGATCGGCACGTTGATCAGGAAGATCGCATGCCAGCTCACCGCCTGCAGCAGGAACCCACCTACTGTCGGGCCGAATACCGGCGCCAACACCATCGGCACACCGATCACGCTCATGACCTTCGGCAACGCGTCTCGACCCGAGGCGTTCACCAGGATCACGAATCCGGTCGGGGCGAGCAGGCCGCCGCCGACGCCCTGCAGTGCGCGGAAGGCGATGAGTTCGGGAGCACTCGTGGCCAGACCGCACAAGGCCGAGCCGACCGTGAACGTGATCAGCGCCCACAGGTAGACCCGGTAGGCGCTGTAGCGGCGGGTCAGCCAGGCCGATACCGGGATGACCGCGGCGAGGGCCAGCAGATAGGCCGAGATCACCCACTGGATGTTGCTCAGCGGCGTGTGCAGGTCGCGCGAGAGGCTGTCCAGTGCGACGTTGACGATCGTGGTGTCCAGGATCGACATGATCATGCCGAGCACGACGACGATCGCCACTCGCTTCACGTGCGGGTCGAGCCGATCCACCTTGCGGCGCCGTCCCAGGCCGGCCCACCGTCGCTGGCCGTCGGCGGTGGAACTGCCGCCATCGGCGGATGACGGCAGCGCACCCTGTCGCGTTGCGGTCATCGGCAGGGACACTCCATCCGTCATCGCCCGGCACCAGTAAAGATACCTAGGCTAACGATCGGTGCTCCAAGCAGATTCCGTGAATCGGCCTGGAAGCCGTCTCGGGTCGCCTAGATGGTGCTGGTTTGGGCGACTTTGTGGTCGATCTCGAAGCCTTGGTGGTCGTTGTTGTTGGCTTGGGCGAAGAAGGTCATCATCTGGTCGCGGCCGCCGGGGTTCTGCAGGATTGCCTTGGGTTTGCCGGGGATGTTGCCGCCCATGAAGAACGATTCGTCGACGAAGCCGGTGTAGACGGCGAAGCGGTTGACCATGTCCATCCACTGGTCTTCCATCTCCTGGGTGATCTCGATGGTGGTGTGGCCGGTGTCGCGCATCCAGAGGATGGTGTCGCGGGTGAACTCGACCTGGTCGCCGCCGTAGCGCGGGTTGTTGCCGCCGGTGCCGTGGGGGCCGCCGGGGAAGAACATGTTCGGGAACCCGCGGGTCATGGTGCCGGTGAAGGTGAGCGGCCCTTCGGACCAGCGTTCGGCCAGTTTCTCCCCGTTGCGTCCGCGGATGTTGATGCGGCGTAGGGCGCCGGTGCCGAAGTCGAAGCCGGTGGCCCAGACGATGATGTCGAAGTCGCGGTGGATCCCGTCGGCGGTGTTGATACCGGTCTCATCCACCGAGACCATCGCGAACTCGTGCAGGTCGATCAGTTCGACGTTGTCCTGGTTGTAGGCCTCGTAGTAGTTCGTCTCCATCGGGGGCCGCTTACCGCCGAAGCGGTGGTCCTTGGGGATCAGCTTCTCGGCCGTGACCGGATCATTGACCCGCGCGCGGATCTTGCCGGCCACGAAATCGGTCCATTCCTGGTTGATGACCGGGTCGAGGGTGAAGTCGGAGTAGTTCTGGATCAGCTTCCCGAACCCGGGCGTGGTCCACATCTTCTCGAAATGGGCCTGCCGCTGTTCGGGGGTCTCATCGACACCCTTACGCCCCGAGGGCTGGTGCAGGAACCCGGTCTGGGAGTTCAACACCGTCTCCCGGAACGACTCGTAGTTGGCCCGCAACTGCGCCTGCTCCTCAGCCGTGATCGGCCCGTTGTTCAACGGCGTGCACCAGTTCGCGCCCCGCTGATACACCGTCATCGACGCCACCACCGGCGCGACCGCCGGGATCAACTGCGCCCCACTGGCCCCGGTCCCGATCACCGCCACCCGCTTCCCGGTGAAATCGATCGGCTCGCTCGGCCACGTCCCCGTATGCGTCGAGATCCCCTGGAACGTGTCCTGCCCCGCCACCTCCGGGATATAAGGAACCGACAACACCCCCGTCGACGGAATGAAGAACCGGGACTCGACGGTGATGCCGCTCTCCGACGTGACCGTCCACGTCTCGCTGTCCTCATCCCAGATCGCGTCGGTCACCCGCGCGTTGAAGTTGATGTGCCGGCGCAGATCGAAACGGTCAACCACATGATTCATATACCGCTCGATCTCCGGCTGCCCAGCGAAATGCTCCGACCACTCCCACTCATCGAACAAGTCCTTATCGAACAAATACGCATACGTATACGACTCCGAATCGAACCGCGCCTGCGGATACCGATTCCAGAACCACGCACCACCCACCCCACCGCCACGCTCGAACAACGCAACCGAGAACCCCGCCCGGGTCAACTCATACAAGGAATGGATGCCCAAAATGCCGGCACCCACGATCACCACATCAACGCGGGCCGGGGTGGGGCTGTCCAGTGAAGTCATATCCGCTGTCTCCGTCTTCGTGCCTGTCGTATTTAGGAGACACCGTGCCTTATTTCTCGAGCGCGGTCGAGAGTAGTGACCCGCTCAGCGGAATCGTGCTCCGCTGAGCGGGCCGGGAGCTCAGGCCTGGGCGGGTTCAGGCGTCTGAGCGGGTGCGGGGTTCGGGTCGACCGGATGGCCGAACAGCTCCGCACTCTCCGGCGTGCGCCGGGAGTGCCAGAGCCCGAGCAGCCCCAGCAGGGCCATGGCCCCCGCGCCGATGAAGGCGCAGATCGCCGCGATACCGGCGATGGTGCTCATGGTGCCGAAGGCATAGGCGTTGAGCAGCAGGCCGCGAAGCGTCTCGCCCTTGAACATCTCTTCCACCTGCGCGGCCAGTTTGGTGTTGGTCGGATCAGCCTGGGCCTGAGTACTGAGCTGGGCGTAGGTCTTGCCGCCGCCGATGGTCTTGAGATGGTTGGCGATGAAGTGGTCGGCATAAACCTCGGCCTGGGCTCCGGTGGTCAGCTGCTGGCCGGCGTACTGGTGCATGGCCTTGAACTGCGGCGCGGCGATGGCCGGGCTGTCGCTGGCCGGGAAGTAGATCTGCTGCGCGGCCAACTGCGTGTGCACCTGGTCGTCGATGAACACGTGGGCCCAGGTCAGTAGCCCGCCGGCGACGAGCAGGATCGCGGCCAGGAACAGGCCGGCGAAGCTGACGAGCTGATCGAACGTTCTGCGTTTCATGAAGGTTCTCCTTGTGAGATGAGTTGTGGTGCGACTGGACGGACTGCCGGTGGCAGCCGGTCGCCGTGGACGACGAGCACCGGGCAGCTGGCATGCTCGGAAACACTGGCGCTGACCGATCCGAGCAAGAGGCCGGCGAAACCGCCGAAGCCTCGACTTCCGACCACGATCAGCCGGGCGTGCTGACTCCTGGCGATCAGTTCGTGGGCCGGGTTGCCTTCGACCACCGTCTGGCCCACCCCGACCGCGCCGTCATCACCGAGGACCCGCTGCACGGTCTCGGCGAGTAACTTCGCGGCGTCCTGACCTGGGTTCCACTCCGACGGGTAGGAGACCCAACCGAAGCTCGTCGGCATCTCCCAGGTGGTGAGCGCCTCGAGTCCGGCTCCGAGCAGGGTCGCGAAGTGTGCTCCCCAGCGCAGCGCGTATTCCGAGTGGGCCGAGCCGTCGACGCCCACAACCACGGTTGCTTCTTCAGGCATCGGATGCCCCTTTCTGTCGGTGCTTCGAGCCTGGCTGGAGCGCAAGCACCACAGGAGCGCCGAACGACCCCGATCCGCTCAGCGTTCGACCCGGCGAAACCAGGTCTTTCGGCCCTGTCTCGCGGACGCCTGAGCGCCGATCGTTGGGCCAGGCACACCCGCCCGACCCGAACGGAGACCGACATGACAACCGCAACCGATGTCCAGCATCAAGCGGCCGCGATTCGCCGTGCGGCGGTCCGGGCGACATTGGCGCCATCGGTTCACAACACCCAACCCTGGCGATTGACGGTGCGTCGCAGCGAACTCGAGATCTCCGCCGATCCCTCCCGCCAACTGCACGTTCTGGACCCGACCCAACGCCAGCTCGTCATCAGCGTCGGCTGTGCCCTCTTCAACGCCCGCGTCGCGTTGACGGCCGCCGGGTTCGGCGTGGATGTGCAGCGTTTCCCCGACCTGTCTCGGCCGAACCTGCTCGCGCGACTGCGGGTCAGCAGCGAGCCGGTGACCTCCGTGGACCCGCTTCGGTCCCTCGACAGCGTGATCGAACTGCGCCAGACGAATCGACGGCGCTTCAGTGAGGACCCGGTGCCGGCCGAGCTCCTCGAGCGCCTCGATGCGGCCGCGCAGGCGGAGGGCGCGCTCCTGCACGACGTGCGGACCGAAGACGATCGGCTCGCCCTGGCCCGGCTGAGCCAGCGGGCCGACGACCTGCAGAACCTGGATCCGGCCTACCGGGCCGAGCTGCGCGCCTGGACCAGCGACGACCCGAAGCGCCGTGACGGCGTACCGGCCATGGCGGTACCGCATGTCAACGGCGACTCGCAGGACGAGATCCCGATCCGCGACTTCGATACCCACGGTCGCGGCTGGCTGCCTTTCAGCACTCATTCCTCGCACAGCCAGTGCCTGTTGCTGCTCGGGACCGTCGGCGACAGCCGGCCCGACTGGCTGCGCGCGGGTGAGGCGCTCGAGCGCGTGCTGCTCGAGATCACCCGATTCGGATTCGTAGCGAGCCCGCTGACGCAGGTGATCGAGGTTCCGTCGGCCCGGGCCGCGCTGCGACGCGAGCTTCGGTTACGGATGAATCCGCACCTGCTCTTGCGGGTCGGCCGGGCTCCGACGACTCCCGCGTCGCGCCGCCGCCGGCTCGTCGACGTGATGATCGAAGACGAGTGAGTCTCGTGGTCATCCGGCGGCACTACAGTGCCGGTCATGAGTCCTGATCCGGACCTGCCCCTGAGCTTTCCCGACGGGCCGAAACTCGAGCTCGATGAACTGATCGACCAACTGATGGATCGCGCGCAAGGGGTCAAGCACGCGCAGGGCCGGCTCAGGACGCTCTTGAAGGCGATCGAGCTCGTCACCGGTGATCTCAGCCTCGAGGCGGTCCTGAAGCACGTGGTCGAGGCGGCGTGCGCGCTGGCCGACGCCCGCTACGGTGCGCTGGGCGTGATCGCGCCCGACCGCACTCTGGAACGATTCATCCACCACGGGCTCGATGACGCCTCGGTGGCTCGGATCGAACACCTGCCCCGCGGGCTGGGACTGCTCGGAGCGCTCATCGCCGACCCGCATCCGATCCGGCTCGAGCACCTGGGCGAGGACGCCCGCTCTGCCGGCTTCCCGCCGCGGCATCCGCCCATGGAGTCCTTTCTCGGGGTGCCGATCCGGGTACGGGGCGAGGTGTTCGGCAATCTGTACCTGACCGAGAGTCGGCGGCAGGCCTTCTCGGCTGAGGACGAGGAACTCGTCGGCGCCTTGGCGACGGCCGCCGGTACGGCGATCAGTAACGCGCGGCTCTATGACGAATCGCGCCGACAGCAACGCTGGCTGGCGGCCTCGGCCGAGATCGGCTCGCAGCTGCTCGCCGCAGATGGCGAGGATCCGCTGCGCACGATTGCCCGCCGGGCGAGCGACATCGCCGACGCCGATTTCGTGTCGGTCGGGCTCTTGACCGAAGGCCAGTCCGAGATCGTCATCGAAGTCGCGGTCGGCGAAGCCGCGCACACGCTGCTCGGGCAACGGTTCGCGCTCGCCGACAGCTTGGCCGGGCAGGCGATCGTGACCGGCAATCCGGTGATGATTCGTGACGCGGCCGAGGGGGTTCCCGCTGTCGCCCCTTTGCTCGGCTCGATGGAACTCGGGCCGGTCCTGGTGATTCCCCTCCAGGGCAGCCACGAGCTGCTCGGGGTGCTGAGCCTGGCTCGGCGTCGCGGGCGTTCGACGTTCTCCGCCGCCGACATGGACATGGCGACGGCGTTCGCCGATCACGCCAGTCTGGCCCTCGAGCTGGCCGCGGCGCGAGCCGACCAGCAGCGCATGGTCCTGTTGGAGGACCGCGATCGCATCGCCCGCGATCTGCACGATCACGTGATCCAGGAGTTGTTCGCGATCGGGCTGAGCCTGCAAGGCGCGGCCACGTTGGCCGACACGAAGGCGCCGCTCGCCGAGCGTCTGCATGCCGAGGTCGCCAACATCGACCGGACGATCCGTCGCATCCGCACCAGCATCTTCGAGCTCAATGGCTCGGCGACGCAGGCCGACGGAATGCGGGCGCAGGTGCTCGGCATCGCCGCTGAGCTTGCCCCCGCTCTCGGGTTCTCGCCCAGCGTCGCGTTCTCGGGTCCGGTCGATTCCACGCTCGGCGGCTCCCTGGCTGACGATGTCCTCGCCTGCGTGCGCGAAGCGCTGACCAACGTGGCCAAACACGCCAGCGCCAGTTCGGCCGACGTTGATCTGAGCGTCAACGCTGACGAGGTCACGTTGACCATCGACGACAACGGCGTCGGGCTGGGACAGTCCACCCGCTACAGCGGGCTGGCCAATCTCCTTGCGCGCGCGCAACGTCGGGGTGGCTCGTTGGTAGTGACCCCATCCGCCCGCGGCGGGGTCGCCATGCACTGGAAGGCACCTGTCACATGAGTGAATCCACCGTTGCGGTCGACCGGCCGATCCGGATCTTCCTGCTCGACGATCACGAGTTGGTGCGCCGCGGAATCTGCGACCTGCTCTCCACCGTCGAGGGTTTCGAGGTCGTCGGCGAAGCCGCGACGGCCGCCGAGGCACTGGCCCGGATCCCGGCGGTTCGGCCCGATGTGGCGATCCTCGACGGTCGGCTGCCCGATGGCAGCGGCATCGACGTGTGCCGCGACATTCGATCGCAACTGCCCTCGACGTATTGCCTGATCCTGACCTCCTACGACGATCAGGACGCCCTCCTGGCCTCGGTCCTGGCTGGGGCGTCAGGGTATGTGCTCAAGGAGGTTCGCGGCTCGGGCCTGATCGATGCTGTGCGTCAGGTGGCGCTCGGCCGTTCCCTGATCGACCCGGCCCTGGTCTCGCAGGTGATGAACCAGATCCGGCAGGGCTCGGAGCGCGATCGCAAGCTCGCGGCGCTGACCGACCGCGAGCGCGAGGTGCTCGAACTGATCAGCGAGGGTCTCACCAATCGCCAGATCGGAGAACGCTTGTTTCTGGCCGAGAAGACGGTGAAGAACTACGTGTCGAGCCTGCTGGCCAAGCTGGGTCTGCAACGTCGGACCCAGGCGGCGGTCCTCGGCGCTGAGGTCGATCGACCCCACTCATGACTGCGGGACGCCGCGGCGGTCCGCGGCGTCCCGTAGTCGATGTTCGGGTGGTGCAGCGTTACTTGATGACCACCGGGTTGGTCGGGGAGCCGACCGATCCGGTCACCTTCAGACCGGGCCCACAGAACAAGCCCTCGTACACGCCGTCGGCCTCGCAGTCGTCGGCGAGGTCCTCGAAGTCGAAGATCTCGCCGAGGGTCAGGCCCATGTCGCGGATGACGACCTGGTGGAACGGGATGATCGCGCCCTCGACCGGGCTGGGGAAGACCTCGCCGGCCCACTGGTCGATCGTGAACACGGCGACCTCACGCTCGTGCAGCCACGGCGCCACGGAGAGGACCGGGCCGGGCGGCGGCGACATGTACTTCTCGCGGTCGCCCTCGCGCAGCCATTTCTGCCACCCGGTGCGAATCATCAGGATGTCACCGGACCGAACCTTTACGCCCTGGCGCTGCTCGGCCAGGTCGAGGTCGGCGGCGGTGATCTGGTAGGACCCCTCGAGGCGATCGACGCCCTTGGCCCGGGCGATGTCGAGCAGGACACCGCGTCCGATCAGGTGCGGCGCCGCCTTCTCGAAGCCGCCCTTGCTCGCGCCCTGGAAGTTGTTGACCGCGCGGGCCGGGATGCCGTTGTAGAAGAAGTCGTTGTAGCCGACGTGGGCCAGGCCGTCCCACTGGGTCGCGGACTGCAGGCCCATGACGACCATGTCGTCGGCCGCGATCTGGCCGTCGGGCGAGCCGGCCGAGTCCGAGGGCAGCAGGGTCATGACGTGCACCGGATTGATCCGCCAGCCCCCCGAGAGCCAGGGCCCGTTCTTGTCGAACGGAATGCCGACCTCGAAGTGCTTGCCGGTCTTCACCGACTGCACGGCCGCGACGCGCACCGCGTCGGTGATGTAGTTCAGCGTGCCGATTTCGTCATCGTCGCCCCACCGGCCCCAGTTGCTCAGTTGCTTGCCGAGCTCGTGGTGCTCCCACACTTTTTCCTCGCTCATGCCTTCTCCAACCTGCTCATCGACGTTGATTGGCGTTACTTGGATGCAAAACTATCGAGCACCCTAGCCCTCGTCGCGACGCTTGTGACCAGTGGTCAGATCAGACTGCGTAGGCGAGCCAGCAGCGAGGCCTTGACGGCGGCGGTGACCGCGGCATTGATCTGCGCGGTGAGATCATCGGAATTGTTGAGGTTGGTCAGCAGCTGCCGCAGATCGAGGTTGTTGATCGCCCTATTGAGCACGTCGTCGGTCTTGAGCGCATTGTTGATGACCGAGTCGGGCAGGGCGCGAATGGCGGCTTTGACGAAGCTGTTGAGGTTGGAGTTGGCCAGCGCGTCGTCGGTGAAGTCCGACGCGGGGGGCAGCGTGCCGTCGGACTTCATTCGCTGCACCGCTTCGAGCAATCCGGCCCGTACGGCGTCGACCTCGGCGTCGGTCGGGGGTGTCTTGGCCTCGGCCAGCTGCAGGGTCAGCGCCTCGCGGCTGATGCCGAGGCGGCAGGCGGCACCGTCGAGCCCGAGCAGCACGAGGCTCTCGCCAAGGCCGTCGATACCGGTGGAGACGGGCTGGACCGTCCGCGGAAGGCAGGGGTCGGCTGTCGGAGTGGGGGAGAAGTCGCCCCCGCCGTGGGCCAGCTGCACGCCGATCACACCGGCGACGAGCGCGAGCGCGATGAGCGGCAAGGCCAACACCCGTAGCCATCTCGACGCCGTCATGTGCGCCTCCGACGGCGCAGCGGAATCAGCGGCAGCAGCGCCAACAGGGCCAGCCCGGCGGCGATGAGGAACGAGTTGCGAAACGCCTGGGTCGCGGCCCGTTCCAGCTGCTCGTTGAGGTTGCGCTCGAGTTGCGCGGCGGCCGGACGCGACTGCGGATCGACCTGGACCTTGACGAAGGCCGGATGCAGATCGGGGACGCGCCCGTTCTCGGCGCTGAGCTGATTGCCCAGCGCCTCTGCGAGCGCGATCTTGTCCTGGGTCTGCAGCGGCGCGTCCAGCACCAGGGAGGTGATGGCCTCCTGGGCCGGCACCTGCGCGTCGCGCAGATCGGCGGTGAAGACCGGGGTCAGGATGGCCAACCCGAGCACGACCCCGACATGGCGGGCGCTGATCGTCCAGCCGCCCTGCAGCACCCGCGGTGTACGTCCGCGCAGGGCCTCGAGGGTCAGTCGGTCCACTGTCAGTCCCAGCCCGAAGCCGATCAGCGCCTGAGGAGCGATCGTCCAGGCCAGACTGGCCGAGGGGGGCAGGGCGAGTGCCGTCAGACCGCCGGCGATGAGGACACATCCGGCGGCGGTCTCGACCCGCGGACCAGAGCGCAGGTGTCGGGCCAGCGGCGTGGCCAGCACCGCCGCGATCGGCACCACCGAGACCGTGAGGGCGGCGATCGCCGGCGAGCGGCGCCAGCCGTCGACCAGCAACAGCACGAGGAGGAACAGCGCCGCCGTCAGCGCCGCCGAGAGCAAGGCAAGGGACAGGTTCTCCCTGATCGCCGGGCGCTGCACCGGCAGCCGTTCGACCGGGCGATGGCGGGCGGCCAGCGCGGCCGGCACGGCGAGGACGGCCACCGGAACCTGGACGACGAAGATGGCCTGCCAGGAAATCGTCTCGGTCAGGATCCCGCCGGCCACCGGCCCCAGGGCGGTGCCGATCACCCCCGCCGTGATCCACCGGCCGACGCCTCGACGTTCGTCGGTCTCGGCGACCAGCAATTCCAGGCAGCCGACGAGGGCGAACGCCCCACCGAACGCCTGCACACAGCGGGCCTCGATCAGCACCGGCATCGAGGTGGCCAGGGCGCAGAGCGCTGAGGCGATGGCGAATACGGCGATGCCAGCCGCGCACAGCGGCGCCGGATTGCGTCGCGTGCAGATCCAGGCAGCGGGTACGACGACCACGGCCAGCACGATGTTGAAGGCGATCAGGACCCAGGCGACCTGTCCGACCGTGCCGTCGAGGCGGCGCAGGATCTCCGGCAGGGCCAGGGTGACGATCGCCGAGTCGGCCAGGACGAAACCCACGGTGAGCGCGAGCAACGGAACTATCGCGCGGCGCACCGGCACATCATCACGAGCTTGATCAGCGGTGTCCAGCCCGGCTCAGCACAATCGCTGGCCGGGCTGGCGAGACCTACGCGGTCGCGCCGCCGTCCACCGGAATGATCGCTCCGGTGATGTAGCTGGACGCGTCGGAGGCCAGGAACAGGGCCATGTTGGCGATGTCCTCCGGCTGTCCCATGCGCTTGATGGGGATGTAGCTGGCCACGACCTCCATCGTGGTCTGCACGACGCCGAGCTCGACGTCACGGCGCATGGATGCCGTGTCCGTTGCCCCCGGGCAGATCGCGTTGACCCGAATGCCTTCGCCGGCCAGGTTGAGAGCCGCCGATCGGACGAACTGCGTGAGCCCACCCTTGCTGACCGCGTAGGTCGGCAGCTGGGCGATGCCGCTCAGGGCAGCCGTCGAAGCGGTGTGGATGACGGAGGGGTGCTCGGACTTGCGCAGCTGCGGTAGGAACTGCTGGGTCAGGAACATCGGCACCCAGGTGTTCACGATCAGCGCCTCGGTCCAGGACGCCAGGTCGTAGTCCAGTCCGGTCGGACCGGTGATGCCGGCCTGATTCCAGAAGACGTCGATGACGTCGTACTTGGCCTGGATGGACGCGACGACCGCCTCCAGTGCGGCCTGGTCGCTGAGCTCAACGCCGTAGGCCTCGGCCGAGCCGCCCTTGCTCGTGATCTCATCGGCCACAGCCTGCGCGCCCGCGAGGTCGCGGTCGACGAGGATCAGGCGAGCGCCGTGTTGGGCGAACAGCCGGGCGCCGGCGCGGCCCATGCCTGATGCGCTGCCGGTGATGAGCGCGGTCCGGCCCTCGAGGCTGCCAAAGCTCTGCGATTCGGTCACAACAAGATCTCCCGTCCTGGGGGCATCGCCCCGCGAAGCCGACGGCTCTGCGCCCGTCGGTCACCCAGGGAAAGATAGTGGCCCAGGATCCGAGGTGATAGGCGAGGTCATCCCGCCCACTGGAACGCCGGCGGAGCGGTGTGGCTCAGGCCTGGAGCAGGAACTCGATCACCCGGGCCTGCGCGGCCTCGGCGTCGGGGTGGGTGTACAACGCCAGATGGGTCCCGGTGTCCAAGGTCAGAAGCTGGGCGCCGGGGATGGTTGCGGCCGCGTAATAGCTCTGCTCGGGCGGCAGGTCGGTGTCGACGCTGCCCTGCACGATCAGGGTCGGTGCGGTGATCGTGGCGAGATCGAGCGAATCGATCGCGGCGAACTGGTCCAGGTCGTTGTGGTAGCCGACCTTGCGGTCCTTGCCCTGGCCGGCGGTCGGCCCGAGGTCGAGCACGAAGGCGCGTTTGCGCTCATCGGCGAACACTTCCTCGACCCGCTCGGCGAGTTGTTCCTTGGTCAGGTCGCCCTCGCCGCTCAGCGCCCCGGCGATGTACTGCTTGGGTTGGTGGGCGGCCAGCACGCGCATCAGCCATTGCCCGGCGCCGGTGGTGAACATGAACCGGGTCGCCAGCTCCTGCTTGGGAAGCTGGTAGGCCTGGCTGACGGCGGCGAAGGCGACCAAGGCGCGCACCCGCTGCGGATGACGGGTCGCGAGGCGGTAGGCGGACGGCCCGCCTCCGGACCATGCGAACACCCCGGCTTGTTCGACGCCGAGCTCATCGAGCAGTGCCGCCAGCAGGTCGGCCTGGGCGTCGATGGTGGCCCGCCCACCCAGTTCGGTACCGAGGTACCCCGGTCGCGACACCACGATCGCGGCGAGCTGATCGTGGGGGAGGAACCGCGCCATGATCTCGGCGGCGTCGATGCCCCCCGGGCTCCCGTGGACCACCAGCACCGCTTCGCCGCTGCCGATAACGGCGTACTCGATCGGGCCGAGCGCGGTCTGGGCGAGCTGGCGCGGAGTTTCGGTCACGCTAGTCATGGTGGGCCTCGTCGAAGTCGGGGATGGTGATCGAGCCGTCGTCGGCGATGGGGAAGCCCGGGTTGTACGCGATCTCCCAGGCATGCCCGTCCAGGTCGGTGAAGTAGCCGGCGTAGCCCCCGTAGAAGGTATCGGCCGGGGCTCGGGTGATCGCGGCGCCGGCGGCCTCCGCAGCCGCGATGATCACGTCCACCTCGTCTTTGGTTCGGACGTTGTGGGCCAGTGCGATGCCGCCGAATCCGGATGCCCGCCGCGACGACATACCGGCGTCGTCGGCGAGCTTGTCCTGGTGCCACAAGACGATGCCGATGCCGCCGGCTTGAAAGAAGACCGTCTCCTGGACCTCCTGCCCGCGCCAGCCCAGACGCTGGTAGAAATCGCGGGCTCGCGGCAGGTCCGCTACCCCCAGCGTGATCAAGCTCAGGCGTTGCTCCATTGCGCCAGCATGGCAGCCCGACCCGACAGTCAGGTGTCAACTGCTCGGACGCCGGCTACTCGGGCAAGATAGGGGCATGGTTCATTCGATGGTCGGCGATGAACTCGACCGATTCCTCAGCGCCGGCACCCGAACCGGGAAGCTGGCGACCGTTCGCGCCGACGGCCGCCCGCACGTCGCCCCCATCTGGTTCATCCTCGACGGCGACGACCTGGTGTTCATGACCGGTGCGGACACCCTGAAGGGCAAGGCCATCCTGCGTGACCCACGCGTGGCGCTCTCGGTAGACGACGAGCAGCCGCCGTTCGCCTTCGCGATCATCGAGGGCACGGTCACCGTCTCCCGCGACCTGGCCGCGATGCTGCCGCTGTCGATCGCCATCGCCCGCCGCTACATGGGCGAGGACCTGGCCGAGCAGTACGGACGCCGCAACGCCGTCGACGGCGAGCTGTTGGTGCGCCTCCCGCGCACCAAGGTCACCGCCCAGGCCGACATCGCCGACTAGGTCGGCATGAAGCAAGGGTTGTGGTCGCTACAGCGACCACAACCCTTTGCTTCATCGCGTGGCCGGTCTAGCCCTTGGCGGTCTCGAGGTCGCGCACGAGCTTCTTGCTGGCGTCGAAGCCGGCCACCTTGGCCAAGGTGCCGCCGAGGATGGCCGCCCGGTCCTCGTCGCTGACCGTGCTGTCGATGTTCTCGTTGATGCATTCCTCGCTGGAACGGAAGGTGCCCTCGGCATGCGGGTAGTCGTTGCCCCACATGATCGTGGTCAGCCCCGTGAGGTGACGGGCCCTGACGGCCATCGGGTCGTCGGCGAACTGCACGTGGATCTGGCGCTGGAGGTACTCGCTGGGCTTGAGCGGGTACGGCCACCGGGTGTTGATGTTGAACAGCCGGCCCATGTACGGCTGGTCGTCGGCGGGACGGTCGTCCTCCCAGAAGCCGAGCCACCAGTCAGGGTCCTGCCCGGTGCCCATCTTCCAGACCTTGTCCATGAAGGCGACGTAGGAGACCAGCCAGCTGGCGCCGAACTCGATCATGTTGAACTGCAGGTCCGGGAAGCGTTCGCAGACGCCGCCGCCGATGAGGTCGGCCATGATCTGCTGGGGGCCCGCGCCGGTGTTCGCGTTCGGGCTGCCCATCCCCATGGTGCGGCCGGCCACCATCTCGTCGGTCAGGTTGCCCTTGCCCAGGTTCACCGCCGACATCAGCGCCTTGACGTTGCGCGCCGTGTGCGACGTTCCCTCGCCCACCATCACGTTGCCGGTCGCGGTGTGGATGAAGATCGGCAACCCGTGCTCGTTGGCGGCCTGCCAGACCGGCTCGTAATCGCGTGACCAGTACGGGACGGGCGGGACTTCGGGCAGGAGCAGGGCGCCCAGGCCCAGCTTGGCCGCGCGATGGATCTCGGCGACCGCGTCCGGGATGTCGGTCAGCGGGATGGCCGCCGTGGGGCGCATCCGGTCCTTGTAGCCCAGGTAGGTCTCGGCGATCCAGTCGTTCCAGACGCGGGCGTGTGCCATCGAGATCTCGTGGTCATCGGTGAACAGCACGAAGAGCGAGAGGTTCGGATAGAAGATGCCGGCGTCGACACCGTCCAGATCCATGTCGTGCAGGATCTGGTTCGGGTCGCCGTCGGGCGTATTGCCGTTCCAGCCCTGGAATTGCCGGTACTTCGACACCGTCCAGCCGTCGAAGCCGATCGTGTGCAGCTTCTTGAACTCGGTGTGGCCACCCTCGACGATCGGCTGGTCGAGGGTGAACTCCTCCTCCCAGAGCGCGCGATCGCGCAGGTGTTTGGGGAGTCGGGTCTTGAACAGATCGACCGGCTCGATGATGTGACAGTCACCTGAAACCAGGAATTCCTTGAACATGGCACACGCCTCCGCTGCTGATGTGAATTCGAATGGGCGCCTTATATTCGGTAGGCCAAACGCTAGAGTCGCGGACAAGCCAAGTCAACGATTCCGTGCTTGCGCGGTCGACTGATCCGAAATAATGTACGGCCAAACTTGCTGAGCGCCCGCCGGGCCCGACCCGGGAGTCAGAGTCTGATGACAGCCACCGTGCACGAGCTTCTCGCCGATCTGCCCGATGAGCATGATCATCACTATTGGGACGGGGCCAAGCGTTCCTATATTCCGGACGCCGATCTGGACATTGACCCCTCGCTGCGGCTGCACCGCACGAGCGCCGAGGTCGACCCGGTGACGGCCGAAGTCATCCGGTACTCGTTGCTCAACATCAACTTCGAGCACACCGATCTGCTGCAGAAGCTGGCCGTCTCCCAGCTGGTCATCCATTCGCGCGATTTCCAGTCGACCGTCATGACCGAGGACGGCGAGATCCTGCTGGTCGGCCCGTGCGTGCAGTTCTTCGCCAAGTCGGGCGCGCTCAACGTCCAGTACGTGTTGGAGCACCGCTCGGCCAACCCGGGCATCGATCCCGGCGACATGTTCTTCGTCAACGACTGCTTCATCGGGTCCTCGCACCAGATGGACGCCAGCCTGGTGGCTCCGGTGTTCGTCGGCGACGAGCTGTTCTGCTGGATCAGCAACACGCTGCACTACCAGGACGTCGGCGGGACGAGCTTCGGCAGCTGGTGTTTCAACGCCGAGGATGCCTGGCACGAGCCATTGCACTGGCCGCCGATGAAGATCGTCCAAGGCGGCGTGCTGCAGGCCGACGTCGAGCAGCTGTGGGCGCGGCAGAGCCGTTTTCCCGGTGTCGTCGGCATGGACCTGCGTGCGGCGATCGCGGCGGCCGAAGCGACCCGGGGCAAGATCGAGGCATTGATCGCGCGCTACGGCGCCGACGTGGTCAAGGGCGTCATGCGCAACACGCAGGACGCGACCGAGCGGCTGTTCGCCCGTCGCCTCGCCTCGATTCCCGACGGTCGCTGGTCGCACCGCTTCTACTGCGAGGGCGCCCCCGGGTCGGGCCTCATTCAGACGATGCGGGTCGGCATCACCAAGATCGGCGACCGCCTGATCGTCGACAACCAGGGAACCGACGCGCAGACCGGTTCGAGCAACATGACGTTCGCGGGGTTCTCCGGGTCGGCCTTCGCCGGCATCGTCACGCAGGTGATGCCCGATGTCGCCGGGGCCTTCGGCGGTGCCTACCGGCGCATCGATTTCCGCCCCGAGAGCGGCACGATCCTGTGCGCCGAACACCCGGCCGCCGTCAGCACAGCGGTCTTCACCATCACGATGCTGATCAACGCGGTGGCGATCGCGGCGGCCAAGATGCTCTCCTGTGGCGACGAGGCCACCCGCGCCCTGGCCCTTGGCTGTACCTGGTCGCAGCCGGGGGGCAGCGTGTCGCTGTCCGGGCGCGATGAGAACGGTCGGTCCTGGAGCGGCGGCGGACTTGGAAACATGATGTTCGGGTCGTTCGGCGGATCGCCGTCCGGTGATGGGATCGACTTCGGCGGTCACTGGTGGATGCCCGGCACCAGCGGGTCGAACGTGGAGGACATCGAAGCCGACAACCCGGTCGTCCTGCTCTATCGACGGGGCTGGACGTCCGGTCTGGACGGAGCCGGCCGGCATCGCGGTGGCCTGGGCGTGGTCTCCGCGGCCGCCTTGACGGCGAGCGCCTACGTGGGTTTTGCCACCGGCGAGGCGTTCCCGGCCGGAGCCGGCGTCTGGGGCTCCGCGCCCGGCTCGCGAGCGCGGGCGACCTGGGTGAGCGGCAGCGACGCATTCGCCCAACTGGCGCAATCGCGCGTTCCGCAGCACCTGTCCGAGTTGGCCGGGGATTCGCTGGAACTGCCGTGGAAGGCCGGCGGTTTGACCATCGCGGCGGGCGACGTGGTCGAGGGACTGTTCGGGACGATCGCGGGTTACGGAGATCCGCTGTTGCGCGAGCCGGGTGCGGTGTTGACCGACGTCCGGGCGCAGATCCTCGATCCGGCCACGGCGCGGCGGGTGTACGGAGTCGTGGTGACCGCGGCCGGCGTCGACCCCGCCGCCACCGAGGAGTGTCGCCGGGGCTTGCGCCGGGACCGGCTGGGCTACGAGCCCGGCCCTATGGTCGCTGCGCCGGCGCAGGCCACGCGGGTCGGCGAGCTGCTGCATGTCGTGGACGGGCGGTGGTGGTGCAACGGCGCCGATCTCGGCCCGGCCTCGGCCAACTACAAGGATGCGGTGCCGACCCGGCAGGTCCGCATTCGTGACGCCGGCGAGGAGTTCGCGACGCCGTTCACCGACGTCGCCGATCAGCTGCTGCTCCGCGACTACCTGTGTCCCGTCACCGGCTACCTGATCGATTCGGAGATGCTGCTGACCACCCAGGCGCCGCTGCACGATGTCCGGATCTCTTCGTGACGGCACCGACATTCTTCATCGGTGTCGATATCGGTGGCACGTTCACCGACTGTGCCTCTATCGCATCCGACGGCCACACGGCCACCTCCAAGGTCTTGTCGACGCACGCGACGACGCCCGCCGACGGTGTGCTGGCCGGGTTGTCCGCGCTGGCCGACGCCAACGGACTGTCGCTTCGATCCATGTTGGGGCGCACGGACCGGCTCAGTCACGGTTCGACGATCGGAACCAACCTGGTCGTCGAGCGCAACGGTGCGCGGGTGGCGCTGGTGGCGACCCAGGGCCACGGCGATGCGTTGCTGATCATGCGCGGCGCCGGCCGGGTCGCGGGGCTGTCGGCCGATCGGCTCTTCGATGCCCGACATGAACGGATGCCGGAGCCGTTGGTGCCGCGCGAGCGCATCGTCGAGATCCCCGAGCGGGTGGCCGCGGACGGCCGCGTGCTGGCTCCGCTGGACGAGGCGGCGACGCGAGCGATCTTGACGGGTGTCCTGGCTCAGGGCGTCGACGCCGTGGCCGTGGCCTTGCTGTGGTCGGTGGCCAATCCGGCCCACGAACGGCGGGTGCGCGAACTCGTGCACGAACTCTCGCCCGGAACGTTCGTCAGCCTCTCGCATGAGGTGTCGCCGCGGCGGGGGGAGTTCGAACGCACGGTGGCCGCCGTGATCAACAGCTATGTCGGGCCGGCGTCCAGCCGCTACCTGGGCGACCTGTCCGACCGGCTGGTCGCCAACGGCCTGCAGTCACCGCTGTACGTGGTGCAGTCCGGCGGCGGCGTGGTGCCGGTCGAGGCGGCCCGTCAGCGTCCGCTACTCACGATCGGATCCGGCCCGGCCGGTGGGCTGGCCGGCACGGTGGCCGTGGCGCAGGCGGCCGGGCACCACAATGTGATCGCCACCGACATGGGGGGCACCTCCTTCGAGGTCGGCCTGATCGTCAACGGGCGCCCGACCCTGACCAGTCATCAGATCATCGACAAGTACACCTTCCACGCGACCCATCTCGATCTGCGCTCCATCGCTTGCGGTGGCGGGTCGATTGCCCAGATCGACGAGCAGAGCGGCGGGCTGCGAGTTGGTCCGGCCTCGGCCGGATCCGATCCGGGGCCGGCCTGCTACGGACGGGGCATCGACGCCACGGTCACTGACGCCGACGTCGTGCTCGGCCTGCTCGATCCCGATCGGTTCCTCGGCGGCGGGATGCCGCTGGACGCGGTTGCCGCCCGCAAGGCGGTCGGGGCCGTCGCCGAGCAACTCGGCCTGACGGTGGAGGCCACCGCCGCCGGCATCGTGACTGTGAATGCGCACGCCGCGGCCACGCTGATCAGGCAGCGCACCATCGAACAGGGCCTGGACCCGCGCGATTTCGTCGTCTACGCCTTCGGCGGTGCCGGTCCGGTGCATGCGTTCGCGTTCGCGGCCGAGTTGAGGGTCGACCGAGTGATCATCCCGCTCGGCAACGGCGCCTCGACGCTGTCGGCCTACGGGGCGGCGGTCGGCGACCTCACTCAGTCCTTCCAGGCCCCGCTCGCGCTGACGTCGCCCTACGACCCGGCGGTGCTGCGGGCGGCCGTGACCGAACTCGAGGAGCGGGCGGTCGCGGCGATGTCCGACGGGGCCGGTGAGCTCGTGATCGAGCGAAGGGTGAGCATGCGCTACGTCGGCCAGGAACTGCAGGAGCTGACGGTTCCCCTGCCCGACGGCCCGATCGACGACGCCCTGTGCGCGGAGCTCGTGCGCCTCTACAACGCCGAGTACGGGCGGCTGTACAGCCAGGCGGCGGTCGCCCTGTTCCAGTCCGTGGAGATTTTCGAGCTGCGCGTGACGGCCCGGGCGCCGGCGCGGGCGGCGGCTCCGGTCGCACCTGAAGCCACTGCCGAACCGGCCCGCTCGGCCGAGCGCACGGTGTACTGGCCCGGCCGTGGACCCTTGCCCACCTCCGTGGTCGGGAGTCCGCGCCCGGGGGAGCGGGTCGAGGGCCCGGCCCTCGTGCAGCTGGCGCACACATCGGTCAGCGTGGCGCCGGGTCAGTCGCTGCATGCGGGGGAAGGCGGCACTCTCGTGCTCGAACTTGGCCCGCGCGCTTGATCAACTGCCAGCGATGTCCCCTGGAAGGGCCGATTTCGGCAGTTGATCATGCATCGCTCAGGTGGCGCCACCGGCGCTTGGCCCGGATGGCCTTGATGGTGTAGCGGCTGACTCCGAAGGCCCGCGCCAGCTCGACGGTCGGCAGCGTGCTGGAGAGGATGTAGCGGGCCTGATGCTCGGACAGCTTGGCGTTCCAGTGATCCTCCCCGTGCGGGAATACACCCTCATCAGCCTGCTGGGCGAAGCGCGTTGTCGTGTCGACGGTGCGCAGATGACTGGGCCGGACGCAATCACGGTATCGACAGTCCTCGGTGTGGACGATGTCATGGCCTGGGGGAATCTCGCCATTCTCGTGCTGCCAGATGACCCGGTTGGCCAGTACCCGGTGGCCGTCGACGAACGTCACCGGGTAGCCATCGCTGCTGTGCGTACCGCTCCGGCGCAGACAGGCGCCCGTCGCGCTGGCGTGCTGGGCCAGCCACTGCTCGAACGGGACGGGGGCCGACCGTGGGATCCCGAGTCGGCGCAACCAGCGATATACCGTCATGTCGGAGACCCCGAACTGGGCCGCCAAGCTGGGCACGGTGAATCCGACCGCGAACTGCAGCGTCCACCATTGCCGATCGTCAGGCAGCTCGACCCGACGGCGGCTGGTCTGCGACTTCGTCACCGCATGCCCATTCAGGTTCGGCGCGGTCCCGGTGCCCTCCGCGTGCGCCGAGTTGATTTTACTCAGCGCAGTTGTACGACTACAACGCGTATAAAGGCGCGATACCGCCCATGGCCGTCAAACTACCGCCGGCGACTAGCCTCGCCGCCGCCGTCGGCCGGCGTGCATGACCATCAACCCGATGACGACAAGGGCGAGTGCGCTCTCCAGCAGCCCGAGCAGATCGGTGCCGGTACTGGCCAGCTGACCGGCCTCGCTGCTGGGCGGGACCGTAACCGGTGCTGTGTCGGAGGCGGCCACCTTAAGACCACCGGGGTTGGTGGCCGTGGCGGTGTTCGCGACGAGTGGGACCGCCTCTGGTCCAACGGCAACGGTCAGGGTGACCAGCGTGGACTCGCCAACGGCGAGGGGACCGATTCGCGTGCAGGTGAGGACGTTATTGGGTCCGGCGCAGACCCAGCCGGCCCCGCTGGCCGCGACGTAGGTCAGGCCGATCGGAAGGGCGTCGACGAGGGTTACCGGGCCCGGCGTGGGCGTCGGGCCGGCATTGGCCACCGTCAGCTGGTAGCTGGCGTTCTGGCCGACCACGAGGTCAGTCGTGTGTTGCTTGGTCAAGGTCAGCTGGGCGTCGGGATCGACGGTGAGGATGTCGGAGGCGCTGGCGTGACCGGGAACGTCGGGGTCGGCGGAGGACACAGTCGCCACGTTCGTGACCGCGGGATAGGCGGCCGCACCGACCGTGGTCACGAGCGTGATTGGGGGAGCGGAATCGCCTGCGGGCAGTCGGCCGGACAGCAGGCAGAGCACGCTCGAGCCGGCGGCGGCGCACGTCCAGTCGGTACCGGTCGCCGACACATAGGTGAGTCCGGTCGGTAAGGGGTCGGACACGGTGACCAGGTCGGCGTCGGAGGGACCGGCATTGCTGATGGCCAGCTGGAACGAGACGTCCTGTCCGACGACGCCGTTACCGGTGTGGGTCTTGGTGATGCCGAGCTGAGCGACACGTTGGACCGAGACCGTGCCTTGGGCGGTCGGGTGTTGCCCGGGAGTGGGCGAACTCAGTGTCGCGTTGTTGACCTGCGCTCCGGCCGGCGCGCTGGCCGAGACCTGGACGAGGAGCCGCAGCGCCGGCGCGGCGGCGCCGGCGGCCAGTGACTGGTTCAGGGTGCAGGTGACCGTCTGCTGATCGGTGGGTGCGGCCGGCGGGGCGGTGGCTGTGCAGCTCCAGGGTGGCGTCACAGCGACGAACGTCTCGAAGGCGGGCAGCGTATCGACGATCGTCAGCGCGGCGACGGCATCGCTCGGCCCGGCATTGCCGGCTTGGAGGGTCCACAGGAACGAGGTGCCGGCATCGGGGGTCGGGTTGCTCGCCGTCTTGACCAGCGTGAGGTCGGCCCGGGCCGTCACGGGCACGGGCACGGGCGGCGGGTCGGTGACCGTACCGGGCGATTCCATCGTGACCGCGGCGGTGTTGATGAGCGTCGTCGTGCCGCTCGGGGGCACGATGGGAATGGCCGGATCGACGACGGCCACCACGGTGATCGGGGCGACTGCGGATCCGGGCGGCACCGCGGGCACGGTCGGCCGGGTGCAGACGACGTCCGGCCCGCTGGCTTGGCAGGCCCATCCAGCGCCGGTGGCCGAGACATAGCTCAGATACGTCGGCAGGGTGTCGACGACGACGACATCGGTCGCGTCGCTGGGCCCGGTGTTGCTGGCCTGCAGAGTGAAGCTGACCTGGGCGCCGGCCAGCACCGGAGTGGGGGTGTTCAGAACCTTGCTCAGGCCTGACGTTCGCCTGCACCCCGATTGGGGTGGGGTCGTGAGAGGCGTTGTTGGTCAGGTCGGGGTCGTCGGTGTCGCTGGTGACCTCCGCGCTGTTGACGATGGTTGATGGGCCTGCGTTCGGATCGACGATGACGTTGAGGGTGACGACCGGCGCGCTGGCGTGTGCCGCCAGGCCGGCCGCCAAGGAGCAGGTGAGCAGGCGGCCGGTCGAATCGAACGCGCAGGTCCATCCGACCCCGGTCGCCGGGTGGGCCGGGTCGTATTCGAGGCCGACCGGTATCGCGTCCGTCATGGTGATCGGGCCCGGGTCGTCCGAGGGGCCGTTGTTGGTGACCCCGATCGAGTAGGTGAAGGGGTCGCCGGCGGTGGCGGTTCCCGTGTGGCTCTTCACGATCGCCAGGTCAGCCTCGGCCGTCGCATCGGTGCGGTCGCCGTCGGTGTTGTTCGACGGATCAGGGTCGGGCGTGGTCGAGGAAACAGTGGCCGAGTTGGCGATCGGGGTCGTCGATGCCGCCGAGACGAAGACGTTCAGGTCGAGATTGCTGCTCGCCCCGGCCGCCAGGGGTGCGGCGTGCTGGGCAGGTGACGGCCTGGCCGACGGCCGAGCAGGCCCAGTCGGCGTTTCCGGACGCGCGGAAGCTCAGGTCGGCGGGCAGCGTGTCGGTCACCGTGGCGTTGGCCGCGTCGGAGGTCCCGTTGTTGCGCACCGCGATGTCGTATTGGGCATTGGTGCCGGCGACGAAGGTCCCGACGTGCCGCTTGCCGATGCTCAGGTCGGCCTGCGGTGTCGGCGCGGTGCGTCACCGTCGGCGCTGTCATTGCCCGGGTTGGGATCGGTCGTCGTGGTGGCACTGATCGGCGCGGTGTTGACGACGTTGGTGGTCTGCGAGGCCGGGATGCCGACCGTGACGACGAGGTCGGCTGTCACTTCGCCTACCGACAGGCTGGCGGGATGGGTGCAGCTCAGGGTCGCGCCGACGGCCCCTGCGGCAATCGGTTGGCAGGTCCAGCCCGGACCGGCGGCGGACACGAAGGTGCTGGCCGGCGGGAGGGTGTCGGTGATCGTGAACGGCCCGGCCGACACCGAGGGACCCAGGTTGGTGACGGCGACGGAGTAGGTCGCGGACTGCCCCGGGATCAGCTGCGGTGAGGTGAGCGCCTTGGCGATGGCGCAGGTCGGCCGCGGGTGGACGACCGTCGTCGATGCGTCGTCGGTGTTGTTGTCCAGGTCCGGGTCGAAGGTGCGCGCACTGACGGTGGCGGAGTTGTCAGTACTCGGTGCCGTCGGCGACATCGGCGGCCACGGTGTAGCTGATCGTGATCGGCGGGAAGCTGGCCCCTCGGCGAGCGTCTCGGTCGGGTCGACCCGCGAACAGCTGATGGGCGCGGCGGCCGAACAGGTCCACCCGCTGCCGGATGCGCTAACGCTGCCGACCCCGACTGGCAGCGGGGTGTTGAAACCGTCGGTCACGGTGAATGGGCCGGCCGCGGGATCGGGGCCGTTGTTGGTGCACGGTGAGCGTCCAGCTGCCGGTGCCGCCGGCCGTTGGGGGGGTGCCGACGATCTTGGTCAGGGCGAGGTCGGCCGATGCGATGTGTGCCGATGCCGTGGCCTGCGGACCGGCGTAGGGACCGGCTTGGTTACCGGTCGCGCCGGTGCGCGTCCTGGGCGGTCGCGGTCGCAGTATTGGTCTGGTCGACCGTCAGCCCGACCCCCGGGCTGTCGGGGACGGCGTCACCTGGGGTGGCGGTGTAGGTGATCGTCAGGGAAGCACCCGGGGCGAGGTCGGCCAGGGCGGTCCACGTCAGGTCCTGGCTGGCGACCCGGCTGATGCCGGGCTCGACCGGCATCGCCGGGCCACCGGCGATCGATACCCGGGCGCTGCCGTCGTCGTAGGTCCAGTTGGGCGGCAGGACGTCGGTCGTTCCGACGTCGACGGCGGTCCCTTGCCCGCTGTTGGTAACGGTGATCTGCCATTGGAACGGTTCGCCGATGAACGCTCGTGTGCCGCCGGGTGTCGACTTGACCGTCTGTACTGAGGGGAACACCGGCGTGATCGGCGCGGTCGCGGGCGGCGTCGACCGGATAGTGGCGTCCGCCCGCGGGCAGCGAGTCATAGCCGGTGACCGTGGCGCTGTTGATCTGGGGCGCCGCGCTCAGACCACCCGATGGGGCGAGCGCGGCGTCGTAGCCAAGGGTCACGCTGGTGCTCAGGTCGACCGGTCCGGGGATCGTCCAGTTCATGGTCCCGCCGGCGCCGGTGGCGACAGCGGCGCCGGTCAGGGTGCCGCCGTCGGAGATCGACGTGGGGTCGACCACGACGCCGGCGGGCACGACGTCGCGGACGGTCACGTTGTAGGCCGGGCTCACGTTAGGGCCGGTGGCGTTCGTGGCGCACGACCGAGTAGTGCACGGACTGGCCGGGCTCGACCGTGGAGTCACTGACCGTCTTGGTGATCGACATGTGCGGCTCGATGACGGTCACCGGGGCGACGGCGGTGACCGACGTGCGGTCGAACGGGCCGGCGGCCGACGTCGGTGGCGTGCGGGCGGCGTTGTCCCAGGCGACGTGGGCCGAGTTGTTGATCGTGGCCCCGGCCTGTGCCGCCGCGACGTTCGGCGACACGGGCGGTGTAGACGATGGTGACCTCGCGCAGAAGGGGTTCGCCGATCGCGTCGCCGACCAGGAAGCCGACGGTGGTCGAGCCGCCACTGGTTGAGGGAGTCAGGGGGGTGGCGGCGCTCAGGTCGCAGTCGGCACCATCGCTACGCAGGCAGGTGACCGACTGCAGCTGCAGTGAGGTGGGGTCGATCGTCGCCGGCAGCGTGTCGACAACCGTGGCGTTGAAGAAGCTGACGTTGGGAGCGACGACCGCAGTGACGGTGTAGGTCACGGTCTGGCCGATGGTTGCCGTCGACGGGGTCACGCTCTTGATCACGTTGGCGCCGATGACGGTGATCGTGCGGGAGGTCCGGGCGGTGTACTCGCGGCCGTCGGCGCTGCCGGGGTCGGCTGGCCCACTCCGGACTCCGGCCAGGGAATTCCCCGTTATGTTCGCGTTGTTGGTGAACGTCTGGCGGCCGGTAGCCGCCGGGGTGACAGTGGCCGTGTACGTCAGCTTCGGGGCCGCGCCGGGGGCGATGTCCCCGACGTTCCACTCGAGCTGCGTGGTTCCGCTGGCGCAGACGGTGCCGTCACCAGGCGTCGGCGCGACTGTGCTGCCTTGTCCTGGCGTCCCGTAGGCCGCGAACGTAAGGCCGGCCGGAAGGCAGTCAGCCACCCACCCGGCGTGCAGCACCGAGGCGGCGGCGGCATTGGACGCGGTCAGCGTGTAGGTGACGGTTTGGCCACCGACCACATTGGCCGGGGTCGCGGACTTGGCCAACGACGGCTGGGGCTCCACGATCACCACCGCCGCGCTGCCGCTGCGATCCACTGGTGCGGTGCCGCCGGGTGGCGCCTGGCTTCGGAAGGTGGCCGTGTTCGTGCGAGTTACTCCAGCCACGTTGGTGCCGTCCGTGTTCACCTGGGCGAGGATCGTGACGGCAAAGCGCAGCGCGGTTGCGCTGGTGTTGTCGAGTACCGGGGGCAGCGTGAGGATAAGTCTCGCGGCGTCGAAGTTGGAGCCTGGTGGCAGCGCGCCCGTGGGTGGGGTGACTCCGGCGTCGGCGGAGAACCCGGGGCTCGCGGAGATCAAGGTCAGGCCGGTCGGCAACGGGTCGGTGAGGGCACCGCCGTACACGGTGGTGTGCGCTGGGATGTCGGCGTAGACCGTGTAAGTGACCTGCTCGCCGATCGTCGCCTGGGTCGAGGCGAGGCCCGGTGGCGTCTCCTGACCGGCGTTGCCGGCCTCCTTGATCGCCGAGGCGACGGTCTTGGCCACGGTTACGGCGGGCAGGAAGACGTCGGAGTTGTCGCTGGCCGGCGGCGCATCCTGGTCAGCCACCGGCACGCTGGTGTCGACGTTGTTCTGCGGGAAGTAGACGGTGTCGATTCCCGGAACGTTGTTGTCGGCGTTGAAGGATCGCACCGACGCGGTGTCGACCAGATCCTCATCCACGCCCTGCCCGGTCGGGATGGTGACGGCGTAGGTGTGGGTGGTCGACGCTCCGGGCGCGATCACATCGGTGGCGGCGGCGTTCCAGACGATGGCGCTGCGGGTGGCGGCGTTTGCGAAGCTCGGCTGTCCCGGGTCGCCTGGGTTGCTGCAGACCCCGCCATCGCTGATGTCGCTGACGTCCGCGCAGTCGATGCCCGGCGCCAGCACGTCCCACACTCGGACGGTGTGCACGGAGGTACTCGAGGTCGCGCCATTGGTGACGTCAACCCGGAACACGACGCGGTCACCCTCGCGCACTTGCACATGGTCGGTATTCGGCGGATTTCCCGCCGCGGGAAGGCCGTTGACGCTGGAGACGCCCTTGGTGATGGATACCGGCGGCGCTGGATCGATCAGGAAGGCAGCAGACGCGCGCAGGGAGCGTGCCTGGCCCGCCGTGTTCTCCGCGCGCAGTTTCGCCAGGTTGAGCGCCTGACTGGGTGCGGCGGTCGGCGAGGGCGCGGTGACGAGAACGCTGAAGCGAGCCTGGAATACCGCGCCCGGCGGTACTTTGTTTGCACCGTCTGACCCCAGGGCGCCCAGCTTCCACAGCAGCAGTCCGTCGGCTGCTTGGCTCGAGTCGAAGTTGACGTCCGCGGCCGGGAGGGTGTTGGCCGGGCCCAGCACGAACGAGGCGGATTCGAAATCCGTACCGATCGGGAGTAGGTCGCTGAGGACCGGGTTTCGGGTTTCGTTCAGGGTGGCGAACGTCGCGGTCAGCTCGAAGCAGATCCGATCGCCCTTGAGGAAGGTGGCTTGATCGGGAGTAAGGGAGCCCGGCCCGGCGTAGGTGTCGTTGGCGCAGTCTTGATTGGCCTGCCGTGGCTGGATCAGCTTCGTCAGCCCACCGCCGATGCTCGACTGAGTGACGCTGCTGGAGTCGGTGACCGTCGCCGCTCCGGCCTCGCCGGTGCCCAGGCGGGGGGTCGAGGTTGCGTCCAGCTCCGCGGAGTTCGTGAACGAGTCCCCCGTCGCCGTGGGAACACCGGCGAGCGACCCGCCGGTGAACGTCGTCCGCATGCGGGCTTGATAGGTGATCGTCGCCGTCCCGTTGCGCGGAATGGCTATCGGATCGAACACCACGGTGAACGTGCCGTCCGGGTTCTGGGTGACCGATTGGTAGGGCACGGACGGGGCGACGGCGCCCGGCGCGCAGTCCGGCGGTGCACCGCTGGCGTAGTTCGTCGTCGTATCGAGCGGGCACACGCCATTCGGAATGGTGTCGGTGACGACGATATTGCTGTTGTCCACGTACTCGCTCGAGGCCAGTTGCAGCGTGTAGGTGGCCAACCCGCCGCCGGAGAAGTCGGCCGGGTTCACCGACTTGACCATCCGCAGGTCGTGCGAGGTCACCGTATGGCTCGAGTCGGCCTCGATGTCGGGCGAGCCACCGGGTGACACGGTGCCGGTGTACGTGCCGGTGACCTGGACGTCGTTGGTCAGGCCCTGTGCCGCGCCGTTCTGCCGGGTCGTCGGGCCGTTGTTGTTGTCCAGATTTGCGGTCTGGCCGAGGGAGGCGGGCGTCGGGGTTCCGGCTGGGAAGCTGAGAGTGTTCTGCTGCAGCGGGATGCCGGCCGCGTACCTGATCGTCAGGACCTGATTCGGGGCCAGCGTGCCGACGTCCCAGGTGACCTGGGTATAGACCCCGGCGGGCAGGCCAGGTGGCGCCGTGACGGTGTCCACTGCGGTCGGCGTGAGGCAATTGACCCCGACCGAAGGGGTGGCCGTCAGGCTGGGGGCGCCGGGGTACTCCGGTCCGGTCGTGCTGTTGTCGACTCCGCCGCAGCCGAGAAACTCCAGTGATGCAGGCAGAAAGTCGTTGACCAGCACGTCCTCCGTGCTCGACAAAGCCCCGTTCGTGACTGTCAGCGTGTAGACCGTCGGATGGTCGTGGATCCCACGCAGTAGCTTGCCTTCCGGGCTCGGCTCGGCCTTGCTCACCGCCAGCGATGTGATCGTTGTTGAAGCCGAACTGGGCGCAGACGGCAGGACAGCGGCGTTGGGTATCGGTGCACCCGACGCACCGAACGCCGGGATGACCCTGGCGTTGGTGCTTCCGAACGCGGTCGCAGTGTCGGTGAAGGTTGAGTCGACCGGCCAGATCGCGCTATCTGGCGTCACCTCGAAGCTGATGTTGTCGGTCGATCCCGCCTGCAGGTCGAAGTTGTCCGACCAGATCAACGTCTGGGCTCCGGTCGTGGGATCGGCGATGACCGTCGGGTCGCCGAGGTCGGCCGGCAGAGTCGACCCGGGGGTGTAGGCGACGCCAACCGGCAAGCTGTCGCTGAAGGACACATTGAACTGGGCCACGCCACCGGCGCTGGCGGGTGGGTTCGATGCCGTGAGCGTGTAACGCGCCGCGGATCCTTCGAGGACGGTCGCCGGCCCAGTCTTGGCCAGGGTGAGCGGCGGGGTCGCCGCTCGAGCAGATGGGGCTACGACGACCAGCAATGAGCCGACCACCGATAGCGCGGCGACGACCCCCACCCAGCGGTTCCGGACCGTGCCGTAGCCGGGGAACTGTGGGCGGCGAATACAACGCACACCAGGCAGAGTGACACAAGATCGGGGCTACTGGGCAGTCTCGCCCGAAAAATGATCGTTGGTCGCAAGGTCCGACGAACCGTGCAGTCGCGCGCGTTCGGTGCGCCGTCAGGGACTTGAACCCCGAACCCGCTGATTACCTACACAGTCGATTGGCGATGCCTGTCGATCACGAATCTCCTTGTTTAATAGCAGAATCCTTGACTACAGTGACTTGTCATTGTTTACTGATGACGACAGCTAAGCGGGCACTAAACGGGCACGGGATGGGAGGTCCCACCAATCAAGGCGGCCCGACCACCTGCGCTAACAGGTGACCGGGCCTAGATCGAACCCCTACCTAGAGAAGGAGTACGACCATGACCAATCAAACAGCAACGAAGAACTACCTCGTCGAGGTGGAGCAGTTCGGGGCCGATCAGCTGATCAAGCCTGAGTGCCCGGACGGTTGGTGTCTGCCGCAGTGGTGCGCGGTCCGTCCACTGATCGCCGGGGGCGGCACGGGCGGCTCGCTGTGGAAGTGGCACGGGTGGCACTGCGCCGAGCGGTACACCACGAACATCGAGCACGGATCCGTTGCGGAGGTCTCGGCCGCGGCTCCGATGGATGAACCGGATCATATGGAGGTGTTCCTGCGCCTGATGTCCCGCCAGTCCGCCGAGGAGGTCGAAACGGCGCTCACGCCTGACGAGGCCGACCATTTGGCTGATGCCCTCCGGGCTGGTGCCCGTGATGCTCGATTGATCCGGGCGATGCTCGCCGACGGCAGGCTGGCGAAGATAGGCACCGAGGCCGGCCGATGACTGCCGTACAGGTTGGGGTGTGCCCGGACTGGTGCATTGAGACCGCGGAAAACCACAACACCCACCGACCGGCTGCTCCCATGCTGCACTGGGTCAATCATCTGGTCGATCAGAGGTGGGCACTTGTGCAGGTAGAGCAGTTCGAGGAGTGGCCGGCACCGTTGGTGTATGTCGATGTGGATATGGACCTCACGCCGCATCCGGGCTTTACGGCGAAGGAGGCGCGTCTCTTTGCCGCCGCGATCCTCGAAGCGGCAGACACAGTCGAGGCTCTGACCTCGTAGTGGCACTACGTTGTCGATAGCGGCTGTCCTCCTACGGGAGGAGAACAGCACGGCACGAGCGGAAGGAAGGCCCCTGAGCGACGGCTCAGGGGCCTTTTCCGTTACCCCACCCCCGCGGAAGTAACGGCCGCCCCGGGCTGCAATCAGTGCGGGGGACACTCAACGTCAGGGCGGTCAACTTCCGTTGTACGCCGAATCAGCCGCTCGTCAAACGCCCCGTACCCCCGTGCTTCTCTCACTATCCGGGTCATGGGGAGGCACCCACAGCTCAAACCCGCAGTGAGCGCATAGGTAGAGCCTGTGGTCTTCACCAGCGGCGCAGTTGCAGTGCCGGAACCGGTAGCGGTACGAGTGCGCCGGCCGCCAGTCCGAATCGCACTCCGGGCAACGATCAACTGGGGCGACTTCCTCCCAGCCGTTGGATGTCTTCCGCAGGATCACGCAGCCAGTAGAACATACATTCGATAGCTACGGGGAGGCCGGGCGCTATTCGCCGTCGATGTTGGAGCCTGCGGCCTTGTCGCGCCACGTGGCGAGAATGTCGCTGCGGAGTGGGTAAGTGCCCTTCATTTGGAGCCGCACGCCCGCGTTTAGCTTCTCGGCCATCTCCTTGAGTCGAGCAGCGCCGCGAGGATTCCAGCCGTTGGCAAGAGCCCACGCGTACATCTGCGAGGGCTCAAGGCGGTATCCGGCTTTGTGGAGGGTCGTCAGGACAGCGACGGCATCACGGTGGTCCATCGCGCCAGCGAGGTTGTTCGCCTGGTTGACCATGATGGTTAGCGTCTTGAGCCCCTCGATCACGACCGGGTCATCGACGGTGGCCGCGGCTGCGCTGGTTGTCTTCGAAGGATCCGTGAGGTTGACAGGCTGACACGCCGACGCCCACCCTCCAACGTCTTTAGGGTTCCACGGGACGACGCACAGGGCGCGGGTGCGAGGATCTGTTGCGATGTCTCCGAGCTTGTCCTCGGTTGGCCATGCCGCGAGAACTGGGCCGCCATTCCACGTCCGATTTGACGACAGAGTCTTCCAAGTTTCGGTGGCAACCGTTCGCGCGTAGCGGGCGAGCTCCGTGTCTCGGGTCTGCGATCGTCCGGGTGCGAAGATCATGATTTGGCCGCCGACTTTAGGTCGCACAGATTCGAGCCATCGCATGGCGCGACTGACTGCGGCTTGGTCGATGTTGCTCGGCTCCGTTACTGCGACCGGATAGTCCGATAGCTTGCGCTCAAACATGGTTACCGCCTGAGTCTCGTCGCTGGTTGTCCAGCCTGCCACCATGCTTCAGCATCAGCAGAGTCCTGCGCGAGACACGCCTAGTCATTGGATGCCTGCCGTAGGGCTTCGATCGTGCTTGCATGCTCGAGCAGTGCCGCTGCGATCTCTCGTGCCTGATCAGCGGTGAACTCGCCGATATTTCCGCCGATGACTACTGGGTGACGGTAGTGGCCGCGCTCGTCCACCTGTTCGTGTTGTGACAAGTAGAGAGTGGCGCTCGTGGGAATCCAGTTGTGATCCAGGTATGCGGTCTCGATCGACGTGGTTCTACCCTGATGCCAGAAATCATTGCCGGCATGCATTCGGAACGCGAGGTGCTGATCGCCGGTCACGCACCATTCGGGACATGGCCTGTCGGGGTACCAGCCGTAGTCTTCAGAGCTCGTCATCGGGCTAGTCGAGCATGATGATGCGAGCACGGCCGCCTGACACTCCGGCGCCCTTGGATTGAGCATCGAGGCGGCATTGCCAGGCGAGGGTGGCGGCTACGGCGGCGTCGATCTTGCGGGGCGAGTCGGGGTATTCCTTGGCGATCTGCAGACCAACGCGCATCGACGGATTTCGGCGGGCGTTCAGGATGTGTTCGGTGAGACGAAACGTCCCGCCGTGGGTGAGATCGCCATTGCTGACCGCTTCCTCGAACGCAGCGAGGGCCTTAACCATCAGCGACCCGCGGTTCACCCACCAGTGCATGGGGTGCTGGTCGGTGGCGCGGACCTTGAGCCGGCGGGAGTAGGCCTGTTCCCACGCCGTGAGGGTGGCTTGCCAACCGGATGGGTCTGCGTACAGTCCGACGACTCTGTAACGCTGGCAGGCGTCGCGGAACGCGGCGTCCACGAGCGTCTCGGGCGCTTCCCAGCCGGTGTCACCCTCGTCGGCTTGCCACACCCCGAGTTCGAACAGATGGCCATCGTTTACGCGGCAGCCGATCATCGCCGTGGCATCGGCGTTGCCCCTCGCGCGTCCGCGGGAACCGTCGAAACCGATCACGATCGTGTCGCCGTCCTCGATGTGCTTGTCCCGGTCGTGACAGGCCAACCATTGATCGGCACGGATCCACGCGTCATCAGCCGACGCTGGCTGGTTCAGGTAGAAACGGCGCGCGTCAGCGGGATGCGTGCCACCGTCGTTGATTTCGGCGATAAGACGGTCGAGGTCAATCCAGGGTGCGTCGGCGTACAGCTCCTCGAGCCCGGCCCGGAGTTCCTGCTCATCGCCCAGGTCGACGCAATGCCCTATCGGCTGCCACCGCAACACACCGTCACCGCGGGCCGTACCGGACGCGACCGAATCGGCGTAGGAGGCGGTCTGCTCGGCGACCGAGTCAGAGCCCGACGTCCACATATTCGTCATCTCCACCGACCGGCCGCCGGTCTTCGCGAGGTTACGGCGCATCGTCGCCGCAAGGCGATGCCCCCCGTTCGACTGGTTCCACAAGTGCGACTCGTCGAGGATGACTGCCGTGTACCTCGGGCCCTCTTTCGACGCTGCCCTGGCGGTAGCCGGTGACAGCATCCCGTGCCGGGTACGAACCCGAGTGATACCGGCATCGAGTCCAGGGATCTCCGCTGACGCAGCAGCAGAGTCGAGCATCGCGACTGCCAGCCCAAGGGTCGCATCGACAGCTTGGCCCAGCGACAGCGCCGAAAGCTTTACATCGGGCGACGGGACGGCCCGCATGACCGGATCCCCGACCTCGTCCCAGCCGACGAACCTGACCGGCCCAGCAAGCTCCGCGCACGCCAACGCAGCCGCCAGGGGCGACTTCCCGGCGCCCTTGGGCAGCACGACTTGAGCACGGCGCCAGAGAAACCGCCCGTCAGAGTCGAGGGCGTACCACCAGCACACGAACCGAGCTTGGGAATCCCGCCACGACCACGGACCGCCTGCGTTCTCACCATCAGGTTGGGCCAGGACCGTCTCACACCAGGCCAAGACCTGCGGGCCGGCAGTAGCGATCCCGTGATCCTGCGGCCAACCCACAGGCAGACCATCCTCACCGACCTCGATCTGCTCCAGGACCGCGGTCATGCCGACTTCCTGTCCCAGCGGGCCCGAGCAGCTGCCCGAGCCGACTCAGACGCAACCTTCGCCGACGATGCCGACTCATCAACCAGCGGCGACTTCAACGACTTCAACAGCGCGTTCAGCGCGGCCCGATGCTGACGCAGCTCAGAGATCAACGGCGACGCCACCAACTGCCCCATCGAGCCCTTAACCATCAGCGGCGCGTCCTTACGGGCGGCCTCGAGGTCATCGACCAGGTCAGCTTCGCGGCAGGCATCAGCCAGAACCCGACGCTCCGACGCCCGCAGCACGTAGCTGGCCGTGATCTCAGCCCACAGCTCGCGCCCACCAGGACCCAGATCCTTCGGAACCACCAGTTTCGCCGTCACGAAAGCCCCCCGGAAAAAACCGGGAACACGCACGCATCCAAAGCCCAGCTATACGCTGCGGTCTCGGTGTGGGGGCCGTTGGGGGTGTCCCCCCACCCTTGGATGGCTGCGTGTGGAGCGGCTCTTCCTGCATTCATCTGATGACTCCGGGGTGTCGTTCGTCTGGTCGTCGTCTGGTCACTCGGGTCTGGTGTGACTCGTGCTGTGTCTTCACTCGATGGCAGGTGTTGCAGACGGCTTGGAGGTTGGTCAGGTTGTGGTTGTCGCCGTGTTGGATGTGGTCGACGGCGGTGGCGATACGGGTGCAGCGTGGTCCACGTATTTGGCAGAGGCCGTTGTCGCGTTCGAGGACGGTGCGGCGTAGTAGTGGCCAACTGCCTGGTAGTCGTGATCGTCTGGTGCTGGTCGACCAGTTATGTGCCATGTCGTCCTCCGTTCGTCTAGGTCGTGGTGTGGGCGCTGGCCGGTCTAGGCGCCGGAGTTAGTCGCTCGCGGCCATCGCTCCCGGCAGTTGGTTAGCTGGCCGACTGATGGGTGACGTTGACGCCGACCCCACGACGGTCAGTTACTGCTGCGTGAATGTGTTGGCGGAGTTCGCCAGCGCGGCGATCGCTGTGTCATTCAAGGAAGAAAGCTCAGATGGCCGAGGCAGGATGTACTCGAAGAGGGATGCGGCGTCCGGCGCGGCCGTGAGGAGTTGCTGTAGGTCAGCAAGTGCGGCTGCCTGATCGGGATGGGATGCGAGGAAGTCGTCTGCGACGGCCGTCGCGCCCAGGGCGGGGTCTGACAGCGCCCGGTTGCCGACAGCTCGGGTCAACAGCTCATCACCGGATTGGTTAGCCGTGTCGTACAACGCCTGAGCTTGGCCGGCGCTGCTGAGTTGGCCAGCCCGTTGTTGCGCGTCGCGGAAGTTCATCGCGAGCGCGGCCTGTTCAGCAGGTGTGCTGCCCTTGGTGAGGTCGTCGATGCCGAACGCGGCCCGCTTCGCAGCTGCGACTTGCGCGGCTTTGGCCTGCGGTGCGTTCGAGTTGAGGTCGGCCATCTGTTGATGCGCAGCGACGTAGCTCTGCGCGATCAACGACTTGGCCGCTGCGGGGTTGAGTTCCTTACGGTTCCTGATTTTGTCGACCTGCGCCGATAGGGCGTCGCGGACCTTATCGGCGGGACGGTCCCACGCGGGGCCTTCGCCGAGTGGGTTATCCAACGTGCGCATTCCCTGATTCGGTGAACTCATGCTGCTGTCGCCTTCCGCTTGTAAACGTTGATGTCGTGGGTGTCGATCAGCCAGACAGCCCCTGACCGTTTGGCCTTGAGTCGTCCGGCGGCGATCGCCTTGCGCACTGCGCGGTCAGTGATGCCAAGCTGTGCGGCTGCTTCAGTGACCGTCAACGTTGACGATTCCTCGATCAGCGCGGCCGTGTCGGTTTCGGTTCCGTCTGCGGAACCTTGGCCGGAACCGGCGAGGTGGTGCACGGCTACGTAGTGAAGTTTCGCGAGGACGTCATCGATGCCGGGATCGACGCCACGGCACGCGACGCGTTTGGTTGCTAGGTTCGTGTGCTGCTCGAGCCATGCCGCCGCCCAACCGGGGACTTCAACAGAAGGCCCGTCCAGACCGAGCAGACCCGCGACGGGGCGCGTGCGCCTCACCGTAGCCAAAGGATGCTGGCGCTGACGTGTGCGTTGCCCCCGGTCCAGCCGGCGATGCTGGCGGAGCCGTCCCCGGTGATTACGAACGTTCCCCCGCCTATGAGGCCGGTAAGGGTCTGCGCCGAACTCGCTGTGACGCTGCAGCCGAGGGAAGGCCCAGCCGCGCTGACGGCGAGCTGAGCGCCAGCAGTGCCAGCGATAGTCACCCGGCCATCCATGAAGCCGCCAGATGCGCCGGATGTAGCGCCTACGGCGGCGACAGCCATCACCAAGGCTTTCGAGAAGCCACTCGGGACAGTGACGGTCGTACTGACCAGCGCGGTGATGGTCGTCGGCATTGACAGCCCGGTGACATTCGCGTCGGCGACCGACACCGACACCGGGCTAACCAGCGCTGCGTTGTTTACAGATGCGTTCGGCAGGACCAGTGAGCCGGCGATCGTCGTTGAGCCCGTAACGTTGAGCGTCCCGCCGATCGCGATGTTTCCACCGAACGCGGCGTTACCGCTTGGGCCGTCCAGGCCGTAACCGGCGGTGCCTGGATTGCCGGCGGCGACGTTGCCGTTGAACGACGGCGCCTGGATCGTTCCCGTCGAGACGGTCTGCGGACGCAGTTCGCGGAGCGAACGCTCCAAATCCTCGATGCGCCTCACGATCTGAGTGAGGCCATCCATCGGCACTGAGTAACCAGGATTTCCGGGCATGACCATTAGACGTTCCAATCGTTGGGGAGAATGTCGGGCACCGTCTCGTCTGATATGCCGGCGAGCGCGTCAGTCATGCAGAAGTGCTGCGATATGCCGTCGCTGAGCGGGCCCCACCCTTCGGCTGAAGTTCCTTGGGTGAGCAGCTCGAACACGCGGCGTCGCATTCGGGTCGTCAGCGTCTCCATGAGGTCTTCGCTCAGACCGGGAAGGCAGACGGCGACGACGTCATACCCCCCATGCGCCTGTGCGAGAGCGGCGACTACGGCAACGGTGTCGCCGCGATGCTCGATGAATCCTGCGACGGTGTCGTCTGTCTTCCATTCGATGCTGTCGATGCGGGCCCAGATCGCGGCCGTGTCAGCACTCATGAGAAGTTGATCCGACGCTCGAGGCCGGCAATGATCAGGTCCGGGTTTTGGGACACGATGTCACCGGTAAAAGTGACCTGCTTGCCGGTCTTGATTTGGGCGCCATTGTTCATCGCCTGCAGCGCTGCGCTGTTCTGCGCATAGGCGGCAGCGTTCATCACGAACTCACCCTTAGACAGGAACGCCAGGTTCGAATCCGACGTGCCCGAACCGACCCCACCGACCAGACCCCCAGCCGCGAGGTGCGGGATGTCCGGCAACGCCGAGAACGGGTTCAGATGGATCGGGCCTTCGTTGATCCCGAAACCCTTGAGGGGGTCGATAACTACCTGGTTGATGCCGGTGATGACTGCGTTGACGATGTCCTTCGCGATCGACCCAGCCTGACCTACAGCACCCGACAATCCCTTACCTAACTGGGTGAGCAGGTTCTGGCCCGCGGCTAGCATCGCCGGCCCAAGGGCGGTGATCGAAGCGGGGATGTTCGCGATGAACGTGACAACCCCATCCGCGACGGCTTTGGCACCAGATGTGATGTCATGCCACAGCCCGACGAAGAAACCCTCGAGCAGCTGCCAATGCCCGATGATCAACGCCGGGATGGCGATGAACGGAACCACGGCGATCAGCGCGATCTCGATGGCCGTCGCCCACGGTCCACCCAAGAAATCGGACACTTGCTTGAAGTGAACAACCAACTCGGTCATGCCGACCACGAGGGCAGCGATGGCGAGGGTGATCGCGCCAATGGGGTTGGCGTCTGCTTCGACGTCGAAGAGCGCCATCGCTGCGCCCGCCAGTTTGATTACCGGGTACAGCAGGCGGAATGCAACGACGATTCCGATGATCGCAGGCGCGAACGGGATCAGGAGTTTGACCAGCGGAGCGACGACCTTGACAACACCCGCGAGGGCTTCCGCGATCTGCGAGATCGCCCTCAACGCCGGCCCACCGAGAGGCGCGAGTGACTGCGCGATGGAGATGAACGCACCAGCGATAGTCGCGAGCGTCGACTGGATCTGTGGGGCGTTCGCCTTGATGTAGGCGAAGAACCCACCCAACGCGCCGCCCTGCACACCAGTGGACGCTGAACCAGTCGCGGACGCGATGGCGTCACCGAACGCCTTGATCAGCGGGTAGGCCTGCTGGAACGCTGACGCAGCAATAGTGAACAGGTTCCCGACGATCGTCGCCGCGGTTTGCAATGCCGGCCCCAACTGGGCGCCTACGAACGCGATGAACTGCGTCCAGAACGGCCCAGTGAGCGCCGTAGAGGCTTGGATGGCGATCTGCCCGAGCACAGTCCCCACGGAGGTGAGGATCTGCGACAGCGGCCCAACCAGCGGCAACAGGTTCGTGATCGCGACAGTCAGCAACGGCAGGAACGGATTAGCGGCTGCGTTCTTCAGGATGTCGAGTTGCGGTTTGAGCGCCTGAAGGGAGTTTCGCGAACGCCTGCTGCGCGGGGTTCAGCTTGTCCAAAGCGGTCTGATACGCCGACGCCCCAGCAACACCAGCCGCAGAGGCCGATGCCTGCGCTAGGGCGACTTGGCGGGCTGAGTCCGCGACCTGGAACTGTGCTTCCGCGACTGCCTGCTGCGAGGTGACGAGTTGCTGGTTCGCGGCGATGACATTCGACGCGCCATCGACACCAGCTGCTTGCGCGGCCGTGTTCTGCGTCGCAAGGTTCGCGCCGTGCTCCTGCAGTTCGGTGAGGTTCTGCTTCGCCTGATCAAAAGCCAACTGCAACTGAGACAACGCGGGCTGGTTACCCGGCAGCGTCGAATCAGGATTGGCCTGCGCCGTCAACAGGGCAGTGTGCGCCGCGCAGCGGATGAGGTCGAGGACAGCTTGCCGCTGCGCCAACCCATTGTCAGCGACCTAAAGAGATTGGTCCCGTATTGGAGGTTCTGCACCGCGTCAGCACGGGCCTGCGTCAACGCGACCTGAGCTTGAGTGGCGTCCCGCTGGG
>CAWHCD010000005.1:0-270209 GCA_963828015.1 uncultured Actinomycetes bacterium
GCGGCTGGCCCCGACCACGACCAGGCCGGGCTCACTGTGCTGTGAGCGATCGCGCGGTGGCCACAGATTCCCTGCGGGAACGTTATAGGTGGGAGGGAGTCCGGTTCCTAGCTTCTCCGCGGCCGAGACTCGACTCAACGCGCACTGCACAGAACAAGGCCTGACAGCCGGCAAGGGTTACCGAAGACATTCGGTGCGCCGAAGCCGGCCGATCGGTCGCGGGAGACCAAGCCTGCGGGTAGGGAAGGGATCACTCTTAGTTTCCCGAGCCTATTGTTCGCTCTACGCGGGTGGCAGACTGAGGAGATCAAGCCCGCGGAACCACCCAGCGGCGGGTTCGATCGATCGTTGAGGTAACGCTGCCGGAAGGGCACGCGCGCGAGTTTGTAAGCTTCGCGCGTATCCGGCCGCCGAGGTTGGCACCGGGTCTGATCCAGCGCCGGCAACTGTTGGAGACCGCGGTAGGTGAGACCCCGGTTGCTTTGGTGTGCGCGCCGGCCGGGTACGGGAAGACGACGCTGCTGGCGGAATGGGCGCTGGCCGAAAATGAGCGTGGCGACTCGGTGGCCTGGTTGTCGTTGGTCGAGTCCGATGATCAGTTGTTTCAGTTCTGGTCGGCGCTTCTGGCCGCGATTTCGGTGACGCAGGCGGCTCAAGACCGCGGCGATTTCGATCGATTATCTCCGCCGCAGCATGGTGTAGAGCCGAGATTCATTGAGATTCTGATCGAGGCGATCGCCTCGACGCCGGGTTTGCGCTGGCTGGTCCTCGATGACGTCCAGGTTCTCCGGGATCCGGAGGTGATGGCCTCGCTGGATCTGTTTCTAGCTGGTCTGCCGGCCGGGTTCGGGGTAGTGCTGATGTGTCGGTCGGATCCGTCGCTGAATCTGAATCGGTTGCGGCTATTGGGACAGTTGACGGAGTTGCGGGCCGAAGGGCTCGCCTTCACAGACGCTGAAGCTGCCCAGCTGCTCACTGAGTCCTCGATCGGAATCGACCCGACCGATCTGCACCGGTTGGTGGCTCTGACGGAGGGCTGGGTCGCGGGACTGCGGTTGGCGATGGTATCGCTGGCCGCTTCGGATGACGCGGCGGGATTCATTTCATCCTTCGCCAGCAATGAGCGTGCGGTTGCCGATTACCTGTTCGCTGAAGTCCTGAACCATCTGCCGCCGGCGATGATCGATTTCCTGGTGAGTACCTCCGTGCCTCAACAGCTGTGTGGCGCGTTGGCCGCACAACTCTCGGGAGTCGATGACGCCGGAGAGATCCTGGACCAGTTGAACCGGGCCAACGCCTTGGTGATGCAGACCGGGGATCCGCGGTGGTTTCGGTATCACAGCCTGCTGCGGGGTTACCTCGTCGCGGCCGCAGAGCGTCGGGATGCGGCTGAAGTACGGCGGCAACATCAGATGGCGGCGCGCTGGTTCGATGATCATGGTATGCCCGACCTGGCATTGGGACATGCCGCCGCATGCGGTAACGACGCGCTGCTGGTGGAGATGCTGGAGGCGCATGGGCTGCGTTTGCTGTTGGCCGGGCGCGGCACCCTGGTTCGCGACATCGTCGATGCCACGCGCCCGGCCGTGCGAGCCGGCCTGGTCGCGGCCACAGTCGGAGCGTTGGCCTGCCTCGACGTGGGTGACGTGCTCGGGGCCGATGGCTACTTGGACTTAGCCGAGCAGGCTCGGACAGAGGTCGCGGAACGCCGGGTCGCAGCGTTGCATGACAGCGCCTACGTGCGGCGAGCGACTCTCGGTGGTGATCCCGCAGCCGCGCTGACGCGGACCGGCATCCTTGAGTGGCGCGTTACTGGTGACCCGGATGTGAATTTGATCGTCTTGGCCTACCGTGGTCCCGCCCGCGCGCGTGGCACCGACCGGACAGGGGCAATCGAGGATCTCACTCAGGCGTTGCGCTTGGCCCGCGAACGCGGGTACGACGAGTTCGTTTTATCGCTATTGTCGCAGTTGGCCTGGACGGCATCAGGGTTGTGTGACTTCGTAGCGATGAGGCGGTGGTCCGGGCAGGCCATCGCGGCGGCCACGCCACAGGGGCGGCAGGACTCTCCGCGACTGACCTACGCCTACACCATCGCGGCTTTGGAAAGCTTTGCAACCGATGACCTCCCCGCACTGGAGTGGCACGCTCAGCGGGCGATTTCCAGCCTCGCCGGCAACATGCCGGCCGAAGCCGAAGTGGGTGCGCGCAGCATGCTCCTACTGTCGCGAATCGAGTCAACCGACGGCGTGCCGCGACGCGCCGCCGCAATGGAGCTTCGCGGGCTGTGGCAGTCACCGATGGCTCCACAGGTCGCTCCCTCCATGATGGCGTGGGCAGCGCTCTCCCAAGTTCGCATCGCTCTGTCGCTTGGTGAGCTGCAGTGGGCCGCGGAGGTAACCCAGTGGGCAGCCGAGCATCTCAACGCCTCGGCTGAGGCGTTGAACGGTACGGGCTGCGCTGGTCGCCTCTCGTGGCCGGGCGAGTGAAGCGCTGACCGTGCTTGCCCCGGTCCTGCGCCGCGAGGCTACCGCCCACGCCGAAATTACGGCGACCACCGCGCGGGTTCTCGCCGCGACTCTGCGTCAGGCCAGCGGCGACCCAGGGCTGGTTCACAATCTGCTCTACGAGGCTGTGCAGTGGTCGGCTCCGCAGCAGTTCCGACGGCCGTTCCTCGATGCCTGGCGCGATGTCATGCCGTTGTTGGCGGTCAGCCGGGGTCGCTTCGGGCACGCCGAGGACTTCGTCACCGGCCTGTTCGATCACGCAAGAACGTCGAAGCACGCTCAGGACCAGGTTTCACCGCTGAACAGCCTGACCGTGCGTGAGCTCGAGCTCCTGCGCGACTTGCCCTCACCGATGAGCCTTGCAGACATCGCCCAAGCACACTCCATCAGCCTCAACACCGTGAAAACTCACCTAAGCGCGATCTACCGAAAATTTGGCGTCAATAACCGCCACGCCGCCGCCCGCGAAGCACGTCGCCTCGGCATTCTGTAGTCATCCGCGGCATCACTGGGAAGACGTCGATTCGCGGCGGCGCGACTGAAGGCAAATATTCGATCTGTTCCGCTGTGAACCGCTTACTCGGCATCAGCCAACCGCGAGCGGTGTTCCGTCGGTCGGGCCCCCGGACTTTCGGGGGTCGTCCTCGGGAAGGGGAGCGCCCGCGTCATGAACACGGCTCCCCCTGCTCTTCATGGTGGGTCGGAATCCCCCGGTTCCTGCCCGTCACGCGCACGCCACCTTGCGAGAGCGAAGGGCGTCGCTCGCGGGGACGCTCGGCGCGGTCGGTGTCGCCGAGCGTTCCCGACTCCCGATTTGGTGACACGTCTGGGGCGCGGGTCCGTCCCCTCTGTGGACCGGCTTGGTCGCGATCGCGAAGGGCACAATCGCCATGCTCTGCGTACCGATAGACACCCTGAGACGACCCAGGGCCGCCGGCGCGCTAGGCCGATTTGTGGGAGGGCGGCCGAATTTCGACAGCGATATTCGCGGAAGGGAACAAATCCGATCGATACGTCTCGGGACCCCTCCCGTACCCGCGCGTTGATACGACGTTAAGTGAACAGTCCATCGCTCACTCTGATTTTCGTGGCGGTGGTACCCGGTCCGAAAACTGGCCGGAAACGGTTGAATACCAAGTGTCACATCAAACATCCGTACCGAATACGCACGTAATCCCCACAAAAGCCTAGTGTCACGGATATTGGATGCACCAACCCAACAACTATGACGTCAGCCCTGCGTCTAAGCCCATCTCCATCGCGCTACAGCTCGGCACTGATGGCCGAACCCCGGACGAAGCCGCGGCGATGTCCAACCGCGCCTGTGGGCCCGGCTAAGGGCACCCATCGTTACGGGACCGGCGCATGAGCGTCGTGTTCGGCCCGAGCAGTGCTGCCGGTTCCGCCGTTTTAGACCGATAAAGCGCTAAATGGTTACTAATAAGCGGCCTTGTGGCCCGAGATTGCGCTCGATGTGAACCAATCCCACCCGATCTGGGCGAGGCTGCCCTCGCCGTCTTGACACACGCTTTACGTCCGTAAGTAGGTTGGTTTCGTGCTGGAGGTCGTGGGACGTGTCTCGTGTGCTGCTTCGACGGATGGCCAGTGTGGTCGCGGTTTCGGCTCTGGTGTTTCTGGGCGTGAACCTCGCGGGCCCGAGCGCTGAGGCGGCGACGACGGGGTGGTTTCAGACTTCGACGATCCCCGTGGGTATCGGTGGGTTCGGCGCCGCCTTCGACCCTTCGACCGGCACGGCATATTTCACCGACACGAGCGGAAATCTCGCGGTGATCGACGCGGCGACCGGGACGCTGAAAACCACCGTCTCCTATGGACCGGGCACGGGCAACGGGTATGTCGTCATGGGCTTGAACGACGTCACCCACAAGATCTACGCCGCTAACAACAGCCCCAACACGGTGTCGGTCATCGATACGACGACGAACACGGTGATTGGCACGATCCCGGTTGCCGGCGAGCCGGATGGTGTCGCTGTCGACAGCAGCACGAACACGATTTACATCGCAGGAGATTTGGGCGTGCTGTCTGTCATCGACGGGGCCACCGACACGGTGGTCCACACCGTCGCCGTCGGACCAGGTTCAATTTCGGCGGCCGTGGACCCGGTCCACGATCTCGTCTACACCACCAACCTCGGCGACGGCACGGTGTCCGTGGTGGACACCCTCACCAACACCGTCGCCCACACGATCCCTCTCCCGGGCGGAGCTGGGCAGGGCGTCGTCGCCGATCCGGCCACCGGCAAGGCCTACGTGAGCGCGACCGACGGCAACGTCTACGTCATCGACGGCAGCACCGGAACCGTCATCGACATGATCCTCGGCGGCTCGGCCCCCTTTGCCGGCACCATCGATGCGGCCACCAATACGCTTTTTATCCCCGACTACAACAACGGGACTGTCAGGCTCATCGATTTGGCGACCGACACGGTCACCGCCACCTTCAGCGGGATCGCTGGTGCCGACGGCGTCGCGGTCGATGAGTCAACCGGCACCGCCTACGCCGCCGCCTACAACGACGGCACGATCGCGGTGCTCCAACAAGTCACCTCACCCACCATCGGCGGCCTGAACGTGGCGGGAATGGTCCTTGGGGCGCCATTCACCTCGACCATCGTCGTCAGCGGCGGCCCGTCGACCACGTTCGCGGTCACTGCGGGCGCCCTCCCGGCCGGCTTGACGTTGGACCCTGCGACCGGTGTCGTCTCGGGAACACCTACCGCGGCCGGTGCGTTCTCCTTCGCCGTCACTGCCAACAACGCGGCCGGTGACGATCAAGAAACCTTCAGCGGTTCAGTGGCTGCGCCGCCCTCGAATGTGAGCCTCGATCTCACCGGTATCACAGCCGGCACCCCTGTCTCGGCGACCGTCGCCGCCAGCGGCGGTGGACCGTTCAGCTACGCCATCACCGCCGGGTCCTTGCCTGCCGGGCTGGCGCTCGATCCAGCCACCGGAGTTATCTCGGGAACCCCCACCACCGCCGGCTCCTATTCCTTCCACATAACAGTCAGCAGCCCGTCCGGGGTCTGCCGAAGCCACCGTGTCCGGCAGCGTTGCGCCTACCGCATCGACTGCCTCGAGTTCGGCGAAGCCGAGCACCGTCTCCCAGGCCAGCGACACCGGTGCCGAGTCGATTCCGACCGCCGTCGATGCCGGCTACGCAAGCCCTGACCGACCGGCAAGCCAGAAGCTCCTCATCGCGACCGGCGTGCTGTTCATCCTTGCCGCTGGCTTCGGGTTAGTTGTTCGGTTTTGGCACCCGGGCGAGCGTCTCTGAGTCCCTGTAAGGGCGTGCGGCCGTGACCATCGGTGGTAACAAAAGTCGTAACGGAGGCCCAAGCCGGGCAGTGGATAGCGCTAGAGGTCCCGGAATACGGGCCCTCTGTGCCCCCGGCAGGACTCGAACCTGCGACCAACCGCTTAGAAGGCGGCTGCTCTATCCACTGAGCTACGGGGGCGAATGCGGCGGCCCGGCGGCAGATTACCGCTCGCCGGCCCGAATCGGCTCAATGGAAAGTCACAGCTCGGTACCACCTTGCGTCGGTGCGGTGAGCTTGCGCAGCAGGGTCAGGAACTGAGCACGTTCGGACCGGCTGAGTGGCGCCAGGACATTCAGTTGCGCCTGAGCCACGATCGGCTCCAGCTCAGCCAGTCGCCGGACCCCGCGCGGGGTCATCGTGATGACGTTGCGCCGGCGGTCGGAGGTGTCGGCTGTGCGCCGTAAATACCCGCCCTCGGCCAGTTCGTTGAGGGCCGCGACGACATCGCTGCGGTCGATGCCGGTCGAGCGGCCTAGATCGGCCTGGCTGGTCGGGCCGTGTTGTTCCAGGCCGGCCAGCAACCGATAGTGATAGCCGCGCGCCCCGGCCTGAGTGAAGGCATCGGCCAGCACTCGATGTGCGCGCAGATAGAGCTGATTGATCAACCAGGTGGGCTTGTCCTCGACGCGACTCGGCATGGCCGAAGCATACGGCGAAATTAGTTGGACAACCCAACGATTCAGGTATATCGTTGGTCGCGCCAACGATATGTGGAGGCATGGATGATCACCTTCGGCCCTGAGCTGATCGGTCGGACAGAGAAGACCCTGGGTGCGCTGCTGCACCGCAGCCTGGCCGACACCGGCCTCGACGAACGGGAGTACGTGACCCTGCGGGTCGCAAGCACGCTGACGTCCCAACAGGACCTGATTGCCGAAGTGCGCGGACGGGCACATTTCGCTGACGCCCCAGCGCTGGTTGTCGGCCTGACCGAACGCGGCCTGCTGGAGAACGGCCGGCTGTCCGTGCCGGGCGCGAACCTGCTCGAGCAGGTGCTGGACCGCACAGCCAGCCGATCGGCGAGAATCTGGACCGACTTCGCCGCCGAGGACCTCGCGGTCGCCACGCGCGTTCTGAACAGCGTTCTGGACCGGGCCGAAGCGGCGCTGATCGAGTAACCACGGCCCCGCTACCACCGAACGCTGACAGTTACTCCCGCCGGCATCCACAACTGCAGGTTCATCCACATTCCGGCGCCGCCACCTGGCCCGTCCGCCCTGCTCCCGATTGGCTGGCGACATGCCCGCTGGGGGCACCGGAAGTGACCGGACAGGAAAAGGAGCTCGATCATGAACGACACGGTGATCACGATCGTCGGCAATGTGGTCGACGAGCCGAAGCTGCGCGAGACCAAGAGCGGGATCAAGGTGCTGAGCTTTCGCGTCGCGTCGACATCGCGCCGCTACGACCGAGAGCAGGAACGTTGGGTCGACAACGAGAACCTCTACGCCACGGTGACCTGCTGGCGCTGGCTGGCCGAGAACGTGGCCGCCTCGCTGCACAAAGGCCAGCCGGTGATCGTCACCGGGCGCATCTACACCCGCGAGTACCGCGTCGATGAGACCACTCGGGCCAGCTACGAACTGGACGCTGAGGCGGTCGGACACGATATGGCACGAGGCCAGACCCAGTTCAGCCGCAACCTGCGCCCGGTGGTGCGTACCCACGTCGAGACCGGAGACGATGGGATGCCGCCGAACCTCAGCGAGCAGCGCCTCGACCTGGCCCCGGAGACGGTCCAGGAGCTCGATCGGGAGCCGGCCCTGGCCGGCTAGCGGCGCTGCTGGGCGGTGCCGGTACGCGGTGCTGGGACAATGGACTCAGTATCGCGCCGGCACCCCGGCGCGAGGGACCAGCGAGGACGGCCGTGGCTCAGTTCATCTACACGATGCAGAAGGTTCGCAAGGCACACGGGGACAAGGTGATCCTCGATGACGTGACGTTGGCCTTCCTGCCGGGGGCCAAGATCGGCGTCGTCGGACCCAACGGCGCCGGCAAGTCGACCGTGCTGCGGATCATGGCCGGCCTGGACCAGGCATCCAACGGCGACGCGAAGCTCTCCGACGGCTACACGGTCGGCCTGCTGCAGCAGGAGCCGCCGCTGGACGATACGAAGACGGTGCGCGAGAACGTCGAAGACGGCGTCGCCGAGCTCCGCGGCGTGCTGGCCCGCTTCGAGGAGGTCTCGGCCGCCATGGGCGAGCCGGATGCCGACTTCGACAGCCTGCTCGCCGAACAGGGCGAGCTGATGGAGGCGATCGAGCACGCGGACGGCTGGGAACTGGACAGCCGCATCGAACAGGCCATGGACGCCCTGCGTTGCCCGCCGGGTGACGAACCGGTCACCCACCTCTCCGGCGGAGAGCGTCGTCGAGTGGCTCTGTGCAAGCTGCTGCTCGAGGCGCCCGATCTGCTGCTGCTGGACGAGCCAACCAACCATCTCGATGCCGAAAGCGTGCAGTGGCTCGAACAGCACCTCGCCAAGTACGCCGGCGCCGTGCTGGCCGTCACCCACGACCGGTACTTCCTCGACAACGTCGCCGAGTGGATTCTGGAGCTGGACCGGGGCCACGCCTATCCCTACGAGGGCAACTACTCGACCTACCTGGAGAAGAAGGCCGAACGCCTCGAGGTCGCCGGAAAGAAGGATCAGAAGCTGCAACGCCGACTGCGGGAGGAACTCGACTGGGTCCGGCAGAACGCCAAGGGTCGGCAGACCAAGAGCAAGTCCCGCCTGTCGCGCTATGAAGAGATGGCCGCCGAGGCCGAGAAGACCCGCAAGCTTGACTTCGAAGAGATCCAGATCCCGCCCGGCCCGCGACTGGGCAACATCGTCGTCGACGTGTCGCACCTGGACAAGGGCTTCGACGGGCGGATGCTGATCAAGGACCTGTCCTTCTCGCTCCCGCGCGGTGGCATCGTCGGCATCATCGGCCCCAACGGCGTCGGCAAGACGACCCTGTTCAAGACGATCGTCGGTTTGGAGAGCCCCGACTCCGGCGAGGTGAAGGTCGGCGAGACGGTCAAGATCAGTTACGTCGATCAGGGCCGGGGTGGCATCGACCCGGCCAAGAATGTGTGGCAGGTCGTGTCCGACGGCCTGGACTACATCCACGTCGGTCAGGTCGAGATGCCGTCGCGGGCCTACGTCTCCGCGTTCGGCTTCAAAGGCCCGGACCAGCAGAAACCCGCCGGCGTACTGTCCGGCGGCGAGCGCAACCGGTTGAATCTGGCCCTCACCCTCAAGGAGGGCGGCAACCTGCTGCTTCTGGACGAACCGACCAACGACCTGGACGTCGAGACCCTCGGTTCGCTGGAGAATGCGCTGCTCGAGTTCCCGGGCTGCGCGGTCGTGATCAGTCACGATCGCTGGTTCCTCGATCGGGTGACGACCCACATCCTGGCCTGGGAGGGCACGGAGGAGAACCCGGCGCAGTGGTTCTGGTTCGAGGGCAACTTCGAGTCCTACGAGAAGAACAAGGTCGAGCGCATGGGCGCCGAGGCGGCTCGCCCACACGCGGTGACCCACCGCAAGCTGGGACGTGACTGAGGTCCGGCGCCCATGACTCGCTTCGTTTACGAGGTGCCGATGCGCTGGTCGGACATGGATGCGTACGCCCATGTCAACAACACGTCCTACCTCTCCTACCTGGAACAGGCGCGGGTGGCGATGTTCTTCGACCGCTACGACGGCACCTTCTCCCGAGGCACGATCATCGCCCGCCACGAGATCGACTACCTGCGCCCGATCGTTTATCACCCCGAGCCGCTGATCCTGCAGCTCTGGATCGAGAAGATCGGCGGGGCGGCTTTCACCGTGCGCTACGAGGTCTTCGATGCCGACGTGCTGGCCGCGCGGGCCTCCACGGTCTGCGTGACCTTCGACTTCGCCACCGACCGGCCGCGACGCATCACCGCCGACGAGCGCGCGGTGCTCGAGACCTACGCCGACCGGCCCGCACCGTGATCGCCGCCGACGCCGGCCTGGCCGAGCTGGCCCCGCTCGTGCGCCGCGCGGCCGGCCTCGATCCGCTCACGCTGATCCGGGTGCGTCAGGACGGACCGGCCGCCACGGCGTTCGTTGCCCTTCCCTTCGCGGTCCTGGCCGGGCGCTCGGTGTCGCTGGAGCAGCCCGCGGCCGTCGCGGACGCCACCTACGGCGCGGCTGAGCTCATCGCCTGGCTGGACGACCCCGCGCTCGACGAGCCGACGCGCCGCGACGCCGAGTGGCGCGGCGGGCTGCCCCCGGGCGGTGACTGGCAGCGCCTGGACGTCATCCCGGACGCGGTGATCCGTGACCTGGTCCGCAGCGGCGCGCTGACTCTGAAGGAGGCGGCGGCGCGGGAGGGCGTCCCCGGCGCGCAACCGCGCGCGGAGGTGGCTGATGCGCTACTGGACTCGGTCGTCCTCCAGGTCGCCGACGCGACGTCCGCCGCGGAAATCACCCTGCGGATGGTCTCCGCCCTCACCCGTATGGGTTTCCTGGCCCGCGATTCACACGCCAGCGTTGACGTGACCCGGCGATGGGTCCGCCTCGCCGGCCGCTACGGCTCGGTCTACGCCGAGCGCCGTGGCGCCGGGCTGCAACTGGCTTAGGGCCCTAGCCAAACGGCGGAGTTGGCCGCCAACCTGCCTTCGACGAGCGGAGCCGAGGCGAGTATCAAGGTGCCGGCGGGCAGCTCGACCGGCGTGTCGCCGGCGTTGAGGAGCACAGTGAGATCGCCCCGCCGGTAGGCCAGGCACGATTCGGGCCCGGTCAGCCAAGCCACGCCCGGAAGATGCAACTGCGGCAGCGCGCGGCGCGTGGCCAGTGCAGCGCGATAGAAGTGCAGCGTCGACGCCGGGTCGTGCAGTTGTCGTTCAACGGTCAGGGCGGCCCAGTCCTCGGGCATCGGCAGCCACGAACTTTCGACGCCGAAGCCGAAGGGCGGGCGGGTACCCGACCAGGGCAGCGGAACGCGCTCGCCGTCACGACCACGATCGGTGTGCCCGGTGCGTTCCCACGTCGGATCCTGCAGCGCCCAGTCCGGTAGGTCGACGTTGGGTAGCCCGAGCTCCTCACCGTTATAGAGATAGACCGCGCCCGGCAGCGAGAGCTGGACCAGCGTCGCCGCCTTGGCCCGGGCCAGTCCGAGCGCGCCGCCGCCGTAGCGGGTCACGTGCCGCACCACATCGTGGTTGCTCAGCACCCAGGTGGCCGGCGCGCCGACCTCGCTCAGCGCGGCCAGGGAGGTACTGATCGCCTCGCGGAAGGAGGCCGCCCCCCACGGCGCTTCGAGCAGCTTGAAGTTGAACGTCAGCTGCAGCTCATCGCCGCGAACGTACTGGGCCAGCCGCTCGTCATCGGCCACCCAGGCTTCACCCACGGCCATCCGATCGCCCGGATATTCATTGAGCACCCGCCGAAAGCCGCGGTGGTAGTCGTGCACCCCGTCCTGGTCCCAGCGCGGATCCAGCCGCGACGGCAACGCCGTCTCGCCCGGCGGGGGCAGGATCGTCAGGTCCATATCGGGTAGCCCGGATGGTTTGGCCATGGAGTGAGCGACATCGACCCGGAAGCCGTCCACGCCGCGGTCGAGCCAGAACCGCATGATCCGCTCGAACTCCGCCGGCACCTCGGGGTCGGCCCAGTTCAGGTCGGGCTGCTCGGGGGCGAAGATGTGCAGGTACCACTGCTCGCCCGAGGATGGATCGTCAGTCCGGGCCCCGTCCTTGACCCGGTGCCAGGCCGGCCCGCCGAACACCGAAGGCCAGTTGTTGGGCGGCAGCTCACCGTGGGCACCCCGGCCATCGCGGAAGATGAACCGGGACCGCTCCCGTGAGCCGGGGCCGGCCGCGAGCGCAGCCTGAAACCAGGGGTGCTGCTCGGAGAAGTGATTCGGGACGATGTCAACCGTCACCCGGATGCCGCGGTCGTGCGCGGCGGCGAGCATGGTGTCGAAGTCGGCCAGGGTGCCGAAAGCCGGATCGACGTCGCACGGGTCGGCCACGTCGTAGCCGCCGTCGGCCATCGGGGAGGTGTAGAACGGCGAGAGCCACAAGGCGTCGACCCCGAGTTCGGCCAGGTAGTCCAGCCGGGCCAGCAGGCCCGTCAGGTCGCCGGTCCCATCACCGTTCCCGTCGGCGAAGCTGCGGGGATAGACCTGATAAAAAACGGCATCGCGCCACCAGCCGGTCAAGTTATCGGTCACGGGGCAGATTGTGCCGTACTAATCGCTCAGCCGGGGATGTTGCGCATGGCGTCGGCGGAGTTGGCCAGATAGGCCCACAGCGTCTGGGCCTGCGCGGGTTCCAGTTCGAGGCTGTCAAGGGCGGCTCGCATGTGCCGCAGCCAGGCGTCGCGGGCCTGCGAGCCGATGGCGAACGGCGCGTGCCGCATGCGCAGTCGCGGGTGACCCCGCTGCTCGGAGTAGGTGCTGGGCCCACCCCAGTATTGGATCAGGAACAGGCGCAACCGCTCGGCCGCCGGTCCGAGATCGTCCTCGGGGTAGAGGGCCCGCAGCGGTGGGTCGATGGCGACTCCGGCGTAGAACGCATCGACCAGGCGGGTGAACGTCTGCTCCCCGCCGACCTCGTCGAAGAAGGATTCGGGCTCAGTCATCGGTCGACTCGTCGAGGTTCAGACGGTCCAGCCGGGCCCGGATCCGAGCCCGGATCTCGCGGCCGATCTTCCACTGCTCCAGTGGCCGGACCCGGGCCACCATCCGGATCACCGTCTCGTCCAGCGTGATCGACTCGATGCCCTGGATCGTCGGAGCATCCAGGAACAACTCGCTCCACTCCGGCTCCTCGTACACCTCGTTGGCGGCGGCCAGCATGGCCTGCTGGGTCCCCTCGACGTCGCCGTAGGCATCGACCTGGATGTCGAGTACGACCGTCGCGTATCCCTGGCTCTTGTTGCCGACCCGCATGACCTCGCCGTTGCGGACGTACCAGACCGTGCCCTGGAAATCGCGCAGCTGCGTCACGCGCAGGCCGACCGCCTCGACCGTCCCGCTGGCCAGTTCGAAGTCGATCACATCGCCGACCCCGTATTGGTCCTCCAAGATCATGAACATTCCGGACAGGAAGTCCTTGATGACGTTCTGCGCGCCGAAGCCCAACGCGACCCCGACCACGCCGGTGCCGGCGATCAGCGGGGCCAGGCTGAAGCCCAGCTCGGCCAGGATCATCATGAACGCGATCAGGAAGATCACCACCGAGGTGATGCTCTTGAGCACCGAGGCGATCGTCGAGGCTCGCTGGGACCGCCGTTCCGAGAGCAAGCCGGCTGACTCCAGCAGGCTGCTGCCCCGTTCCCGGAACGGGGCGAGCAGGCGCGGTGGGTCACCGTCCCTGATCGGCCGGACGAGCCGGTTGATCAGGCGGTGCACGATCATGCGGATCACGAAGGCGAGAACGACGATGACCAGGATCCGCGCGGGCGTCTGAATGACGTCCTTGGCGTGGTCGTTCACCCAATCGGACAGGGCCACCGGCCGCTCGGAGCTCACGGTGGCCTACCTTGCCATGTCTGCCCCCGATCCGGCCCGCCGCCGCTCGGGAAAGCCCGACACGGCGGCTGTGTCGAAGAAGACGCGTGCGAAGTCGGCCTGATTCCGGTTCACTAGTGCCACCGGAGGTGGTCGAGTGGCGGGCAGTTTGGTGCTCAACGCGACATACGAGCCGTTGTGTGTCGTTCCGCTGCGTCGTGCCGTGGTCCTGGTGATGGCCGAGAAGGCGGTCATCCTCGAGGCCGGCGATGAGGTCATGCACTCCGAGCGCACCAGCGTGCCCGTGCCCACCGTGGTGCGTCTGGCCCAGTACGTCCGGGTGCCGCACCGCCGCGAGGTACCCCTGACCCGCCGCGCGGTGCTCGATCGCGACGCGCACCGCTGCGTCTACTGCGGGTTGCGGGCTGACACCATCGACCACGTCCGCCCGCGGTCGCGCGGCGGACCGCACGCCTGGACGAATGTGGTGGCCGCCTGCGCGCGCTGCAACCACCGCAAGGGCGACCGGTTGCTGGCCGACCTCGGCTGGCACCTGGGCACCCCGCCGGTGCAGCCGCCGGCCACGGTCGCCGTCGTATTGGGGTGGACGAAACGGCACCCCTCCTGGCAGCAGTACCTCGGCTTCGACTGGTACGACGACATCGCCCCCGCCGTCTAGGCGTGCGCGAGCTCGACGAGCTGCTGCTGGCTGATGTCGCCGAGTGGCGCGACTGGCTCGAGACCCACCAGGCCAGCTCGCCCGGAGTTCGGTTGGTTCTGAGCAAGGTCGGCGGCACGCTCACCTCGCTCACCTATGCGCAGGCTCTGGACGAGGCGCTGTGCGTGGGCTGGATCGACGGTCAGCGCAACCGCCGTGACGAGGCCAGCTTCAGCCAGCGCTTCACCCCACGTACGGCCCGTAGCGCCTGGTCGGCCCGCAACGTCGAGCACATCGCCCGGTTACAGGAGCAGGGCCGGCTGCGACCCGCCGGGTTGGCTGCCGTAGCCGCCGCCCAGGCCGACGGTCGGTGGGCCGAGGCTTACGCAGGCCCGGCCACCGCGACCGTCCCCGCGGACTTCGCTGCCGCCATCGCCGCCGACCCGCTCGCCCAGGCCCAGTTCGAGCGGCTGAGCTCGCAGAACCGGTATTCCTTCCTCTACCGGCTGGGCACGGTCAAGACCCCGGCCGCCCGAGCCCGCAACATCGAACGCTTCGTCGGCATGCTCGCCCGCGGTGAGCTGTTTCACCCGCAGGGCAAGTGAGGGTGGGTGGCTGCGCGCCGGCCCAGATGGATTCGCTACGGTTACCCGCATGACCATCCCGGAGACGGTGTTGCTCTTCGTCGGCATCCCGGCCGTGTTCATCAGCGTCGTGTACGCGATCATCTACTTGCCGAGCGAGATGCGCTCGCCCACGCGCTACCGCCCGGGCCGCCCATGGACGTTCGAACCGTCCTGGTATCTCCCGCACAAACTCACCGATTCCCCGGCCGGACTGCAGTCGCACGGGGCCCCGGCAATCGCCGGCCCCGCGACTGCGGGCAAGGTCAAGGCGGCTGGGGGTGCCAGCGGTGAGTGGTGAACTCGCGCACGCCGAAAGCACGCACACGATGGTCGCCAACGGGCCGACCGGAGCGAGCGGCCGCAATGGATTCACCGCTCGTCAGCTGGCCCGTCTCGACGAGGCCCTGACCCTGTCCAGCCACGAGACCGGGCTGGTCTTCTCGCTCTACGTCGGTGAGCTCGCCGAACCGTCCCGGGCCACGGCCGAGAAGCTCTTCGAGCAGTTGGCCACTATGGTCGACGACGCCGTGCTGGTGGCCGTGTCACCGGGGCAGCGGGTGCTGCAGATCGTCACCGGCGACGCGTCGGCGCAGCGCCTGCCCAACCGGGCGTGCGCACTGGCCGCCCTGGGCATGCGGGCCTCCTTCGCCAACGGTGACCTCACCGGTGGCATCGTCACCGGCCTGCGGATGCTCTCCGACGCAGCCGGCGCGCCCTAACTCTCGAGCCCGGACCTACTGGCCGGCGGCGATATCGACGGCCCGAGCCTTCAGCGCCCGGATCACGTCGGCCCGGCCTTCGCTGACCAGCCGCTTGAGCCCGGTTCCGAGATCGGTCTGGGCCAGGAACTCGTCAGCGGCTGTGACGGTGGCCTGCTCGATCGTCGAGGTCCAGGCCGGGAAGAGCCCGACGACGACGTTCTGGGCGAGTTCGCTGGTGCGGCGCGTCCACACCTCGCCGACCTCGGCGAAGTAGCGCGCGGCGTAGGGCTGTAGCAGCTCGCCGTGCAGTGAGTTGCCGAAGCCGGCGATCACCGCGACCTGCATGGCGTTCGGCAGAGCGTCGTCATGCACAGCCAACTCCCACGCCTGCGCCTTGGCCTCAGCGGTGGGCTGCAGCGCCCGAGCGGTCGCGGCGTGGCGCTGCCCGGCTGCGGACGGGTCGCGTTCGAGCTCGGACTCGATCACCTCCGCGCTGATCGCGCCCCGGGCCGACAGGGAATGCACGAACGACCAGCGCAGCTCGTCGTCCAACGGCAGCCCCTCAAGAACGGTCTCGCCCTGGAAGATCGCCCGCAGTTCGGCGATGTGTTCGCTGCTGCGCGCGGCGCCGAGGAAGGCATGCGTCCAGACCAGCTGGTGATCGGATCCGGGTTCGCTCGCGCGCAGGGCGCTCAGGGCCGCGTCGGCCAGGGCTTGGTAGCCGGTCGGTGCCCAGTTCGGGTCGGCGTATATTTCCAACGCCCGCAGGGCCTGGCGGGTCAGGGACTGCAGCAGGCCGATGTCGGTTTCGTACTGCGCGCCGGCCACGATCATGGCGATGTAGTCGCGGGTGGCCAGCTCGCCGTCGCGTGTCTGATCCCAGGCCGCCGACCAGGCCAGGGCGCGGGGCAGAGAACCGACGAAACGCGCGATCCCGCCGTTGCGCAGGGTCTGCAGGCTGCGCTCGTCCAGGCGCACCTTGCAGTAGGTCAGGTCGTCGTCGTTGACGAGCAGCACGTCGCTCTGCGGCAGGCCGACGATCTCCTCGACGACGGTGCGTTCTCCGGTCACATCCAGCTCGATCCGCCCGGTGCGGATCAACTGATCGCCGTTGTCGGCGTACAGACCGATGGCCAGCCGATGTGGACGCAAGACGTTGGAGGTGGCGGTGTCCGTCGGTGCGGACTGCACCAGGTCGAAGCTGGCGTAGTGCCCACTCTCATCGAGGGTGAACTCGGGCCGGATCGTGTTGATGCCCGCGGTCTCCAGCCAGAGCTGTGACCACTGCGCGAGGTCGCGACCGGAAGCGTTCTCCAGCGCTTGGAGAAGGTCGGCCAGCGTGGTGTTTCCGTAGGCATGATCGGAGAAGTACTCGCGCAGCCCGGACAGGAAGGCTTCGACGCCGACGTAGGCCCCGAGCTGCTTGAGCACGCTCGCGCCCTTGGCGTAGGTGATGCCGTCGAAGTTGACCTCGGCCGTCTGCACGTCCGGGGCGTCGGTCGCGATCGGATGCGTCGATGGCAGTTGGTCCTGCCGGTAGGCCCAGGTCTTCTCGATGTTGGCGAAGGTCGTCCAGGCCTGTTCCCAGCGGGTCGCCTCGACCTGGCACAGCGTCGAGGCGTACGTCGCGAACGACTCGTTGAGCCAGAGGTCATCCCACCAGCGCATCGTGACGAGATCGCCGAACCACATGTGGGCCATCTCGTGCAGGATCGTCTCGCCCCGCCGTTCCCGGCGGGCATCGGTGACCTTGCCGCGGAAAACGTAGTCCTCGCGGAACGTCACACAACCGGCGTTCTCCATCGCCCCGGCGTTGAACTCCGGGACGAAGAGCTGGTCGTACTTGCCGAACGCGTACCGAATGCCGAAGTTCGCGTGGTACCAGTCGAATCCCTGCCGGGTGATCGTGAACAGTTCTTCGACGTCGAGGTATTCGGCCAGCGTCTTGCGACACCACAGTCCCAGCTCGATGCCATCGTGCTCTGATCGGGCCACGTGGAACGGGCCGGCGACCACCGCCGTGATGTAGGGGCTGATGCGCGGGGTCGTCGCATAGTGGATCGTCTTGGCGTTCTCCTGCTCTTCGACGTGCACCTCGCGACCGTTCGAGGCGACCTGCCAGTGACGGGGGGCGGTCACGTGGAAGGTGAACTCGGCCTTCAGATCGGGCTGGTCGAAGCAGGCGTAGACGCGCTTGGCGTCGGCCGTCTCGAACTGCGAGTAGAGGTAGACCTCGCCGTCGAGCGGGTCGACGAAGCGGTGCAGCCCTTCGCCGGTATTGGTGTAGAGCATCTCGGCGTCGACGACGACGACGTTCTCCTCGGCGAGCGGGAACAGCACGAGCCCGTTCGCCGACTCGTAAGTCGAAACGTCCACGTCGACGCCGTTGAGGGTCACCGAGTGGAAGGAGTCGGCGATGACGTCAAGGAAGGTCGACCGACCGGTCTGGGCGATGAAGCGCAGCGTGGTGATCGAGCGAAACGTCCGCTCGCCCGGCAGTCCCGCGCCGTCGGTGAGGTCGAGCTCGATGTCGTAGGACCTCACGGTCAGCAGCTCGGCCCGTACTCGGGCGTCGTCTCGAGTCAGGTTGGGAACAGCGCTCACGGCCATAACTGGGAGCTCGCTTTCGACGGGATTCGGCCAGCAACAAACCGCCAATCGTCACCCCGGGGGCTAGATGCGGCCATTCCTGAGTCTTGCATGCCGCATTTCCGTACCCTCAACGTCATGCGTACCGGCGAGCAAGCACCCGACTTCGAACTACCCGATCAGGACGGCCGGCTCCGGCGGTTGTCCAGCCTGCTGGCCGACGGGCCGGTCGTGCTGTTCTTCTATCCTGCCGCGATGACTCCGGGCTGCACCAAGGAGGCGTGTCACTTCCGCGACCTCGCCGCGGAGTTCGAGAGCGCCGGTGTGCAGCGCATCGGCATCAGCATGGATTCGGCGGCCAAGCAGAAGGAATTCGCCGACAAGCACTCCTTCGACTACCCGTTACTGGCCGACACCGATGGCACCGTCGCCGCCTCGTTCGGCGTGCGGCGCGGCAAGCTGGGTGCCCGTCTGGGCGCGCCGGTTCAGCGGTGGACGTTCGCGATCGGCACCGACGGCCGCATCGTCGAGGCGATCCACAGTGAGGTCAACATGCAGACCCACGCCGACCGCGCCTTGGCCGCCCTGACCCGCGTTGGCTGAGCTTCGAAACTGCGAGCTACTGTCAATAACATGACTACTTCGCGCCCGTCGGTCGGCTTCTGGTTCGACCCGCTCTGCCCGTTCGCCTGGGTCACCTCCCGCTGGATGGTCGAGGTCGAACAGCATCGTGACGTGGACCTCTCCTTCCGGGTGATGTCGTTGTCGGTCCTCAACTCCGGGCGCGAGGACCTTCCGCAGGCCTATCGCGACGGCCTCGCTCGTGGGTACGGCCCGGTCCGCATCTGCATCGCCGCTGAGCAGCAGCACGGCAACGCCGTGCTCGGCCCGCTCTACGCCGCGCTCGGTCGCCGCCGCCATGACGAGAAGCGCGAGTTCGACCGTGAGCTCTATCTCGAGGCCCTGGCCGAAGCCGGCCTGCCGGCCGAACTGGCCGACGCCGCCGACTCGACCGACTACGACGACGCGCTGAACAAGTCCCACCACGAGGGCATGGACCCGGTCGGGATGGACGTCGGCACGCCGGTCCTGCACGTGGATGGGGTCGCGTTCTTCGGGCCGGTCATCACGCGTATCCCGCGCGGTGAGGAGGCGCTGAAGCTCTTCGACGCGACGGTCGCGGTGGCCAGCTACCCATACTTCTTCGAGATCAAGCGCACCCGCACCGAGATGCCGCAGTTTGACTAGCCTGTTTCACCTGCTCGCGCCCGAGATCTGGGCGCAAGTGGGTGAGGACTATCGGCCGGCGTCGCTGGCCGCTGAGGGGTTCGTCCACTTCTCCTTCGCCCAGCAGGTCGCCGGCGTGGCCAACGCCCGGTACGGCGACGCGCCCCGGCTGTGCGCGTTGGAGGTCGACCCGGCCCTGCTCGATGCGCCGGTGGTGGTCGAGGACAGCTACGCGTCCGGGACCGAATATCCGCACCTGTACGGCCCGCTGCCGCGGAGGGCGGTGATCGCCGTCCACGATGTGCCGCGCACGGCCGACGGACAGTTCAGTTTCGCCGCAGCCGGTCCTTCATCGCCGGATCGCTGAGCCACCAGGGCGCGTCGGCCACGACGTCGCTATCGTCGCTGCCGCGCGCGGCCCGCTCGGCGTCGAGCACCACGTCGATGCGGGCGGCGTCACGGGCGTCGGCGCGCAGCCACTGGCGATAGATCAGGATCAGGAACGGGACGTCGATCAGCTCGGCCACCGCCCACAGGATCCCGCCGGCGATCTGCTGATCGCGCAACGGTGACGGCGCCCAGGTGGTCGGCGTCCGGACGTCGAAGTAGGACGTCACTGGATGGGTGCTCAGCCGCAGGACGATTCCGGGAATGGCATCGAGGATCAGCTCGAAGATGCCGATCACCAGGGCCAGCCCGACGGCCATCGACGTGCTGTTGTCCTCAGCGGTGACCAGTGGCAGCACGACCAGCGCGCCGATGATGACGACGACGATCTGTAGCGGCCAGTAGAGGGCGTCGTAGGTGATGGCCCATCGGGGGAGCGGCCCGAAGAACAGCACGACGCTCAGCGCCGGGACCGCCGCCGGCCCGACCAGCGGATTGGTGAAGAACCGCCCGATCGCCGATTCGCTCAGGCGCACCAGCCGCGCGCGGCCGCCGCCGACCTGGCGGGCCAGTGCGATCGGCTGGCCGGCCATGAGGATGACCGGGACGATCAGCAGCAGCAACAACAACTGAGTCGTCCACATCCAGAACAGGGCGTGGGCGTAGACCTGCGGCATGCCGTTCGTCGACCAGACGAACAGGCCGAGCCCGGCCAGGAAGAAGCTCGTGCGCTGCGCCGACCACCGGGGCGTGCGACGCCGGGCCAGCAGGTACCAGGTCAGGGCGAGGACGGCGACGACAGCGGCGAGCGGCTGCAACGTCCAGGCCGTGACGATGCTGCTCATCGTCGGCGGAGCCAGGGCAGACGTCATCACAGCGTCCATGCTCGCACCCGGCTGTTGCCGCCGCCGCCGGACTGCGATGATTTCGGGCATGCGCGTCTATCTGGGTAGCGATCATGCCGGGTTCGACCTCAAGGCGAGCCTGCTCGTGCACCTGCGCGGACTCGGTCATGACCCGGTGGACTGCGGGGCATTGACCTACGACCCGGGTGATGACTATCCCGCCCCCTGCATCGCCGCGGCCCAGCGGGTAGCGGCCGAGCCCGGCACGCTCGGTGTCGTGATCGGCGGCTCGGGCAATGGCGAACAGATCGCGGCGAACAAGGTGACGGGGATCCGGGCCGCACTGGCCTGGAACGACGAGACCGCGGTTCTCGCGCGTCAGCACAACGACGCCAACATCATCAGCATCGGCGCCCGCAACCATCCGCTGGATGATGCGCTGCGCTTCGTCGAGTTGTTCCTGGATACGCCGTTCTCGCAGGACCCGCGCCACGTCCGGCGGATCAACGAGGTGGCCCAGTTCGAGAGCACCGGCAGCGTCTGACGCACTCTGGTGGGTGCCCCGGTTCTTACTGCGGCGCTCGCCACTCGCGGCGGATGAGCACGACCTCCTGCTCGGCTTGCGCCAAGTCGGACTCGGTGGGCCGGTTCAGTTCGCGTCCGCGCAGGGCCCGGCTCAGCCCGAGTTGCGACGGCCCGGCACCGACCAGCTCGCGCAGGCCGCGCTCCGGGTTGGATGCCCGCTTGCTCATGGCCGTCATTGTGCGCCGGGCGGCAGCTCGACGTCACGCTGCCGGGCGATGAACTGGGCCATGCCCGGCACGGTGTAGCAGACGTAGCCGTGCTCGGGGACGTAGATGAGCCCCTTGGCGATGAGCCCGGCGCGCACCGGGCCGGTGCTCGACAGCGTGCGCCCCATCCGGGCGGCGACGTCCGGGGTCCGGGCCGGCGCGCCGTGCTCGGGCGCGATTGCGGCCAGATAGAGCCGCTCCGCGCGGGTGGCCCGGTCCCAGCGCGAGCGGAAGAAGCCCTCGTCCAGGGATTCGGTGCCGCGGGCCAGGCCGAGCTGGGCGTCGATGAGCCCGATGCCCGGCCCGGGCGCGAGCTCCCAGCTGGCCTTGCCGAACGCCTGCAGGAAGTAGGGGTAGCCACCGGCCATTGACACGACCAGGGCGGCGGCCTCGGGCGCCCAGGGTTCGCCGGCCGTCGCCGCGGGCACGGTCAGCGCGCTGGTGGCGGCGGCATCGGGCAGGGGATCGAGGCGGCGGTAGGTGAACAGCCGCTCGGCGTAGGACTTCGCCTCGGCCAGCGTGGCCGGCAGGTTCGGCAGCCCGGCGCCGACGAGGTAGAACGGCAGTGATCGTTGGCCGGCGAAGTGGCAAGCCGTGCACAGGGCGGCCAGGGTCGCGAAGTCCAGGTCCTGCATCTCGTCGATGAAGACCGCGACCCCGACGTGCTGCTCCTGCGCGGCCAGGGCCAGGTCCTGGGCCAGCTCCACCAGGTCGACGTCGAGCTGGCCGGTGTCGGCGCGCCCGCGGGTGGGCTCGATCTCGATGCCCACGCCGAGGGCGCCCGTCGAGTCGGCAACCAGCGAGAAGGACTTGAACGTGCCCAGGGCGGTCCGCAACGCGGCCCCGACGCGGTGTCGTTGGGCCCCGCGCAGGACCTGGTTGAGTTGCCGCGACAGGTCGGTGCGGAACTTGGCCGCCGGCTCGCCCACTCGAGCTTCGGTGCGGGCGACGAACCAGCCGCGCAGTTCGGCCATGGTGGCCAGTTCGTTGAGCAGCACCGTCTTGCCGACCCCGCGCAGACCGGTCAGGATGATGCTCGGGTCGACGAGACCGAGCTCGGCCCGCTGTAGAACCACGGCGAAGGCGTCGAGCTCCCCGTCACGCCCGACCAGCGCCGGTGGACGCAGCCCGGCGCCGGGCTGATACGGATTGCGCACCGGATCCATACCGCACAGTGTAGGTCGCTATTGGTTTGATCGAATAGTACCCAAGTGCGGCATATTCTAACGTGGATATGACATCGGGCAGCGCGCCGCGTTAGGCTGCGGCAGCTGTTTCCAAGATCGATTACACCGCTCCGACTTGCCTTGTGGCCACGACAGAATGCGATTGCACATGCCCCGGTTGGCCACTCGGCTGAAGTTGTCCTGCGCCCTGCTTGCCGTCGTATCGATCGGGGCGGTTCTCGCGCTGACCGGGGTCGGCGGCGCGGGCGCAGTGACCTGGACCTGGACGATCAGCTCGAACATTCCGGTCGGTGCCGGCCCGTACAACCCGGTGCTGATGACCTCGACCGACAGTCTCTACGTCTACAACCAGAACGACGGAACGGTCTCGGTCATCAGCGCGGTGACGAACGCGGTCATCAAGACGATCGCGATCGGTTCGCCCACCTCGCAGCAGATCGACCAGATCGGGGTGGACCAGTCGCGCGATCTGATCTACGTGCCGGACTCCACCGACAGCACGCTGACCACCATCAATGGGGCGACCAACACCGTGTCCTCCATCGTCGCGGCGGGCGTGCGGCCGACGGCGGTCGCGGTCGACGAGGCCGCCAATGTGGTCTACGTAGTGGACAACGTTGGCGACGTCTACCGGTACAACGGTGGGGCGACACCTACGTTCGCCACCGCCATCGCAATCCCGGTGGGGGCAGCGTTGTTCAACGCGCTCTACGATCCTGACAACAACACGCTCTACACCAGCGACCAGGCCAACAACGTGAGCTACGCGATCAACATGAGCGGGCCCACGCCGACGCCGGTGATCATGTCCGGAATCAATGTCGTCTACGGCTTCACCCTTGACCCGCACTCCGGCCTGATCTACACCTCCAGCGGCGAGCCGTACATCACCGTCTTCAACCCGATCACCAACGCCCCGATTGCGTCACTGACCGTCCCGAACGGCAAGATCTACGGCGCGGCAGTCGACACGGCCACCGGAACCCTCTACTTCACCGACTACCAGAACGAGGACCTGGTGGCCGTCGATGACCAGACCCAGACGCTCACCGGCGTGACGATCCCCGTACCCGGCGGCCCGTACGGCGCGGCCTACGACGCCAACAACCAGACGATCTACACGGCCAACTACGACGCCGGAACGGTCTCAGTGCTTCCCCGGGTCACCTCGCCCGCTTTCATCGCGACGACTGTGGCGGCGCTGACGGTCGGCAGCCCGGTGTCCTTCACCGAGGCCGCGACCGGGTCGACACCGATGACCTATGCCGTGACCACCGGGGCCCTGCCGGCCGGTCTGATGCTGGACCCGGCGACGGCCCAGATCTCGGGCACGCCCACGACCGCGGGCCCGTTCGCCTTCACCCTGACGGCTACGAATGCCGCCGGTACGGCTGTCCAGGCCTACAGCGGCACGGTAGCCGCGGCGGCAGCGTCCGCGACTCCGGTCCCGATCCCGACGGCGGTTGACGCCGGTGGCCCGCCGACCATCAGTCACGGGGCCCCGGCCCTCGAGATCGGCGGCGTCGTGGCCCTGCTGGCGGCCGCGGTGGGCGCGACCGGAATGGTTCGCAGGCGCACAAGCGCGCACAATCACTGATCGTGAGCGATTCCGATCCCGCTGAGCCGAGACATCGGCGTCCTTCGCGACGCCGGGCGGTGCTGGCCGGTTTAGGCCTGCTCGCGGTGATCGGTGTCGGGTTGATCGGCTACGGGGCGACCCGGCACTCGAGTCCCGCCGCCGCGCCGCTGCCGCCCGCGACGTCCGCTTCGACCTCGACTGCGCCGACGGTGCCGTCGGCATCGGCGTCTCGGATGGATGCGCCGCTGCCGACCGCGGCCACGACGCCGACAGTCTCGCCGACACCGCAACGGCAGGTCGGTCTGGCCGCCACCAGCATCCGCATACCGGCGTTGGAGGTGACTGCGAGCATCGGCGCGGCCACGGTGACCGACGGCGTCCTGACCCCGCCGCGGATTCCGGATGTCGTCGGGCTCTGGGCCGGCTCGGCCCCGCTCAGCGCCAGCACCGGCGAGGTGACCATCGCCGGTCACGTCAACTGGGCCGGGATGGCCCCGTTCGCGTTCGCTCGGTTGGCCTACCTGCACCCCGGCGACCTCGTCTACACCACTGACGCCGCCGGCGCGCAGGCCGCCTGGCGGGTGCAGACCGTGGTTGCCCGGCCGAAGAGCCAGCCCATCGATGCGGCCGCCTTCGCCGGGAAGAGCGGGCCACGGACGCTGAGCCTGATCACCTGCGGTGGGGCCTACGACTCGGGGTCGGCCTCCTACGAGGACAACGTCTACGTGACCGCGACGCCGGCGACCTGACCCGCGATTTTCTGTCTCGCTCGGCGATCTGGCGAGGCGGCCTGGACATAACGAAGCCCGGATCGTCGGGGGTTCGATCCGGGCTTCGGGGTATAGCGTGACTGACCGAGTACGGACTGTCAAGCGGCGTGTAATGAATAGGTCAAGGAATTCCGACGGGCGTCGCGGCCGGATCGGCCGGCGAGTGCTCTGGCCCGGACTGTCCATCGATCAGTTGCTAACCCAAAGTGTTCAAGTGTGCGAAAAAGCGCGCATAGTCGCGTTTCCAACTACGCTCCGCGATAGTTGCCGCCACTTTGCTCCCACGTGTAGTGAGCGTGAAAGTGCGGAGAGATCATTCTCGCCGACTCTGAGTGACCTAGACAACAGGCCTTTTTGGTCGCGCACGGGCACTGACACCGGCCGGCGTGATGGCGTCGAGGACCCCTCAGATCGCGCGTTGCCCGGGGGTGGTCCGCGCCACCAAGGTGGGGTCGCTGATCACGCTGTCACCGAGAATCTCATCGATGCGCCGCAGCGCCTCGGCGGGCAGCGTGACGCCGGCGGCCTTGACGTTCTCGAGCACCTGCTCCGGTCGGGACGCGCCGACGAGCGCCGCCGAGACGTTCTGGTTCTGCAGCACCCAGGCGACGGCCAGCTGGGCCAGGGTCAGGTCGAGCTCGGCGGCGACGGGGCGTAGTTGCTGGACCCGGGTGAGCACCTCGTCGCCCAGCCAGCGCTTGATCATGTTTGCGCCGCCCTTCTGGTCCGTCGCCCGCGAGCCGGCGGGTGGCGCCTGTCCGGGTTGGTACTTGCCGGTCAGCACGCCCTGCGCGATCGGCGACCAGACGATCTGACCGATGCCCAGTTCCTCCGACGTCGGCACGACCTCGTCCTCGATCACCCGCCACAGCATCGAATACTGCGGCTGGCTGGAGACCAGCGAGATGCCGAGTTCGCGGGCGAGCTGATGACCGGCCCGGATCTGCTCGGCGGTCCACTCGCTCGCTCCGATGTACAGCGCCTTGCCCGCGCGTACGACGTCGGCGAAGGCCTGCATGGTTTCTTCCAGCGGGGTGAACGTGTCGTAGCGATGCGCCTGGTAGAGATCGACGTAGTCCAGTTGCAGGCGCCGCAGCGAACCGTCGATCCCCTCCAGGATGTGTTTGCGCGACAGGCCGGTGTCGTTCTTGCTGCGCGGGCTCGGACCGATCGGCCAGTAAACCTTGGTGAAGATCTCAAGAGCCTCGCGTCGTTGCCCTTTCAGGGCAGCGCCGAGCACGGTCTCGGCCGCGCCGTTCGCGTACACGTCGGCGGTGTCGAATGAGGTGATGCCGGCATCGAGCGCGGCGTGCACGCACTGGGTCGCCACGTCGTTCTCGACCTGCGAGCCGTGGGTCAGCCAGTTGCCATAGGTGATGGCCGAGATCTGCAGGCCTGAGCGGCCGAGGTAGCGAAACTCCATGGCCTCATCCTGCGCCTGGGCGGTCCGCGCGGGAACGGCGGGCCCTGGCTACGATGCCTCGGTGGCCAGCGAGGCGGCCACGACCGGCTCCTCGTTGGTGGCCGAACGCTTCACGCTGATGAGCCACCAGGACATGACCGCGCCGACGGCCGCGATGACGGTCGCGAGGATCAACGCGTTGTGAAAGCCGTGGACGTAGGAGCTGGGCACCCCATGGCCCAGTGATGCCGACGCGGGGATGAATGCCCCCAGCACCGCAATGCCCACCGCGATACCGGTCTGGCGGAACGTGTCGTTGATGCCGGCGGCCAGCCCGTTCTGGCTCTCGGGTAACTCGCTCAGGGCGACCTGGCTCAGCGCGGGGTTGAACATGCCCGTGCCTACGCCGGCGATGATCTCTCCGGCCAGCAGCGCCGTCCATGACGAGTCGACCTTGGTCATGGTCATGGTGGCCAGTCCGATGGCGATCAGGACCAGACCGCCCGCGATCATCGTGCGGTGCGAGATTCGATCGCCCAATTGGGCACTGAGGCCCGAGACGATGAAGATCAGGATCGTGCAGGGGAGCAGGGCCAGACCGGCGCGAATCGGCGAGAGGTGCAGGATCTCCTGCAGGTAGAGCGTGATGTAGATGAACACCGCGAACAGCGAGCTGGAGATTGTGAACGCGGCGACCTGCGCGCCGGCGAAGGATCGATTGCGGAACAGGCCCAGCGGCAGCATCGGCTCCGGTTGGGTGATCTCGAGGATCAGGAACGCCACGAGTAGCAGGCCGGCGGCGGTGAGCTCGATGATGATCGACGCGCTGGACCAGCCGACACTGTTGCCCCGAAGCAGGGCCAGCACGAGCAGGAACAGGCCGCCGCTGAGCAGGGCCTGGCCGATCCAGTCGATCCGGCGGGGGTGCGGGTCCATTGATTCGCGCAGCTTCGTCGTGCCCCACAGGCACAGGATGCCCAGTGGCACGTTGACGAAGAAGATCGAACGCCAGCTGAGTTCGGTGGTCAGCACCCCGCCGACCAGGGGCCCGATGGCGAACGAGGCGCCGATCGTCGCGCCGTAGGCGGCGAAAGCGACGTTGCGTTCGCGCTGCTCGGGGAAGGCTTCGGCCAGGATTGCCAACGAGGTCGCGAACATGATGGCGGCGCCGATGCCCTGCGCGCCGCGGGCGATGTCGAGGGTGGCGATCGTGGTGGCCGTCGCGCAGACGATCGAGGTGACGGTGAAGATCGCGAGCCCGATCTGCAGGTTGAGCCGGCGCCCGAAACGGTCCGACAGTGACCCAGCCGTGAGCACGAACGCGGCGAGCACGACGGTGTAGGCGTCGACGATCCATTGCAGTCCGGTCAATCCGCTGTGCAGATCGTGGGCGATGTGGGGCAGTGCGGTGTTCACGACGGCGATGTCGAGCATCAGCATGGCCGTGGCCAGGCAGGTGACCAGCACCGTGAAACGTTGCCGGGAGGTCATGGGCCGATCCTCTCGAGATTTACGCGCGCTCATCGTCGCAGGCCGGAGTCCGACCGCGCACCCATCCTGACTCAACCGTCCGACACCGCGCTGTCGATCTGATGTTGCGATGACATCAAACAGATGTCATAATGATGCCATGCACCTGGATTCGTATGTCGAGCAGGTTCAGGACCAGCTCATCGCCACTGCCGCCCTGGGTGATGAGCGGGCCCGCGAGATCGCCAGCGCCCTGACCACCGCAGCCGCACCCGCGATGCGCCTGGCCCTGCTCGGCGCAGTGGCGGCAGCCGCGGAGGAGATCACGGCGGAGCTGGTCGACCGCCCGGGCGCCCCGGCCGTCGGGGTCCAGCTGCAGTCCGACGAGATCCGCGTCGTCGTCAGCGCGCCCCCGCCGGCGCCCGGCGCGAACGCCCCGGACGCCGGTGAGGCCTCGGCCCGCATCTCGTTGCGCCTGTCGGAGACCCTGAAACTCGAGGTCGATTCCGCCGCCGCGCAGGCGGGCGTCTCGGTGAACACCTGGCTCGTTCGCGCCGCCGCCAGCGCGCTGGGCCAGGCCCCGGGCGAGTCGAACGCCACCGGCCGGCCGGGCCGCCCCAACGCTCAGCGCGTCACGGGCTGGATCACCAGTTGATCCGCGCGGGCACTGCCGAAATGGAGCCGATCATGACGACCACCACTTTCCCGGTCACCGAACCCATCAAGGTCGTGGCCCGAATCGGGCACGGAACCTTCGAGGTCAACGCCGTCGATGGCCTCACGCAGGCCAGCGTCACCCTGACCGCGCCGGAGGAGTCCTCGGAGATGCTGTCCCGCACGACCGTCGAACTGCGTGGGTCGACCCTGCAAATCATCTCGCCGCGGCAAGGCGGAATCTTCGACGTCTTCAACGGCCGCCACCGCGACGCCATCGACGTGCGGATCACCGTGCCCAGCGGGACGCCGATCAAAGTGGGTTCGTTCACCGCCGAGCTCACCGTCCGGGGCCGGTCGGGTAGCTGCGACCTGGCCGCGGCCACCTCGGTGGTCCGCGCGGAGTTCATCGACGGTGACCTCCGGCTGCGCGCCGGCAGCGGGAGCTGTGATGTCGAGCGGGTCAGCGGTTCGGTGCACGCCCGCACCGGCTCGGGCGAAGTGTCGATCGGCGCGATCCACGGCAACGTCGACGTCGCCACCGGCAACGGCGAACTACGGATCGGCCTGCCCGAGGGGGTCACGGCCCGGCTGGATCTGACCACCGGCTTCGGGGAGGTCGACTCGCAGTTGCCGATCTCCTCCGTTGGTCCGGGCAGCGGTCGGGCGATCAAGATCCGGGCGCGCACCGGCCGGGGCGACGTGCACCTGTTCCGGGCCGCCTGACGCTTCCTGCGGCCCGTCGCCGGGAGCGGGCCTAGAGCTCGCCGACGACGACACCCGGCAGTGGTTCCTCGATGCGAACGACCGTCGCCACTGGCACCTCACTCGGCTGCTCTGACTCCCACACGGTGATGAGCTGCTGTTGCATGCGCTGCGCCTCGTCCCAGCTGTCGAAGGGTCCGACCGCCCGCGGGTTGGTGTAGGCCTGACCGCCCGAGCCGGTCAAAACGATCACGAACATGGGCAGGCCTTTCGTGGTGACAGTGGGTCGATCCGACCCTAACGGACAGCCGGGCTCAGCCGGGCTCGCCCAGCTCGGCGAGACGTCGGTCGAGGAAGCGCTGCTCGGCGGCGTCGGCGGTGAGCGCCCGTGCGCGTCGGTAGGCCGTCCGCGCTTCGTCCGAGCGCCCGAGCCGGCGCAGCAGATCGGCCCGGGTCGAATGCAGGTAGCGGAAGTCCTCGAGATCGAGTTGGTCGACGATGTCCAGCGCCGCCTCGGGCCCGTCGGTCTCGGCGATGGCGATGGCCCGGTTCAGTTCCACGACGGGCGAATCGGTGAGCCGGGCCAGCTCGCCGTAGAGCGCCGCGATCTGCGCCCAGTCACTCGGGGTCTCGGCATGCAGGGAGGCGATGGCCGCCTGCAGGACGTAGGGTCCGCGGCCGTCGAGGGCGAGGGCCTGATCCAGCTGCGCGCGTCCAGCCTCGATCTGGGTCGTGCTCCACCGAGATCGGTCCTGGTCGGCGAGCAGCACCAGCTCGCCGCCCTCGAAGCGGGCGTCGCGGCGAGAGTCGTGCAGCAGCATCATCGCCAGCAGTCCGCGAGCCTCGGCACTTTCCGGCAGCAGCTCGGTCAACGCGCGACCCAGCCAGAGGGCCTCGGCGGCGAGCGGGTCACGACCGCCGTACCCCTCATTGAAGATCAGGTAGACGACGGCCAGGACGGCGTCTAGCCGATCGTCGAGTGCATCGGCGGCCGGTACCCGGAAGGGGATCCCCGCTGCCTTGATCTTGCGCTTGGCCCGCACCAGCCGCTGGGCCATGGTGGCCTCGGGCACCAGGAACGCGCGGGCGATCTCGTCGGTTCGCAGGCCGGCGAGGCTGCGCAGGATCAGCGCCACCTGCGCCTCGACCGCGAGCGCCGGGTGGCAGCAGGTGAAGATCAGCTCTAGTCGTTCATCGGGAAAATCCGAGATCGGCATCGGTACCTCCACCCGATCCCCGGCAGCGAGCAGCCCGAGCTTGGCGGTCAAAGCCTGTTCACGCCGGATGCGATCGATGGCCTGGTTGCGGGCCGTCGTCATCAACCAGGCGCGCGGGTTCGTGGGAGTGCCCTCGCGAGGCCACCGCTCGGCGGCGATCGCGAACGCCTCCTGAGTGGCTTCCTCGGCAAGGTCGAAGTCGCCGAGGAAGCCGATCAGCATCGCGAGGACGCGACCGCGTTCCTCGCGAAAGACGTGGTCGAGCGGGCTTACCAATAGACCTCCGACGGCCGGATCTCGAGCGCGCCGCCGTAGCGGGCCGCGGGGACGCGGGCGGCGATGGCGATGGCCGCGTCCAGGTCGTCCGCCTCCAGGATGAACCCGCCGCCCAACGCTTCCTTCATCCCGACGAATGGACCGTCGGTGGTCAGTGTCTTACCGCCCACGACGCGCACTGTCGTCGCATTCTCGGCCAATCCCAAGGGCGGCAGAGGCGTGACGCCGGGTGTCTCGTTGAGTCCCTGATAGTCGGCGTACACCTGCTTCTGCTCGTCCTCGGACAGTGTCGCCTGTCGCTCCAGGGCGTCGCCTTGATAGATCAGCACCACGTACTTCATCGCCATCTCCTTCTCCTCATCGACCGGGCTGGTCGCCGTCAGACGTAGTAAGACGAACGGCGAGCGCCGAAATCGACAGCTCGGCCCACTTTGCTGTTCCAGGGTGCCAGCATCGGGCGGAAAGGGATTCTCGGGTACTTCGCCCACGGGCGAGGTGAGAAGGTGCAGTCATACCGTGTTGATCAAGCAGTATCACCCGCGCCGCGGGATGCCACGATCGGCGTCCGATCGCAGACTTCGATGGCTAGGGCGATCTGAGCGACGTGCGCGCACGGTGAGTGTGCGCCCGCGGCCTACGGCAAGACGATGCTGGTGGCTGACTGGGCCGACTCGCCTTTAGGCGGAGGGAATCAGTGGTCTGCCTCTCCCCGGTCGACTCCGACGATGAGGTAATTGCTGATCGCCGCTACCCAGTGGGGTAGCGGCGATCAACTGGCGCTGCGTCCCTCTAGTGCTGGCGGCGGCGGCCGGTGATCATCAGCGCCGCGCCGAAGGCGAGCAGGAGCAGTCCGGCGGCTGCGAACACGGCGCTGTCGAAGCCGGTGAAGGCCAGCCCGCCGCCACCCGTGGACGCCGGTGTGGGCGCGGCCGGGGTCGGGGTGGGCGTCGGTCCGGTGGTCGGCCCGGTCTCCAGCTTGATGAAGCCGAAGTCCAGCGTCAGATCCTGGGCGCCGTCGGTGGTGAGGTCCGTCGACGTGGCCGATCCGGTCGAGGAGTCGGTGGCCGTCGTCCCCTTTCCGGTCAGCGTCGGGGCGTAGCCGTTCAGCGCGGTCGCCGAGGCGGCGGCATCGATGGTGACCGTGTAGTGCTGCCCAGCCGGCAGGACGGGCAACCCCTCGAACTCGTAGGCGCCGTCGCCATCGGTGGTGACTGCGGTGACGGGGTTGCCGTCGACGTCGGTCACCGGCTGGCCGGTCGGGCCGGTCAGCGTGAGCACGACCCCGGCGATGCCGGGTTCTCCGGCGTCCTGGATGCCGTTGCCGTTGGTGTCGGCCCAGACGAAGTCACCGACCGACACCTCGGCCGCGACGAAGCCGTAGTCCAGGGTTTCGTCCTCGTCGCCACCGGCGAGCACGGCCGAGGTGGCCGATCCGGTGGAGGAGTCGGTGGCGGTGGTGCCCTGTCCGGTGATGGTCGGCACCAGGCCGGTCAGCGCGGTGGCTGAGGCGGCGGTGTCGATGTGGGTGATGTATTGCCCCGGCGGCAGGTCGGTGAACTCGTAGAACCCGTTGGTGTCGGTGGTCTGCGGGCCGACCGGGTTGCCGTTGAGGTCGGTCACCGGATGACCGGCCGCGTCGGTGATGGTGATGACCACCCCGTCGATGCCCGGCTCTCCCGGCGTCTGGATGCCATCGCCGTTGGTGTCCTTCCAGACGAAGTCACCCACCTTCACCGGCTTGACGTAGCCGAAGTCCAGGGTCGGGTCCGATGATCCGTCGGTGGTGAGGTCGGTCGAGGTGGCCGATCCGGTCGAGGAGTCGGTGGCGGTGGTGCCCTGGCCGGTCAGCGTCGGAACGTAGCCGGTCAACGGGCCGGTGGAGGCGGCGGCGTCGATGGTCACGGTGTAATGCTGACCGGCCGGGAGCACCGGCAGGTTGGTGAAGTGGTACGCGCCGTTGGTGTCGGTCGTCTGCGGTGCCAGCGGAACACCGTTGATGTCGGTGACCGGCTGCCCGGTCGGTCCGGTCAAGTTGAGCACGACTCCGGCGATGCCGGGTTCTCCGGCGTCCTGGATGCCGTTGCCGTTGGTGTCGGCCCAGACGAAGTCACCGACGGACACGGAGGGCGCACCGACGTAGCCGTAGTCGAGAGTCTGATCACTGCCCCCGCTCGGGAGCACCGCGGACGTCGCCGATCCCGTGGAGGAGTCGGTGGCGGTGGTGCCCTGCCCGGTGATGGTCGGCACCAGGCCGGTCAGCGCGGTGGCTGAGGCGGCGGTGTCGATGTGGGTGATGTATTGCCCCGGCGGGAGGTTGGTGAACTCATACGCCCCGTTGGTGTCGGTGGTCTGCGGGCCGACCGGGTTGCCGGCCAGGTCGGTGACCGGGTGACCGGCGGCATCGGTGATGGTCAGTACGACCCCGGCGATGCCGGGTTCGGCGGTCGTCTGGATGCCGTCCTTGTTGGTGTCCTTCCAGACGAAGTCGCCCACCGAGACCGGCTTGACGTAGCCGAAGTCCAACGTCGGGTCCGACGCTCCGTCGGTGGTGAGGTCGGTCGAGGTGGCCGATCCGGTCGAGGAGTCGGTGGCGGTGGTGCCCTGGCCGGTCAGCGTCGGAACGTAGCCGCTCAACGCGGTGGCCGAGGCGGCGGCGTCGATGGTGACGGTGTAGTGCTGGCCGGCCGGGAGCACCGGCAGGTTGGTGAAGTCGTAGGCGCCGTTGGCATCGGTGGTCTGCGCGGTCACCGGCTGGCCGTTGGTGTCGGTGACCGGCTGCCCGGTCGGTCCGGTCAAGTTGAGCACGACTCCGGCGATACCGGGTTCACCGCCGTCTTGGATGCCGTTGCCGTTGGTGTCGGCCCACACGAAGTCACCCACCGAGACCGAGGCAACGATGGCCGGCAGCGCGACCTTGTCGACGACCCAAGGTGCTTCGGTCGGCAGTAGCGGGGTGAGCGTGCCGTTCACGTCGCTGGTGCCCTGCACGGCGATCTTGTTCCAGGTCTTCTCGCCACCGACGAAGGTTGCTCCACCGTTCTTGGTGGCGGGGACGTTCATCGTCCAGGTGTAGGTGAACGCCGAACCGGCCGCGACCAGGGTGGTGCCGTAGTCGAACCGGACGGCCCGGATCTGGGACCAGTCGGCGACGTTGGCGGCAGTGACCCAGTCACTGTTGGCATTGAAATTGCCGCCGCAGTAGAAGGACTCCGCGTGGGTGTTGTCCATCTCCGGGCGGCACGGGTCGGCATTGGTCGAGTAGTAGACCGTGACCGGGTCGCTGCCGGTGGAGATCGGGCCGGTCAACGTCGGCGTCCACTCGTTGACGTCGCTGGTGTCGCTGTAGCGCGAGACGGTCACGCCGTGGTTGTCCGGCGTCGGCAGCAGGTCGTAGGCGACCAGGTTCGTCTCGGGCTGGTTGCCGTCATTGCCGAGGGACACCTTGTACTGCACCGTGCCGCCGACGGTGGACGTGCCGACCTGAGTCGGGTCCTGCTCGGCCGAGCCGAGGAAGGCGCTGTCCTGGTCGCCCTCCACCTGCTTGGTGACATGCAGCGCGGCGGATTGGGCGACCTGAAAGTCAGCCGTCGCCGAGCCAACGCCCTCGTCGGTGAATCCGTCCTTGCCGATATCAGCGGTATTGATGGCGACACCGCTGACGTCGAGGATGCCACGCGTATCGAGCAGGTAGGAATCGTTGCCCGCGTAGGCGGCGGGGATCGGAACGGTCGGGCCGGTCGTTGTCTGGCCGGTACTACCGGTATAGGCGCCCGCGGGAGTCGCGGCATTGATAGTCGTCTGATACTGGTACTGACAGTCCACGCCCTCGCCGATGACCACCCCGCTGGGTGCGACCGCGACGAGGCCCGTCCGTCCGTTGATGTAGTTCGGGGTGACGGTGACGGTGTATTGGCTGGCGGTCGGGCAGCCAGCGGGTTGGCCGGCGGCGAGCGCGAACGAGCCATTGACGTAGGTCAACTGAGACGGGATCAGGTCGACGATCTTGGGTTGCAACGGCGTGATCCAGTTGCCGGATGAGTCTCCGTCGACCTGAAGGTTCCAATGCAGGGTCTGCCCGATCGCGACCGGGGTCGTCTCGGCGAGTGACTTCTGCAGGGACCCGGTGCTCAGCAGGGCCTTGACCGGAGCCGACGTGCAGTATTGAGCCGTTGCCGGCGTAGCGCCCGGGGCGGTGATGTTCTCTGTCGCGCAGTTGGTCACGGTACTGCCGGTCACCGCGGTGTTGTTGACCAGGGCCCGGTAGTTGATCGACGGGACTTGGGCCGGGTTGAGCGAGGGAAGATTGACCTGGAGGTTGGTCACGCGCACGCCGGCCTTGCTGACATCGAGGTAGGCCCCGACCAACGCGGTGAAGGTGGCGACCGTGCCGTCGCTGTAGGTCACGTCGTAGGTGGCTGGGCCGGTATAACTCGCGTCGTTAGGGCCGAACCAGATGGCCTGGACGTCGAGCACTGCCGGGATGGCGTCGATCAGCGTGGAATCGGCGATGGCGGTGCCGTCATTGCCGGACGTGACCCCGTAGTAGACGAGCTCGCCGGGCGTCAGGTCGGATGGGCCGGACTTGTATACGTGCGGCACGACGGTCGGCGGTCCGACATTGATGTTTGTCGTGAACTGGCTGGTGGCAGTGACGTTGCTACCGCCACCCAGGGGGGTCCCGGTCGCGGTGGCGTGGTCGGTGAAGCTGGGGTCGGCGTTGGCGGGCAGGGTGTAGGAAACGCCGTTCGCGACCGCACCGTTGGTGTCCTCGTTCGGTCCGCCGACGCCGCCGAGACTGGGCAGTGGCGGCCAGGTGACCGTGTTCGTGGCGGCGTCGTAGACGCCGTTGCCGTCGGGAACGACGTTGGTCACGCCAGGCGGCAGAACATCGGTGATCACAACATTAGTCAGGCTCAAGCCACCCTGCGCCGTGGTCGGGTTGGTCTGCACGTTCGAGGTCTTGAGCAGGTAGGACACGTTGCCGCCGACGACGGCGCTGACCGACCCGGACTTGGTCTGCGCCAGATTGGGCACGGCGGTGAGCGTGTTATTCGCGGTCGCTGAGGCGGTGTCGGGAGTCGGCGCGGTATCGGTGGAAGTCACGGTCGCAGTCTGGGCGCCGGGCACAGTCAGGTAATTCTGGGTAGGCCAGTTCAGCTGCACGTTGAGGCTGGTGCCGGCGTTGGCGTTGGGCCAGACGACCGAGATCGTGCCGTTGGCGCCCGCCGAGGCGCTCACGCCGGCCGCGATCTGTCCCGGAGTCAGGTTGACGACTGGAGCGCCGAAGGCCGGCGTCCACGCGGCGGGAGCCGGGATCACCGAGGTTACGGTGCTGCAACCGGCCGGGTTCGAGCACTGTTGGTTGAGGCTGTAGGACAGGGCGTCCCCGGCATCCACCGACGCGTCGATCGCCGTCAGGGACACCGACAGAAGACCGCCGGCCGCGTTCGCCCCGGTCGCCCACACCACCATCGAAGCGACGAGCGCGGCGACCACAGCGAGTACGGCTCCCGCCCGGCCCTGGGCGGACGCCCGGCGGCGCAGCCAGCCTTGGATGGGCCCCCTCTTGCGGTGGGTGCCAGTCTTGCGGGCGCTCGTACTCGGACGCGGCCAGAACCTCATGTCGTGCTCTCCCTCTTGAGCGTGCTGACCGACTTCTGGTCGATCCTGCTTCGATGGAGAGACCGCGAGCAGCGGCCGACGTGACGCGGTGTTACCAAACTGTGATGTGAACCACAGAACTTGTCCGGTAATCAGCAGCTCGATTGGCGATAACTGTCAGTGAGCGAGCTTGCGTCCGCGTCGCGCCGCCGGTCTGATCCAGGAAGGCACGTGTGAAGTATCGGTAAGTAGACGTGACAGTGACTCGCCTATCAGGGGTGAGACCGCTGCCATGGCCACCCCGTCGATCACACTATTTGTGTATAACCAGACACTATTAGTTATAAGCGCGTCATATTCTGCCCGGTCGATCGTCTTACCTAGCGACTACCCGCGTTGGGTCGACCGATTTTCGGAGGTTCCGATGTATTCCGATTGCCGTCATTCCCGGTCGGGTGGGCGCGAACGGGGCCAGGGCCAGACGGCGAACCTCGTCCGCTTGTGGCGAGAGCACAGCGCCGAACTGGACTGGGTCCGCCGCTGGCCGGGCGAATGGTTCAGCGCCGGAATTGCCGGTCTCGCCGCGGCGCTCGTGTCCGACGGCGACCTGGTTGCGGCCGCGGCGGTGCTGGGCAGCGAGCGCGCAGCGGCCGGCGTGCAACTCGGCGAAGCCCGCGACGACGTGCGGGTCGGGTTGACGCTGGCCGGGATCGCCGACGCCGAGGCCGCTGCGGTGGTCGACGCGCTCACCGATGCGTGGACGGAACGCTCGCTCGGCGATCTGCTGACGGCTTCGTGCGTTGACCCCCTCACCTCATTGGCTTCGCCGAGCTATCTGCGGGCCCGGCTGCGCGAGGTCTATGCGTCCTCGGCTTCGGTCGAGATACCGGCGGCGCAGTGGTATTCGCTGGTGACTGTGCGGGTGGCCTCGACCAGGCGCTCGGGCCTGGCCGCCGAAACCGGTCTGATCGTCGTGCACGCAGCCATGCTGCGGGCGTTTCGATCGGGGGAGACGTTTGCCCGGCTCGGTCCGACCACCGCCGGGGTGCTCACCGCGCTGCAAGGTGACTCGCTGATCAGGGCCATTGACGAGCTGCGCCTGCGTCTGGCCGAGGCTCGGATCAACCGCAGTCTGCCCACCACCCGCATCACGATCGAATCGCTGCCCGTGGCGCTGAGCGAGGCCACCGGGTGGGTCCGTCGCATCAGCCGGGGGGCGTGACGGCCTCAGCCGGTCGTCGGCGGCCAGGCGATTGCGGCCGACCCGGTAACCGTCCGCCCGGCCAGTGACCGTCCGCTGACGACGGCGCCCACTTGCCCCGAGGACTGGGCCGACCACGACGTGATGAGCGTCTCCGACCAGCTTTGCGCGACCGACGCGTCAATGTCGATCGAGCAGGTGATTGCCGTTGTACTGCCGCAGTCCGGCCAGGAGCCGTTCGTGTCGCTCACGGTCACCCCGGCCGGGAAGCTCAGTTCGAGCGTCAACGGCCCGCTCAGGTTGCCGCTGCTGACGTCGATGACGAGTGCGGTCGCATCGGCCGGCCCGCTGACCGAGACGCTGACGACGAGCGGACGCGGGGCGGGTGGAGGCGTGCCCACCAGGGGTGGGGTCGAGGCGGGCGCCGTTGGCGAACGTGTCGCCGGGCGCGTGAGCGGCGCGTCGGTCGATGGCCGAGCCGGTGTGGGCGTGGGTGTCGGAGTGGGGGTCGGGACCGGAGTGGGAGCCGGAGCCACAGTGGTGGTTTGCGGGGCGGCGCTCGTCGGTGTCACCGCCGTCGCGACCGGCGGCGAGTGATGATCATGGGGCCACAACGCGACGGCGGCCACCGCCGTGATCGCTACTACCACGACCGTTCCCGCTTTGAGGGCGACGGCCTTGCCGGACCAGGCGTGATGCAGCAACCCGCCCACCGGGGCGCGCCACAGCCCGAGCGCGGCCGGGCCGAGGATCGCCGGCGCCAGCACGGCCGACAGGTCGCGATTGATGGCCGACAACTCCAACACTCGCGTCTGGCAGTCCGAACAGCCTTGCAGATGTTGCTGCGCGGTAGCCAGGGAACGACGGTGGGCTCGACCGCGCACCCACTGGGGGAGCAGCGGAATGAAGGGCACGCAGGACTCGGCCCGGACGCCGCCGTGCAGGTGGGCGGAAAGGTAGGCCGCACTGAGCGCCTCGCGGGCGCGTTTGGCCAACGCGGTGGCGGCATTGGGTTTGATCCCGAACGTGTCACCGACCGTGCCGAGGCTCTCGTGATCGACTGCGGTCTGCCACAGCACCGACTGCCACCGCTCCGGCAAGGACTCGAACGCCTCGCGGATGTAGGCCAGTTCGGCGCGGGAATGGACGGGGTCGAGGCGGTCGCCGGCAGGGGAGTCCCACTCGGTGTAGTCCTCCACCAGCACATCCCGGTTCCGGGCCGCCCGGGAGCGGTCGATGACGCCGGAGCGCACCGCCGCGATCAGATAGGCCCGGAACGCGGTGTGGGGACCGGCCCCGTCGGCGATGAGCTGCACACAGCGGGCGAAGGCATCCGCGGCGACGTCGTCGGCATCCGCGGCCTGCCGGGTCAGCGCTCGAGCGGCTCGCTGAGCGGCCGGGTAGTGCCGAACCCAGAGCGCCCGGATTGCCTCGGAGTCCCCGGCCCGGGCGGCCGTGAGCAGATCGGCGTCCGCGGCCTCAGCCGTCTCGTCGTCCTCAACTGTGCGCTGGTGGTGTGTCACCGTTCTCCCTGATTCGTTCTAGGCCACTCACGCCAATGCCCGCAGCCCATCGGGGGATGGGCTGCGGGCGATTGGACGCCTCGGATCAGTTCGTCCGACGGCGGCGGGTCAGGAAGACCAGCAGGCTACCCAGCACGATCAGCGCGAAGCCGACCCACAACGGCGTCTCGAGATCGCCGCCGGTGAAGGCCAGCGTCTTGCTCTGGGTGGGCGTGCTCACCGAGGAGCCGGGGGAGGTGAAGCAGGTACCGACCCCATCGCAGCCGTTCGCCGTCGCGACGTTCTGCACTGCGCCCGCGTCCTCGTCGGCCTGGGTGACCGGGTAGGGGTCGGACTGGCAGGTCATGTGCGCACCGATCGCCAATGTCGACTGCGGGCAGGTCACGGCGATCCCGGCGGTCACCAGTTTCGGATCTGCGACGCCGACTCCGGTCAGCGCCTCGTTGCCGATGTTGGTGATCACGAACTGGTAGACGATCGTCTCGCCGACCTCGGCCAGGCCGTCACCGTCGGCATCGTTCAGGGTCGCGGTCTTGACGATCCTCAAGCCCGGAGCCGGATTGAAGCGCTTAATCGTCTCGGTGGCTTCCCCGGCCTGGGTGCTGACCTTGTCCGTTGATGCTGACTTCGGGAACGTCGTCACGTAGGTGTAGCAGCCGTCGGTGGACAGAGCCTCCACCGCCGTGGGGTAGGTGCCGTCGCCGGTGATCGTGACCGTCCCGGATGCGACGCTCGCCGCGCCTGTCCAGTCGAGGCTGGTGCACGAGCCGTCGGCGTTAGCGGCGACCGGGCCCAACAGCGTCCAGTCGATCGCCCCGTGGAACCCACCGGAGTTGGTGATCGTCAGGGTGTCGTGCACCGACTGGGTGGTGACGGTGGCCGCACTGACCACGGTCGAGAGCTGGGGCGTCCAGGTGGTGGCCTGGATGGTCTCCCCGGCGATGCCCGCCGCCGTGGTCGCGACCGCGTTGTCCTGCGCGGTCGCAGCCAGCGCATCGACGAAGGTGAAGCAGCCGGCGGCCGGCAGCGTGACCGCGGTGGCCGGGGCGCTGAACGTCCCGTCGCCGGTGGTGGCTCCCGTGCCGGTTGCCAGCACCGCCGCTGAGGCCCAGGCCGCATCGCCCTGGGCCGGGCAGGATCCGGCGGTCGCCGGAACCGGGCCGAGCAGCGTCCAGGTGATCGTGGATGCGGCGCCGCTGGAGTTCGCGACCGTCACGGCGTCGGTGAAGCTGTCACCGACCTTGCCGATCACGGCTGATGCCGCCGTCACCACGGTGGGGGAGAACAGCGAGATCAGCGTCGTCTCGGCCACGATGCCGGGAGCCGAGGTCGGCACGGCCGGGGTGGCCGGCGTGGCGTCCAGGCTCTCGACGTAGGTGTAGCAACCCACGGTCGACAACGTCTGCGGCGCGGTGCTGGTGTTACCGCTGCCGTTGGTCAGATTGACGCTGAACGTCCCGGTTGCTGCCGTGGCCGCGCCGGTCCAGTTCACCGCGGCACACGAGCTGCTGAGCGCGGCCACCGGACCGAGGAGCGTCCAGGTGCCCGTCGCGGTGGCGCCGAAGGAGCCGCTCACCGCGATCGTGTCCGAGATCGCCGACCCGACCGGCGCGGCCTGACTCGAGATCGTGGTCGTGACGGTCGGGGTGAGCGCGCCGACCATGGCCGTCTCGCTGGCCAGTCCCGCGCTCGTGCTGACCGCGGTGACCGTTCCGTCCGCGGTCAACGCGTCGACGAACGTGTAGCAGCCCGCGGCGACGAGCGTATTGGTCGACGCCGTCGGGTAGTTGCCGCTCGTCGTGACCGGGACGCTGCCCGAATCGAAGACCGCCGCACCCGTCCAACTCACGCTCGCACACGAGCCGCCGACGGCCGCCACCGGGCCGAGCAGTTGCCACTGCACCGCACCGGTGTAGTTGGCCCCCACACCGGCGACCGCCACCGTGTCGGACAGGGTGGCGCCCGGCTGAGCCGTGGCCGCGGAGATCTGCGTCAGCACCACGGCGTTGACGATCGCAGTTTCGGTAACCGCACCGGCAGCCGTCGTGACGGCGTCGGTCGTCCCGGTTGTCGGGAGCGAGTCGACGAAGCTGTAGCAGCCGGCCGTGGTGAGGGGGTTCGTCGAGGACGTAGTCGTCGGCGTGCCGTTACCGTTGGCCGAGAACGTCCCCGAGTCGAACACCGGTGCTCCCGCCCAGTTGGCGCCGGTGCACGACCCGCTGACCGCCGGCACCGGGCCGACGAGTTGCCACGTGCCCGGGAAGGTGCCCCCACCCGTCACGTTGACCACGACCGAGTCCGACAGGGTGTCACCCAGGTTCGGGGCCGCTTTGTTGATCGTCGTCGCGATCGTCGGCGTCACGGTGTTGCTGATGACGCCCTGGTCGATGTCGAGGTTCTGGGTGTTCAACGGCAGCGCGATCGCCGCCGTCACGCCCGTGGTGGTACTGCCGTCGGAGTTCAGATTCGCTGCGACACCACTTGCATCCTGCGTGGTGAAGTTCTGCGACGTCGTCAGTCCCGACGGGTTGAACGTCACCGTGTACGTGCCGGCTCGCAGCGAATCGAACAGGTACTTGCCGCCGCCCGCCGTCGTGGTGGTGGCCGACACGCTGTTGCCGAGATCATCCGTACCGCTGATCGACACCGGGAAGCTGTCGATGCCCGGCTCGCCCGAGTCCTGCGCGCCGTTCTTGTTCGAGTCGAGCCAGACGAAGTCGCCAACGCTCGAGCCCACGACATTCTCGGCCCGCGTAATCGGACCGACCGGCAGGACCAAGCCGTTGACCCGCGCGAAAGCGGTGTTGTCATAGACGTCGCCGGCCTTGTTGCCGACGCCGACCAGGTCGATCTCGACGGTGATCACGTCGCCGCTGGCGAAGGTGCCGGGGCGTCCGATCCGCACGCCGGTGACGTCAGCAGCAGTGGCCGGGCAGCCGGCCCCGCCACCGATTGCCGAGCACCAGACGGTGGATCCACCGGTCTGGTTGCTGGCATCGTTCGGATCCTGATTGACCGTACCTGCGTCCGTGTACTGCACGGTGACGTTCGCACCGCCGACCTTGACCGCCGCCGAGACGAACTGGAACGTGCCGTTGAAGCTAGTGCCGGACAGGCCCTGCTTGGGCAGCACGTCGATGACGTCGGGGTTGGTGACGCCGACACCACCATTCACGCTGGCGATGGACACGTTCCACTTGTTGAGCTCGTTGGTGGCCTGGCCGACCCGATTGACCTGGGTGACCGGAGTCAGCGCCTGCTTATCGAGTTTGATGCCGGCCGGCGACTGGACCTGGATCTCTGCTGACGCGGTGCGCTGCGCCAGGGTGGACGAGTCCTCGTCGGAGCTGATAACGACGTCGTTCTGGTAGGTGCCGTCCAAGGCGATCGGCGAGACCAGAACCGTCACGATGATCGGGGTGATCGGCTGGTTGGGCACGCGGGCACCGAGATCCCAGCGAAGATAGGTATCGTCCGCGGCGCAGGCGGCGATCTTCGCATCGGCCGGGGTCGATCCGACGGACACCAGCGTGGGGGTGAGGTCGGCGGACATGAACTCCTGGCTGCCGGGTAGACAGTCCTCCACCCAGACGTCGTATCCGCTGGTGCCGCCCGTGGCGGCGGAGGTCAGCGACGGTGCCAGCTTGTACAGAACGGTGTCGCCGGCGGTCGTGGCCGGAGTGGAGGAGTTGAAATCCGCGTCATGGGGGCCCTTCACCGTCTTGCTGATCCGCGGGAACGCCGGGGCCGCGATCAGCCGGTCGCCCGGACCGCCGGTGTGGCCGTTGCCGATTGCCGTCCCCGGGTCATAGGTCGATTGGTTCCAGCTCAGGTTGGCCAGCATGTCGGACTGAGTAGCCCACGACGTTCGGCTAAACATTGCACTCGCCCAGTTCGGGAGCACCTCGCCGGCCGTCGCATTGTCGACGACCCGCAGGGCGATCGCGCCGAATGCCTCGGTCTGGTAGGTCTGGGCGGGGTAAGGCATCGGCAGATCAACGTGGATGCGGACTCGAGTGACCGCGGAGTAGATGCCCTGCGCGGCCAGCGTCGGGTCGTTACCGGCGATGGAGGCGGGGTCAGTTGTCCAGCCGGTCGGTGAGTCGGCATCGCCGCAGGTCGAGTTCGCACCGGCACCGGCGGTGCCGGTGCCGTATTCGACCGTGTAGGCCGGCAGCTGGGAGGCGTCAGTCGCGTACCCCTGACCCACGCCGGTGCCACCCTGGACGCCATAGAAGCCCGACAGCCAGGCCGCATTGCCATTCGAACCGATGTACTGCGTCGGCGCCGAGGTGTCGATGTTGAGTAGGCCTTGATAGTTACCGGCCTGCAGCTGCAGCTTGGTGTTGTCCCACGTGTCACATCCAATGATCGACACGTTCGTTGAGTTGCTTATGTCGGAGCCGACCAGGGCCAGCTGGGAGATCACGGTCTGGGTCGGGGCCGCGTTAATCGTCCCGGACAGCAGGGTGCTACCCCCTGGCGGGCCTTCCATCTTCGCGTCGCCACTGCTGAAGACTGCCGGCGGCGTATTGATCGCCGTGTCGTTCGGGTTACCGACGAAGTACTTGTTGAAGTCGCCGGCCGGTCGGACGGTCGGTGTCAACGTCCGGTAGTCGTTACCGGGACGCGCGTCACCACTCTGCTGATCGCTGGGATTGATACCGGTGATGCTCAGGTTCGTATAGGTGTTCTTGGTCGTGAGGGTCTTGATCCCGTTCACGTTGATGCCGAAGTCGGCGATGGTGGCCGTGGGGATCTCGATCCGTAGGTCCGTTGAGATAGCGAAGGCGTCGGTGGTCGGGATGGCGCTGCCGTCGCCGCCGCTGTAGGTCTTGAAGTTGGTCGGGTAGGTGAACAACGACGTGTCGGCGTTTGCGATGGATACCTCGACCGCGGTGCCGGGGCCGCCCGCCTGGGTGCAGGTAACCGTGCCGGAGTCCCGCACCGAGCTGGCCGCGGTGTCGGTCGGGTTCATGCCGATCTTCATGCCGGGCACGTTGTAGGCGCCGGGGTTGAGCCCGCACTCACTTGTGAGTCGCACTCCGTACTTGGCCGGATCGGCGTTGATTGCGGCGATCTGGCTCGCATTCAGGGACGGGAACAGAGCCGCGGCGCTGAGATCGTCGGTGAAGGTGATGGGCTGGTTGCCCACCGGCTCGGCCCCCTTGCCTTGGCTGGGCGCGGACAGGGTGACCGGATAGCCGATGACGATGCAGCCGACACTGTTGTCCCATTCACAAGGAATGGGGCCGGGACCGAAGGTCGGGCCGGAGTCATCCTGTACGGCGGTGCCGTTCTTGGATAGGTCCCAGCGCAGCTGCGATGCAGCGGTGACTGAGGTCGTGTTCGAGGTAACGGGTCCGGCGTCATCGGTCTTGACCGATGCCGACACCGCCGGAAGGGTCGTGCCGTTCGGTACCTCGGAGCTCATCGTCGGGGTGACGTCGTAGTTCGCGGTCGAGTTGGCCGCGCGGGCGCCGACGTTGCAGATCAGGGTCTGTTGCGGCAAGGACTGATAGCTGGTGCTGGTAGCGGCACCGGCGGCGCCAGCGCGGCGCCGGTTGGCGACAGCGATGAGCCCGGACCGGTGCAGTAGGCCGGGAGGGCGCTGAGCAGTTCACCCTGAGGAAGGTTGATCGTGAACGTCGCATTGGTGGCGGCGGCCCCGTTCACGCTGAACTCGACGGTGTAGGTGACCGTGTCGTTGACCCGCACGATCCCGTTGGTCGCGTTGGCGTCGAGTGAGTCGAACGGAGCTGTCCCGTCGCTCTGGTGGAGCACGACGGCGAGCGACTCGCCGGCCGCGGATGCTCCCGGCGCCAAGCCGACGAGCGCTACGGCGGCGGTCAGCAACAGCACGACGAAGACACTTATCGTCGCGCGCCGACGCCCTGCGCCAACCGGGATTCCGGGGTACCTGCTCACGGCCTAGCTCCATTCATCGGTTGCACGTTCTTGGCGATCTGATTTCTGAGACGACCGAGGGCGCGAAATGTGATGCGCCCGCAATGGGTTGGTGGCCGCCCATCGCGTTCTGTGCGCACGGCACGAGTTGTGAGGGCCGGCAGGACCAGGCATCGTCAACGCATGCCCGGCCATGTCAAGCGTCGCGTGGCGACACGATGGTCGACGCCGAGCTCGGGGCAGAGAGGCAGGGCAGCCCGGCCGACGAGGGCTAGAGTCGCGGCCACGGCGGCGAGCGGACGCTTCTTCATCACGCCGTAAAGTTTCAGTTAGCTACCGGGCGATCGCGTCACCTGTCAGGGGTGAGACTGCTACCCGACGTCGCAATTTCTGTTCGATTTACCGCCCGGAGCCTCAGACGGGAAGGGCGCGGGGCGCTCCGATCAGCCAGGCCAGCAGCGTCGCGGTGACCGCCTGGGCACAGAGCAACCCGACCAGCACGACGATCTGGAACCGGGCCGCGTCCTGCGCGCTGGCGCCGCCGAAGAGGGCACCGACGAAGGCGCCGGGCAGGGTCACCAGACCCACGGTCCGGGTCTGATCCAGCCCCGGAACCATCGCCTCGAATACGGCCGACCGGGCGATATCGCGGATCGCTTCACGCGGCGTGGCCCCCAGTGACAGCCACGCCTCGACCTCCTCGCGCCGGCGCAGCAGTCCGTCCGCCAACCGTCGTCCGGTCAAGGTGGCCGCGGTCATGGTGCCGCCGATGATGATGCCGGAGACGGCTACGAGGGTGCGCACGTCGCGGGTCAGGGTCGGCAGTCCGACGATGATCGTGATCGTCAGCGCCGACCCGGCCGCACAGGAGACAACCACATTGCGCAGGGCGTTCGGGTGGCCACGCAGCCGGCGCCCGGCCGTCCAGCAGGCCACGCCGAACATCACGCCCACGACGATGATCACCGTCGCCGGGGCGGCGAAGACGCCGCGCAGGGCCAGGGCGACGATGCTCAACTGCACCACGGCGCGCACGCTGGCCGTGATTACCGCCCGCACGAGCGGGACGCCCGCGATCCACAGCACGGCACATGCGATCGCGAGCAGAAGGAGCAGACCGATCGCGAGCCGGAGGTACAGCGGCACTGGGGTCCTAACCCTCGGCGAGCAGAGAATTACCTTGCTGTCCCGATGAATCTGCCGAGGTTCGAGGTTGGATGTCGCATCGGGTGACCGCGAAATACGCCACGATGACCGCGATGGCCAGCGCTGACACCAGCGCGACGATGCCGTCCCCGGCGCCCAGGCCCCCCGCCGGTGAGTGGGGCTTGGCGATCCAGTCGGCGATCGAGGCGCCCAAGGGGCGGGTGATCACGTAGGCGAACCAGAACGCAATCGTCGGATTCATCCCGAAGCGCCACCAGCCGATCGCGGGGACGGCAAACATCAGCGCGAACAAGCCGGCCGAGGCGGCGTAGCCGAGATGCAGCGAGACGGCGGTGAGATCGCCCAGCGCTGTGCCCAGCGCGAACGTGGCCAACACCGTCGTCCAGTAGTAGAGCTCACGGCGGCGGGTCGTGATGCTGTGGATCGATAGCGTGCCTTCGCTGCGGTACCAGAGAAGGAAGACCGCCGCGACGACCAGCGCGTAGAACGTCGACGTGACCACGTACGGAATGCTCAGCCCGACGTGCAGCCCGTCGGCGACCATGGTGCCGAAGACCGCGACCATGGCGACAGCAAACCAGTAGACCCAGGCGATGTAGTAGCGGACACGCAGTTGCAGCCACATCGCCGCGGCGAAGCCGATGAGCCCGACGGCACCGGCGAGCACCAGGCTGATGCCGGCCAGGTAGTCCGAGGTGGCCTCGCCCATGCCGGTCGTGAGGATCTTGGCCACCCAGAACAGCGCGGCGATTTCGGGGACCTTCGCCGCGATCGGTTGACGTCGATCGCGCAACTGCGGCAAGGCGCTGCTCCTGTCGGCTATTTGAGTACCTGGTGAGTGTCCTGCTTCCCCGCCGGACTACTACGGCTATCGTAGTTCAGGGCCGATGTGGGGAGGCGGCGTTGCCGGCAGCGTTGGATATGGATCTCACCGGACCGATCGGCAGCTTCGTGTTGCTGTTCGGCCTCACCGCGCTCGCACTGGGCATCGGCCTGATCGTTCGGGCGGTCTCGAGTCGCCGGGGTGGCGACGGGTGACCTTGACAGTAGGTGAGCGCCCCGGCGCCTGGCCCCGGTCGGTCTCTGCACTCGCCATTGCCGCCGCCGCCGCCGCCGTCGCGGTCGCCTATCTGCGCTGGACGCCGCTGGCGCCCGATCTGGCCGCGCAGGTCGCCCGCGCGCAGCTGACTCGCCAGATCGGGGCGACGAGCTGGTGGACGGGCTGGTTCGGCGGCATCTCCACGCCCTCCTATAGCGTGCTCGTGCCGGCATCGATGGCCGCGCTCGGCGTCCGCATGACCGGACTGATCGCAACGGCCGTCGGGGTGCTCGCGGCCGGCCGGCTGCTGCGCGGGGCGATCCGGCCGCGCGCCGGGGCAGCCGCCTTTGCGCTGAGTGGCATCGCGGACCTGATCGACGGCCGCGTCACCTTCGTCGTCGGCGCGGCGATCGCGGTGTGCGCGCTGGATGCACTGGCGATGAGACGCATCAAGTCTTGTATCGCGCTCGGGTTGGCGGCCTATTTCGCCAGTCCGCTCGCCGCGCTCTTTCTCGGGCTGGCGTTGGCTGCCGTCGTGCTCGTGGAGCGTGATCGCCGACGGGGCGCGCTGGCCGCGGCGGCCGCCGTCCTCGTGCTGGCGCTGGCGATGGCGCTGCTCTTTCCCGGCACGGGCACGATGCCGTTCGCGTGGACCAGCCTGCCGATCCCGTTGCTCAGCTGCGTCGGCGTGGCGACGATGTGCCGCAACCGGGTGATCCGGGTCGCGGCGGTGCTGGCCTTCTTCGCGACGATCGCGTTCCTGCTCGTGCCCGGCGCGGTCGGCAGCAACATCACCCGCCTGACGTGGATCGCGGCCGCCCCGCTCGTGGTGGCGTACGCGCCGCTGCCCCGTCGATGGCTCGTCGCCGTCGTCGCGCTTCTTCTGGCCTGGCCGGTGGCCGACACGGTGGGCCAACTCGAGTCCGCGCGGGACGCCTCCGCGCAGGCATCCTTCTATCGGCCGGTGCAGGCGGCGCTTGTCCGAGCGCGAGCGGCCGCGGGTTCGGGCGCCACAGGGGAGCGGGTCGAGGTCGTAGATCCGGTCAGTCACTGGGCGAGCGTCTATCTCGCCGATCAATCCCTGGCCCGCGGATGGGATCGCCAGGCCGACAACGCCGACAACCCCATCTTCTATCGCGCCGGAGCGTTGACCGCGGCGTCCTACCGGCTCTGGTTGACCGACCTGGCGGTCGGCTGGGTCGCGGTACCGAACGCTCCGCTGGACTTCGCCTCGATTGCGGAAGGAAAGTTGGTCACGCAGGGCCTGAGCTATCTGCGGTTGACGTGGGCGGATGCGAACTGGCGGCTGTACCAGGTGATCGACGCCGCTCCGCTGGCCAGCGGAGCTCTCATCGATTCCGTCGACGCGAACTCGGTCACGCTGACCAGCCTCGTGCCGGGTCCGGTGACCGTTCGGCTGCGGTGGTCTCCGTACTTGACGACGATCGACCCGGCGACCCGGCAGCCGGTTTCCTCCTGCATCCTCAACGACAACGGCTGGCTCGGGCTCTATCTGCCCAAGGCGGGCACGGTCACGGTCACGAGCGATTTCACCGTCGTGGCCCGGTTGAGGTCCGCGGATCCCGACTGCGTCCGGGACCTGTCCACCCCCGACGGTGGCAGCTAGTGCCGAAAGCGTCGACGGACCAGACCTGGGGTCGGAGTCCAACCGTCCTGGGCTGGGCCGGAGCGGCCGGCACCGCCGCGATCGCCGCGTCGTCGTATTGGGTCGGCGCGATCCCGGTGTACTTCCGGGCCGACCGAACACCGGTAGTCGATCTGATGGGGGTGGGCGCCTTTCCGGCCCGCATCGTCTTCTATCTCGGCGTGGCCGCCCTGTCCGGAGCCTGGCTGCTCCTCGGCCGGCTCGTCCTCGACGTCGGGCTCAACGTGCGGGTGCTGCGGCGGATCGCCCTGGTCTGGGCGACTCCGTTGCTGTTCGCGATTCCGTTATCCAGCCGCGACCTCTGGGCCTACGCCGCACAAGGCCAGCTCGTGTTGCACCACCTAGATCCGTACCGCCTTGGCCCGTCGGCCCGGCCCAGTTGGTTCTCGATCGAGGTCAGCCATCGTTGGGTGAGTACGCCAACGCCCTACGGTCCGTTGTGGCTACTGCTCAGCCGCTTCATCGCCGGGTTGCTCGGTCCGCACGTCGGGTTGACCGTTGCGACCCTGCGGCTGGTCGCCGCGTCCGGCCTGGTCCTGACCGCGTTCGCGTTGCCCGTCCTCGCCCGCCGAACGGGCGCGCGTCCCGATCTGGCGCTCTGGCTGGTGGTAGCCAACCCGCTCACCCTGATTCTCGGGTTGGGCGGCGGTCATAACGACCTGTTGATGGTCGGGCTGATGACGAGCGGCCTGGCGATCATCTGCCGGAAGCCGTCGAGCCTGGTCGCCCTCGGACTGGGGGCGGTCGTGCTGACGGCAGCGGTCGCGGTCAAGTCCCCGGCCGCCATCGTCTTGGGCTTCGCCGTCCCGCTCTGGCTGACCTTGCTGCCTGACCGGGCTGAGCGCGTTCGCAAGGCGCTGGCCGCGACAGCGCTCGTGGTCGGCACCGCCATCCTCACCTTTGGCGTCATCACGGCGGCCAGTGGCCTCGGACTCGGCTGGATGCGGCAGGTCAACGCGTCCTCGTCGGTCGTGAGCTGGATGTCATTGCCATCCCTGGCCGCGATCTTGACCGATCTTTTTTCGGGTCGCGATCACCACGCCCTGAAGCTCGATCCGCAGATGACCCAGTTCCGCACGGTCGGGACAGCGCTCTCCATCGCGATCCTCGCGCTGCTCTGGCTGATCGCCATGCGCAATGCCCTCGACTCTCGACGACGATGGGTTGCGGCGGTTTCGCCCTGGACCCTGCTGTCGATCGCGATGCTGTCGGTAGTGCTGCTGGGGCCGTCGGTTCAGCCGTGGTACTTCATCTGGGGCCTGGCGATCGTCGTGCTCACTCCGGTCGGACCTCGATTCTTGGCCGTGAGCGCGGGTCTGTCCCTGGGGATGGTGATCATGATCAGGCCCAACGGCGTCGGCCTGCAGATGAATCCCAGCGTTGTTGCGCTGCTCGGGCTGCCGGTTCTGCTGGCCAGCGCGGTCTTGCTGCCGGAGGTGCGATCAGCGCTGATCAAAAATGAGGTCCGCGTGCGCCAGGCGGTCGCGGGTGTCCTGCGCGGTGACCGCGCTCGTGCCGATCAACGACAAGACCAGGACAACGATGGCCGCCGCGAGCAGGGGGCGTCGACGCGGCGACCCGTCGAGCAGGGCGTTCACGCGCCGCGGGAGGTCGACCTCGGTCGCGGCGAGGGCCGGACCAGCTACTCCCGGGGCGCTGCGCATCCGCGCCAGCCCGGCGCGGGCCAACGCACGCGCGACCACCTCGCGGCTACCGGATTCGGTGGCCGCGACCTCGTCGGCCCAGCGCTCGACCCCGACGCCGACCTCGCGACTGACCGGCCGTAGCAGGGGGTTCGCCGCCGCACAGACGTCGACGACCATGACGTAGATATGGTGCTGTTGATCGAGGTGGGCCGCTTCGTGGGCCAGCAGGGCGCGCTGCTCCGGGGCTGACAGTGCGCGCAGCATCGAGCGCGAGACGACGATGCGCCCGGACCGCAGTCCGCGCACCGCGTAGGCGTCGGCGCGCTCGTCGTCGGTCACGACCAGGCCACCCGCGTCGGTGCCCAACTCCGCGCAGAGTCGCGAGGCGGTCCGCAGCGCAATGATCGAGTGCACGGCCCGCCGTATCGCGGCGAGCAGCAGCAGGGCCGCGCCGATCCCCGCCGCCGCGGCCACCGGACCGGGCAGCGGTTCCGTGGCGTCGAGCGCGGCCGAGGACCAACCGACCCGGTGCGCGATGGGACCCCACTGCACCAGCGTCGTCAGGCCCAGAACGGACAGCACGAATCCGGTGCTCAGCGCGGTGGCCAGGGCCGCGACGGTGAGGCAGCGCACGCCGACCGCCGGCGGCAGGCGGCGGCCCATGGGTTGGGCCAGCACGAAGAGCAGCAGGGTAGCGATCAACGGAGCCAGCAGGACCGCGGTCGCCACCTCAGTCCTCCCGGCCCTGCAACAACTCGTTGAGCATGGCTTCGTCCTGTGGATCGAGGTCGGCGACGAACCGGGCCAGCACGCTGGCGCGGTCGGTTCCGGCATCGAGCAGGCGGACCATCCGTCGTGCCGCCACCGAGTTGCCGGCCGTCTCCGGTGTGCCGGGCAGCGAGTACGCGTAGGCGCGGCCGACCGCTACCCGCTCGAGGGCGCCTTTGCTGTGCAGGCGCGAGAGGGTCGTCATGACGGTCGTGTACGCCAAGTCATCGCCGAGCGCGTCGAGCACCTGCTGGGCGGTCTGCGGACCGGTCGAAGCGGCCAAGGTGGCCAGCACCTCGCGCTCCAGTGCCCCGCGTGCGCGCCCGGATCCCGCGTTCATGGCTTCATCCTCCCATCCGGCGCTGAGCGAGGGCTGGCCGTCAGGCTCAGCGGACGGCGAAGAGGATCAGGCTGGCCGCTCCGGCGATGAGGCAGTAGATGCCGAACGGTCGCAGCGAACGATCGGCGAAGTAGCGGGTGAGGAAGCGCGCCGACAGGTAAGCCCCGATGAAGGAACAGACCGAGCCGAAAAGCACCTGGCCGCGGATGCCGTTGCCCAGTGGACCGGAGAGATCGCCGAGCTTGAGTACGCCGGCGGCCAGGATGACCGGGGTGGCCAGCAGGAACGAGAATCGGGCCGCGTCTTCTCGGGTGAGTCCGCCCATAAAGCCGCCCGAGGTGGTGATGCCCGGATCGCGAGATGCCCGGAGCCAGTGCGGCGATCTGCAGCGAGCCGATCTCGACCGCGCGGGTGAAGGTCATAGCCCCCAGGCGTTCGTCGGACTGCGGCCCGCTGAGCCGCTCGTCGACGTACTCGGTGTTGCGGCCCAGATCGTTTCGGCGTTGATGCTCGGCGAACAACAGGATCAAGCCGTTGATCATCAGGAAGATCGCCGCCGGGGTCGGTTTACCCAGGTGCGTTCGGACGAAGTGCTCACCGACGAGACCGACCAGGCCGACCGGGATCGTTGCCAGCACCAGCATCCAGGCCAGCCGTTGATCGGCGGTGCGTACCTCGCGCCGGGCGATGCTGGTCCCGAGTCCCTTGACGATGCGAACCCAGTCCCGCCAGAAGTAGACGATCAGCGCCAAGGCGGTGGCGACGTGCAAGCCGACGATGAAGGCCAGGTAGGGCGACTCCGGGCTGCTGACGTCCAGGTCGCGTTGCCAGGAACCACCGACCCAGGCCGGGATGAGGACGCTGTGCCCAAGGCTCGAGATCGGGAACAGCTCGCTGACGCCCTGGAAGGCGCCGATCACCCCGGCCTCGAGCCAGCTCAGATGGTTGCTCATGTCGGTTCTCCCACTCGTCGGGCACGGCGAAGTTCCAGGGCTATCGGAATGAGCGAGACGCACCACGATGACCGCGATGATCGGTAGCAGGTAGGTGTCGATATTGGGGATGCGGGACCCGAGGGCGTAGCCGGCCAGCGTGACGCCCAATGCCCAGAGCAGTCCGCCGCCGGTCTGGGCCAGCGTGAACGTGCGCATTCCGACGCCGACCATTCCGGCCAAGGGATTGATGACCGTCCGCACGATCGGGATGAACCGGGCCAGCACGATCGCCTTCGCCGGTCCGTAGCGATCCAGGGACTCACTGGCGCGCAGGAACCCGGCCTGCAGCCGAGGCCGTGCGGGCCGGCTGAGCAGGGTTGGCCCCGCCCGTCCGCCCAGCCAGTACCCGAGCTGTGCCCCGACGAGTGCTCCGGCCGCGGCCGCTAGCAGCACCTCCGGCAGGCTCAGGTGCAAGGACTGACTGTTCGACGTTGCACATAACAGTCCGGCGGTGAACAGCAACGAGTCACCTGGCAGCACCAGGCCGATGAGCAGCCCGGTCTCGACGACCAGGACGATGAAAAGCCCCCAGGCACCGAAGCTGGACAACACGCTGTGTGAGTCGAGTGGGTTCACCGCCAGCGCGGGCATCGCAGACTCCATGTGTCTCCCCGGTTGAGTGCCTGGTATCTACTACAAGAATGATAGTAGTTAGGTTGACGCGCTCGCGCGATCAGGCATCCCGGCCTTTGCCCACGACGATCACCCGGTCGGCGGTCAACGCCATCTCACTCATCAGGTGCGAGGAGAGGAAGATCGTGCGGCCAGCGTCGGCCAGATCGCGCAGCAGGTTGCGGATCCAGCGGATTCCGTCCGGATTCAGGCCGTTCACTGGCTCGTCCAGGATCAGCGTCTGCGGCTCGGCCAACAGGGCGGCGGCGATGCCCAGCCGTTGCCCCATGCCGAGTGAGAAGGAGCCCACCCGTCGGCCGGCGAGGTCAGTACGTGCTCCGAACGTACGGCGCCAACGCTCAACTACTACAAATATCGTAGTCCATTTCACAGGTTGGGCTTGCCCTTCCCTCGACCTTAGGTAAGGCTACCCTTCTCTACTACAGGAAGGGTAGTTGATGCACCTCGGCCGGACCATGATCCTCGGCTTCATCGCCGGTGTGACGATCGTGCTCGGCCTCCCGCTCGGTCGGTTGCGGCGACCGTTGCCGGCGCTGCGATTGATGCTGAACTCCATCGCAATCGGCATCTTGTTGTTCCTGGTCTGGGATGTGCTGACTCATGCGTGGGAGCCCATCGATTCGGCCCTGATCGCAGTACACGACCACAGCGGCGGATTGAGGCCGGTGTTTGGGTATGGAGCGCTCTTCGTCCTAGGCCTCGGGGGCGGCTTGCTCGGGCTGGTGGCCTATGACAGGTACCTGACCGTGCGGGTAGCTCGAGCCGCGCGCGGCGGCCCCGGGGCGATGGCAAGTACGGAATCCACCGGCGGCGTTCGCGGCATCGCTGGTTGGTCCCCGGCGCGGCAACTGGCGCTCATGATCGCGGTGGGGATCGGGCTGCACAACTTCGCCGAAGGGCTGGCGATCGGACAATCGGCCGCAACCGGAGACGTGGCGCTGGCGACCCTGCTGGTGATCGGCTTCGCTCTCCACAACGCGACCGAGGGCTTCGGCATCGTTGCCCCGCTGAACGACGACCTCGACCAGGACGGCAACGCGCGGCGCCCGAGCTGGCCGTTCCTGCTCATGCTCGCCCTGATCGGCGGCGGCCCTACCTTCGCCGGGACCTGGATCGGCCACGGCTTCACCAGCGAGGCGGTGAGCGTCCTGTTTCTCACCCTGGCCGCGGGCTCGATCATCTACGTCGTCGCGCAGTTGCTCGGGGTGGCCGCGCGGGCCAAGCGGATGGATCTGGTCGCGTACGGCTTATTCATCGGATTGATCGCGGGTTTTCTCACCGACGCGATCGTCACGGCCGGCGGTGCCTAGGGTGCGAGGCCCGGCCGCAAACCGGGTGCTAGAGCGTGGAGCGGGCGACGGGAATCGAACCCGCGTGGTCAGTTTGGAAGACTGAAACTCTACCATTGAGCTACGCCCGCAATGCGCCGAATCCGGCGTCGAGGAGATCATACCGGCGCGGCCACTAGACTCTGAGACTCGATGCCGCGGGGTGTGGCGCAGCTTGGTAGCGCACTCGCTTTGGGAGCGAGGGGCCGTGGGTTCGAATCCCGCCACCCCGACCAGCAATCTCCGGGATTGCGGCCGACCGGCCGTCCCGGGAGTCAGCTCTCGCGAAGTCTCACGGTTCCGGGTCCTCGTCCTCGGCGAGTCTGATGTCCGTCACCACCAGGGTGTCCAGAAAGCCGCGAGTGACGACCGCCTGCGGCTGACCTGACATGGCCGCGAGATCCATCAGCAGAAGATCAACGACTGAGGCGAACTCGAGGACGACCTGCAGTGGGGGAGCCTCGGACGCGGCGAGAGCGGCCTGGGTGTATTCCTCGCCAACTGGCCCCGTAGCCCCCGGCGCCCCAGCCGCCCGCTCTCGAGTTTCGATGACCTGCCGCACCAGGCGCCGAACCTGTGCGGTTTCGGCTGACAGGGCCATGGCGTACCTCCCAGAAGTCAGTGAGTGACAACGCCAACTAGACACGATTCCGGTGGTTCATGCCGCCCCATCCTGGCAGCGAGGGGCCGTGAGCCCGGATCCCCCCACCCCGACCGAAGCCCCGTCCGCTCCCCGCGGGACGGTGCCCACTCCAAAGGGCCTGTAGATTTCAGGCCGATTCGTCAACGAGCCGCACTGATCTATGTAGGAGAGCGAGCAGCACCGTGAAGAGCACTGTCGAAACCCTGAGCCCGACCCGAGTCCGGCTCGCCATCGAGGTGCCCTTCGAGGAGCTCAAGCCCAGCCTCGACTCGGCCTACAAGCGCATCGGGTCCTCGGTCAAGGTGCCGGGCTTTCGGCCGGGCAAAGTGCCCAACCGGGTCATCGACCAGCGCGTCGGGCGGGCGGCGATCCTCGAAGAGGCCGTCAACGACGCTCTTCCCCGTCTCTACACCGATGCGGTTCGCGAGAACGAGGTCAAGGCGCTCGGCCAGCCCGATATCGACGTGACCAACCTCGACGACAACGTCTCGCTCAGCTTCACCGCCGAGGTCGACGTCCGGCCCGAGATCGAGCTGCCCGAACTGTCGAGCATCGCCGTGACCGTCGACGACGTCGAGGTCACCGACGCCGACGTCGACGAGCAACTGGAATCGCTGCGCGTGCGCTTCGGCACGTTGTCCGGCGTGGATCGCCCGGCCGCCATCGGCGACTTCGTGTCCCTCGACCTCAAGGCCGAGGTCGACGGTGAGGTGGTCGAGGGCGGCACAGCGAACGGGCTGTCCTACGAGGTCGGCAACAATGATCTGATCGACGGCCTGGACGACACGATCGTCGGCCTGTCCGCCGCGGACTCGGCCGTCTTCACGACCAGCTCACCCAAGGTGATCACGCCGGCTCCGAGGCCCAGATCAGCGTCACCGTCAACTCGGTCAAGGAGCGCGAGCTACCCGAGGTCGACGACGAGTTCGCCCAGCTGGCGAGCGAGTTCGACACCGTCGATGAGCTGCGGGCCGACCTGCGGTCCCGGATCGGGCGGGCCAAGGCGCTCGGGCAGGGCAGCCAGGCGCGCGACAAGGTGCTCGAGAAGCTGATCGAGACCGTCGAGTTCCCGGTGCCCGAGTCGGTCGTCGCCAGCGAGGTCGGCGCCCGCGAACACGACATCGTGCATTCCCTCGGTCACGACGACGCCCTCTTCGAGGAGTTCCTCACCTCGCAGGGCAAGACGCGGGCCGAGTTCGACGAGGAGCTCAAGGCCAGCGCCGAGAACACGGTCAAGGCCCAGTTCCTGCTCGACGCGATCGCCGACAAGGAGGAGGTCGGCGTCGGTGATGCCGAGCTGACCGAGTACCTCGTCCGGCAGGCCCAGCGCTACGAGATGTCCCCGCAGGAGTTCGCCAACCAGGTCATGCAGGCCGGCAACCTCCCCGCGCTGATCGCCGACGTGCGGCGCAACAAAGCGCTCGCCCTGGCCCTGAGCGCCGCGACCGTCACCGATGCGTCGGGTAACGCGGTCGATCTGTCGGCTCTCACCCCGAATGAGATCAGCGCGTTCGAAGAAGCCGACGAGGCGCTCGACGAGGACGGCCTCGAAGACGACCTCGCGGCCGAAGACGAATAGGCGCACGTCGGCCGGGTCACGCCCTGAGCGAAAACGCTCCCCCGCGGGAGTGCCCGGCGGCCTTGGGCCGTTAGGGTCGACACAACGATCGGAAACCTCGAAGGGGCGATAGTGAACCGTTTTGATCCGCAGCCTGTGCGGGCCATCGAGCTGCGCAGCGCCGGCGCCGGCATGACGCTCAACGACTCGGTCTATGACCGGCTGCTGCGCGAGCGCATCATCTTCCTCGGGCAGCCGGTGGACGACACGATCGCCAATCAGATCTGCGCGCAGCTGCTGCTGCTCTCGGCCGAAGACCCCGAGCGCGACATCAACCTCTACATCAACTCCCCGGGCGGGTCGGTCACGGCCGGCATGGCGATCTTCGACACCATGCAGTTCGTCCAGTGCGACATCGCGACCTATGCGATGGGCCTGGCTGCCTCGATGGGGCAGTTCCTGCTCTCGGCCGGCAAGAAGGGCAAGCGGTATGCCCTGCCGCACACGCGGATCCTGATGCACCAGCCCTCCGCGGGCATCGGTGGTACGGCGTCGGACATCGCGATCCAGGCCGAACAGTTCAAGCTGACGAAGATCGAGATGGCACAACTCATCGCGTCGCACACCGGCCAGACCGTCGAGCAGATCCGCATCGACTCCGAGCGCGACCGGTGGTTCACCGCCCAGCAGGCACTCGAATACGGCTTCGTCGACCACGTCGTGTCCGGGGTCTCGCAGATCACGAACGGCTCCGGCCCCGCGCCGGCCTGAAGGGAATCACGATCATGAGCGAGCTCTACACCCCGACCGGGATCTCCGCCGGTGGCGCATCCGCGCGCTACATCCTGCCCTCCTTCGTCGAGCGCACGTCTTATGGGATGAAGGAATCCAACCCGTACAACAAGCTGTTCGAGGAACGCATCATCTTCCTGGCCGCGCCGATCGACGACGTGGTGGCCAACGACGTCATCGCCCAGCTCGTCGTGCTCGAATCGACCGACCCCGACCGCGACATCCTGATCTACATCAACTCCCCGGGCGGCTCGTTCACCGCGCTCACCGCGATCTACGACACGATGCAGTTCGTCCGGCCCGAGATCCAGACCTACTGCATGGGGCAGGCCGCCTCGGCCGCCGCCGTTCTGTTGGCGGCCGGGACCAAAGGCAAGCGCTACGCCCTGCAGAACTCGCGCGTGCTGATCCACCAGCCCTCCGGTGAGGGCCAGGGCCAGGTCACCGACCTCGAGATCCAGGCCAACGAGATCCTGCGCATGCGCGCGCTGCTCGAGGAGATCCTGGCCGAGCACACCGGGCAGTCGATAGAGAAGATCCGTACCGACATCGAGCGCGACCGCATTCTGACGGCCATCCAGGCCAAGGAGTACGGAATCGTCGATGACGTCATCGCGACCCGCAAGCTGATTGTCGACTGATTTGCCGAACGCGGCGCGCCGGGGCCGGTAAGTCGAGCGACTTCCGGCCCCGCGGCGGGTAGCGTTCCCGGAACTGCTGGCTTCAATACGCGTCTCGACGTTGCGAAGCCGACGAATGAGAGGAACGATTCGCTCGTGGCCCGAGTCGGCGAGACAGGTGATCTGCTCAAATGTTCTTTCTGTGGGAAGAGCCAGAAGCAGGTCAAGAAACTGATTGCCGGACCCGGCGTCTATATCTGCGACGAGTGCATCGACCTGTGCAACGAGATCATCGAAGAGGAGCTGGCGGAGACCAGCGAGTTCAGCTTCGACGAACTGCCCAAGCCCAGCGAGATCTACGAGTTCCTCAACGGCTACGTCGTGGGCCAGGACCAGACGAAGAAGACGCTCGCCGTCGCCGTCTACAACCACTACAAGCGGGTGCAGGCCGGCGGCGATGCCAAACCGCGCACGGCCGACTCGGTGGTCGAACTCGCCAAGTCGAACATCCTGCTGCTCGGCCCCACCGGCTCGGGCAAGACGCTGCTGGCCCAGACGCTCGCGCGCATGCTCAACGTCCCGTTCGCGATCGCCGACGCGACCGCGCTGACCGAGGCCGGCTACGTCGGTGAGGACGTCGAGAACATCCTGCTCAAGCTGATTCAGGCCGCCGACTACGACGTGAAGCGGGCCGAGACCGGGATCATCTACATCGATGAGGTCGACAAGATCGCCCGCAAGGCCGAGAACCCGTCGATCACCCGCGACGTCTCCGGCGAGGGCGTGCAGCAGGCGCTGCTGAAGATCCTGGAAGGCACGTCGGCGTCCGTGCCGCCCCAGGGCGGGCGTAAGCACCCCCACCAGGAGTTCATCCAGATCGACACGACCAACGTCTTGTTCATCGTCGGAGGCGCGTTCGCCGGACTGGACCAGATCATCGAGGCCCGCTCTGGCAAGCAGGGACTGGGCTTCGGCTCCGAGCTGCGGACCAAGTTCGACCGCGACAACCGCGATGTCTTCTCCGAGGTCATGCCCGAGGACCTGATGAAGTTCGGGCTGATTCCCGAGTTCATCGGCCGGCTTCCGGTGCTGACCTCAGTGCGCCCGCTGGACCGCAACGCGCTCGTCGAGATCCTGACCGAGCCGCGCAACGCCCTCGTGAAGCAGTACGCCAAGCTGTTCGAGCTCGACAACGTCGAGCTCGAGTTCGAGTCGGCCGCGCTCGAGGCCATCGCCGATCAGGCCGTGCTGCGGGGCACCGGGGCCCGGGGGCTGCGCGCGATCATGGAGGAAGTGCTGCTCTCGGTGATGTACGAGGTGCCCTCCCGTGAGGACGTGGCCCGGGTCGTCATCACCCGCGAGACCGTGCTCGACCACGTCTACCCGACGCTGGTGCCGCGCGAGCCGGCCAAGCGCGCCGCCCGCCAGGAAAAATCCGCCTAGCCGCGGAGCCCGTCAGATGACTGTGGCGGGCAGGACGCACCGAAGGCACCACCCGCGGCGGTCATCCGTCGACCGCTATCACCGCCGTGACGCCAGAACGGCCAGCAACTCCCGCTGACAGCCGGCCGCGTCACTGGTCAGCCGCCGGTAGGAAAATCGCAGCGTAAGCCAACCAAGCAGGGCCAGGGCCACGTCGCGCCGGCGATCCCGCTCGCGCTGCTCCCGGCTGGAGTGAAATGCCTCCCCGTCCAGTTCGACCGCCACGCGCTCCGTCGGATAGGCCTGGTCGATTCGGTAGGTCGATCCGCCCGCCTGGATCTTGAGTTGCAGCACCCCGCGGCGCAACCCGGGAATATCGAAACACGTGTAGCAGGCCCCAAATCTTCAGTTCGCTCTCGCAGCCGGCGGCGATCAGGTGGAGGAGTTCGAGCAGCTCTCGGCGGTGGGGAAGGCGAATCGCCTCACCCACAGCTTCGGCGAGTTGAGCGGGCGAAGCCAACCGACGTCGAACCGACTCGAGCACCAGCGCACGCCGCCGCGGCGCGTCGGGCCAACTCTGCGTCACCGCTACGGCTGGGCTGATCGTGGGAACTCCACCGGCCAATCGACGCGGCATCGGTAGCTTCGTGTGGTGAACCACCAGTGTGCCGGCCACCCGGCGAGGACGGCGGCCTGGGGGAAGCGTCACGTGGATCAGCTCGTCGTCGACCGCTAGGCCCCAGCGTCGCAACGCCGAGGAATGGCTGACCGCGGCGGGGACCCCGACGCTGGCCAGCGCGGCCCCGGTCTCGGACATCCGGAAGTTCAGCCAGCCAGGCGGTGGCGTAGGCACGTGGAAAGACTCGCACGAGTTCCCCGCTCCGGATGGCGGCTCGCAGCGCATCGGTCGATGCGGCGGCGAGGAGTTCCTCACGGGAGGCGGCGCCGCCGAGTGCCGCCAGGCAACGCTCGATCTCGAAATGCATCACGCAACAATGAACCGGGTCCCGCGCCGCCCAGGGACGGCTCCCGCGAACTGTGGATACGGCGCCAGCCTGTGGAAAGAGACGCCTCCGCGACGAATGACCGCTTGTGGTGGCCCCTGCGGCATGGCGTGGCCGCGCGGGTCATTCGACCCCGCGACGTTGGCGAATCGGGGCGCGGGGGCTCCATAGAATGTGAGGGTGACTGCCCCCCTCGACCCGGCCGCCGAACTCCCCAGCCAGTACGTCCCGGCTGAGGTAGAGGGGCCGCTGTATCAGCGCTGGCTCGACCGGGGTTACTTCACCGCCGACGCGACCAGCGACAAGCCGCCGTTCAGCTTGGTCATCCCGCCGCCCAACGTCACCGGTAGCCTGCACCTGGGCCACGCACTGGAGCAGTCGATGATGGACGCGCTGACCCGCCGGGCCCGCATGCGCGGCTTTGACGTCCTGTGGCTGCCCGGCATGGACCACGCCAGCATCGCCGTGCAGAACCTGGTCGAGCGCCACCTGGCCGAGACCGAGGGCAAGGGCCGCTTCGACTACACCCGCGAGGAGTTCCTGACCAAGGCGTGGGAGTGGAAGGACGAGTACGGCGGCAAGATCCTGGGCCAGATGAAGCGGCTCGGGGCCGGCGTGGACTGGACGCGGGAGCGGTTCACCCTCGACGAAGGACTCAGCCGGGCCGTCCAGACGATCTTCAAGAAGCTCTACGACGACGAGTTGATCTACCGGGCCGAACGCATCATCAACTGGTGCCCCAAGGACCTCACCGCGCTCAGCGACATCGAGGTCGACCACGCTGAGGAGCCGGGCGAACTGGTCAGCATCCGCTACGGCGACGGCGAGAACTCGATCGTGGTCGCCACCACCCGGGCCGAGACGATGCTGGGCGACACCGCCGTCGCCGTGCACCCCGATGACGAGCGCTATCAGCACCTGATCGGCACCACCGTGCCCTTGCCGCTGACCGATCGCCGCATCCCGATCGTGGCCGACGAACATGTCGACCCGTCCTTCGGCAGTGGCGCGGTGAAGGTCACGCCCGCGCACGACCCCAACGACTTCGAGATCGGCCAGCGGCACAACCTCCCCACGCTCACGATCATGGACGAACGCGGCCGGATCACCGAGAAGGGCCCATTCGAGGGACTCGACCGTGCCGATGCCCGGCTGGCCGTGGTCGCCGCCCTGCGCGAAGAGGGCCGCATCGTCGCCGAGAAGCGTCCCTACCTGCACAGCGTCGGGCACTGCTCGCGCTGCGACACCGTCATCGAGCCCCGGCTGAGCCTGCAGTGGTGGGTCCGGGTCGAGCCCCTGGCGATCGCGGCCGGCGACGCCGTGCGCGACGGCCGGGTCACGATCGAGCCGGCCAGCCTGGCGCCGCGCTACTTCGGCTGGGTCGACGGCCTGCGCGACTGGTGCATCAGCCGCCAGCTGTGGTGGGGCCACCGCATCCCGGTCTGGTACTCACCCGACGGCGCCCAGCAGGTCTGCCTCGGCCCGGACGAGACCCCGCCGGCCGGCTGGATCCAGGACAACGACGTCCTCGACACCTGGTTCTCATCGGCATTGTGGCCGTTCTCCACCCTCGGCTGGCCCGCGCCGACCGCCGACCTCAAGCGCTACTACCCGACCACGGTGCTGGTCACCGGCTACGACATCTTGTTCTTCTGGGTCGTGCGAATGATGTTGTTCGGCCTGTACGCGATGGACGGTGTGCAGCCCTTCGACACCGTGCTGCTGCACGGGTTGGTGCGCGACGCGACGGGCAAGAAGATGAGCAAGTCGCGCGGCAACGTCATCGACCCGCTGGTGTGGATGGACGAGTACGGTGCCGACGCGGTGCGCCTGTCACTGCTGCAGGGGGCCAACCCGGGCGCCGACCAGGCGATCAATGTCGAGTGGGTCGTCGGGGCGCGCAACTTCTGCACCAAGCTCTGGAACGCCACGCGCTTCGCCGTGCTCAACGGCGCGACCGTCGGCGGCGAGCGGCCCACCGACCTGACCGGGCCGGACGCGTGGATCGTGTCGCGACTGCAGCAGGTCATCGCCGAGACCGATGCCCTCTACGAGCAGTTCGAGTTCGCCAAGATCGCTGACCTGCTCTACCACTTCGCCTGGGACGAGGTCTGCGACTGGTACCTCGAACTGGCCAAGATCACCCTGGCCGGCGACGGCGCGGCGACCACCCGCCGGGTGCTCGGCGAGGTGCTGGAGAGCCTGCTCGAACTGCTGCACCCGTTCGTGCCCTTCGTCACCGAGGCTCTGTGGACAGCCCTGACGGGCGGCGAATCGGTCGTGGTCGCAAGTTGGCCGCAGGCCGATGAGAAGCGGATCAACCACGCCGCGGCGGCCGACGTCCAGGCGATCCAGACGGTGGTCACCGAGATTCGCCGCTTCCGCTCCGACCAGGGGGTGAAGCCGTCGAAGCCGGTCCCCGCGACGCTGGACGGGCTCAGCCCCGAGGCCGAGACGGCCGTACGGGCGCTGGTGCGCCTGGCCACCCCTGAAGCGGGCTTCACCGCTACCGCGTCGCTGACCATCGCCGCCGGAGGCACGGTGGGCGTCGAACTGGATCTGTCCGGCGCCATCGACGTCGCGGCCGAACGGGCCCGCCTCGCCAAGGACCTCGCCGCGGCCGAGAAGGAGCGCGACACCAACACGGGCAAGCTGACCAACCAGGCGTTCATCGGCAAGGCCCCCGAGCCCGTGGTGGCCAAGGTGCGCGATCGGGTCACGGCGGCCGAGGCCGACATCGCCCGCATCCAGGCCGCCCTGGACCGCCTGCCGTGAGCGACTCCACCAGCGAGGCCCAGAAGCTGCTGGCGCAGGTGGAGGCCGAGATCCTGGCCCGGTGGGGCGAGGCCCACATCGACCGCACGCGCGAACGGATCATCGCCCTGCTCGATGTGCTCGGCGACCCGCAACGGGCCTATCGTTCGATCCACATCACCGGGACCAACGGCAAGACGTCGACCGCCCGCATGATCGACGAGTTGCTACGCGGCTTCGGCTTGCGCACCGGCCGTTTCACCAGTCCGCACCTGAGCGCCATCAACGAGCGCATCGTCCTGGACGGGCTCGACGTCAGCGATCGGGTCTTCGTCGACGCCTACCGCGAGCTCGAGCCCTACCTGGAGATGGTCGACAACCAGTTCGACGTGCGGCTGTCCTTCTTCGAGGTCGTCGTCGCCCTGGCCTACGCGATCTTCGCCGACGCCCCCATCGACGTCGCCGTCGTCGAGGTCGGCATGGGCGGCACGTGGGACGCCACCAACGTGATCAACGCCGAGGTGGCGGTGGTCATGCCGATCAGCCTCGATCACGTCGAGTTCCTCGGCCCGGACGTGGCCGCGATCGCGATCGAGAAGGCCGGGATCATCAAGGCCGGGGCGTCGGCCATCCTGGCCGCCCAACCGGTGCCAGCCGCGCAGGAGCTGCTCAAGCGGGCGGGCGACGTGCAGGCCCAGGTCGCCCGCGAGGGCCTGGAGTTCGGCGTGCTCGAGCGCACCATCGCCGTGGGTGGGCAGGTGCTGACCCTGCAGGGGCTGGGCGGCGTCTACTCCGAGGTCTTCCTGCCGCTCTACGGCGCGCACCAGGCCGAGAACGCTGCCTGCGCCCTGGCCGCGGTCGAGGCGTTCTTCGGGGCCGGCGCGGCCACCGGCCCGCTGGACGCCGAGGTCGTCCGCGCCGCCTTCGCCGCCGTCCGTTCGCCCGGGCGACTGGAGACCGTGCGGGCCGCGCCCACGGTGCTGCTCGACGCCGCGCACAACCCCGCCGGCATGCGGGCCACCGTCGACGCCATCTCCGAGTCCTTCGACTTCCGGCGCCTCATCGCGGTCGTGGCCATGCTCGGCGACAAGGACGCGGTCAGCGTGCTGAGCGCCCTGGAAGGCATCGTCGATGAGGTGGTGGTCAGCGAGAACGGTTCGCGCCGGGCGATGGACGTCGACGAGCTCGCCGCGAGCGCCGTCGAGGTCTTCGGGGTCGACCGGGTGACGGTCCAACCGCGTCTGGACGACGCGATCGAGACCGCGATCACGCTGGCCGAACAGACCGATGACGACATTCTGGCCGGGGCCGGCGTCCTGGTCACCGGCTCGGTGGTGACCGTCGGCGAGGCCCGCGTCCTGTTGGGTACCCCGTGACCGAACCCGTCGCAGAACCGGAGAACGAGCCGGACGCCGAACCCGAAACTCCGGAGCAACTGGCCGCCCGCCAACTGCGGGCCAACCGGGCCACTCGGGGCGCGCTGGCCGGCGTCCTCGGGCTGGAGGCGTTCGTCGTACTGCTGATGCCGCGTGCGCTGGCCCAGACCTCCGGCGGGCTGGGACAGACCAAGACGATCATCCTGATCAGCCTGGCCGTGATCTTGGTGGTTGCGGCCTTCCTGCTGCGCCGGCCGTGGGGTATCGGCACCGGTTCGGTGCTGCAGCTGTTATACCTGGCCACGGGCATCTGGCTGCCGGTCGCGCTCATCCCGGCCGCCCTGCTGGTCGGCACGTGGTTGTACCTGCTCAACCTGCGCAGCCAGGTGGCCGGAACCCCGGGTGGCGCCCGGATGCTCATCTCGTAGGGTTTGGCGGTGACAATCGAACGCACGCTCGTCCTCGTCAAGCCCGATGGCGTCGCCCGCGGACTGGTGGGTGAGGTGCTGCGCCGCATCGAGGCCAAGGGCTACACGCTGGTCGCGGTCGAGCTCCGCGGGGCCAGCCCGGAGTTGCTCGCGCAGCACTACGCCGAGCACGTGGGCAAGCCGTTCTACGAGCCGTTGGTGCAGTTCATGCTGTCCGGCCCGGTGGTCGCCGTCGTGGCCGAGGGCCAGCGCGTGATCGAAGGCTTCCGGTCACTGGCCGGCACGACCGAACCGACCGGGGCCGCGCCGGGCACGATCCGCGGCGACCTGGGCCGCGACTGGGGGCTGGCCGTCGCGCAGAACATCGTGCACGGGTCGGACTCGCCCGACTCGGCCGCTCGTGAGATCGGCCTCTGGTTCCCGAACCTGTAAGTAACACCAGTCTCACCAGTTGCGCGAGTCGCAACCGGATCTAACCTCGCGACGCCCATACGATCACCAGGCGTGTCCAATTTTGCCTGAAGGGTCGCCTGTCCCGTGTCGTTCACCTCGCTGTCGCGCTCGCTGGTGTCCCAGCGCAGCGGCGAGCTCCTCGGCGGCGATCTGGCCGTCGACCTGGGCACTGCGAACACGCTCGTCTACGCCCGGGGCCGAGGGATTCTGCTCAACGAGCCGTCCGTGGTGGCCGTGGACACCACGACCAAGGCCGTCCTGGCCGTCGGGATCGAGGCCAAGCGCATGATCGGGCGCACGCCCGGGCACATCCGCGCCGTCCGGCCACTGCAGCACGGGGTGATCGCCGACTACGAGATCACCTCGGAGATGCTGCGCTACTTCGTCCGCAAGGTGCTGCAGCGCCGCAGCATGTTCAGCGGGCCGCGCGTGATCATCTGCGTGCCCTCGGGCATCACCAGCGTCGAGCAACGCGCAGTCAGTGAATCGGCCTACGCCGCGGGTGCGCGGCGCGTGCACATCATCTCCGAGCCGATGGCGGCCGCGATCGGTGCCGGACTGCCGATCAACCAGCCGGCCGGTTCGATGATCGTCGACATCGGCGGCGGGACCACTGAGGTCGCGGTGCTCTCACTCGGCGGGATCGTCGCGTCGACGAGTCTGCGGGTCGCCGGCGACGCCCTGGACGAGGCCATCGTCGATCACGTCCGCGGCGAGTTCTCCCTGCTGATCGGCGAGCGCACGGCGGAGGAACTCAAGATCAGTCTGGGCTCGGCCTTCCCGGTCGCCGGCCCGCACCGGGCCGAGATCCGCGGGCGCGACATCGGCAGCGGCCTGCCCCGCAACGTGACCGTGTCCGGTGACGAGCTGCGCAAGGCCATGGACCCGCCGCTCAACCGCATCGTCGGCGCCATTCGCTCGACCCTCGACCGCTGCCCGCCCGAACTGTCGGGCGACCTCGTCTCGCGCGGAATCGTCCTGACCGGTGGCGGCGCGTTGCTGCGTGGCCTGGCCGCGCGCGTGCAGCACGAGATCGGCATCCCGGTTCTCGTCGCGGAGCGCCCGCTCGACTCCGTCGTCCTGGGCACCGGCACGGTGGTCGAACACTTTGAGCAGTTGCAGAAGGTCGTCGTCGACGGGCCGCGTCGCTAAGTCGGCGCCAACAGGGCACACAAGATGCGTGGACTCGATCGCCGGCAGCGGATCTCGGCCGCCGCCCTCGCGGTCATCGCGCTGCTGTTCATCACCCTCGACGTCTCCGGCGGTGGGCTGCGCGAGGCCCACAGCGGCGCCCGCGGGATGCTCGGCTCGCTCTATCGCGGCACGGACGCCGTAGTCGGTCCGGCCCGCCGCTTCGTCCAGGGCGTACCGGACGTCTCCAGCAATCGCAGCAGGATCGCCGCGCTCGAGCAGCAGAACGCCCAACTGCGTCAGCAGCTCGCCCGCGACGGCGCCAACTCCGCGACCGTGGCCCGCCTGGATGCGCTCCAGCTCGAGGCGAACGCGAACCAGGTCAGCATCGTGCCGGCGAAGGTGATCGCCTTCGGGCCCGGCGGGGGCTTCGAATGGACGGTCACCGTCGACGTCGGGCATTCGAGCGGCATCGCGACCGGGCAGACGGTGACCGATGGCGTCGGTCTGGTCGGGCGCGTGCTGCACGCCGACGCCTCGACCTCGATGATCCTGCTGGCGGCCGACCCTGGCTCGGGGGTCGGCGTGCGCGATGCCCGTACCAACGAGCTCGCCGTCGTCACCGGGCGGGGCACGAGCGGCTTCAGCCTGAGCCCGCTGCAACCCACCGCCAACCTGAAGGTCGGTGATCAGCTGCTCACCGCGCCGGCCGGGCAGAGCACCTACGCACCCGGCCTGCTCGTCGGCACGATCACCGCGGTGCACACCTCACGCGATGGCACGACCACGGCCGACGTGGCCCCGGCGGCCTCACCCACGGCGCTGGACCTCGTTGGCGTCATCGTCGGAACCGGGGTCGCGAACCCGGCCCGCGCCGCGCTCACGCCGAGCGGACGATGACCCCGCGCCGGATCGCGGCCGCCCTCGCGATCATCCTTACCGCACTGGTGTTGCAGGCGACCCTGATCGCCCCGGTGACCGTCCCGCTCGCGGTCAGCCTGCCGGCGGTGGTCGTCGCCGCGGTGGCGCTGGTGTCCGGCCCCGGCACCGGTATCTCCCTCGGTTTCGGCATGGGGCTGCTCGCCGATCTGGGCTCCGACCACCCGGCCGGGCTGCTGGCCCTGGCCTGGCTCGGCGTGGGTATCGGCTGCGGGCTGCTCGGCGAACGGCTGCACGGACTGCGCGAAGGAGCGATCGCCGCGGGCCTGGCCAGCGCCTTGGCGAGTACGTTCGCCGGCCTCGCGCTCCTCGTGATGCACCAGGGCAACGCGACCGTCGGCCAGCTCGTGCTCCGGTCCGTACCGACCGCGGTGGGCGACATCCTGCTGGCCTTCGCGGTGTTGCCGCTGGCCCGGATCGCGCTGCGCAGTGACGCTCTGCGCCGCCCGGCCGCGCCGTCGACCCGGGAATGGATCGGTCTTCATGGGTGAGCGGCGGCTGCGACTGCTGGGCGTGATTGTCGCCTCGCTCATCCTCACGGTGAGCGGTCGGCTGTATTTCGTCCAGGTCCTCGACCACAACAAGCCGACGCAGACGGCGGGTGCGGTTCACGACGGGTCGATCGTGCTGCCCGCGGCGCGCGGCGACATCGTCGATGATCAGGGCAAGGCACTCATCAGCAACGTCTCGACGCACGTGGTCACCGCCAGCTGGGAGACCTTGCAGGCTCAGCCCGACAAGGGCAAGGCGGTGCTGACGAAGCTGGGCGCCCTGGTCGGGACGAGCGAATCCGACCTGGCTCAGCTGATCACGCCGTGCGGGCCGAAGGTTCCCAGCCCGTGCTGGACCGGCCAGCCATACCAGCCCGTACCGGTCATGACCAATGCCCCCGATCAGGTGGTGCTGACCCTGAGCGAGCATCGTGAGGACTACCCGGGCATCGCGGTCCAGACCTCGACCGTGCGCAACTATCCCGGCGCGAGCCTGGCCGCTCAGGTCCTCGGCTATGCCGGTGCGGTGACCGCGGCGGACGAGAAGGCCAATACCGCGCTCAACGACGCCGACACGATCGGTCAGGCCGGCCTCGAGGAGCAGTACGACAGCATCCTGCGGGGCACCGACGGATCCCAGACGGTGCTGCTGAACGCGCAGGGCGATGTGGTCGGAGACGGCCCGACGACCGAGGCGACCCAGGGCGACACCCTCGTGACCAGCATCGACGCCGGGGTACAGGCCGCGGCCGAGAAGGCACTGACCACGCAGATCGCCGCCTCGCGGGCCGCCGGCAAGGCGGCGACCTCGGGTGCGGTGATCGTGATGGACCCGAACACCGGACGCATCATCGCCGCGGCCAGCTATCCCACCTACGACCCGCAGCTGTTCGTGGGCGGCATCTCGGTCGCCGACTACCAGAAGCTGACCGCGCCGAGTGCGAACAATCCCTTGGTCGGGCGGGCGATCGACGGGCAGTACGCGCCCGGCTCGACGTTCAAGTTGATCACCTCTTCGGCCGACGTCACCGATGGGGAGATCACCACGACCGGCCGGTACGCCTGCCCGGGGTCGCTGACGGTCGATGGCCGGGTGAAGACGAACTACGACTCGGAATCCTTCGGCTACCCGCTCACCCTCAAGCAGGCCCTCGACGTCTCCTGCGACACGTTCTTCTACGCGCCCGCGGTCAGCGAGTACTACGCCGACCAGGCCAAGGTCGATGCCGGCGGCAAGGCCACCGAGAACCTGCAGAAGATGGCGGCCGCGTTCGGCGTCGGCACCTCAGTCGGTGTCGACCTGCCCAAGGACGAGCAGGCCGACGGCTCCTACGCCGACCGCGAGACCCGGCTGGCCCGCTGGAATGCCAACAAGACGCAGTACTGCGCGGATGCCAAGTCCGGGTTCCCGAATGAGAGCAACCTCGCCCAGCGGGCCTACCTGACCCAGCTGGCCAGCGAGAACTGCACCGACGGTTGGCGCTACCGAGCGGGCGACAACGCCGACATGGCGATCGGTCAGGGTGAGACGACGGTGTCGCCGTTGCAGCTGGCCGTCGCCTACTCGGCGATGGTCAACGGCGGCAAGATCTGGAACCCGACGCTCGGCTGGGCGGTTGTCAACGGTGCCGGCCAGGTCGTGAAGACGATCAACCCGACCGTGAAGAGCACCGTCCCGGTGGCCCAGTCGACCCTGAACTACATCGCGAATGCCCTGCAATTCACGCAGGATCACACCGTGTCGGGGGCGCTGGCCTTCGACGGCGCGCCGTACAAGACGAGCATTGGTGGCAAGACCGGAACGGCGGAGGTCGAGGGGCAGCAGGACACGTCCTGGCTGGCCTCGTGGGGGCCGGTCAGCACCGACGCGGCCGGCAACCCGAGCGCCAAGTACGTGGTGGTCGGCATGATCGAGCAGGGGGGCACGGGCGCCAGCTCGGCCGCTCCGATGGTCCGCCAGGTCTACAACGCGCTGCTCGGCGTGGGTCAGCCTGCGCTGCTTCCCACGCCCATCACCAAGCTGCCCACCATCGCGCCGTCGACGGTCACGAAATGACCCAGTTGCTGGCCCGCGACCCGGCCGCCCCGCTCACCGACGATCTCGCCGCCATCTCTTCCCGGCCGCGTCCGCCGGGCCGGACGGATTGGTGGCTGATCGGGGCGGCGCTCGCCCTGGCCGGCATCGGTGCCCTGCTGGTCTGGTCCGCGACGCGCTCGACCCAACTGGCCGAGCACCTCGACCCCCAGGCCTACCTGTACCGGCATGTGCTGAACATGGCGATCGGGGCCGTCCTGCTCTTCACTGTCGCGCGCGTCGATGCCCGGCTGCTACGCCTGTTCGGACCGGTGCTCTACGTGGTCAGCCTGCTGGGGCTGTGCGCCGTCTTCGTGGTCGGCTCGACCATCAACGGCGCCCACGCCTGGATCGTGATCGGCGGCGGGTTCGAGCTGCAGCCGGCTGAGTTCATGAAGCTGGGTCTGATCGTCGGTCTGGCGGTGATGTTCGCCCAACGCAGTCAGGACCGCCCCGATGAGCATCCGCGCACCAGCGACATCCTGATCGCGATCGCGCTGACGATCGTGCCGCTCGGGCTGATCATGCTGCAGCCCGACCTCGGCTCGGCGATGGTGCTGTGCAGCGCCGCCTTCGGCGTGCTGCTGGCCGCCGACGTGCCGGCGCGCTGGACCGTGGGGCTGATCGCCGGTGGCGTGCTCGGTGCCGTGCTGGCCGTGCAGGCCGGCGTGCTCAAGCACTACCAGCTGGCCCGCTTCGACGCGTTCACCCATCCGAACGTGGACACCCAGGGCGTGGCCTACAACATCACCCAGGCGCATATCGCGGTCGCCAACGGGGGTCTGTTCGGCACCGGTCTGTTTCATGGACCGCAGACCAACGGTGGCTTCGTCCCGGAGCAGCAGACCGACTTCATCTTCAGCGTGGCGGGGGAGGAGCTCGGCTTCATCGGCGCGATCGCGATCATCGCCTTGTTCGCGTTCATCTGCTGGCGCGGGCTGCGTATCGCCCGGGCCGCTGATCGCACCGGGCGCCTGATCGCGGCCGGGATCGTCTGCTGGTTCGCCTTCCAGGCCTTCCAGAACATCGGCATGAATCTCGGGCTCACCCCGGTGACGGGATTGCCGCTGCCGTTCGTGTCCTACGGCGGTTCCTCGATGTTCGCCGAAGCCATTGCGGTGGGGCTGCTGGTCGCGATCGGCCGGCGACCCGTCCGTTAGCGCCTACGATCGGCTCGTGAGTCCAGAATCGCTCTTCGCCCGGCTCGAGCCCCTGCTGCCGAGGGTGGCCAAGCCGATCCAGTACGTCGGTGGTGAGCTGAACTCACGCAGCAAGGCCTGGGATGACGTCGAGGTGCACTGGGCCTTGCTGTATCCCGATGCATATGAGGTCGGACTGCCCAACCAGGGCGTGCAGATCCTCTACGAGGTGATCAACGAGCGGCCGGACGCCCTGGCCGAACGCACCTATGCCGTCTGGCCCGACCTCGAGAAGCTGATGCGCGAGAACGGCATCGGCCAGTTCACGGTCGACAACCACCTGCCGGTCGCCGCGTTCGACCTGCTGGGCGTGAGCTTCTCGACCGAACTCGGCTACACCAACCTGCTGTCCGCGCTCGACCTGGCCGGCATCCCGCTGCATGCGCGCGAGCGCGACGAGTCGCACCCGATCGTGCTCGCGGGCGGGCACGCCGCGTTCAATCCCGAACCGATCGCCGACTTCATCGACGCCGCCGTCCTCGGCGACGGGGAGCAGATCGTCGGCGTGATCACCGAGATCGTTCGCGATGCGAAACGCGCCGGTCTGAGCCGGGCCGAGATGTTGTTGCGCCTGGCCCGCACCGGGGCCGTCTACGTCCCCGCGCTCTATGACGTCAGCTACCTGCCCGACGGTCGCATCGAGGCGATCACCCCCAATCGCGACGGGGTGCCCGAGCGGATCACCAAGCACACGGTGATGGATCTCGACGAGTGGCCCTACCCGAAGACCCCGCTCGTGCCCTTGGCCGAGACGGTGCACGAACGGATGAGCGTCGAGATCTTTCGCGGTTGCACCCGCGGCTGTCGCTTCTGCCAGGCCGGCATGATCACCCGTCCGGTCCGTGAACGTTCGATCACCGGCATCGGGCAGATGGTGGAGGCAGGCCTCAAGGCCACCGGCCTGGAGGAGGTCGGGCTTCTCTCGCTGTCCAGCGCCGATCACTCCGAGATCGGGGAGATCGCCAAGCAATTGGCCGATCGCTACGCCGACCAGCAGGTTTCGCTGTCGTTGCCCTCCACCCGCGTCGATGCCTTCAACATTGACCTGGCCAACGAGTTCTCCCGCAACGGGCGGCGCTCGGGCCTGACGTTCGCGCCCGAGGGCGGCAGTGAACGACTGCGCCGCGTGATCAACAAGATGGTGAGCAAAGAGGACCTGATCCGTACCGTGAGCACCGCGTACTCGCAGGGCTGGCGGCAGGTGAAGCTCTATTTCATGTGCGGGCTGCCCACCGAGACCGACGAGGACGTGCTCGAGATCGCCGAAATGGCCCACGACGTGATCCGCGCCGGCCGGGCGGCCACCGGCAGCAAGGACATCCGGTGCACGGTCAGCATCGGCGGCTTCGTGCCCAAGCCGCACACGCCGTTCCAGTGGGCGGCGCAGGCCGACGCGGCGACGGTTGACCGACGCCTGTCCAAGCTGCGGGCAGCGATCAACGCCGATCGGTCGCTGGGGCGCAACGTCGGGATGCGTTACCACGACGGTGAGCCGTCGATCATCGAAGGGCTGCTCTCCCGCGGCGACCGGCGCGTCGGCGCGGTGATCGAGGCCACTTGGCGCGCCGGTGGACGCTTCGACGGGTGGAGCGAGCACTTCTCCTATCAGCGTTGGGTCGATGCCGCCGGGCGGGCTCTCGAGGGCGTGGACCTGGCCTGGTACACGACCCGCGAACGCGACGCCGATGAGGTCCTGCCCTGGGATCACCTGGATTCGGGCCTGGACAAGCAGTGGCTCTGGGACGACTGGCAGGACGCGATCGCCGAGTTCGAGCAGGACGACTGCCGCTGGACCCCGTGCTTCGATTGCGGCGTCTGCTCCAATCTGGGCACCGATATCCAGGTCGGACCGACCGGCCGATCATTGCTACCAATAGCATCAGTATCCGGTAAAGTGTGAAATTTCACCTTGCTTGCATTCGGTCAAGTAACTGGGTCAAGATGTAGCCCGTAACGCACGCAGTCATCGGGGCTAGGGAGTACCTGGTGTCGAGGCGCGCATATCTAGTCACGGTCTGTGCGCTGTTTTTGGCCCTTGGAATCTCCGCCTCCGGCAACATCGCCGCCGTTGCTGCGCCCGCCGCCGCGCGGGTGGTCGATGCCCAGACCGTCACTCGTACGCCTGCGAAGACGGCGGTGCTGACGGCCGTGAACAGCCCGGGCCAGAGCATCGATGCCGTGCCCGCCTACACGATGCAGTGTCAGAACGCGCCGACCAGTTCGCAATGCCAGGACAATGCGATCGCCGCGCTGAACAACGCCCGCGCGAAGATGAACCAACCGGCCTACAACCTGCCGCCGGGGTTCGAGTCGCTGAGCCAGCCGATGCAGTTGCTGGTGCTGGCCAACTCCGATCGGGCGCTCTACGGGCTCTCCGCGATCGCCGGTCTGAACGCGACGCTGAACGCCATCGCAACCGCGGCCGCCAACTCGCCCACGCCCGCCGACCCGGTCGGGCCGAACTCCGTCGATGGCGCCCCGATGCGGGCCTGGACGTCGAACTGGGCCGGTGGCTGGACGAGCGCGCTCTACGTCTACTACAACTGGATGTACGACGACGGCCCGGGCAGCAGCAATCTGGACTGCCCGACGGCGAGCTCTCCCGGATGCTGGGGCCATCGCACGAATACGCTCTACAACTTCGGATCCGCCTTCGTGGCGATGGGCGTGGGCATGGGGACCTACAACGGCGGGCAGACGACCTTTACTGAGCTGTTCGAAGGGGTGGCCGCGCCGGTCGGCGTTGCCGCGGCGATAGTGACGCCGATAGCCAGCCAGCTCGTCAACGTCGCCGGGAGCGGTGGGCCGGCGCTGGTCAGCGTCTACTGGCCGCGCGGGGTCTACGTCCGGCAGTCCTCTGCCAACGGGTTCGCTGCCGCAGCGCAGTGGTCCAGTGCTGACTTCTACGGCACCCGCTCGACCCAACTTGTCGACATCAACGGGGACGGCCGGGCCGACCTGGTCGCTGTGAATGACGGCAGCATCTGGGTGATGCTCTCCACCGGGTCGGGCTTCGGGGCGCCGCAGCCGTGGTCGACCATCCCGTTCTACGGCACGGTGACGACCACGTTCGCCGACGTCAACGGTGACGGCAAGATCGATGCGGTCGCAGTGAGTGGGAGTGCCATCTGGGTGATGACCGGCACTGGCAGCGGCTTCGCGGCGCCGCAACCGTGGTCGAGCACGCCGTTCTATGGGGCGCGGGCGACCACCTTCGTCGACGTGAACAAGGACGGCAAGGCCGACGCTGTCGCGGTGAACGGCAACAGCGTTTGGGTGATGCTGGCGTCGGCGTCCGGATTCGGGGTCGCGCAACCGTGGTCGGGCGCGTTGTTCTACGGTGACCGCAGCACCGTGACGGCGGATGTGAACGGCGATGGGCGCGCCGACGTGGTCGCGATCAACAGTGGCAGCGTCTGGGTGATGCTTGCCGGTGCCTCGGGGTTCGGGGCGCCGACAATGTGGTCCGATCAGTTGTTCTACGGGTCGCAGGCCACGCTCGCCGGCGACGTCAACGGCGACAAGATGGCCGACCTGGTGGCGGTGAACGACTCCAGCATCTTCGTCGAACTGTCGAGCGGGAGCGGTATGGGCACCGTGCAGCCCTTCTAGCTCTAACCAGGTGACAGACTCGGCCCATGGCGCGCCGAGTTCCCGAGGGTCCGCCCCCGCCGCCGACCGTTCAGCGCATTCGCCTGCGCTACGCCAAACGTGGCCGGCTGCGTTTCACCTCGCACCGTGACTTCGCGCGCGCGTTCGAGCGGGCCCTGCGCCGGGCCGAGATCCCCATGGCCTATTCGGCCGGCTTCAGTCCGCACCCGAAGATCTCCTACGTCGGCGCGGCGCCGACCGGGGTGTCCAGCGAGGGTGAGTACCTCGAGATCGGGCTGGCCCGCCGGATGGACGTCGATGCCGTGCGCATCGCCCTAGACACCGTCCTGCCCGATGGCCTGGACATCGTCGACGCGATCGAGGCCGTCGCCGGGTCGCTGCCCGAACGGATGCAGGCCAGCCACTGGCGGGTCGAGTTGGCCGGGGTGTCGCCCGCCGAGCTGGATGCCGCGTTGGCGGGCTTTCTGGCCGCGACCGAGGTGCTGGTGACGCGGCTGACCAAGGACGGGCGACGCGAGATCGATGCACGCGGCGCGGTCGTCTGGGCGCGGGCCCTACCAGCGGCCGACCCGCAACGTGCCATACTTGAGATGGTCGTAAGGCTGGCAACCCCGGCGGTACGACCCGACGACGTACTCACGGCCCTTGCCACCGTGGCCGGTCTCGCCCCGTCCGATCCGCCTCGCGCGGTCCGGCTGGCGCAGGGGCCGCTCGAGGACTCGGGCCAGGTCGGGGATCCGTTCGCAGCCGATCGCGTGACGGATACCGCAGAACTACGTCGACGGACCTGATTTACACAGACTTCGCGGCTCCGGCGCGCCGGACCGCACCAACCGCCCTCGTGCGGTCGCGTACGCAGCCTTTTGCGCATGCGCCCGAGGGCCGAACGGAGTGAACCGAGCCCATGCTCGACAACGACGACCTGACTACCAGCACCTCCGCCGACAACCCGCCGGCCAGCACCGAGGCGCCCCGCAAGACGACCCGCCGGCCCCGCAAGGCGGCCGCCGACGAGGCCGGTGCTGAAGCGAATGCCACCGACCCGAGCGAAACCGCCGAGGCCGCGCCGCCGCGCAAGCGAACCCGCAAGGCCGCGCCCGAGCCCGCGGCGGCGACCGAGCCGGTCCTGGCCGTGGACGCCAGCGTGACCACCGCCAAGAAGTCGACGCCCAAGAAGTCGACGGCCAAGAAGGCGGCCAGCAAGAATGCGGAGGCCCTCCCGTCCGAAACGGGCGAGACCTCCGAGCAAGCCCCCCCGCGCAAGGCCCGACCGGCCAAGGCCAAGCCGTCGCTCGATCCGGAGGCGCCAGCTACCGGTGCTCCGGCGCTGGCCGCGCCGTCCGTGCTCTTCCAGCCCCCGAGCGTCCAGGCTGCGCCCGCCGCGGACGCACCGCCTCCGCGCAAGCGGGCCCGCAAAGCGGTCGCGTCCAGCGAAGCGAGCACCGAACCGCTGGCCGAACTCCCGCTGGAGGCGGTCGAAGACGAGTCGACCGAGGCCGAGCTGACCGACGGCGCGCAACTCGAGAGCGATGATGTCCGGGAAGCCGCTATCGACGAGGCCAACGGGGCCCGGCGCCGGCGTCGCCGCGGCCGTCGGGGCCGAGGGCGCGCCCGCGAAGAGGGCGACAGCACCGCACCGGTAACCGAGACCAGTGAGGCCGAGCCCGACACCGACGACGCCCAGACCGAGGACGGCGAGGACGGCGAGGACGGGGCGGGCAGTCCGGCCGCGCGTCGGCGCCGGCGGCGTCGGCGGGCCGATTCCACCGACGGCGAGGGCGGCCCCGATGATCCGCCCAACACGGTCGTGCACGTTCGCGAGCGTCGCTCCGAGGGTGGCGCGGCCGGCGACGACGGTGTCCGCGGCGTGCGCGGATCGACCCGCCTGGAAGCCAAGCGCCAGCGCCGCCGCGACGGACGCGACTCCGGTCGCCGTCGCCCGTCGATCCTGTCCGAGGCGGAGTTCCTGGCTCGTCGCGAATCGGTCGACCGCGTCATGGCGGTGCGCCAGAGCGGCGATCGCACCCAGATCGCCGTGCTCGAGGACGGCGTGCTCGTCGAGCACTACGTCACCCGCGCCAGCGCCACGTCCTACGTCGGCAACGTCTACCTGGGTCGGGTCCAGAACGTGCTGCCCAGCATGGAGGCCGCGTTCGTCGACATCGGCAAGGGCCGCAACGGTGTGCTGTACGCCGGTGAGGTGAACTGGGAAGCCGCTGGTCTGGAAGGCAAGTCCCGGGCGATCGAGAACGCGATGAACGCCGGCGATCCCGTGCTCGTGCAGGTCACCAAGGACCCGATCGGTCACAAGGGCGCCCGTCTGACCAGCCAGATCTCGCTGCCCGGCCGCTTCCTGGTCTACGTGCCCGGCGGTGGCATGACCGGCATCAGCCGCAAGCTGCCCGACACCGAGCGGCAGCGGCTCAAGGCAATCTTGAAGAAGATCGTCCCCGAGGATGCCGGCGTGATCATCCGCACGGCGGCCGAGGGCGCCAGTGAGGAAGAGCTGACCCACGACGTCGAGCGGCTCAAGGCCGAATGGGAGTCGATCAGCGCCAAGGCCGAGAACAGGAAGAACGCGCCCGCGCTGGTGCATGGTGAGCCCGACCTGGCCACCCGGGTTGTGCGCGACGTGTTCAACGAGGACTTCAACTCCCTGGTCGTGCAGGGCGATGAGGCCTGGCAGACCGTGTCGGGTTACCTGGCCGACGTCGCGCCGGACCTGGCCGCGCGGGCCCGCCGGCACACGGCCGACAGCGATCTGTTCCACGATCTGCGCGTCGACGAGGGGCTGGCCAAGGCCCTTGACCGCAAGGTCTGGCTGCCCTCGGGCGGCTCGCTGGTCATCGATCGCACCGAGGCAATGACGGTGATCGACGTCAACACCGGCAAGTTCATCGGCTCGGGCGGCAACCTCGAGCAGACGGTCACCCGCAACAACCTCGAAGCCGCGGAAGAGATCGTGCGGCAGCTGCGGCTGCGCGACGTCGGTGGCATCGTCGTCATCGACTTCATCGACATGGTGCTCGAGAGCAACCGCGACCTCGTGCTGCGGCGGCTGACCGAGTGCCTGGGGCGCGACCGCACCAAGCACCAGGTCGCCGAGGTGACCTCACTCGGGCTCGTCCAGATGACTCGCAAGCGGGTCGGCGAGGGGCTGCTCGAGGCGTTCAGCGAACCGTGCGAGGTCTGCCGCGGGCGAGGAGTGATCATCCACTCCGAACCGGTCGATCAGGTCCATGCGCCCGATATCGACGACGACCGGCCGGCGCCCCGCAAGCGTGGCTCCCGTCGCGGCGGGGGTGCGGCCAAGGTGGCCGTCGACGAGCCGGTGCACATCGATTCGCCCGAAGAGATCGAGCGGCGTCGAGTGGCGGCCTCCGCCATGGCCGCCATCCACCGCGCAGCCAGCATCGATGACGACGACGTCGAGGACGCCGCCGAGGTGATCGAGGTGATCGAGGTGGTCCAGCCGACCCAGCTCGTCGAGGTGTCCGAGCCGGTCGGGGTCAGCGAGGTGCCCGAGCCGGAGGTGCTCGAGGTCGCCTACGAACCGGCGGTCGTCGCCGAGCACATCGTCGTCGCCGCGCCCCGCCGTCGTCGCGGGGCCAGCCGCCCGGCCGGGCCACCGGTCGCGGCCTCCTGATGAGGACCGAGACCGCTTTTGCGCGGTGGACCGCGGGTGCCGTAACCTAGTCGATGGCCCACGTGATGTGGGCGATTTCCGCGCGCTCTTCATTCGCGTAGAAAACCTGAGCAGTCAAGGAGTGGAACCGTCATGTACGCCATCGTCAAGACCGGCGGCAAGCAGTACAAGGTCGCCGTGGGCGATGTCGTCGAGGTCGAGAAGCTCGAAGGCGACTCCGGCGATGAGGTGGCGCTGCCGGCAGTTCTGCTCGTCGACGGTGCGGCCGTCACGCACGAGGCCGACAAGCTGGCCGCCGTCGCGGTGACCGCCGAGATCGTCGCCCAGACCAAGGGCCCCAAGATCAAGATCCACAAGTACAAGAACAAGACCGGCTACCACAAGCGCATGGGTCACCGTCAGAAGCTCACGCAGCTTCGGGTCACCGACATCGCGGCGAAGTAGGAAGGCACTGAGATGGCTCACAAGAAGGGTGCCTCCAGCTCCCGTAACGGTCGCGACTCCAACGCCCAGCGTCTCGGGGTCAAGCGTTTCGGCGGTCAGGCCGTCAACGCGGGCGAGATCCTGATCCGGCAACGGGGCACGAAGTTCCACCCGGGCGCCGGCGTCGGTCGCGGAGATGACGACACGCTGTTCGCGCTGATCGAGGGCAAGGTCCTGTTCGGGGCCTCGCGTGGACGCAAGACCGTCAGTATCGTCGCGCCTGAGTCGGTCTCGGCCTGACGCACCACCGTCCTACCTGCCCCGCAACGGGGCAACTCGAGAAGCGGGCCCGGGTCACCGGCGCCCGCTTTCTTCATTCGTTCACGAACTAGGGAGTACCCACGATGGCGAGTTTCGTCGATCGCGTCGTGCTGCACGTGTCGGCCGGTAACGGCGGGCACGGCGTTGCCTCGATCCACCGCGAGAAGTTCAAGCCGCTGGGCGGTCCGGACGGCGGCAACGGCGGTCGCGGCGGGGACGTGCTGCTCATCGTCGACGCGAACGTCCACACCCTGCTCGACTTTCATCATCACCCCCACCAGCACGCCGGAAACGGCAAGCAGGGCGCCGGTGCGCACCGCAACGGGGCCGAGGGCGGCGATCTGATACTGCGCGTCCCGGACGGCACGGTGGTGGTGTCCGAGGACGGCGAGGTCGTGGCCGATCTGGTCGGGGTCGGCGCCCAGTTCGTCGCCGCGAAGGGGGGCGCCGGCGGCCTGGGCAACTCCGCGCTGGCCTCGACCCGACGCAAGGCGCCCGGCTTCGCCCTGCTCGGTGAGCCGGGGGAGGCACGGGACCTGGTCCTGGAGCTCAAAAGCGTCGCCGACGTCGGGCTGATCGGCTTTCCGTCGGCGGGCAAGTCATCGCTGATCGCTGCTCTCTCCGCCGCCCGGCCCAAGATCGCTGACTACCCGTTCACGACCCTGGTCCCCAACCTGGGCGTCGTCGAGGCCGGCGAGACGACCTACACCATCGCCGACGTTCCGGGCCTCATCCCAGGGGCCGCGACCGGCAAGGGCCTGGGACTGACCTTCCTGCGCCACATCGAGCGGTGCTCGGTGCTGCTGCACGTGCTGGACTGCGCCACACTCGAGCCCGGCCGCGACCCGCTCAGCGACCTGGACGCGGTCGAGGCCGAACTGGCCGAATACGTCTCGCCGTCGGTGGCGCAGCTCGGTGAGTTGCTCGACCGGCCCCGCCTGGTCGCCCTGAACAAGATCGACGTGCCCGAGGCGCAGGAACTGGCCACCTTGGTCCGTCCGGAGCTCGAGGCCCGAGGCCTGCGGGTCTTCGAGATCTCGGCGGTCAGCCGCGCCGGGCTGCGCGAGCTGTCCTACGCCTTGGCCGAGGCGGTGCGAAGCGACCGGGCCGGGCGACCGGAGCCCGAAGCCGCCCGCATCATGATCCGGCCGCGGGCGGTCAACGAGGCCGGCTTCGTGGTGACCGAGACCGCCGACGGATTCGTGGTCACCGGAGAGAAGCCCGAGCGCTGGGTTCGGCAGACGTCCTTCGACAATGACGAGGCCGTCGGCTACCTCGCCGACCGGCTGGCCCGCCTGGGCGTGGAGCGCAAGCTGGCCGCGATGGGGGCCGAGCGTGGGGTCGCCGTCACCATCGGCGACGTGACGTTCGACTTCGAACCCAGTGGCGGCGTCGAGGACGAGACCTACGCCCCGACTCGCCGCGGGACCGACGACCGGCTGGCGCCGGATACCCGCCCCGACGCCGATGAGCGCCTCGCGGCCAAGAAGTCGCGGCGGGTGCACGAGGACTACGACGGCGAGAACTGGTGAGTCGCGCGGGCGTCGCCTCGGCGGCGCGCACGGTGGTGAAGATCGGCTCCTCCTCGTTGACGTCGAGGGGCCAACTGGCCCCGGATCGACTCGATGCCCTCGTCGACGCGCTGGCCGGGCGGCGGGCCAGCGGGCAACAGGTGGTGCTGGTGTCCTCCGGGGCGATCGCGGCCGGCATCGCGCCGCTCGGGCTCCGCGCCCGTCCCCGTGATCTGGCTACCCAGCAGGCGGCGGCGAGTGTGGGCCAGTTGCTGCTGATCGAGCGCTATGCCGCGTCCTTCGCCCGCTACGACTTGTTGGTCGGGCAGGTGCTGCTGACGGCCGATGATCTGCATCGCCGCGGTCACTACCGCAATGCCCAGCGAACCCTGGAACGTTTGCTGGCCCTGGGCGTCATCCCGATCGTCAATGAGAACGACACGGTCGCCACCCACGAGATCCGGTTCGGCGACAACGACCGGTTGGCCGCCCTGGTGGCCCATCTCGTGCAGGCCGACGCGCTCGTGCTGCTGTCCGACGTCAATGGCCTCTACACCGGCCGTCCCGGTACGGCCGGAGCGAGGCTGGTCCCCGAGGTCAAGACGGTCGCCGACCTCGAGTCGATCACGTTGGGCCAACCCGGGTCCGACGTCGGCACCGGCGGGATGGCGACCAAGCTCGACGCCGCCGTGATCGCCACCAGTGAGGGCATCCCGGTGCTGCTGGCGGGCGCGGCCGACGTCGTGGCCGCGTTGGCCGGGCAGACCGGCACGATCTTCGACGTGTCCGGTGAGCGCACGACGTCGCGCCTGTTCTGGCTGCGCCACGCGACGACTCCGCGCGGGCGCCTGGTGCTCGATGACGGCGCGGTCGCGGCCGTCGTCGGTCGGCATACCTCGCTGCTGGCGGCGGGCGTGCTGTCGGTCGAGGGCGACTTCGACGCCGGAGATCCGGTGGAGCTGGTCGCGTCCGACGGCCGGGTCATCGCGCGCGGGCTGGTCGGCTTCGACTCGGCCGATCTGCCCCCGCTGTTCGGTCGCAAGACGCGGGAGCTGCCCGAGGAGTTCCGCCGCGAGATCGTCCACCGCGACGACCTCGTGCTGCTCTAACCTTGGGGGCGTGACCGAACAGGACGTACATGCCGTCGCCGCCACGGCTCGAGAGGCCGCCGCGCTTCTCGCGCCGCTGACCCGCGCCGACAAGGACGCGGCGCTGATGGCGATGGCCGATGCGTTGCTGGACGCCACCGCCGACGTTCTGGGTGCGAACGCTCGCGACCTCGACGCGGCGCGCGCCGCCGGCACCGCCGACGCCCAGCTCGACCGCCTGGCGCTCACTGAGGCGCGGGTCGCCGCCATGGCCCAGGGCCTGCGCGATGTCGCTGCGCTGCCCGATCCGGTCGGCGAGGTGCTGCGCGGCTACAACCGGCCCAATGGCCTGGAAATACGGCAGGTTCGCGTCCCGTTCGGGGTCATCGCGATGATCTACGAGGCCCGCCCTAACGTCACCGTCGATGCCACCGCGCTGGCGATCAAGAGTGGCAATGCGGCGCTGCTGCGCGGCTCGGCCAGCGCGTACGAGTCGAACCTCGCGCTCGTCGAGGTGCTGGCCGCCGCGGGCGAGAAGGCCGGCTTGCCGCGCGCGGCCGTCCAGCTCGTGCCGGGTACTGAGCGTGAGAGCGTCGGCCACCTGCTCAACGCCCGGGGTCTGGTCGACCTGATCATTCCCCGCGGGGGCGCCGGATTGATCGACTACGTCGTGCGCAACTCCACCGTGCCGGTCATCGAGACCGGCGTGGGGAACGTGCATGTGTACGTCGACCGCGACGCCGACCTGCAGATGGCCGAGCGCATCGTCATCAACTCCAAGACCTCTCGGGTGAGCGTGTGCAACTCGGCCGAGACGCTGCTGGTTCACCGCGACGTCGCCGCCGAGTTCATCCCGCAGATCGTGCGCGCGCTGCGGGCCGAGTCGGTCACCATCCACGGCGACGCCTCCTTCGTCGCCGCTGGGGCCTTGACCGCGGCCGATGAGGACTGGGCCACCGAGTACCTCTCGCTGGACCTGGCCGCGCGGGTCGTCGACGACGTCGACGAGGCGATCGCCCACATCCGCCGTTGGTCCAGCGGGCACACCGAAGCGATCGTGACGACCAACCTCGTCACCGCCCGGCACTTCGTGGCGAGGGTCGACAGCGCGGCGGTCATGATCAATGCCAGCACCCGGTTCACCGACGGCGCCGAGTTCGGCTTCGGCGCCGAGATCGGCATCTCGACCCAGAAGATGCACGCGCGCGGGCCGATGGGGCTGGCTGAACTCACGTCGAGTAAGTGGATCGTCACCGGATCCGGGCAAATCCGGTGAAGTCGTCGCGGATGGTGCATCATGTCGTGGTCGCACCACGCGGCGAATGACTGTCCTCGCAGAGTGCGAGTGACGGATATCGGGAGGACAAGACAATGGGACTCGAAGACATCGTCGACAAGGCCAAGAACCTCGTGACCGGTCACAAGGACCAGGCCGAGCAGGGCATCGACAAGGCTGCGGATCTGGCCAAGGACAAGGTCGGGCACGACGACCAGGTCGACGCCGTGGCCGAGAAGGCCAAGGACGCGCTCGGCGAGCAGAGCTGACGCTGCTCGGATGACCAAGCTGGGCGGGCGACGTATTGGCATCATGGGCGGGACGTTCGATCCTGTGCATCACGGCCACCTCGTCGCCGCCAGTGAGGTCGCCGCCCGCTTCGAGCTCGACGAAGTGATCTTCGTGCCGACCGGGCGGCCCTGGCAGAAGCAGGACCGCGCGGTAAGCGCCGCCGAGCACCGTTACTTGATGACCGTGATCGCGACGGCGTCCAATCCGCGTTTTCGCGTCAGCCGGGTCGACGTCGATCGCCCAGGGCCGACCTACACGATCGACACCATTCGCGATCTGGCCGACACCCACCCCGATGACGAGCTGTTCTTCATCACCGGTGCTGACGCGCTGGCCCAGATCCTGTCGTGGAAGGACCAGCAGGATGCGCTCAAGCTGGCCCATTTCGTCGGCGTGACCCGTCCGGGCTATGAGCTTTCTGGTGACCATCTCCCGGCCGAGTCGGTGACCCTGGTCGACGTTCCCGCGATGGCCATCAGCTCCAGCGCGGTCCGTGATCGCGTCCGGGCCGGCGAGCCGGTCTGGTATCTCGTACCTGACGGCGTGGTGCAATACATCGCCAAGTTGGGCCTGTATCGCGACGAATCGGCGAGCGGCCGCGCCGAAGGCACCTAGACTTCACGGTTGTGACTGCAACCCCCGAGGCGATCCGGCTTGCGCGCATCGCTGCCACCGCCGCCTCCGACAAGCTGGCCAGCGACCTCGTGTTGATCGATGTCAGCGATCGGCTGGCCATTACTGACGTCTTCGTCATCGCCACCGGCAACAACGAGCGCCAGGTCGAGGCCATCGTCGACGCGGTCGAAGAGAAGTTGCGCGAGGCCGGAGTCAAGCCGCTGCGCCGGGAAGGTCGTCGCGACGGCCGTTGGGTGCTGCTCGACTATGCCGAGATCGTGGTGCACGTGCAGCACTCCGAGGAACGGACCTTCTACGCCCTCGAACGGCTCTGGAGGGACTGCCCGGTCATCGAGTTCACGCCGGCTGCTCCGCCGGTGCCGGCCACGGAGTAGGGGTGAGTCGTCGCGTCGTGGTGCTCCGGCATGGGCGCACCGCCTGGAATGCCGAGCGCCGCTTCCAGGGCCAGGCCGACCCGCCCCTGGACGAGGTGGGACGGGCGCAGGCTTATGAGGTGGCCCTGCTCATCGCGGCCATGGCACCGCAGCTGATCGTCACCTCCGACCTCGCGCGGGCGGTCCAGACGGCCACGGCTGTCGGCCAGGTCTGCGATCTCGAGATCGTGCCCGACAAGGGGCTGCGCGAGCGATCGCTGGGGCACTGGGAGGGTTTGACCCGTTACGAGGTCGAAGAGCGCTACCCGGAGGAGTTCGCCGACTGGGCGGCCGGGGGCGACGTCAGCCGCCGCGGTGGCGAGACACGGGACCAGGTGGCCGAACGGGCGCTGGCCGTGTTCCAATCGTTACCTGATGTCGAGACGGTAGTCCTCGTCACGCACAGTGCGACCGCGATGGCGCTGTGTGCAGCCGTCCTAGGCTTGACCCAGCGCGTGCATGTGCTGTCACCGCTGGCCAACTGCCATTGGTCCGAATTGCGGCGGGATGAATCGGATATTAGCGCTATTCCGTGGCGGCTGCGATCGCACAACGTCGGTGCCCCGGGGCCGGTAATTCCGTTCGCATTGCGGCCTTCGATCGAGAACGAGGACGACGCCGCGGACGCCCAGGCCTGATTCGTGGCCTGCGACATAGACCGAATGCTTGTTGCCTCAACGATCGGTTCATAAACTAAGTGGGCGGTGCCCCCGCGCTCGGTGGCGACGGACAGCGGGCGCGGGGCGAGCACCCATTTTCAGCCCGTCGCGGCGGCGCAGTTCCCCGGTCCGGTCCAGCTGATCAGCTACGGTCGAACGATGCGATCGCGGGCGGTGCTGTGGTGCTTGACCGGCACATCGCTGGCCCTGGTGGCCGCGTGTAGCTCTGGCTCGCATCACTCGAGCCCGTCCTCAAGCTCGGCGGCGAGCTCTTCGAGCGCCTCATCGATCGCGCCGTCGAGTTCGGTGGCCCCGAGCCCTTCGCCAACCGCGTCGGCGACGTCGGCGTCGAGCCCCACCGGCACTCCTGCTTCGACCACGGCCGCCGGGACTGGATGCGCCAGCAGCGCGCTGGCGCTGACGGCCGGGGGTGTGCAGGGGGCGGCCGGCTCCTCCTACGGCACGTACATCCTCACCAACACCGGGGCGAGCGCGTGCACGATCTTCGGCTACCCCGGCGTGTCCTTCCTCAACAGCGGCGGAACCACGCTTGGCGTGGCGACTCGCTCGAGCACGGTCCCGAGCACAATCACCGTGGCGCCCGGTCAGCCGGCCAGTTTCGTCGTGCACACCTCGAATATCGGAATCGACGCGGGCTGCGCGGCCGCCACCCAGACCACGGCAACGCTGCTGGTCTACCCGCCGAATCAGACGGTCGCCTTGCGCGTGGCCACCACGCAGGCTGCGTGCCTGCCCGTGGTCGGGCCGGTCCAGCTCGGTACCCAGGCCACTCCCTAGCCGGTTCGGCGCCGTCGCGAGAGTAGGCTCTTGGCACACAGCTGAGCCTCTGCATCGGCAGGGGCTCTTCGTCTGTCCGGGCGCGTTCGGGGCCCACTACGCACATCGGGTGAAAGGACTCCAATGGCCACGGTCGAGCACGACCCGACCACCGTCGAGCCGCAGCGGCCGGCCCCGGCGCTCGCCGATGACCGTCCGCCGTTTCGCTACGACGCGGTCCTGGCCGACGCCATCGAGACCGGCTGGCAGCAGCGCTGGCAGGACGACGGCACCTTCAACGCGCCCAACCCGGCCGGCCCACTGGCCGAGGGCTTCGACCGGGTGGCGATCCGCCCGCAGGCCTACATCGCCGACATGTTCCCCTACCCCTCCGGCAGCGGGCTGCACGTCGGTCACCCGCTGGGCTATATAGGCACAGATGTCTTCGCCCGCTATCTGCGGATGTGCGGTTCCAACGTCTTGCACACGATGGGCTTCGACGCCTTCGGGTTGCCGGCCGAGCAGTACGCGATCGAGACCGGTCAGCACCCGAAGGTAACCACCGACGCCAACATCGAGGTCTTCACCCGGCAGCTGATCCGGCTCGGATTGGGTCATGACCGTCGACGCACGTTCGCCACCACGGACCCCGAGTACTACCGGTGGACGCAGTGGATCTTTCTGAAGATCTTCAACTCCTGGTACGACACCGCCCTCGACCGGGCTCGCCCGATCGAGGAACTGATCGCCGGGCTGGCCGACGGCACCCTGACGCCGGCCGCCGGCACGAACCCGTTCGATCGTCCCTGGGTCGATCTCACCGACATCGAGCGCCGGCAGGTCATCGACAACCATCGCCTGGCCTACCGGGCCGAGTCGCTGGTCAACTGGGCCCCCGGGCTGGGCACGGTGCTGGCCAATGAGGAGGTCACCGCCGACGGCCGCAGCGAGCGGGGCAACTTCCCGGTCTTTCGGCGCCCGCTGGCCCAGTGGATGATGCGCATCACCGCCTACGCCGATCGCCTGGTCGCCGACCTCGACCACATCGACTGGCCGGAAAAAGTGCGCGCGATGCAGCGCAACTGGATCGGCAAGTCGACCGGGGCCCACGTCAGCTTCGCCTCGCCCGCCGGCGCGATCGAGGTCTTCACGACCCGTCCCGACACGTTGTTCGGGGCGACCTACATGGTCCTGGCGCCCGAGCACCCGCTCGTCGACGCGCTGACCACGGCCGCGTGGCCGGACGCCACGGTGTCCGCCTGGACGGGCGGTCACCCGGACCCGGCCGCTGCCATCGCGGCCTACCGGGCCTTTGTCGCCGGTCGCTCGGATCTGGAACGCCAGACCGGGGCCGCGAAGGACAAGACCGGTGTGTTCACGGGGTCATTCGCGATCAATCCGGTGAACGGCGCCGCGATCCCGGTCTTCGTCGCCGACTACGTCCTGATGGGCTACGGCACTGGCGCGATCATGGCCGTGCCCGCGCAGGACGAGCGGGACTGGGACTTCGCCGCCTCCCTGGAGTTGCCGGTCATCCGCACCGTGGCCCCGCCGGCTGATTTCGATGGCGCGGCCTTCACCGGTGACGGTCCGGCGATCAACTCAGCGAACGCGGACGGGCTGGACCTCAACGGGCTGGGCGTGGCCGAGGCCAAGGCGCGCACGATCGCCTGGCTGGCCGAACGTGGGCATGGGCGCGGCGCGACCACCTATCGCTTGCGGGACTGGTTGTTCTCGCGGCAGCGCTACTGGGGTGAGCCCTTCCCGATCGTCTACGACGAGACCGGCCTGCCGATCGCCGTGCCCGAGTCGCTGCTGCCGATCGAACTGCCACCGACCGACGACTTCTCCCCGAAGTCCTTTCCGGCCGAGGACGCCGAATCGACGCCCGAGCCGCCCCTGGGTCGGCTGGATGACTGGGTGACGGTGACCCTGGACCTGGGCGACGGGCCACGGGAGTACCGCCGCGAGACGAACACGATGCCCAACTGGGCCGGTTCCTGCTGGTACGAACTGCGCTACCTCGATCCGACCAACTCCGAGGTCTTCGTCGACCCCGCGGTCGAGCGGTACTGGATGGGACCCACCGCCGAGCGTCCGCTGGGCGGGGTCGGGCTCTACGTCGGTGGCGTCGAACATGCCGTGTTGCACCTGCTCTACGCGCGCTTCTGGCACAAGGTGCTTTTCGATCTGGGTTACCTGTCCAGCTCCGAGCCGTTCCACAAGCTGGTGAACCAGGGCTATGTCGAGGCCTATGCCTACACCGACGAGCGCGGGGTGTACGTCGAGGCGACGCAGGTCGAAGAGCGTGACGGGCAGTTCTTCTTCGACGGCCGGCCGGTGCAGCGCAGCTACGGCAAGATGGGCAAGTCGCTGAAGAACGCGGTCACCCCGGACGAGCTCTACCTGGAGTACGGCGCCGACACGTTGCGGTTGTTCGAGATGTTCAGCGGCCCGCTCGACACGTCGCGTCCGTGGGACACCAAGGCGATCGTCGGCCCGTATCGGCTGCTTCAGCGCATCTGGCGCACGGTGATCGATGAGCAGACCGGCGAGGTGCACGTATCGGACGCCGAGCTGTCCCTGGCGCAGAGTCGCGAACTGCACCGGGCCATCCATGCCGTGCGCGAGGGCTATGACAACCTGCGCTTCAATACCTCGGTGGCCCGTCTGACCGAGCTGAACAACTCGATCACCGCGGCCTATCCGCACGGCGGGGCGCCGCGCGCGCTGGTCGAGCCGGTGGTGCTGATGCTGGCCCCGCTGGCCCCGCACATCGCCGAGGAGTTGTGGAGCAAGCTCGGCCACGCCGAGTCGCTGGCCTGGACCGATTTCCCGGTCGCGGATCCGGCGCTGCTCGTCGACGACACGCTCGAGATCCCGGTGCAGGTCAACGGCAAGGTGCGGGTAGTGATGACTATGCCCGCCGATGCGGACCGTGAGGCGATGGAGGCCGCGGCGCGCAGCGAGGCCCGCGTCATCGCCGCGCTGGACGGTCGAGACGCCAAGCGTGTGATCGTCGTGCCGGGCCGCCTCGTCAACTTCGTCGTCTGACATGAGCGTCGCGGTCGTCACCGACTCGACCTCCTACCTGCCGACGGAGCTGGTCGGGGGAGCGGTGGTCGTGCCGCTGCGGGTCTCGATCGGCGATCGCGAGGGTGTCGAAGGCGTCGACGTCACGCCGGCCCAGGTGACCAAAGCCTTACGCAATCGAATACAGGTCACTACGTCGCGGCCGGCGCCGGCCCAGTTCGTGGCCGCCTATCGGGCCGCACTCGACGCCGGAGCGACATCGGTGGTGTCGGTGCATCTGGCCGCCGCGTTGTCGGGCACCTGGGAGTCGGCCCGGTTGGCCGCTGAGGACTTTCCGTTCGGCACCGTTCGGGTCGTCGACTCCGGATCGACCGGCATGGCGCTCGGCTTCGCGGTGCTGGCCGCGTCGGCGGCCGCGGCGGCGGGCGCAACGGCGTCGCAGGTGCAGGACGCGGCGATCGCCGCGATCGACCGGACGACCTCGACGTTCTACGTCGACAACCTGGACTATCTGCGGCGGGGCGGGCGCATCGGTGCGGCCACCGCGCTGCTGGGCACGTCGTTGGCGGTAAAGCCCCTGCTGCACATGGTGAACGGTCACATCGCGCTGGCGGAGAAGGTGCGTACGTCGTCCAAGGCGCTGGTGCGCCTGGCGCAGCGCACGATCGATGCGGCCGGCGGGGGACCGGCCGATGTCGCGGTGCAGCACCTGGACGCCGGCCCGCGCGCGCTCGAACTGGCCGACCGCCTGCGGGCCGACATGCCGCTGCTCGGTGAGCTCTACACCTCCGAGGTCGGCGCGGTGGTCGGCGCGCACCTTGGTCCGGGCATGGTCGCGACGGTCGTCGTCCGCCGCTAGTTCGCTCGGTGGTCTAGCAGTGATGCGCCCCGACGAGGGTGGATCCGACGACGTAGCGGGTGGCCGGCCCGGTCTCTAGCGCGGCGTGCTTCCCGTCCTGTCGTAGACAGCCGGTGTTCACGGTCAGCCACCGCGACCATCGGAGATTGATGGCCACCGTCGTGTGCGGCGGTGCGGTAATGAGGAGCTGGCTGGCGGTGTAGCCGGTCAGCGTCGCCGGCGCGGCGACGATGGGCACCGACTGCGCGACGGCGTAAAGCGTCCAGTGGGCGTTGCTCCACACCGGGGACAGGTAGCTGAACGTCGGGATGGCCGTGGCCTCGCGCTGCCCGAACGTCGACAGCCGGGCGTCGGGGACGGCCACGTACTCGACCGCGTTGGTGTCGAGGAAGCCCCGGTAACTAGCCGCGGTCGGGCCCTGCTGGTAGAACACTGGACCGTTGAGGTCCGTGTCGACCTGCCGCAGCCACCCGCGGGCGATCGGCACCGACCGGGCCACGAAATAGGCGTCCCAATGCCCGACCATCTCCGGGATCTCGACTCGCCCGGTGATCGGGCCGCGCGCACCTATCTCGGCCAGTAGCGGCTGGTAGTAGGACGCAGTGGTCGCTGGTGCCCCGGCGTCTCGCAGGGTGCCCACGGTGAGCGGAAGCTGCACCACCACGGCGATCGCGATGATCGCGATGGTCACCGGTCGACGGAACTCCACGAGCGCGATCACCAACGGGATCGCGAACAGCAGCGAGAGCCGGGTCGCGTTGCTGCCGACGGGTGAGTGGACGAAGTAGGCCGCGCTGACAAAGACGATCCCGAGTACCGCCCCGATGCGAATCGCCTTGTAGCGCAGGGGAATCACGAGGGCGACCAGGATCGAGGCGACCAGCGCGTGGCCGAAGTCCGATCGCCCGAACGGCTCGTTTCCACCGTCGCTGAACACCCCGGAGATGACCAGCAAGGGAAGGCCGCTGCCGACTACGAGAAGCGCGGCGTCGACCCAGCGACGGTGCACCGCGGCCACTGCCGCGCACAGCCACAGCAGCAGCGCGGCCACCGGATTGGCCGCGCCCGTGAGCACGGCGCCGATGACCATTGCGGTACGCCGGCCCCGCTGCAGGGCGAGCAGAGCGCCGAGTCCGCAGGCCAGGCCGACGCCGAAGGCGACCCGCCCCTCGACGAGGTTCGCGGCCTGGCAGAACGCCGCCGCGAGACCGCCGGCCAGCGGTCGCCGGGCCTTGACGGCCTGCAGCAAGCGGGTGAAGAACCAGGTGCCGACGACAGCGGCGATCGCCCCGAGCAGTTCGGCGCCGACCAGGCCCGCCACGGCCGGCACCCACAACGAGTAGCCGTAGGCGAAGGTACCGCCGAACCAGCGCAGGTCGACCGGGGTCAGCGGATCGTGGCGGGCGAAGTCGGCCCGGGCCAGCTGCGCGGACAGGTCCACACCCATCGTGGGCGCGAGCAGATAGGCCATCACCAGCACGAGGGCAAACGCCGAGGCGAGGACGGCCGGATCGGCGGCGGCGGTGCGTCGGGCGTCGGTGCCGTGCGGGCTGCGGCGGAGGATATCCAGGCGGCCCACGAGGAAAGTCTGTCATCCACAGGCTTCGAGGTCGTCCACATCCGGTCGGTCACGAGCCACGAACCCGCGGCCGTATTCCTAACGTCGAGCCGTGCGGTCAGGATCCGAGCTGCCCGGCCGGGGGAACGAGCGCGAATCGCGCGCCGGGCTCTTGGCCTGCTCGAGCCCGAGGGTGGAGCTGAGACCACCTCCGTCGAGCGGGTCCCACCGGACCGGATGTCCGTGCTGCAGCGGCTAGGGGACCGGCTGGCCACCGCGACCCGGCGCCGCGGCTGGTCTTTCGATCCCGGGGTACGCGGTGCAGTGGCGATGGGAGTGGTGGCGATGGTGGCCGCACTCGTCGCCGGCTGGTGGGTGTTCTCCGCGCGCCCCTCGGCCTCCGCCATAGCCGCGCCGATGGCGTCGGACTCGGCCGTGCGCTCGACGGCGAGTGCAGGCGGCAGCTCGGCGAGTAGTTCGGCCACCTCGGCTGCGCCGGTGCTGGTGGTCGATGTCGTCGGCCTCGTCCGGTCGCCCGGTATCTATCGGCTGCCGGCGGGTTCGCGCGTGTACGACGCGATTCAGGCCGCCGGCGGGGCCGTTCCCGGCACCGATCTGAGCACGTTGAATCTCGCCGCGAAGGTCTCCGATGGGCAGCAGTTGGCGGTCGGGGTGGCGGGGGCGCCGGCCGCCCCGGTCGGATCCGGCGGTGCGGCCGCGACGGGACCGGTCGACCTCAACACCGCATCCATCACGGAGCTCGATGCGCTGCCCGGTGTCGGTCCGGTGCTCGCGCAACACATCATCGATTGGCGCACCGCACACGGCCGGTTCGATTCGATCGATCAACTGCGTGAGGTGAGCGGCATCGGGACGGCAAAGTTCGCCGACCTTCGCGGGCTGGTGACGGTATGACTGCCACCCCGGTCGTGGTGGCCGCACCGGCGACCGACTTCCGGTTGGCCGTCGGTGCCGGGGCCGCCTGGCTGGCCGTCGCCACCGCCCTCGGGCAGGGCGCGCGATGGACGTTGATCGCCGCGCTGGTCATCGGCGTCCTGGGCCTGCTCGCCCTCGGTTTGGTCGCCCGCCTTGGCCCGATCGCCGCATCGGTCGCGCTGGCCGCGTTCTGCGCCGTGCTGGCGCTGGCCCCGCTGTCCGCCCGCCTGCACCGGGCCTCGTCGGGGCCGCTGACCACGCTCGCCCGAGCGCGCGCTGCGGTGACTGCCGAGCTGACCGTCACCGCCGATCCGCGGCTGCTCACCGCGAAGGGGGTGGCCGGGTCGCCGCGGATGGCCATCGACGCCCATCTGAGGTCCGCGATGGTCGCCGGCCGGACGGTGCGGGTGTCGGGGTCGGTGTTGATCCTCGGGCCGGCGGGAGCGTGGACCGATGTATTGCCCGGGCAACGCGTGCACCTGGACGGCACTCTCCAGCCGCCACTGGGCAACGGGTTGCTGCAGGCGGTGCTGGTGGCCGAGGACGCCCCGGAGCTGGTGGGCCAACCGCCCTGGTGGCAGCGCGGTGCTGGGCGGGTCCGCGAGTCGCTGCGTCAGGCCAGCGCGACGTTGCCGCGCCAGCCGGCCGGCCTGCTGCCCGGGCTGGTCGACGGCGACACCCGCGACCTCGACCCGGTGCTCGCGCAACGGTTTCGGATCGCCGGCCTCACCCACTTGGTGGCTGTCAGCGGAACCAACTGCGCGATCGTGGTCGGCGCGGTGCTGTTGTTGATGCGGCAGGCCCGGGCCGGGCCGAGGGTGCGGGCCGGTGTCGGGTTGCTGGTCCTGGTGGCGTTCGTGGTGGTGGCCCGCCCCTCACCCAGCGTGCTGCGGGCGGCGTTCATGGCGGCCATCATGCTGTTCGGGTTGGCGAGCGGTCGCGAACGACAGGTCTTGCCCGCCCTGGCCGCGAGCGTGATCGCGTTGCTGGTGTGGCAGCCGCAGCTCGCGGTCGACAACGGCTTCACGATGTCGGTGTTGGCGACGGGAGCGCTGTTGCTGATCGCCCCGGGGTGGGCCTTGGCCTTGCGGCGTCGGCACATTCCGCGGGGCATCGCTGAACCATTGGCCGTGGCCGCCGCGGCCAACATCGTCACGGCGCCGGTTATCGCGTCGATCTCCGGCCGGGTCAGTCTGGTCGCGATCCCGGCCAACCTGCTGGCCGAGCCGGTGGTGGCGGTGACGACGCTGCTCGGCTTCGCCGCGGCGCGGGTGGCTCCGATCAGTCTGGGTGCGGGATCGGCGCTGGCTCAGCTGGCCGGGTGGCCGTGCCGTTGGTTGATCATGGTGGCCGACTATTTCGGGGGGTTGCACGGGGCGACGATCCCGTGGCCGAGTGGTTCGGTCGGTGCGCTCGCCCTGGTGGGTGTGGTCGTGGCGGTGCTCCGGCTGGCCGCGCGGGCCGGCCCGCGGCGGTTGCTGGCGGTCGCGGCGGTCGTGATCGTCGTCGTGCAGCTTCCGGTGCGGGCCGTGACGTCCGGGTGGCCGGTGCCCGGTTGGATCTTCGTGGCCTGCGACGTCGGTCAGGGCGACGGACTGGTGTTACCGGCCGGCCCACACAGCGCGGTCGTGATCGACGCCGGCCCGGATCCGGTGTCGATGAACCGGTGCCTGGACGACCTCGGCATCACCGACGTCCCGCTGTTGATCTTCAGCCACTACCACCTCGACCATGTCGGTGGCATCGGTGGCGTCTTCGAGGGCCGCACGGTGCATCAGGTGCTGACCGGACCATTGGCACTGCCGAGCACGGGCGTGGACCTGGTGGCCAAGACACTGCGCGCACACGGGTTGCCGATCGGCGCGGCCCCGGTCGGATCGACGGTCACCGTGGGAGCCGTGCGCTTGGAGTACCTCGCCCCCAAGGCGCCCTTTCGGGGGACGCGCTCGGACCCGAACAACTCCTCGCTGATCATCCGGGCCACGGTCGGCGGGCGGACGATCCTGCTCTCCGGCGACGCCGAGGTCGAGGCCCAACAATCGGTGCTGGATTCCGGCACCGATGTCCGCGCCGACGTGCTCAAGGTCCCGCATCACGGCAGCGCGTATTCCGACCCGGCCTTCCTAGCCGCGGTGCATGCGCAGGTCGGGATCATCTCGGTGGGCGCGAACAACGACTACGGACTTCCCTCGCCCTTGCTGATCTCCGAGCTGGCCCGGCTGGGACTACCCACCCGGCGCACCGACCGCGACGGCGATGTCGCCGTAACCAACAGTGGCGGGCAGCTGCGGGTGGTCGCTCGCGGCGTTCGGGCCAGCAGCCCCGGCTGAGCGGCCTGCTACGACCGCAACCGGGCCGACTCGGTCGGCATCAGCTTGTGGTTGGTCATCGCGTCGCGGAACTCGTCCTGGCTCAGCGCGGGCGGTCCGAGGGGGGTGCCGCCGGGACGCAGTCCGCTCAGCATCAGGTTCAGGTAGCGCTGCCAGAGTTCGGGTGCGGCCTCACCGGCCATGTCGACGACCGTACCCAACATGCCCATGATGAAACCGAGATCGGTGGGGTCAGCATCAGCGCGCACTGCGCCGGCCTGCTGAGCTCGGCGCAACAACTCCCCGACCGGACCCATCAGCCGATTGTTGATCTGCTCCATCTTCTGCTGATCATGGATGCCGAGCATCACCTCGCGCAGCGCGCGGTCCTCGGCCTGCACCCGCATCGCACTGTCGAGGAAATAGACCAGGCCCGACCAGGCATCTTCGATCTGCAGCGCCTCGTCGACGAGCGCCACGATGGTGTCGATCGTCTGCTGCATCAGCGCCGAGGCGAGTTCGTACTTGTTCGCGAAGTGGCGGTACGCGGTGCCGACGCCCAATCCGGCCTGCTTGGCGACCTCGTCCAGGCTGGCCTCGAGGCCGCGGCGGGCAAAGACCACGCGCGCGGCCTCGATGAGCAGTTCGCGGTTGCGGACCGCGTCCTTGCGCGGTGGCCGGGCGATGGCCGCCTCAACTGCCATGGTCGGACTCTCTCCCCACCGGACCCCGTGCGCGGACGTTGCGGCTCAGAGTACGGCCAGGTTCTCGGAATCGCGCTCGATCGCCGGCACTCCGGAGCGCAGGAGCGATGCGGCCACCACGGCCCCGACGATGAAGATGGCCGCCGACCAGCGGAAGGCCACGCCGTAGCTGTGCACCGCGGCCAGCTGGGCCACGGCCGGGTTGTGAACGTGGGCGGCGGCGAATGCCGCCGCGGCGGAGGCGGCCAGTGTGTTCAGCAGGGCGGTGCCGACCGAAGCCCCGATCTGCTGCATCGTGTTGACCGTGGCCGACGCGACCCCGGCATCCTCGGGCGCGACCCCGAGGGTGGCCACGCTCAACCCGGTCGAGAAGATCGTGCCCAGCCCGATCCCGACCAGCATCGTGGCGGGCAGGATCGTCAGTGCGAAGCTGGTGCCCACGTGCAGCTGGGTGAGGATCAGCATTCCGGCGGCGGCGGACAGCATGCCGGCCGGCATCATGATGCGCGGGCTGACCCGCCCGGACAGCAACGTGGTCACCAACGTGCTCGCGGTGATCAGCATCGCGACCATCGGCAGGAAGGCCACGCCCGTCTCCACCGCGCTGAAGTGCCGGACCGCCTGCAGGTAGTACGTCAGGAAGAGGAACACGCCAAACATGCCCGCGGCCGAGGTGAACATGGCGAAGTAGGCCCCGCCCCGGTTGCGGTCCCGCAGGATCCGCAGAGGTAGCAACGGGGCGGGCGAGCGGGTCTCGATGAACAGGAACAACCCCACGAGCGCGACGCCGCCGAGCAGGAACCCGATGGTGGCCGAGTTGTGCCACCCGGCCGTCTCGGCGTGGGCGAACCCGTAGACGATCGCGAACAGGCCGGCCGAGACGCTGATCGTTCCGGGCCAATCCAGCCGCGGCCGGGTCTCGGAGACGTAGTGGCGCAGCAGCAGCGCACCGCCGATGAACGCGCCGACAGCGAAGATCAGGTTGACGTACATCGTCCAGCGCCAGGATGCGTATTCGGTCAGCACACCACCCAGGAGCAGCCCGACGGCCGCTCCCGAACCGGCCACCGCGCCGTAGATGCCGAACGCCTTGGCCCGTTCCTTGGTCTCAGTGAATGTTGTGGTCAGCAGCGACAAGGCCGCCGGAGCGAGCAGAGCCGCGAAGCCACCCTGAACGGCGCGGGCGATGACCAGCATGGTGAAGCCGGTGGCCGCACCGCCGACCGCCGAGGCCACCGCGAAACCGGCCAGCCCGGTCAGGAAGATCCGCTTACGCCCGACCAGGTCGGCCAGCCGCCCACCGATCAGCAGCAGGCTGCCGAACGCCAGCGAGTAGGCGGTGACGATCCACTGCCGGTCGGCGTCGGAGAAGTGCAACGCGCTCTGCGCCGTCGGCAGGGCGATGTTCACGACGGTGGAGTCGAGTACGACCATCAGCTGCGCCATCGCGAGGACGCCCAGGATGAGCCACCGCTTGGTGTGGTGGGGGTTGGTAGAGACGCCCGTGGGCACGGGGGTCAGTGCCACCTCGTCGGTAAGTGTGGTTGACACGGTGGTTCCCTTCACGATCTATGCGGAGGTCTGCTCTCCGCTTATCTACCAGGGTACGCCCGTACCGGAGGCCGTGGCTCCGGTTATTAGAGACGTCGGTCACGCTCGGACCCCGGTCACCACCGCGTGCCAGGATGAGGACCATGTCGGCCCCCAGCGATATCGCCCTGGCGCCGATGGTCCTGCTCCTCGGCGATGAGGAACTGCTCATCGCCCGGGGCGTTGAGCAGGCAACGGCCCAGGCCCGCCGGGTCGACCCCGACAGCGAGGTCTCCGAGCGGACCGGGGCGGGGCTCGAGGCCAACGAGCTGTACGAGTTGCTCAGCCCATCGCTGTTCGGTGGTCGTCGATTGCTGGTCATTTCCTCCGCCCAGGACCTGTCCGCGCCGGCCATCGAGGCGCTCGAGCAGCTCGTGCCGGCCGAGGACGTCACCGTGGTCCTGACCCATCCCGGTGGGGCGAAGGGCAAGGCGGTGCTCGAGCTGGCCCGCCGGAGCGGTGCGAGCCAGATCAGCTGCGCCAAACTGACCCGGCCCGAGGAACGGCTGGACTTCATTCGGACCGAGGTTCGCCGGGCCGGCGGGACGATCAGTGCCGAAGCCGCGGCCGCACTGCTGGACTCGGTGGGCAGCGATCTGCGCGAGTTGGCGGCCGTATCGGCGCAGCTGGTCAGTGACTCCGGCGGCAGCGTCGGGGTTGACGTCGTTGCCGAGTACCACCGGGGCCGGGCCGAGGTCAGCGGTTTCGCGGTGGCCGACCTGGCCGTCGTCGGCGACACCGGAAAGGCCCTGGAAGCGCTGCGCTGGGCGCTGGCCGTCGGCGTGCCGCAGGTTGTCATCGCCGACGCCCTGGCCGATGGCGTCCGCTCGATCGCCCGCGTGAACGGGGCCGGGCGCGGCAATCCGAACGAACTGGCCCCGCGTCTGGGCATGCCGCCCTGGAAGATCCGCCGGGCCCAGTCCCAGGGCCGCCACTGGAGTGAGCCCGGCCTGCGGCGGGCCCTGGTCGTCGTCGCCGAGCTCAACGCCGACGTCAAGGGCGTGGCCGCCAGCGCCGATTACGCGCTGGAGCGAGCGTTGGCACGCTTGGCCCGAGCGCGCGCGTTGCGCTGAGCCGCAACGCGCACTGCTCGAATGCCCAGCTGACCCTTCGCCCGTACCGGGGCTGGTCACGCCATCCGCCCAGGATGCCCCGTAAGTCTTGATATGTGGCCGTTTCGCGATCTCCCCGCCGGTGGGTCGCGGCCGCAGCAGTAGGGATGCTCGTGTCGGTCACCGTCGTGGCGTGCGCGTCGTCGTCGGCACCCACATCGACGGCGGCCGGCGTCGCGTCGGCCGCTCCAGCCGCCAGCGCCAGCAGCAGCCCCTCCAGCGTCAGCACGCCGGCCGCCACCAGCAGTGCCACCAGTGCCCGTTCGGCTGCGGCCGTGCAGGCGCGAGCGGTACAGAGCGCGGGGGCGGCCGTCGCGGCGTTGATCGCGTCCCAACCGGCCGATGCGGTCTCGGTGGCCGCGCTCAACGTCAGTACCGGCGCCACCTTCGCCGCCGGCGCGACTTCGGGCATGTGGACCGCGAGTGACTACAAGCTTTTCGTCCTCGAGACCCTGTTGCTCAACGAGCAGGACAGCGGCGGCTTGACCCAATCCCAGCAGGCCGAAGCGGTGCCGATGATCGAGGAGAGCGACAATGCCGCCGGCTATGACCTCTTTCTCGCGGCGGGCGGCTCGGCCGCGCTCACCGCCGCCGCGGCGACGTTCGGGATGACCAACACCGTGGTCGGTCGCACCGACCCGACCTTCACGACGACGAGCGGATCGGACTACCTGAAGCTGCTGGGCAATCTGGTCGACGCGGACTCGCCGCTGAACGCGGCCTCACGGGCCTACATCCTGAACCTGATGACCCACGTGGAGAGCGACCAGCGCTGGGGGGTAGGGGTGGTGGCCGATGCCGGGAGCGCCTTCGCCAACAAGAACGGCTGGCTCTCGATCGACAACTCCAACGGTGCCGGTGAGGACGACGACGGCCTGTGGGCGGTGAACAGTGTCGGCGTGGTGACCGTCGATGGGCAGCAGTTACTCCTGGCCGTATTCACCCGCCATCAGACGTCCATGGACGCCGGGGTGAGCCTGGTGCAGGCATTGACCAGCGCGCTGACGCCAACCGTGGCCTGAAACAAAACAACCGCGCTGCCCGAGGGCGCGCGGTTGCGTTGTGCGGTGCGGTTCTAGAGCGCGTTCGCCTGCAGCGACATCGCGGACTTCTTGTTGGCGGCCTGGTTGGCGTGGATGACGCCGGCGCTGGCGGCCTTGTCGAGCTTGCGCGAAGCAACCTGCAGGGCGACGAGCGTCTTCTCCTTGTCGCCCGACGCCGCGGCGTCGCGGAACTGACGGATCGCCGTCTTGAGCGAGGACTTGACGCTCTTGTTGCGCAGCCGAGCCTTCTCGTTGGTGCCGATGCGCTTGATCTGGGACTTGATATTCGCCACGAAGTGAGCCTTCTAGTTCGATGTCAGTGAGGATCTGCGGCGTCGAGTGGGCGCGCGCAACCTCGCCAGGCTACCAGCGCGAGCGTCTCGCCCTCAAATCCGGGCGCAGCGGCCGGTGTCAGCGCGAGGTCACCAGCTCGAAGCGGGTATAGACGAAGCGCCGGACGCCATCCTCGGTGCTGATCAGGTCGGCCACGTTCTGGTCCTCCCCGTCGGAGCTCCCGATGGTCAGCGGGGTGCCGTCGGCGCCGAGATAGACCGGATCGTCGACCGGCGCGACATCGGTGACCTCGACCAGCACGTACCGCCCGTCCAGCTGGGCCACGAAGTCGCGCAGTTCGCTCTCGTCGGAGGGGACATCGGAGACCTGCGCGTACACCGCGAGCACCTGCTGCCAGTCGTCCTCGCCGGGTGAGAGGTTCACCAGGTCCCCTACGTGCAACTCGGCGGCGGGCAGGCGAAACGTGGTGACGGCGCGGGGGTCGGGGCTGGTCATGGCGGCCATCTTTGCAGATGACCCGCCGGGTCCGGGTCCCGTGCGAGAATTGGGGACAACCCCGCACCGTGGCGAAAGTAGACCGTGACCCAACGCACCGATCCCGCGATCATTCGCAACTTCTGCATCATCGCGCACATCGACCACGGCAAGTCGACGCTGGCCGATCGCATGCTGCAGTTGACCGGGGTCGTCGATGCCCGCTCGGCCAAGCCGCAGTATCTGGACCGCATGGACATCGAGCGCGAGCGCGGCATCACGATCAAGGCGCAGAACGTGCGGATGCCGTGGACGAGCCGCGAGACCGGCGTCGAGCACGTCCTGCACATGATCGACACTCCGGGCCACGTCGACTTCACCTACGAGGTCTCGCGTTCACTGGCCGCCTGCGAGGGGGCGGTGTTGCTCGTCGACGCCGCGCAGGGCATCGAGGCCCAGACCTTGGCCAACCTGTACCTGGCCCTGGAGAACGACCTGCACATCATTCCGGTGCTCAACAAGATCGACCTCCCGGCGGCGCAGCCCGAGCGTTACGCGGCCGAGATCGCCCACATCATCGGCTGCGAGGCCGACGACGTGCTGCGGGTGAGCGCCAAGACCGGGCAGGGTGTCGATGACCTGCTCGACCTGATCTGCCGCGAGATTCCGGCGCCGGTGGGCCAGCCCGACGCCCCGCCGCGGGCGATGATCTTCGACTCGGTCTATGACATCTACCGCGGCGTGATCACCTACATCCGGGTGATCGACGGTCAGTTCACGCCGCGCGAGCGCATCAAGATGATGTCGACCGGGGCCGTGCACGAGCTGCTCGAGATCGGCGTGATCTCGCCCGAGCCGGTGCCGACCAAGGGCCTGGGCGTGGGCGAGGTCGGCTACCTGATCACCGGGGTGAAGGACGTCCGGCAGTCCCGGGTCGGCGACACGGTGACCGATCAGGCCAAGCCGGCGGCTGAGTCGCTGGGCGGGTACCGCGACCCGAAGCCGATGGTCTACTCCGGGCTCTATCCGCTCGACGGTTCGGACTATCCCGGTGCTGCGAGATGCGCTGGACCGGCTGCGGCTCAACGACGCGGCGCTGGTGTTCGAGCCGGAGTCCTCGCGCCGCGCTCGGCTTCGGCTTCCGCTGCGGCTTCCTCGGCCTGCTGCACCTGGAGATCACGCGCGATCGCCTGGAGCGGGAGTTCGACCTCGACCTGATCAGCACCGCGCCCAACGTCGTCTACCGGGTCGTGCTCGAGGACGGCACCGAGCACATCGTCACCAACCCCTCGGACTGGCCGTCCGGGCAGAAGATCGCCGAGATCTACGAGCCGGTGGCCAAGTCGATGATCATCGCGCCGAGCGAGTACATCGGCGCGATCATGGAGCTGTGCCAGGAGCGGCGGGGATCGCTGCTCGGCATGGACTATCTGTCCGAGAGCCGGGTCGAGCTGCGCTACACGCTGCCGCTCGGCGAGATCATCTTCGACTTCTTCGACCAGCTGAAGTCGCGCACCCGCGGCTACGCCAGCCTGGACTACGAGGAGGCCGGCGAGGCGCTCGGTGACCTGGTGAAGGTCGACATCCTGCTGCAGGGCGAGCCGGTCGACGCGTTCTCGGCGATCATCCACAAGGACAAGGCCTACGGCTACGGCACGTCGATGACCGGCAAGCTGCGCAAGCTGATCCCGCGCCAGCAGTTCGAGGTGCCGATCCAGGCCGCGATCGGGTCGCGGGTGATCGCGCGCGAGAACATCAGCGCGATTCGCAAGGACGTGCTGGCCAAGTGCTACGGCGGTGACATCACCCGCAAGCGCAAGCTGCTCGAGAAGCAGAAGGAAGGCAAGAAGCGGATGAAGATGGTCGGCCGGGTCGAGGTGCCGCAGGAGGCGTTCATCGCCGCGTTGTCGACCGGCGAGAGGTCGACTCGGCCAAGAGGCAACCCGCAGCCTCAGCGGGACGACGGTCACGGGCCAGCGGGCCAGCTTGACCAGGTGCACGGCCAGCGACCCGACCAGGCGATGCCCGGCGCTGCTGGAGGCACCCACCACCACCGCGTCGGCCTTGAGCTCGCCGGCCAGTTTCACCAGCTCTGTATAGGGATTGCCCTCGCGATCGACGAGCTCGACGTTGATCCCGAGCCGCTTCGCGCCCTCGTCGACCTCGTGCTGCAGTTCGGCGAACACGTCGTTCTGGGCCTCGCGGGCGCCGACGAGGGTCTCGGGCCGGCTCGCCGCGATGCCGGTCGTGCGGACGTAGAGCACGACCAGTCGGGCGTGCTGGCGGCGCACCAACCCCGCGGCGTAGGCGGCCGCCCGCAGCGAGGTCTCGCTGCCGTCGACGCCGACCAGAATGGTGCGGGGACCGTCGTTGCCAAGCTCGAACATGCTCAAAGCTGGGCGTCCGCGACGGTCAGCACCGTGCCCAGGCGGCGCAGCCCCTCGGCCGCGTCCTCGTCGGAGAGGTTCAGCGGGGGTGCGATGTGGATCCGGTTGCCCGACCGGAAGCACGAGCAGGCCGGCCTGGACGGCCGCGGCGTTGATGGCCGCGCATCGGGGCATTGGCCGGACCGGCCGCCGCATAGGGGACGAGCGGTTCGCGGGTCTGCTGGTCGCGCACGAACTCCACTGCCCAGAAGGCGCCGACGCCGCGCACCTCGCCGACGCTCGGATGCTTGGCCGCCAACTCCCGCAGGCCCGGGCCGAGGATGTCGGTGCCCAGCCGCTTGGCGGCCGGCACCACCTGCTCGTCGCGGGTGGCCGAAATGGCCCCGACCGCGGCCGCGCAGGCCAGCGGGTGCCCGGAGTAGGTCAGCCCGCCGGGGTAGGGCCGGTCCACGAACGTCTGATAGATCGCGTCGTTGATCAGCACGCCGCCCAGGGGGACGTAGCCGGAGTTGACGCCCTTGGCGAAGGTCAGCAGATCGGGGGCGACCCCGTCGAGGTCGCAGCCGAACCATTCGCCGGTGCGGCCGAAGCCGACCATGACCTCGTCGGCGATGTAGACAATGCCGTACTTGGTGCACAGTTCCCGAACCCCGGCCAGGTAGCCCGGCGGCGGCGGCAACACCCCGGCCGAGCCGACGACCGACTCCAGGACGAGCGCGGCGATGGTCGACGCGCCCTCCATGACGATCACCTGCTCGAGGTGCTCAAGCGCGCGCTGCGACTCCTCCTCGGGCGTGCTCGCCCCGAACATCGAGCGGTAGAGGTAGGGACCGAAGAAGTGGGCCACGGCCGCCGCGCCGGTGTCGTTGGCCCAGCGCCGGGGCTCACCGGTGAGGTGGATCGAGGTGGCGGTGGCCCCGTGGTAGGAGCGGTAGGCCGAGAGCAACTTCGGGCGGCCGGTGTACTGGCGGGCCATCCGGGTGGCGTGCTCGTTGGCCTCGGTGCCGCCGGTGGTGAACAGGACCTGGCCCAGGCCCGCGGGGGCGACCTCGGTGATCAGCCGGGCCGCTTCGCCCCGCACGTCGTTGGCGTAGTTGGGCGCCACCGTGCAGAGCCGATCGGCCTGGGCCTTGATCGCGGCCACGACCCGCGGGTGCTGGTGGCCGAGGTTGGTGAACACCAGTTGCGAGGAGAAGTCGAGGTAGCGACGACCGTCCTCGTCGGTCAGCCAACTGCCCTCCCCAGCGGTGAAGACCGGCACGGTGCGCGGACCCTGAGCCGACCAGGGATGGAAGACCAGTTCGTCGTTGGCCAGTGAATCGCTCATCAAACCTCCAGGACGATCTTGCCGACGAGCTCGCCGCCGGCCATTGCGGACAGTCCCTGCGCGATGTCCTCGAGCGGGATAGTGCGGTCGATCAACGGCCGAACGCCGCTCGTGCCCAGAAACGCCAGCAGGTCGACCAGTTCGTCCCGTGTCCCCATCGTCGAGCCGATCACCTGTAGCTGTAGGAAGAATATGCGCGACAGGTCGGCGGGGGGATTCGACCCGGTGGTCGCGCCCGAGATGATGATCTTGCCGCCCGGTCGGAGGGCCTTCAATGAGTGCGACCAGGTGACCTCGCCGACGGTCTCGAGCACCACGTCCACCCGTTCGGGCAGCCGCGCACCGGTGGCGAACGCCTCGTGGGCCCCGAGCTGCCGGGCCCGTTCCTGCTTCTCGGGGGTGCGGGCAGCGGCCCACACCCGGTAGCCGGCCGCCCGCGCCAGCATGATCGCCGCGCTGGCCACGCCGCCGGAGGCGCCCTGCACCAGGACGGTCTGCCCGGGCCGCAGTCCGGCCTTGCTGAACAGCATGCGATAGGCGGTCAGCCAGGCCGTCGGCAGGCACGCGGCCTCACCCCAGGACAGCTCGGCCGGCTTGACGACCAGGTTGCCGGGTCGGGACGACGACGTACTCGGCCGCCGACCCCTGATGGCGCTCGGACAGCAGTGAGCGCTGCGGATCGAGGGTCTCATCGCCGCGCCAGCCCGGGGAGGCGATCACCGCGTGGGCGAGGACCTCGGCGCCGGTCTCCACGTCGACGCCGGCGACATCGCAGCCCAGGATCATCGGCAGCCGGTCGGCGGTGATGCCGACCCCGCGCAGCGTCCAGAGGTCGTGGTGATTCAGGCTGACGGCCCTGACAGCGATCTTGCTCCACCCGGCGGGGGTCTCGGGCTCGGGCCGATCACCGATCACCAGGCCCGACAGCGGATCCTCGGCGCTGAGCGACTCGGCGTAGGCGGCACGCATAGCCGCGACCCTACCGACGTCAGTGGGTCAGCTCGGCCGGTGCGCTCGCCAACGCCGCCTCGATGGCCGCGAGCAGCTCACGGGCCGAGGTGGCACTGAGCTCGACCGCGACCCGGGCCGACGGGCCGCGCGCCGGATCACCGAAGTCGATGTTGAGCGTGTGCTCGGCCAGGGCGTGCACGGGGTGGTCGAAGTAGACGGTGGCGTCGGTGACGTGGAACCACGAACCGCCGGGGCCCTTGGCGCTGCCGTCGATGTCGGCGTGCGCGGTGGCGTAGGTGCACATGACGTCCTCCTCCTGATGGAAATGGTCAGTGGCCGAGGTGGGCGGTGTAGAACGCCTCGATGCGTTCCCAGCCGTCGTTGGCGGCGGCGACCCGATACGAGGGCCGGTCGGGGGAGAAGAACGCGTGTCCGGCGTCGTCGTAGCGGTGGATCTCGTACGTCTTGCCGTTGTCCTTCAGGATCTGCTCGAGCTCGTCGACCTGTTGCGGTGACGGGTAGGCGTCCTCGTTGCCGAACAGGCCCAGCAGTGGTCCGGACAGGCTGGGCAACTGGTCGACCAGGTTGGTGATCTTCAGGGGGAACGTCTCCGGCGGCGTGCCGGTGACGAAGGCGCCGTAGCAGTCGACGACGGCGTCGATCTCCAGGTTGCAGCCGGCGAGGACGCTTTGTCGCCCGCCGCTGCAGAATCCGATCGTGCCGACCTTGCCGTTCGAGCTGGGCAGCGCGCGAAGATAGCGCGCGGCGCCGCCGACGTCGGCCAGCAGCCGCGCATCGGGTACCCCGCCGTTGGCCCGCGCGGTCGCGGCCGCGTCGTCGGGCGCGGCGTCGGGCGCGTCGCGCCAGTAGAGGTTCGGACAGATCGCGTCGAAGCCCATCGTGGCGATGCGCCGCACGATCTCCTTGGTCGAGCGGTCGTAGCCGGGCATGTGATGGATCACCACCACCCCGCCGCGCCGCGCGTCGCCGTGCGGCTGGGCCAGGTAGGCCTGGATCTCATCGCCATCAGTCGCGGCCAGCATGATCGTCTCGGCCCGCAGGGTGTCACTCATACCCAGATCGAAGCATGCCGGGCTGGGGCCGACATAGAGTCCTGGCCGTGGGCCGCAGCCGAGTGCGTCGTCCGCTGCTCGCGCTCGTGGCGCTGGTGGCGGTGCTCGGCATCGGGTACGGCATCAACGCAACGCGCCACTCCACCCATCCGGCCACGGCGTCGCCCACCTCCGCGCCGGTGGCCCTGTCCTCCCTACCGGTGCAGGCGGCGCAGACCGTCGCCCTGATCCAGAAGGGCGGCCCGTTCCCCTACCCGAACAACGACGGAGTGGTCTTCAACAACAACGAGCACCTGCTGCCCAAGCAGGCCAGCGGCTACTACCACGAGTACACGGTGCCCACGCCGGGCGCGTCGACCCGGGGCAGTCGACGGATCATCACCGGCCGCGACGGCACCTATTACTACACGGCCGATCACTACGAGCACTTCCAACGCGTGGACATCAGCCGATGAGCACGCGCCGTGCGGCCATTCGGTCGCTGTACGAGCGGGTCCAGGCGCCGGACTGGGCCGCGCCGAACCTGGACGGGTTGGCCGATGTCCTGCGTGACCTGTCCTGGTTGCCGCCCGGACCGGTCGCGCTCGCCTGGTCGCCCGATCCGGGCCTGAGTTCGGCCGATCGGCGAGCGATCGAGGCGGTCTTGCGACACGCCGTCGACGAGACGGCTGACGGCCCGCGGCCCGTGCGGCTGGCGTGACGCACACTTGAGCCGTGCCCTCCGCCCTGCCCATTGGTGATCCCGCCCCGCCCGACGGGCAGCTGAGCCGGTCGGCGCTCGCCGATCTGACCGAGACCCCATTCGGGATCTACGTGCACGTGCCGTTCTGCACCACTCGATGCGGCTACTGCGACTTCAACACCTACACGTCGACCGAACTCGGGCAAAGCGCCAACCAGGGCAGCTATGCCGACGCGGTGCTGCTCGAACTGCGCCTGGCCCGAGACGTGCTGCGCTTCGGCGAGCCCACGGTGTCCTCGATCTTCTTCGGCGGAGGCACCCCGACCCTGCTGCCGGCCGAGCACCTGGGGCTGATCGTCCGCGAGATCGGCGAACTGTTCGACGTCGCCCCCGACGTCGAGATCACGACCGAGTCCAACCCGGAGTCGGTGACCCCGGCCTACCTGCAGCGGCTGCGCACGGCCGGTTTCACCCGCATCTCGGTCGGCATGCAATCCGCGGTGCCCCACGTACTGGAGGTGCTGGACCGCACGCATCGCCCGGGACGGCCGGAACAGGTGGTGGCCGAGGCGCGCGCGGCCGGCTTCGAGCACGTCAACCTGGACCTTATCTACGGCACGCCCCGAGAGACGGAAGAGGACTGGCAGGCCTCACTCGACGCGGCGATCGGCGCGGGTCCCGACCACATCAGTGCCTATGCCCTGGTCGTCGAGCAGGGCACGGCGCTGGCCCGTCAGGTCGCTCAGGGGATCGTCGAGGCGCCCGACGACGACGTGGCGGCTGACCGTTACGTCCAGGCCGACGAGACCCTGGCCGCCGCCGGCTATAGCTGGTACGAGGTGTCCAACTGGGCCACCTCGACCGCGGCCCGGTGCCGGCACAACGAGTTGTACTGGGGCGACGCGAACTGGTGGGGGGCCGGCCCGGGCGCGCACAGCCACATCGGCGGGGTGCGCTGGTGGAACGTCAAACACCCGGCCCGCTACGCCGCCATGGTCGAAGCCGGACAGAGCCCGGGGGCGGGGCGAGAGACGCTCGGGGCGCCCGCGCGGGAGCTGGAACGGATCATGCTCAACGTCCGGCGCCGCGAGGGCTTGTCAATGCTCGACGTGTCCGAGGCGGCCCAGCTCAAGGTTCCGCAGCTGATCCGCTGGGGGCTGGTCGAGCACGACGCGTTCGTCGGTGGACGGATCGTGCTGACCCAGCGCGGGCGGTTGATGGCCGATGCGGTCGTGCGCGAACTCGTCTGATCGGCTAGGTCTCGACCTGCGTGCGGGGCTTGAGCTCGTCGAGGTCCAACACGCGCACATGCAGCGTGGTGCGCTGTTGCAAGGCGGCCCGCAGGGCCCGGTGCAGGCCGTCCTCGAGGTAGATCTCGCCGCCCCATTGCACGGCGTGGGGGAACAGATCACCGTAAAAGGTCGAATCCTCGTCGAGCAGTTTGTCCAGGGCCAGCTCGCGTTTGGTGCTGATCAGATGATCCAGGCGTACCGAACGCGGCGCGACCGTGGCCCAATCGCGGGGCGAGAGCCCGTGATCGGGGTAGGGGCGCCCTTCGCGCACCGCCTTGAAGATCAACTTGGGTCGCCCTCCGCGGTCAGCCCGACATTCCGGCCAGGAGCGCACCATATCGCGGCGGGCCATAAGCTCGGTGTAACCAGCCCACCTGAAGGGGAGCCCCATGTCGGTCGAGGATCGCAAACTCGCGGTGCTGCGTGCGATCGTCGAGGACTTCATCGAGACCAACGAGCCGGTCGGCAGCAAGACGCTGGCCGAACGGCACAACCTCGGTGTCTCCCCGGCGACCATCCGCAACGACATGGTCTCCCTCGAAGAGGACGGGCTGATCGCCCAGCCGCACACCAGCGCCGGGCGGGTACCGACCGACGCCGGGTATCGGCTCTTCGTCGACCGGTTGACGTCGGTGAAGCCGTTGTCCAGCGCGGAACGGCGCGCCATCCACGCCTTCCTCGACGACGCCGTCGACCTCGATGACGTGCTGCAGCGCGCGGTCCGCACCCTGGCCCAGCTGACCCGCAACGTCGCGGTGGTGCAGTACCCGTCGCTGTCGCGCAGCGAGGTGCGCCACATCGAGATCGTGCAACTCACCGGCTCCCGGCTGATGCTCGTGCTGATCACCGACACCGGACGGGTCGAGCAGCGCATCGTCGAGCTGCCGGCGATGGTGAGCGAAGACGAGGTGGCGGCGCTGCGCAACACGCTCAACGCCAAGCTGCGTGACCGCCTGCTGGCCGAAGCGCCGCAGATCGTGGCCGAACTGCCCGCGTCCGTCCCGCCCGAACTGCGGGGATTGGTGACGACGTTGACGACCGTGCTGCTCGAGGTGCTCATCGAGAAGCACAACGACCGGATCGTGCTGGGCGGCACGGCCAACCTCACCGAGAAGACGCTGGACTTTCCGGCCATCCGTCCGGTGCTGGAGGCGCTGGAGGAGCAGGTCGTACTGCTGCGCCTTCTCGATCAGTCGGTCTCCTCCACGCAGGTCTTCGTGCGGATCGGCAACGAGACCGAACATCAGGGCCTGGCCGGTACCTCGGTCGTGGCCAGCAGCTATCACGCCCGGGGCGAGGCGCTGGGCGCGGTCGGCGTACTCGGGCCGCGCCGGATGGACTACGCGCACACCATGGCCCGGGTCTCCGCGGTCGCCCGCTACGTCGGCGAACTGCTCGCCGAACGCTAGGCCCGGCGACTTCCGTACAGTGGCACTCGCACCAGCCGACTGCTAACTCAGCACCGTACGAAGGAGTCCACGACCCTCGTGGCCGACATACCCCGCGACTACTACGGCGTGCTCGGCGTCACCCGGGAAGCAACGCCCGAGGAGATCAAGCGCGCCTACCGCAAGCTCGCTCGCGAGCTGCACCCCGACGTCAACCCCGACCCGGCCGCCCAGGAGCGATTCAAGGCGGTGACCGCGGCCTACGAGGTGCTCTCCGATCCCGAGAAGCGCCGGATGGTCGACCTCGGCGGCGACCCGCTGCAGTCCGGCGGCGGTGGCGCCGGAGCGGGTAGCCCGTTCGGCGGCTTCGGGTCCTTCGGTGACGTGTTCGAGGCCTTCTTCGGCAACGCCGGCGCGAGCGGTCGCGGTCCGCGCAGCCGGGTCCGTCAGGGGGCCGACGCCCTGTTGCGGCTCGACCTGACCCTGCCAGAGACCGCGTTCGGCGTGCGCCGCGAGATCGCGGTCGACACGGCCGTCATCTGCGAGACCTGCCACGGCAACGGCTGCGCCCCCGGGACGAAGCCGCACACCTGCGCCACCTGTGGCGGCGCGGGCGAGATCCAGAGCGTGCAGCGTTCCTTCCTCGGCCAGGTGCTGACGACCCGGGCCTGCACGGCCTGCGGCGGCACCGGGCAGCAGATCCCGAGCCCGTGCCCGACCTGTGGCGCCGAGGGACGCGTACGGGCCCGCCGCACGATCACCGTTGACGTCCCGGCCGGCATCGAGGAGGGCATGCGCATCCGTCTCTCCGGCCAGGGTGAGGTCGGCCAGGGTGGCGGCCCGGCCGGCGACCTCTACATCGAGGTGCACGAGGCCCAACACGAGACGTTCACCCGCGACGGCGCCGATCTGCATTGCACGGTGGCCCTGCCGATGACTGCCGCGGCTCTGGGCACCGACCTCGTCCTCACCACCCTGGACGGTGAGGAGAAGCTCGAGATTCGCGCCGGTACCCAGGCCGGTCAGGTGATCACCATGCGCGGCAAGGGGGTTCCCCGCCTGCGCTCCTCCGCCCGGGGCGACCTGCTCGTGCACGTCGAGGTCCGTACGCCGACGCGCCTGGACGACGAGCAGGCCCGGTTGCTGCGCGAACTGGCTGAGCTGCGCAACGAGGAGGTCGCGGTCGGCAGTGTCCGGGGCGGCCTGTTCAGCAAGATGCGCGACGCGCTCGGCGGCAACCGCTGACCCCCCCGCTGTATCTGCTGGCCGAGTTGCCGGCCGGCGAGGTCGTGATCCTGGACGGCGAGGAAGGGCGGCACGCGGGCACGGTGAAGCGGGTCGAGCTCGGCGAGCTCATCCTGGTCGGGGACGGCCTCGGCACCGTCCTGACCTGCGTGGTCACCGCGGTCGAGCGGGGCCGGGTGTCGGCCGCGGTCACGTCGCGGGCGGTGTCGGCGGCACCCGCGCCGCGAATCGTCGTCGTCCAGGCGCTACCCAAGGGCGACCGCGGTGAGCTGGCGGTCGAGCTGATGACCGAGCTCGGTGTGGACGAGATCGTCCCCTGGGCGGCGGCGCGCTCGATCGCCCAGTGGCGCGACGACCGGGGCGCGAAGGCGCTCGAACGCTGGCGTCGCACGGCGCGCGAGGCGACCAAACAGAGTCGCCGCCCCTTTGTCCCACTGGTGTCGGCGCTGGCGAGCACCGCCAATGTGCTCGCACGGCTATCGGCCGCCTCGGGCCTGGTGCTGTCCGAGGATGCCCTGACGCCGCTGACCGCGGTGCCATTGCCGACGGCCGGGGAGTTGGTGCTCCTCGTCGGCCCGGAGGGCGGGATCTCGGAGGAGGAGTCGGGGGCCTTCGCCGCAGCCGGAGCGGTCCCGGTGCGCCTGGGCCCGTCGGTACTGCGCACCTCCACCGCCGGCGCGGCCGCCCTGGCCGCCCTGAGCCCGGGCCTGGGCCGCTGGAGCTGAGCCGTTTATCTGCGCCGATCGCCAGTACAGTTAGTTCATCGCATCGCCGTCCCAGCAGAGAGTTGAACTTGTCAGAGAACACCGAATCGCGTGATCGCGTCTCGACGACCGTCGTCGTGCCCGGTGATCAGGCCATGGTCGCTCTGCTCGGCTCACGCGATGAGCTGCTGCGGGTCCTGGAGCAGATCCTCGACAGCGACATCCACGTGCGGGGTAACGAGATCACAATCTCCGGCGCGGCCGCCGACAACGCCATCGCCACCCGGCTGATCGAGCAACTGCTCGAACTGGTCCGGGCGGGCGAGACGTTGACCCCGATGCCGTCAACCGGGCCCACGCCATGCTGACCGCGGACTCCAACGCCCGGCCCGCCGACGTGCTGAGCCTGTCGATCCTGTCGCGGCGCGGCAAGACGATTCGGCCGAAGACCCTGAACCAGAAGCGCTACGTCGACGCCATCGACAAGCACACGATCGTGTTCGGCATCGGCCCGGCCGGCACCGGCAAGACCTACCTCGCGGTGGCCAAGGCCGTGCAGGCGCTGCAGGCCAAGCAGGTCAATCGGATCATCCTGACCCGCCCGGCGGTCGAGGCCGGCGAGCGGCTGGGCTTTCTGCCCGGCACGCTCTACGACAAGATCGACCCGTACCTTCGTCCGCTGCTCGATGCCCTGCATGACATGATGGATCCCGATGCCATCCCGCGGCTGACGCAGGCCGGCACGATCGAGGTCGCGCCGCTGGCCTACATGCGCGGTCGCACGCTCAACGACGCGTTCATCATCCTGGACGAGGCGCAGAACACGACGCCGGAACAGATGAAGATGTTCCTGACCCGCCTGGGCTTCGGCTCGAAGATGGTGATCACCGGTGACGTCACCCAGATCGATCTGCCGGGCACGTCCAAGAGTGGCCTGAAGGTGGTACGCGACATCCTCACCGACGTCGATGACGTCCACTTCGCCAACCTGTCCAGCACCGACGTGGTGCGCCATCGGCTCGTCGGGGACATCGTCGACGCCTACGCCCGCTATGACGAGCAGAGCGCGTCGGTCCCGGCACCGATGAGCACCCGTCAGCCGGTCGGGCCGCGCTCGACCCCTCGTCGCTGACCGCTGCGATGGGCATCGAGGTCAACAACGAGTCGGGCATCGACGTCGACGAGCGCGCGCTGACCCAACTCGGGCGGTTCGTGCTCGACGCCCTGGGGGTCGACCCGCTCGGCGAGCTGTCCGTGGTGCTGCTCGACGTCGACACGATGGCGGCCATGCACCAGCAGTGGATGGATCTGCCCGGCCCCACCGACGTCATGGCCTTCCCGATGGACGCCGAGGACTTTGCCGGCGACAGCGCCGATCACGGGGGTCGTCCCGGGCATTCGACGCCCGAGTACGGCGAGAGCCCGGCGATGCTCGGTGATGTCGTGCTCTGCCCGGCCGTGGCGGCCACCCAGGCGGCCGAGGCCGGGCATTCGGTCGAGGCCGAACTGCACCTGCTCTGCACGCACGGCATCCTGCATCTGCTCGGTTACGACCACGGCAATCCGGATGAGGAGCGCGAGATGTTCACCCTCCAGGCGCGGCTGGTGGGCGAGTGGGCGGCAAGCAGCGGGCGCGGGCCGATCCGGGCGCCCTTGCCGGGCACTGGCGGGGTCGTTCGCGATACGGCGCGATGACCAGCGCCGATATTGCGGCCATCGTCATCGCCATCGGCCTGGTGCCGCTCGGTGGCGCGCTGGCCTGCGTCGACGCGGCCCTCACCCGGGTCTCGGTGGCTCGGGTCGAGGAGTTGCTGCGCGAGGAGCGCCGCGGGGCCAAGCGGCTCACGCTCATCCTCAAGGACCGGGTTCGCTACACCAACCTGCTCTTGCTGTTGCGGGTCACCTGCGAGCTGACGGCCACCGTCCTGGTCACGATCGCCGCGCGGGCCGAGTTCGGTTCGCGGTGGTACGTCGTCGCGCTCACGGTGGCCGTGATGGTCGTGGTCTCCTACGTGCTCATGGGCGTCGGACCGCGCACCTTGGGACGTCAACACCCTTATCGGGTCGCCTTGATCTCCTCCGGAGTGGTGCTGGCGCTCGGTCGCGTCTTCGGGCCGCTCGCCTCGCTGCTGATCCTGGTCGGCAACGCGATAACACCCGGCCGCGGCTTTCGCGAGGGCCCGTTCTCCTCCGAGGTCGAGCTGCGCGAACTGGTCGACATGGCCGAGCAGCGCGGGGTGGTCGAGCACGGTGAGCGGCAGATGATCCAGTCCGTCTTCGAGCTCGGGGACACGATTGCCCGCGAGGTGATGGTGCCGCGCACCGAGGTGGTGTGGCTCGAGCAGACCCAGACCGTGCCCGAGGCGCTGACCCTCGCGCTGGCCAGCGGTTTCAGCCGGATCCCGGTGGTGGGGGAGAACATCGACGACGTCGTGGGCGTCGTCTACCTCAAGGACCTGGCCCGGCGGGCGCAGGACGCTGAAGGGGCCGCCCGCACCAAGATCTCCGACATCATGCGCCGGGCCGTATTCGTTCCCGAATCCAAGCCGGTCGATGAGTTGATGCGCGAGATGCAGGCCCTGCGCACCCACCTGGCCATCGTGATCGACGAGTACGGCGGCATGGCCGGGCTGGTCACCATCGAGGACATCCTCGAGGAGATCGTCGGGGAGATCGCCGACGAGTACGACAACGAACAGGCTCCGGTGCAGCGCATCGACGAGGACACCGTCCGTGTCACCGCGCGCCTGGCCGTCGAAGACCTGGCTGAGCTGTTCGACGTCGACGTCCCCGACCGCGACGACGTCGAGACCGTGGGCGGCCTGCTCGCCGAATCGCTGGGCCGGGTGCCCATCGCCGGCTCGACCGCCGTCGTCCATGGCCTGCAACTGGTGGCCGAGAGCGTGGGCGGGCGCCGCAACCGGGTCGACACCGTGCTGGTCACCCGGCTGCCCGAGCGAGGATCCCGATGAGGAGGAGGCCGAATGAGCGCCGAGTTCACCGACCCCGAGGATTCCAAGCTGCTGACGCTGGCCGCCTCGGCCCAGGCCCGTACCCGGGCCGCGGAGGGCGCCGCCGTGCGTGACACCGACGGCCGCACGTACGTGGCCGCGGCGGTGGCGCTGCCGTCGCTGCGGTTGTCGGCGCTACAGGTCGCGGTCGCGATGGCGGTCTCCTCCGGCGCCCTCGGGCTGGAGGCGGCCGTGGTCACCGGCGCACCCGCCGACCCGGCCGGAGTCGAAGCCGTGCACGACCTGGCGCCGGGTGCGCCCGTCCACTTCCGCTGACCCTCACCCCTCACCCCTCACCCCCCTCACCCCCTCACCCCCCGCGAGTGGGCGCGAACGCGTCGAGTGGGCGCCTGTACGCGCCCACTCGGGCAGTTGGCGCCCACTCGGCGAGGTAAGAGGTGAGCCGGTGGTCGCATAGGGTTGATGCATGCGCTTCAGATTGTTCGTTCCCGCGGCTGCACGCGAGGTCATGCCGGCGCGGGCATGAGCGAGGAATTCCGCTCCGGATTCGGCTGCTTCGTCGGGCGGCCCAACGCCGGAAAGTCGACGCTGACCAACGCCCTGGTGGGCACCAAGGTCGCGATCACCAGCGACAAGCCGCAGACCACCCGGCGGGCCATTCGCGGCATCGTCAACCGACCGAACGCCCAGCTCGTGCTCGTCGACACGCCCGGTCTGCACCGGCCGCGGACCCTGCTCGGTCAGCGGCTGAACGACGTCGTGCGCGCGACCCTGGCCGACGTCGACGTGATCGGCTTCTGCATCCCGGCCGACCAGAAGATCGGCCCGGGCGACCGCTTCATCGCCGCCGAGCTGGCCGCGTTGAAGGCACCGGTCATCGCGATCGTGACCAAGATCGACCTGGCCAAGAAGCAGCAGATCGGCGAGCAGCTGCTGGCCATCAGTGCGCTGGGTGACTTCGCCGAGGTGATCCCGGTGTCGGCCACGCAGGGCCAGCAGGTCGAGCTGCTGCTCGACCTGTTCACCGCCCGCCTGCCGCTCGGAGCACCGCTGTATCCCGACGACGTGCCGACCGACGAGCCCGAGGAAGTCCGCATCGCCGAGTTCATTCGCGAGGCGGCGCTGGAGGGGGTGCGTGAGGAGCTGCCGCATTCGATTGCGGTCACGGTCGAGGAGATGCGTCCCCGCGAGGGCAATCCCGCGCTGCTGGAGATCTTCGCGACGATCCACCTCGAACGCACCAGCCAGAAGGGCATCCTGATCGGCAGTGGTGGCTCCCGGTTGAAGGTGATCGGGACGACCGCCCGGGCGCAGATCGAGGCCCTGCTGGGCCGGCGCGTGCACTTGGACCTGCACGTCGCCGTCGAGTCCGAATGGCAGCGTGACCCGAAGAAACTCGACCGGCTCGGCTTCTAGCGCCATGCTCGAGAAGTACCGCGCAGTGTTGCGCGTGCCCGGAGCCCCGGCCTTCTGCGCCACCGGATTCCTGGCGCGAATGCCCATCGCGATCTATCCGATTGGGCTGCTGCTGCTGATCTCGACCCGAACCCACCACTACGGCTTCGCCGGGCTGTTGAGCGGGGCCTACATTCTCGGCGGGGTGCCCGGGAATCCGATCGGGGCGCGGCTGGTCGACCGGCTTCGGTCAGCGCCGCGTCCTGCTGCCGGCCGCGGCGGTGCAGGTGGCCAGCGTGGCCACGTTGGTCACCCTGGCCGAGAGCGATGTACCCGACTGGGTGTTGCTGCTCCCGGCCTTCGTCGTCGGCTTCAGCTTTCTGGCCGTCGGGGCGCTGACCCGGGCCCGCTGGTCCTACGTGCTCGAAGACGAGACCCAGTTGTCCACGGCCTACTCGCTCGAGTCGATCCTGGACGAGGTGATCTTCGTCGTCGGCCCGTTGATCGCCACCCTGCTGGCCACTCAGGTCGATCCGGTCGCGCCGTTGGTGCTCGTCGGGTGTGCTGATCGGCGTGGGCTCGCTCGCTCTGGCCCGGCTGCGCGCTACCGAACCGCCGCCGCCCCGGTCGGTGGGCAGCCAGCGCGAACCGACGGCCTTGCGCCACCGCGGCATGGTCCTGATCATCTGCGTGGCCGCGGCGATGGGCGCGATCTTCGCCAGCGTCGAGGTCACCGCTGTCGCCTTCGCCGGGCAGCACGGGCATCAGGCCGCGGCCGGCATCGTGCTGGCCGCGTTCGCCGCTCGGCAGCGGACTGGCCGGCTTCGCTCTACGGCAACCGGAAGTGGCGCGTGCCCCTGCTCAACCAGTTTCGGCGTCAGGCTCTGATCTTCGGCGCCCTGCCCTGCGTGCTGCTGCTGGCGACCAACATCCCGCTGCTCACCGTTCTCACCTTCGTCGTCGGGCTCGGCATCGCGCCCGACGCTGATCACCTCCTTCGGCCTGATCGCCGAGATCGTGCCCGCCCGTGCGCTCACCGAGGGGCTGGCCTGGCTCGTGACCGGACTCAACATCGGCTACGGCGTGGCGGCGACCCTGGCCGGTCGGGTGGCCGATGCGCACGGTGCCCGGGTCGCCTACCTGATCACAGTGGTGGCCGGCGTCGGGCTGGCCGGCTCGGCCCTGCTGGTTTACGCGCGGCTGCGTCCGCCTGCCGCGGCGGCGATGTCAGCCGGGCGTGGCACCATCGAGTAATGCCGCTGTACCGCGACGACGCGGTCGTCCTGCGTGTGCACAAGCTGGGCGAGGCCGACCGGATCGTCACGCTGCTGACCCGCCGCCACGGCAAGGTGCGCGCCGTCGGCAAGGGCGTGCGGCGGACGTCGTCGAAGTTCGGGGCCCGCCTCGAGCCGGGCAGTCACATCGACGTCCAGCTGCACAGCCGCCACGACCCTCTGGACGTCCTGGTGATCAACCGGGGCCTGGACCGCGTCGTGCAGACCGAGTCCCTGGGCGCCTACGGGGCGCAGCTCGCCAATGACTACCCGGCGTGGACGGCGGCGTCGGCGATCTGCGAGACGGCCGAGCGGCTCACCGAGGAGGGCGAGCCGGCGCTGCGGCTCTACCTGCTGCTGGTCGGTGCGTTGCGGGCGCTGACCGAGCGGGAGCACGATCCGGATCTGATCCTGGACGCCTTCCTGCTGCGGGCGATGGCCAATGCCGGCTGGGAACCGGCGTTGGGCGAATGCGCGAAGTGCGGGGTCGACGGACCTCACGCCGCGTTCAACGTCGCCGCCGGTGGATCGGTCTGCGAGACCTGCCGTCCGCCGGGATCAGTGCGGCCCAACCGGGCCACCGTCGAGCTGATGGCCGCCCTGCTCGGCGGCGACTGGACCGGGCCCGATGCCAGCCGGCGCCGCCGAACGCCGCGAGGCCAGCGGGCTGGTCGCGGCCCACCTGCAGTGGCATCTGGAACGCGGCTTGCGCTCGCTGCCCCTGGTCGACCGATCCGGCTGAGCGTCGTCCAGCCGGCCGGCGCCGCCCGGCTACGGTGGGCCGGTGACCTCGCCGCGTTCGCCCGCCGCGCCATGGCCGGATCCGCCGCCGCACCCGTCCGGGGCGACCGCCGCCGGAGATCCCGGCCGCAGTTCGTGCCCAAGCACGTCGCCATCGTCATGGACGGCAACGGCCGCTGGGCCCAGCAGCGCGGGCTGCCCCGCACCGAGGGCCACCGGGCGGGCGAGGCGGCGCTGCTCGACGTCCTGCTACGGCGCCATGCAGCTCGGCATCTCGACCGTGTCGGCCTACGCGTTCTCGACCGAGAACTGGCGGCGGACGCCCGAAGAGGTGCGCTTCCTGATGAGCTTCAACAAGGACGTCATCCGCCGCCGCCGCGACGAGCTCGGCGCCCTGGGCGTGCGCATCCGCTGGGCCGGGCGCCGGCCCCGGCTGTGGCGCAGCGTCATCGACCAGCTCGAGGACGCCGAGCGAGTTCACCGCGGACAACGACCGGCTCACGCTGCAGTTCTGCGTCAACTACGGCGGCCGGGCCGAGATCGTCGACGCCACCCGGGCCATCGCCCGCGACGGTCGCCGCCGGCAAGATCAACCCGGCCAAGATCGACGAGCGGACGATCGACGCCTATCTCGACGAGCCCGGCCTGCCCGACGTCGACCTGTTCATCCGCTCCTCCGGCGAGCAGCGCACGTCGAACTTCCTGCTCTGGCAGTCGGCCTACGCCGAGCTGGTCTTCGTCGACACGCCCGTGGCCCGACTTCGACCGCCGCGCCCTGTGGGCGGCCTGCCTGGACTACGCCCGGCGCGATCGGCGCTTCGGCGGCGCCGGCCCGGTGCGAGCCCGACATGATCAGCGGTCCTGCAGTTCGACGTCGCCGACGAGGCCGACTTCGCCGACCGGGCTGACACCGCGCTGCGGGCGCTGGCCGCCCGGCCGGGCTACCTGCAGCGGCAGCGCCGGGCGCTCGACCGACGAGCCGAGCCGCTGGGTGCTGGTCACCGAATGGGCCAACGTCGGCTCCTACCGCCGGGCCCTGGGCGACTACGAGGTCAAGCTCTACGCCACGCCGTTGCTGGCCCAGGCGATCGACGTGCCGAGCGCCTTCGAGCCATTGCTCACGGCCGCGCCCGGCGCGGAACCGATCCGCCGGCACGAGCGATCGGGCCTGACCGTCGACGCGCCGGTTGCGGCTCGATAAGCTGGAGGTTCCGACCGCCACAACCAGCTGGAGAACGCGTGCCCGCCGACCGCATCGACCCCCGTCGCAACGACGCGGTCGTCAGCCTGAGCAAGCGCCGCGGCTTCGTCTTCCCGTCCAGCGAGATCTACGGGGGCACGCCGTTCGGCCTGGGACTACGGGCCGCTCGGCGTCGAGCTCAAGGAGAACGTCCGCCGCCAGTGGTGGAAGGCGATGGTCACCGGCCGCGAGGACGTCGTCGGCCTCGACTCGGCCGTCATCCTGGCCACCGAGGTCTGGGAGGCGTCCGGGCACCTCGAGACGTTCAGCGACCCGCTGACCGAATGCACGCAACTGCCACCGGCGCTATCCGGGCCGACCACCTCGAGGAGGAGTTCGAGGCGCGCAAGGGCCGCGTGCCCGAGAACGGCCTGCTCGACATCGCCTGCCCGAACTGCGGCACCCGCGGGCAGTGGACCGAGCCGAAGCAGTTCTCCGGGCATGCTCAAGACCTTCCTGGGCCCGGTCGAGGACGACTCGGCCGTGCACTATCTGCGTCCGGAGACCGCGCAGGGCATCTTCCTGAACTTCCTCAACGTCTCACAACCGCCCGCAAGAAGCCGCCGTTCGGCATCGCGCAGACCGGAAAGAGCTTCCGCAACGAGATCACGCCGGGCAACTTCATCTTCCGCACGCGGGAGTTCGAGCAGATGGAGATGGAGTTCTTCGTCGAGCCGGGCACCGACGAGCAGTGGCACGAGTACTGGCTGCAGGAGCGGTGGAACTGGTACACCGGCCTCGGCATCAAGGCCGAGAACCTGCGCTACTTCGAGCACCCGCAGGAGAAGTTGTCGCACTACTCCAAGCGGACGGTCGACATCGAATACCGCTTCGGCTTCGGCGGCGCCGACTTCGCCGAGTTGGAAGGCATCGCCAACCGCACCGATTTCGACCTGAGCACCCATTCGAAGCACTCCGGAACGGACCTGTCCTACTTCGACCAGGCCAAGAACGAGCACTGGACGCCGTACGTCATCGAGCCGGCTGCGGGGCTGACCCGGGCCGTGCTGGCCTTCCTGCTCGATGCGTACTCCAAGGACGAGGCCCCCAACGCCAAGGGCGTGCTCGAGACCCGCACCGTGCTTCGCTTCGATCGCCGCCTGGCCCCGGTCAAGGCCGCGGTGCTGCCACTGTCGCGCAACGCCGACCTGTCGCCCAAGGCGCGCGACCTGGCCGCGGCGCTGCGCCGGCACTGGAACGTCGAGTTCGACGACGCCGGTGCGATCGGGCGCCGCTACCGCCGCCAGGACGAGATCGGCACGCCGTTCTGCATCACGGTCGATTTCGACACCCTCGAGGACAACGCTGTGACGGTGCGCGAGCGCGACTCGATGACCCAGCAGCGGATCGGCCTCGACCAGGTCGAGCGCTACCTCGCCGCCGAGCTCATCGGCGCGTAACGACCATGACCTATCCGGCCTCGGGCTGGCCCGAGCAGCCGCCCCCCGACCCGTTCGGGTCGCCGCAATACCCGCAGCCCGCCTACCCCCAGCCGCCGTACCCGCCACCGACGTACGGGCAGCCGCCGTACCCGCCACCGACGTACGGGCAGCCGCCGTACCCGCCGCCGTACGGTCCGCCGCCGCCGTACGGTCCGCCGCAATATGCGGCCCCCCCGCCGCCACCGCCGCCCAGATCGAAGCCGCCGCTCGGGCTGCTCATCTCGCTGGCCATCGTCGTCATCGCGGTCATCGGCGTCGCGATCGCCTACGGCGGGCATCACGACTCGACCAACGCGGGCGCCTCGCCCACCCTGTCCACGCCGAGCACGGTGGCGCCCGCCAACGGCGGCGCGACTCCGGGGCCGGCGCCGACGGACCCTTCGTCGTCGGGGGCCGCACCCGACGGTCCGACCGAGGCGGCCGCGCGCGCCGTGGCCGAGCGCTACATGGCCGACATCAACGCGCAGAACAAGACCGACGCCGTGCAGTTGATCTGCGACGAGGTGAAGGCCGACTACCTGCGCTCGCTACAGAGCACGACGAGCGACTTCGCATACACCTGGGAAGTCATCGGATATCGCGGGGTGTCCAACGACGACGACGAGACCACGACGGTGACCTACGCGGTGAACGTCGCCAAGCCCGGCGGCTCCCCGCAGCCGCTCACGGTCGCCTTCGGCGTGGTCGAGGAGAGCGGCGCCAAGCTGTGCTCCGAGGATGCGAACTGAGCATGCTGCGCCTGTCCGACTCGATCACGGCGGCCATGCCGGTGGTCCTGGCCCCGATGGCGGGGATCACCAACACCGCGTTCCGCACCCTGTGCCGCGAGCAAGGTCCCGGGGGCCTGTACGTCAGCGAGATGATCACCAGCCGGGCGCTGGTCGAACGCAATCCCAAGACGCTGCAGCTGATGCGCTTCGCCCCGGCCGAGCGCCCGCGCAGTGTCCAGCTCTACGGCGTCGACCCGGAGGTCATCGCCGCCGCGGTCCGGCATCATCGTCGAGGACGACCTGGCCGATCACATCGATCTGAACTTCGGCTGCCCGGTGCCCAAGGTGACCCGCAAGGGCGGGGAGCGGCGCTGCCCTGGCACAGCGAACTGTTCACCGACATCGTGGCCAGCGCGGTGCGCGCGGCGGACGGCCTGCCGGTTACGGTCAAGATGCGGATGGGCATCGACGCCGACCACCTGACCTTTCGCGACGCCGCCCAACGGGCGCAGGACGCCGGCGTGGCCTGGGTCGCCCTGCACGCCCGGACGGCGCAGGACTACTACGGCGGGCAGGCCGACTGGGCCGCGATCGCCGAGCTGGTCGAGCTGCTCGACATCCCGGTTCTGGGCAACGGCGACATCTGGGAGGCCGACGACGCCGTGCGCATGGTCGCCGAAACCGGTTGCGCCGGTGTCGTCGTCGGGCGCGGATGCCTCGGGCGGCCGTGGCTGTTCGCCGACCTGGCCGCGGCCTTCGCCGGCCGTCCGGATCGGGGCCGGCCCACCCTGGGCGCGGTGGCCGCGATGATCCGCCGGCACGGGGAACTGCTCGCCGACTGGCTGGGCGAAACGCACGGCCTGACCGATCTGCGCAAGCACATGGCGTGGTACCTCAAGGGATTCGGCGTGGGCGGCGAGATCCGCTCGGCGCTGGCGCAGGTCAGCAGTTTCGTCGAACTCGACGACCTGCTCGGCAAGCTCGACGCCGATCAGCCCTTCCCCGACGACGTCCTCGGCCGTCCGCGCGGGCGGACCACCGGCGGTCGCGCGGTGTCGCTGCCCGAGGGCTGGCTGGCCGACCGGGGCAGCCGGCTGGTGCCGGTCGGGGCCGAGCGCGAGGACAGCGGCGGCTGACGACCCGCTGCCGGCGCAGGCCACGATGACGCCTAGTGCGGCGCCTCGGCGTTGCTCGTCCGGTCACGGAGCGGGGCAACGGGGCAGGGGGCGCACAGTCGTGCAACCGCTTGCAGTCCCTACTCTTAGTACACTCACCGTTTTCGACGGTCCGGTACAAGACGTCAACGTCTGGGAGCGCCTGTGTCACTGCCGAACAGCAAGTATCGTCTACGACTTCGCCGAAGGCAGCAAGGACATGAAGGACCTGCTCGGGGGCAAGGGCGCGAATCTCGCGGAGATGACCAACCTCGGGCTGCCGGTGCCGCCCGGCTTCATCATCACGACCGAGGCCTGCCAGGCCTACCTGCGCTCCGGGCACGAGCCGGCCGGGCTGGCCGCCGAGGTCAGCGAGCATCTCGCCGCGCTCGAGGCCAAGATGGGCAAGGCGCTTGGGCCAGTCCGCCGACCCGCTGCTGGTCTCCGTCCGGTCCGGGGCGAAGTTCTCGATGCCGGGGATGATGGAAACCGTCCTCAACGTCGGGCTCAACGACCAGTCGGTGCGTGGGCTGGCGGCCCAATCGGGCAATGAGCGCTTCGCCTTCGACTCCTACCGTCGGCTGATCCAGATGTTCGGCAAGACCGTGCTGGGCATCGAGGGCGTCCACTTCGAGGAGGCGCTCGACGCGGCCAAGCAGGCCAAGGGCGCCAGCAACGACCTCGAACTGGACGCCGACGATCTACGGCTGCTGGTCGAGACGTTCAAGCAGGTCGTCATCGAGCACGCCGGCCGGCCCTTCCCCCAGGACCCGCGCGAGCAGATGGATCTGGCCGTGCGGGCCGTCTTCGACTCCTGGAACACCGAGCGGGCCGTGATCTACCGCCGGCAGGAGCGCATTCCGACCGATCTGGGCACCGCGGTCAACATCTGCTCGATGGTCTTCGGCAACCTCGACATGAAGTCGGGCACCGGCGTGGCGTTCACGCGCGACCCGGCCAGCGGCGCGCAGGGCATCTATGGCGACTACCTGCAGAACGCGCAGGGCGAGGACGTCGTGGCCGGCATCCGCAACACGATCCCACTGGCCGACCTCGAAGGCCTGGACAAGCGGTCCTACGACAAGTTGCTGGGCATCATGGCCACGCTCGAGGGGCACTACCAGGATCTGTGCGACATCGAGTTCACCATCGAGCGAGGCACGCTCTGGATGCTGCAGACCCGGGTCGGCAAGCGCACCGCCGCGGCCGCCTTCCGCATTGCGACCCAACTCGTCGACCAAGGGCTGATCGATCTCGACGAGGCCGTCCAGCGGGTCACCGGCGCCCAACTCGCGCAGTTGATGTTCCCGCGCTTCGACGAGTCAGCGCCCCGCACAGTCATCGCCAAGGGCATGAACGCCTCGCCCGGGGCCGCTGTCGGCAAGGTCGTCTTCGACAGCTACACCGCGGTGAAGTGGTCGCGTTCGGGCGAGGCCGTGATCCTGGTACGGCGCGAGACCAACCCGGACGACCTCAACGGCATGATCGCCGCCCAGGGCATCCTGACCTCGCGCGGCGGCAAGACCTCGCACGCTGCCGTAGTCGCACGCGGCATGGGCAAGACGTGCGTCTGTGGGGTCGAGGCGCTCGACGTCGACACCAAGGGCCGGATGTTCCGCGCGCCCGGCGGCGTCGAGGTGCACGAGGGCGACATCATCTCCATCGACGGCACGTCGGGTGAGGTGTTCCTGGGTGAGGTGCCGGTCGTGGCCTCTCCGGTGGTCCGCTACTTCGAAGGCGACGAGACCGCGGCCGGCGACGAGCTCGTGCAGGCCGTCGACCGCATCATGAAGCACGCCGACGGACGCCGCCGGATGGCCGTCCGCGCCAACGCCGACAACGCCGAGGACGCGCAGCGGGCCCGCCGCTTCGGGGCGCAGGGCATCGGCCTGTGCCGGACCGAGCACATGTTCCTGGGTGAGCGGCGGCAACTGGTCGAACGGCTGATCCTGGCCGACACCGACGATGAGCAGCTCAAGGAACTCGAATCGCTGCTGCCGCTGCAGCGCGAGGACTTCGTCGGCATCCTCGAAGCGATGGACGGGTTGCCGGTCACGATCCGGTTGCTCGACCCGCCGCTGCACGAGTTCCTCCCCGACATCACTGAACTGTCGGTGCGGGTCGCGGTGGCCGAGGCACGGGGCGAGGAGCGCGAAGGCGACCTGCGCATGCTGCAGGCCGTGCACCGCCTGCACGAGCAGAACCCGATGCTGGGCCTGCGCGGCGTGCGCCTGGGCGTCGTCATTCCCGGGCTGTTCGCGATGCAGTCCCGGGCCGTGCTCGAGGCGGCGGCCGAGCGGATCCGGGCCGGCGGCGTGCCGCGGGTCGAGATCATGGTGCCGCTGGTCGCCAACGTCCAGGAGCTCGAGACGGTCAAGCAGGACATCATCCAGGTCGCTCGCGAGGTGCGGGCCGAGACCGGGGTGCACCTGGAGTTCCTCGTCGGCACGATGATCGAACTACCCCGGGCCGCGCTCACCGCCGACCAGATCGCCGACGCGGCCGAGTTCTTCTCCTTCGGCACCAACGACCTGACCCAGACGACCTGGGGCTTCTCGCGTGACGACGTCGAGGCGGCGTTCTTCTCCACCTACCTCGAGAAGGGGATCTTCGGCGTCAGCCCGTTCGAGACCATCGATCGCGAGGGCGTCGGCGAGCTTGTGCGCATCGGCGTCGAACGCGGGCGCTCGCACCGCCCCGGCCTGAAGCTGGGCGTCTGCGGCGAGCACGGTGGAGATCCCGACTCGGTGCACTTCTTCGAATCGGTCGGGCTGGACTACGTCTCGTGCTCGCCGTTCCGAGTACCCGTGGCCCGCCTGGAGGCCGGTCGCTCGGTGGTGGTCGAGTAAGTTCGAGGCGTGTTCCGACGCCGTCCCCGCACCACCGCCAAGGGCCTGACCTCCCGGGCGGCCGAGCGGCGCGAGTCGACGATGATCCTGCCGACGACGGCGTTGCTGCAACAGATTCTCGACGAGTACGGGCTGCGGCACAGCTTCGACGACGACGGTGATCTCACCGTTCGCTGGGACAAGTGCAATGTCTTCTTCTTCCACTACGGGGACAAGAAGGAGGTCGTGCAGGCGCGGTTGTATCTGAATCGGCGCTTCAGCGTCGACCTGCGCCCGACCGTCGCCCTGCTGCTCGACGACTGGAACCGCACCAAGCTCTTTCCCAAGGCGTACACCGTACTGCCCGACGATGGCGAGGTCGGCGTCTGCGCCGAGCACGTCTTCGACTTCGAGGCCGGGGCCACCCGCGAACAGATCAAGTACACGATCGGCGTCTGGATCGACACGCTCCTGCGTTTTGCCGAGTGGGTTGACGAACAACTGTGATCGGTGAGCCGGATGCCCGGCGCTTCGCCGAGCCGTCCAAGCGGGCCGATTCCGGGACGGGAACGCGCAGCGCATATGCCCGCGATCGGGCCCGGGTGCTGCACTCCTACGCCTTCCGGCGCCTGGCCGACAAGACTCAGGTCGAGATGCCGGGCGAGGACGACTTCCCGCGCACCCGGCTCACGCATTCCCTCGAAGTCGCCCAGATCGGGCGTGAGCTCGGGGCGGCACTGGGCTGCGACCCGGACATCGTCGACACCGCCGGGCTGGCCCACGATCTCGGGCATCCGCCCTTCGGCCACAACGGTGAGGATGCGCTGGACGCCGTCTGCCACTCGATCGGCGGCTTCGAGGGCAACGCGCAGACGTTTCGCATCCTGACCCGGCTCGAACCCAAGATCATCAGCCCGGCGGGCGAACCGGCCGGGCTCAACCTGACGCGCGCGGCCCTGGACGCGGTGTGCAAATACCCGTGGACGCGGCGGGCCGGATCGCGCAAGTTCGGCGTCTACGCCGACGATCGCGAGGCGTTCGACTGGGTGCGTGCGGGCGTAGAGGGCGAGGCCCGCTGCCTCGAGGCGCAGATCATGGACTGGGCCGATGACGTGGCCTATTCCGTCCACGACGTCGAGGACGGAATACATAGTGGCCATATCCGCCTGGACGGATTCGACCCGGACACCCGTCAGCTGCTGTGCGAGCTGGCCGCGGAGCTCTATTCGCCGTTGTCCGTCCAGGAACTGGCTCCCTACCTCGACGACCTGCTCGAGCTGCCGACCCTGCTCGACCTCAGCGGATACGACGGTTCCTACGCCGCGCAGGCGGCGGCCAAGCGGGCCACCAGCGAGCTGACCGGGCGGTTCGCCACCGCCGCCGCGGACGCGACCTGGCAGGCCTACGGCCCGGGACTGTCGCGCTATCGGGGCTCGCTGGTCGTGCCCGATCGGGCGGTGGCCGAGTGCGCCCTGCTCAAGGCGATCGCCGTGCACTTCGTGATGCGCCGATCCGGTGCGGCGTTACGGCAAGCCCGGCAACGCGAACTGCTGACCGAGCTCGTCCTGGCGGTGTCTGACGGGGCGCCCCACACCCTGTCCGGGCTGCTCACCGTGGCCTGGCAGCAGGCTCCGGACGACGCGGCCCGGCTGCGCGTTGCGGTCGACCAGGTCGCGCAGCTGACCGACTCCTCGGCGATCGCCTGGCATCAACGCCTGGTCGGGCGATAGCGCGCCCCGCCCTTTGCGCCGAGTGGGCGATAAAACGCCGAGTGGGCGCGTGCAAGTGACCACTCGGCGAGTTGGCGCCCACTCGGGGACTCCTCGGGGAGTGCGCCGGGACTCGGCGGCGGGAGTTCGCCACGGGTCGCCTCGTGCGCGCGGGCCCTCGCCCGGGGCGCTGGCGTCCGCCGCGCGCATACACTCGGGGGCGTGCCGGGCCGCATCAAGGACGAGGACATCGCCCTCGTGCGAGAGAAATCCCCGATCGAGGACGTGATCGGCGAGCACGTACAACTGCGCAATGCCGGCGGCGGCAACCTCAAGGGCATCTGCCCGTTCCACGACGAGAAGTCGCCGTCGCTGTCGGTGTCGGCATCACGGGGCCTGTTCCACTGCTTCGGCTGCGGGGCGGGCGGCGACGTCATCCGCTTTATCGAACGCATCGAGCACCTGGACTTCACCGACGCCGTCGAGCGGCTGGCCAACCGGGCCAACATCCAACTGCGCTACGACGACGCCGGCAGCGGCCCGGCTCGCCCGCAGGGCCAGCGTTCCCGGCTCATCCAGGCCCACGCCGCGGCGGCTGCGTTCTACGCCGACCAGCTGCGGACGCCCGAGGCGCGAACGGCCCGGGAGTTCCTGGCCGCCCGTGGGTTCGACGAGGCCGCCGCGGCGGCCTACGGCTGCGGCTACGCCCCGGACGGCTGGGACGTACTGACCAAGCACCTACTCGGTCTCGGCTTCACGGTGGCCGAGCTGACCACCGGCGGCCTGTCGCGGGCCTCGCAGCGTGGCTCGTCCATCGACCGCTTCCATCGCCGCTTGCTGTGGCCCATCCGCGACCTGGCCGGCGACGTCGTCGGCTTCGGTGCCCGCCGCCTCTATGACGATGACAAGGTCGAGGCCAAGTACCTGAACACGCCCGAGACGCCGATCTACAAGAAGAGCCAGCTGCTCTACGGCGTCGACGTCGCCAAGAAGGAGATCGCCCGCCAGCACCGCGCGGTGATCGTCGAGGGCTACACCGACGTCATGGCCTGCCACCTGGCCGGCGTCACGACCGCGATCGCCAGCTGCGGCACGGCTTTCGGGTCCGAGCACGTCGGCGTGATCCGTCGGCTGTTGATGGATTCCGATGCGTTCACCGGCGAAGTGATCTTCACCTTCGACGGTGATGCGGCCGGCATGAAGGCGGCCGAGCGGGCCTTCGCCGACGACCAGAAGTTCATGGCCCAGACGTTCGTGGCGATCGAGGCCGGCGGTCTGGACCCGTGCGAGCTGCGGCAGAAGTCCGGCGACGAGGCGGTGCGCGATCTGGTCGCGCGCCGCATCCCGCTGGTCGAGTTCGTGCTGCGCACCACCGTCAGCCGCTTCGACCTGGACACGGCCGAGGGTCGTTCGGGTGCCCTCGATCGCGGGGTGCCCCTGGTCGCGATGATCAAGGATCACTCGCTGCGCGACGAGTATGCGCGCCGCCTGGCCGGGCTGGTCGGGATCCAGGAACCGGCCCCGGTGCTGGCCCGGGTGCGCGGAATGATCCGCAGCGGCAACAAGCCCGAGGCGAAGGTCGCCGCCAAGCCGGTGACCGTCGACGAGAGCGTCGCCGCTGTGGAGCGCGAGGTGCTCAAAGTTGCGCTGCAGATTCCGGTCGTGGCCGGGCCGCAGTTCGACGCGCTGCCCAGCGAGGCCTTCCTCGTGCCCGAGCATCAGCAACTGCGCAAGGCGATCGAGGCCGCCGGCGGCACCACGGCCGCCGTCGGGGGACCGGTCTGGACGGAGGCGATCGAGTCCCATCTTCCCGACGAGCAGGCGCGGTCGGTCGTGAACCAGTTGGCGGTGGAGTCACTGCGCTCCGGCAACGTGGAGCAGGCCCGCTACGCCGACGCGGTGATCGCCCGGCTGCAGGAGATCGTCGCCGGCCGTCAAGTGGTGGCGTTGAAGTCCCGGGTCCAACGGGTGAACCCCGTCGAGCAGCCCGAGGAATACTCGCGGATGTTCGGCGAGCTGATCACCCTCGAGGCGCACCGGCGGGTGCTGCGCGAACGGGCGATCGGCGGTGAGTGATGCTACGGCGCCCTAAGCCGTTCGACGCGGTGCAGAAGCTCCTCGACCATGAGGACCGGGTCGTGTCCTGGGCGATGGCCGGAACCGACGTCGTCGTGGCCAGCCGGGTCGGGCTGTGGTGGCCGGCGCCGGCCGGGCCCCGCCTGATTGGCTGGCACCTGATCAGCAAAGCGGTCTGGGACGCCGGGCGCCTGCGCGTGATCGAGGCGCGTCTCGATGAGTTGGTGCTGATCGATCTGGAGCCGGTGTCGATCGAGCTGACCGAGCCGCGCGACCTGCCACCGACCGTGCGCAAGCGGGTCGAGGCCAGCGTGGCCGAGACCGAGCTGATCGCGCTTCCGGGCGGAGCCGGGCGGTTCGTGGCCCGCCGCATCCCCGGTCAGGACGGGTTGACCTGGTGGTGCCGGCTCGAACCGGGAACTCCGGATGGGCCCGGAGTCCGAGCGGCGATCGCGGACATCGTCGAGATGCTGAGCGAGCAGACGACCGTTATCGCTTGAACCCGTTCGTCTGCGGGTTGGGGGCGCGGCCACCGGACATCTTGGTTCCGATCGCGGTCCGGGCCTTGGCCGTGACGTCGCTGACCTGGCCCTGCAGCACGCCGGCGGTCGACTGGATGGTCTGGCTTCCGCGCACCTTGCGGGCGTTGCGGACGATGAACTCATAACGTTCGCGCCCGGCCCGCGCGCCGAGCACGTAGCCCACCGCGAGCCCGACTACAAAACTCAACCGCATAGATCCGCTCCTCGCCTCGCGCCTGTGCTCAACCCTAGTCGGGTCGGGATCGGGTCGGTGGGTGAGTTAGACTCCGCAAGGCCCGATTGCCGGGGCCGCGTGGTCCCCCATAGCTCAATTGGCAGAGCATTCGACTGTTAATCGAAGGGTTTCTGGTTCGAGTCCAGATGGGGGAGCCAACAATCACGGGGCCCCGGACCATCTCCGGGCCCCGGGACAGGGCCCCGGTGGCAACTATCTGGCAACATCACGCCCCTGCAGGGCTGCAGACAGCGCCCGGCCGGCCGACGCGAGCTCATCTTGCTGGACGTGGGTGTACGTCCGCCGCATCACGACCTCGTCGTGGCCGTGCCACTGCGCGATGACGTGATCGGGCACCCCGGCCCGTCGCATCGTCGTGACCGAGGTGTGTCGGGCCGCGTGCAGGGTGCAGGGTCGAACCCCGGCCTCGCGGCAGTGACGCAGCCACGCGTTCGACCACCGCTCGGCGCGGTACGGCTCGCCGCCCTCGTCGATCGCCAGGAAGCCCGAGCGGACCTGCTCGAAGCCGAACTCGGCGGCCTGGACCTCCCGCAGCTTGCGGAGCGCCGTGAGCATGTCGTCGGGCACGGAGATCGTCCGGAGGCCGCGGCGCGTCTTTGGGTCATTCGACTCGGTCCCGCCGGTGACGTCGACGCGGGACTCGGCGACGGTGAGCGTGCAGGCGGCCAGATCGACGTGTGACCACCGCAGGCCCATGACCTCCGAGCGACGCATCCCGGCCAGGGTGAGCAGCCACAGCGCATGGAGGCGGTCGTCGGTGAGGTGCCGGTACATCAGGGCGAGCTCTGCCGGCGCCATGGAGTCGCGAGTCCTCGACGGGGCGCCGGTCGCCTCGACCCGAACGGCCGGATTTCGACTGATCAGCCCCTCGTGCAGCGCCTCCTCGAGGACCGACCGCACCACGAAGAGCACGAACGAGACCGTGCGCCGCGTCCGGCCAGCGGCGACCAGCGCTCTCACTATGCGCTCGACGTCGACGCGGTCGACCTGCTGTAGCGGCTTCGCGCCGAAGGCATCCGTCGCGTGCTTCAAGGCGCTGGCATAGCCCGCCGCAGTCTGCGTCCGGACCCGTCGCGATCGTGCCTCGATCCATCCGTCGGCGTACTCACGGAAGGTCTTCTTGGAGCGATCGACGAATCGGTGCTCATCGACGTCGACCAGCTGCTTCGAGAGGTGCGCTTGCGCGGCCTTCTTCGTCTTGAAACCCATCTTCGTCCGCTGAGCGCGTTTCCCCGTCGCGGGATCCTTGATCCACCACAGCACCTGGTAGTTGGGCATCCTCTCCGTGCCCCGGTTGCGGATCGTGCCCTTCATCGGTCGTTCTCCCTCGATCGGTTGGCGCTCCGTGTCAGGTGGACTTCGGCGAGGCGTCTGCCGAGTTCGGTCAGCTCGCCACCTGTTCGGCCCGGTCCGGGTTTGGTCAGGTACCCCTTTTCGCGGGCCAGCCGGAGCCGGTCTCGGACCTGTGAGTCTTTGATGCCGAGGATCCGGCCGACTGTCGCTCGCGGGTTGCCCTGGCCCACTCGATTGGCCTCGGCGGCGTACATATCGGCGGCCTCTAAGTAGCGGACCTCGGCCGGGCTGAGCAGGTCCGGCAGTGCGGTCAGCGAATCGATCCCAGCCGTTTCCCCGAAGTGCTTGAACTTCGGCCACTCGTTCCGGGCCTCCTTGAGCATGGCGGCGAGCGGGACGCGTCGAAGCAGGTTCCGGTAGACCTCATGAGGAGGCGGGGTGTCGGACAACGCGTCGCTGTCGTAGACCCAGTCCCATTTCGCCCGATTTCCGTGCAGAGCCGTGATCGAGTCTTGCCTGTCCTCAGCCAATGCGGGTCGGATGCGAACCTCGGCGAGGTGCAGGGATCCACCGATCGCGAAGTAGAAGCCGAATGCGTCCCACCCTGGGGCGAACGGGCACTCCACGACAAGAGCGGCTACACCGAACCGATGCTGGTAGACCGCCATTTCCATATAGCCAGATTAACAGTTATATACCGGCTGTCAACCGTTGAACTCCAGGTGCAGCCATTCTACTCAAGATATATTGGCGAATCAGTGGACCAGTAAGCCACCGGCTGTCTACCGTTGATGTCATGCGAATTGACCTGTTCACCGAGGCGCGAGCCGCCGACGACGAACTCGGTGAACACGGTCCAGGTGTGTGGGACCGCAACCACCGCCTGCAGCGGGGCGGCATCGATCGCGGCTCAGGCGTGGCAGTGGAACCTCGATTATGTCCTCGACCCGCACGGCAACGCTGAGGTGCTCTATTACAACAAGTTCGTGAACTATTACGAGGAACTCGGCAACGCCGCGGCCGTGCCCTACGTGCGGGACAGTCAATTGAGTGAGATCGATTACGGCCTGCGTTCGGGCAGCTTCTCGAGCATTCCCGCTTCGGACAAGGTGTTGTTCACCTACGCGCCGCGGTGCGAAATCGGGGTGGCCGGCGAACCGGCCGGTGCCTGCTCCACGCAGCCGCCGTCCTCGGGTAATGCCGCCTATTGGCCTGACGTGCCGTGGGATCAGTACTGCGGTGGTGGGACCTGCACCCAGACCTCGCCCACGTTCTGGTCGCAGAGCTTGCTGTCTACGGTCACCACCCAGGTCCTCAGCGGGGGCGCCTACACCAATGTCGACACGTGGACTCTGTCGCAGATCTGGCCCGATCCCGGTGATGGCAGTTCGGCGTCGCTGTGGCTGAGTTCGGTCGCGCACACCGGCTACTCCTCCGGGTCGGGAACCAACGGCCCGAGCGCGGTCTCGACACCGCTCACCGGCTTCGCGGGCACACGGTTCCAGAACCGGGTGGCCGCGACGGGCGGCTTGGTCGCGTTGAACAAGTACCGGCTGACCGGGATCGACCCTGACACCGGCGCGATCGTCACCGTGACCTATTACCCGCAGGACTGCAGCGCGGGGTCGCTGCCACCCAGCCCGGAAGCCAATATCCGTCGGTGTTTCCCGACGTGGTGGGCGCCGGCGGGCAGTTCCCCGCAACCGGACTGGTTCAACAAGTACCTCGTCGCGAAGGTGGTCAGCGCTCCGGCGACAGGTGGCAGCTCGGATGCCAACCACGAAACGGACTACTTCTACACCGATCCCGGTCAATCATTGTGGCGTTTCGATGAGAGCCCAGCGGTCACCGACAGCCAACGCACCTGGGACACCTTCACCGGCTACAAGCAAGTCGAGATCCGCACCGGCGATCCCGCGGTCGCGGCCACCCAACACACCACCGACTACACCTTCTTCCAAGGCCTCAACGGTGACCCCGACGGCCCGATCAACGCCCCGACCAGCGCGAGCCGCTCCGCGACGCTGAGCGCGGGATCGGTGTCGGTACCCGACAACCTGCCTTGGGCCGGGCAGGTGTTCGAACAGATCACCCGCGTCGGTTCCTCGGGGACAACTGCGCCCTCGACGACACCAATCCTGGCCGACACGGTCACCGCACCCTCCAACGCCGTGGTCACGGCCACCAGCAGCTACAACTACACCGCCTACGAGTTCGGCAACTCCACCGCCTGGTCGGCGGGAGCGTTCTACGGCACCTACGCCACGCTGACCGCGGACGTGAACCACGACGGCAAGGCTGACCTCATCGCGGTCGATGCGAGCAACACCTTCGTGATGCTGTCCACCGGGTCTGGCTACGCCGCGCCCTCGACCTGGTCGAGCGTGCCGTTTCACGGAACGGTCGGCACCTACGCCGCCGACGTCAATCATGACGGCTACGCCGATCTTGTCGCGGTCAATAGCAGCAGCACCTCGGTTATGCTCGCGTCCTCCGGCGGTGGCTTCTACGCGCCCGTCGGGTGGTCCTCGGTCCCGTTTTATGGAACGCAGGCCACGTTGCTGACCGACGTCAACGGCGACGGCTACGCCGATCTGGTTGCGGTCAACGCGAGCAACACCTACGTGATGCTGTCCTCGGGGACCGGCTTCTACGCCCCGGTCGTGTGGTCGTCGGCGGCCTTCTACGGGACCACCGTGACCCTGGCCGGCGACATCAATCACGACGGCAAATCGGATCTGATCGCGGTCAACGGGGGCAGCGTCTACGTCATGCTCGCGAATGCCGGCGGGACCGCGTTCAACGCCGTCGCGCTTTGGTCAGCGGCGACGTTCTCCGGGACGGTGGCCACCCTGGTCGGCGACGTCAATGGCGACGGCTACGCCGACCTGATCGCGGTTGACCCCTACGCCACCCGGGTCATGTATTCCACCGGCACCGGGTTCTTGCCGCAGACCGGTATGTCCGCGGTCGCGTTCTACGGTTACTACGCAACGTTGGCCGGTGATGCGACCGGCGACGGCAAGGCCGACCTCATCGCGGTCGACGCCAGCAACACCTACGTGCTGGCCTCCACCGCCGGCACCGTCACCCAAACCGTCTACCTCACCGGCAAGACCGTGGCCACGACCACCACCCCGGTGTCCACCGGCGGAACCCGAACCGAGACGATCACCACGATCCGTGACACCACCTACGGGCTCACCACCCAGGTCGAGGACGCGACGTCGGACGCGGGCACGACCTGCACCAACACCAGCTACGCCACCGCGTCCAGCAGCTACCTGGTCGACTACCCGGCCCGGGTCACGAAGCTCGGTGTCGCGTGCGCGGCGACCCCGACCTACCCCGCCGACCTCACGGTCTCGGGAGCTGACGTCATCTCCGACACCGCGACCCTCTACGACGGTGGAGCTCTCGGTGCTGCCCCGTCGGTGGGCGATCCCACGACTAGTGAGACGGCGATCGGCTACAGCGGTTCCACCCCGATCTGGCGGGTCCTGTCCACCGCGACCTACGACGCTTTGGGTCGAGCCCTGACGAGCACCGACCCGAACGCCAACGGCGGTGTCGCGGCCACGACAAGCACCTCGTACACGCCGGCGACGAGTGGACCGCTGACGTCGACCACGGTGACCACGACCAGCCCGTACAGCTGGACCTCGACGACGACGGTGAACCCGGCGTGGGGGGCGGTCATCTCCAGCAGCGACGTCAACGGCAACCTGACGAGCGCGACCGTCGACGCGTTGGGTCGCACCAGCCAGGTGTGGGAACCGAACTGGCCGCAGTCGGCGCACGCCGGCACGCCGTCGCTGCTGTACAGCTACAGCTTGTCCTTGACCGCGGCGAACGTGGTCGAGACCACCGCGCTCAACGCCTCCGGCGCCACCACGAGCAGTTTCGCCCTCTACGACGGGTTGCTGCAGCCGATTCAGACCCAAGCCCCCTCCGAAGGAGGCGGCACCGTGCTCACCGACACCGTCTACGACGCGAACGGGCAGACCGTCCTCACGACGGCCCCCTACTACGCCACCGGCACCCCATCCGGCACCCTGCAGACACCCACCGGCACCCTTCCGTCACTGACCACCACCAGCTACGACGGGGCCGGGCGGACCACGGCCAGCACCCTGCTCGCCGGGGCCACGGAGAGCCCCACCGCCCCCGGTGGGACCACCCAATGGACGACCACCACGGCGTACTCCGGCGCGGACCGCACCGACGTCGTCCCGCCGAGCGGCGGCACCCCGACCTCCACCTTCACCAACACCCGGGGCAAGACCACGACCCTGACCCAGTACCTGTCGACCGGGATCTCCGGCACGACAGAATCCACCACCTACGGCTACGACCAGCGCGGGGACATGACCACCATGACCAACCCTGCGGGTTCGACCTGGACGTGGACGTTCAACGTCCTCGCTCAGCAGATCCAGGCCGTCGACCCGGCCACCGGAAGCAGCACCACTGCCTACACCGCCGACGGGCAGGTCGATCACACCACCGACAACGCCGGCAACACCCTGGCCTACAGCTACGACAAACTCGGCCGCAAGACCGGCGAATACTCCGGCACCACCGGCGGTGTGGAGCTGGCGGCCTGGACCTATGACAGCGCGACCCTCGGCAAGAACCAGCCCGCCGCCGCGACCCGCTACATCGGTGGCACCGCCGGCAGCCCCGGCACCGGCACCGCCTACGCCAGCGCGGTCAGCGCGTACACCACGCTCGGGTCACCGGCGTCGACGACCACGACGATTGGCGGCACCACACCGCTGGCCGGTTCGTACACCACCGGCTACACCTACGCCCCCGACGGCTCACCGCTGACCCAGGCCGACCCGGCCGAGGGTGGGATCGCGGCGGAGACGATCACCGACACCTACGACACGCTGGGCAACCCCTACAGCGCGACCTCGGGGCTCGGGTCGATCCTGGACTCCGCGACCTACACCCACCTCGGGCAGCTCGCCCAAACCCTGGCCACGACCAGCGGCACCCAGATCGCCCACACCTACACCTACGAGCCCGCCAGCCTGCGCCTGTCCACCGACTACACGAACAGCCCGAGCAGCGGCGGCGTCCTGTCCAATGACACCTACACCTACGACAGCGCCGGCGACATCCTCGAGGACAACAACGTCGTCACCGGGGTCGCGACCGACACCCAGTGCTACAGCTACGACCCGCTGCAGGACCTGACCGCGGCCTGGACCCCGTCCTCGAACGCCTGCACCGCAGCGCCCTCCTCCTCAGCGTTGGGTGGCCCGGCGCCGTACTGGACCAGCTACACCATCAACCCGGCCAACGGTGACCGCACCCAAGACATTCGCCACGCCACCACCGGCACCGGTCTGGACACCCGCGACACCTACACCTACCCCACCAGCGGCTACCTCGCTGGCGGAGTCGGCGGGCCCACCGCGCAATCGGGCGTGCAACACGCCACCGCCGCCGCCGGGACGAACCCGGTCACCGGCACCTGGACGGTCACCGGAGCCGACGCCTACGCCTACAACGGCAACGGGTCCACCACCACCCGACCCGGCCAGAGCATCACCTACGACGCCGAGGGCCACCAACAGCAAGTCACCGTCACCGCCGGCACCACCCAGAACGACATCTACGACGCCAACGGCACCTTGTTGCTGCAAACCGAATCCAGCGCCGGCACCGGTACCACCGCGTTCCTGGGTGACACCGAACTGCACGTCGCCTCCGGCAGCAGCACCGTCACCGCCACCCGCACCTACACCGCCGCCGGACAGGTCCTCGCCGAACGCGACACCACCAGCGGGGTCACCGGCACCCAGTACTACTACCTCGACACCAACACCACCGGAACCGCGGCCGCCAGCCTCGCCGTCAGCGGCGCGACCATCACCCGCCGCTACACCGACCCCTACGGCAACCCCCGCGGCACCACCACCCCGTGGACCAGCACCCACGGCTACCTCAACGCCCCCACCTCGACCCTCACCGGCCTCGACCCACCTCGGCGCCCGCCAATACGACCCCACCACCGGCAAATTCTTGTCGGTCGATCCGCTCGCGATCACCGGCAACCCACAGCAGATGAACGGCTACGCCTACGCCGACAACGACCCGGTCACCAACTCCGACCCGACCGGCCTCGCGACTGCTTGTGACGCCGAACCCGGCGCCTGCGCTCAGGACGGCGGACCCCAAACCTTCGGCGGCGGACCCTCCCAAGTCTCCGCCCCCAACCTGCGCGGCGGCGATAACTACAGGGGCTGCAGCGACGAGGCCTACGTCTGCGGTAGGCAGACTGCCGCGCCACCGCCCCCCGGCAACACGGCGAAGAGCTCAACCGGCGGTAAGCCGAGTAGCGGCGGATATAGCTACACGTACAGCGAAGACATTGGCCCGGTCTCGAAGACAGGTTCCGCGTCGGCCGTTGCCTCCGAATTTGAAGAAAGTCCCAAACAGATATTCCCATTTGATATCACGGGCTGCGGATCCTTTACTGAGGGAGCGATTTGCACTCTCCATGCCGGGCCATCTTCCGCCGGAGGCGTTGGTCAAGTCATAGTTCATTTGACCTCGGACGGATTTATGTTCGAGGTAATCTCCGACGGATACTTCGACGCTCGAGGCTCTATTATTGCCTTTTCGTTGAAGGAAAGGGGGGGTGAACTTTACCTATCGCAGCAAGCTCGATCTACCGGCGCTTCTGCGCTGATTAAAGGTACGGTTCAGGCCGGATACCCTCACACTGTTTGGAAAGACCAAGCGCACAACTTGCGCGAAGCCCTCGGGACCGAACCAAGTCACCCGGGTTTCGATTGGACGTCTCCTAGCGACTGGGCAGATGGCTTCGACGGCGACTGGGGCAGCTGGTTTTGATGCCCGGTAGACTTGGCCGCGTGACCGCTCCGAGTAGCCGCGTCGTCGTCTGGCAAGGACTATTTTGGAGTCTTGCTGTTGCGTTCTGGATCTCAGCGATTTACGTGGCTGTGGACGCCTGTACGAATCGAATGGCGTTGTACGGCGTGCCCGGGCTGTGTGCGGCGTTCCTGATCCCGATTGGACTCGGGCTTGCTAAGCGCGCTTGGTTGGCTGGCTTGTTTTTGGGCGCGGCTGTCTCCTACCTTCTGATGGTTGGCCTTCTGCTGGCCACCTTGACTGTCTATTGATCGTCTCGTAGGTGATGTGGAGAAACCTAACCTCCCGCCGAGTTGAGCACCTAAAGAGGACGCTACGCCGAGGAAATGCCGCGAGAAGCAACCAGCTGCATTCTGCCTGACCAACGAAGACGGCACGAAAATCCATGACGCGGTCAACGCACCAGACGGAGTAACGATTATGGGCGGTGCTGGTGGAGAAGGTGATGAGGAATGAATCACTGAGGAGGTGGCGTGACCGAGAATGACGGAATCGGGGACACCGGAATCGCGCAGGTCCTGGACCGCCTTGTCGCGGCCGGAGCAACGGTTCGTCGGCTGAATCGTGTTCATTCCGGTGAAGATGTGAATCTGTGGTTTGTGACACGACCTGATTCCCAAAACGAAGTACAGATCGAAACACCACCAACAGGGAAGGGCCCATATCTAGTCAAAGGCAATTTTCCCGGGCAGCGCATGGTGGCCGTGGATGAGGAAGAAGCCGTTCGTGTCATAACAGAATGGCTGTCCTGATCTGCCCGCGACGTGCTGTGCGCTGAACCGATGCTGGTGCGGTCGCGGGGTCCGCTGCTCAAGTAGTGCTCGCCGGGCCCGCCCGATAGCTGACACCGACCTCGACCAGGTGTGCGTGGCCCTGGAAATCTTCGCCATCGCCGGCCGCACCCGCTGGCGCGGTACTTGATGGCACTGAACCCGTCACAGGGAGAGCTTCGCTAGCGAACACGAACCACCCTTCTGAGGTGTCTGGGCCGGCCGGGGGCCGGCGAGTTCTTCTCCTAGCTGCCGGTTCTTAACTGGTCTGTCGTGTCGCTTGCCGGCCCGGCGGGTGGCATCCTCACCGGCATGACGACCGGCCTGGGCACGCGGCTGGGCCCGCGTCTGGGCCGGGCTGCGTCACGCCCGGCAACAGCGTCGGGGACCAGGTCGGGCGGCTCACGACCCAGCCCGGCACGACCAGCGGCTAGGGCAAAACCGGGTCGGGCACCGGGCCGGTCCGGGCTGGAAACTCGCGTCGGGCGTTTTTCACGGGAGTTGATCTTGCCGGGTCGGGTCGAGCCGCTCGCAGCCCCCGGAACGCGTCGGGTGTTACGACCTAGCGGGTCGGTGGTGGCGGTGGGGTCGTTAGTTGCCCGCCAATACGACCCATCCCTCGGACGATTCACCACCATCGACCCGCAACTGGCACCTATGCTGCCGCAACAAAACAATGGCTACACCTATGGTTGGAACAATCCCGGAACGCACGCCGATCCGACCGGGCTGATACCTCAGTGCCCAGGCGGTGGCGCGATTCCCGATGGCGATCGGAGAAACTGCCCGGACCGTTCAGCGCAGTCGGATGCTGCGTCGCCGGCTGTAACTCCATCTCCGCCAACGCCGAGCGAAGCGCAAGAATCGATGAACCGGACTGGGCCCCATAACGCGGCTGTCGTAGCCGCGATCGCCCAGCTCACCATCCAATACGGGCTGGCGCCCAGTGGCTTCATCGATTACTTCCGAATCTTCGGTGCAGCGAAACGATGCATGGGAACGGATCAAGCTGAGATCGGTTGTGGATACGGAGTTCCTGACATTCTCTACCAGGATCCGAGCACCAAATTGCTGACAGTTTGGGAGGTAAAATCAGGCACGATAAACGGCGCGATTTCACTCGCGCAGTCGGAAGCTGCATGGTACGCGAAGTGGCTAACGGAAAATGGCCAGGCTGCCGTCGTTGGAGGCGCCTTCGACCCCATCAGCTACGGCCCGTCTGCGGGAAACCTAGTCGTAGGGCCGGGAGCTGGCGCGGCGATTTATACCCAGGCGAATCCACCAGAGAAGCGTGCACCTGAACCCACCCCCGCGCCAGCCCCCCGTGGCGTACCCGCGGCAGTGCCAGTTCCTTCATCGGCGCCGCAAGCCGTGCCCGGACCTGGAGGACTGGCTTTCAACCCCGCAGACGGACGTTACGTGTTGCCAGCGGTCGAGGCGGGACTCGGGGGACTACTGGCTCTTCTGTTCTTTCTGGTCGTAGCGCCGAAGTGAGATGATCGAGTGATGTGATGTCATTTATGCGCATTGGACCTAAGCTCTAGGAGACTGATATGGCTTCCGCAGTTGATGGCTTCCTCGCGAGTAGGGTTTATCCGATCATGAAGGAGGCGGGCTTCCGGCGTCATCGTCGCGAGTTCATACTCGGCGGACCTAAGGATATGGTGGGGGTAGTCGGATTTTACCCGAGAAGCTTTCCTGATTCGGTTGGGTTCTCGATTCAATATGGCGTGGTTCCGCCAGCTCTAATACGGTGGCGCGAATCCAGAAATATCGTTACACCGACATGGCTGTCTCCATCCGAAGCGTTATTGATGGCTCAAGCCTTCACTCCAGATCTGACGCAGCGCTCAGGCGATCCCTGGAGCCAGCCGTACCAGTGGAAGCTAGGCGATGAGAGGTGGAACGAGTGGTTAGCCGTTGAAGTCGCGGCCGCTCTCCAAGACGAGGTCCTTGCATCGGTCGTCGCATGGTTCGATCCGATCGAACTCGCCAGGGCGATCCGAGACTCGAGGCCTGGCCGGTTTCCCGGTATGAACCCCACTCCTCGCGCGCTTGCCATGGCGCTCCTGGACACAGCGCCCTCTGCCGATCTCGCGGCGGAGTTGTCACTGCTCCCGGAGAGCGATCCAGTCCGTATTTGGGTCGAGCAGGAATTGGCGAGATCCCGACCTCAGTCGCCCTAAGGCCCACGCAGACGTATGCAGTTCGGCCCCCCTCTCTTGCAGGTTCAGGGGGTCGTTGGCGAGGTCGACGCGGCGCTGCGCGGTCATCGTCTGCGCGCCGGTCTGCCAGGCGTCGCCGAGCGGAACGACGTGATCGATCTGGATCGCGGTCGAGGTAGACGCCCCGCGAGTGAAAGAGATCGTTGTTGCGGTGTACGGGTCGGCCAGGGTGCCGGTGAGCACGGTGCAGCCGTTGCTACCTGGCTTGAGCGCGACGCTGGTGAGGTCTCGCCGGAGGATGTCGTTGCGGGTGTCGCACCCGTTGTGGCCGAGCGGGTCGTTGTTGTTGTCGGTCCAGGTCTCGCCGAACTGCGCCCGGGTGTAACCGGTCATCGGTGCGGCATCCTTGATCGCGAGCGTCGACAGGACGTCGACCGCGGACCCCGGAGTGGCTGCCGCTGCACTGGACGACGTGGGCGGGGCCGCCGGTGCACCCGTGGTGTTGCACGCGGCCAGGCTGACGGCAGCCGTCAGCAGCAACAGCGATACACGCGGTCTCACGGGCGCATCAGACCACGGCTCGGCGACAAGATCACGGCGCGACCTCGGCGTCCATGGAAGCGGAACACCTACCCCGATCCGCCCTCGATTTCCCGTAGCCCCGCAGCGACGGACCTGAGTACCCGCTGCCCGGCCCTCTCGTCCAGTCCCTGCACCGCCCGCGTCACGACAGCGAGCAACGCCGCGGCCTGCGCCTCACTCACCCGGGTTTGCCGCTCAGCGACACCAGCATCCAGATTGGTCTTCGCCCACCGGCCGGCCTGCTCTGTCAGGTCGATCAGCTTCGACATCGTCTCCGCCGTCAGATCACCTGTCTGCAGCTCTTCCCTAGCAACGCGCATCAGGTAGTCCGCGGAATGCCCCACGTCGGCGAGGACCTCAGCGGGATCACGACGCGGATCCGCCTTCAACGCACGAGCCAGGGTCAACCGCTCGAGGCGCTTCGCCCGGATCTGTGGCGCGTTTCCACCGTGGGACCTGCACGGGCCTCCGCCGATCACAAGCTTCTTGCAATGACCGCCTGCCCGAGTCCGCGCCCCGCAGACCTCGCCGGCGAGGCCCGTCACCTTGCCGTCCCGCGCGACAGGGTGGGACTTGCGCTCCCACGCCGAGCACCCCGATAAGCCTCAGGAACACGGGCCCGCACGCCCAGCAGCGCGAGCACACACCGCGCGTGGTCACCGAAATGGTCACCGGACACTCCCAAGCGCCCCGACACTCGGCCCACAAGAGCCGATCCATGCAGTCCGCCAATCCATGCAGTAACACCCCGACACCCAACGAAAACGCCCAGCGCTACAGCGCGACCTCGGGGCTCGGGTCGATCCTGGACTCCGCGACCTACACCCACCTCGGGCAGCTCGCCCAAACCCTGGCCACGACCAGCGGCACCCAGATCGCCCACACCTACACCTACGAGCCCGCCAGCGGGCGCCTGTCCACCGACTACACGAACAGCCCGAGCAGCGGCGGCGTCCTGTCCAATGACACCTACACCTACGACAGCGCCGGCGACATCCTCGAGGACAACAATGTCGTCACCGGGGTCGCGACCGACACCCAGTGCTACAGCTACGATCCGCTGCAGGACCTGACCGCGGCCTGGACCCCGTCCTCGAACGTCTGCACCGGGGCGCCGTCCTCCTCAGCGTTGGGTGGCCCGGCGCCGTACTGGACCAGCTACACGATCAACCCGGCCAACGGTGACCGCACCCAAGACATCCGCCACGCCACCACCGGCACCGGTCTGGACACCCGCGACACCTACACCTACCCCACCAGCGGCTACCTCGCTGGCGGAGTCGGCGGGCCCACCGCGCAATCGGGCGTGCAACACGCCACCGCCGCCGCCGGGACGAACCCGGTCACCGGCACCTGGACGGTCACCGGAGCCGACGCCTACGCCTACAACGGCAACGGGTCGACGACCTCCCGTCCCGGCCAGAGCATCATCTACGACGCCGAGGGCCACCAACAGCAAGTCACCGTGACCGCCGGTACTACCCAGAACGACGTCTACGACGCCAACGGCACCTTGTTGCTGCAAACCGAATCCAGCGGCGGCACCGGCACCACCGCGTTCCTGGGTGACACTGAACTGCACGTCGCCTCCGGCAGCAGCACCGTCACCGCCACCCGCACCTACACCGCCGCCGGACAGGTCCTCGCCGAACGCGACACCACCAGCGGGGTCACCGGCAGCCAGTACTACTACCTCGACACCAACACCACCGCAACCGCGACCGCCAGCCTCGCCGTCACCGGCGCGACCATCACCCGCCGCTACACCGACCCCTACGGCAACACCCGAGGCACCACCACGACGTGGACCAGCACCCACGGTTTCCTGAACGCCCCCACATCGAGCCTCACCGGCCTCACCCATCTCGGCGCCCGCCAATACGACCCCTCGATCGGGCGATTCACCACCGTCGACCCGCTACTAAGCGCCGGCAACCCGCGGTCCGTCAATGGGTACAGCTACGCCGACAACAACCCCACCACCCAATCCGACCCAAGCGGGCGTTCGACGGCATGCGACGCGGAACCGGCCGCGTGCGCAGCCGACGGCGGGCCAGCAACCTTCGGCGGCGGCCCGACCCTCGTATCAGCGCCCGCACCTGCCAAAAAGAAAAACACCGGCACTACTCCTTCGCCACCACCAGGCAGCGTTCAGGTATCCGTGACCCCCACGACAAATATAGGGTCTTGTTGCCAACCGAAAAGGTTGGGCTGCACTGATGCAAACACCAACTTTATTAAGACGGCCACGTGCGGAACTGCTACACCGGACGCTAGTTGCGGTATCGCTTACTGGTATGCGAACCAAACGAACCATCAGGTCCTGACAGCCAACACGAATGGCGGAACACCAGTATTCCTGGGATGCCAGAATGGCTACAGCGCCGTGATCGGTTCCGGATGCGAACTCAACCGGTCGGACGACAGTGGGGCTGATGCACTCTTAAGCCTGGGCGTCATTGCCGCGGTCGTAACCCTTGGGGTTTGCCTGCCCGAGTGTCTGAGCGGGCCAGCTGCGAGCATCGCAACGGCAGACGAGAGCGCGACTGCTATCGCCGGAGTCGCCGCTCAGGGCATAGGGCAGACCGTGAGTATCACGGGCGTGGCCGTGAGTAGCCTCCCTTCCTTCCTAGCTACTGCGGGGGATATTATTCAGTCCCTTGGTGAGGACCCGGAAATGATTCGGGCCGTTTGGCTTCGTCTTGTTCAGCTCTTTACATCAAGCAAGAGCTAGAGTGCAACGATGATCTCGCTCCGAAAGCACACCAGGGTCCCAGACGATTTACGTAAGCCGATCACCGACGCGGTACTGGCAGTCCAGCACTCGCATAAAGAAAGACTCCACGAGGTTATGTTTTCAGGAGTGTTCTTCAGCTATCCGAATATTTTATACATGCCAACGGTTGTCTATGCATACGCGACTATGACCGCTATTTCCTCCTTCGGTGATCGCACAGTTACCGAGCACGACCTTGAAACGCTCTGGCCATTCGTCAAAGACGGGGCAGACCTGATGCCAGTTTCGATCGAGGATGAGCTGCTAGCCGCGAGGCTAAGGGTGCTCACGTTGGTCGTTCCCCCCCAGATAGGCCGTTCTTGGAACGTGTGGAGGACTTCGATCAGGTAGCGCTCGGAATCGGTCTTGCAATCGTAGGAGGTGCCGCGGTGTTCGCCGGGTGGAGAGACTCGCAGGTTCGTATGTACTACGACGTCACGAAAGAGATCGTCGAGAAAAAGACGCAAGTTAGGAAGGAGTACAGGAGATGAGAGAGTCAACCAGATTCTTGCTACCGTCGGCGAAGCCGTTGACCTTCGCCGTAGTCGGTTTCCAGCATTCCGCTGGAGTCCCACGCCACACCGCTAGCTAGCCCAGCCGAGGCTTGGGAGATCAGCATGTCGACGGATTCCAGCCGTAACTGAGGAGCGCCTACGTCATCGCGATCGCCGTCGACGGCCGGTCGAGCGGAATACCGACGTTCGCTTCGCGTCGCCCTCGCCGCCCCGAGAGCTCCAGCCGCCGTCGTAGCTACCGGCACGTGATCATGGGTTTAGGGACCGAGGACCCGAAGTTCAAGACCAACATCGATGTGTACGGCAGGGTCGCGACCTACGCTCATCGGATCATCGCACAGCGCGGCTCGGCGCCGACCTACGGCACGGTGACGGTCCGCGGCGCTCGGATCGACGTCGATGCGGTCGCTGCACAGCATCGCGACCGCGAGATCGAAACCGACGCGTTCTGGCGGTGGCTGCAGAACCTGGCCACGCGGGCGTAGCCCGGCCGCCTCAGCATGATCCGGCTCGACGCTGACGGCCCCCACGGCTGCTTGCCAGCAACGCGACGGTGGCGTCGACCAGGAGGCTCACGACCGGTCTCGGAGCGGCCATCGGCTAGGACGAAACCGCGTCCGGGGTCGGGCCGTGTCGGGTCGCAAACTCGCTCGGGGTCTTCCCTTCGGTGTTGATCACTGGCGCCGGGCCCAAGACGCTTGCAGGCCAGCAAACACGTCGGGTTCGACGGGCCGGGTTAGGTCATCATGTGGTGGGGTCGTTTGTTGCGCGCCAATACGACCCGGCCACCGGACGATTCCCTATGGTCGATTCGGTACTGGCACCTATGCAGCCGCAACAAGACAACGGCTGCAGCTGCTACGCCTGGAACAACCCCATCACGACGTCTGATCCGACCGGACTCTGCCCCCGGGACATTCAATGCCTATGTCCGACTCCCCGTTTTTCGGTCCAGATCTTGTGTCTGTGCTCGCCAAGATGAGAGGACTGATGGGGGTGGCTGATGCCGACTAAGCGGTTTACGGCGGAGCAGCTCGTGGCGAAGCAGGGAGAGGCGTCCTGAAGCTGGTCACTACACCTACGAAGCCGCCGCGCTGCGCCTGTCCACCGGCGACACGAACAGCCCGACCAGCGGCGGTGGCCTCGGGTGACACCTACACCTACGACAACGCCGGGAGCATGGCCGAAGCCAACAACGTCGTCACCGGCTCGCTGTAGACGTTTGCCTGGTGCCAGGCCGGTCGAACTGGCCGGATGGGCTTCGGCAGGCTCTCGAACGCGATCCCGTAGGCCATTCTGAGCCTAGGGGTCGCTGGCGGCCTGCGGACCCGACCGGCGGTCTCGTGGATGTGCCTGTCGCACCCCACTTAGCGCCGGTGCGTGCGCCCATCCGGGCGGTGGCCTGTCAGCGGCGTTCTCCTCAGGCGTGAAGTGCTCATCGGCTCCGAACCGGAACAACAGGCCCTCAGAGATCCTGATCCCGGCCACCAGCCGCGGCTGTTGATCGTGACGCGGCTGGCGCGTTTGGAGACCGACACGTCTGACCCGCTCACGTTGAGCTAGGACGGTGGGGGTGAGCTGCTCACGGTTGCGGTAGAACGTCGCGATCTCGATATCTCGCCATTCGTCCGCCGCCTCACCTAACTGCAGATCAAGCGCAGACAGGCGCTCCGCGCTCAACGGATGCTCGGCATACGGGCTGATCCCGGTCGGCTCGCACAACGTCGGGCCTCGCTCGGGGTGAGCCGAACCGCCGCGTGTACTCCTTGAACAGGGACCTCGATCCAGATGGCCGGCGGAGTGATGGTGGGATCGGTCGTTGTCTTGCTCCTTCTGGAAGCGGATTGGGTCGCAAGCGATCGCGGCGTGGCAACTTGCGTGGCAACCTAACGCTGGTTCACACCGGATAACGGCAGATGACAACCGCGGGATTAAGGCGGCGAACGTACCGAAGAACGGGCCGACCTCTGTAGGCGAGTCGACGCCAGTTGACTGGCTGGTTCGCCTGTTAATCGAAGGGTTTCTGGTTCGAGTCCAGATGGGGGAGCCAACAGGCGATCCACAGCCCCTGTACAGCGCGCGTTAGTTGATCTATCGTCAGCGCGACGCTCGGGGGAGGCCGTCATGCGCTGTCGTCGTGTCCTAGCCGCACTGTCATCGGCCTTGTTGCTCACCACCTCGCTTCTGGCCATCACGGTGGCCACTGGCGGTTCAGCCAGCGCGCAGGTCGCCGCCGTGCCGCGCCCGGACCACGTGGTGATCGTGATCGAGGAGAACCACGCCGAGAGCGGCATCATCGGCAACGCCGACGCGCCGTTCATCTCCTCACTGGCCGCCGACAATGCCAACTTCACCCAGTCCTATGCCGAGACGCACCCGAGCGAGCCCAACTACCTCGCCCTGTTCTCCGGCGCGACGCAGGGGCTGACCGACGACAGCTGCCCCAACACGTACACGACGGGAAACCTCGGGAGCGAGCTGCTGGCCGCCAACCTCGGCTTCGTCGGCTACTCCGAGAGCCTGCCGTCGGTCGGCTACACCGGCTGCGGCAGCGGTGACTACGCGCGCAAGCACAACCCGTGGGTGAACTTCCCGAGCATCCCGGCGGCGTCCAATCAGCCCTTCACGGCTTTCCCCACCGACTACTCGACGCTGCCCGCGGTCTCCTTCGTCGTCCCCAATCTGCAGAACGATATGCACGACGGGACGATCGCCCAGGGCGACACCTGGCTGCAGAACAACCTGTCGGGCTACATCACCTGGGCCAAGACGCACAACAGCCTGTTCATCCTGACCTTCGACGAGGACGACAACGGCAACAACAACCGGATCCCGACGATCATGGCCGGCCAGCAGGTGATCCCGGGTACCTACGCGGAGACGATCAACCACTACAACGTGCTGCGCACGATCCAGGACGCCTATGGACTCGCCCCGCTGGCCAGCAGCCAGAGCGCCGCCCCGATCCTGGACGTCTGGACGACCCCCGGCGGCAACCAGGCGCCCGCCGCTTCGTTCACCTCCTCGTGCCCCGCCCTGGCCTGCTCGTTCAATGCTGCGGCCTCGGCCGATCCGGACGGCACAATTGCGTCCTACTCGTGGACCTTCGGTGATGGGACGACGGCGACCGGGGTCAGCCCGTCGCACACCTTTGCCGCGGCCGGCACCTATCAGGTGCAGCTGACGGTGACCGACAACCTCGGTGCGGCGGGTGTCCTGACGAAGGCAGTGACCGTGTCCGTGCCCCCGCCCGTCGGTTCGCCGTTCGCCGCGGACGCGTTCAACCGTACGGTCGCCGGTGGGTGGGGATCGGCCGATGTCGGCGGCGCGTGGAGCCTGGTCGGCGGCAACTCGAACTTCTCCGTCGCCCCGGGGGGCGGGGTGATGCGAATGAGCGCTCCGGCCGCGCAGGTGTCGGCCGCACTGGGTGCCGTCGCCAGCACCGACACCGACCTGACCGGCGCCGTATCCATCGACAAGGTCCCGGTCGGGTCACCGGCCTACCTCACCCTGAACGGACGGCGGGTCTCCGGCGGCAACGAGTACGACGTCCGGATGGCGATGAATCCCGACCGCAGCATCAACTTCTGGCTCACCAAACAGGTCGGTTCGAGCGAGACGTCGCTGACGCCCGAGGCGACCGTCGCCGGCCTGACCTTCACCGCCGGCGTCGCGCTGAACCTGCGCCTGCAGGTCGTCGGCACCAACCCCACGACCGTTCGGGCCAAGGTGTGGCCGGCGGGCACCACCGAGCCCACGGCCTGGCGACTCACCGCGTCGGATTCGACCGCATCCCTGCAGGCCAACGGCGGCGTGGGGCTCATCTGGTATCTCTCCAGCCGGGCGACCAACGCGCCCATCGCCGCGACCCTGGCCAACCTGGTCGCCAAACCGACCACCGTGACGCCACCGGTCAATCAGGCGCCGGTCGCCGCCTTCACCTCCTCGTGCAGCCAGCTCGCCTGCACCGTCAATGCAACGACGTCGATCGATCCGGACGGCACGATCGCCTCCTACGCCTGGGACTTCGGCGATGGCGCGACGGCAACCGGAGCCACCGTCACCCACACCTACATCAACGGCGGCACCGACACCGTGCGCCTGACCGTCACCGACAACCAGGGCGCGACCGGGACCGTGACCCATCCGGTGTCACCCACGGCACCGCCGCTCAACCAGCCGCCCGTCGCCGCCTTCGGGTCCTCCTGCACCCTGTTGGCGTGCTCCTTCGACGGGTCGGCCTCATCGGACCCCGAGGACATCGACGTCGTGGCCTGGTCGTGGGACTTCGGCGATCAGAGCACGGCCGCGGGCGAAACCACTACGCACACCTACGCCAGCGGTGGGACGTACACGGTTCGGCTCACCGTCACCGATGACGACGGGGCGACGAACGCGATCACCCACCAGGTGACGGTGGCGCCCGCGCCGCCGGCCAACCGGCCGCCGGTGGCGGCGTTCACCCCCTCGTGCACCCAGTTGGCGTGCACCTTCAACGGCAGCGCCTCCGCCGACCCGGACGGTTCGATCGCCACCTATGCCTGGAGTTTCGGGGATCAGACGTCCGGGTCCGGAGTGAGCCCGTCGCACACCTACTCAGCGACCGGCACCTACCAGGTGGCGCTGACCGTGACCGATAACCAGGGGGCGACGAACTCGGTGACCTACCCGGTGTCGGTCACGGCTCCGGTCTCTACCGTGTTCGCCTCCGACGCCTTCGCCCGGACTGTCGCGAACGGTCTGGGTTCCGCCGACATCGGAGGAGCCTGGACGATCAGCGGCGCCAGCGCATCCTTCTCGGTCGCTCCGGGCGCGGCGTCGATGCGACTCGCTGATCCCGGAACCCAACTGGCCGCCTTCCTGGCCTCGGTCGCGCGAACCGATACCGACCTGAATCTGGGCGTGCGGGCCGACAAGGTGCCGGTCGGCGGCCCGCTCTACTGGACCATCTCCGGGCGACGGATCAGCGCGGGTAACGAATACGACGCCCGCCTGCTGATGTACCCGGATCGGTCGGTTCACCTGTGGCTGTCCAAGCAGGCCTCCGGTGCCGAGACCGGACTTACGCCCGAGGCCCTGGTGCCCGGACTGACCTACACGGCTGGTACCACGCTCAATGTCCGATTGCAGGTCGTCGGCACCGGTACGACGACGGTGCGGGCCAAGGTGTGGGCCGCGGGTACCACCGAGCCGACGGCCTGGGCGGTGACGGCAACGGACTCCACCGCATCCCTGCAGGTCAGCGGCGGTCTCGGGGTCACCTGGTACCTGTCCAGCGCCGCCACAAACGCGCCGGTCACGGCGTCGCTGACCAGCATGTCGGCCCGGCCCAGCACGGGCTGATCGCCTCAGAACACGAACGGCAGCAGCATCCGGGTCGAGCGTTGGTAGGCCGGGTAGACGTCGGGGAGCTGCTCGGTGAGGTTGCGCTCCTCAACGATCGCGCTGTAGACGAAGTAGGCCCCGGTCAGGGCCACGATGACGAGCCAGGCCCAGTTCAGCGCCACCGCGGTGCCGACGCCGGCCAGCAGGATGCCGGTGTAGATCGGGTGGCGCACGTAGCGATAGGGGCCGCTATCCACCAACTCCGGTTCCAGCTTGCGCGACATCGGGGTGCCCCAGTTGCGGCCGATGTAGATGCGGGCCCAGATGGCACCGGCCAGCCCGGCCGCAAAAAGAACCAACCCGACGCTCACGCGTAGGACGCCGGGTGGTGGGCCGTGATCGCGCAACGCGCCCGCCCGAATCAGGACGATCACCAGGACGGAGAGGGCGACGCGGATGGGCGCTCCGCGGGCGCGTAACACCCGCCCGCGTCTGACGAAGAGGGCGACCGCGATCCAGTAGACCCAGAATGTCGCCCAACCGAGCGCGAAGACGAGCCGGACCACGTCCACAGCACCAGCCTGCACCCTCAACCCAGGTGCGGCAGAAGAAGCAGCACACCGTTCCGCTCACCAGTACGGCGGCGATGACAACACCGGCAACCGCCTGGGACCGTGTGTCGAATAGGGTCTACCCAACGGGCCCGTCTCGCGGTGTCCTCCAGAGGCGGAAATCAAGTGAATCTACAGATGTGGGGTTATGAGCATGGCTGAGCGCTGGGACGAAATTGTTGACGTCGTGGTGGTGGGCACCGGAGCGGGTGGAATGACGTCCGCGGTGGTGGCGAGCGAGGCCGGCGCCGAGGTGCTGGTGGTGGAGAAGGGCCAGTACATCGGCGGGACGACCGCGGTGTCCGGTGGCGACATGTGGATCCCGAACAACCACCACATCGCCGCCGAGGACACCCGCGAAGACGCGATCGCCTACATCACCCGGCTCTCCGACGGTCGCGCGTCGGACCCGAAGCTGATCGAGCGCTACGTCGACACCGCGCCCGGTGCGCTGGTGTGGCTGGAGGAGAACACCGAATACAAGTCCCTTCCGCACATCGGGCTGGATGACTACTATTCGGTGATCCTGGGACGTATTCCGGGCACGAAGACCTTCCCCCGGACCTGTTCGGCCGCGGCCTACCCGGCGGTGGAGCGCCTCGGTGTCGAGGGCGCCAAGCTGATCAACCGCGGACCGTGGGTCCAGCCGGTCGAGATTGCCTACGGCGAGATCATGGGCACGCCTGACGCGCACGGCATGAAGGTTTTCTACGGCGAGGACAAGCGGCCCGTAGTGACCGAGGAAGAGATGGAGAAGCGGGTTCGCGAGGGCTACCGGGCCAAGGGTGGCGGCTTGATCGCCCCGCTGTACCGCAAGCTGCTCGACAACGGCGTTGAGGTTCGCACCTCCTACCCGGCCAGCCGCCTGATCACTGATGACAGCGGCGCAGTCATCGGCCTGGTCGCCGGCCTGCCCGGACGCGAGAAGCGCATCGGAGCGCGCCGCGGCGTGGTGCTGGCCGCCGGCGGCTTCGAGTGGAACCCGGAGATGGTCAAGGCCTTCATCGGTTACGACGTCAAGCCGTGCACTCCGTGGACCAACACCGGCGACGCCCACCAGATGGCGATGGCGATCGGAGCGAAGCTGGGCAACATGTCCAACTTCTTCAGCTACGGCGTCATGTACAACCCGTGGGAGACCGGCCGTGACGGCAACCCGTTGCCGGACATGTTCATGGGTCTGGGCGCAGGCTCGATCATCGTCAACCAGCGCGGCGAGCGGTTCATGCACGGCGGGTACACCTACAACGACTTCTCGCACCCGTTCAACTTCTTCGACCAGCGCAACCCGGGCTACACCAACAAGGGCCCGGCCTGGTGCATCGTCGGCCAGAGCCACATCGACAAGGGCATCCCGTTCGGTGTCCAGCTGACGACCGACGTCGACGGCGACCCGAAGATCGTTGGCCCGAAGGGCGAGGCGGCCAAGCCGTGGATCGTCGTTGCCAGCTCCATCCGCGAGCTGGCCAAGAAGATGGACGTCGACCCGGACGCGCTGGAGGAGACCGTTACCCGCTACAACAAGTTCGCGGAGAACGGCGAGGACCCGGACTGGAAGGACCCGGAGCAGATCCGCGTGCTCACCGGTCCGGACAACGTCAACATCGCGCCGATCGAGGGACCGGTCTACTTGGCGATCCAGCAGTGGCCCGGCACCCTGGGCACCAACGGCGGCCTGCGCATCGACGAGAACGCGCGCGTTCTCGGTTACGGCAGCCCGATCATCGACGGCCTCTACGCGGCCGGCAACACCTCGGCCACCGTGCTCGGTGCGGTCTACCCCGGCGGCGGTTCGTGCGTCGGCCCGAGCATGGTCACCGGCTTCTGGGCCGGCCAGCACCTGAGCACCAAGGCCGCGCGCGACATCGGTTAGTGAAGGAAGGGTGCCGTCGTCATTGACGACGGCACCCTTCTTTGATCAAGGCCGCTTGGGTACGTTGGCGGGTAGGCACAAAGGGAACTCAACGGATTTGGGGTACGTGAATGTCTGAGGCGACTCGCTGGGATGAAATCGTCGACGTGGTGGTGGTCGGCACCGGAGCGGGTGGCCTGACCTCCGCGCTGCTGGCCCGTGATGGTGGTGCCGAGGTCCTCGTCGTGGAAAAGGGCGAGTTCATCGGTGGCACGACCGCGGTGTCCGGCGGCGATATGTGGATCCCGGTCAACCACCACGTGGCCGACAAGGACACCCCCGAGGAGGCGATCGCCTACGTGACTCGGTTGTCCGACGGGCGAGCCTCGGACCCGAAGCTGATCGAGCACTACGTCAACACGGCCAACACCGCCTTGGAGTACCTCGAGGCGAACACCGAGTACCGCTCCGTGCCCCACCTCGGCCTGGATGACTACTACTCGGTCGTGCCGGGCCGAATCCCCGGGACGAAGGAGTTCCCGCGGACGGTGTCCGCCTCGGCCTACCCCGTCGTCGAACGGCTCGGCGAAGAGGGCGCGAAGCTGATCAACCGGGCGCCCTGGGTGAGTCCGATCGAGATGGCCTACGGCGAGGTCCTCGATACCGGCCAGGAGTTCGACGTCCCGATGTTCTACGACTACGCCAAGCGCACCCCGGTGAGCCAGGCGGAGCGGGACAAGCGAATCCGCGAAGGCTGGCGGGCCAAGGGCGGTGGCCTGATCGCGCCGCTGTACCGCGCCCTGCTCGACCGCGGCGTCGAGGTGCGTCCGTCCTTCCCGGCCGTGCGCCTGATCACCAACGAGGACGGCGCGGTCATCGGGCTGGTGGCGGGACCGCCTGGAGCCGAGAAGCGCATCGGAGCGCGCCGCGGCGTGGTGCTGGCCGCCGGCGGCTTCGAGTGGAACCCGGAGATGGTCAAGGCCTTCCTGGGCTACGACGTCAAGCCGTGCACTCCGTGGACCAACACCGGCGACGGCCATCAGATGGCGATGGCGGTCGGGGCGAAGCTCGGCAACATGAAGGGCTTCTTCAGCTACGGCGTCGTGTACGACCCGTGGGAACTCGGCCGCGACGGCCAGCCGTTGCCGCAGATGGAGATGGGCCTGGGTGCGGGTTCCATCATCGTGAACCAGCTGGGGAAGCGGTTCATGCACGGTGGCTACACCTACAACGACTTCTCACACCCGTTCAACTTCTTCGACCAGCGCAACCCCGGCTTCACCAACAAGGGTCCGGGCTGGGTCGTGTTCGGCGCTGAGCGTCTCGACCGCGGCCTGTTCGGCGCGCAGCTGGTCACCGAGGCCAACGGCGACGTCAAGGTCGTCGGCCCGCAGGGGCAAGCGGCTCCGTCGTGGCTGGTCGCGGCCAACTCCGTCGCCGAACTGGCCGAGCGCATGGGCGTCGATCCGGTCGCGCTGGAGGAGACCGTCAACCGGTACAACAAGTTCGCCGAGAACGGCGAGGACCCGGATTGGAAGGACCCGGAGCAGATCCGTGCGCTGACCGGTCCGGACAACGTCAACATCAAGGCGATCAACGGGCCTTTCCTGGCCTTACAGCAGTGGCCGGGCACGATCGGCACCAACGGCGGGCTGCGTATCGACGAGAACGCGCGCGTCCTGGGTTACCGGAGCCCGATCATCGACGGCCTCTATGCGGCCGGCAACACCTCGTCCTCCGTGCTGGGAGCCACCTACCCCGGTGGCGGGTCCTGCGTGGGTCCGAGCATGGTCACCGGCTACTGGGCGGGCAAGCACCTGGGTACCAAAGCCGCCCGCGAAATCGGCTGACTGAGCATGTCCACGCTGGAGAACGTTCGGGACCTCGTCCCCGAGATCGGCGAGCGAGCGGCCGAGATCGAGGCGCTTCGCGACGTGCCGCTCGACCTGGTTGAGAAGCTACGCGCCGCCGGTGTGTTCAGCCGGTACGTGCCGCGCTCGCACGGCGGCCAGGAGCTTTGGCCGGCCGAGGCCATCGCGACGATCGAGGAGATCGCCCGCGGGGACGGCTCGGTCGCCTGGATCGCGCTGGTGGGCTCCGAAGGTCCCATTTTCTACTCCCACCTGCCGGCGGAGACCTACGACAAGATCTACGCCAGCGGCCCGGACGTCATCCATGCCGGCAGCATCTCCGCCAGCGGGGGCCGGGCCGTGCGCGACGGCGACGGCTACCGCTTCAGCGGCCGTTGGGGCTTCGCCAGCGGATGCACCCATGCCGACAACATCTGCATCGTCGCCATGCTGGAATCGGAGGAGGAAGGCGCTGCGCCGAGCCCGATCTTCGCGATCGTCGATCCGGCCGACGTCGAGATCGTCGACACCTGGTTCGTGAACGGACTCAAGGGCACGGCCAGCCGCGACCTGGCTGTGCAAGACCTCTATGTCCCCGCCGAATGGACCGGCAGCTTCGCCTCCGAGCCGACGGTTCGCTATCCCCTCGACGGAGCGTCCTTCCTGGCCCGGTTCGGCATCGAACATGCCGCCATGGCGCTAGGCGTGGCCCAGGGCGCGCTCGATGACATCATCGCCATTGCCGCGAGCAAGAAGCCGTTGCAGGGAGCTCAGGCCCGACTGGGATCCGACCCGGTACTGCAAGATCTCGTCGGGAACCTGGCCACCGATCTGGACATGGCGCGGGCGCTGCTCTACGACGTCGCGCGGGCCGATCAGGCCAGCCTGGCTACCGGCCTCCCGGATGCCGCTGGGGCGTTTCGACGACGCGCTCGGCTGGCCCGGGTGGGTTCGGTCAGCGCCGCGGTGGTCGAAGGCTGCTATCGAGCCTCGGGTACGACGGGCCTGTTCGAGAGCAGTCCACTCGGTCGACGCCTGCGCGATGTGCACGGCGCGACCCAGCACTTCCTGCTCTCCACCCGCAACGCGTTCCAGCCCGCCGGAGCCGCCGCGCTCGGCGAGGAGGTCCCCGGCGCCGGCCGGTAGCCACACCGGCATTTCGGTCAGACAGCGAGCGCAGGCTCCAAGGGAAAGTGACACGCGGCAAAGCGACCCGGCCGTATCTCGCGCATGACCGGTTCCTCGTTGGCGCACTGGTCCTGGGCGAGCGGGCAGCGAGAGCGGAACCGGCAGCCAGCGGGCGGGTTGTGCGGGGACGGGATATCGCCGCGCAGGGCCGGCCCCTCGAAACCCTTCTCGGGGTCGGTCAGGGGCACCGAGTCCAGCAGGGCGCGGGTGTAGGGATGGATGGGTGATTCATAGACCGCCACCGCATCGCCGAACTCGCACACCTTGCCCAGGTACATGACCAGGACGTTGTCGCTGACGGCTCGCACCACGTTCAGGTCGTGGGCGATGAAGACGATCGTCAGATCGAACTTCTGCTTCAGTTCCTCGAGCAGGTTGAGGATCTGGGCCTGCACCGACACGTCGAGGGCCGATACCGGCTCGTCGCAGATCAGTAGGTGCGGATGGAGCGCCAAGGCGCGTGCGATGGCGACCCGCTGAGCTTGCCCGCCGGAGAGCTGACGCGGCAACATCTGCTGGAAGCGCTCGGCGGAGAGCCCGACCTGGGCGAGCACCTCCTTCGACGTTGCGGCCCGTTCCTTCTTCGACGTTCCCTTGATGGCCAGGCCTTCGACTACGATGTCCTGCACCTGGCGTCGGGGGTTCAGCGAGGCGACCGGATCCTGAAAGATCATCTGCATGTCGCGACGCAACGACCTCATCCGCTGCTCGGACGCCTTTTCGATGGCATCCTCACCGAAGCGAATCTGACCGCCCGCGATGGGGTCGAGGCGCAGCACGGCGCGACCAGTGGTCGACTTGCCGCAGCCGGACTCGCCCACGATGCCCAGGGTCTCGCCCTGCTTCACGTCGAAGCTGATGCCCGCGACAGCTTGGAACGTCCCACCGCGGTAGGGATACTCCACTTCAAGGTCTTCCACCCGAAGTAGCGTCGGCTCGTCGCGCAGATGAGCGCTACCACTACCGGCCAACGAGATCGCCCTCCAGGCTTGATACGGCACGGTGGCCGGGATTGATGCAGGCAACGGCGTGATCCACGCCGACGGAGGTCAGTTCGGGGCCGGGGTCGATACAAGCCGCCTCGGCGAACTCGCAGCGCGGAGCGAAGCGGCAGCCCGGGGGCAGATCGGTCGGCGGCGGCAGGGTGCCGCGAATCAGGCGCAGCGGGGTGTGCCGTTCATGGGTCTCACTCGGCGTCGCGCCGAGCAGGGCCCGCGTGTAGCGGTGTTGGGGGTCATCGAAGATTTCCCGGGTCGCGCCGATCTCGGTCATGCGACCGGCGTACATGACCGAGACCCGGTCGGTTCGCCCGGCGACGACGGCCAGGTCATGACTGATCAGCATCAGCGACATACCGCGCTCGGACTGCACGCGCCGCAGCAGGTCGAGGATCTGCCGCTGGATCGTCACGTCCAGCGCCGTGGTCGGCTCGTCGGCGATCAGCAGGTCCGGCTCACAAGCGAGCGCGGTGGCGATCATGACGCGTTGGCGCATACCGCCGGAAAGTTGGTGGGGGTAGCTACGCAGGCGCTGCTCCGGGTCGGGCACGCCGACCTCCTTGAGCAGGTCCAGGGCGCGGCCGTGCGCTTCCGAGCGCGAGACGCCCAGGTGGCGGCGCATGCCCTCGGTCATCTGGCGCTCGACCTTGACGACCGGATTGAGCGAGCGACCCGGATCCTGAAAGACCATCGCGATCTGCTTGCCCCAGATTTCGGGTAGTTCCTTGGGGCTCAGGGCCAGCAGGTCCTGGCCCTTGAACAGAACCTGGCCCGTGCTCACGGCCCGCGGCGGCGCGATACCCATGATCGCCCGAGCCAGGATCGACTTGCCGGAGCCGGATTCGCCCACGATGCCGAGTGCCTGGCCAGAAGTTACGTCGAAGCTCACGCCATCGACAGCCTTGACCACACCGCGGGTGGTGCCGATGTGGGTGTACATATCCCGAACCTGCAACAACGGCTCGACCGAGTCGCCCAAGGCGGCCCCGCGCGTTAGCGCGGAGCCGCCCTGGGTGCTGAACTCAGAGGTCACTGCTTGAGCCAGATCTTGTCGACCGGCACCGACCCGAAGCCGTACTGCGTGATGCCCTGGACGCTCGTCTTCGCGATGGTGCTCAAGGACAAGCGCTGGTACAGCAGGTACGGATCCTGACTCGCCAGGATGTTCTGGACCGAGGTCCAGGCTGACTTCTGCGCGGCCTGGTCCGGGCTGGTGTTGATCGTGTTGCACGCGGCGTCCATGTCCGGGTTGCTGAAACCGGAGGTGTTACCGGTCGAAGTGCTTTGCAGGCGCAAGCAGAGCCGGGTCGGCGTCAACGACGTCGTCACAGCATCGAACTGGCGCTTGGGGCCGGTGATCGTCGCGTACTGCGCGATGTCGGCGACCTTGGCGTGGACGATGACGTTCTTGTAACCGGCCAGCTGAGTCTGAACACTCTCGGCCATCGGCTGGCTGGTCGTGCCGAACATCGTGATCGTGAACTCGACCGGCTTGCCGGTCTGGGCGAAGTACTGGTTGAACAGGTCCTGCGCCTTCTGCTGGTTCTGCGTGGTCAGCGGAATGTTCTGGTAGTACGCCGTGCCCTTGTTGAAGTACGTCGTCGGGACCTGGCCGGTCGAGACGCCGTTGACGGCCGTGTCGATGAGGCTCAGGTCAAGTGCATCGGACACCGCCTGGCGGGCGATCGGGTTGTTGAACGGAGCCGCCGTGTTGTTGAAGGCCAGGCCAGTGCCACCACCGTAGGCGAGGCTGTTGACCTGCAAGGACTTGTTCGACTGGGCCTTGATGACGTTGCCCCAGTTGCCCTCGAGCGTGAGGTCGGTGGCGCCAGTGGCCGTCGCGTTCTCACGCTGGGTCGGATCGACGATCCAGTTGAACGTGATCTTGTCGAGGTAGGGCCGGGGTGCGTCCCAGTACTTCGGGTTCTTCACCACGGTCATGCTCGCTCCGCGCTGCCAGGACTGCAGCGTGAACGGCCCGGCACCGATGGGGTTGGCATCGAAGGCGGACTGCCCGAGCGCCAGGGCGGCCGGCTTGGCGACCCAGTTCAGGTCGCTTTCCATGATGACGGTCGGGAAGTGAATGTTCTGGGCCTTCATGGTGGCCACGACCGTGAGTGGGCCGGTGGCCACAGAGGTGAAGCCGAGGGCGTCCCCAATGGAGGCCGAACCGGCCGTCGGGCTAGCGATGTGGTTCCAGTTGGCGACGACGTCAGCCGCCGTCATCGGGGTGCCGTCGGAGTAGACGATGCCCGAGCGCAGGGTCAAGGTCCAGGTCTTACCGTCATCGGTGGTCGCGAGGTTGGTCGCCATCGAGGGCGTCCACTGGCTGGTGAGCGAGTCACCCTGGATCAGCGTCCCGTAGAGCGCGTTGCCCATTGTCGGGTTGTACGAACCGCCGACGTTGTTGAGGATCGCCGGGTCGACCGAGCGAGGCTCCTGCGGCTCGGTGATCTTCAGCGTGCCGCCGGGGACCGGCGTGGCCGAGGCCGTCGAGCTGGCGCTGGACGAGCTCTTCGAGCTGGACTTGCTCGAACCACAGGCGGTGAGCACGAGCGTTGTCGCGGAGGCGATGGCAATCGCGACCACATATCTCTTTCTCATCATGGTTGACCCTTCTGGGTGCGTGGAGGCGGCGCAGCAACGAACGGGTCTCGCTCTGGAGCTGACACCCCTGGTGTGATGGGGCTGTTCTCTTAGATCTGCTGTTCTTAGTCCTGCAAAGTGCGATCGAAGCGATTGCGCAGGTGGTCACCCACCTGATTGAGCGAGAAAACGGTCAGAAAGATGACGCCGGCGGGCACCAGCACCAGGCGGGGGTCGACGGCGAGCAGCCGCTGGCCGTCGGCGATCATCCCGCCCCAACTGGGCCGAGGTGATGGCAGACCGAGACCGAGGTAGCTCAACGAGCCTTCGGCCACGATCAGCGCGGCGACGACGGTCGGGAAGAACGCGCCCACCGAGGGCAGCACGTTGGGCAGGATCTCGCGCACCATGATCCGGGTGTTGCCGGCGCCCATGTTCTTGGCCGCCCGCACGAACTCGCGCGAAGACCAGGCGATGGTGTTCGCGCGGGCCAGCCGAATGAACGTCGGGACCGTCAGCAGACTCAGGCTGAGGGTCAGCGTCTTCACGCTCGGTGTCAGCACCGACGCCAGCGCGAGAAGCAGGATCAGGGGCGGGAAGGCCAGGAACGCGTCGGTGATCAGCGTGACGATCCAGTCGACCCACTTGCCCAGGTAGCCACCGAGCAGGCCGATGACGGTGCCCAGGGCGATGCCGATGACCCCGGCGACCGTTCCCACCAGGAGCGAGACCCGGGCCCCATAGACGCACCGGGCCAGCAGCGATCGGCCGTAACTGTCGGTGCCGAGCAGCAGATTGAGCGAGTGGAACGAGGGGCCCAAGCGCGCGTGACCGACTGGAACCTTGTACGAGGCGATCGGCAGTACATCGGCGAAGACGGCACCGAAGATGAGAAGGAACAACCAGGCGTAGCAGAGGTACACAACGACCGAACGCGGCCGGCGTACGCGCGGTACGACCGGCAGGCGGGCGGCCGGCGACGGGTCGAGCCGGCCGAGCAGGATTGCCGAGGTCGTACTCACGAGCGACCCGCCTTCCGGACCCGCGGATCCAAGAGTCCGTAACTCACGTCAATGAGCGTGTTGACCACCACGAACACGACGGCGACGAAGACAACCACGCCCTGGACGGTGATGATGTCGCGCTGGACGATCGCGGTCTGGATGAGCTGACCAAGGCCCGGCAGCCCGAACAGGGCCTCGACGACGACCGTGCCGCCGATGAGGCGACCCAGGCTGAGGCCGGCCACGGTGACCAGGGAGAACGCGGACGGTCGTAACGCGTGCCGCAGCATCACGTAGCTGCGGCTCATCCCCTTGGCCCGGGCGGCCGCGACGTAGTCCTCACGCAAGGTGCCGACCAGGTCGGCCCGCAGGACTCGGGTGAACACCGCGCTCTCGGTGAACGCGACGGCCAGCGCGGGCAAGAAGGCGCTCTTCAGGTTGCCCCACGGATCGTCTCGGAAGTAGACCCAGCCCGATACCGGGAACCACTGCAGCTTCACGGAGAAGAAATAGATGAGCAACGGCCCGGCCACGAAGGCGGGGATGGACAGGAACACCGAGGAGATGGCGTTGGCCGTCCGGTCGAGCAGCCCGCCCTGATGGGAGGCGGCCGCGATGGCCAGGGGCATTGCGATGATCAGCGAGATGAGCAGGGCCAGCCCGGCGATCTCGAGGGTGACCGGCAGCCGGTTGAAGATCGAGGTGGTCACCTTCAGCCCGTTAAGGGGTGACGTGCCCAGGTCACCGTGGATGGCGTTCTTGACCCAGTGCCAGTACTGGGTCAACACCGGTTGGTCGAGGCCCAGCTTCTTGTTGAGCGCCTTCACCGCCGCCGGGGTCGCGTTCTCGCCCAGGATGATGTCCGCGGCCGAACCGGGGGCCAGGTTGAGCAGCCAGACGCTGCCGAGTGTGACCAGGAAAATGACCAGGATGGCGCGGATGACCCGCTCGCCGATCGTCCGTGCTTGCCGGGCCCGAAGCGCGCCCTGCGTCAGCCGTTTAGGGGTCGGGCGGACAAGCGGCGTCGTGGTTGGCGCAGCCTGGGACATCTGACTCCAATAAACATAGTGAAACGCATCACGCCTGAGGTGTCGAAACCGTAGAACACCCGAGGGGGTTCTGCAAACACGCTGTAACACAACAGAATCGAATCGTTATAGAGCGAAGCGGGCCGAACTTTGGGCCTCGCAGTACGGTCGACCGATTGTCAGAACAGGGCCAGAAAACCCCGAGGAACGGGGTTACCGCAAAGGCTATGTCCGCAGTCGCCGTATCCCTCAAAAACGGAGGTCAAGCGCCCAAGTCGGCCCCGAATCCGAGCCGCCGCGCCAATTTGGCCATTGTGGACTAGATCACATGGACCGACTAATATTCCTACCAGCGTGCACCTTCCATGGATGCCCAACTATCTGTCGGGCAACAACGCTTCACAGGCGAAGAGAGGTAGCGAAGTGTTCAAGGAATTCCTCGTATCGGGGGACTGTCACATCATCGAGCCGCCGGATCTGTTCAAGACCCGGTTGCCCAAGAACATGCGTGATCGGGCGTTGTGGGAGGAGGAGTTCACTCTCGACGAGCCGATCGTTCCGGGTGGGCACACCGAGTTCCGCAAGTTGCACACGATCGGTTTCGATGGCTGGACGGTGTCGAAGTACCGGCAGTTCCAGAGTGCTGATGGTCTGACGCCGAATGAGGACCCGCAGCGGATCCTGGCCGACATGGATATGGAGAGCGTCGATGCGGCGGTCTTCTTCCCGAACCTGGCCCTGTTCGTGCTGTTCACCGACGACCACGAGCTCTCGATCGCCCATGCCCGCGTGTGGAATGACTACATCGCCGAGATGTACCTGCCCTACAGCAACCGGATGCGTCCGGCGGCGGCGATTCCGCTGACCAACATCCCGGACGCGGTTGCCGAGATCGAGCGGGTCGTCAAGCTGGGTCTCACCGCGCTGATGCTGCCCGAGATCCCGCCGATCCCGTACTGGTCTAAGGAGTACGAGCCGGTCTGGCAGGCGGCCAATGCGCATAACCTGCCGATCTTCATCCACGTGGCCACGGGCGGCGTGAACGTCAACGAAGGCACTTCGCACACGGCTCGTACGGTCAAGGGTCTGATGACGGCCATGAACATGGGCAAGGGCAACCTGACCGACGACATGGTGGCCGGCCGGACGATGGGCGGCGGCAACACCGCGGCGACCAGTCCGCAGGCGATCATGGCCGACCTCATCGGTGGCGGCGTGTGTGAGCGGTTCCCGGACCTGCACTTCACGCTGGTCGAGTTCGGTGCGAGCTGGCTGGTCTCCTACCTGGCGTTCATGGACAAGTCCTGGCGTATGGGTACCGGGCAGGACCCGGACTGGTGGCTGGGCTTCTGGGACGACTCGCGCTCGGCCTATGACCAGCCCTCGATGGGTCGGCTGTTCTCGATCAACCAGAAGTGGCCCTACCCGCTCAAGCCGACCGAGTACGTCCGGCGCCAGATCCACGTCCAGTTCGCCGATGACCCGGTGGCCGTGCAGGCCCGCCACATCACCGGCCTGACCACGATTGTGTGGGGTAACGACTACCCGCACGCCGAAGGCACCTTCCGCTCCACCGAAGAGGCCATCAACGAAAACATCGACAGCACGGTCTCCGATGAGGACCGCGCCGCCATCCTGGGCGGCACCCTCGCCAAGATCGCCGGCTTCGACACCAGCAAGAAGCTGGCCGTCGAACCGGTTGCCGTCACCGCCTGACCAAACGCGAGGCGGGCCTGGAGTGGAATCCACTCCGGGCCCGCCTTCGTCATGTCAGTACGTTTTTCGGGCGACCAAAGGCAGTGCGTCAGTTCGCCTTGATGGTTACGGTCGGGCCCTTCTTCATCGCCGCCCGGCTGAAGGTCACCTTGTCGCGATGGGCGATTGCCAGTCCGTAGCGGGCGTGGTTCGCGGGAACGTGGTCGACCTCGAAGACGAAGACGCAGGCGTCGGTGCCATCGACGTAGACGCCGTCCTGGATCTTGCCGGTTGCCAGGGTCTGACCGCTCGGGCTGGTCACGATCACCGGCGCACCAGCGGTGAGGTCGCTGTAGTCGCCGACGCCGATGCACCCGAAGTTGCTGGCCGAGTAGAGCGGCACGGAGAAGTCGACCCCCTCGGTCCCATGGAGTACCACCTCACCTCGTACGGTCATCGGCGCGCCCGGGCGAGAGTGCAGCCAGAATCCGAGTCCGCCGGCGGCCAGCACGACGACCAGGACCGCCAGCGCGATCAGCAGCCAGGCCCGGCGCCGCCTCCGGCGATGGGTACCGGCCGGTACGGGGTTCGTGGTGTCCCAGGCCGCACCGTCCCAGTACAGGTCGCGCGACGGGTCGTACGGATCGGCATACCAGCCTTCGGGGCGAGCCGCCTGCTTGCTCATGACCCATGACAATAGGACCCGAAGCCGTGAATGAACGGTGCCCGCCCAAGTGGCGGCCGATCCCGGCGGGCGCCCCCGGATCGAGACGCCCGTCACTCATTTGCGTGTGATCCACAACGCTGCGTGGTGCGGGCCACAACTGGGATGTACGCGGGTCTCTCGTTCGTTATCCCATTGTGACTACCGCACAGGTGGCCATTGATGAAGGAGTGAAGTAATGAAGAAGCGTCCGATGAGCCAGCTCGCCAACCGCATTCGGGCCCACCGTTCCCGCGCCGCGTTCGACCGCGCCATGGCGTCGGTCGACCCGTCGATGCACCAGGATCTGCGTGCCGCCGCGGCCCGCGATCACCTCGTTCACTAGACGGGCTAGCTTTCACACGTACGGCCGAAACCGGCGGTAAGCGGACCGGTGAGATGACGTTGTAAGGTCACCGGTCTATGGCGGAGTCCGGCGATAGCTTGGTCGACGCCGACGACCCGGAGCAACCCACCGGGCGGATCAAGCGCTGGCGCGCACGCGCCGAGCAGGCCGCGGCCCGCTACCAAGTGCGCGCGCAGCGCCAGCCGCTGCTTGGTTTACCCCTGATGTTCGTGGCCCGCTACACAGCCCGCCAGGGCATTCTGCTGGCCAGCGCCGCCGCGTTTCGATTGTTTCTATGGCTGCTCCCCCTGGCCCTGCTCGCAGCCGGCATTCTCGGCGGGCTCTCCGGCTCGGGGTCGATCTCTCACGACATCGACTCGGTCAGCAAGGGATCCGGCCTCACCGGCGCCGCGAGCGCACAGGTGGTGAGCGCCCTGCAGAGCAGCCACCGCTCGTGGGTCATCGCCGTCGTCACCGGCGGCGTGTTGTTCCTGTGGGCGACGCGCACCTTGATGCGCAATCTGACCATCGTCAACGCCCATGCCTGGGCCGCCCCGGTTCCGAAAGCCAGTCAGAAGCACGTCCTGATCAACACGCTGATCTTTGCCGGCATGTGGCTGCTGCTGTTCGTCTTCGTCGCCGGGCTGCACACCATCTCCAGCGATGTGCCCGCCGGCTTCGTGCTGGCGATCCTTGTTCAGGGTGCGGCCACCAGTGGCTTGTGGCTCCTGCTCTCGCTTCGCCTGCCTGATCGCCGCGACACCTGGCTCGACCTAGTGCCTGGTGCGCTGCTGTTCGGCTACGGCCTGGCCGTGCTCAACTTCATCGGCCGGGTGTACCTGCCGGCGCGCATCGCCCATTCATCCAACATCTACGGCCCGCTCGGGATCGCGTCGGTGATGCTGGTCTGGCTATTGCTCATCGGGCAGTTGATGGTGTCGGCGGCGCTCAGCAATGCCGTCTGGCATGACTTTCGAGCTGATCGACGCGAGGTTGATGCGGTCTAGCTCTTCGGTTCCGGTGGCCGGAGTTGGTACGTTGTGACTCCCCGCGCTGTTTGAGAGGACAAGGCTCGTGTCGAACGCCCTGATTTTGGCTGACTCGCAGAACTATCCATTGCTGGACCTGTTCTGGACGATGTTCGAGTTCTTCATCTTTGTTTTGTGGATCTTCCTGCTGATTCGCATCTTCAGCGATATCTTCCGCAGCCATGATCTCAACGGGTGGGGCAAGACCGGCTGGTCGGTGCTGATCATCGTCCTTCCGCTGATCGGCGTGCTCGTCTACCTGATCGCGCGGGGCGGCTCGATGCACGAGCGCGACGTCAAGCAGGCTCAGGCCAACCAACAGGCCTTCGATGATTACGTGAAGAAGGCGGCCGGCACGACCAACACCTCCGATGAGCTCGCCAAGCTGGCCGGCCTGCGCGACAGTGGCGTGCTGACCGAAGCCGAGTTCACCGCGCAGAAGGCCAAGTTGCTGTCCTAGCCAGGGCACCGAGAGGAACCGAGATGGGCAAGCTCGACGGCAAAGTCGCCATCGTCACCGGCGCGGGATCGGGTATGGGCCGGGCTTCGGCGGAGCTGTTCGCTGCTGAAGGTGCTCGCGTGGTCTGCGCTGACATCACCGGCAACGAGAAGGAAACCGCGGCGGAGATCGGTTCGGCCGCGGTGGGGGTGCATGCGGACGTCTCCCAGGTCGAGGACGTGAAGAACATGATCGCGACCGCGGTCAGCACCTTCGGCGGCCTCGACGTCCTGTTCAACAACGCCGGACTGAGCGGGCCGCACGTCGCGCTGGAGTTCATCGACGACGACTGGATCGAGCGCCTGTTCGCGGTAAACCTGCGGGGGGTTTTCCTCGGCATGAAGTATGCGATTCCCGAACTACGCAAGCGCGGGGGCGGCTCGATCATCAGCACCGCGTCCGTCATGGGCTTGGTCGGCCGCAAGGACCAGGCCGCCTACGGGGCGAGCAAGGGCGGGGTGGTGGCGCTGACCAAGAACGCCGCGGTCGACTACGCCGCGGAGAACATCCGCATCAACTGCATCTGCCCGGGCATGTTCTACACCGGGATGGCCGGCGCGCAGCGCGATGACACCGGAGCCCCCGACCGCGAACTGCCGGTTCCAATGCGCCGGTGGGGCCGCTCGACGGAGATTGCGACTGCCGCGCTGTTCCTGGCCGGTGACGACTCGTCTTTCATCACCGGCGTCGCCCTGCCGGTTGACGGCGGTTACGTCGCCGAATAGTCGCTCACACAGGGGTGAACTCCAGGTGCAACTCGCTCACGGCGCGGAGCAGCCAGGTCGGCGCGTAGCTGAAACGTCGATCCCCGACCGGGCCGTGATGCTCCTCTGAGAGCCGGATGTCGCGCGTCCGGGCCAGGATCCGTTCGATGCTGAACCGACCCTCGGCTCGGGCGAGCGGACCACCGGGGCACGAGTGGATGCCCCGCCCGAAGGCCATGTGTTCGCGGCTGTTTTTCCGGTCGATGCGCAGCTCGTCGGGGGCATCGAAGCGTTGCGGGTCGCGGTTGGCCGCCCCCAGCATGATCGCCATCGGCGTGCCGGCCGCCAGGGTGACCCCGTCGAGCGTGGTGTCGCGCTTGACCATTCGGAAGTCAGTCTTGATCGGGCTCTGCAGGCGCAGGCACTCCTCGATGAAGGTGGGAATGCGCTCGGGCTCGGCCCGCAGGCGGTCCTGCAGCTGCGGGTCCTGGGCGAGATAGATCAAGGCCTCGCTGAGCAGTCGGGCCGTGGTCTCACCGCCGGAGGCGAACAGGATCGCGGCCTGATGAGCGACGGCCATCACCTCCGGCGTCGAACCGTCGGGATACTTGGCCTGCGCCATCTGGGTCAGCACGTCGTTGCGGGGGCTGACCCGACGTTCGTCGATGTAACCGACGAACCAGTCGTAGAGCCAGGTCAGGCTGTTCATCTGCGTCGGTTCATCGGAGTCTTCGGTGCCGCCGGCCGGGTAACTTCCGGCTGCGGCCAGCCCGAAGCCTGCCCGAAAGCGCAGATGGTCGGCTTCCGGCACGCCCAGGAGGTCGGCGATGACCAGTAGAGAGAAGGGCTGGGCATAGGCGCTGACGAACTCGCAGCATCCGGCGCTGATGAACTCGTCGAGTTGCCGATCGGCCAGCCCGGAGATGACCTGCTCGCTGCCCTGTAGCTGCTTGGGGGTGAGCAGGCCCATCAGCAGCCCACGCTCGCGCGTATGCATCGGCTGATCCATCGTCGCGATGTGGTCGTTCTGCGGTACGTGCTCGCGGTATTCCTCGAGGATCTCACTGATGTCGCTGCCTTCGAGGGGCACCGGAAGAGTCAGGAACGGACCGGCCACCACGTTGCAGGCCGAGTACGAGGTGTTGTCGCGGTAGATCTGGCTGGCCTGTTCGTAACCGGTCACGGCCACGACCTGGTGATGCCCGATCGGCGCGACGGGTGCTTGTGATCGCAAGTACTCGTAGTACGGGTAGGGGTCTTCCAGGATCGAGTCGTCGGTGAAGAAGTCGAGCGATTCGTAGTTGCCCATGGAGAGTGACCATACTGACATCCACGCCACCGAAGAAGTGAGTCGACCCGATGGTTTCGCAACCGGTGCGCGAGCCGGCCCGCCGCGGCCCGCGTCCGCGAACCAGCGCTCGCGATATCGCCATCGTCGGGCTGCGCCTGTTCGCCGAGCACGGCTTTCAGGACACGACGATCGAGCAGATCGCCGCCGCTGCCGGAGTCAGCCGGACCACGTACTTTCGCTACTTCGGGTCGAAATCGGACCTGGTGTGGAACGACTTCGACTCCGAGGCCGACGCACTGCGGGCTCGGCTGGCCGAGGTGTCAGCCGACTTGTCGATCGTGGATGCGATCCGACGCGCCGTGATCGCGGTCAACAACTATCAACCCGCTTACGCCCGCGAGCTGCGCGCGCGGACGAGCCTGATCAACTCTGCGCCTGAACTGGCCGCGAGCGCCTCGGTGCACTACAACGGCTGGGTGCAAGCAGTCAGCGACTTCGTCGCCCGGCGTACGGAGCAGCCCGCCGATGCCCTCTTCCCGGTCGCGGTCGGCCGGGCCACGTTGGCGGTCTGCAACGCGGCCTATGAGAAGTGGGCGCGCAGTACCGACGCCGATCTGATCCCCTACCTGGACGAGGCGCTGCGCGCCCTGTCCACCGGATTCAGCGGCTGACCGCGCCGGCGTCGAGCGGAATCACGATGCCGGTGACGTAGCGAGATTCATCCGACGCCAGCCACAGCGCGGCGTTGGCCACGTCGAGCGCCTCCAGCCACTGGATCCCCATCGGGTTGGTGCGCTTGAACCGCTCGCGGGCATCGTCAAGGGTCGGGTTCTCGATGTCCGGGCAGAACAGCCGGTACATGGCGTCGTTGAGCATCATTGGCGTGCCGACCGCGCCCGGGGCCAGCATGTTGACTCGGATCCGGTACTTGGCCAGTTCGCTGGCCAGGGTCTTGCCCACACCCATGACACCGTGCTTGGACGCCGAGTAGTCGCCGATGTGGGGCGTGCCCATCAGGCCAGCGGCCGAAGCGGTGAGAATGAGCGAGCCGCCGGTGCCCTGCTTGATTAGGTGCGGGATGACAACCGATGTCGTGTTCCAGACGCCCTTGAGGTTGACGTTCTGGATGTCGTCCCATTCGGCCTCGGTGACCTCCCAGAGCACGGTGCCGGGCGGGGAGATGCCCGCGTTGGCGACCAAGATGTCCAGGCGGCCGAACTGGGCGATACCGCGGTCGACGATGGCCTGCAGGCCTGGACGATCGCGCACGTCGACCTGGGCGGTCAGCACCTGGCGGCCGGTCTCCTTGACCAACCTCTCGGTCTCGGCCAGGTCTTCGGCGGTGCCCATCGCGTAGCCCATCGTGGCGTACTCGACGAGGGCATCGAGGGCGATGATGTCGGCACCCTCCTCGGCCAGACGCACTGCGTGGGCCCGTCCCTGGCCGCGCGCGGCCCCGGTGATCAGTGCGACTTTGCCTTCAACGCGTCCCATGGCCATACCTTTCGCAGTGTCACCTGGTGATGCCGGTCCACGCCAGCCTCAATAGGCCGTAGATTAACGGCACCCAGTACACAAATCAATGGTCGAGGAGGACGCGGCGGTGACGGTCGAGCGGGCCCCGGTACAGGTACCGCGCCGTGGAAGGCCGCCGCGCACCAGCGCCCGCCAGATCGAGATTGTCGCCGTGGCGCTGTTCGTCGAGCGCGGTTTCGAGAATACGACCATCGAGCTGATCGCCGATGCGGCCGGGGTCAGCCGCAGTACGTTCTTTCGCTACTTCGACTCGAAGTCCGACCTGCTGTGGCGCGAGTTCGATGCCGAAGCGCAGGCGTTGCGTGTGCGCTTGGCCCGGGCGCCGCAGGAGCGGCCCGCGATGGACGCCGTCCGCGAGGCCATCCTGGCCGAGAACCGCCTTCAGCTGCAGAACGTGCCCGACCTGCGCGCGCGCCTGAACCTCATCGCGTCGGTGCCGGAGTTGGGGGCCCGCGGCTACGCGCACCACGCTGTCCTGGAAGCGGTGGTGGGTGACTTCGTGGCCCGCCGCACGGGTCGGGCGAGCGACTCGATCTTCGCGCTCGCCGTCGGACGCGCGACGGTGGCCGTGTGCCGCACCGCCTATGACCGGTGGTCCGGGCGGGCCGACTCGGATCTGATCGGCGATCTCGATGCGGCCCTGCGGGCGCTCGCCGACGGCTTCGCCGGGCCGCTGACCTAGCGGGCGCGGCCGGCGGCCTAGAGCGGTTGGAAGCCCCGGGTCATGGCGGCGAGGGCCTCGTCGAGGTAGACGGTCAGATCGGCGTCGGCGCGAGTGACCCACAGTTCGAAGGCCGCGCGGCAGACGGCCAGCGTCGCGCGCCCGATCGCCAGCGGGAGCAGGGCGTGGCGGGTTGATCGAGCCGCAGCGCGGCGAAGTCGATGACCGCTCGCTCCCAGGCGTCGTAGTGCGGGGCCGCGCTGGCCTGCAGGGCCGGGACCGAGCCGATCAGGTTCATGCGGGTGCGCAGCTCGGCGACGTCGTCGGCCGTGTAGTGGTTGACGCTGACGACGACCTGGCGGATGGCATCCATGAGCGGCACGGTGGCCGGCACCGCGGCGAAGGCGGCTCGCAGCGCCTCGACCTCGCCGTCGAAGTCCTGCCAGAGCACGGCCGGCTTGGACTCGAAGTAGCGGAAGAACGTCCGCGAGCTGACCGCCGCCTCGGCCGCGATCTGCTCGACGGTGGTCGTCGTCGAAGCCCTGCTCGCTGAACAGGCGCAGCGCGATGAGCTCGAGTTCGCGGCGGCTGGTGCCGGGCGGCCGGCCGCGCCGACCGGCTGGCTCATCGCGTGCGCTCGCTCTTGTTTATGACAGGCGTGACGATAGTCTCCAGGCATTCGTCAGGCAATGGAAGAAATCTTGATCACCGAGGAGGCGTCATGAACGAAACAACCACGACCCTGGAACTGGCGGTCGAAGACCCGGCTCCGAGCGGTGCCCAGCCCTGATCGTCGAGGACCTGCTCGTCGAAGAGGTCTCGATCGACGGCATGTGCGGTGTCTACTGACGTCAGCCCGGCGGGGTTTCGACCTCGACGCCGCCTGGCAGCTGCACCCGCAGGTGTCGGTCCGGCCGGAGCGTTTCGGCGCGCTGCTCTACCACTTCGGCACCCGGCGGCTGTCGTTCGTGAAGAGCCCGGAACTGCTGGCCGTGTCTCGAACGCGCTCGGCGAGCGCCCGATGCGCGGGACGCGTGTGCCAGCGCCGGCGTGGCCGATGACCAACTGCCCAGCTATGAACGGGCGCTGGCCACCTTGGCCGCGTCCCAGATGATCACTGTTCGCCAGCCGGCCGGGAGCGCCGCATGACCACGACCGCACCGTTGCCCCTCGTCGAGCAGTTCCAGTTCGGCCTGGACGCGCCGATCTGCCTGACCTGGGAACTCACCTACGCCTGCAACCTGTCCTGCGTGCACTGCCTGTCCAGCTTCGGGCGGCGCGACCCGCGCGAGCTGAGCACCGCCGAGTGCAAGGCGGTGATCGACGAGCTCGAACGGATGCAGGTCTTCTACGTCAACATCGGCGGCGGCGAGCCGACCGTGCGCTCGGACTTCTGGGAGCTGGTCGACTACGCGACCGAGCACCACGTCGGCGTCAAGTTCTCGACCAACGGCGTCAAGATCACCCCGGCGGTCGCGCAGCGGCTGGCCGCGAGCGACTACGTCGACGTGCAGATCTCCCTCGACGGCGCGACCGCCGAGGTCAACGACGCCGTGCGCGGGCGTCGGTTCGTACGACACCGCGCTGCGCGCGATGCAGAACCTGGCCGACGCCGGTTTCACGCGGCTTCAAGATCTCGGTCGTCATGACCCGGCACAACGTCGGCCAGCTCGACGAGTTCAAGGCGATCGCCGACCGCTTCGACGCGCAGTTGCGCATCACCCGGCTGCGCCCGTCCGGGCGGGGCGCCGACGTCTGGGACGAGCTGCACCCGACCGCCGCGCAGCAGCGCGAGCTCTACGACTGGCTGGTGGCCCACGGCGAGAACGTGCTGACCGGCGACTCGTTCTTCCACCTGGCCGCCTTCGGCGATGCGCTGCCCGGGCTGAACCTCTGCGGCGCCGGCCGGGTCGTCTGCCTGATCGATCCGGTCGGTGACGTCTACGCCTGCCCGTTCGCGATCCACGACAACTTCCTGGCCGGCAACGTCCGCGACCAGGGCGGTTTCACCGGCGTCTGGCGCGAATCGGAGCTGTTCGCCGACCTGCGCCGGCCGCAGACCGGCGGCGCGTGCCAGTCCTGCTCGGCCTTCGACGCCTGCCGGGGCGGCTGCATGGCGGCCAAGTTCTTCACCGGCCTGCCGCTTGGACGGGCCCGACCCGGAATGCGTGAAGGGCCACGGCGAGCGCGCGCTGCTCTCGGTCGTCGACGGGAGCGCCCCGAAGCCGTCGCTGGACCATTCGCGTCACCGCGACCGAACCTGACGCTGACGGCCTCGGCGCGCCGCCGGAGCGCGCGTGCGACGAGAACCCGCTCGCCGGGCTTCACCTCGGCGTGAACGGGCTGCTCGGTCGAGCTGACGTTGGCCCGAGGTCGAAGCCCGCGCCGAGCACGTCGTTGCTGGTCGTCCCGATCGGCTCGACCGAGCAGCACGGCCCGCACCTGCCGCTGTCGACCGACACCGACATCGCCAGTGCGCTTGTGCGCCGAACTGGCCGCGGCTCGATCCGACGTGCTCGTCGCCCCGCCGCTGGCCTACGGCTCGAGCGGCGAGCACGCCGGGTTCGCCGGGACGCTGTCGATCGGGCAGGCCGCGCTGGAGCACGCTGCTCGTCGAGCTGGGCCGCTCGGCCACCGACACGTTCTCGCGGGTGCTGTTCGTGTCCGCGCACGGCGGCAACGCCGAGCCGGTGACGCGGGCGGTCGACCCGCTGCGGGCCGAGTCGCGCGACGTGCGGGCCTTTTCGCCGCGCTGGGCCGGCGACCCGCACGCCGGGCGGTCGGAGACGTCGCTGATGCTGGCGATCGCGCCGCAGCTGGTGCGGATGGAACGCGCGAGCGTCGGCGATCTGCGTCCGCTGGCCGAGATCTTGCCGCTGCTGCGGGTCGGCGGGGTGCGGGCGGTGACAGCGACCGGCGTGCTCGGCGACCCGACCGGAGCGCGAGGCCGACGGGAGCACAGCTGCTGGTCGCCCTGGCCGACCAGCTGCGGGCCGAGGTCGAGGCGTGGGTGGGGGCGCCGTGAGCGGGCCCGGATCACGTGGCACCGCGCTGGTGACCGGCGCCGGACGGGGCATCGGGGCGGCCACGGTCGCCGCCCTGCTCGAGGACGGGTGGTCGGTGCTGGCCGTCGACTCGGTGAGCGACGATCCCGCGCTGCCCTACCCGATGGCCCGACCGGCCGAGCTGGCCGCGGTGGTCGCGTCGGCCGGGGATCGGGCCGCGGCGTTCGTGGCCGATGTGCGCGATGTCGAGGGGCTGCGCCGAGCCGTCGCTGACGCCGAGGAGCGCTGGGGCGGCCTGGACGCGGCGATCGCGTGCGCCGGCGTCATCGCCGGCGGGGTGCCGCAGTGGGAGCTGTCGATCGAACAGGAGCAGGCCGTGCTCGACGTGAACTTGGGTGGCGTCCTCGCCCTGGCCCGCGCCGCGATTCCGGCCCTGTTGCGGCGTCCCGAACCCCGCTCGGGCCGCTTCCTGGCGGTCGCGTCGGCCGCGGCCACCCGTGGGTTGCCGATGCTCGCCGCCTACTGCGCGGCCAAGGCCGGAGTGGCCGGACTGATCCGGGCGCTGGCCGTCGAGCTCGGCGGCACCGGCGTCACCGCCAACGCGGTCAGCCCCGGATCGACCGACACCCCGATCCTGGCCGAGAGCGCCCGGCTCTACGACCTGTCTGACGCGCAGGCCTTCGCGGCCCAGCAGCCGCTCCATCGGCTGCTCGAACCGCGAGAAATCGCCGCCGTGCTGGCGTTTCTGGCCGGTCCGGCCAGTTCGGCAATGACCGGTGCGATCGTCCCGGTCGACGGGGGACTGGCGCTGTGAGTCCCGCGGTGGCCGGCCTGCCCACCGGATTTCGCATCGACCTCGACGCCGAAGCCCGTTGGCTCGATGAGGTCAGCCTCTTTGCCGGCACCACCGGCCGGGTGCTCAAGTTCTCGCCCACCGGCCGCCGCCTGGTTGACGTGCTCTGCGCCACCGGTGTCGACTCGTTGCCCAGCGGCGTGCTGGCTCGTCGCTTGACCGACGCCGGCGCCGCCCACCCGGTGCCGCCACCGCTGACCGAGGCGCCAGATGTCACCGTGCTCATCCCGGTGCGTGATCGCGCTGCTGCACTGGGACGGTGCCTGGCCGCTTTGGGTCGTTCCTTCCCGGTGTTGGTCGTCGACGACGGATCACGTGACCCGGCGGCGATCGCCGCCCTGGCTCGCCGGCACAATGCCGGGCTGCTGCGGCACGAGCACAACCTTGGCCCCGCCGCGGCGCGCAACACCGGGCTGAGCCAGATCGACTCCGAGTTCGTCGCCCTGCTCGACAGCGACTGCGCACCCGAGTCGGACTGGATCACGACGCTGGCCGCGCAGTTGGCCGATCCGCTGGTCGCGGCGGTCGCGCCCCGCATCCGGCCGGTGGCCGCGGACACCGTTGCGGGACGGTTCGCCCGCGCGAACGGGCCGCTCGACCTGGGCGAGCGGACCGCGCGAGTGGTGCCGTTGGGCCGGGTGTCCTACGTACCGACCGCGGCGATACTCCTGCGCCGCGCGGCCCTCGTCGATCAGCCCGGCCCGTTCGATCCGGCGCTGCGCTACGGCGAGGACGTCGACCTGGTGTGGCGCCTGCACGCCGCCGGTTGGCGCGTTCGCTACGAGCCGGGGGTGACCGTCGCGCATCACGAGCCGGCGTCGGCACCGGCGCTACTGGCTCGCCGTTACCGCTACGGCACGTCGGCGGGTCCGTTGGCTCGTCGGCACCCGGCCAACCTGTCGCCGCTGATCCTCACGCCGTTCCCCGCGGCTGCCGTGGTCGCGGTGTTGGCGCGTCGGCCACTGCCGGCATTGGCGAGCGCGGTGACGGCGGTGGTGCTGGTGCGTCGCTCCCTGCGGCGCACGATGTGCCGGCGCGCGGTCTGGGTCCGGCGATGGCCCGCACGTTTACGCAGACCGCACTCGGAATTGCCCGTTACGGCGTGCAATTCGCCTCGCCCCTGTTGGTGGCGGCCGCCCTGCCCGGTGGCCGCCGAGCCGGTGGTCGGCGAGCGATGATCGCGGCGATGTTCGTTGCGCCCGCGCTCGAGAACTGGCGGCGGCGCCGGCCGCAGCTCGACCCGGCCCGATACGCGGCCCTGCACATCGCCGATGAGATCGCCTACGGCGCCGGTGTGTGGCGGGGCAGTGTGCAGGCCCGAACAACCCTGGCTCTGCGACCAACGTTCAGCAACATCTGACCCACGAGTAGGAAGAAAGGTCACGACTGTGCCCAACACCTGGTTCGAAACGGTGGCGATCGCCCAGCAACGCGCCAAGAAGCGGCTGCCCAAGTCGGTGTACAGCGCCCTGATCGCGGGATCGGAGAAGGGCGTGACCCTGCTGGACAACGTGGCCGCCTTCGAGGAACTCGGCTTCGCTCCGCATGCGGCCGGTCTGTCCGCCACGCGCGAGCTGGCCACCACGGTGATGGGACAGCCCATCTCGCTGCCGGTGGTTATTTCACCGACCGGGGTGCAGGCCGTGCATCCCGACGGCGAGGTAGCGGTGGCCCGGGCGGCCGCCGCGCGGGGGACCGCGATGGGGCTGAGTTCCTTCGCCAGCAAGCCGGTCGAGGAGGTCGTGGCGGCCAACCCGCAGACGTTCTTCCAGATGTACTGGGTCGGCACGCGCGATGAGATGGCCGCGCGGATGGAACGGGCGCGCAAGGCGGGCGCGGTCGGCCTGATCGCCACGCTGGACTGGTCGTTCTCGCACGGGCGTGATTGGGGCAGCCCGCGCATTCCGGAGCGGGTCACGGTCAAGGAGGCGTTGCGCTTCGCACCCGAGGCGCTGGCCCGTCCCCGATGGCTGGCCGCGTATGCCAAGACCCGGGCCATCCCCGATCTAGGTGTGCCCAACATGGTCGAACCGGGTCAGCCGATTCCGCCCTTCTTCGGCGCCTACGGGCAGTGGATGGGCTCGACGCCGCCGAGCTGGGAGGACGTCGCCTGGTTGCGCGAGCAGTGGGGCGGCCCGTTCATGCTCAAAGGCATCAGCCGCATCGACGACGCCCACCGCGCGGTCGATGCCGGCGTTACCGCGATCTCGGTCTCCAACCACGGCGGGAACAACCTGGACACGACACCGGCCACGATCCGGTTGTTGCCCGGCATCGCGGGCGCCGTAGGCGATCAGGTCGAGGTGCTGCTCGACGGCGGTATCCGCCGCGGCAGCGACGTCGTCAAGGCCCTGGCGTTGGGCGCGCGGGCGGTCATGATCGGCCGGGCCTACCTGTGGGGCCTGGCCGCCAATGGGCAGGCCGGCGTCGAGAACGTGCTCGACGTGCTGCGCGGCGGCATCGACTCGGCGTTGCTCGGTCTGGGCCGCTCCTCGATCAGCGAGTTGAGCCCGGCCGACCTGGTGATCCCGGCCGGATTCACCCGCGAGATCGGCGGCTGAGCCCGCCCGGTTCCAGCACCGCACTCCTCCGGAGTGGGGCAGCACGCGGCGCACCGAAGTTGCATGGTTCTTCGCCGGCCTGACCTCGGCTTCGGTAGCGACGGCGTTGATCGACTATCGGGGTGATCTTGGTATTGCCCGAGCGGTGATGAGCCATCAGACTCGGCGAGGGATCGGTCCTGCTGAAAGGAATCCGCCATGGAGTACAAGGGTGAAGGTCCGAGGCTATTCGCCGGGACGGTCCTGGGGATCGCCGGCCTTATGCGGTTCTTCGATGCGATCTGGGCGTGGCGCTACAGCGGCGCATTGCCCGACAACCTCGAGGATGCGCTGTTCGGAACCAGCCTGAACACCTACGGCTGGGTGTATCTGGTTATCGCCATCGTTCTGGTCTGCGCCTCGTTCGGCGTCCTGATCGGCAACCAGTTCAGCCGCTGGATCGGCATCTTCGCCGGGGCGGTGATGGCCGTCAGCGCGATCTGGTGGATGCCCTACTACCCGGTCTGGTCGCTGACCTACATCGGCCTGGGCAGCGCCGTCGTCTGGGCCCTGACCGTCTACGGCGGCCGTGACGCCCTCGAACCGGTCGACAATCCCTGACGCTCAGGGATTGTCGTTCTGGTTGCGGGCGGAGTCGCCGGCGCCGAGGTCCTGATTGGCTTGATTCGAGCCGGCGTCGGCTCCGGCGAGGTCGGCGTTGATGGCGTTGATCGCGGAGTTCTGTTGCGCCGGTGCGACTGCGACCGTGGCCGGAACTGAGGTCGCGGCCGTCGGTGGGCTGGCGGTCGGCGCGTCCGGACTAGGGGCGGTGCTGGACACAACTGCGCTGGATCGAACCGGGCTGGCCGAGGACGCCGGCGAGGCCGTGCGGCCGGCGCCGCATGCGGTGAGCGCGGCGATCATCAGGGTCGCTCCCGTCAGGACCCCGGTTACGCGGCCGGCGCTCATTTCAGGGCCGCGAGGACGGTGGCGATGTCGGCCCGAGCGGCGGTCGCGTCGGCTTCGGCGCTGGCCAGGCTCTGCCGTGGAGCGCTGAGCAAGGCGTGGTTGGCGTCGTATTGAGCCGGGGTGTCGGCCAGCACGCTCGCCGAGAGACCGTTCGTGATGCTGGCCGCTGCCGCGAGCTTGGCGCCCAGATCGGTCATCGTTGCCTGGACGCTCGGCGTGTTCTTCGACGAGTCGGCTCCGGCGAGCAACGCCGCCAGTTTGGTCTGGGCATCGGTGAGCCTGGGCAGTACACCACCGGTCAGGTCGTCGGCTGCTTCGGCGTAGCGCACTTGCGGCAACGCCAACGCGTAGACGCGGTAGCTGGTGTAGATCGTCGCGGCATCGATCCCTGCCTGCTTGGCGGTGGTGTCGCCCGCGATGGTCGCTCTCAACGCCGTGAGTCCGGCGACGTCGTGGGACAACGTTGCCAGCAGCGTCGACTTGTCGGCCGCGGTGATCACGGTGTTCGCGGTGACGTCCGGGATGGCGGTGTTCAGCGACGCGAGGCGAGCTGCGATTGCCCCGGCCGCCTTGGCCTGGATCGCGGACAGGGTCGGGCTGGTGTCCGAAGCAGTCGTCGACGGTGCCGCCATGGCGACACCGGGAACCGCGACCAGCGTGGCAAAGGCCAACGACCCGATCAGGGACGAACGAAACGAGATACGCATGAGGACTCCTGGTGTCGGATCCGAACTGATGTCGCTCATCGTGCTGTCGGCAGGTCAACAGCAAGCCAGCGGAATGTACGAATACCGTTAAGTTCCGCGAGCGCGGCGGGTCGGTGCGGAGATCGTTCTAACCGAAAAACGCAATTGCGAATGGGTGGCAATAACGCTGGGGCGTGCCCGCTCCGTCTGCGATAGTGGCGACGTCGCCCGAGCACCCGAGCGGTTCGCGAGTCTTACCAACGGAGGAACACACGATGACGTTCGCCGAGAAGTATGGTCCTTGGGCTGCGATCACCGGGGCGTCGGAGGGGACCGGTGCCGCCTTGGCCCGGCGCATCAGCCGCGAAGGTCTGCCCAGTGTCTTGCTCGCGCGGCGGCCGGAACGCTTGACCGAGCTGGCCGACTCGATCCGCTCCGCCACCGGGCTGCAGTGTGTCACCGCGTCGGTGGACCTCGCGGCTGACGATGGAGCGCAACAGGTCATCGATGCGGTCGGCGATCGAGAAATCGGCCTGTACGTAGCGAATGCCGGCGCCGATACGAACGGCGCCCACTTCCTCGATCTCGATATCAAGCCCTGGCTCGACCTGGCCCGCTTGAACGTGATCACCATGATGCAGCTGTGCCACCACTTCGGTTCGGCCATGAGACAACGTCGTCGCGGCGGCATCCTGCTGGTCAACTCCGGGGCCGCCTACGGCGGCGGGAGCTTCATGGCCACCTATTCGGGGAGCAAGTCCTTCGAGCTCTGCTTCGGCGAGTCGCTCTGGGCTGAGCTCCGCCCTTATGGCGTGGACGTCCTGAACCTCGTGCTCAGTAAGACGGATACGCCGGCGTTCCGTGCGCTCCTCGCGGAAAAGGGTCAGCCGACGCCGACGGATTGGGCGTCACCCGATGACGTCGCCGAGGCTGGAGTCACCCGACTGGCTCACGGACCCGTACACAACCAAGGCGCCGTTGACGACTCGGCTGGGGACGCGCGCCGCGCTCGGATCCTGATGATCGACGAGATGACCAAGGACGTCTTCGTCCCGCGGACTACTGAGTCCCCTTAGAACGGGGGCGGTTCGTCGGTGATCGGGTGCTGGCGGGCCGGTGTCGGGTGTGGGTTCGGGTCCGGGTGGTGGCGACGTCGGTGGTTGGTAGCGGTAGCGATGCCCAGTAGGAGTCGTCCACTGGTAGACGCCGTCGGGTTGTTTGGTCACGGTCCAGTCGCCGTGGTGTTTCATGTCGTGGTGGTGTTTGCACAACGGTTGCAGGTTGTGGGCGTTGGTCGGCCCGGCTGGGTAGGGGTCGCGGTGGTCGAGTTCGCACAGGCTTGCTCGGCGGCTGCAGCCGGGGACGATGCAGGTGCGGTCGCGTTGGCGGACGTGGCGGGCCAGTGCGGGCGGTGGGCGGTAGGTGCAGGTGTCGTAGTCCAGGAGTCGTCCGGCGGGGTCGGTGATCAGCCGTCGCCAGGTGCCGGTGGGGTCTTCGGCGATGCGGCGGGCCATGGAGGCCGGGATCGGGCCGTAGCCGTCGAGTTCGGCGGGTTGGTCGTTGTCGCCGAGCAGGGTGGCCAGTCCGACGGTCACGTTCACCGCTGGGCGCGTCGATGGGGTGCCGCTGGAGGGGTTCAGCGTGAGCTCGACCAGCGCGTCGGCGCGGCGCTGGTCGATGGTGCGTTCATCGCCGGGGAGCGTGACCGCGGCGATCTGGTTGAGTTCGGCCCAGATCAGTTCGGCGCCGTCGGCGGGCAGCAACGCCCACAGGGCGGTCATGCCGTCCTGGTCGGGGAAGCGTTGCACCCGCCGCGAGGCCACGGCGTCCACATGACGTTCCTCGGCGGCGCGGGTATCGACCGCCTTCACCGCCCGGCGGATGGCGCGCCGAAACTCCCCGACCGTCTGCTCCGGGGCCCGACCGAGCACCCGGGCGGCGACGGTCGCGACCTGATCATCGGTCAGTTTGTTGGTCTCCTCGCTCAACACCCGCGCGTGGGTGGGTGAGATCTGCCCGGTCTCCAACAACGCCACCGCACCGGGCAGCCGACCGACCAGATCCGCCGCCGTCTCCAGATGAGACTCCGCCGTCGACGGCGCGAGCCGCAACGCCGCCCCGACCTCCTCCGCCAACCAGCAATGCCCAGCCGAATCTCTCAACGGAGCTTGGGCGTCTTTGACCATCGCGGCCAACAGCTGCTGCTTACGAGCCCACAGCCAGGACTCCAACCGGGCGATCTCGATCAACTCATCGATATCCGCCGCCCGCACGGACGGCAGCGGCTGCACCCGATCCAGCACCTCGACCATAACCCAACATTAGCCGCGGGGTACGACAATATCGGCGGTTCAGAACGAGAGAATCCCCAATAAAAATAGGATCATTCACGATCGGGATAGCGACGGAAGGCGGACCTAGCCCAATCCGCACGAGGCGGGTTCGTCGGCCGGCTTGGGGGTCAGCCCGAGCCGGTAGGACATCCAGGGCAGCGATTGCCGGAAGGACCGCGCCCAGACGTCGAAGTCGTGCAGACCGCCGGGAATCTCCACGGCGCAGGTCTCGATGCGGGCGCCAACCGCGAGCGGGGCCAACTCACGCTGGGCCGCAAGGGGCCCGAGGTCGGCGGTGCCGACCTCGAACCAGCCACCCGAGGTGCGGGTAGGGTTGGTGGTCAGCAGCGCCGGCGGGTCGTGCGCGTCGTAGGCCGCACGTCGACCCGCCGAACAGGTCGCTTGGTCGTGCAGTCGGCGGTCGACCAGCTCGGCCACCGTCGGGCTGGTCAGGCCCGAGTAGTCGGCGAACGTGGGGTACATCGTCGGGGTGGCGCAGGGCGAGCATGATGGCGCACAGCCCACCGGCCGACAGGCCGGCGATGGCCATCGAGCCGCGGCTGCGTTGATGCGCCGTAGTTCTTGCGGACGAACGCGGGCACATCCACGGTCAGGTAGGTCTCGGCCTGACCGCGCGGGCTGTTGACGCACTCGGTGTCGGCCGCTGCCGGAGCCGTTCGGGTCGGGCATGACGAGGATCGGCGCCAGCCCGTTGTGCGCGTTGGCGAACTCGCGGGCGGTCTGGTCGGCGAAGCCGGCCCGGGTCCAGTCCGACGGCGAGCCCGGAACGCCGGCCAGCAGCTCGATCACCGGCAGATGCAGGTCGGGGTTGGCCAGCCAGGCCGGCGGCAGCCAGACGAATGCATCGCGGGCCGAGAAGTCCGAGACCGCGCCGGGAATCGGCGATCTGCACGGTGAAGCCGTGCGGGGCACCACGCCGTGATTGGCCTTCTCGAGCTGTTCCAGCTGCTGTTGCGCTCACTTGGTGCTGGGCATTGACGCCGAGTACGCGGATCCGACGGTCGGGTAGTACTGGTAGTGCTCGTTGATCAGCGTGATCGCCATGGCCGTGGTCAACACGACCGACGAGTACCGAGACGACCTTGCGCCACAGTTGTGCGACGCCGCCAGCCGATCACGCCGACGGCGACGGCCAGGAGGACGAGCCCGACCCACAGGTAGTAGGAGTTCGGGAACTGATAGGGAATCAGCGCCAGGCCGTCGACCAGGATCGCGGCGAGCCCGACCGGCGGCGGCCGTGATCGGTATGCCGAGGAGCAGCTGACGTCTCCAGGTGTCGTCGCGCCACCGCAACGACAGCAGGAGGGAGCCCAGGCCGAGCCCGATGATGACGATCGGCGTCGGCGCCGCTGACCAGAGAGATCGATTCGAACCGGGCGTCGCTCATCGCAGCGTGGTCAGGCCGCCGTGGATGCCCGCGCGACGCACCGCCCACGGCGCGCGGGACGAACAGCTCACCTACACCGGGAATCGCCAGGAAGCCTTCGGCGCCGGCGTACAGCAGCCCGACGCGGGGCAGGTCGGTCGGCTCCTGGAAGACCAGCATGCGCGAGATCCAGACCGGCGAGAACTTCGCGTTGAAGTCGTACAGCGACTTGATCTGGAAGAACGGGTTGAGCACGTCGACGGCGCGCTTGGCCAGCCGCTGCGCGACCGAGTAGTGGACGGCGTCCTCGTCGAACAGCTTGCCCCACATGGCGAAGTTCATCGACAGCCGCGAGATGCCCTCGCGCCTGCAGGGCCAGTGCGGTCTGCGGCGATGAGGAACTCGGTCATCCCGTTCGGGGCGTCGGGCCGGTGGCGCATCAGGTCGAGCGTGTAGCCGAAGTCCGCGCCATAGGCCGGCACGATCCGCAGGAAGCCACCCGGCACGCCGTCCTCGTCGAGGGCGATGCAGAGCAGGAACTCGGCGTTGCGCCCGGCGCCTTCGATGTCCTGGCTCAGCGACATGGTGAAGCCGCGCTCGGGCGCCTTGCCCCGCCACTGCTCGCTGATCGCGTTGAGCTGCCGCGACCAGCGCGGCCGGGGCCTGCGACTCGCGAATCACCTCGAAGTGGTAGGTGCGCCCGACCCGGCGGACGGCGGCCCGCACGCCCTTCATGGCCGAGCCCTCCAGCGTGAACGTGCGGCAATCGATGATGGCCTCGTCGCCGAGGTAGAAGCTGCGCAGTCCTCGCGCGGCGTAGCGCGGCAGCTCGGACTGGTGCGGGCGGCGAGGAACGCGACCCGCCAGGAGCGTTGCTCGCAGAAGGCCAGGAACTCGTCCAGCGACGAGGTCGATCGATGCCTCGGCGCCGATCGGGTCGCCCGACGCCAGCGCGAAGCCGCCCAGATAGGTATAGGCGATCAACGCCTCGCCGTCGGAGCTGAAGAAGAAGCTCTTGTCATCGCGCAGGGCGAAGTAGGCCAGGGTGTCGCCGCCGTACTGGTGCACCAGCCGGCGGGCGTGCGTCCAGTCGGACTCGGTGTGCGGGCGGCGAGCCCGGAGCGGCCGGAACAGCAGGAACGCGGCCCCGACGACGCCGACGACCCCGAGCATCAGCAGCGCATGCGGGAAGAACTCGCGGAAGAACAGCCGCTCATAGGTGTACGGGCCCGCCGATGCCGACCAGCGCCCTTGACGATCGTCTCCAACCCGCCGGCGAAGGTCAGATCCGGCGCCCAGGTGATCGCGTTCGACGGTCAGGCTGATGAAGCCGAACAGCAGGACCGCGCCGATGTAGACCGGGGCCAGCCGGACCAGCCGGAACAGCGACGGCGGGTCGGACCGGCCCGCGGAACAGGCGGCGGTAGGACAGCAGCGCGACCGTCATGCCGCGCAGTAGGCGGCCGAGATCGGGTGCGGACCCTTGAGGATGTTGCGTGACCGCGCCGAGCGCGAACAGCACGACGTTGACCTGCCAGGCCCGGCGCTTGCCCCGGGCGATCTGGCCGGCCAGGAACAGCAGCCCGAGGCCGATGAGGACGGTCAGCAGGTGCCCGGTGACCCGGAACCAGACCGGCCCGATCGGATTGCCGAAGGGCTGCAGCCGGGAGTGGAAGAACGGGATCAGCGCCAGCAGCTGGATCACTCCGCCCAGCGCGGCCAGCCCGCCCAGGATGTGCAAGCGTTCGGCGGCTCGGCGCGGCAGCTGCGGCCGGATCCGCGCGAGGCGACGGCCACCGGTGCCGGCACCGGCGCGACCGGCGCTGGGCGCGGGCGTCGAGCCGGCCCAGACCGTTCGTGGATGACCGCCACCGCCGCTGGGTCCCGGTCGGGCCGGGCTGGCCGGCCTCGGGGCGCATGGTCGGGAAGAGGATCACCTCGCGGATGTTGTCCGCGCCCGACAGCAGCATCACCAGCCGGTCGATGCCGATCCCCAGCCCGCCGGTGCAGGGCAGGCCGTACTCGAGCGCCCGTACGTAGTCGAGGTCGATGTCGCCGGCCTCGGGGTCGCCCTCGGCCTTGGCGCGGGCCTCGGCCTCGAACGCGGCCAGCTGGGCGACCGGGTCGTTCTGCTCGCTGTAGGCGTTGCAGAGCTCGAAGCCGGCCACCATCAGCTCGAAGCGCTCGACGTAGCCGGGTCGGCTGCGGTGCACCCGGGCCAGCGGCGACACCTCCTGCGGGTAGTCGACGCAGAAGATCGGCTCGACGATCTCGTGCTGGACCTTCTCGTCGACCAGCTGCTTCATCAGCTTGCCCGGCGCCCCAGTCCGCCTGCCACTCCACGCTGCAGCCCGTCGAGCACGCGCGCGGGCGTGCGTCGACCGGCATCGTCGGGTCCATCCGCACGCCGAGCCGCTGTCTCGATCAGGTCGGACATGGTGATCCGCGGCCAGGGCGGGGACAGGTCGACGTCGCGGTCGCCGATCTTGACGACCAGGTTGCCGTCGAGAGCGACGCGTGGCCGCGGCGACGACCATGCCCTCGACGAGGTCCATCATCTCGGTGTAGTCGGCGAAGGCCTGATAGGCCTCGAGCATCGTGAACTCGGGGTTGTGCCGCACATCGATGCCCTCGTTGCGGAACACCCGGCCCGAGCTCGAAGACCCGCTCCATCCCGCCGACGACCAGCCGCTTGAGGTGCAGTTCGAGCGCGATGCGCAGGTACATGTCGATGTCGAGCGCATTGTGGTGGGTGATGAACGGCCGGGCCGTCGCGCCGCCCTGGATGCTCTGCAGCATCGGGCCCTCCACCTCCCAGAACCCGTGGTCCTCGAGGTGGCGGCGGATGGTCTGGATCACCAGGCGGCGGATGCGTGAAGATCTGCCGGGTGCGCTCGTTGGTCATCAGGTCGACGTAGCGCTGCCGGTAGCGCACCTCGACGTCGGTCAGGCCCTTGTCCTTGTCCGGCGGCGGGCGTAAGGCCTTGCCGAGCAGGGTGATCTCGTTCGACCGCGATCGACAGCTCGCCGCGATCGGTGCGCATGACCGTGCCGGTGACGCCGATCCAGTCGCCCCGGTCGAGGTCGAGGAAGTCGCGATAGGCATCCGCGCCGAGCGCGCTGCGATCGACGAAGAGCTGGACGGTGCCGGAACGGTCGCGGAGCACCCCGAAGCTCAGGCCGCCGTGTCGGCGCACCAGGCTCAGCCGCCCGGCGCACCGCACCTGATCGGTTGTCCGCTGACCGACGCCCAGCACCGACCACTGATCGATGACCTCGGCGGCGTGATGGTCAGCCGCGAAGTCGTAGGCAACCGGATCGCTTCCGCGCTCGCGCAGGCGTTGCAGCTTCTCCCGCCGGCCGGCCGTCTGATCCCGGGCGGTGTTGATCATGGGATGACTCTAGAGGCGCAGGAGTCGTCACGGGCCGACGCGTTAACTTGTCCCATGTCGTTATGGGTTTCGGTGCCGTGCGCGGTCGTCGCGGCGGTGGCCTACGGGGCCTCGACGGCGGTCGAGCATTCGGTCGCCCGGGCCAGTGTCGGCCCCGGTGGCGGTGGCCTGCGCAGCCTGGTGCGCAATCCGCGGTGGCTGCTCGGGATGGCGGGGGACACGCTGGGACTGCTGTTCCAGATTCTCGCGCTGGCCACCGGCCCCGTGGTCATCGTCCAGCCGATTCTGGTGCTGGCCCTGCCGGTGTCGCTGCCCATCGCCTGGGCCCTCGGCGGCCCGAAACCGGGGGCGACCCAGTACCGGTTCTGCCTGCTGATCCTGGCCGGACTCACGGCCTTCTTCGTGCTGATCGGCAACCCCGGATCCGGCCGCCCGCTCACTCCGACCCAGGCGATCACGGCCACCCTCATCATCGTGGTGGCCGGCCTGCTCGCGCTCGCCGCCGCCCGTCGGGCGTCGAGCCCGGTCCGGTCGGCCGTCTTCGGCGGCGTGGCCGGAGCCTGGTTCGGCTTCGTGGCCGTGCTGCTCGACGCGGTCTCGAACTCCTACAACCGCCACGGGATCTATGCGTTCGGTCATCCCAGCGGCCTGCTGCCGTTGATCATCCTGCTCGTGCTGGGCGGGGTGAGCATTGCCTTGACCCAGGTCGCCTTCCAGTCCGGCTCGCTGAGCGCGAGCTTCCCGGCCAACCTGGTCGCTGATCCGGTCGTCGCGGTGATCCTGGGTGCGGCCCTGCTCTACGAGGAGATCCCGACGTCGCCGCCCTACATCCTCGGCTACCTACTGTGCTTGGCCGCCGTCCTGATCGGGGTGATCAGGTTGGCGGCCGAGCCCAGCCCCGCGCCGACGGCCTAGCGCCGGGCGTTTACCGCGGCGAACGGGACCAAGATCATGATCGCCAGTCCGGCGGCCAGGTTCATCGCCGAGAAGGCGATCTGCGAGTGCAACCCGGCGGCGGTCGTGAAGGGCATCAGGGCGGCGAGTGCGGTCAACATCGCGATCAACCAGCTGAAGTAGGTCGTGGGCCGGGGGGCGACGTGGAGCATGCCGTCGTACAGCGCGGCCGCGCCGAGCGCGATGACCACCAGCAGGACCCCGTAGATCCCGGCGTTGAGTGCGTGACCCGAGCCGAGTTCCAGCGGAACGTGGACGATGCCACGGGCGACGACGAATCCGATGATGCCCACGAGGGCGGTCACTCCGGCGGTCAGCCCGGCCCCGACCCAGTAGCGGACCTGGTCGATGCCGGCGTCGTAGTCGTTGACCGCGGCTGGGGTGGCGGTGCGGTAGGACCCGTTGGTGCGGCCGGGGAGGTCCAGCGGGGGAAGGGTGCTCCAGTTCTCGACCGGAGTCCCGTTGACGGGGGTCATCGTCTGCGTGGCGGTCATGGCTCTCACTTCTTTCGAATCCCGGCTCGTTGCCGGCTGGTTCAAGTCTGGAACAACGATCCGCAGGTCGCAGTCGCCCAACCGGAGGGCGTGCCGGATGATCGTGATGTCCACCGATCGGCTGACTGGCGAAGGAAGCTCCGTGCGGGAACGGCTCAGCGTCGCGGATCTGTCGAGCAGTCCGGAGCTGTTCGAGATCCTCGTGGAACACGCCTATCGCGGCGTGCGCGTGCAGTTCCTCTTGCGGGCCGTGTTGCTGATCTTCATGGTCTCGGCGATCGCGGCCGTGCCGCCGGCGCACGACGAGTTGGCCTGCTGGCTGATCGTCGCCGGTTACGCGCTCTGGTCGATCGGCGTCGCCGCATGGACCCGTCGCGGCGGGGTCGGCCCGGTACGGCAGATGTGGATCGCCCTGCTGGTCGACACGCTCGCGCTGACGGCGCTCACCCTCGTGGCCGGGGCCTCCTCCGAGCAGAGCTGGACGGCCGATCTGCTCGTCAACGGCTTCTTCCTGCTGCCGATGCTCGCCGCGACCCAACTGCGGCCACTGGTCTGCGCCGTCGTCGTGCTGCCGGCGACGGTGGCCTACTTCGCCGCCAGCGTCGCGACCAAGGCGGCCAACACCGAGCCGTGGGGCTCGATCCTGGTCCGCACCTTCGTGCTGGTCGGCCTGAGCGTGGGCGCGGTCGCGCTGAGCTGGGTGCAGCTCTCGCGCGTGCGGACGATAGCCGCCCTGGCCGGTGAGCGACGCGACCTGCTCGACGCGCTGCTGACCCTTGAGGCACGCGAACGCAGCGCCCTGGCCGAGCAGTTGCACGACGGCGCCCTGCAGTACGTGCTCGCGGCCCGGCAGGACCTCGAGGAGGCCCGCATCGGCGGTCAGGCCAGCTCCTTCGACCGGATCGAACTGGCGCTGACCGAGTCCTCGGTGTTATTGCGCAGCACGGTCAGTCAGCTCTCGCCCGCGGTGCTCGCGCAAGCCGGCCTGGCGCGTGCCCTGCGTGATCTGGCCGAACGGAATCGGCGAACGGGCCGATCTACTCGTAGAGGTCGACGTCGACGGCTGGCCGGCGGGACACCGCGCGTTCGACGGCTTGCTGTACTCGTGCGCCCGCGAGCTGCTGACCAACGTCGTCAAGCACGCACAGGCCACCAGCGTCCGCGTCGCACTGGCGTTGGCGGACGGGCAGGCCCGGTTGTCGATCACCGACGACGGCGTCGGGCTGCGCATCGAAGCGCTGGAGGAGCGGCTGGCCGAAGGTCACATCGGGCTGGCGTCCCTGCGCACCCGCGTGTCGGCGGCCGGCGGCGTGTTGACGCTGACCGATGCGCCCGGTGGCGGCACCGCGGCCGCGATCGTCCTGCCCGGCGGGGACGTCGCGTGACCGTGACGCGGCGGACGTCGCAGTCCTTCCCCTTGGCGGCGCTGCTGGCCCTGGCGGCCGGCTCGATCGAGGCCTATTCGGTGTTGCACCTGGACGCCTTCGCCGGCGCGCAGACCGGCAACGTCGTCTTCGCGGCGATCGCCATCTCGCGCTGGCAGTGGAGCATCGCGCTGCGCTACATCCTGCCGATCCTGGCGTTCATCGGCGGTGTGCTGATCGCGCGGACCCTGCTGACGCATCGCGTGGCCGGCATCGTGCGGCGGCCGTACCGGGCGATCCTCATCGTCGAGGTGACGTTGCTCGTAGTCATGGGCTTCCTGCCCGAGTCCACGCCCCGTGAACTCCTGTCGGTGATCATCACCGTTGCCGTCGCGGCCCAGATGTCGACCTTTCGCACGGTCGTGGACGTCGGCTACAACAGCGCGTTCACCACGGGCAATCTGATGAATGCGCTGACCGCGGCCCACGCCGGCCTGGTCAAGAAGGACCAGTCCGAGCTGGTGCACGCCCGCCGGCTGTTCGTGGTTATCGCTTGCTTCGTGATCGGGGCGGTTCTGGGCGCCGTCGCGACTCGGGAGTGGGGCCGGCACGGGGTGTGGTTCGGCGCGGCGGTGCTCGGCCTGGCGCTGGTCCTGTTCATCACCGATGAGCGCTTCGAACGGCAGGAAGTCGTCGAGTAGCTATTCCAGCAGGCCGCGGCGCATGCCCTCGGCGACCGCGGCCGCCCGATCCGAGACGCCGAGCTTCTCGTACAGGCGCTGGGTGTGGGTCTTGACCGTGCTGGGGGCGATGAACAGCTGGGCGGCCAGCTGCGGGATCGACAGGCCTTCGGCGAATCCGCGCAGGATCTGGCTTTCCCGCTCGCTGAGCACCGGCGCCCCGGGCTGGGCCCGCAGCCGGATCTGCTCGGCGATCCCCGCGGCCAGTTCGGGCGGGACGACGGTCTGGCCCTTGGCGACCCGTAGCACGGCATCGACGATCTCGGCCCGCGTGGCGTCCTTGGACAGGTAGCCCTTGGCGCCCTCTTCGAGGGCCCGGAAGACGACCGCGCCGTCGGTGACCGCGGACAGCAGCAGCACGTGGGTCGCCACCGTGTCGCGTACGAGGGCGTGCACGACCTCGAGGCCGTTGAGGTCGGGCATCTGGTAGTCGACCACGGCGACGTCGGGCCGCTCGCGGGTGATGATCTCGATGCCGTCCCGTCCGTTCTCGGCTTCGGCAATCACCCTGATCTGGCCACTCTGGGTCAGTCCGCGGGCGATGCCATCGCGGAAGAACGGATGATCGTCGACGACCACCACGGTGATCATCGACGACATCCGCTCATCCTAGGGATCTAGCCCGCCATCTGGTTGTTCCCGGTGGCCAGCATCCGCTGCAGGGCGAGGTAGGTGATCTGGTTGAACTCACCGGTCTGCGGCAGATCGCTGTCGCGCTGCAAGTAGGTGATCGCCGCTCGGGTCTGCGGGCCCATGATCCCGTCGATCGGACCCTCGTAGTAGTTCAGCTGGGCCAGTTCGCGCTGGATCGTCTCGACCTGCGCTGCCGGGAGCGCCGGGACGGCGGGCGTTGTCGGCGTGACGTGCGGCGGGTTCGGGGTCACCGGCGTCACTGGCGTGACCGGGGTGATGGGGGCGACCGTGTGGTGGCTCGGCGTGACCGGGTTGTGGGTCGCTCCGGCCGGGCTGGCAAAGGCCACGATGATCCCGGTGACCGCGCCGGCGATACCGAGAGCGCACAGGGTCGAGGCGGCGATGATGATTCCGGCGGGGCGCTTGGCGGCGGTGGTGTTGTTCATGAGGTCCTCCTTGTTCGGGTAGCTCGGGCGGTCCGGGCTGATGCGTCTAATCTCTCGCCGCTGCCCTCGCTTGTCCGTCCAGCGATCAGCCGGTGGATGGGCTGATGTCTATGTCGACCGATCGGTGGACGAACCCGGACTGCAATGCTGAGCGGCATGATTACCGACCGCGTGCAGGCCAACGGGATCGAGCTGGTGTACGACAGTTTCGGGCGCCCGGAGGATCCGCCACTCCTGCTGGTGATGGGCCTCGGGACGCAGCGATTGGCCTGGGCCGAGCCGTTCTGTGAGCAGCTGGCTGCGCAGGGTTTCCGGGTGATCCGCTTCGACAACCGCGACATCGGCGAGTCGACGCATCTGCATGAGCTGCCTTCGCCCAATCCGGTCGCCATTGCGGTGCGCCGGCGCCGGCCCGCCTACGGCTTGGACGCCATGGCCGACGACACCATCGCCCTGATCGAGGCGCTGGCCCTGGATCGGGTCCACCTGGTCGGCGCATCGATGGGCGGCTTCATCGCCCAACTGGTCGCCATTCGCGCCCCCGAGCGCATCCGCAGCCTGACCTTGTTCATGACCTCGACCGGCTCGCGACGGGTCGGGCGGCCGAGCGCGAAGCTGGTGTCGACCGTGCTGCGACGCAAGCCCGCGACGGATCGGGCGTCGGCGATCGAGGCCAGCGTGGATATGTTCCGGCTCATCCGATCGCCGGCCTATCCGTTCAACGAGGACCAGATTCGAGAACTGGCGGGTGTGAGCTACGACCGGGGATACGACCCGGCTGGTGGGCAGCGACAGCTGGCGGCAATCGTCGCCCAGGCCGATCGCACGCGCGAGCTGCGCCGGCTGCAGATGCCGACGGTCGTGATTCACGGGTTCAGCGATCCCTTGGTCGCCCCGTCCGGTGGGCTGGCCATCGCGCGAGCCGTGCCGGGTTCGCGCTTCGTGGGTTTTCACGGGATGGGCCACGACATGCCGGCCGCCCTTTGGCCAGACTTCATCAGCGAGATCGTGGGCGTCGCGGCCCGTAGCTCCTGACCCCGCAGTTCCTGACAGAGAAGAACCCCTCAGGTCGTCGGGGGTTCGACCTGAGGGGCTCTGGAACAAGAATGGCGGAGGGCCTGCCTGGTGTCAAGTCCGTGTTAGTTAACAACAGATTAACTAATCGCAGCCCGCACATTTCTGTCGATGGGCCTAGCGCCAACCCTCCACAGCATGTAAGTTTCCCGTTAAGCCACTGCACCGCTCGCGAGGGGTCGGGCAGTGGCGGCGAGTCTGCCCGCCGGCGCTTCGGCCTGGTGACGCAGACCGGCCGGGGGCGTGGCGCTACGACGTTTCTGGTAGGGGTCTGTGGGGGATACAAACCGGAATCGACGTACTCCACGTCCCCGGTCCTTCCACGTCCGGTGCCGGATCGAGTCAGCCGTGGTTCGGGATCAGTGGCGCCGGATTTCCGATCAGGAAGCCTTGCGCCTGCTTGCAGCCCAAGGCCCGCAGGGCAGCGAGTTGCTCCTTGGTCTCGACCCCCTCCGCGGTGGTGGTGATGCCCAGTTCGCGGCACAAGGAGATCACGCTGCGCACAATGGCGGTCGCGTTGCGGTCATGGGTGAGCGGAGCGACGAAGCTGCGGTCGATCTTGACCGCGCCAACCGGCAGATTGCGCAATAGCGACAGCGACGAGTAGCCGGTGCCGAAATCGTCCAGCGCGATCTGCACGCCCATCGCCGCCACGGCCTGCACCTCGGCGATGGCCTCAGCGGACGCGTCGGCCAAGGCGGTCTCGGTGATCTCGATGTGCAACTCGCTCGGGTCGACGTCGGCGTTGGCCAGCGCGCGGGCCACCATCGTGGGCAACTGACCTCGCCCGAGCTGGCTGCCCGAGACGTTGACGGCGATCCAGCCGGACAGGTTGTGCTTGCGCAGTTGCAGCACGGCGTCGCAGCCCAGGTCGAGCATCATCCAGCCCAGGGCGACGATCAGGCCGGTCTCCTCGGCCAGCGGCAGGAACTGGGCCGGGTCGAGCAGCCCACGCGTCGGATGTTGCCAGCGCACGAGTGCCTCGTAGCCCACGAAGCCCTCGTCGTCGGTCAGCGAGAGCACCGGCTGGAAGTAAGGGATGAAACCGGTGCGGTCGGCGATGGCCGCCCGCAGGCTGCGTTCGAGCTTGAGGTCGGCCACGGTCGCGGAGCGATCCAGGCGGGGGTTGTAGATCTCGACCCGGGCCCGGCCGCGCTTCTTGGCGTACAGCAGGGCCTGGTGGGCTTCGCGCAGCACCTCGTCGGCGTGCTCGTGCCAAGCGCCGCTGGTCGTCACCCCAACGCTCACCCCTACGGCGTGCTCGTGGCCGCGGATCAGGAACGGCTGCTCCAGGGCCTCGCTGAGCAGCCGGGCGACGGTGAGCAACGCCTCGGGGTCGGTCTCGCCGGGTGCGAGGACGACGAACTCATCACCGCCGACGCGCCCGAGCACCAGTTCGGGCGACAGGGACTCGCTCAGGCGCCGCCCGACCGCCACCAGCAGGTCGTCGCCGGCTTCGTGTCCCAGGCTGTCGTTGATCATGGCGAAGCGATCGAGGTCGAGGTACAGCACCCCGGTCGGTCGACCCGCGGCGAGCGCGGCGGTCAACTCGGCCTCGAGGACGGCCCGATTGGGCAGATCGGTCAACGGATCGTGGGAAGCCTGGTGGGCCAGTCGATTCTCGGCCCGGCGACGGTTGGTGGTGTCGATCATCTGGACGACGACGGTGTAGCTGCCGTCCTCGGCGAAGTCATAGACGGCGCCGGCGTAACTGCGCACCCACACGGCATGGCCGTCGGCGTGGACCAGCCGCTTCTCGGACTCGAACCGCGTGCGGCGTCCGGCGGCCAGCTCCACGTACAGCTTGTGGTCTACCTCACGGTCCTCGGGATGGGTTAGGCCCTGGTCGTCCATGCCCACCAACGCCTCGCGGGTGTAACCGACCAGCGAGAGGAAGGCGTCGTTGTACTCAGTGAACGTCCCGTCCTGACCGCCGACGAGGGTCGCGATGGGGCTGTTCTCGAACACGAGTTGCCAGCGCCCGGCGTTGGTCAACGAGCCGGCGTCGGAGAGGCGTCGGGCCTGCGCGGCGCTCAGCGCATTCGCGGCCTGCGCGGCGAAGAGTTCGAGCACGGACCGCTGCTGGGCGTCCGGTCGCCGCCCGCTGCCGGGCTGGTCGACGCTCAGTACGCCGATCAGCGCCCCATCCGTGTCATACAGCGGGGCCAGCAAGGAATCGTCGGGCTGCCACGCGTCAGGCCCGGTCAGCTCGGACGCGGCGGGGGTCCAGTTGGCGATGCGGTCGACGATCGCCTGGTCGCGTTCATGGCTGAAGTAGCGCAGCGAGCCCCACTTCTCGGCCAGCCGGAAGAGGTCCAACCAGTAGGCCAGGGGACTGGTGCTACCCAGCAAGGTGCTTACCCCCGGGGGGCCGGCCACGCTCGCCACTCGGACGGTGTCACCCTCGACGACGTTGATCGCCGCGGCTCCGAAGTCCAGCACCTCGACGACCCCGTTGACAATCAGATCGAGAACCTCGTCCGGATCGTTGGTGGCGCCCATGCGGCGCACCACGTCCAGCAGACCTTCGAGCCAGGTCTGCGGTACATCGGCCCGTGGCGCCGGTTCCACTCCCGCATGGTCGCACACCTGGGGCGCCAGAGCGGCCGTTAGCCTCATTGCGTGCACGGGGCGGTAGCTCAGCTGGTTAGAGCAGGGGACTCATAATCCCTGGGTCGTCGGTTCGAGTCCGACCCGCCCCACAAGGCCCGTATTTGCTGGGCTACATGCATCCGACTCGGATGGGCAGGAGATGCACAATGGTCATTGACCAGGGTAGCCTGTGCCTCGTGGCCACCCAGATCGACGCCGTTGACGATCTCGGCACGCTGCTGAACGACTGGCGAACGCACCTCCGCGCCCGGAATCGCAGCAAGGCGACCATCGATTCCTACGTCCGCTGCGCGACCGCGTTCCGTGCGTATCTCGTCGAACACGGCATGCCGACGGCGGTCGGATCAATCACGCGTGAGCACGTCGAGGCGTTCCTAGCTGCGCTGGCCGACCGCGTGGCCCCAGCGACGACGGCGAAGCACTACCGATCGCTCCAGCAGCTGTTCCGGTGGCTGGAGGAGGACGGAGAGATCGCGCGGTCACCAATGGAGCGGATGAGGCCGCCGGCCGTTCCGGTGCAACCGGTGCCGATCCTCACCGATGACCAGCTCTCGGCCCTGCTGGCGACCTGCAGGGGCAACACGTTCGAGAACCGACGAGACAGCGCGATCATGCGACTGTTGATCGACACAGGGATGCGGGCGGGGGAGTTGGCAGGCCTCGGAGTCGTGGACATTGATCGCGTCCAGGACGTCGCGATCGTGCGAGGCAAGGGTGACCGATTGCGGGCGTGCCCGTTCGGTCCCAAGACCGCCGACGCGCTACGGCGCTACGACCGCTTCCGTTCCAAGCATCCGCACGCGACCAGCTCCCACTACTGGCTCGGCAAGTTCGGCCCGATCAGTGACAACGGCATCCGCCAGATGATCGAGCGCCGATGCGACGACGCCGAGGTGCCCCGAATCCATCTGCACCAGTTCCGCCACACGTTCGCGCACGACTGGCTGGCGAGCGGGGGACAGGAGACGGACCTCATGCGCCTGGCCGGGTGGCGCACGCGCGAGATGGTCGGGCGCTACGCAGCCAGCGCCGCCGACGAACGCGCCCGCGACGCGCACCGCCGGATGGCCCGCGGAGACCGGCTATAGCGTCACGGCATGGCGGAGACTGAGCAGCGCTTTAGGGCGCGTCTCCGCCTTCCGCGGGTGTTTCAACGACGTAGAACGCCTCCTCTGCCGATGCCGCCACCTCTCCGAAGACTTCAACCTCGACGCGAATGGCGTGCCGTCCGAACTCCGTTACGTTGACCAGGAACTCTGCGGGGAAATCAAGAGTGGCTGGGATTTCCGGCCATGCGACTGGTCCCGCGATCAGCGTCGCTGACTGGGCGAGCAAGACGCGGCCAGATGGCGAAGCGACGCTGTATGAGAGCTGAATGGGAGTTCCCTCAGGCAACTCAACATCCACGACATGAGTTAGGACCGCCCGCTTCGTAGCTACTGGGAGCGTCGGCGTAGGAAGGATGCTTTGATTCAATGCAACCAACGTAAGCGCGTTGCGTGAGTCGTTCGTTATACCCTCTGCGACAATTATCCACCCAATATTCATCTCGCATCGGCCCTTTCTTCGTTGTGAAGGGTGGTTTGCACGTAGGACGTGGAAACGGGCAAGATCTCCTGCGTCGGCTTGTAGCTAAGACCACCGTTCCGCCATGTGCTTAGACGCATATATGGCATCACGGAGATGCCGTTAATAGCTATCCCAGATATTTGAGCCCATGAGGTTACGTCTGGCGCGGCGGATGCTGCCTGGGAGATATTGGAGATAGCCGCCGAGGTCCTGCCAATAGCGCCACCAAAAAGGATTTCACTTGGGAATCGCCATCCTTCCACTGGCAAGTAGGCCGGTCGAAGCGTTCCGACAAACTCGTAGCCAAGCGTATCCATCACATTGGCGAGCTTCGCGATCCCCACGTGCTCGTACTCTCTGGCCTCGTCCTTCTGCACCATCTGCTCTGAAACTTCTAGCTCGTTAGCCAGTTCCGCCTGAGTCCAGCCACGCGCCACGCGCGCAGCGATCACAGCAGAGGCGAGCTCGTCTATTGATTCAATATGAAACACGTTGACCTGGCCGTCTCGCACGGAGATGTACTTGTCTGCGTCGCGGCTGAGGTCGCTTAACAGCTCCTCATAAATCTCAGCATCTTCGGGATCCAACTCGGATGCGGCGGCCCGCAGCTCCTCGATCTTTCGTTGCGCAATCGCAAGCTGTCGATCATTACTGATCATCGATGCTCTCCTCGACAAGCTCCACAAGGCCTTGGGCAGATCGTCCACGTCGGACGCAAAATAGCCCTTGATTGTTATGAATGGGATAAGGTTCTTTTTTCCGAACTGCGGCGATGGCATCGGCCACAAGTCAATTCGCCGGTTCTTTTTCAACTGATGTCGTTGGGAGAAGGCAAGCTCACCCCAGCCCGCAATGACGCCCTTCTTGGGCTTTTCGTATATTACATCGATATCCGACGGGCGCTCCTTAGTTGTGACGTACGAACCTCCAAGCCAAATCTTTAGAACACCCCGGTCGCGAAGCTCCTTCACTACGTACTCAAGCTCAGCGAACAGCTCCCGTCGGCGAGTGTTTGTTGCGAAGCGAAGGCGCACCTCAGTAAGGGACGCCGGGTGATCTCCTGGTGGCAGGAACCCGGTCGCCTTGACTGGCGGTGGAATCGACATGCTCAACCCAACCTGTAGGTTGTGTCGACCGTACCAGCCGGTTTGAGGGATAGCTAGGGCGAGACTTCGGAGTTAGGCGTAAGAGAGATCGAGAGGCGCGCCGGGCAGCGCGCCCTAGGGGACGTGCCCCGCGCGCTCAGATCGACGCTGCGCAGCCAGCCGGCTGAGTCGCAGCATGTTCGCCCGCCGCAGGTCCTGTGCGCGAGACCGTCGCTCGTCGGGCGTGAGCACGCCATCAGGATCGACCAGCCGCTCGAATCTCTCCCATGCAGCTGCACGAGCTGGAGCAGTAGCCGCCGAGCGGTCAACAGTCCGGGCCCATCGCTCGGCAGCGGCAATCCGCGCGACCAACACAACATCTTCACGAGAACGACCCGGCATCCGGGCACACCTCCGGTAACGCCGGACGGCCAATGCCCGATAGCAACGATGCGACAGCCACCCCTTGCCGGGCGGCTACTCGCTTGTCGAACCTGACGCTAACACCGCTGTACGACAGCGGTCAGGACCCGAACCGCTGTCGAGCCGCCTCGCCGGTAGTACCAATCAGCCAGCCCACACCGTCCCAGCTGACGCCCCGGCCACGAAGGTCTGTCGCCAACTTGCGCGCCGCAACAGCGAGACTCTCGGCCACCTTGCGGTTGTGGGCGACTGCTGCGATCACGGCCTCTACATCGGCAGGCGACAGCTTGGCGCTCACTGATTTCGGCACTTGCAGGGCAGGCGCAGCTGGCAGTTGAGCCCCATGTCCCAGTGGGCGGCGTGCAGGCAGCTGCTGGCCTGCTGCCGCCGCTCTACGTCTCTTACTCGCTCCCCTTGGCATCTTGGCAAGGTAGCTTGGAAAAGCGCACCAGCGCAACCTCTGGAGCCCAGGAAATCCGGGCCTCCAACAGTCCGCGGGCAGTTATGGCACATAGAACAAGTAGGCGCGCGACACGCCGACTTGCGGTGGCCAAGAGCCAGATCAAGAGCCCGTTGGTGTGAGCCTGTGGGCAGGGCGGCTCCGGTACCAGACGCGCCCACCCCGCCCGCAAGACCACCCCGACATCGTTCGCCGAACGCTCGCTGCGCTCGCGGCGAACCATCTCGGGGGCCCGATCTTGCACGCGGGGCCCCTGCGCGCCCGGTACCTCGGCGCGACCGGTGAGGCCCACGCTCCGCTTCGCTCCGCTAGGGCGCCTCACCGGACCCGCAACCACCGGAGGCGTACGCATGGCCAGAATCAAGCCCGTCAGCATCCACCAGCTCGCCAACGACCCGCGGCGGCGCGCCGCAGTCTGCGAATGCGGGTGGCACGGACGGGAGCGCACCCACGAGGGCGACGCATTCCGAGACGCGGTGAAGCACCGCACGCAGTGCCCCTACCGCAAGGCGAGGTACTACTGAGGCGAGCTGTGCCGTCCGGCATACGGTGCCGGGGCGGAGGTCAATCCGGGCGGGGCAAGCCGCCGCCCGGATTGACCTCCGGCCCGGCGACCAGACCGCCGTGATCAGGCGCGGGGGACGCCTGGCCGTCCTCTGGCCCAAGGACCTCCCAGCGGGTGCGGACGAATCCGATCCGGTACACGCGTGACCTATCAAGGGACCGGAGGAGAACGCCACGATGGCGAGGCTCGGTTCGCTGCACAAATACCAAGGTATTCGCTGAATAGCGGTGTCGCGCAAGGCCACGAAATCCTTGAAAAATAAAGGGATTGCACAGCGGTGAGCACCCGCAGACCTCATAATCCCTGGGTCGTCGGTTCGAGTCCGACCCGCCCCACCAAACCTGGAACTGTTGTGACCTGCAGCCGCGCTCACGTCGCTGGGAAGCCGGCGAGCACAGCGAGGGCGCCGACGATTCCGGCTCCCAGGAGCGCGCCCACGACACTTCGTCTGAGGACGAGCACCCAGATCGCGGCACCGGCCAGGACCACGACCTGCCAACGCTGGGAGATGCCGCTCGCTAGGACCACGGTCGAACCGGTTATGGCCCCGATCGCTGCCGGTCCGGCACCGTCGAGAAAGGCTTGGACGGTGGCATTGCGCCGGAGACGGTCGAAGCTCGAGGCTCCGATCAGCACGAACAGAAACGACGGTCCAAAGGCGATCGCCGCCGCGAGCAGCCCACCGGTCAAGCCACCCGCCGCGTAGCCGACCGCGGCCACCGTATGCACCACCGGACCGGGAGTGATCTGGCCCAGAGCAACGGCATTCAGAAACTGGGCCTCGCTCATCCAGTGGTAGCGATTCACCGCGTCCGCGCGCATGAGCGGAATGATCACGAATCCGCCCCCGTAGGACAGCGCGCCAACCTTGAACGCCACCCAGGCCAGCGCGGCAAGCCCGCCGCTCGCCGCCGGTGCAGCGAGCACGAGGGGCAAGGATCGGCGGCGACCTTCAGGCAGTGCGCGGCGCACCAGTACCTCGACCGCACCGGCCGAGAGGAGTACGAGCACGACGTAGGCGCCCAGTGCGATCGCGGCGAACGCCCCTGCGCCAACGTAGAGAAGCCACCGAACCGGTTGGCCTGGCCGGCTCGCCCGTCGCCAGCTGGCCGGAACAAGGCCCCACGCCGCTTGCGCCGCGACGACGGCAACCGCCGCGCCGGCGCCGTCGGCGGCTCCGCGCACGGCCAGCGGCGGCCGACCGGACAGGAACAACGCCGAGAGCGCGAGGATCAGAACCAGCCCGGGAACGATGAAGCACAGGCCGCCGATAAGGCCGCCAACTACGCCCCGGATCCGCCAAGCGCAGAAGATCGACAGCTGGGTGGACGCCGGTCCGGGCAACAGGTTGGTCGCCGCGATGCCGTCCTCGAACTCCTCGGCCTCGATCCAGCCGCGATCCTCTACGCACAGCCGTCGCAGCAGTTCGATATGCGCGGGTGGGCCGCCGAAGCCGATGCACCCGATCCGACCCCACTCTCGGGCTACCGAGACCAAGGACGGGCGCGACCCCGAACGACCGTCTCCCGAGCCCGCCACACCGGAAGCTTGACGCATCCCCGGACCGAGGGGTCAGAGGCTCCGATCAGGCTGCGTCTGCCGTGGACCCAACCGAGGACCAGATCGATCCGTCGGAGAAGACCACGACTCCGCGCAGGCCTGAGCTGTTCTCGATCCAGCAAGGGGCATCGGCGCCCATCGCGAAGGCCGCGGTCGCGTAGGCGTCGACGCTGCCGAGGTGCCGGCCGACGAGTGACACGCTGGCCAGGGCGTTCGGACGCCCCCCCGAGTGCGGCTCGACGATGTGCGCCCCGCGCTCACTCGAACCCGAGGTGGCCACGGCGATGCCGGTGCCGGTGGCCACCCCGACGAGCTGCCCGGCCTGCTGCGGGTGGGCCAGCCCGATGCGCCACGGCTGTCCGGGCGCGGCTTCCCCGGAGCACTGGACGTCGCCGCCGCCGTTGACACAGTGGTTTCGCGAGCCGCGTTCGCGCAGCATTGCACTCGCCCGTTCGATGGCCCACCCCTTGACCAACCCGGACGGATCGAGGGTGCCCGTGGCATAAGCCGAGAAATAGCCGGAGGTCTCGACCTGCAGCGCGTCGCAGCGCGCGAGCACCTGGCCGACCTCGGGATGGCAGTCATCGATGCGGATCTCGCCGCGGGCCAGCCGGCTGATCTCGCTGCCGGCTTGGTAGGTCGAGAAGGTGTTGTCGACCCAATGCAGCCAGTGCAGCACCTCATTCAGGCCACGGCGGTCGATGCCCGGCCCGCGCACGTCGATGGAGAAGACCGTGCCCATGCATCGTTCGACGACACGCTGCGCGACTCGGATCTCGGTCGGTGAGCTCACTTGAAACCGGCCTGGTCGAGGGCGCTCTGCAGGGATTCGTCGTAGCCCTGGCTCGTATAGGAGGCGCCGGAGACGGAGTCGATGTTGGCGCTCTGGGCGCTGAGCGTCTCCTGCAGCAGGATCGGTGCGGCCTGGGAGTTGATGCGCGCCGAGCGGTCGTCGAAGGCGGTGAGCTGAACGAACGAGACGTTGGTGATCTTGCTGCCTTCTACGGTGACCTTGACCTGGACGATGCCGTAGCGGGTGGTGATGGCCTGACCGACGTAGGACTTGGCCGTGGCGGCCGAGCTGGCGGCGGAGGGATCGGGCGGGGCCGCGGTAGCCGACGCGGACGCGGACGGTGTGGTCGCAGCCGCTGCTGGACCCGACGTCGCGGCGGGCAGCGTCGCCGACGGGAGCCCGGACGTGCCCGCGACCGGCGAACCGTGCGACTTGAAGCTGAGCAGGGCAACGAGGCCCAGCACGGTACCGGTGATCGTCAGGATGACGCGCTTCATGCTCTCGACCTCCTAGAAGGCGAACGACTCTTGGTGGATGTGTCGGCGGGGTACGCCGGCGCGCCGCAAGCCGGCCTGGGCGGCGAGCATCATCGGCTCCGGGCCGCAGAGGAAGACATCGCGTTCGGCGACGTCGGGCACCAGGTGGCGCAGCCGTTCCGCCGAGAGGTGATCACCACGTCCCGGTTTGGGCGGGCCGAGCAGGTAGTGAATCTGGGCGCCGCGGGCGTTGGCGATCTGTTCAAGTTCGCCGCGCAGGACGAGGTCGTCGGCGCTGTTGACTCGATAGAGCAGGCAGACGTCGCCCGGACCTCCGGGCAGCGTCTCGAACAGCGCCCGCAGCGGCGTGATGCCGATTCCGCCGGCGACGAGCAGGACCTTGCGACGGCGCCGCCGGTTCGTCGTCAGCGAACCGTAAGGCCCTTCGGCGAGTACACGGGTTCCCGGTCGCAGGGCGGCCAACGCAGCGCTGTGCGAGCCGGCGATCTTGACGGTGACCCGCAACCAGCCCGGCTGCGGAGCGGCCGACAAGGAGTACGGATTGGCGGCCCACCACAGGTCACGAGTCAGGAAACGCCAGCGGAAGAACTGGCCCGGCTCGGTGCGCAGTTCGTCCAGGTGATGCCCACCGATATAGACCGAGACGACGTCGGCGTTCTCGCGCCGCACCTCCAGGACCTGCATGCGGTGCCGCAGCCTCGAACGAAGTGGCGTGATCAACCGGTACCAGACCAGCAACGCCGCCACCGCGATGTAGAGCGCCGACCACAGCCACCGCGCCTTCGCGTTGTTGACGAAGTCGGCGCCGGTGGAGAACTGATGGCTGAAGGCCAACGCGACCGCAAGATAGGTGTAGAGGTGGATGAAGTGCCAGGTTTCGTAGGACAGTTTCCGTCGGGCAGCGCGGGCCGATGTGATCCCCACCCCGAGCAGCAGGAACACGGCCACCGTCGCCATCAGAACGTCGGGGTAGGTCAGAATGAACGACGACGTCTGGCTCACGACATTCGTGTGGTCGGTGACCGCGTATCCCCAAATGATCAACAGGGTGTGGGCCACGGCCAGGCTGACGGTGTAGCGACCGCCCATGGCGTGCCACCGGGCCAGCCGGTCGGTGCCGACCCCGCGCTCGAGGGCCGGCGCGCGAGACATCAACGCCAGCAGCACCACAATCGCGTAACCGGCCAACAGACCGGTGATGCGCCCGGCATTGGTCAGCCACCCACCAAAGCCGTCGACGAAGGTGGTGTCGTGCACCCACAACAGCAGCACGGCCGCCGCTCCGGCGCCGATAGCCGTCAGGGCGAGGGTTGGGGAAACCCTCGCCCCGCCGCTGGCAACGGCGCCGCTGGGCAGCGTCGGTCGCTGCGTCGTCGTCGCTGTCATGTCAACCAGCATCGGTGATGAACTTCTGCGAACTCTCTCGCGAACCTGTGCATTGGCCTGGGATCACCCATGCTTTTTCGTGGGGTGCCACGCAGAGGAGGATCAGAGGAAACGCAGAGGAAGAAGGCCGACACTGATCCGCATGGCCACCATGCCCGAGGCAACGGCTCGCGCCGATTCCCCACGTCTCCGGGTGCTCATCGTCGAGGATGAGCCGCACCTGGCCGACGTGCTCACCCGCCTGCTCACCCTCGAAGGCTGGCAGGCTCGAGCGATCCTCAGCGGACTGTCGGCGTTGCAGGTAGCCAGCGAGTTCCAGCCGCACGCGGTGGTCCTGGACATCGGGCTACCCGACATCGACGGCTTCGAGGTGCTGCGACGACTGCGCGCCCTCGACCCGGCGGTGTGCGTGCTGTTCCTGACCGCCCGTGACGCGGTCGAGGACCGGGTGGCCGGGATTCGGGTCGGTGGGGACGACTACGTCACCAAGCCGTTCAGCATGGAGGAGGTCGCGGCGCGGTTGCGCGGCCTGATCCGCCGCGCCGGCCTGGCCCGTGCCCCGAGCGAGGACGCCATCACCGTGGGCGACCTGGTGATGATCGAGGAGGCGCGCGAGGTGTGGCGGGGTGAGGAGGCGATCGACCTGACCGCGACGGAGTTCGAGTTGCTCCGGTATCTGATGCGCAACCCGCGTCGAGTGTTGTCCAAGGCCCAGATCCTCAGCCATGTATGGGATTACGACTTCGGTGGCAACGCACACGTCGTCGAGCTCTACATCAGCTATCTGCGCAAGAAGATCGACGTCAATCGGGCCACCATGATCCACACGGTGCGCGGCGTGGGCTACGTCCTCAAACCGGCATGAGCAGCAGGACCGGGTGGTGGCGGGTGCGGCAGCGCAGCCTGCGCTTTCAGCTGGTCGCGCTAGTGCTGGCCCTGTTGACGGTCAGCTTCATCGCGGTTGGCGGGGTCACCGCGATCGCGCTGCGCCACTTCCTCATCGACCGCCTCGACCAGCAGCTGGTCGCGGCCGGCGATCGTTATTCGGTCAGCCTCGAGCATCCGAGTGACAACGACGCCGACAACGAGGCGCAGTTCGGCACGGTGGCCGGCCAGGCCGCCGGGACGCTGGGCGCGCGGGTCCTCAATGGCCAGGTGACCGCGGCCGACATCGTGGCCCACGACGAGGAGGACCAGCCGTCGGTGAGCGCCGCCGACAAACAGATCCTGGCCCGGCTGCCCGTGTCGAGCCAGCCGCACACCGTTCGGCTTCCCGATCTGGGCGCCTATCGGGTAACCGTGACGGCGGGCGACGACGGCGACCTGTTGATCACCGGGTTGCCCGTACATCCGGTGAACGAAACGATCGCCCACCTGCTCCTGATCGAGGCCAGTGTCTTCGCGGTCGCGTTGCTCGTCGTCGGCGCCGCCGCGACGGTCAGCGTGCGATTGTCCCTACGCCCGCTGCACCGGGTCGCCGACACCGCCCGCGCGGTATCGCTGCTGCCACTGTCGGCCGGGACAGTGACGCTGCCTGAACGCACCACGGTCACGGCCCCACAATCGGAGGCCGGACAGGTCGCCGACGCGTTCAACCACATGCTCGATCATGTCGAGTCAGCGCTGCGCGATCGACACGCCAGCGAGGACCGGCTCCGGCTGTTCATCGCCGATGCCAGCCACGAGTTGCGTACCCCGGTCGCCGTCGTGCGCAGCTATGCCGAGTACGCCCAACGAGCCGCGGATGACCTACCGGAGCCGGTCGTCGTGGCCCTCGAGCGCATCACGGCCGAAGCCAATCGGATGGGCCGGCTCGTCGACGACCTGCTGACCCTCGCCCGCCTCGATGCCGGCCGCCCACTCGACCACGAGCCGGTCGACCTCACCCGCCTCGTCCTCGACGCCGTCAACGACAGCCGGGTGCACTCCGCCAGCCATCGCTGGCGACTGGAACTTCCCGAGGAGCAGGCGTTCGTGCTCGGCGATGCCCACGCGCTGCACCAGGTAGTGATCAATCTGCTGGCCAATGCGGCCACTCACACTCCCGACTCGACGATCGTCACGACCACCCTGCGGATCGAGGCCGAGGCGGTGATCATTTCGGTGCACGACGACGGCCCCGGGATACCAGAGGAGGTGGTCGCACGGATCTTCGATCGCTTCGTCCGCGCGGGCAGCGCGCGGGCGGCGAGTACCGGCAGCGGCCTGGGGCTGGCAATCGTGGCCGCGATCGTCGACGCCCACGACGGCACCGTCACGGTCGACAGCCGTCCCGGGTCGACGACGTTCACCGTAGAGCTGCCTCGAGCCGGTTATGACTCCTTCGTGGACGCCACGGTCACCATTGAGAAGTAGGTGACGAGCGCGATCGCTATGTGCATCACGACGAGTACGGCCACCGCCCGCGGCGGTTGACCCTGACGCAACAACCAGACGTCGGGCAGCAGGAGCACGAGCGTCACGAGGACGGCCGCACGCGAGTAGAGCCACCGAGGGGCCGAGCTGATGCGGGTCACGATCGGCCAGGCGACGCCGGCGATGACCACGCCGATGATCGTCAGCTTCGCGTAGTCGGCGAACTGGTAGTGGACGTAGCCCTTGGTCGAGGGGAAGACGGCCTTCCCGATCGCCACAATGACCGCATCGGCGATCAATGAGCCCACCACGGCCAACGCGGTGGCCAGCGCCACCCGCCAAGCCGCGGGTTGGTCGGTGCGCGGCGCGAAGTCGACCCGCGCGGCGCGCAACGCCCGGTTGGCCAGTGTCTGGTCAGGCACGGTGACTTCTCCGATCGTCGCAGGCTCGTCGGACCGGCGATGCCGGCCCGCGTCCGCATCCACTATCCGGTGGCTATTTCTCAAGACGCTCTGAACGGCAGTCCGTTTCGGGCCGATTTGACGGACGGCTACTATCATAAGGTTCATGTATGGGATTCGCTACACAGCGAAACAGGTTGAGCCAGGTATGCCGGGCCGCGCCTGACCCAATGTCCGGTTCGACGGCAATCCGCGTCGCGAGCCCCTCATCAGGAGCGCACCATGGCCTCAGATCCGACGCCCCCGCAGCCGGGCTCCGGCGCGGCGAACAATGCGACGTACCGCCCACCGATGGGCGATCTGCCGGTAGGTGAGCCCCAGCCCTACGTGACCTATTTGCCCACGCTGGCGCCGCCGTCCGGCGACTCCTACGCGAGCTACGCGCCGGTCCCGCCGGCCTATACGCCGGCTCCGGAGTCGGCCGGCAACGATGCCTATGCGCCCCTTCCGTACTCGCCGCCGACCTATCCCCAACCGCAATACGCGCAGCCGCAGTACGCCCAGCCGCAATATCCGCCGGGTCAATACCCGCCACCGCCGTACGGCCCGCCCGCCTACCCGCCACCGCAGTACGGGCAGCTCCAAAACGCACCGGGCGGTACCCGGCTGGACGGTCTGTCAGTGGCCGCGCTGGTCTTCGGCATCATCGGGGGCCTGCTGCTCTCGATCCCATTCGGCATCGCCGGGCTGGTGCGGACCCGCAATGGCGCCATGCGTGGTCGGCGTCTGGCAGTTATCGGCCTTTCGCTGTCGCTGGTGTGGGCCGTAGCGCTGGTCGGTCTCGTCACCTACGAGATCGGGCGCCAACCTGATCGCGCCGCCGATGGCACCGTCACCCACCAGGGCGCCATCTCTCCGGCGAACCTGCGCAACGGAGACTGCATCAAACTGCCGAACGTCACCGCCGGACAGGTCACGACCGTCCGCGATATCACCGTCGTGCCCTGCTCCACCTTGCACAACGGTCAGGTCTTCACGACGCTCGTGTCCGCCGATACGACCTACCCCGGGCTTCAGCAGCTCTCGCAAGAGGGCCTTCACGACTGCGTCCAACCAGCCCTGGACTTCCTCGGCAAACCGAGCACCACGCTGGAACTGTTCGTCTTCGTCCCGACCAGTGCCCTCTGGTCGACCGGGGACCGCAACGAGCACTGCGTGCTGGTTGACGGCGCGTCCGACATCACCGGCGACATCCGACCGCACGCCTGATCGCTGCCCGATTAGCACGTTTCACACGCTCATGGCGGGCAATCGGTGTTATAAAATTGTTTGATACCATTCCGGCCAGTTTCCTCCAGGCACGCAGATATTGGGTCACTGGCGGCGATCGCTGCTACTGTCTGTGATGCTGGTACGAACTCGGCGCCGCACCCAGAGGATTTCGCCGGGCTGTAGCTGTCCGACGAGAGGCGAAGGCGATCTTGCACCGAATCGGCCGGCGGCCAGTTGCGTTCGCCTTGACCATCGCGCTGACCGCCCTGAGCTGTGTCGCCGTCGGCATCACCACCGCCCAGAGCGCCGCGGCGGCCGGCACGCCCAACATCGCGTTGACCGCCACCGCGTCGTCGAGTGTGCTCTACGGCAACCCGGTGACCGTCACCCTCACCGCGACCAACTCCACCACTACGCCCGGGTACAACGTCGCCTTCTCCGACGTCCTGCCGGTCGGTGTCTCCTATGTCCCCGGCTCGACCCTGCCGACGTCGGCCGATGAGCCCACGGTGCTCACCGACCAGCCGGCCACCGGGCAGACCACGCTCATCTGGTCCAACGCGACCGACCTGCCGGCCAACGACACGTTCGCGCTGTCCTTCAGCGTCCTACCCTCGACGGCCACGTTGCTGCCCGGCTCGAGTTTCGACACCAGCGCTGCGGCCTACACCAACACCGATCCGCGCGCGCTGGTGACCTTCTCCGCGAGCGGCGTAGCGGTTCCGGCGTCCTACACCGGCTCGGCCACCGCAACGACGCACACGTCGATCACCCCCATCACCGTCGCCAAGTCGCAGAGCTACCCCGAGGGGGAGCTACTGCGCGGCGTGCACAACAACAAGGACACCTACAGCCTGGTCGTCACCAACTCCGCGCTCGACGCCACGAACAGCGTGACCGTCACCGACTACCTCCCAGCCGGCCTGGAGTTCCTCGGCTGCGGCGGCGTCGACAACACGACGAACGCCACGACCAATCCGGGCTCGACCCTCGAGTACCCGGGGGCGCCCCCGTTGTCGGCGGGCGCCGTCCTGGGCGGGAGCTGCCTGACGCCGACCTCGGTGACGACGGTCGGCCTGACCGCGTCCGGGGCCGACGGATCAGCTCCGGCGCAGCCCATCACGAGCGGCAGCGCCGTCTACACCCAGGTGCAGTGGACGATCGGCAACCTGGCCCCGGGCGCGAGCACCACCCTGACCTACCAGGCCGGCATTCCGTTGAAGGAGAACGCGCTCTTCGCCACCCCGCCGACTCCGGCGAGTGGCAAGCAGGCTTCGAACCTCGACAACAACTCCGGACCCGAGACGCTGGACGGCCAGACGCTGACCAACCTGGCCACCCTCTCCGGTACCTACACCGGCGCGCTGGCGTCGGGCGCGACCAACCCGGTCACCGCCAGCGGGACGAGCGCGGTCGAGGCCGTGGATCTGGCCACGCAGAAGAGCGTCGACAACTCCACCTACAGCGTCGGCGGCAAGCACGTCTACAGCCTGAACTACGAGACCAGCGAGTACCGCTATTCCAGCGGCGTCACGCTGACCGACACGCTGCCGCCCGGACTGTGCCCGAACGGGACGAGCAACTACGAGGCCATCAGCAACGACCCGCTGTGTGCGCCGGACGGACGCCAGCCCAGCACGCCGTACTCCGCGGTCCAGCAACTGCCCTCGGCCGGCTTCACGCTGACGTGGAACCTCGGCACGATCGCCGCCGACACGAAGGCCACGATCACCTTCCCCTCGACCGACCGGGCCAGCTACAAGGACTCCAACGGGGTCATCACCCCGACGGCCGCCGGGGACACGCTCACCGACACGTCCTCGATCACCGGCACCACCCAGGCGGTCTGCACCAACGGCACCGTCGTCGACAAGACGTGCGCGACGAGCACGACGCCGATCTACGCCGGTGAAGCCACGCCGCACACGGCCACGAACGGATCGTCGGCATCGGAGACGACCGGGTCGCCGGCCATCGCCAAGCGCGTTGCCACGAACACCACCAACCCGAACTGTGCCACCGCCACCTACGTCACCGCCCCGACCGTTCCCAACTACACCCAGGGCGACACCGTCTGCTTCCAGCTCGAGCTGGACTATCCGGCCGGAGTCACGACCAAGAACTCGCTCATCACCGACCTCTTCCCGGCCGGCACCAGCTACGTCGCCGGCTCGGCGCAGTACGTCACGGGGAACACGACCACCCCGGTGACGCCGGACACCTCCCAGGCCGGCGTGATCACCTGGCGCCCGGCCGACTACACCTCCGGCGGGGCGACCTACGTCAATCCAGGGGAGAAGTTCCTCGTCGTCTTCGCCCTGACCCCGACCGCCGGCCCACCCGTGGCGACGACGCCGAGCATGTCCGGCAACCTGATGAAGGTCACCCAGACCGACACGGCGGGCATCGCGATCGCCCTGCGCGCCCGGGCGCTCTATGACCTGACCGCGCCGTCGTTGTCGATCACCCACGGCGTGCAGCAGGTCAACTCCGGGCCGGTCAACGGCCCGAACGTCGATCACGTCCAGGTCAACGACGGCGACGTGGTGACCTATCGGATCGACATCACCAACAACGGTCTGGCCCCGGCCAACAGCACGGTGGTCAAAGAGGTGCTGCCGGCCCAGTTCTCCTCGTGCGCAATGGTCTCGGCGATCTCCAACGGCGGAACGTGTGCCGTGGTCGGCGGCATCGTCACCCTGACCTGGCCGGCGGGATCCACGATCGCTCCGGCGGGCACGGTCACGCTGACGTTCGCGGTCACGGTGCCGACCAACATGGTGGCCGGTGTCGATCTGAGCAGTACCGCCAGCATCACCAGCTACCAGAACGTGCCGAACACGACGACGAGCACGCCGGTGACCTATGTCCCCGGGGTCGGGGGAGTGCCCGCGGCCAGTGACCCGACCGACGTCTATCTGGGCACGCCGACCTTGGTCAAGACGCGCACCACCTCGGTCAGTGATACCGGCAACGACGCGACGACCCAGGCCACCATCGGCGAGACGATCCACTACACGCTGACCCAGACCGTCCAGGCCGGCACCACGGTGTTCAACGGCGCCCTGACCGACCCGCTCGGCTCGACGCAGACCTACGTCGCCGGCACCCTCGCCTACACCGTCAACGGGGTGGCTTCGGCCGCCGGCTACACGCCCAGCGTCACGACCAACACGGTGAAGCTGGCCTTCCCGACTCAGGTCTCGGTACCGGCCACGCCGAGCACCGGAACCGTCGTCGTGGTGACCTTTGACGCCACCGTCGCCAACGTCTCGACCAACGTTCGCTCGAGCAGCCTCACCAACACGGCCAGCTTCAACTTCAAGGACTTCGCCGGCACCGCCCAGCCGCAGGAGCAGTCGGCCGTGACCACGACGGTCGTCGAACCGAGCCTGGCCGTCACCAAGACCGACTCCGCGCCCGGCCATATGGCGATGCCCGGTGCCACCGTGCCCTACACGGTGACGGCCACCAATACGGCCGGGACCAACGTCTCGACCGCCTACAACGTTGTCGTCATCGACACGCTTCCGGTCGGCATGACCTCGCCGACCCTGGTCACCCCGGCCGGAGTGGTCACCGGTTCGCTAGCGGCCGGCTATGTGATCACCTGGACGCTGACGTCGCTGGCTCCGGGGGCCTCACAGGCGCTGACCTACTCGGCTCAGGTCCCGATGACCACGGTCGCCGGTGACACGTTCCTCAATGGCGTCGTGGCCACGACGCAGAGCCTGCCCTCGCCCACCACGGGTATCCGGACCAGCGCCGACAACATCGCCGGGTACAAGGCGACGGCGTCGGACACGGTGACCGCGTCTGCCCCCACGCTGACCAAGACCGCTTCACCGACTTCGGTGACGATCGGCCAGGACACCACGTACACCGTGACCGAATCCATCCCGGCCAACGTCGTCGTGCCTGACGCCACGGTCATCGACACCCTGCCCGACGGTATGACCTTCGATGCCTACGTCAGTTGCGTGATGTCTGACGGCACGACCTGCACCGCGCTGCCGACGCCCACGAAGGATGCCACCCTCGGAACCACCGCGTTGGCCTGGACGGTCGGGAACCTGACCGCGTCGGCGGTCGTCCGCACGATCACGATCAAGTACACCGCCTACCCGGCCCAGAAGAAGACGTCCGGCGGGGCCAAGATCGTGGCCGGTAATACCCTCAAGAACAGCGTCGCGGCCTACTGGAACACGACTGCGGTGGCCCCTCCGACCACGATCCCGCTGCCATCCGCGTTCACGCGCCACTCGGCTTCCGTGGCGGCCACGGTCACCGTGATCGAGCCCAACCTGACGATCGTCAAGGCCGCGTCGCCGACCAGCCCGGTGCCCGGCCAGACCATCACCTACACGGTCACGGTCAAGAACACCGGAGGCTCCACGGCATACGACATCGCCGTGTCCGACCCGATCCCGAGTGGGTTGACGGTCAACCCGGCCAGCATCACCGGTGGTGGGACGTTGGCCGGCGGCACGATCACCTGGGCTCCGGCGGCTCTGGCGGCGAACGCCACGGTCGTCCTGACCTACACCGCCACGTTCAACCCGACGTTGTTCCATGCCGGTACCTCGATCAGCAACACCGCCTCGACAACCTATGACGGTGTGCTCGGCGGGGTGGCCGGTGACCCGAGCCAGGTGCGCTACCGCGGCTATGGCCCGACGTCCTCGACGGCCACCATCACCCCGGTCGTCCCGGTCATCGCGCTGGCCAAGAGCACCTCGGCCGGCAAGACCGGTCACGCCTCGCCAGGCGTGCCGTTCACCTGGACCGTCACGCTGACCAACTCGACCACCGCCCCGGCCAACAGCGCGGTCATCACCGACACCTTGCCGCCCAACTGGACGTTCAACGCCGGCAGTGTCACCTACAACGGGGTCGCCGGCGCCAACCCGGTCGTCTCGGGTCAGACGCTGACGTTCACCGTGCCGGGCACGATCGTGCAGGGCACGCCGGTGATCCTGAGCTACACCGCGACGCCGTCGGTCGCTGCCCTCACTGGGCCGGCGAACCCGAACGTCAACACCGCGTCGTCGACCTTCAAGGACGCCACCGGTGCCAGCGCTGACGCCGATGGTCCCTATCAGTCCAACAGCGATACCGCCTCGGCGATCGTCGATTCGGCCGACCTCGCGCTGACCAAGGCCGCGATCGGGGCTGTCGTGCCCGGCGCGCCGTCGCAGTGGCAGATCACGATCAAGAACAACGGCCCCTCCGATGCCGCCGGCCCCCTGACGGTCACCGACACCCTGCCCAGCGGCGCCACCGCGGTCAGCTGCTCGACCGGCTGGACGTCGAGCATCACCGCCTCGACCCTCACCTGCACCCGCGCCACCGGGCTGGCCAATGGCGCCACCGACACCACGCTGATCGTCACGCTGACCCTGCCGTCCTCGACCACCGGTTCGGTCACCAACACCGCCGTCGTGGCCAGCCCGACGTATGACCCCAGTCTGCCCAACAACACCGGCTCGGCCACGGTCACAGTCACGCCCAAGGCCGACCTGGCGATCACCAAGACACACACGGGATCCTTCACCGCCGGGCAGAACGGCACGTACACGATCACCGTCTCCAACAACGGGCCGTCGGATTCGCCCGGGCCGATCCAGGTCGTCGATACCCTGCCCGCCGGATTGACCTTCGTGTCGGCGTCGGCCCCATGGGCCTGCACCGGCACCACCACCGTCACCTGCACCTCGACGGCCGGCATCGTGGCCGGCGCGAGCGCACCGGTCCTGACCTTCACCGTGGCGGTGGCGGCCTCGACGACGGCGACCTCGCTGACCAACTCCGCAACCGTGTCCGGGCCGATCACCGACCCGGTGCCGGGCAACAACACCGCGACCGACCCGACCACGATCGCCAAGTCGGCCGATCTGAGCATCGTCAAGACCCACAACGGCGCGTTCCAGGCCGGGCTCAACAACACCTACACCCTGCAGGTGGCCAACGTCGGGCCGTCAGCTGCGGCCGCGACCGTGACCGTCAGCGACACCCTGCCGACCGGTGAGACGTTCGTGTCCGGCACCGGTACCGGCTGGACCTGTTCGGCCGTCAGTCAGGTCGTCACCTGCTCGCTGAGCGGATCGCTCGCCGCTGGCGCGAGCGCCGGGCCGATCACGCTGACCGTGCTGCTGGGCAGCGGCGTCACCGCGCCGATCACCAACACGGCGACGGTCACCAGCCCGACCGCGGATCCAGTGCCGGGCAACAACAGTTCGACCGACACCACGGGCACGCCGGTCACCAATGCCGACGTCAGCCTGCTCAAGACCGCGAACTCGCCCGCCTTCACCGCCGGCAGCAACGGGGTTTACACGCTCACGGTCAGCAACGCCGGCCCGGCCGACGCCGCCGGTCCGATCACGGTCACTGACCCCTTGCCGGCGGGCGAGACGTTCGTGTCGGGCACCGGAACCGGTTGGTCCTGCACAGCGGCCGGGTCGACCGTCACCTGCACCGAGTCGGCCAAGCTCGTCGCTGGTCAGTCGCTGCCCGCGATCACCCTGACCGTTGCCGTCGCGTCCGGGGCCAGCGGGTCGCTCAGCAACACCGCCACCGCCGCGAGCCCGACGACCGACCCCAACCCGGCTAACAACTCCAGCACGGCCACGGTCACGGTCGGGGCCAGCGCCGACCTGGCGATCACCAAGACGCACACCGGCTCGTTCACCGCCGGGCAGACCGGGACCTACGTCATCACGGTGAAGAACAACGGCCCGTCGGACTCACCCGGCCCGATTCAGGTCATCGACACGCTGCCGGCCGGAATGTCGCTCGTCTCGGCGTCGGCGCCGTGGGCCTGCTCGGGCACGACGACGCTCACCTGCATGTCGGCGGCCACGATCACCGCCGGCGCCTCCGGCCCCACGCTGACCCTGACAGTGGCCGTGGCGGCCACGGTGACCGCGACCAGCCTGTCCAACACGGCGACCGTGTCCGGGCCGATCACCGACCCGGTTCCGGGCAACAACACCGCGACCGACCCGACCACGATCGTCACCTCGGCCGATCTGAGCATCGTCAAGACCCACAACGGCACCTTTGCCGCTGGCGTCAACGCCACCTACACCCTGCAGGTCGCCAATGCGGGCCCGTCGGCCGCGGCCAGCCCGGTCAGGGTCACCGACACCCTGCCGACCGGTTTGACGTTCGTATCCGGCACGGGCACCGGCTGGACCTGTGCCGCCGTGGGGCCGGCCGTCACCTGCACGCTCACTGGTGTGCTGGCCGCGGGGGCGAGCGCGGCGCCGATCACCCTGACCGTGCTCGTGGCCTCCTCGGTCGCCGCCTCGATCAGCAACACCGCGACCGTCTCGAGTCCGACTCCTGATCCCAACCCGAGCAACAACAGCTCGACCGATCAGACCGGGCCGGTCACCACCAACGCCGACCTCAAGATCGTCAAGGTCGCCGGTGCGCCGACGTTCATCGCCGGCACCTCGGTCGGCTACACCCTCGCGGTGAGCAACCTGGGCCCAGCCGACGCCAGCGCGCCGATCACCGTCTCGGACACGTTGCCGGCCACCGAGACCTTCGTCTCGGCGACCGGTAGCGGTTGGAGCTGCTCTGCCCTGGGTGCGGTCGTCACCTGCACGTCGGCGGCGACCCTGGCCAGCGGCGGCACGCTACCGACCATCGCGCTGACGGTGACCCTCGCTTCGTCGACCACGGCGTCGGTCAGCAACACCGCCACCGTGAGCAGTCCGACGCCGGACCCCGCGCCGGGCAACAACACCAGCACGGCCACCGTGCCGGTGATCGCCAACGCCGACCTGGCCATCACCAAGTCCCACGTCGGCTCGTTTACCGCCGGGCAGGACGGCGTCTACACGATCGGCGTCACGAACAACGGTCCGTCGGATTCGCCCGGACCGATCACGGTGCTCGACACGCTCCCGGCCGGGATGACCTACGTGTCCGCCTCCGGGCCGTGGTCATGCACCGGGACGACGACGGTGACCTGCTCGCTCTCGAGTGCGATCCTGGCCGGCGCGAGCGCCCCGGCCCTGACGCTGACGGTCTTGGTGGCGGCCTCGGTCACCGCGCCCAGCTTGATCAACACCGCCTCGGTGTCGGGCCCGGTCATCGATCCGGTTCCGGGTAACAACACCGCGACCGACCCGACGGCGATCCTGACCTCTGCTGACCTGAACATCGTGAAGACCCACAACGCTCCGCTGGTGGCCGGGGTGAACAACAGCTACACCCTGCAGGTGGCCAATGCCGGCCCGTCCGCTGCCGCCTCGCCGGTGACCGTGACCGATACCTTGCCGTCGACGCTCACCTACGTCTCGGCCACCGGCACCAACTGGACGTGTGCCGCCCTCGGCCAGGTCGTGACGTGCACATTGGCCGGGCCGCTGGCGGCCGGCGCCAGCGCCGCGCCGATCACGTTGACGGTGCTGCTCGCGTCCTCGGACACGGCGCCGGTCAGCAACACGGCCTCGGTGGCCAGCCCGACCACCGACCCGAATCCGGCCGACAACAGCTCGACCGATGTCAGTGGGCCGATTGTCACGAACGCCGACCTCAAGATCGTGAAGACGGCCGGCTCGCCGACGATCACCGCCGGCACCTCCGGCACGTACATGCTGGCCGTCTCCAACCTCGGTCCGGCCGATGCCGCCGGGCCGATCACGGTCTCGGACACCTTGCCGGCGGGGGAGACGTTCATGTCCGCCAGCGGCACCGGCTGGACGTGTTCGGCCGCCGGGCTGGTCGTCACCTGCACCGCGCCGGCGAACCTCGTGGCCGGAGGGTCGTTGCCGAACATCACCCTCACGGTCGCCGTCCCGTCGGCGCAACCGGCTGGCCCGCTGACCAACACGGCCACCGTGTCCAGCCCGACCCCCGACCCGGTGCCGGGCAACAACACCAGCAGCGCCCCGGTGTCGGTCATCACCAGCGCCGACGTGACGCTGCTCAAGACCCACACGGGAGCCTTCACCCCGGGAACGGCCGGCAGCTACAGCATCCTGGTCACCAACAACGGCCCGTCCGACGCCGCCAACCTCGTGCTCACCGATCCGCTGCCGGCGGGGGAGACCCTGGTCTCGACGAGCGGTTCGCCGATCGGCGCGCTGACCTGGACGTGCACCGGCGATGCGGCCCAGGTCGTGACGTGCAGCCTCTCCGGCCCGATGCCGAGCGGCACCTCGGCCACGATCACTGTCGACGTGTTCGTGGACCCGGGCCACACCGGCGCGAAGTTGGTCAACACGGTCACGGGCTCGAGCAGCACGCCGGATCCGACCGGCCCGCCGAGCAGTACCGACACGGTGACGGTCACCCCACTGGCTGATCTGGCGATCACCAAGACCCACACCGGGGTGGTGACCGCCGGGCAGAACGTCACCTACACGATCGGCGTGACCAACCTCGGGCCCTCCAACGCGGCGGCCCCGCTCGCGGTCGTCGACACCCTGCCGATCGGGCTGACCTTCGTGTCCGCGACCGGCTCGGGCTGGTCGTGTGTCGGCTCGGCTGCCAGTGCCACCGTCACCTGCACCCAGTCGATCGGCCTGGTCGTCGGCAGCTCGGCGGCGCCGATCACCCTGCTCACCCACGTGGCGGCCAACGTGGCTGACGGCGTCGTGCTCGACAACAGCGCCACCGTGAGTTCGCCGACGCTCGACCCGGTTCCCGGCAACAACACCGCGCTCGACCCGACAACGGTCGGGGCGTCAGCCGACCTGGCCATCGTCAAGTCGCACAGCGGCGCGTTCGTTCCCGGCCAGCAGGCCAGCTTCACGTTGGCCGTCACCAATCTCGGGCCCTCCGACGCAACGGCACCGGTAACCGTCACCGACACCTTGCCGACCGGGCTGGCCTACGTGTCGGCGACCGGCACCGGCTGGACCTGCGCGGAGGCGAGCGGCACGGTGACCTGCACGCTGGCTGGTCTGGCGTCGGCGACGGCGGCCGGCCCGATCACGCTCGTGGTCGACGTCGGCGCGGCGGCCTACCCCAGCGTAAGCAACACCGCGGGCGTCAGCAGCCCGACGGCTGACCCGGTACCGGGCAACAACAGCTCGACTGATACCGCCGCCGTCTCCCCGGTCTCGAGCCTCACCATCACCAAGACCCACACCGGTCCGGTCCTGGCCGGAGGCACCGTGGTGTACCAGGTCGGGGTCACCAACAGCGGCCTCACCGAGGACCCAGGACCGATCACCGTTACTGACGCCGTGCCGGCCGGCCTGACGTACACCTCGGTCTCCGGCGCGGGCTGGACGTGTGCGGCTGCGGCGACGCTGACCTGTCAGACCCCGGACACGCTGGCCGTCGGCGCGACCTCGACGTTCGCGCTCACCTTCGCAGTGGGTGCAGCGGCGGTGCCGTCGGTGACCAACCACGTCATGGTCACGTCGCCGGACAACACGAACACGACCACTAATACCGCCGACGATCCGACCCCGGTGACCCCGGTGGCCAACCTCTCGCTGGTCAAGTCGCTGGCCGACTCGCCACTCGTATCCGGTGGGGTGGCCACCTGGTTGCTGACGATCACCAACCTCGGCCCGTCCTCGACCAGCGGCATCACTACGGTCTCCGACGCGCTGCCGGCGGGCTTGGTCTACGTCTCGGCCACAGGTGCGGGCTGGACGTGCGGGGCCTCGGGACAGGTCGTCACCTGCCTGAGCACCCAGGTGCTGGCCCTGCAGGCGGTCAGCGTGATCACCTTGGTCACGACCGTCACGGCCGCGCCTGGCCCGATCTCCAACACGGCGACCGTGACCGGCTCTGCGCTTCAGACCTTGCCGGGATCGACCACCTCGACGGCGACGGCGCCGGTGATCGCGTCGCAGCTGGCCAGCACGGGTACGTCGGTGGTCGGTCTGCTGCGCCTCGCGCTGCTGTTGCTGGCCGGGGGAACCGCGTTGCTGTTCCTGGCCCGCCGCCGCCGACGGGCGTGAATCGTTCGCGAACCGTCAGATCGTTCATAGCTGGGCCACGGCCACATCTCGTAGCCTGAACCGATGATCGCCCTGGCCATCATCGGGCTGCTCGGCGGTCTGATCACGGGTATCTCGCCCTGCGTGCTGCCGGTGCTGCCGGTGATCTTCGTGGCCGGTGGGGCGCCCAGCGCCACCCCAGGTGGGCCGGCCAAGAAGGTCCGGCGCAAGAAGCTGTCGCCGGTCGAGGCCCGGCGACCGTATCTGGTCGTGGCCGGGCTGGTCGTCAGCTTCTGCACCTTCACCCTGCTCGGCACCCTCGTGTTGCGCGCCTTGAACCTGCCGCAGGACCTCATCCGGGCTGCCGGCCTGATCATCCTGGCCCTGCTCGGAGTGGCCATGATCATTCCGCGCGTCGAGACGTGGCTCGAGGTGCCCTTCCGGTGGATCCCGCAACGCTCGGTGGGCAGCGACCGGGGGGGCTTCGCACTTGGTCTGGCCCTGGGGGCGGTCTACGTCCCGTGCGCCGGCCCGGTGCTGGCCGCCATCACGGTGGCCGGCGCGACCGGTCACATCGGGGGCAAGACGGTAGTGCTGACCGTCGCGTTCGGCATCGGTACGGCGATCCCGCTGCTCTTCTTCGCCCTGGCCGGGCGCGGTGTGGGTCAGCGAGTGCAGGCGTTCCGGGTCCACCAACGCCGGATCCGGGTGGTGGCCGGTGTCCTCGTCCTCGGCCTGGTCGCGGCCCTCACGTTCAACGCCACCGACGTGATTCAGCGCAACGTTCCCGACTACACCGCGGCGCTCAACCGCAATATCGACCATGCGGGAAGCATCACCAAGGCGCTCGGCACCGGGGGCCACAACGCCGCGTTGACCTCATGCAAGGACGCCGACCCCACCCTGCAGGACTGCGGCGCGGCCCCACCCCTGGCTGGGATCTCGCAATGGCTCAACACTCCCAACGGGGCCCCGCTGACCTTGGCCGGTCTGCGGGGCAAGGTGGTCCTGATCGATTTCTGGGCCTACTCCTGCATCAACTGCCAACGGGCGATCGCCCACGTCACGGCTTGGAACCAGACCTACCAGGCCGACGGACTCGAGGTCATCGGCGTGCACACGCCCGAGTACGCGTTCGAGCATGTTGCCGGCAACGTCGCGTCCGGCGCCAAGCGGTTGAACATCCAGTACCCGATCGCGCTCGACAACGACTACGCGACCTGGAACAACTACGACAACAGTTCCTGGCCGGCCGAGTATCTGATCGACTCCACCGGCCAGATTCGCCATGTGGCGATCGGGGAGGGTGACTACGCGACGTCGGAATCGCTGATCCGGCAATTGCTCGTCGCCGCCAACCCGGGGGTAACCCTGCCCGCCGCGACCGACGTACCGGACGCGACCCCATCGATCCCGGGCCAGACGCCCGAGACCTATCTGGGATCCGAGCGGGCCCAGACCTACTCGGGGGGAGCGCTCTACAACGGCCAGCAGATATTCACCGTCCCCGCGCAAGTGCCTATGGATGAGTTCGCCCTCGACGGGACGTGGACGGTGTCCGCTGAGTCGATCACGGCCGGCACCGGCGCAGCGATCCAGCTGAACTTCTCCGCTGATGACGTCTACCTCGACGTCGGGGGCAGCGGCACGTTGACGGCCAATGTCGACGGAAGGATCACGACCTACGCCGTCTCGGGCGCACCGAACATCTACACGCTCGTGCACGTCGACAATCCAGAGCGGCGGACGCTGACGGTCGCCGTTTCGCCGGGGCTGTCGGCCTACTCGTTCACCTTTGGCTAGGTCGCCCGCGCCTATCCGAAATCAACCACATCGTGCGTTAGCGTGTCCCCGCGGTAGAACCAGGTGAGCGTGCTGGGGTGCCGCCCCGACGGGGGGGGTCGGTGTGACCCGTCCACCTTGTCCACGCTGCCCTTCGAGAGGACCCTGCCATGTCCAGCCCGTCGACCTCACCGCTGCTCACCAAGGACCTGATCCAAAAGTTCTTCGGAGAGCTGCTCGGCACCGCCATCCTGGTCTTCTTCGCTGTCGGCTCGGCGGTGTTCGGCATCGTCGGTAGCTCACTGCAGATCGGCACCCTCGGGGTCGCGCTGGCGTTCGGTCTGGTGCTGCTGGCCTTGGCCTACGCGATCGGCCCGCTCACCGGCGCCCACGTCAACCCCGCGGTGACGTTGGCCGTGCTGATGCGCCGAGGCATGCCGTTGGCCGAGGCCATCGCCTACTGGATCGCGCAGTTCGTCGGTGCGATCATCGGCGCCGCCCTGCTGAAGCTGATGACATCGAGCTTCGGCAAGGTCACCGACCGCACCGGCTCGCTCGGCACCAACGGCTGGGGCCCGCACATCACCGAGGGTGGCGCTTTCCTGCTCGAGATCATCATGACCTTCCTCCTCGTGAGCGTCGTGCTGCTGGTGACGAGCCGGCATGCGGCGCCGGGCTTTGCCGGGCTGGCGATCGGCCTGGTCCTCACCGCTATCCACCTGGTCGGCATCCCGCTCGACGGCACGTCGGTCAACCCGGCCCGCTCGCTCGGTCCGGCGATCTTCGCCGGGACCCACGCCATGTCGCAGGTCTGGCTGTTCATCGTCGCCCCGTTGATCGGCGGCGCTATCGCGGCCCTGGTCGCGCCGTTGTTCATCACACCCACCCCGCCCGGCGTGGACGTCGGGCTGTCGGATCCGACCGGCGCCGATGTACCGGTCTGAGTGGATAAGGATGCTCCTGGAGCTTCTAGACCGCCAGATGGCTATGTCACGGTTTGGCGCATATCTGAGTAAGTCGCCCTGGTATCTGGGCGGGGCGAGCACACTCATCTGTGTCTGACGGGACGCGGCGCGATCTCCGGTACGGGGGTGCGGAGATTGCGCCGGCGCCCGCTCGGCCGGTCAGCCCGGATCACCGAAGGTCGAGCGTAGGCGCGCCTCGGCCTGGTCATCACCGGGATCGAGGATCACGGTGACGTCGTCGCCGGCCTGCAGGGCGGTCTCCGGGCGCAGCGGCAGGAGCTGGCGCTCGCGCACGACCAGACTGATCCAGCCGTCACCCCCCAGGGTCGACACCACGGCGCCGTCGGCCGCCGAGCCCGCCGCGACGATGAGCCGATGCACGCCCTGCGGCTCCTCCCGCAGCCGCACGCCGGTGCTCCACGGGTCGGGCTCGACGATGCGCATCGGCAGATGCAGGCGGGCGGCCACCGTCGGCGTCAGGCCGCCCTGGACCACGACCGAGAACACGACGACGACCACGACGATGCCGTAGAGGCGCTCGGCATCAGGGACGTGCGCGTGCCGCAGCATCTCGCCGAGCAGGATCGGGACGGCGCCCTTGAGGCCGGCAAACAGAATGAAGGCGCGCTCGTTGGTCTGCAGGCGGGTGGGGACCAGACACAAACCGACGAACAGCGGACGAACCACCACGGCCAGGAGTACCGCGATCACCAACCCGGGCAGCCAGACGTTGCGGTGGGTGAGCTGATCCAGCTCCACGGTCAGACCCAGTACGACAAACGCCACGATCTCGGCCAGGCTGGCCAGCGCCAGGTGGAACCGGGCAATCTCGCGCTTGAAGGGAAACGGGGCGTCGCCGATCAGAATGGCGGCGGTGAATACGGCCAGGAAGCCTGAGCCGTGAGCCAGGGTGGCCAGGCCGTAGACCAAGAGCGCGCAGGCCAGGCTGCGAATCGGATAGAGACCCTCGCTGGGCAGCGAGATGCGCAGGAAGGGCAGGAGCGCGCGCGCGGCCAGCCAGCCGACCGCGAGGCCGACGCCCATCTGCAGCGTGAACTGAACCGCGATATGGCCGAAGGCATGGGCCGTGAGCCCGCCGGCGGTGATCAAACTGATCATCAGCGCGATGCCGACTGGATCGTTGGCGCCCGACTCGCCCTCGAGCAGGGTGCCGCTGCGCCCGGCAATCTCCCGACGGCCGAGCACCGAGAAGACGACGGCCGGGTCGGTGGGGGCGATCGCGGTGGCCACCAGCAGGCTGGCGTACCAGCTGAAGCCGAAGATGAGGTGCAGCAGGATCGCCGCCCCGACCGCGGTCAGGAAGGTGCCGGCGACGCCGACTACCGCGATCGGGGTGGCCGCGGTGCGGAAGCGGGCGCGTCCGATGTGCATGCCGCCGTCGAACAGGATGGCGATGAGAGCGATCGTGACGACCCGCTCCACCGAGACGATGTCGGGCGGGTGCAGGGCCGGAACGACCTTCGCGGCGATCGCCGAGGCCACCAGTACCAGCGCCGGAACGGGAATCTTGAGCCGTTCGGTGAGTCGGTTGGAAAGCACAGCAACGAGCCCGACGACCGCGATAAGGGTGACGATCGCCCCGAACCTGATCGTCTCTGTCATCGGCTCGCAACCCTATCGGCCCAGAGCCGCGCGCCGCAGTGAGATCCGAATCATCGCTTTTCAGGCAAAATAAGTGTGCAGTAAGTCAGGGTATTCGCGCATCTCGCGCCCGGCCATACCTGAAGATCGCCTGGCCGACCCCGCCCAGCCGTGGATCGGCGGCGGATGATCGAAGTATGCGGCCTGGCCACTGCTGCTGAATCGGCTCGCGGTCAGCAGGGGGATTTGCCCATAGTGTGTTTCATGTTTGGCAAGATAGCTCCCACGCGTTATAGTGATAACGCTGCGTGCGCAATATCGGGGGATCTCGAGCCAAGTGCAGGTCGAAGAACACGGGTGAGTCAAGTGGAGTTGGCAATCGCGCCAGGTGATACAGCGACGATCGGCGATGGACCGCTACGCGGAGTCGAAGCCGAGGTCCTGACGATCGACGCTGCCTCCGATCTGGCCCAGGTCCGGGTTCGCGTCCGGGTGGCCGGAGCGCTGCGCGGGGGCATCGCGGTCGTCTCGGCGAGCGCGATGTACCAAGGCACCTACGAGTACCGCCCGCCGGCACCGGCCCGCACGACCACCCGCCGCGGACGCCCCCGTCAGGTGACGGCCGAGATGGCCAACCGGATGGCGCAGATGTACGCATCCGGTCACTACACCCATGCCTCGATCGCGGCCATTCTCGGCGTCAGCAAGAGCACGGTCTCGCACTACCTGCGCAACGATCAGCACGAGCAGCTCGCGGTCTAGCCCCGCGGGGCCGCGTAGATCGTCGTGGCGCCCCACCCCGGGCGCGCGCCGGCCCAGACGGCCTGGTCGCCTTCGGGATCCAGGATCTCCATGGCCTCGCCCAGGTCGAGGCTGCTCCAGGCCGGAACGGTGACTGTCGTCCGCACGACTCGCTCGTAGAACACCGGCGACTGGCCGGCCTCAAATGTCTCGCTCATGATCTCGTCCCTCTCGCTCCGCGCGGCAGTGATGGCTGTCGCTGATAGGACGAAGGAGCGAGCTGATCGTGTCGCTGATACCCGAACATCGAGCGGCCGACCTAGCGCACGGCCACCAGATCGATCACGAAGATCAGCGTCTTGCCGCTGAGCCGGTGGCCGCCGCCGGCCGGGCCGTAGGCCAGCTCCGGCGGGATCGTTAGCTGACGCCGACCGCCGACACGCATGCCCGGGATTCCGTCCTGCCAGCCCTTGATCAGGCCCCGCAGCGGGAACTCGATGGTCTCGCCGCGATCCCAGGAGCTGTCGAACTGCTCGCCGGTTCCGAACTCCACACCGACGTAGTGCACGACGACTGTCCCCCCGGGCACCGCCTCGGGACCGTCACCGATGGTGAGGTCCTTGATCTGCAGGTCGGTCGGCTCGTCACCGGCGGGCATGTCGATTTCAGGCTTGGTCATGGCATCCATCCAACACGATCGGCCGCAGGCTCACGAATCGCTGCTCGCCTGCCACAGGTTGATGCCGCCATCAACGGCGTACCCGTCGATGGCGGCCAGTTCCTCGGTCGAGAACTCGAGGTGTTCGAGCGCGCGGACGTTGTCCTCGAGCTGCGCCACGCTACTGGCGCCCAGCAGGACCGAGGTGATTCGCTCGTCGCGCAGGCACCAGGCCAGCGCGAGTTGGGCCAAGGACTGGCCTCGCTGCTCGGCCAGCGCGTTCAGCGCACGGATGTGGGTGAGGTTCTGCTCGGTGAGCATGTCCTGAGTCAGGAACCGCTCCTCGGCCATCCGCGAGTCCTGCGGTATGCCGTCGAGGTAGCGAGAGGTCAGCAAGCCCTGCGCCAGAGGAGAAAACGCGATGCAGCCGACGCCCAGATCGCCCAGGGTGTCGAGCAGCCCGCCCTCGACCCAGCGGTTGAGCATCGAGTAGGAGGGCTGGTGGATCAGCAGCGGGGTGCCCAGGTCGCTCAGGATCCGGGCTGCTTCGGCCGTGCGCTCGGGGGAGTAGGAGGAGATGCCGGCGTAGAGCGCTCGACCCGATCGCACCGCGGTGTCCAACGCCCCCATTGTTTCCTCGAGGGGCGTGTTGGGGTCGAAGCGGTGGCTGTAGAAGACGTCGACGTAGTCGAGACCCATGCGCCGCAGCGAGGCGTCCAGGCTGGCCAGCAGGTACTTGCGCGAACCCCATTCGCCGTAGGGGCCGGGCCACATGTCGTAGCCGGCCTTGGTCGAGAGGAACAGCTCGTCACGATAGGGCTGAAAGTCTTCGGCGAACAGTCGACCGAAGTTGGTCTCGGCCGAGCCGGCCGGCGGTCCGTAGTTGTTGGCCAGGTCGAAATGGGTGATGCCGAGATCGAAGGCCCGGCGCAGGATGGCCCGCTGCGTGTCGATCGCCTTGTCATGGCCGAAGTTGTGCCAGAGGCCCAGGGACAGAGCCGGAAGTTGGACGCCGCTGCGCCCCGAGCGCCGGTAGGTCATCGAGTCGTAGCGGTTCGTGTCAGCGAGGTAGGTCACCCCATCGATGCTAGAGACCGCCTCTCGGATGCGTTCGACCGCGCCGACCGGGTCGCCATGGCAACTCGGTTCAGGCGGGTGGTACTTCGCCGGGCCATCGCCCGGTGAGACGCTCGAATCCTTTGGCGCTTGCGCGGTCGACCAGTGCTTTGACCCCGGCGAAGACCATGCCATGCAGTAGGGCCGCGGGCAGGATGTCGCCCCATCCCTTTGCCTTGTCAATCGCATCCGGGACGTCCTGCTTGCCATTCAGCGCTTTCCAGACTCGTCCGAATATCGCCGAGGCCAACATCGCACCACCCACGCTCGCGACGATCCGGACCGGCGCATACATGAGGGTGATCAGCGCTCGATCGGTAACCCTGGCGAGCCGACCGGTGTCTGCCATGGCGCTCCTTCCGGGTCTGGGCCGCCCTGATACGACGACCATCCCGCGACCCACGTCTGAACGGCGTAAGGGACTTCGACTCGCATGCGCTAGGAGAGGGCCGGGAAGAGGCTGCGGCACTGGACGCGCGGTCGCCGAGCGAGTTTGCTGTCGAGGGTGGGTACCCCGACCGACCTGAGCGAGATCCGCCGCCGACGCGGAGAGCTGCGGCTGGCATTGCTGAACCTCGAGGAGTCGCTGGCCGCGTCCCCGCGGGGCGACGATGCCAACTGGCGGCTGCGCGTGCACGGATCGCTCGAGACGTTGCTGGCCGACTTCCGAGAGCACGTCCGGCTGACCGAAGGGCCAGGAGGCTTGCACAGCGACATGGTCGTCAACGCGCCCCGGCTCACCGGTGCGGTGGCCCGTCTGGTTCGCGACCACGGTCGGATCACCGTCCAGATCGAGGGCCTGCTGGGTGAAACCGCTGAGCAGGCGACGGCACCTGACCCCGGCGTGATCCGTGAAGCGGCCACCAACCTGATCGCCACCCTGATGAAGCACCGACAGGCCGGCGCCGACCTGATCTTCGAGGCGTACGAGACAGATATCGGCGGTAGCGGTTAGCTCGTCAGACCAGTTCGACCGCGTCGGCGATCGAGTCGATGATCCGGCTGGGGCGGTACGGAAAGCGGGTCACGTCCTCGCGCCGGGTCGAACCGGTGAGCACGAGGATCGTCTCGAGCCCGGCCTCGATGCCGGCCACCACGTCGGTGTCCATGCGGTCCCCGACCATGACCGACTTCTCCGAGTGCGCCGCGATCCGGTTCATGGCTGAGCGGAACATCATCGGGTTCGGCTTGCCGACGAAGTAGGGCACCGCACCGGTGGCTCGGGTGATCAACGCGGCGACCGATCCGGTGGCCGGCATCGGCCCGTCGGGGGAGGGGCCGGTTGCGTCGGGGTTGGTTGCGATGAAGCGGGCGCCGCGTTCGACCAGCCGAATCGCCTGGGTGATCGCCTCGAAGGAGTAGGTCCGGGTCTCGCCGAGCACGACGTAATCCGGATCGGTGTCGGTGAGCGTGTAACCGACCTCGTGCAGGGCCGTGGTGAGCCCGGCCTCGCCGATCGCGTACGCCGATCCGCCGGGCATCTGCTCGGCCAGGAAGTTCGCCGTGGCCAGCGCCGAGGTCCAGATCGCCCGCTCCGGAACGGCCAATCCGGCTCGGGCCAGGCGCGCAGCGAGGTCGCGCGGGGTATAGATCGAGTTGTTCGTCAGGACCAGGTACGGGCGCTCTCGTTCGTTCAGCCGATCCAGGAACTCGGCCGCACCCGGTAGGGCCTGCTCCTCATGGACGAGCACGCCGTCCATGTCGGTCAGCCAGAACTCCCGACCGGCCCGACTGGTCACGCCGGCGATTCGGTCTTGGAGCCGGCCCATTCGGTGTGGAAGGAACCCGGCCGATCCACGCGCTGGTAGGTGTGGGCGCCGAAGTTGTCGCGCAGGCCCTGAATCAGCGCGGCCGGAAGCCGCGGGCGCCGCAAGCCGTCGTAATAGGCCAGGGAGGACGAGAATGCCGGTGTCGGCACGCCGGCCTGGGTGGCGTCGACGACGACGCGCCGCCAACTGGCCACGCCGTCGCGCACGGCATCGGCGAAGTACGGCGCGACGAGCAGGCTCGACAGCTTCGGGTCGGCCTCGTAGGCCTCGCGGATCCGGTTCAGGAAGCGGGCCCGGATGATGCAGCCACCGCGCCAGATCGTGGCCATCGCCCCGCGGTCGATGTCCCAGTCGAACTCCTGGCTGCCGGCCGCGATGTGATCGAAGCCCTGCGCGTAGGCGATGACCTTCGACGCGTACAGCGCCTTGCGGACGTCTTCGATGAACGCGTCGCGGTCCTCGACGTGCCAGTCGTTCTGTTCGGGGAAGGCGGCGCGCGCGTCGGCGCGTTGGTCGGCGTGACCGGACAGCGCACGGGCGAACGTGGCCTCGGCGATGCCGGTGATCGGGATGCCGAGGTCCAGGGCGCTCTGCACCGTCCAGCGTCCGGTGCCCTTCTGCTCGGCCTGGTCGAGCACGATGTCGACGAACGGTTGTCCGGTCGCCGCGTCGACCTGGGCGAGGACATCGGCGGTGAGCTCGATCAGGAAGGACTCGAGGTCGCCCTCGTTCCAGGTCTTGAAGATCTCGGAGATCTCGGCCGGGGTCGCGTCCAATCCGGCGCGAAGCAGGTCGTAGGCCTCGGCAATGAGCTGCATGTCGGCGTACTCAATGCCGTTGTGCACCATCTTGACGAAGTGGCCCGCGCCGTCCGGCCCGACGTGCACACAGCAGGGCACACCGTCGACCTGTGCGGCGATCTTCTCAAAGATCGGGCCGAGCTTGCGGTATGACTCCGGTGACCCGCCCGGCATGATGCTCGGGCCCAGCAGGGCACCCTCCTCGCCCCCGGACACTCCGCTGCCGACGAAATGCAGCCCGCGCTCGCGCAGGCTCTGCTCGCGGCGCCGGGTGTCGGCAAAGTGGGCGTTGCCGCAGTCGATGATGATGTCGCCCTCGTCCAAGAGGGGTGCGAGCTCCTCGATCACGTCGTCGGTCGGGCCGCCCGCCTTGACCATGATGATGATGGCTCGGGGCTGCGCGAGTGAGGCCACGAACTCCTCGAGCGAGTCGCTGGGTACGAACGTGCCCTCGTCACCGTGCTGGGCGATCAGGTCGTGGGTCCGCGAACTGCTCCGGTTGTGCACAGCCACCGTGAAGCCGTTGCGGGCCAGGTTGCGGGCCAGGTTGCGTCCCATCACGGCCAGTCCGGTTACGCCGATCTGGGCCATGGTCGTCGTCTCATCCGTCATGCTTCGGACTATAGGGGGCCGCTCATGGCACGATCGAGAGGTGCTCGGCCTTCCGGAAACGATCACGACCTGTCTGTTCGACCTCGACGGCGTGCTCACCGACACCGCCTCGGTGCACCAGGCGGCCTGGAAACAGACGTTCGACGAGTTCCTGCGCGCCCACGGCGGGCTGCCGCCGTTCACCGCCCAGGACTATGACGAGTACGTCGACGGCAAGCCGCGGCCGGACGGAGTGCGTGACTTTTTGGCCTCCCGATCGCTGAGCCTGCCCGAGGGCAGTCCCGACGATCCACCCGCCGCGGCCACGATCAATGGACTGGGTAACCGCAAGAACGAGCTGCTGCTGAAGAGGGTGCACGATGACGGTGTGCGGGTCTATGAGGGATCGCGGCGCTATCTGCAGGCCGCGCAAACGGCCGGGTTGCGACGTTTCGTGGTGTCCTCCAGCGCCAACACCGCTGAGGTCCTGGAGGTGACCCGGTTGGCGTCGTTGGTGGAGGGCCGGGTCGACGGCAAGACGCTGCGGGCCGAGCAGCTGGCCGGCAAACCGGCCCCGGACAGCTTCCTGGCCGGCGCCCGCCTGGCCCGGGCGACACCCGCGCAGGCGGTGGTGTTCGAGGACGCCATCGCCGGAGTGCAGGCCGGTCAGGCCGGTGCGTTCGGCTACGTGGTCGGCGTCAACCGGCTGGACGCGGCCCATGGGCGCGAGCTGGCCCGCAACGGTGCCAGCATCGTCGTCAACGACCTCGCCGAGCTGCTGTCATGATCCCCAACCCGCGCTTCCCCGCCGAGGCGTGGAACCTGCGCGAGATCGGTCTGGATCTCGACATGCTCGGGCAGTCGGAATCACTGTTCGCCCTGTCCAACGGTCACATCGGCGTGCGGGGCAACCTCGATGAAGGCGATCCGGCCAGCCTGCCCGGCACCTACCTGAACTCCTTCTACGAGACCCGACCGCTGCCCTACGCCGAGGCCGGCTACGGCTACCCCGAGTCGGGCCAATCGATCGTCAACGTCACCGACGGCAAGCTGATCCGGCTGCTGGTCGACGACGAACCCTTCGACCTGCGCTACGGCACGCTGCAGCACCACGAACGAATCCTGGACCTGCGCGGCGGTGTGCTGCATCGCGTGGTCGAGTGGGCGGCACCGTCCGGGCAGCGGGTCAAGATCCGCTCCAGCCGGCTGGTGTCGCTGACCCAACGGGCCATCCTCGCGATCCAGTACGAGGTTGAGGCGGTCGACCAGCCGACCCGGGTGGTGCTCCAGTCGGAGCTGGTGGCGAATGAACAAACCCCGAAAATGTCGGATGATCCTCGCGTGGCGGCGGTACTGGCCAATCCGCTCGCCGCGGAGAATCACATGCTGCGTGGCGCCCGCTCGATCCTGATCCACCACACGCGAGCCAGTCAGTTGCGGGTGGCGGCGGCCATGGAGCACGTCGTCGACGGGCCCGACGGCTGGGGCAGCGAAGCGGCCGTGCACGAGGATTGGGCCCGGCTCATGGTCGGTACCACGCTGGCGCCCGGGCAGAAGCTGCGCCTGACCAAGTTCGTCGCCTACGGCTGGTCGGGCCAGCGGACGGTTCCGGCGCTGCGCGACCAGGTCGAGGGCGCGTTGGCCGCCGCGCTGCGAAACGGCTGGGACCGCCTCGTGACCGATCAGCGCGAGGCCCTGGACGAGTTCTGGGCCGGCGCCGACGTCGAGATCGACGGCGACCTGGGCGCGCAGCAGGCCGTGCGCGTGGCCATGTTCCACGTCTTCCAGGCCGCCGCCCGGGCCGAGCAGCGCGCGATTCCGGCCAAGGGCCTCACCGGGCCGGGCTATGACGGGCACGCGTTCTGGGACACCGAGAGTTTCGTGCTGCCGATGCTGTCCGCGACTGCACCCGACGCGGCAGCTGACGCCCTGCGCTGGCGGCTGGCCACGATCGACCAGGCACGCGAACGCGCCGAGACGCTGCACCTGCGGGGCGCGGCCTTCCCGTGGCGCACGATCCGCGGCGCCGAGTGCTCGGCCTACTGGCCCGCCGGCACGGCCGCCATGCACGTCAGCGCCGATATCGCCGTGGCCGCGATCCGCCATGTGCGCTGGACGGGAGATGCGGAGTTCGAGCGTACGGTCGGCTTGCCGCTGCTCGTCGAGACGGCCCGCCTCTGGACCTCGCTGGGCTATCACGGTGAGGACGGTCGCTTCCACCTCAACGGGGTCACCGGGCCGGATGAGTACAGCGCTATTGCCGACGACAACACGTACACCAACTTGATGGCGGCCCAGAATCTCGAGGGAGCGGTCGAGGTCGTCGGACGCCACGCCGCGGCCGCGGCCCACCTCGGGGTCACCGACGAGGAAGTCGTCGCCTGGACGGCGGCGGCGTCGTCGATGGCCGTGTCGTGGGATTCCCTGCGCGACATTCCGGCGCAGGACCGCCAGTACAACCAACGCGAGCCTTGGAACTTTCAGGCCGCCTACGAGTTGCACCGCTACCCGTTGCTGCTGCACGTCCCCTACTTCGCGCTCTATCGCCACCAGGTCAGCAAGCAGGCCGATCTGGTGCTGGCCCTGCACTGGTGCGGTGACCGCTTCACCGATGAGCAGAAGGCCCGCGCCTTCGAGTACTACGAGCCGTTGACCGTGCGCGACTCGTCCTTGTCGGCCTGTACGCAGGCGGTGATCGCAGCTGAGGTGGGGCAGCTCGAGCTCGCCCACGATTACCTGGCCGAGGCCGCCTACATGGACCTGCACGACTTGGAGGCCAACACCGCCGACGGGGTGCACATCGCCTCGCTGGCCGGGGCCTGGATCGCGGTCGTGGCCGGGCTGGGCGGCATGCGCGACCACGGTGGCCAGTTGTCCTTCCGCCCGCAGTTGCCACCTGGTCTGCAAGGGGTGCGCTTCCGGGTGCGCTGGCGCGGTGTGCTGCTGCAGGTGGCGGTCACCACGACCGACGCGACGTACTCCATCGACGGTGGAACGCTTGAGCTGCTCCACGAGGGCAAGCCGTTCACCGTGACGGCTGCCCATCCGGTGACCCGGCCCATCAACCTGGTCGTGCCGCTCACGCCGCGGCCGACCCAACCGATCGGTCGAGTGCCCCGCTCGGCCTAGCTCACGAGCGGGCCGGCGCCAGCCCGAGGGAACGGCCGACCAGGCTGTGCTGGCGCGCGGCGAGCGCGTCGGCCACCGCCCGAAGGGCGAGCGCGGCCCCGGAGTCCGGAGCGTCGAGCACGACCGGCACCCCGGCGTCGCCACCCTCGCGCACGCGTTGATCGATGGGAACCTGGCCGAGCAGTGGCACGCGGGTGCCGGTGAGCGCGGCGAGTGAGTCGGCCACGGCCTGCCCGCCACCGGCGCCGAACAGTTCCATGCGCGAACCGTCGGGCAGCTCGAGCCAGCTCATGTTCTCGACCACACCGACGATCTGCTGGTGCGTCTGCAGAGCGATCGATCCGGCCCGTTCGGCGACCTCGCGGGCGGCCAGTTGCGGGGTGGTCACGACCAGCAGCTCGGCCGAGGGAACGAGCTGAGCTACGGAGATCGCGATGTCACCGGTGCCGGGAGGCAGATCCATGAGCAGCACATCGAGCTCGCCCCAGAAGACATCGGCCAGGAACTGCTGCAAGGCCCGGTGCAGCATCGGCCCGCGCCAGACGACGGCGGTGTTGCCGGGGGTGAACATGCCGATCGAGATGACCTTCACGTCATGGGCGATCGGCGGCATGATCATCTGGTCGACCTGGGTCGGCTTGCCGGTCACTCCGAGCATCCGGGGCACTGAGAAGCCATAGATGTCCGCGTCCAGGACGCCCACCGACAGGCCCCGAGCGGCCAGACTGACGGCCAGGTTGACCGTCACCGACGATTTGCCGACGCCGCCCTTTCCGGAGGCAACCGCGTAGACCCGAGTGCGCGAACCCGGTTGGGCAAAGGGAATCTCATTGGCCGGCGCATCTCCGCGCAGGGTCGTGCGCAGCTCGGCCCGCTGGGCGTCGGTCATCACGCCGAGGTGGACGTCGACGGCGGTGACTCCGTCGACGCGATTCACGGCCGCGGTGACGTCACGGGTGAGCTGCTCCTTCATCGGGCAGCCGGCGACGGTGAGCAGAATGGCCACCGCCACCGATCCGTCCGCGCGGGCGTCGACCGATTCGACCATCCCGAGCTCGGTGATCGGGCGTCGGATCTCGGGATCCTGCACGGTCGCGAGCACGGCATGGATGGCATCAAGATCGACAGAAGGCACGATATTTATCCTACGTCCGCGGTTACCGACCTAAGATCGCGACTATGACGACCCTTCGGGACGAGACGCCCCAGGAGGGCGTCACGTCGTTGCGGGCCGATGACTGGCGCCTCGGGGCCTGGCGGGGGTTTCTCCGCGCACATGCCGACATCGTCCGGCGCCTGGAGGCCGACCTGCTCGAGCAGGCCCAGCTGCCGCTGTCCTGGTACGACGTGCTGCTGCAGCTGGCCGAGGCCCCCGATCGCCGGCTGCGGATGGCCGAGCTGGCCGATCGGCTGCTGTTGTCGCGTTCGGGGCTGACCCGGCTCATCGATCGCATGCAGGTCGATGGGCTGGTCACTCGCGAGCCCTACCCGGGTGATGCCCGCGGGACGTACACGGTGCTGACCGCCGCTGGGCTGGACCGCCTTCGCGGGGCGGCACCGATCCATTTGGCCGGCATCAACCAGTATTGGATCGCCCGCCTGAGCGAGCAGGAGCTGCGTCAGCTGGCAGCGTTGTTCGACCGGCTGGCGCCCGCCGTCGACTACTGAGCCTCGCCCAGGCCGAGGCGATCCTCGAGCCGGGCCAGCTCGCCCCGGATGAAGTCGCGCGTCGCAACCTCGCCGAGGGCCATGCGCACCGAGGCCAGCTCCCGGGCCAGGTACTCGGTATCGGCGATGGCCTGTTCGTTGCGGGCCCGGTCGGCGTCGTACTGGATGCGGTCACGGTCGGCCTGGCGGTTCTGGGCCAGCAGGATCAGCGGCGCGGCGTAGGCAGCCTGGGTCGAGAAGGCCAGGTTCAACAGGATGAACGGGTAAGGGTCGAACCGGAAGCTCACAGCGACGATGTTGAAGAGGATCCAGATCATGACGAAGACGGTCTGGATGACTAGATAACGGGCGGTGCCGAAGGTCCGCGCGATGTCTTCGGCCCAGGTGCCGAACTGATCGGAGTCGATCCTCGGCGCCCGGATGGCGCGCGGCTCGCGGGGCTGGTCGAGGCGGTCTCGGCGCTCAGCCATCGTCGTCCTCCAGCTCCGAATCCCGCCAATCGTCGGGCAACAGGTGGTCGAGGACGTCGTCGACCGACACCGCGCCGAGCAGCCGTCCGTTCTCGTCCAGCACCGGCGCGGCCACGAGGTTGTAGGTCGCGAGGTGCTTGGTGATGTCGGTGATCGACGTATGGGGTTCGAGCGAGGTCGGATCGTTCTCGAGGATGCCACTGACCAGGGCGGACGGACGCTCGCGCAGCAGGCGCTGGACGTGCGCCGTGCCCAGGAAACGGCCGGTGGGGGTCGCCTGCGGAGGACGGACCACGAACACCTGGGCGGCCAGCGCCGGGGTCAGATCCGGGTTGCGCACCAACGCGAGCGCCTCGGCTACGGTGGCATCGGGCAGCAGCACCACCGGCTCGGAGGTCATCAACCCACCCGCGGTGTAGTCGCCGTAGGTGAGCAGTCGGCGCACCGGCGCGGCTTCGTCGGGCTCCATGAGCTTGAGCAGCCGTTCCTGCTCATCGGCGGACAGCTCACCGAGCAGGTCGGCCGCATCGTCGTCGTCCATGGCCTCGAGCACGTCGGCGGCCCGTTCGTCGGCGAGCGAGCCGAGCAGATCGACCTGCTCGTCTTCGGGCAGTTCCTGCAGGACGTCGGCCAGCCGTTCGTCGTCGAGCGCGGCCGCGACTTCGAGTCGCCGCTTCTCGGGCATCACTTGCAGCGCTGTGGCGACGTCGGCGGGGCGCATGCCCTCCAGCATGGAGAGCATCGCGTCGGTGCCCTGCCCGAGTTCGCTGTCGGAGAGGGTCAGGCCGTCGACCTCATCCCAGGCGACCTGGAAGAGCTGGCGCCGGCTCAGTCGTCCGGAGCCCCCGCGTACGGCCAGCTTGGTCAGCACCCAGTCCCGCGAGCGGTTCTGCTCCATCGCGATGTCGACGATCGTGACCTGCTGGCCACTTTCGCGGATCGTGACGGTCCGATCGAGCAGGCCGGTGACGATGACGACCTCGTTGGCGCGCGCCTCGAAGCGCTTCATGTTCACCGTGCCCGAGGAGAGCACGATGGCACCCGGTTCGAACCGGGTGACCCGGCCCATGGGCACGAAGATCCGCAATCGGCCGGGCAGTTCGACCACCAGTCCGAGAACGCGAGGCGGTTGGCGATCGACGCGCAGGGTGGTCACGGCCTCGCGCATGCGGCCCAGGACGTCGCCGCTGGGGTCGAAAACCCCGATGCCGGGCAGCCGCGCGATGAAGACGCGGTGCGCCGAGGTCACGCCCGCACTCCGATGAACTGCACGTTGACAAAGGCTAGTCGGTCAGGCGCGTGGAAATCGGTAACGCGCGCGACGTGATACCACCTACACCGACTTGGCGGCAGCGCTGGGAGTCGGCATCCTCTGATACATGACCGAAACACTTCGCCCTCGTCGCTCGTGCCTGGCCGTCCCGGGAAGCAATCCGCGTTTCCTCGAGAAGGCCAAGACCCTCAACTCCGACCAGGTCTTTCTGGACCTCGAAGACGCGGTCGCTCCGCTGGCCAAGCCGGGCGCGCGCAAGCTCGTCGTGGCCGCGCTGAACGAGGGTGGCTGGGGAAATCGGATCCGGGTCGTGCGGGTCAATGACTGGACGTCGCATTGGACCTACCGCGATGTCGTCGAGGTGATCGAGGGCGCGGGGGAGAACCTCGACGCGATCATGTTGCCCAAGGTGCAGAACGCCGAGCAGGTGGTGGCCTTGGACCTGCTGATGACCCAGATCGAGAAGACGATGGGCTATGAAGTCGGCAAGATCGGCATCGAGGTGCAGATCGAGAACGCCCAGGGGCTGCTCGCCGTCGACGCGATCGCCAAGGCCTCGCCCCGCCTCGAGACGATCATCTTCGGCCCGGCCGACTTCATGGCCTCGATCAACATGAAGTCGCTGATCGTCGGAGAGCAGCCGCCGGGCTATGACGTCGGCGATGCCTACCACCACATCCACATGTCGATCCTGATGGCGGCCCGTGCGAACGGTAAGCAGGCCATCGACGGTCCCTACCTGCAGGTCCGCGATCCGCAGGCGTTCCGTCGGGTCGCTGGGCGCACCGCCGCCCTCGGGTTTGACGGCAAATGGGTGCTGCACCCGGATCAGATCGCGATCGCGAACGAGGTCTTCTCGCCCAGCCAGGAAGACTACGACCACGCCGAGTTGATCCTCGACGCGTACGACTACTACACATCCGAGGCCGGGGGCGCCAAGGGCTCGGCCATGCTGGGCGATGAGATGATCGACGAGGCCTCGCGCAAGATGGCCCTGGTCATCTCGGCCAAGGGCCGGGCCGCGGGCCTGGCCCGGACCTCCGCGTTCACCCCGCCGGAGGGCTGATTCCGTGGCCCGGTTGGCGCAGACCGCGGGTCTGAACGAACTCCAGGAGGAGATCCTCTCGGCGGTCAAGACCTTCGTCGATCGGGAGATCCTGCCCTATGCGACCGCCCTCGAGCACGGGGACGAGTACCCCGAGTCGATCATCGAGCAGATGAAGGAGATGGGCCTGTTCGGCCTGATGATCGGGCCGGAGTACGGCGGGCTGGGCGAATCGCTGTTGACCTATGCGCTGGTCATAGAACAGATCGCGCGCGGCTGGATGTCGATCAGCGGGGTGCTCAATACGCACTTCATCGTGGCCTACATGATTGCCCAGCACGGCACCGACGAGCAGAAGCAGTACTACCTGCCGCGCATGGCGAGCGGTGAGATCCGCGGGGCATTCTCGATGAGTGAGCCCGAGTGCGGCTCGGACGTCGCGGCGATCAAGTCACGCGCGGTGCCCGAGGGCGACGAGTACGCGATCAACGGGCAGAAGATGTGGCTGACCAACGGCGCCCGCGCCGGTCTGGTCGCCACGCTCGTCAAGGAAGACCTCGGCGCCGAGTCGGTCTACAAGAACATGACGACCTTCCTGATCGAGAAGCCGCCCGGCTTCGGGCCGACCCGGCCGGGCCTGAACATTTCCAACCCCATCGACAAGATGGGTTACAAGGGTGTCGAGACGACCGAGATGATCATGGACGGGCTGCGTCAGCCGGCCGCCTCGGTGCTCGGCGGTGACGCCGGGCGCGGGCGTGGTTTCTATCAGATGATGGACGGCGTCGAGGTCGGTCGGGTCAATGTTGCCGCGCGCGCCTGCGGCATCTCGATCCGCGCCTTCGAGCTGGCGGTGGCCTACGCCCAGCAGCGCAAGACGTTCGGCAAGGTCATCGCCGAGCATCAGGCCATCGCCTTCAAGCTGGCCGAGATGGCGACGAAGGTAGAGGCCGCGCATCTGCTCATGGTCAATGCTGCCCGGCTCAAGGATTCGGGCCAACGCAACGACGTCGAGGCCGGCATGGCCAAGCTGTTGGCGTCGGAGTACTGCGCCGAGGTGACCCAGGAGTCCTTCCGCATTCACGGTGGCTACGGCTACTCCCGCGAGTACGAGATCGAGCGGCTGATGCGTGAGGCCCCGTTCCTGCTCATCGGCGAGGGAACGTCGGAGATTCAGAAGACGATCATCAGCCGTGGGCTGCTGCGCGAGTACAAGTTGTAGCCTCAGCCGCGACCGAATACCTCGACCCAGTCGTTCTTCATGCTGACGACCGTCCAGGCCTGTTCGGCCGCGGTGGCCAGAACGTCTTCGGCCCCGGCGGTGTAGTCGAACTCGCGCTCGGCGTCGTCGTGCTGGATGACCAGGCGTAGCGCCGGGCCGGCATTGTGGCCGGCGAAGGACAACATCGGCTGATCTCCGTTGGAGTTACCGGCGGCCAGGATGGGGCGTCGCCCGATCCGGCTCCAGATGCGAATCGGCTTCTCCGGTCCGTCGTCGAAGAAGTCCATCGTCGACGTGTAGAGCAGTTGCCCACCGTCGTCGTCGGTGTAGGTGAGACCGACCGCGCTTCCGATCACCCGCTCGGGCGAGATGCCGTACATCCGCTCGGCGACCGGACGCATGAAGTCCCGGTCACCGCCGGAGGCGATGTAGTTGGTGAAGCCGTTGGCCTCCAGATAGCGCAGCAACTCGATCATGGGCGTGTAGCCGCAGGCCAGATAGGGCTGCTTCAGGGTGGTGTGGGTGGCAGCGGCGAAGAAGGCCAGGACCTTGTCGTCGTAGTCCTCCACCGTCACTTCGGCGAAGGCGGCGGGAACGGCGGCCATCAGTAACCCCATGTCGGAGTCGTCGCCGTGATAGTGCTTCACCACGGCGGCCCCGAGCCAGTGCAGGTCGTTTTCGTACGCGGCCTGGTAGGGCTGCTGGCTCTGCAGTTCGACGTGTTGCGCCGCGAGTTCGGCCAGGCGGCGAATCGTGAAGTCGAGCTGGATGATCAGTGGCTTTTCAATCCACAACGTGCCGTCATTGTCGAAGACGGCCACGCGGGCCCTCGGCTCGACGTAGTCCGGACCGCTCTCATCGGTGACCCGGGCCACGAAGTCGAGGATGGCCGAGCGGGTCGCCCCGTCGGTCCAGAGTTGCAGTGCATCGCTCACGGTTGCCTCCGCCAGTCGGTAGTGGCAGCCTATCGCCGGATGATCTTCCTGTTATCCACAGATATATGGGTATAGGTAGTGGTTTGCCTAGATAAGCCCTATGGTCAGGTGCTCAGCGGGTTTGACCAGGGGGCGACATTGGCGACGGGCGGCGCGATCGTCGAGCACGAGGTGCGGGAACTCGTCCGCCATCAGGGCGTGGATCCGATCACCGACCCGGCGACGGTGCAGCGACTGATCAGCGAGGTCATCGCCGACTACCAGGACCGCGCCGTCACGTCCTCCCTGCCCGCCCTCAGCGATACGTCGGCGCTCTCGCAACAGGTGTTGGACTCCTTGTCGGGCTTCGGCCCATTGCAGCCCTACCTCGACGACCCGACGATCGAGGAGATCTGGATCAATGAGCCGGGGCGGGTTTTCGTGGCCCGCCGCGGTCGTTCCGAGCTCACCACGCTGATCCTCAGCGCCGACGTCGTAGCCGAACTGGTGGAGCGGATGTTGCGCTCGTCCGGGCGGCGGATCGACCTGTCGACCCCGTTCGTCGACGCGATGCTGCCCGACGGTTCACGGCTGCACGTGGTGATTCCGCACATCACCCGTCAACACATGGCCGTCAATATTCGCAAGTTCATCCTCGGGGTGAACTCCCTCGAGGAACTGGTCGCTCTCGGCTCGCTCACCGAGCAGGCTGCTCGCTTCCTCGAGGCATCCGTGGCGGCCGGCCTCAACATCCTGGTGGCGGGTGGCACTCAGGCGGGCAAGACGACGATGCTCAACGCGTTGTGCGCGGCGATTCCGGCGCGCGAGCGGGTGGTCACCGTCGAGGAGGTCTTCGAGCTTCAGGTCCGGCTGCCCGACGTGGTCGCAATGCAGACCCGGCAGGCCAATCTCGAGGGCACCGGCGAGATCGCGGTGCGGCGGCTGGTCAAAGAGGCGCTGCGCATGCGGCCGTCGCGGCTGATCGTCGGCGAGGTGCGGCACGAGGAGAGCCTCGACCTGCTGATAGCGCTCAACAGCGGCCTGCCGGGCATGTGCACCCTGCACGCGAACTCTGCGCGCGAGGCGCTGGTCAAGATGTGCACGCTCCCATTGCTGGCCGGGGAGAACATCAGCGCCGCCTTCGTGGTGCCCACGGTGGCTACCAGCGTCGACCTCGTGGTGCACCTGGGCATGAACGCCGACGGGCGCCGCAGTGTCCGCGAGATTGTGGCCGTCACGGGCCGGGTCGAGTCGGAGGTGATCGAGACGTCAGACATCTTCGCCCTCCGGGCTGGACGCCTCGAACGGGGAGATGGCTACCCGCCGCACGTCGATCGCTACGAACGCGCGGGCTTCGACTTGTCGCCGCTCCTGGCCGGCGACGGCTTGCTGTCCGATCGGGGAGGACGGCGCTGATGGGCGCACTCGTCGGTTTGCTGCTCGGTGTCGGCGCGCTGCTGATCTGGCGTAGCGGCTCCCGGGCGCCGGCCCGGGCCGATCGGTCGCAGCCACGGATGGACTGTGCGACGAGCCGAGCTGCTGCATCAGGCCGGCGTGAACGGCATCGGATCGGCCCAGTTGCTGGCCGCGCAGCTGCTGTGTGCGTTGCTGGCCGGATTGGTGATCGCGCTGGTGACCAGCACGATCACCGTCGCCATTTGCTTCGCGCTCTTCGGCTTTCGTGGCGCCGGTCATCATGCTGCGTCGGCTGCGGCAGCGCCGCTCGGTCCTCCTGCGCGAGCTCTGGCCGGAGGCGATCGACAATCTGGCTCGGCGGTCCGGGCCGGGATGTCACTGCCGGAGGGGCTCTCGGCCCTGGCGCAGCGCGGACCGGAACCGCTGCGACCGCCGTTCGCGCGGTTCGGTGCGGCCTACCGCGCCACGGGCCGCTTCGGTGACTGCCTGGACGCCCTCAAGGACGACCTGGCCGATCCGGTCGGTGACCGGGTGTGCGAGACGATCCGGGTGGCCCGCGAGGTGGGCGGCAGCGACCTCGGCACGGTGCTACGCACGCTGTCCGAACTGCTGCGCTCCGACGCCCGAACCCGGGCCGAACTCGAGACGCGGCAGGGCTGGGCCATCAACGCGGCCCGGCTGGCGGTCGGCGGCGCCCTGGCTGGTCCTGTTGCTGCTGAGCACCCAGTCGGCCACGGTACGGGTCTACGACTCGCCCGGCGGCGCGGCTGCTGCTCGGGATCGGTGCGGTGGTCTGCCTCGCGGCCTACCGGATCATGCTGCGCATCGGCGCGCTGCCCGAAGAACAGCGGGTCCTGCGGTGATCGTCGGACGTGCTACTGGGCCTGATGTTCGCCGGCGGCGCTGCTGCTGGCGATTCGGGCCGCGCCACCGCTGCGTCCGGTGCGCCTCGGTCGATCGCATCGCGCCGTACTTGGGTGATGCACCGACCCCATCGCGACTGCTGCGAACGCCCCGGCGCCACCGCTGCGCCCTTCGTGGTGCTGCGTCGCCTGTTCGGTCCCGTCCTTGGGGAAGGGGTCCGGCTGCTGGATCGAACCGTCGGCGGGCACCGCGTCGGTCCGCCGCCGCCTCGACGGCCTGGGGGTGCCGACGACGCGTCGAGGAGTTCCGCATCGAGCAGGTCGTATGGGGTGCGCTGGGCATCGTGGGTGGCGCGGCGCGCGATGGCATTGGCCACCGCGGCCCGCGGCGACGTCGACCCAGTTCTCGTCGGGGCGGGCGCCCTGGGTGGCCTGGTAGCAGGCGTCCTCGGACGCGACTGGTGGCTGACCCACCAGCTGGCCCGCCGCGAAGAGCGATGCTGGCCGAGTTCCCGGTCGTGGCCGACCTGCTGGCTCTCTCGGTCGTGGCCGGCGAGTCGCCGATAGATGCGTTGCTGCGCGTAAGCCGTCTCACCGGCGGCGAGCTGGCCCGCGATCTCGAGGGAGCCCTGGCTCGGGCCCGCGCCGGAGCGCCGGTGGCCACCGCGCTGAGTCAGCTGGCCGAGACCACGAATCTCGAGGCGTTCTCCCGATTTCTGCAGGGAGTGGTGGTGGCCATCGAGCGGGGCACGCCAATGGCTGATGTGCTGCGCGCTCAAGCCGAAGATGTCCGCGAGGCCGGCAAGCGGGCCCTGCTCGAGGCCGGCGGCCGCAAGGAGATCTCGATGATGCTCCCGGTCGTCTTCATGATCTTGCCGGTCACCGTGCTCTTCGCGCTTTATCCGGGTTTGCTCACGCTCGTTTCGTTGACTCAATAGGGGGACTATGTATTCCGTACAGGCACTCACCGCCTGGATCATGACCGGCCTGGCCCGAGCTCGTGGCCGCGAACGCGACCGCGGCGACGTGCCGGGTTGGGTGATGGTCACAGTGATGACGGCGATCCTGGTGGTCGCGATCATCGGGGTGTTCAAGGGCGCGATCACCGATGCGATCACCAACGCGCTCAATAGCGTGACCGGTGCGAACTAGGCCGCTCGTCGCTCGGGCCGGCGATGCCGGGGCCGCGGTCGTCGAGTTCGTGATGATCTCGGTCCTGCTGGCCTTGCTGTTGTTCGCCGTGCTGCAGGTCGCGGTGTTGTTCTATGTGCGCAACATCGTCGCGGCTAGTGCCGCGAACGGCGCCCGCTACGCCGCGACGTCCAACACGGAGCCGACGGAGGGAGGGCGACACGCGAGCGCTCAGATCTCTACTGCGTTGTCCGGGTCGGTCGGTCGCGACGTCCCGTGCACCGGCCGGATCGGTATTGATGGCGGGAGCGGTGTATCGACCACCATCGTGCAGTGCGAAGGGTCGATCAAGTCAATCTTCCTGCCGCTCGGCGCGTTCGGTTCATATCCGGGTCACCGCCCGTGCGCTAACCGAACCCGCGTCATGAGGCTTACGTTGGCCCGCGACGACAGCGGCAGCGCGGTCATCGAGTTCATCTTCGTCGCTGTGATCGTCATGGTGCCGCTCATCTACCTGATCGTCAGCGTCGCGCAGATCGAGCGCAGCTCGCTAGCCGTCGGCCAGGCCGCCCGCGAGGCCGGACGGGCGTTCGCCACCGCCGATTCGACGGCCGACGCACTGCGTCGAGCTGATGTCGCGGCCCGTCTCGCCCTGGAGGATCAGGGTCTGCAGGAGACCCCGCAGCTGAGCTTTCACACCGGCCCGGGGTGTTCGTCGGCCACGGTGCAGCCAGTCTTGCGGGCGGGTGCGCAGTACACGATCTGCGTGAGCCGTACCGCCGATCTGATCGGCGTGCCCTCGATCCTGGCCGGGCGCGGAGTACAGACCACGGGCGAGTTTGTCCTGCACGTGGACGACTTTCGGGGCGTTCAGTGACAGCCCGCGACCAAGGCTCGACCATCCCGTTGATCCTCGGCTTCGTACTGATCTGCCTGCTGATGGTCGCCGGGTCGGTCGCGGCTGGTGATGCCTTCGTGCAGCAGGACAACCTCCAGAACATCTGTGACGGCGCCGCGGTGCAAGCGGCCGGCAGCGTCGACCTCGACGGGCAGCGACTCGATTCCTCAGCCAAGACCGCTTTGCCGCTGCACGACGTCCAGACTTCCGTGCGGGCCTACCTAGACCGAGATCCGGATCGGGCCGACATCGCGATCGCGGCGTCGCTGAGCCCGGACCTCACGGTGGTCACCGTGGACTGTCAGCGCCGAACGCGTATCGCTTTTGGCTCCTACTTCGGTTTGGGCGAGGGAATCAACCATCACGTGCGGTCTTCGGCCCGCGCACCGGTCGCGGGCTGAGCCTCAGCCGATCGTGATCGCGTCGAGGCGCTCGCGGAGGAAATCTGCCGCCACCACCGGCGGGTAGCTGTTGGGCGCCCCGATCGGCGGGCGCCAGGCGTCGATCACGGCGTCGTGGTTGGTCTCGTAGAAGTAGACGAGGGAGACCAGGTCCTCCTCGGGAGCGTCGGGCTGCGGCGGCAGCACCCGGTGCCGGTTGGACTTCCACCGATCACCGGACCAGCGGGCCAGCAGGTCGCCGGTGTTGATCGTGAACGCATCCGGGTGATACGGCGCGTCACGCCATCCGTCGGACTCGGTCCAGACCTGCAGGCCACCCTTGCCGCGTTCGCGGTCCAGGATCGTAACCGTGCCGAAGTCGGTGTGCGGGCCGATCCGGAACTGGCCGTCTTGCGGCGGACCGACGACCGCGACCGGCGGGTACCAGTTGACGTTCAGCGTGTAGGTCGAGTGGTCGGTATACGGGGCGAAGAAGTCCGGCGCCAGCCCGGCCGCGGCGGCGCAGATGACCAGCAGTTCATCGGCCAGGGTGCGCATGGCCTGCAGGTAGGCCGTCGTCGGCGTCTGCAGGTCGACCTCGTTCGGCCAGACGTTGGGCTGGAACCAGTACCCGTCGATCTCGGCGTCGCCGGTGGGCTGATCGGCGCCGCAGGCGTAGGACTCCTTGAGATCCGGTGGCGTCTCGGTGCCCTCGGCGTAGCCGTTCGCCTCGACGCCGGCCGGCAGCCAGCCGCGGCCTCCGACGGTGACGGCGTAGCGGCGCTTGACCGATTCGGGCTGGGCGAAGAAGGCCCGCCCGGCGGCTCGCATCTGCGCCCGTAGGTCCGGCGGCACGCCGTGGCCGGTGACCAACAGGAAGCCGACGTCGCGTAGGGCCGCGTCGACCTCGGCCGCGACCTGCCGCCGGCCCTGCTCGGTACCAGCGAACCAGGGCGCGAGGTCGATGACCGGAACGGCGTCGCTCATGCTCTCCGATCTTAGTGCGGTCCCGGCGTAGGACTGATAGCCCTAGTTCGGCGCGGTGGCCCAGCGAATGCCCCGCACCACGGTCGCCCCGCTCGCCCGCACCACGGTCGCCTCGGTGACGGGCAGGTACGGCAGCCGCAACGGCCAGCGGGCCCACCAGGGCAGCAGCCCGACCGCTGCCGCGGCAAGGGCGGCGTAGGGCGCGCGGGCGATCACCGGCAACGGGGGATTGAACAGCATGAAGCGGGCCGCCGAGCGCGCGTCGGCGGTGCCGGCCAGCTCGCGACGATAGCGCCCCAGCCGCGACCGCAGGTCGGCTTCGGTCGTCGGCGGGTCCAGCACGCCGAGCTTCGCGGCCACCAAGGCCGTGTCGAGCACGTAGCCGTCGCGCCCGGCCTGATCAAGGGGAGCGCGCCCATAGGTCTGGTACGCGGTGAGAAAACTGTCGATCTCGGCCAGGTGCACCCATTCGAGCAGGTGTGGGTCGGTCGCCGCGTACGGTCGGCCGTCCTCAGCCAGCCCGGCGACGCCGGCGTGCACGGACCGAATGCGCTCGATGGCCTTCTCTGCGTCAGCGGCCGCGCCGAAGCTCGTCACGGCCAGGAAGTAACTGGTTCGCTGCAGCCGGCCCCACGGGTCGCCGCGGTAGCCCGAATGCCCGGCCACACCCGCCATGGCCAGCGGGTGCAGCGACTGCAGTAGCAGCGCCCGGAGCCCGCCGACGAACATGGCCGCGTCGGCGTGCACGGTTCGGATCGGGCGGTCCTCGGCGAACCACCGCGCACCCGGCCGGGTGAAGATCTCCGGACGCCCCTGCGGGCGGCCGGCCACCTTCTCGAATACTTGGGCACCGATCCGCTGGCGGACATCGAGGGACATCGCTCCATCATGCGCCTGGCTCAGCGCTGACGCTCGCGTAGCCTGAGGTCTCGTGACCGACGTCCCCATCGAACTGCGCGAACTCTCCGCCACCCTCACCAGCATCGAGAAGGTGGTTGACGTCGAGTCCCTGCGCGCAGAGGCGGCCGAGCTCGAGGCCCAGGCCTCTGAGCCCAGCCTCTGGGACGACCCGGAGAATGCGCAGAAGGTCACCAGCAAGCTCTCGAACGTCCAGAACGACATCCGCCGGGTCGAGTCACTGCGCGCGCGCCTCGACGATGCCGCCACGCTGTGGGAGCTGGCCGAGGCCGAGGACGACGCCGATTCGCGCCTCGAGGTCGAGAACGAGCTGCTCGGTCTACGTAGGAGCATCGATGAGCTCGAGGTGCGCACCCTGCTCAGCGGCCCCTACGACGGCCGCGACGCGCTGGTGACGATCCGGTCGGAGGCCGGCGGCGTCGATGCCGCCGACTTCGCCGAGATGCTGATGCGCATGTATCTGCGCTGGGCTGAACGCCACAACTACGCCTTTGACGTCCTCGACACCTCCTACGCCGAAGAGGCCGGGATCAAGTCGGCGACGTTCCAGGTGCACGCGCCCTATGCCTACGGGACGCTGAGCGTCGAGCAGGGCACCCACCGGCTGGTCCGGATCAGCCCGTTCGACAACCAGGGCCGGCGCCAGACCAGCTTCGCCGGGGTCGAGGTGCTGCCGGTCGTCGAGCAGTCCGATCACGTCGAGATCCCCGACGACGACATCCGGGTGGACGTCTACCGCAGCAGCGGGCCGGGTGGGCAGGGCGTCAACACCACCGACTCGGCGGTGCGCATCACCCACCTGGCGACCGGGATCGTGGTCAGCTGCCAGAACGAGCGCAGCCAGATCCAGAACCGGGCCTCGGCGATGGCCGTGCTGCAGGCCAAGTTGCTCGAACGGCGCCGCCAGGAGGAGCAGGCCACGATGGATGCGCTCAAGGACAGCGGTAACAGCTGGGGTAATCAGATGCGCAGCTACGTACTGCACCCCTACCAAATGGTGAAGGATCTGCGGACTGACTACGAGGTCGGCAACCCGCAAGCCGTGCTTGACGGGGAGATCGACGACTTCATCGAGGCGGGTATTCGCTGGCGGCGCAGCCAGTAGGCGGTCGGCCAGCAAATCCGGGCCCTGCAGCCCGGCGGCGGGGTCTCGAGCCGGAGCGAATCCGGCGCGCGGAAGGCGCTCTCAGCCCGGACTCACGTCCGGATTGGGTAAACTCGCGTCCCGTGATCAGCCTCGAGAACGTGAGCAAGGTTTACCCAGCGGGTTCTCGGCCTGCGCTGGACGAGGTGTCGATCAACGTGGACAAGGGCGAGTTCGTGTTTCTCATCGGAGCATCGGGCTCGGGCAAGTCGACGATCCTGCGCCTGCTCATGCGCGAGGAGTTGGCCAACTCGGGCAAGATCACCGTCGACGGCCGCGACGTCGGCAAGCTGCGCGGCCGCAAGATCCCCGACCTGCGCCGCAAGATGGGGTGTGTCTTCCAGGACTTCCGCCTGCTGCCCAAGATGAGCGTCTACGACAACGTCGCGTTCGCCCTCGAGGTGATCAACAAGTCGCAGAAGTCCATCAAGCGCACGGTGCCCGAGGTGCTCGATCTGGTCGGGCTGGAGGGCAAGGCGCTGCGACTTCCGACCGAGCTGTCCGGTGGCGAGCAGCAGCGGGTCGCGATCGCGCGGGCCTTCGTCAACCGGCCGTTGGTCTTGCTGGCCGACGAGCCGACCGGAAACCTCGACCCGGACACCAGTCAGGGCATCATGGGGCTGCTGGAACGGATCAACCGCACCGGTACGACGGTGTTGATGGCGACCCACGACAACAACATCGTCGATGCGATGCGGCGCCGGGTGGTCGAACTCGAAGGCGGCAAGGTCGTGCGCGATCAAGCGCGCGGCGTATATGGGGTCGGCCGTTAAGCCCCGCGGCGTACACGTTCCCGATCGGTCAGTGAGGACGTAATGCGCGCCAGTTTTGTGATGTCCGGAGTAAGCGACGGACTGCGCCGGAATCTGCTGATGACGATTGCGCTCGTCCTCACGACGGCGGTATCGCTGTCGTTCGTGGCCGCCGCGATCCTCACGAGCATGGAGATCAACCGGTTCGAGAGCAAATACAAAGAGAAACTCGTGGTGCAGGTCTATCTGTGCCAGGAGACCAGCGCCAAGTCCGCGGTCGCCAACACCTGTACCGGGGCGGTCACGCCCGCGCAGATAGCGGCACTGAAGGTGCAGTTCGCGGCCGACCCGAGCGTGACGTCGGTGGAGTTCGTCAGCGAGGCGCAGGCCTACGCGATCGGGCAGGCCACGCTGCCGCCCGCGGAGGCGAAGTTCCTGCAGCTGGGCGATCTACCCGCCTCCTTTGCCGTGAAGCTCAAGGACATCAAGAGCGACTATTCGGCGTTCGAGGCGAAGTACCGCAACGCACCTGGGGTCTTCTCCGTCCAGAACGAGGATCCGAGCATCAAGACGATTCTCGAACTGTTCAACGGGGCGCTGATCGCGGCCATCATCGCCGCGGCAGTGATCCTGGCTTCGGCGATCATCCTGATTGCGATCACCATCCAGGTCGCCGCGGCCCAGCGACGCAATGAAACCTCGATCATGCGACTCGTCGGAGCCTCACGCTGGATGACCCAGTTGCCGTTCCTGATCGAGGCGATTATTGGTGCGGCGGTCGGCGGCATCCTTGCGATCGTCGCCGTGTGGGCCGGCAAGCACTACCTGCTCAACGTGTTGCTGAAGAACTCCGTCGACAACCAGGTCATCCCCAACCTCACAACCAACGACGTCCTGGTGGCCGGTGGCGCCGCCCTCATCGCCGGCATCGTGTTGGCCGCGGCCACCGCGTATACGACGTTGCGCTTGTACGTCAGGCTGTAGGTATGACCGCCACTCGCGCATCGAGCAACCGCGAGACCGGGCGCAAGATGATCGCCCAGAATCGCAAGGCCCGCCACGACTACGCCATCCTCGACGTGTTCGAGTGCGGGGTCGTGTTGACCGGCACCGAGGTGAAGTCGTTGCGCCTGGGGCGGGCATCACTCGTCGACGGGTTCGCCACGATCGACGACGGCGAGGTCTTCCTGCGCAACGTCCACATTCCGGAGTACACCGAAGGCAGCTGGACCAACCACGAGCCCCGCCGCACTCGCAAGCTCCTGCTCCACAAGGGCGAGATCCTGCGCCTGGTCGGTAAGACGAAGGAGAGCGGGCTGACCCTCGTCCCGCTGGCTCTCTATTTCTCCAGCGGCAAGGTGAAGGTCGAGATCGCGCTTGCCCGGGGTAAGCGAAGTTACGACAAGCGCCAGGATCTGGCCAAGCGCGATGCCGACCAGGAGGTCCGCCGGGCACTGGGGCGCCGCAACAAGGGCATGGACTGACTCAGCGGGTCAGGACTTGGCGCGGAAGCGCTTCCCCGCCTTGCCGCGGGCGGCGTCTCGGGCCTGGGCCGCGCGATGGCGTTCATCGGCCACCAGCACGCCGTAGGTGAAGTTGTCCTCGCCCAGTTCGCGGGCCTGCACCGCCAGCCGGCGCAGGATCTCGGTGGCCACCACGCTGTCCTGGAAGTCGCCGAGCAGGTCCTGCAACTTCTTGGCCTCGGCCACGGGCTTGCTGTCCTCGCCGATCGCGGCCTCAGCGGCGTAGCGCACCTGCTTACCGGCTTTACGGGCGCCGTGCAGTTGCTCGTCGGTGCCCTTGGGTTGAGTCGCGTTCGCGAGCCGGGCGCCGAGCTTGCGTTCGGCGCGCTCCAGGGCGACCCGCAGAGTGCGGGCCGGCCGCCCGGCCGCGGCGGTGAACGGCGGGGCTTCGCGCCAGCGCACGGCGCCCTCGAGCAGCTTGGCGTACCGCTCGCCGGCCATCGCCTCGATGGCGTCGGCGCGCCGGGCGGCCTGCTCGCCGGCCAGCCGGGCATCGATGTCCTTGGCCACGTGGCCGATCACCAGCTCGGGGGGCAACTCCGCGATGGCCTGGGCGATGCGCTCGCGTAACACCTCGCGATCGCGAATCTCGCCCAGCAGCTCGGCGAACCACTTCAGCTCGGCCTCGAACGCGACCGCCTGCTCCTCGTCGAACCACTCCTGGAAGGTCTTGAGCGTGCTGCGCATGCGTCGGCAGGCGACCCGGGTCCGGTGGATGGCCTCCATCGCCTGATCGGAGGCGGCGGCGTCATCGAGGATCGCGAAATGACCGGCCACCAGCGCGTCGGTCTGCTCGTCGAGGTAGTCCATCAGCATCGACCCGGCCGAGGTGTGCGGCGTTCCGACCCCCTCGTTGCCGATGCCCAGCAGCGCGCGGGCCAACTTGGAGCGGCTGGTCGATTCCACTGCGCCGGCCTTGGTCAGCGCGCGTACCCAGTTCGGCCAGCAGCGCCGCCATCCCGGTCGGCCCGAGTTCGACCTCGGCCTCGTGCCAGCGACGGGCCCGGATCTCGGCGCCGATGCTGATCGCCCGCACATCGTCACGAGCGATCTCGGCCCGCAGGCCCTGGTCGGCGTCGAGCAGGCGATAGCGGGTTCGAGTCGTCTCCAGGCGCACCGCCGGGGCGAGCGTCGTGACCGTGCAGGAACGGGCGCAACAGTTCGTAGAGGTCCTTCGGCACCTCGTCGTCGTCGCCGGCCGGCCAGTGCAGCTCGGTACGGAAGCCGTCGCCGGGGATCTTGAGCTGCCAGCCCGGTGTCGGCGCCGCCGGTCCGCCGCCGCAGGGTGAGCCGGAAGCGGAGCAGATCGTGGGCGCTCGTGTCCCAGTAGGAACTCTGGATCTCGACCGTATCGACCTCGATGGGGCCAAGTGACTTCAGATCGGGCACGACGAAAGTCGGGAGCGACGTCGAACTTCGTCTCGATCTCACGTAGGGCCTCGGGCACGATGCCATTTCTACCGCTGAAGCGGTGAACTATCGGTAGGCTGTGGATGAACGTGGCCGACCGGTCGCGCTCATCCCATTGGGGGTGAACGGTCTCGACTCCGGACGTCGAGACAGGAGAAGCGGGCCGAGGACCGCATTGCTGACCTCGTTAAAAAAGCGATGCACACAAAATAAGCGCCGACAACAGTCGCGCCGAGTTCGCTCTCGCTGCCTAAGTAGCGGAGCAACTCTGTCAGCCCGGGCAGGTCACCAGCCCGGTCGCTGGCATCATTTAGGTGACTTACCGCCCTCCCCGGTCGCGGAGGAGGACGGGACATCTCACAGCGACTGGGCCCGTCACACCAGCTTGTGCGCGTGACTGGTGGGGCCGAGTAGAGACACAGCGCACTGCGCCCGGAGAAGTCCTGTTGAAGCGACGGAGGACGCGGGTTCGATTCCCGCCACCTCCACCGAGGGGTGTTCACGGTTATAGGCCGTGGATGCTCACGAAAATGGTCTCGGCGCTTGGTGCTGGGGCCATTTTCGGTTGTTGGGGGCGTGGCTGTCGTGGGGTCGCGCGGTCCGCGTTGACGCGGTTGGCTGCTGGTCGGCGGCGCGTCGAGCGTTGGCAGGCGCGCGTCGGCGGGCAGCGTTGAGCCGCTGTGGTGCTGAGTGAGGTGGGAGTCTCGGCGTGGACTGTGTCGGGTCTGACTCAGTCCGGCGGCGGTGATGGTCCTCGGTCTGGTCGGCTGGCGTGGTGTCGGTCGCCGGGCTGGTTTGTGCTGTGTCGCTGCGTGCGCGGTGCTTGCGTCGGGGTCTGGTTGCCAGCGGCGGAGGAGTCGGAGGTTGGTGGCGGCGGCGTAGATGCCGAGCATGAGGGCTGGTTTTGGCGAGGCCCATGACGCGGAAGGTGCCGCGGCGGAGGGCTTCGGTGGAGTGGCTTTTGATGTTGCCGAACCAGCCTTCGACGCGGGAGCGGCGGCTGAAGGCGGTGATCCAGGTGCGGCTGCCCCAGTAGTGGCGTTGGCGGGATTTGGGGTCGACGTCGCCGGGGACGGTGATGGTGCGTTGGGTGCAGCAGCGGGGTGGTTCGGCGGGCGGGTTGCTGACTTTGGGGGTGGTGAGCGGCTGCTGCAGGGAGGGTTTGTGGAGGGGGCAGCGGACTTTGCCGGAGCGGGCGGGGCATTCGTAGCGTTCTTTGCCGGTGGGGTCGGGGCCGGCGACGCGGCGGAAGGCGAACTGTTCGCGGCGGTCGATGTCGGTGACGAACTGGTCGAGGGCGGGGGAGTCGGCGAGCCGGTCGGGGCGTTTGATGATGTCGAAGGCGGCGGGGGTGGCGGGGCAGTGGGGGACGCCGGTGATGATGCGGGCGCCGTCGTGGCTGCCTTGGGGGCCGTATTGGGTGGCGTGCAGGTCGAGGACGGGGTCGATGCCGAGGGCGTAGAGGCTGGGTCCCCAGTTGGTTTTGTAGGTGTAGCCGCGGTCGGCGACGATCTCGCGGACCGGCTCGCCCGTCGGTCGACGAGGTCGGTGAGGGTGGGCAGGACGGCGGTGACGCAGTTGGTGGAGGCGGGGACGACGACGATGCGTTCGGCGACGCACGGGGTCGCGCTGGAGCGGGTCGCCGGTTTTGCCGACGCGGACGAGGGCGTGGAGCTCGTAGCCGAAGTAGGCCTCGGTCTTGCCGGACTTCGCGGTCTTGACGCCCCAGTTGGCGTCGGGGTCGGCGGATTGGTCGGTGCGGCGTTTGCCGCGCGACCAGGACCAGACGCCGGTGCCGTCGATGGCGTAGGCGCCGCTGTCGTGGGCGCCGGCGGGCATGGTGGCGTCCAGAAGCCGGTCGAGGACATGCTGCAGCAGCGCGGCCCGGTCGCGCCGTCGGTCGCGTCGTCGAGCGGCGGTGGGGTCGAGCAGGTCGGTGACGCGGGTGAACAGCCGCCGGACCTGGGGGAGGGTGACGAGCCGGCCGGTGCGGCGGTCGCGGATGCCGAGCTCGAGTTGCTCGTTGCGGCCCAGGTCGTGGACGAGGAGGTCGTGGACGTCGGTGAGGCAGCTGGTCTTGGCGTGGTCGATGGCGAGTTTGATGCCGACCAGCAGGGCGCGGACGGTCAGTTGCCGGGGCCGGCCGCGGCTGGTGGGACGCAGCAGCGCTTCGAGCTCGGGCGCGACGCCGGAGCGGTCGACCCAGTCCATGGCTTGGCGGGTGTCGCCGTAGCGGATCAACGCGCGGACTCCCGGCCAGAAATGCCGCGGCCGTCGTCGGCGGGGATCGGGTCGACGTAGGGGAGCAGGTCGCCGAGCGGACGGGCGGTCGCCAATCCGGCGGCGGGCAGCAGGATCGACAGCGGCGTTCGCAAGGTTGAGGTGGGTCGTCAGCCAGGTCGACCGCAGCCGACTCGCCACCAACGGCGGCAGGGAGCGATCGCTGATCATGCGAGTCAAGCACCGACGCTGGTCACGTTGCGTCGACCGAGTAGCGACCCGCCGATCAGCTAGATGCTCGCCGCGGCCCACGACGGCCTGCTCGATCGAGCTCGGCGTAGCGATCCAGGACGACCACCTCGCGCGGACGCGATCCACCAGCGACTCGGACGACGACATGCCCGCCGTCTCGGCGGATGCCGCCGCCTCGGACCCAGGCCATGTCGCGCCCATCCAGACCCGCCCCGAGGCCGAGGGCGAGGACCGCTAGTAAGGACCGTCGTCGCGCGATCGTCGGCTGCAGTCGGCACAACTCTAAGTAGCGGGCGGCTTCCCAGGCTTGGTAGGGAGGCTTCAACGTCCGGTAGTTGATCGCGGCTGGCGGCGGCGCATTCGATCCGCGCGATGCGCCGGCTGATACGGCGCAATGCTGAGCGTCGAGTCGCCCGCGGTGCTCTCCGCCGCCCCCGGCATTCCAACGGCGATATAGCGTTCGATCCAATCGGGATCGGTGATCGCCGCCTCGAAGGCGGGAGCCCCTTCCGTATACGCCCAAACGGCGAACGCGACCGCGTGAGGGGCAGTCTTCTTCGCGACTGCCAGAGTGGGCGATGCTACGAGCACGCCGTTCACCACTGCGACTTTCACCGACGCCCAGGTGGACGCATCGCAGTGTTGAGGCTGATAGGACAACACCCATCGTGAGACGGCGTTCAGCGTCTCGTCGCGGCAAATCATGGGCGCCTTCCCCGTGGAGGTGGGTCTTGGAATCGGCCAGATTATGGTCAATAAAAAGACCAGTACCAAGGCCTCCACGACGTGTCGGTCAGGCGCCGTAGCGTTCGCTTGTGGTCCGCGTCAAGAAATTCGATCCGCCCGCGAGCTATGTAGTCTCGGGCGCCTGGCCCCACGCCCGCATTCGTGGACCCAAGATCGTGGAATACGCCCAACGACTGGCAGCTCGCCTCGAGAGCGCACTCGACGGCCGAAGCATCCGAGAGGTCGCTCGAGCCGCGGACTTGAGCCACTCGACCCTGCTCGCTGTCCTCACCGGACAGCGTTGGGTCGATATAGCTACTCTCGCCAAGCTCGAAGAAGCGCTGCAAGCAGATCTGTGGCCAGGACCCGAGATACGGACAGGGATTGCGCGAGGCCGACCCATAAGGACGTCGTGACTAGCCGCGCGAAATTGCGCCACCTGGCGAACCTTGGTCTAGGGCCGTAGGGACACGGCCACCCGTTCGCGCCAGATCGCCGACTATGCGCGGGCCACCGGGGCAGTCGCCGGCGTCTTGTCTGACGATGTGGGCGCCTGCGGAACGGGGCTGGGTCGCGGCCGACGGGGGTATCCCTTTGCTCGACGTGGTCTCCGACCGCCGCGGCAAGGAGGAACAGGTGTTGAGACGACAATGAGCGATCCCTTGGAAGAAAACCTCGAGGCAGCCAAGCGCAACATCGGCCAGGATCATCTGAGGCGATCCGCTGATGAGCACGAAGGCTCAAGTGTCGGCGGACCGACCACAGGGGCGGAATCAGCCATCAGAGGGCCGTTAGCGAATCACGCTCGACGGGCGAAGACGGCTCTTCCGACACCAATCGCGTAACCCGCTCAGGGTGAGGTGAGAGATCAGCGCGGCCGGGGTACGACCCAGGCATGATGGCGATAGAGCGTGTCGTCCAGCAGCTTGAGCGGACGTCGGCGTTGGATGCCGTTGCTCAGAGGCTCGATCATTGGGTGCGCCCGATCCTGGGTAATAGCCGGATCCGGGGCGTAACGAGCGGAAGTTCGCTCGGACACCCGTTGCATCCGGCCATCGTCGCGGTGCCTACAGGAGCCTGGCTGAGCGCCGGCTGTCTTGATCTCTTCGGAGACGACGGTTCCAACCGTGCGGCCCGGCGGCTTGTTGGCCTGGGTGTCCTGGCCGCGATTCCGGCGGCTGCGACCGGCGCGAGTGATTGGCTCGACACCGAAGGCGGCGAGCGACGCGTGGGTCTGGTCCACTGGACGCTCAACGCGTCAGGCGTGCTTCTCTATGGCAGCAGCTGGTTGGCTCGTCGCCGGGGCTGGCAAGGCGCTGGCGTCAGCTTGGCCCTCGCCGGCGGAGCGATCATCGGTATAGCCGGGTGGCTGGGCGGCCATCTCGCGTACGCCATGGGCGTTGGAGTGGACACGACGGCCTTTCTGCACCCGCCGACGCATTGGACCGACGTCGCCGCCACCGGCGACATCCACCGTGGTCGGGCGATTCGAGGCAGCGCGGAAGGGGTCGCGGTGCTCCTGGTACGCACCCATCACGGCGTCACGGCAATGCTGGATCGATGCACGCATCGGGGCGCGCCGTTGCATGAAGGCCCACTCGACGCTGACTGCATCGAGTGCCCGTGGCATGGAAGTCGCTTCGATCTAGGCGATGGCTCCATCCGCCGCGGACCAGCGACGCGGCCGCAGCCGATGTTCGACGTGCGGGAGCAGGAGGGGCGGATCCAAGTCCGGCGACACGATGAGCCCCGCAGCCTACGGAAAAATCCGACGGGTGCCTAGCGCCAGGGCTTGGGGGCCTCACGCTCGAAGAGGTAGTCAACCGCCGCTAAAGTGCTCGCGGCCGCGGCAGGACCTTGCTCGCGTAGAAGTCGAAGAACCCTTTGGATTCGGTTCCCGCGCTGGAGCCGCCTATCTGCGAGATGTATATCTCGTCATAGCCAGCCTCAAGGTAGGGGCGAAACGCCTCTACATGAGTATCCGCATCGGGGCCGAGTGCGAAGGCTTCGCGGGTCATGTCCTCATTCACCAGCGAGCTTGCCTGTTCGAAATGCTTCGGGCTAGGCAGGACCTGAGCGAGTTCCCCGGGCAGCGACTCAGTGGCCCATAGGCGGTGCGCGGCGGCCGCCGCGGTGTCAACGTCGACGCCCCAGCAGACCTTGTAGCCGGCCTGCGCGGTCTTGCGGCCGCCGCCGTTGACGCGGAAGTCCTCGACGAAGTCGGGCTTGGTGCTGATGAATCCGTCGCCAATCCGGCCGGCGAGCTGCGCCGACTTCGGTCCGAATGCGGAGACGCACACGGGCGGCGGCTCCTGATGGCGGGTGTATATGCGGGCGTGGTTTACCTCGTAGTGCTTCCCATAGCGCGTCATGAACCCCCCGGCCCACAACTCGCGCATCATCGCCACTGACTCCTCCAACATCTCCAGGCGACGGTCGATGCTGGGCCATTGATCGCCGAGAATGTGCTCATTGAGAGCTTCGCCGGTGCCCACGCCGAGCCGGAACCGGCCCTCAAGTAGCACATTGGCGGTGGCGGCGGCCTGGGCGATGACGGCCGGGTGCATGCGGACGGTCGGGCACGTTACGGCGGTCGTCACCGGCAGCTGGCAGACCTGGGAGATGGCACCGATCGTTGACCTTACGAACGGCGATTGGCCCTGCTCGTCGGTCCACGGGTGGTAGTGGTCGGAGATCCACAGCGCGTCGAAGCCAGCGGCTTCGGCGTCTCTAGCTTGAGAGACCAGCTCGCCCGGTGTGTACTCCTCGCTGGATAGGAAGTATCCGATCTTCATGGGTTAGTCCTCCGTCGGTGCTCGGTGCTCGGTGCTCGGTGCTCGGTGCTCGGTGAGCGGACCGGTACCCACATCGGATGGGATTTACGTCCTTCCGCGGGTCCGTGTCCGGCGCGCCCTGCCATCGGCCGGGTACTTGGGCTGCGGCTCGTGCGCGCGAGCCCGATTGTGCGTGGGGATGCTCGATCGCTAGTGCTGGGTCGTCTCGCGGTCTTCGAGTCCCACTGCGAGACGCAACTCCCGACGGTCGTGTTCTAGGTCGGGATCGCCATGGATCGCCGACATGTGGGCCATGAGGTCAGCCAGCCCGTCGGCGAGGGCATTGAGCTTGTGCTGGGTGGCTTGGTCGTTTCGAGTTTGCGAGTTCTGCAGGAGCGCGACGAGCAAAAACGTGATGATGGTCGTGGCGGTGTTAATGATCAGTTGCCACGTGTCGATGTTCAGAAATGAGATCGACGGCACCCACACAACGATCAGTAGGAGGCAGAAGGCGAAGAAGGGTGCCCTGCTCGCGAACTCTGACGCGCCGCCGGCGAACCGGTCGAAGAATCCGACCGAGCCGGTGACCGCGCTGGGCATGTCATCCGGCGGCTCCGGGGGTGCGGCCGAGGCCCCGGTGCTGTGGCGGTGTGCGTCCACGCTGGTCACGCCCCAGCTATACCCAGCGTGGTGGCGCCCCAATCTCGGCACCTGCTTGTGTCGTAGGCGAAGCACCGTCGGCATGCGCGTAAATGAGTGAGGATTTGGGAAGGCCTGCCGAAACGATGGTGGGAGCCCGGCGGTGAAGTTTCCGACGAACACTCGGTCTAGGGTGGCGGCGCTGGTCGATGTTGACGGCACGCTGATCGACACGAACTATCACCACGCGCTGGCGTGGTCGCGGTCCTTCGCTCGATGCGGGCTGCACCCTCCGCTGTGGTCGCTGCACCGAGCGATCGGGATGGGCGGTGACCACCTGGTCACCGCGGTCGTCGGCGCCGATGTCGAGGAACAGTTCGGCGATGAACTTCGCGCTGGCTGGGCCGAGGAGTACGAACCGTTCCTGGCCGAGGTCTGGCCGTTCCTCGGCGCTCGGGAGCTGCTCGAAGAGATCGGGTCCGCGGGGCATGTGCTTGTATTGACCAGTTCGGCGCCCCGGGCACATCTCGAGCACTACATCGGGTTGCTGGATGCCGCCTCGCTCATCGATGCGGTGACCTCAGCCGATGATGCCGGAAAGACCAAGCCTGCCCCCGACCTGGTCTCGGTCGCCATGGACAAGGCCGGCACTGATTCGGCGATCATGATTGGCGACTCGACCTGGGACGTGATCGCAGCGGCCAAGATCGGTGTAAAAACGATCGCCCTGCGGACCGGCGGGTTTTCAACCGAGGAACTCGTCGAGGCCGGAGCGCTCGCCACTTACCAGTCGCTCACCGAGCTGACTGAACACCTCACCACCGCAGGCCTGAGCTGAACATGACCCTCGCCGATCTGAGTACGCGAATCTCGGAGTTGTACGACGACACTCAACAATGCGCGGCGGCCGCCGGCCTTGTCTACATCACCGGTACGGAGCCCGGCATCCGACGTCGGCGGCAGGGACGCGGATTCGGCTACCGCGATGCGAACAACCGCCCGCTGTCTGATGAGGTGCTCAAGGAACGCATCCTGGCTCTAGCCATCCCACCTGCATGGCGCAACGTGTGGATTTGCCCCGACGATGCCGGACACATCATGGCCGTTGGCGAAGACGACCGCGGCCGCAAGCAGTACATCTATCACGAGCGGTGGCGTGAACTACGCGATCTGCTGAACTTCTATCGGCTGATCACCTTCGCCGAGCATCTGCCGCTCATTCGCGCGTACGTGCAATCGCAGCTGCGTCGACGCACCCTGGACCGCGATCAGGTACTCGCAGCGATGATCCGCATCATCGACACCACCGCCATCCGCATCGGCAACGAGACCTATGCCGAAGAAAACGACAGCTTCGGACTCAGCACCCTCACCAAAAAGCACGTCCAGGTTCACGGAGCGACAGTGCGGATGTCCTTCCCGGCCAAGTCCGGCAAGCGAGCCGATCTCAGTTTCGACGACCGGGCCGTGGCGCGCGTCGTCACCAAGCTCGAGCAGCACCGCAAACGCCGGCTGTTCACCGTCGATGGCCAGACGATCGAATCCGGTGACGTCAACGACGCCCTGATCCAGCTGACCGGCGTGCACATCACGGCGAAGGATTTTCGAACCTGGCGCGGCACGCTCGCCGCCTTCACCCAACTCGAGGAGGCGCCCGAGGACGTCGACCCCGAGCTGGCGGTGATCGGTGCCGTTGATGAAGCCGCGCGGGTACTGGGCAACACCCGTGCCGTCGCGCGGGCGCACTATGTGCACCCACACGTCCTGAGCGCCTTCTCCGACGGGACCTTCCATGCGCATCTAGAGACCGGCGCGCGACACCGCGAAGAGCTGCTCGACGGGCACGAGCGGAATCTGCTGGCGTTCCTCAAGGTTGCCCTCGAATCCGATCTGGACGCTGCCGCGCTCGGCTGGCCGAACGATTGACTACAAGGCGGTTGTCGTTTAGCTCGTCACCGAGCTGGGTATCGCATACGACAACAGGCAGTTCGATGTCGTCACAGATCGAGGAGGCACAACAGATGGCGACCACCTGGCGAAGTCGGCAATCGACGACCCGCGGGCGCAATGGCTTCGGCCTCGTCACCTTGCTCCTGCTGATTTGGTTGATCATCGGAGTGATCGCCGCCGGGCAACGTGGTTACTACAAGAGTTCCAACGAGACGTGTGCGAAGGCCAGCACAATCGCCGTCACGATCGTCTCCGGGCCACTGAACTACTTCGGAGTCAATCCCAAGATCACTTGCCACGTGCCGCAGCCCTCGAACTAGGCCTGTCCGGGCCCAACCGGACCCGTCCTCCCCAATCAGAAAGCCCCGCTAGAGGCCAATGTTCTAGTAAACGGTGATCGCGACTGCGCGAGTGCAGTTGACTCGCCCCAGGACTTGGCGAGCTAGCCCCAACGGCACGGCTATTCGCAAACCCGTCGATGACGCTTGGCGTAGCGGTCGAGGGTGGCGAGCGTGTCCTCGCGCTCGACGGCCTGCATGTCGATGACGAGCTGATCGACCTGCAAGGTCGCCACGACTCGGCCGTAGGCAGCGAGGCGGTCCCGACAACGCCCAGTATCACCGACTATTGACAGTTCGGAGAAGACGAGCCCGAGCCACTTCCCGATCACGATGCAGACCAGGGGCAGGTTTCATTCCTCGTCGGGTGCAGACGTCACCTCCCAGGCGCGTCAGATAGTCCGCTGATTGGTCCGTGCCGTCCGAGCAGGTCGACTGTGTGCTGGTCACAGGTCTGGCGCAGCCGGCGCACGACGCGAAGCGTGGCGAGGCGAGGCGAGACATCCCGCTACGCCTCAGTTGTGCTGCCAGTGCCGTCGGCATCGGCGGCACATCGTCCCGGAGAGCACACGGGACGGCTCGTGTCCAATGCAGAAGGCGCATCGCAGTCGATCGCGCCACGCCGGCTGAATTGCGCCGACGTCCTATGACGACATCAGCGAATGACCTCGATCTCAGTTACCGGCAGGTGAGGCCCCGCTCGATTCTCGTCGCTGGGCGGTGCTGGCGAGTGCTGGTTTTCGCGTTGATGGTCGTCGGTATCGACGGATCGATCGTCAACATCGCGTTGCCGACCCTGGTTGATGAACTCCACGCCACCTCCAGCCAGCTGCAATGGATCGTCGACGCGTACACGATCGTGTTCGCGAGTTTTCTGCTGATCGCCGGTAACACCGGTGATCGCCTGGGTCGCCGCCGCTTCTTCGTCATCGGTTTGGCTATCTTCGGGGCCGGGTCGTTGGCGTGCTCGCAGGTTGATTCGGCGAATGCACTGATCTTGTTCCGGGGCGTCCAGGGATTCGGGGCGGCGTTCATCATGCCGGCCACGTTGTCGATCATCGCCAATGTGTTCACCAATGAGCGCGAGCGGGCGCGGGCGATCGCGGTGTGGGCGGGCGTATCCGGCTTCGGGGTGGTGATCGGCCCGTTGGCCGGCGGCTATCTGCTGGATCATTTCTGGTGGGGATCGATCTTCCTGATCAACGTCCCCGTCGTGATCGTGGCGATATCGGTGCGATCGTGTTCGTGCCGGAGTCGAAGGATCCGCACGCAGCGCGCCTGGACATCCTCGGCGCAGTGTTGTCGATCGTCGGCTTGATCACGCTGCTGTTCGGCGTCATCGAGGGCCCGAGCAAAGGCTGGACCGATCCGTTGGTGATCGCCTCGTTCGTCGTCGCGGTCGTGGCGTTGGTGTCGTTCGTGTTCTGGGAACGCCATACCGAGCATCCGATGCTCGAACTCGGCTTCTTCGCCGATCCACGTTTCACGGCCGCGTCGATCGCGGTTACATTTGTCTTCTTCGCCGCAGTTGTAGGGCATACACGCGCCGGTGTCGGCGCAAGGCACTGAGCGTTCGCCCAAGGTGACGGCCTAGAACTGTTGGCTTCGGCGTAGCCGTAGGGGGCGGCCGTCGGGGTCGTAGATGGTTCGGTAGAGCGGGGTGGCCCAAGTGAGGGTGGCCCTGGAGAGTGTGGGTGCGTCGTAGGGTCGCAGCCGGCCGGGCGGTCGGGGCGCAGCGCGTCCGGCGTCGTGCCAATGTTGCAGATCAGCGGCGCTCGCCGCGAACGCCTGGAAGGCCGACTTCGGGTCGATCAGGTCATCGTCGTCGCCGGGCGCGCGGTCAAGGTGCTCGCGCGCCAGCTCAAGGCGCAGGTTGCGAGCGAAGCTGCGCGCGCCGTCGCCGAAGCGATCGATTGTCCGCGGCTCGCGTACGTCCAGCGCGTCGTCTATCACGGCGCAGGATAGCTCCGAGTCGTGGGTCCACGAGCGTCGGTTCACGTTGTCGGAACCGACCGATGCCCACAGATCGTCGACGACGCAGACCTTTGCGTGTACGTAGACCGGCGTTCCGGCGTGGTTTTCAATGCCGTAACGGCGACCCGGTCGCCGCCGGCGGCGCGGAGCTCGCCAGGGCCTGCTGGCGTCCGACCAGGTTCGGCGGTTCTGAGATGCGCCCGTCCTGGTCGGGGTAGTGCGGGATGACCGCGATCAGGTGCAGGTTGGAATCGGCGCGCAGCGCGCTGGAGAAGCAGGCGACGATGCCAGTTGACCAGAAGTACTGATCCTCTAGATAGATCAGGCTGTGGGCACGGGCGATGACCTTGTTGTAGGCGCGGGCAACACTGCGTTCGCCGTCGGGTGCGAACGGATAGCCGCGCCATCGCTTTGGATAGGTCCGCAGCAGCTGGACGTTGTGGCTCCCGGCCGCCGTGGGGTCGGCCAGCTGGGGCGGTAGCGCGCCCGGCGAGTGGTCGTCACGGTGGAGGATCTCGCTGACCAGATCGATCGGGTTGCGGGTCAGTGGTGCGGGGTCCTCCCACCGTTCCCGGAATACGGTCTCCACGTCGGCAACGGCGGGGCCGTGTACGGCGAGCTGAATGTCGTGCCATGGCGGGCGTGGTCCATAGGCCTTGGCCATGGGCTGGGTCTGAGAGTCGCCGGCATGGGCGGCTCCGTCGTGGCGGCTGTGACACAGATCGATGCCGCCCACGAACGCGACATCGAGTTCTGGGCGACGCCGGTGGCGAAGGACGACGAACTTCTGATGGTGCGAACCACCCGGGCGGACCCGTTGGTCGAGCAGACATTCCCCGCCGGCGGTTTCGATCTCCTCCCCGAGATGCCGGTTTTCCTGTTCGCTGAATCGGAGGCGGTCGAGATGCGATCGCCAGATCAGTCCCTTGACGACGACACCGCGTCCGGCGGCGGCGGAGAACAGCTGCGAGACTCGGTTGTCCCGGGGCTGTCCATGATCTCGTCCGGATCGCCGCGCCAGTCGGTGAACATGAGCAGATCACCGCTGCTCATCGCGGCGACGCAGCGGGCGAGTTCCGGGAAGTAGCTTGATCCGTGAACCAAGACCGTGACGTCATTCCCGGTCGTCCAGGCAAGGTCGTCGCCGTGGCGGCGATCGAGATTGGTCGCGGTATTCCCACGTTCAGTCGCCGAGAGGAACCACTCCGCTGCCCCCATGCGCTCATCTAACCGTGTGGTGGTGCACCCGCATGCTTGTCGTCCAATTTTGGTACTCAGTGGGGATGACGCAGTTGGCGCCCGCCCGTCGTCGGGCCGCGCATAGCCCGATGCTGTCCGCCGCGGCTCGTTATGGGCTCGCGGCACGCGCCTTCGTCTATCCGGCGATCGGAATCATTGCGTTGCAAATCTGCCTCGGACACACGTCTGAGCAGGCCAACCAGAAGGGCGCGCTGGCCGAGCTCGCCTCTCACTCGGGCGGCAGCGCGCTGTTATGGGTACTCGGATGCGGCTCGGGGCCGTATGCGTTGTGGCGCTTATCTGAGGCCATCTTCGGGACCGCAAGTGACGGCGCGAAGCCGGGTGCGCGAACCCAGTCCTTGATTAGGGCAGTCATCTACGCCGCGCTGTGTGGGATGACCTTCGCTTTTGTCGGTGGCGGGTCACGGCAAGGACAGGACCAGCAGCAAGAGACCTACACCGCCAGACTGATGAGCCACAGCTCAGGTCGATGGCTCATTGGGTTCATGGCCTGGTGGTGCTCGGGGTAGGGATTGCGATGATCGTCGAGGGGGTCACCCGAAGGTTCGCGCACCAACTGAACCTCGCGCAGATGACTGAGACAACACGATCAACCGTGCTGCGTTTGGGTGTCGTCGGAACAGTCGCCCGCGGTGTTGTCTTCGCCCTCGCGGGTCTGCTCGTCGTCGATGCGGCGGTCACGGTCGATCCCTCGAAATCGACCGGCCTGGACGGTGCATTGCGAACTCTGGCCAACCGTGCATACGGCACGTGGCTCCTCGGGCTCCTCGCGCTCGGCCTGATCGCCTTCGGACTCTACGGCTTCGCCGCGGCTCGATGGGCCAAGACCTGACCGCCACGGCGCTGAGCGGGGGCCTATGGGCGGGACAGTTCCCGATACGCCTGCTCGCGAAGTCGGGCCGCGGTCACAGCGTCTTTGATGTCAGTGACGAGCCGACGCAGAGCCGCTTCGCTCGTGGCGGATCCTCGCTGCAATAGCGACGCCCGCACGTCGGCGCAGGAATCGCGGATGAGGTCTGCTCGCTCAGCATGCGCGGCGAGCAGTCGGGCCCGTTCCCGCGGATCGCGCTCAGCAGCGATAGTCCTGAGGTCTACGTGCAGTTCCGTGGCGTGGCCGGCGAGCTTAGCGACTGCGCTCTCCAAGTCGGAGACGGGCCGGCCCGAACGACGTGCGACCTGGAGCACCCGGTTGGTCTCTACGACGTCGCGGTGCAGGTCACGACTCACTCGAGATGAGGATCGGTCGCGACCGGGCAAGGAGGCGGGTAGCAGCATCGTCGGGTTGACGATCAGCGCCGTCAAGGTGTCGACAGTGGCGAGCGAGGGCCGGCCTCGGCGTCGACTTGGCGCCTGCGCCGACGCGCGTCGACCACTTGTACGACCGACCTTGATCCGCCCGAACAACGTGAGGCGCAACCAGCGGATGGCGCGCACGGTGACTACTACGCCGACCACACCCACGACGAACACCATGAGGAGGAAAGCCAAGACGAAAATCATCAGCGCGCTCATCCGCGGACCTCCCTCGACCCGGTGCGGCGACCCGCCGACTCAGGGTACGTCGCAACGCTCGGCACCGGGCACGAGGACCGTTCAACCCCCCGTTCCCGGTCGTTCGCTGATCGAAGGCGCGCTCGTCGAGTTACACGATGTCCTGACTGCTTGTTTGACCTGATCCACCAGTGGTCCGCGGATGTAGCGGCCACCCGAATAGCCTTCCAGTATGGGGCGCCTATCTCAGCGATGCCGTCGCCGGCTAACGCGCGCGTGCACGGAGCGCCGATGACCGGCATCCGGACTCGGCCGGAGTCGCTGGGGCTGGCAATACTCCTGACCGGCGTCGGTGGCTTTCTCGACGCATTCACCTTCGTCCAGCACCAGGTCTTTGCAAATGCTCAGACCGGCAACGTCGTGCTCTTCACCGTAGATCTGGCCAATCGGGATTGGTCGGCTGCCGCGACCCGGCTACCGCCGATCATCGCCTTCATTGTCGGTGTCGCAGTGGTCGAGACGATGGGTATCCCGTCGGTGTGGCGATTTCTGCGTCGACCACTTCGTGTCGAGCTGTGCGTCGAGATCGCTCTGCTCGCGTTCATCGCCGCGCTGCCCGATGATGCGCCGACGGCCCTGGTCACCACGACCGTCTCGTTCGTGGCGGCGTTGCAGTTTGCGACATTCCGTACGTTGATCGACTCCCCGTACTCATCGCTGTTGACGACCGGAAACCTTCGGTCGTTCGTCTCGTCTTTGCATCGGTGGGTGCGCTCGCCGAGCCGAGCCGAGGCCCGTCCGGCTGGGCGCTTCGGTGGCGTGGTGCTGGCCTTCGCGGCCGGCGCACTCGCCGGCGCTATCACGACCAACCACGTCAAGAACACTGCGGCCGCAGTGCCCGCTGCGATCTTGATCTTCGTGCTGGTTTGGCTGATCATCGAGACGAAAGGGTTGGAACGGCAGGTGGCTGACGATCACACATCGCGGCCAGATTCTGCGGCTCGTCACGCAGAAGGCCGGTAGGCGTCCGGCCGGCCGGCAACCGTTATCGGGCTAATAGAATGCGTCCAGGCAGGTTCCGACCGGAGCGGAGAATGCACACGATGGACCAACTGCCCACCTACATCCTCGATGACGGCCATGCGGTCGAGTATCAACGCCTGGACCTCATGTCCAAGATCCTCGATCCATGGACGCGCCGGTACATGCACACAATCGGGGTAGGCCCGGGGTGGAAATGCCTGGAGCTTGGAGGCGGCAACGGCAGTATCTCCGAGTGGCTCTGTGAGCAGGTCGGACCTGTCGGGAGCGTGACAGTTATCGATATCAACCCGGTCCTGCTGAACCTCGCTCCCGCTCAAAACCTCACCGTGCAGCGAGCCGATATTCGCGTCACCGACCTGCCCGAGTCGGCGTTCGACCTCGTCTCGTGCCGAGCGTTCCTCCATCAGGTCGCCGACCACGCGCCGGCGATATTGGAGCGAATGGCCGCAGCGGTACGACCAGGAGGCTGGCTGCTCGTCCAAGAGCCCGATTTCAGTCTGGCCCGGACCACCGAACCGGAGCAGTGGGCAAGAACGTGGACCGCCTCTACTCGACTGGGGCGTCGCTAACGGCGTCAACTGGCTGATTGGTCGACAGCTCCCAGCGATGGTCAGCCGCCTGGGACTCGGACGTCCACCACTCGCCGCGACCGACGTCCAGAACATTCGAGGCACCGACCGTGGGGCCAAATATTTCCAGCTGTTCTTCGCCGAAGTCCGTGACCGAGTTCTCGCCTCTGGCACAGTTGATGCAACTACCTTCGACGCCGCCGCAGCCCTGCTCGACGACCCAAACTACTGGACACAGTGCTGGATGATGACGGCCGTATGGGCCCGTAAGTCGACAGCGGCGTCGCATTCGAGCTAGGGCGACGCACCGGAATCGTTTCGCCACTTCGTAATCCATAGCGGTCGCTGGCCAACCCCCCGAACATCGGCCGGCCGCCGACCTACCCTCTCATCAGTGCGCGTTCGGGTGGACGACTCTGGCTGCCCTAAGGATTCATATGAGCGGCCCGTTCGAGCTGAGCTGTCACCCATATCGACGGCTCGCGTTCGCCTCTGCAGCCATCAATGCGTGGTGACGCAGGGCGATATTGACGCCGATATGTCGAGAGCAGCCGGCAGCTCCTCGGCTCGGTAGTTCCTGAAAGAAACGAGTGTTTTGATCTCGCGTGGCGATTCCGACGTCATCCGACGTGCACCTGTCGTGGTCGTCGCCCAGCCTCAGGAGCCGGGGAAAGCTCCTGGTTCTACATCCTCGGGGTTTTACCCGCTTCGGGTCATGAACAATTGTGCCGCGTTCGGGGTGGTTGCCGGTGACGGCCGAACGGGCTCGTGTCGGTGAAGGCGAATCTTAGGGTCCGCCGCGCCAGTGGTCGATGCGGTGGTGGTCGGGGGTGAAGCCGTGCTTGATGCCCCAGAGCACGGCTTGGGTGCGGCTGGCGACGTTGATTTTTCGGTAGATGGTGCGGATGTAGGACTTGACGGTGTTCGGGCTGAGGTAGGTCAATGCGGCGACGTCGGCGTTGTTCTTGCCTTGGGTGATCAGGGCAAGGATTTCGGCTTCGCGGTCGGTGAGGCCTTCTCCGCGTCCGGGCCAGTCGAGGCCGGGGGCGCTGCGGGCGCGTGCCGGTGGGTCGCTGATCACCTGCTCGCCGGCGTGGATAGCTTCCAGAGCATTGACCAGCTCGCGGGCGGGCAGAGTCTTGGAAAGGTATCCGTGCGCGCCCTGCTGGCGGGCGCTGGCGATGAGGTCGGGGTGGAAGTTCCAGGTGTAGACGGCGACGTGTCGGGCTCGCGGGTTGTTGACGAGCACGCCTATTTCCTCGCGGTCAGATTCGGGCTGGGCGAAGGAGTCGTAGAGCACGATGTCGACCTCGTCATCGACCGCCTCGTTGGCGTCGATCTCAGCCACGACCACGCGGTCGCGGTACTGATCGAGCATGTGGGCGACGCCGATCAGGACGACGTCGTAGTCATCGACCAACGCGACGGTGATCGGCCTGCCGGCGGTCGCGGCCATGTCATCGACGCTAGACCTACCTAGGGGTGTACCACACCCGCCCTAGGGGTGGTTACGTCGTAGACGGAGACGGGCATCCGACTCTTCGCTCACCCATGAGCGCGTCGGCGCCCACGACAGAACGGACACCCCATGCTCGGACTCATCATCAGCTTGATCATCATCGGCCTGATCGCCGGCGCGATCGCGCGTCTACTCGTGCCCGGCAAACAAGATCTCTCGATACCCGTGACGATCCTCATCGGGATCATCGGCTCGTTCGTCGGCGGCTTCCTCGGCTATCTGATCTTCCACCACGACAGCCAAAACGGCTTCTTCCAACCGTCCGGGATCATCGGCTCAATCATCGGCGCCGTCATCGTGCTCCTCATCTGGCTGCGTGTCGGCGGTCGCAGCAGCATCCGCCACTAATAACGAATGGCGGACCGACGGGTCAGATCTGGGGATCGACATGGTGATCACGACTGCAGTAAAAGAGGGCGTCGCCTTCATGGAGGTCACCGGCGAACTAGACCTAGCCGTCGCCGAGGAGTTCAGGGAAGCCGGCGTCGCCGCGCTGACCCCGGCGGTCGGCTCGCTCGTCATCGGTCTCCACGGAGTTACTTTCATGGATTCCACGTCCCTCGGGGCGCTGATCGCGATCCGCAACGCGGCGGGCGATCACCATGCGGTTGTGGTCCAGAACGCCCAGCCGAACGTCCGGCGCATCTTTGAGATCACCGGACTCGCTGACATCTTCAAGAGCCACGAGCCCGAAGCGATCTGAGCAGCTCGGTTGCCGGCGAAGATCGCCGATCAACCCTCCGAAGACGAACGCCTCAGAAAGAAACGGTGCGAGCACCTAGGTCAAGCGCCTATCGGCAATGACCTATCAGCTTGTCTGCGCAGGCACCAGTTGCCGGACGAGCACATATCGACAGATAACGCTCGCTTCGAGGCGTCCGCGGAATCGGCAACTAGGGTTGGCTGCGTGGGACGGCTCATCTCGGAGAGTTTGGACTTCGATGGTCTTCGAGAGGTCACGGCTTACGTCCCGACGAAGCCCCCAGAGGTCGTTGTGTTCGCAGGCGACGGTCAGCTGCTCCCGCAGTGGGGGAAAGACTTGGAGCGGCTGGGTTTGCCGTCGACGATGCTCGTCGGCGTGCACGGCTTGGCCGACGAGCGGCTGCGGCTTCATGAGTATTCGCCGATCTTCGATGCCGGGCGGTTTGCCTGGCACGAGAAGTTCCTGATGGACGACGTTCGCCGTTGGAACCAATTCACGGTTTGGTGTCGCACTTCCTGCCAAGCGAACTGCCGTTCTGGGAGTTTCGGCGGGCGGAGCCTGACCCGCTTTCCCGGACACCTTGATGTTTCCCCAGTTTTATGGACTCGCTGGTGAGGTGATCTGGTCGGCGAGGCGGTGTCGGTTCTCGAACTGTATGGGTGTGGTCATGGCGAGGGCGGAGTGGCGTCGTTGTCGGTTGTGGAAGCCTTCGATGTATTCGAAGATCGCGTTGGCCAGTTCGACGCGGGTGCGCCAGCGCTGACGGTTGAGCAGTTCGACTTGCATGCGTGCCCAGAACGATTCGATGACCGCGTTGTCGTAAGGGTCGCCGACGGTTCCGAGCGATGGGAGTAGACCGGCTCGGCGTGCGCGGTTGGTGAAGGTCCACGAGGTGAACTGCGTTCCGTGGTCGCCGTGGATGATGCCGCCGGCAACTTCGCCGCGCGAGTCGATCGCCATGCCGAGGGCGTTGGTGGCCAGGTCTGCTCGGGCTCGCGAGTCGATGGCCCAGCCGACGACGCGGCGGGAGAAGACGTCGAGGACGACGCAGCAGTAGAGCTTGCCTTCGCTCGTGTGGTGCTCGGTGATGTCGGTGACCCAGAGCTGGTTTGGTCCGTCGCGGTGGAAGTCGCGTCTGACCAGGTCGGTCACGGTGATCGAGTTCGGCACGCGTTTGGCCTTGCGGCGTAGCGGTAGCCCAGCTAGCCCTGCCCGGCGCATCAGCAGGCTCACGGTGTTGTGTCCGACCGTGACGCCGTGGGAGTGAACGAGTTCGGCCGTGACTCGCGGGGCGCCGTAGGTCTGGCGCGAGGCCTGGTGGATCGCGCTGATGCGATCGGTCAGCCACACGTGGCGAATGGCTCGGGCCGACGGTGCGCGGTGGCGCCATTCGTAGAACCCGGACCGTGACACTGCGAGTTCGATGCACGCCCGCTTGACCCGGACTCCGTCATCGGCCAGCTCGGCGACGAGCTGGAACCGGTCTTTTGGGGGCACCACCTTCTCGACGGCCGCGGCGGCCTTGCGCAGAATCTTGTTCTCTTCTTCGAGTTCGCGGATCCGACGTCGAGCAGCTTCGAGTTCGGCAGACTCTGCCGTCGTGGTGCCGGCCTTGAGCCCACGATCGATCAGGTCGCGTGACTTCCAGCCATACAGACACGACTCGGCGATCCCCAACGTTGCAGCGACCTCGCGAACGGTGCGCCCGGAGTCGATCAGGTCGAGAGCTCGTCGACGGACTCTGGCGAATAGGGCTTGGGCACGGGTGGCTCCTTTCAGAAGGGCCAAGCCGAGCCAGTCTCTCAACGAACGAGTCCGGATTACTGGGGGAACATCATGCCGAGCAGTTGGTGTCGGCGCTGCGGACCGCTCGTGACCGGGCGACGGTTCTGGCGATGCTGCTGGGTGGGCTGCGTCGCTGCGAGGTCCTCGGTCTGCGGTTGGGCGACGTGCAGGTCGCTGACCGTCGACTGTTCATCGCCGAGGGATGGCGGTGATGTAGTCGAGGTACCGCTTGATGATCGCTGTTGCGGCGGCGACGTGGAGCTGGTCCTTCGGCGAGGCCGAAGAGCTGGCCAGCCCGTTGCGTGTGGACAATCGGGCTGCGCGAACCCGTCGCAGCCACGACATCCGCCGTTTTACACGCGCTTTCGAGCAGAAACATCTCGTCTATGCGCAGCACGTAGGCCGTTTGTTACGCCCTTCCAAGGCGCCGACCAGACGCACCTAGCCCTCTCGGGGCCCGGATTCTGGGCGTTGCAGGCTGTTGCATGGTGCTCCTTGAAAATGACAGAAGTGTCGAACGCAGTTTGGGAGCTGCTAAACGGGCAGACAGGGGTCGAAGGGGTACCCCGCCCCTATGTCCGGGTGCCGAGGCGCCGAGCTACCTCTTATCGCCCATCGCTGGCTGATGCTGCGACCGTTTGCGCAGCCAGGTCGTGACGCTGCTCGCGCTCACGCCGAGGATGTAGGCGATGTCAGCGTGCGAATAGAGGCCGGTGCGGTAGAGGTCATGCATGCGTTGGACTTGGGTATCGCTGATACTCCGGGGACGTCCACGTCCTCGCGGCCGTGGGTCGTCACTTGCGGCGGTCCCTTCGTGGCTCATTCCTTCGACTTTGCTCAGGCTCACGACGGCGATGCCCGTGCGCAACTGATCGCTCAGCAATGCGGGAACGCATAGCTTGACGTAGACCGAATCTGCCAGGAGGTCCGTGGACAGGACTTCTCCGATCAGCCCTTTCGCTGGGCCCTCTGCGATCCGGACTCGATCACCTTCCAGTGGAAGGCGGTGCTGGCCGAGCCTTGCGTCCTGCACCTGGTCTCCCGAACGTTTCGCCGCTAATAGTCGATGCGTGCTCCACGTAAGGTTACTACGCGTACGGTAGTTACGGTAGTTACATAACTACGGTAAGTGGCCATTGGATCTGAAGGCTATGTCTTGCTCGGTGGCCTTAGCCGGCCGGGATGCGCCTCGGGTTCACGCTCGCCCGACCACCTGCGTTGCCCGGCTTGCGCCTCGGCTGCGGTCTTGTCCTTGTGACATCGCCGCCCGCACGTTGGACAGAGTCCGCCGTGGACGGGTGCGAGGTTGTCGAGGCGGTGCGTCCTACCGGCGGCGACGTTGACGATGTGGTCGACCTAGTCAGCACCATCGTGCAGACAGAGGTGGCAGCGTTCGTGGTCGCGGCGTAGGATGGCTGCCCGCCGGGTCTTCCAGCCTCCGGGGACGATGCACCTGCTCGACGCCCAAGGTCTTCCAGGTGCTGTCACTACTGAACTCCGTTCGATAGGTATCGGCATGTTGGACCATTCCCCCGCGCGATCCATCGGGGGAGATGGCAGCTGCAGGAGGCACTCGACGAGGGACTCGGCCGGTGAGTGGGCGGGGGCGGCGCGAAGGGAGCCATCCGCATTAGCCGAAAGTCGGGCGTTTGGCTGATCCCCTGGGCGCGTTGGTGGACTAACACCGAGGCTGGATGGTTAGTGGGAACGCGGTCGCCTTTGGCGGGTAGCAAGCAAGGTCAGTGCGCCGAGGGAGATGAGGGCGGTGGCGGCCAAGATCGCACGATCGAGATTGGTTCCAGTCGCGGCGAGGCCTGCGCTTTCGCTGGTGGCTGTCGACGACGAGCTTGGCAGTGTTCCGCCGCCTGCCCCCGCGTCGGTATCGCCGGGCGTGGAGGGGCTGGGTGTCGTCGGGGCGAGCTGGAGGGTGTTGATGATGGTGCACTTGACGTCTGAGTTCGCGGCCACTGTGACGGTCGCACCGTTCAGCGTCCCGCCGGTGCAGGACCAGAGGCTAGCGGTGTAGTCGCTGGGTCCTCCGGATTCGGTGAGGGCGTAGTCACCGATTCCAACGATCACGTCGGTGACGTCGCTTGTGCCAGTCACGCCGGCGATGGTTTCCGGGCCGGTCGCGGTCAGTGTCCATTGGGTTGGTGTCGCGGTGCCGCCGCCGGTGTTGTCGACCTGCTTGAGGAGGGTGATGGTGCCTGCGGGCGGGGACGGGGCCGGGGTGTAGGTATTGATGATCGTGCACGTGACGTTCGCGCCGGTCCCGATGGTGACGGTGGAGCCGGCTAGGGTTCCGCCGATGCAGGACCAGGGCCCGGCGGTGTAATCCACGGTGCCCCCGGATTCAGACAGGGCGTAGTCCCCGGTGCCGACGGTCACGCCGGTGACCTGGGGGCTGTTTCCCGGGCCGGTGACTGGTGTGGGCCCGGCGGCCGCGAGCGTCCATTGGTCTGGGGTGGCCAGCCCGCCTCCGGTGTTGATCACCTGTTTGACGAGGGTCAGGGTTCCCGTTGGCTGGGGTGGCGGGGGCCGGAAGGTGTTGGTGATCGCGCAGGTAACGGTGCTGCCTGCCGCGACTTGGACGGTGGTGTCGAGCAGGGTTCCGCCGGTACAGGACCAGAGCCCGGGCTGGTATCCGGCCGTGGGTGGACCGCCGGACTCCCGCAGGCTGTAGTCGCCGATCGGCACGATCACGTTGGTCACCGCCGGGGAGTTGCCCGGCCCGCTGACCAACTGCGGACCGAATGCCTGCAGGGTGAAATCGCTTGGAGCCGCGGTCCCGCCTCCGGTGTTGACGACGTTTTTGACAAGCGTCAGGCTGCCGGTCGGGGTCGCCGTTGTGCACGAGACGGTGGTGTTGAACGGGAAGTCATGAAGTTCGAACGGGCCAATCGGCCGGCCGAGGGCCGGCCCGTGGGTGAACGCCTTGGCGACGATGTTTCCCTCGACGTTCTGCGTGGGCCGCCAGTTCAGATTGGCGTTCGGGGCGTAGATGGTCCCTTCAATGGAGGCACCGCCGGTGACGATGACCGACGTGGCCTGCGGGAAGTTCCAGAGAATGTACGGTGCTTGCGCGCCGCTGATCCCGGCGAGATTGGGCATCGTGCCGTCGAAGGATGGGCCGGTCACGTTGACCACGAGTGGAGTCAGCGCGGTCGGCTGGTTGGTGAACGTGATCTCGGACAGGTTGTTCAGATCCTGCGTCGACATCTGCAGAAAGTTCGTCTGTCCGCTCGTCAGGGTCAGGCGACCACGCGCGCCCGTTACAAACGGCTGCGGGATCGGGGCGGTCCCGCCGTTCGCGTCGGTCAGCTGCGTCGTCTGCGGGCACTCGGCCATCTGGGTCGTCAGCTGCCGATAGACGGTGAACGCACCCGTCACGTCGATCAACGAGCTGGAAACCGGGGTCGACACCGACGCGGGCGGTTGATTAACGGTGCCTTCGATCCGAGGCATCGACTCATACGCCGCACCCGGCGCGACGATGTGGTAGTTCCCAGACACGCCATTGCTGTCAGTATTGCGGGCCGTGACGGTCGAGGCGTTCGCAATCTTGGTGAACCCGCTGTTCTGGACGCGCAGAATCTGGCTACCGGTCCAGGTCGTTCCGCCACCGACGTACAGGTAGGTCGGTTGAGCATCCCCTGGTGCCGTGAACGTCGGCAACGTGGGCGGCGATCCCGCCGCGACGTTGTACGTCGAGTTGAATGTCAGGTTGCCACCCGCCGCGATGGTGCCCTCGGACTCATCCGCGTTCAACGCCACATTTCCCTCGACGAAGACCAAGAACCCGCTGTTAGCCGGATGGCCGGCAAGGTCGACCCGAACCGGGTTCACCGGGGCCAGCGGAGCCGCCTGCGCGACGGTCGGCACCCAGACGGTGACCCCGACCAACGCCAGCCCGGTTGCCGCAACGACGCACAGGATCGATTTCACGATCAGGCACCCCCTGAGAAAAGGCGTGCACGGAGCGTACAGGCGGTGCGATCAGACCACCACGATTCATGGAAATAAGGTCCTTCGTTCATATTCCGACGGTAGGCCCCCCCGGCACAGATTCATCATCCGCATTTTGA
>CAWHCD010000006.1:0-722500 GCA_963828015.1 uncultured Actinomycetes bacterium
AAGTCCGCTGGGAGCGGAATCGCCGGTCAGCGCAAGTCACAATCGGGCAGTATTCCCTGCTACGCAACAGAATGCATGAACGTCTACAACATGGGTGGTTAGGGGCAAGCATGCGCTTGGCCGACGTGAACGTCGCTGACCGGCGGTTGTCATTGTTGAAGGCAAGCGCGGGCAGCACCGGGTGGTGTCGGTGGCGAACCGGTTCTTCGACGCCCTCGGTGACTATCCGTGTCGCGTTCGGCGATCAGCGTTTCTTTCGACATCAGATCTGCTTGAGGCATCGACCGGTGGGGGTGGGCGAATAGCGTCCGCTTCGGGTTGGATGCGCGGTCTAGGAACCGACGGTCAGAGTGTCGGTGGCGGTATTGTTGGCGAGGTTCGGGTCGAGGTTGCCGGCTGGTGGGGTAACGGTTGCGGTGTCTTTGAGTGTGCCGGTGGCGCTGGGGTCGAGTTCGCCCTCGACGTTGAAGACCACCGAGCTGTCGGCTGGGAGGTTTAGCGTGGTCTTCGATGTTCCCGGTGCCCGATGTCGAGGTGGCGGTGCCGGGGCTGCCCGCCACGAACGTCCAGATCGCTGAGCTCAGGTCAGCCGGAAGCAGGTTCTCGAACGGGGCGCCGAGCGCGGCGGATGGGCCGTTGTTCTGCACCACGATCACGTAGCTGAGGTCCTGCCCTGCTGCGGGCGGCCCGTTGTCAGACACCTGGACGGCCAGATCAGCCTGTGGCGTAAGGGTGTCGACGTCAGTCGCAGTGTTGTTCGACGGGTTCAAGTCCTTGCCGGGAGGGGACACGGTTGCTGTCTCGACCAGGGTGCCGGTTCGGTCAGCGGCCACGGACGCGTCGATGAGGTAGGTCACGCTCGATCCGGCGGGCAGGTCCATAACTTGAGCGAGGCTGCCCACGCCGGAAGTTGCCGACACTGATGCTCCCCCGCTGAGCGAGGCCACCGACCAGCTTGCCGACATGCCCGGCGGCACCAGATCCGAGAGCGTCTCCCCGGGGCGTCGGCCGGCCCGAGTTGGTGACGACCACCGTGTAGTGGATCGTTGTGCCAGGTACCACGGAACTGCTGTTATCGGTGATTGTCACGGCGAGATCAAAACCTGACGCGATGGTCGTGAGGTCTTGGGCTTGGTCGTTGGCTGGGGTGAGGTCGCCGCCACCGGTGACAGTCGCGATGTTGGTCACCTGGGCCGGGGCGGAGGGTTCGACGCTGACGCTGATCTGCACGGGTGGGTAGCGCCTGCCCGCGGGGAGGCTGTCGGTGCGGGTGCATTGTCCGGTTGTCGTGGAACAGCTCCAGCCCGGTCCGCTCATGCCGGTCGCGGTCAGTCCAGCGGGTAGTTCGTCGAGCACCGACACCGTGCCGCTCGTCGAGGCGGTCCCGTTGTTGGTCACGGTGAGCGTGTAGACGCCGCCGCTATCGGCCTGGAACGTGGTCGGTGCGTGGGTCGCGGCAATAGTCAGATCGGGGTCCTGGCAGAGGACGTCCACGGTCGCCGACGAGGTTTGACCGGTCTCGGCGATCGTCGCTGTCGCGGTGTGCGTGCCCTGGTCCTGGTCGCAGCTGTAGGTCGTCGAAGAGATCTTTGATCCGCTGGAGTTGAAGGAGAACACCCGTCCCGAGCTGTCGCTCACGTGCACGCTCGCATCCTTCGCCGAGGCGAACAGTGGAAGCAGCGCGAGCGTTGATTCCGTCAGCGCCTTGGGGTCGGCGTTGTTCGTGATGTTCACCGTGGCGCTGACTTCGAACAACGCCAGCGGCGCAGCCAGCGCCGATGGCACGGCCAATTGGTAGCTGTAGCAGCCGAACCCCCGAGACGCCAGCTGCGCGCCGATCGGCATCGTCGTCGCGGCCAGCACCGCCGCGGAACCGACACGATGCAACCCCAGCGAGATGGAAAGGCCCTGGGTCGGCGCCGCGCCCTGGTTCTGCACGCAGACCTGGCCTGCGACGTCACCGGACAGGGCGCCTGCGTTTCGGGTCACTGCGAGCGTGGATTGCACCGTGCCGCTTGCCGTTTGCGGCAAGGTCAATGTCGGAGGCGAGACGCTCTGCGCGATCGTCCATCCGAACGTCCGGACCAGATCGCCGCCAGCGGTGACGAAAGCGCTGATCCGGGTGGCCGGCGGCGCAGCAGCAGCCGCGCCCGGCGCCGACAGAGTCGCAGCCGCCGCGACGGCCGCCATCACCGCGAATGCCGCCACCAGCCGCCGCGTTGGGGCCGCCTTCAAGAGACGAAAGAGCGCGGTATGCGCCCTCAGGGCCCGTCGGCGGGTGACGTCGGCTGGATGAGGATCCCTGCATCGTGACCCCTTGGTCCAAGGTGGAATCGAACGTTGGTCCGAGTTGGACGAACGCTAGGCAGTGCCCGGCGGATGCACATCGGGCATTTGCCCTATAGATTCCCGGCGATAATCGCGTATCGGTGCGAACGAGGCCGTTGCGAATCACGCACCACCGCCCAGGTGGCGCTCGCCCCTCCCGGAGCCGCACCCTGAGGACCTCTGCCTGACCAGACCCCCGGTAGTCCGAGAACATTTACACCCGAGCACCTCAGATCGCCTCAGCTGTGAAGCCCTGAAAACCAGGACACATCACGTGCCCCAGACCGATGATTCGCACGCTCCGGACCGCGCACTAAATGCAGTCGATCAACAGCGAACGCCACGCGGCGTAACCGCGGGTCTCGTACATCAAGAATGAAGGCATATGGCGAATTTGCGGCCAAACTGTGGCCATGGCTCGACACGGGGTCCTCTGCGTCGGCGGGGTCCGCAAGCGGGGGGAGTCCGGTGCAACCGCCCGCGTAAGGTGTGCCTCTAGGTCGCATATTTCCTAGGCTGTGGTGCGCCGTCAGGGACTTGAACCCCGAACCCGCTGATTAAGAGTCAGCTGCTCTGCCAATTGAGCTAACGGCGCGTAGCTCGCCGTACGGCGAGCCGGGAGGCAACGTTACCAGCCCGCGCGGACTGTTGCTCCGAGGCCTATGCCGTGCCGCGGCGGCGCGGCTCGCGAGGTTCGGCCACGATCCGGCCGTAGGCCCAGATCACCAGGGCGACGGCGGGCAGGCAGGCGCGCGAAGGCGGAGACGGCGGCCCAACCGTGGTGTTCGTAGAGCCAGCCGGCGATCGCCGAGCAGATCGCCCCGCCGATGAAGACGGTGCTCATGAAGACGGTGTTGATCCGGGCCCGGGCGTCCGCCCGCAGCGCGTAGATCTCGCGTTGGCTGAGCACCTGATGACCCTGCACGGCCAGATCGAGCAGCACGGCGCCGATCGCCAGCACGACCAGCTCGTGGGCGCCGAGACCGGCGATGACCATCGCCGACGACGCCCAGCGCGATGCCACCCCGGTCGCCGTTGGCCAAGCGCGCCGTCGGCCAAGCGTCCGGCCAGTGGTGCGGCCGCGGCCCCGGCCGCGCCGACCAGCGCGAAGAGGCCGACCTCGGTCTGGGACAGATGGTTGACGTCGATGAGCTGGTAGGTGATCGACGTCCAGAAGGCCGAGAACGCGCCGAACATCAGCGCTTGGCAGATCGCCCGCCGGCGCAGCACCGGTTCCTCGCACGATCAGGCGGGCGACCGACGCCAGCAGCGATCCGTAGCCGTCGTGATGTTCGGGCCGCCGTTCGGGCAGCAGCCGCCACAGCGTGAACGACAGCACGATCATCAGCCGGCCGAGATGGCGTAGATCGTCCGCCAGCCCCAGGCGGCCGCGACCAGGCTGGCGACCGTGCGGGCGAGCAGGATGCCCAGCAGCAGCCCGCTCATCACCCGCCGACGACCCGCCCGCGCTGGTCGTCCGGGGCGAGATGGGCGGCGAATGGGACCAGGATCTGGGCCACGACCGACGTGGTCCCGACGAGCACCGAGACAGGCCAGGAACACCCCGAAGTTCGGCGCGGCGGCCGCGACGGCCAGGGCCAGCGCCGTGCCGATCAAGCGTCCGGCAGACGAGCCTGCGGTTCTCGAACAGGTCGCCCAGCGGGAGGACGAACGCCAGGCCGAGCGCGTAGCCGAGTTGGGTCGCCGTCACCACGATCGCCGCGGTGCCCTGGCTGACGTGCAGGTCCGTGCTGAGCAGCTGCAGCAGGGGCTGGGCGTAGTAGAGGTTGGCGACGGTCAGCCCGCAGGCGACGGCGAGGACGCGTCGTGATCAGCCGCAGGTTGGCCGGCGTCGATGGAGTGCGGTTGCATCAGGCCATTCCCCTCACAATGGAGTGGCCCTCGATAGTCGAGGGCCACCCGGCGTTGCCATGGGGTGAGTGACGGGGCTCGAACCCGCGACACCTGGGATCACAACCCAGTGCTCTACCAGCTGAGCTACACCCACCATGTCCGGCGCTTCGACGCCGAGCCGCCGGTAGTCTAGCGGCGCGTCGAGGACGGCTTTGGCCGCCGCCTGCGCGTCCTCGATCGTCGGTCCGGGCTGGTCGACGAACAGCGCCTGCCGGTAGTAGGCCAGCTCCTGGATGCTCTCCAGGATGTCGGCGAGCGCGCGGTGGGCCAGCCCCTTGGCCGGCTGGGCGAAGTAGACCCGCGGGTACCAGCGGCGGGCCAGCTCCTTGATCGAGGAGACGTCGATCATCCGGTAGTGCAGGTGCGCGTCCAGCTCGGGCATGTCCCGGGTGAGGAAGCCGCGGTCGGTGCCGATGGAGTTGCCGCACAGCGGCGCCGTCCGCGGCTCGGGAATGTGTTTCTTCACGTACTCGAGGACGGCGGTCTCGGCCTCGCCCAAGGTGACCGTCGACGCCCGTACCGCCTCGGTCAGTCCGGAGGAGGCATGCATCTGCTCGACGACCGGGAGCATCGTGTCGAGCACGTCGTCGGCCTCGTGGATGACGATGTCCAGGCCCTCGTCGAGCAGCTTGAGGTCAGCGTCGGTGACCACGACCGCCACCTCGATCAGCGCGTCGCGGGCCAGGTCAAGGCCGGTCATCTCGCAGTCGATCCACACCAGGCGGTCATTCACAGCTGCAGCGTAGCCGGGGGCTACATTCGCAACGATGCCAACTGCGGCGCCAGCGAGTGGGCGAAGGAGTTCGAAGATGTCTCGAAGGTTGCTCGACGACGTGGAGCGCGAACAGGCGTTGGGCACACTCAACCCCGACTGGTCGGGCACCTCGGCGTCCTTGACCCGCTCGATCGAGTTCGCCGATTTCCCGACCGCGGCCGAGTTCGTCAGCCGGCTGGCGCCGGTCTGCGAGGAGCTCGATCACCATCCAGATCTGGTCCTGCGCTGGCGGTGGGTCGACATCTCCCTGACCACCCATGACTCGGGCGGGGTCACCGCACGCGACGTCGCGCTGGCCGAAGCGATCGACGAGATCGCCGCGACCCTGCCGTTGGCCGGTCTGAGCTAACGCCGCTAGTCGGCGGGGGAGGTCAGCTCGGCGTAGAGCCGGTCGACCTCGTCGGCGTCGTAGCGGCGGTGGCCACCCAGGGTCCGGACCGACGTGAGCTTGCCGGCTTTCGCCCACCGGGAAACGGTCTTGGGATCGACCCGAAACAGCTGGGCGACCTCGGCCGGGGTGAGCAGCGGCCGGGCTGGAGTAGACGGCTGCGGCATCGGCTTCGACTCTCTGCTGGAGAAAACTTCAACACGAAATGGCCCTTACCGGCCACCGTACGCCCGGGTCGCGCTGTCGGGAAGGTGCTAGCTGGGCTTTCTTGCCCGCGGGACGTTAATGCCCGAATACCCCGATAACGGTGGCGCGGGCCAAGGTGTGGAACACGAGGTTGAACGAGACGACCGCCGGTGAGGCGTCGGCGTCGACATCGAGGTGCTCGACATCGACCGCGTGGACGACGAAGAAGTAGCGGTGCTCGCCGTCGCCGGGCGGTGGGGCCGCACCGCCGAAGTCGCGAGTGCCGTAGTCGTTGCGGACGTGGAAGGCCGCACCAGGTAGCTCGCCGTCGATTCGGCCGGCCCCGCGCGGCAGTGACGCGGTCGATGCGGGCAGATCGACCAGTACCCAGTGCCAGAAGCCGGACGGGGTCGGTGCGTCCGGATCGAAGCAGGTCACGGCGAAGCTTTTCGTGCCGGCGGGGGCGCCGGACCAGCTCAGCTGGGGCGAACTGTTCCCGCCGTCGGGCTCGGCGTCACCGTGCACCTGCGTGTGGCTCAGCCGTCCACCGGCGGCGAAATCCGCGCTCTGCACGTCGAAGGACGGCACGGGTGGGAGGAAGGAATAGGGATCGGGGGCGGTCGCGCGCTCAAGGCTCATGCCTTCCGATTACCAGAGGCGAGCCCGGTACGCTAGCGCGGCACTGGAAATCGACCCAACTTCACTCGGGAGAATCTGGATGACGCCCCCCCTCGTAGTCGGCATCGGCGGGTCCAACCGCCCCGGCTCGACGACCGAGAAGCTCCTGGTCCATGCGCTCGACGCGGTTGCCGCGAAGGGCGTCGAGACGATCTTGTTCGGCGGGGAGTTCCTCTCCCAGTTGGCGGTGTACGACTACTACGCCGAGTACGACCCGCACGCCGATCGCCTGCTCGAAGCGGTGGCCAAGGCCGATGGCGTCATCCTGGGCAGCCCGGGCTACCACGGCGGGCTCTCCGGCCTGGTCAAGAACGGCCTGGACCACCTCGAGGGACTGAGCAAGAAGGAGCGGCCCTACCTGGACGGGCGCCCGGTCGGCACGATCATCTCGGCGGCGGGCTGGCAGGCCTGCGGCACCGCGCTGGTGTCGCTGCGCTCCACGGTGCACTCGCTGCGCGGCTGGCCGACCCCGTTCGGGGCCACGGTCAACACGGCCGAGCCGATCGTCGGCGACGACGGGGCCTACATCCCGTCGGTAAGCGGCGCGCTGGGGATCGTCGCGCAGCAGGTGGTCGAGTTCATCGAGCGAGGCCGCACCACCGCGTAGAGGAGTTCCCGTCACGACCCATGACGCCTTCAACCAGCCGCCGCCGCTGATCGACTTCGACGCGGCGGACTACCCGACGTTGCAAGACGGTCTGGCTCGCGAAGGCGCCGGCTGGGCGCGCGCCGAGGTGGGCGAACTGGGTCGGCTCAGCGGAAGCGCGCAGGCGCTGGAGTGGGGCCGGCTGGCCAACGTCAACCCGCCGGTGCTGCACACGTATGACCGCTACGGCCACCGGATCGACGAGGTCGAGTACCACCCGGCCTATCACCAACTGATGGATGTCGCGGTGCGCCACGGCATCCACGCCGCTCCGTGGGCCGACGTGCGTCCCGGCGCGCACGTGGCCCGCGCGGCCAAGGAGTTCGTCTGGGGCCACGCCGACGCCGGGCATCTGTGCCCGATCTCCATGACCTATGCGGTTGTTCCCGCCCTGCGGGCCAACCCTGACCTGGCCGCCGCCTTTGAACCGCTGCTTACCACCCGTGACTACGACCCGCGCTCGATGCCGGCCGCGGGCAAGCGCGGTCTGCTGGCCGGCATGTCGATGACCGAGAAGCAGGGTGGTTCCGACGTCCGGGCCAACACCACCACGGCGACGCCGAACGCTGATGGCAGCTACCGCCTGGTCGGGCACAAGTGGTTCACTTCCGCCCCGGCTTCGGATCTGTTCCTCACCCTCGCGCAGGCGCCGGGTGGGTTGTCCTGCTTCCTGGTGCCGCGCGTGCTCCCGGATGGCGCCCGCAACCCGATCCGGCTGCAGCAACTCAAGGACAAGCTCGGCAACCGGTCGAATGCCTCGGCCGAGATCGAATACGAGCAGGCGCTGGGCTGGCTGGTCGGGGCCGAGGGACGCGGCGTGCCGACCATCATCGAGATGGTCAACATGACCCGGCTGGACTGTGCGATCGGGGCGGCCACCGGCATGCGCCGTGGGGTGATCGAGGCCGTGCATCACGCCCGGCACCGGTGGGCGTTCGGGAAGGCGCTGGTCGACCAGCCGGCGATGGCCAACGTGCTGGCCGACCTGGCCCTGGAGTCCGAGGCCGCGACCAGCGTCGTGCTGCGCCTGGCCGGTGCGGTCGATCGAGCCGGACGCGGCGACGACGCCGAGGCCGCGTTCCGTCGGGTGGCGTTGGCCGCCACCAAGTACTGGGTCTGCAAGCGCTGGCCCGTCCATGCGGGTGAGGCGCTCGAGTGCCTCGGTGGCAACGGCTACGTCGAGGATTCGGGGATGCCGCGGGTCTACCGCGAGGCGCCGCTGCTCTCAATCTGGGAGGGGTCGGGCAACGTCGCCGCCCTGGACACGCTGCGGGCCCTGCTGCGGCAGCCCGAGTCGGTGACGGCGCTATTCGCCGAGCTGTCGTTGTCCGCCGGCGCCGACCCGCGATTGGACGAGGCGATTGCCTGGCTGCACAAGGAGTTCGCGCCGGGTGCGGACGTCGACGACCTGGAGTACCGAGCCCGCCGCGTCGTCGAGCGGGTCGCGCTGACCCTGCAGGGATCGCTCCTCGTGCGCCACGCTCCGTCCGCGATCGCGGACGCCTTCTGCGCCTCGCGGCTGGGCGGTGACTGGGGCATCGCGTTCGGCACGTTGCCGCGTGGCGTCGACACCCGGGCGATCATCGAGCACGTGCGGCCGGCCGTCGACTAGCGGAGTCAGCGCAGGGCGGCCAGCAGCTGCTCGTGCAGGCGTCCGTTGCTGGCGGCCACGTTGCCCTGATGCACGCCTGGATTGCCGTCCAGCCCGGTGAAGGCTCCGCCGGCCTCGGTGACGATCGGCGCGAGGGCGGCCATGTCCCACAGCGACAGCTCGGGTTCGGCGGCCACGTCGACCGCGCCCTCGGCCACCAGCATGTAGGACCAGAAGTCGCCGTAGGCCCGGCTGCGCCAGACCCGCTGGGTCAGGGCCACGAACGGTTCGAGCAGACCGAGCCGGGCCCAGCCACTCAAGGACGCGTAGGACAGGCTCGCGTCTTCGAGCTGCCCGACGCCGGACACGCTGAGGCGACGCGGCTCGCGACCGAGGGCGCTCGTCCACGCACCCTGCCCTCGAGCGGCCCACCAGCGCCGACCCAATGCCGGCGCCGAGACCACGCCCACCACCGCGTCGGGGCCGTCAAGCAGGGCGATCAAGGTGGCCCATACCGGCACCCCGCGGACGAAGTTCTTGGTCCCGTCGATCGGGTCGATCACCCAGCGTCGATCGCCGGATCCGTCCGCGCCGAACTCCTCGCCGGAGATCGCGTCGGCCGGCCGTTGCTCGCTCAGCCGGACCCGGATCGCCTGCTCCACCCCGCGGTCGGCGTCGCTGACCGGCGTCAGATCGGGTTTGGCCTCGACCACCAGGTCGACGGCCCCGAAGCGGCTGGTCGTGATCACGTCGGCAGCATCGGCCAGGTGCAGCGCCAACTGAAGGTCATCGTCGTAGGAATCCGCGTCGACCGGCTCGATGCTGCTCACGGCGGCAGGTTACCGTCGCAGCGTGACCAGCCGTGCACCGGAGATCGAGATCCCGCCCTTCTACGTGATGCGCGTGCTGGCCGCCGCCGAACACCGCCGCAGCCTGGGGTTGCCGGTGTACGACATGTCAGCCGGCCAACCCTCGACCGGCGCCCCGCTGGCGGTGCGGCGAGCTGCGCACGAGGCCCTCGACCGTGAGCTGCTCGGCTACACCCCGGCGAGCGGTCTGCTGGAGCTGCGGGAGGCGATCGCCGGTCATTACGCGAGCCACTACGGCGTCGAGGTCGACCCGTCCTCGATCATCGCGACGACCGGATCCTCTGGCGGTTTCATCCTGGCCTTCCTGGCCACCCTGGCCCCGGGGGACACCGTCGCCGTCACCCGCCCGGGTTACCCGGCCTACCGCAACATGCTTACCGCCATGGGCATTTCCGTGGTCGAGATCGATACGGCGGAGCGGTTCGCGTTGCGGTTGGCCGATCTGCAGGCGCTCGAGGTCCGGCCGACCGCGGTGATCCTGGCCAGCCCGGCCAACCCGACCGGCACAATGGTCGATGCGAACGAGTTGGATGCGATCGTGCGCTGGTGTGAGGCCAACGGCGTGCAGTTCATCAGCGACGAGATCTATCACGGCATCACCTACAACGGGGCCGCAACCACCGCTTGGGCGAGCGGGCACGAGTGCATCGTGGTGAACTCCTTCTCCAATGAGAACCCACCATCGCACGTGCAGCAACCGGTGCCAAACGCACGGAAATCCATAGTTGTTAACTCGTTCTCGAAGTACTTCTCTATGACCGGCTGGCGGCTGGGTTGGTTATTGGTGCCCGACGAGCTGATCGACACGGTGGACAAGCTGGCTGGCAACTTCGCTTTGTGCCCTCCGACCCTCTCCCAGCAAGCCGCGGTGCGAGCCTTCGAATGCTACGACGAGCTTGATGCCAACGTGGCCCGCTACAAGGCCAATCGCGACTTGCTCATCAACGGGCTGGCTGAGATCGGCATAGACCGGATCGCCCCAGCCGATGGTGCTTTCTATGTCTATGCCGACGTCAGTCGCTGGACCGACGATTCGCTTGCCTGGGGTGCGCGCTTGTTGGAGGAGACCGGCGTTGCGGTGGCGCCAGGCATCGACTTCGACAAGGTAAACGGAGGCAAGTTCATCCGCCTGTGCTTTGCCGGGGACGCTCGGATCCTCACCACAGGCATCGAGCTGCTTGGGGAGTGGCTGGATGCGCACTCTTAGCTGAGGCGCCAGATCGCCGAGTAGGTGCGCGGCTGGCTCGACCGGTTCGGCTCCCGTGGGCGCCGTTATGCGCTCGGCGACCGGTCTTGGTCGAGGCGGCGCCCAGAACCGCGTGATCGCCGACTCTGTGCAGGCCGATCTTGCGAGTCGACCCTCGGCGGGCGCTGTTATGCGCTCCGAGACTGGAGGCAGGCCGAGGTTTCGGACCCGCGCTCAGAAGGAAATGTGCATCAACCACGACCTTTACGCCCGACCACTCGCGCAGCATGCGCGCCCGTTAGGACCTCGCAACGTTCATGAGGTCCCCACTCGCGTCCGGGTCTTCTGTGTGATGGGTCGCTGACGATCTGGTTCAGACCTCGCCTCTCTCGCCCTAGTGCTACGAAAGCGTGAGTGGTAGGCCGAGTAGAACATTGGTTGGATGTCGACAAGAAGCGCCGGGTCTGATGAAATAGAATGCGGCTCGCAAATAGTCAGATAGGATATCCAGATGGGCAAGCGGCGCTCCTTGAATGATGTACTCCACATTGGTGAAATAGACGAGGATGAGCTGTCCATCATCCTCTCGTCCCAATTGCCCCGCGGCGCACAATTCTTGGCGAACGAGGTGGAATATCGAACCAGCAATGATGATCTTGCAATTACGGTTGTCTACCGGGAGGGGCGGATCGAGAGCGCCTATGCCGGAGCCGCAAGTACGGCAAGCCTCGAAGAGACGCTTGAAGCAGCGATTCGCAGAGAAGTTATCGAGCCTGCAACTAAAAAAGTCTCTCGTCAGTTGATGTTCTGCGGGCGGCCAGTCGAAGGGTGGTGGCAATACGCTAACGAGGTCCGCATAGGACCCGCGCCAGTCGAGGCCCCTCGACCTGGAGTGATGATGGGCGATCATCCGTTCGTTTTGGACCTCGCGTTCGTCGACTCGCCGAATTGGCAGATTCGAAGGCTCAGATCCTCGCGGCGAGCCTACGAGCTTGCCCTGTTGTTGGATCTGCTCCTTGTTCCCCGGATCAGCGCCATCGGAAGTCGGGTAAGGCACCGATGGGTGATCCCGCTGGCCACGCTCGGTGACGCGGGATCGGTCCCATCACCGGTGTGGTCACAGGAGGGGTACTTTGTGCCCGACTTTGTGGATCTCGTTGACGGTCTTCCTGCCTACGCGGGGGAGGTCGGCGAGATCAGATCAGTGGAATCCGCCAGGTATTACGATCCGTCCGACCTCGATACACGTTCCGACGTCCTTTCTGTGCCGAGCGATCTTGGTTCACTGGTCGCTAGATTTGAGGCTCTGTCTCGTGAAACGCGGCTGCGGTTTCTGAGAGCGTGCTATTGGCACCATTTGGCGGGCACGATCTGGACTCAATCGCAGTCGCTACATCTCGCGGCCCTCGTCAACGCTATCGAGTGCCTGGCGACTGAAGGTCCTGAGCGGTCATTGCCCGACGGCCCCACCAAGCTCTTCCGTTCGTTCCTAACGACGTATGCGCCAGGAGCTCCGAGCGGGAGAAGGGTGGAAAGGCTCTACGAGACCCGCAGCAATATCACTCACGGTGAGCGGCTCTTGGACTATGACCAGCCACCGGGAGCAGCGATGCTGAGTCAGCGATCTACGGCCGACCGCCAAGTGGGTGACGACGCGGTACTGCTATGCAGAGGCGCGCTCATCAACTGGCTGTGGGCCGAGAGCCACGAGCGGGCTTCCCCCTTGCTAACGCAGGGGGTCAAAAGGCTTCGCTCCCCCCGCCCAGGGACCAAGAGCGAGATAAAAATCATCACGTTCGAGGAGTCCGTCTAATGACTGACGCGGCGGGAGCCTACGACACTTGGGTGGCGGTCGAAGAGATGCGCCAACTCGTGATCGACAATCCCGCGCCGATCTAGCCAGTGCGCGCAAACGTGTTCGCGAGGTGCGGGCCTGCTGCCGCATAGTGGGGACGTGACGACACCGCCCGGAGCCCAGATCGGCGAGATGCTGGGGAAGCTCCTCCTGAAGACGTTCTACGGCCACACCGTCGGTGAGCTGCTCGCACTTGAGGTGGCCCTGGTCGGAACGATCGAGTCCTTCATCGCTGCTGAGCTAGCGACCACGGTGGAAGCGCGTGAGGAGCTGACCGACGTCGTCCTGAGCAAGCTCAGCAGGGAGCGCCAGCTGCAAATCCTTCGCGAGCTACTGGACCGAAGCGGCGATGAGGCTGCCGCCACCGTCGAGCAAGGCATCCGCGCGGTCTACAAGCTCCGTGATCGGTTCGCTCACGGAGGACTAGTCGGCGATGGGATCACCGAGGACGGGTGGCTGCTCACCGCCAAGCGCGGCTCGAAGAAGCCTGCGTCTCCGGTGTCCCAGGAGGAGGTCGAACGCGTAATTGCCGACGGCAAGACTTGGCTGGCCGTACTCACCGAGGCGGTCGAGGAGATGGAAACTGGCTCACCAGGCGGTCCTAGCGACCAGGACGTGTGAGGTTTTCGGATGGGTTGTCGCGTCCGGGATCGATCGATCTGCTCGGCCGCCACGGCTCGAGGGCCGCGCGAGATCGACGGGTCCTGCGCGCCATCGGCGGCATGGGCGGAAGCCTGGTTCGACTACACGATGTACACGAGCGCGAAGAGTCCGAGGACGAGAGCAGATCCCGCAAGTTGATAGCGAGTGACGTGCTGCATGTACTTGGCCCGGACATCGTCGGGAATCGTCACGAACAGCCGCTCCTCACTGATCATTCGAATCACGTGCCCGCCCGTCACCAGGAGAAACGACCCAGTCAGCAGGAAGAAGCAAAGCGCGATGCCAGCAGCAGCATCAAGGCCACCAAATCCGGCCGTGAGCGCGATGACCAACAGGGCCGGAATCGGGAAGTACCACAGGATGGATCGAGCCACTCGCCATGGCAGGTCACGGGCGAGCGATAGCGAGAATCCGACAAGCGAGCCGACCCCCAGTGCGAGAAAGAGGGCGTCCACCCCCGCAGTATCGGCATCATCGCGCCGAGCGCGAGACGCCACGCTTCAAACGCACCGATGGGCTTGTCACAATCCGGAAGTCGGCATGACCGCGCCCCCAACGCGGCAATTGCGGTCGAGCGTAGCCGTCCGCGTCGCGGCAATTGCGGTCGAGCGTAGCCGTCCGCGACGCGGCAATTGCGGTCGAGCGTAGCCGTCCGCGACGCGGCAATTGCGGGCGTCTTGGGCTACGGCCGTTGTGGAATGCTCGCGCTGTGGTCTGGGCCTATCTATTTGGTGTTGCGCTGCTGGCGGCATGGACCTTCGCGCTGGTGCGCGATCTGCCGCGAAGGATGGCTCTCGGGCTGGCGGCAGGCGTAGGAGGCTTCTACCTCGTCACGATCGCAATCGTTGGAGCAATCGATTCCAATGCTGGAGCCGGGCTGAGTGTGTTCCTCGGCATCGCTCTCGGCAGCTTCCTTATTGTCACGCGTGGACACCCCCTGCGAGCCGTGGATCAGTCGAAGCTCCCTGTCACGGTGCCCACCGACGTCAGCGAGCGCTACATGCAGGCGGTTACCCGGCACCAGGTTGCCGGCTTGGCCCTGATGGGCCTCGTCATCTTGTGTCTGTTCCTCGTCACCAAGTAACCGCGACGCGGCAATTGCGGATGTTCGGTTCGGGTCGCTCAGACGCTTGGGTCAGTCTGCTGCCGTTTGTTGATCCCCCGAACCAGGGAACCAATCGCCAGGACGGCAAAGACAACCACGCCTACCTCGAAGGCGCGTTCAACGAAGATTGAGAGCAACAGGGCTGCAATGGCCATCGCGCCGGACAGAGCGGCCCACCTGAAGTGGGTAGACGCGGAGGTGCGGGCTGCCTTCTCGCGCTGGGAGGCCAGGAACACTCTGACTGTCATGCCCGTTCCGTCGGACGTCGAAACCGCACTCCTACTGCGCACGGACGGCGGCATCTGCGGATAGCGACGGGCTTCGACGACTCCGTGCTCTATGGCTTCGAGCTGTAGAGGATTCCGTAACCCGGAGGCATCTTGCGGAGTTCGAAATCCAGCCCCTGGAGAGCACCAACGAGGGCACTCCTCACCTCGGAGCTTGGCTCGATGACGAACTCGACGACGACGAACTCGGTGCCGATCCCGTCGTGCTGTTCCTCGCATACACCGGAAATCGACGACATCAAGGAAGCGGCGGTCAGCCGCCGGATGGCTTCGGCAACGATCCCGTCATCCAGATCCGGGTCGTAGGCCTCGCCAATCGGGTCATCGGGTAGCTCGACCACTCGTTGCCGTCTCCATCGCATGGGGGTGATCTTTTCAGCATCCCGAGAGGTACGCGCTCATCGGCAGCTCTGCGTTGGCCGGGCCGCGCGCGGACGGCGGCAATTCCGGATGATCGTTGGGCCCCGCGAGGATGGCGTTGGACTAGCGGTACCCGCTAGGCGAGTGTCAGCTTGATGTCGAATACCTGATCGAGCGCAGTGAGTTGCAGCAGCCGCGTAACCCGGTCGGAGGGGTCCTGCAAGCTGAGAGGCAGGGTGACGGCGGCGGCTGCGTTGCGTAGCGCGATCAGTGTCCCCAGACCTGTTGAATCAATGAATGAGACATCCATGAGGTCGATGACGAGGCTGGTGCAGCCGTCGTGCTGGATCAAGCTGAGACCGGCCACCCGGACCTCATCAACGGTCTGGAGGTCGAGTTCGCCGGCGAGGACGAGCAGATAAGAGCCGTCGAGGCGTTCGTGTTTGGCGATATCCATGATGACCTAAGGGTCAGCCGGTTTGTAGTCGCGATACCTCGTGATTCGGGCTGCGACAAGACGGTCAATCTCCGTGCAGAAGATCGTAGACAGGATGCTACGCCACCGAGACCGGCGTGCGGGGTAAGGTGAGGATCTTGGCGAAACCAGCGCCTCCCGTCTCGAGGCACCGCTGCGTGTCCGTGTACCTCAGCCTTCGAGCATCTCAGGACTGAGGCCAGCCATGCGTATCCCTCTGTTGTCATGACCAGTAGCGAGCCAGTGCCGGAGTTGGCCGCTACCTACATAGACATTTCTCGTCGATTGCTGTCCCTGGAAGCGGTTAGCGACGCGTTTGTGGCGCTGACCACCCTCGGCGCGCAGCTGCCCGGCGCCCAAGAAGCTGGCATCACGCGGGTAAGCGGGGGCAAGTTCGCCACCCCGGTGGCCACGGGTGAGCTGTCCGTACAGACCGATGCCATTCAATACGAGCTGGGTAGCGGACCCTGCGTGGACGCCGTGCTGGAGCACCGCAACTTCCGCACCGGCGACCTGCGCACTGATCCCCGCTGGCCAGAGTTCGGTCGCCGAGCGTTCGAGGCCACCGGCGTGCTCAGCATGCTGTCAATCCGGTTATATCTCGAAGACAATGACGAGCTCCTCGTCGGACTCAACATGTACTCCCGGGAACCGGACGCCTTCGACGATGACGCCGAAACACTGGGGGTTCTTCTCGCCACCTACGGGTCACTGGCGCTGGCCAGTGCACGAGCCCATGAACAGGCGAACAATCTCCGCGCCGCACTGGAAAATCGGACTGACATCGGCGTCGCCATGGGCATCCTCATGGCCCGATACAAGGTGACCCGAGACGACGCCTTCAACCTACTCAGAGTTTCGAGCCAACACACCGGACGTAAACTTCACGACGTCTCCAGGGAAGTCGCCGACACCGGCGCGCTTCCCCTACCGCCGCGCAAACGTCCGCGACCCATCCGATAGGTCGGAGGGCACAAACAAGCTTCGCCCAGTCCCGGGACCCGGCGAAGCTTAGGTTCCGCCCGTTGAAACACCAGCGGGCGGAACCGCCCACCGAATATCCGCACATCGACAGTTCCGGATGGGTCTAGGACCGTCGAGATCTATTCATATGCGCGCCGGCCACCCGCGAGCGCCGTGCTCGGGATCGACGGATCGCGAGCATTCGCTTGCGAGCACTCGAATGGCAACAAATCGGGAAACCCGCCAACTCCTCAACCGTCCCGCCGGGCTCGGCGTCGACAGTGAGTTGACGAGTAAGTCTTGTGAGGCGGTGCTGGGGTCGTACGCGGGATCCATGAACGTGCCCGGTTCTCCGCTGTAGGCGACCGTAATGATGTGATGCCCCGCGGCTGGTGCGAGAACACCTGATAGCCCGGTACTTGGCGCGGTTCCGGTACTGACGATCGGGCCGTCGATCGATACGGTCAGTGTTCCCGTCGGTTCTGCGCCCACGGTGCTTGCGCCATGGTCGCTTGTACGACGTGAGGCCCGGCCAGCACCTTGGCGGTAAGCCAGAGCGGCCCTTGGGAGCACCGCCGCCAGGGCGAGACCGCAAGTCCGCGGAGGTTAGTACTGGCGGGGTGGGAGATTGTTCGGCGGAAAGTTCACCGTCTGAACCACGTTCACGGACGCGGGCGGTGGGTTCGAGCTGCAGGCCATGACGAGGGCGACGATCCAGCCGACGATCGACCAGCCGAGGAAGAAGTTGATGACCGCAATCATCATGCTGTCTTGCTTTCCGCGTGTGGCAGCTATTGCCCAGGGCAGCATGTACAGGAAGGTGAGCAGCGCGAAGATCCAAGCGAACACGACCTCGACGGTGTTCGTCCGAGGGGCGGGCGAGCCCGGACCGGCCTGCCATTGGGGCGCGGTGCTGTACGGGCCGGCCTGCGGCATCATCTGCGCGTGCTGTGTCCACTGTGATCCATCCCACCAGCGGTTCTGCCCTTGGCCGTCGGGATACCAACCAGGCGCCAGCTGGGGACGCGGAGCAGCTGGGGGCAGTATCTGCGACGGCGGAGTGGGATCAGGGGGAACGTAGGTCATGCGAGCATTCCCTTTCGCTGTCGACGACGCTGGCTGAGGCCTTCCGCCGCGTACGCCGTGGCTCGGCCTTCTGCCACCTAGTCCTTGACACGCCCAACTACGCCTCGCGATCGTGACCTGGATCGAACGCGCTTATCACCGCCGGCGACGTCAGCGCGCCCTCGGCGAGCTCACGCCCATAGAGTTCGAACTGCTCACCATCAGCTCGCGGCCTGATGCCCCCACCCCTCGCTGACGCCTAGCTCGACCGAGACGCGGGTGATCGGTCGACCAGCTCGGACCAGAGCGACAGCACGGGCACGGAACTCGGATGGATACGGACTCGGCACGGCTCGAACCTTTCCAGAAGGCCCGAATCTTCAGAGCTGGAAAGGTAACCAATCCGTAGGGCAGATCAGCGAGTCAACTGAACCACGGGCAGGCCCCCTTGCCCTCGACAAGGCTCATTGACTTTCCTTGCATTGGGAGAAGGTTGTGCGGGCTTCGCCCCTAGCCTGGCCGACTCGACTCGGTTAAGCCACGAATGAAAGAACCCTGGAGTGGAAGCGCCAACCGTCATCGAGAAGGCGAAGGTGGTCCAAATAGCGTCCGACCTGAATGTCCCAGCCTTGGTCACCGACGTGAGTAAATACGACGAGGTCGCTCGTCACTGCGGCCTCCTCCGCATTCCATTCAGTGACAACCAGGTTTGAGACCAGGTGGCAAGACTTGACGACGGGCCACCGAGTAAATGCTTCATGCAGCGCTTCGTGCCCACAGATTGCCGGCCCGACGGGTAGGGTCAATGAGCCATCCGGGCAAAAGGTGGCCCGCAGATCATCCGGACTTGACCGGTCAACGCCGCGGGCGTAGGCCTCCAGGGTGTCGCGGACTCTCGCGGCGACTCTGGTGTAGCTCGTATCCGTCGCAGTCATAAAACCTCCAGCGGGTGACGGTTATGGTGGTCCTGGCCCATGGGTGTGAGCGAATCGAATTTGCTCGGTCCGTCGATAGCTACACGGTCGCGATGGGCGTGAGCGGTCCGCCGATCGCACCGGGTAGTCGAAGTGGGGGCGCCGTTAGAAGGAACCGGTTCCGATCATGGTCCCTGAGCCAGGTCGCGAGTTCCTCGGTGTACCACAGCTCGCCGAGGGGTATGCCCAGCTTGAAGAGACAGAGGTGGTGGATGCCAAGGTAGGTATGGGGCGCCGGGTTGGCGGCGGGCCAGCCTTCAACTGCAAAGTTGTCCGAGATCAAGGCGGAGATGTTCGACTCGGCGATCCACTTCAAGAGGGATTCATCTTCACCATCGAGGTAGGGATACATCTCCGGGACCTTGGTCGGATCCGGATGCCGATCCCAGCCCAGAATCTGAGTCGCGTAGCCGGTGTGCACGATGAGCATGTCGCCCGGTTCCACCACGACCTTGTCTTTCGCCATGACGTCCTGCAACATCTCGAAGCTGACCGGCTGCCAATCGCTTCCGAGGTGCGACAGATCGACGAGAACGCCTCGGCCCTGTACACCGTGCGCCGCCATGTGCTCGAGGCCGAGGTGCCTGCTGAAGCACGTGCTCCCACTACCGTCGTTCTTTGCGTCCTCTTGCGGGCCGATGATGTCGACGCCGGCCTTGAAACCGTTGTAGTAGACCGGCTCCTCAACGCCATGCCCTTCCACATCGAACATCGCCCCCTGATGGGCGAGCGAGTCCCACTGAGTCGAGTACTGAAGCCACATCGTGACAACATCATCGGACCAGACGTCGATGTACGTCGGGTCGATGGCCTCCTTGGCGATTACGTTGTAGAAAACCTCTTGATTGTGATCGACGTCCTCAGTGGGACGCAGGATCGGCGGGTAGCGCCGTGGGTTCAGGGCGTTCCCACCCGGAAGATCCAGCGGCAAGCTCAAACTAAAGGTGATTCCTTCGCAAACCTCGCGAATCCCATCCATTACCTTGCTGGGAGTCAGCAGGTTGACCCGGCCGAGTTCGTCGTCCTCTCCCCAGTCTCCCCAGTTCGATCCCGGCGGTCGTTGAATCCATCGCTTGGTCACTGCGACTCCCATCGGTGCGAAGGCGGGCCGGGAAGGCCCGTTGTGAAGGTTGGGTTGGGGCGTTGGAACATTAAAGCTGGTTTGACCGATTGGGCCGACACCGTCGTCGCCTCGACTCCTGGCGTCGAGCGGAACAACAAGAACGAACATCGGCTGTTGGCGCCATCTGCGCCACATTGTGTCCCGCGGAGTAGGACAGGTAGCAGACGACGGCCAGAGCGGCTGCGAGCCTTACTGTGAAACGTTCTTCAATCGAAGGGTATGGACGTGGCCAAGGATTTCATCGTTTCGGCTGATGCGCACTTCATCGAACCGCCTGACCTCTTCAAGACGCGACTACCTAAGCATTTGCGTGATCGAGCGGTTTGGGAGGAAGACTTCGAGATTGAGCCGATGGTCGAAGGAGGCTACAGAGAGTTCATGCATTGGCATGCCCCTGGCTTCGAAGGCTGGACGATCTCGCGCTACCGCCATCACGATGGATCGATCAATACTGGCGACCCGGAGCGTATTCTTCAGGATCTCGACTACGACGGGGTAGACGCGAGCCTCCTCCATCCACAGACGGTGCTCTTTGCGTTGTTTTCTGACGACCACGAGTTGTCGATGGCGCATGCCCGCGTTTACAACGACTATCTTATCGAACGGCTCTTGCCCTACCAGTCGCGCCTCCGCCCGACGTGCCCTATTCCGATCACTGACATCCCTGAAGCCGTTGCGGAGATCGAACGAGTGGCGTCGGCTGGCTTCCGCGCAATCTTGTTGCCTGCGGTTCCGCATATTCCCTATTACTCACCGGACCTTGAGCCTGTCTGGGCTGCCGCCCAAGCAAATGGAACGCACGTGTTCTTTCACGTCGCAACCGGTGGGATTAAAGTCAGCGAGCCAGTCTCGCCCACGCTGGAGTTCGTTTCAAGAAACGCCGAGCTTTGCAACCTACCGATGACCCAAGCGTTAGCCGCTGAGCGGATGGCCTCGCAGTCGCTGATGGGCCCCTTGGTGCCGGGCCAGCTCATGATCGATCTGATCGCGGGCGGAGTACCCGAGCGGTACCCCGACTTACACTTCGGCCTCATCGAGTTCAACGCGAACTGGCTGGCTGCTCTCATGGGGTCCATGGACAAAGCATGGGTGGCAGGTATCGGCCAGGACGCCGATTGGTGGTTGGGCTACTGGGATCAGAAGCGATCTCCGGCCGAACAGAAGAAGATGGCGCGACTCTTCAGCCTGAACGGCAGCTGGCCGCATCCGCTGAAACCGTCCGAGTACGTGAAACGACAGTTTCACGTTTCATTCCAGGACGATCCCACAGCTGTCGCGTGTCGTAACGCCACCGGAGTATCAACCCTCATCTGGGGCAACGACTACCCGCACGCTGAAGGCACGTTCAACGGAGGCAACGGTCCGCACAGTCCGGAGCTCATCGCCTCGTTGTTCGCGGGTGTGCCAGACGACGACCGCGCGGCCATGGTGGGCGGGACGCTAGGCAACTTGCTCGGATTCGAGCGAGCAACTGTGAACGCGTGAGGCAACGACCCTCTAGGACTCTACGACGTTCCATGCGCCTCCCATGGCCGGCACCCAGGCCGCCATGGGAGGCGCCTCTTCGTGCCTGGGAGGCGACTATCCCTCGGGGATGAAGTCTGTACCGGCCGCCCAGGCCTCCAGCATCTCGCGTCCGACCTCATTGATCAGCTCCATACGTAGTCCGTTAAGTCCAGACGGCTTGAAATATGCGATCAGGATATGGCCGTCTGGCGTGTACTGGATCCCTTCGGGTTCAAAGCCGCGCGCCGTCAGAGTGTCTAGTTGACTGGTCGACCCATCTCCCCACAGCCCAATGTGATGAAACCCCAGCGATTCACGGCCGAAGATACCTGATTCATGGGCTTGGATTAGCTCGTAGTATGGCGGCCCAGTTCGCGAGTATGCGCAGACGACCGAGAGGGAGCGTCGCTCCCCCTCTTGATGAAAGTTGTCCAACTCCGTCGTAGCCGGGCTCGTAAAAGACGCGCCAAGCTTGCTACTGAAATCTTCGATACTCTCGTGGAGGTCTTCGACTAGGACGGCGATGTGCATAAATGGCATGAGTTGCATTTCCGAGCCTCCGATAAACAAAGCTGTGGACAAAGGCAAAGCCGTGTGGCGGGTGTCCGAGGTGTCGGATGAGCGCTAATACCCTAGGTGCCAGGCGCGTCCGTCACCCGTTGCACGCAGCGGATGCCATCCTGTCGTTGGGTCGTTCACGACGGGTTGCCGTAAGGGGTGCGGCAACGCTGGTGAGCGACGCCCGGTGACGGGAGATGTCATCTGGCGCTAGACACTAATCACGCTAGGCGAGGCCGAAAGATGTCGTGCCATCGTACGGAACATCTTGGTCCTAAGAAGCCGCGCTCATCTAGTCTCCCTTCATGGCGATTGAGGTCGTGGAGGATTCGCGGCATTTTGTCCTTCGTCGAGCTGACGAACTGCTGGCCGCGTTCAGCCCGGATCGACGTCGGCTGACTCTGTCGGGGATCGTGCAGCGCACCGGGCTGCCGAAATCAACCGTTCACCGCACCGCTTCCCAGATGGTGATCCTGGGCTGGTTGGACTACGACGGCATCAAGTACTCGGTCGGCAAGCGCATGTTCGAAATCGCAAGTTCGTGCGATCTCAGCTACGACCTACGAGAGGCTGCGCTGCCCTTCATGCAAGACCTCTACGCAGCGAGCCGAACAGTCGTCCACCTCGGCGTGCGGGATGAGCTCTCAGTCCTCTACGTTGAGAAGATCGGTGGCCACGAACGAATCACTGATTTGAGTAAGGTCGGCGGCCGACTGCCTTTGTACTGCACCGGAATCGGCAAGATGCTGCTTGCGCACGCGCCCGACGCAGTCATCGAAGCCGCTCTCAAAGGCCCTCTTGTGCCACGCACGACCGCCAGCATCACAGATCCGAAACGGCTGCTGAAGGAACTACAGGGGATACTCCAGGTCGGCGTTGCGTACGACCGAGAAGAGTGCGCTCGAGGCATTGCGTGTGTAGCCGCACCCGTGTTCGGCCCAGATCGCAACGTGATCGCGGCGATCTCGATGACGGGCCGGGTGGGTATCCGACGACTAGACCGCTACGCGTCAGCAGTGATGGCTGCAGCCGTGGGGACATCGCGGCGGCTGCGGGGCGAGCACGCCGGGCCGCCGCTGCCACGCCCCAGAGACTTCGATCTACTCGGGTGATTACTACGCCTGGTCTCACGCGGAACAGTCATCCCGTAGGACGGGACGAGCTATCCAGCGTGATCCCCGAGCCTGGAATGGTCATATCAGGTGCCGAAAGTCGCCTGCCAGACATACTGTCGCAGCGAAAGGGGCCGCGCATGCTTCGTTATCGAGCAGTTTGGCCGCGAAGGCTCGGGCGAGACCAATCCACTGACACCAGGAGGCGCCGCAGCGCAACCGGTTGCGGCCGCATTCGTCACTCGAGGCTGGTGATTCGGTGAGCCACTTAGCCGGAGCAACCCATTTAGACGTGCTCGAGGCCGCGAGAGACCTGATCGCACGCCACGCGCAAGCAGAAAACCAAGACCTCACCGACGAAATCGTGGCGCTCTACACGCAGGACTGTGTGCTCGTCGTTCCCGGGCTAGGCAGCTACAGCGGGGCCGAAGCTGTCGGGAGGGCCTTCGATGAATGGCGCCCCCAGCATCCGAATCAGCGGAATGTGGTCGTCAATACCCATCTTCTTTCATGGATTGACGACGTTGCGGTTACGGGGAGCGACGCGATATTTCTTCGCCTGCAGGATGGGCGTTGGTCTGTGCTCACAGTCGCCCGGTATACCGATACGTTCCAGCGCCTTGACGATGTATGGAGGATTAGCCGACGCGAGGCGGAGTTCGTGTTCTAGGTCTTGAGTTGATCCCGGTACTTGGTTGACAGGGCGTTCTTCGCGTTCTCCCGCCCCCTCAGGAGGCTTACTTTGTGTGCCGTAGTGATCTTGAATCGGACAGTATTTTGCCGCCAGCCACATAATGACTCAGCGTCAATAGCTGCGGGCGGCTGGGGCAGGCAAATCTCGTGCCATCGGACGGCACGCTCTATAGCGTCAGATGTTCGGACGATCGTAACCTTCGATTCGTCACGCGGGGCCTCCCGGTACAGGGATCTACCGAGGAAGTGCTCGATCCAAGCTGGGTGACGAGCGACCAACTGGTCGCCTCATAGTCGAATCCAACAGGGAGAACTTTTGTCCAGAAAGATTGGCTTTAAGTTGCTGGTCATCGGAGTCACGGCTGTCTCCGCGATCGGTCTGGCCGCGTGCAGTTCCTCGACCAACAAAGCCTCGAGCTCAGCCGCCTCATCCGCATCCAATTCCGCGAAAGTCCCGACCGGCGAGCCGATAACGATCGGCATGTCGGTCTTCCTGAATACGCCTTATGGAAACCTCAACAGCCTGGTGTCAGCAGCCAAAGCCGGCGTCCTCGGATTGAACTCTCGTGGCGGTATCGCGGGCCGACCGGTGAAGCTTGACGTCTGTAACAATGCCTTCGACCCGACCCAGTCCGAGAAATGCGCGAAGCAGTTCGTCTCGGAAGGTGCTATTGCCACAGTGGGAGATGTCTACCCGGTAGGCGGCCCCGCGGCCAACACCATCCTCGCAGCGGCGAACATCTCCCAAGTCTTCTCGCTCCCGCTATCGACTCAAGAGTGGAACGCCCAGAACTCCATGACGATCAATGGGTCTGCTGAGTTTGACGCGGCGGCCGCGGCGGCCTACGCCGGAACAGTCCTCCACGCGAAGAAGCTCTACGTGCAGGACGTGGCCGGAGCAGGGGACAACTTCAAGAACCTCGTCACCACCGTCGCAAAGAACACCGGCATGACCATCGTCGGGTACTCGCAGCTACCTAACACCGTGGCTGACTACTCCCCATACGCGCAGCAGATCATCAGCAGTGGCGCAGATGCGACCGTTTTCGACCTGCAGGCCGGGCAAGACACTCAGCTATGGCCGGTTCTTCAGCGGGCTGGATACACCGGGTATCTCGTGGCGAGCCAGAACTCCTTCACGCCTGACGTGCGTAAGCAAATTAGCCAGTCAGTGTGGAACAAGTTCTACGGAGCAACTCCGGTACCACCCGTGAGTGCAGCTTCAAGCTACCCAGCCTTGAACACCATGCTGGCCGACATGAAGGCAGAGGCCGCGACCGGCGATAAGGACGCACCAGACGAGGATCCGAATCAGCTCGAAATCCAAAACTGGCTAGCGGTTCAAGCCATTGCACAGGTAGCAGCGACACTGCCGTCGATCAGCGCCAAGGCGCTCGAAGATGGCTTTAATAGCCACACGACGACGCCAATCAACGTCCAAGGAATCGTGCAGATTACGCCAGGAGCACCTGGCGTGCTCCCGGGATTCTCGCGGGTAAATAACTTCAAGGAATACATGACGATCTGGAAGGGTCATTACCTGCTCGCACCAACCGTTCCCTCCTTCAACGTTCTTCAGTACATGCAGCCGTCGTGACGTTGTTTCGAAAGGCACACTCACCGAGCCATCAGTTGCCGCCGGTCAACGGCGAGGAACTGCTTCGCGCGGTGGATCTACATGCCGGATACGGATCTGTATCCGTAGTACATGGGATCAATCTGCACGTTCGCGCCGGGGAGATGGTCGCTCTCCTCGGCGCGAACGGCGCCGGGAAAACAACGACCATGTCCGCCCTTGCCGGCGTGATTCCGTTGTCTTCCGGGAAAGTGCTCCTCCGAGGCGAAGCGACGCGAGCACCAATACACAAGCGTGTCTCGGCTGGACTCGCGTTCGTACCCGAGGAACGCTCGGTGTTCCTTAAGCTGTCGGTTGCGGACAACTTGAGGATCGGTCGGGGGGATGTAGAGGTCGCGCTGGAACGGTTCCCCGAACTTTCTCCACTACTCAGCCGAACAGCGGGGCTGCTCTCAGGTGGCCAACAGCAGATTCTGACAGTCGCGCGTGCGCTCTCGCGACGCCCTAACCTCCTCATTGCCGACGAGCTAGCTGTCGGGCTTGCGCCCCTCATGGCGCGACGCCTACTCCTCGCTCTTCGCGAGGTGGCTGATTCGCTCGGCATCGGAATCTTGTTGGTGGACCAACAGGCGCGACGCGCATTGCAGTTCGTAGACCGAGCCTATGTGCTGAGACGCGGCAGGCTTGTTCTTGAAGGGACAGCGGAAGAGCTACGGGGCCGGTTCGCCGAAATCGAGTCAAGCTACCTCTCGTCGATGGCTGTCGAGGCGGAATAACATGGTTAATTTTCTGCAGTTCGCAATCCTTGGTATGGGCGCAGCCAGTGTGTTCGCGCTCCTTTCACAAGGCCTGCTTCTCGTCTATCGCGCGAGTGGCATCCTGAACTTCGCTCAGAGCGCGATTGCCATGGTTGGCGCCTACGTCTTTGTCGAGCTGCACACCACACACGGGCTTCCGACCGTGGCGTCGGCTCTTCTCGCCGTCTTGGTGTGCGCAATCGTCGGAGCCCTGTGTTACGTGCTGGTCATGCGCCCGCTGCGCCATGCGGCTCCGCTAACGCGCGTCATCGGCACCCTGGGCATCATGTCAATCCTCATGGCGCTCGCCAACATCCGCTGGGGCGCACTCACTGAAGTGACGACGTCCTACCTGCCCGACAAGATCTGGCATATCGGTAGGATCAACGTGCCCGAGGATCGGGTGATACTCCTCGGCATAGCCGCGCTCATTACTGCCTTTCTGTACGTCGGCTCTCGGTACACGACCTTCGGACTGGCCACCCTGGCAATGTCTGAGAACGAGGCCGCCGCAGCATGTTTGGGGTGGTCCCCAGATCGCATCGCGATCATCAGTTGGACATTGTCGGGTGCCGTGGGCGGGCTCGCAGGGACGCTCATCGTCCCCCTCGCCGGGCTGTCCGTGAGCACGCTGACCCTCCTGATCGTGCCAGCATTAGCAGCCGCGCTTATCGCGCAATTCTCCTCGTTCCCCGTAATGTTGATCGGGGCGATCTGTGTTGGAGTCATCGAGTCCGAGCTGTCGAACTACGTGCGAACGCCCGGCTTTGCCGAAGCGGTGCCGTTCCTGATCGTTACCTCTATCTTGGTGGGAACCGGCAAGTCTCTGCCGCTGCGTAGCCACGTCACCGATCGCCTACCGCGGCTCGGATCTGGGATCGTCAGGCCTACTGTCCTGCTGCCCACGGCAGCAGCCGCCACGATCGGGATCTTGTTCCTACCTCTTGATTGGTCCTCGGCGATCGGCATCTCGCTGACTGCGGCAGTTCTGTATCTCTCAATCGTGGTCGTGACGGGCTATGCCGGCCAACTCTCCTTAGCTCAGTTGGTGATGGCTGGAATCGGCGCGCTCGTAGCCGCGCGTCTCGTGCAAGGCCAACACTGGCCGTTCGAGTTGGCGATGGTGGCCGCGATGGCAGTTGCCGGCCTGGTCGGGATCCTCGTGGGTATCCCTGCACTTCGAGCACGGGGCATCAACCTGGCCATCGTGACCCTGGGCCTCGGAGCCGCTATCAGCTACGTGATTTTTGGAAACGCGAAGTATTGGGGCGGTGCACTAGGCACCACGGTTGGGCCACAGACGTTTTTCGGAATATCGCTCGACGCTCTGGATCGTCCGCGAACGTATGCACTGTTCTGCCTTGGCTGGTTCATAGTCGCCTCGCTGGCCGTCTGTAACCTTCGTCGCGGGCGCGCTGGTCGTCGACTCATCGCGATCAGAACGAACGAGCGCGCGGCCGCATCCCTGGGCATCAATGTCATGTCAGCGAAGCTCTACGCGTTCGCGATCGCCTCAGTACTCGCGGGTCTAGCGGGCATCCTGATCGCGTTCCAGGCCAACACCATTACCTATGGTCAGTTCGACGTGCTCGGCTCCTTAGTCGCGGTCGTGAACTCTATGGTCGGCGGCATCGGATACGTGATCGGCCCGATTTTCGGTTCGACCCTCGCGCAGGGTGGATTCCCTGGAGGTCTCATCACGTCCGCCGTTGGCGCACAGACAGACTGGTTGAGTCTCATAGGCGGGGTGCTCCTCGTCATAGTGTTGCTGCTTAACCCGAACGGAATAGCCGACAGCAACGTAGAGACAATCCGCTCCTTGCGCGCACGCCTGCGGCGTCGTTCCCCGGAGAGGATCCCGCCAGGGCTTCTGGAGGCCGACGCCCCGTCCGACGAGCTTGAAATCCATTCCCGCAGTTCAAGCCTGGAGGTACGAGATCTGACGGTGCGATTCGGCGGCACTACTGCCGTCGATAAGCTGAGTCTGACCGTCAGGTCGGGCGAGGTCATCGGTCTGATCGGCCCGAACGGCGCTGGGAAGTCGACACTGATTGACGCCGTCACTGGATTCGCGAAGGCGGCAAGCGGTGAAATTGTCCTCGACGACCAGCGAATCGATCGGTGGAGTGCTCATCGACGGTCCCGCGCTGGCGTGACACGCTCATTCCAGTCACTCGAGCTGTTCGACGATCTCACGGTTCTGGCCAATCTGCAGGCCGCCTCGGATTCGCGTGACCTGCTCGCCTATGTGTCCGGATTCATACGTCCCGGCCGTCCGCGTCTCAGTCCCGCCGCTCGCCTTGCAGTAAAGGAATTCGGGCTCGAAGAGGATCTGCTGCGCCGCTGCGAGGAGTTGCCCTACGGGCGACGCCGACTGGTGGCAATCGCACGGGCGGTAGCTACTCATCCGAAGATCTTGCTACTCGATGAGCCCGCGGCGAGTTTGGACGGAGCTGAAACCGCAGAGCTAGGCGACTTGGTCCGTCGACTGGCTAAGCAATGGGGCATCGGGGTGCTACTCGTTGAGCACGACATGTCCATCATCATGTCCAGCTGCGACCGGCTGGTCGTACTCAACTTCGGCCAGAAGATCGCGGATGGTGACACGGACTCCGTGCGTGCAGACCAAGGGGTAATCGACGCTTATCTCGGCGGCGCCGAAATGGAGCAGGGCAGTGATCTAGTCGGATGAGAACGGCACGTCAGTGAGCATCACCGAGGCAGACCTACCGGAGGATTGCATGGACACGCTAGACACATGGCTAGTCATCTACGAGCGTATGGTTCGAATTCGCCGCTTCGAAGAGGCCGGTATGGCCCTGCTCGCCCGTGGCGAGTTCTCGGGCGGATTCCACACCAGCGTCGGGCAAGAGGCGGCGGTCGTCGGAGCATGCGTGGCTCTCGCTGACGATGACTACATGACTGGAACCCACCGCTCCCATGGTCATCCGATCGCCAAGGGAGCCGAGCTCGCGCCGCTGATGGCGGAGCTGCTCGGGAAGTCGACTGGAGTCTGCCGAGGAAAGGGCGGCTCGCTGCACCTCGCTGACTTCTCGGTCGGCAGCCTGGGGGAATCAGGCATTGTCGGCTCAGGCATGCCAGTCGCGGTCGGGGCTGGGCTTTCGGCGCAGGTGCGAGGCTCGGGCCAGGTCGCCCTTTGCTTCTTCGGCGACGGCGCCGCCAGCGAGGGAGCTGCGCACGAGTCCCTGAATCTGGCCGCCGTCTGGAAGCTGCCGGTTATCTTCCTTTGCGAGAACAACGGTTGGGCTTGCACAGTGCCCGCATCGAAGATGATGGCGGTTGAGGACGTCGCCGCTCGCGCGGACGGGCTCGGGATGCCCGGCGTAATTGTCGATGGACAGGATGCGCTCGCTGTGCACGCAGCGGTGGCTGAAGCCGCGGCTCGCGCTCGCTCCGGAGGCGGGCCGACGCTTGTCGAGGCGAAGACGTACCGCTTCCGCGAACACTCCGAAGGTCTTGCATTGCCCGCCTATCGCGACGAGGACACTGTGGCCGCTTGGTCCTCGCGCGATCCCATTGACCTGCATCGCGCGAAGATCCTAAAAGCGGGCGACCATCAAGCCGAGCTCGACGAGATAGACGAGCGAGTCGCGCGCGACGTAGACGCCGCGGTCGAGTTCGCGCTCGAGAGCCCATTCCCATCGCTCGAGGCGCTCTTCGAGGACTTGTATTCCCAGCCATTTGAGATTGACAGGGTGAACTGGTCATGACCGAGACCTTCAACGAAATACGGCGTACCCGCAAGGGTGCTGGAACTACGTACCTTGCAGCGATCTACGAGGCGCAGGTCGAAGAGATGCGACGAGATCCGAATGTGATCATCGTCGGGGAGGACCTGACAATCAACCTGTATGGGGCCTCGGCGGGTTTCGAAGCCGAGTTCGGGCCGCTCCGTGTTCGAGATACGCCCATGTCCGAGAATGCCTACATCGGGGCCGGCGTCGGCGCTGCGATGACTGGCCTCCGCCCGATCTGCGACCTCACCGTCGCGTCGTTCGTCTTCGTTGCGATGGATCAGATTGTCAGTCAGGCAGCCAAGAACCGATACATGTTCGGCGGCCAACGCGACATCCCATTGACGATCCGCGCGAGCCTCATGTACGGCGGAACGTCGGGTGCTCACCATGCCGACCGGCCCTACTCCATGCTCATGAACGTCCCCGGTCTGAAGATCATCGCGCCGAGCACACCTGCTGACGTTAAGGGTCTGCTAAAGACCGCGATTCGCGAGAACGACCCGGTCATCTCATTCGAGGACAGCTCGCTGTGGCTGACGAGGGGCGCGATACCGAAAGACGACGATTATTTGATCCCGCTCGGCGTAGCGGACATCAAGCGAGACGGTAGCGATGTGACGATCGTCGCGATCGCCGGCGCCGTGCGGCATGCGCTCGAGGCGGCAGAAGTCCTGGCCGAGGAGGGAATCTCCGCAGAAGTCGTAGATCCCCGAACGTTGGTGCCGCTTGACTACGAGACCATCATCGCTTCGGTCGCGAAGACGGGCCATCTCGTCGTCGTCGATCCGGCTCACCGGACCTGCAGTGCGGCAAGCGAAATTTCGGCCACAGTTGCCGAAAGGGCGTTTCCGAGTCTCCGAGCGCCGATCCTGCGAGTTGCCACGCCTGACATGCAGGTACCAGCGAGCTCGGTGCTGGTCGCCGAGCTTTTCCCGGACGCCGCGAAGATTGCCGCCGCGGTGCGTCGGGTTCTCAAAGTCGCTTGAGAGGAATCGCAATGCTCTATGAGGTGAAGCTCCCACAATGGGGCATGGCGCAGGACGAGGCGTCTGTGGCCACCTGGCTTGTGGAGGTCGGACAGTCGGTCACTGAAGGCGACGTGTTAGCGGAGGTCGAGACGGCCAAAGCCCAAGTCGAGCTGCTAGCGCCAACGTCCGGTGTTGTCGCTTCGTTGTTGTTCGAGCCCGACGAACTGATCGACATCGGGACCGTTGTCGCGCATATCGAGACCGGACAGTGACTATCGAGAGTCTGAAGGGGAGTCAAATGGGACGAGTTGACGGCAAGGTAGCCCTCATTACCGGTGGGGCACGCGGCCAAGGCCGCAGTCATGCGTTGTGTCTGGCGCAGGAGGGCGCTGACATCATCGCCATTGACATCTGCGGGCCGATTAAGGGCGTGCCGTACCCTGCCGCCACACCCGAGGATTTGGATGAGACGGTTCGTCTGGTACGCGAAACGGGACGCAATATCGTCGCGATTCAGGCCGACACGCGCGACGCCCGTGGGCTTGAAGAGTCGATAGGTAAGGCTGTCGAGTCGCTTGGCGGCCTTCACGTTGTCGTAGCTAACGCTGGGATCCTCATCGTGGCGCCGTGGGACCAAGTGACCGACGAGACCTGGCAGACCGTCATCGACGTAAACCTGACCGGAACCTGGAACACCCTCCGAGCAACCTTTCCTCATCTGATCGCGGGCGGGGGAGGCTCGGTGATGGTTATCAGTTCCAACGCAGGTCTGGCTGGTCTGCCATTCCTTGCGCCCTATGTCGCGAGTAAGTACGCGTTGACGGGACTAGCGAAAGCAATGGCCAACGAGGGTGCACGCCACAACATTCGCGTCAACAGCATCCACCCGACAGGAGTCGAGACTCCGATGACCTCAAACTTTGACGCCAACACCGGATTCGGCGAACTGACGCAGGGATTGCAGGAAAACCCGCGTTTGGCGGGCATGTTCACCAATACGATGCTCGTGGATGTCATCCAGCCGATCGACGTTAGCTACGCCGTCCTGTACCTCGCCTCCGATGAGTCGAAGTACGTAACCGCGCACGCGATGACGGTCGATGCTGGCATAACTCAGCACTGACCGGCCACGATCGCTCAGTCGCGTCTCGCATCACTCCTCGATTGCTCTGAAGAAGAAGGCAGGAAAAGTATGGCGTCGGGTAACTCCGCTCCAAGCAACGAAACCCCGTACTTCGATATCGTCGTCGTCGGCGCCGGCATCCTCGGCCTCAACCAACTGTACGTAGCACGCGAGGCGGGATATTCGGTCCAGTCGCTCGAGCAGGGGGACGGGATCGGCGGCACCTGGTTCTGGAACCGATACCCAGGCTGCCGGTTCGACTCGGAGAGCTACACCTACGGCTATCTGTTCTCCGAGGAGCTGTGGCAGGAGTGGGATTGGTCCGAGGAGTTCGCGCCGCAGCCTGAGACGGAGCGCTATCTCAACTACGTGGTGGACAAGTTCGATCTCCGAAAACATGTCCGGCTGCGCAGCCGCGTCACGTCAGCCGTATGGGATGAGGGATCGACCTCATGGACGACTCGAACTGAAGATGGCTATGAAGTTCAATCGCAGTTTCTCGTCAGTGCTACCGGCGTGCTGTCGGTGCCGTTGTATCCAGCCATAGCAGGGCGCGACGACTTTGCGGGCGAGGCGTACCACCCCGCGCGGTGGCCCAGCGAGCCCGTCGACTTCGACGGCAAGAGAGTCGCCATAGTCGGGACTGGGTCGAGCGGACTCCAGATCGGGCCAGTGATTGCTGACCGAGTCGAGTCGCTCACCATTTTCCAAAGAACGCCCACCTGGGCAACGCCGCTGAATAACCATCCGATCACTCCCGAGCAGCAGGCGTACCTCAAATCCAACTTCGAATCGATCCGCGATGAACTCAACGCGTCGGTCGCCGGCTTCCTTCACCAGCCGCACGATCGAGCGACCTTCGAGGACTCGAAGAGTGAGCGCTGGGCCTTCTACGAGACTATCTGGTCGAGTCCCGGCTTCGCGAAAATTCCGACTAACTACACCGACCTCATGACCGACCGCCTGGCCAACGCCGAGTGGTGTGAGTTCATCGAGGGAAAAATCCGGGCGATCGTCGCCGACCCGGAAACAGCAAACAAGCTAGTCCCGACCGACCACCTGTTCGGGGGGTTGCGGCCCCCCTTCGTAACGGGCTACTACGAGATGTACAACAAGCCCAACGTGTCACTCGTTTCGCTGCGTGAGACGCCGCTGGTCCGCGTTCAAGAGACTGGGATCGAGACCACCGACGGGTTGCGGGAATTCGACATTATCGTCTGGGCCACTGGATTCGATTTCGGTACGGGGGCGATGCTCCGGATGGGCATCGTCGGGACCGATGGCATGACCCTCAACGAGTACTGGGCTGATGGGCCGTCGACGTTCGCAGGACTCATGTGCCACGGTTTTCCGAACTTCTTCTTTCCTGGGGGCCCGCACGGCGCGGCCGGAAACAACCCGCGCTACGGAGGGCTGCAGATCGACTTTATCCAAAATGTCATCAACTTTGCTCGCGAGCACGGCTACCGGCGGATCGAGGTGCCGGCCGAACCAGAAGCAGCCTGGGTGAGCATGGTCGACACACTCGGCGCCGAGTCGTTGTTCGTTGAGAGCGGTCAATATTACGGCGGGAACGTCGACGGGAAGCCTCGGCGGTTTCTTCTCAATCCCGGCGGGCGGCCGAAGATGGACGAGGCGCTGCACGACGTGATCGCCAGCGACTACAAGGGCTTTCTCACGTGACGCACCGTCAGCCAGCGGTCTAGCGTCGGAGGTTTACTCAAGGGTCATGTTAGTTGGGTCGGTCTGCCGTCAGCAGGCGCTCCGGGCGACGCGCCATGAGCATCTCCCGCATGGCGGTCTGCCAGTTGAGGCTGGGACCAGTGATACTGCGACGTCGCGTGGAGTCCGGGAGCATGTATCCACTCGTGGCATTGTCGTAGTCGAACCTCGGCGCAACGCCCGTCAGCTCGCCGAGATAGTTCAGATATTCCTCGGCTGTGATGATGTCGTCCCCGGCCCAGTTCACGATGGTGGCGGGTACCGACGCTGCATCGAGGAGAGCTCCAGCCTGGGAGAGGATGTCGCCTTCGTACATGGGCGAACAGAAGCTGGCACCGCGATTTGTTGGAATCGGCATCCCTTCAAGAATCATGTCGAGCTGATAGGCGGGAAGCCCCCCGTTAGCTCCGAAGGACAGTCCCATCCGAGCGATCGTCGTAGGTATGTTCAGGGCTCTTGCCATCGAACGAGCAACAGCTTCCTGTGCAATTTTGCTGATGGCGTAGGTCGGCGAATGCACTGGCCTCGAATCACCTAGGGGATCGCTCTCAAGGTAGAGATGCTTCGGATCTGCATTTGGCTCATAGACGCCGATCGTCGACATGACGAGGAAGCGAGCAGTGCGAAAACGCTCCATCAATAGCGCGGTGCCTTCGGCATTGATTGTGATGGCGTGGTCGTAGTCGTGACCTGGCAGCTGGGTTACCGCAAGATGCAGGACGGCGTCGAAGTGGTCAGGTAACTCCGACCAATCTGGATGTGCGAGATCGACGACCCGGGTCGTGATACCGGCCGCCTCAACCTCCTCGCGGCTCGCAGGGCGGACCAACGGATTCCAGCCCTTCGAGGGATCATTGAAGCGGGCAACCCCCCAAACCTCGTCAGTCTTCGCCAAGTGACGAGCAAGTGGGAAGGGTATCTGTCCGGTTACTCCGGTTACCAAGATTCGCCGATCGCTCACGAAAATGCCTCCGCGCTGATAGGTAGTTTGCTAGCAGTCTGTGAAGGCCACCGATCACCGTCTACAGGCGGTCCTACTGTGCGGGACGCTACGTGAGCGCCCAGCGTCAAGCCGCAGGAATCACCGGCTTACCGGCCACCTGTCATACACAACCGTTCCGCACAGCTGGATGGGCCCGTACGCCGTGTCATTGAGCCGCTTATCGTTTGGCCACGGGAGAAGCGCGGCTGCGGCTCTGCTTTAACCCGTCCAAGTATGTACGCGGCGGTCCGACAACGCGTCGATGCTCGCTCCGAGCTGTGCAACTGACCTTCGAGAACGGAGTATTCGTGGACCTCGTTGATGACGGCGGCGTCGTTGTAGCTGAGGCGCTCCGCAACGCGGGCGTGGACACGGTCATGAGCATGGCCGGAGGGCATGTTTCCTCTGTCTTCCAAGGTTTGAAGTCGCAAGGAATCAGATCTGTTCTCTTCCGTGACGAACGCGCGACCGCCTTCGCGGCCGCCGCCTGGGGGGCCATGACCCGCACGCCGGGCGTGTGCCTGGTGACTGCAGGTCCGGGCCTGACAAACGCGATCACTGGGCTGGCGCAGGCTCAGCGGGCAGGTTGGCCGGTCGTGTCGATTGGCGGCTGCTTCGAGAGCTTCGCGATTGACATGGGAGGTCTACAGGAAATTGACCAAGCGGCGTTGATGGCACCGGTCAGCAAGTGGTCGCGCACCGTCCCGGACGCTAAGCGAATCGGTGAGTATGTCGAGCGGGCGCTGCAGCAGGCGATGACGCCGCCGTTCGGCCACGCGCACCTAAGCATTCCGGTAGATCTCCTGTCCAGGGCGTTTGCTGAACGGCCCCTACTGCGACAGAGGAACGGCTACCTCGACATCAAGACTGGGAGGCTGCCCGACGGTGCGGTCGAGCGCATCGATGAGCTCTTGGCGCAGTCGCAAAAGCCGGTGCTCATCGCTGGAAGTGGCGTCTGGTTCGATCACGGCGAAGAAGAGTTGAACCGCTTCGTCGACCGCATCGGACTCCCGACTTTCACCGAAGACGAAGCCCGAGGAACGCTTTCGGACCTGCATCCATGTGGGCTCGGTCCATTGCTTTACGGATTGAGTGGCGCCAGTAAGCGCGTGCAGGAGGCCGATTTAGTGCTCGTCGTTGGCTGTAAACCAGATTGGCGCCTGGAGTACTTGCGGCCTCCGATGCTCTCGGCAAACGCCACCCTGGTCCAGATCGACAGCAATCCCGACCATCTCACGGGTAATTACGAAACGGGATATTCGGCGCAGTGCAGCGAAGCGGCCGCATTGAGGACTCTAGGCCTAGGTCTCACGGCGACGCCGGAGCGATGGGACGCCTGGCGGGAGGTTCTCAAGGACTCGCAGGCTCAGCACGTTGAATCCATCCTTGCCGAGCCACGGCCAACGGCGGGGAAAAATATCGTACATCCCGTTGAGCTGACTGACGCAGTTCGGGAGGCTTGCATACGGGACGACGCCAACGTCATTTTTGACGGTGGGGCAACCGGCAAATGGGGCAAGGTTCTAGTGCCGGCTACTCGGCCCGGCCAGTGGAATCGACTGAAGGGACCCTTCGCCTCGATTGGACATGGGCTACCCTCCGCCATCGCGCGCAGTCTGTCTGATCCGGCTCGGCCAACCGTTCTGCTGACCGGAGATGGTTCGTTCGGCTACCACCCCTCAGAGGTCGAGACCGCCGTCCGGGAGGGCGCCGTAGTCACGATAATCATCGCAACTGATGGGGCGTGGGGATCGGTACAGGAAGGACAGCTTAAGTCCTTCAACGATGTCGAGGGGACGCTGATACCTCACACACGATTTGATCTTGTTGCTGAAGCGCTAGGAGCCCGAGGCTATTGGGTCGAAGACGGACTCACATTGCGGCAGATATTAGCTCAACCTCACAAGGGCGTGCGCGTTATCTCAGTCAATACCGAGACAGTCTTCCCTCCTGTTCGGTATCCGCCGGGACGCTACGCACGAGGCGAGTCGTAGATAATCATTTCAGGTGTCTGTCATCCCAACTGGAGTAGATCGTGTCAACTCAGGAGAGTCGAAATGAACGACGCGAAGAGCTTAAGCAGCAGTTTATAGAGACGCGTGGGTATTGGACCGATGTCTGGGAGCGGATTCTTGCTATCGACCCCGACTACTTTGAAGCCTATACTAATTTCTCCTCGGTGCCTTGGCAGAACGGTACGCTCGACCCGAAAGTGCGTGAGCTGCTGTATATCGCGTTGAATGCCTCTGCTACCCACCTTTACGCGCCGGGAATAAAGGCTCATATGCAGAATGCGATCGGATATGGTGCCACTCGTGCGGAAATAATGGAGGTCTTTGAGATTATCAGCGTCGTGGGTATCCATACCATGGGCGTGGGCTTGCCGATCTTGCTCGATTTGCTCCCCTTGGACGAACCGCTCACCCTCGACGGCTATCAGAGATACGAACGCTGATGGCTACGGCGGATCTGGCATGACGGATGCGACGGCCCGGACGTCTCGTATGTCAAGGTATCCCAAGTGACGGGACGCTTGCTTGTGGCGAGTCGCGGCCGATGTGAGCATTGGCCGAGGCAGGGTTATTGGCGCAATTTCGGAGGACGTTGATGGTGACAGATTCTTACGATTGGTCCCTTGAGACAGATGTCGTGGTGGTCGGGTACGGCATTGCTGCTCTGACAGCCGCAATCACCGCCCACGATGCGGGCGCTCGGGTGATCATGTTCGAGAAGATGCCCGCTGGACGGGAAGGCGGGAATAGCCGGGTCTCGGGAAACACGTGGGCCAACTTCACCGACGAGCAGGGTGCCGCGGCGCATTTGCGAGCTCTCTGCGCGCAGAATCCGCTCCCGGAACCGATCGTCACCGCGTGGGCTTCCGAGGTTGTGAGAAACACTGATTGGCTGGAGAGTCTCGGGGCAAGGGTGAAGGTGTATCTGTCGCCGACTGAGTTTCCATACTTAGCAACGAGCGATGTGTACACGGGCTTCAGCGCTATGGAGGAGGGTTGGGGCGGCAGCAACCAATGGCGGTTCCTCGCCGAGCAAGTGGCTCATCGAGATATTGATGTTCGGCTCGGCACGCCAGTCCGTCGGCTTCTCACTGACGCGGAGGGCGCGGTGATCGGCATCGTAGCCAGCAACGACTCAGGGGAGTTCCGAGTGCGAACGGCGCGAGGTGTGGTCCTGGCGAGCGGAGGGTTCGAAGCTAACAAGCAGATGGCTCTCGACTACCTCGGGCTGGAGAACACCTCCCAAGTCGGTAGCCCTGGCAACACGGGGGACGGGCACAGAATGGCGCAAGCCGTGGGGGCAGACCTCTGGCACATGAACAACTACATGCCGGTTCCCGCAATGGTTGTGGACGGCGCGGAAGCGGCCTACGAGATCCTGCAGCTGACGTTCACGGGAGGCGTCGTTGAGGCCGACGAAGGGATGGTGCTCTACGGAGAGCACAGCGGCCTGCGCCCAGTCGAACGGGTACCACTCATGTTCATCGGGAAGGACGGACGCCGATTTACGAACGAGGCTGCGTCAAAGGGCCACGGACACGGATGGTTGCACGGTCGGATGGAGATCTTCCCAACTCGGCCCATGTGGGTTGTCGTAGATCAGACGATAGTCGACGAGGGCCCACTGGACGGTCCAGTTGAGCTGGAACCGTGGGGTTGGAACAAGATCATCAACGGCTATCGCTGGGATCCGACAAACCGCAAAGAGATCGAGAAAGGCTGGCTGCGTACAGGCGAGAGTGTGTCTGAGCTCGCGGAAGCGATCTCGGTAGACCCTGACGCCCTGCAGGACACCTTTGACGCCTACGCAAGATCGTGCGCCGAAGGACGAGATGACTTCGGCCGGACGAAGAACACGCTGATTGGATTCGGCAGTGGTCCGTATTACGCGTTCTACTCGGGCCCAGTCATCTACTACACAAATGGCGGACCGCGAAAGAACGAGCGTGCACAGGTAATCAGCAGCCTAGGCGAGCCCATTGAGGGTCTGTATGTGGCCGGCGAAGTCAGCTCCACATACACTCTGGCGCAGGAAGCCGGGATGATGATCGGGGATGCGATGGCATTCGGCCGCATTGCGGGACGAAACGCCGCTGCCGGCGTGCATAGCTAGCGACTACGACCATTCTTCTGATCACTTGCGACGTTATGCGATTTGCGTGTCCTCAGTCAGCGGACGCTGGAGGAGCGTCTGGGCACCATTTGAGAGGCTAGCAGTGCTAAACGCGCGCCTAGCTGAAACGGAATTCCTAGATGCGCGAAATATCCCGCACGACGGCACGAGGCATTGCGACGGAAGATGGCCAACCATAATTTAGAGGAGCGCACCGCGAAGGAGGCTCAACGATGCTAGATGTTTTCGAGAGGTCAGAGCAGATCGCCCAGACCCTTGCCGAGGGAGCCGCCGAGGCCGAGGCCCTTGGTCAGTTGCCTGACAAGACCGCGAGAATGCTTAAAGATACGGGCGTTATCCGTATGCTCCAATCTAGCGACTGGAACGGCTACGAAGCCCATCCGGTCGACTTCTGCGAGGTCGTGATGCAGCTAGCCGCCTCGTGCGGATCCACAGGCTGGGTGGCCGGAATCGTCGGAGTACATCCCTGGGAAATGGCATTCGCCGATCGTAGAGTCCAGGAAGAGATCTGGGGCGACGACCCTGAGACCTGGATCGCATCTCCTTATGCGCCAATGGGTCGCGCAGTGCGAGTGGATGGCGGATTTGTCTTAAATGGCCGTTGGCAGTTCTCATCCGGCACGGATCATTGTCAGTGGATCTTCCTCGGCGGAATTGTACTTGCTGAAGACGGTACCGTTGGATCGCTACCCGACCAACGGCACTTCCTACTCCCACGAGCGGATTACGCGATCGTCCCTGAGTCTTGGAATGTCTTCGGGCTCCGTGGTACTGGGAGCAAAGATATCATCGTCAAGGATGCGTTCGTGCCTGAATATCGCACCTTGAGCTCGCGTAAAGTGGTCGATGGACGTGCAGCAATCGAAGCGCGGAGGGAGGAGCCGCTCTACCGGATGTCCTTCGGCGCCATCTTCCCGAGCGGAATCGCTTCCGCAACGGTTGGCATTTGCGAGGCAGCACTCGGCGCTATAATCGCCTACCAGCGACAGAGGACGAACTTCAGCGGAGCGACTGTGTCAGATGACCCTTGGATGCTCACGGCGATAGGGGAGGCGGCTGCCGAAGTCAACGCGAGTCGCCAGCAGCTCTTGGGGAACCTGTATCAGCAATACAAGGTGATTGAACGTGGTGGTGAGCTGACGCTTCAACAGCGGATCGCGACTCGGCGTGATCAAACGCGTTCTACGTGGCGGGCGGTTGCGGCGATTGATAGCGTTTTTGACAAGACTGGCGGACGTAGTTTGTACAGCGAGCAGCCGCTGCAACGCATGTGGAGAGATTCCCACGCTGCACTTCATCACATAATCAACGTCTCCGATCAGGTCTGCAATGCCTACACGCAGGTAGCTATGGGTACGCCTCTCGACGATATCGATATATATCGCCTATATTTCTAGTTTGCGATTGCTCGTCATAGGAGAGCTGAATGCGTGTAATCGATTCTCAAGTGCATATCGGTACCGCATCAGACATGACGGCCGATGAACTAATCGTCATGATGGACGCTGCTTGCGTCGATACGATCATCCTTGATGAATTTCACGGGTATAGCTCCGATGGGCACCTTGAAATCAGCGAACCACTATCGGGTGGTGGGCGCAGATACATGAATCCGCTTTCGGTTGATGCTCAGGTGAGATTTCCCGGGCGGTTTAAGCATATCGGGAGGATTCATCGTTTGGACCCTGACATACCCGCCCGTGTGGAGCAGTTACGAGCCGAGGGCTGCGTCGCGATTCGTCTCTTGGTCACGGCGGTTACGGGTGAGTTAGAGCGCTTTGCTGCCGGTTATTATGACGACTATTTCGCTATTCTTGATGAACTCCGTATGCCGCTTTTTATGTACAACAGCTGGGGCTATGGGGAAAACCTGCTGGTTCCGTATTTAGAGCGTCATCCGGACATGAACATTCTTTTCGACCACCTCGGCCTGAGCATCTCAACGCACGCCGAGTTTCGAACTGGTGATTACCGTGAAATTCGCGGGCTGCTGGATCTCGGTGCACGATTTCAGAACCTTCACATAAAGATCTCTCACGGTGCTCTGCTGTCTTCGGAGCCATATCCGTTTCGTGATTGGCAGGCTGCCGCCAGGGGCATCCTCGATGTCTTCGGCGCTGAACGTGCCCTGTGGGCAACGGATATTACGTTTGAGAATCATATAGTGAACGGTGCCGCGTTCTGGGATCCGTCCAGCGTGACTGAAGTGGGTCGGGGACGGCGACGGTCGGGCTACGCTCAGCAGCTCTATTGCCTACTTGATTCGGATCTGTTCACGGATGGGGAGAAATCCGCTATCTTCGGGTTAACTGCTCAGCGATTCCTGCAGGTCTGAGTGTCGGTTCAAGTGCCTGCACCACGGATACGCCTGCTGGAACTCTGCGCTTCACGCTTCATATTCTCTCTATCCGAACAAGGGTCCATGACAACCGAGACGCTGACACGGCTGGTAGACGACTTGGACGGTTGTGAGGCCGAGTCGACGATCATCTTCGGTTGGGGGGTGCCGCTTACCCGATCGATCTCAGCAAGAAGACCGCGAGGGCGCTCGGGAAGGCGCTATCCCCGTACGTTCAGGCAGCCCGGAAGGTCGGACGGTCGCCGCCTCCCGGGGGACTGCATGGAGTCGAAGCGAGACTCCACGCTATCCGTCCGCTACATGTGGCCGCACGAGGCTCTGCATTTCACTCCGTGGCTACTGAACAACGGAAACCTCCTTGCCGAGGCGGTTCGGGTCTGCCGCATCGATCTGTGAAGTGATGTCGCAGATCAATGCAGCAGACCCCCTGGCTTTCGGAAGGGTGGGGTTACCGAACGGCTAGCCTGTGCATAACCCTCGCCTATTAGAAGGTACTTATGGCAACCCATACGCTCACCACCCTTATCGACGACATCGACGGAACCGCTGCCGAGTCGACGGTCTCGTTCAGCATCGATGGCCTCTCCTACGAGATCGACCTCAGCAAGAAGAACGCCAACGCGCTCGAGAAGTCGCTGGCGCCGTTCGTTGAAGCAGCCCGCAAGGTCTCCGGTCGTAGCCGGCGGGCAAGCGCACGTAGCTCAGCCGCGGCGAACAAGGAGCAGGTTCAGGCTATGCGCGAGTGGGCACGGGCTCACGGCTACGAGGTTGCCGACCGCGGGCGCATCTCGGCCGCGATTCAAGAGGCTTACAACGCGAGCTGAACCACTACTACCGTCAGGCCGCCGCAATCGCTCCCCTGACCTCTCACATCGCCTTCGGGTGCGGTAATTCACTCGTGTCCCCGTGGACCTCTGGCCCGCGCCGAGGGACAGATCACGATCGAATGCGTGCCGAGCCGGCTGCGCAACATTCGCCTGCCCGAGGAGCAGCACGGACCCGATGTTTCCCGACCGTCCGAGTACGAGCCGACCTGGGTCCTGTACGGGCTGCGCTCGCCCCACATCGAGTTTCGACCTCAGCCCGGACCTAAATCGGCGCTGTCGACGACCCGTCGCAGTGGCCTCGGGCCGCCGTTCCAATAGCGCGAGGGGACCGGTGCATCGGAGTACCTATACGATCGCGCTCGCGGGCTGCCAAAACCCATCCGCAAGTAGTCCATAGGCGGATGGGTTGCTAGGCGCGGTGCATTGAAGCGACGACCGCGACGATCGCCAAGATGAGCGAGACCGTCGTGCACGTCCCTAGACCCGCTTTACACGGCGACCGGGTAACCGCTAAGCGTGGAACAGGGAGAGGACGCCACGCGAACGGATCTGCGCCTAGGGTCTGGGTAATAAAAATCAAAGTCGTGGGCAGACCCCGCGCCCCGAGCTAGCCCTGATGCGAACGCTCCTCAGCCTCGGCAGCCTTCGCTTCGGCGCGAGCCTTGTCCGCCTGGGCCTCGCGGCCAGCGACCTCGCGCTCTGCGGCGGCCTTGTCCTGTTGCGCTGAGCCCTCCTGCTTGAGTGACTCGTTGCCGGTCACGGCTCCGATGCCCTCCTTGATGCGTCCCTTGGCGTCTTCAACGACGCCTTCGGCTCCCGCCTTCGGGCCTGATTCGGACATAATAGACTCCTCGGTTGCGCAATGGGTGATCTTGTTCCTAGCTCGCTCTGGGTACCCACCAAATCCCCGGACGTATCAACCAACCCTGTGATAATCACGGAGATGGCATGCCCCACCTCGCCGATTGCCGCGAGGGCAGGCAGCTCGTCGCACGTTGATTAACTGAGTCGGCGACACGCGGCTCTTGCGAGAGTAGCGGCACTCTTCGTCGCTAGGTCAGGCGTGGGTCCCGCGGCGGCGCGCGTAGCCGAGTAGCGCTAGACCTGTCAGCAAAGCGATCACTCCAATACCCAAGGTCGCGCCCGTGTGCGGACCGGTGAACGCCAAGCCCGACGTCTCATCGGTTACCGCGGCCGCGGCCGCGGGGCTCGGGGTTGGCCCGTGTGCAGATCCAGCGAGCGCGGCAGCCTGAACGGTCGACGTCGCGGTTGCCGCCCCCGCCGCGGCGGCCAGCGGGGCGGTGCTCGGCGCCAGCGTGAATTGCGTCGGGCTCGGTAGGTCGGTGGAGGCACTGGACCCCGCCGCTGCGGCGGTGCTCGACGCGCTCGGGCTCGGGGACCCGCAGGTCGTCACGTGGACGAAGTGGTCGCCCTGTTGAGGCCACTCGGCGTCATCGCCGGGGCTGGTGCAGGATGCCCCGGTCGGTGAGAGCTGTCAGGTCAGCGGCGGCTTCGGCGGTGCGGATCAGGTAGTTGTCCACCTGGTAGAGGCCGCAGTCGGCGGGCAGGACCCCGGTGCAGTTGAGGAATGTTTGCGGCTTGACCCACGGATCGGTCAGGTCGGAGGCGGGGTCAAGTTTCCACACGCACGTCACGGTGATCGGGTACGTCGTGGTGGCGCTGGTACTGCTCGCGCTGGTACTGCTCGCGCTGGTACTGCTCGCGCTGGTACTGCTCGCGCTGGCGGCGCTGGCGCCGGCGGCGCTGGCGCCGTAGACGGCGGCGAATCCAAGGGCGGCGATCAGGCTCGCCACGATTGCGAGCCCGGTCGTCATCCGGGCTCCTCTGGATTTCTGAGGAGAGCCACCGATGGCGGGGGTCGACGTGTTGGGTTCGGGTACAGCAACGTGCTCGGGCGGTGTCTGCCGGGTGTCGGTACTCATCTGCTGCCTCCACTGGCGAAGGTGTGCGCTGCCTAGGCGCGGGGCGGCGGTATTGCGCACGTGGTATCGGCGGGCCTACGTGAACGCCATGACGGCGTAGTGGCCTCTCAACGACTCAGAATCGCAAACCTACGGTCGCTTAACAGATTCCCAGTGCCCACGAATTTCAAACCGACTAAACATTCCTGCTCATCCGACACGACGCCGCGGCCTTCACCCGAGCGCCCGGCCCGTGCTTCACACAGCGCCCGGGCGGCCGTAACGCAACAAACCACAGCACGCGGGCGAGCGCTTCCCTGGCCGCCGGGTCTCGGAAATGCACTCCAGGCTTGGCAGCGCGGTCCGTTGGCTCGGGTAGCGGCCGCCAGGAATATCTGGGTTCAGGCAACGAACTAGATCTGGTAGACGTGGTCGCGGCGCAAGTCGACCGCAATTCCCGCGTCGCGGTCGCTGATTCGGCGGCCGCGATCCAGTCGTCTGGCAGTGGAGAGCCGTCGTCGGTGTAGCAGGCGGCTGCCACGGGTACTGATTCAGCACCAAGTCCGACAACCGGAGGAGACGACGATGTCTGCAGCCAGGAACGAGCGAGATGGGGAGCGGGCGAATCAGGAACGCGGTGACGAGATCGACGTCGCGCAGCACGAGAACCAGCGTCAGAGCCAACCGGATGATGCACCGGCCGAGCCGCAGACGCCGATTGTGTCTGAGGCTGCGGACAGCTTAGACATCCCCACCTGACCCGCTACCGAACTAGTCGGCTCGTTCGAGGTCGTCCTCGTCCGAGGCGTGCTCGGACTGTTCGATCTCGAAGACGGTGTCCAAGGCAGTGATCTGGAGGAGCCGATGCACGCGGTCTGAGGGATCGACCAGAGTAGACACACCGGACTCGTGCGCGGCGTTGCTGATGGCGATGAGGGCGTTGATGCCGCAGGAATCCATGAACGACACGTCGACCATGTCGATCAAGATCCGCTCACAGCCACCTTCGCGAGCGAGCCGGACCCCGACGTCGCGTAACGCTGGTGCGCTCGCAATGTCGAGTTCCCCGGACAGCACGAGCAGCAGGGACCGGTCCGGGCGCATGTGTTGAGCGATGTTCATCGGGCCCACCTCCAGCACGACTAACGCTGCCGCACTGTCAAGCCCCGTTGTTCGGGCGCCGGCAGCGCGCTAATTATGTCACCGAACCGGGGCCCGGCGAGTGCTCGCCCAGCGGGGTGTGGCCCGGCCCGCTAAGGGCCGGGCGCGTCACTGTAGAGGCGGTAGCGAGCAACGACTACACCGGAAAGGGTGGAGTTGGTTGCCACCTCTTGTAGTCAGACGGTCGCATTCAGTAAACTCCGCGTGAGAACAACCTCCGCCGTGAAGGTGCCGACCCAGCGACCCCGAACCGAGCAGACGAATGACCCGAACCACGCCCCAGCGTGCCACGCTGCCCGAGGACCCGCAGTGGTGGACGTTGCAGTTCGCCGTCGGCTTCACCGTGCCGAGCCTGGCCGCTCAGTTCGGCGTCTCCGAGATGACGATCTATCGCACGCTGCGCCGGTTGGGTCTGCCACGCTCGGCCCCGGTGCCGTTCGAGCAGTGGCTGCGTGAGCACACCACGCCAGCCGGCACGTGCCTGCGCTGGAGCCGTGCCCACAGCACCGACGGCTACCCGCTGACCTTCGTCGACGGGCGCCGGGTACTCGCGAACCGGGTCGTCTGGCAACACCAGCACGGGGCGATACCCCACGGCCACGATGTCGTGCACACCGCAGACTGCCGCTACCGCGACTGCATCCGACCATGCCACCTGCGCATCATCGACACCGCCACCCGCTTCGCGCAGCAAGCCGACGACGGCATCTTCGCGCACGGCGAACGCCACTGGAACGCCAAACTCACCGAGCAACAAGCCCGCTACATCCTCACCAGCACCCTGCCTACCGTCCAACTCGCGCAGGCCTTCGGTGTCAGCCGCTACACCGTCAAAGCCATCCGCGCTAAACGCCGGTGGCGGCACCTGACACCACTCAACTGAATGACGGCAACGGGTAACCCCCGCCCGGGCCCTAAGTCGCCAGCCGCGTGCAGCGGTCATCAACAGCGTCGTCGCCCATCGTGCCTCGCCGATCTGGGTGAACCTCAATCGTCTTCCCTGGGCGCCGCCCACGGTTTGTGAGCCTGTGCGCTGTCCGCGTTACTTCAACAGGGAGCCACATTTACTGCACGGTTTGTCCCGTTTCGCAGACCCAAGCGTACGACGTTGCCCCGGCAAAACGCCGCCCGTCAGGCACTACGCTTCGGCGGCAGCCGACCAGGAACAACAAGTTCGAGGGCCGCTTCGAGGCCGGCAACCAGACCCCCGTAACGGGCTTTCGGTCGGACTCGCCGGCGGTAGATGCCTCCACTGCTTGCGGGCCATCGAGAGGCGCGTCGTAGATGTTGATGAGTCATCCTTCACGGCGACGGCGTCGTGGGTCGACTCTTGTTGAATCGTAGAACTGGACTGCGGCTGATGGAAGGAGAACAAAGGATTGGCAGCTCCTGGAGCCAACGACGGTAAGCACACCAAGGCGTGGTGGTTTTGGCTCATCGCCGCGTCGCCCGCTTGATCTACTTCGCCTGGCATCCGTAACCCTGGAAGCACATCCGCTATTGCCGCGCCGCGGACGGCTACGCTCGACCGCAATTGCCAGCGTCAGTGCGCGGTTTTGTCGAATTGCGCATGCGTTGCCGGGTGCACGGGCCTCGCCGGCTTCCGCCGCTCCCAACCCGACTTGCCTAGGCTGATGGCATGACCGGAGTCAGGCCGATGGCGCGTTCGCGGCCGATTGAACGAGGCACTGAGAGGGCGATGCTGGAAAGCATGCTCGACTTCTACCGCGCAACGGTAGTGAACAAAGTGGCTGGGCTCACCGATACGCAGGCGTTCACGGCAGCGGTCGCGCCGTCCACGCTGACTCCGGCCACCGTGGTCAAGCACTTGGCTGGAGCGGAGCGGTTTTGGTTCAGCATTGACTTCGCGGGTCTGGACGTGGCCTGGCCGTGGACCGAGGACGATCTGCACGGCAACTTCCAGATCGAGCCGGGCGATTCGTTGGCCTCGATCGTGGCCGACTATGTGGAGGAATGCGCGAACTCTCGGCGAGCGATCGTGAATGCGGACATGGACGATCTCGCCCGTGGTGAGGGAATGGCTTTCACCCTGCGCTTCGCGCTGCTGCACATGATCGAGGAAACCGCACGGCACTGCGGTCATCTCGACTTGCTACGCGAGGCAACCGACGGTGCCGTCGGCACGTAATGAATTGCCGGCGAGATGGCCTGGCGAGATCCGATAGTCCCTCGACACTTCGGGAGGACGTGAGTCAGCTGCGGTTCGAGTCGAGAAACGCCTCGACGGCATCCAGCGAGGTGAACCGTTCTGCGGTGGCCCTCGCGTCGCCGGCGGTCGAGGTTTGCCGGACCAACTCGACGGCAGAACGATGGGACGGGTCGTCAGGTTCGTGGACGAGCAGCAGGAGGTATGCGGCCTTAAAGGCCTGATCCCGTAGCTCTACGAACCGCTCCTTGTCAGGGGACGGCAGATCCGGCTCAGTAGCGGTCACGCTGGAGCGTACCCAGGGCGGAAGCCAAACACGCCTTCCGTCTCGTTACGTGCCGACCTTGGGCGCGGCGACAATCGGACTGCAAGTCGATTGCCTGTCGGTCGAACGGCCGACAAACCCATCCGCAACTGGCCGCGTGGCGGTCGCTGACGCTCGACCGCAATTGCCGCTCCGTGTGCGCGGTTCTGCCGATGTGCGGGCGGCCCAATTTGCTGTCGTGGGTGAGGCGACTCCGATTCAGAGGTCGCGAGTCTCGACTGTCTCCACAATCCATGCCGCGGGGTTCTGCATTAGATCCTTGCCGGGTCCCAGTCAGATCCGCTCCATTGTGGCGAGCAGTCCTTGGGCCTGCGCGGCCGTGGGGAACTCAAGATCGATCATCACCAGCCTGGGATCATCGAGTGAACGAGAGACCGAATATCTGGTTACGCCGGAGCCTCCGCGGTCAGCGGGATCGTTGTCGAAGGCCCTCTTCCACCCTTCGTAGTTTGGGACGGAATGGTGGATTCGCAGGGTCGGCATCATTGTGCCTCTCACTCACGTGCGCGGCTTTCGGCTAAGTATCCGCCCGAGGGGAAGCGCTCAGGCTCCGACCGGACTCACTGCCGTTCACGCGTGGAACTGCCGACGACCGCGCATCTCTCAGGAGCCGGATTCGATGGACGTCGCCGCGGCGCTCTATGCGGTTGGAAACCGATACAGGACGTGACGACGGACTGGGTGTCCAACGGGGAGCGATGGATGCTCGAACTCCCCGCCTTCAACCCGCCGCATTCCTAGCCGCTCCATGACACGCCACGACCGCTCATTAATCGCCGCGGTGAATGACAAGATCTCGGGTATGCCGGCCCGGTCGAGGCCGTCGGCTATGGCGGCCCGTGCAGCTTCGGATGCAAAGCCGTGACTCCATGCGGATCGGCGCAGGCGCCAGCCGATCTCGACTGCGGGCGTAAACGGCGCCTCGAAGGTCGCGTGCCAGAGTCCCGTGAACCCGATGAACTCGGCGGTATCGCGAAGTTCGAGTGCCCACAGACCCCAGCCATATTCCTGGAAGTGATGTTCGATCCGGTCCGCGAATGCATCACTCTCAGCTCGCGTCGATGGCCTCATGAAGTACCGCATCACCTCCGGATCAGCGTTTAGGTCCGCAAACGGGGCGCGATCGGAGTCTCGCCACCGCCGGAGGATGAGGCGATCGGTCTGTAGCGAACGAACACCATCCCCCTGATTGCCGTCCATGCTCCTCACCCTATTTGGTGGAAGCTGAACTCGACCTCTCCTCATGGCGGCGCTCTCCATGGCTCAGCGCAACACTAAGGTATCCGCAATTGCCGTGCGGGTCCGTGACGTATTGGGTGGGATCGACGGAGCTTTCCAGCTGTGGCCGGGAAGGACCGTTAGTGCCCGCGTAGGCCGATCGGGTTGCCGTCGGCGTCGGCGAGGACGCACACGCGGGCTTCGGGGGCGACTTGGCGCGGGGCGCTGCGCTCGGTCGCTCCAGCGGCGAGCAGGGTTTCGCGCGTCGCGTCCAGGTCTTCGACATCGGCGAAGGCCACTGGCCCAGTGGATATGTGGCCGGGATTCAGGCCGACCTCGAATCCATCCACGTTGTAGCCGACGTAGTAGGGCTGATCAGTGTGGGGATCGCCGAGCAGTGCGGAGTAGACGGCCTTCGCCGCCTCCAAATCTGATACAGGGATCACCAAGCTGCGAATGGTTGCGCTCACAGTGTGTCTCCTTCGATGCAGGCCGAGCGAGTATTCCCACCCACGCTAGCCAGGGTCAGCTGCCGGCGCTTCTCGATTCGTGATCCTCATCGGGGTGGATAGCCACACGACGGCAGCCCACCGGAGGTTGCCATCAGGCTGGTCGTCGGCGCAGGAGCCAGAACGCGGCCCCCAGCAGCAGGAGCGCGAGGCGCAGTGAGCCAGCCGAACTCGATCCACTGGAGCGGCCAGTAGCGGCTGTCGGGCTGGTAGCTGGTGACCTGGATGTAGCCGTGCTGGAGCAGGTACTGAACGGGATCGACGTTGTCTCCCGAGCCGGTGCCCGGTACGGCAACGGTGACCTTGCCGCCCCCGCTGGAGTTGAACTGCGCGCCGACTGCGCTGAGGGCGGCGTTGATTTGGTTGTCGCTGACGCGGACGCCGCCTTTGGTCCACCACTGGCTGATCGTCAGTGCCTTGGGTGGGTTGTCCAGGCTGGTGGTGGTCAGGGGTGTCAGGTAGTGCAGTCGATACGTGGCGCCCAGGTAGGCGAGTCCGAACCAGGCGGCGAAGGCGGTGACGATCGCGGGGACGACGCGCCGCCAGAGCAGGCCAGCCAGGACGCCGAGTGCGAATCCGACCAGTGCCCATCCGGCGGCGGCGATTCCCGTTTCCGGGAAAGATGGTCGTGTGCAGCCGAGGCGTGTCGCCGCTGTCCAGAAGCGGCTGGTTGTGCCAGGTGATCAACGCTCCGAACGCGGCCATGATGACCGCGACACCGACCGCGCCGGAGACCAGGATGGCGGTGGCCCACCGCATCCGTCCGACGCCTTGGGTCCAGGCGTAGCGGAAGGTGCCGGTTTCCAGTTCTCGGGCCAGCAGCGGCGCGCCGACGAACGCACCCGACGATGCCGGGCAGGAACATCAGGATCACGCCGATGAGCCCGGTCTGAGCCGTAGCTGTCGTGGAAGATCTGGAACTTGTAGCGGCAGGCGGCGGAATCGACGGGTCGGCATGAGGTGAATGCGTGGTAGGAGGAGCGCATCTGTTCGCCGTTGATCACCAGGTAGACGGCGATCAGGGCGAGGACGCCGACCGTGGCGATGAGCATGGTGCGGTAGCGCCGCCACACGACCCAGCCCAAACGCGACCACGGCACCGGGCGGACGGAGCGCCGCTGGCGCCACCGCCAGGGCGGTCATCGGGTCGGCTCCGACCGGGCTCAGCACGGGTGCGGGCGGTGGCTCCTCGGAGGTAGGCGAGGGCAAGCTCCTCCAAGCCGACCGGCCTGGCCTCGCACTCCGGTGGCAGCGCAGCGTCGGGCGAGGTCAGGCGGATCGAGCCGGTGGGTCTGCGTGCCCGTCGTGTTCGACTCGATGACCTCGCCGTCGATGTCCGTTCAGCAGGTCGGCAGTGGCGGCGCTGACCAGCCGGTGGCAGGCGAGCAGGTCCTCGACTTCGTCGTTGACCCGCACCCGCCCGTTCGAGATCAGCACCAGATAGTCGGTGACCCGCTCCAGCTCGGCCAGCATGTGCGAGGACAGCACGACCGAGACGCCGTCGTCGGCCATCGCGGTCAGCACGGTGGCCATGAAGTCGTGCCGCGCGACCGGATCGAGCGGAGCGGTCGGCTCATCCAGCACGAGCAGACGCGGGTGCCGGGCCAGCGCCAGCGTCAACGCGAGCTGCGCCTGCTGTCCGCCCGAGAGCTTGCCCGCCTTCTGCTTGCGGTCGATGCCGAGTTCGCTCAGGCGGCGGCGGGCGTAGGCGGTGTCGAAGCGCAGGTTCAGGTTGCCGGTCAGGTGCAGCATGTCCGCGACCGACAGGTGCCGGTACAGCGGCATGTCCTGCGCGACGAACGCGATCCCGTCCAGAGCGGCGACCGATCCCGCCGTAGCCCCGCCCAGAACCGTCACCTCGCCGACGGTGGGCGGCGTCAGACCGACGACGAGGTTGAGCAGCGTGCTCTTGCCCGCGCCGTTCGGGCCGACCAGCGCGACCAGATGACCGTCGGGGATGGTCACCGTGCAGTCGCGCAGCGCCCACTTGCTGCCGTAGCGACGGCCCAGGCCCGTCGTCTCGATGACGTTCACGCTGCTCCGCCCTTGCGCCGTCGCCGTGCCGACTGCTCGCCACGGACCTTGCTGGGTTCGCGGCGCTCAGAGAAATCCCGCAACGAACTCGTCACCAGCGCCACGATGCCGTCCTCGTCCAGCCCCGCCGCATCGGCTTGCTCGAACCAGGCCCGAAGCGAGCGCCGCAGGACCGTGAGTTCGGGCAGGGTGGACTGAGCGACCGCACCATCGATGAACGTGCCCTGACCGGGACGGCCCGAGGTCAGGCCCTTGGTCTCCAGCTCCTTGTAAGCCTTCAACACCGTGTTCGGATTGATCGCCAGCGCCGCCACGACCTCCCGGACCTTCGGCAACCGATCCCCGCGCTTCAGGTAGCCCAGCCGCAGCGCATGCTCGACCTGCTGCACGAGCTGGAGATAGGTCGGTACCCCCGACGCCGGATCGAGCCGGAACGTGATCGGCGACGGAGCATCCTCGCCGACCGTTCTTACCTCTTTATCTACTGTCATAGATAAAGGGTATAGCAGTCCGGCGAGAATGTCAGCAACGAGACTTGATGAGGACGACCGACGGCGACCGGGTCCGGGTTCACGCGCGCCGCGAGCACGTCGTGCAACTGACGCCGCAGCAGGTAGCCGAGTTCGTTGTCATCGAGTTACTGGCCGAACGTCAGACGGAGTTCGGCGCTGCGCGATCCGAGAGGCGTTGGGCGAAATTCCGTTCGAGTTCGAGATGGTGCAGCCGGGCCACGGCATCCTCTACGGCCCTCCACCCTCTGGTACCGCCTGGCTGGGGGCCGACAGCGGGACGCTCGGCTGCGCCGAAAGATCGTCCGGAAGTAGGCGCGGGAGGTTCGCCGTCACCCGCCTGGAAGGTATCCGGAATTGCCGCTGATGGTGCGCGGTTCTGCCATGAGCGGATCCAAGGCCGTGGCCCTGATTGCGAGAAACGGTAAGCGCGCGTAGACCGGTCTTGTGAACCGCACCGCTGGCACTGTATTGCTGCTGGTGGTGATGGTGGTCCTCATCGTCACCCTCGACGTGCTGTTCCTGCGGGACAGATTCGGGCTGAGGCTCGCAGTCAACGTGGGCATCGTCGCCGTGGCGGCCGTGATCTATTTGGCCTTCCAGCGTGACTAGCGGGACCGAAAGGCTCCGCCGTCTGCCGAGCGTAGAACTTAATCTCTGTCATGCTGACTTCTGCCGAGTCGCGAGAACGACCGCAATTGCCGGCGACAGCACGCACTCAGCCGAGCCTGCGGATCACAGACCGGGACGCTGAATGTTGTTGCCGCTCTCGTCGAATGGCTGCTCCCACCCGTGCTTCGCATACCGTGCGTTCGCCCGCTGAGCCATGCCCTTCGGTAACCACACGCCGAAGCCTTTAATTGTCGGGCCACGACCCCCTGGCCGCTGTCGAACGACGATGGTGACCAAGAGGCCCAACGCGAACAGGGAGAAGAGCACGATCGCGACGACTGACATATGAGCCTCCTCTCGCACTGAATATGATGCGCACCTCTGCCGACGTCCGGTTACTGATCGAGGTGGCCGATGGCGGTCCTCAAAGCACGCTCAGCATCGGTCGTGTCGATGACCGTGCGCGGACCATCACGGTCGACGTCCCACGGCTCGTACTCCCTCGCGTCGACTTGTTCCCAGGTCGGCACTGATTGGTCAGTGAGGTCCGGGAGCCGGGCTTCGACTCGCCGTCGGTGCTCTTGTTGATCGGTCAGGCTGGTCTCGAACACGATCAGCCCCACGCCGGTCTCGGAGGCAAGGATGCGCCACCCACGGCGCGCATCGAAGACGGGGTTCACCGCATCCACAATGACCACCGCACCGAGCTGGAGATTGCTGCGGGCGACTTCGTCAGCGATGAGGTAGCCGACCACCCCGACCGGTGACTTCGCAACCCCCGCGCGTATCACCGCGGTCTCGATCGCGTCGATACGCAAATACACCGCATGGAGCTTGGAGGCCAGACCCCGAGCCAACGTCGTCTTCCCGGTCCCAGCCTGACCTGCAAGCACGATGAGTCGCGGCCCTTCCATATCGGGGACCGTACCTCTCACCCCATATCCGGTCTTGCCGCGCGTTGCGCTCTACTCAACGGGTCGGAGTCGCTCGTTTCCCGTGACGAAGTGCGAGCGAACGTACTCGTCGGGAGGAGCGTCACTGTCGCGCATGAGGGAAAACACCTCCGCACCCTGACCTAGGTCATCTGCCATGGCGTAGCTCTGCGCCAGGCCGAGGTAGGCCACGTCGATATTTGAGGCATATTCCTCAGCCTCCCGCGCAGCCAACGCAATCGCAGCATCCTCGTCGCGAGCCTGCCAAATCGTGACCCGCTCCTCGTACGTGCGGTGCGCAGCACCCGCGTCCCCTACTTCGAATACGCATCGGACCCCATACCAGCCTGACTGTTCCATGCCTCCAGGATCGCAGCCTGCTCACCCGGTTTGAGGCATCGCGCGTGGGCAGCGACTCCCCATCCGCCAAAGGGAGCGCATGGGAGCATGATGTGCTCATGGTTTGGATGGACCCGGACTATCGCTACCCGACCCGGGCCGATCCCGAGGTGCGCGCAGCGAACGCCGCGAACGCTGTCCCGACTCCCGATACCCCGGGCTGGCGGCTGACCCGTCGTGTCTGGATCACGACGTGGATATTCGGCCTGGTGGTGTGCCTTCGCCGTAGCTGCAGTGGTAGTTGTCGCGCTCGTTCGCGGCTGGAGGTGATACGAGTCGCGTTGCTCGACTCGAGTAGGTCGCCGAGGCCGCTCAGCAAACGGAAATCGGAGACATCCGGAATTGCCGCGAGGCGCTCGGTCAGGCTGGTCAGAGCGGCTCGACATCGCTACGCGGCTCGTCTGCCGAGAACGGTCCGTCATCAATGTACGGAATGTGGTTCGCTCGAATGAAGAAAACCTGCATGCCGCCCGCTATGCCCGCGACCATGACTTAAGGACCCAGTGAGCTTGCCGGAATGGCTTGAAAGTAACGCGGCGAGGACTATTCCTCCTGCAATGAGTGCAGCGGAAACGGCGTAAAGCCAGCGGCCCTCAGTCGCGATTGCCCTGCGACACCACCGTGCCGATCACCACGATGACAGCGACGACTGCGCCTTCGGGGTGATGTGTCCGGAGCGACCAAGCCGCGGCGGCCACTGTGATGGCGACAAGCGCGACGCCAGCCACGACCTTGCGCGTCTCGATGGAGGCCATAGGGTCAATGTAATGACCTACCTTTCGATCAGTCCGCACCCATCCGCTCATGGCACCCCTTTGTGTCAAGACACGGCGGCGAGGGGGGTTCTAGGCTTGGTGGTGGCAGGCTCGGGATGTGGCTTTTCCGAAGTGCCGATGTCCGGGGTTTGGTCGGTCGCGCTGGATTGTCAGAGTCGTCCCCGATTGCCCCCCGGGCCTGCCGCCTCGCGTCGTTTCTGGTCGGCGAGCATGCGGGCGTAGACGACGTTGGACAGGCGGCGTTTCAGTGCGCGCATGGCCATCATCGATGGGCATGCCACCGGCTTTGCGGTGGTCGTAGTAGGCGCGGCCCTCGGTGGCGTTGCGCAGTTGGACGATGGCCATGATGTGCAGCGCCCGGTTGATGCGTCGGTTCCCGGCCCGGGAGAGCCGGTGCCGGTTCTGGTTGCCCGATGAGGCGTCCAGGGGCGCGGTGCCGTTCCAGGACGCGAACTTGTCCCGGTCGGCGAAGCGGTGGATGTCGCCGACGTCGGCCAGCAGCCGGGCCGCGCCGGACGGGCCGATGCCGGTGAGCTCGAGCAGCGTCGAGCCGCGGGCCACGACGAGGGCGGTGAGTTCTTTCTTGATCGCTTTGATCTTGCGGTCGATCGCCCTCGAGCTCGGTGATCAGCTCGACCGCGAGGCGGCGCCTGGTCTTGCCGACCAGGTCGCGCGGCTTGATCGTCGCGACCAGCGCCCGGGCTTGCTGCGCGGACAGGAATTGCTTTGCCCCGCCGGGGAAAAGGTCCAACAAGATCCGGTGCAGCCGGTTCACCGTCTGCGTCCGGGCCCGACCCAGCTCATCGCGGCGGTCGGCGAGCATGCCCATCACCAGCAGGTCATCATCGACCTCCACTCGCCGCAGACCCGGTGCTGCGCAGCGCGACCATCGCCACCGAATGCGCATCGACCGGATCGGTCTTGCGGCCGTTGCCGGTGGCGAACACCCGCACCTGCGCCGACAGCTTCGCCGGCACATCCACCACCGTCTCCCCGTCATGCACGAGACGATGGGCGATGTGCTTGCCGATGCCGTTGCAGCCCTCGACCGCCCAGACCCGGACCGGGAACTCCCGCCCGGCCGTGAGCATCTGCTGGTAGCCGAGCTTGTCGGTGCCGAACCGGCCCTTGGACAACACGCCACCCCGCTGGTCGTCGACGACCTCGATCGTCGCCGAACGCTTGTGCGGGTCCATCCCGATGATCACACCCACCGATGTCCTCCTCCTTCATCGCAGTGATAGTTGAGCGAGGAGGGCACCGCTACTTCGAGCAGAACAAACCCCTTTCCAGCCTCTCCCCGCGCGGTGCCCGACGAGACCGCATGCCATGAGAGAGCCACACCAATGACACCGGTGGGCAGCCGCATATGAGAGCGTCCCGTCGAGCACCTAGACCGAGTCTGGCCAGACCCTGGTCCTAAGCCAAGTCTCTAAGTAGCCGATGACCGTGTGCATGTAGCTGATCAACAGCCAGTCTTGGCTGCGGATCGACCAAGCTGCCACAGTTCATCTTGTCGCGGCAGCCATCCAGGCGGTGGGTCCGAACGCCTTTGGGTCCGTCGGGGGTGTGCGGGCGGCGCGCGGAAGGCCGGTCAACGGGGTAGGCCAGCGTCGAGCCGGGTCATGATCCGAGCAAGATCGGCGAGGTCGCGATCGTCGAGCACGTCGCCGAAAATGTGTTGTAGGAAAGCGTGGTGGCGTTGACGAATCTTCCTGACCACCGCACGGCCTCGCCGGGTGATAGCCGCGTAGGTCGAGCGGGCATCCTCGGGATCGGGTCGCCGCTCAACGAGTCCGGCCTCTTGCATGCGGTCGAGTAATTTCGACAACCCGGATGGCGACAACACTATGGCTTGAGCGAGGTCGCTTAGACCGAGCCGGCCGCCTGCCATATCGAGATGCGTGAGCACGTCGTAACGAGCGACGCTAAGCCCGCTGATACGGCGGACATCGGACTCCAGCTGATCACTGAGCCGCGCGTGGGTCCGCAGCAAGGCGAGGAAAGCCGGCATCCACCTGGCTGTTTCATCTGCGCTCACGTCATCAAGCCTAATCGGATTACTTGACACGCCAAACACCGAGGTCTATTACTTGTCATGCCAAGCATCGGGCGCGCCCATCGATCGACCGGCGCCACCCGATGCGACGAAACCCACCGCCAGGAATTGGAGACCAACCGATGCCTTCCATCGCCTTCGCCGCACCGCTGCTACCGGGCATGACCGAGGTCGACCGGGACGTCATGACGTCCTTCCAGACGGGCGAGCGCAAGACAGACTACGAAGACGCCCGGCACCGCGCGGGGATCACCCGCGAAATGGTGTGGATCCAGACGACACCGTCCGGGGACCTGGCCATCGTCTACCTCGAGGCAGATGATCTCGACGCCGCCTTCACCGCACTCGGCAAGTCGGACGAGCCTTTCGATCGATGGTTCCGCGACCACGTACAACAGGTCCACGGCTTCTCACTGGCCGACGACTTCCATACCCCCGAACAGGTCCTGGACTTCCGCAGCTAACCGGCGCTCCCCGCGCGCACGGATATGCCGCGTGGCGGTCGCTGACGCTCGACCGCAATTCCGCGTCGCGGACGGCTACGCTCGACCGCAATTCTGCGTGGCGGTCGGTGACGCTCGACCGCACTTGCCGTGTCGTGCTCTCGTGTCGGCGAGTGCGTGCTGCCAGCCGAACCGAACGCTAGAACCGGCGGCTCAATCGCGTAGCGGCGACCCAACGATGTCGAAGCGGAACCCGCCGAACTTCCCAGATAGCAGCGGCTTGGCTTTCAGGATTGACGCTTGGACTTCGGAATTATTAAGCGAGGCTTGATGAGCTTCGGTGCTCTCCCACAGCTCGATCACGAACACCGTGTCCGCGTCGTCTTCATTCACGCCGACTTCGTAAAGGAGGCAGCCAAGTGCTGTTAAAGCATTGCTGCGCCTGATCAGATGAGCCACGAGTTCGTCGCGTTTACCAGGCGCAGCACCCAGCGTGCCCGCGTTCGCGAAAGTCATGACCAAACGCTAGCAAGTGCTCCTCAGGCAGAACCCTTCCTCTTCCTACCTCGCGGCCGACAGGAAGAGCCAGCCGATACCAACGAGCTAGCCGATCCCGCCCGACCGCTCACCTAGTCCGCCCAAGCTGCCCACCCTCCCGCATTCCACGAACCGAATCGAGCCAACCGAATCCGGGCCACCTGCCAGACCGTAAGGACCCATCCGCAACTGCCGCAGGTGCTGCGAGCGCGACGGCGAGGCGCCCCGCCTGCGGCCCAGGTCTAACGGAATAGCAAAATCAGCCGGGGTCGGGCCGCACCGCGCCTCCTACGAGACCTCCGAAGATCGTTAGTACGACGAGCAGGGTCGTCGCCGACGATTTTTGCCTTCTTCGTGGTCCGCGATGCTCGCGATCCGCGTGTCGCCGTCCCGGTGTCGGATCCCTGCACGCCCGGCCAGTAATACCAAATGCGTGGTCGAGATTGCCAGCGAGGTGGGGTCGACTCGATCGAGGCGCTCTCGCAGGAATACACCGGCGGGCACTCGAGCGCGCGCCCCTCCGATCTTGCCGCGTCGCGGACGACCGGAACCGCCGCGTGTGGTGCGCGGTTCGGTCGATGAGCGCTAGTCGGCCACAGGGTTGGATACGGGTTAGCAGGCGACCATCCACGAACGTTGCCGGTTGAATTAACTGAACGTTCAGTAGCTTTCGAGGCGCGGGACGGCTAAGTTGGCGGCTGACTATCCGCCCGGCCGCTCAGCTCATGGCCTTTACTCGCGAGGCAGGTGCGATGAGCACAGTAACGATCAACAGGCTGACCGAGTCGGTCGGCGCCGAAGTGACCGGTATCGATCCCGAGCGATTCCAGAACGATGACTCGCTGCCGGGGCTCATGCGCGACGCGTTGGCTGACAACGGCGTCTTGGTCTTTCCGAAGCTCGGCCTCGACGTCGCCGCGCAGGTGGCGTTCGCTGCACGGCTGGGCCCGGTCGAGTACGCCAACAACTCGCAGGATCCGGCCGACGCGGTTTCGCGCATCTCCCTCGACCCTGCCAAGACCGCGATCCGTGTGTTCAAGGGTGCCTTCAACTGGCATATGGATGGTTGCACCCTTCCGCAGGGGCGGCTGCCCGGCTCAGTCACGATCCTCACGGCAGTCGCGCTGGCCGACGAGGGTGGTCAGACTCAGTTCGCTAGTACGTACAAGGCGTACGAGGCGTACACCGACGCCGAGAAGCAAGAGCTCGACAAGGTCCGTGTGGTGCACACGGTGGCCGCGACGCAGCGCCTGCTCTACGACTACAACACGACGCCCGAGCAAGAGGCCGAATGGGCCGGCGGCCCATCGCGCGAGCATCCCCTTGTCTGGCGTCACCGCTCGGGCCGTCGGTCGATGGTGCTGGGCGCCACCGCCGAGAGCGTTATCGGACTGGACGCCGCCGCCGGTCGCGCCTACCTGGACGAGGTGTTGGCCAAGGCGACGGGTCCGGGGCGGGTATACAGCCACGAGTGGACGATCGGTGACATGTTGATGTGGGACAACCGCGGAATCCTGCACCGCGTGATGCCCTACGCCGACGACTCACCTCGCGAAATGATCCGCTCGAGCCTGATCGGCGATGAACCGATCCAATAGCGCAGAAATGACGAGCCGATTCGTGTTCCAGGGCGAGTACAAGATCGAGTACGGCGAGGAAGGCCACGAGGAGTCGGTGATCGTCAAGCCGGGCAACTTCTTCACCAGCCGCGCCGGCACCCCGTACACCATGACCTCCGGCCCCGAAGGCGTCACCTACATCGAGACCTGGGGCGTATCCGTACGACTGCTCAAGACGGTTTGGTACGAACGCGGCTGGGTCAAGAAGTAGCGCCTCCGCGCCGCGCGTGCGCCGCTGACGGCCGCCGCGGCACGTCCACGACCAGCTCGCGAGGAACAGGTGCGTACGAGCATTAGCGTGAGCCATAGAGGACCTCCTGCTTGGTGAATGCCTAGACACATCCACTCCGCCAGGAGGTCCTCCCAACGTCAACCAGCAGTCGTAGCGACACGAGGAACGATCATGCCGAAGAGTCGCGGTGCAGACTCTTGGCACCCCTCAGCGTTCGGCCAGGAGTTCCTCGACGTCGCGGTACGACAAGCCATAACGCAGATACCAGCGGACTGCGACCGCGATCACCTCACGCGGAAACCGATAGCCGACCGGTGGTGACGACAACCGAGAGGTCGAGGTGAGCACCGCCCCAGTCTCCCTTGTCGAGAAGGACTGCCGACAACGCAACAGAGCCCGTCGTCGTCGCTGACGCCGTAACGCTGCAGGACGCAGCCATCCCCGTCGCGGGCTTCGGTCGCGAGTTCGTAGCCGTCCCTTCGACGCACCCGCTGGAGACGCTGCCGACCACGGCGCCCTCCGGACGCACGCTCGCATGCTCGTGCCCGGCTAACGGGGCGAGGACTTCCACGTCGCGACGAGCGTGCCCATCCTGACCGGGCGACCCTCGCGCCACCAGGTCTCGAGCTCGCTCAGGGCGTCAGGCACGGGTGATCACTTCGGCCAGGCAGTCGAGCTACCTTCGGTTGTAGGTGCCTGCGTCGACGGGCACGACGGTTCCGGTGATGAAGCGGGCGTCGTCGGACACCAACCACGTGATGGCATTCGACACGTCCAGTGGCTCGATCAGGTTGCCGCCGGGCAGGTCACTGGTGCAGGCGTTGGCCAGCGACGGATTCCACTTCGCCAGTTCCTCGATGGAGACGTTGCCGGCCATCGGGGTTCGGCAGGTGGTCGGGCAGACGGCATTCACTCGGATGCCGTGCGGGGCCCCGTAGTTCGCCCACGACCGCATCAGGCCGATGACGGCGTGTTTGGCCGCGGTGTAAGCCAGGAATCCGGGCTCGTTGGAGGCCACTCCTAGGAGGCCGGCGACCGAACTGGTGACCACGACCGCGCCTCCTTGACCGTCTTCAATCATCGCCGGCAGCGCAAAGCGCACGGTGTTCCAGACACCGGTCAGGTCGACCCCGATGACGTCGTCCCAGGCCCCCTCCGACTGGCCGCCGGCCGCGATTCCGGCGTTGGCCAGGACGATTCCCACCGGCCCGAGCTCGGCCCTGCCTTCGGCGAGCACTGCGCGTACCGCGGCCGCGTCGCGGACGTCGGCCTGGCGGGCCACGATACGGCGACCTTCGGCTTCCACTTCCTTCACCGTCTGGGCCAGATCTTCCGGTGTCGCCATCTCATACGAGACGTTCGAGATCTGTGCGCAGATATCGAACGCGATGATGTCGGCGCCCTCTTGGGCCAACCGAACCGCGTGACTTCGACCCTGCCCGCGGGCTGCGCCGGAAATGAACGCGACCTTGCCATCCAGCTTTCCCATGTGTGCTCCTCGCGCTGCTAGACAGGCTTCCCACGGACACTGCGACGGGTCGTCGACAGCACGGAACTCTCGATCAGGGCTGAGATTCAAACTCAATGTGGAGCGAACGCAAGCCATGTAGGACCCAGGTCGGCTCGTACTCGAACGGCCGCGCCACGTCTGGCCCGTGGTGCTCTTCGGACAGGCGAATGTTGCGCAGCCGGCTCAGCACGCATTCGATCGTGATCTGTCCCTCGGCGCGGGCGAGGGGTCCACCGGGGCACGAGTGGATGCCGCGCCCGAAGGCGATGTGCTCCTTCGCGTTCGCGCGGTCGGCCTGGAAATCCGCTGGAGACTCGAAGCGTTGCGGATCGCGATTCGCCGCACCAAGCATGAGCATCATCGTCGCGCCGGGCGGCACGTCGACGCCGCCCACCGTAGCTCGGTGCCGGGCCAGGCGCGGGTTGCCCTTCACCGGGCTCTCAATCCGCAGCGCCTCCTCGATGAAGTTGCGGATACGTTCGGGATGGGTCCGCAACTCATGCTGCAGCTCGGGATCCTGCGCCAAGTACTTCATGCCAACGGCCAGCAGGCGCGCGGTCGTCTCCTGACCGGCCGCGAAGAGGAACGTGGCGATGCGCACCAGCGCATGGATGTCCGGGGTGGAGCCATCCGGGTACTTCGCCAAGGCCAGGTCGGTCAACACATCACTGCGCGGCTGACGCCGGCGATCCTCTAGATACTCCGCGAACCAGTCGTCGAGCCAGACCGCCGCGCCCGGGGACTGGGAGACGCCCTCACCCCCACCCAGTTGCATCTGACCCGCCTGGGCCTCCCGCAGCCCGAAGCCCTCCCGGAAGGTCTCATGCTGCTCCTCGGGCACGCCTAACACGTCGGCGATGGCGAGCATCGAAAACGGCCGCGCGTAGGACGCGATGAACTCGCATCGACCCTGGTCCACGAGCCGGTCCAGCTGCTGATGGGCCTGACGGCGCATGAACTCCTCGTTCTCCTTGAGCCGCTTCGGAGTCATCACCCGCAACAGCAGCGACCGCTCACGGGTGTGCTCCGGCGGATCCATAGTCACCATGTCCTCCGAGCCCGGGAACAGGTGACGCGCAGTCGCGATGACCTCGCTCAGGTCGTCATCCACCACCGGCCGGGGTATCGGCAGGAACGGCCCAGACGTCGTGTTGCACGAGGAAAACGCCTCATGGTCACGAAAAATCTCGTTCGCCTCGTCATAGCCCGTGACCGCGATGACATCGCCGTCGTGCCCAATCGGCAGCACGGGCGCCTTCGAGCGGAGGTTGTCGTAGTAGGGGTACGGGTCGTGCACCAGCTCCGGATCGCTGAAGAAATCGACCGTATCGAGATCCGTCATTGTCCTGCCACCTTCGGGCCCGCCCGAACCGCCCGGGATGATCGGGCTGTTGGGCATAAAGTTAGCAGCCGTGCCACCGGCGTCAAGGGGCTGGCTCCCGCCGCCGGCCAGACATCTGACGTAGACCTTGACGCCCTCGGGCGCGGTGACGTTGAATGCCGACATCGCCTCCCGCGGCAATGGGATGAGGTTCGCACCGATGAGGATCAAGGTCGACTACGACGCGTGCGAAAGCAACGCGCTCTGTGTCTTGGCCGCACCGGAGGTGTTCGAGTTGCGCGAGGACGATTTCCTCTACCTGCTCACCGAAACTCCGGCCGAAAACCTACGCGCCAAGGTGGAGGCCGCCGTCTGGGCCTGCCCGAAACAAGCCCTGAAGATCGAGGACCGACCACGGCACTAAGTGCCGCCGTGCGAAATCCGTGCAGCAGTGCTTTCAACGGGCGAGCACACGGACCGTTAGGTGGTGAGCACGCATCGCAATCCGAATAGTCGTACTCGCCAGTGCGCATTCACAAGGAGCGCTCAGGATGAAGCCAGAGACACATTCACCGTCGTCGCGAATTCGTTATGTAATCAGTCCTTGACGAGTGGCATTTTGAGAGTAGGTTTCGACCAACTGATCGCGATCTTCGCACGTCGGCCAGGCAAATTCTAGGTCCGAACAACAAATAGCGATTAGAGCCGGAGAAGTCTCAAACGGCTTAGAGGAGATGGTTATGCGCCGCAATGCTGGTGACAGGACGCTCTTCCCGTTGCGTGCGCCTGCCCACAGGACGCGTGCGTCCCGGCATGCCTGCGCCGTAGCTCTTGTCGCGGTGGCGGTACTAGTGATCTCCGCCTGTTCGTCCTCGAAATCGTCATCCGGCGGCTCGTCATCGGCCGGCGCAAGCTCGTCGCAGGCGGTCGCCCCCGGGTCCGATGTGGGATTGTCGGCGTCCACGATCCGGATCGGCATGATCGCTGACGTGCAGACCTCGGTTGAGCCGGGGCTGTTCCAGAAGAACGTCGACGTGGTCAACGCGTGGGCGTCGATCGTGAATGCGCAGGGCGGGCTGGCGGGTCGCCAAGTGGTCGTGGACTTTATCGATTCAAAGCTCGATCCGAACGCGACCCGCAATGCGCTGATCACCGCGTGCACGAAGGACTTCGCGCTCGTCGGCACGGCCGCGCTGGCGATCACCAGCGTCGCTGACATCGTGGCCTGCAAGGACTCCAGCGGTCAGGCCATCGGGATGCCCGACATCGCTGGCATCACCTTCTCCACGCTGGAGAAGTGTGCACCCACCACGTACACGGCAACGGGCCTGGCAGGGGGTGAATGTTCGACCCTGACCCAGCACCCGCAGACCTATACCGAGAGCATCGGCGACACCAAGTACCTGCTGGGGGTCTACCCTGGACTGCACGGAACGTGGCTGATCAACAACGACAGCCCGAACTCGAAACTGGCTGAACTGCCCACCTACACCGCCCAAGCCAATGCCGGCATCAAAAAGGACGGGCAAGGCTTCTACTACGGTTCCTCGAACGTGCCGCAGAGCTCACTGACCCCAATCGTGCAGGTGATGAAGTCGAGCGGCTCGACGTTCTCCATGAATGGCAACTCCCCCGGGAATGAGGTGCTTCTGCGGCGCGAGGCGGCGCTGCAGGGCCTCACCACCGTGAAGGTCTGGGAGTGCAACTCGGGCTGCTACGACTCGAGCTTCATCAAGCAGGGTGGAACGGAGGTCGACGGCACCTACGCCCAGCTGCTCAATCTCCCGTTCTACTCGGAGTACAAGGACAACCCCGCCCTGTCCGCACTGGTGACCAAGCTCGGTAGCGTCAACGACATCGACAACAACTCGCTCGAGTCCTACACCGCGGCGTTGCTCTTCCAGGACGCCGTTAACAAGGCCATCGCCAACGGCGGCACCCTCAACCGCTCGACGCTGTTCACCGCGCTCAAGGGCGAACACTCCTTCAACGCTCAAGGCATTATCGGCACCACCGATGTCGGCAACCGCAAGCCATCACCGTGCGACATCATCGTCCAGCTGAAGAACGGCGCGTACCAGCAGGTGTATCCGACCAAGGCCGGCACCTTCGACTGCAACAGCGCCAACCTGGTCACGTTCCAGATGGACGTCACCCAGTAGGAGCGCAACGAGCTTCTCGCAGGCCGCCGGTCAGCGCGAACTACCTCGCGACGGCAGTCGCGTCGAATCCGATCAACACAGCAGAGCGTTCCGGCGGCTTCCGGTTGTGCTTCTCAGCTTTGAACCTCCGCCACCGGGACCGTCTGCCTCATCCTTGATCTGGCGCTCGATCCGCTTCCAGCCCACTCCCAACAGTGGGTTGGCCAGCATGTAGTCGAAGGTCTAGCCGGTGAGTCCATCAGCGATGAATGAGCTGCCACGCATGATCCGGGACGGGTCTAGGCCCTTGATCATCATGTCCGAGCGGGCGATGGCCCATGTCTCAGAGTTAGCGCTTGGCTGAACCCCTCCAGCCGCGGCCCCTTACGTCCGCGACCATCGCGTTTAGGCGGCGTCGGGGCTAGTCCCCTCCGGGGTGCTTCCCGGCGGCAGCTGGCTATCGAGGTCGCCCGCCTTCGCGTCGCTGTCGTAGTCCGGGGAGGGGCCGTGTGCTCAAGCGACCCTGGCGCCGATCCCGACACCCTGGAGCTTGTGCGGTCAACGGGTGGAACGGAACGCAGCGGCCACGACAAGGCGCGTGGCCGCCGTGTCTTGTGACGGCGGCGGCCCCCCATCACTGCCTACGCGAAGACGCGCCCCAGCGACTCATCAGCCCAACGCGCCGAGACAGCGCACGGGCGTCGCAGTGATCGAGGTCATAGAACAGCGTCCGTGAACCCTGCTCTGGAGAGTACCACTCGCCATCGATACTTTTGCTACTCTCGATTCATGAAAACCGGACGACCACGAAGCGACAACCCGCGCACCAAGGTGCGCTCCGTCCATCTGAACGCCGATGAGCTTTTGATCTTGGAGCGGGCGGCCGAGCGAGCCGGGCTCAAGCTGACCGAGTTCATTCGCGTGCGGGCTCTTGCCAGCGCGAAACGGATGCTAAGTAGATGAGATCGCGGCCGAGCGGGCCTGCGCGGCGGATGGAGTCACGCTCACAAGGCAGAGCGGTCGACGACGATCCAGCGGCTCACAGCCAGCGGTTGCTTTGCCTCTGAGATCGCGGCTCGCAGTATCGAGCCGGGCTGTTGTTCGGGCGCGAGTTCGGTAGAGGTGAGCGTCCTAAGCGGACGGATGCGCGCTGGTCGATACAACGAGCACGAGGACATTCCGGAGTACTGAACGTGTCCGGCCCGCGGCGACCCTGAAACTCTCCCGTGATCCACATCTTCGACCTGCTCTCGTTCGCGCAAACTGGGTCGCTGCTTCTGCTATCGAGTCAACGACGCTTGGTACTCGTCGAAGCGGGCCTCGGCTTCTTCCCCGACGATGATCGAGCCGTTGGCTATCGCCCGGCTAAGGGCTGCCGCTCGGCGTTCTTCGTCGATCGCGATCCTGTCCTTCCCGCGTCCAGGCCGGACTACCACTTGAAGAGCGGAGGCCAGTCGCCGCTGTGACTCAAGGGGCAGTTCGTCGAAACGCTCCGGCAGTTCTTGCCGGAGCTTGTCTGACTGCGCTTGTTCGAGCAGAACGTAGGTGTAGTCACCGTCGTGGACGGTGTTGGCTTCGAACAGCTCCCGGCGGGCCTCGATCAGCATCGCCGCGTGAGCGGAGCTTGCGGCCAGCTGATTGATTTGGCCTTGGATCGTGTCGCGGTCCGCGATCAGCTTGGCGTTCTCCTTCGACCAGATCGCGGTAGGCATATCGAGCGCGAGGGCTTCGGCGAGGCGTTCGATCCCGCCATTGACGGTAGCCAGCTTCTCGTACAGATCAGCCAGCATCTGGTTCTCCGCCGACTGTGCGTCGTTGCGTTGCGGGAACGCGAGGTACTGCTCAACGATCGCGGCCCGAATCGCGGGATCCAAGACCTTCTTCGATATTTGGACGTGTTTCATCGATCGGTCGTTGAACCCGTTGCGGACGATGCCAGAGCACCGGTAGAAGATCTCGCCCGGTCGGCTCGTTCCGGACGCGACGAGGGTGTACCCGCAGTGACAGGTCGCGATTCCACTGGCCAGATGGGCAGGTTGTTTCCATCGGCCGGGGACCTTGCCGGCGCCCAGGATCGAGCGAACGTTGCGCACGTCTTCCAACGTCACGATCGGCTTCCAGATCGCTTGAATGTAGGGCTCGCCCGCGTGCTCGACCCATCCGGCGTTGCGCCAACGTTTCAAGATCGCGATGACCGAGGCGACGTGCCAGTCTCGGCCGCGCACGGATTTGAGCCCCGATGATCGGAAGAGTTCGAGGACCTGCCAACGGCTGGCGCCGTCCAGGATCATCTTGGTGCCGGTCTTGATGAGCTTGGCTTCAGCTCGTTCGTGGGTGATCTTGTCGACTTTGAAGCCGAAGGGTCGTTGGCCCGCACCCGGCAGTCCCTTGTCACGTTTGCTCTGATTCGCTTTGCGGCTGTTGATCGAGATCTTTGAGCTGTAGTCCTGGGCCTGACCACCCCGCAACATCGTTACCAGCAGGCCCATCGTGTCGTTCAGATCGATCAGACCTTCGTCGACCGAATGCCACCGGATCCCAGCTCGGGCGGATAGCACCATGAAATCCATCGTCTCGACCTGATCGCGTTGAAGACGGTCCTGGCGATCGAAAACGAGGACGTCGAACTGCTTCGCCTGAATCGCTTTCCGTAAATCGGCGTAGCCAGGCCGGCCCTTGGAGGATCGGTAGGCGCTAATGCCGTCGTCGAGGAACGTGTCGACGATCGTGTACCCGTTGGCATCAGCGAGAGCGCGACAGCGAACCTCTTGATCCTCAACCGAGTAGCTCACGCCGTCGTCACTCAACTGCGCGGTCAAGCTGGTAGTCGGCACCTTAGAAATGCGAAGGTACAACGCAGCCCGGAGCCCATCTTCAGCCACGTAACTAGTTTACCGTAGTCCAGTGCCAGAGTTACTTCTCTAAGTACTTCTCTATGACCGGTTGGCGCCTGGGTTGGCTGCTCGCTCCGGATCGATTGCGCGACACCATCGACGGGCTGGCCGGCAACTTCGCGCTCTGCCCGCCGACGTTGGCCCAACGGGCGGCGATCAGCGCCTTCGACGCCTACCCCGAGCTGGACTCCAACGTCGCGCGCTACGCGCAGAATCGCGAGCTGCTGCTGCGCCGCCTGCCCGAGATCGGACTGGACCGCCTGGCCCCGGTCGACGGTGCGTTCTACGTCTTCGCCGACGTCAGCCGCTGGACCAACGATTCGCTGGGCTGGGGCGCGAAGCTGCTCGAGGAGACCGGGGTGGCGGTCGCGCCCGGCATCGACTTCGACCAGGTCAACGGGGGACGGTTCATCCGGCTCTGTTTCGCCGGCGACGCCCGGACGCTCGCGACGGCGATCGATCTTTTCGGCGGATGGCTGCAAGCGCGCTCGTAGTCGGACGCCCAGAACACCCCGGGCGCAGCAGGGTGAAGGGACAGGGCGGCGGTCCCGGACCGGGCAGGACGTTCGGCCCTAGGCCGCGCTTACGCACATCCTGAGACTCGGATCAGACGCGAATCCACCACGGGAATCGAGTCCTCAAGCCAGCTCGCTAGGAGATCATCATGCAATCCACTGCCAACCCCGACGACCTGATGCGCGTCGCCGCGGTCATGACGAAGGCGGTCATCGTCGCGCACGAGGGCGACTCCTTCCAGGACATAGCCCGGGCGCTCATCCAGAACAAGATCAGCGCTTTGCCGGTGGTCGATCGGGATCGCAAGGTCCTCGGCGTCATCTCCGAATCAGACCTGCTCGTGCGCGTCGCCGGAGATGACGGGTCGGAGCCGTGGGGACAGGCGCGGACCCATGAGAAGGTCCTCGAGAAGGCTCATGGCATGACCGCGGCCGAGCTGATGACGTCGCCCGCGGTCACGATCACCGCAAACGTCTCGGTCGCCGAGGCCGCACGAACCGCGGCCACGACACGAGTGCGCCGCCTGCCGGTGGTCGACCACGACGGCTCGCTGATCGGCATCGTTAGCCGCGGGGACTTCCTTCGCGTCTACCTCCGACCCGATGTAGACATCCGCAGCGACGTCGAGGAAGCCCGGCATGGCCTCAGCTCCGGAGTGGGTCCAATTCGATTGACGCCTGATCATTAGTGATCTAACGTTTGGGGATGCCGATCCCCTCGCGCAAGGTCGTGCTTGCTCCGGCGGGTGGTCCTCCTCGTGAGGCACCCATCGGCCTGCTGGCCGCCCAAGTCGGTCGCAAGGTCGAGGAAGCCTTCGACGTGGCCCTGGTCGCCGTCGGCGGCTCCCGCCCGGCCTGGCTGATTCTGTTGGCGATCGTCAGTGGCGCGGCGACCACGCAGGCCGCGATAGCCGAGCACGTCGGCATAACCGGGGCAACGCTCGTTCACCACCTCGATCGCCTGGAGCAGGCTGGTCTGGTGGTCCGCAGCGTCGACCCGAGCGATCGCCGCATTCGAACGTTGTCGCTCACCGTCGCCGGCCGGCAGTCCTTCTTGAACATGCGCGACGCCGCCGCCGCGTTCGACGCCCGCCTGCGCCAAGGCATGAGTGACGCGCAGGCACAGACGTTGCGGCGGCTCCTGACCCGCCTACGAGATAACAGCACCGCTCTGAAGGAGGAGCCCTCATGACCACATCGGGAACCAACGTCGACGCGCAGGCCGCGGCCCGGCGCCGCAAGAGAATGCGCCGCGTCAACGTCATCATGCGGGCGCTGCTTTCCCTTCCGTTCCCCACACCCTTGAGCAGCAAGCTGATGCTGGTCACCTACACCGGACGCCGGACAGGCAAGCGATACCGGCAGCCCCTGAGCTACGTCGTCGACCCCACCACCGGGTCGGGCGACATCCTGCTGACACCAGGTGGGGGAAACTGGACCCTTTCGCTGGGCGGTGGGACGCCGGTCCTCAGTCGTGTTCGTGGTCGCAACGTGCACCTGAGGCCCGAGCTGATCGATGACCCGGCCGAGGTCGATCAACTGCTGCAGCGCATGGCGCAGCTCAACCCGGCGCTGATCAAGTTCGTGCCGCTTCCCCGAGCCCAGGATGGGAGCTTCGAGCTCGAACCGCTACGGGCGGCGATCAACCACGGATTCTGTGTCGTGCGCTGGCACCGTCACCCGGCCCCGACCGACTCCGGGCCGCAGGCCTGACCGCCGCGGTCCCACCAGCCTCGACGGTCACGGACGCAGGCCGTTGAGCACCACTTCGATGACCCGATCGGCCAGGGCATTGTTGTAGCTCTGCATCGCCTGGCAGCCGATCATCAGCGTCTTCACCTCGGGGGCGGTGACGTCGGCGCGCACGGTCCCGGCCCGTTGCGCGGCCTTCAAGAGGTCGTCGAGCAGCGTCATAAACTCGGCCTCGACCTCCGGGGCGACCGATGCCAAGTCGACGTCGGCCCCGGCGAAGGCCTCGACCAGTCCACGATCGGCAGCGCCCCACTCCAGCACCAGGGTTCGCAAGAAGTCGAACAGCGCCTCGCTCGCATCGGACCGGTCGAGCAGTCGGCGACCCTCGGCGACGACCTGATGCAAACGGTCCTCGACGACCGCCCGGAAGAGGTCGTCCTTCGTCGGGAAGTGCCGGTAGACGGTGCCCGCCCCGACGCCGGCCCGGCGCGCGATCTCATCGAGGGGCACCGCGATGCCCTCGCTCGCGAAGGTCTCATAGGCGGTCTTCAGCACTCGGTCGCGGTTACGGGCCGCGTCGGCTCGCAGCGGCTTGGCGTCAGCCTGAACCACGCTCGTGTCCTCTCGCTGTGCCGCCGCCTTGACAAAGCGGGGCGTGCGTTCCGTATAGTAGACCAGGCGGGGCGATCGCCCCGTTTCTCAGCTTAGCAAGGGGCCACCATGCCGACCTGGACAACGACCGATATCCCCGATCAGCGGGGCCGGACCGCGATCGTGACTGGCGCCAACACCGGTCTGGGCTTCGAGACCGCCGCCGCCCTGGCCGCGCGCGGCGCCCGGGTCGTCCTCGCTGTGCGCAACCTCGACAAGGGCAAGGAGGCGCTGACGCGGATAGCGAACGCGACCCCGGGGGCCCAGGTCGAGCTGCAACACCTGGACCTGTCATCGCTGGGTTCGATTCGGGCCGCCGCGGGTGAGCTGAACGCCAAGCTCGACGCAATCGACCTGCTAATCAACAACGCCGGTGTGATGTACCCGCCCAAGCAGGTCACCGAGGACGGCTTCGAGCTGCAGTTCGCGACCAACCACCTCGGCCCCTTCGCCCTGACCGGACTGCTGCTGGACCGGCTGCTGCCCGTAGCCGGCTCACGGGTCGTGACGGTCAGCAGCATCGGACACCGCATGCGCGCCGCGATCCACTTCGACGACCTGAACTGGGACCGCCGCTACAGCCCGGTCGCGGCATATGCCCAGTCCAAGCTGGCGAACCTGCTGTTCACCTACGAACTCCAACGCCGTCTGCAGGCTGCGCACCGGTCCACGGTCGCCGTCGCCGCCCACCCCGGTGCATCCGACACCGACTTGCAGCGGCACCTCGGCCGGTTCGCCGGGCCGGCCCTCTCGACGATCCTGCAGAGCGCGGCTATGGGTGCCGAGCCGACGCTGCGGGCCGCGACCGACCCCGAGGCAGCGGGCGGTCAGTACTACGGCCCGAGAGGCCTCGCGGGCATCAGCGGCCATCCCAAGGTGGTGCGCTCCAGCAAGCAGTCGCACAACGCGGTCCTGCAACGTCGGCTCTGGAGCGTCTCCGAAGAGCTCACCGGCGTTCACTACCCGGTCTAACCGTCGAGGCGCACACTGGTAGGCATGCGCTGGCTCATCGCCGTCATCGCGGCCGGCTTGGCCGCCGGCCTGGCCTGGGCGCGGCTGCATCAGTCCCGACACGACCGCTCGGCGGCTGAACTCGAGCACCGCTCGGGGCACGCCCGCACCGGGTACCCCTATCGGCCCGGTCTCGGCTGAAAGCGGCGGAGGCCATCCGTCCCGAAACGTCGGCACAGTCAGTTCACAGTCGGCCTTGAGCCAACCTTGAGCGACGAATGACGCGTGCCTGGGCCCGCGGGATCGAGAGTGGTCGGACGTGCTCCCGACGCGGACAGGACGGTCAGCGCCGCCCATGCCAAGCCAGGGCTACGTTGCGCCGATCACTCTCGGCATCGACCCCGACGCAACGCCCGCTTCGATCGGCATCAGCGGAACCGTCAACTGACCGGATGCTGCGCGGAGGCCGACGCGGTGTCCGACGGCGAATCGGGCGGAGGGGCCAGCATCTCGCGATGTTCGGGCGTGCCATCGAGGGCGGCGTTGACGCGTTCGGCCACCCGCCAACCCTGGGGCGTGCGTACCCAGCGCCAGGTGTTGGCCGAGACCCGCGCGACCCAGAAGCGATCGGCGGCGGCATCCCAGCGGATGTTGAGCGCATAGCTGCGGCCGGTCGCCTGATCACCGTCGACCACGATGTGCGGGACGGTCAGCACGTGCCCACATCCGTCATGTATCAGACGCTGATGACCCGGACCGTGGACCATGGCCTCGATGTCTGCCCGGCCGCGCATCTCGTAGAAGGGCACCGCGTCGAACGACCCGTCCTCGGTCCACAATCCGGCCGTCGCCGAACCGCGACCGCTGTCGACGGACGGTCCGTACTGGGCCACGAGTTGCATGATTTCGACCTGATCCTCGAGCGCCTGGACACGCTCGGCCAGCCGCTCGACCAGGACCTGCAGTTCTTCGACATCGCTCATCAGGTAACTCCCATGTCTAGGGCACAACAACGATGCGGGCGGGTCCGTTGGCGTCGCGAGCGGCGTCCAGGGCGGCCGGAACCTCGTCCAGGCCGACGGTCGGCCCCAACATTGGAGTCACATCGAGTCGGCCCGAACACACGGCCTCGAAGGCCTCGAGCCAGTGCTCGGGCAGCGGACCGCCGCCGAACTGGATGTTGAGGCCTTTGCGCTTCGCGGTCATCGTGTGCAGATGGTCGCCCTCCGGTGGGCCACCGACGGAGAAGATGCGAGTGCCGCGCTCGACGCCCATGATGATCGAGTCCAGCACACCAGGCACCCCCACGCACTCGAACACCACGCAGCCCGACGAGCCCGCGGCGACCATCATGTTCTTCGTGGCCTCGCGGGTTCCGGCGGTCAGGTCCAGCCAGGCCTGGTAGGGCGAGACCTCGGCCGGATCGACGACGACATCGGCGCCCATGGCGAGCGCCACCGAACGCCGTGCGGCCATGAAGTCGACGGCCACGATCGGACCGACGCCCAGCCGTCTTCATGGTCGCGATCGCGGACAACCCGATCGCGCCACAGCCGATGACGATCGGAACCTCTTTGCTGGTCAACTCCGACCGCCGGGCGACCGACCAGCCAACCGCAATCGCGTCCGATACGCACACGACCTCACTGGGCAGGTCGGAATGGACCACCTTCATCAGCGATTCATCGAGCAAGAGGTACTCCCCGAATCCCCCCGGAGTCTCGGGATTCTGGCCGATGATCTTCATGCCGCCGCCGGCGAACATCACCGGTCGAGAGCTCACTCGCGTCCCGACCGGGATGCCTCGCTCGGTGTCCGGCCCGTAGTCGATGACCTCGGCGCAGTACTCGTGGCCCATCACGATGTCGACATCCTGGTCATACGTCGACCAGCCGCTGTCGTCGTAGGCGCCGAACTCCGGGTGGTCCATGTAGTGCAGATCAGAGGCGCAGATCCCGCACGCCAGCGTACGAACCAGCACCTGGCCGGGGCCGGGGACCGGGTCGGCGATGGTGCGCACCGTGACCTTGCCCTGTCGGAGCACCGCTGCCCGCATGACCGTCTCCTCGCACGCCTGGGATTGCCGGACTACCAGCCGCAATCATCTATCTGGATCAGCGCAATTAGCCAGGTCCGAAGGTGCCGAACTTGCCGGCCGGAGTCGCATCAGCAGGCCACGTTGTTCAGCCCGGTCCCCGACTGGGTATAGCAGCGTTATCACCCGTACACGGACCCGCTGAACGTTCGCGGGCGAAGAGGGAGCGACATGAACACAGAACACGACGAGTCGAGTTCGACGGCGACCGCAGGAGCTGCCGAAGGTGGTTCCCAGCTTCCGGAAGACCTCAATGAGCGGACGAAGGACGCGATCAACCAGCTCATGGCCTCAGAGGGCCACGGCAGCGATCCGAACTTCATCCCGCAGGAGATCAAGCGCATTCTGGCCGAGAACCAGTAAGGGCGACGCGGCGGTTGAATGGCGACGGTCCGCCGTCCCACGCAAAGGAACGCCGTCTTGAACCGACCCTCGAACGGCCAATATTCTGGCCGCCATGTGGGAGACACTTTCTTGTCCTGTGTGCGGGATGCCGGTCGAGGTCGACGTGAACGACGAGTCCGGGCAGCGCACGATTGCCGCGCGCCAGGACTGCGAGAACGAGCGCAACCGGATGCACCGTCCGGTCCCGATCGACGACTGGATCAAGACGCTTTAGGCGACGTCGCCCGATCAGCTCGGGCCGACGTCGATCGTCGGCCGGACGAGGATCAGGGACACGTTGACGCGCGGCGGCAACGTGACGATGAAGATGATCGTGTCGGCGATGTCCTCGGGCTGCATTGCGCCGTCCTTGCTCACGTGACTCTTGATGCCTTCACGCAGTTGCTCGTTCTTGATGCTTGCGTAGACCTCGGTCTGGGTCGCACCCGGCTCGATGACGCTGACTCTGATGCCGGCCAGGCCGACCTCTTGACGTAGGCCCTCGGACAGGCTGTTCACGGCATGTTTGCTGGTCGAGTAGGGACCGAGCGTGGCGGCACCGGGTCGTCGGCCGGCGGTGGAGGAGATGTTCACGATGTCCCCGCCGCCCTGCTGGGTGATGAACGGGACGGCCGCCTTGGAGACGTACAGCGTCGCCCAGAAGTTGACCGCGAACACCTCGCGCCACTCCTCGAGCACGGCGTCCGAGACGCTGCCGGGACCCATCATGCCGGCCGCATTCACGACGATGTCGAGACGGCCGAAGTGCTCCACGGCGGCCCGGACCGCCTGCTCGGCCTCTACCTCGTCGCTCACGTTCGCCGCGATGTCGAGCGCCTCACCGCCGGCCTGCTCGATCAGTTCGCGCAGCTCGGTCAGCCGATCGGCGCGACGGGCCACCAGCGCGACACGCGCGCCCGCCGCAGCCAGGGCGATCGCCGCGCCGCGGCCGATCCCCGATGATGCGCCCGTCACTAGGGCGACCTTTCCTGCCAGAGCCTTCGTCATGTCAACGCCTTTGTGGTCGTAGGTGCGATCGGTGGTCAAAGTTAACGCGATTGCGCAAAGAGCAACCAGCGCGCACAAAAAGAGCTGTTCTCAGCCCTGCGGCTGCACGAATGTATCGACCTGGTCGCGCCGGCGCTGTGGCGTTGCGTAACGGCGACCAGTTGGGGGAGGCTGCGTCGGCGGTTCCCCACCCCGAGGAGACAAATGACCTACGAATCGGTCTGCGCCGGTATACGCGCGACGATTGCAGCGAATGCCCAGGCTCAGGACGATGGACGGACGGATGACATCGTCGCGTTGTTCACGCCGAACGGGGTGGTCGAGATACCGGGCTTTGGCCCCCTCGAAGGTGCCGAGGCTATTCGCAAGGCTTTCAACGAGTGGAAGCCGCGGGTGCCGCAACGCCACATGGTTACCAATACGATCGTGACTCAGTGGGACGACACCGCCGCCAAGGCTGACAGTGATGTGGTCCAACTCGTGCTGGGCGATGCCGGCTGGGCCGTGCAGATCGTCGCGCGCTATCACGACACGTTCGAATACAGCGATGGCACGTGGCTGCTGAGCCACCGGTCGAGCGACATCATCGGGGCGGCTGATTGAGTCTTGGCCGCATTCGATTTCGCGGTCGGATTGTGTGCCATGCTAACCCCCGCAAGCACCGCGACGGCAGGGGACCAAATGTCTGAGCACGTGGGTGGCGGCGCGCTACGGGTGCTGTTCGTCTACTACACCCACACCAACCAGGCCCAGCGGGTGTGCGACGAGATGTCGGCCGTTCTCCGCGGCCGTGGCTTCGACGTGACCCAGGCCAATATCGGGTTCACCGATCCGCGCTATTCCAAGAATTTCGAGACATTTCCGTTTAAACATGCGGTTTTCAGTATCTTGCCGCTGGCGTTGCCCCAGCTGCGGCGCAAGACGGGGCAAATCGAGATTCCCGACGCGGCCAAGACCGGTGATTACGACCTGGTCTGCTTCGGTTCCCCGACCTGGTTCTTCCGGACCTGCATGCCGCTGCGCTCGTACTTGAAGTCCGACGCGGCGCGCACCGTGCTGGCCGGCAAGCCCTTCGCGGCCTACGTCGTGTGCCGGCGGTATTGGAGCCTGAACCTGAAAGAGGTCAAGGCGCTCGGCATCGCCAACGGCGGCCGCTTCGTCGACGGCGTCCGCTTCACCTACGAGGGTGGGCAGGTCCGGTCGTTGCTGTCACTGCTCAGCTACTTCGGAAAAGGTGAGATGCGCGAGCGCTCCCTGGGGATCAAGATCCCGCCAACGAATCTGAAGCCGGACTTCAAGGTTCAGGCCGACGCCTTCGCCAATCAGCTGGCTGGCACCTTCGAGCCGGCCGCTTAGGCCGGCTCGGTGTCTGCACCCTCGTTCTCGGTCAGCAGAACCTTCATGAAGCAGCTACCGGAAGGAGTCTCCTGCAGATGACTACTGATCTGGCCCGGTGGCAGTTCGCGACCACGAGCATCTATCACTTCTTGTTCGTGCCGGTGACGATCGGGCTGGCGTTTCTGGTCGCCCTGTTGCAGACGACCTGGTACCGCAACGACGATCCGGCGTTTCGCCGATTGACCAAGTTCTTCGGCACGCTGCTGCTGATCAACGTGGCGATCGGGACGGTGACCGGCCTCGTTCAGGAGTTCGAGTTCGGCATGAACTGGTCGAACTACTCCCGGCTGGTCGGCAACATCTTCGGCGGTCCGCTGGCCATGGAGGGCTTGGCCGCGTTCTTCGTGGAATCCACCTTCCTCGGGCTGTGGATCTTCGGCTGGGACCGGCTGTCGAAGAAGGTGCACCTGGCCTGCATCTGGATCGTGGCCGCGGCATCGATGCTGTCCGCGGCCTTCATCATGGCCGCCAACTCGTGGATGCAGCACCCCGTGGGCTACAAGATGAACGCCCAGGGCCAGCCCGTCCTGAACAACATCGGGGCGCTGTTCACCAACCCGGTGTTCCTCTGGGCCTACCCGCACGTCATCCTCGCCTCGCTCGTGACCGGGGCGATGGTGATGCTCTCGGTCTCGGCCTGGCACCTACGCCGCAAGAACCACGTCGAGGCGTTCAAGCGCACCGCGATCATCTCGCTCGTGGTGCTCGCCCCAGCCGTATTCCTGAACATGTTCATCGGCAGCGAGCTGGGCGTCGTCGAAGGCAAGTATCAGCCGATGAAGATCGCTGCCGCCGAGGCGTTGTGGAATACGTGCCCGTCGCACTGCCCCTTCTCCCTGCTCCAGGTCGGCGGCGGCAACAACGACGAGACGCCGACCAAGATCTGGGAGGTGCCCGACCTGCTGTCCATCCTGGCGACCAACCATGTCGACGGTGAGGTCCAGGGGATCAACAACCTGCAGGCGCAGTACGAGCAGCAGTATGGCCCCGGCAACTACATCCCCAACGTCTTCCTGCAGTACTGGGGCATGCGGGTGATGGCCTACCTCGCGGCCATCATCGGGCTCTTCGCGCTCTGGGGGCTGTGGCTGATTCGCCGCAAGACACTCGAGAAATCCCGGGTATTCCTGTTCGTCGCCACCTGGATGGTCATCACGCCGTTCCTGATGAACACCGCCGGGTGGGTACTCACCGAGAGCGGCCGACAGCCATGGATCGTGCAGGGCATCATGAAGACGTCGCAGGCCGCGTCGCCGTCGGTGACCGCCACCGACATCTGGATCAGTCTGATCGTCTTCGTCGCGCTGTACGCCGCCCTCGGCGCCGCCGACGGCTACTTGATGGTGCATTACGGCCGTAAGGATCTCGACGTGGGCGAGCAAGAACGGCCGGCCGACGATGACCTCGCCTGCGGACGAGTCGGCGGATGAGTCTCTCTCCGCCTTGATCTACTAAGGGACGGGCCAATGAACCTGCAGGACATCTGGTTCACGATCGTCGCCATCTTCTGGGTCGGCTTCTTCGTCCTCGAAGGGTTCGACTTCGGCGTCGGCATGTTGCACTCGTTCGTGAGCAAGAACGACGTCGAACAGCGCATCTGCGTCAACTCGATCGGCCCGATCTGGGACGGCAACGAAGTGTGGCTGATCGTGGCCGGGGCGGCGATCTTCGCGGCGTTCCCGTCCTGGTACGCCACCATGTTCTCGACGTTCTACCTCGCCATGGTGATCATCCTGGTCGCCCTGATCATGCGCGGGGTGTCCTTCGAGTTCCACCGCAAGGTCGACAGCGCCCGCTGGCGCGCGACCTGGCGATGGTCGCTGACGATCGGCAGCGCGCTCATCCCGCTGCTTCTCGGCACGGCCCTGGGCGACCTGCTCCACGGGCTGCCGATCAATCAGAATCACGACTACACCGGCAGCTTCGTCGGGCTGCTCGTCCCGTTCGGGCTCTACACCGGCCTCACCCTCACCGTCCTGTCCCTGTTCCTCGGCGCGACCTACCTCACCCTCAAGACTGATGGCGAACTCCACGAGCGGGTCGCCCGCCTGGCTGGGCGACTGGGCTGGCTCACGGCGCTGGTCACGTTCGGCTGGCTGACCTGGAGCCACGTCGGGCTCGACGTCGGCTTCGTCCCCAACCTGTTCGACGCCCTCGCCCTCATCGCCATCGTGGCCGCGGCGTGGCTGGCCGAGAACCGCTCCCAGGGCTGGGCCTTCACCGCGGCCGCGACGTCTATCGGCAGTGTCGTCGCCTCGATCTTCTTCGACCTGTATCCCAACGTGATGGTCTCCAGCACGAATGCGGCCTACAACCTCACCGTCGCCAACTCGGCCAGCCCGAGCTACACCCTCAAGGTCATGACTGTTGTCGCCGTCGTCTTCTTCCCGATCGTCCTCGTCTATCAGAGCTGGAGCCTCTGGGTCTTCCGCAAACGACTGCGCAACCCGATCGCGGGCGACAGCGCGACCGTCGGCCCAGCATCCCTCGCGCACGACCCGGCCAGTTGAGCCGGGTTTTGGGCTCGGCGCCTTCGTGGTCATCCTCACGGTATGAGGACGGCCCGATCGCGCGGTGTTGTACTGATCAAGCTGGTCGCGTGGCGGCCCGTGCAGCTGAGCGACAAATGCGGGGACATTGATGACTGACGCGATCGACCGGACCGTTCTGCCCATCCGCCGCCCGCCGTTCGCCGGCGTTGCCGCGCAGACCCTCGATGGTTCGCAACCGGACTGGGGACTGATCGGGCATGCCGCGCCGCCGGAGGGCGCGCCGAACGTCCTCGTGGTCCTGATCGACGACGCCGGTTTCGGCAACCCGAGCACCTTCGGCGGACCGATCCGAACGCCGAACTACGACCGGATGGCTGAGGAGGGTCTGCGTTACAACCGCTTCCACGTCACGGCGATGTGTTCACCCACCCGGGCGTCGTTGCTCACCGGCCGCAACCACCACGCGGTCGGGATGGGCGGGATTCCGGAGTTCTCGTGCGGATTCCCGGGCTATTCGGCCATGCTGCCGCACGACGCCGCGCCGTTTCCGAAGGTCTTGCAGGGCAACGGCTACTCCACCGCCTGCGTGGGGAAGTGGCACCTGACCCCCGAGGGGGAGCAAGGCCCGGCCGGCCCGTTCACCCATTGGCCCAACGCCTGGGGCTTTGACTACTTCTGGGGCTTCCTGGCGCCTGAGGCGGGTCAGTACGACACGATGATCGCCGAGAATCAGCGGTTCATCGGGGTCCAGGAGGGGACCGACGGCAAGCCGTTCTACTTTCCCGAGGCGATGACCGACCAAGCAATCGACTGGCTGCACGGGGTGCGCGGCCACGACAGCGACAAGCCATGGATGCTCTACTACTCCACCGGTTGCAGCCACGCCCCCCACCACGTGGCCAAGGAATGGTCGGACAAGTACAAGGGTCAGTTCGACCAGGGCTGGGATCGGCTGCGCGAGGAGACGTTCGAGCGGCAGAAGGCGCTGGGTGTGGTGCCCGAGGGCACCGTGCTCACCCCGCGTCCGGAAGAGATGCCGGCCTGGGACTCCCTTTCGGAGAACAGCAAGCGCCTCTTCGCGCATCAGATGGAGGTGTACGCCGGCTACTCCGAGAACGCCGATCACCATGTGGGCCGGCTGCTCGCCTCGATCGAGGAGATGGGTGAGCTCGATAACACGCTGGTGGTCTGGATCTGGGGCGACAACGGCGCCAGCCTGGAAGGCACCCCGACCGGCTCGTTCAACGAGGGCACGATGGTCAACGGGCTGCCGCTGACCGACTCGGAGCAGATGCAGCTCGCGCTCAAGTGGGGCGGCCTGGAGGCGTGGGGCACCGAGATGATGTACCCGCACTACTCATCGGCCTGGGCCTGGGCCGGCAACACCCCATTCGCGTGGGGCAAGCAGGTCGCCTCGCACCTGGGCGGCACGCGCGACCCGCTGGTCATCCGCTGGCCGGAGAAGATCACCGATCCGGGCGGGCTGCGCTCGCAGTTCACCCATGTCAGCGACGTCGGTCCGCTCATCCTCGACCTGGCCGGCATTCCGCAGCCGACGCACGTCGACGGCGTCGAGCAGCAGCCGATGACCGGCGTCTCCTTCGCGGCGTCCCTCACCGATGCCGATGCCCCCGACGTTCACACCCGGCAGTACTTCGAGAACTTCGGGAACCGGGCGATGTATCAGGACGGCTGGTGGCTGTCGATGCGGATGCCGCGGATCCCGTGGCGGCTCGATCCGGAGATGCTGAAGACGTTCGCCCCGGGCAACTGGAAACCCGACGACGACCCGGTCGAGCTGTACTACCTGCCCGATGACTTCTCCCAGGCCCATGACCTCGCCGCCGAGCAGCCCGAGAAGGTCAAGGAGCTTCAGGCGCTGTTCTGGGAAGATGCCGCGAAGTATCACGTGACGCCGCTGCTTTCGGGCTTCGCGCCCTTCTTCGGGATAGTCCCGCCCATCGGCACGAACTCGACGACGACCTACTACGGCAACGTCCAGAACGTCGCCCCCGGACTGGTGCCGCGCATCTACAACCGTTCGTACACGATCACCGCGGATCTGCAGATCCCCGAGGGTGGCGCCGAGGGCGTGATCGTGGCCGACGGAACGCACCTGGGCGGGTTCTCGCTCTACGTCGAGGACGGAAAGCTCAAGCATTCGTATGCGTTCCTGGGTGTCTTCGAGTACCGCCAGGAGTCCGACAGCGTCCTGCCCTCGGGTGACGTGCAGGTCAAGCTCGCGTTCTCCGCCGACGAGCCGAAACCGGCCACCCCGGGTGACATCACGCTGTACGTCAACGGCGAACAGGTCGGCAAGGGCCGGCTGGAGCACTCCGTCCCGTTCGGCTTCAGCGGCTACTCCGGGCTCGACGTCGGCCAGGACAACGGCCTCGTCGCCGACCGCAGCTACGCCGCGAAGGCCCCCTTCGCGTTCACCGGCAAGGTCAAGAAGGTGGTCTTCGACGTTGCGCCGCATCTGGATGCCGATGACGACCTCGCCATTCACACCCACGCCCGCCAGTCCGACACCGTCCGTGGCGTCAATGGCTGACATCCGACGCCGCCCGGCCCGAGGAGACACCCGTGAGTGACACCGAGTTCGACGTGGTGATCGCCGCGTACCTCGTTCCCGACCTCGCCCAGACCGACTTCGACGTCCTGGTGCAGCACGTCGCCGACAAGGAGCTCTCCGTCGAGGGGATCGCCCTCGTGACGGTGGACCCGGACGGGGAGGTCGCGGTGCAGGAAACCGGAGACCACCTCGGTCGCCGAGGGGTAAAGCTCGGCGGTGGAGTCGGGTTGGTCGTCGGCCTGTTCGCGCCACCGCTGCTGGCCGCGACGGCGGTCGGCGCCGCGGCCGGAGCCCTTGTCGGCAAGTTCACCCAGCACAAGGTCTCCAGCGGTATCGGCGACAAGCTGGGCGACGCCCTACCTCCGGGTTCGGCCGGAATCCTGGCGATCTACGACCGGGCCAAGACCGAGCTGGTCATGGCCAGTCTGGTCAGCGCGGTGCGAACCTCGACCGCGGAGATCGACGGAGGCGGCATCAAGGATCTCAAGGCTGCGCTTGCGCAGGCCCAAGCCGGAATGAGCGGCTGACCATCAACCCGCGTGTACCTCGCGGCTACCCCCAGGACGGCTCATGAAACGTCACGCCCGAGCGCCTTTGGCGCACCCACGTCTGCTCGCCTCCGCCCTTGTCGTCGTCGGCGCGCTCGCTCTGAGCGCCTGCGGCAGTAGCGCCGGTGGCGGCCTATCGAGGCCGGCGCTGCCGTCGATCACCGTCTCGGCGCCGTCGATCAGCGCTTCGGTCCCGGATCGCAGCGGCGATGCGACAGGGATCACCCCGACGCTTCCCACCTCGGGCGGCCCAACCACCTCCGAGTCAGTTGCGCCGACCGAGCCGCCGGCCGATACGAGCACCCCGGATGCAACGACTTCGTCGCCGGAGGCCACTACGACGATCACCTCGACGGCGACGGTTACCCGCCCCGCCGCCAGCGCCACCGTCAGCATCGTGGCCAGCTCATCGAGCAGCGTCGAGATCACGACCGAAACCCAGACCCAGTCGGGCGCGAACAAGGGCGTGCTCATCGGACTGGCTGCGGTCATCCTGCTGGCGCTGCTCATTGGCGCCCTCATCGCGCGCTCGCGGCGCAAGGGCCGGATCCGAGCCGAAGCCGCAGCCCTGACCAGCGACACCCGTACCACGATGGACTCCTCGGTCGCGCAGATTCTCGCGGTCAGCGACCCCGGCTCGCGCAGCCTGTCCTGGCCCGCGGTCGATGCTGAACTGGTGGCCCTGCAACGCCGCTGGGAAGCCCTCGCGGCCGGCTCGGGGGAGGCCGAGAGTGCGCAGGCCGAAGCGGTGAGCGGGCACATCGGTGAGCTCCTCATCGCGGTCCGGGCCGAGAACGATGCCCTGCTACAGGGCCTGGATTGGCAACTGCTGCGGCCGCGCGTCGACCAGGAGCGGGCGGCGATCAACGGCTTGCTGGTCGAGCTGACCCCGGCGGGTCGGCACTAGACCGAGGGACCAGGCGCTGCCTCGAATGGGGTCAGTGACGGAACAAGATCGACTAAGGCAATACTGGCGACGCGAGGCACGAGGCCGACGCGCTGACGATGGGACGCGGTTATGACGGAACGCTCGCTCGACGAACTCGGCCCGATCGACTACGTGGTGGTCGAGTTCCCCGCGGGAGCCGGCAACTTCACCGGCGAAATGGTCACTGAGCTCCTGGCCCTGGTCGACTCGGGAACCATCCGGGTCGTCGACGTCCTGATCCTCACCAAGGACGAGGACGGCACGGTCGAGGCCGCCGAGCTGTCCGAGGTCGGCGAACTGGGCGACCTCGTGCAGATCGAGGCCGAGCTGGCCGAGCTGCTGGCCGCCGAGGACGTCGAGAACCTCGCCGCGGCGATGGAACCGGGCAGTGTGGCCGGCGTGCTGATCTGGGAGAACCTCTGGGCCGCTCCGTTCGCGTCGGCGGCCCGCCGGGCCGGTGGGCAGCTCATCGCCGACGGCCGAATCCCCATCCAGGCGATCATCGCCTCCATCGAGGCAGATCTCGACATCGAAGCAGAGGGAGTCTGAAATGCGGCCAGCACGCGTGGGACGAGTAGGCGTCATCGGTCATCCGGTCGCCAAGACGGCAGTCGTGGCCAAGGCGGTCACCCCCGGTCCGGCGCCCGTCGCCAAGACGGCGGTCGTTGCGGCCGCGGTGACTCCGGGTCGGCGTCGTCGGATCTAGGTCACGCGCTGACCGGCTAGCGCTGCGGTTCGAAGGACTCGACTGACTCCAGCACCTCGAGCTGGTCCCCCTGACGCAGGACGCCCACCCCGTCGGGGATCAGGTTGATGGCGAACCAGGTCTTGCCGTCCCAGCGCCGGTGGCGGGCCAGCGTCGTGATCGGTTCCTTGCCCTTTGCGGCGGTGTCCGGGTCGACTGTGGTCAGCACGCACCGATCGCAGGCCTTCACCGCGCGAAAGGTCACCTCGCCGATACGCACCCGACGCCAACGGTCCTCATCCCAGGGCGTCGCCCCGTCGATCACCAGGTTCGGCCGGAAGCGACGCATCGGCACCGGGCCTTCCTCGGCCCGCGGTCCCTGGGCGATCCATCCGTTGAGCGCGGCCAGCGAGCTGAGCGAGGCGAGCAGCAGCGGATAGCTATCGGCCAGCGAGACGCGGTCGGTCTCGTGGCTGCGGGCCGGATTGGGCCGGCGCCGGGTCGGGTCGTCGAGGTAGACCAGCCGGGCCGGTTGGGCGGTGATCGCGCTGACGTACTCGTCCGCGGCGCGGGCGTGGGCGGCCAGCACGGGCGTGCCCCACACGTTGGTCTGGACGAAGTCGTGGTCGGGAATGGGCACGGTAATCGACCCGACCCGCGGATGTTCCAGCGTCAGATCGGTCGCGCCGACCGTCGGGACGGTCAGGATCAGCTGGGCCTGCTCGCGGGCGGTGATGGCCGCGCCATCGATGTCGACCACCATCCAGCGGCGGTCACCGGCCAGTCCCCACGGCTCGACGACGGCCTGGTCGAGTTGCTCGCCGCGGGCCGACTTCACCGGATACCGCCACAACTGGTCCACCCTCATTGCCCGGCTCGGCTCGTCAGCAGCCGGCGAAACGCCTCGAGTCGTGCGGCGGTGGCGTGCCCGGTCGCGACCCACTCATCGAGGCGGCAGCCGTCGGCCGCGGACAGGTGTTCGCAACCCGGCGGGCACGAGGTCGCCCCGTCTTCGAGATCGGGGAAGGCCCACAGCAGATCGTCGACGCCCACATGGGCCAGGCCGAAGGAACGCACGCCCGGGGTGTCGATCACCCAACCGCCTTCGGGCAGCGGGATGGCCACCACCGACGTCGAGGTGTGCCGTCCCTTGCCGATCGAGCTCACGACGCCGGTCGCCCGGTCGGTGTCGGGCACCAGGGCGTTGATCAACGTCGACTTGCCGACCCCGGAATGCCCGATCAGCACAGACATTTGTCCGATCAGCCGCTCGCGAACCGGGCCGAGGTCGTCGCCGCGTCCGATCACCACCGCCGGGACCGACAGCGACTCATAGCGTTCCAACACCGCAGTCGGCGCAGCAAGATCGGCCTTGGTCAGCACGAGCAGGGGTTCGATGTTCGCGCTCAGCGCGGCGACCAGGCAGCGGTCGATCAGCCCGTAGCTCGGTTCGGGGTCGGCCAGGGCTGACGACGACCACGAGCTGATCGGCGTTGGCCACGATGACCCGTTCCAGCGGATCGCTGTCATCGGCCGTGCGGCGCAGCACCGTCTCGCGCTCGGCGATCCGCACGATGCGGGCCAGGGCATCGACGGCGCCGGAGCGATCACCGACCACGTCCACCCGATCACCCACGACGATGCCCTTGCGGCCCAGTTCGCGGGCCCGCATCGCGGTCACCTCGACGCCCTCGATCAACACCGTGTAGCGCCCACGGTCGACGGCGATGACCATGCCGCGCACGGCGTCGTCGTGGTCGGGGCGTTGCTTGGATCGGGCTCGGGTGCTCGTGCGGCCTGGGCGAACGTGGACGTCGTCCTCGTCGAGGCGGCTGGTGTCTCTGCCGGGTCGCGACACTCAGTGCTCCGGCTGGGCGTGGCCCAGCATGGTGGACCACAAGCCGGGGAAGTCGGGCAGCGTCTTGCCGGTGGTGGCGATGTCCTCGACCTCGATGCCCTCGACGACCAGGCCGAGCAGCGCTCCGGCGGTCGCCATGCGATGGTCGGCATAGGAGCGCCACCGGTCGCCGTGCAGCGGGGCAGGGGTGATCGTCAGCCCGTCTTCGTGCTCGTGCACCTCGGCCCCGACGCGGGTCAGTTCGGCCGCCAGTGCGGCGATCCGGTCGGTCTCGTGCCCGCGCGTGTGGGCCAGGCCGGTCAGCCGCGAGGGCGAGTCGGCCCGCGCGGCGAGCACCGCGATCACCGTGGCCAGTTCGGTGACGTCGCGCAGGTCGACGTCGATGCCGCGGATGCCTGAACCACCGGCGACGGTGAGTCCGTCCGCGCCGTAGGTGGCCTGCCCGCCCATCCGGGTCAGCAGATCGACCAGTTCGGCCCCCGGCTGGGTGCTCGAGCGGGGCCAGTCGGCGATGGTGACCGAGCCGCCGGCGATGAGCGCGGCGGCCAGGAAGGGGGCGGCATTGGACAGGTCGGGTTCGATCGTGACGTCGTGGGCGCGAATCACCCCGGGCGCGACGGTCCATGAGGTGGGCGAGGTCTGCGTAGCGCTGACCCCGGCGGCTCGCAGGACGTCGAGCGTCATCTCGATGTGCGGCAGTGAGGGCACCGCGCCTATACCGACGTGCTCGACCGTGATGCCTTGTTCGAAGCGGGCCGCCGCGATGAGCAGGCCGGACACGAACTGCGACGAGGCCGAGGCGTCGATGCGCACGACTCCGCCCCGCACCCGCCCGACGCCGGACACGGTGAACGGCAGGCGGTCGGTGTCCGAGACCGCGACGCCGAGTTGCCGCAGCCCCTCGAGCAGGGTCTGCATCGGGCGTTCCCGGGCCCGTTCGTCACCGTCGAAGGTGACCGCACCCGATGCCAGGGCGGCCACTGGAGGGAGGAAACGCATGACGGTGCCGGCGAGTCCGGTGTCGATCGCCGCGCCGTGGAGCGGCCCAGGCGTCAGCAGCCAGTCGGCGCCGTCGTCGGCGATGCCGGTTCCGAGGGTGCGCAGCGCGTCGGCCATCAGAAGCGTGTCCCGCGCCCGCAGCGGGCGACGGATCCGGGCCGGTCCGTCGGCGAGTGCGGCCAGCACCAGCCAGCGGTTGGTCAGCGACTTCGACCCGGGCAGCTCCAGGCGCGCCGCCAACGGTCGCCGGGCGAGGGGAGCGGGCCAGGCCGCCAAGCGGGTCACGGGTCAAGTCTGCCGCATGGCGCGATCGCGAACAGGCAGACTGGGACTATGTGCGGACGCTACGTCTCAGTGCAGGCCGACTCCGACCTGGTGGCCGAGTTCGAGGCCATCGACGCGACGGAGGGCGCATCGCCGCCGCCGAACTACAACATCGCGCCCACCGATCCGGTCCGCGCCGTGGTGAACCGGCCGCGGCGCGATGCCGATGGCCACCGCCGCGGGCCGGCGGTCCGCCAGCTTCGGGTGATGCGCTGGGGGCTGATCCCGTCCTGGGCCAAGGACAAGTCGATCGGCGCCCGCATGATCAACGCCCGGGCCGAGACCGTGGCCCAGACGAGCGCCTTTCGCAAGGCCTACGCCCAGCGGCGTTGTCTGATCCCGGCCGACGGCTGGTACGAGTGGAGGGCCGGCGCCGCGGCGAAGGATCGCAAGCAGCCCTTCTACATGGCCCCCTCCGACGGACACGGCCTGGCCTTCGCCGGACTGTACGAGTTCTGGGGGGAATCCGGCGCCACCCTGACCAGCACGACGATCATTACCACGGCCTCGATCGGCGAGCTGGCCACCATCCACGACCGGATGCCCCTCGCGCTGCCGCGGGCGGCGTGGAGTCGCTGGCTCGACCCGGACGAGCCCGACCCGGCCGATCTGCTCGCCGCCTGGGACGAGGCGCGCGGGGAACACCTCGAACTACGCCCGGTCGGCTTCGCGGTCGGTCAGGTGGCCAACAACGGCCCGGAGCTGATCCAGCCGCAGCAGCCCGACGTAGCCGTCCAGCAGCTGTTCTGATGCCCGATTCGCAACCGCCGCCCTCGACCCGGCTCGAGATCCCGACGCCGAGCGGACCGGCCTGGGCCGACCTCGACGAGGGCGATCAGACCGTCCTCGTCCTCGGGCACGGCGCCGGTGGCTCGGTCGACTCACCCGACCTGCTGGCCATCCGCGCGGCGGGCATCGCGGGCGGTATCACCGTAGTCCGGGTCACCCAGCCCTACCGGGTCGCCGGCAAGCGCGCCCCGGCCGCCGCACCGCGGCTGGACGAGGCCTGGCGCACTGTCCTGGCCGCGCTGCATGGGCCGTTGGCGCCCGAGCGCCTGGTCGTCGGCGGGCGCTCCAGCGGGGCTCGGGTGGCCTGCCGGACCGCGACCGATGTCGCGGCGCATGCCGTGGTGGCCCTGGCGTTTCCCCTGCACCCGCCGGGGCATCCGGAGAAGTCCCGGCTCGAGGAGCTGAAGCTGCCCACCGTGCCCGTGCTGGTGGTGCAGGGTGATCGCGATGCGTTCGGGCTGCCACCGAAGGGACGGGGTCGCAAGGTCGTCGTCATCGAGGGGGCCGATCACGGGCTGAAGAAGAACACCGCCCTCGTGGCGCAGGCCGTGCTCGCGTTCACTCGGGGCTGATTGGCCCAAGGAGTGGGAATGCGCGCGGTGGGAGTGGCTGTTCTTCCTCCGCCAGGATCGCATCGAAGGGACTTAGATGGCCGTGCTCGAGCTGGAATTGGCTCCGGACGCCGTCCGGAGCTATGCCGCTGTGCCGACGCCCGTATCCTCGGGGGAGCTGCACCGGGCAGCCGCACCGCGAGAGGACGGCATGGCCACGGAGGAGAGCGTCGAAGAGCGTCGCGCCCGTTTCGAGCGCGATGCGCTGCCCTTCGTCGACCAGCTCTACGCGGCCGCGATGCGGATGACCCGCAATCCCGCTGACGCCGAGGATCTGGTCCAGGAGACCTTCGTCAAGGCGTTCGCCGCCTTCCACCAGTTCACCGAGGGCACCAACCTCAAGGCCTGGCTGTACCGGATCCTGACCAACACGTTCATCAACACCTATCGCAAGAAGCAGCGTCAGCCCTTGGAGTCCAACAGCGACACCGTCGAGGACTGGCAGTTGGCTCGGGCCGAATCGCACACGTCCACCGGATTGCGATCGGCAGAGATCGAGGCCCTGGACCATCTGCCCGATTCCGACGTCAAGGACGCGCTGCAGCAGCTGCCGGAGGAGTTCCGGCTCGCTGTCTACCTAGCCGATGTCGAAGGTTTCGCCTACAAGGAGATAGCCGAGATCATGGGTACTCCGATCGGGACCGTCATGTCGCGCCTGCACCGTGGGCGCCGTCAGCTGCAGGTCCTCTTGGCCGATTACGCGCGCGATCGTGGCCTGATGCCAACCGGAGGAAAGTCGTGACCAGCCAGCCGCCGATGGGATTCGGTCCCGGGAACATCGACTGTGATGACGTACTCAAGGACGTCTTCCTGTTCATCGACGACGAGTCCGACCCAGCCGTGGTCGGCCGCATCCGCGAACACCTCGACGGCTGCGCGCCCTGCCTGCGCCAGTACGGACTCGAGCAGGACGTCAAGTCCCTCGTTGCCCGTTGTTGCGGCGGCGACCTCGCCCCCGCCAGCCTGCGGGACAGCATCCGGGTGCGTCTGACCGAGGCCGTCATCGAGACCTCCTACGTCGAGTACCGCGCCGACTAAAACCCCCACCGGCAATGTCCGCGCTCTCTGATCTGCTGGCCGCGCGCACGACGCTGTCCGAGGAACAGGTCCGCCACGTCCAGCGCCTGGTCGGTGAATGGCAGCTGCTGGCTGACCTGTCCTTTGCCGACCTGCTGTTGTGGGTCGCGGTCGGCGAGGATGAACTGCTCTGCGTGGCCCAGTGCCGGCCGACGACCGGACCGACCGCGTACCTGCACGACCAGGTCGGTGAGCTGGTCTCCGGCGAACGGGCCGCACCGATGCACGTGGCGCTGCGCGAAGGGCGGATCTTTCGCGAGACCGACCCCAACTGGGACAGCGATCTGCCGATCCGCCGCGAGGCGATACCCGTCCGAAGCGGCGAGGACCTGTTCGCCGTGCTGGGCCGTGACAGCAATCTGGCCAGTATCCGCAGCCCGAGCCAGCTCGAGCTCGTCTATCTGCAGAGTGCGGCCGACCTGGCCGTGATGGTCGCGGACGGCACCTTTCCCGGCCAGACTCCCGACGGGGTCGAAGGATCCGGCCCACGGGTGGGCGACGGCGTGCTGCGGGTCGAGCAGGACGGCACGATCATCTACGCCAGCCCGAATGGCCTGTCGGCCTTGCGCCGGCTGGGCATCAACGGCCCGGTCCTGGGCGAACCCCTGGCCACCCTGACGAGTTCCATCGCCGATGACCCCTTCGACGCCAGTGATCTGGCCGAGGCGGTCGCGGCCGCCGTGGCCGGCGGCAGCCCCCTGAGCCTGGAGGTCGACGGCGGCGGCGCCACGGTGCTGTTCCGGGCCCTGCCGTTGCGCCCGCACGGCGAGCCCCTCGGGGCGCTGATCCTGATGCAGGACGTCACCGAGCTGCGTCGACGCGACCGGCAGATCCTGAGCAAGGACGCGACGATCCGCGAGATTCATCACCGGGTCAAGAACAACCTGCAGACCGTCGCCGCGCTGTTGCGCCTGCAGGCCCGACGCGTGGCGATCCCCGAGGCCCGCGAGGCCCTCGAGGAGTCGATGCGGCGGGTCAGCTCGATCGCGATGGTGCACGAGACCTTGTCGGTCTCGGTGGATGAGTCGGTCGATTTCGACGCGATCGTGGACCGGCTGCTGGGGATGCTCTCCGACGTCACCGGCTCGGCGGCGCACGTTGAACTCGGTCGCACCGGCACGTTCGGCGAGCTGGCCGCGGAGCAGGCAACCGCGCTGGTCCTGGTGCTCACCGAACTCGTCCAGAACGCCATCGAACACGGGTTCCGGCCTGGTCAGGCCGGCACGGCTCAGGTGCTGGCGACTCGCTCGCGGGGACGGCTGACCGCCACCGTGATCGACAACGGTGCGGGCTTGCCGGCGGGCTTCAATGCCGATTCCACCGATCGGCTCGGCCTGCAGATCGTGCGCACCCTGGTCGCCGCGGAGTTGGGCGGGACGATCGAGATTCGGAGTCGCTCAGACGGTCTCAGCGGCACAGAGGCGGTGCTGAACGTGCCGCTGGCGCGGCGGATGAGCAGCGTCGACTAGGCCAGCCGGGCGCGGGCGCGGGCGTTGCGGCGCTTGAGAGCGCGGCGCTCGTCTTCGGACAGCCCGCCCCAGACACCGGCGTCCTGACCGCTCTCCAGCGCCCAGGCCAGGCAATCCTGAATGACCGGGCACCGTCGGCAAACGATCTTGGCCTGTTCGATCTGCAAGAGCGCGGGGCCGGTGTTCCCGATCGGGAAGAACAGCTCCGGGTCCTCGTCACGGCAGATCGCGCGGTGACGCCAATCCATGGGGTAACTCTCTCTCGGGGGTTGGTGCAATGGCTGGGAAGTAGGCGGGAGTGCGGTCTCGCACGGTCGTCGTCGACCGCTTGTGAATTCTTTCACGAGCTGCCCGGAGATTCAAGGGAAATGGGCAACGTCGCAGATCACAGCCGCCCCGCGGGTGGTTTACCCGGTATTAGCCGGGCCTGGGAGGGCTTCGTGCTCAACCAGAGTCGCCGATATCGCCGCGAGCGGCAAGGGGTAGAACCGCCAGACTCAGGAAGTTGACCCCAAGAAAACCATGATGAAGCTGGTGTTAACCGTTAAATCGGCTATACGAGAACGTAAAGCGCGTCTTTCGTGCAGCTGAACTCGACGACCTCCTGCGGCCCCACCAGGTCGCCGTCGACCTGCAGCATCTGCGGTGTTCGTGAGCGCAGCTGGAAGCTCGGCACGTCGTGCAGCAACACCGTGGCCCGTCCGGGCGAGGACGGCTTCTTGCGGGCCATCTTGTTGATCCCCCAGAGCACACCGGGGACGCGCATCCGCCGGCGGGCGTAGACGTCGAGATGATCGTCGAAGGACGCGTTCGGGGTCGGCCGCAGCGGGCGCTCGCCGAGGTAGGTCCATGGATCGGTGTTGTTCACGATGGCGAGGTACAGACCGTCGATGACCTGGCCGTCCGGTAGTTCGATGGAGATCTCGGGATGGCGGCGGTCGCTGTCGAAGAACTGCTGCAGGCCCGCGCGAAGGTACAGGGCGTCGGTCGAGGCCTTGCCCCGTGCGCGGTACTTCTCGACCCGGGCGATCACCGCCGCATCCAGCCCGACCCCGGCGGTGAAGGTGAACCAGCGGTCGTCGGCGCGGGCCACGCTGATGGCCCGGCGCCGGTTGTGGCGCACGGCGTCGAGGAGGATGCCGGTGGCCTCGATCGGATCGTTGGGCAGGCCGAGGGCGCGGGCGAAGACGTTGGTCGAACCGGCCGGGACGACTCCGAACGCTGGAACCTGATCATGGACGCCGTCGGTCAGCAGCCCGTTGACGACCTCGTTGACCGTGCCGTCCCCGCCCAGTGCCACCACCAGATCGACCCCGTCCCGCATCGCCCGACAGGCCAGCGCCGCGGCGTGCCCGCGATTGCGCGTGAACTCGATCTGTGGGTCGGCGATGCTGCTCAGGGCGTGCGCGAGAACGTCGCGCTGCCGCTCGGTGGTCGCGGTCGCGCGCGGATTGACGACGACCAGGGCCCGCACTCGCGCAGCCTACCGTCGTCGGGACGGGCGTCCGGCAGCGAATAGGGTGCTGGGCGTGCCCGTCAACTTCTCGACCCTGCCCGTGCAGCTGCGGGTCGCGGTCGGGCTGGTCCTGCTCCAGGCGCTGGCCATGGTCGGGCTCGCGGCCCTGCTGTTCGTCAAGGCGTTCACCGATCACCCCCACAGCCTGGCTGCCGCGCTGCTCGGGGCCGGGCTGGCCCTGCTGGCCGGTGCCGTCCTGGCGCTGTGTGCCCGCGGGCTGGCCGCGCTGAATCCGTCGGCCCGCTCGCCGATCGTGGTCATCGAGGTGTGCGCCTTGCCGGTGAGCTACAGCCTGGGCTTTCAGGCCGGCTTGATCGGTATCGGGGCGCCGATCCTGGTCGTCGCCCTCGCAGTGCTCTACCTGGTCTTCACCCCGCCGGTACGCGAGGTCCTGGACCGCGAGATCCGCTAGGGCGTCAGCCCCTCGCGCAACTGGGCCAAGCTGCGAGCGACCAGGCGCGACACCTGCATCTGCGAGACGCCGACGATCTCGGCGATCTCGGTCTGGGTCTTGCCGGCGACGAAGCGCAACAGCAGGATCTGGCGCTCGCGCTCGGGTAGCGACTCGAGCATCGGGCGCAGCATCGCGCGCTGCTCGACCTGTTCGAGTCGCTCGTCGATCATGCCGATGATCGGGTTGTCCGACGGATCGCGGCCCGGCTCGGCCAGGGACTCCAGCGGCAGTCCGGCGTAGGCGCGCGAGACATCCAGCGCCTCCACCACGTCGTCCTCGCTGGCGCCGATGCGCTCGGCCAGTTCGCGCACGGTCGGTGCCCGCCGCAGTTCCTGGGACAGCTCCGAGCGGGCCGTCGCGATGCTCGTCTGCAGCTCTTGCGCGCGCCGCGGGACGCGGACCAGCCAGCCGACGTCGCGGAAGTGCCGCTTGATCTCCCCGAGGATCGTCGGCGTCGCATAGGTCGAGAACTCGAGTCCCCGTTCAGGTTCGAAGCGGTCGATGGCCTTGATCAGGCCGATGCTGCCGACCTGGACCAGATCGGGCAACGGCTCGTTGCGGCCGGCGAAGCGTCGGGCCAGGTGCTCCACGAGCGGGAGGTGGAGTTCGGCCAGGCGCTCCCGCAGCACCTGGCGTCTGGTCGCGTCGATGCCGGGCGTGTGCAGCTCGACGAGCAGCCGTGAGGCTTCCGCGCGGTTGCTCGCCACGCGGGCCGCTCGTGACTCACCAGCCGATTCGGTTTCGGAACTGGGAGGCCTGCTCACGCGCTGCGATCCTCGCTGTTCTCACGGCGCTTGGTCAGCTCGATCGATACCCGCCCATCGTGACCGGTCACCTGCACCGCGCTCGCGAGGGCGTCGAGCACCGTCCAGCCGAATCCGTCCCGGTTGAGTGTGGTGCCGGGCCGCGCGGCCAGCGAGGCGACGACGACGAGTTCGCCCGGGGCCAGGACGAAGTCGGCCGACAACGCGGTGTCGGCGACTGCCATGGGCAGCAGCAACGCGCACGCCTCGTCGACGGCGATGCGCAGGTCTTCGATCTCGTCCAGGGTGAGGTCGCACCGAGCGGCCAACCCGGCGGTGACCGATCGCAGGACGGCGACGTAGGCGCTGTCGGCCGGTACCCGTAGCTCGACGGTCGCACTGGACTGTTGCACCGGGTCGGACACGACGCCTCCTGAGATGGCTAGAGCGGTCTCATGATCTTGCCCGGGACGGGGGCACCGGGAAACAGCGGGCGCCCCCGAACTCGCTATTGAACCGGATTGGGCAGGTTCCAGTGCGCGATGACCGGGCCGCCGTGCTCGGCCCCGAGCTGGCTGGTCGATGCGGTACCCAGGCTCAGATGGGCCCCGCCGCTGACCGGCAAACCGATCCACCGCGCGGCGAGAACCCGGCAGATGTGCGCGTGGGCGACAAGGACGACCGGTCCGTGCACGGTCGTGCTGAGGGCCCGCAGCAGGACCCGATCGGCGCGCTCGGCCACGTCCGGCGCGCTCTCACCATTCGGGACACCGTCGGCGAAGACGGTCCAGTTCGCGTTTCCGAGTGCGCGGATCTGCGGCGTCGTCAGTCCCTCGTAGTCGCCGTAGTCCCACTCGGCCAGGTCCGGATCGATGGCGTCGACGGCCAAGCCGGCCAGCTCGGCCGTCTGCCGTGCCCGCACGCGAGGGCTGCTCAGGACCAAGGCCGGTCGCAGCCGCGCCAACGCCGGGCGCAGCGCTCGGGCCTGCTCCTCGCCCAGCTCGGTCAGCGCGATGTCGGTGCGCCCGGTGTGGCGGCCCGAGCGACTCCATTCGGTCTCGCCGTGGCGTACCAGCCAGATCGCGGTGCTGGTGGGGAGCGCTTGCGGCACGGCGAAGGCCGGCTCCGTGTCGGGGCCGGCCTTCGTCGAGTTGCTCATCGGATCGAGATCAGGCGGCCTTCTTGGTCTCCCAGAAGATCGTGTCGATCTCGGCGATCAGGTCGAGCAGCTTCTGTCCCTCGGCCGGGTCGACCGAGGCCTTGCCACCGGCCGCGCCGGCTTCCTTGGTCGCGCGGTTGAACAGGTCATGCAGCTGCGGGTACTTCTCGAAGTGCGGCGGCTTGAAGTAGTCGGTCCACAGCACCCAGAGGTGGTGCTTCACCAAGTCCGCGCGCTGTTCCTTGATCAGCAGCGCGCGGGTGCGGAACACCGGGTCCTCATTGGCTTGGTACTTCTCCTGGATCGCCTTGACGGATTCGGCCTCGATTCGAGCCTGGGCCGGGTCGTAGACGCCGCAGGGCAGATCGCAGTGTGCGTGGGCAATCAGCGTTCGGGCGAAGATGCGCATGAACAGTGCCTCCTAGAGCCACATGTGAGGTGAAACGTGAGTCGTTTGCGACCCTACTACCGTCGTCTTTCCGCTTGGCCCCGGGTTCGGCGAAATCGGTGCGGGAGAATGGCGTGGTGAGGATCTGGTGATCGGCTGGCGCCTTATTCGCGTGTCCGGACCGTCGATGGTGCCCACGCTCAAGGACGGAGATCTGCTACTGGTCCGCCTGACCCGCCGGGCCGAGCCGGGCCAGGTCGTGCTCGCCCGCTTCCGCTCCATGCCCGATCGCCTGGTGCTCAAGCGGGTCGTTCGCTACGACGAGGACGGCGCCGAGTTGGTCAGCGACAACCCCTTTGCCGGAGGCGACAGTGCCACGCACGGGCTGGCCGACGTATACGGCCGCGTACGGCTGCGGCACCGGGCCGGAAGCCTAGGCCTGCATCGGGTTCGCTAGCGAGCGGTAGAAGGCCTGGCAGGCGTCCCAGGTCGGCAGCAGGCCCTGCTCGCGGGCCTGAAGCAAGCTCGGCGCCTGCTCGTCCTTGTCCGAGAGCAGCGGCTCGATGTCACTCGGCCAGGGCAGCTCCAGCGCCTGGTCCAGCGGGTTGATGCCGAACTCGCGGCCGGGGTTGTATCCGGTGGAGCACAGGTAGGTCACCACGCTGTCGTCGGCCAGGGCCATGAATGCGTGGCCCAGCCCCTCCCGCAAGTAGACCGCTCGGCGATCGACATCGTCGAGGCGGACCGAGTCGACCGCGCCGAACGTCGGGGAGCCGACGCGGATGTCGATGATGACGTCGAGCACCGCGCCCTTGGGGCAGTAGACGTACTTGGCCTGGCTCGGCGGCACGGCCGCGAAGTGGATACCCCGCAGCACGCCACGCCGCGAGATCGAATGGTTGGCCTGCGCGATCGAGAACGGGTGGCCCACCGCTTGCTCGAACTCATCAGCCTTGAACCACTCCAGGAACGCACCCCGGTCGTCACCGAAGACCCGTGGGGTGAACTCCCACGCGCCACTGATCGCCAGCTCTCTCACCTGCACGGGGGGTCACGCTATCAATGGACGCGGGTGGCACCGTTGGGTGCGATGTCTCGGCCCCCGGCGTCAAGATCAAAGGCGCGTCGACGAGGGCCTGCGCGCTGGCCGCCCACCACCTTCGGGCCGCCTGCCGATTGTCCTGCGCGCTTCAAGATCAAGAGAATTCCCTGTTATATCTGGGGAATCGCTTGCCTTGTCCGTCTTTAGTCGGTATAGTCGAACGTATGTTCGAGAGTGTGGTTGAAGGGCTGGACCAGCGCGATGCTGAGCTGGATGCCTGGCTGGCCACTGACCTGACCGCTCTTGATTCGACGACATTGTTGGAGGTGACGCGCCGCTGGGAGGTCCAGGATCGCCGGGCTAGCGCGGTGCGCCACCGCCTGGTCGGCGAGGTCGAGTCCCGAGGCCTGGCTAGGGATCGCGGGCACCGTGACACGGCGGCGTTGCTGGGTGAGTTGTGGAACGCCGCGCCGGCCGCAGCGCGGCGTGAGGTTGCCTTGGCGGCGGAGCTGGCCCCGCGCAGCGGCCTTAGCGGGGAGGCGCTAGATCCGATCTTCGCGGTCACCGCCGCGGCTGAGGCGGCCGGTGAGCTGTCGGCTGCGCACGCGAAGGTGATCATCGACGCGGTCAACAAGCTCCCGACCGACCTCGGCGCCGAGTGGGACGATCGACTCGAAGCCGATCTGGTCGCCTCGGCCCGGATGTTCGACCCGGCCCAGCTGACCAAGCTCGGGCGTCGGTATCTGGATCACCTCGACCCCGACGGCACGTTGCGCGATGAGCGCTACCGGCACCAGCATCGTGGATTCACTATTGCCCAGCGCGCCGACGGCTCCTCCCACGTCGAGGGCGAGTTGACCGCGCCCTGTACGCAGGTGCTCCTCGCGTCCTTGGACGCCCTCGCCGGACCGGCGCCGGCCGTCGATGGCACCCCCGACCCGCGCACGCCCGCCGAACGCCGTCATGACGGGTTCGAAGTCGCACTGCGGCTGGTCCTGCGGGCCAAAGAACTCCCCGACGTCGGCGGCACCGTCGCCACCGTGCTGCTCACCGCCACCGTGGACCAATGGGACTCCGAGACCGGGTTGGTCACCACCGGCCACGGATCCCTGATCTCGGTCGCGCAGGCCAAGCGGATCGCCGGCGGCGACCCACTCATCGTGCCGGTCGTGATCGGGAAGGCGGACGGGATCATCGCCTACGGCACGGGCCAGCGGTTGTTCAACCGCCACCAGCGCTGCGCGATGTACGCCCGGGACAAGGGCTGCACCTGGCCTGGCTGTGATGCCCCTCCGGTCTGGTGCGAGATTCATCATGTTGAAGGGTGGATCAAGACCGGCCGAACCTCCGTCGACCAAGGCGCCCTGCTCTGCACAAAGCATCACCAAAATTTGGACTTCAACGGCTGGGTCGGGGTCATGATCAACGGCCGACCCCACTACATCCCACCCGCGTCCCTCGACCCCGACCAGATACCCCGCCGCAACACCCTGTTCGACGGCTAGTCCAGGTCCTCGTCGTCGGCGCGGGCCAGCCAGGTGGCGAAGCGCTCGATCGCGACCTCGAACTCCGGGTGGGCGTCGACGAAGCTCTGCAGGCGATCGGCCACCCAGGCCAGGCTGACCTGCTCCTCGCCGCGTCGCTCGGTGAGTTCCTCCAGGCCGCGGTCGGTGAAGTACATCGTCAGTCGCCTCGCTCGTAATCAGCTGGGTAGCGCACGCCCAGTTGAGCGCGAGCCTCGTCGAGCAATCCCATGATGGCGACGGTGTCGTCGAGGGGCACGGCGGCACTCTCGCTCAATCCGGCGTACAGGCACCGCTCGACTTCGGCCACCTCATGCCCGAATCCCTCGTCGGCGGGTGTCGCCGCGATGACTTCGGTCTGGCCGTCGTCGGTCCAGATCGTGACTGCGCTGGGGTGGTGCAATCGCGTCTCGACCCGGATCCAGCCGCGGGTACCGGTGACCAGCCCGGTGTAGGGGCTCTCGACGTGGGCGTCGCAGTACAGCTGGGCCACCGCGCCGTTGCCGTACGTCCATTGCATCGCGGTGCTCAGGTCCGAGCCGGTCGGGGCGAGCATGCCGCTGGCCTGCACCCGGTCGGGCCGGCCCAGGATCATCCAGGCGAAGTGGACCGGGTAGACGCCGAGGTCGAGCAACGCCCCGCCGCCGGCGGCCAGGTCGAACAGGCGATGTCCGCGGTCGTACGGGAAGACCTTGCACAGGTCGGCGCGCACCGAGGTGACTTGGCCGATGCGTCCACTCGCAGCGGCGTCGCGCACGGCCTGGATGAGCGGATTGAGCCGCATCCACATGGCCTCCATGCAGAACAGGTCGCGGCGTCGGGCCTCGGCGACCACCTCGCGGGCCTGGGCGGCGGTCAGCGTGAACGCCTTCTCGATCAGCAGCGGCTTGCCGGCGCGAAGGGCAGGCAGCGCGACCTCGTGATGCTGGGCGTGGGTGTTGGCGACGTAGATGACGTCGACGTCACGGTCGGCAAACAGCTCGGCGTAAGAGCCGTAGGAACGGGGGATACCTCGCTCCCGGGCGAACGTGGCCGCCCGGGTCGCGTCGCGCGCCGCCACCGCGATGATCTCGCTGTGCGCCGACGCGGCGAGGTCGCGGCTCATCTTCGCGGCGATGCCGCCCGCTCCAAGGATGCCCCAGCGGATCGGACGGGTCGGGTCTAGAGGTGTAGCCACGAGCCCAACCTATCGCCCGACCTCAGGCGAAAGCGGTGGTGACCAGTTCCTTCTGCTGGGCCTCGTGCACGGCCGAGGACCCGACCGCGGTCGACGCCGCGGCCCGGCGAGCCACGCGTCGCAGCGTCCGCCCATCGAGGTGCTCGGGCAGGTTGAGCGCCATGAACGGCCAGGCACCCTGATTGGCCGGCTCCTCCTGCACCCAGACGAGCTCGGCGTCGGGATAGCGCTCCAGCTGGCGGGCCAGTTCTTCGGCCGGCAGCGGGTAGAGCTGCTCCACCCGCACGATGGCGACGTCCTCGCGGTTCTGTTCGGCCCGGTGGCTGGCTAGGTCGTAGTAGACCTTGCCGCTGCACAGCAGCACCCGTCGCACATCGGTGCCTGCGCCGGAGTCGGCGATGACCGGCTGGAAGCTCGAGTCGGTGAACTCGTCCAGCTGGCTGACCGCCGCCTTGAGCCGCAGCAGCGACTTGGGGGTGAAGGCGATCAGCGGACGCCGCACCGGGGACAGGCCCTGGCGGCGCAGCAGATGGAAGTAGTTCGCCGGCGTGGAGCACATGGCGATGGTCATGTTGTTCTCGGCGGCGAGCTGCAGGAAGCGCTCGGGACGTCCCGAGGAGTGATCGGGGCCTTGGCCTTCATAACCGTGGGGGAGCAGCAACGACACCGCTGACCGTTGCCCCCACTTCGCCTCGCCGGAGCTGATGAACTCGTCGATGATCGTCTGCGCGCCGTCGGCGAAGTCGCCGAACTGGGCCTCCCAGCACACCAGCGCGTCATCGCGCACGACCGAATACCCGTACTCGAAGCCCATCGCCGCGAACTCGCTGAGCAACGAGTCATAGATCCAGAACGGTCCCTGGTCCTCGGCGAGTTCCCGCAGCGGGGTGTACTCCTCGCCGGTGAGCCGGTCGATCAAGGTCGCATGGCGCTGGGTGAACGTGCCGCGGCGGGTGTCCTGGCCGGTCACCCGAACCGCGCGTCCCTCAAGCACGAGTGAGCCGAACGCGTACAGCTCGGCCGTGGCCCAGTCGACGTTGCCGCCGCTGGCCATGGCCACCCGGCGCTCGATCTGCGGCTTGAGCCGGGGATGCACGGTGAAGCCCTCGGGCGGGCTCGCGTAGGCCTCGGAAATTCGCTTGATGACCTCGGACGTGGTGGCCGTGGTGACCTGCTGGTGCGGGTTCAGGCCCTCGATGTCGGGCTCGGCCTGCGCGCGACCGGTCGCGTCCCGAGTCTCGACGAACACCTTCTCCAGCTGCTGCTGGAAGTCGCGCAGGGCATGTTCGGCGTCCTCGAGCGTGATGTCGCCCCGGCCGACCAGGGCCTCGGTGTAGAGCTTCCGGACGCTGCGCTTGGCGTCGATGATGTCGTACATCAGCGGTTGCGTGAAGGACGGGTTGTCGGCCTCGTTGTGCCCGCGACGGCGGTAGCACACCATGTCGATCACGACGTCCTTGTTGAACTCGCGCCGGTATTCCACGGCCAGCTTGGCCACCCGGACGCAGGCCTCGGGGTCGTCGCCGTTCACGTGGAAGATCGGCGCGGCGATCATGCGAGCGATGTCGGTGGCGTATAGCGAGGAGCGGGAGGCCGACGGCGACGTCGTGAACCCGACCTGGTTGTTGACGACCACGTGCACCGTGCCACCGTTGCGATAACCGCGCAGCTGCGAGAGGTTCAACGTCTCGGCCACAACACCTTGCCCGGCGAACGCGGCGTCGCCATGCATCATCAGCGGCAGCACGGTGAAGCCGCCGTCACCTTTGTTGAGGATGTCCTGCTTGGCCCGGACGATGCCTTCGAGCACCGGGTCGACCGCTTCCAGGTGCGACGGGTTGGCGGTCAACGTGACGGCGATCTGCTGGCCGCTCGGCGCGACGAACGTGCCCTCGGCGCCGAGGTGGTACTTCACGTCACCGGAGCCCTGGGCCGTGCCGGGGTCGATGTTGCCCTCGAACTCGGTGAAGATCTTGGCGTAGGGCTTGCCGACGATGTTGGCCAGCACGTTGAGCCGGCCGCGGTGCGGCATGCCGATGACGACCTCGTCGAGACCGTCGTCGGCCGCCTGGGCCAGCACGGCGTCGCACAGGGCGATCACCGTCTCGGCCCCCTCCAGGCTGAATCGCTTCTGGCCGACGTACTTGGTCTGCAGGAACGTCTCGAACGCTTCGGCGACATTGAGCCGGCCAAGAATGTGCAGCTGCTCCTCGCGCGAGATCGTGGCGCCCTTGACCTCGATGCGGGCCTGCAGCCAGCGGCGCTGTTCAGGATCGGTGATGTGCATGTACTCGATGCCCACGCGCCGGCAGTAGGCATCGCGCAGGACCCCGAGGATGTCGCGTAGGCGCATGAGCTTCTCGCCGGCGAAGCCGTCGACCGGGAACTGCCGGTCGAGGTCCCACAGGGTCAGCCCGTGTCGGGTGATGTCGAGGTCGGGGTGGGTGCGCACGGTGAACTCGAGCGGATCGGTGTCGGCCATCAGATGGCCGTTGCTGCGATAGGCGTTGATCAGTTCGATCACGCGGGCGCTCTTGTCGATCTGGCCCTCGTGGCTGAACTCGCGGTCGACCAGCCAGCGAACGGGCTCGTAGGGGATTCGCAGCGCGGCGAAGATCTCGTCGTAGAACTCGTCGGCCAGCAGCAGCTGATGGATCGTGCGCAGGAACTCACCGGACTGCGCGCCCTGAATGATGCGATGGTCGTAGGTCGAGGTGAGTGTCATGATCCGGCTGATGGCCGAGGCGATGAGCCGGTCCTCGCTCATGCCGCTGAACTCGGCCGGGTACTCCATCGCGCCGACGCCCAGGATCGTGCCCTGCCCGGCCATCAGCCGGGGCACGGAATGGTTGGTGCCGATCCCGCCCGGGTTGGTCAGGCTGATCGTCGTGCCGGCGAAGTCGTCCGCCCCGAGCTTGCCGATGCGCGCGCGCCGCACGATGTCCTCGTAGGCGTTCCAGAACTGCGCGAAGTCCAGCGTCTCGGCCGCCTTGATGCTGGCCACGACCAGCTGTCGCGCCCCGTCCTTGCCGACCAGGTCGATGGCCAGGCCGAAGTTGACGTGCTCCGGAGTGACGACGGAGGGTTTGCCGTCGACCTCGGCGAAGTGGTGGTTCATCACCGGGTGCGCCACGACGGCCTTCACCATCGCGTAGCCGATGACGTGCGTGAAGCTGATCTTGCCGCCGCGGGCCCGCCGGAGGTGGTTGTTGATCACGATGCGGTTGTCGGCGAGCAGCTTGGCCGGCACGGCCCGGACGCTGGTGGCCGTCGGGACGCTGAGCGAGGCTTCCATGTTGGTGACGACCCGGGCCGCCGCACCGCGAATCTTCTCGACCTGCTCGCCGCCGATGTCGCTGGTGGGAGCGGCATCGAGCACCGGAGCCGCCGCGGTCGCCGCGGTCGTGGCGGGGGCCGCGGCTACGGCGGGCGCAGGTGCTTGAGGGGTCGCGGGTAGCGCCACGGCGGGCGGCGCGTCGGTGAGTTCGGGCGCGGGCGCGTCATCGCCGGATTCCGGGGGCAGGCCGCGGTAGTCGGCGAAGAAGTCGTGCCACGCCGGGTCGACACTGGCAGGGTCGGCGAGATAGCGCTCGTACATCTCCTCGACCAACCAGTCGTTGGCTCCGAAGTCGCCGTTCGCTGCGTTCAATCCAAGATCAGTTGTGCCCGACACGTCGTCGAATCCGCCTCAAGTATTTTATCTCGACGTCGAGATAACTTTCAGTATCGGTGCTTAAGGCTACCCTTATCGGACTCGTTCAGCAGTGTTCTAGGGCTCATCTGATTCACGAGTCGCTCGCTCAGCTGGCCGCTCCCGGCGTCTCGACCGGGGTGAAGAGTTCCGCGCAGTCGGTCAGGGAGAGCGAGCGCAGCAGTGCGGTGTCCACGCCCTGCGTTCCGGCGTTGCGGGCGCTGGCGAACGCGGTGCTCGCCGCCGGGGCGTTGGCGCCGTGCACCGCATCGCGCAGGTCGGTCATGGGGGTCCGGCCGGCCAGTAGCGAGGCGCGGGCCGGGCCCAGCCAGCGCTGCTCGAGTTCGGCCCCGACCTCGCCGCCGGGTCGTCGGGACGTGCTCAGTTCACTGACCGTCTTCTCCACGGTGGTGTAGCGATCGGTGGCGTACTGAATCTGGCGCAACGGGCTGCTCGGTGGCTTCAACCCCGCGATGACCTTGAGCGAGTCGGAGCAGAAGGAGTTGCTGCGGGCGGTGAAACTTGTCGGGCGGCCCACGGCGCAGCCGCTGAGCAGCACCAGTGGCAGGGCGGCAATGAGCAGACCCAGCCACCTACGGCGTGACCTAGGTGATGTCACGGTTCATGGTGAGCCCGGCCCCCAGCAGCGCCATGCCGATGCCCCAGATTAGGAAGCCGACGACGCCGCCCCAGATGGGGAACAGATGGACGCCGTTGACCGTCCGATCGGCGTTGGTGGAGGTGACGATTGCGCTCTCGAGGCCGCTGGGCAGATAGGGGTAGATGTTCTTCACGTAGGGGATGCCGACCACGATGTTCTGCAGGATCAGGATGAAGATCAGCCCGACCGTGACGGCGACGATCTGGTTCTTCAGCAAGGCGCCGGCGCCCAGGCCCAGCAGGCAATACAGCGCCACGACGACGAAGGCGGCCACGAGCGCGCCGTAGTTGCCCTGCAGCGGCGAATCGATCCCGCGAGCGGCCAGCCAGGGCAGCGCGATCGCGAGGGTGACGATGGTGCAGACGAGGGCGTACGCCAACCCGACGATGGCGGCGGTGATCAACTTTCCGGAGATCAGGGCCCAACGCGACGGAGTGGCCAGGACCGTCGGGGTGATCGTCTGGTAGCGGAACTCGGTCGTGACCGACAGGATGCCCAGCACGAACACCGCGATGCCGGCGACGTGGGCGCTGCCGAGGATGTCGTGCACGTCCGCGGCCAGTTGGAACTGGTGGCTGTCGCTGGTGATCGGGCCGACGATGGCCAGGGCCGTGATCGCCATGGAGGCCAGCAGGAGCCAGAACCAGACCTGAGTGGTCAGCAGTTTACGAAACTCCGCCCGGATCAGGCCGATCACGCGCCGCCGCCCAGGGCCGAACCGACGTGATCGCCGCTGGTCAGGGTGAAGAACAGTTGCTCGAGATCGAGCCGCTCCTCGCGCAACTCGTGCAGCTCGATCCCGGCCCCGAAGGCGATGGCGCCCACCTGGGCGGCGCTGGCCTGCGGCACCCGCATGCCGGCAGTCTGCCCCGGCGCGGTCGGTACCGCCTCGGCCCGCAGGCCGGCGCGGACCAACGCCTGATACAGCTCATCCGGCCTCGGCGTACGGACCACCGCCGAGTCCGAGCCGGCGGTGAGTTCGTCGATCGAGCCGGCGCGGATGAGCCGACCCCGGTCGAGGATGACGACGCGGTCAGCGACTTCCTGCACCTCGTTGAGCTGATGGCTGGACACCAACACGGTGCGTCCTTCGCCAGCCAGATGGCGGAAGAAGCCGCGCAGCCAGCGGATGCCCTCCGGATCGAGCCCGTTCGCGGGCTCGTCCAGGATCAACACCTGGGGGTCCCCGAGCAGGGTCGCGGCCAGGCCGAGCCGCTGCCGCATGCCGAGCGAATACTGGCGCACCTTGCGCTTGCCGTCCTGACCCAGGCCGACCAGGTCGAGGACCTCATCGACGCGCGCGTCGGGCAGGCCGGCGGCGGCGGTCATCACGCGCAGGTGATTGCGCGCCGTGCGGGCCGGATGAAAGCTCGATGCCTCCAGGGCCGCGCCGACGACCTGCAGCGGATGCGGAATATCGCGATAGGCCAGGCCCGAGATCGTGGCCTGTCCGGAGGTCGGATGCACCAGGCCGAGGATCATCCGCAGTGTCGTGGTCTTCCCGGCCCCGTTCGGCCCGAGAAATCCGGTGACCGACCCCGGCTCGACGGTGAAGCTGAGGTGTTCGACGGCGTGCGTCTTGCCGAAGGTCTTGGTCAGCTCGCGGACCTCGACGCGTCCGGTGTCGGCGCGGGCGGATGGTTGCGGCCGCGTCGAGGAGTGGGTCACCGCATCATCAAAGCACGCGGTTCCGGCCCGGCCCCGGCCATCCTCAGCGAGTCGATCAGTCGGGCACGGTGGCGTTGGACAGCCAGCTTTGCGCCGACGCGACCAGCGATTGATTGACCGGACGAGCGCTCGAGGTGATCACGGCGGTCAGCTGCCACGCGCCCCGTTGCCCGCTGAAGAGGAAGCGTCGCGACTCGCTCGACCAGAGGGTCGTCGTATCACTTCTGAGGGACTCGGAGTCGCGCTCTTCGGTGAGCACGATGGTGTAGCTCCCGTCGATCAGAGTGAGCTGCGCGAGGTCCAATACCGGCATTCGGGCGTTGAAGGAGCTGATCGACGCGCTGACCCGGGCGGCCGGAAATGCGGCGCTCGCGCTTGCGGCGACACCGGTCGGAACGCCGGCAGCGGTCAGGCAGGCATTGGCGACCGCGCATGGATAGACCACGGGGGGCGCGAGCTGGGAAAACGCGTCGGGTGGCCCGGGCTCCGGAACTGCGCGCGGCGTACTGCTCCGGTTGAGGCCGACATCGATCACCGCCGCCATCAGCAACGCGAGCAGTAACACGGCGATCCACCAGGGGCGCCGCGCGCGAGCGGCGACCGGCTCGGGCGGCGGACCGTCCTGGACGACCTCGATGATCATGCTGATCAGGGTGCCAGCTGATTCGCGGCGACCGTGCGGGCATACCAGTAGCCGGAGTCCTTGATCGTGCGCTCCTGGGTCGCATAGTCGACGTAGACGATCCCGAAGCGTTGTGAGTAGCCGTAGGCCCACTCGAAGTTGTCGAGCAGCGACCAGAGGTAGTAGCCGCGCACGTCCACGCCGGCCGCGATCGCGTCGAGGATCGCGCTCAGATGCCCGCGCAGGTAGCTCGTGCGGCGCTCGTCGTGCACCTGCCCGTCCGTCCCGGGCGCGTCGGAGAAGGCGGCGCCGTTCTCGGTGATGGCCAACGGCAGCTCGGGGTACTGCTCGTGCACCGCCAGCAGGAGCTCGGTGAGGCTCTCGGCTTCGATGCGCCAGTGGATGTCGGTGTAGGGACCGGCCTGTGGGGCCGTGAACACGCGGTCGGTTCCCGGGTAGGGAGTTGGATCGTGCGGACCGAGCGTGCGCGCCAGCGACCGGGCGGCGTAGTCGGCTCGGAGCTCAGCGGTGCTCGCGCACACCCGGGCCGGCGTGTAGTAGTTGACGCCGAGCAGCTCGATCGGCTGGCGGATCAGCTCCAGGTCACCATCGAGGACGAAGGACCAGTCGGTGCTTTCCGCGGTCTGCTCGATGACCCCCGCGGGATATCGGCCCTGCAGGATCGGTTGCAGAAACACCTGGTTGCTCAAGACCTCGGCCAGTTCGGCCGCCGCCTGGTCGGCCGGCGCATCGCTCGCGGCTCGAACATTGGCCAGGTTGAGTGTGATCGAGATCGAGGCCGGCCCAGGCAGGGTGGCGCGCAGGGCGCTCGTGCCGAGCCCGTGCGCGAGGTTGAGGTGATGCACCGCCGCGAGCGCCTGTGCATGGTCGGTGATTCCGGGCGCGTGGGCACCGGATGAGTAGCCCAGATAGGCGGAGCACCAGGGCTCGTTCAACGTCGAATAGGTGCTGACCCGATCGCCGAGGGTGCGCGCGACGATCGCGGCGTATTCGGCGAAGCGGTAGCTGGTATCCCGCGCCGCCCAGCCGCCCAGTTCCTGTAACGGCTGGGGAAGATCCCAGTGATACAGGGTCACGAACGGAGCGATCCCCGCCTCGAGCAACGTGTCGACGAGCCGCGAGTAGAAGTCCAGGCCGCGCTGGTTGGCCGTCCCGGCCCCGGACGGGACGATCCGTGGCCAGGCGATCGAGAAGCGGTAGCTGTGCAGGCCGAGCTGCGCGAGCAGCGCGACGTCGCCGTCTACCCGGTGGTAGTGATCGTCGGCGATGTCGCCGGTGTCGCCCCCCAGGATCTTGCCGGGCGTGTGGCTGAAGGTGTCCCAGATGGAGGGCTGCCGCCCGTCCTCGGCCACTGCCCCTTCGATCTGATAAGCAGCGGTGGCCGCCCCCCACACGAAGGTGTCCGGGAAATCACGAACCGCGTCGGCCGTCACCTGGCCAAGCTATCCCAGCCGGGCAGTGACGGCAGGGATTTTTTTGTCCCGATTGGCGGCTTGACGGGTCACTACTCGTGCCACGGGTACCACTGCTGGTGACCGATACCGAGTTGTGCTTGTCGCTAGGACTATTTGCCTGAGATGATTGGTGTGAAGGCGTGGCGGGGGCTCGCTTTCACCCCCCGTCCCCCGGAGGAAGAGTCGAACCCGCCACGTCCTTCTCTGCTGAATCGCTCCAGTTCTGCGCTGATGTCGCGTATCGACCAGAACGTGGTGACCGGTCCCGCGAGCCCCCAGTGGACGGGCGCGGAGTAGCCCGAGAATCTCCTGAGATCAACCCTCGACGTGTGCTTGACGGTTTGGCTTGCGGACGCAACGATATCTATCGAACGCCCGGACCGAACCCCCGTCGGTTCGGGCGTTCTCATATTCTGAGGTGCGGCCAGCGTGACTTGTCCGCCGGCATCGGCGGCGGAATTGGCAATGCCCCGCCCGTGATCGGGCGAGGCATTGAACCCCCACTGCTGCACGTAATCTCGGCGGGCCTACGGGAGCCGATCGGAGTTCGATCAAGGCTCTTGGCCGGGTTGCCGGTCGCCGTCGACGGGCCCGCGTGAAGAACACCCCCGTGCTTCTTCCCTGCGTGCTGCCGTGTTAGTAACCAGCCCCGAAATGATTGCACACAGTGACGAGAGCTGTCAATACGGGGCCGGAATCCGATAATTTGATCACCCAAAGTAGCCATGGCGACGAGAGGGGCAACCGTCCGCAGTCTCTCTTCGGAGTCAAATTCCTGGCTGGCTTGACTTAGTTTTCACATCGGGCTTGACAGCAGGTATTTGGTCGGTCACGCTATAAAAGAAGCCCGGATCGAACCCCCGACGATCCGGGCTTCTCTATGTCCGGCCCGGCCCCGGGCTGGACGGAAACCACGCAACGTAGTTCCGTCCTGGGCGCTCGGGTGGCTACTGCGCGATCACGAGCGCTCGGCCATTCCCGACCTTTCCAGCCGGCTCCATCTCGGCGATCGGCCCAAACGCCAGCCGCCCCTAGCCGGATGCCCCGGGATCGTTCGCGGGGCATCCGGCTAGGGGCGGCAGCGTGCAGTGAGTTGGCTTCTAGGAGAGGAATCCCTTGTAGCCGCTGTCGATCGCCTCGTTCATCGCCTCGTCGAACTTCGGGCGCCCGCCCGGGTTCAGCAGGAACCGCTTGGCCTTGCCTGCGGTGTTGCCGCCGTAGTACTGACCCCGTTCGGCGAACATCGAGTAGGCCCGCAGCGTCTCGACCATGGTGTCCCAGGCCTGCTCGCTCTCGATCGGGACCTCGATGCGCCGATAGTCGTGATCACGGGCGTAGTTGATCAAGTCCTGGATGAAGTCGTTCTGCAGCCCGCCGTAACGCGGGTTGTTGCCCGCCGCCCCGTGCGGACCGCCCGGGAAGAAGAAGTTCGGGAAGTTGTGGCACATCAGGCCGAGGAACGTCGAGGGACCGTCGCCCCAATACTCCGTCAGCGGTAGCCCATTGGTGCCGACGATGCCCATCCGCAGCATGGCGCCGGTGCCGAAGTCGAAGCCGGTGGCCCAGATGATGATGTCGTACTCGGCCAGGCCTTCGTCGGTCTCGATCCCGGTCTCGGTGACCTGCAGGATCGGGTGCTCCCGCAGGGACTTCAGGTACACGTTCGGCTTGTTGAACATCTCGTACCACCCGGTGACGAAGGGTGGCCGCAGGCCGCCGTACAGATGGTCCTTGGGGATCAACAGCTCAGCCGTTTCCGGATCCTCGACGATGCCGCGGATCTTCTCGGCCAGGAACGAACACCATTCGGCGTTGGCTTCCTTGTTCGTCATGACGTCGATGTAGTTGGTCGACATCTTGGCGAACCCGGGGCTGTTCCAGATCGTCTCGTAGAACGCCCACCGCTCCTCCTTCGAGTCATCGAAGGTGCTCCGGCCGGACGGCTTGTGCAGGAAGCCGGCGATCGAGGCATTGAGTTCATCGCGGATGGGCTCGAAGTTCTCTTTGAGGTACTGCTGCTGCTCGGCGCTGATCGGATGGTTGTTCAGTGGCGTGGCCCAGTTCGCGGTGCGCTGGTAGATCGTCACCGACTCGACCTCGTCGGCAATGACCGGCCCGATCTGGACCCCGCTGGAGCCGGTGCCGATGATCGCCACCCGCTTGCCCTTGAAGTCCACCGGCTCGGCCGGCCACAGGCCGGGGTGGTAGCTCTCGCCCTGGAAGCTCTCGCGACCTGGCACGTCCGGGAACTGCGGTACCGACAGGACGCCGGTCGCGCTGATCAGGTATTGGGACCGAATGGTGAACCCGTCGGCCGTCTGGGTCGTCCAGGACGTGGAGTCCTCGTCCCACACCGCGGAGGTGACCTTGCTGTTGAAGCGGATGTTCTTGCGCAGATCGAACTTGTCGATCACGTAGTTCACGTAGCGCTCGGTCTCGGGCTGCGGGGCGAACTCCTCCGACCAGTCCCACTCCTGCCACAGTTCTTCGGAGAAGAGGTAGCCGTAGGTGTAGCTCTCGGAGTCGAACCGGCAACCCGGGTAGCGGTTCCAGAACCAGGCTCCGCCCGCACCAGCGCCCTGCTCGAGCGTCTGCACCGAATAGCCGGCTTGCGTCGCGATATAGAGCTGATAGAGACCGAGGATTCCGGCTCCGACAATTACGACGTCGACGTAGGGCTCTGATTCATCCGAGCGATCTAGGGTTGCCAAGGTCTTCCTGCCTCACCTGTGGTTGCCGTCACTAATCCGCGCACCTTACTCCAATTATTTGGACCGCTCGGTCACAGGGCAAGAGGCTCGGTCGAGGTCCTGAGGTAGCCAAGCTTTTCGTGGTACGTTTTACCTATGCACGAGAAGCGAGGACGAAAGTCGCTGAGCGGGTCGGGAGACTCGCCTCAGCTGCGCGTCCGCGTGTCCGCACGCGTCCATGACGATCTAGCTCGGGTCGCCGTCTCGCGCGGTCTGACCGTGTCGCAGATAGTTAGGCCTGCTCTGGAGCAGCTCGCTCGTCCGACGCGACCCGAAGAACTGGTGCAAGTCGAACTTCACCGGCGCGTGCTGGGCAAACTTCTTCAGGACCCTGAGAGGATCAAGTCAGTCGCACGCCAGAATATTGAGCGCGCTCGCGCTCGTGCGCGGTCAACGACCGCCCAACGCTGGCAGGACCAATGGCAGTCGCTCATCGAAGGACCGATCGAAGATCTGGTCCCAGTTCTAGTCGGCTTAGACGAGCACTCAATCGACCTGCGACAGGTCAGTCCATTCGCCGGATCGTTGGACGATGACGAACGCCGTGAAGCCATAGCGGTCGGGCGGGCGCTTGCTTCGGCATGAACTGGAGCACGCGGTGCGCGTCGCCTGAACGATGATGACGCCGGCAATCTCGCGACCGCCCAGACAGTGCGGCAGGTGAGTTCTCGCCGTTCCACGAGCGCCATGGCTACTACATCCAGGGCGTCGGTCGCGACACCGCCATCCTCGCCACAGGTTGCGAGGACCGGTTGGTTTCCGTTAGCGCCGACTGGACCAACGGAGGCGTTGGGTTGTGTCTTGATCCAGTCGATCTCTGCGTTGCCAAGCTCGCCGCTCAGCGCGAGAAGGACACCCGATTCGTGGGTGCACTTCTTCGGGCGGGCATCGTGACTTCCGGCGACATCGGCGAACGGGCTGAACTCTTACCCGAGTCCGCGGACGCACGTATCCCGCTGGCGATTCGGGGCTGGGTCCAGACCTGGGCGGCGGGACAAGGCCGACAGTCGCCGATGTTTTGAGAAATCACATTGTGCCCCCGGCAGGATTCGAACCTGCGCCACCGCCTCCGGAGGGCGTCCCACCCGTTGTCGATGACCGGTGATCTTCGTTGAAAGTACCGTTCTTGCTGGGCTGACGTGTTGATCGTTATTTGCAGTAACTGGCCTGCAACGACTCTGGTGTTGCCCCAGCGTTGCCCGAACTGGAAGTCCCTGCTGAGCCGGGCGTAAGGGCCGCGCGATCCTGTGCCGCGCCATAGTCGCTCATCAGCGCGCCAACGGCGAGACCAGTCAATCGCGCCGATAGACGGCTCTAGCGCCGCCAAGACTCGGGGCCGTCAGATTGCTATCCCTAGAAGACGCCGGTTGGATCGCGATCGATTTCCGCCAGCAGTTGCCCGAGCACGCCGTCACTTAAATGCGGTCCGTCCGGCCGTTGCTGGACGTCTACAGGCCATCGGCTAGTTAGCAAGCGTCGACGACTCCAGCGCAACGACGCGGCTATGACACCGGTCCGTCGCGGCTATCGTCACCGTTCTCCGCCGTGCGGGATTTCACCCTGCGACACCGCGCTGGTGATCGTCATGGCGATGTGGCTGGCGTGGGCGGGGTAGATGGGGCAGGACCGCCGGCGGTTCCGGAAGCGGAGATCGATGCTGCCGCGCTGGTGGCGACGCTGGTGGCGCAGTTCTTGGCTTCGGAGTTGGCGGCGTTGGCTGAGCCTTTGGTGGCGCCGCCGATGTCGTCGAGGTTCTTTTTGCCGTTGACGTAGTCCTTCAGGTCCGACTGGGAGGCGTTCTTTTCCAGTGCGTCAGCGATACAGGAGACGAGTTGACTGGTTACCGTCGCCTTCGCGCCACCTTGGCTTAGGAGCTGTTGGATCTCGGGTTCGCTTTGCAGCTTGGCGTCCAGCTTTGACGTGCTCACTTTGCCGCTGCTCCCGCACGCCGTCATCATCACCGCGCACCCCAGAGCGCCTACGCCTGCGGCGGTCCGTTGCCACATCCTCATGTCTGCTCCCCATCCGCGTGAAGTTATTGCCGACGGGCGTGTTCCCTTTTCAGGCCGGGCTGAAACGTTGACTGCGCTCGGTTACTCATGTATTCAGCTCTCTCCCGCGAGGTTCCGCTGCGCGATTGGTGACATTCTTTTGACCTTCACCCAATGTCTAGAACGAGTTCTCGTCCACCCGTCTAGCGGCCCTCTGGACGTGCGCAGAGGTGGAAGCGGAGCTGCTCATTGACGGCCCGATCGACAGGACGACAGCGCGGATCAGTGCGTCGCGGCTTTCGTGCTGTCACCGTTCCTCCGCGCGATCGCGGCGAGTGACGCACCATGCCGACGGCACCGCGCCCGCGTTGCGAAGGCGCAACGGTAACGCCGTTTTGGCAATTCTTGAGAATTTGCTTGACAACTGAGAGCGATCAATAAGATGTGTCCTGCCCCCCGTTTTTCGGTCCATCTCGTGTGTGAGTGCTCGTTATTTTGTGAGTCCTTGTGGAGGTGGTTGATGGCGGCGTAAGCGGTTCACGGCTGAGCAGATCGTGGCGAAGTTGCGGGAGACGGAGAAGCTGCAGGCGCAGGGGTTGACGATCCCGGCGGTGTGCAAGCGGCTGGGGATCAGTGAGCAGACGTTCTATCGGTGGCGGATCAAGTACGGGGCGTTGAAGGAGGACGAGGCTCAGCGGCTCAAGGCGCTGGAGGCGGAGAACCTCGGTCTGAAGCGGATCGTCGCCGAGCAGGCGTTGGACATCAGTCATGTTGAAGGACCTGCAACGGGGAAACTTCTGAGCCCGGCCCGGCGCCGGGCTGCGGTCGCCTATCTGGTGCGCCGGTTCAAGGTCCGCGAGCGGCGGGCGTGCCGGGTGGTGGAGCAGCATCGATCAGCGCAGCGGTATGCGACCCGTGCCGATCGACTTTGAGGAGCAGCTGCTGGTCGCGATGCGCAGACATCGCTGATGCGCATCCGCGGTTCGGGTATCGGCGGGTGCACGCGATGTTGGTTGCCGATGGCTGGATCGGTCAACGTCAAGCGGGTGGAACGGTTGTGGCGCTGGACGGGCTGCGAGTGCCGCCGCCGCGCAGCAAAGCGTCAGGGCAGAAGGCTCAGGGCACTGACGCGCATTCGTTGTGGGCGCTGCCGGCTACCGGTCCCGGTCATGTCTGGTCCTATGACTTCATGTCACTGCGCACGATCAACGGTGCCGGGCTACGGATCTTGAACGTGGTGGACGAGTTCACCCGGGTCTGCGTCGGCTTCCATATCGCCTACTCCATCGGCGCCGCGGAAGTTCGCCGGGCCTTGGAGCCCATCTTCGACCGGCACGGGCAAACCGACCCTGCTGCGCAGCGACAACGGCCGTGAGTTCATCGCGATCACCTTGCAGAGCTGGCTCAAAGACCAGGGCGTCACCCCGATCCAGGTCGAGAAGGCCAGCCCCCAACAGAACGGCTACGTCGAACGGTTCAACGGCTCCATGCGCGACGAGCTGCTCAACCGGGAGATCTTCCACTCCCTGACCGAGGCCCGCGTGCTGATCGGCAACTGGGTGACGTTCTACAACACCGAACGACCCCACTCCGGGCTCGGCATGCAGACACCAGCCGGGTACGCGGCATACATTTCAACCCTGCCGACCACCCGGCCGGCGACCGCAACTGGAAGGGGTGAATGAGAGTGCCTACCACCACCGCCGCTGGACCAGTCGCCTCATCCACCCAAGACATGATCGACACCGAGTTCTCTCACAACATCCGGACCAATTTCTCGGGGCACGTCAATGACATTACGGGGGGTATCGCCGCTGGCGCCGGACTGGCTGCGACGGTCTCCGACCTTATTCCCGGAGTTGGCACCGCAGTGGGTATTGGATTCGGTGCGATCGGCCTCGCTGCCGATGCCGTGAAAACTGTCGGCGACTGCGGGACAGGGTTGGGAGACGATAGCTGTACCGGTGACCTCGCGAGTGACACCCTCGCGGCGGCGAGCTTCGGTACTGCGCAAGGCGCAGGGTCTTTCTCCGAGATAGGTAGAATCGGTGGAGACGTGCTTGGCAATATAAACGACGGCCTCAGTGTGGGCGGATACTACGGCTGAGCCGGATTCGGAACAGCAGACGGGAGCAGCAAATGACAACCGCAGGAATCGGTAGAGGCGCTACCCCAGTGAAAGCGGGCCGACCGCGCACATCAACGGGAAACGAATCATTCAAACGAAATGGCCCGAGGCGGTGAACGGGCCATCGGCTCTTCGACCGCCCTTCGAGAGCGCGGGCTCGTTTGGTCATGCGCCCGAGTTGGAACGTGTGATCCTATTGATCTTGATTGTGCTCGTAATAATTGCTGGACTGACCTACATAATTACGCATGTTAGGCGACAGTAAAGTCAGAGAAGCCGATGTACGTCGTAGCGTGCAACGTCCTGGTATGCGCTACAGCGCGCCGATTCGTGGGGGGTGCTCGTGAGGGTCAGGATGGCTAGCCCACGTCTTATGCCGCACGAACAGCGGTTTGCCGACTTCATGGCGCGTCGGCAGGCGATGCATCCGAATGCGACTTCATCGCGTACCCGACAGAACAACGGTCCGGCCGGTATGGCCTACCTGTCCGCATCATTGCTCGCGATGATGTCGGCGCTAGCACTGGGCTCGATAGCAGTAATACTCTTATCTTCGCTGGGGAATTTTGCCTGGTGCAGGACCTTCGGTTACGTGCTCCTTGCCGCGGCTGGTTCGGCGGTCGCGTGGGGAGTCGTGCGCAGCATTCAGTACCAGCGGGCGGGGAAGGTATTTCGATACAGCCGACCAATGACCCGCGACGCCTGACCTCGGCTACTACACGCGACCACCGGACTCAGCTGGATCGGAAAGGAGCTTGGCTTGCGTCAGCCACGGTTGCGCGAACCCCCATCGTGGTCGAAGTTAAGGCGAGCGAGACACGCGTTTGGGAGTGCCGGGCAGCTCCGGTGGCGGGCCACGTGGTCTCGGGCTGAATGCCGGCAATGCCTGCCCTGAGCGCTCGCTTCGTCGGCGCGCTAATCGGAACAACCGTGGCGCTAAACCCGCCGTTCATCAGCGCTAGTGGACGGTACTTTTGAAGCCGATCGCATGATGTAGCGATTCCCAGTAAAGACCAATAACTGCCAAGCCTTTACTCAATAACGGCACGCATGCTACCAATATTGGTAGGAAGGTCACCCCTCGCGGGGTGACCTTCGCGCGTTTCAATAGGCATTGTTGGTTGTTATTGGTAGGCGTTGATTCGAATGCATGGTGGTGTGAAGGTTTATCGCGGTTCGGCAGTAGCGGCGCGGCATTATGTCGAGGCCGATCGCGGTCGCGCGGATGACTATTACCTTGCCGAGGGCACCGGCATCGCGGAGCGCTGCATGGCCTCACGCGAGGAGGGCGTGCGACGGGCAGGCGCCGCTGACCGGGGACGCCTATGAGGGTTGGGTGACCGGCTACGACCCCGATACGGGAGTCGCCGAAGGGTCGGTTGCGCAACGATGAGCAGCGCGGTTCGGTTCGTCGAGGTGGTGGTCAACGGGCCGAAGTCGTGGTCGTTGGCGGCGGCGTTGCATCCTGACATTTCCGCCGCCTACGACGCGGCGCAGGACCGCGCGGCGCGTCAGATCATCGGCTGGTTGGCGGAGCATGCAACCACTCGTGTCGGGCCCCGGGGCGGCCAGGTGCAGGTTCCGGTAGACCAGATCGACGCCGTTATGGTGCGCCATCACACCTCGCGAGCGGGCGACCCGCATCGGCATTTACATCTGCAGATCAACGCCCGAGTCCAAGCCGAGGACGCCTGGCGGGGTCTGGACACGGTCGGGGTCCGCGATTCGATCGACGCCATCAATGGCATCGGGCATGCCGCCGTGATGACCGATCCGGGCTTTCGAGCTGCGCTCGCGGCGCACGGGTTCACGCTCGACTCGCGCACTGGTGAGGTGGTGCAGCTGGCTGACTACGTCGGTGGGTTCAGCGCCCGCGCCGCTCAGATCGGTCGCAACGTCGACCGTTACGAAGCCGACTGGCGGGCCACCAATCCCCATGCCGAACCTGGCGCGGCGATGCGCCGGACGTGGGACGCACGGGCCTGGGCCGAGGCTCGACCTGACAAGGTCGTGCCCCGCGACGGCACCGACCTGACACGGCGATGGGTGTCCGAACTGCACGACCTGGGCTACCGCGACCCCGTGGCACCGGTGCCGCTCAGCTCGAGCACGGCCGGTTCGCTAGACCGCAGCAGCGCAGTCGAGGAGGTGTTGGCGAGGCTCGCGGCGCGGCGTTCGGCGTGGAACGCCGCCGACGTCCGGGGCGAAGTCGAACAGCTGATCGCCCGCCGAAACATGGTCCTCGACCCGGCCGTGCGGACCGAGCTCGCCGAGGACCTGACCGCGCGCGCCGTCAGCGACTGCATCGAACTGGTGGACCGCAACGGGGTGCCCGAGCACATCCGCGCCCTGACCTCGCCCCAGGTACTCGCCGTCGAGAGTGACCTCACGGCGCGGCTGACGCGACGAGCCGAACACGTCGGCGCACCCTCCCGAGCCTCGGTCACGGACGGTGCCGGGCTTGACCCGGCCCAGCGGGACACCGTTCGCGCGCTGGCCGGCACCGACCAACTGGTGGTGGTCGAAGGCGCGGCGGGGGCCGGAAAGACCACCGTCGCTGGCCCAGACGCGCCGCGGTTCGACGCGACGGGGCGCCGGCTGGTCGTCGTCACCCCCACCCGGAAGGCGGCGCAGGTGGCCACGCGTCAGATCGGTAGCGACGCGGTCTCCGCCGCGTGGCTGGCCTATCAGCATGGCTGGCGCTGGGACGCCGACGGGACCTGGACCCGGCTCGAGCGGGGCCAGACTCGACCCGAGCACCGGCACCCGATTCGACGGCCCCGACGATGCGGCGCGGCTCAGACGCGGGGACCTGCTGCTCGTCGACGAGGCCGGCATGCTCGATCAGGACACCGCGCGGGCGCTGCTGTCGATCGCGGACGAGCACTGCACCCGCCTCGCGCTGATCGGGGACCGCCACCAGTTGCCCGCGGTCGGTCGCGGCGGCGTACTCGACCTCGCCGCCCGCCAGGTCCACCCCGACGCGCACCTGACGTTGGACACCGTGCACCGCTTCCTGCGCACCGAGGTCACCGCAGACGGCCGCCAGGTCAGCGGACCCGATGTCGAGTACGCGGCGCTGAGCCTGGCCATGCGCACCGGCGATGACCCCGCAGCGCTGTTCGACGCGCTGGTCGGCCGCGGCCAGATCCAGATCCACGACCGTGACAGTGACCGGCTCGCCGCACTAGCCGACAGCGCCGCCGACGCCGACGCCGCCACTACCGGCGATCACTCAACCCTGGTGGTTGCCGACACCCGCGAGCAAGTGACCGCCCTCAACGCCGCGATCCGCGACCGGCTCGTCGCCGCCGGAAAGGTCTCCGACGACACCACGGCAGCCACCGTCGCCGGCGAACGGATCGGTGTCGGGGACCGCGTCGCGACGCGCCGCAACGACACCGCGCTACGGGTGGCGAATCGTGAGCAGTGGACGGTCACCGCCGTCGCACCCCGACGGCGGCCTGACCCTCGCCGGCCCCCACGGTGAACGCGCCCTGCCGCCGGACTACGTCCGTGCCCACGTCGAACTCGCCTACGCCTGCACCATCCACGGCGCTCAGGGCGACACCACCAGCACCGCCCACGTCGTGATCGGTGAGCACAGCAGCGCCGCAGCGACCTACGTCGGCATGACCCGGGGCCGGGACCACAACGTCGCCCACCTGGTCGCCGAGACCCTCGAGGACGCCCGCCAGCAGTGGATCGCCGTCTTCGGCCGCGACCGAGCCGACCTCGGCCCAGCCCACGCCGCCGACCTCGCCGCCGCAGAAGCTAACCGGTACGCCCCCCAGCGACCACTCGACGATGTTCTCCACGAACTGCGCCAGGCCTGGACCGTCGAAGCCGACACCCACACCCAACTAGTCAGGGCATGGGAACGACGCGACCAGCTGCGACGACATCCTCGCCCTCTGCGAACAACGCGACGCCACCCTCCCGGAACTGCACCGCGCCCACACGGCCGCCAGCGTCGCAGCGGCCGACACCGCCGCCCAGCTCCAGCGCCTGGAACCGACCGTCACCCGCCACGCCGACGCCCTCGCGGTGACCCTCAAGCGTGACTGGGACGCTCAGCGGCAGCCCGCCCGCGACGCCGCCCAGACAATGCAACGCGGCACCGGCCGGATCGGGCAACGCCGCAGCGCCGTGCACGCCGCCCGCGAACACCTTCAGGACTGGTCCGCGACCTGGCGCCCCCACCTGCCGGGCCTGCCGAGCGATCTCGAGCAGATCATTCGCTTCGCTGCCTGGTTCGACGACACGCCGAGCCATCACGCCCACCTCGACGCCCACGCCCGCAGCGTTGCTGAACACGCCCATCCCGACTACCTGCCTGTTCGACGGGCCGCACACCAGGCCCGCGACGACGAACGCACCACCTTCCACACGTTGCGCCAAACCCAACAGGACTACTCGAGCGCGCTACAGCACTACGGTGCACTCGCCCGGACCGAGGACCCCGCCGGTCGCCTCGCAGACGTCGAACGCGCCGTCGCTCTTGACGAGACCACCCTCGCGCACGCTCGCGACCAGATCGCCGCCCTCCGACGCGAACCGACCCTGCGCGCCCAGCCCGACCAAACCATCGACCTGGCCCACGCCGACTGGGCCGCCGACCGAGACGAACGAGCCGCCTCGCGGGCACTCCGCACGCGCATCGAACGCGAGCTCGAAACCACGGCGAATACTCGCCGGCCTTCCACCGTGCCAAATTATCCAACACCCGACACCGGACCCAGCATCAGCCGCTGATGACGAGCCCAGCCGCCAAATCGTGGCAACCCCCGGCCAGCATCAACCACCACTAGCCAGGATCCACCAACGTCATGCCGTCGACCAACCCCGGAAATGTCGCACCCAGAGCGAGCCCAGGCCCTTTCTTTGCATGAGATCACGTCCCGATCCGCCACCGTCAGCGCTCCCCGTGGCAGACCCGCCCCGTACAACAGGATCAACCGAACCGAGAGAAGCGAACGAGTGCCTCGCTACCAGCAATGAACTCCGGCTTGCACCGTCCGCACACCCCCTCACCGCACCTACAGGCTGAGACAAGCAACTACGAGAGGAACCGAGCATGAACGACGACCGCAAAGCCGCCCGCGACCACCGCCCGGAGGGCGAAATCGACGACCTGCTCACCCTGCACGAAGTCGCCGAACTCCTCCGCGTCCCCGACGCCACCCTGCGCTACTGGCGCTACCTCGGCACCGGACCCCACAGCTTCCGCGTCGGCCGCGGCGTCCGCTACTGGCGCCGCGAAGTCCACACCTGGCTACAAACCCAAAGCGGGACAGGCACCCACGCCGCCTAACGAGTCGCAAAGCGTCGTAGGAGCGACTTACCCTGGCACTAGAGGCGAATCGCACGGCCAACATCGCGAAACGAACCCTCGACCCTAGAGAGCCTGCTTCCGCGACGCCCGCGAGACGTGCATTCAAGTCACGTCGGCGCGAAATCGATGCTCGGCCTCGGTGCGACAGCGTGACGCCCGCCGTCCAAGGCGGTCCTACGGCGAAGAAGGAGCCTCGTAGAAATGGCAAGTATTGAGGACCGATGGTTCACCGAGACGGTCGGCTCTTCGGGCCGAAAGACTAAGACCCGGACCGCTCGACACGGCGTGGGATTTCGCTGGCGCGCGCACTACCGCACGCCGGATGGCAAACAACGGAACAGGTCCTTCGAACGCAAGCTGGAAGCCGAACGCTACCTAACGGCCGTCGAGTCGTCGAAGCTGATTGGTGGATATATCGACCCAGGGATGGCGCGCCTCACAGTGGGCGCGTGGTCGCTTCGATGGCTTGAAGGTCAGGCACACCTTAAGCCTTCAACGCACGAGCGCTATCGGGGGATCGTGGTCGCAGCGATCGGACCGAAGTGGCGGTCAGTGAAGCTGGCTGACGTCGCCCACTCCGACATCCAAGCGTGGGTCACCTCGATGTCGATAGAGCTGGCTCCTGCAACGGTGCGGAAAAACTTCGGCGTTTTGTCGCTCATTCTCGCGAGCGCCGTCAAGGACGGTCGACTCGCTCGGAATCCGGCGGCGGGCGTCAACCTACCCCGCGTCGTAACCACTGAAAAGCGGTATCTGACCCACGGGCAAGTGGCTGAGCTCGCGGAGGCGTGCGCACGGCCCACTCAGCTGAGCCGGCATCGGCGGCTCGATGAGCGCGGCAACAGCGCCTCTCGCCTGATCGTCCTTTTCTTGGCCTACACCGGCGTCCGTTGGGGGGAACTGGCGGCCTTGAGAGTAGGGCGAGTCGACTTCCGCCGACGGAGAGCGTCGATCGTCGAGTCGGTCACCGTGGTACGCGGTGCACTCGTGTGGGGGACGCCCAAAGGGCACGCGCGGCGCGACGTACCTATCCCAAGGTTCCTAAGCGCCGAACTCGCCGAACACGTGGCAAGCAAGGAACCTGACGATCTCGTTTTTTCAGGTATTCGCAGTGGCGGGCCGCTACGCGATCACGTCTTCCGTCGCGGGGGGTTCGACCTCGCCGCTTCGGAGATTGGGTTCCGGGGTCTTCATCCGCACGAGCTACGCCATACCGCTGCGTCTCTCGCGATCGCTGCGGGCGCGGATATCAAGGTGATCCAACAGATGCTGGGCCACGCGTCAGCAGCCATGACCCTGGACCAGTACGGGCACCTATTTTCGGACAGATTGGACGAAGTGGCCGATGCACTGGACGCCGCTAGAACCGCTGGTGTTTCCCGGCTGTTGCCCGGAGCTTCGATCGTGGATCTCGAAGTTCTTCGCTCTAAGCACGTAGGGCAGTAAATACGGTGCCTCTAGGTTTGTGCCCCCGGCAGGATTCGAACCTGCGCCACCGCCTCCGGAGGGCGGTGCTCTATCCCCTGAGCTACGGGGGCCACAACCGCGCAAGCCTAGCAGCGCGCCCGGCCCGCCTTAGCTGCTCGGCGCGGGCAGCGGGGTTCCCCCGAGCTGGCGCAGCAGTTGCTCCATCGCGACGATCTCGCTGGTCTGCAGCGTGATCATTTTCTGGGCCAGGTTGCGCACGTAGGGCTCGGACGCGTGCTCGAGCGCGTACTGCTCCATCGGCAAGCCGCCCTGGTGGTGATGAATCATCAGCTGCAGGAAGAAGATGTCCAGCGCCGGTGCCGTGCATCGTCTCGAGCTGCGTCATCTGCGCCTCGGTCGCCATGCCGGGCATCAACCCATCGGTGGTGAGGTGATCGTGCCCGGCCATCCACGACATCGCCGGCAGGTCGGAGCTGCGAGTGAGCCCCCAAGTGTCCAACCACCCCTGCATCTCACCGATCTGCTCCTCCTGGCTGGTCTCGATGTCGAACGCGAGCAGCGCGACTGAGGGGTTGGTGGTGTTGTCGCGCACGTACCCGGCCATGGTCACGGCTTGGGTGTGATGGGTCGCCATGTCCCGGGCGAATCCGGCGTCCACCGATGATTCGCTTGGCGTAGCGCGTCGAGCCCGAGTTCGATCCGATCAGCCATCCGGCCGTCCCGGCGATGACCAGCGCCGCGATGGCGATGATCGCGACAAGCACCACCGACAGCGGCGCGGCGGACGTCGAGTCGCACCTGCTGGCTCGCGTCGCACTATCGGGCGCCGCTCGACGGTCATGGCTAGTCCGCCGATCCATATCGGGTGGCCGTAGGTGCTCGGGTGGGCCTTGAAGGCGGGGTGCGAGCAGGTCGCCGCCGGCTCCGGGCGTCGTCTTCGGGTTGTACTTCAGCGCCGTGATGAACTGCTGGATGCGCGGATCCGAGGCGTTGTCGACAAAGAGCTGGTAGCCCCAGGACTGCAGCGAGATATTCGTCTTGAGGTTCGGATACGGGCTCATGGCCATGCGGTCGACTCCGCTGACCAGCTTGCTCAGGGTCGCCACCTGATCGGCGGGCAGGCCCGGTTTGTAGGTGATCCAGACCGCGCCGTGCTCGAGCATGTGGACGGCGTTCTCGTTCGCGATCGCCTTCGGGTACACCGTGCCGGTGCAGTCGGCCCAGTATCTGGCTGTGGTTGCCCCCGACCGGCGGCGACGAGTCGTAGGTCAGGTTGCCCTCGACGTGGGTGTGATTGGGCTCGACGGTGTACGTCACGCCCTGGATGGCCGCCGCGGCGGGCAGTTCGGGCTGCGAGTACGGGTCGCTGGTGTTCACGACGCCGGGGGAGTCCGCCGCCGTCGCTGAGTGCTTGCTCTTGTGCACGACGGCGTAGCCGACGATCGATCCGGCGAAGATGACGATCACCGCGACCGTGATGATCAGAGACCACGGCGTCTGGCGCTGGTTGACAATCGAGCGCCCCTTGGGCGGCGGCCGCTTGCCGGCCGGCTCGGTCGACGTCCCAGTCTTCGCCCCGGCCTTGGTCGGAGCCTTCTTGGTCGGCGGCCGCGACCCCGAACTCGGCTTCTTCGACGGCGGGGGCGTGCTCGCGGGCATCGGACTGCTTTCTGGAAGAAGGATGGTGGGACGCGCAGGTGGCGATTGCGCCCCGGCAAGTGTAGGTCGCAAGGCTGAGCGTTCGGCTTAAACGCTGAGAAAGCGCCCACTAGGATTGCGGGGTGACTCCCGACGAGCTTTCGGCTGCCGTGCGCGTGGCCATCTCCGACGCGCTGCAGCACGGGGAGTTCAGCGGCTCCGCGCCCGCGGAGGTCGTCATCGAGCGGCCGAAGAACCGCGAACACGGTGATTACGCGACGAATGTCGCGATGCGGCTGGCCAAGCCGGCGGCCAAGGCACCCCGAGAGATCGCTGAGATCATCGCCGTCCGGCTGCGCCAGGTCAGCGGAATCGCCGGCGTCGAGGTGGCCGGACCGGGCTTCCTGAACGTGAAGCTGGCCGCCGACTCGCTCGGGGCGGTGGCCCGGACGGTGGTCGACGCCGGACCGGCCTACGGCCGCAACGACGCCTTGAGCGGGCAGAACCTAAACCTCGAGTTCGTGTCGGCCAACCCGACCGGCCCGGTCCATATCGGGGCGGTGCGCTGGGCCGCAGTCGGTGACGCGCTCGCCCGCACGCTGCAGGCCAGCGGGGCGCAGGTCACCCGTGAGTACTACTTCAACGACGCCGGAAGCCAGATCGAGCGCTTCGCCCGGACCCTGCGCGAGGTCGCGCACGGGCGCCCGGTTCCCGAGGACGGCTACTCCGGTACTTACATCGACGAGATCAGCAAGGCCGTCGTGGACGCATCACCAGGGGTGCTCGAGCGGCGGCCCGAGGACGAGCAGACCGAGGTGTTCCGCGAGGTCGGCGTCGAGCTGATGTTTCAGGAGATCAAGAGCTCGCTGGCCGGCTTCGGGGTGAGCTTCGACGTCTACTTCAACGAGCGTCAGCTGCACGACGAGGGCGGGCTGGACGCCGCGGTCGCCCGTCTGCGCGAGCAGGGCAATATCTACGAGGCGGACGGCGCGACCTGGCTACGCACCACCGACTACGGCGATGACCGCGACCGCGTGCTGATTCGCAGCAACGGCGAGTGGACCTATTTCGCGGCCGACTGCGCCTACTACCTCAACAAGCGTCAGCGCGGCTTCGACCGCGTCGTGATCATGCTGGGCGCCGACCACCACGGCTACATCAACCGACTGCGGGCCATGGTCACCTGCTTCGGTGACGATCCGGACCAGACGCTCGAGATCCTGATCGGCCAGCTGGTAAACCTGCTCAAGGACGGCGAACCGGTCCGCATGAGCAAGCGGGCCGGCAATGTGTTGCTGCTCGCCGACCTGGTCGACGTCATCGGTGCCGACGCCGCGCGCTACGCCCTGGCCCGCTACTCGGTCGACCAGACGATCGACCTCGACCTGGATCTGTGGGCCAAGCGCTCCAACGACAACCCGGTCTACTACGTGCAGTACGCCCATGCCCGCCTGGCCTCGTTGCAGCGAAACGCCGCGGAGCTGGGGATTGTGCGCTCGCTCGAGCCCGATCTCGGACTGCTGACCGAGGACCGCGAGGCCGACCTGCTCGGCGCGCTCGGGGAGTTTCCGCGCGTGGTGGCCGCTGCCGCCGAGCTGCGGGCCCCCCACCGGGTGGCCCACTATCTCGAGGCCCTGGCCGGCACGTATCACCGCTTCTATGACGCCTGCCGGGTGTTGCCGATGGGCGATGAGCCGGCGACCGACCTCACGTACGCCCGGCTCTGGCTCTGTGAGGCCACCCGGGTCGTGCTGGCCAACGGCCTGGCGCTACTGGGTGTGTCTGCCCCGGAACGGATGTAGTGCGATGAGCAGGAACGCGCACCCCGCCGGTCCGCGCCACGGCGACGTGCGCCCCGAAGCCGGGGTGAGCGCGCCCGCGACGCAGATCAACGCGATCGAGCGCGCCATCTGGCCCCTGTCCGCGGAGCGAGTCGACGGGACGCTGACCCTGGGTGGGATTGCGGTGACCGAGCTGGTCGTCGAGCACGGCACCCCCGCGATCTTCCTCGACGAAGCCGACGTGCGGACGCGGGCGCGTGAATACGCCGGGGCCTTCGCCGGGGCAGACGTCTATTACGCCGGCAAGGCATTTCTGTGCACCGCCGTCGCCCGGTGGATCCAGCAGGAGGGCCTGGGCCTGGACGTCTGCACCGGCGGCGAGCTGGCGGTCGCCCTGGCGGCGGACTTCCCGACGGCGCGGATCACCCTGCACGGCAACAACAAGTCTGCGGCCGAACTGCGCCGGGCGGTCGAGGTCGGCGTCGGGCATGTGGTGCTCGACTCGTCGGGCGAGATCGACCAGCTGGCCGCGATCGCCGCCGAGCACGGGGTCGTGCAGGACGTCCTGGTCCGGGTCACGGTCGGCGTCGAGGCCCACACCCACGAGTTCATCGCGACGGCGCACGAGGACCAGAAGTTCGGCTTCTCGCTGCGTGACGGTGCCGCCGAGGCGGCGATCGCCCAGGTCCTGGCCGCGCCGATCGCTTCGTCTGGTCGGGCTGCACTCGCACATCGGCTCGCAGATCTTCGACACCGCCGGTTTCGAGGTCGCGGCTCATCGACTGGTGGGGCTGGCCGCGCTGGTGCGCGACCGGCACGGCCTGCAGCTGTCGGAGTTGAACCTGGGGGGCGGACTCGGGATCGCCTACGTCGCCGGGGATGACCCCGAATCGCCCAAGCAGATCGGCGAGCGGCTCACCAGCATCGTCGACGCTGAATGCCGCGCCAACTCCCTGCCCCGACCGCGCCTGTCGGTCGAACCGGGACGAGCGATCGTCGGCCAGGCCGGTGTCACCGTCTACCGAGTGGGCACGGTCAAGCGGGTCACCCTCGACGGTGGCCAGGTGCGCACGTACGTGTCGGTCGACGGTGGGATGAGTGACAACATCCGCACTGCTCTCTACGACGCGAGTTACACCTGCGTGCTGGCCAATCGGGAGTCACCGGCCGCGCCGATACTCTCTCGTGTGGTCGGCAAGCATTGTGAGAGCGGAGACATCGTCGTGCGTGACACCTGGTTGCCGGCTGACGTCGAGCCCGGAGACCTGATCGCGGTCGCGTCGACCGGCGCGTACTGCCGCAGCATGGCCAGCAACTACAACCACGTTCCGCGCCCCCCGGTCGTCAGCGTGCAGGCCGGATCGAGCCGGGTACTCGTACGCCGCGAGACCGAGGACGACCTGCTGCGCCTTGATGTCGGAGTGGGCGATACCGGAGTGAGCGCATGACCAAGCCGCTGCGGGTCGCGCTACTCGGCTGCGGAGTCGTCGGATCCCAGGTCGCGCGGCTCATGCGCGAGCAGGCCGATGACCTGGCCGCGCGGATCGGTGTCCCGATCGAGTTGGCCGGCATCGCCGTCCGCCGCCCGAACCGCCATCCCGACGTCTCGCCCGAACTGCTCACTACCGACGCCGACGCGTTGGTGCGCCGCGACGACATCGACCTGGTCGTCGAGGTGATCGGTGGTATCGAGCCGACCCGCAGCCTGCTCCTCACCGCGTTGCGCAGCGGCAAGAGCGTCGTCAGCGCCAACAAGGCCCTGCTCGCCGAGGATGGGGCCACGCTCTATGCCGCCGCCGCCGAGGCCGGCGTCGACCTCTATTACGAAGCGGCGGTGGCCGGCGCGATTCCGTTGTTGCGTCCGCTGCGCGAATCGCTGGCCGGCGACCGGATCACGCGGGTGATGGGCATCGTCAACGGGACGACCAACTTCATCCTGTCGCGCATGGACGCCACCGGGGCAACGTTCGACGAGGCCCTGGCCGAGGCGACCGCACTGGGCTACGCCGAGGCGGATCCGAGCGCGGACGTCGACGGGTTCGATGCCGCGGCCAAGGCCGCGATCCTGGCCAGCCTGGCCTTCCACACCCGAGTGACCTCGGCCGATGTCTACCGCGAGGGCATCAGCGAGGTCACCGCGGCCGACCTGGCCAGCGCCAACGCGATGGGCTGCACCGTGAAGCTGCTGGCCATCTGCGAGCGCAGCGAGGACACGGTCGCCGTCCGCGTGCACCCCGTGATGATCCCGCGCACCCACCCGCTCGCCGGCGTCGGCGATGCATTCAACGCCGTCTTCGTCGAGGCCGAGGCGGCCGGATCGTTGATGTTCTATGGCCGTGGGGCCGGCGGCGCACCGACGGCCAGCGCGGTGCTGGGGGACCTGGTGGCCATAGCCCGCAACCGGCTCAACGGCAGCCGCGGAGCGCGGGAAAGCGCCTACGCCGACCTGCGGGTCCAGCCGATGGGCGAGACCCAGACCCGCTATCACGTGGCCCTGGACGTCGCGGACAAGCCGGGGGTGCTGGCCACGGTGGCCCGTGCCTTCGCCGATCACGAGGTGAGCATCCAGACCGTGCGGCAGGAGGGTCGCGGCGACGCGGCCACCCTCGTCCTGGTCACGCACGTCGCCAGCGACGCGGCGTTGGCCAAGACCGTGGCCGAGATCAGCAGCATGGGGTTCATCCGTCGCTCGGCCAGCGTGATGCGGGTCGAGGGAATGGCGAGCGAATGACCTATACGGCCTGGCCGGGGCTTATCGCGGCCTTCCGCGATCGGCTCCCCGTCACCGAGGCGACGCCGGTCATCACCTTGTTCGAGGGCGGGACCCCGCTCGTACCGGCTCGCGAGCTCTCGGCCCGCACCGGGTGCACTGTCTACCTCAAGGTCGAGGGCGCCAATCCGACCGGGTCGTTCAAGGACCGGGGAATGACGATGGCCATCTCCAAGGCCGCGGAGGACGGGGCCAAGGCCGTCATCTGCGCCTCGACCGGAAACACCAGCGCCTCGGCCGCGGCCTACGCCGTTCGTGCGGGAATGACCTGTGCCGTGCTCGTGCCCCAAGGCAAGATCGCGCTGGGCAAGATGGCCCAGGCGTTGGTACACGGCGCCCGCCTGCTGCAGGTCGATGGCAACTTCGACGACTGCCTCGAACTGGCCCAGAAGCTGGCTATCGACTATCCGGTGGCCCTGGTCAACTCGGTGAACCAGTTCCGCATCGAGGGCCAGAAGACGGCGGCGTTCGAAATCTGCGACACGCTGGGCCGAGCCCCGGATGTGCACTGCATTCCGGTCGGTAACGCCGGCAATATCACCGCGTACTGGAAGGGCTATTGCGAGTACGCCCGGGACGGTCTGGTCGAGAACCGCCCGCGGATGTTCGGTTTTCAAGCTTCCGGCGCGGCCCCGATCGTCAACGGCGCCCCGGTATTGCATCCGATGACGATTGCCACCGCGATCCGCATCGGGAATCCGGCGTCGTGGCAACAGGCCGAGACGGCCCGCGACGACTCCGGCGGCCTGATCGACGCGGTGACGGATCGGCAGATTCTCGAGGCCTATCGGATGCTGGCGCGTAGCGAAGCCGTGTTCGTCGAGCCGGCCTCCGCCGCCAGTGTGGCCGGATTGTTGATGACCCACGCCGACGGTCGGCTCACTCCGGGGTCGGTCGTGGTCTGCACGGTCACCGGCAACGGCCTCAAGGATCCGGAGTGGGCCATTTCCGGCGCTCCGAAACCGATCACGGTTCCGGTCGATGCCCACGCGGCGGCGTCGCATCTGGGACTGGCGTGAGCTTCTACCCTGGCGTCGTCAGCGTGCGGGTGCCGGCCACCAGCGCCAACCTGGGTCCCGGGTTCGACACGCTCGGCCTGGCGCTGGGACTGTACGACGAGCTCAGCGCCCAGGTCACCGATCTGGGCCTGCAGATCGAGATGGCCGGTGAAGGGGTCGCGGACCTCGCGTCCGACGAGTCGCACCTGGTGATCCAGGCGATGCGGGCCACCTTCGACCAGGTGGGCGCCCAACCCGGGGGTCTGCACCTGCGGTGCCGCAACCGGATTCCCCATGGACGTGGCCTCGGGTCCTCGGCGGCGGCGATCGTCGCGGGGGTGCTCCTGGCCCGCGAACTTGCCCAGGCGCCCCTGTCCACAGAGCAGTGCCTGGTCCTTGCCGCTGCCATCGAAGGGCATCCCGACAACGTAGCCGCCTGCCTGCTGGGCGGCCTGACCATCGCCTGGACCGACGGCGATGAGCAGGCTCGGGCCTGCCGTCTCGAGCCGGTCGGTGTGCGCGCCGTCGTGCTGATCCCGCAACGGCAGTCCTCCACCAAGGTCGCCCGTCAGGCCCTGCCGGAGTTCGTGCCGCATCGCGATGCCGTCTTCAACGCGGCCCGCTCGGCTCTGCTCGTGGGCGCGTTGACCTGTGGGCGGCCCGAGGAGCTGCTCAGCGCCACCGCGGACACGCTGCATCAGCCTTACCGGGCGGGTGACTCGCCCGAGTCCACTGCGGTTCTCACCCGGCTGCGGGCGGATGGAATCGCCGCCGTGATCTCCGGGGCCGGGCCAACGGTGCTGGCCTTGTGCCGCTCGGTCGCCGAGGTCGACTCGGTGCGCGCCTACGCGCTCGACGGGTGGCGGATCGAAGAACTAGGGGTCGATTTCCACGGCGCCACCATCCTCGACCGGGCACGGGCGGGAACATGAACCGGCTGGGCCGTGTTGTAAGCGGTGAAGTGAGCGTCTAGGCTGTTTAGTTGTCAGCCAGCGACGGCGGCAGTTATTGCCGGTGGCCAGCCCACCACGTCGCTTGCAAACCCCCCGCCGAACCGCCACGGATCGGCCGAGGACCGTACCTGACGCCACTTGCCGCCGCCGTCCCTGATCCTTCGGGTCGACGCACCAACGCAATGAGTCCCACCACGCGCACCGCGTGAATCCTCACCGACGTGCGCACCATCGGAAAGGTTCCGAAATCACCGTGACAGACATCCAGGAGCACACCCTGACCGCCGTTGAACCGGTGGGTGACGGGAACTCCACCTCCAGCGAGAGCGCTGGAAGCACCAAGACCGCTCGGCGCGCGCCGGCCAAGCGCAATGCCTCGCTCTCGGGCATGTTGCTGCCGGAGCTGCAGCAGCTCGCCGGCAGCATGGGTATCGCGTCGGGCAAGTTGCGCAAGAGCGACCTGATTGCCGCGATCCAATCCGCGCAATCCGCGCAATCATCTCAAGCCCGGCAGGGCGCGAGCCGTCCGGCGCGGGCCACGGCCGAGGCCGAAGTCCGCAGCGAACCCGTCCAGCCCACCTTGGACGCCGGAGCGAGCGCGCCGGCCGAGCCGAGCGCACCAGCGCTCGAGTCGCCCGCACCAGCGTCCGATGGCAGTGCCCGCGAGCCCCGCGATGGTGAGCGGCGCGAGCGCCAAGGCAACCGCAACCAGAACGGGCAGCACAACAACCGCAACCAGCCCGACCGCAACCAGCAGGACCGCAACCAGCAGGACCGCAACCAGCAGGACCCAGCGACCGCAACCGGCGACCGCAACGGGTCTGCTCAGCGCGGGCAGAACAGCAATCAAGCCGCCCCTGCGGGATCGGCCCAGCCCGGTTCTGGCCAGCAAGGCGGCGACGAGGACGAGTACGACAGCAACGGCCGTCGCCGCGGGCGGCGTTACCGCGACCGCCGCGGGCGCAACCGCGAACGCACGCCCGGCGTCGTCGGGAACGACATCGAGCCGACCGTTTCCGAGGACGACGTGCTCGTGCCGGTCGCCGGCATCCTCGACGCGATCGAGGATAAGAACGCCTGGTTCGTGCGGACCGAGGGCTACTACGCCAGTTCCGAGGACGTGTACGTCGCGAACTCCTACGTGCGTCGCTACGGCCTGCGCCGCGGTGACACCGTCACCGGCGCGATCAAGGCGGTGAGCGGTGAGCGCCGCGAGAAGTACAACCCGCTCGTGCGCTTGGACACCGTCAACGGCGGCGATCCGGAACTCGCACGCAACCGGGTCGAGTTCACCAAGCTGACGCCGCTGTACCCGCAGGAGCGGTTGCGGCTCGAGACCGAGCCGCACATCCTCACCACCCGGGTCATCGACCTCGTGATGCCGATCGGCAAGGGCCAGCGCGCGCTCATCGTCTCCCCGCCCAAGGCGGGTAAGACCATGGTGCTGCAGGCGATTGCCAACGCGATCGCTACCAACAACCCCGAGGTCCACCTCATGGTCGTGCTCATCGATGAGCGCCCCGAGGAAGTCACTGACATGCAGCGCTCGGTGCGCGGCGAGGTCATCGCCTCGACGTTCGACCGTCGCCCCCAGGACCACATCACGGTCGCTGAGCTCTCGATCGAGCGGGCCAAACGGCTCGTCGAGATGGGCCACGACGTCGTCGTGCTGCTCGACTCGATCACCCGCCTGGGCCGCGCCTACAACCTGGGGGCCCCGGCGAGCGGGCGCATTCTGTCCGGTGGCGTCGACTCGACGGCGCTCTACCCGCCCAAGCGCTTCCTGGGCGCGGCCCGCAACATCGAGCACGGCGGGTCCTTGACCATCTTGGCGACCGCGCTGGTCGAGACCGGGTCGGCCGGTGACACAGTGATCTTCGAGGAGTTCAAGGGCACCGGTAACGCCGAACTCAAGCTCGATCGCAAGATCGCCGACAAGCGCGTCTTCCCGGCTGTGGACGTCGATCAGTCCTCGACGCGCAAGGAAGAGCTGCTGCTCTCGCCCGACGAGCTGGCCGTCACGATCAAGTTGCGGCGGGTGCTGCATTCCCTTGAGCAGCAACAGGCGATCGATCTGCTGCTCGATCGGCTGAAGAAGTCGCGCACGAACATCGAGTTCCTGATGCAGATCGCCAAGACGACACCCGGCGCCGACTAGCCCCTACTGGGCCTCTACTGGGCCTCTACTCGGCCAAGCCTCACTAAAGCGAAGACCCCCGAACCCTCGGGGGTCTTCGCTGTTCAGCGCGTCAATCTTCTGACCGCCAAGTCTGCGTCTGCACCCAGGCCGATCTCATCTTTCTCTTAAGACAGTCCGATCCGGCTCTTCCGCCAGATCGTCCGAAGCCGCCATTCGCCTGCAATTTACGCATGGTTTGTCGATGTTCTGACCGGTACAAGCGGGAAAGCCGACTCTATAACAGGTAGGTATCGGACATCCCTAAAGCTATGTTTTGGAGTGTGACCTATGTCATCCTGCTGAAAGCGCTACCGCCCAGGACGGGCCCGGCGTTCCATTCGAGTCGTTGGGGAAGGGAACCGAATGCATCGCACAAGGGTCGCCGCCGTCATCGCGGCAGGCTTGGCACTTACGGCACTCGCCGCCTGCAGCAGCAGCAGTAAAGGCGGAGGGAGTAGTTCCTCGAGCGCTCCAGCGCTCACCGGAGACTGCGCGCCTTACTCTGCCTACGCCGGCCATAGCGGAAAGACTGTCAACATCTTCGGGTCGATCCTGAGCCCGGAATCCGACTCGCTGAACAAGTCGTGGGCGAAGTTCGAGTCCTGCACCGGGATCACCATCGTCTACAACGGGTCCAACTCCTTCGAGTCCGACCTTCCGGTCAAGGTCAACGGCGGCAACGCCCCGAACCTGGCCCTGATCCCGCAGCCGGGCCTGCTGGCCCAGATGGTTCAGACCGGCACCGTCAAGCAGCCGCCGGCCGCAGTTGCCACCAATGAGGACAACTGGCCGGCGATCTATAAGACCTACGGCTCGGTCAACGGCACCTTCTATGCCGCACCGATGAGCTCCAACATGAAGTCCCTCGTCTGGTACTCGCCCAAGTTCTTCGCCGCGAACGGCTATACCGTGCCTACGACCTGGGCCGATCTGATGACGCTCTCGGCCAAAATAGCCGCCGACGGCAAGGCCAAGCCATGGTGCGGCGGAATCAGTTCGGGCACCGCGAGCGGGTGGCCGGCCACGGACTGGCTCGAAGAGGCAGTCCTGGGCCAGTACGGCGGTCAGGTCTACGACGACTGGATCAGCCACAAGGTCAAGTTCGCCTCACCCCAGATCGAGGGCGCGATGAAGACCGTCGCGGGCTACATGCAGAACCCGGCTTGGGTCAATGGCGGCTTCGGCAATGTCCAGACGATCGCCACGACGACGTTCCAGAACGCCGGCCTGCCGATCCTCAAGGGTCAGTGCGCGATGCTCCAGCAGGCCTCCTTCTACGAGGCGCAGTGGCCTTCGGGCACCACGGTCTCCTCGACCGGTGACGCGTTCGCCTTCTACCTGCCCCCGGTCGACCCGTCGATCAAGACTCCGGTCGAGGGCGGTGGCGAGTTCGTGACCGCGTTTGCCAACGACCCCGCGACCCAGGCGGTGCAGACCTACCTGTCGACCGCTGACTGGGCCACTTCGCGCATCAAGGTTGCCCCGGGTTGGGTTTCGGCGAACACGAAGGTCGACCAGAGCGTCTACACCGACCCGATCGACGCGCTGTCGGCGAAGTACCTCGCCGACAAGAACACGACCTTCCGCTTTGACGCCTCGGATGCCATGCCGGCCGCCGTCGGGTCCGGCGCGGAGTGGACCGCGATGGTCGACTGGTTCGGCAGCGGAAAGTCCATCGATGCCGTGGCCAAGGAGATCGACGCCGCCTGGCCCAACTAGGTACTACCGGCAGTGATCGTTGCGGCTCGTGGGCACCAGCCCACGGGCCGCAACGATCGCCCGCGGCCGGTTAGGCCGCCGCATCGCTTAGACAGTCGCATTCCTTGCAGAATCGAGGCTCGCCGTGAGCGCTACTGACAATCACCTGATTCTGGCCAGCACCGCGTCCCAATCGGTTTCCAAACTGCTGGGCGTCATCGCGGTAGTCGGTGGGTTTCTCATCGTCCTGGCCGTCATCTTCTATCTGGCCGGGCTGGTCACCGAGCGCTGGCAACGGCCGCTGACCATCCTGATCTGCGTTGGTCCGGTGGTGGTGCTGACCCTCATCGGACTGGTGATCCCGGCCATCTCGACCGTCAATACGAGTCTGAAGAACCAGCAATTCCTGGGGGAGAAGAACCTCAAGTACGTCGGCCTGAAGAACTACAAGTACGCCTTCACCGACTCGGCCACGCTCAACACGCTGTTCCGCACGCTGTTGTGGATCGTTTTCGTGCCCCTGTTCGCCGTCGTCCTCGGCCTGCTCATCGCGCTGCTGGTCGATCGCATGCGCGGCGCCACCACGGCCAAGACGCTCATCTTCTTGCCGACCGCCATCTCCTTCGTGGGCGCGGCCGTGATCTGGCAGTTCGTCTACAACTACAAGGACCCGTCGCTGCCCCAGACCGGCTTACTGAGTGCGGTAGTGATCAAGCTCGGGTGGAGTCATCCGCCCAACTGGCTGCTCGAGTCCTCGCATTACCTCAACTCGTTCATGCTCATGGTGATCATGGTGTGGATCCAGGCCGGCTTCGCGATGGTCGTCCTCGGTGCCGCGCTGAGATCGATCCCGGACGAGATCATCGAAGCGGCCCGGATGGACGGCGCCACCGGCGCCACCTTGTTCCGCACCGTGCAGATCCCCATGATCCGCAACACCATCGTGGTCGTCGTGACCACCGTGATGATCGCGACGCTGAAGGTCTTCGACATCGTCTTCACGATCACCAACGGCAACTACAACACCGACATCCTGTCCCGAAAGCTCTACTCGGACATGTTCGTCACGAACCAGGTCAGTCGAGGTAGCGCGCTCGCCGTGATCCTGTTCCTTTGCGTGCTGCCGCTCGTGGCCTACAACGTGCATCAGCTGCGAAAGGACCGGGCGACCCGATGACTACCTCAACGCCGCCGATCATCGAGGTTCCGCCCGGGGATCCGGTTCCCCCCATCCGGCCGTCGGAAGTCGCGAAGGCGACCCGGAAGTCATTGACCAGTCCAATTGCGACCATCGTCGTGATCATCATCGCGGTGCTGTGGACGGTCCCGACCTTCGGTTTGCTGGTCAACTCCGTACGTCCCAAGGCGGATGTCGCCGACTCGGGCTGGTGGACGTTCTTCAAGAACCCCAACGTGACGTTCGCGAACTACCACGCCGTGTTGTTCGACAACGGCGGCACGATCCTGCCGCTGGTCAACTCGCTGGCGATCACCATCCCGGCCACGATCATCCCGATCATGTTGGCCTCGATGTGCGCCTACGCGCTGGCCTGGCTGCCGTTTCGGGGCAGTGACGTCCTGTTCTTCACGATCTTCGCCCTGCAGGTGGTGCCACTGCAGATGGCGCTGGTTCCGCTGCAGCGCTTCTACGTGGACGGGACCCTCTTCGGCGTGACCGTGGCCCCGGGGCTGCACCTGAGCGGGCAGTTGGCCGAGATCTGGCTGACCCACACCATGTTCTCGCTGCCCCTGGCCGTGTTCCTGCTGCACAACTTCATCGCCCAGCTGCCCGAGTCGTTGATCGAGGCGGCGCGGGTGGACGGCGCGAGCCATCTGCGTATCTTCCGCACGATCGTCTTGCCGCTGTCGATGCCGGCCATCGCCTCGTTCGCGATTTTCCAGTTCCTCTGGGTCTGGAACGACCTGCTGGTGGCCAAGACCTTCGGTGGGACCAGCCCGTCCGGGCAGCCGATCACGGCCCGGTTGCAGAATCTCTCCGGAAACTTCGGGGCCCATCAGGAGTTGCTCGCGCCCGGAGGCTTCATCGCGATCATCATTCCGCTGATCGTGTTCTTGTCGCTGCAGCGCTACTTCGTCCGGGGCCTGCTCGCGGGTGCCGTGAAGGGCTGAGGAACACCTCACGGGCCAACCGTGTTGTTCGAGGTACGGAAGTCCGGGTTCGAGATTGGCCCGCCGGCGGATCTGCTGGCAGAATGGGTCCTCGGACGCGCGTCGTCCGGCTACCCGGTGCTGGTACACCTCGCCCGATCGGCGGGGACCTAGCGCCATGTTTGTGAAGGGATCCAGGAATGAAGGAAGGTATTCACCCCGAGTACGTCACCACGCAGGTGACCTGCTCGTGCGGAGAGTCGTTCACCACCCGCAGCACGGCGAAATCGGGCGAGATGCACGCTGACGTCTGCTCGGCCTGCCACCCGTTCTACACGGGCAAGCAGAAGATCATGGACGTCGGCGGTCGCGTCGACAAGTTCGAGAAGCGCTTCGGCAAGAGGGTTCGCGCGAACTCCTAGCTGTCTTGACGGCGCCCGTCCGCTGACCCATGGTCAGCGCACGGGCGCCGTTCTCATGTCAGCGTCCGCCGAGGAAAAGAGCCGCCATCATGTCCAGTGCCGACCGCACCGGAAAGCTCGCCGAACTGCGCAACGAGTACGCCGAGATCGAACTGGCCCTGTCGGATCCGGCCGTACATGCCGACCAGGCCCGGGCCCGCCATCTGGGTCGTCGCTTCGCGCAGTTGGCGCCGGCGGTGGCGATTGCCGATGAGCTCGACGCCGCGCGTGACGATCTCAGTGCCGCCCGGGAACTGGCGCAGGAAGATTCCTCGTTCGCGGCCGAGGCCGAGGCGCTCGAGGTCCGGATCCCCGACCTCGAGGCCCGGCTGCAGGAGCAGCTGCTCCCCAAGGACCCCAACGACGGCAAGGACGTCATCCTCGAGGTGAAGGCCGGTGAGGGTGGCGACGAATCGGCCCTCTTCGCCGGCGATCTGCTCCGGATGTACCTGCGCTATGCCGAACTCAAGGGCTGGAGTACGGAAGTGCTCGACAGCGAGCCGACCGATCTGGGCGGCATCAAGTCCGCCACCGTGGCCGTGCGGACCCGCCGCCCCGACGAGCCGGTCTGGGCCCGGCTGAAGTACGAGGGCGGGGTCCACCGTGTGCAACGGGTCCCGGCGACCGAGTCCCAGGGCCGTATCCATACCTCCGCTGCCGGTGTGCTGGTACTGCCCGAAGCCGAGGACGTCGATATCGAGATCGACCCGAACGACCTCCGCATCGATGTATTCCGCTCGTCGGGGCCGGGCGGGCAGAGCGTCAACACCACCGACTCCGCCGTACGTATCACCCACATCCCCACCGGGACCGTCGTCTCGATGCAGAACGAGAAGAGCCAACTGCAGAACCGGGAGGCCGGCCTGCGGGTGCTGCGTGCGCGGCTGTTGGCCCAGGCGCAGGAACAGGCCGACTCGGCCGCCTCGGACGCGCGCCGATCGCAGGTCCGCACCGTCGACCGCTCCGAGCGCGTACGCACCTACAACTTCGCCGAGAACCGGATCAGCGATCACCGGGTGGGCTTCAAGGCCTACAACCTCGATCAGGTACTGGACGGGGCCCTCGATGACGTCATCGACGCCCTCACCAAGGCCGACATCGAGGCCCTGCTGCAAGGCGCCGGCGATTGACGTCGCGCCCCTGCTGCGGCAGGCGAGCGCGACGCTGACCGCCGCGGGAGTGGGCTCGCCCCGCCTCGATGCCGAGACCCTGCTCGCCTTCGTGCTCGGTATCGAGCGCGGCCGCCTGATCCTGCGGGAGCGTGTCTCGGCGGGGGAAGGCGAACGCTTCCTCGAGTTGGTGGGGCGGCGGGCTGATCGCGAGCCCCTGCAGTACCTCACCGGGGTCGCGCCCTTCCGCCACGTGCTGCTGACGGTCGGACCGGGCGTGTTCATCCCGCGACCGGAGACCGAGCTGCTGGCCGACGCCGCGCTGGCCGCGCTGGCGCATATCCATGACCCGGTCGTGGTCGACCTGTGCTCGGGTTCCGGGGCGCTCGCCGTAGCCGTAGCGTCCGAAGCGCCCGCGGCCCGGGTCTATGCCGTCGAGCTCTCACCGAGCGCACTGGACTACCTGCGACGCAACGCGGCGGGCACGTCGGTCGTCGTCGTCCAGGGCGATGTCGGCGACTCGGCGATCCTGGCCGAACTCGACGGGGGAGTCGACGTCGTGGTCAGCAATCCGCCCTACGTGCCCAGTAGCACCCCTGTGAGCGCCGAGGTGCGTCACGATCCGCCCGAGGCGGTATTCGCCGGTGCCGACGGATTGGACCTGATGCCGGCGATCGCAAGTGCCGCGCACAGGCTGCTCCGGTCCGGAGGCCTGCTCGCGATCGAACACGATGAGACACACGGCTCCACATTGGCCGCGCGGCTGGGTGCGACCGGCTGGCTGGAGGTGACCGAACATCGTGATCTGACCGGCCGCGCCCGCTACGTGACCGCGCTGCGGGCGCCGCGTGGGGCAGGATGACCGCGTGAGCCTCGTCTTCGACTGTGCTGATTCGGCCGTGCGGCCGGGTGCGATCGAGGCAGCGGCGCGGGCGGTCGGTACCGGTCAGCTGGTCGTGCTACCCACCGACACGGTGTACGGAATCGGGGCCGACGCGTTCGATTCCGATGCGGTTCAGGCGCTACTCGCCGCCAAGGGTCGCGGGCGCAACGTGCCCGTACCGGTGCTGGTCGGATCCTGGGACACCATCGACGGTCTGGTCACCTACGTCCCGGCTCAGGTACGAGAACTGATCGAGGCCTTCTGGCCCGGGGGGCTCACCCTGGTCGTCGAACATGCGCCTTCGCTGTCCTGGGATCTCGGGGATGCCCGTGGGACCGTGGCCGTGCGGATGCCGCTGCACCCGGTGGCGCTCGAGGTGCTCAACCGTACCGGCCCGATGGCGGTCTCCAGCGCCAACCGGCACGGCCAGCCGGCCGCGTTGAACCTCGAGCAGGCGCGAACCCAACTGGGCGAGGATGTCGCGATCTACCTCGACGGCGGCCCGGTGGAGATCGGGGTGGCGTCCACGATCGTGGACGTGACGCGTGCGGTTCCCCGCCTGCTGCGCGCCGGGGCGGTCTCGGCCGAACGGCTGCGGGCCGTGCTCCCTGATCTCGAGATCGCCGGCTGACGTGCACGCCACTCATCCCAGCCTGGAGTACGCACTCGTTCTCGTTCTCGCGGCGGGCGGCTGCTACCTGCTCACTCCGCTGGCCCGATCGATCGCGATCTGGTGCAAGGCTCTGGCGTGGCCCCGCGACCGAGACGTCCACGCAACGCCCACGCCGCGCATGGGTGGCGTGGCGCTCTACCTGGGCTTTGCGATGGCCATCGGCGTCGCCCGTTCCCTCCCGACGCTGCAATCCTCGTTCGTGCAGGGGCCGGACTTCGCCTGGATCCTGATCGCCGGCGGCATCATCTGCCTGGTCGGCGTGATCGACGACCGATTCGAGATCGACTCGCTGACCAAGCTGGCCGGGCAGGTCGTGGCCGCCGGGGTGATGGTGACCAAGGGCGGCGTGCAGTTGTCATCGATCTTCGTGCCGTTCGGGCGCACCACTGTGCTCCTGGGCTCGGACTGGGGCATCCCGATCACGATCCTGCTCACCGTGATCACCATCAATGCGGTCAACTTCATCGACGGACTGGACGGTCTGGCCGCCGGGGTCACGGCGATCAGCGCCTTGGCCTTCTTTGCCTTCAGCTATCACCTGGCCCAGGAGAATCAGGTCAGTGTCAGCGCCGCGCCGACCCTGCTCTGCGCGGCGCTGGCCGGGACCTGCATCGGTTTCCTGCCGCATAACTTCTCTCCGGCGCGGATATTCATGGGTGACTCGGGTTCGATGTTCGCCGGGCTCATGCTGTCGGCCGCGACCGTGACCGCGACCACCGCGACCGACCCGCAGAACTTCAGCAGCACCGGCTGGCTGGCCCTGTACCTCCCGCTGCTCATCCCCCTGGCCGTCCTGGCCATCCCATTCGTCGATCTCTCGCTGGCGATCCTGCGCCGGGTTCGGCGCGGGCAGTCGCCGTTCGCGCCGGATAAACAGCACTTGCACCACCGGATGCTGGAGATCGGGCACACCCATCGGCGTGCGGTACTGCTGCTTTATTTCTGGTCGGCTCTGCTCGCCGGGGGAGCGGTCACCCTGGCCGTCAGCAGCCAAACCGCGGACGTGTTCTACGTTCTGGGTGTTTTGTGCGTCGTGGGCCTCGTCGCCTCACTCGTTCCCCGCCTGCAGCTGCGGTCCCGGGCGAGCGGTCGCCAATAGGGCGTCGGGAGGGCGTCACGCAAGCTTCACTGCGGCTCCACAGTGGCGTCAGAAGGCAGCTGTTTGCTGTGATAGGTTCAGCGAAAGCCGTGGATTGGGGAGGCGGAAATCGCCCCGCCACCGCGGCTTGATCGACGTCGGCGACAACGTTGCCCCCGACCCTGAGGAGTTGCCTGGTGACTGAAACCGACACGCGGGTACGTACCGCCAGCTAGTCCGTCGGGGTCAAACGTGGCGCGGGAATCGCTCGGCTGGTCCGACTTGCTCGGGTTGGGCGGCGTGGTCGCAGTCCTCGTGGTCGGCGGCCTGGCCCTCGGGTGGTGGCTCGACAGCCTCCTGAATACCGCGCCGGTACTCCTGCTCGTCGGTCTTGCACTCGGCCTCATCGCGGGCATCAGCTACACCGTGATCCAGTTCAAAACCTATCTGCAACAGTGAGTGGAGAATCGATAGTGCAACCCGCGGGTGCTCCCCTGGTTGATGCCGCCGCGAACCTGCGTCGGGCGATCATCGTGGGGTCTTGTCTGGGTGTGATCGCCACGATCGTGCTCGCCTTCTACGGCCATGCACTCATGGGGATCTTCGGTTGTGTCGGTCTCGCGCTCGGCGCGCTGAACAACAGCATGCTGCAGAAGTCGGTTCGTCACTATGCGATCGACCCCACCATGAGCAAGAAGAAGTTCCGCCACGGCGTGGTCGGGCGGCTGGCCACGGTCACGGCGCTGGCCATCGGCATGGCGCTGTTGATCCGCCCGGACGGCCTGGGTGTCTTCGTCGGGCTCGCGGTCTTCCAATTGCTGATGCTGCTCGGGGCGGCGCTGCCGGTGTTTCGTAGTCTGCGCCCGACCGTATGAGCGTGCAGCCGCAAGCGATCACCGTCGAGGTTGGCGACCACATCGAGTGGCACGTCTTCGGCCTGACCTTCAACGGCGACACGATCACGTCGACCCTGATCGCCGGGGGCATCCTGGTGCTGCTCGGCGTGCTGATGCTGCGCAAGCTCAGCGTCGACAAGCCCGGTGGGCTGCAACTGTTCTTCGAAGCGGTGACCTCCCAGGTCGAGGACCAGGTCGAGGATTCGATCGGCGTCCGGACCGCGCCGTTCGTCGTGCCGCTCGGAATGGCGCTGTTCCTGTTCATCCTGATCGCCAACTGGCTGTCTCTCGTCCCGACCGGGCATCACCCCGAGTACGCGCCCCCGCCTGCGTCGGACGCAAATATGACCTACGCCCTCGCGCTTTTCGTCATCGCGACGATCCACGTCACGGGTGTCCGGCGTAAGGGCGTCAAGGGCTTCTACGGCCACCTGTTCCGCAAGCCGTACGCGCTGGTGCCGCTGAACATCATCGAAGAGATCATGAAGCCGTTCACGCTCGCTCTGCGACTCTTCGGCAACATCTTCTCCGGCGTCATCATGGTGTCGCTGATCGCGTTGTTCCCGCCCTATATCCTCTGGGCCCCGGAAGTCATCTGGAAGCTCTTCGACGCGTTCATCGGTCTGATCCAGGCCTTCATCTTCGCCCTGCTGACGATCCTGTACTTTGCCGCGATCAGGCCGGTCGAAGAGGGGGCACACCACTAGCGTCATCGCTCGTACCCGAGTACGTCCCCGACTTCGTACCTAACTTGTTGAACTAAGGAGAGAAATGGCAGTCGAAGTAACTACCAAGTCCATCGAACTGGCCGGTGGTCTCATCGGTGGCGGCCTGGCGCTGGGCGGCGGCGCCATCGGTGCGGCCATCGGTGACGGCCTGGCCGGTAGCTCGCTCATCCAGGGCGTCTCCCGCCAGCCCGAGGCCCAGGCGCAGCTGCAGACGCTGTTCTTCCTCACCGTGGGTCTGGTGGAGGCGGCGTACTTCATCAACCTCGCCTTCGCGGTGTTGTTCGTCTTCGTGCTCGCCAAGTAAGCGCGGTAGGGAAACTTCGTCATGGCTGCGCCACAGACCGTCCTGGCGTCGGGCAACTTCCTGGTGCCCAACGCGACCTTCTTCGCGGAACTGTTCGCGTTCCTGCTGATCCTTTTCTTCATCAAGCGGTACATCGTCCCGCCGGTGCAGAAGGTCATGCGCACGCGGCAGGCGATGATCGACCAGCAGGTCGAGGACGCCGCGAAGGCCAAGATTGATCTGGCCGAGGCCGAGAAGCGCTACCAGGACGCCCTGGTCGAGGCCCGGACCGAGGCGGCCAAGATCCGCGAGACCGCTCGCGCGGAAGCGCAGCGCACGATCGACGAGCTCAAGGTGCAGGCCCAGGAGGAGCAGGCCCGCATCGTCGCCCGCGGCGAGGAGCAGCTCAACCGTCAGCGCAGCTCGATCGTGCGTGAACTTCGCGGTGAGCTCGGCGCGCTTGCGGTGGAGCTGTCGGAGAAGATCGTCGATCAGCGACTGGCCGATGACGCCCACGTGCGCCAGACCGTCGACGCATTCCTGGCTGATCTCGAAGGCAAGGACGGCGCCACGGCAGGTAGCGCATCGTGATGCACGCCGCCAGTCGCGAAGCACTCGCCCGACTCAACCAGCGCCTGGACGCCGCGCTGGCCCGTTCGTCGGATGCGGTGCTCAGCGATCTGTCCGATCAGCTCTACGCCGTCGTCGACGTGCTGCACGACCAGCCGCGACTGCGACGTGCGCTGGCCGACCCGGCCACCCCGGCCGAGGGCCGCACCGGACTGGTGTCGACCCTGTTCGAGACCAAGATCGGTGACGTCGCCCTGGAACTCACCCGCGACGCGGTTGCTGAGCGCTGGTCATCGCCGTGGGATCTGCTCGACGGACTCGAGTCGATCGCCGACGAGGTCTCCTTCGGCGCGGCCGAGCGGACGGGGCAACTCAGCGAGATCGAGGACGAGCTCTTCCGCTTCGGTCGGGTGCTGGATGCCTCGCCCGAACTGGCGGAACTGCTCGATGATCACGCCAGCGCCCCGCAGCGGCGCAGCGCGCTGGTCGACTCCGTCGTCGCCGGCAAGGTCAATCCCATTACGCAGGACCTGCTGCGCCATGCTGTCACCAGCCGGCGCAAGCACACGGCCGGACAGGCGATCGACGCCCTTCTGGAAGCCGCCGCCGTGCGTCAGCAGCGCTCGATCGCCAAGGTCACGTCCGCGGTCGAACTCAGCGCGCAGCAGCAGACGCGGCTGGCGAACGTCCTGACTGAGCTCTACGGACGGACGATCAGCGTGCACACCGCGCTGGATCCGTCCGTGCGGGGTGGGCTCGTCGTCCGGGTCGGCGACGAGATCATCGACGGCAGCATCGCCGCCAAGCTCGTCCAGGCCCGCGCAGCCCTCGCGGGCTGATCACCACCTTGAGACCGAACACTCCACTAACGCAAGGGAAGCATTGATGGCAGAGCTGACGATCTCCGCGGACGACATCCGGAGCGCGATCGAGGGCTACGTATCGTCCTACTCGCCTGAGGCGACCCGCGAAGAGGTCGGCGTGGTGGCTGAGACCGGTGACGGTATCGCCCGCGTCGAGGGCTTGCCGGGCGCGATGACCAACGAACTGCTCGAGTTCGAGGGCGGCACGCTCGGTATCGCGCTGAACCTCGATGTGCGCGACATCGGCGTCGTCATCCTCGGTGACGCCTCGCAGATCGAAGAGGGCCAGGCGGTCCGGCGCACCGGCGAGATCCTGTCGGTGCCGATCGGCGACGGCTACCTCGGTCGCGTCGTCAACCCGCTCGGTGACCCGATCGACGGGCGCGGTGACATTCCCAACGAGGGCCGGCGCGCGCTCGAACTGCAGGCCCCGACGGTGGTCCAGCGCAAGGAGGTCCGGGAGCCGATGCTCACCGGCATCAAGGCGATCGACGCGATGACCGCCATCGGGCGCGGGCAGCGCCAGCTGATCATCGGCGACCGCCAGACCGGCAAGAGCACCGTCTGCCTGGACGCGATCATCAACCAGCGCGACAACTGGAAGACCGGCGACCCGGACAAGCAGGTGCGCTGCATCTACGTCGCGATCGGCCAGAAGGGCTCGACGATCGCCGCCGCCCGCGACACCCTCGACGAGGCCGGCGCGATGGAATACACCACGATCGTGGCCGCTCCGGCGTCGGACTCGGCCGGTTTCAAGTACCTCGCGCCCTACACCGGGTCCGCGATCGGCCAGCACTGGATGTACGCCGGCAAGCACGTGCTGATCGTCTTCGATGACCTGACCAAGCAGGCCGAGGCCTACCGGGCCGTGTCTCTGCTGCTGCGTCGTCCGCCGGGCCGCGAGGCCTACCCGGGTGACGTCTTCTACTTGCACTCCCGGCTGCTCGAGCGTTGCGCGAAGCTCTCCGACGAGCTCGGCGGCGGTTCGATGACCGGCCTGCCGGTCATCGAGACGAAGGGCAACGACGTCTCGGGCTACATCCCGACCAACGTCATCTCGATCACCGACGGTCAGTGCTTCCTCGAGACCGACCTGTTCAACGCCGGTGTCCGCCCGGCCATCAACGTCGGCGTCTCGGTGTCGCGTGTCGGTGGTGCCGCGCAGCCCAAGGCGATGCGCGCCGTCTCCGGCCGACTGCGCGTCGACCTGGCCCAGTACCGCGAGCTCGAGGCGTTCGCCGCCTTCGGCTCGGACCTGGACAAGGCCTCGCAGCAGCAGCTGGCTCGGGGCGCGCGCATGGTCGAGCTGCTCAAGCAGCCGGCCTCCTCGCCCTTCCCGGTCGGTCGCGAGATCGTCTCCATCTGGGCCGGCACGACCGGAAAGATGGACGACGTCGAGGTCAGCGACATCCGCCGCTTCGAGACCGAACTGCTCGACTACGTCGGGCACCACGCGCCGGGCCTGTTCGACGAGCTGGCCAACGCCAAGGGCCTCGAGGACGGCCACGTCGAGCAGCTCGAGCGGGTCGTGGGCGAGTTCAAGCAGCAGTTCGGCCCGACGGTCACCGAGTAGACGAATGGGCGCACAGCTTCGGGTTTACCGGCGGAGAATCCGCTCGGTTCAGTCGACCCGAAAAATCACCAAGGCGATGGAGCTCATCGCCGCCTCGCGCATCGCCAAGGCGCAAGCCCGTATGCAGGCCGCGCGCCCGTATGCCGAGGAACTGACCCGGGCCCTGGCCGCGCTGGGCAAGAACGCGACCGTCAAGCACCCCATGTTGACCGGCGTGGACAGCCCGCGCCGGGCCGGCATCCTGGTCATCACCAGCGACCGCGGCTTGGCCGGCGGTTACAGCGCCAACGCGCTCAAGGCGGCCAACCAGTTGGCCGAGCGGTTGCGGGCCGAGGGCAAGGAGCCGGTGCGTTACGTCATCGGGCGCAAGGCGATGGCCTTCTACAACTTCCGCCACATCGAGTTGGCCGGCAGCTGGACGGGCTTCTCGGAGCAGCCGACGTTTGCCGACGCCCGCGCGGCCACCGAGGCGCTGGTGGGCGCGCTGCAGGCGACCAGCGAGAACGTGGCCGACGGCGTGGCCGGTATCGACGAGCTCTATGTCGTCTACACGACGTTCGAGTCGATGGTCACCCAGGTGCCGACCGTCTCCCAGGTCTCGCCGGTGAAGGTCGAAGAAGTCACGGGCTCGAGCACCGAGAGCGCGGACGAGTCGGGCAAGCCGGCCGGGCCGCAGCCGCTGTACGAGTTCGAGCCCGAGCCCGAGGAGCTGCTCAAGGAGTTGCTGCCGCGCTACATCAGTGCCCGCATCTTCTCCGCACTGCTCGAGTCGGCCGCCTCGGAGTCCGCGGCGCGGCGGCGGGCGATGAAGTCGGCCAGTGACAACGCCCAGGAACTGATCAAGACGTTTACCCAGTTGGCCAACCAGGCTCGTCAGGCCGAGATCACCCAAGAAATCAGCGAGATCGTCGGCGGCGCCGACGCCCTCGCATCAGCAGGAAGTGATGAGTGATGACCACTCTCTTCGATGAGACCACCGCTTCGGACGCGTCGACTGAGTCTTCAGTCGGGCGCGTCATCCGGGTCATCGGCCCCGTCGTGGACGTCGAGTTCGGCCGCAACAACATTCCTAAGCTGTTCAACGCGCTGACGGTCGAGATCGAGTTGGGTGAGCTGTCCAAGACGCTGACCCTCGAGGTCGCGCAGCACATCGGCGACGACCAGGTGCGCGCGATCGCCCTGCAGCCCACCGACGGTCTGGTGCGGGGCGCGCAGGTGCACGACAGCGGCTCACCGATCACGGTTCCCGTCGGCAACGGCACGCTCGGGCACGTGTTCAACACCCTGGGCCAGCCGCTGGACATCCCGGAGAGCGAGCTCACGACGACCGAGCGCTGGTCGATCCACCGCGAGCCGCCGCCCTTCGACCAGCTCGAGAGCAAGACCGAGATGTTCGCGACCGGCATCAAGGTCATCGACCTGCTGACCCCGTACGTGGTCGGCGGCAAGATCGGCCTGTTCGGCGGTGCCGGCGTCGGTAAGACCGTGCTCATCCAGGAGATGATCTACCGCGTCGCTGAGAACTTCGGTGGTGTGTCGGTCTTCGCCGGTGTGGGGGAGCGCACCCGTGAGGGCAACGACCTCATCACGGAAATGACCGAGTCGGGCGTGCTCGAGAAGACCGCGCTCGTGTTCGGCCAGATGGACGAGCCGCCGGGCACCCGACTGCGGGTGGCCCTGTCGGCGCTGACCATGGCCGAGTACTTCCGCGATGTCCAGAAGCAGGACGTGCTGCTGTTCGTCGACAACATCTTCCGGTTCACCCAGGCCGGTTCCGAGGTGTCGACCCTGCTCGGCCGCATGCCTTCGGCCGTGGGTTACCAGCCCACGCTGGCCGACGAGATGGGCCAGCTGCAGGAGCGGATCACCTCGACGCGTGGTCACTCGATCACCTCGATGCAGGCGATCTACGTGCCCGCCGACGACATCACCGACCCGGCGCCGCACACGGTGTTCGCCCACCTCGATGCCACGACGACCCTGAGCCGTCCGATCTCGGAGAAGGGCATCTACCCGGCCGTGGACCCGCTCGACTCGACCTCGCGGATCCTGGACGCGCAGTACATCGGCCAGGAACACTACGACGTCGCCCAGCGCACCAAGCAGATCCTGCAGCGCTACAAGGAACTGCAGGACATCATCGCCATCCTCGGTATCGACGAGCTCTCCGAAGAGGACAAGATCATCGTCGGGCGGGCGCGGCGGATCGAGCGCTTCCTGTCGCAGAACACGTTCGTGGCCGAGCAGTTCACCGGTATCCCGGGTTCCTTCGTGCCGGTCGAGGAGACCATCGACGCGTTCAAGCGGCTCACCGCGGGCGACTTCGACGACTACCCCGAGCAGGCGTTCTTCATGTGCGGTGGGCTCGAGGACCTCGAGCGCAAGGCGCACGAGCTGCGAAACAGCTGACCTGATGACGACCATGCCCGTCGAGCTCGTCTCGGTCGAGAAGCGCCTGTGGTCCGGCGAGGCCACGGCCGTCTATGCGCGCACCCTCGACGGCGAGATCGGCATTCTGCCGGGCCACTCGCCCCTACTCGGCGCGCTGGCGCCGGGCTGGATCGTGCGCATCGAACGCGAAGGCGAGGAAGACCTGCGCGTCGCCGTGCACGGTGGCTTCCTTTCCGTGCGCCCGGACGGGGTCTCGGTCCTGGCCGAGGTGGCCGAGACGGCGCAGGAGATCGACGTCGCCCGGGCCCGCGAGGCCCTGGTGCGCTCCGAGCTGGACTACAGCCCCGAGGGCACGCTCACGCGCAAGCGGGCTCAGGCCCGGCTGCGCGCCGCCGGCGAAACAGTCAACTAACCGGCCATGCCGGCCGTCGACGCAGTTGGGCTCGTCGCGGTCGTGGTGTGCGTGCTCGTCCTGAGCCTGCTCATCGCCCGGCAACGCTTCATGCTGCGCAGCGTCGGGGGAATCGCCGTCGCGGTGCGCCACGGCGTGCGGTGGCAGTACGGCGTGGCCCGCTACCTCGGCGATGACCTGCAGTGGTTCCGGATCTGGGGTTTCGGCACGCGCCCGACCCGCTCGTTGCACCGCAGCGAACTGAAGGTACTCAGCAGCCGCAGCGCCACAGCCAACGACCAGGCCCAGCTGCCGGCCGATGCGGTCATCGTCGAGTGCGAGGACGTCGGGGGGCCGATCACGCTCGGCCTGGCCGAGAGTGCCTACACCGGCTTCGTGTCCTGGCTCGAGTCCTCCGCGCCCCGCTTCTGACTGCTACTCCGACGCAGGAGTCCCGCCGCCGGGCTGCCAGAGCACATCGCCGCCCGGGTTGGCCGCCCGGGCCAGGATGAAGAGCAGGTCGGAGAGCCGGTTCAGGTACAACATGGCCAGCCGGTTGGTGTGGTCCGGATCGGCCTCGAACAGCAGCCAGGCGCTGCGCTCGGCCCGCCGGGCCACGGTGCGCGACTGGTGCAGCAGGGCGGCGCCGGGCGTCCCACCGGGCAGGATGAAGCTCGTCAGCTTGCCCAGCGGCTCGTTGAACGCATCGCACCAGGCCTCCAGCCGCGTGACGTAGGCCTCGGTGACCCGCAGCGGCGGATAGGCCGGCTCGGCCACGATGGGGGTGGACAGATCGGCGCCCAGATCGAACAGATCGTTCTGGATCTGTCGCAGGACGGCGGCGATCGGCTCGGCCAGGGCGCCCAGCGCAAGCGCGGTGCCCAGCGAGGCGTTCGTCTCGTCGCAGTCGGCGTAGGCACCCACCCGCGGATCGGTCTTGCGGACGCGAGCCAGGTTGCCCAGCGCCGTCGTACCGTCGTCACCGGTCTTGGTGTAGATGCGAGTCAGATGTACGGCCACGCTGAGAAGATATCCCGCCGAGGCCGGTCGGCTGTCTAGGCTGACGCCGTGCAGGTGCTCGAGGTTCACGGCGGCGCGCGGCTCGACGGCGAGGTTGCCGTGGTCGGTGCGAAGAACAGCGTGCTGAAGTTGATGGCCGCGACCATGCTGGCTCCCGGTCGTTCCACGATCGTGAACCTGCCCGCCATCTCCGACGTCTCGATCATGCACGAGCTGCTGACCCGGCTCGGTTGCGAGGTCAGTGAGGTCCGCGAGGGCAACACCGACAGCGTCGAGATCACCGTCCCGGAGTCGCCGCTGTCCGAGGCGCCCTATGAACTGGTCCGCAAGATCCGCGGCTCGATCAACCTGCTCGGCCCCCTGCTGACCCGGACCGGGCTGGCCCGCGTCGCGTTGCCGGGCGGCGATGCGATCGGCTCGCGGCCCCTGGACATGCACTTCGCCGGGCTCGAGCGCATGGGCGCCGACATCCGGGTCGAGCACGGCTACGTGATCGCCGAGGCCAACCGGCTGCACGGTGCGCCGATCTGGCTCGACTTCCCCAGCGTCGGGGCGACCGAGAACATCCTGACCGCGGCCGTCCTGGCCAAGGGCACGACCGTCATCGACAACGCGGCCCGCGAACCGGAGATCGTCGACCTGTGCCAGATGCTCGTGTCTATGGGCGCGGAGATCGGCGGTATCGGGTCCTCGACCATCGAGATCAGCGGGGTCGAGTCGCTGCGTCCGACCCGCCACGTCGCCGTCTCGGACCGGATCGTCGCGGGCACCTGGGCGTGCGCTGCGGTTGCCACGAAGGGCGATATCACCGTGCGCGGGGCGGTCGCCGCCCACCTGGAGATCGTGCTGGACAAGCTGGTTCGGTCCGGCGCCGACATCGACGTTTTCGACAGCGGCTTTCGGGTCCGGATGGACAACCGACCCAAGAGCTTCGACGTGGTGACGCTGCCCTACCCGGGCCTGCCCACCGATCTGCAGACGTCGGCGATTGCCCTGCTCTCGATCGCCGACGGCACGGCGATGATCACCGAGAACCTGTTCGAGGCCCGGTTCATGTTCTGCGACGAGATCGCGCGCATGGGCGCGGATGTGCGCACCGACGGTCATCACGCCGTGGTCCGGGGCAAGGATCGGCTCTCCGGGGCGCCGGTGCGGGCCACCGACATCCGCGCCGGGGTCGGGCTGGTGATCGCCGGCCTGGTCGCCGAGGGCGTGACCGAGGTCGCCGAGATCCACCACATCGACCGCGGCTACGTGCGCTTCGATGAGCAACTGCGCGCGCTCGGGGCCAATGTGATCCGGACCGAGTCCGCTGCGTTCGGCGGCTGACCCAGCACCTAGTTCAGCAGCAGCCGCGCCCGTTCGACGTCGCCCTGAAAGACCAGGACATCGAGGTTGCCGTCACGGCGCCGCGACATCGACGAGCGCAGCCCGGCGTCGCCCAGCATCGCTCTGGTCTCCAGGGCCGCAGTGCGGGGCAGGTTGCTGGCGACCACGGCCAGCAGGCCCAACTCGGTCGAGGCGCTGGCGTCGACACGGGCCGCCGGCCCGCTGCGGTGCGACGGGGTGAAGACCCACCGCATCACGAGGACGAGCAGGAGGACGACGACGATCGCGATGATCATCGCCGACAGGTCATCGCCCACGCCCTCAGTTCTACACCGTGCGGGGCTCAGGCGTCTCGGTTGCGGGCCCCCGCGACCACGGGCGGTTCCACCGACCAGGGAAAGTTGATCCAGTCACTCGTCCGCTTCCAGACGTACTCGCAGTGCACGGTCGTGGCCGGCTTCTCGTAGATCACCGCGCAGCGCACCTCGGCGACGTGCTGGAGGCAGAACTCCTTGACCAGCTTGAGCGTCGCTCCGGTGTCGGCGACGTCGTCGGCCACCAGGACGCGGGCTCCGGACAGGTCGACCGGTTGCGGGACCGGCGGCAGCACGACCGGCATGTCCAGTCGCTGGTCGACGCCGGTGTAGAACTCGACGTTCATCACGTGCAGGTTCTTGACGTCCAAGGCGTAGCCCAGGGCGCCGGCCACGAACAGGCCGCCGCGAGCGATCGAGAGGATCAGGTCCGGTTGGAACCCGTCCTCGGCAATCGCGATGGCCAGCTCTCGACTGGCCGTTCCGAACAGCTCCCAGCTGAGGTTCTCGCGCGCGTCCACGACTGACAGCCTTGCAGATGCCGGGCCGTCCCCGCGAGTGGTCGATAAACGCCCGAGTGGGCGCCTACCGGCGACCACTCGATGCGTTATCGCCCACTCGGCGCATGGATGCCGGGCCAGATGCCGGGCTAGGCCGGCACCCAGTCGAAGACGTCGGGGTCCGGGCCTAGCGGTTCGTCGCGGTTGAGCCCGTCGATCGTCTGCATCTCGTGCTCGGACAGTTCGAAGTCGAAGATCTCGAAGTTCTCGCGGATGCGCGCCGGCGTCACCGACTTGGGAAACACCACGTCGCCGCGCTGAATGTGCCAGCGCAGGACGACCTGGGCCGGTGTGCGCCCGACTCGGCCCGCCACCGACAACACCACCGGGTCGTCCAGCACGGCGCCTTGTGCGAGTGGGGCCCATGCCTCGGTGACGATCTCGTTCTCGGCGTCGAACTCGCGCACGGTGCCCTGACTCGAGTACGGATGGATCTCGACCTGGTTGACCGCCGGTGCAATGTCGGTCTCGGCGAGCAGCCGCAGCAGGTGGTGGGGTTTGAAGTTCGAGACGCCGATCGAGAGCGCCCGGCCGTCGCGATAGACCTCTTCCAGGGCCCGCCAGGCGACGGTGAAGTCGCGTACGGTCGGCAGCGGCCAGTGGATCAGGATCAGGTCGATGTGCTCGATGCCCAGGTCGGCCAGGCTCTGATCGAAGGACCGCAGCACGTCATCCCGGGTCTGCCGATTGTTGTTGATCTTGCTGGTGATGAAGATGTCGTCGCGGTCGATGCCGGAGGCCTTGATCGCCTGCCCGACCTCGTGCTCGTTGCGGTACATCTGGGCGGTGTCGATGTGCCGGTAGCCGACCTCCAGCGCCTGCTCGGTCGCCCAGGCCGTTTGGCCCGAATCGACCTGGAACACCCCGAAGCCGAGCTGCGGAATGGAGTTGCCATTGTTGAGTGTGATGGCCGGTACACCGGGCATGGTGGTCCTCTCGATACAACGATGGACGAGCACGATCGCTGTCCACGGTAATCTGCGCCGGTGCGCCTGGTGATAGCCCGCTGCAGTGTGAACTACGTCGGTCGGCTGACGGCACATCTCCCGCTGGCCACCCGCCTGCTGCTGGTCAAGGCTGACGGCTCGGTGCTGGTGCATTCCGACGGCGGGTCCTACAAGCCACTGAACTGGATGAGTCCGCCCTGCCGGCTGGTCGAGACACCCGGCACCTGGACGGTCACGAACAAGGCCGGCGAGGAGTTGATCATCACCCTCGAGGAGGTGCTGCACGACTCCTCGCACGAGCTCGGCGTGGATCCGGGTCTGGTCAAGGACGGCGTCGAGGCTCACCTGCAGGTATTGCTGGCCGAGCACATCTCCACCCTCGGACCCGGGTACCGCCTGGTCCGGCGCGAATACCCCACGCCGATCGGGCCGGTCGACATCCTGGCGCGCGACCCCGACGGCCTGGCCGTGGCGGTGGAGATCAAGCGCCGCGGTGAGATCGACGGTGTCGAGCAGCTGACGCGCTACCTGGAACTGCTCAATCGCGACTCGCTGCTGGCGCCCGTGCGCGGGGTGTTCGCCGCCCAGGAGATCAAGCCCCAGGCGCGCACGCTGGCCGAGGACCGCGGAATCACCTGCCTCGTGCTCGACTACGACGCGTTACGCGGGATCGAGCGCGACGGCACCCTCTTCTAGGATCGGCCCGTGTCCACGGTGTTGCTACAGGCAGGTCCCGTCGAGGGCGTCCGCGTGCTGACCCTGGATCAGCCCGACAAGCGCAATGCGCTGTCACCCCAGTTGCAGGCCGACCTGGGGGATGCGCTCGACGAGGTGCGGGTCGACCCCGAGGCCCGGGTGCTGGTCATCGCCGGCAACGGGGTGGCCTTCTGCGCCGGAGCCGACCTGCCGGCGGTATTCGGTGACCTCGATCGTTCGGTCGCTGAGATTCGCGCCGGTCTGCGGCAGATCTATGACAGCTTCCTGCGGGTGCGGCGCTTGGAAATCCCGACGATCGCGGCCGTGCAGGGCGCGGCGGTGGGCGCTGGCGTCAACCTGGCGATGTCCTGCGACATCCGCATCGCCGGCCCGGCGGCCACCTTCGGCATCACGTTCACCAAGCTCGGCCTGCATCCGGGCGGGGGCGCCACCTACTACCTGGTCCGTGCGCTGGGGCCGCAGCTCGCGCTCAAACTGCTGCTCGACGGTGGCTCGATCGGCGCCGCCGAGCTTTTGTCCAGCGGCGTGGTCGCCGACTTGGTCGACGATCCGTTGGCGTCCGCCCTCGAGCTGGCCGAGCGCTATGCCGCGCTGGATCCGGCGTTGGCCCGCGACATCAAGCGCGCCGTGCGCATCGCCGACGACGGCGACTTCGACGAGACCCTGGAGTTCGAGTCGTGGGCGCAGGCCTCCTCGGCCAACAATCCGGCATTGGCGCGCGCGATCGAGCGCTTTCGGTCCTGATCAGCCGGCGTCGGTCTGTTCGCGGGCCAGGGCGGTCTGGGTGATTACGTCGGCCAGGCTGGCGTGCAGGCCGTCGAGGTCGGAGTGGATGCGGCTGCGGTGGGCCTTCAGCCGCTCGACCTCGTCCTGAGCCGCCTTGATCTCTCGGGCCGAGCGCTCCTGTTCGACCTTGCGGCGCTCGCGCAGCGTGATCTCGAAGTCCTCGTCCGCGGTCGCCCGGCGCTGGGCCGATTCGGTGTCGAGACGGGTGCGCTCGGCCAGCGCCTCGGCGTCCAGGCGGGTTCGTAGTTCTTCGGCCTCGGTGTCGAGACGCGTGCGCTCGGCCAGGGCCGCCGCATCGAGCAGGTCGCGCTCGGTCGCGGCCTCGGTGGTGATCTGCTGCTCCTGCTCGCGGGCCGCGGCGACCTCGCGTTCGGTGCGCTCGGTGATCTCGAGCCGGTAGCGATCGGCTTCGGCGATGCGCCGCCGGAAGGTCTCGTCGGCGTCGGCCTGGCGCCGGGTCGCGGCCTCGACGATCTGCTCGGCCTCGAGCCGGGCATTGGCCCGAATCCGCTCCGCCGCCTCGTCGGCGCCGATGCGGGCCTGGTTGAGGTAGGTCTCCGCATCGCCACGGATGCGGGCGGCCTCGGCGTTCGCGGAATCGAGCTGCTCGCGCACCCGCGCGTCGATGTTGTCGGCGTTGACCGTCTCCGTCGCGGTACGCAGCTGGCGGCGCAGCGATTCGATCTGGGCGAACGAGGAGGCCAGCTGGGCGGCGAGATCGGCGCTGCGCGCGGTAGCGGCATCCCGCTCGGCGGCGGCGGAGCGCACGTCGTCATCGAGGCGGGCCAGCATCGCGTCGACCTGGCGCCGGTCGTAGCCGCGCATCGCGGTGTCAAAGCCCCGTGAGGCGTCGGTGAGGATCGAGAGGGCTTCGGTCGGGTTCTCGTCCGTCATGCGATCGATGTTGCCACTTGTGGCGCCATCGGTTCAATCCACCCGGTGCGGGCCTCAGGAATGAGCAGTGGCAGCGGGTTCGACGAGTTCGACGAGGATGCCGCCGGCGTCCTTGGGATGGATGAAGTTGACCCGGCTGTCGGCCGTGCCCCGACGAGGGGCCTCATAGATCAGGCGTAGGCCCTGGGCGCGCAGCGCGGCGCTCACCGCGTCGATGTCCTCGACGGTGTAGGCCAGCTGCTGGATGCCCGGCCCATTGCGGTCGAGGAACTTCGCGATCGTCGAGGAATCATCGATGGGGGCGAGCAGTTGAATCATCGTGCTGCCGTCACCAACAGACAGCATGGCCTCGCGCACGCCCTGCTCGGTGTTGACCTCCTCGTGCACGCTGAGGATGCCGAAGGTGTCGCGGTAGAAGGCGATCGCCGCGTCGAGATCGGCGACGGCGACGCCGACATGGTCGATTTTGGTGAACAGCAAGGTGGGCATCCGCCCATGATGACGGGTAGACAGCTCTTCGCACAGCCCCGAGGTGCGCGGGTTCACAATGAAATAGTGCCCATGAGATCTAACATGGCGGTACTGCTCTTCTGGAGGTCCTGACAATGGCTCGAACCGCAACGTCGGTAATCATTGATGGCGCGCGTACCCCGATGGGACGCCTGCTCGGCTCGCTGAAGGACTTCAGTGGCGCCGATCTCGGCGGTTTCGCCATCAAGGCCGCGCTCGAGCGATCGGGCGTGAGCCCGGACCAGGTGCAGTACGTGATCATGGGCCAGGTCCTGCAGGCGGGCGCGGGCCAGATGCCGGCCCGGCAGGCCGCAGTCAAGGCCGGCATCGGCATGAACGTGCCGGCGATCTCTATCAACAAGGTGTGCCTCTCGGGCCTGGACGCGATCGCGCTGGCCGACCAGCTCATCCGCGCGGGCGAGTTCGACATCATCGTGGCCGGCGGGCAGGAGTCGATGACCAACGCGCCGCATCTGCTGCCCAAGTCGCGCCAGGGTTACAAGTACGGCGCGATCGAAATGGTCGACGCGATGGCCTTCGACGGGCTCACCGACATCTTCGAGAACGTTCCGATGGGCGAGTCGACCGAGCGCGGCAACGAGCGCTTGAAGATCGGCCGCGAGGCCCAGGATGCGTTCTCCGCCCGTTCGCACCAACGTGCGGCCCTGGCGACGAAGAACGGCCTGTTCGCCGAGGAGATCGTGCCGGTCCTCATCCCGCAGCGTCGCGGTGAGCCGATCGAGTTCACCGAGGACGAAGGCATCCGGGCCGACACGACGCCCGAGTCGCTGGCCAAGCTGCGCCCGGCGTTCACCAAGGACGGCACGATCACCGCCGGATCCTCTTCACCGATCTCTGACGGCGCCGCCGCCGTCGTCGTGATGAGCAAGGCCAAGGCCGAGGAGCTCGGCTTGAGCTGGATCGCCGAGATCGGCGCTCACGGCAACGTGGCCGGTCCGGACAACGGGCTGCACTCCCAGCCCTCGAATGCGATCAACCACGCGCTGGCCAAGGAAGGCATCACCCTCGCCGACCTCGATCTGATCGAGATCAACGAGGCCTTCGCCTCGGTCGGCATCCAGTCGATGGCCGACCTCGGCGTCAGCGAGGAGATCGTGAACGTCAACGGCGGCGCGATCGCCCTTGGCCACCCGATCGGGGCCTCGGGCGCGCGCCTGGCCTTGACCCTGGCCTACGAGCTCAAGCGTCGCGGCGGTGGTACCGGCGTCGCCGCCCTGTGTGGCGGCGGGGGCCAGGGCGACGCGCTGATCCTGCACGTGCCCAGCTAACGCTCGCCCTGCTTGGCCTGCCGCCGCTGCGAGACGCTCGGCAGGTCGAGGCTGGCGATGAACTCCTCGATCAGCTCCTGCGTCCGGTCCCGATGTTCGAACTGGGGCAGGTGCCCGCAATCGGCCAGCACCACGGTGCGAGCTGAGGGCAGCACTTCCTCGACGTGGGCAGCGAACGAGGCCGGCACCAGCACATCGCGGTCGCCCCACACGAACATGGCGGGCGTCTTGAGCCCGGCCAGCCGCGGCCAGAACCCGCGCTCACCGAATGGCTCGTCCAGATAGGTCTGGCGCAGCGCGGCGAAGAAGGCCACCCGTCCCTGGCGGGTGCTCAGCACCCGGGCGAACTCGTCGACTGCGGCCTGGTACCAGACGTCGGGTAACCGATCCGGCTCGCTGAACAGGGCCCGCGCCCCGCGCAGGGTGAGCGCATGGGGTACTCGCAGCGGCAGGGCCGCGAGTTCGGGGCGGGCCAGCTGCACCAACGGTACGAACTGCCGCAGGCGCCGCAGGGCGACGGCCGGGCAGAGCAACACCAGTCCACGCGCCAGATCGGGCTGGAGCATGGCTGCCTCGAGCGCCGCCCGCCCGCCCAGGCTGTTGCCGATCACGACCGGCGGCGACTCGCAGGTCGCGTTGATGAAGGCGACCAGCCAGTTGCCCAGGAACCGGGCGCCGTAGTCGCGCCCCACGCCCGACGCACCGTGCCCGGGAAGGTCGGGGGCCAGGACGTGGTAGCGGCGGCCGAGCGCGACGATCAGCGGCAGCATCGACGCGTTGGTCGAACCGAGTCCGTGCACGAGCACGATCGGCGGGGCATCGAGCGGCCCGGCCTCCAGATAGAACGTTTCGATGCCCCCGGCAGTGACCAGTCGGGTCTGGGTCAGATGGTCGGCTTGGTGGTCGCTGATGAACAGGCCGTCCAGCTGCAGGGCCAGGGCGACGTTGCCGCGGACGGTCAGCTCACCCTCGAGAAAGGCCTCGATGCCGCTGCGGGACCCGTCGACCACCGTGCTGAGTACCTCGACGGCGGCCCGGACGGTGGTGCTCGGGCGTGGGGGCGCTCCGCGGCGGGCGGTGATCCGGCCGCGATCGATGACGACGGTCCAGTTCCACGCGCCGCCGGCGGTCAGCAGGATCGTCGCCGTTACGTCGCCGAGTACGGGGGAGAACTTTCCGCGTAGGCGCCGCTCGAGCAACGGCAGCAGGTCGCTGTCGACCACGGGTCACCTCCTCGCCCACTGAACCTGGTAATGATTTTCAACTAGACTGCCGCGCATGGCGAAACGACGCGCCCAATGACGCCGGCGGCACCGCGGCGGCGCGAGACCCGTCAGGCCACGATGGTGCGCGATGCGCTGGCCGGGACGGCCGGCTTTCGCAGCGCGCAGGACGTCTATGCCCGCTTGCGCCAACAGGGTGAGACGGTCGGCCTGTCCACGGTTTACCGTCATCTGCAGGGCTTCGCCGACGACGGCGAGGTCGACGTGATCCACACCCCCGACGGCGAGACGACCTACCGCTACTGCGGCGAGGCGGGTCGCAAGCATCATCACCACCTCGTCTGCCGTCGCTGCGGGCGGGCCGAGGAGATCGAGGGCCGCGGGGTCGAGCGATGGGCGCAGACCGTGGCCGAGCAGCATGGGTTCACCGAGGTCGAGCACACGCTCGAGGTCTTCGGAGTGTGCGCGAACTGTCGCTGAGGTTTGACAACGATATTGGGAATGGTTTTCAATATCGGTTGTGGTGAGGCGGTCGACCCTGGCAGTAGTGGGCCTGCTCACCCTGTTGTCCGCCGTGGTCGGCTGTTCGAGTTCGAGCTCGGCCAAGGACGGCGTCGTGTCCGTCGTGGCCGGGGAGAACGTGTGGGGCAACATCGCCGCCCAGGTCGGCGGCTCGCACGTGCGCGTCACCTCGATCATCAACGATCCGAACGCGGATCCGCACGAATACGAGTCGAACACCCACGATGCCGCTGACCTCGCCCGAGCCGGCCTGGTCATTGCGAACGGGCTCGGCTACGACGACTTCCTGAGCAAGCTGCTGTCGGTCTCCTCGCCGAAGGGCCGCCACGTGCTGCACGTCGACCAGGTGATGGGCATCTCGGGGGGCAACCCGAACCCGCACCTCTGGTACGACACGGCGAAGCTGCCCTTGGTCGCCGACGCCATCGCGGCCGTGCTCGGTCAGCTGGAACCGGCGCAGGCGGCGTATTTCTCCGCCAACGCCACGGCGTTCACGGCCTCGTTGACGCCGATAACCGATGTCATTTCGACCATCAAAGCCAAGTATGCCGGCGATTCGATTGCCTACACTGAGCGCGTGCCGGGCTATCTCGTCGAGGCGGCCGGGCTCCAACTGGGCGTGCCGACCGCGTTCGCCCAGGCGGTGGAGGACGGTAACGATCCGAACGCAAAGGACACCTTGGCGTTCGACAACGCGTTGCGCCAACGTCAGGTGAAGGTGCTGCTCTACAACAGCCAGGTCACCGACCAGACCACAGACAAGATCAAGAGTCTGGCGACCGCGAGCGGGGTGCCCGATCGTCGGCGTCTCCGAGACGCTGCCGCCAGACCGATTCCGACTTCCAGGCCTGGCAGCTGCGCCAGGCACGGGAGTTGCTTGCGGCGCTCGGGGGCTGACATGAGCGCAGTCATCAGCTTGCGCGACGCGGCGCTGCGCTACGGCGCGCGCACGCTGTGGGAGGGGCTGAACCTCGACGTGGCGCCGGGGGAGTTCCTGGCCGTGCTCGGCCCCAACGGCTCGGGCAAGACCTCGCTGCTCAAGGTGCTGCTCGGGCTCAGCCCGCTCAGCGCCGGCTCGGTCGAGATCTCTGGAGCGCCCCCGCGCAAGGGCAGCCATGCGGTCGGCTATGTCCCGCAGCAGAAGGGCTTCGACGCCGACCTGGGCGTGCGAGGCCGCGACCTGGTCGAGCTGGGGCTGGTGGGTCATCGCTACGGCTTGGCGCGCAGGGGTCCAGAGGTGCGGGCGCGGGTCGACGCGGCCATCGCCTCGGTCGGCGCGAGCGCGTATGCCGAGCGCCCGATCGGGCTGCTGTCCGGCGGCGAGCAGCAGCGGCTTCGCATTGCCCAGGCCCTGCTCGCCGACCCGTCGGTGCTGTTGTGCGACGAGCCGCTGCTGTCGCTGGATCTGGCTCATCAACGCGCAGTGGTGGAGTTGCTGGACGCCCGTCGGCGCAGCGCCGACACGGCCGTGGTGTTCGTGACCCACGAGATCAACCCGATCCTGCCGATTGTCGATCGCGTCCTGTATCTGGTCCACGGGCGCTGGGCGGTCGGCACGCCCGAGGAGGTCATCACCAGCGGGCGACTCTCCGAGCTCTATGGCACCGATGTCGACGTGCTGCGGGTGCGCGGGCGGATCGTGATCGTCGGCTCGGGCGAGGACGCCCACCACCATGACGAGCCGCAATGATCGCCAGCTACCTGCAGTTGCCCTTCGCGCAGCACGCCTTGATCGCCGCGACCCTGATTGCGATCACCAGCGGGTTCATCGGCCCGTTCGTCGCCTCCCGTGACATGGCCTTCGCCGTTCACGGCACGGCGGAGCTGGCGTTCACGGGTGCCGCGGCCGGCCTGCTGATCGCCGGCGACGCCGTGGCCGGGGCCTTGCTGGGGTCGCTGGTCGTGGCGACCGCGATCGGCGTGCTCGGCGCGCGGCAGAGCGAGCGCAACACCGCGATCGGGGTCATCCTGGCCTTCGGATTGGGGCTCGGGGTGCTGCTGCTCTCCTACTATCACGGCTTCGCCACCGAGGCCACGAACATTCTCTTCGGCCAGATCCTCGGAGTCAGCACCCGCGATCTCATCGTCCTGGGTGGGGTGGCCGTGCTGGGCAGTTGCGTGCTGGCGGTGATCTACCGCCCGCTGTTGTTCGCATCGGTCGACCCGGAGGTCGCCGCCGCGCGCGGCGTACCGACCCGATTGCTCGGCTTGCTCTTCATCTATCTGCTCGCGCTGACCGTTACGGCCGCGGCGCAGATCGTCGGCACCCTGCTCGTCCTCAGCCTGGCCATCACTCCGGCCGCGGCGGCCCGGCAGGTCAGCGCCAACCCGCGAACCGTGACGCTGTTGTCGGTGGCGGTCGCGCTCGTGGCCGCGGACGGCGGGTTGCTGCTGAGCTTCCAGTTCGATTCGATCAAGGCCAGCGTCTTCATCACGTTTGTGGCCTTCGGTGCCTACCTACTGGCCCGAGCACTGCGGCTGCTCCGACGCTGACCGCCGCCCCGGCGCTATCCTGAATCGATGCCCGCCGAGAGCACGCCCCTGCCCTTCGACCCGATCGAGCGGGCGGCGCAGTTGTGGCAGGAGCACTTTCCGGGCGAGGACGCCAGCGTCTATTCCTCGATGCGGGCGGTCACCTCAGTGATGCGCGCGCACCAGATCCTGATCGGCGAACTCGATACTCTCCTGCGGCCCTACGGCGTCACGTTCAGCCGCTACGAGGCGCTGGTGCTGCTCTGTTTCAGCCGTGATGGCGCCCTGCCGCTGTCCAAGGTCGGGCATCGGCTGCAGGTGCACGCGACCTCGGTGACCAACATGATCGATCGCCTGGAGTCGGCCGGCCTGGTGCGCCGCGAGCCCAATCCGAGCGACGGGCGCGGGACGCTGGCGGTGATCACCGACGAGGGCCGGACGGTCGCGGCCAAGGCGACGGCCGACCTGAACGCGGCCCGGTTCGGGATGTCGGCGCTGGGTGAGACGCAACTGGGTGAGGTCTTTGCGCTGCTGCGCACCCTGCGCGTGGGTGCGGGCGACTTCGACTCCGACTGATCCGCGCAGGGCAACCTCGCCGCCGGAGGGGGTGGCCTGGAACAATGGCCGTATGCGTCCTGGTGTGCCCCGTCGTCCCGTCCAGAACCCAGCCCTGACCGCTGCCATGGGCAGCGCGATCGACCTGGCCGCCGTCAAGGCGCGCTCCGAGGCCGCCGCTCGCGCCGCGGCCGCCCCGCCGCCACCGGCGGGCGCCTGGATCGTCGATGTCAGCGAGGCCACGTTCCAGGCCGAGGTGCTCGATCGCTCGTTCCAGGTGCCGGTGCTGATCGATCTTTGGGCCGACTGGTGCGAACCCTGCAAGCAGCTCTCGCCCGTGCTCGAGCGCCTGGCCAACGAGTCCGGGGGAGCGTGGGTACTGGCCAAGGTCGACGTCGACGCCAACCCGCGCATCTCGCAGGCCTTGAAGGTGCAGAGCATCCCGACCATCGTGGCCGTGCTCGGCGGCCAACTCGTGCCCGGCTTTCAGGGGGCGTTGCCCGAGGCGCAGGTCCGGGAGTTCGTCGGGGCCGTCGTGCAGGCCGGTCGAGAGGCAGGCCTTCCGGGCGTCGTGACCCCCGATAGCGACGCGGCACCTGACCTCGTCGAGGAGGTCGTCGATCCGCGCTTCGTCGCCGCCGAGGACGCCCTGCAGGCCGGGGACTACCCGCTGGCCGCCAAGGCCTACCAGGAGATTCTCGACGCCGAGCCCGGCAACGCCGAGGCCACCCTGGCCCTGCGTCAGGTGCGCCTGTTCGAGCGCATCGACGGGACCGACCCGGCCCTGGTGGCGCGCGCCGCCGACGCCCCCGACGACGTCGCGGCGCAACTCGCCGCCGCCGACCACGAGTTGGGCGGCAACCAGATCGATGCCGCCTTCGCGCGCTTGCTCGACCTGGTCCGGCGCACCAGTGGCGATGACCGGGCCGCGGCTCGTGACCGCCTGCTGGAGTACTTCGAGCTCATCGGCTCCGACGACCCGCTGGTTCCCCCGGCCCGTCGGGCGCTGACCAACGCCCTGTTCTGAGTTCGCTCAGTTCAGCGTGTGCGGCATCAAGGCGTTGGCCGGGATCACTCCCAGGCGACCGGCCCGGTAGTCCTCCACTGCTTGCTGTAGTTCCTCGTTGGTGTTCATCACGAACGGCCCGTAGTGCGCGACCGGTTCGCCGATGGGGCGCCCGCCGAGCAGCAGGACCTCGAGTGCGGGCCGATTGGAGTCCTGGGTCGCGGCGGCGCTGACGGTGAGGCGATCACCCGCACCGAGTACCGCGAGTTGGCCCTGGTGGATCGGGCGGGCGCCGGCGCCGACCGTCCCGGTGCCGGACAGGATGTAGACGAGGGCGTTGTAGTCGGGCTCCCACGGCACTGACAGTTGGGCGCCCGGCGCGATGGTCGCGTGCGCGAGCACGATCGGCGTGTGGGTCGAGCCCGGTCCGGCGTGGCCGTCGATCGAGCCGGCAATCACCCGCACCAGGGCGCCGCCGTCGGTGGAGGACAGCAGGTTGGCCTGCGCGCCCTCGAGGTTCTGATACGCCGGCGGGGCGAACTTGTCCTTGGCCGGCAGGTTCACCCACAGCTGGATGCCGTGGAATATGCCGCCCGCCTGTACGAGGGCCTCGGTCGGCGTCTCGATGTGCAGGATGCCGGCGCCCGCGGTCATCCACTGGGTCGCGCCGTTCTCGATCAGCCCGCCGCCCCCGTGTGAATCCTGGTGCTCGAAGGTGCCGTCGATCATGTACGTCACGGTCTCGAAGCCGCGATGGGGGTGCCACGGGGTGCCCTTCGGTTCCCCGGGCGCGTACTCGATCTCGCCCATCTGGTCCATGTGGATGAAGGGGTCGAGGTCGCGGGTCGAGACGCCGGCGAACGCGCGCACGACCGGGAAGCCCTCGCCTTCGACGCCCTTGGGTCCGGTGGTGATCGAGCGCACCGGTCGTTCGGTGTCGCCCAGGGTCGCCGCGGCGATGCGCGGCAGGGTCAAGGTGTCTGCGGTGACGGCTGGCATGACGTCCTCCAAGTAGTTGCAGGTTCAATCATTCTAGACGTGACAACCTCTGCCGTCGATTATTGATTCCCGCGCCGTTAGGTCGCCGCATGGCGGCTGGCAGCTACGCGAGACTCCCTCGAGATCTCGACCACCTTCCTGCGCCCGAGATCATGCCGCGTGCCATTGTCGAAGACCTGACCGGCGCTCTCACCACGTCCGCGCGCTGGCGAGTTTCCCCTTAAAAATCTTGGGGATTCTCGATTTCGAGGTCGGGAAATCGTCGTACCCCCACGCTAGCGTTGGGGCATGGTCGAGGGTCGGACGTTGCCGGTCGGATTGGCGTCGGCGCGCGTGGAGGACATCGATGAGTTGATCGAGATCGCCCAGTTGGAAGCAGCGTTGTCAGCTCGCAAGCAGCGGCGTCTGGCCGCGATGCTCGAACGCGCCCGGGCAATCGGTCCGTTGCGGGATCCCGCCGGGCATTGCTGGCTGGCCGAAGAGGTCGGCGCCGCGTTGCGGTTGGCTCCCTCCACCGCGGAATGTCATTTGGAGACGGCGAGCGATCTGGTTCGGCGGCTGCCGGGCGCGGTGGCGCTGCTCGAGGCGGGAAAGATCTCGCCGACCCATGCGCGGGTGCTCAGCGATGGCACGGCGCTGCTGCCCGACGAGCAGGCCGCGACCGTGGCCTCTCGGGTGTTGGTCCGGGCGCCGGAGCAGACGGTCGGGGAGTTCCGGCGCGCGATCCGCCGAGCGGTGCAGTCAGTCGATACCCGGTCCGCGGAACAACGGCACGTCAGGGCGGTCGCCGACCGCCGCGTCGCGCAGTTCCCCGACCAGGACGGCATGACGGCGTTGTGGGCCTTGCTCCCCGCCGATGGTGCCGCCATTGTCTGGGCCGAGCTGAACAAGCTCGCGGCGGACAAGTGCGCGGGTGATGAGCGGACCGTGGACCAGCGCCGCGCCGACGCGCTGGTGGAGCTGGCGCTCAACCTTGGCGCCGCGGGCAGCGGCGAGCGCTCTGGTGGCGCGTCGCCCGTGGTGAATGTGACCGTGGGGCTGGCCACGCTGCTCGGTGAGAACGACCAGCCGGCCGAACTCGACGGGTACGGCCCGATTCCGGCCTCGATGGCCCGTCGTATTGCCGACGACCCGAGCGGAACGTGGCGTCGGTTGATCACCGACCCGGCTGGGCGGCTGTTGGACTACGACACCTGCACCTACCGGCCCCCGACCGCACTCGCGCGTCATGTCCGGCTGCGGGACCGAACCTGCATCGTCCCGGGCTGCGGACGCCGAGCCGACTTCTGCGAACTCGACCACCGCGTCCGGTACCCGAACGGACCGACGAACGCGCACAACCTGCAACCGTTGTGCAAGCACCACCACGACATGAAGCACCACGGAGGGTGGCAGAGCAGCAAAGATCCCGACGGGGTCTATCACTGGATCACCCCCACCGGGCACCGATATGTCTACCGGCCACCCGAGCTACCGCCACCCGGTACCCAACCCGCGCCCGAACCGCCTGCACCGCGAGTCGAGATCGACGACGAGCCGCCCCCGTTCTGATTGGGCGCATCTCGCTACGACGTCGGGGACGCGTCGCGATCTGCACCGATCTTCGGTCTGCGGCGCCTGCCGGGTATGAGTTACATCCCACCCTGCCGCGGCAAGTGCGCTCGAGCACTAGCGACCGCCCCGCGGCAGATCCGGATGTCGCTTGGGGAGGCCCATCGTGGGAGTCTTTCTGCATGCGCAAGCGGCGACGCGCTACACCGTGGGGTTCGACTTTCCTTGTCTCCTACGTTGGCTTCGCGCTCGTCATTGTCGCGCTTTCGAGCACATCAGCCTGGCGACCGGGTTCTTACCTGACCAGCGCTTACGTGGTGGCGCCCGCTTTGGACGCCGTCCTTGCGCCAGCGCCGGGCCTCGGGTCGAACTCCGCATTGATAACAACGCTGCTCGCCGACGTGAACGGCGACGGCAAGGATGACGTGATCCAGGTCTACCCGGCCGCAACCTACGTTCGGCTCTCGACCGGCACAGGATTCGACGCCGCCCGACTGTGGTCGAACGTGCCCTTCTACGGTACGAAGGCGACACTGGCGGCGGAGTTGACGGGCGACGGCGACGCCGACCTGATCGCTATCAACGGCACGAGCACGTGGGTCATGACGTCGACCGGCACAGCTTTCAATCCACCACAGCCGTGGCTAGACGTTCCCTTCTACGGCACCCGCGCCACGCTGGCCGGTACCGGCGTCGTAGGTCGGATCGAAGCAGTCAACGACGACAGCAGCTGGAAGATCGGGATAGTCGTTCACAGCCGCGCCCCAGTGCTCGATTCGGACGTCCCGTTCTACGGTGACCGGGCAACGCTGCTGGGTGACTTCTCCGGGGACGGGTACCTGGATCTGATCGCGGTGAACTCGGGCAGCACCTGGGTTATGGAGTCGCCTCGCGGCGACCCGACCTCATTCGGTCCGCCTCAACTGACCTCCATCGCCCCGTTCTACGGAACGCGGGCCACCCTGGCCGGCGATGTCAACGGCGATGGCTTAGCCGATCTCGTCGCAGTCAACGATTCCAGCACCTGGCTCATGATCGCGGGTGCCACCACGTTCAGCGCTCCACTCATCGCCTCGAACGTGCCCTTCTACGGCAGCCAGACGACCCTAATGGCAGACGTCGACGGTGACGGCTTAGTCGATCTCGTCGCGATCAACGGCGACAGCATCTGGGTCATGACGTCCAAGGGCGCCAGTTTCAATCCGCCAGCCCCGTGGGGATGATCAGTGCGGCCATAAGGCCATGGCTGGGCGCGCCGGACGCCGCTTAGGCGCCGGCGTAACGCAGCCAGAGCGCGCCCAACGGGGGGACCCGGATCGAGGCCGAGGCCGGTTGGGCGTGCATCGGCGAATCGGTCGCGACGACCGAGCCGAAGTTGCCCACCCCGGAGCCGAAGTAGACCTCGGCGTCGGTGTTGACGACTTCGTCCCAGCGGCCCGAGAACGGCAGGCCGAGCCGGTACTGCTCGTGCGGAACCGAGGAGAAGTTGGCCACGCAGGCCAGGGCGGACCCGTCAGAGCCGAAGCGGACGAAGGAGTAGACGTTGCCGCCGGCGTCGTTGGCATCGATCCAGTGAAAGCCGCCCGGGTCGCTGTCGAGCTGATACAGCGCGCCGGTAGCTCGGTAGACCGCGTTGAGGTCGGTGACCAGCCGCTGCACCCCGCGATGCTCCGGACCGTCGAGCAGCCACCAATCCAGGGACCGCCCCTCCGCCCACTCGGCGCCCTGGCCGAACTCCTGACCCATGAACAGCAACTGCTTGCCGGGGTGGGCCCACATGTAGGCGTACAGCGCGCGCAGGGTGGCCGTCTGCTGCCAGCGATCGCCCGGGATCTTGCTCAGCAGCGACCGCTTGCCGTGGACGACCTCGTCGTGGGAGATCGGCAGCACGAAGTTCTCGGAATAGGCGTACATCATGGCGAACGTCAGCTCGTGGTGGTGGTACTGCCGGTGCACCGGTGCGCGCGCAATGTAGCTGAGGGTGTCGTGCATCCAGCCCATGTTCCATTTGAAGCCGAACCCCAGGCCGCCGAGATGGGTCGGTCGGGTGACACCGGGCCAGGACGTGGACTCCTCGGCGATCGTGATCGCGCCAGGGACGCGCTTGTAGACGGTGGCATTGACCTCCTGCAGGAAGCCCACCGCCTCGAGGTTCTCGCGTCCGCCGTAGCGGTTGGGCAGCCACTCGCCGTCCGGGCGCGAGTAGTCCAGGTAAAGCATCGAGGCCACCGCGTCGACGCGCAGCCCGTCGATGTGGAACTCCTCGAGCCAGTAGACGGCGTTGGCCACCAGGAAGTTGCGCACCTCGCTGCGCCCGAAGTTGAAGACGAAGGTGCCCCAGTCCGGTTGCTCACCCCGGCGCGGATCGCCGTGCTCGTACAACGGCGTGCCGTCGAAGCGGGCCAGCGCGAAGTCGTCCTTGGGGAAGTGGGCCGGGACCCAGTCGACGATCACGCCGATGCCGGCCTGGTGCAGTCGATCGACGAGGTAGCGGAAGTCGTCCGGGTCGCCGAAGCGCGAGGTCGGGGCATAGTAGGAGGAGACCTGATACCCCCACGAGCCACCGAAGGGGTGTTCGGCCACGGGCAGAAACTCCACGTGGGTGAAGCCGGTCGCCACGACGTAGTCGGCCAGCTGATCGCCGAGCTCGCGGTAGGACAACCCCTGCCGCCACGACCCGAGGTGGACCTCGTAGATCGCCATCGGGGCTGTGTGCCAAGCCGTCTCTGCCCGCCGGGTCAGCCACTGCTCGTCGGACCATTCGTAACGTGAGGTGAAGACGCGCGAGGCGGTCGCCGGCGGCACCTCGGTCGCGAATGCCATCGGATCGGCCTTGTCGCGCCAGACGTCGTCGGCGCCGAGGACCTGGTACTTGTACCGGCAGCCGTCGCCCACGTCGGGGATGAACAGCTCCCAGACCCCGGAGGACCCCAGCGACCGCATCGGATAGGAACGGCCGAACCAGTAGTCGAAATCGCCGACGACGCGCACGCCGTTGGCCGCCGGTGCCCACACGGCGAAGGACGTCCCGCTCACCGGGCCGAGCGGTGTCTCGTAGCTGCGCACGTGGGCGCCGAGCACCTGCCAGAGGTTCTCGTGGCGCCCCTCGCCGATCAGATGCAGGTCGACGTCGCCCAAGGTCGGCAACCAGCGATACGGGTCGTCGACGGTGTAGGTGTTCTCGCCGTAGGAGACATCCAGGCGGTAGTCATCGGGTGGGCCGTCGACGGCCACGGCGAACACGCCGCCGTCGTGCAGGCGCCGCATCGGCACCCTGGACCCGTCGCGCAGCACGACGACCACCTCGCCGGCCTCCGGACGCAGGGTCCGGATCACGGTCTGCCCGTTGGCGGCCGGGTGGGCGCCCAGGATCCCGTGTGGATCGTGGTGCGAGCCGCCGACGAGCTGGGCCAGCGCGCGCGCATCGACGATCGTGGGGTCGGGCGCCACCTTGGGGGTCTTCGGACTCATCACACGCTCTCCTCGGATCCGATCAGGCGAGCCAGTGCGGCCAGCGGGATCGGCAGCCACTCGGGTCGATTGCGGGCCTCGTAGACCGCCTCGTAGACCGCCTTGTCAGCTTCGAAGCCGCGCAGGGCGTACCGGTCCAGGTCGGGGTCGAGGTGTCCGGCCTCGGCGTAGCCGGCGAGGTAGGCGTCGCGGTTGCGGGTAGCCCATTCCCCGGCGCGGTACTTCAGCTGCGGCGAGCTGGACTGCACCACCTGATAGCGGGCCGCGTAGTCGATCGAGCGCAGCATGCCGGCGACGTCGCGCAGCGGCGAGTCGAAGCGCCGCCGCTCGGCGATCGAACTCGACGGCTCGCCCTCGAAGTCCAGCACGATCCACCGGTGGACGGTCCGCAGCACCTGCCCCAGGTGCAGATCGCCGTGCACCCGCTGCGTCACCATCGTGTCCGCCGCCTGCCCGAAGTCGTCGTACACCTTGCGGATGCCGTCTTCGAACGGCCTGAGTTCGCCGACTACGAGCAGGGCTGCGTCAAGGCGATCGTGCATGGCCTGCGCGCGATCCTGGCGCTCCGGCGCCGAGAGCTGAGCGGTCCCGAAGGTCTGCGCGAGATCGACGTGCACCTGGCCGGTGGCCGCGCCGAGCCGCTCCGCCTCGCCGGCGAAATCACCGCCGGCTTCGTCGGCGTGCAGATCGGCCTCGGCCATAAGATCGCGGACGCTGGCCCCGGCGAGGTCCCAACCGTCGGTGGCCGTGGTCATGAACTCCTGCAGCATGCCCAGGCTGACCGTCTCGCCGTCGACCTGCGCGCTGACCGAACCGAGCAGTTGCGCGATGTGGGCGGCGCCCAGCGCCCCGAGGGCGGCGTGGATCTCGATATCGGGATTCACACCGCTCTCCAGGCGCCGGAAGACCTTCAGGATCGCCGCATCGCCATAGATCAACGATGTGTTGGACTGCTCTCCGGTGAGCACGATGCTCGGGCTGCCCAGCGGAATCTCGTCCGGCTCGGTGAAGGACTCGAACGTGATCGGCCCGACGACGGCCTGCTCGCGCACGCCGGCCAACCAGGCCTGGGTCACGTCCTTGTCGTGCAGGGCGTCGTAGACGTACTTCTCACCCGACTCGGTGACCACCGATCCGACGAGCACGTGGTCGAGCCCCGGTTCGGGCTCGGCGCGGAACACCAGCGGAAGTTGGTAGATGCTCGTTTCGCCGTTGTTGAACTGCAGATCGGCCAGCCAGATCGCCACCTCGGGCTGGTCTGAGGTCAGCGTGGTCAACTCCCGCAAGGTGATCGTGAAGTCGCGCCCCTTGGCGCCGAACCAGCGCTGTCGTGGCAGCCACTGCGCGACCAGCGGCGTCAGATCGGTCCCCAACGTTGTCGGCTCACTCATGTTCCACCTCGCTCGCAATCGTCGGGATATGGGGCTCGGCGACCGGTCGGGGCCGGGTCAGGCGCAGCCAGTAGAAGCCGTGCCCGGCGACGGTGAGCAGGTAGGGCAACTCGCCGATGCGCGGGAACAGCGCGCCGCCGAGCAGCTCGATCGGCTGGCCGCCCTCCCAGCGGCGCAGGTCCAGTTCGACCGGCTGGGGGAAGCGGGAGAGGTTGTTGACGCACAGCACGATGTCGTCGCCGAACTCGCGCACAAAGCTCAGGATGCTGGGGTTGCTGCCCCCGATGTCGAGGAACGATCCGAGGCCGAAGGCCGGATTGTCCTTACGCACCTGGATCATTCGCCGGGTCCAGTGCAGCAGCGAGGATGAGTTGCGCGTCTGCGACTCGACGTTGGTGACCTGAAAGCCATAGATGGAATCCATGTTCACCGGCAGGTACAGGCGACCGGGATCGCCGGTGGAGAAGCCGGCGTTGCGGTCAGGGGTCCATTGCATCGGGGTCCGCACCCCGTCGCGGTCACCGAGCCAGATGTTGTCGCCCATCCCGATCTCGTCGCCGTAGTAGAGCACCGGCGACCCGGGGAGCGACAAGAGAAGCGCGTTGAACAACTCGATCTGGTTGATGTCGTTCTCGAGCAGTGGGGCGAGTCGCCGCCGGATGCCGATGTTGGCCTTCATCCGCGGGTCCTTGGCGTACTCGTTCCACATGTAGTCGCGCTCTTCGTCAGAGACCATCTCGAGGGTCAGCTCATCGTGGTTGCGCAGAAAGATGCCCCACTGGCACGACGACGGGATCTGCGGGGTCTGGGCCATGATCTCCGAGATCGGATAGCGCGATTCGCGGCGCACGGCCATGAAGATGCGCGGCATGACCGGGAAGTGGAACGCCATGTGGCACTCGTCGCCGCCGACACTCTCGTCGCCGAAGTATTCGACGACGTCGGCCGGCCATTGGTTGGCCTCGCACAGCAGGATTCGGTCGGGGTAGTCCCGGTCGACCTCTTTGCGGATCCGCTTGAGGAACTCGTGGGTCTCGGGCAGGTTCTCGCCGTTCGTGCCGTCGCGGACGAACAGGTAGGGCACAGCGTCGAGGCGGAATCCATCGACTCCGCGGTCGAGCCAGAACCGCAGCGCATCCAGAATCGCCTGCTGCACGGCCGGATTGTCGAAGTTCAGATCGGGCTGGTGGTTGAAGAACCGGTGCCAGAAATACTGCTTGCGAACGGGGTCGAAGGTCCAGTTGGACGGCTCGGTGTCGACGAAGATCACCCGGGCGTCGGGGTAGGAGGTGTCGGTGTCGCTCCAGACGTAGAAGTCACCGTAGGGGCCATCGGGATCCTTGCGGGAGGCCTGGAACCACGGGTGCTGGTCGGAGGTGTGGTTGGCGACGAAGTCGATGATCACGCGCATGCCGCGTTCGTGCGCGGCGTCGAGCAGGTTCTGGAAGTCGTCGATGGTGCCGAACTCGGGGAGCACGCCGGTGTAGTCGCTGACGTCATAGCCGCCGTCGCGCAACGGTGAGGGGAAGAAAGGCGGCAGCCAGATGCAGTCGATGCCCAGCCAGGCGAGGTAGTCGAGCTTGTCGGCCAGCCCGCGCAGGTCACCGGTGCCGTCGCCGTTGGAGTCGGCGAAGCCGCGCACCAGCACCTCGTAGAAGACCGCACGTTTGAACCACTCGGGATCGCCTCCGCTCGAGTCGGAGTCGGCTCGGTAAGGGGTTGAATCGACCGGGTGGGGTGCGTCGATCGGGCCGGTGGGCACGTGTGTCTCTCCGATCGGTTGAGGGCCTGAACTCAGCTCAGATTGTCTCGATGGCAAAGACATGAGCCGGGCGGGTCGGGGTGAGCCGGACGAAGTTGCGCTGGCCCCATTCGTAGCGTTCGTCGGCGAGCAGATCGTGCGCCCCGAAGCTGTCCGTCCAGTCCAGGCCGAGCGCGGGGAGATCGAGCGAAACCCATCCCTCGACCACCCGCTGCGCATCGGTACTGCAGACCACCAGCACGGTGTCGCCGGTGAGCTCGTCGCGCTTGCTGAAACAGGTGATCGCGGTGTGATCGACGGAGTGGAACCGCAGGTTGCGCAACCACTGCAGGGCGGGGTGCTGCCGGCGCAGCTGGTTGAGCTGGGTCAGCAAGGGCGCCAGCGAACGCCCGTCGGCCGCGGCGCCGGCCAGGTCACGCGGTCGCAGCTGGTACTTCTCCGAGTCGAGGTACTCCTCCGAGCCGGGCCGCACCGGCAGGTGCTCGAAGGTCTCGAAGCCGGAGTAGACCCCCCAGGTCGGGGAGAGCGTCGCGGCCAGCACGGCGCGAATGCGGAAGGCCGCGGGCCCACCGCGCTGCAGGTATTCGTGGAGGATGTCCGGAGTGTTCACGAAGAAGTTCGGCCGCATGTAGGTGGCGGAGCCCACCAACTCCTCGGCGTAGGTCTCGATCTCCCACTTCGAGTTGCGCCAGGTGAAGTAGGTGTAGTTCTGGGTGAAGCCGACCTTGGCCAGCTCGTGCATCATCGCCGGGCGGGTGAACGCCTCGGCCAGAAAGAGCACGTCCGGGTACTTGTCCTTGACCCGGGCGATGAGCCACTGCCAGAAGTTGATCGGCTTCGTGTGCGGATTGTCGACCCGGAAGATGTTGACCCCGGCCTCGATCCAGATGGTGATCACCCGCAGGCATTCGGCGTAGAGGCCCTCGGGGTCGTTGTCGAAGTTGATCGGATATATGTCCTGGTAGCGCTTGGGGGGGTTCTCGGCATAGGCGATGCTGCCGTCGGGTTTGGTCGTGAACCACTCCGGGTTCGAGGTCACCCACGGATGATCCGGTGCCGCCTGCAGGGCGAAGTCCAGCGCCACCTCCATGCCCAACTCGCGGGTGCGCTCCACGAACGCGCGGAAGTCGGCCATCGTGCCGAGCAGGGGATTGACGGTGTCGTGCCCGCCGTCCTTGGACCCGATCGCCCAGGGCGAGCCGACATCCCAGGATTGGGCGACCAAGCTGTTGTTGGGTCCCTTGCGGTTGACCTCGCCGATCGGATGGATCGGCGGCAGGTAGACGACGTCGAAGCCCATGTCGGCGACGTAGTCCAGGTGCTTGGTGGCATCGGCGAACGTGCCGTGCCGGGTCGGACGCGCGGGCGCATCCGGATCGCCGGCGAGCTCGGCCCCGATGGAGCGCGGGAAGAACTCGTACCAGGATCCGTAGAGGGCTCGCGGGCGGTCGACCCAGATGCGGTACTTCGGGGTGGTGGTGACGAGTTCGCGGATCGGGAAGTCGTGCGCCAGCCGGGCCACGCCGGGCTCCAGCGCCGGCGCCACCCGGTGCCACACGTCCAGTGACTGATCTCGCAGGCCGGCGGCGATCAGGGCGAGTCGGGCCCGATCGGCCTTGGGCACGGTGCTGCGCGGCCCGGCCAGGCGCTCGAACAGCTGCGCACCGGTCTCCAGATCGTTGGCCAGGTCGTCGGCGCCCTGGCCGGCGTCGAGCTTGACGGTGACCGCGTGCTCCCAGGTGGCGAACGGGTCGCTCCAGCCTTCGATGGTGAACGTCCACATGCCCCGCTCGTCGAGGACGACGGTGGTCTCCCACCGGTCGCTGCCCGGCGCGCCGGGAGCCAGGCGGACGAACGGGATCCGTGCACCGGAGGGCGTGCGCAGGGCGACGTTGGCCGCCACGGCATCGTGACCCTCCCGAAACACGGCGGCCGAAATCGGCACGTGCTCACCCACGACGGCGCGCGCCGGGTGCTCACCGATCACCAGGGAACTCACCGTCGGATTGACCGCCGCGAGTCCGATACGCCCTACCACGGAAGAACCGTACCCACAGGTTGGTCCACTAAACAGCCCGGGGGCGGCCCAGTTGAAAGCGATTTCGGTCCTGTTTATGCATTGGTCACAAAGAGCCGATACCCTGCCCCGCGTGAAGGCCTTACGACGTCTGACTGTCCGAGCCACGTTCCCGCCCGAGCTGACGAAACTGGGTGACATCGTCAGCAACCTGCGCTGGTCCTGGCATCCCGATTCGCTCGAGCTCCTCGAGTCCGTCGATCCGGATCTCTGGGCCTCCTGCAACGGTGACCCCGGCCGGATGCTCGGTGAGGTGAGTGCCGACCGGCTCGGCGTGCTGGCCCGCGATCGCAAGTTCCTGCGCCGCCTCGCCGACGTGCACGACGACCTGACCGATTACCTGACCCAGCCGCGCTGGTACCAGGAGCAGGCCGCCGCCCACAACGATTGGCCGGCCGCAATCGGGTACTTCTCGCCCGAGTTCGGCATCACCGAGGTGCTGCCGCAGTATTCCGGCGGCCTGGGCATCCTGGCCGGTGACCACCTCAAGGCGGCCAGCGACCTGGGCGTGCCGATCATCGGCGTCGGTCTGCTCTACCGGGCCGGCTACTTCTCCCAGTCGCTCTCGCGCGATGGCTGGCAGCTCGAGCGCTACCCGTCCCTGGATCCGCAGGGCCTGCCGATCAAGCCGCTCGAGCGAGGGGGACAGCCGGTCCGCATCACCCTCGACCTGCCGCAGGGTCGGGTACTGCACGCCCAGATCTGGGTTGCCTCGGTCGGCCGGGTTCCGCTCCTGCTGCTCGACTCCGACGTCGAGGACAACGACGCCGCCGCCCGCCTGGTCACCGACCGGCTCTACGGCGGCGGCAAGGACCACCGCCTCGAGCAGGAACTGCTGCTGGGCATCGGGGGAGTGCGCGCGATCCGGGCCTACTGCGAGGTCACCGGGGCGCCCGCGCCGGAGGTCTTCCACACCAACGAGGGCCACGCCGGCTTCCTCGGCGTCGAACGCATCCGGGAGCTCGTGGCCCAGAACGGCCTCGGCTTCGACGAGGCGATGCAGGCGGTGCGCGCCGGCACGGTGTTCACCACGCACACGCCGGTGCCGGCCGGCATCGACCGCTTCGACCGCGACGACGTCCGTGCGCACCTGAGCGGCATCGAGGGCGTGCCGATCGAGCGGATCCTCGAGTTGGGCGTCGAGGCCGACCCCGACATCTTCAACATGGCCCACATGGGATTGCGGCTGGGTGGCAAGGCCAACGGCGTATCGCTGCTGCACGGCGAGGTCAGCCGCGGCATGTTCGCCGACCTGTGGCCGGGCTTCGACAGCGCCGAGGTGCCGATCACGTCGATCACCAACGGGGTACACGTCTACAGCTGGATGTCGCGCGAGATCCTCGAGATCGCCGAGCGCGAGGTCGGTATGGACGACATGGAGAAGGGCGCCCCGTGGTCGGGCATCGACCGGGTGGGCGACGCCGAACTATGGGGTGTGCGACGCGCGCTGCGGGCCCGGCTGGTCGGTGAGATCCGCCGCCGGATCCGCGAGTCGGCCAAGCAGCGGGGCATGAGCGAGGCCGAACTGGGCTGGACCACCTCGGCCTTCGACCCGGACGTGCTCACGATCGGGTTCGCCCGCCGGGTGCCCTCCTACAAGCGGCTGACCTTGATGTTGCGTGATCCGGAGCGCCTCAAGTCACTCCTGCTGCACCCGGAACGGCCCGTGCAGATCGTCATCGCCGGCAAGAGCCACCCGGCCGATGACGGCGGCAAGCAGCTCATCGCCCAGATGGTGAAGTTCGCCGACGACCCGGCCGTGCGGCACCGCATCACCTTCCTGCCCGACTACGACATCGGCATGGCCCGCTACCTCTACTGGGGCGTGGACGTCTGGCTCAACAACCCGCTGCGTCCGTTGGAGGCCTGCGGCACGTCGGGCATGAAGGCGGCGCTCAACGGGGCCTTGAACCTGTCGATCATGGACGGGTGGTGGGACGAGTGGTTCGACGGCGAGAACGGCTGGGCCATTCCCTCGGTGGACGGCGCGCCGGACCCCGACCGCCGTGATGACGTAGAGGCCGGGGCGCTCTACGACATCGTCGAGCACCAGGTCGCGTCGCGCTTCTACGACCGCGATGCCAGCGGCATTCCGTCTCGGTGGGTGCAGCAGGTACGGCACACGCTCACATCGCTGGGCCCCAAGGTGCTCGCCACCCGGATGGTTCGCGACTACGTCGAGCGCCTCTACGTGCCCTCCGCGATCGCGGCGGCCTCGCTGTCGGGCGACAAGTTCACCGGGGCCATCGAACTGGCCCACTGGCGCAACGGGGTGCTCGGCGCGTGGCCGGGAGTCTCGGTGGCCTACGTCGAGAGTCAGGTCGACGGTGATCCCGAACTCGGTGGCGTGCTGCATCTGCGCGCCGAGGTGCACCTGAACGGGCTGGGCATCGACGACGTGGACGTCCAGGCCGTCTATGGCAGCGTCGACAACGACGACCGGCTCATCGACGTGCGCTACCACTCGCTGGCCTTCGTCGAGGAGAGCGAGCGGATCGTGCGCTTCGAGGGCGACATCCCGTTCGAGCGCACGGGCTCCTTCGGGTACACGGTCCGGGTGCTGCCCAGCAACCCGAAGGTGGCCAACCCGGCCGAACTCGGAGTCGTCGCCACCGCCTAAGGGCGGCGGGGCCCGGCCCAGATCGGCTCAGTGGCCGACGTGGGCCAATCCCTGCTGCAACAGCACACCCTGGCCGCCGGTCATCTCGGCCAGCAGGGTCTCGCTTCGGCACTCGTCCGGGGTGAACCAGTTCAGCTCCAACGCGTCCTGCTGGGGCTCGCAATCGCCTTCGACCGGGACGACGTAGGCCAGTGACACCGCGTGCTGGCGCGGGTCGTGGAATGCCGTCACCCCCGGGGTCGGGAAGTACTCGGCGATGGTGAAGGGCTGCGGGCTCGGCGGCACCCGGGGCAACGCGAGGGGGCCGAGGTCCTTCTCGAGGTGGCGGATCAGGCTGGCCCGTACGCGCTCGTGGTAGAGCACCCGCCCGGAGACCAGGGCCCGGGTGATGTTGCCTTGTCCCGTGACCCGCAGCAGCAGCCCGACCGAGGTCACCGCGCCCTGGCTGTCCACCCGCACCGGAATCGCGTCGATGTAGAGCATGGGTAGGCGTTGGCGGGCCGCGTCCAGTTCCTCGGGGGCCAGCCAGGTGGCGTCAGACTGCGACGTAGTGGTCATGCAGTCTTTCTAGCCGTTGTCCGGTCCGGCGTTGATCCGACCCGCCGAAACACGACCGCGATCAGCGGCACACCCGCAGCAGCAGGCACATTCGCGGGTCGAAGTGCAGGTCCGTCCCGCCCGGGATCGGCGGACCGGGGTCGGGCTGGCCGCCGAAGCACCGCGTGTCGATCACGACCTCGTAGGAGTCGGCGTAGGGCGCGGCGGGCACGGCGAACGTGCACGCATCGTCGCCGGCATGCAACAGCAGCAGGTAGGAGTCGTCCTCGATCACTTCACCGCGCTCACCTCGGTGCCGCAAGCCCCGACCGTCGAGGTACATGCCCAGGCTGCGCAGGCCGGAGTCGAACCAGTCGGCGTCCACGACCTCTCGCCCGCTCGGATGGAACCAGGCCAGGTCCTTGCAGCCGTCGCCGCCCGGAACCGGGCGTCCTTCGAAGAAGGCCCGCTGGCGCAGTACTGGCGAGCGTCGCCGCAACGCGATGAGCGAGCGAGTCAGCTCGAGCAGGTCCGCGCCCTCGGCCGTGTCTGACCAGTCCAGCCAGGAGGTCGGATTGTCCTGGGAGTAGGGGTTGTTGTTGCCGTCCTGGGTGCGCCAGCGCTCGTCGCCGGCCACCAGCATCGGGGCGCCGGTCGAGAGGAGCAGGGTGCTCATCAGGTTGCGCGCCTGGCGCAGTCGCAACGTCCGCACGGCCACATCGGTCGTCTCACCCTCGGCGCCACAGTTGTAGCTGCGGTTGTCGTCGGTGCCGTCGCGGTTGCCTTCGCCGTTGGCCTCGTTGTGCTTGCGCTCGTAGGAGACCAGATCGCGCATGGTGAAACCGTCGTGCGCGGTGATGAAGTTGATCGACGCGAACGGCAACCGACCGTCGTTGCCGTAGAGGTCCGAGGAGCCGGTGAGCCGGTAGGCCAGGTCGCGGATACCACCGTTGCCGTGGGCCCAGAAGTCGCGAAGGGTGTCGCGGTACTTACCGTTCCACTCCGTCCACAGCGGCGGGAACTCACCGACCTGGTAGCCGCCGGCGCCGACGTCCCAGGGCTCGGCGATCAGCTTCACCTGGGAGATGATCGGATCCTGGTGGATCGTGTCGAAGAAGCTCGACAGCTTGTCGACGTCGTGCAGTGAGCGGGCCAGGGCCGAGGCCAGATCGAAGCGGAACCCGTCGACGTGCATCTCGGTGATCCAGTACCGCAACGAATCGGTGATCACCTGCAGGGGGAACGGACGCCGGGGGTCGAAGGTGTTCCCGCAGCCGGTGTAGTCCATGTACCGCGCGGGATCGTTGTCCTGGTGGCGGTAATAGGAGCCGTTGTCGATCCCGCGAAAGCTCAGGACGGGGCCGTCGGTGCCGGCCTCGGCGGTGTGGTTGTAGACGACGTCGAGGATCACCTCGATGCCCGCGGTGTGCAGCGCGCGCACCATCGCCTTGAACTCCCGGATCTGGTTGCCCTTCTGCGATGAGTAGGCGCCATGGGGAGCGAAGAAGCCAAGGCTGTTGTAGCCCCAATAGTTCACCCGGCCCGCGGCCTGCAGGTGCGGCTCGGAGACGAAGTGGTGAATCGGCAGCAGCTCGACGGCGGTGACACCGAGGCGTTTGAGGTAGTCGATGGCCGCCGGGTGGGCCAGCCCCGCGTAGGTGCCGCGCAACTCGTCGGGGATGCCCGGATGCGTCATGGTGAAGCCGCGGACGTGCAGCTCATAGATCAGGGTGTCGTCCCACGGCACGCGCGGGCGGTGATCGTTGCCCCAGGGGAACGCGCCGTGGATGATCTCCCCGCGCGGGACGTAAGGCGCGGAGTCCTGGTCGTTGTCAGCTCGCACTGCCGCGTGGTCGGTGAACACCCCGTCGATCGCCCGGGCGTAGGGATCGATCAGCAACTTTCTCGGATTGTGAAACAGCCCCCGGGACGGGTCGTACGGGCCGTCCACGCGGAAGCCGTAGCGCTGACCGGGTCCGATACCGGGCAGATAGCCATGCCATACGTGGTAGGTCGAGTCGTCCAGGGCGATGTCGGTCTCGGTGCCGTCGGCGTCGAAGAGCGCCACGGTCACGCCGGTGGCCGTGGTCGACCAAAGGGCGAAATTGGTGCCTTCGCCGTCCCAGGTTGCCCCGAGCGGGAACGGATTTCCGGGCCAGGCGCGGTCCAGGTGAGCGGCTAGCGAGGCCGTCGTCTGCTCTGGGCGCATGGTCTGCAAACTGTATCGTGGCGGGGAGCCGCCTGATCGGGCAGCCGGGTCCGATATGTCCGGCCGGCTCACAGGAAGCGCATGGCTAGCGCTCAGCGTCCGACCAGATCAACAGGTTTAACTCATCTTCGAGGTCGACGATGACCTCTTGACGGAGGTGGACCGATGAGCGAGGACAACGTGGACAGCGAGAACGTGAACTACCAGTCAGGCGAGAGCGCCGAGCAGGGCGCACCCGAGAGCCACGTGTCTGAGCCGCAGGCGCCGCAGTTCGAGGCTCCCCAGACCCCGGTGGCCGCCACCCCTGAGGTCGTCTACCCGACCGCGGCCTACTGGTCGGCCCCGCAGGCGCCTTACTGGCACGGTCAGGCGCCCTACGCAGGCCAGCCGACCCAGCCGACCCAGCCGGTTCAGCCCGTTCAGCCGACCCAGCCGGTGCCGGACTACAGCTCGCCCCACGCTGCCCCGTACGGCTACGGCCAGCCCTACGACCCGGCCGCCTACGCGTCCTACCCCCAGGCCCAGCAGCCCGGCCAGGCGCAATGGCCCTACGGCCCGTCCTACGCGCCGGTCGGCTACGGCCAGCCGTACTGGGCACCGGCCCCCGCGCCGGCCAAGCGCTCCCGCCGCCCGTTCGTGCTCGCCGGCGTCGGCGCGGCGGTCGTGGCCGGTGGCATCGCGATCGCGCTGACGCTGACCTCGGGCACCGGCACCATCTCGGGCAGCAGCTTCAACTCCCTCGGCCAGGGTACGGCCAACTCCGGTTCCAGCAACGGTTCCAGCAACGGTTCCAGCAGCGGCAGCGGTTCCACTGGCGGCGGTTCGAGCACCGACCCGTTCGGTGGCAGCGACCCCTTCAGCGGCGGCACCGGCAGCGGCTCCAGCGGTAGCGGCAGCGGTTCCACCGGCTCCGGCACCAACACCGGCAACGGCACGGGGCTGGCCAGCGCGACCGCGGCTCAGCAGGTCGGCGTCGTCGACATCGACACCGTTCTGAAGTACCAGGGGGCGAAGGCGGCCGGCACCGGCATGATCCTGAGCTCCAACGGCGAGATCCTCACCAACAATCACGTGGTCCAGGGGGCCACGAGCATTCAGGTGACGGTCGTCTCGACCGGCAAGACCTACACCGCGACCGTGGTCGGCACCGACCCGACCGATGACGTGGCCCTGATCAAGGTCGACGCCTCGGGCCTACAGACGATCAAGACGTCCAGCGCGACAGTCAACGTCGGTGACTCCGTTACCGGGGTGGGCAACGCCCAGGGAGCGGGCGGCACGCCGAGTGCATCGCCGGGAACGGTTACCGCGCTAAACCAGACGATCACCGCCTCGGATGAGAGCGGTGCCAACCCCGAGACCCTGAACGGCCTCATCGAGACCGACGCCGGTATCGAGCCGGGCGACTCCGGTGGCCCGCTGTTCAACGCGTCGAACCAGGTCATCGGCATGGACACCGCGGCCTCGGCCAGCGGCAACCAGACGGCCAGCCAGACCACCGCCGGCTACGCGATCCAGATCAGCAAGGCGATCGGCATCGCGCAGCAGATGGCCGCCGGCAAGGCGAGCAGCACCATCCACCTCGGCTACCCGGCCTTCCTGGGTATCGGAGTCTCGAGCACCAGCGGTTCGGGGGCCACGATCTCCAGCGTCGTGGACGGGCTCCCGGCCGCGCAGGCCGGCCTGGTGGCCGGTGACACGATCACCGCACTCGGCTCGGCCACGATCAACACCGCGAACGATCTGTCGGCGGCGATGTTGACCCACGCGCCCGGTGACAAGGTGTCGCTGACCTACACCGACTCCTCGGGTGCCTCGCACACGGTGACGGTGACCTTGGTCCAGGGACCGGCTCTCTGATCAAGACCGCTCTGAACAAGATCCACGCGATGGGCCCGAGGCAGCTGCCTCGGGCCCATTGTCGTCGTACGGTTTGATAGCGCTATGCAGCCAGCCGCCGAGCCGCCAGAGCTCAATCCCGACGCCGTGCTGCAGCTGCACGGGGTAAGCGTGCGCCGGGGGCCCAAGTTGCTCCTGGACTCCGTCGATTGGACGGTCGAGGAGGACGAGCGCTGGGCCATCCTCGGCCCGAACGGGGCGGGCAAGACCACGCTGTTGCAGATCGCCGCCGCGGCCATGCATCCCTCCGCCGGAACCGCCTATGTCCTCGGCGAGCGGATCGGCCGCTCCGACGTTTTCGAGCTGCGCCCACGCATCGGCTTCGCCTCGGCCGCGGTGGCCCAGCGCATCCCAGGTAACGAGCGGGTCATCGATGTCGTCGTCAGCGCCGGCTACTCGGTCATGGGTCGCTGGCGGGAGGCGTACGGACGCATGGACATCCGCCGCGCGACGGCCCTGCTGGAGCGTTTCGGGGTGGGCGAGCTGGGTGAGCGCAGCTACGGAACCCTGTCCGAAGGCGAGCGCAAGCGGGTGCAGATCGCCCGCGCGCTGATGACCGACCCCGAACTGCTGCTGCTTGACGAGCCGGCCGCAGGGATGGACCTCGGCGGCCGCGAGGACCTGTTGCGCCGCCTGTCGCGCCTGGCGCTCGACCCCGAAGCTCCGGCATCGGTGCTGGTGACCCACCACGTCGAGGAGATCCCGATCGGAACCACGCACGCAATGCTGCTGCGGGAAGGACGCGTGGTGGCCTCAGGCCTGGCCCGCGACGTGCTGCGCAGCGCGCCCCTGAGTCATACCTTCGGCCTGCCGCTGAGCGTGCGCCGCAACTCTGGTCGCTGGTATGCCCGAGCGGTCACCTGAGCCCACCCGTAGGGTTTGACCTTCTAGAGAAGGGACCAACTGGTGAGTGACGTCGTACAGGTCGAGATCGGTGGTGAGCTCCCGCCGGGCGTTGCCGTGATCCGGTTGTCCCGCCCGCCCATGAACGCGCTCAACACCACGGTCCAGGAGGCCCTACGCGCTGCCGCCGTCCAGGTCAGTGCCGATGAGTCCGTGCGGGCCGTCGTGCTCTACGGCGGCGACAAGGTCTTCGCCGCGGGCGCCGACGTCAAGGAGTTCGCCCGGGCCACTCACGCCGACATGGTTCGCGACGCCGACCGGCTCTCCTCCTCACTGGACGCGCTGGCCCGCATCCCCCAACCGGTCATCGCCGCGGTCACCGGCTACGCGTTGGGCGGTGGCTGCGAACTGGCCCTGACCGCCGACTTCCGCGTCAGCGCCGAGGACGCGCAGTGGGGACAGCCCGAGATCCTGCTCGGGATCATTCCCGGGGCCGGTGGCACGCAACGACTGCCCCGCCTGATCGGGCCGGCCAAGGCCAAGGACCTGATCTACACCGGTCGCTTCGTCGGCGCCGAGGAGGCCCTGGAGATCGGCCTGGTCGACGTCGTCGTCCCGGCCGCGGACGTGTATGCCACCGCGCTGAAGTTGGCGGCCAAGTACGCCAAGGGGCCGGCGCTGGCCCTGCGCGCGGCCAAGGCCGCCATCGACGAGGGACTGGATGGTTCCCTGTCCGCCGGACTACGGCTGGAGGCCCACCTGTTCGCCGGGCTGTTCGCGACGGCCGACCGCACGACCGGCATTGCCTCCTTCCTGGAGTCCGGACCCGGTAAGGCGGTGTTCGAGGGCCGGGCGGAGTGAGCCAGCACGCGGTCGTCCTGTTCGACCTCGATGGCACCCTGACCGATTCGGCCGCGGGCATCATCGGTTCCCTGCGTCGGGCCTTCGACGTCCACGGACTGCCGCAGTTGACGCCGGAGCAGGCCCGTTCGATGCTCGGACCGCCCTTCACCAAGTCGCTGCCGGCGTTCGTGGCCCCCGAGCTCGTAGACGAGGTCATCGCCACCTACCGCGGCTTCTACAGCTCCGGCGGCATGTTCGAGGCCCCCGTCTATGACGGCATTCCGGAACTGCTCGAGCAGTTACGCCGTCGCGGCACGACGCTGGCCGTGGCGACGAGCAAGGTCGAGGCCTATGCCGTGCCGATCTTGCAGAGCGTCGGCCTCTTCGACTACTTCGACACCGTCTGCGGTGACGACTTCGACGCCTCGCGCGATTCCAAGGCGCTGGTGATCGGGGAGGCGCTGCGGCGGCTGGCTCATCCCGATCCGGCGACCGTGTTGATGGTCGGTGACCGGGTGCACGATGTCGAAGGTTCGGCCCAACACGGGATCCGGTGCGCCGGCGCCGGTTGGGGCTATGGGTCGCCGGCCGAACTCGCGGGCGCGCAGCAGTGGTACGCCCGCCCGGTCGACCTCTTGCGCGACCTCGAGTAGCTGACGCGACTACCTTGGACCTCGTCGCCGGCGGCGGACAGGATGTGGCTATCAGCGAGGAGAGGAACGCCATGAGGACGATCGAGCATTGGATCGGCGGACATTCCAGCGCGGGGGCGTCGACCCGCACCGCCGACGTCTGGAATCCGGCGACCGGCCAGGTGCAGGCCCGGGTCCTGCTCGCGGAGAGCGCCGACGTCGATGCCGCTGTGCAGACGGCCAAGAAGGCCTTCGACAGTTGGCTCGAGGTATCGATCACCCGACGAGCCCGGATCATGTTCGCCTTCCGCGAGCTCATCGAGCGCAACCTCGACGAGCTGGCCGAGATCGTGTCCGACGAGCACGGCAAGATCCTGTCCGACGCCGGGGCGAGGTCGTCCGCGGGCATGGAGGTCGTCGAGTTCGCGTGCGGGATCCCGCAGCTGCTCAAGGGCGAGTACTCCGAGCAGGTGTCCAATGAGCGTCGACGCGTACTCATTCCGCCAGCCGCTCGGCGTCGTGCGCCGGCATCACGCCGTTCAACTTCCCGGCGATGGTGCCGATGTGGATGCATCCGCATCGCCATCGCGACCGGCAACACGTTCGTGCTCAAGCCGAGCGAGCGCGACCCGTCGGCGTCGAACTTCATCGCCGAGCTCTACGCCGAGGCCGGGCTGCCCGACGGCGTGTTCAACGTCGTGCACGGCGACAAGGTCGCCGTCGACGCCATCCTCGACCATCCCGACATCGCCGCCGTCTCCTTCGTCGGCTCGACGCCGATCGCCAAGTACGTCCACGAGCGGGCCACGGCCAACGGCAAGCGCGTGCAGGCGCTCGGCGGGGCGAAGAACCACGCCGTGGTGCTGCCCGATGCCGACATGGACTTCGCCGCCGACCAACATCAGCGCGGCCGGCTACGGCTCGGCCGGCGAGCGCTGCATGGCGATCTCGGCCGTGGTCGCGGTCGGCGCGGCCGGCGACGCTGCTGGTCAGCAAGCTGCGCGAACAAGGCGCGAGGCGGTCAAGGTCGGCCCGGGCAGCGATGAGCACCAACGACATGGGCCCGATCGTCACCGCGCAGTCCCGCGACCGCATCGTGGGCTACGTCGACGGCGGCAGCCGCGGCCGGAGCCGAGCTGGTCGTCGACGGGCGCGGGCTGGTCATCGACGGCCACGAAGAGGGATTCTTCGTCGGCCCGACGTTGTTCGACCACGTCGCCCCCGACATGGACATCTACACCGACGAGATCTTCGGGCCGGTGCTCTCGGTCGTGCGCGTCGAGTCGCTCGACGATGCGATCGACCTCGTCAACGCCAATCCCGTACGGCAACGGCACCGCGATCTTCACCTCGAGTGGTTACGCCGCGCAGCGTTTCCAGCGCGAGGTCCAGGTCGGCATGATCGGCATCAACGTGCCCGTACCGGTGCCGATGGCGTTCTACTCCTTCGGTGGCTGGAAGGATTCGCTGTTCGGCGACACACACGTGCATGGCGCCGAAGGCGTTCGCTTCTACACCCGCGCGAAGGCGATCACCAGCCGGTGGCCCGAGGTCGGTCTGGTCGAGCAGGCCAGCTTGCACTTCCCGACTGCCACCTGATCATCCTATCGAATAAGGGGAATCTCCCTCGTCCGCAACAGGGTGTCGCGCCCAGGCTCGGCCGATATCTTGAGGGTCAAGCTATCGACAGCGGGCGGAAGTGGCTGAAGAATAGGGCATCGAGCGCCCCTGGGTCGGTGCGATGTCGCTGACATGCGCGGCGTGGCGGTTTGACGTAGGGACTGTGCGCATCGTCCACTTGTCTCGACATCTCAGCACTTGCTGCCTACAAGGAGGCACGTAATGACCGCTCCGGCGCGCAAGACCGCCGCGAAAAAGGCTCCGGCTAAGAAGGTCGTAGCGAAGAAGGCTCCGGTCAAGAAGGTCGTGGCGAAGAAGGCTCCGGTCAAGAAGGTCGTGGCCAAGAAGGCTCCGGTCAAGAAGGTCGTGGCGAAGAAGGCTCCGGTCAAGAAGGTCGTAGCGAAGAAGGCTCCGGTCAAGAAGGTCGTGGCGAAGAAGGCTCCGGTCAAGAAGGTCGTGGCGAAGAAGGCTCCGGTCAAGAAGGTCGTGGCGAAGAAGGCTCCGGTCAAGAAGGTCGTGGCCAAGAAGGCTCCGGTCAAGAAGGTCGTGGCGAAGAAGGCTCCGGTCAAGAAGGTCGTAGCGAAGAAGGCTCCGGTCAAGAAGGTCGTGGCGAAGAAGGCTCCGGTCAAGAAGGTCGTAGCGAAGAAGGCTCCGGTCAAGAAGGCGCCGGCGAAGAAGGTCACGCGCTGAGCCTGAACGACCAGCGTTGGTGCTCTGGCCCGATCAGTGATTGATCATCGTGTCGCCGGTGCACCTCTGGACTTCGACGCCTTGCGCGCCGAGCTGGAGGTGCCCGGCGATTTCTCGTCGGCCGCGCTGAAGCAGGCTCGCGCCGTCGCCGCCTCGACCACACCTTCCCGACCTGGATCGCACGGATATCCCGCTCGTCACTGTTGATCCGCTCGGCAGCCGGGACCTCGACCAGGCGGTACACATCGCGCGCGAGGGCGACGGCTACCTGGTCAGCTACGCGATCGCCGACGTGGCCGCGTTCGTGCGTGCCCGGATCGGTGCTCGACGCTGAGCTACCCGCCAGCGGGTGAGACGCTCTACTTCCCGGATGCCCGGGTGCCGCTTCATCCGGCGGTCCTCAGCGAAGGCGCGGCGAGCCTGCTTGCCGGCCAGGTGCGCCCCGCCGTGCTGTGGCAGATCGGCCTTGATGGCGCCGGTGAGATCAGGGCCGTCGATGTGCGTCGGGCCCGGGTGCGTTCCCGCGCAGCAGCTGGACTATGGGGGACTGCAGCAGCTCGTCGCCGATGGAGAAATCCCCGAGGCCCTCCGCTGGCTTCCCGACGTCGGAACGCTCAGGCAGAAGCAGGCGCGCGCGCGGCACGCGATCAACCTGGACCTGCCCGAGCAAGCTGTCGTCGTCACCGCGGACGGCGCATCGTTGCAGCTGCGTCAGCCACTGCCGGTCGAGGACTGGAACGCCGAGATCTCGCTGCTCACCGGGGTGTGCGCCGCGCGGCTGATGCTCGGCGCCGGCTACGGGATCCTGCGCACCGTGCCCCCGCCAACGTCCAAGCTCGGTCGCCGCGCTGCGGCAGCTCGCGCCCGCCCTGGGGGTGCAGTGGCCGCCGGGGGCCGCACCAGGCGATGTGCTCTCGACCCTGCGCCGCGACGATCCCCGCGCGGTCGCCTTCCTCGATCAGGCGGTGAGCCTGCTGCGCGGGGCCGCCTACTCGGTCTTCGACGGCCCGCCGCCGGCGCAGCCGTTGCACGCCGGAATTGGCGCTCCGTACGCACATGTCACCGCGCCCCTGCGCCGGCTGGTCGACCGCTACGGCAGCCGAGATCTGCCTGGCCGTATACGCGGGGCAACCGCGTCCCGGACTGGGTGCGTGCCGCGCTGCCGACGCTGCCCGCGACCATGGCCGCCGCCGATCATCGGGCACACGCCGTCGATCGGGCCGTCGTCGACATGACCGAGGCCTGGCTGCTTCGTGACCGGGTCGGGGAACTCTTCGACGCGGTCGTGCTCGACGCCGACGACCATGCCGCCACGATTGCCGTGTCGGCCCCGGCGGTTCGGGCCCGCTGCTCCGGCGGGGGCCTGCGAGCCGGTGACCTGATCAAGGCGCGCCTGGTCAGCGCTGACGTGGCGACCAGGACGGTCCGGTTCGAGCGCTAGTGGTAGGCGTATTCCTCGCTCGGATAGCTGCCCACGCGTACGTCGTCGGCGAAATGCTGGGCCGCCTCGAGCAGCACCCCGGCCACGTCGGCGTACTCCTTGACGAACTTCGGCTTGCGCGATCCGGTGCGTAGCCCGGCCATGTCCTGCCAGACGAGAACCTGGGCGTCACAGTCGGCGCCGGCCCCGATGCCGATCGTCGGGATATGCAGCTGATTGGTCACCTGCGCGGCGACCTCGGACGGCACGACCTCGAGGACCACGGCGAACGCGCCCGCCTGCTGCAGGGCTTTGGCGTCCTGCAGGAGTCGATGCGCACCTTCATCGCCGCGCGCCTGCACCCGGTAGCCGCCCAGCGTGTTCACCGACTGGGGGGTCAGCCCCAGGTGCGCCATCACCGGGATGCCGGAGTTCACCAACAGCTCGACCTGGCGGATCACTCGGTGACCACCCTCGAGCTTGACCGCCTGCGCGCCGCCCTGCTTCATGAAGCGGACGGCGGTTTCCAGGGCCTGCTGGGGCGACGCCTCGTAGCTGCCGAACGGCAGATCGGCGACAACGAGCGCTCGCTTGGTGCCGCGCACGACCCCGCCGACCAGCGGAAGCAGCTCCTCGACGCTGACCGGAACGGTCGAGTCGTAGCCGTAAATGACGTTCGCGGCCGAGTCGCCGACGAGCAGGACCGGGATGCCGGCATCGTCGAGCACCCGCGCGGTCGAGTAGTCATAGGCGGTCAGCATGGGCCAGCGTTCGCCGGCCTCCTTGGCGAGCTGGAGATCGCGGATCGTGACGCGTCGGTTGACGGCACCGCCATACAGGGATTGCGACATGGTCTTCGCCCTTCTCCTCGAGGCCGGCTTGCCGGTCCCCGGGCACATGTGGTGGACGCGTCAATAGTGCGCCGAAATGCAGCGGTTGTCGCCCCGTAATGTGCGAGACACGCGTCACCTTGCGGTGTGGGTCACTTCGTTTCGCGCCAGCGGTTGGTGATCGGGAGCCGACGGTCACGGCCGAAGGCTTTGAAGCTGATCTTCGGCCCGGGTGGGTATTGCCGACGCTTCCATTCCGCCGTGTCAACCATGCGGGCGGTCCGGGCCACCAGCTCGGGCTCGAACCCGGCGGCCACGATGTCGGCCACACCTTCGTCCCGGTCGACATAACGAGCCAGGACTGCATCCAAGACCTCGTAGTCAGGCAGTGAGTCGCTGTCGAGCTGACCGGGACGTAACTCGGCCGAGGGCGGCTTGGTGATCGAGTTGGGCGGGATCGGCTCGACCTCTCCGCGCTCGCGCGCCCGGGCATTGCGCCAGCGGGCCAGTTGCCACACCAGCGTCTTCGGCACGTCCTTGATCGGGGCAAAGCCGCCGACGGCATCGCCGTAGATCGTCGAGTAGCCGACGGCGAGTTCGCTCTTGTTGCCGGTGGTCAGCACCAGGTGGCCTTCGGAGTTGGACAGGCCCATCAGGATCGTGCCCCGGATGCGGGCCTGCAGGTTCTCCTCAGCCAGCCCGGACACCTTCAACGCATCCAGGTACGCGTCGAGCATCGGCGCGATCGCGATCTCGCGGTAGTCGGCCCCGATGCGCCGGGCCAGGTCCGCAGCGTCGGATTTGGAGTGATCGGAGGAGTAGCCACTGGGCATCGATACGCCGTAGATCTGTTCGCCGCCGATGGCATCGGCGGCGATGGCCGCGACCACGGCCGAGTCGATCCCGCCCGACATACCGAGCACGACCGACCTGAAGCCGTTCTTGCCGACGTAGTCGCGAACACCGAGTGTGAGGGCGCCCCAGATCTCGGCATCGTCCTCGAGCGGCGGGGCCAAGGGGGCCGGGCCGGGCGGATAGGGCGCCAGCGCTCCGACATCGGTGCGGTGTCGCTCCACCTGCATGCCGGCCTGCTCGCCGGCGCGCTCGGAGTCGGCCGCGGCCAGGTCCAAGTCCAGAACGAGCAGCTCCTCGACGTACTGCGGCGCCCGCGCCAACAACCCACCGCCGGCGTCGACCACGAAGGAGTCACCGTCGAAGACCAGTTCGTCCTGACCGCCGACGCAGTTGACGTAGGCCACCGGTGCGCCGGCCTCGCGCGCACGCCGCTGCAGCAGGGGCAGGCGCACGTCGTCCTTGTTGCGTTCGTACGGGGAGCCGTTGATGTTGACGACCAGGCCCACGCCCGCCGCACCGGCCACGGTAAACGGCCCGCCCTCCTGCCAGGCGTCCTCGCAGATGGTCAGCGCGATGTCGACGCCCAAGTGACGCACGACCACGAAGCGATCGCCCGGGGCGAAGTAGCGGCGCTCGTCGAAGACGCCGTAGTTGGGCAGGTGATGCTTGAAGTAGCGGGCCACGACCCGACCCTCGAGCAGGAACGCGGCCGCATTGCGGGCGCCGCCGGCGTCATCGAGGTAGCCGACGATGACCGCGATCTGGCCCAGGCCGGCCTCGGCGAGCTCCTGCGCGAGCTGATCCAGGCGGGCATGCGAGGCCCGCAGGAAGCTGGGGCGCAGCACCAGGTCCTCGGGCGGGTAGCCGGTCAGCATCATCTCGGGAAAGGCGACCAGGTGGGCCCCGGCCGCCGCCGCCTGCGCGGTGCGCGAGAGCACCGTCTGGGCGTTGGCCGACAACGCACCCACGGTGTGATCGACCTGGGCCAGGGCGATCCGAAACTGAGCCACGCTGCCAGTCTGCCCGACCGGGTGTGCGCTGCGAAAACGTTGAGAGCCGAGCAGTTCGGTGTCCAGGTTTGGCTGATTCATAGGTCACAATGGTTAGGTCCACGAGACGGCCAAATCGGGCCCGTCAGTCCCAGTCGCGGATCTTGAGGCACGGAGGCACTGAGTGGCGCGGTTGCAGGGCGTGGGTGCCCGTCGAGCGATCGTCGGCATTGCGGCCGTAATCGTCCTCGGTGCGGTCTCCGGCCTGACCGCCTGCGGGACGAAACATGCCAATGCCTCGAACGCCGCCACGGTGGTCAACGCGGGGGCGAGCAGCTCCGACGCGCCGACTCCGACCACACCCATCACCCCGGCGGCGGCACCGGCGACCCTGACGTTCAACCCCGCCAACGGGACCGCGGGTGTCAACCCGGCGGTCCCGATCACCGTCACCGCGGCCGGTGGCAGCCTGGGCACGGTCACCCTGACCAGTTCGACCGGGGCGACGGTCACCGGCGTGGTCTCGGCCGACAACTCCACCTGGACGGCTTCGCAGCCGCTGGGCTACGACCACACGTACACCTTGACCGCGACGGCCACGAACTCCGACGGGGTGCCGACCTCGAGCACGTCCTCCTTCCAGACGCTCACGCCGGGCAACCAGACCGCGGCCTATATCGACACCACCGGCGGTTCGGCGATGACCAACGGTGCGACCTACGGAGTCGGGATCGTGCCGGTGGTGCACTTCGACGAGAAGATCACTGACGAGGCCGCGGCGACCAAGGCGCTCGTCGTCACGACCACGCCCAACATCGGCGGATCCTGGTACTGGACCGATTCCCAGAACGCGCACTATCGCCCCAATGTCCCCGACGGTTCGTACTGGCCCGCGGGCACGAAGGTGACGGTCAGCGCGAACATCTACGGCGTCCAGGTCGGATCGGGCCTCTACGGCCAGGCCGACGTGAGCGAGTCCTTCACGATCGGGCAGAAGCAGGTCTCGATCGCCGATGACACCACCCACCAGGTCAGCGTCTACTTCAACGACGTCCTGCAGCGCACGATGCCGACCTCGATGGGCCAGGGCGGCTACGTGACCGGCACCGGCGGCCAGCAGATCTCGCTGTACACCCCGTCGGGCACCTACACGGTGATCGAGAAGGACGCGAGCGTGCTGATGGACTCCTCGACGTTCGGGCTGCCGGTGAACTCGCCCAAGGGCTACAAGGAGATCATCTACAACGCGACCAAGATCAGCACCGACGGCATCTACCTGCATGAGCTGGACAGCACCGTCTGGGCGCAAGGCTCCCGCGATCTCTCCCATGGCTGCCTGAACCTGAACGAGGCCAACGCGATCTGGTATCAGCAGACGGCCCAGATCGGCGATCCGGTGGTGGTCGAGCACACCGGTGGCGCCCCGCTGGCCATCTGGCAGAACGGCGACTGGACGATGCCCTACGCGCAATGGGCGGCCGGAAACCAGAGCTGACCCGCCGGGGAATCGAAACTCACCTGTCACCGTGGTCGACTAGGGTCGGCCCTGTGGATCGTCAACAGGAGTTCGTCCTCCGCACCATCGAAGAACGGCAGATCCGCTTCGTGCGGCTCTGGTTCACCGATGTGCTCGGCACGTTGAAATCGGTCTCGGTCGCCCCGGCCGAACTCGACGGGGCCTTCGATGAGGGCATCGGCTTCGACGGTTCGGCCATCGAGGGATTCGCCCGCGCGAGTGAGAGCGACATGATCGCGCGTCCGGACCCGGCGACCTTCCAGATCCTGCCGCCGGTCGCGGGTGGCGTCGCTGACTCGGCCCGCATGTTCTGCGACATCCAGATGCCCGACGGCGCGCCGTCCTGGGCCGACCCGCGCTACGTGTTGCGCCGGGCCCTGTCGAAGGCGGCCGAGCGGGGCTTCACCTTCTACACCCATCCCGAGATCGAGTTCTTCCTGCTCAAGAACCGGCCTACCGACGGCAGCGAGCCGATACCGATCGACAACGGTGGGTACTTCGACATGACCAGCCACGACTCGGCCCACAACTTCCGCCGCGACGTCATCTCCGCGCTCGAGGGTCTGGGCATCTCGGTGGAGTTCAGCCATCACGAGGTGGCACCGGGCCAGCAGGAGATCGACCTGCGCTACGCCGACGCCCTCTCCACCGCCGACAACATCATGACCTTCCGGCACATCGTCAAAGAGGTCGCGATCGGGCACGGCGTCGAAGCCACCTTCATGCCCAAGCCGTTCCGGCATCAGCCCGGCAGCGGCATGCACACCCACCTGTCGCTGTTCGAGGGCGACCACAACGCCTTCCACGACCCGGCCGATCCGCTGAACCTCTCCAAGACGGCACGGTCTTTCATCGCTGGGCTGTTGCACCATTCGCGGGAGATCACGGCGGTGACCAATCAGTGGGTCAACTCCTACAAACGGCTGTTCGGTTACGCCGCCCGGGGACAGCTGGTCGAGGCGCCGACCTACGTCTGCTGGGGCCACGCCAACCGATCGGCGCTGGTTCGGGTGCCGATGTACAAGCCGGGCAAGGCCAACTCCACCCGGGTCGAGCTGCGCTCTCCGGACTCTGCGACCAACCCCTACCTGGCCTTCGCGGTCCTGCTGGGTGCCGGCATGAAGGGCATCGAGGAGGGCTACGAGCTGCCGCCCGGGGCCGAGGACGACGTCTGGTCACTCACCGACATCGAGCGTCAGGCCCTGGGGTACGAGGAGCTTCCGCACAACCTGAACGACGCGCTGAAGGTGATGGAAGGCTCCGAACTGGTCGCTGAGGTCCTCGGTGAGCACGTCTTCGACTTCTTCCTCCGCAACAAGCGCGAGGAGTGGATCGAGTACCGGGCCGAGGTCAGCCCGTTCGAACTCCGGCGGTATCTTCCGTCCCTCTGAGCCCGTTTATGATCTCGGCATGACTGATTGGAACACCAGCGTCGTCGAAGAGTTCCGGGCCAACGGCGGGCAGGTCGCCGCATTCGCTGGCGCGCCACTGCTGTTGCTGCACACCACCGGAGCCAAGACCGGCCAGCCGCGGCTGCACCCGCTGATGTATCGGGCCCTCGGCGCGGACTGGGTCATCTTCGCCTCCTACGCCGGCGCCGAGCACGATCCGGCCTGGTACCGCAACCTGCAGGCCAACCCGACCGCCCAGATCGAGGTGGGCGAGGAGGTCATCGACGTGCGGGCCCGGTTCACCGAGGGCGCTGAGCGCGATCAGATCTGGGAACAGCAGAAGCAGGCCTACCCCCAGTTCGCCGAGTACGAGGAGAAGACGGATCGGACCATCCCGGTGGTCGTCCTTTCGCGTTCCTAGCGGCTATCCCCGGCCGACGTCCGGATCAGACTGGCCGCTGCGGTCACCGCGAGGGTGGTGACGATGACGGTCAATGAAAGCCAGATCGGGATGTCGGGTGCCCAACCCACGGGCTCACCGCCGTTGACGAACGGCAGGCTGTTCTCGTGCAGCGCGTGCAGGAACAGCTTCGCGCCGATGAAGGCCAGCAGTAGCGACAGGCCCAGGCTGAGGTAGACCAGGCGCTCGAGCAGCCCGCCGAGCAGGAAGTACAGCTGCCGCAACCCCATCAGCGCGAACATGTTGGCCGTCAGCACCAGATAGGGCTCGCGGGTGATCCCGTAGATCGCCGGGATCGAGTCCAGGGCGAAGAGCAGGTCGGTAACCCCCAGGGCGGCCACGACCAGCAACATCGGGGTCGCCAAGCGGCGCCCGGCCTGACGGACGGTCAGGTGCGCGCCGTGATACCCGTCGGTGACCGCGATCCGCCGTTGCATCCAGGCCACCGCTTTCGGCGTCTCAGCTTCCTCATCGGGTCCGCCCGCCGACTCGCGGGCTAGCTTGAACGCGGTGTAGAGCAGGAACAAGCCGAACAGGTAGAACACCCAGCTGAACTGGTTGATTGCGGCCGCACCGACCGCAATGAAGATCCCGCGCAGCACGACGGCGGCGATGATGCCGATGAACAGCGCCGATTGCTGTAGGTCCCGGGGCACCTGCAGCTTGGTGAGGATGATCAGGAAGACGAACAGGTTGTCGACCGAGAGCGAGTACTCGGTCAGCCAGCCGGCAACGAACTGGCCGCCGTAGGACGGCCCGCTCACCAGCCACAGGCCGAGCGCGAACAGGGCCGCGGCGCCGACGTAGAAGCTCAGATGGCGGACGGACTCCGCGGTCGACGGAATGTGCGGGCGGCGCCCGATGACGAACATGTCGATCGAGAGGACTAACGCCCAGACGACCAACGTCAGTATCCAGACCCAGATCGGGACGTGCACGGCATTCCTCCGGCCCCGGCCGGGCCGTCGGCCCGTCCGCTCCGGAGGTCTCACCTACCCGAGAATCGGGCCGGCGCCCCGGGGCCGTAGACGCACGGCCCGTGATGACGAGGACACCGTAGGGGGTTACTCCCCTCCAATGAGGCTGAGCATACCGGTCAGCGATTGACTCTTACCGTCAGGAAGTGATGCAGCAGCAGCACGAGCACGCCGGGCACGAAGAAGATCGCGGCGGGCGTGCGGGCGACGGTGCCGATGACGCCCCAGATGAACAGCAACCCGCCGATGATCGGGAAGGGAAGCAGCCACGGCGCGCGTCGCCAGGCCTCCCGATAGTTCTGCCACGTCTCATTCACCAGCGATCACAGTGGCTCAGCCTACGCGAGCCGCGCCGCCACCAGAGACGCCGATCGCCAGGTACCGAGCGCGTTGATCGGTAGGGTTTGTCAGGTGAGTCGTGTCCTCGTGATCGTCAACGACCCGAGTGACCCGATCGGGCCGCTGGGCGATTGGCTGCAGGCCGCCGGTCTCGACCTGCTCATCGTCGACGCGCACGCCGGTGAGCCGGTGCCCGAGTCGCTCGTCGGCGTGGACGGGCTGCTCGTCCTGGGTGGGGGCATGGGGGCCACCGAGGACGATCGAGCTCCCTGGCTGCCGGCCGTGCGGGCCCTGCTGGCGGCCGCGGTCGCCGAGGATGTGCCGGCCCTGGGCGTCTGCCTCGGTGGGCAGCTGTTGGCCGTGGCCAACGGTGGCGTGGTGGGTCCCAGCCCGGAGGGCCCGGAGTACGGCGCCCAGCTGATCGCCAAACGCGCCAACGCCGCGACCGATCCCTTGTTCGGTCCGCTGCCGATCACGCCCGACGTCATCCAATGGCACGTTGATTCGATCACCGAGCTGCCACCCGGGGCCGTGCTGCTCGCGAACTCTCCGAGCGTGCCGGTGCAGGCCTTTCGGCTCGGCCGCCTGGCGTGGGGCCTGCAGTTCCACATCGAGACGACACCCGAGATCGTGCGCCGGTGGGCGGTCGAGGACGCCGACCGTCTGGCCGATTACGACGTCGAGCGACTCCTGGCCCGCTCCGATGCCGCGCACGAGGACATCGCCGAGGTCTGGGAGCCGTTCGCTCGGGCCTGGGCCGCGGTCGTCACCGATCCGTCGACGGTCAGCCCGATCCGCCCGCTGCGGATCGCGACCGCCGAACCGATCACCGATCCGGCGGAGATCAGGGCGGCGCTCGCGGCCCAGATGCAGGCTTCGCGGCCGCAGAACCTGCCGTGGCCCGAGCCCGGCGATCCGCGCAGTTGAACACCGCCGCCCGCCAGGGCACCTTGCTCATCCGGCTCGGTTTCCTCGATCGCGATGCGGCTCAACGCGAGCTGGCCCATCCGCGGCTGAACTGGTGGGATCACGAGCGGCATGAGCCCACCGCCGGCGAGGCTGCGGTGGCCATCGCCGCTCTCGCGCGGGCCCCGGATCCCGATGCCGCCCTGCGCAACCTGGTGCGGATCTTGGACGCGGCCACCGTAGGGGAGGCGCGGGCCATCGTCGCGGCCCTGACCGGGGCCGGCGAGGTGCGCAGCCGCCTGCTCAACGTGCTGGGGGCCTCCGAGGCCCTGTCCGAGCACCTGCAGCGCTACCCCAGGCATTGGCGGGTGCTGCTCGATGACGATCGGGGGACGCCGGCTCAGCGCATCGCGGATGCGGCCACCGGCGCCGCAGATGTCGTCGAGGCCCTGCGGGCGGCCTATCGGCGTGAGGTGATCGGCGTCGCCGGGCGTGACTTCTCCGGCGAACTCGAGCTGCAGACGGTGACCGAGCGGCTCAGCGACCTCGCCGATGCGGTGTTGGCCGCTGCCCACGCAGCGGCGGTGGCCGCCCAGCCACCGGGGCAGGTGAGCTGTCGTCTGTCGGTGATCGCGATGGGCAAGGCGGGCGCGCGCGAACTCAACTACATCTCCGACCTTGACGTGATCTTCGTGGCCGAGGCGCCCGAGGACGTGGACGAGTCGCTGGCCCTCGTCCAGGCCACCGCTGTGGCGGTCGAGCTGATGCGGATCTGCCGCGCCGCCGCGTGGGAGGTCGACGCGGCGCTGCGGCCCGAGGGGCGAGACGGCCCGCTCGTGCGGACACTGGCCAGCCACGCGGCCTATTACCAGCGGTGGGCCAGCACCTGGGAGTTCCAGGCGCTGCTCAAGGCCCGGCCGTGCGCCGGCGATGCCGAGCTCGGCCAGCGCTATCTCGACGTCGTCTCGCCGCTGGTCTGGACCGCGGCGCAGCGCCGAGACTTCGTCCCGAACGCGCAGGCCATGCGCCGGCGGGTGGTGTCCCAGCTCTCGCCCGTAACCGCCAATCGCGAGCTCAAACTCGGCCCGGGCGGCCTGCGCGACGTCGAGTTCGCGGTGCAACTGCTGCAGCTCGTACACGGGCGGGCCGACCTGGCGTTGCGTCAGCCGGCGACCTTACCGGCGCTGGCGGCCCTGCGTGATGGTGGCTACGTCGGACGCGATGACGCCTACAGTCTCAGCGCGGCCTACGCCTTCCTGCGGGCGGCCGAGCACCGCGTCCAGCTGCGCCGGCTGCGGCGGACCCATCTGGTGCCCGCTGATCCCCACGAGTTGACGGTGCTCGCCCGGGCAATGGGGTATCGCCCGGACTCACGGGGCAGCTCGACGGCGGTGTTCCAAGCCGAGTGGGCGCTGCATGTTCGGGAGGTCCGTCGCCTGCACGAGAAGCTGTTCTACCGCCCGCTGCTCGAGGCCGTGGCTCGGGTGCCCACCGAGGATCTTCGTCTGAGCCCCGAGCAGGCCGAGGTGCGACTGGCGGCGCTCGGCTTCGCCGATCCGGTCGGCGCGCTGCGCCATCTGCAGGCCCTCACGGCCGGCGTCTCCCGGCGCGCCTTGCTGCAGCGGGCGCTGCTCCCGCTTATGTTGTCCTATTTCGCGGACGCGCCTGATCCGGACGCCGGGCTGTTGGCCTACCGGCAGGTCTCCGAGGCCCTGGGCGCGACGCCCTGGTATCTGCGCCTGCTGCGCGACGAGGGTCAGGTCGCGGCCCGGCTGGCCTACGTACTGGCCACCAGCCGCTACGTCGTGGACATGTTGTTGCGGGCCCCCGAGGCGCTGACGATGTTGGGCCGCGACGCCGAACTGCGACCACGCAGCGCGGCGGTGCTGCGCGCCCAGGTGGTCAGCATGGTCGATCGCCAGGACGACGACGTCGCGGCCGTGGCCCTCGCCCGCGGAACCCGCCGCGAGGAGTTGCTGCGCATCGCGTTCGCCGACCTGCTCGGCATGCTCGACGTCGTGGAGGCGGGCAAGGCGATCAGTGCGACCTCGGACGCGACCCTGGACGCGGCCCTGCAGGCGGCGCTGGCCTCGGTGGCTCGCGAGCATGGATCGATGCCCGTACGGATGGCGGTGATCGCGGTCGGCCGCCTCGGCGGTGACGAGGCCGGTTACGGCTCCGATGCCGACGTGCTGTTCGTCTACGGTCCGGCCGGCGCGCCCGGCCCAGACGATGGGCGCATCGCTCAACGCATCGCCGAACGGATGCGGACGTTGCTTGCGGCACCGTCCAGTGATCCGCCGCTGGGCATCGACGCCGACCTTCGTCCCGAGGGCCGCAACGGCCCGCTGGCGCGAACACTGGACTCCTACGCGCGCTATTACGCGCGCTGGTCGGAGCCGTGGGAGGCCCAGGCGCTGCTGCGGGCGCGGGTTTGCGTCGGAGACGCACAGCTGTCGGCGCAGTTCATCGAGCTGATCGATCCGGTGCGTTACCCCCTCGGCGGACTGAGCGTCGAGCAGGTCACTGAGATCCGCCGCATCAAGGCGCGGGTCGAGAGTGAGCGCCTGCCCCGCGGGGGAGACCCGGCCACGCATACCAAGCTCGGCCGCGGTGGGCTGGCCGACGTCGAATGGACCGCGCAGCTGCTGCAGCTCAGCCACGGTGCGCAGCTGCCTGGATTACGCACGCCGCGCACGCTGGATGCGCTCTATGCGGCCGCGGCGGCCGGCTTGATTACCTACCGCGACCTGACCGATCTGGAGGCGGCGTGGCGAATCGCGACCCGGGCCCGCAACGCCATCATGCTTGTACGCGACAAGGCCGACGATCAACTGCCCAAGAGTGGCACCGCGCTGGTCGGGGTCGGCCGGGCGCTGGGCTATCCGGCCGGCTTCGATCCCGGTCGACTTGCCGATGACTATCGGCGGATCGCCCGACGGGCCCGCCGCGTGGTCGAGTCGGTCTTTTACGGGGCGGTGCGCGAGTAGACGCCCGACGGGTCGGGCTGCGGATCCGGCGGCGAGTCGCCGATCGGCGCCGGCGTGTAGGCGCCGTGACCGGACAGCAGCCATTGCACGCCGTAGGCGAGGGCAAGGGCGACCGCGCCACCCACGGCGTCGAAGATGTAATGGTTGGCGGTGCCGACGATCACCAGCAGGGTGGCCACCGGGTAAAGCAGCGCCCCGTAACGGACCCAGCGCCGCTGCGCGCAGCGAAAGACGGTTACCGCGCACCACAGGGCCCAGGCGATGTGCAGGCTGGGCATCGCGGCCAGCTGGTTGGAATGCTTGGCCACGTCCGGGTCGGCCAGCGAGCCCCAGGTGTGGAATTTGAGCAGCGTGTCGACGTAGCCGAAGTGCGCCGGCAGCAGTCGCGGCGGAGCGAGGGGGTAGAAGTAAAAGCCGAGCAGGCCGAGCAGGGTCGTGGTGAACAGGACCGTCCGCCCGCCCCGATACACGCGGGGATGGGCGACGTAGAGCCAGATCAGCACGGCGGCGGTGACCACGAAGTGCAGCGTCGCGTAGTAGTAGTCCATCAGCTGCGCGAGCGCCTCGTGGTTGGCGACGTAGTGATTGAGCGAGAGTTCGAAGTTGAGCCGCAGTTTGTCCTGCAGGTGCTGGATGCTCAGTCCGTGGGCTTGAGCCAGGGCGTACTGCTGCGGGACGGCATTGCGCACCAACCCGTAGAGCCAGTAGCCGAACCCGAGGAGCAGGATTTCCTGCCACCAGCGTGGGGCGCGATAGCGCGTCAACCGATACGGCAGCAGGCCGGCAAATGGCCGTCGGCGAAACTGCGCAGCACACACACGTTAATTATCGCCCGTGCCGGCCAGAAGCTGGGGATGAGGGTGGGCTCCGGGAGTGGCTAGGGTGGAGACCCGGGCTAGTGGTGAAGGGTGAGATCGTGGGATTGAAGCTGGGCTACAAGGCGTCTAACGAACAGTTCGCGCCGCGGGAGCTGCTCGAGTACTCGGTGCTGGCCGAACAGGTGGGGCTGGACTCGGTCTTCATCAGCGATCATCTGCAACCCTGGCGCCACGACGGCGGGCACGCACCGTTTGCGATGAGCTGGCTGGCGGCACTGGGCGAGCGCACCGAGCGCATCCTGATCGGCACGAGCGTGCTGACGCCGACGTTTCGTTACCACCCGGTGATCGTCGCCCAGGCATTCGCGACGCTGGGCTGTCTCTACCCAGGACGGGTGATCCTGGGCATGGGCACCGGCGAGTCGATGAACGAGGCCCCGCTGGGCATCGAATGGCCCGATGGCAAGGAGCGCTTTGCCCGGTTCCGGGAGGCCGTGGCCTTGATCACCGAGCTCTGGTCCGGCGAGCGGGTGAGCTTTGAGGGGCAGTACTACCAGACCGACAAGGCGACGATCTATGACCGGCCCGAACAGCGTGTCCCGCTCTACCTGGCTGGGTCGGGACCGGCGGCGACCCGTTACGCCGGCCGGGTCGGAGACGGCTACATCACCACCTCGGGCAAGGCTCCGGAGCTCTACACCGACACGTTGCTACCCGCGATCGCCGAAGGTGCGGCCAAGGCCGGTCGCGAGATCACCGACCTGGACATGATGATCGAGGTCAAGGTCTCCTTCGACCACGATCGGGACGCGGCGATGGAGGCGACGCGCTACTGGGGGGCGCTGGCGCTGACTCCCGAGCAGAAGGTCGGCGTCGAGGACCCGGTCGAGATGCAGCGCCTGGCCGACGAACTGCCGGCCACCAAGACGGCCAGCCGGTTCATCGTGTCCACCGACCCCGAGGAGCACGTGGAGTCGATTCAGCGCTACGTCGATCTCGGCTTCACGCATCTGGTCTTCCATGCGCCCGGACCGGATCAGGAGAAGTTCCTGCGCCTGTACGGCGAGGAGATCATTCCGCGGATCCGGGAGCGCAACGCCTAGTCCGCAGCGGGGCGTTGGCGGCGAAACCACATGTACAGCAGCAGGCAGGGCAACAGCAGACCGCCGATCCCGTAGAGCAGGAACTCCCACGGGCCGTCGATGTGGTCGACGAGCCAACCGAAGTTCTGGCCGAAGAAGCCAGTGACGAAGGTCAGCGGCAGGAACACTGTGGCGATCCGGGTCAGCTGTTCCATGCTCGCGTTCTGGCGCACGCTGATCTTGGTCTGCTCGACGGAGATGACGGTCAGATTGGCTTCGAAGACGGTCGCGAGAACGTCGCGCTGGGCGGCGATGTCCTCGCTGACCATCAGCAGGTGCTCGCGGATATCGCGGAAGTAGGGGAGCAGCCCGGTGTCGCGCATTCGCCGCTCGGCGGTGACGACCACGGCCAGCAGCGGGTGGACGGCCCGGTAGAAGTCGGCCACCTCGCGGCGCAGGGAGTAGATCCGCTCGGTCGGAGCGACCTCGCCGGAAAAGACGGTGGCCTCGACCTGCTCGATGTCGCGTTCGAGTTCGGTCACGATCGGGGCGTAACTGTCGACCACCTGATCCATCACCGCCCACAGCGCGGAGAAGCTGCCGTCATCGAGCAGCGCCGGCCGGTGCTCCAGCCGGGTCCGAGCGCTGCGCAGATCGCCGGCGGCCCCCTGGCGCACCGTGATCACGAACGACGGGCCGAGAAAGACGCTGATCTCGCCGAAGTCGAGCTCTTCGCGTTCATCGTCATAGCGCGCCGTCCGCAAGATCACCAGGTGCACGTCGCGGTCGTACTCCTCGAGCTTGGGGCGCTGGTGCACGGTCTCGGCGTCCTCCACCGCCAACTCGTGCAGGCCGAAGCTGCGCTTGGCCTCGTCCATCTCCTCGCGCGAGGGCTCGAACAGGCCGACCCAGACGAAGCCACCTCGACGGCACTGTTCGGCGGCCTCTTGCAGCGACATGTTCCCGTCGCCCTGCCGGCGGCCGTCCAGGTAGTGCGCGCAGTCAACGATCATGCCCATCAGATATCACACCGCCGTGAACACGACCCTCATCCGGCCCCTGCGTGTTCACATTCGGGCCTGTCGTGATCGACTCGTGTCGACAAGGGTTCCTTCGACAGGCAGGCGGGATGCAATGACGCGATCGCTGCGCATCGGCATGGTCGGTTACGGCTTCATGGGCAAGATCCACTCCCAGGCCTGGCGCACCGTTGGGCACGCCTTCGACCTAGAGCTCGAACCGGTGATGACCGCGATCGCCGGGCGTGATGCGGGCGCGGTGGCCGCGGCGGGGCGTCACTTCGGGTGGGCGTCGAGCGAGACCGACTGGCGGCGTCTGATCGAACGCGAGGACATCGATCTGATCGACATCTGTACGCCGGGGGATTCGCACGTCGACATCGCCGTCAGCGCCCTCGAGGCGGGCAAGCATGTGCTGTGCGAGAAGCCGTTGGCCAACACGATCGAACAGGCCGAGCGGATGGTGCTGGCCGCGGAATCCGCCCGCGAGCGGGGCGTGCGCTCGATGGTCGGGTTCAGCTACCGTCGCACACCGGCGTTGGTCCTGGCCCGTCAGCTGATCGAGGCCGGGCGGCTGGGCCAGGTCCGGCACATCCGGGCGGCCTACCTGCAGGACTGGATCACCGACCCGGACTTTCCGCTGGTGTGGCGGCTACAGCGCGAGCTGGCCGGCTCGGGGGCGCTGGGTGATATCGGTGCCCACATCGTCGACCTGACGCAATACCTGAGCGGCCAGCGAATCACCGGCGTGAGCGCCCTGACCGAGACGTTCATCGCCGAGCGTCCACTGCCATCCGGGTCCGGTCGAGGGCCCGTGACCGTCGACGACGCGGCGCTGTTCATCGCCCGCCTCGATGGCGGCGCGGTGGCCACCTATGAGGCGACTCGGATGGCGCTCGGGCGCCGCAACGCGATGCGCATCGAGCTCAACGGCTCGCTGGGTAGCCTCGCCTTCGACTTCGAATCGATGAACGAGCTGCATGTCTTCGACGGGACCGTGCCGGCCGCGGATGCCGGGTTCCGCCGCATCCAGGCGACCGAGGCCGACCATCCGTATCTGTCGGGCTGGTGGCCGCCGGGGCACGGCCTGGGTTACGAACACACCTTCGCCAACCAGGCCAAGGATCTACTGGACGCCATCGCGGCCGGAGTCGACCCGACGCCGAGCTTCCGTGATGGCCTGGGCGTGCAGTTCGTGCTCGACGCGGTCGAGCGCAGTGCGGCCGCGGCCAGCGCCTGGACCGAGGTGGCCGGCTGATGTGGTCGGTGTCGGCGGCTGGCCGCTGGCGCGACCGCCGACCCCTGAAGGCCGGCTCCCCCGAACCCACCGGCCTCTGTCCAGAAGACGGTCGAGCGGCCCGAAGATGTCTCGATTTGCGGGTCGAATGAGCACGACCATCAGCACAATCATGGCGATCGGAAATTCTTCGGGACGGACAGTTGGCTCTCGGCTACGAGCCGTAATGCCTTGTGTCAGGATCCTGTCAAGATCACGTCGGGAGCTTAAGTACTGACGAGTATCGGGCCAAGATCAGAGGTAGTGGCGGAACGCAGGTCGAAGCATCTCCGATACGGGGGTACGAAGATCTTCGAACTCAACCCGTCGCGTTGGTCAGCTCGCGATCAGGTCTCGGAGGGGGAGCCACCTGACCGCGGGCTGAACCAATTCTGGGCTCAGCTGACGGCAGTGAGCAGCGACATGCGCAGCAACGAGCTGGCCACGTGATCGGCGACTGTCCGCGCCCGGGCGATGTCGGCGCTGGTCCACTGCCGGTGGACCCGGGTCGAGAGTTCGAGGATGCCCAGCGTGCGACCGGAGGCGACGACCGGCGTGAGCAGCAGGCTGGCGTAGTTGTCGCGGGCCAGCAGCTCGCGCTCGGCCAGATCGCTCTCCGGGTCCTGGACGTGCGCCTCGATCGTGGAGTTCGTGCGGATCGCTTCCTGCGTGGCCGGGAAGTCGGAGACGCGGTAGGCGCGGCGATCCAGCTCATCGCCGACCGTCGTGATCTCGTGCAGCAGCCCGTCGTCGCGCAGCAGCGACAGGTCGATCGCGTCGACCCCGAGTTCGGCCGACGCGGCCGTGAGGACCTCACGCAGCTGGGCCGGGTCGGTGCTGGCGGTGAGCGCAGTCGTGATGATGTGGACTCCCGCCAGGCCGTCGCGCGAGGCGAGTAGATCGCCGGACATCATGGCGCGCCGCGAGGCCCGGCAGGTCCGCACGACTTCGGGCATGGTGGCCGGCAGGCGCTCGGCCGGGACACCGGTCACCCAGCCCTGCGCGTAGTCGACGTTCAGCTCGGCCAGCCCGATCAGGTCGTCGAGGGTCTCGACGCCTTCACCGACAACTCGGGCCCCGATGCGGTGCGAGAGGTTCACCAGGGCATCGATGACGACGCTGCGTACGTCATCGCCGCGCGCGCCGGTGACCAGGCTGCGGTCGATCTTCACGACGTCCGGGCGCAAGCGTGCTCAGGCGAAGCAGCCCGGCGTAGCCGCTGCTCGCGTCGTCGATGACGATCTTGCCGCCGCGGCGGCGGATGTCGGCCAGCGCATCCTGCAACGCCACGATGTTGCGGGCCGCGTTCTCGGTGATCTCGATGGCCAGACCGGACAGGTCGCCGCGTAGGACGCGCTGTACCGAAGGGTGGCTGAGCATGTCCGGGCTGACGTTCACGCTCATCATCACGTTCGACGGGAGGGCAGCCCGATTGGCCATGGCCGCACGCAGGCAGGCCGCTTCAAGGCGCGGGGCCCAGCCCTCTACCTCGGCGATGGCGAAGACCTCGGAAACGTGCAGGCGACGGCTACCGAAGCGGCTCAGCGCCTCGGCCGAAACGATCGCGCCGGTCGCGACGTCGACGATGGGCTGGAACACGGTCTGGATGGCACCCGGTTCGAGCAGATGCTGGTACGGGCGGGGAGCCGTGTCGCGAGTCGGATGCAGCAGGTGCAGGCCGGCGGTCATGGGGCTCCCATCGTCAATCTCCGTACCCCCATGGCCGCAGCTCATCGAACAGCGGTTAACGCAGAGTTTACGACATTCTGGCGGTGAGCGCTACCCCGGCCGAGAAACCAAGGTTCACGGATCCGATCGGTGGGCACTGTCAGTGCCTGCTTTGGTGCCTCACCGTCAGATGAGAGTCACGATCGGACCGCGAAGGAGTAACTGCCGGTCGGCTCGTTGCTAGATGTTGTAGTACAGGTCGAACTCATACGGGTGCGGGCGCAGCCGGACCGGGTCGACCTCGTTCACGCGCTTGTAGTTGATCCAGGTGGCGATGAGGTCCTCGGTGAAGACGCCGCCCTCGAGCAGGTAGTCATGGTCGTTCTCGAGTTCGACCAGGACCTCGGCCAGCGACCCCGGCACCTGCGGGATGGCCGCCGCCTCGTCCGGGGGGAGCTCGTACAGGTCCTTGTCGATCGGGGTCGGCGGCTCGATCTTGTTCTTGATGCCGTCGATTCCGGCCATCAACATCGCGGAAAAAGCCAGGTAGGGGTTGGCCGAAGGGTCGGGCACCCGGTACTCGATGCGCTTGGCCTTCGGGCTTGTGCCGGTGATGGGCACCCGGATGCAGGCCGAGCGGTTGCCGGCCGAGTAGACCAGGTTGACCGGTGCCTCGTACCCGGGCACCAGCCGGTGATAGGAGTTCACGGTCGGGTTGGTGAACGCCAGGGCGGACTTGGCGTGGCGCAGCAGCCCACCGACGTACCAGCGCGCGATATCGGAGAGGCCGGCGTAACCGAGTTCGTCGTAGAACAGCGGTTCGCCGTCCTTCCACAACGACTGGTGGCAGTGCATGCCCGAGCCGTTGTCACCGAAGAGCGGCTTGGGCATGAACGTGGCCGACTTGCCGTTGCGCCAGGCGACATTCTTGACGATGTACTTGAACAGCAGGATCTGGTCGGCGGCGTGGGTCAACGTGTCGAACTGGTAGTTGATCTCGGCTTGGCCGCCCGTGCCGACCTCGTGGTGGGCCCGCTCGAGCTTGAGGCCGGCGTTCATCAGCTCGGTGCTGATCTCATCGCGCAGGTCGGCGTGGTGGTCGTAGGGGCTGACCGGGAAGTAGCCGCCCTTCACCGTCGTCTTGTAGCCCAGGTTGCCCCCGGACTCCTCGCGGCCGGTGTTCCAGGCGCCTTCCTCGGAGTCGACGAAGTACATGCCGCCGTTCATCTTCGACTCGTAGCGCACCTCGTCGAAGATGTAGAACTCGGCCTCGGGGCCGAAGTAGACGGTGTCAGCGATGCCGGTCGTCTTCAGATACGCCTCGGCCTTGTTGGCCACCTGCCGCGGGTCACGGTCATAAACCTCGCCGGTGCGGGGCTCGACGATGGAGTGGTTGATGTTGAGGGTCTTGGCCTTGCGGAACGGGTCGAGATAGGCGGTGGCCGGATCCGGGATCAACTTGAGGTCGGACTTGTGGATCGCGGCGAAGCCCCGAATGGAGGATCCGTCGAACATCTGGCCCTCGGTGAAGGAGGTCTCGTTGAAGTTCGACGCCGGCACGTTGAAATGCTGTTGGACGCCGGGCAGATCGGTGAATCGGATGTCGATGAACTCGACGTTCTCGGCCTTGATGTAGTTCAGGACCTCTTCGGCGTTTGCGAACATCCGTCCTCCGATAACTCGGGGCCTGCGACTGGCACGGGCCCTACAACAGTGACTATGAACTCAGTTCGCCCGAGCCTATCCCGCCAGTTGACGCGAAGTTGCTCAGGCCCGGACAACTGCCGTCCCGGCGACTCGATCGTGCAGTCCGCGGCGGTCTCGATCGGTGATCACCGCCGGCACAATGAGCACGAGTAGCAGCAGGCGGATGAAGGCCCGCCACGGATCGACGGCGACGTTGCGGGGGACCCGAACGAGTCGCACGCCGGTGAGGTACATGCCCAGCGTGCGTCCGGTGAGCACCGGGCCGGCGACGTAGTCCACCGCCAAGGGGATGAGGCTCCAGTTCTGTGGCAGCGCGTCGGTGCCCGAATGGTGCCCGATGAGGGCGACGAACAGGGCTGCGACCAGCCCGGCGGCCAGGCAGTCGACCAGGAAGGCGGCGATACGCGGGCCGTACTCGGCGATCGAGCCGGGCCCGTCTGCGGGCAGACCCAGTCGCTCGCCGCGGTAGGCCTGCTCGCCGTGATCAGAACGGGGCAGCGCGCTCACGAGCGGCGGCGAACCGCCCGCTGGACGTTGCGGGTCTTGGCTCCGGCCGGCATCGGACCCTGCGGTAGCGGGGCCCGACGGACGCCCAAGGCGGCGAGACGCTTTTCGAGCGCGGCGACCTCGGACTTGTCCAGGTTGCGCGGCAGTTTGGTGATGGTGGTGCTGAGTTTGCGCAGCGGCAGGGTGCCGTCCTCGGTGCCGACCACGAAGTCATAGATCGGCGTTTCGCCGGCCACGCGCGCGATCTTCTTCTTCTCCTGGGCGATGAGAACGCGCACCCGTGGCGGCGAACCCTCGCCGACCAGGACGACGCCCGGACGGCCGATGACTCGATGCACCAGGTCCATCTGGGCGTTGGCCGCGATGGCTTCCTCGGTGCGCCAGTCGCCGCGCAAGCGGTTCTGCAGCACCCACTGGGCCGCGCCGAGTTGGCCTTCGGCCTTGGCGAAGGTCATCCGCTGCACCCGCTGGCTGAACAGCGCCATCATCGCGACGGCCATGCCGATGAGCGTCATGGGGATCGCGATGTAGAGCTTGTGCGTGACCAGGTAGGTGACGGCGAATACGGCCGCACCGGCCACGACGCCGGCCAGGACCAGATACGGGATGAACCGAGGGTCTTCCTGCCGGGTGAGCTTGAACGCCCCCCAGAAATCGTTCCAGCCCTCGCGTCGCTTTTGCCGGCCGGCTGCCCGCGCCAGCTTCTTCTGTTCGCGCGTGGGTTTCGGGGGCTTACCCGTTGCTGCCTTGGCCATAGCGCCCAGGATACGGTGCCGGGGAACTAGCCCCGCGCCGTGATGGCCTGCTGATACAGCCGGCCGGCCCGGTAGGACGAACGCACCAACGGCCCACTCAGCACGCCGGCGAAGCCGATGTCCTCGGCCTCCTCGCGCAGCTCGACGAACTCGTCGGGCTTGACCCACCGCTGCGACCGGGTGGTGCCGGGGCGAGGGCCGCAGGTACTGCGTGATGGTGATCAACTCACAACCCGCGTCGTGCAGATCGGTCAGCGCCTGGCTGATCTCGGCCCGCTCCTCGCCCAGTCCGAGGATCAGGTTGGACTTGGTGACCAGGCCCTGAGCCCGCGCGGCCCGGATGACGTCGAGCGAGCGCTCGTAGCGGAAGCCGGGGCGGATGGTCTTGAAGATCCGCGGCACGGTCTCGACGTTGTGCGCGAACACCTCGGGCCGGGAGGCGAAGACTTCGCTCAGTTGCTCGGCCACCGCGTTGAAATCGGGCGCGAGCAGTTCGACGCCGGTGCCCGGATTGAGCTCGTGAATGCGTCGCACCGTCTCGGCGTACAGCCAGGCCCCGCCGTCGGCGAGGTCGTCGCGGGCCACGCCGGTGACCGTGGCGTAACGCAGCCCCATTGCCTGAACGCTCTCGGCCACCCGTCGCGGTTCGTCGCGGTCCAGGGCCAGCGGCTTGCCGGTGTCGATCTGGCAGAAGTCACAGCGCCGGGTGCACTGGTCGCCGCCGATCAGGAATGTGGCCTCGCGGTCTTCCCAGCATTCGTAGATGTTCGGGCACCCGGCCTCTTGGCACACCGTGTGCAGGCCTTCGCGTTTCACCAGCGCGTGCAGCTCGGTGTATTCGGGCCCCATCCTGGCCCGCGTCTTGATCCACTCGGGCTTGCGTTCGATCGGCGTCGTCGCGTTGCGGGCTTCGATGCGCAGCATCTTGCGGGCTGTCGTCACCTGTCGAGCGTACGCGCGCGGGTAGTCAGACCGTGGCCAGCAGGGCGTGCGCGGCCAGCAGGCACAGGCCCAGCAGGATCAGCGCGGCGACGACCAGCCCGACCCGTCGGCGCCAGCCCACAGCGTCCTGGGCCAGCACCGTTCCCGCACTGACGACCAGCACGACCGCGATGATGATCAGCACCCCCAATGCCGTGCCACTGGATCGGCAGGCCAGGGCGTTGTCGTTCGCGGCGCACCCATACCGCGCGCCGACGCTCAAGATCGCGTAGAAACCGACCCCGAGCCCGGCCAGCCAGAGCACGGCTACGGCACTCAGGCGGGCCAGGCGCCCACCGGGGGAGCGGGTGTGCCGAGCCATCGCCCGGCCCTCAGCGATCGGCGGCAAGCGCCAACTCGAGCAGGGTGGGCAGGTGGGCCTCGACGATGGGCTGGATCTCGGCGACGGTGACGTCGCGGCCCAGCTCGGCCGACAGCGAGGTCACGCCGGCATCGGTGATGCCGCAGGGGATCATGTTGGAGAACGCGCTGAGGTCGGGATTGGCGTTGATCGCGAAGCCGTGCAGCGTGACGCCCTTGGCGACCCGGACCCCGATGGCGGCCACCTTGCGGGCCGGGCGAAGGGCATCGGCGGGCAGCCAGGCCCCGCTTCGGCCCTCGACCCGAACCGCCTCGACCCCCACTTCGGCGCAGACGTCGATGAGCAGGGTCTCGAGCCGGCGCACGTAGGCCACGACGTCGATCGGGTCATGGAGGGCCAGGATCGGGTAGCCCACGAGCTGCCCAGGGCCGTGCCAGGTGATCTTTCCACCGCGGTCGACGTCGATGACCGGCGTGCCGTCGAACGGTCGCTCTTCGGGTCGGGTGCGCTTGCCGGCGGTGTAGACCGGTGGATGTTCGAGCAATAGCACGGTGTCGGGGATCGTGTCCTCGACCCGGGCCGCGTGCAGGTCGCGCTGGGTCTTCCAGGCCTGTTCGTAGGGCACCAGTCCGGCGCGCAACACCCGAAGTTCGGACATCTGCCCAGCGTACGCGGCAAGGGTTGTGGACAACTTTGGGCAGGATCAGTGGGTTTGGGCCTAACGTCGGTACATGACCTGGAGGATCTCGGGCTACGTCGCCGAACAGTTGATCGGCTACGGCGAGTCCAGTGAGGTGTGGCGGGGGCGGGCGATCCGTACTGGCGCGCCGGTGGCACTGAAGAAGGTGCTCGCCCCCGACCCTGAGCAGCGTCAGGCGGCGCGGGCCGAGGCGGCAGTGCTCGCCAACCTCGACCACGCCAACCTGATCCGCATCCACGAGGTGATTGCGACCAGGGACGCGATCGTGCTGGTACTCGATCTGGCCGACGCCGGGTCGGTACGGGACCTGCTGCAGGCGCGCGGGCAGTTGGCGCCGGGAGAGGTGGCCACCCTGATCTCGGTCGCCGGAGCAGCGCTGGCCTACGCGCACGGACGCCGGGTCGTCCACGGCAATGTCAGTGCCGGCAATGTGCTGCTCACCTCGTTCGGGTTGGCGCTGCTCACCGACTTCGGCGCCGCTCGACTGGCCGGCACCGACGCGCCCGGTCGGGCCACCGCGGCCTACCTGTGCCCGGAGATCGCGGCCGGCGGGCTGGCCCACACCTCCGGTGACGTCTTCTCCCTGGCCGCGGTGGCATTCCACGCGCTCACGGGCACGCCGGTGTGGGGTGCGGGGTCGACGCCCGAACTGCTCGCCCGGGCTCGCAGTGCTCAGCCGGCCGACCTGGCGCAGCGACTTGCCGACGTGCCGCCGGAACTGGCCACGGTCCTGCTGTCGGCGCTGGATCGCGAGGCCCATCGCCGCCCCAGCGCGGCCGAGTTCGCGCTCGACGTGCGGCTGAGCGTCCCGCTCGTCCCGATCGACGTACGGGCCGGCCGTCCGCGTCCCGAGCCGCTTCCGCCAGCCGGTGGGCGGCATCGGCGCGCTGCCGTGCCCACTCCCGCGATCAGCCCCGCGCCCGGACGGCCACGGTTCGAGCGCCCGCTGCCGACTGCGCCCGATCGGGGTCTGCTGACGCACGGGGTGCGGATCGCGCTGGCGCCCCCGTCACCGGTTCGCTGGTGGCGCCGGTGGCGGCCGCTCGGCCTGGTCGCCGTCGTCCTGCTGCTGGCCCTGGCCGGCGCGGGAGTGGCCTATCGCGCCGGCCCGACCCGTTCGGCCGCTCCGAGGACGGCGACCGATTTCGGCGCGACGCTGACCGCGCTGGACGCGGTCCGCGAAGCCGCCTTCGCCCAGCGTCGGCCCGAGCTGCTCGCGCAGGTCTACGCCTCGGCCCAGCTGCAGTCGCAGGACGCGGCGCAGATCGCCCGGCTCGTCCCGGCCGGCTGTGGACTGCTCGGCGTCCAGACGACCTATCGCGACGTGCGGCTGGTTTCGGCCGCGTCGAGCGCGGAGGTGATCGTGCAGGCGTCGGCGCAGCTGGCCCCGTCGCAGCTGCGCTGTGGTGCGCAACCGAGCGCTCCGACGGCTGGTGTCGCGGCGACGCCGTTGCGGATCGGGCTGGTGCATCGGGGCGGGAACTACCTCATCGACTCGGTGCGCGCACAGACTTAGAGCGCCGAGCGCAGGGCCGCCTCGAGGTCCTCGTGGGTGAACTGGAAGCCGTGCGCGTCGAGCACCCCGGGCACCACCCGTTGGCTGGCCAGGGCCTCTTCGGCGAAGTCGCCGAGAGCCACGCGCAGGGCCGCCTTGGGCACCGGCAGCAGAGCCGGACGATGCAGCACGCGGGCCAGCACCTGGGTGAACTCGCTATTGGTCACCGGATCGGGGCCGACGAGGTTGACCGGACCTTCGATGGCCGGATTCCGCCAGCAGAACTCGATGGCGGAAACCTCGTCGGTGAGGGAGATCCAGGGCATATATTGCCGGCCGTTTCCCAGCCGGCCACCGACGCCGAGCGCGAACAGCGGCCGCAGCCGGCCGAGCAGGCCGCCCGGACCGATCACCAGTCCGGTGCGCAGGTGGACCACGCGTACGCCGGCTGCCCGGGCCGGGTCGGCCGCCGCTTCCCAATCACGGCAGACCTCGGCCAGAAAGCTGTGACCGCTCGGCGAGGTCTCGTTCACCCGTCGATCGCCGGTATCGCCGTAATAGCCGACGGCCGACGCGCACAGCAGGACCGGCGGAGAGTCCACGCCGGCCACCGCGTCGGCCAGGGTGGCCACCGGCTCGACTCGGCTGGAGCGGATCGTCTGCCGATAGGTCTCGCTCCAGCGATGATCACCCACACCGGCACCGGACAGGCAGATCACCGCATCGGCGCCGATCAGCACCGCCGGATCCAGCTCGCGCCGCTGCGGGTCCCACTGCCGTTCCTCGGGCCCGACCGGCGCGCGGCGGACCAGGATCGTCAGCTCATGACCCTCGGCGAGCAGGCGCTCGCGCAGCGCTGAGCCGATCAGGCCCGAGGCTCCAGCGAGAACGACCTTCACTGGTGTTAGGCCAGACCGAGCGCCCGTTCGAAGCGGGCCGCCTCGAGCTGTTCCTTCATGGTGGCCAGGAATCGAGCGGCGTCCGCTCCGTCGACGATGCGGTGGTCGTAGGACAGCGCCAGGTAGATCATCGACCGAATCGCGATCGTCTCGCCCAGGTTGGGGTCATCGACGACGACCGCCCGCTTGACGACACTCCCGGTGCCCAGGATGGCGACCTGAGGCTGGTTGATGATCGGCGTGTCGAAGAGGGCGCCCCGGCTGCCGGTGTTGGTGAGGGTGAATGTGCCGCCTGTCACCTCGTCCGGATTGATCTTGTTGGACCGGGTGCGCTCGGCCAGATCGGCGATCTTGCGGGCGATCCCGGCCAGGTTCAGGTCGCCGGCGTCGTGGATCACCGGGACGGCCAGGCCGCGTTCGGTGTCGACGGCGATCGAGAGATTGACGGTGTCGTGATAGGTGACCGTCTTGTCCTCGAGGTTGAGCGAGGAGTTCACGACCGGATGGGCCTTGAGCGACTCGATCGCGGCCGCCGCGAAGAAGGGCAGGAAGGTGAGCTTGACGCCTTCGCGCTGTTCGAAGCCGGCCTTGGCCTGCTGGCGCAGCCGCGCGATCTTGGTGACGTCGACCTCGACCACGGTGGTGAGCTGGGCCGAGACCTGCAGCGACTCGACCATGCGGGCGGCGATCACCTGACGCATCCGGGTGAGCTTCTCTGTCCGCCCACGCAGCGGGTGGTCGGGCACCGGGGTCGGAGCGCTCGACTCGGCGGGCGCCGGAGCACTCGCAGCCGGGGCACTCGCGGCGGGAGCGCTCGCGGCGGGAGCGCTGGCCGCGGGAGCAGGGGCGGCCGGGGCGGGTGCCGCGGCGGCCACGCTGGCCGCACGGTTGGCTTCGGCTGCGGCCAGGACGTCGGACTTTCGAATGCGCGAGCCGATGCCGGTGCCGGTGATGGTGCTCAGATCGACGCCGTGTTCGCTGGCCAGTTTGCGGACCAGCGGGGTGACGTACGTGGCGGTGGCCTCGTCGTCGTCGGTGGCGTCCACTGATGCCACCGGGGCAGGAGCAGGAGCGGGAGCAGGTGCCGGTGCCGGCGCGGGTGCCGGTGCGGCCGCCACGGGCGCGGGGGCCGGGGGCGCAGCCGGTGCCGGAGCGGGTGCCGGGGCCGGCGGCGCGGGCGGGGGTGTCGGTGCGGCGGCCACCGGTTCCGGTGCCGGGGTGGGCTCTGGAGCTGCCGCCGGCTCGGGCTCGGCCGCAGCGGCCGGCTCGGAGCCAGCAGCGTCTCCGATGATCGCCAGCTCGACGCCGATGTCGACGGTCTCGTCCTCGGCCACCTTGATGGACAGCAGGATGCCGCCGGCCGGCGACGGGACCTCGGTGTCGACCTTGTCCGTCGACACCTCGAGCAGTGGTTCGTCGGCCTCGACGCGATCACCCTCGGCTTTGAGCCAGCGGGTGACGGTTCCCTCGGTAACGCTCTCGCCGAGGCGCGGCATGACTACGGAGACCGGCATGGGGTTATTTCTCCTTCAAGAGGTGCGGTGGGTGAAGTCTGTACTAGCCGTGGACGTGCAGCGGCTTGCCGGCGAGGGCCAGGTGAGCCTCGCCGATGGCCTCCGACTGCGATGGGTGCGGGTGGATGAAGGTCGCGACCTCAGCGGGCAGCGCCTCCCAGTTGTAGATCAACTGCGCTTCGGCGATCAACTCTCCGACGCGCGCGCCGACCATGTGCACGCCGAGCACTGGACCGTCCTTCTCGGCCACGAGCTTGACCGCGCCCGCCGTCTTGAGGATCTGGCTCTTGCCGTTGCCGCCCAGGTCGTAGGTCAGCGTGGTGATCTTGTCGGCACCGAGGCGCTCCGCGGCCTGCGCCTCGGTCAGCCCGACGGAGGCCACCTCGGGCTCGGAGTAGGTGATGCGAGGTACGCCGGCGTAGTCGATCGGGACGACTGGCAGCCCAGCGATGTGCTCGGCGACCAGGATGCCCTCCTGGAAGCCGACGTGGGCCAGTTGCAGCGTCGGGATCAGATCGCCGACCGCGTACACACCCTCGACGCTGGTGCGGCAGAACTCATCGACGACCACGAAGCCGCGGTCGAGGGTGATGCCGTTCTCCTCGTAGCCCAGATCGGCCGATGTGGGCCCGCGGCCCACCGCGACCAACAGCAGCTCGGCGTCGATCGTGTCGCCGCCTTCCAGGTGCACGCGCACACCCGAGTCGGTCGGCTCGACGCGCTCGAACCGCACGCCCAGCTTGAAGTCGATCTTGCGCCGGCGGAACGCCCGCTCGAGCAGCTTGGAGTTCGCCTCATCCTCCAGGGGCACCAGATGCGGCAGCGCCTCGACGATGGTGACCTTAGTGCCGAACGAGGTCCAGGCGCTCGCGAACTCGCAGCCGATCACCCCGCCGCCGAGCACGACGGCCGATGCCGGCACGTGGTCCAGCTCCAAGGCGTGTTCGCTGGCCAGGACGCGCGTGCCGTCCAACTGCAGTCCCGGCAGGGTTCGCGAGTACGAGCCGGTGGCCAGGATGACGTTCGTACCGGTGTAGGTGTCGGCGCCGACGGTGACCGTCTTGGCGCCGGTCAGCCGGCCCGCGCCCTCGACGACAGTGATGCCCCGGCTCTTAACCAGTCCTTGAAGGCCCTTGTAGAGGCGTCCGATGACGGTGTCCTTGTAGTTGTTCACCGCCGGCATGTCGATGCCCTCGAAGGTCGCCTTGACGCCGAACTGTTCGCTCTCTCGCGCACCGTCGGCGATCTCGCCGGCGTGCAGCAGGGCCTTGGTCGGGATGCAGCCGCGATGCAGGCAGGTGCCGCCGACCTTGTCCTTCTCGACGAGGACGACGGATTTGCCGAGCTCAGCGGCCCGTAGCGCCGCGGCATACCCGCCGCTGCCGCCGCCCAGGATGACGAGGTCGGACTGGTGATCGGTCACTGCGTTGGCTCCCGTGCTTCGTCGTTGGCCTCGCGGCCGTCTCGTTGTCTATCTTGCCCTAGCTGAGAACGTCGGCAAGCGACGGGATCATCCAAGTCATTTCTCTGCGACAGGTGTCATTATCGGGTGGCGACGCACCCAGCGCCGCGGCGGTGAAGGGATCATCGGGGTAGCAATGTTCGGACGCAACAAGACTCGACCTGGGACGCTGCGCAGTGCGGATTCGGCCGATCTGGAACACCTGAAGGCGTTCCTGGCCTCCCGTGAGGGCGTCGAGGGCTACCTCGAGCCGCGGACGGCCGTGACCGAGACCACCGTCGTGCTGGTGGCCGCCACCGGGGAGTGGACGCGGCGGCGGGTGCCCGACCCGCAGGCCGCCCGTGACTTCGCCCGCAAGAACGCCATGCCGATCTATGACGTCGCCCATGTCGGCTATCCGCAACGCATGCGGGACTGGACGGCCCGCCGCAAGGCGATGGGTGAAACCGGAGTCCCCAAGGGTGGCGGCCCGGCGAGCTAGCCGGCCAGGTCCTCGAGCGTGGCCACGATCGTCCGGACGACGGCGCCTGTGCCGCCCTTGGGCGTGTAGTCGTGCGCACCCCCGAGGTTCCAGCCCGGACCGGCGATGTCCAGGTGGACCCAGGGCAGCCCGGCGGGCACGAAATCGCCCAGGAAGTGTCCGGCCACGAGCATCCCGCCCCATCGATCACCGCTGATGTTGACCAGGTCGGCGACCGGGGAGTCCAGGCCGGCGCGTAGCTCGGGCGGCAGTGGCATGGACCAGACCGCCTCACCGTTGGCGTTGCCATTGGCGCTGACCCGGTCACGGAAGGCCTCGTCACCCATCGCGCCGATCACGCGGGGCCCGAGCGCGACCAGTTGCGCGCCGGTGAGGGTGGAGGTCTCGATGAGGTAGTCGGGGTTGTCCTCGCTGGCCCGGACGATGGCGTCGGCCAGGATCAGCCGGCCCTCGGCATCGGTGTCGCCGACCTCGACCGTCCGCCCGCCCCGCAGGGTCAGGACGTCCGAGGGCCGGTAGGACGTTCCCGAGGGCATGTTCTCGGCCATCGGGACGGTCGCGATGACCTCGATCGGCAGGCGCAGCTGGGCCGCGGCGATCACCGAGGCGATCACCGCCGCCGCGCCACCCATGTCCGACTTCATCCAGGACATATTGGCCAGCTTGATGTTCAGGCCGCCGGAGTCGAAGGTGATCCCCTTGCCCACGAGGGCCACCTTGGCGCGCGGACGGGCCGGCCGGTAGGTGAGACGCACCAGCCGGGGTGGACGTACCGAGCCGGATCCGACCGCGAGGATGGCGCCGAACTTGCCCCTCCGCAGCGCCCGCTCGTCCAGGATCTCGACGGTGACGCCGGCCGCTTCGGCGGCTGTGGCGGCTCGTTCGGCCAGGGTGGCCGGGTACAGGTCGTTGGGCGGGGTGTTGACCAGGTCACGCGCGAACACGACACCGGCGGCGACCGTCTCGGCCCGCCGGATCGCCTTGCGCAGGGCGGCATCGCGGGGTGCGGTGACGGCAACGTCGATGCGGGTAAGCGCGGTGGGCGCCGGGTTGCTCTTGTACTTGGTGAAGCGGTAGGCGCCCAGCAGCGCACCCTCGGCGACCGCGGGGGCGAGCTGGTCCGGCCCCAACGCGATGTGCACCCGCGCGGCTCCGGAGATCGCCCGCAGCGCCGCGCCGGCGGCCCGGCGCGCCTGCTCCGCGCCCAGGTCGCCGTCCTTTCGCCCCAGCCCGGCGACAACGACCAGGGGGAAGCGCGCCAACCCGAGGGTGGGGATCTTGGTCGTTTCATCGGCGGCACCGGTGCTGCCGGCGGCGCGCAGCGCAGCGGCCAGCCGTCCGCCCAGCGCGCGGTCGATCGAGCGAGCGGCCGCGTCGAGTTCGGGCGCGGAACCGGCGGCGGCGCTGAAGGCGCCGACCACCACCGCGGCGGTGGGTTCGAGCGCGGCGTCGACGAGCTTGATCGAAGGCATGGAGCAGATCCTAGGGGCCTCTAGGCTGCTGGCTATGACCGACCTCAAGCGTTCGCCGCTCTTCGATCGCCATGTCGCTCTCGGGGCCAAGCTGGCCGATTTCGGCGGGTGGGAGATGCCGATCGAGTACACCGCGAGCGGCGGCGGCGTACTCAAGGAGCACGCCGCGGTGCGCGAGGCGGTCGGGATCTTCGACGTGTCCCACCTGGGCAAGGCGACGGTTCGCGGCCCGGGGGCGGCCGCCTTCGTCAACACCTGCCTGACCAATGACCTGGCTCGCATCCAGCCCGGCCAGGCGCAATACACCTTGTGTTGTACCGAGTCCGGGGGAGTGATCGACGACCTGATCGCCTATCTGCTCGATCCCGACGAGGTGTTCCTCGTGCCCAACGCGGCCAACACCGCTCAGGTCGTCGCGCTATTGGTCGCGGCCGCGCCGGACGCGGTCACGGTCACGGATCAGCACGAGCAATTCGGCGTCCTGGCCGTGCAGGGCCCGCGCTCGGTCGAGCTGCTCGAGCGGCTCGGGCTGCCGACCCAACAGCCGTACATGGGCTACGTGGACGCCACCTTCGACGGTCGGGCCGTGCGCGTCTGCCGCACCGGCTATACCGGTGAGCACGGCTACGAACTCATCCCGGCTTGGGCCGACACAGAGGCGCTGTGGGACGCGCTGATCGCCGCCGGGACCGGGCTCGGCGCGATGCCGGCCGGTCTGGGCGCGCGCGACACGTTGCGGACCGAGATGGGCTATCCGCTGCACGGGCAGGACCTGTCACCGACGATCTCGCCGGTGCAGGCCCGGTCGGGCTGGGCCGTGGGCTGGTCCAAGCCGGCCTTCTGGGGGCGCGATGCCCTGCTGAGCGAGCGGGCGTCCGGTGCCCAAAGCCTGCTGTGGGGCCTGGACGCGCTCGATCGCGGCATTCCGCGTGCCCACATGGCCGTGCTGGACGCAGCCGGGTCGACCGTGGGCGAGGTGACGAGCGGGACGTTCTCGCCCACGCTCAAGCACGGCATCGGTCTGGCCCTGCTCGCCGCGACGGTGGCCGAAGGGGACGAGCTCAGCGTCGATGTTCGCGGCCGGGCTTGCCCGGTGCGGGTGGTCAAGCCGCCCTTCGTCGAGTCACACGTGCGCTGAGCGCAGCTCACCCAGGCGCTGAGCGCAGCTGCAGGGCAGCCTGGATCAGGTCGAAGGCGAGCAGTCCACCGGTGCCATCGCCGGTCGTGATGGACAGGGTCAACGGGCTCGGGCTGATCAGCTGGGCCACCGCTACTTCATGGGCCGGTTCGGGGGTCAGCTGGGCTACGCGCCACCAACTGGCGGCACGCGGCACGGCCGAGCCGACCGCCATCGCCGCCGCGGCCGCGGCGAGGCCGTCCAGCAGCACTGGCGTGCGCCGTAGCGCGGCCTGCAAGACGAACGCGGCCATCGCGGCCAGGTCGGCGCCACCGGCCACCCGCAACAGCTCGACCGGCTCCGACCGGTGCGGGCGGGCGCGGAGCCGGGCATCACGCACGGCCGAGGCCTTGCGCATCCACGCCGCGTCATCGATCCCGCTGCCGCGACCGACGCAGCGGGTCGGCTCGATCGAGCTGAGCAGCGAGATCACGGCGGACGCGGCCGTGGTCGTGCCCGCTCCGACGGCGGCCACGATCAGCAGATCGGCACCGGCGTCGATCTCGTCGTCGGCCCACTGGCGACCGTCCGCCAATGCTGAGGCCAGCGCCACCTCACTGAGTGCGTCCTCGACGTCGATGCGGGCACTGGCGGCCAGTTCCACGACGCGAACGCCGACTCCGGATCGCTCGGCCAGGGCGGACACGCCCGCGCTGCCGGAGCGAATCTGCGCTGCCGCCTGGCCGGCCCAGCCCGGCTCGTGGCGGGAGACCCCTGCGCTGGCGACGCCGTGATCGGCGGCGAAGACGACCAGCCGGGGTCGCTGGAGGGGCTTGGGCGGGTGGGCACCCTGCCGGCCGCAGATCCAGCGGAACAGGTCGTCGAGCTCACCGAGTTGGCCGGCGCCTTCAGCGGCGGCCGATTCGGCGGCGTGGTCGGGCCAGCCGATGTCCTCGGCCTGGGCGGTGAACTGGTTCACGGCGCCCATCCTGCCCGACCGGCCGGCCGCTAGCGTGTCAGTGAGACCCATCCCAGCTGGAGGCACAGATGACCTGGACGTGGCGCATGTATGACGCCGAGGGCAGCACCGTGCCGGTCACGGCTGCCAGCCAGCCGACGCAGTCCGATGCGGAGTCCTGGCTGGGTGAGCATTGGCGTGAACTGCTCGAACAGGGCGTGGCGTCGGTGAGCCTGTTCGAGCACGGACGGATGGAATACGGCCCGATGTCGCTGGCTCAGGACTGAATCAGGTCAGTCGACCGGGTCACCGATCTTGCGCTGCGGCTTGGGGACGCGCCACTTGCGTGGCAGGTAGGCCCGTCCCATCACGTACAGGGTCAGTCCCATCGTCGTTTCGCGCGTCTCGCCGAACTTGGCGATCGCCAGGCCGCGCACTTTGCGGGCGGTCAGGTAGCACTCGCCCAACAGGATGACCAGCAGGCCGGCCGGGATCAGGCTGAGGGTCGGGAACCGCAGCGTGATGAGGTAGAGCGGCAGGAGCAGCAAGAGGTAGTTCGCCGCCATACGGTGGCTGTCGACGTAGTTGCGGGTGAACCGGCGCACGACGCCGCGGTCCTTGCGAGCCAGCGCGTCCTCGTCACCGCGCATCCGGGCTTCGCGGAGCTCGACATTGGAACGGGCCGGCGCCCCCGTGACGCCCGCGGACTTGCCCTGGGCGGCCTGCTGCTTGCGGCGCTGGGTGGCTTCCTTGGTGGTCTTCGGCGCCGACACCGGTTGACGCCGCGGGGCGGCGTCGCGCCGCTTGGGCGTCGGGCGGCCCTTGCTCTGGGCGACTTCGGGCTCGGCGAGGGTTTCCGGCTCGGGCTCGGGTTCGGCGGCGGTGCGGCGCAATCTCACTGGGCCAGCGTAGCCGGGACGTCAGGCCGGGTCAGGCCAGCGCGAGCATCCGGTCCAGGGCGGTGCGGGCGTGCGCGGCCACCAGTGGGTCGACGGTGATCTGGTTGACGACCTGTCCCGCCTGCAGGGACTCGAGGCTGTACACGAGGTGCGGGAGGTCGATCCGGTTCATCGTCGAGCAGTAGCAGACCGTCTTCTCCAGAAAGACGATCCTCTTGTCCGGATGCGCCGCGGCCAGCCGCCGGACCAGGTTGAGTTCGGTCCCGACCGCCCACGACGATCCGGGCGGCGCCGCGTCGATCGTGGCAATGATGTATTCGGTCGAGCCCACCAGATCGGCCTTTTCGACCACCTCGTAGCGGCACTCGGGATGCACGAGGACCTGCACGTCGGGCACCCGGATCCGCACGTCGTCGACGTTCTGAGCGGTGAACCGCCCGTGCACCGAGCAGTGCCCGCGCCACAGGATCATCGTCGCGTCCTGCAGTTGCTGGGCCGTCAATCCGCCCGAGGGCTTGCGCGGGTCGAAGAGCACGCAGTCCGAGAGTCCCAGGCCCAACTGGCGCACCGCGGTGTTGCGGCCCAAGTGCTCGTCGGGCATGAAGAGCACCTTCGAGCCCTGCTCCAATGCCCACCGCAGGGCGCGCTCGGCGTTGGAGGACGTGCACACCGTGCCGCCGTGCTCGCCGGTGAACCCCTTGATCGCCGCCGTGGAGTTCATGTACGTCACCGGCACCGTGGCGTCGGCGACGCCGGCCAGTTCGAGGGCGTCCCAGGCCTGACGTACCTGGGTGATCTCGGCCATGTCGGCCATCGAGCAACCGGCGGCGAGATCGGGCAGGACGACCTGCTGGCTGGGTGAGGTGAGGATGTCGGCCGATTCGGCCATGAAGTGCACGCCGCAGAAGACGATGTAGTCCGCGTCCGGCCGGGCCGCCGCCTCGCGGGCGAGTTTGAACGAGTCCCCGGTGACGTCGGCGAACTGGATCACCTCGTCGCGCTGATAGTGGTGGCCCAGGACGAAGACGCGATCGCCCAGCGCCTGCTTGGCCGCCCATGCCCTTGCGGGCAGGGTGGGGTCCGAGGCCGGCGGGAGCTCTCCCGGGCAGTCCACGCCCCGTTCGGAGGCCAGGTCCTGGCCGCGGCCCATCAACAACAGCGCCAGCGGGGTCGAGCTCGGTTCAGTGAACGTCACAGCGCGAATCTACGTGTGTTCCACGAACAGACGTAGATGATGTACGCCAGCCTCCACCCAACCGAAGGGCGAAGATGAGTCAGCTGCGTGAGCGGGCGGGGGAAGTCGGCTGGGTGCTCCTGCCCCTGCGGGGCTTTCTGGCCGTCGTTTACCTGTACGCCGGCATCTCCAAGGTGGCCGACAGTCGCTTCCTCGACTCGTCCTCATCGTTGTCGATCCATGCCTCGGTGGTCGCCGTGAAGGCCAACAGCCCCATCGGCGGGCTGCTCGGGCCGGTGGTGGACCACAGCTTCGCATTCGGGCTGCTGATGGCCTTCGCCGAGGTCGCGGTCGGAATCGGGGTGATGCTCGGCCTGTGGACGCGAATCGCGGCCGCGGGCGGAATGCTGCTCGCCCTGTCGCTGTGGCTCACGGTCAGCTGGGGCGCGACCCCGTGGTTCACCAGCGCCGACTTGGTGTACCTGTTCGCATTCACGCCGTTGCTGATCGCGGGCTCGGGCGGGGTCTACAGCGTCGACGGCTGGCTGGCCGCCTCCGCGGTCGCGCCTCGGGATGTCAACGGGGAGCGCACCCGGCGCACCGTGGTCACGGCCGGCGCGGCCGGGATCGCCTTGGTCCTGCTCGGCGTGGCTTCGCTGACCCGCAAGTCCGCCAGCTCCGCCCCGGTCGCCGCCGATCCCTCTCCGACCCCCACTCCCAGCCCGTCGACCCCGGCCAGTACGGCCGACGCCTCCTCCGCGCCCGCCTCGTCCAGTTCGGCGGCACCCTCCTCGAGCAGTGCCCCGGTCGGGGTGGCGCTCGTCTCGTCCAGCGCGGTGCCGGTCGGGGGCGGCACGCAGGTGAAGGACCCGGTCAGCAAGGATCCGACCTGGGTGTTGCAGCTCACATCCGGGGAGTTCACGGCCTACGACGCCATTTGTCCGCATCAGGGCTGCACCGTCAACTTCGAGTCGCCCGCGAAGGGATTCACCTGCCCCTGCCATGGCTCGCGATTCAGTTCCACCGGCAAGCTCGAGTCCGGCCCGGCGACGCGCGGGCTGAGCGCTGTGCCGGTTGTGGTCGCCGACGGCTCGGTCAGGCGCACCTGAGCTCCGAAGTGGGTAGCATCGGGAATGCATCGCCGCCGACTCACCGTTGGCATCGATGAGACGAGTTAGCCTTTTGGGATCGAACGACTTTTTGGGAGCCCGATGACTGCCACCGACACCACCACGTCGATCGAGTTGACCGCCGCGCCGGCCGCGCCGGTCACCGAGGTCGCTTTGACCCCGACCGCCGCCGTCAAGGTCCGCGCGCTGCTCGACCAGGAAGGTCGCGACGACCTCCGGTTGCGCGTTTCGGTGCAGCCGGGCGGTTGCTCGGGCTTTCAGTACCAGCTCTTCTTCGACGAGCGCAGCCTCGATGGCGACCTCGAGCTCGACCTCTCCGGTGTGCCGGTGGTCGTCGACCGGATGAGCGCCCCGTACCTCGGCGGTGCCACGATCGACTTCACCGACACGATCGAGCAGCAGGGCTTCACGATCGACAACCCGAACGCCAGCGGTGGCTGCGCGTGCGGTAACTCCTTCTGCGGCTGATCCGCACCGCGCGTCCCGGCCGGGCTTGAACCTCATGCAGGTTCCAGCCCGGCCGAGTCATGTCCGCACCGCCTGTGCCCTCGTCCATTTCCTCGTTAGGTAGCGTCTGCTCATGCCCGTCCTCGTCGCCGGCTCCATCGCCACCGATCACCTCATGCACTTCCCGGGCCGTTTCGCCGACCAGTTCCTGGCCGACGAGCTGCACAAGGTGTCCTTGTCCTTCCTGGTCGACGACCTGGTCGTGCGCCGCGGCGGGGTCGCGCCCAATATCTGTTACGGAATGGCGCAACTGGGCGGACAGCCGGTCCTGATCGGCGCGGTCGGTGCCGATTTCGACGAATACCGCGGCTGGCTGGAGAACAACGGCGTCGACTGCCGGCACGTGCACGTCTCGGCGACTCAGCACACGGCCCGCTTCGTCTGCACCACCGACGAGGACATGAACCAGATCGGCTCGTTCTATGCCGGGGCGATGGGCGAGGCCCTGAACATCGAGATCGCGCCCATCTGGGCGGCGACCGGCGCCGACCTGGCCGTGATCAGCGCCTACGACCCGGCCGCGATGGTCAAGCACAGTGAGGAGTGCCGGGACAAGGGATTCCGCTTCGTGGCCGACCCCTCGCAGCAGATCACCCGGATGGACGGCGAGGCCCTGCGCGAGTTGATCGAAGGCGCCGAGCTGCTGTTCACCAACGACTACGAGAAGAGCCTGCTCGAGTCCAAGACCGGGCTCTCGGAGGCGGAGGTGATGGCTCGGGTGGACGTCCGAGTCACCACGCTCGGCTCCAAGGGCGTCGAGATCGTCGGTCGCGACCTGGAACGGGTCCACGTCCCGGTCGCCAAAGAACTGGGCAAGGCCGACCCGACCGGGGTCGGTGACGCCTTCCGGGGTGGCTTCCTGACTGCCCGCGACTGGGGCCTGTCCTGGGAGCGGTCGGCGCAGGTCGGCAGCCTGCTCGCAGCCATGGTGCTGGAGACGGTCGGCACCCAGGAGTACGCGGTCGAGGCGGGCGACTTCGCCAAGCGGCTCGGTGAGTCCTACGGCGACGACTGCGCGGCTGAGGTCGAAGCCCACCTGCGCTAGACGCGCACCGGGTAGACCGGTTCGGGAATCTCGGGCTGGATGCGGCCCTCGACGAAGATGCCGTGCCAGATGAAGAAGACCAGCAGCGTCCAGATCTTGCGCGAGTAGTCGTGCGGGCCGGCGCGGTGCGCCTCGAGCAGCTGCAGCGCCGCCTGCCGGTCGATCAGATGATCGGCCTGCGACTCGGTGATGATCTCGTGGGCCCAGTCGTACATGACGTCCTTGAGCCAGTGCCGGATCGGCACCGGGAAACCCAGCTTGGGCCGGTTGATCACATGGGCCGGCACGAGGTCCTCGATCGCGCGGCGCAGCGCGTACTTGGTCGTCTCCCTGGTCAACTTCTCCTTGGTCGGAATGGTCGAACCCACTGCGAAGACCTCGACGTCCAGGAACGGCACCCGCAGCTCGAGGGAGTTGGCCATCGTCATCTTGTCGGCCTTGACGAGGATGTCCCCACGCAGCCAGGTAAAGAGGTCGATGTACTGCATGCGCGTCGAGCCATCCAGATGCTCGGTGGCCGCGTAGTGCTCGGCAGTGACGTCCATGTAGGACACCGCGGGGTCATACGTGCGCAGCAGCGACATCTCTTCGGGACGGAAGATCCGTGCATTGCCGTAGTAGCGCTCCTCGATCCCGATCGAGCCGCGCCGCAACAGGTCCTTGCCGCGCAGGCCCTCGGGCAATCGGGCCGAAAGCTGGCCGATGCCCGACCGCAGTGACCGCGGAACCCGGTCGAAACCGCGCAGCGAGATCGGCTCGCGGTAGATCGTGTAGCCACCGAACAGTTCGTCGGCGCCCTCCCCGGACAGCACGACCTTGACGTGCTTACGCGCCTCGCGCGCGATGAAGTACAGCGGTACCAGGGCCGGGTCGGCCACCGGGTCGTCGAGGTACCAGACGATCAGCGCAAGCGAGGACATCATCTCCTCCGCGCTCACGACCTTCGTGATGTGCTCGACCCCGATGGCGGCGGCCGACTCGGCGGCCACGTCGATCTCGGAATAGCCGTCTCGTTCGAAGCCGGTGGTGAAGGTGAGCAGGTTCGGGTTGTGCCGCTTGGCCAGGGCGGCGACGACGGTCGAATCGATGCCACCGGACAGGAACGAGCCCACGGTGACGTCGGCGCGCATGTGCTTGGCCACCGAATCCTGCAGCGCCTCGCTGATGTGGCGGTAGAGCTTCTCGGGCTCGGGTACCGGCCGGATCGCGAAGTCGGGGTGAAAGTAGCGCCGGGTCGTCAACGCCTGACCCGGACGCAGGGTGAAGTAGCACCCCGATTCGACCCGGTCGACGCGGACGTTCATCGACGCCGGTTCGGGGACGTACTGCAAGGTCAGGTACTGCTGCAGGGCCACTTGGTCGACCTCGGTGGCGGCCGCCGGCGCCACCGACAGCAGCGACTTCTTCTCGCTGGCGAAGAACGAGCCACGCTCGTCGGTGAAGTGATAGAGCGGTTTGATGCCGAACCAGTCGCGGGCGCCGAACAGAACGCGTTCTTGAGCGTCCCAGATCAGGAACGCGAACATGCCGCGCAGTTCGCGGACGAACTTCTCACCGAGGTAGTGGTAGCCGGCGACGATCGCCTCGCCGTCGCCGTCGGTCTGGAAGGTGGCGTCGAAGTCACGGGTCAAGCGCTCACGCAGCTCGAGGTAGTTGTAGATCTCGCCGTTGAAGATCAGGTGGTAGCGCCCGTCCAGGTACGGCAAGGGTTGGTGCGAGTGCTCGATGTCGATGATGGACAGGCGCCGAAAGCCGATCACCACGTCGCTGTCGGACCAGACGCCGGCCTCGTCCGGGCCCCGGTGCCGCATCTGGTTCAGCGACACCTCGATATCGGCGGTGGCCACCGCGGTGTCACCGTGGGCCGAGAGGAAGCCGATCAGTCCGCACACGCGCTCCAGTATCCCGTGCTCGGCCTACTGGACCCGGCGCACCGTGAAACGCGGCGTGCCGTCGGGGGCCTGACCGGCGCCCTCGAAGGTCTGACCACGCATGCGACACCAGGCCCGGATGTCGGGCCCAGCGGCTGGATCATCGGCGTCGACCGCGATCGTCTGTCCGATCTCGACCGTGGGCAGTGCGCGGGCCAGGTCGAGGATGGGCAGCGGGCAGCGGCGCCCCCGACAGTCGAGGATCACAGGCCGTCGGCCCCGAGCTCGGCCCGCACCTGCGCCACGACGCCCGGCAGCACAGCCAGGAACTCGCCGATCTCTTCATCGGTCGTCCCGGGGTGGACCGACACCCGGATGTTGCCCGAGGTCAGGGCGCCCATGGCCACCAGGACGTGTGAGGGCTCCAGGGTGGAGGAGGTGCACGAGGATCCGGAGGAGACGGCGAAGCCATGCCGGTCCAGGCCCAGCAGCAGCGCCTCGCCGTCCACGTAGAGGCACGAGAAGGTGACGATGTGCGGCAGCCGTTCATCCGGGTCGCCGAGCACCTCGACGTCGGGGATCCCGGCCACCGCCGCTCGGACCCGGTCGACCTGGGCGCGCATGCGGGCCGCGTCGGCCGTGGCCGTGGCCAGTACCGCCCGCAGTGAGGCGGCGGCGGCGACCGCCGCGGCCACGTTCGGTGCGCCGGGCAGCCGACCGCGGTCATCGGCCGGGTAAGGCGAACTCCAGCGCACCCCGCGCCGCACGGCCAGCAGCCCGATCCCTGGGCCGGCACCCCACGTGCGCGGGTCGGCGGTGAGCACCGACCACCGCTCGGGCAGGGTGGCGTAGCCCAGGGTCGGGCCGGCGTCCACGATCAGCGGCACCGCCCCCAGACCGGCTACCACGGCCTCGACGGGCTGGGTGGTGCCGACTTCGTGGTTGGCCGCCTGCAGCGCGGCGACGGTGGCTTCGGCGGCGGCAGCGACGAACTCCTGGGGGTCCACGCGCCCCAGCGGGTCGACCGGCACCGCGACCGAGGCCACACCGGCGAACTCGGCGGCGTGCAGGACAGCTGAATGCTCGACCGCGCTGTGCACGAAGCGACCGGCCCGGTCGGGCCGCTGGTGCCCGAGCAGCGTGCCGAGGACGGCGGCGTGCCGGGCCTGGTCGCCGGATGCGGCGAAGCTCAGCTCGTCCGGGTGGGCACCGATCGAGTCGGCCAGGGATTCGCGGGCCGCGTCCAACAGCAGTCGGGCCCGCCGCGAGGGACCGGACAGGCGGTCCGGATCCGCCCAGCCGTCCTCGAGTGCCGCCAGCAGCGCCTGGGCGGCCACCGGGTGCAGCGGGGCCGCGGTGGCGGCGTCGAGGTAGGCGGGCACCACATGACGGTAGCCATGAGCGGACCCGGTTGTGAGGGACACGACCAACCCCGGGCCGGGGGCGCCGAAGGAGTCCGATAGCCTGTCGATGACCGAAATGCTGTGCTGGAAGGCAGGGTTGCGCGTGCGTCGCAGACGTTGGGGTGCGGGCTTACTAGCCGTGCTCGGGATGATGCTCCTGAGTGGCTGCTCGGCAACCGACTTCGAGCACAAGCTGCGCTTCGGCTGGCCGACGGGTGTCACGCAGCAGGCCACCAAGATGCGGGTGCTGTGGACCTGGTCCTCGATCGCCGCGCTGGCGGTCGGCGTCATGGTCTGGACCCTGATCTTCGTGGTCTGTATCCGGGACCGGAAGAAGAACGACGAGATCCCGAAGCAGGTCAAGTTCAACGGCCCGCTCGAGCTCGCCTACACGATCGTGCCGCTGATCGTGGTCATCGGCCTGTTCTACTTCACCGTCGTCACCGAGAACTACGTCGACAAGCTGACGCCCAACCCGAAGTCCGATCCGCACACCGTGGTGGTGCAGGTCGATGCCTTCAAGTGGAACTGGGAGTTCCAGTACCTGACCGCCAACGGCAAACCGACGCAGTACTCCAACAGCACCAACCCGCTCTCGACGGTCGGTTCCTCGACGCAGATCCCGGTTCTCGTCATTCCGCAGAGCACCTCGGGGAACGTCGAGAAGATCCGGTTCATTGAGCACTCCGAGGACGTTATCCACTCCTTCTGGGTGCCGGAGTTCCTGTTCAAGCGTGACGTGATCCCGTACGGCACGTCCTCAACCTCGCGCGACAACCAGTTCGAGATCACCGCGACGAATCAAGGGTCCTACGTCGGTCGGTGCGCCGAGCTGTGTGGCACCTACCACTCACAGATGAACTTCGAGGTCCGGGTCGTCACGCCGACGGTGTTCGCGAATTACCTCGCGGCGTTGGACTCCTACGGCCAGCAGGACCCGGATGCGCAGTACAAGGCGCTGATCGCGGCTGGAATGCCGGGCTGCGCCACCACCACCGAGCCCTTCTCGACCGACCGCAATGAGCGCAGTGCCCACGGTCCCGTCGACCCAGGAGTGTGCACATCATGAAGATCGAGGCGCGCGTATTTCTGGTCATCGCCGGCTTCTGCTGGATCATGGCCGCGGTGTACGGCTACTGGACGTCCCTGTCTGACGGGCACGTCGAGTTCGTCGGAACGGTCAGCCTGATCCTCTCCGGAGGTCTGCTCGGCCTGTCCGGCTCGTTCTTCTGGTTCGTCGCGCGCCGTATCGATGCTCGCCCCGAGGACCGCGACGACGCCGAGATCGCCGAAGGCGCGGGGGAGTTGGGCTTCTTCAGCCCGGGCAGCTACTGGCCGGTCGGCATCGCCGCGGCCGCCTCGGTCATCGGCCTCGGACTGGCCTTCGCCCAGATCTGGCTGATCGGCGCGGGCGTCCTGCTGCTGCTGTTCATGGTCAGTGGACTGCTGTTCGAGTACTACATCGGTGGCCGCAAGATCCTGGGCTGAGCCCCGCCTGGGCTAACCGTATTCCCCCCCGGGGTACGCCCCCCAGGGGGGCCTCTTCCGGACGCCGCCGTCGTCCGTCCCGCTGGCCGGATAGCTCGCTGTGTAGGTCACCCGGGGTGGCCGTATCAGCATCTGTCGGTGCGGTGGACTGCGCGGGGTGGATCAGACGGTGAGCGCTCCCCGTCGCCGGTGGCCCGATTGTGGGCTGATTCGGTTGCTGGGGGCAGCCGAATCAGCACATTGTCGGTACGGCGGACTCCGCCCCGGCACGCCAGATGTAGCTGGCGCCCTGGTGGATCGGCGGACCGATCAGTCGGTGAGTTCCTCGTGCTTCTCGGACTCGGCCAGCGCAATGGCGTCCAGCTCGGCCTGGATCTCGGGCTTCTCGACAACCGGACGGAAGAACCCACGCACGTGCTGGAACGGGGCGCGCCCGACCTTGTTCATTCGCTTCGGGACGGGGGTACCGGCGTAGGTCAGCTGGCCGTGGCCATGGTCGTCTGTCGGTCCCAGCGGCTGGTGCACCTCGATGAACTCGCCGGTGGGCAGCCGCTTGATGATGCCGGTCTCGATGCCGTGCTCGAGCACCTCACGGTCATGGCGTTGCAGCCCCAGACAGACCCGGTAGGTGACGAGGTAGCCGATCGGCGGGCCGACGAACAGGGTGATCCGGCCCCACCAGGTCATGGCGTTGAGCGAGATGTCGAACGCCTTGGCGATGAGGTCGTTACCGCCGGAGATGAACAGCACCATCACGAAGATCAACGCCATGACCGCGAGTGAGGTGCGGACCGGAGCGTCTCGGGGCCGCTGCAGCAGGTTGTGCGAGAGCCGGTCCTTGGTCAGCTTTGCCTCGATGAACGGATACGTGGCGGCCATCCCGATCAGGATTCCCGGGAGCACAACCGTGGGCCAGAACAGCGGTGGAATGTTGTAGCCCCAGCTTCGGAACTCCCACGAGGGCATCAGACGAGTCGAGCCGTCGAGCATCGCCATGTACCAGTCGGGCTGGGAACCGGCCGAGACCTGAGCCGGGTTGTAGGGCCCGAACAGCCAGATCGGGTTGATCTGCGCGAGACCGCCGAGGGCGGCCAGCGCACCGAAGACGATGAAGAAGAAGCCGCCGGCCTTGGCCGCGTAGACGGGGAAGACCCGCTCGCCGCGCACGGTGTGCTCGTCGTGTCCCGGGCCGGGGAACTGGGTGTGCTTCTGACGCACGATCAGGGCCAGGTGGGCCCCCACCAGGCCGGCCAGAATCGCCGGTATCAGCAGCACATGGGCGATGTAGAGCCGTCCGATGATCGCATCGCCGGGGAAGGGCCCTCCGAAGACGGCGAATGACACCCAGGTGCCGACCACGGGTATCGACAACATGATCGCATCGGCGATCCGCAGTCCGGTTCCGGAGAGGAGGTCGTCGGGCAGCGAGTAGCCAGCGAAGCCTTCCACCACGCCGAGCACGATCAGCAGCAGCCCGATGATCCAGTTGAACTCGCGCGGCTTGCGGTACGCGCCGGTGAAGAACACCCGCATCATGTGGATGACCATCGCGGCCAGGAACATGAGCGCGGCCCAGTGATGGATCTGGCGAATGACCAGCCCGCCGCGGACGTCGAAGCTGATGTTGAGCGTCGAGGCGTAGGCGCGCGACATCGTCACGCCGTCGAGCGGGATGTAGCGACCGTGATAGACGGTTTCGCCCATCGAGGCGTCGAAGAAGAACGACAGGTAGGTGCCGGTCAGCAGCAGCACGATGAAGGAGTAGAGGGCGATCTCGCCCATCATGAACGACCAGTGGTCGGGGAAGACCTTGTTCAGCTGCTTGCGGATCGGGCCGGCGACGTTGAGTCGCTCGTCGACATAGGCCGCAGCCTTGCCCTGCGGGGTCGCCGGGCCGCCCGTGCGTCGGGTGGCCGAACGCTTCGGACGTACCGGGGTCGCCGTCATCGCCTGCCTCCAGGAGGGGTGAGGTCACAGGTACTCATGTGGGCCGGTTCCAGAATCCGGGACCGATCGGCTCAGGGAAGTCGGCCACGGCGACCAGGAACTGCTGCCCGTCCGAGGTCGTCTCCAGTCCCAGCGGCAGCTTGGGCAGGCTGCGGGTGGCCGGCCCGAACACGGGCTTGGCGTCCTCGAGAACCTCGAACTGCGACTGGTGGCACGGGCACAGCAGGCGCGAGGTCTGCTGTTCGTAGAGCGAGGCCGGGCAACCGGCGTGGGTGCAGATCTTGGAGTAGGCGATGTAGTCGCCGACCTGGAAGCTGCCTTGGCCCTTGCGCGACTTGACCTGCTGCCCGGGGCGCAGGCGGATGAGCAGCGTCGGGGAGGATGCGTCGTTGACGAAGCCAACCGGGAAAACGGTCGCCACACCGCCGGGAGCCATGTCGTTGGCGTTCACGCGGCGCCCGTCGGAGTAGATGATCGGCACCCCGTTCGGGAACTTGCCGGTCGCCAGCAGCGTCCCGTAGGGCGTGTGGTCGAGCTGATCGCCGGGCTTCTTGATCAGGGCGCCGACGAGCGCGATGAGCGGCACCGTGGCCACAGCGCCGCCGGCCAGCACCAGCGAGCGCATGAGCAGCTTGCGGCGGGGCAGGCCCGTGTCCTGCAGGCCGATCGCCAGGGTGGCCTGGGTCATGAGCTTGTCTTCTTCGGTGCTCGGGGCGTCGTGGCGATCCTGCTCGACTTCCTCCTCGGGCATCAGCCACTTGGCCCACAACACCGCGCCGACACCCATCAGCAGGAGCATCAGCCCCAGCAGGCCACCGAGCAGCGGGGTGTAGAAGCGGAAGTTCTGGCTCTGGGTCGGCAGCTGCCAGTGGAAGGGCACCGCGACGAAGGCCACGACGAAGCCGACCCCGGCCAGCGCCGAGAGGAAAAAGCACGTCGCTACTGCTCGTTCGGCCCGCTTCTCCGCCTTCGTGCCGCGGATCGGGAATCGGTCACGGCGGTGGATGACGTAGACGCCGTCGGCTTCCGCGCCGGCGATCATCCGCTCTTCCGGGGAGAGCTGCTCCAGCTCTGCGGCGCTCAGTTCGGTGGAATCATGGGTACTCACGACTTCGCTCCGATCCACAGGATCGTTCCGACCATGAAGCCGATGCCGACGATCCAGATCACCAGTCCCTCAGACACCGGGCCGATGCGGTCCAGGCCGGCTCCGCCTGGGTCGGCAGAGGCCTTCATCGTCTGGATGTAGGTGAGGATCTGCTTCTTCTGCGTCGGGGTCAGCTGGTTGTCGCTGAAGACCGGCATGTTCTCGGGGCCGGACTGCATAGCGGCGTAGATCTGGCTGTCGGTGGCGTCATTGAGGCCCGGTGCGGTCTTGCCGGCCGACAGCGGGGCGCCCTTGCCCGCGAACCCGTGGCAGGACGCGCAGTTGAGCCGGAACAGTTCACCGCCCTGTGCCAGTTGGCCCGGCGCCTTGGTATCCACGCGCAGGCTCCCGGACGGAACCTCTGGGCCACCACCGACGGACTGGACGTAGGCCGCGATCGCGTTGACCTGCGCCTCGGTGAAGGCTGAGGGCTTGCGATCGTTCTCGGCGCCCTGCCCGGACGCGGGCATGCGGCCGGTGCTGACCTGGAAGTAGGCCGCCGACTGGCCGACCCCGATCAGGGACGGGCCGCGGCCGGTGACGCCCTGCAGGTTGGCGCCGTGGCAGGTGATGCAGCTGACGTCGAAGAGCTGGCGACCTTGATCGATCTGGGCTTGATTCGACGTGGCGTTGTCGGCATTGGACGTGGAGGCGAACAGCCCGTAAAGCCCACCCATCGAGGCGAGTGCGGCCATCAGCACCAGGCCACCGGCCAGCCGGCGGCGCCAGCTGCGGCGGACGGGCTTCGCGCGCGGAGTCGACTTGTCCTCACCCATCGCCGAAACGGCGGGTGCGAAGCCGAACTCGTCATCCAACGCGGCGTCGTTCTGCGCGTCGTCTGCGCTATCGCTCACGGACATCCCTTCCGGTTGCCTTCGATGCTCATGCGGGGGCTGGACGCGGTCAACGTATTAAGTAGATGGTCGCGAACAGGCCGATCCACACGATGTCGACGAAGTGCCAGTAGTAGGACACCACGATCGCCGCCGTGGCCTGCGCCGGGGTGAACTTGCTCAGGGTTGTTCGAGCCAGGAACAGGATGAATGCGATCAGCCCGCCCATGACGTGGAGCCCGTGAAAGCCGGTCGTCAGGAAGAAGACCGAGCCGTAACCGGTGGCCGAGATGGTGTTTCCGTCGTGGTACTGCAGCCGGTACTCCCCGGCCTGGCCCAGCACGAAGATCAGGCCCAGGAAGAAGGTGATCGTGAACCAGCGGCGCAGCCCGTAGACATCCCCACGTTCGGCGCAGAAGACGCCCCACTGGCAGGTCACGCTGGAGAAGATCAGGATCAGTGTGAACGGCAACGCGTAGAGCGGAACGCCGTGCCACAGGAAAAGGTCGGGGTGCTTGCCGTCCGGAAGCGCCATCGGCCAGTCGTGGCTGTGCATGGACCGCACGGTGAAGTACATCGCGAAAAGGCCCGCGAAGAACATCAGTTCGCTGGACAGCCAGACCACCGTGCCGACCGCCACGATGTTCGGGCGCGTCAGCGAATGCACCTTGCTGGACTCGAAAGTAGGCGAGGCGGTCGAGGTCACGCTCGTATTATTGCCTGACCGCCACGGCGCACTGTGCGCAGGGTGTGGGTAGGCGGGCGTGGCGTTGAACTCACCCGCCGATACCATCGCTCAGGTGAACAGTGCGAGCATCGGTGGATCCGCCGCGGCGGATCGGGTCAACGTCCTGGTGTACAGCCATCGCCCCGAGTTTCGGGCCTCTGTGCGCACCGCTGTCGGGCGGCGCCCAGCCCCGGATGCGCCCCGGATCGACTGGGTCGAGTGTGACCGCAGCGCTGATGTGATCCACGAGATCGACCTGGGTCAGATCGAGCTGGTGATCCTCGATGGCGAGTCGCAGCCGACGGGCGGAATGGGCCTGGCCCGCCAGTTCAAGTACGAGATCGACGACTGCCCACCGATCATCGTGGTGGTCGCGCGCAAGCAGGACGGCTGGCTGGCGCACTGGTCGCTCGCCGACGCGGTTCTGAGCCAGCCGATCGATCCGGTCGGTGCGGCCGCGGTCGTGGCCGAGCAGCTGCACGCGCGGCTCTCGGGCATACCTGTCGTGCGCTAGCGGTCGATGACCGACCCCGCGCTCACGTCCCACTCCTGGCCCTCACTGCTGGCGGCCCTGCTGGCCGGTGACTCCCTGGACACCCCCGCCACCACGTGGGCCATGCAGGAGATCATTTCGGGCCAGGCGACCGCGGCCCAGCTGGCGGCCTTCGCCGTGCTGCTGCGGGCCAAGGGGGAGACCGCGGCCGAGCTGACCGGGCTGGTGCACGCGATGCTGGCGCAGGCGACTCCGGTGAAGGTCGACGGGCGCTCGGTCGACGTGGTTGGTACCGGCGGGGACAGGGCCCACACGGTGAACATCTCGACGATGGCGGCCCTGGTTGTCGCGGGCACCGGTCGCCAGGTCGTCAAGCACGGCAATCGGGCCGCTTCGTCCTCGTGCGGCGCGGCGGACGTCCTCGAAGAGCTCGGCGTGGTGATCGACCTCTCGGCCGCGGGCGTCGAAGCGACGGTGCGCGAGGTCGGCATCGGCTTCTGTTTCGCGCCGGTCTTTCACGCCGGCATGCGCTACGCCGGGCCGCCCCGGCGCGAGATCGGGGTCCCGACGGTCTTCAACGTGGTCGGTCCGCTGTCCAACCCGGCCCGACCGGCGGCGTCGGCGATCGGTTGCGCCGATCCCCGGATGGCGCCGGTGATGGCCCAGGTGCTCGCCGATCGCGGCGATACGGCGCTCGTCGTGCGCGGCGACGACGGGCTCGACGAGCTCACGACCACGACCACGTCGACGATCTGGCTGGCCCAGGCGCGGACGGTGCGCTCGTTCGGCTTCGACCCGACCCGCTTCGGTATCGCCGCGGTGCCGCCGGCCGCATTGCGCGGCGGGGACCGGGTCTACAACGCCGCGGTGGTCCACGATGTGCTGGCCGGGCGGGCCGGCGGGGCGCGTGACGTCGTGATCCTCAACGCCGCTGCCGCGATCGTCGCCTTCGACGGCTTGCCCGATGACGATTTCGACGCGCGGTTCGCCGACGCGCTGACGCAGGCGGGTGCGGCGGTCGACTCCGGTGCGGCCGCGGCGGTGCTGGCCGGCTGGGTCACCGCCAGCGTGCGCGCCCGCGACTCCGGGTGAGTCACACTGGAGTGGTGAGCGGAGCGCGCCGAATCCCCCGACTGGTGATCGCTGCCTGGCTGATCGCCGCCGTGCTGGTGCTCGGCCTCGCCTTCGCCGTCGTCGCCCATCTCGGCAGCGCGAGCGGCAGCTCAGACGGCATGCACATGGGTCACGCGCTCTTCCGCGGCGGGGCGCCGGCGCTGGATCAGCCGTTGCTCGGCTCGGCCCTGTTCACGGCCTGGCAATTCGATCCGGTCGCCCTGGTCGTGCTCATCCTGGCCGCGGCAACCTACCTGACCGCCGCTGGATTGGTGTCGGTCCGGCAGCCCGGCCGGCGCTGGTCGGGGTGGGCGACGGTGTCGTTCCTGGCCGGGCTGCTCGTGTGTGGGCTGGCGACGAACTCGAGCATCGCCGTCTATGACCAGGCGCTGTTCTCGGCGCACATGATCGGGCACCTCATGCTGGTGATGGTCGCCCCGGCCCTGATCGTCGCCGGCCGCCCGTTCACGCTGGCCGTCCAGGCGTCGGCCCGGCCGCAGCGGGTGCGCGCCGCGCTGCAGGGGCGGGTGGTGTCGCTGCTCACCGCGCCCCCGGTCGCGCTGGCCAGCTATGCCGCGGTGATCGTCGGATCGCACCTGACCGGCGTGATGGACACGGTCATGCGCACCACCTGGGCCGGTCAGGTCGAGCATCTGGTCTATCTGCTGGTGGGCGTGCAGTTCTTCGTGCTGGTGATCGGCGACGAGCCGTTGCGCTGGCGGCTGACCACACCGGCGCGTTGGCTGATGCTGGCGATCGCCATGGCGGTCGACACGTTCACCGGCATCGTGCTGCTGCAGGGTAGTTCGCCGGTGACGATGCTGCCCGCGCCCGGGCTGCACGTCGACGCGCTGTCCGACACCCGGACCGGCGGGGCGATCATGTGGTTCGGCGGCGACGCCCTGATGGCTTTGGTCATGATCGTGCTGGTGCTGGGCTGGCTGCGCCGGCCCGAGTTGCGCGACCGCGACCAGAGCGGCTGGGCCGAACAGGCTCGGCGGGCCACCTTCACCGAACACACCGGGCTGGCCGTCTCTTCACCGGCGGAGGCCGCCGAGGGCGACGGCGAGGCCGCATTCGACGACGACGACCACGCCCGCACGGCGTACAACGATTGGCTGGCCCAGCTCTCGCGTCGGCAGTAGCGGTTCAGGTTTCAGGCCCGGGTCGGGCGGGCCTGAACGCGAAGATGGCGCTGGTCGCTGAACGGCGACGCCGCTCGGCGAGCCGGGTCACCGGCATAACGAGACCCCAGCGACCCGGCTCCGAAGGCGGGCAGCGACCACGGCTCGGAGGTGTGGACCAGTCGGGTGCCCGGCTCCTCGAGCCAGCGCAGCACGCATTCGGTCTCCTCGGCCAGTGCGGCGGGCAATGGCCCTGGGCCGGGCTCGACGGCGTCGGCGGTCGCCAGCAGGGCCTCGATCACCGTCCAGGGCGTGAGGCCGCGCAGGGCCGAACCGGCCGCGGCCAGCCGGCCGTAGCGGACGACCGCGAGTTCCCAGCCACCGTCACCGTCCGGACGGGCGGCGACGACCTCGCTGATCCGGGTCATGGACTGCAGGCGTTGCATGCGGGCGCACGCGCGAACGACGGCGGCGATCCGATCGCGCAATACCGCGGCCTGCTCGAATCGCTGCTCGTCGGACAGGTTCCGCAGCTTGTTCTGCAGCGGGGCGATCAACGGCGCGACGTCGCCGGCCCAGGCGCTCCCGATCAAGGCCACCAACTCGTCGTATTCGCTGTTGGGGCCGCCGCCTTCGCAGGGGGCACAGCACTTGCCGATGCCGGCCAGCACACAGGCAGCGCGCACGGCCCGCCGCAGCGACAGGCGATCGGTGCACTGACGCAGCGGTACCGCGTCGTGAATGGCGTCCCGCACGATCTCGGCCTGGCGCTGGGATCGCAACGGCCCTAGGTAGGACGCGCCGTCGCTCTGCACGGCGCGGACGATCGACAACCGCGGAAAGGCCTCGGCGGTCAGCTTCAACCAGACGGCCCGTTCCGGAAACTTGGATCGGCGGTTGTAGCGCGGCTTGTGCGCGGCGATCAGCCGCAGCTCGCGCACCTGGGCCTCGAGGGCATGCGCGCACTCGATCGGGTCGACCCGTTCAGCCAGTCCGATCATCTCGCCCATGCGGCTGCGCGTCTCGCTAGCGAGAAAGTACTGCCGGACCCGAGTGCGCAGGTTGCGGCTCGTCCCGATGTAGAGCGCCTCGCCCTTGCCGTCACGGAAGATGTACACACCCGGCCCGGTCGGGAGCCCATCGGCGAGATGACGCTTGCGCCGCTGGGCATCGGAGACCTGCGCGGTGAAGGAACGCAGTTCGGGCAGGGACTGCACGCCGACGCCCCCCAGCCGCGCAATCAGCCCGTGCAGGACGTTGACGGTCGCCTGGGCGTCGGCCAGCGCGCGGTGCACAGGCACGACGTCAGCGCGGAAGTACTGCGCGAGTGTCGAGAGCTTGCAGTTGGGCACGTCGTCGCGCGTCAGCACCCGGCGGGCCAGCACGGCGGTGTCGACGACCGCGAAACCTGGCCAGGGCGTGTCGCAGGCCACGCAGGCCGCCCGCAGAAAGCCGATATCGAACGGCGCGTTGTGCGCGACGAGCACGCTGCCGCGGGCGAACTCGAGAAAGGCCGGCAGCACCGATTCGATACCCGGTGCCGCGACCACCATCGAGTCGGTGATCCCCGTGAGCACGCTCACGAAGGCCGTGATCGAGGTCCGTGGGTTGACCAGAGTCTGGAACTCGCCAAGCACCTGGCCGCTGCGCACCTTTACCGCGCCGATCTCGGTGATGGCATCGCCGGCCGCCGATCCGCCCGTGGTCTCGAGATCGACGACCGTGAAGGTCGTCAACCGAAGCGGCTCGTCGAGTTCGTCGATGCCGTCGAGGGCGATCTGGCCGGGGATCGGCTGCGCTGTGCTGGTCACGGTCGGGACGCTAAATCGGCCCTCTGACGAAAACGCTCAGCCCGCGCACCGGAGCCTCCGGGTGCTACTGCGGTAGCATCGAGGTATGAAGATCAGCGTCAGCCTGCCGGATGAGGACCTGGCGATACTCGACGAGTTCGCCCGTGCGAGCGGCCTGCCCTCGAGGTCGGCCGCGCTGCAGCACGCGGTACGCATGCTCCGCCTGCCCGAGCTGGAGCAGGACTACGAGGCGGCCTGGGCCGAATGGGAGGCGTCTGAGGATCACGCCGCCTGGGAGACAACCGCGCCGGATGGGATCGTCGTTGCGGCGCGGTGAGATCCGCCTGGTCGATCTGGACCCGGTCCGCGGGAGTGAGGCCAACAAGCGACGCCCCGCGGTCATTGTCAGCAACGACCGGGCGAACTCGGTCGCGACGCGACTGGGGCGCGGCGTGGTCACTGTCGTGCCGGTCTCCAGCAACACCGATCGAGTCTTTGCTTTTCAGGCCTTCCTGCCTGCGGATAGCACCGGTCTTCGGCAGGACGGCAAAGCGCAGGCCGAGCAGGTCCGCTCCGTCGCCATCGAGCGGATGGGCGGCGTGTTAGGACGAGTGCCGGCCCACGTCATGGCCGAACTCGATAAAGCGCTGCGGCTGCACCTGCACCTGCAGCTCTGAGCGGAGCGGGCAAGGCGCCCGGCCCGGCAAAACTGTCGGACCGCCGTCCTAGCGTGCGAGCCATGATCATCGACTGTGACACCTGCCTGGCGCGCGACGTCAGCTGCGACGATTGCGTCATCAATGTCCTGCTCAGCTCGCCGCCGCTTACGGCCACGGAGCTGGACGAGGAGGAGTTCGCCGCGCTGGGCTCCTTGGCTCAGGTGGGCTTGGTTCCGCCGCTACGACTGGTACAAAAGCGGCCAGCCTGACAAACGCGGTGTCAGCTTTTCCACACATGCGGCGCGTGAGATTGATTCGGCAACCATTCCTCCCGTAACCTTTCCGAGACCTTCCGGTTAGCTGGTCCCCATACGGGGGTCCACTGGAAGATCACCGCCGAATCGCGCACGACACCGGCGGCGCCCGGCCAGCTTCATCGGCTCGGCGGCAGCGGTGTTGCGAACCGGGGACCCATGTAGTCCCTTGGGGTGAATCGGTGCGAGGGCTCGGTTTGGCAGCACCAACGTCGAATCGGTCGTCGTACTGTAGGGCTGCTTCCGGCCCGAACCCGTCAGCTAACTCGGTAGGCGGTTAACGGAAGAATGGGGTTCTACCCACTGTGGTGATTCGTCAACCACGACGTACGCGCTTTGCCCTTCTAGCAATCGGTCTCGCCTTGGCCGCGACGGTGATCACGCCCGCCGTGGCCGGCGCCAGCCCGAGCACTGACACCGTCGCCTCGGTCACCAGCAAGCTGCGCGAAATCGCCCAGCAGAACGAGGCCTTGTCGGAGCAGATCAACGCGGCCACCATCAGCTTGGCCGCCAAGCAGGCCGCGTACGACACCGCGCAGGGTGTCGCCAACAACGCGGCCGCCGAGTTCGCGGCCGCCCGCGAGACCCTCAGGACGCTGCTGGCCACGCAGTACGAAGGGCCGGCGTTCAGCAGCACCGGCGCATTGCTGAACAGCGCATCGGGGCAGAGCTACCTCGACCTGATCAGCAACCAGCACATGCTTGCCATTCATCGCTCCGACGTCCTGAGCGCGGTCACCCAGGCCCAGGCGGCCGCGACGGCCGCGACGACTGCCGCCAACACGCTGCTCGCCCAGTCCACCGCCGCCCTGGCCGCCCTCAAGGCGCAGCAGACGACACTTGCGGCGGACTCGACCAAGTACCAGAACCTGTTGAGCACCCTTACCGCCGCGCAGAAGACGACCTACACCAACTACGACGCGCCCGCGCCGGCCCAGGTGGCCGCCCTTGCGGCGGCTCCGGTGAAGGCCAGTACGGCTGCCGCTCAGGCCGCGGTCGACTTCGCAATGGCCCAGGTCGGCAAGCCCTACGTCTACGGCTCAGGCGGACCGAACAGCTATGACTGCTCCGGTCTGACGAGTGCCGCATGGCGGGCCGGTGGCATAGCGCTGCCGCACAACGCCGCCGCGCAGTATGGCTATGGCACGCATATCGCGGAGTCCGCGCTGCAGCCCGGCGACCTGCTGTTCTTCTACCACCCGATCAGCCACGTCACGATCTACATCGGCAACGGACTGATGGTCTCGGCCCCCACCTCCGGTGAATCGGTCAAGATCATCACGGTGGCCAGTTCGCAGAGCATCTACGTCGGTGCGACCAGCCTGACTGCCTAACCCCAGTTCCTGCGCTCAATGACCCGCAGGACTCTGGTCGTCACGAACGACTTCCCGCCCCGCCAGGGCGGTATCCAGTCCTTCGTGCATGAGGTGCTGATCCGCCAGCCGGCGGATTCGGTGGTCGTCTACGCCTCGGACTACGAGGGTTCAGCGGCCTTCGACGCCCAGTTGGACTTTCCGGTGCTGCGCCATCCTCATGGGCTGCTGGTCCCGACCCCGGCGGTGCGCACCCGGGTTACCCGGGCGCTGCGCGACTACGACTGCGAGGCGGTCTGGTTCGGGGCGGCGGCCCCGCTTGGCCTGCTCGCGCCGGCGCTGCGGGCGGCCGGGGCCACCCGGCTGGTGGCGACCACGCACGGGCACGAGGTCGGCTGGGCGATGTTGCCCGGCGGGCGGGCCGCGCTGCGCCGGATCGCCCGGGGCTGCGACGTCATCACCTACCTTGGGCAGTACACCCGCAGCCGACTCGCTCCGGTGGTTGGTAATCGGGCCGAACTCGTCGCGCTGGCCCCCGGCGTGGACGTCGACGCGTTCACCCCAACCGTCGACGGATCGGCCGTGCGTGCCCGCTCGGGCCTCACCGGCCGGCCGGTGATCGTGTGCGTGTCCCGGCTCGTGCCCCGCAAGGGCCAGGACACCCTCATCCGGGTGCTCCCGGCCGTGCGCCAGGCGGTACCCGGCACGAGCCTGTTGCTGGTGGGCCGTGGTCCCTACCGCGCCGAGCTCGAGCGGTTGGCCGCGCAGTACGGCGTCAGCGAGCACGTGGTCTTTGCCGGTGGGGTCGATCACGCCGAGCTGCCGGCCCATTTTGCGGCCGGGGACGTCTTCGCCATGCCGTGCCGGACCCGCCGGCGGGGCCTGGACGTCGAGGGCCTGGGCATCGTCTACCTCGAGGCCTCGGCCGCCGGCCGGCCGGTGATCGCGGGGGACTCGGGCGGGGCACCGGACGCCGTGCTCGAGGGCGAGACCGGTTTCGTGGTCAGTGACGCGAACGCCCTGACCGGCCGGCTGATCGAGCTGCTCCGTGACCCGGCGCAGCGGGCGCGACTGGGGGCAGCCGGACGGGCGTGGGTCGAGCGCGAGTGGCGGTGGGAGCTGATCGCGGCCCGGCTACGCGGCCTGCTCGAGGGCGGCGCGGCCGAACACTAGGTGCGAGTAGAGCTCGCGAATCTGTTCGGCGAACTCCTGGCTGCACGACGTTGCGCTTGACCTTCAGCGACGGCGTGATCTGCCCGCCCGCCTCGGTCCAGTCCTCGGGCAGGATGGCGAACTTCTTGATCGCCTCGGCGTGGCTGACCGCGCGGTTGCCGTCATCGACGGCCAGTTGGATCTCTGCGTGCAGCTGCGGGTCGTCGACGAGGTCGGCCAAGGCGGTCGTCGGCGGGCGTCCGGCCTTCTGCCAGCCATTGCGGGAAGGCGTCCGGGTCGATGGTGATCAAGCGCGGCGATGTAGGGCTGTTGATCGCCGACGACCAGACACTGGCTGACCAGCCAGTGAGCGCGCACCCGGTCCTCGAGCACCGCGGGCGCGACGTTCTTGCCCGCAGCGGTAATGATGATCTCCTTCTTGCGACCGGTGATCTGGATGTAGCCGTCGTCGTCGAGTTCGCCGATGTCCCCGGTGTGGAACCAGCCCTCGCCGTCGATCGCCGCCGCCGTGGCCGGCGTCGTTGTTCCAGTAGCCGCCGAACACCACGCCGCCCTTGACCAGCAGTTCGCCGTCATCGGCTATCGCGCACGGTGGCGCCACCGATCGGACGACCGACCGTGCCGATCTCGCAGCGCATCCGGACGGTTCACCGCGATCCCGGCGGTCGTCTCGGTCAAGCCATAGCCCTCGTAGACGGTGAGACCGACCCCGCGGAAGAAGTGACCCAGCCGAGTGCCGAGGGGAGCACCGCCGGAGATGGCCGAGTCGCAGTTGCCGCCGAGGGCGTGGCGCAGCTTGACGTAGACGAGCCGGTCGAACAGTGCGTGCTCGGCCTGCACCCGCCGCGGCACCGATCCGGCCGATAGCCCCTCGGAGTACCGAATGGCGACCTGCTCGGCCCGGTCGAAGATCCGTCCCTTGGCCGCGCCGCCGGCTCGGGCCTGCTGTTTGGCCCCGTTGTAGACCTTCTCGAACACGCGCGGCACGCTCAGGACGAAGCTCGGCTTGAACTCGCCCAGATCGACCAGCAGGTTCTTGACGTCGGCGGCGTGACCAAGGGTGCAGCCATAGGCCAGCGCGCCGAACTCGACCACCCGTCCGAACACATGGGCCAGCGGCAGGAACAGCAGCGTGGAGCTGGTCGAGTTGAACAACGTGCTCAACGCGTCCTGGAGTTCGACGACCTCGGCGATGAAGTTGCCGTGGGTGAGCAGGCAGCCTTTGGGGCGCCCGGTGGTGCCCGACGTGTACAGGATCGACGCGGCGTCGGACGGGGTGGTGGCGGTGCGGCGGGCATGAACGATCTCTGGAGCGGTATCGGCACCGGCGTCCACCAGCGTCTTGAGCGAGTCGCCGTCGAAGCGCCAGATCGTCAGCAGTTCGGGGGTCGTCGACCGGACCGAGTCGATGATTCGCTCGTGCTCGGTAGTTTCGGCGAAGCAGGCGGTGGCTCCGGAGTCGGACAAGATCCACTGCACCTGCTCGGCGCTCGAGGTCTCATAGATCGGCACGACGATGGCCCCGATAGCCAGCAGGGCCATGTCGGCCAGGGTCCATTCGTAGCGCGTATTGCTCATGATCGCGACGCGGTCACCGGGGCCGATGTCCGATGCGATCAAGCCGCGAGCCAGGTCGAGGACCTGGTCGGCGAACGCCTGTGAGCTGACGTCGTGCCAGCCGTCGGACTCCCGGCGCCGCAGCGCGATGTGCGCGGGGCGGGTCTGCGCGTTGTTGAACACGAAGTCGGAGGCGTTGCGCAGCGTCGTGCCGGTCGCGTTGCTGGCCACGGTGAGTTCGCGCACGCGAGGGCGTCCTTTCTGACGGTTGGTGTCACACGGTAGTCCGGTGCCGGGCCAAACTGGGTAGCCTCTGCTGCATGCCCGACCAGTCCACCCAGTCGATCCGCGTCGACGCGCCCGCGGCGGCGGTCATGGCGGTGATCGCTGACTTCGGGGCGTATCCGACCTGGACCGGCTCGGTGAAGAGCGCCGACGTATTGGAGGCCGGGCCCGACGGGCGGGCCAAGCGGGTGGCGTTCACCCTCGACGCCGGAATCCTGAAGGACGCCTACGAGCTCGACTACGTCTGGAGCGGTGACGACCGGGTGGAGTGGACGTTGGTGAAGGGCCAGATGCAGAAGGCCCAACACGGCTCCTACACCCTGGTCGCGGCCGGGGACGGGACTGATGTCACGTACTCCCTCGCGGTCGACCTGGCCATTCCGATGCTCGGCATGCTCAAGCGCAAGGCCGAGAAGGTCATCATGGACACCGCCCTCAAGGAGCTGAAGCGGCGCGTCGAGTCGTTGGCGGCCTGATGCGCATCCTGCTGTTCACGGGCAAGGGTGGCGTCGGCAAGACCACGAGCGCCACCGCGACCGCGCTGCGGCTGGCCGATCGTGGCTGCAAGACCTTGCTGCTGTCCACCGACGCCGCCCATTCGGTCGCGGACGCGCTCGGGGTGGCCCTGAGCGGTGAGCCGACCGAGATCGCGCCGGCCCTGTGGGCGGTGGAGCTCGACGCCCAGCAGCGGTTGGAGGCCGCCTGGTCGGGCGTTCAGCAGTACCTGCTGCAGCTGCTCGACCGCAGCGGCGTCGATCCGGTCGTGGCCGAGGAACTGACGGTATTGCCCGGGGTCGAGGAGGTGCTCGCCCTGCTCGCGGTTCGCGACCTGGCCCGGTCGGGGCAATGGGATGCGCTGGTCCTGGACTGCGCGCCCACGGCGGAGACCCTGCGCCTGCTGGCCCTGCCCGAGGCGTTGGGCTGGTATCTCGCCAAGATCATGCCGACGCATCGCCAGTTGGCTCGCAGCATGCGTCCGTTCGCCACTCTGCTCGGGCGGGGCGAAGCGCTGCCGCCGGACAGCCTGTTCGCCGCCGTCCTGAGCCTGATGGAGGAGCTGGGCGCGGTCCGCGAGCTGCTCAGCGATCCGGCCATCACCTCGGTGCGCCTGGTCCTGACCCCGGAAGCGGTTGTGACGGCCGAGGCCCGCCGAACGTTCACGGCGTTGAGCCTCTATGGCTACGAGGTCGACCTGGTCGTGGCCAACCGGGTCTTCCCGCCCGCCAATGACGGGTGGCAGCAGGGCTGGGTACGCGCTCAGCAGGTCCAACTGGGCGAGCTGCGCGAGTCCTTCGCCGGCATCGACGTTCGAGAGCTGGCCTACGCACCGGCCGAGCCGGTCGGGGTCGAGTCGTTGCGCGCGCTGGCGCAGGAGCTCTACGGCCCGCTTCCCGGCCGCGACCCGGCGGCGGTGACGCCGGGCGGACCGTTGCTCCGCGTCGAACCTGACGGAGCGGATTTCATCTTGTGCCAGCGGCTGCCGCTGGCCCCGGCCGGAACGGTCGAGGCGGCCCGGGTCGGCGACGATCTCGTGCTCACCGTCGGCGGGTACCGGCGGGTGCTCGCCCTACCCAGTGTGTTGCGGCGCTGCCAGGTGGTCGCCGGCGCGGTTGAGGACACCGAACTTCGGGTGCGTTTTCGGCGCGACCCGGCCCATTGGCCGCGAGAGGATCCCCGATGACTTCCCCGCACACGCACGACTTCGGCCCGGTCGGTGAGGAGGCGGCCAAGTTGCTCGAGGCGGTGCAGGGCTGGGCCCGCACGACGTTCGGCGAGGGGGCGAACGCGCGCATCGCCACCGGAGGCCCGGACTGCGAGTGGTGCCCGGTCTGTCAGCTCGTGGCGGCCCTGCGCGGTGAACGTCCCGAACTGACGGAGAAGATCGTCGAAGCCGGGTCGACCCTCATGATCGCCTTGCGGGCGCTGCTGAACCCGCCGCCCCCGGCCGGTGACGCGGCCCAGCCGCGGGTACAGCGCATCGACCTGGACGAGACGTGAGCCTGGCCATCGGGGTCGATATCGGCGGTACCAAGGTTGCGGCCGGCGTGGTCGATGCCGGGGGCGCGATCATCGACCTCGAACGCCGGGCCACCCCCAGCTTCGACGCGGCCGAGACCGAACGCGTGATCGCCGAGGTGGTGCAGACCCTGGCCGCCCGGCACGAGGTCGTCGCCGTCGGTATCGGTGCCGCCGGCTGGATCGCCAACGACCGCGCGACGGTGCTGTTCTCGCCGCACCTGGCCTGGCGCAACGAGCCGCTGCGGGCGGCCCTGAGCGACCGGATCGGCGCACCGGTGTTCGTCGACAACGATGCCAATGCCGCCGCCTGGGCCGAGTATCGGTTCGGGGCCGCGCGAGGTGCTCGGGTCGCCGTCTGCATCACCCTGGGCACCGGCATTGGTGGGGGGTTGGTGATCGACGGTGAGGTCTATCGGGGCGCCTTTGGAGTGGGCGCCGAGTACGGGCACATGGCCATCGTTCCCGACGGTCGCCGCTGCGCCTGCGGCAACCGGGGCTGCTGGGAGATGTATGCCTCGGGCCGCGCGCTGGCCCGCGATGCCCGGGAGCTCGCCGATGTCTCGCCGGTGGCGGCCCACCGTCTGCTCGAACTCGCCGGCGGCCACTTCGACGGGTTGACCGGGCCCGTGGTCACCCAGGCGGCCCGGGAGGGCGACCCGGCCGCGGTCGAGATCTACACGACGATGGGCCAGTGGCTCGGACGCGGACTGGCCAACCTGGCCGCGGTGCTGGACCCCGACGTCTTCGTGATCGGCGGCGGTGTATCGGCGGCCGGTGACCTGCTGATCGCGCCGGCGCGCGACACCTTTCGCGGCGGACTGACCGGTCGCGGCTTCCGCCCGGTCGCCGACGTACTGCCCGCCGCGCTCGGCCCGGATGCCGGCTTGGTCGGCGCGGCCGACCTGGCGCGGTTGTCGGTCTGAGCCGAGCTGCCAGAATCAACCCATCATGCCGACCTTGCGCCTGCTCAGTTACAACATCCGGTCCCTGCGCGACGACGGCGACGCGGTGGCCCGGGTCATCCGCGACGCCCAACCGCACGTGGTCTGCATTCAGGAGGCGCCGCGGTTTCTGCGCTGGCGTTCGATCTGCGCGGCACTGGCCCGCCACAGCGGCCTGGTCATCGTCGGCGGCGGTCGTCCGGCGGCGGCTAACCTGCTGATGTCCTCGCTGGCCGTCGACGTTCGCCGCACCGAAGACGTGCTGCTGAGCAAGGCCCGCCGGCTTCACCAGCGCGGGGTGGCGATGGCCGAGTTGTCCTTGCTGGGTAGCCGATTCGTGCTGGCCGGCACGCATCTCGATCTGGAGGAGCCGGCTCGGATCCGCCACATCGGCGAGCTGCACGGCCATGTCGATGCCTTCGCCGGCGACCTGCCGTCGATCATTGCCGGCGACATGAATGACCTACCGGACAGCCCGGCCTGGACGCTGCTCGACCGCGCCCGTCCGGACGTTCATTCCGCCGTGGGCGTGGGCGACGGTTTCACCTACAGCGCCACCGATCCGGTTCGGCGCATCGACGGGGTGTTCGCCGACCGGCGGGTGCGGCCGGTAAGCGCGGCCGTGCTCGCGTCGGCCGACACCCGGGCAGCCACCGATCACTGCCCGCTACTCGTGGAACTCGAGCTTCCGTAACTCACACGCCGATCGGGCGCACGGTGCGCACGGCGCTGAGCCACCGCTCGAGCGGTAAGGATCCTCGTCGGGCCGCGGTGACGCCGGCGTCGAGCAGGACGGCGTAGGGCGTGGCCGCAAGTTCAGCCAGTTGGGGTCGGGCGATGAACGCCTCGCGCTCATCCTCGCCGAACTCGCGCGGGTCGTTGCCGGTCAAGCGGCACCAAAGGATGAACACGGTGTCTTGTGGCGTCGTCATTGAAACCACCTCCATCTCGGAGGTTCCGCCCCGAAGGTGGACAGACGCGATCATTGAGATGACGCGTCGGGGAACACCGTTCTAGAGAATGGCGCCGTCGTCATCGTCCTCATCGCGCGGATGCTCGCGCAGACGCATGACCAACATGGCCGCCCCGACCAGCAAACCACCGATTCCGAGCAGGATGGTGAAGTTGCTGTCGAAGCCCAGTCGACCGCCGAAGACCAGCACGAGGATCGAAAGCACCACAATCAGGATTGCGCCGACGGTCAGCCCGGCCAGCCGGGGCAGGGGTGGCGGTGCAGGCGGGACGTAGTGCTCTTCGATGTCGTCCTCGACCGGGTGCGGATCGATGCGCGCGCGCCATTCGGAGTCCTCGCGCGAGAGGTCCTTTTCAGCCGATCGGATGGCCGCGATGGTGTCGACATGCCAGTCGCTGACCAGCGCACGGAACTCGGCGTCGGTGTCGCGACCCCCCAGTGACTCGGGCACCGGGATCGGGTCGCCCGAACCCGCGGCGCGCGACGCGACGGCGATGATCGTGCGGGCGTCGCTGCGCTCCTCGGCGGCGACGAAGACCCGGTCGTGCGCGCCGCCGGATTCGACGTAGGCGGCGATGCGGGCCCGGCCGAGGGCCTCGAGCACCATGCCGGCCAGTTGCGGTTCGACGTCGGCCACCGGCAGGAAGTTCTCCGCACTGAGCCCGTTGTCGCGCCGTTGCCCGTTGGTCATCTGCGCTCGTCCTCGGCGCTGGCCCCGAGAATCTGCTGGGCGAACTCAATGCTGCCGTCAAAGATCAGCTCGGCGTCGTTGTCGAGCGTCGCCACGTGATAGCTGTTCTCGAGGATGATCTCACGGACCGACGTCGACGTGGCCCCCTCGATCAGCAGGCGTCCGGAGAGCGGCTCGACGACGTGGTCTTCGCGGCTGCGGTAGAGCAGAACTGGGGCGCTGACGTCGGGCAGATCGGCGACCACGACCTTCCACAGCTTCTGCAGTGATACGAAGGCGACCAGCGGGGTGCGGTCGAAGGAGGACTCGGCCTGCCCCGGCTTCTTGATGTCGCCGCCGATCGAGGGCCGCGACTTGATCGCCCAGGTGATGTATTTGGCCAGGGCGACATCGCGGCGTTCGGTGCCGTAGGACGGGTTGACCAGCACCAGGCCGGCCAACTGATGCTGCTCGGCCAACCGGGTCACCAACGTGCCGCCCATCGACAGGCCGGCGGCGAAGACGTGCTCGCAGCGCTCGGCGACCTCCTGGTAGGCGGTCTCGACCGCTTCGTACCATTGCGGCCAGCTGCTCTTGTTCGCGTCCTGCCAGGTGGTGCCGTGGCCGGGCAGGCGCGGCAGGCGCACCGTGAAGCCGGCCGCCGCCAGCCGTTCGGCCCAGGGCCGCATCGAGGCCGGCGTGCCGGTGAAGCCGTGACTGAGCACGAAACCGACGTTCCCACCGTCAGCCGCGAACGGCTCGGCGCCCGGAAGCAACTCCACGGGAGGTTTCCTCGGTCTCGATCGGTTGGGGGACTGGCCGGGCACAGTGTGCCTGCCTCATCATGCCCCGCGCGACGGTCGATTTCGACCTCTGTCCGGCCGCCGTGGCGCGTTGTCCGGCTTGCCCGGCCAGGGCTAGGCTCGGCTGATGTTCTACTGGGTGGCCAAGTCGTTGATCCTTGGCCCCGTGCTGCGCGGTCTGTGGCGACCCTGGGCCGAGGGGCTGGAGAACATCCCCGACGACGGACCGGCGATTCTGGCCAGCAATCATCTCTCCTTCTCGGACTCGTTCTTCATGCCACTGCTGGTGCCCCGTCGAAAGGTAACGTTCTTAGCCAAGGCCGAGTACTTCACCACCCCGGGCATCAAGGGCTTCTTCTCGAAGGTGTTCTTCGAGAGCGTGGGTCAGGTTCCGATCGATCGCGATGATGCCGACGCCTCGCGCGCGGCACTCAACACCGGGGTCCGGATGCTGCGCGAGGGGCGGCTGCTGGGTATCTATCCCGAGGGCACCAGATCTCCGGATGGGCGGCTGCACCGCGGCAAGACCGGCGTGGCCCGGCTGGCGCTGGAGGCCGGCGTACCGGTGATCCCGGTGGCCATGATCGGAACCGACAAGATCCAGCCCACCGGGCGCCGTATTCCCAAGCTGCGACCGCGCCCGGGGGTGCGCTTCGGTGCGCCCCTGGACTTCTCCCGCTATGAGGGGATGGCCGGGGACCGGTTCGTCGAGCGATCGATGACCGACGAGATCATGTACGAACTGATGCAACTGTCGGGTCAGGAGTACGTCGACGTGTACGCGGCCACGGTCAAGGCCACGGGTCCCGACGTGGCCTTCGGGGCGCGCCCGGGCCAGCGCGAACTGCGTGAGGCCGCCGATCGCCTGCCCGACGAGCGCGCCGGTTAGCCGTGCGCTTCTTCTACGACTGCGAGTTCATCGAAGACGGCACCACCATCGATCTGGTCTCGATCGGCGTGGTGGGCGAGGATGGGCGCGAGTTCTACGCGATCTCGACCGAGTTCGATCCCGCCCGCGCGATCGACTGGGTGCGGCGCAACGTCCTCGACAAGTTGCCCCCGCCGTCGGACAAGGCCTGGCGCTCGCGGGAGCGCATTCGCGAGGATCTGCTGACGTTCCTGCAGGCCGCCGACGGCCCGATCGAACTGTGGGCCTGGATGGCCTCCTACGACCATGTCGTGCTGGCCCAACTGTGGGGCGACATGCGGGCGCTGCCCCGAGCCATCCCACGTTTCACTCACGAACTGCGCCAGGAGTGGGAACGCCGCGGCTGCCCGGAGATGCCGCCGCAGCCGTCGGACCAGCACGATGCGCTGGCCGACGCGCGCCACAACCTGGCCCGTTGGCATGCCCTCGCGGCTGGCTAGGGAGGCGGCAATGCGCATTGGAGTGCTCACCGGCGGCGGCGACTGCCCTGGTCTGAACGCGGTGATCCGAGCCGTGGTCCGCAAGGGCGTGATGGTGCACGGTCACGAGTTCCTGGGCTTTCGCGATGGCTGGAAGGGTCCGCTGGAGGGCCTGACGATGCCGCTCGGAGTGCCGGAGGTACGCGGGATCCTTCCGCGCGGGGGCACGATCCTCGGTTCGTCGCGAACCAATCCGTTCACCGTCTACGGGGGTGCGGAGCAGCTGCGGGCCAATCTCTCCGCGTTCGGCGTCGACGCGCTGATCGCCATCGGGGGCGAGGACACCCTCGGCGTGGCCAACCGGTTGCACGCGCAGGGGGTGAACGTCGTCGGTGTGCCCAAGACGATCGACAACGACCTCAACGCCACCGACTACACGTTCGGCTTCGACACGGCGGTGAACATCGCGATGGAGGCGATCGACCGGCTGCACACCACGGCCGAGTCCCACCACCGGGCGCTGATCATCGAGGTGATGGGCCGCCACGCCGGCTGGATCGCTCTGCATGCCGGGCTGGCCGGCGGCGCGAACGTGATCCTGATCCCGGAGATCCCGTTCTCGCTCGAGCGCGTCTGTGCCTACGTCGAGAGCCGGTTTCAGTCCCACTACTCGCCCATCATCGTGGTCGCCGAGGGCGCAAGCCCCAACGGGGGCGAGAGCGCCACGATCGACAAGGGGCTGGACGCGTTCGGCCATGTCCGGCTCGGCGGAATCGGGGAATGGCTGGCCGGGCAGATCGAGCTCAAGACGGGCAAGGAGGCCCGGACCACGGTGCTCGGGCACATCCAGCGCGGGGGTACGCCATCGGCCTTCGATCGGGTGTTGGCGACCCGGTTCGGGTTGCACGCCGTCGACGCCGTCCACGACGGTGACTTCGGGGTCATGGTGGCGCTGCGCGGCACCGACATCGTCCGGGTGCCGCTGGTCGATGCGATCACCGAGCTCAAGACCGTCGGTCCCGAGCTGTACGCCGAGGCCGAGGTCTTCTTCGGCTGACGTCCAAACCCTCGCGAGTGGGCGCCAACTCCCCGAGTGGTCCGCTACACGCGTCCACTCGGGGGTTTCGCGCCCACTCGCGGGTTGGTGGCCGATTTCGTTGGTGCGGGTCGCCTACGCTGATGTCGTGACTTACTCGCTTGCCGCCGAACGTCCCGATCCGACCGTGCTGGACGGTCTGGATGCGTGGCGTGCCCTGCCGGCGGCCCAGCAGCCGAAGTGGCCCGATCTGGACGTCCTGCGCGACGTCTCGACGAAGCTGTCCAAGCTGCCACCGCTGGTCGTGGCCAGCGAGGTCGACCAGCTGCGGGCGCGACTGGGCGACGTGGCCCGCGGTGAGGCCTTCCTGCTGCAGGGTGGGGACTGCGCCGAGACGTTCGAGACGAGCTCCCAGGCCGACATCGCCGGCAAGGTCCGGGTCCTGCTGCAGATGGCGGTGGTGCTCACCTACGGCGCCTCGATGCCGGTGGTCAAACTGGGCCGCATCGCCGGGCAGTACGCCAAGCCGCGGTCCTCGGATCTGGACGCGAGCGGGGTGCCGTCCTACCGCGGCGACATGGTCAACGAGCTCACCGGTGACCGGACGCCCGACCCGCAGCGCATCCTGCGGGCCTATCACACGGCCGCGTCCACGCTGAACCTGTTGCGGGCCTACGCCGGTGGGGGACTGGCCGCCCTGGACCGGGTGCACTCCTGGAACACCGACTTCGCCGCGACCACCGATACCGGCTCGCGCTACGAGCAGCTGGCCGGAGAGATCGACCGCGCCGTGCGGTTCATGCGGGCCTGCGGTGTGCACGACGCGGCGCTTGACGGCGTCGAGCTCTACGCCGGACACGAGGCGCTGATCCTGGACTACGAGCGCGCGCTCACCCGCATCGAGGGTGGCCAGGCCTATGACCTGTCCGGCCATTTCGTCTGGGTCGGCGAGCGGACCCGGCAGATGGACGGCGCCCACCTGGAGTACGTCTCCCGGATCGCCAACCCGATCGGCGTCAAGCTCGGCCCGACGACCTCTCCGGAGTTCGCTGCCGAACTGGTCGAACGCCTCGACCCGCACAACACCCCGGGCCGGTTGACGTTGATCACCCGGATGGGTAGCTCACGGGTCCGCGACGCCCTGCCGCCGATCATCGAGAAGGTCACCTCGACCGGGCACCTGGTCGTCTGGCAGTGCGATCCGATGCACGGCAATACCGAAGAGACCGGCAGTGGGGTCAAGACGCGCCACCTCGACCGGATCATCGACGAGGTCGACGGCTTCTTCGACGTACACGCCGCGTTGGGCACGCATCCGGGTGGGTTGCACGTCGAGCTCACCGGCGATGACGTCACCGAATGCATCGGCGGTACGGCGGAACTGACCGCCGACGATCTGGGTCGGCGCTACGAGACCGCCTGCGACCCGCGCCTGAATATCGAGCAGTCGTTGGAACTGGCGTTCCGGGTGGCTGAGCGATTGGTGTCGGAGCGGCGGTCGCGCAGCGAACCGCAGTGATCGTCGATCTGCGCTCGGACACGGTCACCCGGCCGTCCGCGGCGATGCGTCAGGCCATGGCCGAGGCCGAGGTCGGTGACGACGTCTACGGCGAGGATCCGACCGTCAACGCCCTGGAGGCCGAGGTGGCCCGGTTGCTCGGCTTCCCGGCCGGGCTGTTCGTACCGACGGGTTCGCTGAGTAACCAGCTCGGCCTGCGGCTATTGGCCGATCCGGGTCAGGAGATCGTCTGCGACTCCCTCGCCCACATCGCGCGGGCCGAACTCGGCGCGGCGGCGGTGTTCTCGGGCATCACGTTTCGCACCTGGGCCGCCGAGCACGGGCAGCTCGACGTCGACCGGATCGCCGAGCTGATCGCACCGAACGCCGGTCCATATCAGGTCTCGACGGTCGCGATCGCGGTCGAGAACACCCACAACTTCGGTGGGGGCACCGTCCAGTCGGCTGCGCAGCTCGACTCGGTGCGCGAGCTGGCTGGGGCCAACGGCCTGGCCCTGCACCTGGACGGGGCCCGCCTGTGGAACGCGCACGTGGCCACCGGGACGCCGCTGGCCCAGTTGGCGGCCGGGTTCGACACCGTCTCGGTCTGCCTGTCCAAGGGCCTGGGCGCGCCGGTCGGCTCGGTGCTCGTGGCCTCGAGCGAGCGGATCGCGCAGGCGCGCGTGTGGCGCAAGCGATACGGCGCCGGCATGCGTCAGGTGGGCGTGCTGGCCGCAGCCGGTCACTACGCGCTGACCCACAATGTGGCCCGGCTGGCCGAGGACCACGCCCGCGCGGCTCGGCTGGCCGACGCTCTCGGGGCGCGGGAGGCGCAGACCAACATCGTCGTGCGCGAGGTCCCCGACGCCGCCGCGGTGCTCGGCGCCGCCGCCGAGAGGGGTGTGCTCGTCTCCTCCGTCGGGCCGCGGGCGCTGCGCCTGGTCACCCATCTTGACGTGGACGATGACGACGTCGATTACGCCATCGACGTGCTGGGTCCGCTGGTTCGGCGCGACGCCTAGGCTGGAATCGCCAACGGTGGCGCGGATTGGACGGACGCAAGCCATGATCATCGAGTTCGCAGAGGTCATCGTCACCAGCCCGGACCGCAACTTCGTGACGCTCAAACTCACGACCGACGACGGCTTGAGCGGCATCGGCGATGCCACGCTGAACGGCCGCGAACTGGCCGTCGTGTCCTACCTGAAGGACCACGTCCTGCCGCTCCTGCTCGGACGCGACGCCCACCGCATCGAGGACACCTGGCAGTTCCTGTACCGCTCGGCGTACTGGCGTCGCGGCCCGGTCACGATGGCCGCGATCGCCGCGGTCGACATGGCGCTGTGGGATATCAAAGGTAAAGCCGCCGGCCTGCCCGTCTACCAGCTACTGGGCGGGGCGTCGCGCAATGGGCTGCGCGCTTATGGGCACGCATCGGGGCGCGACAACGAGGAGCTGTTCGACAGCGTGCGCGCGCACCAAGAGGCGGGGTACCGCGCGATTCGCATCCAGTCAGCGGTTCCTGGGCTGAGGTCGATCTACGGCATCGCCGCCAATGAGACGTCCGAAGCGAACAAGGGCGTCCGGTACGACCACGAGCCGGCCCAGCGCGGGGGCCTTCCGAACGAGGAGGACTGGGACACATCCGCCTACCTGCGCCACATTCCTACGGTCTTCGATGCGGTGCGCAACGAGTTCGGCCCGGAGCTGCCACTGCTGCACGACGCCCATCACCGGCTCACGCCGATCCAGGCCGCCAAGCTGGCCAAGTCGCTCGAGCCCTACGACCTGTTCTGGCTCGAGGACGTGACGCCGGCCGAGAACCAAGAGGCACTGCGCCTGGTGCGGCAGCACTCCACCACGCCGCTCGCGATCGGCGAGATCTTCAATACCGTTTGGGACTATCAGCAGCTCATCCGCGAGCAGCTCATCGACTACGTGCGCAGCGCAGTGACCCACACGGGCGGGATTTCCCATCTGCGGAAGGTGCTCGACTACGCGGCGCAGTACCAGATCAAGTCAGGCATGCACGGCCCGACCGATGTGTCCCCGGTCGGGATGGCAGCCGCGATGCACCTGGGTCTGGCCATCCACAACTTCGGTATCCAGGAGTACATGAGGCACGGCGAGAAGACCGACCAGGTGTTCCAGCAGTCCTTCACCTGGGCCGACGGCTACCTGCATCCGGGCAATCAGCCCGGCCTGGGCGTCGAGCTCGACGTCGACGAAGCGGGGAAGTATCCGTACGTTCGGGCGTATCTGCCCTTCAACCGGCTCGCCGACGGCACCGTCCATGACTGGTGAGCTGACCACCCCATCCGGCGGCTGGCCCCTCGACCCGGATCGATTGCTGCCGATCGAAACCGAGGCGCGGGCCATCGCCCGGGAGCTGTTCGCCAGCGTCGAGCATCGCCCGATCATCTCCCCGCACGGGCATGTCGCGCCGACGCTGTTGCTCGATAACCAGCCCTTCGCCGACCCGGCAACGCTGTTGATCGTGCACGACCACTACGTGACCCGGCTGCTGCACTCCGCCGGCATCGACCTCGGCGACCTCGGCGTGGGTCCGGCCGCGGCCGCCGAGCCGCGGCAGGTGTGGCGCACGTTCGCCCGGCACTGGCAGCTGTTCGCCGGCACCGCCTCGGGGTTCTGGCTCAAGCACGAACTGGTCACGCTGTTCGGCATCGACGAGCCGCCGTCGGAGGCGAACGCCGACGCCCACTACGACCGGATCGCCCGCCGATTGGCCCAGGAAGACTTCCGCCCGCGCGCGCTCTTCGAACGCTTCGCCATCGAGGTGCTCGCGACCACCGACGATCCGCTCGACGACCTGAGCGGGCACGCCGCTCTCGCGGCCGACCAGTCCTTCCCCGGCCGGGTGCTGCCGACCTTCCGTCCGGATGCCTACATCGATCCGGCCGCGACCTCGTTCGCCGAAAACGTCGAGCGACTGACCGAATCGGTCGGCGTTTCGGTCGACGACTTCGCCGGCTACCTCGACGCTCTCGCGCAGCGCCGGGCGTACTTCATCGACCACGGGGCAGTTTCGGCCGACCACGGCGTGCGCGAGCCGTACACGGTCGACCTGGACGAGCAGGACGCCGCGCATCTGTACCGGGACGCACTGGCCGGGACCCTGTCCTCGGCCGGGAAACGTGAACTCGGCGGGTACCTCCTCCTGCAGATGGCCCAGCTGAGCGTCCGCGACGGGCTGGTGATGACCGTGCATCCGGGGGTATTGCGCAATCACTCCCGGCCCACCCTCGCGCGGTTCGGTCCGGACACCGGCCATGACATCCCGATCACGACCGAGTACACCCGCAACCTCCAGCCGCTGCTCGAACGGTTCGGCAACGAGAAGAACTTCCACCTCATCCTCTTCAGCGTCGACGAGGCGAGCTACAGCCGTGAGATCGCTCCGCTGGCCGGCTTCTATCCGAGTGTCTACATCGGAGCGCCCTGGTGGTTCCTCGACGCCCCGGACGCGATCCAGCGTTTCCGGGCCGCGACCACCGAAACCGCGGGCTTCTACCGGGGATCGGGTTTCGTGGACGATACTCGGGCCTACCTGTCCATCCCGGCCCGGCACGACACCGCCCGGCGCCTGGATGCCGCGTACCTCTCCCGACTGGTGCGTGAGGGGCGCCTCGAGGTCGAGGCGGCGCAACGGATAGTCGTCGACCTCGTCGACTCGATCCCGCGCCGCGCCTTCAAACTGTGAGCGACCTCGTTCGTAGGCAGCTGCCCTCGCCGCGGGCGCTGAGCCGAGCCGCCCTCGCTGACGGCGGACGCGGGGTCGCGGCGCCGGTCCGCATCGTGCACCTCGGGTTGGGCGCGTTCACGCGCGCGCACCAAGCCTGGTACACCTCGGTCGCCGACAGTGAGAACGAGTGGGGCATCGCCGCGTTCACCGGCCGCAGCGCATCGTCGGCGGCCACCCTGGCCGCGCAGGACGGGCTGTTCCACGTCATCGAGCGGTCGGCCACCGGTGATACCGCCCGGCTGATCACCAGCATCGTCGAGGCCGTCGACGGCGAGCGCACCGACCGGCTCCAAGTCCTGCTCGCGGCGCCGACGACTGCGATCCTCACCCTCACCATCACCGAACCCGGCTATCGACTGCGCGACGACGCGACACCGGACACCGACGATCCCGACGTGGTCCGCGACATTCAGCTCCTTCGCCGGGTGCTCGGGGCGGCCGGCACCGACGCCGCGGCGGGGCCGAAGACCGCACTGGGACGGCTGCTGCTGGGCCTGGCCGCCCGGCGGCGGGCCGATAGTGGCCCTCTGGCCATCGTTCCCTGCGACAACATCGCCGCGAACGGGCCCTTCGTCGGCACCGGTGTGCTCGCCCTGGCGACCGCGGTCCACCCCGACACCGCCGAGTGGATCGACGGCAACGTCTCGTTCATATCCACCTGCGTCGACCGGATCACCCCCCGGACGACGGCCGCCGATCTGACGCGGGTCACCGAGCTGACCGGCTGGCGAGACGATGCCCCGGTCGTCACGGAGCCCTACCACGACTGGATTCTCAGTGGCGCGTTCCCGGCGGGACGACCGGCCTGGGAACGCGCCGGCGCCCGTTTCGTCGACGACATCGCGCCGTTCGAGCGCCGCAAGCTCTGGCTGCTCAACGGCGCGCACAGCCTGCTGGCCTACGCCGGCCTGCGGCGTGGTCACGTCACGGTCGCCGACGCCATCCTCGATCCGGCCTGCCGCGATCAGGTCTTGCGGCTGTGGGAGGAGGCGCGTACGCACCTGCCCTTCGAGCGGCTCGAGCTCGACACCTACCTCGCCGCGCTGCTGGAACGCTTGGAAAACCCACGCATCGAGCATCGGCTCGAGCAGATCTCGGCCGAGGCGGTCACGAAGCTTCGCGTGCGCCTCGTTCCCGTCGCTCACCTCGAGCGCAGCGCGGGCCGCCGGGCCGAGGGCGCCGCGGCCGCGATGGGCGCGTGGGTCGCACTTGTGCGCTCGGGACGCGTCCTGGTCGACGCGCGATGGAGCGAGGTGGCCGCCGCCAGCAGCGATTCCGACCCGACGCGTGCTCTGCTCGCGCTCCTTGACCCGGCGCTGGCCGCCGACGAGCAGTTCGTCGACGCGGTCGGCGGCCGGCGATCTTGACCTAGCCCGTGAAATGCCCATCCCACGACAGCGCCTGTTGTGGGCTTGAGCCTGGTCGCCCTCGGGGTGAATGATCGCAGTCGAATCGGCGCCCCGGACGTGATGAGGAGACGGCTGATGTCGGCATCGGATCGGTCCCATGCCCTGGAACACATCGTGGTGGTGCTGTTCGAGAACCGCTCGTTCGACAACGTGCTCGGGCACTTGTACGGGCCCGAAGACGGCAAGGTTTTCGACGGCGTGATCGGTAAGAACCTGAGCAATCCGATCCCGGCATGGGCCGAGCATGGGGCCGATCGTGGCGATGTGCCCTATCGGGTGGCCACCGATATGGATTCGCCCAACCCGGACTCGGGTGAGGAGTACTTCCACACCAACACCCAGTTGTTCAACATCGTCGACGATGACAACCGGTTCAAGATCGGTGAAGGGGCGACGGACCCGTGGAACGCGCCCGCGGTGGGCGTCACGCCGACGATGGACGGCTTCGTCACCGACTACATCTCCACGTTCACCGGTGAAATGGGTAGGCAACCGACCTACGACGAATACGCGCACATCATGACTGGCTGCACGCCCGAGCAACTGCCGGTGCTCAATGGCATCGCCCGGGATTTCGGGGTGTTCGACCACTGGTTCAGCGAGGTCCCGTCCCAGACGTTCATGAACCGCTCGTTCTGGACCGCGGGCACCTCGTCAGGGTTCGTGGTGAACAGCCCGATGGGCAAGTGGCTCACCGGCAACGAGGCCGAGACGATCTTCGATCGGCTCGAGGCGCACGGGCGGACCTGGAAGGTCTACGTAATGGAGCCGATGCCGCTGTCCTTCACCGGGGTGATCCATTATCCCCGACTCAAGGAGCGGTTGGCCACCCACTTCGTGCCCTTCGCCGAGTTCGAGCGCGATGCCGCCGCCGGCACGCTGCCGCATCTTTCCCTGATCGAGCCGAACATGCTCGCCGGCCATGGTGACTACCACCCCGCGTTCGGTCGCTCCTTCTCCGCCGCGGTCGACCTGCCGATGGACAGCCCGTCCTCGATGCTGGCCGGAGAGGCGTTCCTGCAGCGGGTGTTCAACGCCTACCGCTCCGCAACGTCCGCGAGCGGTGCCAACATCTGGAACACGCCGTTGCTGATCGGGTGGGACGAGCCGGGCGGTACCTACGACCACGTCGCGCCCGGGGCGGTGCCGCCGCCGGATCCCGCGTCGCCACCTGGTGAGTTCGGCTTCAGGTTCGACCGCTCGGGCTACCGCGTGCCGGCCGTCATCGTCTCGCCCTGGGTCGAACCGGGATCGGTGTACAACGAGGAATACCGCCACACCTCCCTGCTCGCCACTCTGCGTAAGGCGTGGAACCTGGGCGAGCCGTTCACCCAGCGCGACGCACATGCGCGCACCTTCGAGCACGTCTTCTCACTCGACTCGCCCCGCGACCCGGCCGATTGGGCAGCGCCTACCGCGCGTCCGGTCCCCGAATGGACCCTGGATCCGGGGCAGGTGGGCCAGGCCCTCAGCGCGCTGGGTAAAGGGATGGCGCCGGCCCTCCTCGCCCATGCCCACCGGCTCGGCCTGGCCCTGCCAACCGAACTGAGTCAGCCGGGCGCGCAACTGCCGCCCGAACGCATCGTCGACCTGCTCCGCCAGATCGCCGCCCAGCTCTTTCCGCGGCTTGCCGGCCATACCGCCGCTCCGGTTTGAGCTGACCGGTCCGGATCAGATCCGCGGCGCACGTCTCACCCTGCGTAGGTGAGGCGCGCTCATGTGTCCTGGATCACACTGGGGCCGCCATTCGGTGGCGTGGCCAGAGACGGGAGTCCTCATGAGCGAGCCCACGGAGCATGTCGATGTCGTCGTCTCAACCGGGGCCGAGCTCGGGCTCGAACGCCGGCTGGCGCTCATCATCGAGGACTTCCAGGATCCCAGGCAGGAGTGGCGCAGGCTGTTCTCCGAACTGTTCGGCACGTTCTTGTTGGTCCTGGTCGCGGCCGGCGGCGGGATGATGGGGCAGGCCTTCCCCAACACCATCAGCCGCACAGCCGCGGTCGTCGCACCGGGCCTGATGGTGCTGGGCGTCATCTTGTTCATGGGCAAGGTGTCGGGCGCACACCTGAACCCGGCCGTCAGCATCGCGTTCTCCCTGCGCGGGGACTTCCCCTGGCAACGCGTGCCCGGCTACATCGTCGTTCAGCTCATCGGTGCGTCGCTGGCGGCCTGGTTCCTCCAGGCGGTGGTGCACGTGTCCTCGTCGTACGGCTCGAACTATCCGGCGCGGTCCTACTCCTCCTTCGATGCGTTCTTGATGGAGGCGGTGCTGACGTTGGGTCTGGTCAGCGTCATCCTCGGGACGGCGTCGGGGGCCCAGAACCTCGGTGTCTTCGGGGCACTCGGCGTCGGCGGCTACATTGCGCTGGCCGGCCTGTGGGGCAGCCCGATCTCCGGCACGTCGATGAACCCGGCCCGGACCTTCGGACCGGACCTGGTCTCGGCCAACTTCGGTTCGTACTGGGTGTACGTCGCCGGTCCGCTCGTCGGGGCGGTCCTGGCCGTGGTCATCGCCTACATCCTGCGCGGCAAGGGGGGCGGCCGGGCCGGGTCCAGCGCCGCGCAGGGCGCGCTGTTCACTGAGGCGGCAGCACCCGAGAAGGCCTGAGTCGGCCTCAGTCTCCGACCATCCGTCCAGGCTCCGTGCACCAAGACGATCTCAGGTTGGACATTAATTACCGCACGGCTCATCGATCGTGGAGCAGATCCCTCGGTAGTAGCCCGGCTGGACGGCGGACGGGGGCCGCCTGAATACCAATAGTGTTCAACCCATCGCTATTCGTGTGTGTTTGACGTATAGTCCGAGGGGCTACGGGCCTTCGTGCATGTTGGCGATGAAACGCCAGTGTCTCTTGTAGCGATCGGCTACCGAGCCTGCGGGCTTGGATCGGCGCTCCCTATGGCACTGGCAATCAGCCCTATGCGTTCTCGTTCCCTTCTGCCTCGCGTCCCTGCGCGTCCTCGCCGGCTCCGCCGCGGGCTCGGGCTGGTCACGGCCACGCTCGGCCTGGCCGGTCTACTGGCGGCCGGCGTGAGTCTGCTGGCCCCGCCCGCCGGAGCGGCAACCGCACGCGTCGACCTCGGCACGGCCGCCACCTACTCGGTGCTGGCGGCGAGCGCGGTCACCAACACCACGACACCGGGTGCTCCGACGACCGAGCTGCACGGCGATCTGGGAATCAACCCCAATGGTGCGAGCTCGATCACCGGATTCCTGCCCGGCATCGTCGACGGGGCCACCGTGGTTGCGAACGCGGCGTTGCAACCGCAGATCGATCTGACCGCGGCCTTCGGCGATGCGGCCGGCCGGTCGCCGACGGGGGGGCTCGTCGGCCCCGCTCTGGTCGGCACGACCCTCACCTCCGGCGTCTACAAGGCCACCAGCTCGCTCGACATCGGCGGGCCACTGACGTTGGACGGAAAGGGTGACCCGAACGCCGTCTTCATCTTCCAGGTCGGCACCACCCTGGTCACCGACTCGGCCAGCAGCATCATCGTCAGCAATGGCGCCCAGGCCTGCAACGTCTTCTGGCAGGTCGGCAGCTCGGCCACCCTGGGCACCGGATCCACGTTCAAGGGCACGATCATGGCCAGCGATTCGGTCACCGTCACCACCGGCGTGACCGTCGAGGGCCAGGCCTTGGCTCGTACGGGTGCCGTCACCCTGGATCACGACACGTTCAGCGCACCCGGCTGCGCGGCCACGTCGGCCGCCGCGTCGGCGTCGGCTTCGGCCTTCCTGGTCGCCGCGAGTGCCTCCTCCGCGGCCGCGGCCTCCTCCAGCGCCGCGACCGCGAACTCCGCCGCTGTCCTGGCGGCTGCCGCCGCAGCGAGCTCCGCGTCCGTGGCCGCCGCCGCTGCTGTACCGACATCCACCCTCGCCACCGGGACGGGGACCGACACGAGCATCCTGCTCGCCGCGACCGGCCCGTCGGCACCTACCGAGCCCCTCCTGATCGCCGCCCTCACCCTGCTCGGCGTCGGCACCGGCCTGCTGCTGACCGGTCGTCGTCCTCGCCCGGGTGGCCACCACCGCGGCTGAACGTGCTGACGATACGGTCATCGGGTGATTGGACACCTCTTCAAGATGACCGCCAAGCCGGGCCACCTCGCCGCACTGATCGAGTTTCTGCAACTCGACGCGCAACATTCGGCCGACAACGAACCCGGCACGCTGCGTTTTGACGTCTACCCCGCCGCCGACGACCCGGATGCCGTCTATCTGTATGAGGCCTACGCCTCGCCGGAGGCCTTCGATATCCACATGTCCAGTGAGCTGGTCAAGCGCTTCATCAGCGAGATCGCGCCCGCACACGTCGAAAGCTCGGTCCCGCTGTTCCTGGGCGTCGCGCCGGTGGCCACGAACGTTTCGTGATCAGCGGCCGCCGACGCTGATCATGACGACGGCGGGGGAGAGAATTTGTGGCCCCAGAAGGCGCCTTCGGTGATCTCGTAGGTCGTGTCCTCCTGCGGCACCTGCAGGCCGTTCCAGCCGAACTCGATCGCGTACAACTCCGGGGAGTAGACGTAGAAGGAGACCATGTGGTCGTTGGTGTGCTTGCCGAGGCTGGCCATGAGGGGAACGCCGAACTTCTCAGCCCGGTCGAGCGCCCGACCGACATCGTCGATGTCGGCTGCCTCCACCATCAGGTGGACCAGCTGGCCGGGTCCGGGCCGTGAGGTGACGCCCAGGGTGTGGTGGCGGGGATTGCAGCCCATGAAGTAGGTGGTTCCGGCCGGGCCCTTCTTGGTGTTGCGTTCGAGGAAGCCGAGCACGCCGGTGTAGAACTCGAACAACGCGTCGCCATCCTCGCCGGTGACGATCACGTGGCCCATTCCCTGTTCGCCGGTCATGAACGCGCTGACGCTCGGCGTCTGCAACCGCACGTGGTCGAGGATGGGCCCGTAGAACAGCTCGATCGGGTTGCCGGCCGGGTCGTCGAACTTCACGAACCCGTTGACCCGACGCTCGGCCGACTCCTCGTCGGTGCCCGGCGTGACCTTGATCCCGGCCGCCTCGACCTTGGCCACCACGGCGGCCAAGTCCCGCTTGTTCAGCACCTCGAAGCCCATCGAGGTCATCTTGTTCTCGGGGCCGGACGTGATCACCAACCGAGGTGGGTAGGCATCCATGCGGTACCGAAGGGTGTTCTCGTCCTCCGCGCCGACGCGCATCAGCCCGAGGAAATCACCCGCGAACGTCTGCCAGCCCTCGAGGTCAGTGGACTCCAACCGGAGATAGCCCAGTGATTGAATCGCCATAGCGCAGACGATAAGCCACACCGGCCAGGAAGTCAGCGGGATCTAGAGTGGCGACATGCTCAACCCGGCCGCTCGCGCCCTGCTCGAGTCCAACGCCCTCGCGCAGCTGATCACGATCAATGCCGATGGCAGCCCGCAGGTCAGCGGGGTCTGGGTCGGACTCGATGGCGACGAGCTGGTCATTGCCTCCCTGCCCAAGCGGATCAAGGTGCACAACGTCGAGCGCGATCCGCGCGTGGCGCTCGTCGTTCAGTCGCCGACGAAAAGCGTACGCGGGCTCGATGAATACCTCGTCGTGCACGGAACCGCCCGGGTCACCGAGGGTGGCGCGCCGCAACTGCTGCAGCGCCTGGCCCTCATCTATCTGGGCCCGGACGCGGTGTTCCCGGGTCCGAACGCACCGGCGGGCTACGTCTTTCACATCACGCCCGACAAGATCGTCGGCGAAGGGCCCTGGGTCGGCTAGCTGTGCTCAGCCGGCCAGGTGGGCGGCCGACGTGCGGCCCAGCAGCGGCGGGATCGTGGTCACGGCGCGGGCCAACTCGTCGAGGGACTCGCCGAACAACGCCTGCGCCCCGTCGACCAGGGCCGATTCCGGGCGGGGATGGACGTCGACCATCACGCCGTCCGCGCCGGCGGCCATCCCGGCGCGGGCGAGGGGAACGACCAGATCGCGGCGGCCGGCTGCGTGGGAGGGATCTACGATGATCGGCAGGTGCGACAACCGTTGCATCATCGGCACGGCCGACACGTCGAGCATGTTGCGAATGGCCGGCTCGAACGTTCGTAGTCCGCGTTCGCACAACACGATGTCGAGATTTCCGCGCTGGGCGATGTACTCGGCGGCCATCAGCCATTCCTCGTAGGTCGCGCTCAGCCCACGCTTGAGCATCACCGGCTTGCCGACCGTGCCGACGGCCTGCAGCAGCCCGAAGTTCTGCATGTTGCGGGTGCCGATCTGCAGCATGTCGGCGTGCTCGGCGACGGCGTCGACCTCGCTGACGTCCATCACCTCGGTCACGATCGGCAGGCCGACCTGGGCGCCGACGTCGGCCAGCATGCGCAACCCGTCCAGCCCCAGGCCCTGAAAGGCGTAGGGCGAGGTCCGCGGCTTGTACGCCCCGCCGCGCAGCAGGGTCGCCCCCGCGCGCTTGGCCATCTGGGCCGATTCGAGGGTCTGCTCGGCTGTCTCGACCGCGCACGGGCCGGCGATCAGGGTGAACGTGTCGGGCCCGATCGGGACACCGCCGACCCGCACGGTCGTGCGCCGAGCGTGGTTCTGGGCCGAGACCAGCTTGTACGGCGCGGTGATGCGCATCGTCTCGGCCACGCCCCGCAGTCCCTCGACGTCCAGGGTTTCCAGCACCGACTCGGCGCCCACGACGCCGATGATCGTGCGCATGACCCCGCGGCTGACGAAGGCCTCGCCGCCGTGGGCCTGCACGTGCTCGATCACGACCTCGACGTCGGCGTCGGTCGCACCGGGAGACATCACGATGACCATGGCAGTCGAGCTTAGTCGCCCGCCCGTAGGGCTTTCAGGGTGGCGACGTCGCGCGCGTGATCGGCATCAGCGGTCTCGACGACCATCGGCACACCGCGCAGGCCGGGAGCCGCGAACAGCCCGCGCAGCCCGTCCAGGCCGATCGTTCCCTCGCCCAGGGCCGCATGCCGGTCGCGCTTGGAACCGACCGGGTCACGGCTGTCGTTGACGTGCACGAGCCCGATCCGCCCCCGCCCGATCCGGCGGATGAGGGCGGCGATCGTCTTCTTCGTGCCGCCCGGGGCCGACAGGTCGTGCCCGGCGGCGTGCAGGTGGCAGGTGTCCAGGCAGACGCCGACGCGGGGATCGTCGAGCACGTCCAGATAGGCGCCGAGGGATTCGACGTCAGAGGCCAGTGCGCCGCCACCGCCGGCGGTCGCCTCGATCAGCAGCCGCGGGCCGTCATCGCGCATCAGCGGCAAGACGTGGGCGCGTACCTGCTCCATGGCCTGCTCCCACCGGTTGCCGAGCACGGCCGAGCCGGCGTGCACGACCACGCCGGACGCGCCCACGGCGGCCCCGCGCCGCAACGAGAACTCCAGCGCCGCGGTCGAGCGGGCGAGCGTGTCGGCCGACGGAGAGCCGAAGTTGATCAAGTACGGCGCGTGCACGAAGACCGGCAGCCCGCGGTCGGCACAGGCGGCGCGGAAGGCCTCGTCACCGGCCGGATCGGGCGAGGGGGCGGCCCAGCCGCGGGGATTGGCCACGAAGATCTGGATGACCTCGGCGTCGACCCGCTCGCTCAGTGGCAGGGCGCCGCGGACCAGGCCACCGCTGACCGAGACGTGAGCGCCAATGCGCGCGCCCACGTCAGACGATCGACAAGGTTACGGTCGATCCGAGGTTCACCGTGGTGCCGGCGGCCGGGCTCATGCCGACGACGAGTTTCGCCGCCCCGCCGAAGGCGGACTCGACCTTTACGACCAGGCCGAGGGCCTGCAGCTGGGCCTGGGCCTGGGCCAAGGGGGATAGGTAGGCGATGTTGGGCAGGACGACCGTCTGCGGACCCTTGCTGACCACGATGGTGACCGGTTGCAGGCGGGTCAGCTGCGTGCCGGCGGCCGGGTCCTGCGAGATGACCGACCCCTTGGTCACGGTCGCGCTGTAGTCCTGGTTGGTTTTCACCGCGAAGTTGGCCGCCTGCAGCGCAGCGGTGGCATCGGCCTGCGGACGCCCAACGACACTCGGTACCGAGGCCTGACCGGGTCCGCTCGAGACGATCAGTTCCAATGAGGAGTTGGGCTTGACCAGCTGGCCCGCGGCCGGGGCAGTACTGATCACGGTTCCGGCCGGCACGGTCAGGCTGGTGTTCTGGATGGGCACGACCTTCACCCGCAAGGTCGACAGCACGGTCTGGGCATCGGCCTGGGTCTTGTTGGTGACGTCCGGGATCAGGACCCGATCCTGGCCCTTGCTGACGATCAGCTGGACGGTGCGCCCGCGCGCCAGCCGCGAACCGGAACCGGGGTCGGTGCCGAGCAGGGTGCCCTTGGTCACCGTCTCGCTGAACTGTTGCTCGGCGGTGTTCGAGACCTTGTAGCCGGCGTTACGCAGAGTCTGGGTGGCGGTCGGCTGCGACTGTCCGGCGACGTCGGGGACGTGGGAGAAGCGCCCGGCGAAGGTCCACCAGCCCCCGACGCCGGCGGCCACACCGAGCAGCACGATGACGAGCAGGGTGAGCAAGGTGCGGCGGCGTCGGCGGGCCGTGACCGAGCGTTGCTTGCGCGGCCGTTTGGGTGGCGGGATGACGATCGGCGGCGGGGGTCCGGGCGGGCCGCCGACGATCGCGGTGTCGTACTGGCCGGCCACCGCGTGGGGGTCGGTGGCCGTCATGACCTGTTGGGTGCGGGCGGTGTCGGCCGGCTCGGGTGACTGCCCGCGGCGGCGGGGCGGGACGGGGACGACCGGCAGGCCGACATCGTGGCGCACGTCGGCGAGCTCGGCCAGGAACGCGCCGGCATCGAGCGGGCGCCCACCCGGATCACTGCTGGTCGCCCGGACCACGAGCAGGTCCAGCTGTGGCGCGATGCCGCGGACCTTCGTCGAGGGCGGCGGCACCGTGCCGTGCACGTGCTGGTAGGCGATGTTCATCGCCGAGTCGCCCTGGTAGGGCGGCGATCCCACGAGCAACTCGTACAAGACGATGCCGGCGGAGTAGACGTCCGAACGCTGATCGGTGCGCCCGCGGCTGATCTGCTCGGGCGAGCAGTAGGCGACGGTGCCCATCATCGTGGTGGTGTTGGTCAGGCCGTCGGACTCCACCGCCCGCGCGAGCCCGAAGTCCGCGACCTTAACCACGCCCTCGTCAGAGAGCAGGATGTTCTCCGGTTTGACGTCGCGGTGGACCAACCCGGCGCGGTGCGCGGCGGCCAGGGCGGCCAGCACCGGCTCCATGATCGATACCGCCTCGGCCGGGTTGAGCCGACCGCGCTCGCGCAGCAGATCGCGCAGGGTGCGCCCGGTGACCAGCTCCATGACCAGGAAGACGTGCCCGCCGTCGCTGCCCTGGTCGTAGACCGAGACCGCGTTGACGTGGGTCAGCTTCGCGGCCGCACGCGCTTCACGGGTGAACCGATCGGTGAAGGCCGGATCGGCCGAGAGCGCGCTGGACATGACCTTGAGCGCGACCACCCGATCCAGTCGCTGGTCGAGCGCGCTGTAGACGGTCGACATCCCGCCCCGGGCCAGTAGCGCGTCGATGCGGTATCGGCCTTCGAGGACGCGCCCGATCAGCGGGTCCGCGACGGCCGTATTCACCCGGCCAGTCTAGATCCGTCCCACCCGTACCGCCCGTGACGACATGCGCCCGTTGGTGGCCTTAGGGTCAGCAGGTGTGACCCGAGCCGCCGACGATGAGGAGTTGGCCCCCGACGAGGTAGCCGTCGATCTGGGCCGGGCCCAGCTGCTGGCCGACGCCGACCGGCCCGGTGGCTACCTGCTGGTGGTCGACCGCATCCGGCAGTCCTACGTCGACCTGGACGACCCGACCTACCTCGATTTCGAGTACATGCAGCAGTTCGCGGCGGTGGTCGATGCGCTCGCGCCCGGCCCCCTGGCGGTCACCCACATCGGGGGCGGAGCCATGGCATTTGCCCGCTATCTGACCGCGACCCGCCCCGGCTCCTCGCAGGTTGTGCTCGAACCCGACGCCGCTCTCACCGATCTGGTCCGCGAGCGGTTACCGCTGCCGCGCCGCTCGGGCATCCGGGTCCGGCCGGTCTTCGGGCGCCCGGGCGTGGCCGGCCTGGGCGATGCCGGCGCCGATGTGGTGATCCTGGACGCCTTCGTCGGTGGGCGCGTCCCGGCCGATCTGGGCACGGTCGAGTTCATGCAGGACGTGCGTCGGGTCCTCAAACCCGGGGGAATGCTGCTGGCCAACGTGGCCGACGGGCCGCCCCTCACCTACCTGAGGCGGCTGCTGGCCTCGGTCGGTGCTGCGTTCTCGCATCGGCTGGCGATTGCCGACAGCTCGGTGCTGCGGGGCCGGCGCTACGGCAACGTGGTGCTGGCCGCATCCGCCGTCGAGCTGCCCGAAGGCGACATCGAGCGCACCATGGCCGGGTCCCCGTTCCCGCTGCGGGTACTCGGCGGCGCCGCGCTGGCCACGTTCGTCGGGACGGCCACGGTGCTGCGCGATGAGACGTCGATGCGCTCACCCGCGCCCCCGGATCTGGCCTGGCGAATCAGCGCGGACTGAACTCGTGGCAGGCTGCACGAATGGCAAAGATCGAGTTGCGGAGCGAGGACGAGATCGGCGAACTGCTCGGGATCGCCGGGCCGCGAGTGCACGCTCTGGTCCGGGACGGCTCGCTGCTGGCGGTTCGCATCGATGGGGTGCGCGGCATCCCCGAGTCCTTCGTCCAGGACGGCGCGATCGTCAAGCACCTCATCGCGGTGATCACCCAGTTGCGCGACGCCCGCTATGACGATGTCGAGATCGTGGAATGGTTGCACCGCGAAGACGACTCGCTGCCCGGTTCGCCGATCCAGGCCCTGCGGGAGAACCGCGGCACCGAAGTGAAGCGGCGGGCCCAGGTCGCCGGGTTCTGAGCGGTGTCGCACCTGCTGTATCTGGCCCTGCTGCTGGGCTGCCTGCTCGGCACCGCGCCGCTGGAGATCTGGTTGGGCGTGCGGGTCTATCGACAGCCCCGGCGGCTGCTGCTCGCGCTCGCCCCGACGGTGATCATCTTCGGCGCGTGGGATCTCTACGCCATCAGCCGCCGTCAGTGGAACTACGTCGATCACTGGCTGGTCGGGGTCCGCCTGCCCGGATCGTTGCCGGTCGAGGAACTGCTGTTCTTCCTGGTCGTACCGATCTGCGCGATCTTGACGTTGGAGGCCGTTCGGCGCCGTCGCCCGAACTGGCGCATCGGCGATGAGCCGTGACCTACACCGAGCTCGTCCTGGTCGCGCTGGCGGCAGCGATGGCCGTCGATCTGCTCCTGCTGCGCACGACCTTGCTGCGGCGTAAGGCGTTCTGGACGGCCTACGCGATCGTGCTGGCCTTCCAGTTGATCATCAACGGGGTGCTGACCGGCGTGCCGGTCGTGCGCTACGACCCGTCGACGATTCTCGGCCCGCGGCTGGTCTACGCGCCGATCGAGGACGTGGGCTTCGGCTTCGCGCTGGTGCTGCTCACGCTGTCGAGCTGGGTGTGGTTGGGCCGTCGGGGGCGCGTCGCGTCGTCCAGGCCTTGACCAGTCCGGACGCCCCGAGCTGGGCCCGACGATGTAGGGCGACGGTGGCCCGGCGGCTGAAGACGTCGTAGTCGGCTCGTTCGATCTCGTCCAGGATCCCGCTGTAGAGGGCGATGGCCGTGCTCAGGCACGCGCGCGAGCTCGGCGCGACGAGCTCGATTCCGGGGCGGGCCCGGTCGTAGAGCTCGCGGGCCCGGGTGATCTCGAACGCCAGCAGGTTGCGGATCGGCTCGTCGGCGACTCCGCGCCGGAGTCGATCGCGGTCGACGCCGAACTGGCGCAGCGATTCCTGCGGCAGATAGATCCGTCCGCGCCGGAGGTCCTCGGCGACGTCGCGCAGGAAGTTCGTCAGCTGGAAGGCGGTCCCCAGGTCGATGGCGTAGGGCTCGAGCTCGTGCCAGGGCTGGGCCGCATCGGCGCGACCCAGAATGGGCAGCATTTGCAGGCCGATCACCGCGGCCGAGCCCCACATGTACCGGGCCAGGTCGTCGTAGGTCTCGTAGCTGTCGACGGTGAGATCCATGCGCATGGACTCGAGGAACTCGGCGAAATAGGGCAGCGGAATGTTCCAGTGGGCAATCGTGTCCAGCAGGGACCGGATGATCGGGTCCGACGTCGACTGCCAGTCGAGTTCGATCATCACCTGCTTGCTCCAGTCGGTGAAGGCGGCCGGGTCCAACCCCCCGTCGTCGACCAGGTCATCGGCATACCGGGCGAACCCGTAGAGCGCGTGTACGTAAGGACGTTTGTGCGCCGGCAGCAGCATGGTGGCCAGGAAGTAGCTCTTGCCGTGCGCCGCATTGAGCTGGCGGCATTTGCGGTAGCCGGTGCGCAGGGCCGGGTCGGTGATCCCGGCGGCGTCGAGATCGTTCACGCGCTCACCCGGGTCTCACCCTGGTCCGGCGCGGCCGGAACTCGACGGCGTCGCATGATCAGCCAGGCCAGGCCAAGGCCGATGGCGAGGAACACCAGGGCGGCTGGCTTCATCTGCACACCGGTGCCGTTGGGCCGGATCATGCCGACCATCGCGATCGACAGGCCGGCGATCCAGATCAGCCAGGTGCGGTCGGTCAGGAACACCGCGGCGACGGCTAGCCCCCAGCAGAAGTACCACGGTTGCACGGTCGGCCCGAGCACCACCACCGCGGCGAGGGCGATGGCGAGCAGTTGCCACGCCTGCCCACGGAAGGCGCGCAACCAGAGGCCGATCAGAGCGATCAACGTCAGCACCGTGCCGCCGGTGCGGAAGTTACGCATGACCGGACCGAGATGCATGCTGCCGTGGGTGACCCCGTGCGCGAGTTGCCAGAGGATCGCTGCCGACGTCGGCAGCGACAGCCAGGTGACGATCGGGGCGGAGTTGTTGACCTGCTTGATCCAGCCGGTTCCGATGCCGCTGACTGCGGTGATCGCCGCGAAGCTGGCGATCGCGACGGCGGCGGCGACGACACAGGCGCACACCACGCCCCGCGGTTGACGCCACCGTGGCCCGGGGCGGGCGTACGCCAGCCACAGCGGCACCGCGAACGCGGCCGCGATGATCGCCGGACTCTTGATCGCCGCGGCGGCGGTGATGGCCAGCACGCCCAGCCCGAGCGTGCGCCAGAGCGGTCCGGGTGTGGTGACCGCCACCAGTCCGACCATCATCAGACCGACCATCAGCAGATCGTTGTGGCCGCCGCCGATGCCCAGAACCAGGAACAACGGGTTGCCCAGGGTGAGCCACAGGGCGAGGTCGGCCCGGCCGCCGGCCCGTCGAGTCAGAATCGGGAGGGCCCAGACGATCATCAGCATCCCGGCCACCGCCAGCAGACGTAGCGCGTAGACCGTGGCCGTCACGTGGTTACCAAAGACGCCCGCGGTGCCCTTGCCGAGGAGCAGCCACAGTGGGCCGTACGGCGCGGGGGTCGACACCCAGCGGTGACTGACCTCTTGGGCGAACGCACCGGGCAGCGCCGAAGGACCGAGCGAGTAGGGGTTCAGCCCGCGCAGCACGAGATGGCCTTGCGCGGCGTAGGCCCATAGGTCTCGACTGGACAACGGGGCGGCGAGGACGAACGGAACCAGCCACTGCAGCCCGATCGTGCGCATCCGCCGGAAGTCCAGACCCTGGTCGACTGCCAGCCGGCCCAGTTCGAGCCAGGCGACGACCAGCAGGATGAGGCCGAGGTAGAACAACGCCCGCGGGAGCGGCGAGGCGAGTTTTACCAACGAGATCACCGGGACGTGCTGGGTGCGGAACCAGATCGGGATCGCCGCGACCCAATAGGAGCTGACGGCCATCAGGATGGCGCCGGTGAGTCCGACGCAGGACAGGCCGCGCTCACCGAGGCGCAGTCGCGGGCCGGAAATCACCCGCACATCGTCGCAGAGATCAGGCGCCAACCCGCCGCGCGACGAGCCCGCCCGACAGCAGCACCATGGGCACGCCGACCCCCGGTTGGCTGTTCGATCCGCAGAAGAGCAGGTTCTCGAACTCGCCGTCGATGGTGGATTCCCGCAGCGGTCCGGTCTGGCGCAGCGTGTGGGCCGCGGCGAACGGGGTGCCCGCGGCGAGTCCCTCGCCGGCCCAGTCGGCCGGAGTTACCAGCAGGGTCACCTCGGCGGCGTCCAGACCGGCGTACCCACGACGGTCGAGAGTGGCCAGGATCTCGTCCAGGTAGCCCGGCCCGCGCTCGGACCAGTCGATCGGGGCGCGGTGGTCCAGGTTGGGCGCCGGGAAGAGGGCGTAGTAGGTCTGCCGTCCCGGCGGCGCGAGCTTCGGGTCGGTGTAGGTCGGTGTGGTGAGCAGGAAGGAGGGATCGCTCATCAGCCGGCCGTGCTTGATGATCTCGCCGAACGTGCGCTCCCAGGCCGAGCCGAAGTCGATCGTGTGGTGGGTCGGGTCGGGCAACGTCTGATCCGAACCGAAGTGGACGACGACGCAGGACGGTGAATAGCGCCGCCGGGGGAGCGGCCGGCCGAGCAGGCGCGCACTGGCCTGCGGCCGGTCGGCGTTGACGATCACCACGTCGGCGGTGAGGCGTTCTCCGTCGGAGGTGATGACCGCCGTGGCCCGGCCACCGGTCGTCTCGATCCGGGCCGCGTCGACGCCGTAGCGGATCTCGACTCCGTGTTTGGTCCCGGCCCCGGCCAGGGCCCGGGGTATGGCGTGCATGCCGCCGCGGGGGAAGTACACGCCGGCCACCGTGTCCATGTAGCTGATCACGGCATAGATGGATCGGGCCTGGGTCGGCGCCAACCCGGCGTACATGGCCTGAAACGTCAGTAGCCGGCGCAGGCGCTCGTCGCGCACGAACTCGCCCACCTTGGGCGCCAGCCGCCGCAGCGCACCACGCCGCAGGAGTTGGAGCGCGGGTCGTCCGGCCAGCTCACGCACCGAGTCGAGGTTGCGGTCGATGAAGTGCGGCAGTTCGAGCCGGTAGAGCTCGGTCACCCACTCGATGTAACGCCTGAAGCCGTCGGCGTCAGCCGGACCGCACACGCTGCGGATCTCCTCGAGCAGGGCCTCGGGGTCGGCATGCACGTCGAGGCTCGTGCCATCCGCGAAGCGGGCCCGATAGGCCGGGTCGAGACGTTGCAACTCGAGCCAGTCCCGCATCGATTCACCAACCGCCGCGAACGGGCGCTCGAGGATGTCGGGCATGGTCAGCACGGTCGGCCCGGTGTCGAAGGAGTAGCCGTCGACCGCCCACAGTCCGCAGCGCCCACCGGGGACCTCAGCCCGTTCGAGAACGGTCACCCGGTGCCCGGCGCCGGCCAGGTGCAGGGCGGCGGACAGGCCGCCGAGACCGGCGCCGACGATGACGACATGCTCGGTTGGCCCCGGCACGGTTCTCATTGATCGCGGACCTGCCCGGACTCGACCTCGAGCCGGCGGGTGGTGCGCACCGCCTCGAGCATGACCCGATCATGGGTGACGAGCAGCACGGTGCCGGTAAAGGAATCCAGGGCCGACTCCAACTGCTCGATGGCGGGCAGGTCGAGGTGGTTCGTCGGCTCGTCCAGCACCAACAGGTTGACGCCACCGCCCTGCAGCAGGGCCAAGGCCGCGCGGGTGCGTTCACCCGGCGACAGGGTGGCGGTTGGGCGTAGCGCGCGGTCGCCGCGCAGGCCGAACTTGGCCAGCAGGGTGCGGACCTCGGCGTCGGTGAGCTCGGGCAGCTGCGCCCCGATCGCCCGGGCGACATCACTGCCCCCGTCCAGCAGCGACCGGGCCTGGTCGATCTCACCGACCACGGTCCCGGAGCCGAGGACGGCGGTCCCCGAAGTCGGCGCCAGGCGGCCCAGCAACAGTGCGAGCAGGGTGCTCTTGCCGCTGCCGTTCGGCCCCGTGATCGCGATTCGGTCCTGCCACCCGACCTGCAGGGACACCGGGCCGAGCGTGAAGTTCCCGCGGCGCACCACGGCATCGGTCAGCACCGCGCTGACCGCGCCCGAACGCGGGGCCTGGGCGATCTCCATGTGCAGCTGCCACTCCTTGCGCGGTTCCTCGACCTCGTCCAGGCGCTCGATCATCCGCTGGGTCTGCCGGGCCTTGGCCGCCTGCTTCTCCGTCGACTCGCTGCGGTAGCGGCGCCCGATCTTGTCGTTGTCGGGGACCTTGCGCCGGGCGTTTGCGACGCCCTTCTCCATCCAGGCCCGTTGCATGTGCGCGCGATCGGTGAGTTCGACGCGGCGCTCGGCGTAGTCCTCATAGGCCTCGCGTTCGCGGCGCCGCTCGACCTCGCGTTCGGTCAGATAGGCCTGATAGCCACCCGAGATCTGCCGGATGCGCTGCTGGGGCTGATCGAGTTCAACGACCGAGGTGACCGTGCGACGCAGGAACTCCCGGTCATGACTCACGATGACGGCGGGGGAGCGGAGGGCGGTGACGAAGCCCTCCAGGCGGGCCAGGCCGTCCAGGTCGAGGTCGTTGGTGGGTTCATCCAGCAGCACGACGTCGAAGCGGCTCAGCAGCAGCGCGGCCAGCCCGGCCCGAGCGGACTGTCCGCCCGAGAGCGTCGCCATCTCAGCGGCCAGGTCGATCCGCAGCCCGAGCTGCGCGCTCGTGGCCGCGGCCCGCTCGTCCAGGTCGGCGCCCCCGAGCTGCAGCCAGCGTTCGAGGGCGATCGCGTACGGCTCATCGGCGTCGGGCTCGCCGCCGGCCAGCGCCTGGGCGGCACCGTCCATCTCGATCTGGGCCGCGCCGACCCCGGTGCGCCGCGTGATGTAGGCCGCGACCGTTTCCCCCGGCCGGGGCTGGTTCTCCTGGGGCAGGTACCCGACCTCGGCATCGGCCGGGCTGCGCTGGATGGTCCCGGCGTCGGGTGGGCGCAGGCCGGCGAGGATCTGCAGCAGGGTGGACTTACCGGCACCGTTGACCCCGACCAGCCCGATGACGTCCCCGGGTGCGATGACCAGATCGAGCCCGCTGAACAGGACCCGATCGCCGTGGGCGGCCGCCACGCCGGTCGCAACCAGAGAGGCGCTCACCGGCGGCACATTACGCTGATGTCGTGACGAGGACGGTTCGTGAATGCCTGGACAGTGGTCGACCCACCCTGTCCTTCGAGTTCTTCCCGCCCAAGAGCGCTGAGGACGAGACGCGGTTGTGGCGCACAGTGCGGGAGCTGGAGGCGTTGCGGCCCTCTTTCGTGTCGGTCACCTACGGCGCGGGCGGGTCCACCCGTGATCGCACGATCGAGATCACCGAGCGCATCGCGTCCGACACGACCCTGCTGCCCGTCGCCCATCTGACCGCCGTCAACCATTCGATCAGCGAGCTGCGGGCGATCGTCGGACGCTTCGCCGACGCCGGCATCGTGAACATGCTGGCCCTGCGGGGCGACCCGCCGGGCGATCCGAACGGCACCTGGGCCGCGCATCCGGAGGGGGTCTCCTACGCCTCGGAGCTGGTGGCCCTGCTGCGCGCCCATGGTGACTTCAGCATCGGGGTGGCGGCGTTCCCCTACAAGCATCCGCGGTCGGCCTCGATCGCCGAGGACACCGAGTGGTTCATCGCCAAGTGCCGGGCCGGCGCCGACTACGCGATCACCCAGATGGTGTTCGATCCCGAGGACTACCTGCGCCTGCGCGATCGCGTCGCCGCCGCCGGGTGCGACATCCCGATCATCGCGGGCGTGATGCCGGTGACGAACATGGGCACGATCGCCCGTTCCGAACAGCTTTCGGGGGCACCGTTCCCGCCGGCGCTGCTGGCGGAGTTCGAGCAGGTGGCCGGCGACGCGGCTGCCGTGCGTGAGACCGGCATCGGCCACGCGATCGCCTTGTCGCAGCGGCTTCTCGATGAGGGTGCGCCCGGCCTGCACTTCATCACGATGAACTTCGCGAAGGCATCGCGTGAGGTGATCGCCGAGTTGCCGCTACCCGCCGTCCTCTAGCGGGAGGCGGGCGCCGAGCACGGCGAAGGGCCGGGCGTCGCCCGGGAAGAGGTAGTCACGGGCCAGGTCGGTGAAGCCGAGGCTGCGGTAGAGCCGGAAGGCCCGGGTGTCGCGGTCCGGGGTGGAGAGCAACAGGTTGCGGTGCGGCAACCGGGCGGCCAGCGCGGTCAACATCTGGCGGCCGAGCCCGTGGCCCTGGTAATCGGGCAATACGTGGATCTCGGAGAGTTCGAAGGCGTTCTCCAGCCACTCGCCGGACGCGGGGCCGATCGCCTGCCGCACCAGGTCGTGCCACCACTGGCCGGGCTTGGTCGTGTAGCCGTAGCCGAATCCCACCAGCTCGTCGCTTGTGGTGATGGCGACCTGGCAGGCGAACCCCTCATGGCTGGTGTGCCAACGGGTGGTCACACCGCGCTGGGCGCCGGCGTTGTGGTTGTACTTCATCGCCAACGTGTAGATCCGCATGGCCTCCCTGATGCGAGCAGCCAGCTGCGGACCACTCCACTCGACGACCGTGGCGACGGGGGCGACCATGCGGCCAGCCTAGATCGCGAACTCGGATCAGCGCGCGGCGAGCGTGTCGATCGAGATCTGCCAGAGCCGGGCCGCCGACTCCGGGTCCAACGCGTAGGGCGCGACCCCGAGAAAGACGCCCGGGACGTGCGGCGCCGCCTCGTTGCCGTCCTCGAAGTAGCGACCGCCGATGCCGTCGACCAGCGGCGAGGCGGCCAGCAACACCGAGGTGGCCGCGCCCTGCGAGGGCGTCTTCCAGATCTCGGCCGGGTCCTCGGTCTCGGTGGACGCCGCGGCCAACGCCTCCGCATCCTGCCCGGTCGAGAGCCACAGCCGGGTCGGGATGCGCCCGGGCATCACCGCGTTGGCGGTGATCCCGTCGACGGCCCCACGCCGGTTCAGCTCGACCGCGAACAGCACGTTGGCCGTCTTGGACTGGCCGTATCCATACGCGCCCTGGTACTCGCGGTTGGTGAAGTGGATGTCGTCCCAGACCACGTCGGTGAGCAGGTGCGCAGCGGAGGTGAGGACGACCACCCGTGCGCCCCGGTCCCGTCCGGCCGCGGCCAGGCTCTCGTACAAACCAGTGGTCAGGGCGAAGTGGCCCAGATGGTTCGTGGCGAACTGGATCTCCCAGCCCTGCTTGGTTCGGGTCAGCGGGGGACCCATGACGCCGGCGTTGGCCACCAGGATGTGCAGTGGACCGCGCCACGCGGCGACGAAGGCGTCGATCGAGTCCAGGTCGGCGAGGTCCAGCAGCGCGGCCCGGACGTTCGGGTTGCCGGTGGTGGCGATGATGTCGGCGACGGCTTGCTCGCCCGCAGCCAGGTTGCGCACGGCGATGGTCACGTCGGCATTCGCCGAGGCCAGCGCGCGCGAGGTCTCGAGACCGATTCCACTCGCCCCGCCGGTAATGATCGCCGTTTGACCGGTGAGATCTATTCCGGCGATGACCTCTTCGGCCGTGGTGAGCGGACCGAACGGAGTAAGCACGCGGGGTTGATTCATGGCCGACACCATAGAGGGTGAGAGCCGCCGGCGTCAGACGTGCAGGCCGCACTCGATCTTGGCGCTACCGGCCCAGCGGCCGGCGCGGGCGTCTTCGCCCTCGATCAGGCGCCGGGTGCACGGGGCGCAGCCGATCGACCCGTAGCCGTCGAAGAGCAACGGATTGACCAGCACGCCGTTGTCGACGATGTAGGCGTCGACCATCTCCTGCGTCCACGTCGCGATCGGGTTCAGCTTGACCATCGAACGCTTCTCGTCCCACTCCACGACGCCGACGTTCGCGCGGGTCGGCGATTCGTCGCGCCGCAGGCCCGAGGCCCAGGCGGCATAGGGCTCCAGCGCGTTCGCCAGCGGGGCGACCTTGCGCAGCGCGCAGCAGAGGTCGGGATTGCGTTCGTACAACCTCGGTCCGTACTCGCGATCCTGTTCGGCCACTGTCTGGGAGGGCAGGATCGTCTTGACCTGCACCGGCAGGGTGGAGGCGACCGCGTCCCGCGTACCGATCGTCTCGGCGAAGTGATAGCCGGTGTCGAGGAACACGACGTCCACGCCGGGCATCGCCTTGGCCGCGAGGTCGGGAACGACGGCGTCGGCCATCGATGACGTGACGCACCACGTCGAGCCGAACTGCTCGCGGGCCCATCCGAGGATCTCGAGCGCGGATGCGGACTCGAGCTCCCGACCCGCCGTGATCGCCAGCTCGCGAGCGCGCTCTCGGTCTTGCGTCGCGATCACGTCTGCTCCTCACTGGTGGCGGTAGTGCGTCCGGTACTTCCGCGGTACTTCAAGTCGAAGATCCGCAGGCAGCTCTCGCACCGCCATTGGCCGTGCGATTCACCGTCGGGGCGCAGCGTCTCCTCCCCGCAGTACGGGCAGTAGAACGGTGCGGCGCGCTCACTCATTCCCAGGGGCCGGTCTCAGAGCAGCCAGGACTCTTCGGCGCGGACGACATACGCCCCGAAGGGCTCCTGCTCGCTGCGCCGTTCGAGGTAGCCGCGCAGCACCCGCTCGGCGTAGTCGCTGGCTTCGTCCGCGGTCACCTTCAGGCCCCGGAACTTGCGCCCGAACGCGGCCTCTGTGCCCAGCTGCCCACCCAGATGGACCTGGAAGGCCTCCACGTCCGCGCCGTGCTCGTCGCGGGTCACGATGCCCTTGAAACCGATGTCCGCTACCTGGAACCGGGCGCAGGAGTTCGGGCAGCCGTTGACGTTGATGGTGAGCGGGGTGTCGAAGTCGGGGAGTCGCTTCTCGAGATCGGTCCGGATCGACTCGGCCCGGGCCTTGGTCTCGACGATCGCCAGTTTGCAGAACTCGATGCCCGTGCAGGCGATCGTGCCGCGGTGGAAGGCCGACGGCCGGACCGAGAAGTGCAGGCGCTCCATCTCCTCGACCACCCGCTCGACCTGCTGCTCCGGGACCCCGAGCACGACCACACCCTGCTGGGCGGTCAACGCGACGCCGGGGCTGCCGGCCGATTCGGCCAGGGTGGCCAGCGCGGCCAGGTCGGTGCCGGAGGTACGACCGGATCGAGTGGTCGCGCCGAGGCTGAATGTGCCGTCCAGCTGCGGCGCAACGCCGACGTGGTCGCGATGGGCCGGCGTGACGACCTCGACCGTGCAGTCGGGCAGCGTCCGGTGCAGGTATTCATCCTGCAAGACCTGGCGAAACTTCTCCGCGCCCCAGTCCGAGACGAGGAACTTCAGCCGCGCGTGGTTGCGCGAACGCCGGTAGCCGTAGTCGCGGAAGATCGAGATCACGCCGGCCCAGACGTCGGGAACCTCGTCTGGGGTGACGAAGATGCCCAGCCGTTGGCCGAACATGGGGTTGGTCGACAGGCCGCCGCCGACCCACACGTCGAATCCGGGCTGGCCGTCGGGGCCGGGCACGCCGACGAAGGCGACGTCGTTGATCTCGTGGTTGGTGCAGCTGCGGGAGCAGCCCGAGATCGAGGTCTTGAACTTGCGGGGCAGGTTCGAGAACGCCGGGTCGCCCAGGTACTGCTCCACGGTCGCCCGCAGCGCCGGGCCGGCGTCGAGCACGGAGTCGCTGCTGAGCCCCTCGACCGGGCAGCCCAACATCACGCGCGGGGTGTCACCGCACGCCTCGGTGGTCGAGAGCCCGACGGCCTCGAGCTTGGCCCAGATCGTCGGGACGTCTTCGACCCGGATCCAGTGCAACTGCACGTTCTGGCGATCGGTGATGTCGGCCGTATCGCGGCCGTATGTGCTGGAGATCTCAGCGACCACGCGCAGCTGCTCGATGGACAGCGCGCCGCCGTCGATCCGGATCCGCAGCATGAAGTACTCGTCCTCGAGCTCTTCGGGTTCCAGGACGCCGGTGCGTCCGCCGGCGATGCCGGGGCGACGCTGGGTGTAGAGGCCGTGCCAGCGGAACCGGCCCCGAAGATCGCTGGGATCGATTCCCGCGAATCCCGTGTACTGGTAGATATCGATGATCCGCTGGCGCACCAAGAGGCCGTCGTTATCGCGTTTGCTGCGTTCGTTGGGGTTGAGCGGCTCGCGGTAACCGAGCGCCCACTGCCCCTGACCCTTGCGCGCGGGCATGTCAGGTCCTTCCGGTGGTGACGTCAGATCGACGTGGTCAGCGCGTTCAGGGTGCCACACCGCCACCGCGACCGCGCTATTCCTATCGCGGTTCCGATCACAGCGGGCGACGGCCCTGTTTTTCTGTGCAATCATGGGGGGGTGTTCGCCGTTGTCCTTGTCGCGCGTCTGCATGTCGACCTGCAGCGCGTGGTAAGCGCGGCTTGTCGAATGGCCTGACTTACTCAGCCAATCGACGCCGTTCGAGCCTTGCTCGAGCCTGAACACCAAGGATTCCAATGCCCCGCGAGGCTACCGCCGAGCATCACCGCGTAGGTGCGACTGCCACCGGTACTCCGGGTGCGACCTTGTGGTTCACCGGGCTGCCCAGCGCCGGCAAGACCACGATCGCGAACGCACTGGCCGACCGGCTGGCGCCGCGACCGGTCGAGATCCTCGACGGCGATGCCGTGCGGCCGGTCCTCTCGCCCGAGCTCGGCTACACGCGGGCCGACCGGGACGCCAACGTGGCGCGCATTGGCTGGGTCGCCCACCTGCTGGCCCGTAACGGCGTGCTGGTGCTGGCCTCGGTCGTCTCCCCGTTCGCCGCGGCCCGAGACGGCGTACGGGCCCTACATACCGAAGTCCCGTTTCTCGAGATCCACGTCGCCACCGCGGTGGAAACCTGCGCCGAGCGCGACGTCAAGGGTCTCTATGCCCGCCAGCGCGACGGCGGACTGAGCGGACTGACCGGCATCGACGGCGAGTACGAGGCGCCGTCATCCCCTGAACTGCGCATCGACACGGCCGGCCGTTCGGTCGAGGACGTCGTCGATGAACTGATCGCCCTACTCCGACAGGAGAACCTGCTGTGACTGCGACTGTGTCCCGGACTGATGGGGAGACCCTCAATATGCATCTGGAACGTTCGTGGCTGACCGACCTCGAAGACGAGTCGATCCACATCATCCGGGAGGTGGCCGGCCAGTTCGAGCGTCCGGTCATCCTGTTCTCCGGTGGCAAGGACTCGATCGTCATGCTGCATCTGGCCGCGAAGGCCTTCTGGCCCGGGCGCGTGCCGTTCGCGGTCATGCACGTCGACACCGGCCACAACTTCCCGGAGGTCATCGAGTACCGCGACCGCCACCTGGACGCCCTGGGGATCAAGCTCACGGTCGCCAGCGTCCAGGACTCGATCGACGCCGGCCGCGTGCACGAAACCCCTGGCCAATCGCGCAACCCGCTGCAGACCGTCACCCTGCTCGACGGCATCACGTCGGGCAAGTTCGACGCGGTGCTCGGCGGCGCGCGCCGCGATGAGGAGAAGGCGCGGGCCAAGGAGCGCATCTTCAGCGTGCGCGACGACTTCGGTCAGTGGGACCCTCGCAATCAGCGTCCGGAGCTGTGGGACCTGTACAACGGCAAGCACCGGCCCGGTGAGCACGTGCGGGTCTTCCCCATCTCGAACTGGACCGAGCTCGACATCTGGGCCTACATCGAGCGCGAGGGCATCGACCTGCCGAGCATCTACTACGCCCACGAGCGTGAGGTGTTCCAGCGCGACGGCATGCTGATGTCGGTCACCCAGTGGACTCCGCCCCGCGAGGGAGAGTCGGTGCAGACGCAGGTCGTGCGCTACCGGACGGTGGGCGACACCACCTGCACGGGCGCGGTGCTGTCCAGCGCGACCGACGCCCGGGCGGTCTTCGCCGAAGTCGCGGCAGCGACCGTCTCAGAGCGCGGTGCCTCGCGGGCCGACGACCGGGCCAGTGAGGCCGCGATGGAAGACCGCAAGCGGCAGGGGTACTTCTAAGCACATGCGCCTTAGCGAAATGTGGTCCCGTCATGCCCGGTGAACTTCTGCGGGTCGTCACTGCCGGTTCGGTCGACGACGGCAAGTCGACCCTGGTCGGACGCCTGTTGCACGACGCCAAGGCGGTCCTGACCGACCAGCTCTCGGCCGTCGAGGCGGCCAGTGAGCGCCGCGGCTACGAGGGCGCGGACCTGGCGCTGCTCGTCGACGGCCTGCGCGCCGAGCGGGAGCAGGGCATCACCATCGACGTCGCCTACCGCTACTTCGCCACCGGCAAGCGGACCTTCATCCTGGCCGACACCCCTGGCCACGTGCAGTACACCCGCAACACCGTGACCGGTGCCTCCACCGCTGACGTTGCGGTGATCCTTGTCGACGCGCGGTCGGGAGTGGTCGAGCAGACCAAGCGGCACGCGGCCGTCGCGACCCTGTTGCGGGTCAAGCACGTGGTGCTCGCGGTGAACAAGATGGATCTGGTCGACTACGCCGAGGACGTCTTCGACGCGATCGTCACCGCCTTCGCCGCCGCGGCCCAGAGCCTCAAGCTCGATACCTTCACGCCGATCCCGGTGGCCGCTCTGGTCGGCGACAACGTTGTCGAGCGCTCGGAGCACATGTCCTGGTACACCGGGCCGTCGTTGCTGGAGTACCTGGAAGAGGTCCAGCCGGGAATCGAGGCCGACGTCCCGGCTCGGCTGCCGGTGCAGATGGTGGTGCGACCGCGCACGGCCGAACACCCCGACTATCGCGGCTACGCCGGCCGGGTCGAGGCCGGGCAGCTGCGGGTCGGCGACGCGGTACTCGCGCTGCCGTCCGGACGCCGCACGACCGTGATCGGCATCGACACCGCCGACCGATCGCTGCCGGTGGCCGAGGCCGGCCGATCGGTGGTTGTGCGACTGGCCGATGAGATCGACATCGCGCGCGGCGACATGATCGCCGTCGATGCCGAGCCGCGCCCGCACGTGGTCAGCCGCTTCGCCGCCACCCTGTGCTGGCTCTCCGACCGCCCGCTGCGTCCGGGTGACCGCTTCGCCCTCAAGCACACCACGCGCGAGGTTCGTGCGGTCGTCGACGATGTGCACAGCCGTCTGGACGTCGCCACGGTCACCAGCAACCGGGCGGCCGAGCTCGAGCTCAACGACATCGGCACCGTCTACCTGCGCACGGCCGACCCGGTCATCATCGACGCCTACGCGGTGAACCGCTCGACCGGCGCTTTTCTGCTCGTCGACGAGAACTCCGGTGCGACGATGGCGGCTGGAATGGTCTCGGCCGTTCAGCCGTGATCCAGCTGCCTGTGCCCCTGCGAGAATGCTGACGTGACCGGGCTGCCGCTGCTGCTGGACGTCGCCGGGCGACGGGTCCTCGTTGTCGGCGGTGGCCGGGTGGCCACTGGACGGGTCCGTACCCTGCTCGCGGCCGGGGCCGACGTCGTGGTCGTGGCCAACCAGGTCGGGCGCGAGCTGGCCGAACTGCCGGTGCGGCTCATCGAGCGCGACTTCCTCGAGGACGATGTCGGGGGCGTTTGGCTGGTCTTCGCCTGCACCGACGACCAGGCGGTGAACGCCGCTGTGGCCAGTGCCGCGCACGCTCGCGGCACCTTCTGTGTGCGCGCCGATTCGGCGCCGGGCGGGAGCGCGCGGATGTCGGCGACGCTGACCCGCGATGACTTGACCGTCGCGGTCAATGGCGGTGACGACCCGATGCGGGCGGTGGCCCTGCGCGACGCGATCTCCCTCGCGCTGGACAGCGGATCGTTGCCAACTCGCCGCGTACGCCCCACGGCGCGTGGATCGGTGGCCCTGGTCGGCGGCGGTCCGGGGGACCCGGAGCTGATCACGGTCCGCGGCCGGCGGTTGGTGGCGGCCGCCGACGTCATCGTGGTCGACCGGTTGGCACCGCGCGAGCTGTTCGACGAACTGTCCGACGACGTGGAGATCATCGACTGCGGTAAGGCGCCCCACCGGCAGAACCTGACGCAGGAGCAGATCAACAACGTGCTGATCGAACGCGCCCGCGCCGGCAAGCACGTCGTGCGGCTCAAGGGTGGCGATCCGTTCGTGTTCGGCCGCGGGGGCGAGGAGGTGCAGGCCTGCGTCGCGGCCGGCGTCTCGGTGAGCGTCGTGCCCGGCATCAGTTCGGCCCTCGCGGCGCCCTCGGCGGCCGGCATCCCGTTGACCCATCGCGGGCTGGCGGCCGACTTCACGGTCGTGTCCGGGCATCTGGACCCGACACGAGCCGGGGGTGACGGGATCGATTGGGCCGCCTTGGCCGCCGGCCCGTCCACGCTGGTCCTGCTCATGGCGATGGAACGCCTGGACAAGATCGCCGTGGAGTTGATCAATCACGGTCGTTCGGCGCAGACGCCGGCCGCGGCCGTGCACCGGGCCACGCTGAGCGGGCAGCAGGTCGTGCGGGCGCCGCTGCAGGAGCTGGCCGCGGCAGTGGCCCAGGCCGGTCTGGGCGCGCCGTCCGTGGTGATCATCGGCGCCGTCGTGGATGCGCTGCCCCAGTTCTGATTCTTGTCGGTACCTCGCGCTATGGTGTAGCCTTCGAACAGATGTTCGATCGAGAGGTGAAGACCATGACCGTTCCCAGCCCGCCGGCCCGACGTTCGGGCGCCGTGCTGTTCGCCCAGGCTCTGGGTGTGTTGCGTCAAGCGCGCGCGGAGCCCGCCACTGGTGAGCGTTATCGCCTGGCCCATCTGGCCGCGCTGCGGCTGGCCGCCGCGTTCTTCGCCGAGCGGGCAACGCCCTCGGCCCGACGGGGCCCGGTCAACGCCTGGGTCCTGCTGGCCGAGGTGGCGCCCGAGCTCGGTGAGTGGGCGGCCTATTTCGCCGGCGGCGCCTCGGCCCGGGCCGCGCTCGAGGCCGGAGCAATCGAGGTTGTCAGCTCGCGCGACGCCGACGACCTGATCCGGGCCGTCGAGCAGTTCAGCGACATCGTCGCCGAGGCGATCGGCTTGTTGGGCGTCGCCCTGGCCGGTTGACCTCTCCTCGTCATACCTGGGGGTTATCGTCGCCGGTGTGGCAAATCCTGCACCGACCCGGATCGTTGCGGCCCGCCAGCGCGTCGTCTGGCAGCTGCTACTCGAGGCGCTGGGTCCACCTGCCGGCCGCCACGTGCTCGACTGCGGCGGCGGCAGCGGCAGTCTCGCGGTCCCGCTGGCCGAGTTGGGTGCCCACGTGACGGTGGTCGACGTCAGCGCCGATGCCCTGGCCACCCTGGCTCGCCGGTCCGGCGAGGTCGGCGTAGCCGATCGGGTGACGCCGGTCCAGGGCGACGTGGAATCCCTGGCCGAACTCGTCGCGCCTGCGTCCTTCGACCTCGTTCTCGCCCACGGAATTCTCGAAGCGCTGGAGTCGCCGAGCCAGGCCCTGGCCGAGCTGGCCCAGGCGCTGAAGCCCGGCGGCCGGGCCAGCGTGCTGGTCGTCAACCCGGTGGCTTCGGTGCTCTCGCGAGTGCTGGCCGGCGATTTCCCGGCTGCCCGTGCGCTGCTCACTGCGGCGCCGGGGGAGTCGGTGTGCGAGCGCGTTGAGCAGCTGTGCATGGAGGCCGGCCTCGATGTCGAGCACGTCCACGGCCTGGGCGTGTTCACCGAGTTCGCCGGCGGCGATGACAGCGACGGCGCCTTGGGAGAACTCGAGGCCCTGGCGGCGGTGCGCTCGCCCTACCGCGATATTGCCGCCCGCCGCCACGTGCTCGCCCGCCGGCCTGGCTAGGCACCGAGCATGGGCCGCAGTGCCGACGTTCCCCGCGAGCGATCCGCCGGTGGCGGGGACGACTCCGGCTGCTCGATCCTGCACGTCGACATGGATGCCTTCTTCGCCAGCGTCGAGATTCGCCGCCGCCCCGAGTTGCGCAATCGTCCGGTCGTGGTCGGCGGCATGACCCGTGGGGTCGTGGCCGCGGCGTCCTACGCGGCTCGGCGCTACGGCGTGCGCAGTGCGATGTCGATGTCGATGGCCCTGCGGCTGTGCCCGAGCGCTGTGGTGCTGCCCCCCGATCGAGCGGCCTACACCGAAGCCTCCGCGGGGGTCATGGCGATCCTGCGTTCGGTCACGCCGGCGATCGAGCCGCTCTCACTCGATGAGGCGTTCCTCGATGTGTCCGGGGCGCAACGACTGCTCGGGCGGCCGACCCAGATCGCTGAGGCGATTCGGGCCCGGGTGGCGGCCGAGCAACAGCTGAGCTGTTCGGTCGGCGTCGCGAGTACGAAGTTCGTGGCCAAGCTGGCCTCGGCGCGATGCAAACCCGACGGACTGCTGGTCGTCCCGGCTGCGCAGACGCTGGCCTTCCTGCGGCCACTGCCGGTCACCGTCTTGTGGGGCGTGGGGCAACGCACCGCCGAGCCGCTTCGCCGGCTGGGCATCCGCACGGTCGCCGACCTCGCCGAGACGCCGATCGACACGCTGCGCCGCGTGCTGGGTCCGGCGATGGCCGACCAACTCAGTGCCCTGGCCCACGGTGTCGACGAACGCAGCGTCGCCCCCCGCGACGCAGAACGGTCGATCAGTTCCGATCGCACGCTGGCCCACGACCTCACCACCGAGGCCGAGGTCGTCGATGAACTCTTCGGCCAGAGCGTCGAACTGGCCGCCCGGCTGCGCTCGCGTCAGCTCACGGCTCGCACGATTGGCATCAAGGTCCGATTCGCGGACTTCAAGACCGTCACCCGGGTCCGCACCCTGCCGGGCTGGACGGATGCGAGCGCTGCGATCCAGCGGGCCGCCGCCGATCTCTACCGAAGCCTGGAGTTGGACCAGCCGCGGATCCGCCTGGTGGGCGTCAAGGCCGAGAATCTGCGGCCGGCCAACGTCGGTGGCGACCAGTTGACGCTCGATCTGGCCACCACGGCCGGCGCCGTAGCCGGCCCGCAGCCACTCGCCCGCCCCGATTCGGCCGCGGCGGCCGAGCAGGCAATTGACCAGGTTCGGGCCCGCTTCGGGGGTACCGCGCTCGGCTACGGGTCGCTGATCGGTACCAGTTCCGAGCGTTCGAAACCAAGTTGAGTCATAGTTAGGCTGTTCTTTACTTTCGGAACGGGAAATCGGCTCGTATGCTCAAGGTTGTCAACGACCAGTAGTATCTCCGGCTCACGCTTGAAAGCGACCGGGTTCGAGGCAGAAGGAGGGCCAAGGTGCCGCTCTCCGACCATGAGCAGAAGTTGCTCGAGCAGATAGAACAGGCGCTCTACGCCGAAGATCCCAAGTTCGCCGCCACCGTGCGCAAGGTCAAGAAGCGCCCCCGCGGCCGCCGCTGGATTGCCTTGAGCGTCTTCGGCGTCCTGCTGGGCCTCGGTCTGGTGCTGGTCGGCCTGCTCAGCGGGAGCACCGTCGGCGAGACCATTCTGGGAATTGCCGGGTTCATCCTGATTGTGGCGTCCTGTGCCTATGGTTCGCACATGCTGCGCGGTGGCAAGGCCGAAGCGGCCTCCGCACCCGGGCCCAACGCGGCCAAGGCTCGCGAGGCCGGTGGCCTGCGTGGGCGTATGGAAGACCGGCTGCGCCGCCGTTTCGACGAGAACTGAGTCAGCTCAGCGCTGCGGCGCTCCCAGCCTGACGACCGTACTGGCCCGTCGCGACCGGAGCCCCGTCCACAGCGATAGCGGCCACAGCCGCATGCGCCAGCGTCGCCCGCGCCCGGCGGCGCCGACCAGCTGGCCCCGGACGGTCGCCAGGTTGTCGACGAGTTCCGCGCCCGACCAGGCCGAACGCGCGGCTTCGGGTCCGAAGCTGTAGAGCTCGACGCTGCCCACGATCGTCTCCAGCCGGGTCACGCCGTCGGCGTCGAGGCCGAACTCGCGCAGCCAGCTCAGGACCTGACGAGGGGTGCGCGCGGCGGACCAGCCGATCCCGAGGTCGAGGCAGGTGTCCTGCAACTCCGACCACAGGGCAATCGGATCGCCGGCCCGCCCTGCGGCCAGCCGCCGCCGGCGGCGGGCCATTCGCAGCAAGGCCGGCGCCAACCCGAGCAGCAGCAGCGCGGCCACGGCCAGTCCGGCGATGGTCAGTCGTTGGCTCCAGTCGCTCCCCTTCGTCGCGATCGCTCCGGAGATCCCCCCGGTGTCGGCCGGGGCCTGCTCGGACGTGGTCGGGGCGGCTGTCGTCGGTGCGGCGCTGCCGGTCGAGGTCTGCGCGCTCTGCTTCGGGGCCCAGGGCAACGCCACCGACCGGTCGGCGTTGATGCCGGTCAGCGGCGTCGGGTCGAAGGGCACCCAGCCGACGCCGGTGAAGTAGGCCTCGACCCACGCATGGGCGTCGTTCGTGGTCACCTGGAAGTTGCCCTGCGAGTCCGCGGCCGGATGGGTGTAGCCCAGCACGACGCGCGCCGGCACGCCGGCCAGACGCAGCATCACGCCCATGGCCGCGGCGTACTGCTGGCAGTACCCCGCCTTGTTGGTCAGGAAGTCGACCAGGTCGCTGCCGGAGTCGCCCTGCTTGGTGGTCAGGCTGTAGACGAAGTTGTTGGCCGGATCGGCGAAGTAGTTGAAGATGGCCGTGGCCCGCGCATACGGCGTGTTCGTATTCCTGACGAGTGACTTGACCAGATTGCTGACGAAGGCCGGGGTGTTGGCCGGCAGCTGCAGGTCGGGTTGGAGCGCGGCGCCGACGATATCGGGGCTGGCATTGAGTTGGGCGAAGCTAGGCGCCGGCTGCTGAACCTGTTCGGTGTAGTTCTGATCGCGACTGATCTTGCCCAGAACCAGTTGGTTGGACGCGTCCCAGGACCAGTCGGCCGCCCCGCCGGTGAGGCTGCGCGGCACGTAGAACAGAACCGGCGCGCCCGCGGCCTGCTGGATGTGGATGGCGGCCGTGTAGGTATCGAGCGCCGTCTGGGCGGTGTTCACGGGCGGGCGCGCGCTGAAGTCAGACGTCCGGACCGGGGCAGAGTTCGTCTCGGTGCCGCCGGGCACCCACGCAGTGCCGTTGTAGGTGTCCAGAACCTCCTGGCGCAGGTAGAAGGGCTCATTGCCCGAGGCGCGCGACACCCGCACGGTGAACAGGTTGATCGGCGTCGAGCGGCTGAGCTGGCCGTGCAGGGAGGCCAGGGGGTCCAGGAAGATCCCGCCCTTGTCGCGCCCGTTTCCGCTCGCGCCGCTGTGGTGCAGCTGGTCGGCGATGGTGTTGCCGCTGGGCATCGGCACGAGTGAGGCGAGCAGTAGCGCGAGCACGATCCCGATCGCCGCGATACTGCGCCCGGTCTCGCTCGCCCGGGTACGCAGCGTGGAGCTATGGGGGGTGTCCGGCGCGCGTTGGCCCCACCGGGCCAGGTCGGTGCCGGAGGTGGAGGACAGCACCAGCAGGTAGCCGGCGGCGGCGGCGGCAATGAGTACCCAGTTCACGGCTTGTCGACTGGCGGCGCCGCTGATCGTCGCGCTGATCAGAAACGCGATACCGGTCAGCGCCGGAGCCCGTAGACACACCGCGACTACATCGATCAGGGCGGCGATGAGCGCGACGCCGACCGCGAGGTAGAAGCGCACTGCGGGGAAGCTGTGGATCGGCGCGGCTTGATCCGACATCGCCGTGCGCAACGACTGCGCCAACTGGTTGAGGTCCGAACCGGTGGCGTAGCTCGGAACCAGGCCGAAGTAGGCATGGTCAGGCAGAAAACGGGCGGTCAGGAACAAGGCCGCCAGGACCATGCCGGGCCACAGGTGCCAGGCGGCGGCGCGCTGTCGGATGCGGAAGGCCGCCGCCGGCAGGATGAGGATGGCCATGGCCAGCCAGACGTCGACCAGCCAGCCCCAGTCGGTGAACAGCGCCTTGAGCGGTAGGACACCCAGCGCGGTTCCGATCAGTACGCGCACGGTGCGCCGGGCGTCGGCGTCCACGGGAATCGTGCTCATGCCCGCGCATCGCCCATCGTGGGACTTCCGGACTGATCGAGGGTCCGCGACCAGGCGCTGGCCGCGGACTCGCCCTGGCGCACCACGCTGACCCACCAGCCGGCGGCGCGCAACGCGGCCACGGCCTCGCCATTCTCGAGGGCCTCTGGCCGCCCGGATTGCCAACTTGCCGTGTCCAGGACGACGGCGAAGGCGGCCGAGCGGGAGCCGCGGGGGCGCAGTGTCGAGATGGCCCGTACCGATGGTTGGTCCAGCCCGGCCAGGATGGCGAACACCGCGCTGTCATGCCCGGCGGCGCGCGCCGTCTCGACGGTCGCGCTCAGGTCGCGTTCGCCGCCGGGCGTCAGGAGCGCGAGCTGGTCCTCGAGGAGCGGGTCGTGCGGGCCGGCCGGGCGAAGCAGCGTGCTTCCGGCGACCAGGGCGGTGTCACGGCCGGCCGCGAGCAGGTGATGGGCCACGCTGGCCGCGAAGCTCACCGCCCACTCCAGACTGCTCGAGTCACGGGGGTCCGGTGCCGAACTGGTGGCGGTGCGGTGGACCGCCGCACGGGAGTCGAGCAGTACGCAGGTGTGTCCCTGCCAGGGGCGCTCCTCCTGGCGGACCATCAGCGCGCCGCTCTTGGCCGTTGAACGCCAGTGCACCTTGCGCAGGTCATCGCCTTGGCGGTATTCGCGCACCGACGCGTCGTCGGCCCCGTGTGACCCGATGGAGTGACTGCTCTGGTTGTCCCCGGTATCCCAGGAACGCGGGAGGTTCAGCGCCGGCAGGTGGTCGATCCGCGGGCAGACCAGGGCCGTCGTGGTGGTGCGGAAGGATCGGTTGAGATCGATCAGCCCGAACGGGTCGGTGAGCCGAAGCCGCAGGGGTCCGAGCACGTAGCGGCCGCGGCCCAGGCCCGGTAGCCGGTAGCTGGCCGAGCGGGACTCTCGACTGCCCAGAGAGGAGATGACGAACCGGGCCCGGCCGTCCAGGCGAGCCGGCAGTTGGTCCTCCAGCATGAGGGCGCTCGTCGGCAGCAGCGCCCGATTGGTGATCGTGAGCCCGATCGTGACCGGCTCGCCGTCCGAGACCCGAAGCGGACCGGGCTCACGAAGGCTGGAGATCGAGACCCGCGCGCGGCGCACGACGACGGCGGCCACCAGCGGAACGGCGATCGCTACCAGCCCGCCGCGGGCGAGGTCGTACTCACCCAGGATCAGCCCGCAGACGAACGCCGCCGCGCCGGCGGCCAGCAGGGCGCCCGCCCGAGTGGTGAATCCCGCTGCCATCGGCGGCTGGTCAGGCCGAGGGCGGCGGGATGGCGACGCCCGCGGCGATGGCGGCCAGCAGCTCGACCGCGCCGCGCGGGCGTGCCCCGGCCTCGGGGCTGAGCAGCAGCCGGTGCGCGATGACCTGAGGTAGCAGGTACTGCAGGTCGTCGGGGATCACGTAGGGCCGCCCCTGCAGTGCGGCCCACGCCTTGGCCGCACGCAGCAGCTGCAGGGTGGCGCGGGGAGAGGCGCCCAGGCGAACCTCGGGGGCCTGGCGGGTCGCGGCGGCCAGATCGACCGCATACGCCTTCATGCTGGCGGCCACGTGCACAGTGCGGACGATGTCGATCAGCTTGCGGATCTCGCTGGCGTCCGAGACCGCAGCGAGTTCCTCCAACGGATCGGTCGCCGCGTGCTCGCTGAGCATGGCGATCTCGGCGGTGCGGTCGGGATAGCCCATCGAGATGCGGGCCGTGAAGCGATCGCGCTGGGCCTCGGGCAGCGGATAGGTGCCCTCCATGTCGATCGGGTTCTGCGTCGCCAGCACCATGAACGGCGCTTCGAGCGGGTAGGTGACCCCGTCGACGGTGACCTGGCGTTCCTCCATGCACTCCAGCAGGGCGGCCTGTGTCTTGGGCGAGGCGCGGTTGATCTCGTCGCCGACGACGATGTTGGCGAACACCGGGCCCGGCTTGAACTCGAAATCGCGGGCCTCGCTGTTGAAGATCGACACGCCGGTGATGTCGCTGGGCAGCAGGTCCGGGGTGAACTGCAACCGGCGCACGGTGCAATCGATCGAGCGGGCGAGTGCCTTGGCAAACTTCGTCTTGCCCACCCCGGGGACATCCTCGATGAGCAGGTGGCCCTCGGCCAGCAGGACGGTCAACCCCAGCCGAAGCTCGGCCGTCTTGCCCTCGATGACCTTCGCCATGTTGGCGACGATGCGTTCGCCGACTGCGGACACCGCCGCGACGTCGGCTGGTAGCTCGGTCATGGACTCCCACTTGCAGCTCGGCGCGACAGAGAACGGTGACGGTACTCCCGCAATCCGAACGCGACCGCCGTCTCGGCCGATGTGGGCGATTAGCCCACCTCGCGACCACGGCGCGTCGGTGTCAACGGTTCAAATGTGTGGGGTTAGATGGGGTAGGGTGGGGACTAGTGGGGGATAGTGTCGCGTTTCCAGCTGGCTACGACGGATCGAAGACGAGGTGGGTGCCGTGTTCCTCGGTACGCACACGCCGAAATTGGACGACAAGGGACGGCTCGCGCTGCCGGCGAGATTTCGCCCCGACCTGGAGGGAGGTCTGGTGATCACCAAGGGACAGGAACGCTGCCTGTTCGTCTTCGATATGCAGGAGTTCACCCGGCTGACCCAGAACATGAACGGTTCGCTGGCCGACAAGCGCATGCGCAGCTACAGCCGGGTCTTCTTCGCCTCCGCCTCGCACGAGATTCCCGATGGGCAGGGCCGAATTACCGTTCCGCAGCCGCTGCGGGCCTACGCGGGGCTCGAGAAGGACTGCATCGTCATCGGCGCCAACAACCGGGTCGAGGTGTGGGATGCGGCCAACTGGCAGTCCTACCTGGAGGAGAACGAGCAGGACTTCGCCGATGCCGAAGAGGAGACGATGCCCAACTTCTTCTGAGCAGGCCGATCGACCGCCAAGCCGGGCTGTCCGCTCCGGCCTCCTCCCGTCGTGGGTCCTGACGCACTTCCCCGCGTCAGAACCGGATCGACGGGCGGGGACCAGATCGAACAGCCCCACCCTTACCCGCCGAGCCCGACGCGACATCGGAGAGGACGCAAGGTTGATCGACGATGCGAGCGCGACCGGCCCCGCCGGACCCGCGCATGTGCCGGTGCTCCTCGATCGGGTCCTCGCCCTGTTGGCGCCGTCGCTGAGCGAGCGGGCGGCCGTCGTCGTCGACGCCACGCTCGGGTTGGGTGGGCACGCCGAGGCGCTGCTCACCGCCCATCCGCAGCTGACCCTGGTCGGACTCGACCGCGACCGCGACGCCTTGTCGGCCAGCGGGCAGCGGCTGGCGCCGTTCTCGGCGCGGGTGCATCTCGTGCACGCCGTGTACGACGAGATGCCGGAGGTCCTGGACTCACTGGGCCTGCGCCAGGTCGATGGGATCCTCTTCGACCTCGGCGTCTCGTCGATGCAACTCGATGTGGCCGATCGCGGATTCGCCTACGCCCAGGACGCCCCGCTGGACATGCGGATGGACCAGAGCACCGGCCCCAGTGCCGGCGACATCGTGAACGACTACTCGGTGCCCCGCCTGGCGCGGGTCCTGCGCGAATACGGCGAGGAGCGCTTCGCGCTACGGATCGCTCAGGCGATTGCCCGCGAGCGGGCGGCGGCACCCCTGACGTCCACGGCCCGTCTGGCCGAGCTGGTGCGTTCGGCTATCCCGGCCGCCACGCGACGTACCGGTGGGCACCCGGCCAAGCGCACGTTCCAGGCGCTGCGCATCGAGGTCAACGGCGAGCTCGATGCGCTGGCCTCGGCGATTCCGTCCGCGCTGGCCGCGCTGGCCGTGGGCGGTCGCATAGTCGTGCTGTCCTATCAATCGCTGGAGGACCGGCTGGTCAAGCAGGCGCTGGCCGCGCTCGCGGCCGATACGACGCCGCCTGAGTTGCCCGTACCCCTGCCGGCCCACCGGCCCCAACTCCGGCTGCTCACCCGCGGCGCGGAGTCGGCCCCCGAAGCCGAGGTGGCGCTCAACCCGCGGGCGGCCTCGGTGCGGCTGCGCGCGGCCGAGCGGATTCGGGAGTCGGCGTGACCAGCGCACCTACCGCCCGGCGCGTCGAACCGCCGCGGCGGGCGCCGTTCGTCTTCCTGGTCGTCGGTCTGCTGGCGGCCGGATTGACCGCCCTGCTCACCTTGAACACGGTGAGTGCCGCCGCTGAGATCCGCAACAACAAGCTGCAGTCCGACAGCGGCACCACCCAGGATCAGGTGACCCAGCTCAAGATCGACATCGCGGCGAAGCAGGCCCCCGGCGTCCTGGCCCGTGAGGCCGCCGCGCTGGGCATGGTGCCCGATCCGAATCCGGTCTTCCTCTCGATCGCCCCTGACGGGACCGTGACCGTCCTCGGCACCCCGGTCAAGGTGCCGGCCGTGGCCGTTGCCCCCGCAGCCGCCCCCGCCGCCGCGGCCACGCCTGCGGCTACGGTCCCGGCCGGCGCGCCGGTGGCTCCGGTGGTCCCCAGCCCGACGCCGACCGTCGGTCCCACCTCAACCCTGCCTGGAGGCGTGCGGTGACCCCCCCGCCGCGGCGCCCGGTGCACCCGGTCGGTCGCAAGATTGCCAAGAAGCGTCGCGAGCTCAAGCTCGGGCGGCTGCACCACCGCGCGAGTGCGAGCTTTGCCGCCGTCTGCGTGCTGCTGCTCGTGATCGGGGGGCGGCTGGTCGAGCTGCAGGGCATCGACCACCAGGGATTTGCCGATGCCGCCGCGGCCCAGCGGGCGGGCAGCATCCAGCTCAACGCGCTGCGCGGGCAGATCCTGGACCGCTTCGGTACGCCCTTGGCCTACACGACCGACGCCCAGGACATCACGGTCGACCCCAAGATCCTGAAGACCGCAGGGATCACGGGTGACAAGATCACCGCCTACGCGACACAGTTGGCGCCGATGGTCGGCAAGTCCGTCGCCGCCGTCGCCGCCATCCTGTCCGGTCCGGGGGAGTACGGCCTGTTGGCCCAGGCCCTCGAACCGCTGGCCGCCCAGCGAGTCATCAACCTCGACCTGGTCGGGGTCTACACGCAGGCCACGACGCTGCGTCAGTACCCGGGCCAGACGACCGCGGCCAACGTCGTCGGCCTGGTCCACTCCGATGGCAGCGGGGCGGCGGGTATCGAGCAGCAGTACAACAGCGTGCTCGCCGGGACCAACGGCAGCCTCGACTACACCACCGATGGCAACGGGACGATCAACCCCAATGGCGCCAACTCCCAGACCGCGGCGATCAACGGCGGTGTCGTGCGGCTCACCTTGGACCAGAACCTGCAGTACATCGTGCAGCAGGACGCCGATGCGGCGGTCGCGGCCTCTGGTGCGCGCGGGGCCCAGGTGGCCATCCTCTCGGCCAAGACGGCGCAGGTCCTCGCCCTGGCCTCCTCGGGCACGTTCAACTCCGCCGACCCGTCCACCCTGAGCTCGAGCGTGTCCAGCGATCCGGCGATCCAGGTGCCCTTCGAACCCGGCTCGGTGAACAAGCTGGTGACCTTTGCCGCCGCGGTGGACAAGGGGCTGATCACCCCGTCGACGGTGGTCGATGTGCCGGCCACGCTCGCCGAGGGCGGCGTGGTCGTCCACGACGCCTGGAGCCATCCCGATGAGCAGTTCACGGCCACGGGCGTGCTCGCAGAGTCCTCCAACATCGGCACCATCCAGGTCGCGAACAAGATCGGCGCCCAGACCTGGTCGGACTATGAGAAGGCGTTCGGCATCGGCACCGCAACCGGGATCGAGCTCCCCGGCGAGAGTGCGGGCTACGTCCCGCAGCTCAACACCGCGGAGTGGTCGGCCTCCACGTTTGCCAACGTGCCATTCGGCCAGGGCCTGTCCATGACCGTGCTGCAGATGGCCGGCATGTATCAGACGATCGCGAACAACGGAGTCCGCATTTCGCCGCGCATCGTGAGCTCGGTGACCAAGCCGGATGGCTCGACCGTCGTCACCCCGCAACCGGCCGGCATTCAGGTGGTCAAGCCATCGACGGCGCAGACCCTGAAGACGATGCTCGAATCGACGATGCTCTCGGGGGGCACGGGCACCAAGGCGGCCATCACCGGCTATCGGGTGTCGGGCAAGACCGGCACGGCGCAGCAGCCCGATCCCACCCAGAACGGCAAGTACAGCAGCACGCTGAACTGGGACACCTTCGCCGGCATCGTCCCGGCCGACAACCCGCAGTTCGTCGTCGCGATCATGGTCGATGCCCCGGCGCACGGCCTGGAAGGCGGTGACGTCGCCGCCCCGCTGTTCCACGAGATCGCGACCTACGAACTGCAGCACGCCGACATCCCGCCGACCGGTTCGGTCTCCACCCATGTGCCGCTGCAGGTCTGCACCGAGGCGATGAAGAACGGCTGGCAAAGTAACGTCTGCTGACGTGCTTCCCCGTCCGGCGCGAGTCCGACCCCAGCCGCTGGGGGCGATCGCCGCCGAGGTCGGCGCGTACGCCGAGTCGCCGGTCCTGGTCTCGGGCGTGACGGCCGCCAGCGCGTTGGTACGTCCGGGTGACCTGTTCGCCGCGCTGCCCGGCGCGCACGCCCATGGCGCCCGGTTCGTGGCCGACGCGGTGGCCGCCGGCGCGGTGGCCGTGCTGACCGATCCGGCCGGTGCGTCGATGATCAGCCCCGACCTGCCGGTCGCCGTGACGAGCGATCCGCGGGCCGCGTTGGGCCGCACGGCCGCCTTCGTCTACGGCTCGCCCAGCGCCGACCTGGACGTGCTCGGGGTCACCGGCACGAGCGGCAAGACCACGACGACCTATCTGTTACGGGCCGGGCTGAGCGCAGCGGGCATCGAGTCGGCCCTCATCGGGACAGTGGGCACGCTCATCGGCCCGCAGCTGATCTCCAGCGGCTTCACCACGCCCGAAGCGCCGGAACTGCAGGCCCTGTTGGCCGTGGTCCGTGAACGGGGCGTGCGCCGCGTCGCGATGGAGGTCTCCAGCCACGCCCTCGCACTGGGTCGGGTCGCCGCCGTCGATTTCGCGATCGGCGCGTTCACCAACCTTTCCCGCGACCACCTGGACTTTCATGCCGACATGGACGACTACTTCGCCGCCAAGGCGTCGCTGTTCGGTCCGCAGACGGGCACCGCAGTGGTCGTCATCGACGACGACTGGGGTCAGCGGATGGCCCAACTCGTCGGGGCCGGCATCACGGTGAGCACGACCGGTGCACCGGCGGCGTGGCAGGCGGTGGACATCTGCGAACGCCCGGATGGCAGCACCCGGTTCCGGGCGCTCGGCCCCGACGTCGACCTGCAGACCGGCTGCGCGATCCCGGGCCGCTACAACGTCGCGAACGCCTTGCTGGCGTTGGCGATCCTGACGACCGACGGCGTGCCGGTGGTCGAGGCGGCCGCCGGCATCGCCGCCGCGGCCGTTCCGGGACGAATGCAACGCGTGCAGGGGGAGCCGTTCCTGGCCCTCGTGGATTACTCGCACAAGCCGGCGGCGGTCGAGAGTGCGCTGCGGGCCCTCCGGCCATTGACGACCGGCAAGTTGATCATCGTGCTCGGCTGCGGCGGCGACCGGGACCGTCCCAAGCGGGCCATGATGGGTGCCGTCGCCGCGCGCGAGTCCGATCTGCTGATCGTGACCGATGACAATCCCCGCACCGAGGATCCGGCGCTGATCCGGGCGGCGATGCTGGCCGGCGCGCTCGCTGCTTCGCCGCGCGGTGAGGTGCTCGAGGTCGGCGACCGACGCGCGGCCATCCGCACGGCGGTCGCGGCCGCCGGTCCGGGTGACACGGTGCTGATCGCCGGCAAGGGGCATGAGACCGGCCAGGAGATCGCCGGGCAGATCTTCCCGTTCGACGATGTGGTCGAGCTCAGCGCGGCGCTCGAGGCGTCGACGTGATCGCCCTGACGTTGGCCGAGATCGCCGACATCGTCGGCGGTGAACTGCGCGCCGATCCCGACGCCGTCGTCGACGCGCCGGTCGAGTTCGATTCGCGCCGGATCGCCCCTGGCGGACTGTTCCTCGCCTTCGCCGGTGAGCAGGTCGACGGCCACGACTACGTCGCCGCCGCGATCGCCGCCGGGGCCGTGGCCGCCATCGTCACGCACCCGGTGGACGATCCCTGCATTGTGGTGGCCGACGCGATGGCCGCGATCGCCGCGCTCGCCTCGGCGGTGATCCGGCGCCTGCCCGAGGTGACCGTCGTGGCGGTCACCGGATCGTCGGGCAAGACGTCGACGAAGGATCTCATCGCGGTGTTGTTGGCGCGCCTGGGCCCGACCGTTGCCCCGCCGGGTTCGTTCAACAACGAACTGGGCCATCCCTACACCGTGTTGCTGGCCGATGCCCGCACCCGCTACCTCGTGCTGGAGGCAAGCGCGCGAGGGCTGGGGCATATTCGCTATCTCAGCCAGATCGCCCCGCCCGATATCGGCGTGGTGCTCAACGTGGGCAGCGCCCATCTGGGCGAGTTCGGCTCGCGGGCGGTCATCGCCCAGGCCAAAGGCGAACTGGTCGAGGCGCTGACCGCCGACGGGCTCGCCGTGCTCAACGCCGACGATGCGGCCGTGCTGGCCATGGCTTCGCGTACGAGGGCGCGGGTGGTCACCGTGGGGGAGGCGGCGACCGCGGATGTGCGGGCGCACGACGTCAGTACTGACGAGCTCGGCCGGGCCCGCTTCACGGTTGTCCATGGTGAACAGTCCGCTCCGGTGCACCTGCGGCTGACCGGCAGCCACCACGTCGGCAACGCCTTGAGTGCCGCCGCCGTGGCGCTGGCCTGCGGACTGCCGCTTCCCGACGTGGCCGCGGCACTGAGCACGGCGCGGGCCCAGTCACGCTGGCGGATGGAGATCGCCGAACGCGACGACGGCGTGCTCGTGGTCAACGATGCCTACAACGCGAATCCGGAATCGATGCGGGCGGCCCTGAAGGCCTTGGCCGAACTGGGGCGAGCGCGTGGGGGGCGAACCTTCGCGGTGCTCGGACCGATGGGCGAGCTGGGCCCCGATGCGGTGGCCGAGCACGATGCCCTCGGGCGCCTGATCGTGCGTCTGGACGTATCACGGCTCATCGCGGTCGGGGCGGCGGCCCGACCGATCGCCCAGGGCGCGGCTCTGGAAGGGTCGTGGAACGGTGAGTCGAGTTGGGTGCCCGACATCGATGCGGCCCTGGTGCTGCTGCGCGAGTCGCTGGCGCCCGGCGACGTCGTGCTGGTGAAGGCCTCGCGCGCGGCGCGCCTGGAACGACTGGCCCAGTCTCTGCTCGACGATGACCCTTCGACGGCAGACTCGAACGTGGAGGAGACCCCGACGTGAGGACGGCGCTGGCCGCGGCCCTGGCCGCGCTGCTGTGCTCGATCCTGTGTACCCCGCTCGTCGTGGTGTATTTCCGGCGGCGCGGCTTCGGGCAGGAGATCCGCGAGGACGGTCCGCAATCGCACCTGGCCAAGCGGGGCACCCCGACGATGGGTGGCGTAGCGGTCATCGGCTCGACCCTCGTGGGCTACCTGGCCGCCCACCTGGTGTCGTGGGCCCAGAACGGGGAAGGCCCCACCGCATCGGGACTGCTGGCCCTGTTCCTGATGGTCGGGCTGGGCGCGGTCGGCTTCCTCGATGATCTGATCAAGCTGCGGCGCCAACGCAACCTCGGGCTGCGGGCGCGGACCAAGTTCGCCGGTCAGCTGGTCGTGGCCGTGGTGTTCGCCGTACTGGCCTTGCAGTTTCGCAACAAGCTGGGTCTGACGCCGGCCTCGACGAGCATCTCCTACCTGCGCGACATCGGCGGGCTGGGCCTGGGCAGCGTCGGCTTCGTCGTGCTGGCCTATCTGATCGTGTCGGCGACCTCGAACGCGGTCAACCTCACCGACGGCCTCGACGGCCTGGCCATCGGCGCCGCGTCGATGGTCTTCGGGGCGTACACGCTCATCGCGTTCATCCAGGCCCGGCACCTGTGTTCGCCCACCCACAGCCCGAACGGGTGCTACCAGGTCCGCGACTCGCGCGACCTGGCCATCGTGGGCGCCGCGGCGATGAGCGCGTGCTTCGGGTTCCTGTGGTGGAACGCTTCCCCGGCCAAGATCTTCATGGGCGATACCGGCTCGATGGCCCTGGGCGGATTGATGGCCGGGCTGGCGATCCTGACCCGCACCGAGCTGCTCCTGGTCGTTCTGGGCGGTCTGTTCGCGGTCGTGACGTTGTCGGGCATCATCCAGACCGGCTGGTTCAAATACACCCGGCGAAGAACGGGAACCGGGCGGCGGGTGTTCAAGATGGCGCCGTTGCATCATCACTTCGAGCTGTCGGGCTGGAACGAGATGACGATCGTGGTGCGCTTCTGGATCATCAGTGGCATCGCGGTCGCGTTCGGCGTCGGCCTCTTCTACGCCGACTTCTCCAGCACCTGAGCCGTGGCAGGCTGACGTCATGGACCGGGCCGAGTTGCGGAGCTGGGTCGAAGACGCGATCACGCGCCATGACCGCGATGTGCGCGAGCGCGGCGAGGTCATCGAGAACGTCGCGGTGAGCGAGGTCGTCGACGCGGTGTGGGGTCGGCTGCCGCTGGAAGTGCGGCGCCAGACCACCCGCGCGCAGGTGCAGGCCAGCCTGACCGTGCGCGCCGCCCGCTCGTCGTCGAGCGCCCGTGATCGGGCCGAGCCCACCGACTCGCCTGCGCCACCGAGCTAGCGCCCGAAGCTAGGCGGGGGCGGGCGAGTCACAACTGCCCCATCCATAACAGTGGATTCACGCGACACGCGTCGGATCTACCCGATCTCGGGCGGTTCAGGCCCGACGATAGCCAGATGACCGAACGGGTGCAGAGTGGCGATTCGCGCCGTCTGCGAGCACCCGCACGACTTGAGCCGATCCTGGCCGCCTGGCGCGGCTACCTGGAGCGGCCCTACGCATCGACCCAGCTCATCCTGCTGTCCGGGCTCGGGTTGCTCGCGTTCGGTGTGATGATGGCGGCCTCGACGACCGTCTCGGCCTCCACCCAGGCCGGAAACAACCAGTCGATGTGGTCCCAGCTGACCAAAGAGGTCGAGTTCCTGCTGCTGAGCCTGCCGGTCTTCGTGCTGGCCGTCTGGATCTCCCCGCGCGTGTATCGGCGGCTGGCTTACCCGGCGCTGCTGTTCGGCCTGCTGGTGCTGCTGGCGGTGCTGACGCCCGGGGTGGGCGTCACCATCAACTCGGCCCGCCGCTGGATCATGATCGGCCCCCTGCAGTTTCAGCCCTCGGAGTTCGTCAAACTCGCCGTGCTGCTCTGGGGCGCGGACCTGCTGGCGCGCAAGCTGACCCTCGGAACGTTGACCCGGGCCCGGCACCTGTTCATTCCGCTGATTCCCGGCTTCGTGCTCGTGTGTGCCCTGGTCATGCTCGAGCCCGACCTGGGCACGACCATGTGCTTCCTGCTGATCCTGCTCGGCCTGCTCTGGACGGTCGGCACGCCCTTTCGCTATTTCGTCCTGATCCTGGCGACGATCGTGGCCGGGGTCGCCGCGCTGGCGGTCGCCGCGCCCTACCGGCTCGAACGTCTCACCTCCTTCACCGATCCGTTCGCGCATGCGCAGGGCTCGGGCTATCACGCGGTCGAGGGGCTCTACGCGCTCGGCTCCGGCGGCATCTTCGGCGTCGGCCTGGGGGCGGGCACCTCGAAGTACAGCTGGGTTCCCAACGCCAACACCGACTATGTCTTCTCCGTCATCGGCGAGGAACTCGGACTGATCGGCAGCTCGGTGGTCCTCGGCCTGTTCGCCCTGTTCGCCTACTCCGGGCTGCGCATTTCGCGGCGCTCGGTCGATCCGTTCGTGCGCCTGGCCGCCGGAGCCGCGACGGTCTGGATCAGCGGGCAGGCGGTGATCAACATCGGTTACGTCTCCGGTCTGCTGCCGGTCACCGGCATCCCGCTGCCCTTCATCTCCGCCGGCGGCACCTCGCTGATCGCCACGGCGATCGTGTTCGGCATGCTGGTCTGCTTCGCCCGCCACGAACCGGCGGCGGTCGAGGCGGCGCGCCTGGCCGCCGCCGAGGGCCGCCGTTCCCGGGTGGAACGGTGGCTGCGCATCCGGGTGCCGAAGGCCTACGAGGCGCCCAAGCGCCGTCCGCGCCCGGCACGTGCAGCGCCGCGCCCAGTCCCCGCGCCCGCACCACGGCGCGCACCGGCCCGCGCCCCGATGCCGCGCCCGGCCCGGGCGCCCTTGCGCCCCACCGGCACCGAGGGGCCACCCCGGGGGAGTCGTTGAGCCCGGACGCCCGGCCCCTCTCGATCGTGGTGGCCGGTGGCCATTCGGCCGGCCACATCGAACCGGCGCTGGCCGTGGCCGACGCGATCCGCCGCATCGATCCCAGCGTCGTCATCACCGCGCTCGGCACGACACGCGGCCTGGATACGACCCTCATCCCGGCGCGGGGCTACCCGCTGGAGTTGATTCCGCCCGTACCGCTGCCGCGCAAGCTCAACCGCGCCCTGCTGCAGACGCCGGCCAAAGTCCGCGCGGCCGTAGCCGCGACCAAGGACGTGCTGCGACGGGTCGAGGCCGACGTCGTCGTCGGTTTCGGGGGCTACGTGGCGCTGCCGGCCTATCTCGCGGCGCGTCGCGCCCACCTGCCGATCGTGGTCCACGAGGCCAATGCCCGGCCCGGGGTGGCCAACCGGTTGGCCGCGCGGCTGACCCGGCACGTCTACACCGCCTCGGCGAACGTGCGCCTCGCCCACGCCACGGTGATCGGAATCCCGCTGCGCCCGCAGATCGCCCACCTCGACCGGCTGGCCGGGCGCGGGGCGGCACGCGCGCATTTCGGGCTGGATGCCGAGCGTCCGGTGCTGCTGGTGACCGGTGGTTCGCAAGGGGCGCAGTCGATCAACGCCGCCGTGTCCGAAGCGGCCCCGGACCTCATCGCGTGGGGGGTCCAGGTGCTGCACATCATCGGGCCGAAGAACAAGGCCACCGTCGAGCTACCCGGCTACGTGGCCGTGCCGTTCGTCGAACAGATGGCCCTGGCCTACTCCGCGGCCGACTTCGTGCTGTGCCGCTCGGGCGCGATGACCTGTGCCGAGCTGACCGCGGTCGGGCTGCCGGCGGCCTACGTGCCGTTGCCGCTGCGCGGCGGCGAACAGCGGCACAACGCCGAGCCCATCGTGGCCGCGGGCGGGGCCTTGATGATCGACAGCGCGGACCTGACGGCGGCCTGGATCCTGGGCGAGGTGCTGCCGTGTCTCACCGACCCGGCCCGCCTGGCGGCGATGAGCAGCGCGGCGCGGCATGCTGGGTCTCGTGACGCCGACATCGTGCTGGCCCGGGCCGTGCTGAAGATCGCCGCCGAGCACCGGACGTCGCGATGACCCGTCCGACCAGTGACGCCGACCGCGACCGTCCGCAGGATTGGGCCGCGCCCGGTGCCGCCCTCGTGCGCAGCGCCGCCAGTGCCGTCGTGCCACCCCTCGCCGCCCTGGGCCGGGTGCACATCATGGGCATCGCCGGGGCCGGCATGAGCGGACTCGCGCGGATCCTGCTCGCTCGCGGCGTGGCGGTCAGTGGTTGCGAGGCGCGCGACTCGACCACGGTCGCCGCCCTGCGGGCCGTAGGGGCCGAGATCGAGATCGGGCACTCCGTCGATCACGTGCTGGCCAACGACTCGTTCGTCTACACGACGGCGATCAGCCCCAAGCATCCCGAGTACGTCGCGGGCCGCGACAGCGGTAAGCCCTTCCTGCGGCGGGCGGCGGCGTTGGCCTCGGCCCTGGCCGACAAGCAGACGATCGCGATCGCGGGCACCCATGGCAAGACCACCACCACCTCTCTGCTGACGGTCGGCGCGCAGGCGTGCGGACTCGATCCGTCCTTCGCCATCGGCGCCAACCTGTACGAGACCGGGGTGAACGCCCACCTGGGCAGCGGCCGGCTGGCGGTCGTCGAGGCCGACGAGAGCGACGGCTCGTTTCTGCTCATGCGACCGCACCTGGCGGTGATCACCAACGTCGAGGCCGATCACCTGGAGAATCACGGCGACCTCGAGGGCATCTTCTCGGCCTTCGAACAGTTCGTCGATCGGGTCGAGCCCGGTGGGCTGATCCTGGTCAGTTCCGATGATCCGGGGGCGTTGCGGATCGGCGGTTACGCCCGCGCGGCCGGGTACCGGGTGCTGACCTACGGCGAGGCGGCCGACGCCGACGTGCGGGTCACGAACATCTTCGAGCGACTCGATGGGGTGGCGTTCACCGTGCGGGGGGCGATGTTGCATCGCACTGAGGTTCGCGTCGGGGCGCTGATCGGGCGGCACATGGCGTTGAACGCGGCCGCGGCGCTGACCATCGCCGCCGAACTCGGGATGGACATCAGTGTGGTGATTTCCCGGTGGGCCGACTTCGCCGGTGTTCACCGCCGCTTCGAGTTCCACGGCGAGGTCAATGGCGTGCGGGTGTACGACGACTACGCGCACCACCCGACCGAGATCGCCGCCGAGCTGAGCGCGGCCCGGGCCGTCGCCGGCGAGGGGCGACTCATCGCGGTCTTCCAGCCGGGCACCTACAGCCGGACGCAGACATTTGCCCGCGAGTTCGCGGCGGCGATGGAAATCGCTGATATTGCGGTGGTTCTCGACATCTTCCCGGCGCGCGAGGAGCCGATCCCGGGCGTTACCGGGGCCAGCATCGCCGACCTGATCGACCTGCCGCCGGAGCGCGTCATCTATGAGGACAGCTTCTCCGCGGTCCCGGAAAGGGTCATCGCGGTGGCCCGTCCGGGTGACCTGATCCTCACGATGGGGATCGGCAACGTCCATCTGCTGTGTGCGGAGTTCCTCCAGCTTCTGGGCGAGGAGCAGCCGTGACCGAGCTCCTCGAGGCCGGGCCGACCCAGCGCCGCCGACCGCGTCTGACCGTGGTGGTCGGGGCCGTGGTCGCGGTCGTCGTACTGATCGTATGGCTGGTTGCCTTCAGCCCGGTGCTGGCCGCACGGCACGTCAAGGTCAGCGGCGATCTCTCGAGCGTGAGCGCGGAGCAGATCCGCGCTGCGGCGCAGGTGCCGCACACCCCGCTGATCCGGCTCGATGCCGCGGCGATCAGCAAGCGGCTCGAGGCGCTGCCCGGCGTGGCCTCGGTGCACGTAAGCGCCTCCTATCCCTCGACGGTCTCGATTGTCGTGAACTCGCGGCTCGCAGTCGGCTACCTGAGCCTGCCCAGTGGCGTTGCCCTCGTCGACAAGACCGGCAAGCAGTTCTCGACCCGCGCGGTGGCCCCGGCGCAGTTGCCGCACTTCGAGCTGGCCCCGGGCGCCGATCCCCAGCCGAGCACGGAGGCCGCGGCGCTCGTCGCGGGCGCGTTGCCGAAGTCGATCCTGGGTCAGCTGCTCACGATCAGCGCCGGCTCGCCCACTGCGGTGGAGCTGGTGCTGCGCGACGGGCGCATCGTGCGCTGGGGGGCACCGGACCGCAACGCCGAAAAGGTGCAGCTGCTGACGGTGCTGTTGGCCCGGCCGGGAAACACCTTCGACTTGAGTGATCCGAACTCCGTCGTCGTGAGCTGACCGACCGACACAGCAAGTCCCCCAAAATAGTCATCGCTGAGTCGCGGTGGTGGAATCGCGGCAACGGCGGGACAATCATCAGTACGGAGCACTTTTTTCGGGCCTGCACTTTTCCCGCGTGTCGCGCGGCGCGCCTGGGGCCAATACCAGTTGTCCACCTTTACCTTCGTTGCTACCACCCTAGGTTGACATAACGTTAACGGTCTACTGCAGGGTGAGAGTTACCAAAAGCACCGGCGAAACGGGAGTCCCTCATGAGTGCACCGCACAACTACCTCGCGGTCATCAAGGTCGTCGGCGTCGGCGGCGGCGGCGTCAACGCCGTGAACCGCATGATCGAACACGGCCTCAAGGGGGTCGAGTTCATCGCGGTCAACACCGACGCCCAGGCCCTGCTGATGAGCGACGCCGACGTCAAGCTCGACGTGGGCCGCGAACTGACCCGCGGGCTCGGTGCCGGTGCGCAACCCGAGGTCGGCCGCAAGGCCGCCGAGGATCACAAGGACGAGATCGAAGAGGTGCTCAAGGGCGCCGACATGGTGTTCGTCACCGCGGGCGAGGGCGGCGGCACCGGAACCGGTGGGGCGCCGGTCATCGCCAGCATCGCTCGCAAGCTCGGGGCGCTGACGATCGGTGTCGTGACCCGACCGTTCGGCTTCGAGGGCAAGAAGCGGGCGACGCAGGCCGAACTGGGCATCGAGCAACTGCGCAGCGAGTGCGACACGCTGATCGTCATTCCCAACGACCGGTTGCTGCAGATCTCCGAGCGCAACGTCTCGGTCATGGACGCGTTCCGCAGCGCCGATCAAGTGCTGCTCTCCGGTGTGCAGGGCATCACCGACCTGATCACCACCCCCGGCTTGATCAACCTGGACTTCGCCGACGTCAAGAGCGTGATGAGCGGGGCGGGCTCGGCCCTGATGGGCATCGGTTCGGCGCGGGGCGAGAATCGCGCGCGTGCCGCGGCCGAGATCGCCATTGCCAGCCCGCTGCTCGAGGCCAGCATGGACGGAGCCCACGGGGTCCTCCTGTCGATCTACGGCGGCTCGGACCTGGGCCTGTTCGAGATCAACGACGCCGCCACTCTGGTGGCCGAGGCCGCGCACCCCGACGCCAACATCATCTTCGGCGCGGTCATCGACGACACGCTGGGCGACGAGGTCCGGGTAACGGTCATCGCGGCCGGATTCGACAGTGGCCAGCTGCCCTACAAGAAGGTCGAGTTCAAGCGGGAAGCAGGGACAGGGACCTCGACGTCGCCGGCGGTCGCCGCGCCGGCGGAGACCGACGGTTCGTGGGCGCTGCCCGCCTCGGCCGTCACGCGGACGGCGGTCGATGTCGATGAGGATCTTGATATCCCCGACTTCCTCAAGTAGGACCGTCGCGCCGTGAGCGCTCCACCGGAGATCCATCGTCGGGAGGACCTGCTCGCCGCGCTGGCCAGACTGCGTACGCGCATCGTCGACGCGGCGCTGCGCGTCGGGCGCGATCCGCGCTCGATCACGCTGATCGCCGTCACGAAGACATACCCGGCCAGTGACGTGCGTGCGCTGTTGGAACTCGGCGTGCTCGACATCGGCGAGAGCCGTGATCAAGAGGCACGGCACAAGGCCGCCGACATCGTCGGTCCGCGCTGGCACTTCATCGGACGGGTGCAGACCAACAAGGCCCGCTCGATCGCCGGCTATGCGCACGCGGTGCACTCCGTCGACCGCCCCGAATCGGCTCTGGCGCTGGCCGAGGCCGTCCAACGCTCCGGGCGGGCGCCGTTGTCGGTGTTCGCCCAGCTCAGCGTCGATGCCGACCCCCGTCGGGGTGGGGTCGCGATCTCGGCGCTGCCCGGGCTGGCCGACCTGATCGCCGCCCAGCCCGGATTGGAACTGACCGGGGTCATGGCCGTGGCACCGATCGGCCTGGCGGCCGAGGCGGCCTTCGACATCGTGGCCCGTGCCTCGGACCGAGTGCGTCGCGACCACCCGGGCGCCGACGCCATCTCCGCCGGCATGAGCAACGACTTCGAAGCGGCAATCACAGCCGGTTCTACACATCTGCGTGTCGGCACGGCGTTGCTCGGCCGTAGAACGCCAGATTTCGGCTAGCGTCGCGCTAGCGGTAGCAGAGCCAGTGTTGAGCTGGCGCGTACAGGAGGACGGCGACATGCCCGGAGCGATGAAGAAGATGGGGGTCTACCTCGGCCTGGTCGAGGACGAAGACCCCTTCGTCGACGGTGCGGACTCCTATGAGCGGGCCCCGGCCCGCCCCGAGTACGCACCCGAGCAGCGCTCGAGTCGGCCGGTCGAGCACTCGGCCCCGGCGCGGGACTGGAACGCCCAGGACGACTACCAGGGTCAGGGTGAGTACGCCGAGGAATACCCGACATATCGCATCACTACACTGCACCCGCGGACCTACAACGAGGCCCGCACGATCGGTGAGCACTTCCGGTCCAGCACCCCGGTGATCATGAATCTCTCGGAGATGGATGACGCCGATGCCAAGCGTCTCGTCGACTTTGCCGCTGGGCTGACTTTCGGGCTGCACGGCCGCATCGAGCGGGTCACCGCCAAGGTCTTCCTCCTCTCACCGCACAACGTGACGGTGACCGCCCAGGACAAGGCCCGGATCGTCGAGGGCGGATTCTTCAACCAGTCCTGACGTGATGACATCGATGCGCGATTCCGGGGCGGCGCGGCAGCCTGGCACCATGGAGGCCAGTCCGTCGCCGGTCAGTCGGTGCTCAGCAGAGGGAAAGGGGGTCGGTCGTGGCTACGTTCTGGAATGCGCTCGGCCTGGTCCTCTGGTGCTACTACGTCCTGGTGATCGCCCGGCTGGTCGTCGAGATCACCCGTCAGTTCGCGCGGGCGTGGCGGCCGGCCGGCCTGGCCGCCGTCGGAGTCGAACTCGTCTACGTCAGTACCGATCCGCCGCTACGCGCCATCCGCAGGGTATGCCCACCGGTGCGTATCGGTACGGTGAGCCTCGACTTGAGCGTGATGATTTTGCTGTTGGCTATCCTGGCGCTGCGTACGGTTACGAACTACCTGGGCACGTCCACCTGAATCGGGCGAATCCAACCATGCTCGATTCTCGACTCAGACCCACGACAGATCCATCCTGGAACGGAACTCCCCGTCCCGCAGACCTAGAGGTGAACGAATGCCGCTGACCCCCGCCGAAGTTCACAACGTCGCGTTCAAGAAACCGCCGATCGGCAAGCGCGGTTACGACGAAGAAGAGGTCGACGCGTTCCTCGACATCGTCGAGGTCGAGCTGGCCCGCCTGCTCGAGGAGAACAACGACCTCCGCACCCATGGGGGCGGGGCTCCGGCTCCCGTCGTGCACTCCGCGGCCGAGTCCGACAGCGGACGCGAGGCCGATCTGCTGGCTCAGCTGCAGCGCGCCCAGGAGGACAACGCCCGGCTGCAGGCGCACGTCAACGAGGTCGAGAAGGCCGTCGGCCAGGGCGCCGACGCCACGCAGCAGCAGCTCGTCCAGACCCAGCAGGCGCTGGCGTCCAGTGAGCAGGCGCACAGCCAGACCCGCGCCCAGCTCGACCAGTTGCACGCCCAGCTCGAGCAGGCCCAGCAGGCCGCCGTGCAGGCGCAGGAAGCGGCCCGGGTCGCTCAGCAGCAGGCGGCGCAGAGCCCGGCCGGTGCTCCGGATCCCAGCGCGCAAGCCGTTCAGATGCTCACCTTGGCCCAGCAGACCGCCGACCAGCACCTGGCCCAGTCCAAGGCCGAGGCCGACCGTGCGTTGGCCGAGGCGCAGGCCACCGCCGCCGCCCAGTTGGCCGACGCCCAGCAACGGGCTGATTCGCACTGGAACGAGGCCCAGGTCAAGGCCGCGGGACACCTCAACGACGCCCAGTCGCGGGCCGAGCAACTCGACCGCGACAGCAACCTGAAGGCCGCACAGCTCGTCTCCGACGCCGAGCAGCGGGCGAACACGATCACCGCGCAGTTCGAACAGCGCAAGGCGGCCCTGGAGCGCCGGGTCGAGGAGCTGCGCACGTTCGAGCGGGAGTACCGCACGCGGCTCAAGAGCTACCTCGAGTCGCAGCTGCGCGACCTGGACGCCAGTGGGCGGGCCGAGCCCGGCAATGCCGCCGCCGAGGAGTCGCACGGGGCCGAATAGTCCCGCTGTGCCGTAGGGCGCCGTTCAGCGATTCGAGCGGCGCCACACGAAGCGATGCCCGGACCAGTCCTCATCGATGGCGGCAACCTTGACGTCGACGATCCCCAAGGGCAGGGCCACCTCGCGGATGAAGTCGCCGGTGATGTCGCTCTGGTGACCGGCGGCTCGTCGCGGCCAGGCCACCCAGAGCGCGCCCACCGGGTGGATCCGGTGGGCCAGGGCTGGCAGCCGCTCCCGCAGCGAGTCGGCCGTGGTGAAGAAGGCGATCACGACGTCGACCGGGCCGCCCGGTTCGGCCAGGGGCGTTTCCGGCCGGTCGAGCAACGCCCAGCCGGCCGGCGGGTGGTCCAGCTCGATGCGCATGCCCGGCTTGAGCCCGAGCTTGCGGGCCTGGGGCGTGGGTGAGTAGCCGGCGCTCACCGCGCGCGTCGCAGCCAGACGTGCAGTCCCATCTCATCGTCGACCGTCTCGGCGAAGCCGGCCGGTTCGCTCGGCCGGCCTTCGGTCAGTGCGGTGGCCAGTACCTCGTCACTGAAGGCCTGGGCGTGCTCGCGGATCGCGTCGCCGGCATCGGGGGAGCCACCGACCCGCCACCACAGTTCGATGCGGTCGGTGACCTCCAGGCCGGCGTTCTTACGGGCGTCCTGCACGAGCCGGATGATGTCGCGCAGCAGCCCGAGTCGCCGTAGCTCGGGCGTGAGCTCCAGATCGAGCGCCACCGTGTCCGAGCCGGCCGCGGCGACCGCCCAGCCCGAACGCGGCGTCTCGGAGACGATGACCTCATCGGGCCCGATCGCTTCCTCATCGCCATCGAGGGTGACTGTGGCCGACCCGGCCCGTAGTGCGGCGACGAAGGGGCCGGGGTCCGCGGCGGTGATCGCATTGGCGACGTCCTGCGTCCGCTTCGCGAAGCGCTTGCCCAGCACTCGGAAGTTGGCCTTGACGCTGAGTTCGATCAGTTCCCCGGTTCCGGCCAGGCTGGCCAGTTCGACCACGTTGAGTTCCTCAGCGACCTCGCGGCGCAGCTCCTCGGGCAAGGCGTCCCAGCCCGGCGCGGAGACCAGGGCACGGGCCAGGGGCTGGCGCGTCTTCACTTTCGACTCGGCCCGGGCCGAGCGGCCGAGTTCGACCAACCGGCGAACCGCGGCGATGTCGGCCAGCAGTGTGGGCGCCGTCGGGTCGGCTTCGACCTCGGGCCAGGCGGCCAGGTGCACCGAGTCGACGCCGGTGACCTGGGCGAACAGCGCCCCCCAGACGGTCTCGGTCACGAAGGGCACCAGTGGCGCCATGAGCAGCGTGAGCAGCTCCAGGCATTCGTGCAGGGTAGCCAGGGCGGCCGGGTCACCGTCCCAAAAACGCCGGCGGGATCGGCGCACGTACCAGTTCGAGAGGTCGTCGATGAAGGCGGCGATTGCCCGGCCCGCCTGCGCGGTGTCATAGCTTTCGAGGGCGGTGGTCGTCTCGGCCACGACCTCGTGGGCGCGCGCCAGCGCCCATCGGTCCAGAGCCGGGCGATCAGCCGGGCGCGGCGCGGGTCGGCCCGGATGCCAGTTGTTCGCGCGGGCGTACAGCGACTGGAACGAGGCCACTGACCAATAGGTCCGCAGTACCTTCGAGGCGATCTCTTCGAGCACCTTGTGGCCGACGCGGCGCGCCGACCACGGCGAGCCGCCGGCGAGCATGAACCAGCGCACGGCGTCGGCCCCGTGTCGATCCATGAGTGGGATCGGCTCCAGGATGTTGCCCAGGTGCTTGCTCATCTTCCGGCCGTCCTCGGCCAGAATGTGCCCTAAACACAGCACATTGCGGTAGCTGTTCTCTTCGAAGACCAGCGTGCCGACGGCCATCAACGTGTAGAACCATCCGCGTGTCTGGTCGATCGCCTCCGCGATGAAGTCGGCCGGATAGGCCGCGCGGGCTTGCTCGGCGTTGCGGTGGGGGGCACCGAACTGGGCGAAGGGCATCGAGCCGGAGTCGAACCAGGCATCGATCACCTGCGGCACACGCCGGTAGGTGCCCTCCTCGCCGTCGACGGTGAACGTGACGTCGTCGACGAAGGGCCGGTGCGGGTCGGCGAGCTGGATCCCCGATAGTTCGGCCAGTTCGGCCAGCGACCCGATGCAGATCAGCCGGGATGGGTCGACGTCGTTGCGCCACACCGGCAGCGGCGTGCCCCAGAAGCGATCGCGCGACAGGGCCCAGTCGATGTTGTTCTGCAGCCAGTCCCCGAAACGACCGTGCTTGATCGTCGAGGGGAACCAGTTGGTGGCCTCGTTCTGGGCCAGCAGCTGGTCCTTGATCGCGGTCGTGCGGACGTACCAGGACGGCAACGCGTAGTACATCAACGGGGTGTCGCACCGCCAGCAGTGCGGATAGGCGTGTTCGTAGGCGACATGACGCAACAGCAGCCCGCGTCCGCGCAGGTCGTTCATAACGGCCGCGTCGGCGTCCTTGAAGAACAGCCCGCCCACCAGCGGCAGGTCGGGCTCGAAGTGCCCGTCCGGCCCGACCGGGTTGATGATCGGCAGCCCGTAGCGGCGCGCGGTCGCGAAGTCGTCGGCGCCGAAGGCCGGCGACTGCCCGACTAGTCCGGTACCGGAGTCGACGGTGACGTACTCGGCCAGGGCCACGTAGTGCGCGCCCACGATGCCAGGCACGTCATAGGGCGCCTGGTAGCGGGTGTGCTCGAGTTCCGAACCAACGTAGCTGGCCAGCACCTGCGCGCCGTCACCTAGAACCGACAGCAGGGGCTGGGCCACGACCAGCACTTCGCCCTCGGCAGTGCGCGCCACCACGTAGGTGACGTCGGGGTGCACCGCGATCGAGGTGTTCGGGTAGATCGTCCACGGCTGGGTGGTCCAGACGAGGAAGTCGGCGCCCAGCTCGGCCAGCGGGCCGTCGAGCACCGGCATCCGGAAGTACACCGACGGGTCGGTGATGTCGTGATAGCCCTGCGCGACCTCATGGTCGGACAGGCCGGTGCCGCAGCGCGGGCAGTACGGGGTGACGCGGAAGTCCTCGACGAGCAGACCCTTGTCGAAGATCTGCTTGAGCGCCCACCAGACGCTTTCGATGTACTCGGGATTCATGGTCCAGTAGGCGTTCTCGTAGTCGGCCCAATAGCCCATGCGTTCGCTCATCGCCTCGAAGGCGTCGACGTGGCGCTGCACGTTGTCACGGCACTGGGCGTTGAACTCGGCGATGCCGTAGGCCTCGATGTCGGGTTTGCCGGTGAAGCCCAGCTCCTTCTCCACGGCCAGTTCGACCGGTAGCCCGTGGCAGTCCCAGCCGGCCATGCGGGGGACGTGGTAGCCGCGCATCGTCCGGTAGCGGGGGAAGACGTCCTTGAACGCCCGCGCCTCGATGTGGTGCGTGCCGGGCATCCCGTTGGCCGTGGGCGGCCCCTCGTAGAACGTCCAGTGCGGACCGTTCTCGGTCTGGGCCAGCGTGCGATCGAAGACCCGCTGGCTGGCCCAGAAGTCGATGACCTGTTCATCCTGCGCGGCGAGGTCGACGTGTGGGCTCAGGGCGCGGTAGTGCGGGGCGGGCTGGCTGGTCAACGGGGTGCTCTCTACTCGGGCGGGTACGACCCGAGGGACGATGGCCTGCGCCACCGCGGTACCACCCTCGTTGACGACCGCGACCGGTCGCCCACTCTGGTCCTGCGTCCGGTTCTACTAAGCCGCCGTTGTTTGGACCGCGGCTGTTCTTCCGGTGCTCGGAGGTGATTTCGCCCCACCGGGTGGGACTACTTGTCCTCGTCGTTGCCTGCCCATCCTAGCCGCCCCCGCGGATGGGTATTAGTCAGCTTTTGTGCCGCGATGGGGGTACTGGTCGAGCCGCCCGCGGCGTGCCCAGTAGCGAGGGTGGGCCAATGGTGGGTAGTGTGCCGCATTCGTCGGGTGCCGAAAAGTCGGCCGCACCGCGCGTCTGTCGAGAGGTGGCCACATGGCTGCAGTATCGGAGCGAACCGGACGCGCCCCTACCCGCGCCACGGCGGCAAACCCCGCCCCCGCGAAGAAGGCGGCGCCGGCCAAGAAGGCGGCCCCCGCAAAGAAAGCGGTTCCGGCCAAGAAGGCGGCCCCCGCGAAGAAGGCAGTCCCAGTCAAGAAGGTCGTGCCTGCGAAGAAGGCCCCACCCGCGAAGAAGACCCCGCCGGCCAAGAAGGTCGTGCCTGCGAAGAAGGCCCCACCCGCAAAGAAGGTCGCGCCGCTCAAGACGACCCCGCCGGCGAAGAAGGTCGCGCCCGCGAAGACCGCCCCGCCGGCCAGGAAGGCTGCCCCGGCCAAGAAGGCTGCCCCGGCCAAGAAGGTGATCCCGGCCAAGAAGGCTGCCCCGGCCAAGAAGGTGATCCCGGCCAAGGCGGCGGCCGTCGCCGAGGCTCCCGAGCGGGTGCATTGGACCGCGGCCGAACTGAAAGCGATCCGGGTCGAACTGCACAACGAGCTCCGGGCCATGAGCAGCGAATACGAGACCTCGCTGACCGAGCTCAACGAGTTCCAGAAGCTCAACACCGACGGTGCCGGTGACGACCAGGCCGACGCGGGGAGCAAGACGTTCGAACGGGAGCAGGAACTGTCGATCGCGGCCAACCGCCTCGATCTGCTCACCCAGATCCGGCGGGCGGTGGAGCGAATCGATGCCGGTACCTACGGCTCGTGCGAGAGCTGCGGCAAGCCGATCCCCAAGGCCCGGCTCAAGGCGTTCCCGATGGCGACGCTGGACGTGGCCTGCAAGCAGCGTGAGGAACGCCGCTGACGCCGGGCTGATCGCGGTCGGCACCGGCGCGCTGCGGAGTGCGCCACAATGAGCCCGTGAGTTCAGTTGCGCCCGACGACCCGTCGGTCATCACCGCGGTACCCGTCCGTCCGCGGCGGCTGTGGGTCTTCGGGGTCGTCGCCGTGCTGGTGCTCGGGCTCGATCTGCTCAGCAAGGCCCTCGTCGTCGCCCGGCTGGGTGAGGATCACGCGCCGATCCGGATCCTCGGCGGGGCGATCTATCTGGACGAGACCCGTAACTCCGGCGCCGCCTTCTCCGTCGGGGCGGGCTCGACGATCCTGTTCACCGCCGTCGCTGTCATCGTCATCGGGGTCATCCTGCGGGTGGCCACCCGGCTGCGCTCGATCGGCTGGGCGATCGCGCTGGGGTTGATCCTCGGTGGAGCGCTGGGCAACCTGATGGACCGGCTGTTCCGGGCGCCCGCCGTCGGGCGCGGGCATGTCGTCGACTGGATCAGCCTCTTCGGTCCGGACGGGGCGCACTGGCCGATCTTCAACCTGGCCGACTCCGCGGTGTGCTGTGGCGCGGTGCTGGCCGCCATCCTGGTCCTGGTCGGGATCGACTTCGACGGCAACCGCCGCAGCCGCTCCGCATGAGCCGACTGCTGCCGGTACCGGAGGGGCTGGACGGATTGCGCCTGGACGTGGCGCTGGGCCGATTGTTCGGACTCTCGCGCACGGCCGCCGCCGATCTCGTCGACGCCGGCGAGGTCCAACTCGACGGGCGGCCGGCGGCTCGCTCGGCCAAGGTGCACAGCGGCTCCTGGCTCGAGATCACCCTGCCCGAGGCCGGTCCGCCCGTGCCCCCGCCGGCCCAGACGGTCGACGGGTTGCGGGTGATCCACGACGACGACGACATCGTCGTGGTCGACAAACCGGTCGGGGTCGCGGTCCATCCCAGCCCTGGGTGGAAAGGGCCTACGGTCATCCAAGGGTTGGCCGGCCTGGGCTATCGCATCTCGACGTCGGGCGCTGAAGAGCGCCAAGGCGTGGTTCATCGCCTGGATGCGGCGACGACCGGTGTGATGGTGGTGGCCAAGAGCGAACGCGCCTACACCTCACTGAAGCAGGCCTTCCGCGACCGCACCGTCGACAAGCTCTACGGCGCGCTGGTGCAGGGTCATCCGGATCCGAGCCGGGGCACGATCGACGCCCCGATCGACCGGCACCCCACCGCCGACTACAAGTTCGCGGTGGTCGAAGGCGGTCGGCCCAGCGTCACCCACTACGAGACCATCGAGGCCTTTCGGGCCGCATCCCTGCTCGACGTCCACCTCGAGACCGGCCGCACCCACCAGATCCGGGTGCACATGTCCGCCCTTCGGCACCCCTGTGTCGGGGATCTGACCTACGGAGCCGACCCGGTGCTGGCGCGCCGCCTCGGGCTGAGCCGGCAGTGGCTGCACGCCCGCAAGCTTGGCTTCGCCCATCCGAGCGACGGGCGTCCGGTCGAATACACCTCGCCCTTCCCCGCCGACCTGCAGCACGCGCTGGACGTCCTCGCCGCGCAGGACTGACCGCGCACCGGCACTAGATCTCGACTCGAGGTCGAGAGACTCGCCAGCCGGATTCGCGCGACACGCCCAACCGCGTCAGACCCCTGTTGCAGAATCATCGCGTGACCTCCGGTGGCAACGATTCCTTCGTCCACCTGCACGTGCACACCGAGTATTCGATGCTCGACGGCGCCGCCCGGCTGGGTGAGCTGTTCGCCGAGACCTCCCGGCTGGGCATGAACGCCCTGGCGATGACCGACCACGGCAACGTGTTCGGCGCGTACGACTTCTACAGCAAGGCCAACGCCGCCGGCATCAAGCCGATCATCGGCATGGAGGCCTACCTCACCCCCAACACCTCCCGCTACGAACGCACCCGGGTGCGCTGGGCCAACGGCGGCAACGACGACGTCTCCGGCGGTGGGGCGTTCACCCACATGACCCTGCTGGCCGAGAACACCGTCGGCATGCACAATCTGTTCCGGCTCAGTTCCCGCTCCTCGCTGGAAGGCTTCTTCTACAAGCCGCGGGCCGACCGCGAGCTGCTCAGCCAGTACGCCACCGGCCTGATCGGCACCACCGGCTGCCCGTCGGGTGAGATCCAGACCTGGCTGCGCATCGGCGACTACGCCAAGGCGCGGGCGAGCGCGGCCGAGTTCCAGGACATCTTCGGGCGCGACAACTTCTTCCTCGAGCTGATGGATCACGGCCTCGACATCGAGGCGCGGGTCCGTGACGGTCTGCTGCAACTGGGCCAGGACCTGCGCCTGCCGATGATCGCGACCAACGACCTGCACTACACGCATGCCGCGGACGCCACGGCGCACGAGGTGCTGCTGTGCGTGCAGTCGGGCAAGACCATGGCCGACCCCGGGCGGTTCAAGCTCGAGGGTGACTCGTACTACGTGAAGAGCCCGGCCGAGATGCGCTCGCTGTGGGCCGACAAGTACGACCTGCGCGAGGCCTGCGACAACACGCTGCTCATCGCCGAACGCTGCGAGGTCTCCTTCACCGAGGGCAACGGCACCTACATGCCGCGCTTTCCCGTACCGGCCGGCGAGGACGAGAACTCCTGGTTCGTGAAGGAGGTCGAGGCCGGTCTGCTGCGGCGCTATCCCGGAGGAATCCCGGCGGCAGTGCGCAAACAGGCCGACTACGAGGTCGGCGTCGTCATCTCGATGGGCTTCCCGGGCTACTTCCTGGTCGTCGCCGACTTCATCAACTGGGCCAAGGAGAACGGCATCCGGGTCGGCCCCGGGCGCGGGTCGGGCGCGGGTTCCATGGCCGCGTACGCGATGCGCATCACCGACCTCGACCCCCTGCAGCACGGACTGATCTTCGAGCGCTTCCTCAACCCCGACCGCGTTTCGATGCCCGACTTCGACATCGACTTCGACGAGCGTCGCCGCGGTGAGGTGATCCGCTACGTCACCGAGAAGTACGGCGACGACCGGGTCGCGCAGATCGTCACCTACGGCACCATCAAGGCCAAGCAGGCGGTCAAGGATGCGGCTCGGGTGCTCGGGTTCCCGTTCTCGATGGGCGATCGCATCACCAAGGTGATGCCGCCACCGGTGATGGGCAAGGACGTGCCGCTGAGCCGAATCTTCGACCAGACCCACGACCGTTACGGCGAAGGCGGGGAGTTCCGGGCCCTCTACGAGGCCGACGCCGAGGTGAAGAAGGTCGTCGACACGGCCAAGGGTCTGGAAGGGCTCAAGCGCCAGTGGGGCGTGCACGCGGCCGGCGTGATCATGTCGAGCGAGCCGCTGGCCGAGCTGATCCCGATCATGAAGCGCGAGCAGGACGGGGCGGTGATCACCCAGTTCGACTACCCGACGTGTGAGCACCTCGGCCTGATCAAGATGGACTTCCTGGGGCTGCGCAACCTGACCGTGCTCGACGACGCACTGCACAACATCACCGCCAACCGGGGCGAGACGATCGTGCTCGAGGAGCTCACCCTCGATGACGGCCCGACCTACGAGCTGCTGGCCCGCGGCGACACCCTGGGCGTCTTCCAGCTCGACGGCGGCCCGATGCGGGCCCTGCTGCGCAGCCTCAAGCCGGACTCGTTCGAGGACATCTCGGCCGTCGTGGCGCTCTACCGTCCGGGTCCGATGGGGGCCAACTCGCACAACGAGTACGCCGACCGCAAGAACGGTCGCAAGCCGGTCACCCCGATCAGCGAGGAGCTGCGTGAGCCGCTCGGTGACATTCTCGACGAGAGCTACGGCCTGATCATCTACCAAGAGCAGGTCATGGCCATCGCCCAGAAGCTGGCCGGCTACACGCTGGGCCAGGCCGACCTGCTGCGCCGGGCGATGGGCAAGAAGAAGAAGTCCGAGCTCGACGCGCAGTACGAGAACTTCAGCGCCGGCATGCAGGCGCGCGGGGCCAGCCCGGCCGCGATCAAGACGCTCTGGGACATCCTGGTGCCCTTCTCCGACTACGCCTTCAACAAGGCCCACTCGGCCGCGTACGGGCTGATCTCGTATTGGACGGCCTACCTCAAGGCGAACTACCCGGCCGAGTACATGGCCGCCCTGTTGACCTCGATGCGCGACGACAAGGACAAGTCGGCCGTGTACCTGGCTGAGTGCCGGCGGATGGGGATCAAGGTCCTGCCGCCGGATGTGAACACCTCCGACGCCGACTTCACCCCGACGGGCAACGACATTCGCTTCGGCCTCGCGGCGATCCGCAATGTCGGTGCCAACGTCGTGGCCTCGATCGTGGCCAGCCGCAAGGCCCAGGGCGCATTCGAGGACTTCGGTGACTTCTTGAAGAAGGTCGAGGCCGTCGTCTGCAACAAGCGGACCATCGAGGCGCTGATCAAGGCCGGCGCCTTCGACTCGATGAACCACCACCGGCGCGCATTGATCAACGTCTACGAGCCGGCCGTCGACCAGGTCCTGGACACCAAGCGGCACGAGGCCAACGGGCAGTTCGATCTGTTCGGCACCGGCGAGGTCTCCCTAGGCGTCGGCGATGTCTTCGCCGTGAACGTCCCGGAGGGGGAGTGGGACAAGTCGGTGCTGCTGGCCTTCGAGCGAGAGATGCTCGGGCTCTACGTCTCTGACCACCCGCTGCTGGGGGTCGAGCACGTGCTCGCCGCCGCCGCCGATTTCTCCATCGGCGACCTGCAATCCGACGAGGTCCCCGACGGGCAGTCGGTCACCGTGGCCGGCATCCTGTCCGCGGTGAACCGCCGAGTCACCAAGGCCGGGGCGCCGTGGGCTCGGGCCACCCTCGAGGATCTCGGCGGCTCGGTCGAGGTGCTGTTCTTCCCGGCGACCTACACCCAGGTCGGCATCAATGTCGTCGAAGACGCCCTGGTCGTCATCAAGGGCCGGGCCCAGTCGCGCGATGACACGATCGAGCTGATTGCGATGGACCTGACCCTGCCCGACCTGCGGGCGGCCAGCCAGGGGCCGGTGGTCGTGCAGATGGCTCCGGCGCGATGCACGCCACCCATGGTGGAGCGGCTGCGCGAGGTGTTGGCGGCGCACCCCGGGACGACCGAGGTGCAGTTGCAGTTGGTCAATGGGCAGCGAGAGCAGCGGCTGCGGCTGGGCGACGGTTTCCGGGTCGCCCCGTCGGCCGCGCTGATGGGCGATCTGAAGGCACTGCTCGGACCCAACGCCGTGCTCTGACGCGCGCGTACCGTTGATTGGGTGAGCGACAGGTTCTCTCTTGGTCCCGGCCCCGGACCCGATGTCGGCGATTTTCGCCAGGGCAGCCCGGGTAGTCGCTGGGCGCTGACCCGGTTCCTGGTCGGCCGAGCCGTGCTGAGCGATCTGGACCGGCTGCTGTCCTGGCTCGGCTTCGGTCTGCTGGCTGTCGGCGTCTTGAGTTGGTGGCTGGTCAGCCCGTGGCTGGGTGTCCCGGTGATCCTCATCAGCCTGGCTGTGCTCGGTGTGCGGGCGATCGCCACCGCCCTGGTGCGCGGCCTGTTCGGTGGCGGCCGGCGCGACCCGACCGATCCACGGCTGGCCGGCTTGATCAAGGCGACCCGCGCCGACGTTCATCGCGAGCTGCGTCGCCTCGGCCTGCCCGGCCGGGTCGTGACCATGCCCCTACTGGCGCTGCGGCTGGTTGGGTCTCGGCGGATCGAGACGGTTCGGCGCTTGAGCCAGTTCCGGGCCGACAACGTGGTGCCGGCGGCGCGCGTGGATGAGCTGCACATGGTGTTGCACCTGTCCTGATCGTGCCTGCGCCCGGGCCCGCGCGGCTTGATCAGCTGCAAGGATGGGTGGATGGGTGCGCGCGAGGGGCTGGGCGCTCGGCTGGGCGAGCTGCGCCAGGCCGTGGCCCAGCGCGGCGCGGCGGTCCTGGCATCGCCCCGCGTGCCGGCCCGCTTGCGAGAGGTCGGGTTGCCCGGTCTGGCCCACTCTGCGTCGGCCACCACGTCGACCGCGTTGCAACGCGGAGCCGTACTGCGCGGGCTCGTCTGGGCTGGCGGGGCCAGCGAACCCCGGCCCGGGGTGGTGGTGCTCGATCAGCGCGGCGCGATCACCTATCTCGGCCCGCTGAGCGAGGCCCCTGACGTTTCCGACCACCTACCGCTCGGTGGCGTGGAGAGCTGGATCGGTCCGGGCATCGTCGACGCCCATGTGCACCTCGGCTTCGGCGACCCCGACGGCCTGCTGCGTACCGGCCTGGTGGCGGTGCGCGATCTCGGGGCCCCGCAGTCCTCGGCCAGCACCTGGCGTACCGGGCACCGCCGGCCTCCGGGCGAAAGGCCGGTCATCGCCGTTGCCGGTCCGGTGATCACCTCACCGGGTGGGTATCCGACGCGCAGCTGGGGTGCTCACGGATATGCCGCGATCGTCTATTCACCGGCCAACGCCCGTCAGGTGGTGCACCGCCTCGCCGCCGACGGTGCCGACCTCATCAAGATCGCGCTGGAGCCCGGCGGGGGGGCCTGGCCGGTTCCCGAACCGCGGGTTGTCCAAGCGGTCGTGGAAGCCGCGCATGACAGCGGGCTGGCCGTAGTTGCCCACGCGCTGAGCGTCGACATGGTGCGCCGGGCCGTCAACGCCGGCGTCGACGAGCTCGCCCACACTCCGTCCGAGCGACTGCCCGAGTCACTCGTCGAGCAGATCGCGGCGGCCGGCATTTCCGTCGTCTCGACCCTGCAGACCTTCTTCTCCTCCGGGGTGGGGCGGCCCGCGGCCCAGAATGCGGCCGACCTCTTCGCGGCCGGGGTTCAGCTGCGCTACGGCACCGACTTCGGTCACGACGGCACCCGCCCGGGGGTCGATCCGCGCGAGCTCGACCGGCTGGCCGACACCGGCATGGGCCGCCTGGGCGCGCTGCGGGCGGCCACGCAGCTGGCCGCCCGCGCTCCGGGCATCCGCCGGCGCACGGGGCTGCTGGAGGTCGGGCAGCGGGCGGCGCTGGTCGTCCTGCCCGGAAATCCCCTGGATGAGCCGGGAGTGTGGCGCTCACCGACGGCGGTGCTTGCCGACGGACGGTTGTTGCTCAACACCGCGCCAGCTTCGGCCTGACACACTGGGCGCAACGGCGATGAGGTGTGGAAGGCGGAGTTGGTGGACGAGCCCGGGCAGCAGCCGGTCCCTGAGGAAAGCAGCGCTGCGGCGCCCCCTCGCGAACCGTGGGTGACGCGGGCGGAGCTGATCTTCGCCGCACAGGTCATCGGCGCGCTCCTGCTGACCGGCGTGCTGGTCGGCCTGCTCTGGCGGCTCTGGGCCGACACGGCGACGCGCGGCCTCGTGTATTACCACGGTGCGATCGTTCCCGACGAGACCGAAGGCTTCATCTCCTCCGACGGCCGCTACGCGTTGCTGACCAGCGTGGTCGGGCTGGCGGCCGGGGTGCTGGTGTGGCTACGGCGCAGCCGGCGGGGGCCGGTCGCGGTGGCCGCGCTGGCGTTCGGTGCGATCGCCGGGGCGGCCCTGACCGACCTGGTCGGGCACCTCGTCGGCGGCGGGAGCACTGCGGGAAAGCTCGGCACCCAGCTCGTTCGCCTGCCGCTGCAGGTGCACGCCGTCGGGTTGATCTTCGCCGAAGGCGCCTTCGCCCTGCTCGTGTACCTGCTGTGCACCCAGTTCGCCGCCCGCGACGATCTTGGGGTCGGACCGGTGGAGCCACCCGCCGAGCCCCCCGCCGGCCCGGCCGCCGAACCACCCGCCGAGGTCAGCCTGGTCTGACGCGTCCGGCCGTCTAGTTGGCCGAGGGCGGCACCCGCAGCCGGTGCGGGGAGACGGGCACGGTCCGGGTGCTGGTGAGCAGCGCGGACTCACGGCGCAGCGCGGCCATCGAGGCGTAGAGCCGGTCGGCGGCGGTCTCGGCCTCCAGCAGGTCCTGGCGGTCCTCGGCGCTCAACCGGATCCGGGCCGCGATTTGATACGACAGCCGTAGCGGATCGTCGGAGAGGTCGTCCTCGGCTTCCTCCCGGCCGGAGACCTCCGCCAGCTCCTGGCTGTAGCGCCGGCACAGGACCCGGGCGGCGGCGACGTGCTCGGGCCGGATCTGCCCTCCCCGTTCCTCGAGCCACTCGATCTCGGCCCACAGGTACGGGGAGCGTTGCTCGTCGACCTCGAGCAACCGGAAGCGTCGGCTACCGATGGTCAGCAGGTCACTGCGCCCGTCCGGGTACTGGTCGACCTCGATGATTTCGGCCATCGTGCCGACCGCGGCCAGTTGCGGCCCATCGGGGTAGCTGTCGCGCACGGAGATGACCCCGAAGGCGCGACCGGCGCCCGGCTCGCAGACGTCGCTGAGCAGCTCACGGTAGCGCGGTTCGAAGATGTGCAAGGGGAGCGCCGAACCAGGCAGGAGCACCACATCGAGCGGGAAGATCGGCACCTGCTCCGACATGGGTACGACGGTAGAGGCTGCCGGCGGCTTTGAGCGAGTAATGATCGCGCCGGGCGCCCGTAGAATCTCAGCTGTGTTGCGACGTATCGACCTGACCGCCTCCGGATCGCCCGATCCACGTCGGGTGCTGCCGCGCGCGCAGCTCGATGTCGAGGCCGCCCTCGCCGCGGTCACGCCGGTGATCGAGGGCATCGCCGCCCGCGGCTACGTCGCCGCTCGCGAAGCGACCCTGCGCTTTGACGGCGTGGACGTCCCGGCGCCCCGCGTGCCGGCCGCGCTCCTCACCGCCGCCCTGGACGCCCTCGACCCGCCCGTGCGGGCCGGGCTGGCCGAGTCGATCCGCCGGGCCCGGATCGTGCACGAGGCGCAGCGGCGCGAGGACGTCCGCATCGACGTGGTCCCAGGTGGAACGGTCACCGAGCGATGGATCCCGGTGCGCCGGGTCGGCCTGTACGTGCCCGGCGGTCTGGCCGTCTACCCGTCCAGCGTGGTCATGAACGTCATCCCGGCCCAGGTGGCCGGCGTCGACTCGCTCGTGGTCTGCTCGCCGCCGCAGAAGGAGTTCGGCGGTTGGCCGCACCCGACGATCCTGGCCGCCTGCGCGCTGCTGGGCGTCGAGGAGGTCTACGCGATTGGCGGCGCCCAGGCGATCGCCCTGCTGGCCTACGGCGACGACGAGCTGGCCATCGAGCCGGTGGACGTGGTCACCGGCCCGGGCAACGTCTATGTCGCCGCGGCCAAACGGCTGCTGCGCGGGGTGATCGGCATCGACGCCGAAGCCGGGCCGACCGAGATCGCCGTGCTCGCCGACGCCGGCGCCGACCCGGTGCACGTCGCTGCCGATCTGATCAGCCAGGCCGAGCACGACCCGCTGGCCGCCTCGGTACTGATCACCGACTCGCCGTCGCTGGCCGACGCCGTGGACGTCGAACTCGAGCGCCAGGTCGGGCTGACCAAGCACGTCGAACGCATCCGGGCCGCACTGGGTGGCGAACAGTCGGCCACCGTCCTGGTCCGCGACATCGATCAAGGGCTGCTGGTCGCCGACGCCTACGCCGCCGAACACCTCGAGGTGATCACGGCCGACGCCCGGGCCGTCGCCGAGCGCGTGCGCAACGCCGGCTGCGTGTTCGTCGGCTCGTACTCGCCGGTGTCGCTGGGCGATTACTGCGCCGGTTCCAACCACGTCCTGCCGACCGGCTGCACCGCGCGCCACGCCTCGGGGCTGTCGGTGCAGTCCTTCCTCAAGGGCGTGCACCTGGTCGAATACACCGAAGACGCGCTGATCGAGGTGGCGCCGCACGTGCTGGCGCTCGCCGACGCCGAGGACCTGCCCGCGCACGGTGCGGCGGTCGCGGCGCGGTTACCGCAATGACCGGCGTCGACGCGTTGCCGTTGCGGGAGGAGCTGCGCGGCGAACTGCCCTACGGCGCGCCCCAGCTCGACGTGCCCGTCGCCCTCAACGTCAACGAGAACCCCTACGGCCCGAGCGAGGCGGTTGTGGCCGCCATCGCCACCGCGGTCGCCAGTGCGGCCCGCACGCTCAACCGCTATCCCGACCGCGAGGCGTCCGAGCTGCGCGCGGACCTGGCCGCCTATCTCAACAGCGACGGCGGGGTCGGTCTGGGCGCGGAGCAGGTGTGGGCGGCCAACGGCTCGAACGAGGTGATGCTGCAGCTCATGCAGGCCTTCGGCGGCCCCGGGCGGACCGCGCTGTCCTTTGCGCCCACCTACTCGATGTATCCGGAGTACGCCCGTGACAGCCACACTCGCTGGCTCGTCGGTCGGCGGGCCGCGGATTTTGCGATCGACCTGCCCGCCGCCCTGGAGCTGATCGAGCGCGAGCAGCCCTCGATCGTGCTGCTGTGTTCGCCGAACAACCCCACCGGCACCGCGCTGACCCTGACCGAGGTCGAGACGATCTATGCCGCCGCGCCGGGCATCGTCGTCGTCGACGAGGCCTACGCCGAGTTCCGCCGCGCCGGTACGCCGAGCGCGCTGAGCCTGCTGCCGCGGTGCCCTCGGCTGGTCGTCAGCCGGACGATGAGCAAGGCGTTCGCCCTCGCGGGTGGCCGACTGGGCTACCTCGCGGCATCGGCGGCGGTCGTGGACGCGCTGCGCATCGTGCGGCTGCCCTATCACCTCTCTGCCGTGACCCAGGCCGTGGCCCGCACCGCGCTGGGGCACGCGCCCGAGTTGCTGGCCCGGGTCGGTGAGTTGCGACAGGAACGCGACGCGACCGTGCGGTGGCTACGCGCGCAGGGCCTGGTCGTCGCGGACAGCGACGCGAACTTCGTGTTGTTCGGAACGTTTCGCGACCGGCACGCCGTATGGCAGGGTCTGCTCGACCGGGGCGTCCTGATCCGCGAGACCGGCCCGGACGGCTGGCTCCGGGTCTCGATCGGGACGCCGAATGAGATGTCGGCGTTCCGCGCTGCCCTGCTGGACGTTCGAGCTACAGAGGAGACCAGTTGACCCGCACCGGTCGCGTAGAGCGGCAGACCAAAGAGACCAAGATCCTCGTCACCATCGACATCGACGGGCACGGGCACACCGACATCTCGACCGGCCTCGGGTTCTACGACCACATGCTCACCTCGTTCGGCAAGCACGGCCTGTTCGATCTCACCGTGCGCTGCGACGGTGACCTGCACATCGACGCCCACCACACCGTCGAGGACGTGGCCATCGCGCTCGGACAGGCGTTCGCGCAGGCGGTCGGCGACAAGGCCGGGACGCGCCGCTTCGGCGACGCGCTGATCCCGATGGACGAGACCCTGGTGCAGGCTGCGGTCGACCTGTCCGGACGGCCCTACCTCGTGCACCACGAGCCGCCGGGCGCACCGCCCACGATCGGCGAGCACTACACGAGCACGTTGACCCGGCACGTCTTCGAGTCCTTCGTCTACCACGCGGCGATCGCCCTGCACGTCACCGTCGCGGGCGGGCGCGACTGGCACCACATCACCGAGGCGCAGTACAAGGCCGTAGCTCGCGCCTTACGCGCGGCCACCGAGCTCGACCCGCGCGTGCAGGGCGTGCCGTCGACGAAGGGCGTGCTCTGAACGCCGCCCCCACCGTCTGCGTCCTGGACTACGGCTCGGGCAACCTGCGCTCGGCGCAACGCGCCCTCGAGCGTGTCGGCGCACAGGTCATCGTCAGCGCAGACCCGCAGATCGCTATTGCCGCCGACGGCCTGGTCGTGCCCGGAGTCGGCGCGTACGCCGCCTGCATGGCCGGCCTCGAGGCGATCGGGGGTAGGGCCATCCTGGGCGCCCGCATCGATCAGGCCCGGCCGACGCTCGGCATCTGCGTGGGCATGCAGGTGTTGTTCGAGGCCGGCATCGAACACGGCGTGCAGACGCCCGGCCTGGGGCTGCTGCCCGGGCGCGTCGAGCGGCTGCAGGCGCCGATCCTGCCGCACATGGGCTGGAACACGGTCGAGTTCGGCGACCAGTCGGTGCTCTTCGACGGCATCGCGGCCAGAACGCGGTTCTACTTCGTCCACTCCTACGCCGTGCATGCCACCGAGGGTCTGGTGAGCCGCACCGAGCACGGCGAGCTGTTCGTGGCGGCGGTCGAGACGCAGCTGGTCAGCGCGACCCAGTTCCATCCGGAGAAGTCCGGCGACGCGGGGGCCGCGGTGTTGCGCAACTGGCTCGGACTGCTGTGAGCAAGCAGCGAGCTCAGGCCCGCGCGCAACGCGAGGCCGAGCTGGCCCAACAGCTGGCCGAGCAGGAGACGGCGCGCGCCAAGCAGGCCCGTCGAGCCGCTCGGACCCGCCGCCGTTCGCAGCGATGGCGCCAACTGCGCTGGTGGCAGCACGGGAACAGTTTTCAGCGCGACAAGTGGGCCTTGCTGGCGGTGATCGTGCTCATCGCCTTGCTGATCACGTTCCTGCTGACCAGTTCGTTCAAGGCCGTCGCCGCGGTCGCGCTGGTCTGCATCGTCGCGGCGCCCGCTCTGGGTGCCTTCGTCTTTGATCGGAGATCACGATGAGCTTCACCCTCTTTCCCGCCGTCGACGTCGCGGATGGGCAGGCCGTCCGTCTCGTCCAGGGAGCGGCCGGGTCGGAGACGTCCTATGGCGACCCGCTGGAGGCGGCGCTGGCCTGGCAACGCGACGGAGCCCAGTGGATCCACCTGGTCGACCTCGACGCCGCGTTCGGCCGCGGCTCCAACCGCGAGCTGCTGGCCGAGGTGGTGAGCCGCCTCGATATCGCCGTGGAGCTTTCCGGTGGCATCCGTGACGATGCTTCGCTGAGCGCGGCCATCGCCACCGGGGCGGCCCGGATCAATCTGGGCACGGCGGCGCTGGAGTCGCCGGACTGGGTGCGCTCGGTGCTGGCCGAACATGCCGACCTGGTCGCCGTCGGCCTCGACGTGCGGGGCACGACGCTGGCCGCGCGGGGCTGGACCCGCGAGGGCGGAGACCTGTGGGAGACGCTGGCCCGCCTGGACGCCGACGGGTGCGCGCGTTACGTCGTCACCGACGTCCACCGCGACGGCACGTTGACCGGACCCAACGTCACCTTGTTGGCCGACCTGCTCGCCCGGACCCCGGCCCAGGTGGTGGCCAGCGGTGGCGTGTCCTCGCTGGCCGACCTGCAGGCCCTGGCCGCGGTGCGCACCTCCGAAGGACGCGGCATCGAAGGGGCCATCGTCGGGAAGGCTCTCTACGCCGGCCAGTTCACCCTGCCCGAAGCCCTGGCAGCGGTGGCATGATCACCCGCTTCGGCTCCGGCGGCCCCTACGAGGATCTGATCGGCTACAGCCGAGTCGTGCGGGCCGGCCAGTTGTTCGTGACTGCCGGGTGTACGTCCGTCGTCGGTGGTGAGCTCGTGCACGAAGGCGACGCCTACGCCCAGGCGGTGACGGCGTTCGGGGTGGCGATCGACGCGCTGACCCACGCCGGTTGCCCGCGTCACAAGGTCATCTCCTCGCGGATGTACATCGTTGATCGCGCCGATGCCGATGCGGTCGGGCGGGCCCACTCCGAGGCGTTCGACGAGATTCGCCCGACGAGCGCGATGATTCTCGTTGCGGGCTTTCTCGATCCCCGGATGCTGGTCGAGATCGAACTGGTTGGGTCGCTGGCGTGAGCGTGGCCGTGCGGGTGATTCCCTGCCTGGACGTCGATGCCGGGCGCGTGGTCAAGGGCGTGAACTTCACCGGGCTGCGCGATGCCGGAGATCCGGTCGAACTGGCCCGTCGCTATGACGCCGACGGCGCCGACGAGCTGACCTTCCTCGACATCACCGCGTCCTCGGGCGGGCGGGAGACGACGTATGAGGTGGTGCGCCGCACGGCCGAGCAGGTGTTCATTCCGCTCACCGTCGGCGGCGGGGTGCGCAGTGCCGGAGACGTCGACGCGCTGCTGCGGGCAGGGGCGGACAAGGTCGGCGTCAACACCGCGGCCATCGCCCGTCCCGAGCTGATCCGCGAGATCGCCGAACGGTTCGGCAACCAGGTGCTGGTGCTGTCGGTCGACGCCCGGCGAGTACCGGCCGGGGAGCGCCCCACCGCGAGCGGGTTCGAGGTGACGACCCACGGTGGGCGGCGCAGCACGGGCATCGACGCGATCGACTGGGCCCAGCGGGCGGCCGAGCTCGGTGCGGGGGAGATCCTGCTCAACTCGATGGACGCCGACGGGACCAAGGACGGCTACGACCTGCCCCTGCTTCGCCTGGTCCGGGCCCGCGTCGACGTGCCGGTCATCGCCAGCGGTGGGGCCGGCGCGATCGGTGACTTCGTGCCCGCCGTACGAGGCGGGGCCGATGCCGTACTCGCGGCCAGTGTCTTCCACTTCGGCGATCTGACGATCGGTCAGGTCAAGGCGGCCCTGCGGGCGGCTGACGTCGTCGTCCGTTGACGTTCGCATAGGCTGTACACAGCTAACGCCCACCTGTGGCTCATCAGTGACGCCCAGGGTGGTCACAGGCAGGGCACGAGAAACGGGCCCAACAAGCTGTAGGGATGCCGCCGATGACTAACGTGACTAAGCGATGAGCACGATGACCGCCGCCAAGCGCCGGGTTCTGGTCGTAGATGACGAAGAGAACGTGACTCACCTGGTCTCCTCGGCCCTCCGCTTCGACGGCTTCGAGACGACGACCGCCGACAACGGCACCTCCGCGCTGGCCGCGGTCGCCGAGACCGACCCCGATCTGATCGTCCTGGACGTCATGATGCCCGGGCTGGACGGGCTGGGCGTGCTGCACAATCTGCGCGCCGCCGGATCGCAGGTGCCGGTCATCTTTCTGACTGCGCGCGACCTGTCCACCGATCGGATCAGCGGGCTGCGCGCGGGTGCGGACGATTACGTCGTCAAGCCCTTCAGCGTCGAGGAGCTCCTGGCCCGCGTGCACGCCGTGCTGCGCCGCACTGCGCCCGACGGTGGCCGTGACGGGGTCCTGCGCGTCGCTGACCTCGAGCTGGACGAGAACTCCCACGAGGTCACCCGGGCCGGGGAAGAAGTGCACCTGACCGCGACCGAGTTCGAGCTGCTGCGCTACCTGATGCGTAACGAGCGCGTCGTGCTATCGAAGGCCCAGATCCTGGACCGGGTCTGGAAGTACGACTTCCAGGGTCAGTCGAACATCGTGGAGCTCTACATCGGCTACCTGCGCAAGAAGGTCGACCACGTCGACCCGAAGTTGCTGCACACCGTTCGCGGGGCCGGCTATGTCATCAAGGCTCCTCGTAGTTGATCTGCAGTTGACCCCTTGTCAGATGATTTCCTCGTCGTTCATACGGAGCCGGCGCCGCCTCCGTTTGAGCTAGCGCCGACCCTGCCCGGTTCGACGCCGCCGAAGGAACAGAAGGCCCGGCGGCACTGGCCGTTCTACCCGCGCACCCTCTCCACGCGACTCGTGGTCGGCGTCGTGGCACTGGTACTCATCGTCGTAAGTGCCTCGGCGTTCGCGACGTATACGGCGCTGAAGCACGTCCTGATCAACCGACTGGATCAACAGCTGACCGTCACCGCAAGTACCGGTGCCATCAGTTCCCTGCTGCAAGAGGCGTCCGGTGGCGGCGGCGGTGGCCACGCCTTTCACAGCCCGACACAGGTGCAGATCCTGATTCTCACCCCGGACGGTCTCGTGGTGGCCTCCCCGTCGGATCCGAACCTGGCCCAGTTGCAGCTCAGCAAGGAGCAGCGGGTCGCGGCCCTGTCTCGCGATGCCAACCACTACACGCTGACGACCGCCAACGGGATGCGGGTGAGGGCCGTAGCCGTGCCCAACCTCACTGCCGTCACGACCGATCCGAGCACCGGCGAGATCGTCCGCCAGCCGGTCACGGTCGTGGTGGCGCTGTCGATGAGCGAGGTAGACAACACCCTGGCGCGGCTCGTTCGCATTGAGCTCTACATTCTCATCGCGGCCGCCCTGGTCGCGTTCCTCGTCACCGCCGCCGGGGTGCGTCTGAGTCTGCGACCCCTGCGCCGCGTCACTGAGACGGCCCAGACGGTGGCGGCGGAACTGTCCCCGGAGGGCGCCGGGTTGCAGCGGCGGGTGCCGATCAGCGCCACCGAGCAGGGCTCCGAGGCCGGCCAACTGGCCGAATCGATGAACACGCTCTTGGGTGCGGTCGAGACGCAGTTCGCGGCGCGGTTGGAGAGCGAGGCGCGGATGCGCCAGTTCCTGGCTGACGCCTCGCACGAGCTGCGTACCCCGCTGACGTCCATTCGGGGCTACGCCGAGCTGTCGCGGATGCGGCACGCCTCGGGTCAGCCCGACACCGGCGAGGACGCGGAGACACTGGGCCGGATCGAGACCGAGGGCAACCGGATGTCGCGCCTGGTCGAGGACCTGCTGATGCTGGCGCGCGGCGACCAGGGCACCGAGCTGCATCTTTCTACGGTCGATCTGGCCGCCGTCGTCGACGACGCCGTCGCCGGCGCGCAGGCGGCGTACCCGGCGCGCACGATCGAGGTCGACATCCGAACGGGCGGTACCTACGTCAACGGCGATCACGATCAGCTGCTGCGGGTGCTGCGCAACCTGATCACCAACGCCTGCGTGCACACCGCTCCGGGCGGTCCGATCCGGGTGACGCTCTGGCGCGACTCCTCGGTGATCGTGCAGGTCGCCGACGCCGGCCCCGGGCTGCCTCCGGAACAGGCCGCCCACGTCTTCGAGCGCTTCTGGCGCGCTGACTCCTCCCGCGCCCGCAGCAGTGGGGGCAGTGGCCTCGGCCTGTCGATCGTCGCCTCGATCGTGGCCGCGCACGGGGGCACCATCCACTTCGAGAGCACAGTCCAGACCGGCAGCACGGTCACCGTCGTGCTACCCGCCGCCTGATCACCAGCCCCGTTCGTCGCGGCCGGTCCAGGCGCAGATGCAGATCTCATTGCCCTCGGGGTCGGCCAGCACCCAGAACGCCGGCGCGTATTGCGAGGTCAGCATCACCCCGCCGGCGGCCAGCGCGGCCGCAATACGGAGCGGGACCTCGTCATGGGCGACCGTGATGTCGAAGTGGATGCGGTTGCGGTCGGGGCGCATCACGTCCATGTCCTGAAACCAGAGCGCGGCTCCCTGACCCGCCGGGTCGATCAGGGTGTTCGGCGCCGCGCCGGGTTCGTCCTGGTAGGCCAAGACGGCCTTCCAGAACGGGCGGATCCGGGCCATGTCCATGGTGTCGATGGCCAGTTCAAGCTGCTGCACCGGGCGGGCGTGGTCGTCTCTGGTGGCGCCCCCGGTGCGCCAGCCGAGTGGGCTGAGCGCGGCGGTGATCTGCTGGGCCAGCGCGGTGTCGCGCTCGGTGACGAGCAGGCGCGGGCGATCCTGCAGCGACAGCAGCACGCGGTCCGGGCGTAGGTCCAGGCGCAGGTGGTCTTCGGCGTCGGCCCCGCACACGTCCACCACGGTCTGGGCCACCACGACTGCGTCGGCGAGTGATGCCACCTCGACCGTCGTGGCCAGGTCGCACACGAGGTAGCGCCAGCCGATGTCAGCGACGGCGTGCGAGGCCGCGGTCCGGGTCAGCTCGATGTCAGCCACCTCGCCCACGATGCCATCGCCGGGCGACAATTTGATGATTCGGCCGCCCCGCCCCTGTTCGCCGAGTGGGCAGTTAACGCCCCGAGTGGTCGCCTGGGGCTGCCCACTCGGCGTATTCGCGCCCACTCGGCGTGCAGGTGGCGGCCACCCTGGGGGCCGGATCGGCAAATTGATGCAAGGCGGTCGCGCCCACCCTGGCAGAATCGAGGTGTGCCCCGTCAGATTCCCTCCGCGCTCGACCCAGCCATCGCCGCGCGGCTCAAGCGCGACGCCGACGGCCTGGTCGTGGCGGTCGTGCAACAACACGACACCGGCGAGGTGCTCATGGTCGGCTGGCTCGACGACGAGGCCCTGCACCGCACGTTGACCACCGGGCGGGCCACCTACTGGTCGCGCAGCCGGCAGGAGTACTGGGTCAAGGGCGACACGTCAGGGCACGTCCAGCTGGTCAAATCCGTCGCCCTCGACTGCGACGGGGACTCCCTGCTGCTCAAGGTCGATCAGGTTGGTGCCGCCTGCCACACCGGCGAGCGGACCTGCTTCGACCTCGGCGCGCTGTGACGATCACTCGCGAGGAGCTGGCCAAACTCGCCTCCACCCATCGTCTGGTCCCGATCACGCGGACGGTGTTCGCCGACGCCGAGACACCCGTCGGGGTCTACCGCAAGCTCGCCGGCGGGCGTCCGGGCACATTCCTGCTCGAGTCGGCCGAGCCCGGCGCATCCTTCTCGCGCTGGTCCTTCGTCGGGGTGAACGCGGTCGCCTCGCTGACGGTTGCCGACGGGCAGCCGCACTGGAGCGGGCAGGTGCCGCCGGGACTGATCACCAAGGGTGACCCGTTGCAGGTGCTGGGCGCGGCCTGGCGGGCGATCAAGGCGCCGCGGCTGCCCGACCTGCCCCCGCTGACCGGGGGCTTCGTCGGCTACCTGGGCTACGACGTCGTGCGCCACATCGAACGGCTGCCGGTCAACGCGGTCGACGACCTCGGCGTGCCTGAACTGACGATGTTGCTCGTCACCGACATCGCCGCCGTCGACCATCACGAATGCACCGTCGTGCTGATTGCCAACGCGCTGGTCGACGCGCAGATGAGCGAGGCCGAGATCGGGGCGGCCTACGACGATGCGGTGGCCCGCCTGGACGCCATGCAGGCCGACCTGTCCGCGGCGGCGCCCTCGACCATCTCGGCCTTCGACGCGGTGGCTCCGGCCACGGCCACGTCCCGTACGCCGAGCGGGGAATACCTGCCGGCCGTCGAGGCGGCGCTGGAGGCGGTGCGCGCGGGTGAGGTGTTCCAGATCCAGATCGGTCAGCGCTACTCGGTGAGCACCACGGCCGACCCGCTGGACGTGTACCGAGTGCTGCGCACGCTCAATCCCTCGCCCTACATGTACATCCTGCGCCTGGGCGAGTTGGACATCGTCGGCTGCAGCCCCGAGGCCCTGGTCACGGTCACCGGACAGCGCGCTGTGCTGCATCCCATCGCCGGCACCCGCAAGCGCGGGGAGACGGCCGAGCGCGACGCCGCGATGGCCGCCGAACTGGTCAGCGACCCCAAGGAGCAGGCCGAGCACGTCATGTTGGTCGACCTGGCCCGCAACGATCTGGGCCGGGTCTCGGCACCGGGCAGCGTCGAGGTGGTCGAGTTCGGCGCCGTTGAGCGCTACAGCCACGTGTGGCACATCGTCTCGACGGTCGAGAGCGACGTCGCGGCCGGTCACGATGCGTTCGACGTGCTGACGGCGACCTTCCCCGCCGGCACGTTGACCGGCGCGCCCAAGGTGCGGGCGATGGAACTGATCGACGAACTCGAGCCGGTGCGCCGGGGCGTCTACGGGGGAGCGGTGGGCTACCTCGACGCCGCCGGCGATCTGGACATGGCGATCGCGATCCGCACCGCGGTGATGAAGGACGGCATCGCCTACGTACAGGCCTCCGCCGGGATCGTCGCCGATAGCGTTCCGAACCTCGAGGAGCAGGAGACCCGCAACAAGGCGCGCGCCGTGCTGCAGGCCATCGCCACCGCCGAGACGTTGCGCCTGCTTGCGCCATGAACCGGCGGCTGTTCGCGCTCGCCCTGCTGCTCGACGTCGTCGGCGCCGGTGGCGCTTTGCTGATCTCCACCCGCGCCTGGCAGGGCATCACCGTGTATCGCCAGCCGCCGCTGGCCAACGTCGAGATCGAGGTCAGCGGGCGCGCGTTGGACGGGGCGATCCTCGGGGCCATCCTGGTCGCCCTGGCCGGCGTGGTGGCCGTCCTGGCGACCCGGGGCGTGGCCCGTCGCCTCGTCGGGGTCTTCATCGCGCTCAGCGGCCTGCTGCTCGGCTGGCGGGCCCTGGGGGCGATCGCCGCAGTCGGGCACTCGCGGGCGATCGAACTGGCGACTGATCGTAAGGGCGGCGTCGGGATAAGCTCCACATCGGTCGTGCACATCGAGACCCATCCGGTGTGGGCGGTCCTCACGGTGATCTGTGCCTTGCTGATCCTGGCCTCGGGCGTGCTCGTGGCGGTCTACGGCGAGCGCTGGTCGACGATGTCGGCCCGTTACGAGGCGCCGAGCAACCAACCGATAGCCGGCGATGAAGCCATGTGGCGGGCGCTCGATCGCGGCGATGACCCCACTGCCACTACCGATGTCCAACCGGCCCGTGAGGATGAACATGGCTGACACGTTCCAAGGAATCAGGCTCGGACGGAAAACGATCGAGCACAGCCGGGCCAGCTACCCGATCGGTCCCGACGTCATCGCCCGGCTGGAGACCGCCGAACAGATCCGTGCTCGCGTGGATGTCGAGCAGGTGCGGCTGCTCTCCGGACTGCGGGCGCAGCTGCTCAAAGAGGGCCTGGGCACCGACGACGGCTACCTCACGATCAGCGGTCCGGACTTCAACTGGGCCGTTCCGATCAACCGCAGGACAGTGGACAAAGCCCGCGAGTTCGTCATCAAGGTCAACGCCCGGACGCAATCACGGCCATTGCCCGGCTGAGACTCGGGTCGGTGGCAAAGCGGGCTTCAATCCTGGTTTAGCCTTGACCCAGACCAGCACGATGAGGCCGAGCCGAAGGGGCGAATCCGTGAGCACTGTTCTCGACGAGATCATCGCCGGTGCGGTGGCGGACGTCGAGGCGCGCAAGCTGCTGCTGCCCTTCGACGAGCTCAAGGTGCGTGCCGCCGGGGCGCGGGCCGCGCGTGACGCGCTCGCCGCGCTGCGGGCGCCCGGGGTCGGGGTCATCGCTGAGGTGAAGCGGCGCAGCCCGTCAAAGGGCACGCTGGCCGAGATCGGCGATCCGGCCCACCTGGCCGGCGAGTACGAGTCCGGTGGGGCCCGCATCATCAGTGTGCTGACCGAGGAGCGCCGCTTCGGAGGGTCCTTGGACGACCTGGACGCCGTCCGCGCTCGTGTGCAGATTCCCGTGCTGCGCAAGGACTTCATCGTCGGGTCGTATCAGGTGCACGAAGCGCGTGCACACGGCGCCGACCTGGTGCTGCTCATCGTGGCCGCCCTCGACCAGAACACCCTGACCGGGTTGCGCGAACGCGTCGAGTCCCTCGGCATGACCGCCCTGGTCGAGGTCCACACCGAGGACGAGGCCAGCCGGGCCCTGGACGCCGGCGCCCGGGTTATCGGCATCAACGCCCGCAACCTCAAGACGCTCGAGGTCGATCGCAGCGCCTTCGAACGCATCGCGCCCGGACTGCCGAGCGAGATCGTCAAGATCGCCGAATCCGGCGTGCGCGGGCCGCTCGACCTGATCGAATATGCCGCGGCCGGGGCCGACGCCGTACTGGTCGGCGAAGGTCTGGTCACGCACACCAACCCCCGCCAGGCCGTAGCCGATCTGGTCACGGCCGGCGCGCATCCGGCCACGCCGCGGGCCTCGCGTTGAGGATGACGACGATGGCTGTTGGTATTGACGCGCGATGGCGCCGCTGACGCCCCGTCAGCCGACCCGTCGTCCCCCAGGAGTGTTCCGCTCATGACTGCGCCCATTGCTACCCCAGATTCCACCGGCCACTTCGGCCAGTTCGGCGGGCGTTTCGTGCCCGAGGCGCTCGTCGCCGCGCTCGAGGAGCTGGCCGAGACGTTCCAGGCCGCCCAGGCCGATCCGTCCTTTCGAGCTGAACTCGATGCCCTGCTGCGCGACTACGCCGGCCGGCCCTCGCCGTTGACGGACGTGCCTCGCTTCGCCGCTGAGGCGGGAGGTGCGCGGATCCTGCTCAAGCGCGAGGACCTCAACCACACCGGCTCGCACAAGATCAACAACGTGCTCGGGCAGGCGCTGCTGACCCGCCGGCTGGGCAAGACCCGAGTGATCGCCGAGACCGGGGCCGGCCAGCACGGGGTAGCGACCGCGACCGCGGCCGCGCTGATGGGACTCGACTGCACGGTCTACATGGGCGAGGAGGACACGCGGCGGCAGGCGCTGAACGTGGCCCGCATGCGGCTGCTCGGGGCCGAAGTCGTCCCGGTGAGCACCGGCTCGCGCACGCTCAAGGACGCGATCAACGAGGCCTTCCGCGACTGGGTCGCCAACGTCGAGAACACCCACTACCTGTTCGGCACCGCGGCCGGCCCGCACCCGATTCCGCTGATGGTGCGCGAGTTCCAGCGCGTCATCGGCGTCGAGGCGCGGGCCCAGGTGCTGGAGCGCGTCGGCCGGCTCCCCGACGTCGTCGCGGCCTGTGTCGGCGGGGGGTCGAACGCGATCGGCATCTTCACCCCGTTCGTGGCCGACGCCGGCGTGCGACTGGTCGGCCTCGAGGCGGCTGGTGACGGGGTCGAGACCGGCCGGCACGCCGCGACGATCACCGGGGGCTCGCCCGGCGTGCTACACGGGGCCCGGTCCTACCTGTTGCAGGACGAGAACGGCCAAACCATCGAGTCGCATTCGATTTCGGCCGGCCTCGACTACCCGGGCGTCGGCCCCGAGCATTCCTATCTGCATGACGTCGGCCGGGCCGAATACCGCCCGATCACCGACGCCCAGGCCATGGCGGCGTTCGCGCTGCTGTGCCGCACCGAGGGCATCATCCCGGCGATCGAGTCCGCGCACGCCCTGGCCGGCGCCCTCGACCTGGGCCGTGAACTCGGCCCGGATGCGGTGATCCTGGTGAACCTCTCCGGCCGCGGCGACAAGGACGTGCAGACCGCGTCGGACTACTTCGGCCTGAGCTCATGACCGCGCTCGCTGACGCGCTGGCGCGGGCTCGCGCGGAGGAGCGGGCGGCCCTGATCGGTTACCTGCCGGTCGGCTATCCGAGCGTCGAGGTCTCGATCGCGGCCATGACGGCGATGGTCGAGGGTGGCGCGGACGTCATCGAGGTGGGCGTGCCCTACAGCGATCCAGGGATGGACGGGCCGGTCATCCAGCAGGCGGTCGAACCCGCCGTCCGGGCCGGGGTGAAGATCGCCGACGCCCTCGAGGCGGTACGTGCGGTCACGGCCGCCGGGGCGGCGCCCGTGGTCATGTCCTACTGGAACCCGATCGAGCACTACGGCGTGCAGCGCTTCACCGCCGATCTGGCCGCCGCGGGGGGCTCGGGCACGATCACGCCCGACCTGATTCCCGACGAGGCTGCCGCCTGGCTGTCCGCCTGCGCGGCGCAGTCACTCGACCGGATCTTCCTGATCGCCCCTTCCTCCAGCGATGCCCGGATCGCCTCGACGATGGCCGCCTGTCGTGGGTTCGTCTACGCCGCCTCCACCATGGGGGTGACCGGAACGCGGGATACTGTCGGCGACACCGCGCAGCGCCTCGTCGCCCGCGCCCGCGCGGCCAGCGACCTGCCGGTGTGCGTCGGGCTCGGCGTCTCCAATGCTGATCAGGCCGCCGAAGTGGCCGCCTTCGCCGACGGGGTCATCGTCGGGTCGGCATTCGTGCGCCGGCTGCTCGACGCGCCGGGGCCGGTCGGGGTGGATGCGGTCCGCGAGCTGGCCCAGGAGCTGGCCAAGGGCGTCCGCCGCCGCTGAACCCCGGGCGATGAACGAAGACTTGTGGTCGCCCTGGCGACCGCAACCCTTCGTTCATCTGGGCGAAGGTGGGCCGGAGACCGCTCAGGGGATGAGCAGGAGCTTGCCGACGCTGCGTCGGCCCTCGAGGTCGTCATAGGCCCGCCCAGCGTCCTCCAAGGCGTACCGCCCGCCGATCTCGACGTGCAGGGTGCCGTCCGCGACCGCCTGCAGGATGTCCTGCCCGCGCCAAAGCAGCTCCTCGCGGGTCGCGATGTAGTTGGCCAAGGTAGGGCGGGTCAGGTACAGCGAGCCGCCGGAGTTGAGGCGCTGGATCTCGAACGGGGGTACCTGGCCGCTGGACGCGCCGAGCAGCACCAGGTAGCCGCGCGGCTCGAGGGAGGCCAGCGACGCGTCGAACGTCGAGCGCCCGACGCCGTCGTACACCACGGTGACTCCCCGCCCGCCGTTGGCCGCCTTCACCTGCGCGGCCAGGTCCGGCACCCCGTCGTAGCGAATCACCACGTCGGCACCGAGGGCGCCGGCCCGCTCGGCCTTGGCCGCCGAGCCCACCGTCGCGATCACCCGGGCCCCCCGCGCGCGTAGCAGCTGCACCAGCAGCCCGCCCAAGCCCCCGGCGGCAGCGTGCACGAGTACCGAATCGCCCGGTTGCACGACGTAGGTCGAGTTGATCAGGTAATGGGCGGTGAGACCTTGCAGCATGACGGCCGCCGCCGTCTCCGGTGCGACCGCAGCCGGCACCGGCACGACCCGCTGCGCGTCGACCAGGGCGCCAGACGCATGACTACCGAGGGTCTGCGGCCAGGCGACCAGATCGCCGACCGCGAATCCGCTGACGTCCGGACCCAGGGCGCTCACCGTGCCGGCACCCTCATTGCCCAGCACGAAGGGGGTCGGAATCGGGTAGACGCCCTGCCGCTGATAGACGTCGATGAAATTGATTCCCGAGGCCAGCACAGTAACGCGCAGCTGTCCGGGTCCCGGCTCGGGCAGTGATCGAGTCTGCACCGCCAAGACGTCGACACCGCCCGATGCCGTAACGGTCAGGGCGCGAATCTGGTCATCGGTCATGTTCTCCACGCTAGTGAACTACCGTGGGCGAGTGCTGGAACTCGCCTCGATCCCCAGCCCCACCCAGGCGGTGTGGCATCTCGGACCCCTCCCGATCCGGGCCTACGCCCTGTGCATCGTGGCCGGGATCCTGGTCGCGGTCTGGCTGACCCGGCGGCGGTGGCGGGTCCTGGGCGGCCAGGACGAGGAGATCTGGGACATCTCGGGCTGGGCCATCGTCTTCGGCATCATCGGCGGCCGGATCTATCACGTGATCACCGATCCAGAGCTGTACTTCGAGAAAGGCCGCCAGCCCCTCGACGCGTTCAAGATCTGGGACGGCGGCCTGGGCATCTGGGGCGCTATCGCGCTCGGCACGCTCGGCGCCTGGATCGGCTGCCGCCGCAAGGGGGTTCGGCTGACCGCCTTCGCCGACGCCGCCGCCCCCGGCGTGGTGATCGCCCAGGGCATCGGCCGCTGGGGGAACTGGTTCAACAACGAGCTCTACGGCGGCCCGACCAGCCTGCCGTGGCGGCTGGAGATCCACGACATCGACGTCGTCACCGGCCACGCCAGCGTCGACGCCGCGGGCAATGTCATCGTGTTGGGCTACTACCAGCCGACGTTCCTGTACGAGTCGATCTGGGATCTCGCTCTCGGCTTCACGCTGCTGTATCTGGTCAAGCGCCACACGTTCGGACGCGGGAACGTGATGGCGCTCTACGTCATGGGCTACACGATCGGGCGGTTCTGGATCGAGGCCCTGCGTCACGACCACGCCAACCACATCCTGGGGCTGCGGCTCAACGACTGGACGGCGATCATCGTGTTCGTCGGCGCGTTGATCTGGTTCATCCGCCACCGCGACAAGCCTGACGAGTCGATCTATCGCCCGGGCCGGGAACCCGCCAGCCCGGCCGAGCCGGTCGAGGAGGAACTGAGCACGTGAGCAGCGGCGCCACTCCGGAGATCCATCACGATCACCGGGAGGTCGTCGGCGGGTGGTTGCGACCCGCGGTCTTCGGAATGATGGATGGCCTGGTCTCGAACTTCGCCCTGATTGCCGGCGTGGCCGGGGCCGGCGCCGACCGCCATCAGGTGGTGCTGGCCGGGCTGGCCGGGTTGGTCGGCGGGGCGTTCTCGATGGCGACCGGTGAGTACCTGTCGGTTCAGAGCCAGAACGAGTCGGTCCGGGCCGAGATCGCCGTGGAGCGCCAGGAGCTGATCCACAACGCGGCGGCCGAGCAGCACGAACTGGCCCAGCTCTACATCGACCGCGGGGTGACCCCGGCGCTGGCCGAGGAGGTCGCCCGGCAGCTCTCGCGCGATCCCGAACAGGCGTTGACCGTCCACGCCCGCGAAGAGCTGGGCGTGAGCGCCGACCAGCTGCCGTCGGCGTATGTCGCGGCCGGGAGCTCGATCCTGTCCTTCAGCGTCGGCGCGGTGGTGCCGTTGCTGCCTTACCTGATCGGCGGGAGTTCGGTGGCGCACCTGCTGGCCATCGCCACTGTGTTGGCGCTGGTTGGTCTGTTCATCGCCGGCGCCGTGACGGCGCGCTTCACCTCGCGGACCTGGTGGCAGTCAGGGCTGCGGCAGCTGCTGCTGGGCGCGCTCGCGGCCGGAGTGACCTACGGTATCGGCCATCTGGTCGGCAGCCACGTGGGCTAGCCGGGCGGGTCAGTCGCCGGCGTTGGCGGGCGCGATCTCGCCGAGCTGCTTGATCGCGAGGGCCTCGACCTCGGCCGGCGTACCGGCCACGTCGACGTCGGTTCCCGGCTCGTCGGCCTGCAACGGCTCGAACGCGGCCAGCTGGCTGTCCAGCAGCGAAGCGGGCATGAAGTGGCCCGTTCGGCCCTGGATGCGGCTCAGCAGCAGGTCGTAGTCGCCCACGAGGGACAGGAAGCGCACATCGGGATGCCCGCCGCGCAGCTCGTCGCGGTAGCGGCGCTTGAGTGCCGAGCAGGTGATGACCCCGCCCGTCCCGGCCTTTTCCCGTTCGCCGATCCAGTCCGAGATCGTCCGCAGCCAGGGGGCGCGGTCCTCGTCGGTGAGTGGGTGTCCGGCGTGCATCTTGGCGACGTTGGCCGCGGAGTGGAAGTCGTCGCCCTCAGCGAAGGGGTAGCCCAGATCGCCCGCGAGCTTCTTGGCCAAGGTGGTCTTGCCCGTACCGCTGACGCCCATGACGACGATGATGGAAGCTGCCATGACGCGCAGTGTTTCACGGTCTCTACTCTGAGCCGGGTGACCCAGCTTCCCGGCCTCGATCTGGACGCCCTCACCGCTTGGTTCACCCGCGAACATCCCGATCTGCTGCACGGCGTGCTGGGCGGGGAGGTGATCGACGGCGGCAAGAGCAACCTGACCTATCGGGTCGGGGACGGCGTCAGTACCTGGGCTGTCCGCCGACCGCCGCTCGGGCATGTGCTGCCGACCGCGCACGACATGGCTCGCGAGTTCACAGTGATCAGCGCGCTGGCCCCGACGGAGGTGCCGGTGCCCCCGCCGGTCGCGCTGTGCACCGACCCGGACGTGCTGGGCGCGCCGTTCTACGTGATGGAGTTCGTGGACGGTGTCGTTCTCGACCAGGCGCCGGCCATCGCCGAGCTCGACCCCGAGACGGCGGCCGGCCTCGGCGAGCAACTCGTCGCGTCCCTCGCGCTGCTGCACTCGGTCGCGCCGGGCGCGGTCGGGCTCGAGGGGTTCGGCCGGCCGACGGGGTTCCTCGAACGACAGGTCCGGCGCTGGCATCAGCAGTGGGAGGCCTCGGCGGCGCGCCCGCTGGCCGTCGAGGCCGAGGTGGTGGACCGGCTGACCCGAGCCCGGCCAGACTCGGGACCAGGGACGATCGTGCACGGAGACTATCGGCTGACCAACGTCATCTTCAGCCCGGCGCTGGACACCATCGCGGCCATCGTCGACTGGGAGATGGCCACGGTCGGCGATCCACTGACCGACGTCGGGTTGCTGCACGTCTACCACGAGCTCTCCGAGGGCGACGTGTTCACCATGCCCAGGCTCGATCCGGCCCGGGGGTTCCTGACCGCCGGCGAGATGGACCGCCGTTACGGCGAGTTGAGTGGGCGGGACCTGTCGGCGCTGCCCTGGTACATCGGCTTCGGCTACTACAAGCTGGCCGTGATCGCCGAGGGGATCGCCACCCGCCACGCGCAGGGACAGACGGTCGGCAGCGGTTTCGAAGCGGTCGCGCAGTCGGTGGCGCCGCTGCTCCAGCGCGCGGCCGACGCGCTGGGATCGCACTGACGGAGAGGGCGGAAATGGACTTCGAACACAGCGAACGATCGCGGCGCATCCAGGCGCAGGTCGAGGCCTTCCTGACCGAGGAGGTGTATCCGGCCGAGCCCGAGTTCGAACGTCAGGCCCAGCAGTTCCGGGCCGCGGGGACGCCCTTTCGCACGCCCGCGGTCCTTTCGCAGCTCAAGGCGGAGGCGAGGGAACGCGGGCTCTGGAACCTCTTCCTACCTGACGCCGAACACGGGGCCGGGCTCTCGGTGCTGGACTACGCCCCGATTGCCGAGTTGTCGGGCCGGTCGATCACCATCGCGCCCGAGGCGATGAACTGCGCCGCCCCCGACACCGGAAACATGGAACTGCTGTCGATGTTCGCCACCGCCGCGCAGCGCGAGACCTGGCTGCAGCCGCTGTTGGCCGGTGAGATCCGTTCGTGTTTCTCGATGACCGAACCCGACGTGGCCAGCAGCGACGCCACCAACATCGCGACCCGCATCGAACGCGACGGGGACGAGTACGTGATCACCGGGACCAAGTGGTGGTCGACCGGCGCGATGCGTCCCGAGTGCAAGCTGGCCATCGTCATGGGGGTGACCGACCCGGCCGCCGCCCGCCACGATCGGCAGTCGATGATCCTGGTCCCGCTCGACACGCCTGGCGTGACGGTGCACCGATCGACCACCGTCTTCGGCTACGACGACGGGCCGCACGGCGGGCACGGCCTGATCGAGTTCGCCGGGGCGCGGGTCGGCGTCGAGAACCTGCTGGGGGAGCCGGGCAAGGGGTTCGCGCTGGCCCAGGCCCGCCTCGGTCCGGGACGTATCCATCACTGCATGCGCAGCATCGGGCTGGCCGAGCGGGCGTTGGAGTTGATGTGCGAGCGCGTGCTCGCCCGGCGGGCGTTCGGTCGACCCCTGGCCGAGCAGGGCGTGATCCGCGAGTGGATCGCCGAATCGCGAATCGAGCTCGACCTGGTCCGGCTGCTCGTGCTCAAGGCGGCCTGGCTGATCGACACCGTCGGGGCGCGCAACGCCCGCACCGAGATCGCCGCCATCAAGGTGGCGGCGCCCCGAGCCGCCCTGCGGGTGCTCGACCGGGCGATCCAGGCTCACGGCGCGGCCGGCGTGTCCGGCGCCTTCCCCCTGGCCGCCGGGTGGGCGCACCTGCGTACCCTGCGGCTGGCCGACGGGCCCGATGAGGTGCATCTGCGCTCGATCGCCCGCGAGGAACTGCGGTCGTATGCCCGGGCCAGCGTCGACTGACCGATTCCGAGCGTCGACCCGTAGGCTCGTGGGGTGTTCGACACCCTCTCTGATCGCCTGAACAAGGTCTTTACCGGCCTGCGCGGCAAGGGTCGGCTCTCCGAGGCCGACATCGATGCCACGGCGCGCGAGATCCGCATCGCGCTGCTCGAGGCCGACGTCGCGCTGCCGGTGGTGCGCCAGTTCATCAACGCGGTCAAGGAGCGCGCCCGGGGCGAGGAGGTGTCGCGGGCCCTGAACCCGGCCCAGCAGGTCATCAAGATCGTCAACGAGGAACTGGTGACAATCCTCGGTGGCGAGACCCGGCGCCTGCAATATGCGAAGAACCCGCCGACGGTGATCATGTTGGCCGGCCTGCAGGGTGCCGGCAAGACGACCCTGGCCGGCAAGCTGGCCCACTGGCTGGCCGGGCAGGGGCACACGCCGCTCCTGGTCGCCTGCGACCTGCAGCGCCCGAACGCGGTCAACCAACTGCAGGTCGTCGCCGAGCGGGCCGGGGTGGCGATCTATGCGCCCGAGCCGGGCAACGGCGTCGGCGACCCGGTGACGGTCGCGCGCAACTCGATCGACTACGCGCTGCGGGCCCAGCACGACATGGTCATCGTCGACACCGCCGGCCGGCTGGGCGTGGACGAGGAACTGATGCAGCAAGCGGCCGATATCCGCGACGCGGTATCCCCGCAAGAGACGCTCTTCGTGCTCGACGCCATGGTCGGGCAGGACGCGGTGAACACCGCACAGGCCTTCCAGGAGGGCGTCGGCTTCACCGGGGTCGTGCTCACCAAGCTCGACGGTGATGCGCGCGGTGGCGCGGCCCTCTCGGTGCGCGAGGTGACCGGCCAGCCGATCATGTTCGCGTCCAACGGCGAGAAGCTGGCCGACTTCGACGTCTTCCATCCCGACCGGATGGCCTCGCGCATCCTCGGCATGGGCGACATGCTGACGCTGATCGAGCAGGCCCAGAAGACGTTCGATCAGGGCGAAGCCGAAGAGATGGCCGCCAAGATCCAATCGGGCAAGAACTTCACGCTCGAGGACTTTCTGGCCCAGCTGCAGCAGATTCGGCGAATGGGCCCGATCGGCAACCTGCTCGGGATGATGCCGGGCATGGGCCAGATGAAAGAGGCGCTGGCCCAGGTCGACGACAAGGACCTCGACCGGACCGCGGCGATCATTCGTTCGATGACTCCGGCCGAGCGGGCCAACCCCAAGATGATCAATGGCTCGCGCCGCTTGCGCATCGCCAACGGCTCCGGCGTCAAGGTTAACGAGGTCAACCAACTCGTCGACCGCTTCTTCGAGGCCCGCAAGATGATGAGCCAGATGGGCAACATGGGCATCCCGGGGATGCGGCGGCAGGCCAGCGCGACCAAGTCCTCGAAGAACACCCGCAAGGGCAAGAAGGGCAAGTCCAGCGGTCGGGGCCCGACGCAACCCCGGGTGCCCTCCGGCTTCCCGGGCGGGTTCGGCGCGGCCCAGCTACCGCCCGGCATGGAGATGCCCGACCTGTCCAAGCTCAAGTTCCCCGAGCAGTAGCGCTCAGTCGACGACCAGCCCCTGGGCGCCCGCGCCGTAGGCATTGAGGTAGGCGGCAATCCGGTCGTGGGCCTGCTGGTAGGTGGCCCGATCTGCGGCCGATGTCGCCGGGTCGGCCAGCGCCGCGGGCAGGTCGATCAGTCGCAGGGCCGGCGTGAGCTGCATCCAGGTCGGCACCGCCTCGACCTTGCTCACCGCCCAGGTCCCGGCCGCCGTCGGGCTGAAGGTGAAGATCGGCATCACGCCCTCGCGATTGTCATTGTTGGGCGGATCGTGGGCCGAGATCTGGTCGCCCATGCAATAGATGACCCACTTGCCCTTGACCTGCTGGAACGGCTGAACCGCGTGCGCATGGTCACCGAGGATCACGTCGATGTCGGGCGAGGCGAGCAGTTGGGCGGCCTGCGTCTGCTGCGTGGTGGTGGCCGTGTGGGTGTATTCGGTGCCCCAATGCAGGCTGAGCACGACGATGTCGGCGCCGGCCTGTTTGGCCCGATGGGCGGCCGCCAGGATGGTCGGGACGTCGGTCAGATTGGCCAGCCACGGCTCGTTCGCCGGCAGGCTCAGCCCGTTGAAGCCGAATGAGTAGGCCAGCTGGGCGACCTTCACGCCGTTGGCCATCGTCAGGATCAGCGGGGTCGCGGCCTCGGCGGCCGAGCGGGCGCTGCCGGTATGGGCCAGGCCGGCCGCGTCGAGTTCGTCCAGTGTCCGGGTGACGCCGGCCGATCCTTGGTCGATGGTGTGGTTGGACGCCGTGGTGCAGCTCTTGTAGCCGATGCCCTTCAGCGCCGTCAGCACCTGCGGCGGCGCGCTGAAGTCGGGGTAGCCGGCGAAGGGCCCACCGGGCGGCGCCAGGGGGGTCTCCAACTCGCAGGTGGCCAGATCGACCTGACTGGTCACTTGCTTGATGCCGGCGTAGATCTGGCTGAAGTCATAACCGCTTTCCCCCGCCGCCTGGGCATCGGCGGCGGCCTGCGCGATCAGCGGGGGATGGACCAGCACGTCACCCGATCCCAGGATCGAGACCGTTCGGACCGATGACGCAGTCGGCGTTGGGCTCGTGGGCAACGTGCTCGTGGGCGCCGCCGCGGTCGCCGCCGCCGCCGGCGGCAAACGGGTGGACTTCGGCGATGGACTGGACCCCGAATGGGAACATCCGGAAACGAGCACGAGCAGAACCGCCGCCAACGTCAACGCAGGGGCCCGCATCTGCGCAAGATACGACATGTGCGGCGATCCAACCTATGGTGAGGCAACACACCCACCCCGCCGAGTGGGCCAATAAGTCGCGAGTGGTCGCGTGTAGACGCCCACTCGGTGAGCAGACGCCCACTCGGCGGGGTCTGATCGCCGCCGCCCGAATCGGCCCCCCCGGCGAGCACCACGAGGCATTCCGACGCCGAAGCCGCCGGTGCGGGGGCGATGGGGGGATGCTCGGATCGTCGGCCTTCAAGTAATTTGCGCGCTCGGCGGCGACCGTGGCCGGGCGTGGGATCACCCGCGGCCTGTTCGGGACGTCGCGCAAGAAGCGATGAACTGCGAGCCCACCGCCTATCCTGAGGGCTAGCTGCAGCCGCCAAGACTGATCGGAATCGCCGTCGTGCTGAACGTCCATGCTCGCTCTTTCTTCGGCCGCGGGATCACACCGCTGGGCGAATGGCTGGCGCGCCGGGGAGTCAGCCCGGACCTGATCACCGTCGTCGGCACCGTCGGTACGACGGCGTCGGCGCTGATCTTCTTCCCCCGAGGCCTGTGGTTCACCGGCGCCGCCCTGTGCTGGGCCTTCGTCATGCTCGACATGCTCGACGGAGCGGTGGCCCGGGCCACCGGACGCAACAGCAAGTTCGGTGCTGTGCTCGATTCCGCGTGCGACCGGGTCGCCGACGCCGCCATTTTTGCTGGGCTGGCCTGGTATTTCGCCCGCCACGATCAGCCCTGGCTGCTGGCAGCGGCGATGCTCTGCATGGTGCTGGGTTCGCTCACCTCCTACATCAAGGCGCGCGCCGAAGGGGTGGGGCTGACCTGCAACGTCGGCATCGCCGAGCGGGCCGAGCGACTGATCATCGTGCTGGTCGGCACCGGCGTCTCCGGGGCCTTCCTGGGCATTCCCTACGCGCAGGCGGTGTCGCTGTGGATCCTGGTGGCCGCGTCGACGATCACCGTCGGACAGCGCTTCGCGACCGTCTACCAGCAGTCCAAGGCGTTGAGCACGCCGTGATCAGCGCGCCTCGATGACCACGGTGCGCGACGAGCTGGACGAGCTGCGCGGGCAGTTCGTCTCGGCCGGGTTCGCCGCCGGCTGGGGCATGATCAAGTCGGTGCCGGCACCGGTCGCCGCCCGCATGTTTCAGGCCGCCGCGGACGCCGCCACCCTGCGCAATGGTCCGGCCATCGCGCAGCTGCGCCGCAACCTGCGCCGCGTCGTCGGCCCGGACCCGAGCGCAGCCGACCTGGAGCGCATCCTCGGTGTCTCGATGCGCTCCTACGCGCGGTATTGGCTCGAGACGTTCCGCCTGCCCAAGATGGACCAGGCCGAGGTCGTGGCCCGGGCCCAAGCCGGCACGGTCGGCGCCGAGCACATCGACGCCGCGGTCGAGGCCGGCCGCGGGTACATCCTGGCCCTGCCGCATATGGGTAACTACGACGTCGCCGGATTGTGGCTCGTCGATCGTTATCGGGCGCCGTTCACGACCGTCGCCGAGCGACTGCGACCGGAGTCCCTCTTCGATCGCTTCGTCGCCTACCGCGAAAGCCTGGGCTTTCAGGTCGTGGCACTGACCGGGGGCGAACGCCCGCCGACCGGGATACTGACCGAGCAGCTGCGCGCGGGCGGGGGAGTCTGCCTGGTGGCCGACCGCGACCTGTCCCAGCACGGACTCACCGTGGACTTCTTCGGCGCACCGGCGCGCATGCCGGGCGGCCCGGCGATGCTGGCCGCGATGACCGGAGCGGCCCTGCTCCCGGTGGGGCTCTGGTTCACCGACGACGGTGGTTGGGGGCAGTACATCTACCCGGCGGTGCAGTTGCCCGAGGGGCGGTTGCGCGATCGGGTCCAAACGGGCACGCAGCTACTGGCCGACCGGTACGCCGAGGTCATCGCGGCCCACCCGAGCGACTGGCACATGCTGCAGAAGCTCTGGGTCGACGACGAGGTTCGGCGGGACTAGGCATATGCGCATCGGAATGGTCTGCCCGTACGCCTGGGGAATTCCCGGCGGCGTCCAGGCGCACGTGCGTGACCTGGCCGAAACCCTTATTTCGCAAGGACATTCGGTGTCCGTGCTGGCGCCAGGGGACGAGGACGATCCGGCCCTGCCGGCCTACGTCGTCGGCGCGGGCAAGGCGGTCCCAATCCCGTACAACGGCTCGGTGGCCCGCTTACAGTTCGGTCTGGTCTCGGCGGCGCGGGTGCGCCGCTGGCTACGCGATGGCCGTTTCGACGTGGTGCACGTGCACGAGCCGGGCGCGCCGAGTCTGTCGCTGCTGACCTGCATGATCTACGACGGGCCGCTGGTGGCGACCTTCCACATGGCCACTACCCGCTCGCGGGTGCTGTCGACGTTCGACAGCGTGCTGCAGCCGTTCCTCGAGAAACTCACCGCGCGCATCGCGGTATCGATGGCGGCGCGTCGGGTGATCGTCGAACATCTCGGGGCCGACGCCGTGGTCATCCCGAATGGCGTCTCGCTGGCCAACTACGCCCGCCCCGAGCTGCTGGCGGGCTACCCGCGCGCGGGCGCGACGATCGGCTTCATCGGTCGCTACGACGAACCTCGCAAGGGCATGGACGTGCTGATCGACGCGGTCGGCCGGCTGATCGAGGACGGGCGCGACGTGCAGCTGCTCGTCGCCGGGCGGGGCGACAGCGAGCCCTTCCTGGACCTGCTAAGCCGTGAGGTGCGCGAGCGCGTCGTTCTCCTGGGTCAGGTGGACGAGATCGACAAGATCAAGATGTTGCACAGCATCGACGTCTACTGCGCACCCAACACCGGACAGGAAAGCTTCGGGGTGATCCTGCTCGAGGCGATGGCGGCCGGTGCGGCCATCGTGGCCAGTGACCTCGAAGCCTTTCGGCGCGTCCTCGACGGGGGCCGGGCCGGACGGCTGTTCACCACCGGCGACGCCGCTGGGTTGGCCGAGGTCCTGGGGGAGCTGCTCGACCAGCCCCTGCTGCGCGCCGAGTTGGTCGCTGCCGGACATCAGGTGGTGGCCGACTATGACTGGGCCCGGATCGCGACCGAGGTCATGCGGGTCTACGAACTGGCGATCGAGAGCGCGCCGATAGCCCGTGGGTGAGCTCGCCCGCTAGGCTCCCGAGCCGTGCTAGCTGTCGTCTGGGTGATCCTGGCGATCCTCATCGCGGTCTTGCTCACGGCGTGGATCACCTTCACCCTGACCCGCCTCGATCGCCTCTACGCCCGCGTAGACGCCGCACAGGCCTCGCTGGACGCCCAGCTCGTACGCCGGGTCGCGGCCGTGGCCCACGTCGTCGACGCGAGCGACGCCACCCTGTCCGACGTCGAGCGGCACCGCTACGTCGAGCTGACCCAACAGGCGCTGGCGGCCAGTACGCAGGAGCGGCAAGCCAGCGAGAACGCCGTGGGCCGGGCCGTGATCGAGCTGGTCGAGTCCCGCGCGGACCTGACTGACGAGGCGGCGGGCGAACTGGCCGAAGCGGCCACTCGCGTCCTAATTGCCCGGCGCTTTTACAACGACGCGGTGCGCGACACGCGCGCCCTTAAGCAAAGCCCCCTGCCCCGCCTGCTACACCTGGGACCTACCCGTCCCATACCGCAGTTTTTCGACATCGATGACACTGTCCCGGTCCGACGGTGACGTCAGCTGAAAGGTTCGTATGAGAGTCCCCGCCCGCGCTGGCGCATTGTGCGTAGTGCCCCTGCTGCTGCTGGCCACCGCCTGCGGTGGAGCCGCGGCCAAGCCCAGGTCGACGCCGGCCCCGGTCTCCACCTCGCCCGTCGCGGTGACCTCCGAGGTGCCGACGCCCACCCCGACTCCGACCCCCGTCGCGGTCAATCCGCTGACCGGGCTGGCGCCGGTTCCGGCGGGTCCGGTGGTCGCGGTGAAGATCGATGACACCAGCGGCGGCCGCCCGATGCGAAACATCAACGCCGCCGACGTCGTCTACATCGAACAGGTCGAGGGCGGGCTGACCCGGTTGCTGTCGATCTTCGCGACCAACAAGCCGGTCGTGGAATCGGTGCGGAGCACCCGGGCCAGCGATCCTGAACTGGTCGCCCAGTACGGGGCGATCGCCTATGTGGCCTCCGGTGGAGCCGCGAACCCGCTGCAGGTACTCGACGCATCCCCGCTCAAGACCACCATCAACGACCGCAACGGACCCGGCTTTGCCCGCGACAACAACCGCGACATGCCCTACAACCTGACGGCCGACCTGGCCAAGGTCTCGGTCGCGGTCGGCGGGGCCGGGGTGCAGAACGTCGGGTTCACCTGGTCGGCCGACACGGCCGCTTTGGCCACCGCGGCGCCGGGTAATACGTTGTCGACGACGGTCGGGGCCACCGGCGTGCGCTTCGACTACGACCCGGCCGCCGCGCGCTACGACCGGGTTATCGGCGGGGTCACCCAGAAGCAGTCCGATGGCGCCGTGGTCTCGACGCCCAACGTGATTGTGCAGTTCTGCAGCGTGACGCCCTATCCGCAGGACATCGACGTGAACGGCAATCCGTCGCAGTACACCCACTCCGTCGGGTCGGGTCAGGTGTCGGTCTTCCGCAATGGCAAGCGGGTGGACGGAACCTGGTCACGGGCTTCGGCGACCGCGCCGACTGCGTTCACCGGGGCCGACGGGCAACCGATCGCGTTGGCACCGGGCGGCACCTGGGTGGTGCTCGTCGCCAACGGGACCAGCCTGACCTCGAGCTGACGGGCGGAGCAACCGAGTCGCGGTGCGCCGTAGAATGGTGGGCATGTCCGCCGATAGCAGTCACACCACCGGAACCGCGCAGGTCAAGCGGGGCATGGCCGAAATGCTCAAGGGCGGCGTCATCATGGACGTCGTCACCGCCGAGCAGGCCAAGATCGCCGAAGATGCCGGCGCGGTAGCGGTGATGGCGCTCGAGCGGGTGCCCGCCGACATCCGGGCCCAGGGCGGCGTGTCGCGCATGAGCGATCCCGACATGATCGACCGCATCATCGCCTCGGTCTCCATCCCGGTCATGGCCAAGGCCCGCATCGGGCATTTCGTCGAGGCCCAGGTGCTGCAGTCCCTCGGCGTCGACTACGTCGACGAATCCGAGGTGCTTACCCCGGCCGACTACGCCAACCACATCGACAAGTGGAAGTTCACCGTCCCGTTCGTGTGCGGCGCGACCAACCTCGGCGAGGCGCTGCGGCGCATCACCGAGGGGGCGGCCATGATCAGGTCCAAGGGCGAGGCCGGCACCGGTGACGTCTCGAACGCGACGACCCACATGCGTCAGATCCGCGGCGAGATCAAGCGGCTGACCTCGCTGGCCGAAGACGAGCTCTACGTGGCGGCCAAGGAGCTGCAGGCGCCGTTTGCGCTCGTGCAGGAGGTCGCCGCACTGGGCAAGTTGCCGGTCGTGCTGTTCACGGCCGGCGGCATCGCCACCCCGGCCGACGCGGCGATGATGATGCAGCTGGGCGCCGAGGGCGTATTCGTCGGTTCGGGCATCTTCAAGTCGGGCAACCCGGCCCAGCGGGCCGAGGCGATCGTCAAGGCCACCACGTTCTACGACGACCCGGACGTGATCGCCAAGGTGTCCCGTGGCCTGGGCGAGGCCATGGTCGGCATCAACGTCGAGGACATCCCCCAGCCGCACCGCCTGGCCGAACGCGGCTGGTAACGCGTAGCCGGCCAACGCGTTCGCTGGCACAGTGGACTCATGTGCCGCAACATTCACACTCTGCGCCCGCCGTTCGTCGAGCACGTAACCCCGGAGGACGTTGACGCGGCCGCGCTGCAATACGTCCGCAAGATCGCGGGGATGCGGGTGCCGTCCGGCGCCAACGCCGCCGCCTTCGATGCGGCCGTGCAGGCGGTCAGCGCGGCCACGGCCAAGCTGCTGGACGAACTGGTGTTGCGACCCACGACGTCCAAACATGCGCGCGAGTTCGCCAACCACACCGCCCATGCGCAGGCCCACGCGGCCAAGACCCCGCACACGCACACCACGGTGCCGCCGTCCTCCTGACGCCCGGCGGCCGGGTGCCCCCTAGGCTGGGACACCGTGCCCACCATCGGAGTCCTCGCCTTGCAGGGTGACGTGCGTGAGCATGTCGCGGCGATCCAGGCTGCCGGTTACGCGTCGGCCACCGTCCGGCGCCCGGCCGAGCTCGAGGCGGTCGACGGCCTCGTGCTGCCCGGCGGGGAGTCGACCACGATCATCAAGCTGGCCAAGGCTTTCGAACTCTACGAGCCGCTGCGGACCCGGATTGCCGATGGCCTGCCGACCTACGGCTCCTGCGCGGGCATGATCCTGCTCGCCGATCGGATCGCCGCCGACGGCGACCAGGTCGAGGACACCTTCGGCGGGCTGGACGTGACCGTGCGCCGCAATGCCTTCGGCCGACAGGTCGATTCCTTCGAAGAAGACGTCGAGGTCGATGGTCTTGACGGGCCGGCGGTGCACGCGGTCTTCATCCGCGCGCCCTGGGTGGAACAGATCGGCCCACGGGCCCAGGCCCTCGGGCGGATCGGGTCCGGACCGCTCGCCGGTAGGATTGTCGTAGTTCGCCAGCAGCAACTGCTGGCCACGTCCTTCCACCCGGAACTCACCGGTGACGGACGCATTCACAGGTACTTTTGCGAGATGGTGGAGCAACAGGCATGAGTGGCCACTCAAAATGGGCGACGACCAAGCACAAGAAGGCGGTCATCGATGCCAAGCGCGGCAAGCTGTTCGCCAAGCTGATCAAGAACATCGAGGTGGCCGCACGCACCGGCGGTGCCGACACCGACGGCAACCCGACGCTCTACGACGCGATCCAGAAGGCCCGTAAGACCTCGGTGCCACTGGACAACATCGAGCGAGCGGTCAAGCGTGGTTCGGGCGCCGAGGCGGGCGGCTCGGACTGGCAGACGATCATGTACGAGGGCTATGCCCCCAACGGCGTGGCCGTGCTCATCGAGTGCCTCACCGACAACCGCAACCGGGCGGCCGGCGAGGTCCGCATCGCGATGACCCGCAACGGCGGCTCGATGGCCGACCCGGGTTCGGTCTCCTACATGTTCAGCCGCAAGGGCGTGATCATCGTCCCCAAGGACGGCACCACCGAGGACGACGTTCTCGCGGCCGTCCTCGATGCCGGGGCCGAAGAGGTCAACGACATGGGCGAGGTGTTCGAGGTGGTCAGCGAGCCGACCGACCTCGTTGCGGTCCGCACCGCCCTGCAGAGCGCCGGCATCGACTACGACTCCGCCGACGCGCCGTTCGTGCCGAGCGTGCACGTCGAACTGGACGAGGAGGGCGCCCGCAAGGTGCTGCGACTCGTCGATGCCCTCGAGGACTCCGACGACGTGCAGAACGTGTACGCCAACTTCGACGTCAGCGATGAGATCCTCGAGGCGCTCGACGCCGAGTAGCCGCGCGCTAGATCAGCCGGTTCCAGAACCGGAAGAGCACGTAGCCGGCGCGCCACAGGGCACTCGATGCCCCGGACAGGCTGTAGAAGTAGTTGACCAGATCGAAGAACTTGTTGTTGAGCGTCTGGATCTGCAGCAACACGTAGAGCCCGATCATGCCCCAGGGCTTGACCTTCTCCAGCGAGTGCACGGTGGCCGCGTCCAGGTACGGCTCGATGATCGCGTAACCGTCCAGGCCGGGGATCGGCAACAGGTTCAGCACCGCCGCACTGACCTGCAGGAAGCCCAGGAAACCGAGGGCGGCCCAGAACATGCCGTGCCCGTCCAACACCGAGTGCGTGCGGGCGATGAGCAGCAGCACGGCCGCGAAGACGATGTTGCTGAACGGGCCGGCCGCGGCGGCCAGGCTGCGCTGGGCGTTGGTGCGGAACGTGTTCGGATGCAGGTACACCGCGCCGCCGGGCAGTCCGATGCCGCCCTGAACGATGAACAGCAGCGGCAGCACGATCGACAGGAACGGGTGCGCGTACTTGAACGGGTTCAGCGTCAGGTACCCGGCGGCCTCGACGCTGTGATCGCCGGCCCGGTAGGCCGCGTAGGCGTGGCCGAACTCGTGGAAGCACAGGGTGACGACCCAGCCCGAGATGACGAACAGGAAGACCCCGATGCGCCCGGCCGTGGCGCCGTCGCCCGGCTTGGGCACCGGGGCGGTCCAGCACAACAGCGCGGACAGCGCCCACACCGCCACGAAGCCGAGAAACAACGGGCTCGGGCGCACCGCACGGCGCCGCCGATCAGGCAGGGAGTACACGACGAGCCACCTTACGGGCGTGTCGACTGGCCGGGGTCTGCTGGGCTTGATCTACTGTGTCGAACGTTCGTTCGATGTCGACAGGTGGGTGGTCCGGTGCGCGTCTTGGGAGTCGATCCCGGCCTGACCCGGTGCGGGGTGGGCGTGGTCGACGGCGCGCCCGGTCGGGCCTTGACGCTGATCGCGGTCGACGTCATCCGTACGCCTCCGGAGCAGGAGATCGGGACTCGGCTGCTGGCCATCTCCGATGCCCTGACCCTGGCCCTGACGCAGTATCGCCCCGACGTCGTCGCGGTCGAGCGCGTCTTCAGCCAGCACAACGTCCGTACCGCCATGGCCACCGCGCAGGCGGCGGGCCTGGCGATCGTCGCCGCCACCCGCGCCGGAATCCCGGTCGCGCTGCATACCCCGACCGAGGTGAAGGCGGCGGTGACCGGATCGGGGCGGGCCGACAAGGCCCAGATCGGGGCCATGGTCACCCGCCTGCTGCGCCTGTCCGAGGCACCGCGCCCGGCCGATGCCGCCGACGCCCTGGCGCTGGCGATCTGCCAGATCTGGCGCGGGGCGGCCCAGGCCAGGATCGCCGCCGCGCAGGCTCAGGTGGCGCGATGATTGCCAGCACGGAGGTGCCCAGATGATTGCCAGCGTCAACGGGCGGGTGGCCGCACTCGGACCCGATGGTGCGGTGATCGAGGTCGGCGGGGTCGGACTGGCGGTCTCCTGCTCTCCGGCGACGCTGGCCCGGCTGCGGGTCGGCGAGCCCGGGCGCCTGTCGACCAGTCTGGTCGTCCGCGAGGACTCGCTGACCCTCTACGGCTTCGCCGATGACGACGAGCGCGCCCTGTTCGAACTCCTGCAAACTGCCAACGGGGTCGGCCCGAAGCTGGCCCAGACCATTTTGGCCGTGCATCCGCCCCGTGAGGTCCGCCGGGCGATCGCAACGGCCGATTACGTCTCGCTGGTCAAGGTGCCCGGAATCGGGCGCAAGGGGGCCGAGCGGATCGTGCTCGAGTTGCGCGATCGCATCGGTTCGATCGATGAACCCGGGGGCTACAGCGAGGTGGCTGCGGTGGCGCCCTGGCGTGACCAGCTCGGGCATGCGTTGGCCGGGCTCGGCTTCACTGGCAAGGAGGCGGTGGAGGCCATCGACATTGCCGCCGCCGAGGTCACCGACGAGCCGCCGGACCTCTCGGCGTTGCTGCGGCGCAGCATCCAGTTGCTCGGCCGAACCCGATGAGCGAGCCGGGCGAGGACGTCGTCAGCGCGTTACCGGCAGTCGATGAACGCGACGTCGAGGCGAGTCTGCGCCCGAAGCTACTCAGCGAGTTCGTCGGCCAGCCGAAGGTGCGCGAACAGCTGCAACTGGTCCTGGAGAGTGCGCTGCGCCGCGACCGCCCGCCCGACCACGTTCTGCTGTCCGGTCCCCCCGGACTGGGCAAGACCAGCCTGGCCATGATCATCGCGGCCGAGCTCGGCGCCCCGATCCGGGTCACCAGCGGCCCGGCGATCGAGCGCGCGGGCGACCTGGCCGCGCTGCTCACCAGCCTCACCGAGGGCGAGGTGCTGTTCATCGATGAGATCCACCGCATCGCCCGCCCGGCCGAGGAACTGCTGTACATGGCGATGGAGGACTACCGGGTCGACGTGATCGTCGGCAAGGGGCCGGGCGCGACCGCCATCCCGCTCGAGCTGGTTCCGTTCACCCTGGTGGGTGCCACGACCCGGGCCGGATTGCTGACCGGTCCGCTGCGCGACCGGTTCGGTTTCACCGGGCACATGGACTTCTACGACGCCGACGAGCTCGAGCAGGTTCTGCACCGCTCGGCCCAGCTGCTGCAGGTCGAGCTGCGCCCCGACGGTGCCCACGAGATCGCCGGCCGCTCGCGGGGCACGCCGCGCATCGCCAATCGGCTGCTCCGGCGCGTCCGGGACTACGCCGAGGTGCGCGCCGACGGGATCGTCAACCGAGAGATCGCCCAGGCCGCGCTGGCCGTGTACGACGTCGACCAGCTCGGCCTGGATCGCCTGGACCGGGCGGTGCTCGATGCCCTCGTGCGCCGGTTCAACGGCGGCCCGGTCGGCGTGGCCACCCTGGCGGTGGCGGTCGGTGAAGAGGTCGAGACGGTCGAGGAGGTGGCGGAGCCCTTCCTCGTGCGCGCCGGGCTGTTGGCCCGTACGGCGCGCGGGCGAGTGGCCACCCCCGCGGCCTGGGCCCACCTGGGACTGGTGCCACCAGGGAACGCCGGCCCCACGCTGTTCGGCGGGTAGCCTCGGGGCTGTGTACGAACTCATCATCGTGCTCGTCGTGCTGGCGGGGGGATCATTCCTGCTCGCGCGACGGAATCGGGCCCGAATGATCGCCCGCGAGACCGCCCAGCGCTCCGGCATCGGGTTCGGCAGCCACGTCATGACGACCTCGGGCCTGTACGGCACGGTCGTGGCCCTCAACGACGACGACTCGGTTCAGCTGTCGATCGCGCCCGGCGTCGAGGTGAAGTGGACGATGGCCGCCCTGCGCGACGTGTCGGAGATGCCCGCGCGCTACCGGGGCCCGATCAACGGCCCCGGCACGGGTGCGGAGTCCGGTCCGGCCATTGAGCAGACCGGTGAGGATCCGGACGCGCCGCACGGACCCCGTTCCTGAGAACGCCGGCGTCCGTTCACCCACCCTGAGGGGAATATTGGGCCCGGTCGGTCATACTGATCGGCGTCAACGAGCGCCCGACGTAACCCCCGCGCTCGCCTGAGTACGTCAAGGAGATCATCTTCCGTGGCACCACCGGCCGGAACGCTGCGCGTCGGGCGTTATTTTCTCGCCCTGTTCGCGATCTTTGTCGTCCTCTACGGGCTGGTCTTCTGGCCGGGCAAATCGCACAAACCCAAGCTGGGACTCGACCTGGCCGGCGGCACCCAGATCATCTTCAAGGCCACGACCCCCAACGGCAAGCCGCCGTCGCATTCGTCCATGGAAGAAGCCCGCCAGATCATGGAGGACCGGGTCAACGGCTACGGCGTGGCGAATGCGACCGTGGTCATCCAGGGCAACGACCAGATCGAGATCTCCTTCCCAGGCAACAGCAGTAGCGCGCTGGCCAACATCGGCACCGCCGCCGTCCTGAACTTCCGCCCGCTGATCATGGCGCCGGTACCGACAGCCGCGGCCGAGGCGGCCGCCGTTGCCGCGCAGTCCAGCGCATCGGCCACCGCATCGGCCACCCCGTCCGCGACCACCTCCGCCCCCGCGGCCAGCACCCCGGCCGCCGCCAGTGCCAGCGCCACCCATTCCGGCACGGACCTGCACGCCCAGGCCCTGGACGCGTCCACGACCCCCAGTGCGGCCGCGGTTAGCGCCACCCCGACGGCCAGCGCGACCCCGACCACAAGTGCCACGCCCACCGGCAGCGCCGCCGCCTCGCCCACCCCGACCGGTTCGGGTACCGCCTCGACGTCGGCCCACCCGCTGGTCGGGCTCGGCTTCCCGGTGCCCCAGACCGAGGCCCAGTACGCCGCCCTGACCGCCGCGCAGCAGACCCAGCTGCAGACCGCCGTCTCGACGTTCGACTGCGCCTCCAAGCCGCCGGACGTCGCTGCGGACAAGACCTATCTGGCGTGTGACTCCACCGACCCGAAGAAGGCGACGACGGTCTTCCTGCTCGGTGCGGTCATCGTCCCGGGCACCGAGATCAGCTCGGCCAGCGCGCAGGCGCCGGGCAGCAGCCAGGGCCAGACCGAATGGGTCGTCTCGCTGCACCTGAAGACGACCGGCCAGAAGAACTGGTCGGAATGGACCTCCAAGAACAACACCGGGGGCTCGACGCCGACGAACCCGGTCACTGAGTGCGGCACCGGCACCGACTCGAGCGGGGCCCAGGAAACGCCCTGCTCGGACTACGTCGCCTTCGTCCTGGACGGCGCCGTCATCAACTATCCCTACACGGCCGGGACGATCAACGGTGACACCCAGATCTCCGGCGGCTTCACCCAGTCCAGTGCCACCATGCTGGCCAACCAGCTCAAGTACGGCGCCCTGCCGCTGACGTTCACGACGCAGAGCATCCTGACCGTGTCGGCCTCGCTCGGCGCCGGACAACTCAAGGCCGGCCTGCTGGCCGGCGGCATCGGGCTGATCCTGGTCGTGCTCTACTCGCTGCTCTATTACCGCGCGCTCGGTCTAGTCACGATCGCCTCGCTGCTCGTCTCCGGTGGGCTGACCTACGCAATGCTGGTGATCCTCGGCCGAGGGATCGGCTTCACCCTGACCCTGGCCGGTATCGCCGGCTTCATCGTGGCCATCGGCATCACCGCCGACTCCTTCGTCGTCTTCTTCGAACGAATAAAGGACGAAGTGCATGAGGGCAGATCCATGCGCACAGCCGTGCCCCGCGCCTGGGTCCGTGCGCGCCGCACGATCCTGTCGGCCGACACCGTGTCGTTCCTGGCCGCGGCGATCCTGTATTACTTCGCCGCCGGTGACGTCAAGGGCTTCGCGTTCACCCTGGGCCTGTCGACCATCCTCGACCTCGTCGTGGTGTTCCTGTTCACGCACCCGCTCGTGTCTCTGCTCTCGCGCAGCGCGGCCTTCGGCTCGGCCCGCTTCACCGGGCTGGATGCCGCTCGCGAGGGTGGGGTCGTGCAGAGTTCGGACGCAGCGCCCGTCCCCGTCCGCCGTCCTCGGCGTAGCGGAGCCGTGGCCGTGCTTGAGCCGGAGGTCGACGAGGTCGACACCGACCTGCTCGATGAGAGCGATGCGGCCGAGGACGTCGAGGTTCCCGAGCCGGTCACCCCGGTGCCGACGCCGGCCGCTGCGCCTCCGGCTCCTGCCTCCGCCCCGGTCGAAGGCGAGACCGCCGCGGACCGGGCCGCCGCCCGGCGGGCTCGACTGCGCGGCAAACCACTCTCGACCGAGCCCGAAGGTGAGGGACAGAGCTGATGGCCCTACGCCAGACCATGCGCACGCTGTATCGCGGCGAGTCGACCTACCAGATCATCCCGCACCGTAAATGGTGGTACGCGGTCTCGCTCGTCTTCATGGTGATCTGCGTGTTCAGCTTCATCTTCCGCGGCTTCAACGTCGGCGTGGAGTTCGCGGGCGGCACCCAGTTCCAGGTGCTGGCCAGCGGCACCGAGCTGACCGTCACGAAGGTGAACGACGGCTTCGTCGCGGTCGGTCTGAGCAGTGAGAACCTGCCCTCAGAGGTCGGCTCGGGATCCACCCACCAGTTCGTCGTGACGACCAAGTCGCTGACCAACGAGGAGATCGTCAAGTACCGCCCGGCCCTCGCCAAGGCGCTGGGCATTTCCGAGGACAAGATCAGCGTCACGACCGTCAGCTCGGCCTGGGGCCATGACATCACCGTCAAGGCGATCGAAGGGTTGATCGTCTTTCTGATCGTGGTGACGATCTACATCTCGATCCGGTACGAGTGGCGAATGGCCGTGGGCGGCCTGGTCGCCCTGTTGCACGACCTGTTGGTGGCCGCCGGGGTCTACTCACTCGTCGGCTTCCTGCTGACCCCGTCGACCGTCGTCGGTCTGCTCACCATCCTTGGCTTCTCCCTGTACGACACCGTCGTCGTCTACGACAAGGTGGCCGAGAACTCCAAGGATCTGCTGGCCGGCTCGCGGATGACGTTCTCCGAAGCGGCCAACACCGCGGTGAACCAGACGCTGATGCGCTCGTTCAACACGTCCCTCATCGCGCTGCTGCCGGTGGCCGGGCTGCTGTTCGTCGGGGCGGGCATCCTGGGGGTCGGCACGATCAAGGACCTGGCCCTGATCCTGTTCATCGGTATCGCGTCGGGCGCCTATTCGTCGCTGTTCCTGGCCACGCCGATCGTCTGTGACCTGACCGAACGCGATCCCCGCTACAAGGCACTGGCCCGTCGGGTCGCGGCCAAGCGAGCCAGCGAGGCGCAGAAGGCGCAGGCCGCGCCCGAGGACCTCGCGCTGGCGGCCAGCCGCAGCACGCAACGTCCCGTGGTCGGCCCGGCGCCCGCCCCGCGGCCCGGTGCACGGCCCCAGCGTCGCAAGAAGTGAGCGAACCCAACGGCGACGCCGGGCCCGAGGTGGCCCGCTTCGTCGCCTCACGGCTGCGCGACGTCGCGGACTTCCCGGAGCCCGGGGTCCTGTTCAAGGACATCGTGCCGCTGCTGGCCGACGGGGCGGCGTTCGCCTCGGCGGTCGGCGCCCTGGCCGGGTTCGCCAGCGCGGCCGGCTCGATCGAACTCGTGGCCGGAGTCGAGGCCCGCGGATTCATCTTTGCCGCCGCGGTGGCCCGCGAGCTCGGCTGCGGGATGTTGCCCGTGCGCAAGGTCGGCAAGCTCCCGCCGCCGACCATCAAGCGGGCCTACGCCCTGGAGTACGGCCAGGCCGAGATCGAGCTGCCGGCCGGAATCCTGAGCGGGCAACGGGTGTTCCTAGTCGATGACGTGCTCGCCACCGGCGGCACCCTCGCCGCGGCGGCGGATCTGCTGGTGGAGTGCGGCGCCAACGTGATGAGCATCGCGACCCTGCTCGAGATCGGCTTTCTCGGCGGTCGGGCGCGCATCACCGCGGCCCCGGTGCAGACGCTGCTGCTGCTCTGACCGCATAGACTGAAGGCGGACAGGAGGACGAGCTGACTACAGAGGCAGTTCACCCGAACCCGTCGACCGAGGTCGACGCGTCGACGCCTGCCCCGACCGTTACCGAACCGGCTCCGCCCGAGGCGGCCAACACCCTGCAACGGCGTCGCGTGCGCGACCGGCTGGCCCGCCGGATCACCACTCCGAACCGGCAGACGGTCATCCGGCCGGTGCTCGAGCCGTTGCTGGCCATTCACCGTGCAGCCCATCCCAAGGCCGACGCCCGCTTCCTGCAGCGGGGCTACGACGTGGCCGAGACGGCCCACCGCGGGCAACTGCGCAAGAGCGGCGACCCCTACATCACCCACCCGCTCGCGGCGGCCACGATCCTGGCTGAGCTGGGCATGGACACCACCACCCTGGTCGCGGCGCTGCTGCACGACACGGTCGAGGACACCGGGCTGACCCTGGCCGACCTCGAGGCCGAGTTCGGGCCCGAGGTCACCCATCTGGTCGACGGCGTCACCAAGCTCGACAAGGTGCGCTTCGGCGAGGCGGCCGAGGCCGAGACGATCCGCAAGATGGTCGTCGCGATGGCCCGTGACCCCCGGGTCCTGGTGATCAAGTTGGCCGACCGGCTGCACAACATGCGCACCCTGCGCTTCCTGCCCCCGGCCAAGCAGGAGCGCAAGGCCCGCGAGACCCTCGAGGTACTGGCCCCGCTGGCCCACCGCCTGGGCATGAACACGATCAAGTGGGAACTCGAGGACCTCGCGTTCGCCACGTTGTACCCGAAGCGCTACGACGAGATCGTGCGGCTGGTGGCCGAGCGGGCGCCTTCGCGAGACACGTACCTGACCGAAGTCATCGACCGGATCAACGCCGACCTCAAGGGCGGGGAGATCAAGGCGACGGTCACCGGCCGGCCCAAGCACTACTACTCGATCTACCAGAAGATGATCGTGCGCGGTCGCGAGTTCACCGACATCCACGATCTGGTCGGCATCCGCATCCTGGTCGACACCGAGCGGGACTGCTACGGCACGCTCGGCGTGATCCACGCGAACTGGCAGCCGGTTCCGGGCCGGTTCAAGGACTACATCGCGATGCCCAAGTTCAACATGTACCAGTCGCTGCACACCACGGTGATCGGTCCGGGTGGCAAGCCGGTCGAGATGCAGATCCGCACGTACGCCATGCACCGCACGGCCGAGTACGGCATCGCCGCCCACTGGAAGTACAAGGAGACCAAGAACAGCGCGGTCGCCGACCCCAGCGCGGTCTCCGACGAGATGGGCTGGCTGCGTCAGCTGCTGGACTGGCAGCGCGAGACCCAGGAGCCGGGGGAGTTCCTCGACTCGCTGCGCTTCGACCTGGAAGGCAGCGAGGTCTACGTCTTCACCCCCAAGGGCGAGGTGATCGCCTTGCCGGCAGGCTCGACGCCGGTCGACTTCGCCTACGCGGTGCACACCGAGGTCGGCCACCGCTGCATCGGGGCGCGCGTCAACGGCAAGCTGGTGGCGCTCGAGAGCGCGCTCGACAACGGCGACACGGTCGAGGTCTTCACCTCCAAGGCCGAGGGGGCCGGGCCGTCACGGGACTGGATGACCTTCGTCAAGTCGCCGCGCGCCCGTACCAAGATCCGCCAGTGGTTCGCCCGGGAACGGCGCGAGGATGCCGTCGAGGCGGGCAAGAGCGCCCTGACGCGGGCCATGCGCAAGGCCTCGCTGCCGCTGCAGCGCCTGCTCGGTGGCGACACCCTGCTCAACGTGGCCCGCGAACTGCACCTGGCCAATATCACCGCGCTCTACGCCGCGATCGGTGAAGGGCACGTCTCGGCCCAGCACGTCGTGCAGCGCATCGTGGCTTCGCTGGGCGGGCCCGAGGGGGCGGTCGAGGACATCGCCGAGACGGCGATCCCGGCCCAGCACTCACCCGACGTCACGTCCCGGCGCCCCGACGCGGGCGTCATGGTCAAGGGCGTCAGCGACGTCTGGGTCAAGCTGGCCCGCTGCTGCACGCCGGTGCCCGGCGATGACATCCTCGGCTTCGTCACCCGCGGCGGGGGAGTGTCGGTGCACCGCCGCTCCTGTACGAACGCGGCCGAGTTGATGCAGCAGCCGGAGCGGCTGGTCGAGGTCGAGTGGGCGCCGTCGCCGGACTCGGTGTTCGTCGTCTCGATCCAGGTCGAGGCGCTGGACCGTCATCGGCTGCTGTCCGACGTCAGCCGGGTGCTCTCCGACGAGCGCGTGAACATCCTGTCGGCCGCGGTCTCGACCAACCGAGACCGGGTCGCGGTCAGCAAGTTCACCTTCGAGATGGCCGAAGCCAAGCACCTCGGGCACCTGCTGCGCACGATCCGCAACGTCGAGGGCGTGTATGACGTCTATCGGGTCAGTGCCAACTGATTGCCGGCCGCTGAGCGGCCGTTCATAAAGCAGACGCGGCGCGTTAACCGGCCGCCGAAGCGCTCGCGGTGGTAGTCGCGGTGCCGGAAGCGGCCGTCGAGGCAGCGGGCGTTGAGGCCGCCGGGCTCGACGTCGCCGGGGCGGTCGGGGACGGGGTGACGAACGTACCGGTGCCGGTGACGGGCGGCGCAACGGTCATCTTGGTGATCGTGATCGCCAACTTGGGCTTGCCGTCACCCGTGCCGTTCGACCCGTCGTCGCCGGCGGCTGCGACCTTCTGCACGACATCGATGCCCGCCGTGACCTTGCCGATCACTGTGTAGGACTTCGGCAAGGTGCTCGAGTCCTTCCAGATGATGAAGAACTGGCTGCCGTTGGTGTTGGCCCCGCTGTTGGCCATGGCGATCGTGCCGACCTGGGTGTAGTCAGCCGCGGTCAGGTTCTCGTCGTTGACGGTGTAGCCCGGGCCACCCGAACCGGTGCCGCTCGGGTCACCGCACTGCAGAACGTAGATCCCGCTGGTGACCAGGCGGTGGCAAGGGGAGTTGTCGTAGTACCCCTGCGTGGCCAGGAAGGCGATGCTCTGCACGTTGCACGGGGCGGCGGCGCCGTCGAGGGTGAACGTCATCGCCCCCTGGCTGGTCGTGACGCTGACAACCCGGGTCGTGGTAGGTGTCGGGGCCGGATCCGGCGGCACCCCTACATCCTTGGTCGGCGTGCCGCTCTGGGTGTACCCGCACGGGCCAGCGGTCTTGGCCGCGGCGGTGCTCGCCGACGGTGAGGCCGAGGCCGAGGCCGAGGACGAGCCCGACGCAGACGGCGACTTCTTGCCGCTCCCGCCGGAGACCGCGATGACTACGCCGATGACGGCCAGGACGGCGACGATTCCGACCACGGTCGCGATCACCGTGCGCTGCTTGCGGCGGGCCGCCTCCTGCTGCCGACGCTGCAACTGGCGTTCGAGGTGACGGCGCGAGGCTTCACGGCGCTGCTTGTTCGTCGGCACTCGGGGGAACCTTTCTGAAAAAGCACGGGTTTGCGGGCGCCTGGCGGAGCGCTGTCTCCGGGGCAGTGTACGGAAAGCTACTGGGCCTGGCTCGGTAGGCTGTACAAAAGCGGCGCTGGGCGCCGACTTCCATAGCTGATGCTCAACTACACCGATCGGAGCCGGGTGTTCATCGCGGGTTTCCCGTCCGAGCTGACCGCGACGAACTGCTGGGTACTCGCCCCCGCCGCGGGTGAGCAGTGCGTCATCATCGACCCGGGCATCGGGGTGGGGCCGCAGCTCGAGGAGATCATCACCGAGAACCGGCTGCACCCGGTGGCGGTGTTGCTGACCCACGGACATATCGATCACACGTTCTCGGTCGTACCGGTCTGCCAGGCGCGTGACGTACCGGCCTATATCCACGCCGAGGACCGCCGCCAACTGGCCGACCCGTGGTCGGGGCTCGGCACGCCGGTCGGATCGCCGATCATGGGCATTTCCGGCCTGACATTCGCCGAACCCGATGATGTCGTCCTCGTTCACGACCAGGACGAGGTGGCGCTGGCCGGCCTGCGCGTACGGGTCGAGCACGCGCCGGGGCACACGGCCGGTTCGGTGGTCTTCTGCGTCGACCAGACCATGTTCAGCGGGGATCTGCTGTTCGCCGGGTCGATCGGGCGCATGGATCTGCCGGGCGGTTCGACGGCGGCGATGAGCGAGTCGCTGCAGCGCGTCGTCCTGCCCAAGCCGGATGAGATGGTCGTGCACGCCGGGCACGGGCCGTCCACGACGATCGGCCGGGAGCGCGTGAGCAACCCCTACCTTCGAGGAGCGCAATGACGAGCGCCGTCTCGGCCCCCAAGGGGGTGCTGGAGTACCTGCCGCCCCAGTCCGAACAGTTCGTCGCCGTCCGGGCCGCCCTGACGGCCCCGATCGAGGCCGCGGGCTATCGCTACGCCGAGCTGCCGGTGTTCGAGCACACCGAGCTGTTCGTGCGCGGGGTCGGGGAGTCGACCGACGTGGTCAGCAAGGAGATGTACACGTTCACCGATCGCGGTGGGCGTTCGCTGACCCTGCGCCCGGAACTCACCGCCGGGGTGATGCGGGCGGTGATCGAGCACGGCCTGGATCGCGGCCAGCTGCCGGTCAAGCTCTACACGGTCGGGGCGTGCTTTCGGGCCGAGCGTCCGCAGGCCGGCCGTGGTCGGCAGTTCTATCAGGTCAACGCCGAGGCGATCGGAGTCGACGACCCGGCCCTGGACGCCGAGGTTATTGCCATCGCCGACGCCGGCTACCGCGAGTTGGGCCTGCGCAGGTTCCGCCTCGACCTGACCTCGCTCGGCGACGACACGTGCCGCCCGGCCTATCGGGCCACGCTCAGCGCCTACCTGGACGGCCTGGACCTGGACGAGGCCACGCGGGCGCGGGCCCAGGTCAACCCGCTGCGGGTGCTGGACGACAAGCGGCCCGAACTACAGGCCGCGCTCGCCGCCGCCCCGTTGATGCTCGATCACCTCTGCGCCGACTGCGCGGCCCACTTCGCCGAAGTACGCGCCCACCTGGACGCGCTCGGGGTGGCCTACGTCATCAACCCCCGGCTGGTGCGCGGGCTCGACTACTACACCAAGACGACGTTCGAGTTCGTCCACTCCGGGCTCGGGGCCCAGTCCGGCATGGGCGGCGGCGGTCGTTATGACGGGCTGATGGCCCAGCTCGGTGGCCAGCCGTTGTCGGGTATCGGCTTCGGCCTCGGCATCGACCGCACGATCCTGGCGGCTCAGGCCGAGGGCCTTGATCTGGGTGACAGTGCCCGCGTCGACGTGTTCCTGGTGCCGCTGGGAGACGCGGCCCGTGCGCACTGCGTCGTCCTGGCCGGACAGCTGCGGGCAGCCGGCGTGCGCGTCGACCTGGCCTACGGCAGCCGTGGCCTCAAGGGGGCCATGAAGGGTGCTGATCGCTCGGGCGCGCGGTATGCCGTCGTCGTGGGCGACCGTGATCTCCAGGCCGGGCAGGCCCAGGTCAAGGACCTGCGCAGCACCGATCAGCTCGCCTACCCGCTCGACTCGTTGGTGATGACCTTGAAGGAGAAAGTTTCGTGATCCGCACGCACGCCGCAGGAACGCTGCGAGCATCCGACGCCGGACTGACCGTGACCCTGACCGGGTGGGTCGGCAGCCGCCGCGACCACGGCGGCGTGGCGTTCATCGATCTGCGCGATGCCTCCGGCGTGGTGCAGGTCGTCGTCCGCGACGACGAGATCGCGCACGATCTGCGCAACGAGTGGTGTCTGGCGGTCACCGGCGAGGTGCGGGTACGCACTGAGGGCAACATCAACCCGCGTCTGGCCACCGGCGAGATCGAGGTCGTCGCCGCCGGTGTGGTGGTGCTCAACGAGTCCGCGCCGCTGCCGTTCCCGATCGATGAGACGTCCACGGTCGGTGAGGAGGCCCGGCTCAAGTACCGCTACCTCGATCTGCGGCGACCGGCGTCGGGCAATGCCCTGCGGCTGCGCAGCGAGGCCAACCGCCTGGCCCGCACCACGCTGCACGAGCAGGGCTTCGTCGAGATCGAGACGCCGACGCTGACCCGTTCCACGCCCGAAGGAGCCCGTGACTTCCTCGTTCCGGCCCGGCTGCAGCCCGGCAGCTGGTACGCCCTGCCGCAGTCACCGCAGCTGTTCAAGCAGCTGCTGATGGTCGGCGGGATGGAGCGCTACTACCAAATTGCCCGCTGCTATCGCGACGAGGACTTCCGGGCCGACCGCCAACCGGAGTTCACCCAGCTCGACATCGAGATGAGCTTCGTCGACCAGGACGACGTGATCGCCGTCGGTGAGTCGATCGTGCGCGCGCTCTGGAAATCGCTGGCCCAGCACGAGATTCCCGCACCGATTCCGCGGATGACCTACGAAGACGCGATGGCCCGCTACGGCTCGGACAAGCCCGACCTGCGCTTCGACCTGGAACTCACCGACGTCACCGCCTACTTCGCCCAGACGCCGTTTCGGGTCTTCCAGGCCGAGTACGTCGGCGCGGTCGTCATGGCCGGTGGCGCAGCGCAGCCGCGCAAGCAACTCGACGCCTGGCAGGAGTGGGCCAAGCAGCGCGGCGCGCGCGGACTGGCCTACGTGCTGATCGGTGAGGACGGTGAGCTCGGTGGACCGGTGGCCAAGAACCTCTCCGACGCCGAGCGAGCCGGACTGGCCCAGGCCGTGGGCGCCCAACCGGGCGACTGTGTGTTCTTCGCCGCCGACCGCGCGGCCAAGGCCCGGCCGCTGCTCGGGGCGGCCCGGGTCGAGATCGGGCGACGGCTGGAGCTGATCGACGAGAGCCAATGGTCGTTCCTGTGGGTGGTCGACGCGCCGCTGTTCGAGGCGGTGGCCGACAGCACCGACGTCGCGGTGGGAACCGGCGCCTGGACCGCGGTGCATCACGCGTTCACCTCGCCCAAGCCCGAGTTCTTCGACACCTTCGACACCGACCCCGGTTCGGCCCTGGCCTACGCCTACGACTTGGTCTGCAACGGCAACGAGATCGGTGGTGGCTCGATCCGTATCCACCGCGCCGACATTCAGCAGCGGGTGTTCGAGGTGATGGGCCTGGACGCGGAGCAGGCGCAGTCCAAGTTCGGCTTCCTGCTCGACGCCTTCGCGTTCGGGGCCCCGCCGCACGGCGGCATCGCGTTCGGCTGGGACCGGATCTGCGCGTTGCTCTCGCACACCGAGTCGATCCGCGACGTCATCGCCTTCCCCAAGACGGGTGGCGGGTTCGACCCGTTGACGGCGGCGCCGGCCCCGATCACCGCGGCGCAACGCAAGGAGGCCGGCGTCGACGCGGCGCCCCAGCCTTAGTCCGTCGCAGCGTTGGTCGGTCACCGCCGTCCGCGGGCGGTCCTAGGCTGGCCGTATGTCCGGACCCAGTCTCTTCGACCGCGATCCCGAGACGGTCGATCCCAACTCTCCGTTGGCGGCCCGGATGCGCCCCCGCACCCTCGACGAGGTCGTAGGCCAACAGCACCTGTTGGTCAGCGGTTCGCCGCTGCGGCGCCTGGTCGAGGGCGATTCGCCGATGTCGCTGATCCTGTTCGGCCCGCCGGGAACCGGCAAGACGACGCTCGCGCTCATCGTCGCCTCGGCGACCAACCGGCGCTTCGAGCAGCTGTCGGCCCTCAACGCCGGAGTGAAGGAAGTGCGGGCGGTCATCGAGTCGGCCAAGCGCGAGCTCAGCTTCAACGGCCGCCAGACCGTGCTCTTCATCGACGAGATCCACCGCTTCTCCAAGACCCAGCAGGACTCCTTGCTGGGCGCGGTCGAGACTCGCACGGTGACCCTGGTGGCCGCGACCACCGAGAACCCGTTCTTCTCGATCGTCTCCCCGTTGTTGTCGCGCAGCCTGCTTCTCACCCTGGAACCACTGACCGACGCCGACATCGTGCGCCTGGTTGGCCGGGCCCTGACCGACGAACGGGGCCTCGGCGGCAGCTTGACCCTGGACGAGGACGCGCTCGCCCACCTGGTCCGGATGTCGGACGGCGATGCCCGGCGGGCCCTGACCGCCCTCGAGGCGGCGGCCGGTACCGCCGCGGCCGCGGGTGCGGACGTGATCGACCTGCCCACGCTGGAGCAGGCGGTCGACACCGCGGCCGTGCGCTATGACCGCGACGGTGATCAGCACTACGACGTGATCAGTGCTTTCATCAAGTCCATCCGCGGTTCGGACGTCGACGCCGCTCTGCACTACCTGGCCCGCATGCTCGAGGCGGGCGAGGACGCGCGGTTCATCGCCCGCCGCCTGGTCGTGCTCGCCAGCGAGGACATCGGACTGGCCGATCCCACCGCGTTGCTGGCCGCGACCGCAGGCGCTCAGGTGGTCGCGCTGATCGGGATGCCCGAGGCGCGAATCAACCTGGCCCAGGTGGTGATCCATCTGGCGCTGGCGCCCAAGTCGAACGCGGTCATCAGCGCGATCGGTGCCGCCCAGGCCGACGTCAAGGCCGGCCGGGCCGGTGCGGTCCCACTGCCACTGCGCGACGGGCACTACCCCGGCGCGGCCAAGCTCGGGCACGCGCAGCGTTACCACTACCCCCACGATGTCTCCGAAGGCATCGTGGCCCAGCAGTACCCGCCCGATGAGTTGGTCGGGCGCGACTATTACACCCCCAGCACGCGTGGTGCCGAGCGCGAACTGGCGCAACGCCTGCCCCGCCTGCGGGCGGCCATCAGGGGGACGGATACCGCCACCGACGCCGCCCCGGACCAGATAGCCGACAGTGGCGCCGAATAGCGCGGCGCGCAACCGATAGGCTCAGCAAGACGTCCATTCAGTAGGAGGAGGATCCGCGTGTCCGCAGGGGCGATCGCTGGGCTCATCGCGGCCGGCGCCTTCGTCGTGCTGGTGTTTTTCATTGCGTTCGCGCTGATCAAGCTCGGCAAGACCCTCGATGAGGCGACGCTGGCGATCCGCAAGACCAACGAGGGCGCGGCCCCGCTGCTCGAGAGCGCGCAGGTGACTCTGGCCACGGTGAACACGCAGCTGGAATCCCTCGATTCGGTCACCAAGGACGTCAGCGTGATGACCGCGAACGCCTCGGCGCTGACGTCGATCGCCACCAGCACTGTGGGCGGGCCGCTGATCAAGATGGCCTCCTTCTCCTACGGTGTGCGGCGCACGCTGGCCCGCAACCGCAAGCAAGCCGCCGCGGCCGACCGCCGCCGCCGTCGCCGGAGCGCCCGATGAGGCGCCTGTTCTGGCTCGCTCTCGGCGTCACTCTGGGCGTCCTGGCCTTCCGCAAGCTCACCCAGGCCGCGGAGCGCCTTACCCCCACCGGCATCTCGAAGAGCATCGGCGCGGGCCTGTCCGACCTGGCCGAGAGCATCGGCGAGTTCAGCGCCGACGTGCGGGCCGCGATGCACGAGCGCGAAGCCGAACTGCGGCAGGCGGTCGGAATCGAGGACGACGGCACGCCGACGCTGGCCAACCGGCCGCCTCGATGAGATCGGCGGAGATCCGCCGACGCTTCCTCGGACACTTCCAGGACAACGGCCACGTCGTGGTCCCGTCGGCCCCACTGCCCTTCGACGATCCCAACCTGCTGTTCATCAACGCGGGCATGGTGCAGTTCGTCCCGTACTTCGTCGGGCAGCAGCCATCGCCGTACCCGCGGGCGACCAGCATCCAGAAGTGCATCCGGACCCAGGACATCGAAGAGGTCGGCAAGACCACGCGTCACGGCACGTTCTTCCAGATGAACGGCAACTTCAGCTTCGGTGACTACTTCAAGGCCGAGGCGATCCGGCTGGCCTGGGACCTGTCGACGCGCGCGGTCGCCGACGGTGGGTTCGGCCTGGACGGTGACCGCATCTGGGCCACCGTATATCTCGATGACGACGACGCGATCGACATCTGGCACCGCGAGATCGGTCTGCCGATGGAGCGCATCGTGCGCCGCGGCAAGGCCGACAACTTCTGGTCGATGGGCATTCCGGGTCCGTGCGGTCCCTGCAGCGAGCTGTACTACGACCGCGGTCCGGACTACGGCTCCGAGGGCGGCCCGGAGGTCGACGAAGACCGTTACATGGAGTTCTGGAACCTGGTCTTCATGCAGAACGTGCGCGGCGCGGGTACCTCGAAGGAGGACTACCCGATCCTCGGCGAACTGCCGGCCAAGAACATCGACACCGGTATGGGCATGGAACGCATGGCCGTGCTGCTGCAGGGCGTCGACAACCTCTACGAGATCGACGAGACCCGACCGGTGCTCGAGCGCGCGGCCGAGCTCGCCGGCAAGGTCTACGGCGCCCATTCCGGCCACGCGGCGCAGCCAGTCGCACCCCGACGATGTGCGGCTGCGGGTCATCGCCGATCACGTGCGCACCGCGCTGATGCTGATCGGCGACGGCGTGACGCCCAGCAATGAGGGGCGCGGCTACGTCCTGCGCCGCATCATCCGCCGCGCCGTGCGCTCAATGCGCCTGCTCGGCTACGAGGACCCGGCGCTGCCGGAGCTGCTGCCGGTTTCGCGTGACTGCATGTCGCCGTCCTACCCCGAGTTGGCCAGCGACTTCGAGCGCATCTCGACCTACGCCTACGCCGAGGAAGAGGCGTTTCGTTCGACGCTGCGGGCCGGAACGACGATCTTCGACACGGCGGTCGCCGAGATCCGCGCGGCCAAGGGGGCATCGCTGTCCGGCGATCAGGCCTTCCGGCTGCACGACACCTACGGCTTCCCGATCGACCTCACCCTGGAAATGGCCGCGGAGCAGGGAATTGCGGTCGACGAGGTCGGCTTTCGCTGGCTGATGGCCGAGCAACGCTCGCGGGCCAAGGCCGATGCGCAGGCCAAGAAGACCGGCCACGGCGACCTGTCGGTGTTCCGGGCCGCCCTGGACCTCGGCCCGAACGAGTTCACCGGCTATCGCGAGGTGGTGCGCGAGTCGACCGTCAATGCCCTGATCGGCGACGAGGGTCTGCTCGCGGCGGCCGAGCGAGGGCGACGAGGTTCTGGTCGTGCTCGACGTGACGCCCTTCTACGCCGAGGGCGGCGGTCAGCAACCGGACTGGGGCCGCCTGCTGATCAACGGAGCCGGGCCGCGAAGCGGTGCTCGACGTCATCGACGTGCAGGCGCCGCTGCCCGGACTGATCGCCCACCGTGTCCGCGTGATCAGCGGCGAACTGCGTCCGGGGGATCAGGCCCTGGCCGAGGTCGACACCGGCCGCCGACGGGCGATCTCGCGCAGCCACTCGGCGACGCATCTGCTGCACACCTCGCTGCGGCGCAACCTCGGCGACACCGCGGCGCAAGCCGGATCGCTGAACGCGCCCGGACGGCTGCGCTTCGACTTCAAGACGCCCGGCGCGGTGTCCACGAGCGTCCTCGACGACATCGAGGACGAGATCAACGAGGTCCTGCTGCGCGACCTGGATGTGCGCTGGTTCGTGACCAATCAGCAGGAGGCGCGGCGCATCGGCGCGATCGCGATGTTCGGCGAGAAGTACGGCGACCAAGTGCGGGTCGTCGAGATCGGCGACTACTCCCGCGAGCTCTGCGGTGGCACCCACGTCGAGCGCAGTTCGGTCATCGGTCTGGTCAAGCTGCTCGGGGAAGCCTCGATCGGATCAGGGGTTCGACGGGTCGAGGCCCTCGTCGGCTTGGACGCGTTCCGCTACCTGGCGCGCGAACACGTTCTCGTCCACCAGCTCGCCGGGGAGTTCAAGACCCCGGTCGAGGAGCTCCCGGAGCGAATCGCCGCGTCCTTGGAGCGGCTGAAGAACGCCGAACGCGAGCTCGATCGGTTGCGCGCCGCGCAGGTGCTCTCGTCGGCGGCGACGATCGCGGCGGGCGTGCAGCAGATCGGCTCGACCCAGCTCGTCCTGGCCGAGGCCCCACCCGGGGTGGGCGGAAACGATCTGCGTTCACTCGTGCTGGACGTGCGCGGGCGGTTGCGCGTCAGCGACCCGGCCGCGGTGTTGATCGCGTCACCGGCCGAGAACGGGGTCGCCTTCGTCGCCGCGGTGAATCAGGCCGGGCAGGACGCCGGCCTGCGCGCGGGCGACATCGTGACGGCGTTCGCTCCGGTGCTGGGCGCGCGCGGAGGCGGCAAGGCGGATCTGGCGCAGGGCGCCGGCGGGGACGCCGGCAAGTTGGCTGAAGCGTTCGCGGCCGTGCAGGCCGCAATCGCCAGCCGCTGACCCGTGAGCGACCGCATCGGCGTCTGGTTGGGCGTTGACGTCGGCACGGTCCGGGTCGGGGTGGCCCGCAGCGATCCATACGGGCTCATCGCCTCGCCGGTGGCGACGCTGGTCCGCAACGCGGCAAGCGGGTCCGATCTCGAGGCGATCGTCGCGCTTGTCGTAGACGAGGATGTTGCCGGAGTTGTCGTCGGACTGCCGATCACCCTGGCCGGTCGCGAGGGTTCCTCAGCTGAGATGGCGCGAAGTTATGCAGGTGATTTAGCCTCCCGTATCGCCCCAATTCCGGTGGAGCTGATCGACGAGAGGCTCAGTACGGTCAGCGCGCAGCGTACGCTCGCCAGTCGTGGTATTCGTGGAAAGGCGGGGCGGGCCGTCGTCGATCAGGCGGCCGCGGTCGTGCTGCTCCAGCACTGGTTGGACAGCCGGCGCTCGGCCTGAGCGCCCCATGGTGAACGCCGCCTGGCCGCGGCCACAAGGATGGAGTTTGGGCGGGTGAGCTTCGACGTCGACGAGTCGGAGTACCCCGATTCCGGCGACCCCCATGTGCTGCTGTTCGGCGAGGAGCCGCACGAGGACGAGGCCGTCGGCCCGGACCAGTCGACCGGGGGGCCGTATGCGCCGTCGTCTCGCTCCCGCCGCCGTGGCGCCCAACGGCGCGTCCGGCGCCGGCGTTTCTTCGCCGTGCTGATCGTGTTGGTGCTGGCCGCGGCCGGCCTCACCGCGGTGTTGATCTTCAACGGCGGTTCCTCGTCCAAGGACTACAGCGGCTCGGGCACCGGCTCGGTCACGATTCAGGTGCAGCAGGGCGACGGCATCGACGCGATCGGCCAGACGTTGACCCACGCGGGGGTCGTCGGTTCGGTCAACGCGTTTCGCACGGCCGCTGCCGCCAACAGCAACTCCAGCAACATCGCGCCGGGTTACTACAAGCTGCGCAAGCGCATGTCGGCCAGCTCGGCCCTTGACCTGTTGCTCAACCCGGCTTCGGCGGTGAACACGAACGTCGTGATCCCGGAAGGCCTGATCGAGAAGGAGATCGTGGCCAAGCTGGCCACCGCGCTCGGCCTGAGCACCGCCACGGTTCAGCAAGCCGCCGACAAGGGCGTAGAACTCGCCCCTGGTGGGTACGCGCCGACCTCGGGTTCGCTCAAGACGCTCGAGGGATTCCTGTACCCGGCGACGTATCAGTTCGATCCGGGGACCACGGCCGATGACGCGATCGAGATCCTGGTCGCCCGCTACGTCGCCGAGGACCGCCAGCTCGGCTTTGCCTCTGCGGCGGTCAAGATGGGCATCACGCCCTACGCCGCACTGACCATCGCCTCGATTGCCCAGGCCGAGGTCAAGTTCGCTGATGACTCCGGGAAGGTGGCCCGAGTCATCCTCAACCGGCTGGCCGCGGGCATGCCGCTGCAGATCGATGCGACGAGTGCCTACGCGGCCAAGATGCAGGGCCTCGACCCGGCCAAGGTCGTCTACGCCACGCTGGTCAGTCCGTACAACACCTACCTCAACAAGGGGCTGCCGCCGACGCCGATCGGTAGTCCGGGCGAGACGTCGATGACCGGCGCGGTGAATCCGCCGGCCGGGACCTGGCTGTACTACGTGAATGACGACGCGGCCGGACACCTCGGCTTCTACAGCGACCAGGCCGACTTCACCGCCGCTCAGCAGAAGTGCTACGCCAACAACTGGGGTTGTGCGGCCCCGTGAGGCACGCGGCGGTACTTGGTCGCCCGATAACGCATTCACTGTCTCCCGTCCTGCATCGCGCGGCGTACGCCGCCCTCGGCCTGGACTGGACGTATGAGGCCATCGACTGCGGCGTGGACGAACTCCCCGGTGTGCTGAGTACCCGCGGGGACTGGGCCGGATTCTCGTGCACGATGCCGTTGAAGCGCGCCCTGCTCGACGTTGCCGTCTCGGTGGACCCGCTGGCCGCGACGATCGGCGCCGCCAACACCCTGACGCCCGTGCCCGGCGGCTGGCACGCGTCGACGACCGATGTCGCCGGGCTGATCGGCGCACTGGTCGAGAGCCGGGTGCAGCCGGGCACGGCGCTGCTGCTGGGCGCGGGCGGGACGGCCCAGAATGCGCTCGCGGCGCTGAGCTCGCTCGACCTGGCCCAGATCGAGGTCGCCGTTCGGGACGTGAGCCGCACGGCCGAGTTGCGCGCGTGCGCCGACCGGCTCGGGATCGGTCTCAGCGTGCGCGACTTCGGCGCCGCCAACTTCGACGCCGACCTGATCGTCTCGACGTTGCCCAGTGGGGCCGCCGACCCGTTCGCCGCCCGGAAGTGGCGGTCGGACCAGGCGTTGCTCGACGTCGTCTACGACCCGTGGCCGACCGCGCTGGCGGCTGCCTTCCAGCGGGCAGGGGCGACGGTGGTCAGCGGCGCCTGCATGCTGTTGCACCAGGCGGCGGCCCAGGTCCACCTGATGACCGGACAGCACCCACCCCTCGAGGCGATGCGGGCGGCACTTCCCCCGGGCGTGCTGGGGAGCACGACCAGCACGGCGGGCTAGCGGCACCTAGGGTGGGGACATGAGTTCGATGGTCACCCGACGTGCGATCGTGCGGGTACGCGCGGACGAGCAGTCCAACGTCGCGGACGAACTGGCCGTCGAAGCGCCGCTCGTGCTGGCATTGGACGGTGAGGTGCTGGCCACGCTGATGCGCACGCCGGGGCATGACCTCGAGCTGGCCGCGGGCTGGCTGGTCGTCGAGTCGGGGGTCCGGGCCGCGGCCGACGTCCGGCAACTGCGGGCCTGCTGGGAGGACGAGACCGACCGGGTGCACGTGACCCTCGCCGACGGGGTACGCGCGCCCCGACCGCGGGCCTACCTCACGTCGGCCGCCTGCGGCGTGTGCAGCGCGGACCTGCTCGACTTGAGCCCGTTGTCGACGAGCGCGCCGCACTCTCCGGGCTGGACGGTCCCCGCCGCCACGCTGACCGCCCTGCCCGAGCTGATGCGCCCGCTGCAGCGCGCCTTCGCCCGCACCGGTGGCCTGCACGCTGCCGCGCTGGCCAGCGCCGCGGGCGAGTTGCGCCACGTGCGCGAGGACATCGGCCGCCACAACGCCGTCGACAAGGTGATCGGGCGGGCCCTGTTCGACGATGCGCTGCCGGCGACCGACCTGCTGCTCGTCGTCAGCGGCCGGGTGTCCTTCGAGATCGTGCAGAAGGCGGTCGCCGCCGGAGTGGCGGGCATCGTCGCGGTCTCGGCGCCCTCCAGCCTGGCCGTGGATCTGTGTCGCGCGCAGGGCCTGCTGCTGGCCGGGCTGTCCCGTGACGGGCGCTGCAACCTGTACTCCGGCGCGGAGCTAGTCGCCTGAGGCGTGGCCCAACGCCAGCCGCTGAGCCACGTCGGCTGCCGCTCGGATCGCGTTCGCATCACCGCCGTTGGCACCCGCGACCAGGCCGACCAGGAACGTGGTCAGTGGGGCGGCTGGGCGGGCCACACTGTGTGCCGCGTCGCGGGCCACGTCCAGCAGCAGGTCCACGTCGACTACGGCCGGGTCGATCCCGAGCGCGGCCCCCAGTTGCGCCAGCCACGCGTCCAGTTCGGTCATGTCTGCGATCCTCTCGCCCGTTCGATCTCCGGCCAGGTATCGCAGTCGCGGCCCCAGCCCTGCTCATCGATCACCGGTACCCACGGCAGCGGTTCGATCAGGCTGCGCATGGACGGGCCGCACTCGGCCAAGCCGGCGCGCAATGCCCCGGTGCGCCAGGCCGCCGCCAGGTAGTTCGGCCGGTCGTCAGTGACCAGTAGGGCCAACGGAGCCGGACCGAGGCGCCCGAGCAACTCGGCCACGGCCGGCCCGATGTCGGGCAGGTCCGCGGCCAGCACGAGCACGACGTCGGCGGTGACGGCGTCGATGCCGGCCCGCAGCGCTGCGACCGGTCCGCCCCCCGGCGGATCCTCCTGCCGCCAGGTGACGTTGCCCAGGTGCGGCCGCGTCGGCCCCACGACGACCACCTGGCGCGCCCCGCTCACCGCGTCGAGCACGTGGGCAAGCATCGGCCGGCCGCGGACCTCGACGAGCGGCTTGTCGGCCCCGTCCAGGCGCCGGGCCGACCCGCCGGCCAGCACGATGGCATCGAAGCTGATCACGGCCCCACCGTAAGCTGCACAGCCATGTCGTCCGGACAACTCACCGCCGCCGGGCTCGGCGCTGCTGTGGGTCTGGTCGGATCGCCCTACCTGGCTCGGCTCACGCTCACCGTGCCCGACCGCGAGAACGCGCGGTGGTGGGTGGGGACGTCGGCGGGCGCCCGCCGATGGGTCGGCGTTGCCGTCACCGCCGTCGTGCTCGGGGCGCTGGGCGGGCGCGGAGCCGGCTGGACGTCGCTGCTGCCGCTCTGGCTGGTCCTGGCCGTCGTCTGCACGCCACTGGTGATCATCGACTTCGAGCATCATCGCCTGCCCGACCGGCTCGTGTTCGCCGCTGCGGCAGCCGCCGTCGTGTTGCTGCCCGTCGCCTCGATCGGCCACCACGACTGGTCGGCATTGGTGCGCGCCGCCCTGGCCGCGCTGGTGATCTTGGCGCTGTTCTTCGCGCTCGCGCTGTTCGCCCCGTTCGGGCTGGGTGACGTGAAACTCGGGGGCGTGTTGGCCGCCTGCCTGGGCTGGTTGAGTTGGGGCTACGTCGTCTACGGGATGCTCGCGGGCTTCGTGATCGCCTCGATCGTCTCGCTGCCGCTGGTGCTGATGCGGCGGGCGTCGATGAAGTCGGCCATTCCGCTCGGGCCGGCGCTCATTCTGGGGGCGTTCCTCGTCTTCGCCTTCCAGCTTGTCCCCAGCGCTCTGCGGTGACGGTCTGACAGACTTGACGCTGTGTTGCGCTGGATAACCGCCGGAGAGTCGCACGGCCCTGCCCTCGTCGCGATCCTCGACGGGCTGCCGGCCGGCGTCGAGGTGACGACGGGTGATATCGCCGAGCAGCTGGCCCGGCGGAGACTGGGTTACGGCCGCGGGGCCCGGATGAAGTTCGAGCAGGACGAGGTCGAGCTCACCGGCGGGGTCCGCCACGGGCTGACCATGGGCGGGCCGGTGGCGATCCGCGTCGGCAACACCGAATGGCCCAAGTGGGAGACGGTGATGTCGGCCGATCCGGTCGATGCCGACCTGCTGGCCGAACAGGCCCGCAATGCACCCCTGACCCGACCCCGTCCCGGGCACGCCGACCTGGCCGGGATGCAGAAGTACGACGCCGAGGATGCCCGCCCGATGCTCGAACGGGCCAGTGCGCGCGAGACGGCGGCCCGAGTGGCGATGGGCGCGGTCGCACGGGGCCTGCTGCGTCAGGTCGCCGGTATCGAGATCCTCAGTCACGTGGTGTCGATCGGCTCGGTCAGCGCCCCGGACGGCGTGATTCCGGGGCCGGGCGACACCCCGGTCGTCGACGCCTCGCCCGTGCGCTGTCTGGACCGAGCCGCCAGCGACGCCATGGTGGCCGAGATCGATGAGACCAAGCGCGCGGGGGACACCCTTGGTGGCGTCGTCGAGGTCGTCGCCTACGGGCTCCCGCCGGGACTGGGTAGCTTCGTGCACGGCGAACGCCGGCTGGACGCCCGTCTGGCCGCCGCGTTGATGGGCATTCAGGCGATCAAGGGCGTCGAGGTCGGGGACGGGTTCGAGCTGGCTCGCATCCGCGGCTCGTTGGCCCAGGACGAGATCGTTCGCGAAGACGGCACGATCCGGCGGGTCTCCGGGCATTCCGGGGGCGTCGAGGGCGGCATGAGCACCGGCGAGGTGCTGCGGGTTCGCGCAGCGATGAAGCCCATCTCGACCATCCCGCGTGCACTGCGCACGATCGACATCGAGACCGGCGAACCGGCGGTCGCGATCAACCAACGCTCCGACGTCTGCGCCGTGCCCGCCGCGGCGGTGGTGGCCGAGGCGATGGTCGCGCTGGTGGTGGCCCAGGCCCTGCTCGAGAAGTTCGGCGGGGATTCGATCGGGGAGACCCGACGCAACGTGGCCGGCTACCTCAAGCGTCTGGCCGAGCGCGGACTGGCCGCGCCATGACGCCGCGGGTGGTGCTGATCGGACTTCCGGGCTCGGGCAAGACCACCTCTGGGCGCCGGCTGGCCAACCGGTTGGGTGTCGCGTTCGCCGACTCCGACGTGCTGATCGAGGAACGGGCCGGCCAGTCGGTGGCCGAGATCTTCGCCAGTCAGGGCGAGCCGGCCTTCCGCACGCTCGAGGCCGAGGTCATCGCCGAGGCGCTGCGCAGCTTTGACGGCGTGCTGTCGCTCGGCGGCGGCGCCATCCTCGATCCGGATACGCGACAAACGTTGGCGCGCAGTGGCGTGCCCGTGGTCATGTTGAAGTCCTCCATCCGGACTCTGACCCATCGGGTCGGGGACGGCCGGGGCCGCCCGCTGCTGGCCGACAACCCCAGCGCCTCCCTTGGCGCGCTGGCCGCGGCCCGCGAACCGCTCTACCGCGAGGCGGCCACCCACATCGTGAGCACTGACCGGCGCACGAGTTCGCGGGTCTCGCTCGAGATCGCCGAGCTGCTCGGTGTGAGCGCGTGAACAGCCGCATCACGGTCGCCGGCGAGCGGCCCTACGACGTCATCATCGGCCGGGGCCTGCTGGGGGAGTTGGCCCCGCTGCTGACGGGCGCCGACCGGGTCGCGATCATCCACCCGCCGACACTGCGCACCACGGCCGAGGCCGTCCGGGCCGACCTGCTCGAGGTCGGCTTCGACGCCCACGTCATCGAGATTCCCGACGGCGAAGACGCAAAGACCCTGCCGGTGGCCGGATTCTGCTGGGACGTGCTGGGTCAGATCGGGTTCACCCGCAACGACGCCGTCGTCGGCCTCGGTGGCGGCGCGACCACCGACCTGGCCGGCTGGGTCGCCGCGGCCTGGCTGCGTGGCATCCGGGTCGTGCATGTGGCCACGACGCTGGCCGGCATGGTCGACGCGGCCGTGGGTGGCAAGACCGGCATCAACACCGACCGCGGCAAGAACCTGGTCGGCGCGTTCTATCCGCCCGCCGGCGTGATCTGCGATCTGGCCACGCTCGACACCCTGCCGCCCAACGACTACCTGGGTGGGCTGGCCGAGGTGGTCAAGTGCGGTTTCATCGCCGACCCGGTGATCCTCGAGCTGATCGAGAAGGACCCGGCCGCGGTCGCCGTCGCCGGCAACCCGTTCGAACAGGAGTTGATCGAACGCTCGGTGCAGGTCAAGGCCGATGTCGTCGGGGCCGACCTGACCGAGCAGGGGCTGCGCGAGATCCTCAATTACGGGCACACCCTGGGCCATGCGATCGAGCGGGCCGAACGCTATCGCTGGCGCCACGGCGCCGCGGTGTCGATCGGGCTGGTCTACGCCGCCGAACTGTCGCGCGCCTTGGGGCGCCTGGACGACGCGACCGCCCTGCGGCACCGGACGATCCTCACCGAACTCGGGTTGCCGACGACCTACCGCGCCGATGCGTTCACGTCGCTGCTCGAGTCGATGAAGATCGACAAGAAGGCGCGGGGCAACCGGCTGCGCTTCGTACTGCTCGACGCGCTGGCCAAGCCGGTTACCGTCGCTGATCCTGACCCCGCCGTGCTCGCCGCGGCCTACGCGGAGGTGTCGGCGTGAGCCGGAAAGTCCTGGTGATCAATGGGCCGAACCTGGCCCGCCTCGGCACGCGTGAGCCCGAGATCTACGGCGCGCGCAGCTACAGCGAACTGGTCGAGCTACTCACCGAGGCCGGCGTCGAACTCGAACTCGAGGTCGAGATCCGCCAGAGCGAGCACGAGGGGGAGCTGCTGGGCTGGCTGCACGAGGCGGCCGATGAGGACACCTCGGTCGTGCTCAACGCCGGCGCGCTCACGCACACCTCGGTCGCCCTCGGCGATGCCTGCGCGATGCTGACCGCCCCCCTGATCGAGGTGCACATCAGCAACGTCTATCAGCGGGAGGATTTCCGCCACCACAGCTACATCTCCGCGCACGCCAACGGAGTGATTGTCGGGCTCGGCTTCGAGGGTTACGTGCTGGCGCTGTCCTGGCTGGCGTCCTCGGCCGACCTCATTGAGTAGACTCGCCCATTGGCCCGAACCTTTTGGGCGGATTCAGATCCAGGAGACAGATCCAGCGTGGCAACGACGAATGACCTGAAGAACGGCCTGGTGCTCAATATCGACGGGCAGCTCTGGACGGTCGTGGAGTTTCAGCACGTCAAACCCGGCAAAGGCGGGGCCTTCGTCCGCACGACGTTGAAGAACGTGCTGTCGGGCAAGGTCGTCGACCGTACCTTCAACGCCGGCACCAAGGTCGAGACGGCCAGCGTCGACAAGCGGGCCATGACGTTCCTCTACCGCGAGGGCGACGACTTCGTCTTCATGGACGGCGAGACCTACGAGCAGCTCAGCGTCCCGTCGGCGACCGTGTCCGAGAACGCCAACTACATGCTCGACAACACCGAAGCCGTAGTCGCGGTCCACGAGGGGCTCGCGCTCTACATCGAGCTGCCGACCAGCGTCGAGCTGCTGATCAGCCACACTGACCCGGGCCTGCAGGGCGACCGCTCCACCGGCGGCACCAAGCCGGCGACGTTGGAGACCGGCGCCGAGATCCAGGTGCCGCTGTTCGTCACGACCGGCGAGAAGGTCAAGGTCGACACCCGCGACGGGCGTTATCTCGGCCGTATCAACAGCTGATCGTGGCCGCTCGCAGCAAGGCCCGCAAACGGGCCGTCGACGTGCTCTACGAAGCCGACCTGCGCGGCACCGATGCCGTCGAGACCCTGGCCGATCGGGTCGCGCTCGCCGATCCGCCGGTGAATGACTACACGATCGAACTGGTGCAGGGCGTGCATGCCAATCAGGTGCGGATCGACGAGATCCTGACCGAGTATGCCGACGGCTGGACGATCGAGCGGATGCCCGGGGTCGACCGGGCCGTGCTGCGCATCGGCGTCTATGAGCTGCTCTGGCGCAGTGACGATGTGCCGCCCGCGGTGAGCATCGACGAGGCGGTCGAGCTGGCCAAGGCGCTGTCGACCGACGAATCGCCCCGTTTCGTCAACGGGGTACTGGCACGCGTCCTGCGCGATGCGCCTCCGCTGACCGTCTGACCTCGCTCTTCGCGCCGAGTGGCCACATCCCTCTTCGCGCCGAGTGGCCACTAAAACGCCGAGTGGGCGCCTACAGGCGCCCACTCGGCGTTTTGGCGCCCACTCGCGTGAACGGGGGTGGGCTACTGGGTCAGCCGGACCGGCGTGCCGTCCAGGCTGGCCTGCCACGACGTCGTGTCGCTGGGTTGGCCCGACCCGTAGTTGTACATCAGGGTGACCCAGCAGCCGGTCGTACTCAGATAGTTGCAGGTGTAGTTCGACGGTATTGGGACGGAGATCGTCTCCCACTTGCCGTTGTAGCTGGAGTTAGCGGGGATCGAGCAGCCCGACAAGGCTCCGGTCGTGGGTCCTGTTCCGACGCAGCCGGAGAACGAGGCCAGACCGGAGTCCTTCGGTGGGATGACGGTGACCGTGCCCGGCTGGGTCGAGTCACCGATGTCGAAGAGTCGCACTGAAGGATCTGTCCGGCCGCGCCGGGCTGCACCTGGGTGAGGTAGAAGGACGTCTGCGCGCTGGGCAGGTTGGCGTACATAGCCATGTCGGTGAAGCCAGAGATCGCGATGCCCGAGTTCTGCGATGGCGAGGACCCTATGGCCCGCAGTGCGAACCGGTTGTGGCCGTCCCCGTTCGGGTTGTCGTTGGCCGCGTTGGTCTGCACCTGGACGAAGTAGGTTCCCGGCTGCGCATTGCTGATCGTGCACAGCGTTACCCACTGGCGGAACTCGCTGGCGATGGTGGCGTTGTAGCCGGTGGTGACCGGCACCGGTTTGCCGCCGACGTAGGTGAGCGCCCCGTTGGTCTGCGTGTACTGGTTGAGCGCGGTGTAGAGGTCACCGTTGTAGCCGGTGAACAACTTCGGGGCGCAGGTGCCGACGACCGGATAGGTGGTCGGGTCCCATGGATTTGAATCCGCCGCCGGCTGCCGGATCGTGTAGGTGGTGTCCGGTGGCTGCCCGGTCGAGTCGGTGAACTGCACGTCGCCGGTGCAGTAGGCACCGGTTTGGCTCGGCGCGTACAGCTGGTTGTCCTCCAGATACTTGGCCGTGGCTGCGCTTGAGCCGGCGGAGTAGTTGACGGAGTTCTTGGCGTTCACGGCCGCGGTGGCGCCGCTGCCGAAGTTGGTATCGCACTGGTCGCCGACGGCGATCGCGGCCGGATCGAAGGCCTGAATGGTCAAGGTCGGAATCGCTGATGTCAGCTTCACGCTGTAGAAGTAGCCGTTGCTGGAGTAGTCGGTGTTGCCGTTACCGCAGTTGTCGGTGCCGCTGGCCGTCGTGGCGCAGTTGTTGTCCTGGAACGCGTCGCCGTAGCTCTTGCCCGCCTTGGGGCTGCCGACATTGGCCCAGAAGGCGCCGGCTGACGAGCAGTTGCTACTGCGCTGGTTGGCGGCGCCGATCGTTGGGTCGGGGCCGTTGCCGAACTCGTTGCAGGGACTGCCCAACGGCAACGGCGCTTGATAGTTCGCCACTGCGCTACGGGTGATCGTCTCGGAGTTCAGGCCGAGTAGCTGCCCGAAGGTGTTACCGACCGTCGTGGTGATGGTGACCCGAAGCTGGTTCGGATTGCCCGAGACCGGCTCCGGGTCGACGCCCGTCGAGTAGCCGTTGGCGGCGGCCGTGGCCAGGGCCTGCTTCTCGGCCGCGGCCAGATCGCCCGGCAGGTACGTCACGCCGGCGAGCGCCGCTGCATCGGCCGCGCGCTGCACCTGGTCGGCGGTGGCATACCAGTTGCCGACGTCGACGGTGAACGCGGCCAGGCCCAGGAGCACCGGAGTGAGGATCGCGGTGGCCACCGCGATGTAGCCGGCGTCGTCGCGATGGCCGCGCCAGCGCAGGCCGGACCGCCAGCGGCGGCGCGTCGATGCCTTCATCACTTGCACCCGGCGCCGTTGGTGCTGGCGTACGGCTCCAGCACCATCACTGTGTGGCTGGTCAGATCGAGTGAGCTGAAGATGATGTCGGTAACACCCTCGTGGTTGAAGTCGAGATAGACGCCGAGGCTGTCCTGCTCGCCGAAGCAGGCATCCTGGCTTGTGGCCGGCCATGAGTTGGACGTCTGTACGAAGGTGCTCGATGCCGAGCTCCAGGCGAACTGCACGCAGCTGGACGCGCAGGAGCCAAACGTCCCGCCAGCGCCAATCGGGTGGCCAGTGGAATCGGCCTTGTAGACCCAGAGCTGCTTGACCTGCGTCATATCGAGCGCTGAGCCTTCGCGGGCCACCGCGGCGGCGGCGTCAGTCGCGAACGTCGCGCTGCGCGGCTCGGCCGAGGCAATGCGCGCGCCGGCTCGCACGGCGGAGGTGACGGCCAGTTGGTCCTTGAAGGCGAAGCCGAACTCGAGCACCCCCACCAGAAGCAAGATGAAGATCGGCGTGATGATGGCTGCCTCGACCGCGACGGAGCCGCGGTCGGCGGCGGCCCGTTGGCGTCTCCAAATGCGCGTGAACAGAGTCATGGCCGGGACGTTAGGGGCCGGGCGGGTCCGACGGAATGCTCTCGGGCGAACACCGCCCGATCGGCGCCCCATGTCGGCCGTTCGGCTGACACGTCGGCCGATCGGCTCGCCGATAGCGGCCGATCGCCCGCTACGGCGACCGCCCTACGCCGGACAGGCTTTGCGAGTCGGGTGACAAGGCGTCACCCACCGCCCGGTGAACCCGGCGCATCTCCCAGATAGGGGAAACGAAATGGAAAAGATCCTTGGGCTCATCGTGGCCATGCACATCCGCGTCGCGGACATCAAGGACAACGTTCGCGACCGTGGCGCGACCGCCACTGAGTACGCCCTGCTCGTCTCGTTCATCGCCATCGCGATCATCGTGACGGTCGGCCTGTTCGGCACCGCGTTGAGCAACTTCTTCGGTGCCCTTGCGACCAAGGTCGGCAGCCTGAAGAACGGCACCAACTAGTCGTCCCACCACACTGCTGCCAATGGCGTCGGGGGTCGACAGCGGCAGCAGGGGTCCGGTCGCACACCACACAAGGTGTGCGACCGGGCCCACCCCATTCACCCCTCGTCCCGGCCGGCGCATCGCGCGGCTGATCAACTAGAAGGAGATCGATGATGAAGAGCCGGATGGTTCTCGTCGCGTCGGCCGTTGCCCTCGCTCTGATCGGGACGTTCGCGGTCTTCGCCTACGTCCATAACGCGGACAAGCGCGCGGTTGCCGACACCAAGGCGACCCAGGTTGTCATCGCACACAAGCAAGTGCCCGCAGGCACGACCTGGAGCGAGGCCGTCAAGGACGGTTACCTGCAGGTCGAGAACGTTCCGGCCAGTGCCGCGCCGCAATCAGCGCTGCCTTCCCTGAGCGCCGGAGTCGGCGACGCCGATGTTGCCTCAACCGCCATCCCGTCCGGCCAGATCGTGCTCCGCGAGATGTTCGGGACCGCCGCCAGCGCCAACACCGGCGCCATCGCGATTCCCAAGGGCATGATCGCCATCACGGTCGCCATGCCGAGCAACGCTGACGTGGGCGGCTTCGTCCAGCCCGGTTCGCAGGTGGCCATCTTCGGCACCTGGGCAGTCACCAGTCCCGATGGGAAGCCGGCGACATCCACCGCCGGCACCGCGCAGTACCTGACTGACCTGATCCTGCCCAAGGTGCTGGTGACCGCGACGTCGGTCTCCGCACCGACCGATGTCGATGGCAGCAAGAGCAGCACCAGCACGGTCTCCTCCGGCGGTTCGGTGCTGGTCACCGTTGCGGTGAGCCAGGCCGACGCGCAGAAGATCATCTTGGCCCAGCAGACCGGCTCGCTGTACTTCGGGCTGCTCTCGGATTCGTCGAACACCGCCAGTGACGGTGGCGCGACCAACACGATCACCACGTTCTCGCCCACTCCAGTCCTGGCCAAGTGACGACGTGACGATCGCCGACGAGACCACGACCGTTACGCCGGTCGACGACGCGGGAGAGGCGGGTCAGCTCTTGGAGCTGGCCCGCCCCATCGGCCAGGTGGTCACGGTCTTCTCGCCCAAGGGCGGCACCGGCAAGACGGTCATGGCGACCAACGTGGCCGTCGCCCTCAACGAAGACGGCGCCCGGCGCGTGTGCCTGATCGATCTCGACCTGGAGTTCGGCGACGTCGCGATCTCTCTCGGACTTCCGCCGACTCGCAGCCTGATCGACGCCGTCAGCCCAGACCCGAAGCTATCCGAGGAAGAGCAGCTCGAAGCTCTCGTAACTCCGTGGCAACCGCAGCTGGACTGCGTACTCGCCCCGGTCAGCCCGGGCGATGCGGAGAAGATCTCGACGGCCGTGGTCGCAGAGCTGATCGGCAAGCTGCGCTCGCGCTACGACTACGTCGTCATCGACACGCCGGCTCAGTTCTCCGAGCAGGTGCTGGAAGCTCTGGACGCATCCGATCATCACGTGCTGATCACTACTCCGGAGATTCCCGCGCTGAAGAATCTGCGCCTTACGCTCGACATGCTCGACCTGCTGGCCTACCGCCACGCGGCCCGCTCGATTGTGCTCAACCGCTGCGATCCCAAGTCCGGCCTGAGCGCCGCCGATGCCGCTACCGCGATCGGCTGCGAGATCACCGCGCTCGTTCCGGCCAGCCCGGCTGTCTCGGCGTCGATCAACGCCGGCGAGCCCATCTCGCTGCGCGAACCCAACCACGAGGTGTCCGGCGCCATTCGCGACTTCGCGCAGCGCTGGATCACCGGAGTACCCGAGACCGCCGTGCGGAAGAGCCGCTTCGGCCTGAGACTGAGGATGCGTTCGTCATGAGACTTTCCGACCGGCTTTCATCGGCCAAGCCCGCTAACGGTGCCGCCCAGCCGGCGGCTGATCCCATCGTCACGGTCGTGGCCGACCTGCCCGAGGCCACGCCGACGCAGGCGCCTGAGGTCGCTGAGGTGCCCGCCCCGCTGGTCCGCATGGATCGCAATACGCCGCGTTACGTCGATCCGCTGGCGGGCATCAAGCGCAAGGTGCACCAGTCGCTGCTCGAGGCGCTCGGCCCGACGCTCTACGACGCGCAGATGAGCGAGGAGGAACTCGCCACCCGGGTGCGGCAGACCCTGCACCTGGTGATGACCGCCGATGAAACGCTGATCAGCAACGCCGACCGGGTTCGGGTCACCGCTGAGGTATCGGACGAGATCCTCGGCTACGGACCGCTGGAGCCCTATCTACGCGACCGCAACGTCACCGAGATCATGGTGAACGGAGCCGATCAGATCTACATCGAGCGCGGCGGCCAGCTGCATGAGGTCGAGGCGGCGTTCGCGGACGACCAGCACCTTCGCCGGACGATCGAGAAGATCGTCGGCGGTGTCGGTCGGCGTATCGACGAGTCGAGCCCGATGGTCGACGCCCGACTGCCCGACGGTTCCCGCGTCAATGCCGTGATCGCGCCGGTCGCGCTCGACGGCCCGATGCTCACGATCCGTAAGTTCGCGGCTGATCCGCTGGGGGTCGCGGACTTCATCAACTACGGCACGCTGACGCCGCCGACCGCTGGTCTGCTGGAAGCGTGTCTTCGAGGTCGGCTCAACATTCTGATCAGCGGTGGCACCGGTTCGGGTAAGACGACCACGCTCAATGTGTTGTCTTCCTTCATCCCGGACAACGAGCGCATCGTGACGATCGAGGACGCGGCCGAACTGCAGCTGCGCCAGCAGCATGTCGTGCGGCTGGAATCGCGCCCGAGCAACATCGAGGGCAAGGGTGAGATCACCGCTCGGCACCTGCTGAAGAACAGCCTGCGCATGCGTCCCGATCGCATCATCATCGGTGAGGTTCGCGACGGTGCGGCGCTGGACATGCTCCAGGCCATGAACACCGGTCACGATGGCTCGCTGACCACCCTGCACGCGAACTCACCGCGCGATGCGCTTTCGCGGCTCGAGACCATGGTGCTGATGGCCGGCATGGAACTTCCGGCCAAGGCCATCCGAGAGCAGGCCGCGTCGGCGATCGACCTGATCGTGCACCAGTCCCGGCTACGCGACGGGACCCGCCGCATTACCCACATCACCGAGGTGACGGGTATGGAGAGCGACGTCATCACGTTGCAGGACCTCTACACCTTTGACTTCCACGCCGGTGTGGATGAGCAGGGCCGCTACCGGGGCACCTTGCAGAGCACCGGCATCCGGCCGCAGTTCGTCGAGCGGCTGGCCGATCAGGGCATCCGCCTGCATTCGCAACTGTTCGCCGGGCCACTGTCATGAACCTCGTGGTCGTCTGTGTGCTGGCCTTCGCCGGCTTTCTCCTCGTGGCGCTGGCCATCCTGCTCTACCCGAGCACGGCGGCCCAGCGGGCTGAAAAGCGCAACCGCCTGTCCGAGGTCTCGCGTTATCGGGTGATCAGCGCCGTTGGTTCGGGCCAGGCCGGCGGCGTCCTCACTGCCGAGGCGCCTACCGAGAGCGCCGTCTCCGAGCGGGCCTTGGTTCTCGTTGACCGGGCCCTCCGCGCCCGCGGTCAGCGTGATCGCGTCATCTCCATGCTCGAGCGTTCGGGTGTTCGGATGCGCCCGGAGGAGTGGGCCGCCATCCAGTTGGCCGCGATTGTGGTGCCCGCCGCGGTACTCGCCGTCATCTTCCACTCGCCGCTCTGGGTCATCCCGGGTGCGGCGATCGGCGTCCTGGGTTGCTGGATGTTCATCCGGTCCAAGACCCGCAAGCGCAGCGCCGCCTTTGAGGCTGGGCTGCCGGATTCTCTGCAGTTGATCGCCGGTGCGATGCGGGCTGGGTTCACGCTCAATCAGTCGATCGGCAGTGTGGCCCGCGAGGGCAACGAGCCGATGGCGAGCGAGTTCGGCCGGGCGCTCACCGAGGTCCGCCTCGGTACTGAGCTCGAAGATGCGCTCGACTCGATGGCCCAGCGGATGAACAGCTACGACATGGCCCTGGTAGTGATGGCCATCCGGACGGCTCGCGAGGTCGGCGGCAATCTGGCTGAGGTCCTGCAGACCACGGCCTACACGATGCGCGAGCGGTCGCAGCTGCATCGCCAGGTCGAGGTGCTCAGTGCTGAGGGCCGCCTGTCAGCCAAAGTCCTGATCGCGCTACCGATCCTGCTCGCGGTCTATCTGCTCATTTTCAAGAAGGGATACCTGAGTCCGTTGGTCAACACCGGAGTCGGCATCGCGATGTTGGTGGGCGGCGTTCTGCTGCTCGGAATCGGAACATTCTGGCTCAGCCGCGTCGTCAAGATTGAGGTCTGACAATGACGATTACCTTGCTTTTAGGACTGGTGGCCATTGCGGCCGCGATCGGCCTGGGTAGCTATGTGCTCATTGCCGGACGCAAGGGCGACGTGGCGCTGGCAGGTGGTTCCGGAGCTCGCGTCAAGGCGCCAGCCGCACCCTCGTCACTGATGAAGCGGATGGCCGCGTTCACCCGCTCCCTGACGCCAGCCGACTACGCCCAGCGGTTGCAGCGGCGGCTGGACCGCGCCGGCAACCCGACTGGGTGGAACGCCGAGCGCGTGCAAGCCCTGAAAGGCGTCGGCCTGGTCGCGGGGGTTCTGCTCGGTCTGCTACTCGGCCTCAAGCATGGGGCAGTGGCCACGGTGCTGATTCCGGTCGCGTTCGGTCTGATCGGCTTCTTCGTTCCCGACGTCCTGGTTAAGAACATGGGCGAGAAGCGGCAGCAGCAGCTGCAGCGCGGCTTGCCTGATGCATTGGACATGATGACGGTCGGCGTCGAGGCCGGCCTTGGCTTCGACTCAGCCATGGCCCGAGTCGCGCGCAACCTGCAGGGCCCGATCGCAGAGGAGTTCGCTCGCGTGCTGCAGGAGATGCAGTTCGGCCTCTCGCGGATCGAGGCGCTACGCGCCCTGGCTGAGCGCGTCGAGCTGCCGGAGTTGCGGCGCTTCGTCTCGGCGATCGTCCAGTCCTCTGAGCTGGGGATCTCGGTCGGTACGGTGCTGCGCGAGCAGGCCCACGAGATGCGCGTGCTGCGCCGTCAGCGGGCCGAGGAGAAGGCCCAGCGGATGCAGGTGAAGATCCTGCTACCGCTGATTTTCTGCCTGCTGCCGGCGATGTTCATCGTCGTGCTGGGCCCGGCGGCCATCAAGATCACGGACTTCTTCCACACCGTCAACCACTGAGCTAGCAGGCTCCGCCTGTGCAGTGATCAACTGCCGCCACTGCCCCTCCTGGGGGACGTCGGCGGCAGTTGATCATGCGTGGGATACGCGGGGAGAGCTGCGATCGGAGGCCGACCGGAAGACTCCCGAAGTCGGGCGGTGCGAGCGGCGCGTCAGACGGCGGCGGCGGCGTACGCGGGTTCGTCCTGACGGCTCTCAAAGAGACCGAGGCGGACCGCGCTCATCAGGGCCTGGGCCCGGTTGCGGGCGCCGAGCTTCTCGTACAGCCGGGCGACGTAGGTCTTGGCGGTCGAGAGGCTCACGAACAGCTCCTGGGCGATCGCCGGCACCGACATTCCGTCGTGCAGCAAGAGCAGGATCTGCCGTTCGCGGGCGCTCAGCGCGGTCCGCTGGGTCACCTCGCGGCGGCGGCGCAGGGCCGCGGCCAGGCCGGCAGCGCTGAAGGACTCGGCGGCGAACGCTGAGTGCCGGATCGCGCTCATGACCTCGACGATCGGGGCACCCTTGGAGACGAAGGCGGAGGCGCCGGCGTCCAGGGCCCGGAACAGCTCCTCGTCGCTGCCGGTCGCACTGAGCACGACAATTCCGAGGGCCGCGTTCTGGCGGCGCAGTTGAGCCACCAGGTGCCAGCCGCCGTTGTTGGGCTGGGAGCAGTCGACGGTCACGACATCGGGCTGGAAGGCGCTGACCTGCTGGACGCCGTCCCGGGCGTCGGCCACCTCGCCGACGACTTCGATGTCGGGCTGGTCGACGGTGAGCTGACGAAGAGCCCAGCGCACCAAGGGGTGCTCATCGACCACCATGAGCTGGATTTGGCCGCCGGAGTTCAGCGGTTGTCTCGACGAATCACGAGCGGTGCGATCGAATGCCTGTGCCATGCTGGTGCCCCCGGGTGTATGGCGCTCTGGCGTGTCGCGTTCTCGGGGGAGAAGAAACGCGCCACCTGTGACGTGCCCGCCGACGAGATATCCCCCAGATTCCTCATCGATCGACGTGAGCTTAGCGTGAGTTTGACTATCTGTCACGCTAAGCAAACACATAAAATAAGTCGGACATATAACAGATCTAGGGCTCTGACCGGCTCGCGATGGCCTCACCAGATCGGCTAAATCAGTAATTCAGGATATCTCAGCGTGCAGATCTCCGAGAATGCCCGATTGTGTGTTGCTCAAAGTAATTCGAATCGACGTTTTTGTGTCCGTCGTCAATCTCATCAGGTGGTGGGTGACACGTAGCGTCACCGGACGTTCGAGTACCCCTACGGGCACACGCGAGAGCAGCGCGGGACCGATCGGGACAGCGCTGGCGGGAATCCCGCCGCGCTGGCTAGGGAACGAGGGTTACGGCGCGCCGTCGAGGATGAGCGATGTCGCGGCGAGCACCTGCCACCGGACGAGCTGCGCGGTGAGCGCCTCGACCGAGGTGTCGTACATGATCGCCAGCGAGCGCAGGTCGTCGGAACGGATCGAGAGCACCCGGTTGCCGTAGTCGCCGCGTTCGCGCTGGATCGCGGAGGTGAACCGCAGCAGTGGCCCGGCCTCTTCGCGGGGAACCTGCTGCAGCCGCTCGAGGTTGATGACGATCTTGTTCGGCATCGGGCCGCCGCTGGAGCTCGAAGATCGCTCCGAGGGCAGCAGCTCGCTGACCGGCACGCCGTAGAAATCGGCCAACTCAGCCAGGCGCTGCACGCTGACCGCGCGATCGCCCCGCTCGTAGGAGCCGATGACGACGGCCTTCCAGCGTCCGTTCGACTTGCGCTCCACCCCGTGTAGCGAGAGGTGCTGCTGCCCACGGATCGAGCGCAGGCGGGCGCCGAGCGCCTTCGCGTACTCGCGCCCGGCCGACACCTCGTCGCCTTCTTCGGCTCCGGTCCGACCGGTGCCGATCAGCGACGTGATGGGCTCGACGTTGCCGTCAGTGGTCACAGTCAGTCTCCGCCTTCGTTAGCACATCGTCCGAGTTTCACGGTTTCTTACGCGTTCTTACCACAGAACCGTAACGCTTCGTGTTCGCGGGGTCAACGATGCGAACGGTGGGTGTACGACGGGGCGGGCGATGAGGGCCCCAAAACCGCCGCGCACCCCGCCCGGCCGGATCGGACCCGACTGGTAGCCTAAGGCGATCGGACGTCCTTTAAAGGCCCGCCCCGTGAGGTGGACAAGGAAGCCCAGGTGACTGCGTTGAGTTCTGCCGAGAATCTGACCCCGGCTGTGCCGGGGACCTCGGTGTTGACGTCCGCGGACGTCGCCCGCATCATCGATCGCCTCGCCCACCAGATCCTGGAGATGGCGCTCAAGAACGACGTCTCGTGCGTCCTGCTCGGCGTGCCCAGCCGCGGTGTTCCGCTGGCCCAACGGCTGTCCCAGCGCATCTCGCAGTTCAATCCCGACGTGACGATGCCGGTCGGCTCGCTGGACATCACCCTGTACCGCGATGACCTGCGCCTGCGGGGTGTGCGCGCCCTGGATCGCACGATCGAGCCGGCGGGTGGCATCACCGATCAGACGGTGATCCTGGTCGACGACGTGCTGTTCTCCGGACGCACCATCCGGGCCGCCCTGGATGCTCTTCGCGATCTCGGGCGCCCCCGGGCCGTGCAGCTGGCCGTGCTGGTCGACCGTGGGCACCGCGAGCTGCCGATCCGGGCCGACTTCGTCGGCAAGAACCTGCCCACCGCGCCGGAACAGAGCGTGCGGGTGCGGCTGACCGAGGTCGATGACCAGGACGGGGTATGGCTCACCTGATGATCAAGCATCTGCTGTCGGCCGCCGACCTCGATCACGCGCAGGCCCTGACGATCCTCGACACCGCCGAGGAGCTGGATCGATCGCTGGCCGGGCGCGAGGTCAAGAAGCTGCCGCCGCTGCGCGGGCGGACCATCGTCAACCTCTTCTACGAGGATTCCACCCGTACCCGCACCTCCTTCGAGTTGGCGGCCAAGCGCCTGTCGGCCGATGTCGTGAACTTCTCGGCCAAGGGCTCGAGCGTCTCCAAGGGCGAATCGCTCAAGGACACCGCGCTCACGCTCGAGGCGATGGGCGCCGACGCGGTCGTGATCCGGCACTCCTATTCCGGGGCGGCGGTGCGCCTGGCCAGCTGGGTGCGCGGCAGCGTGATCAACGCCGGCGACGGCACCCACGAGCACCCGACCCAGGCGTTGCTGGACGCGTTCACGATGCGTCGCCGTCTGCGCAACGGGGAGGGCGACCTCGAGGGACTGCGGGTGGCGATCGTCGGCGACGTGCTGCATTCGCGGGTGGCCCGCTCCAACGTGCTGTTGCTGCAAACGCTCGGCGCGTCGGTCACGCTGGTCTCGCCGCCGACGCTCGTGCCGGTCGGGGTCGAGCAGTGGCCGGCCGCAGTCAGCTACGACCTCGACGCGGTGCTCCCCGAATGCGACGTGGTGATGATGCTGCGCGTGCAGCACGAGCGCATGAGCGATTCCTACTTCCCGTCCGCGCGCGAGTACTCCCGCCGCTACGGCCTCGACCAGCGCCGCGTCGACGCGTTGCCCGAGCACGCCCTGGTGATGCATCCCGGCCCGATGAACCGCGGCATGGAGATCGCCGCCGAGGTGGCCGATGACCCCAAGCGCTCGACGATCGTGGAACAGGTGAGTAACGGAGTGAACGTGCGCATGGCCGTGCTGTACCTACTGCTCGGCGGAGGCGACAGCGAGTGAGCATCGAGCGAGGAACGAGCAAGGCGCGGAACGAGCGCGGAGCCGACACCTGTTGGGGGGCCGAGGCGTGAACCTGCTCCTGCGCAATGTCGCGCCGTACGGGGAGAAGCCCACCGATGTTCTGATCAGTGACGGCGTGATTGCCGCGATCGGCACGGGCTTGAACGGTGATGAGGAGATCGACGGCCAGGGTGCCGTGCTGCTCCCGGGCCTGGTCGATCTGCACACCCACCTGCGCGAGCCCGGCCGCGAGGATGCCGAGACGGTCGAGACCGGGTCGGTGGCCGCCGCGCTCGGCGGGTACACCGCCGTCTTCGCCATGCCCAACACCGATCCGGTGGCCGACACGGCCGGGGTGGTCGAACAGGTCTGGCGGCTGGGCCGCGATCACGGCCTGGTCGACGTGCAGCCCATCGGCGCGGTCACCGTCGGTCGGGCCGGGAAGCACCTGGCCGAACTGGGTGCGATGGCCGACTCGGCCGCCCGGGTGCGGGTCTTCTCCGACGACGGCTCGTGCGTGGCCGACCCGGTCCTGATGCGGCGGGCCCTGGAATACGTCAAGGCCTTCGACGGCGTGATCGCCCAGCACGCCGAGGAGCCGCGGCTGACTGTCGGTGCGCAGATGAACGAGGGGGCGGTCTCGGCCCGCCTCGGCCTGGCCGGATGGCCGGCCGCCGCCGAAGAGGCGATCATCGCCCGCGATGCCCTGCTGGCCGGGCACGTCGGCTCGCGCCTGCACGTCTGTCACGTCTCGACGGCCGGCTCGGTGGAGATCCTGCGCTGGGCCAAGAGCAAGGGCTGGGCGGTGACGGCCGAGGTGACCCCACACCACCTGTTGCTCACCGACGACCTGGCCGAGAGCTATGACCCGGTGTTCAAGGTCAACCCGCCGCTGCGCACGGCCGAGGACGTGGCCGCCCTGCGTGCCGGCCTGGCCGACGGGACGATCGACTGTGTGGCCACCGACCATGCCCCGCACGCGCTGGAGGACAAGGAGACCGAGTGGGGCGCGGCCCTGCCCGGCATGCTCGGGCTGCAGACCGCCCTCAGCGTCGTGATCGAGTCGATGCTCGGCGCCCTGGACTGGAGGGGGATCGCCGAGCGCATGAGCGTGGCCCCGGCGCGGATCGGTGCGCTTGCGGCCCACGGGCGCCCGATCGCCGTCGGTGAGCCGGCCAACCTGGTCGTGGTCGATCCGGAAGCGCGCTGGACGGTGTCGGCCGCCGGACTGGCCTCGAAGTCGCGCAACACGCCCTTTGCCGGCCGGACCTTGCCCGGACGGGTTGTGGCGACGATCCTGCAGGGCCGGCCGACGGTGCTCGACGGGCACGTGGTGGCGGCGGTGCGCCAATGACTCGGACCTTGCTGGTGATTCTCTGTATCGCCTTCTTCGTGCTGGCCATCTGGGGCATGCGGGTGGGCTGGCGTCATCGGGCCGCCCGTCAGGACGAGCTGGCCCCGCGACCGAGCGCACCGGCCGAGCCCGGGCCCTCGACGGTCGCGGACCTCGTCGGCGTGTACGTCGGCAGCACCTACGCGAGCAGCTGGCAGGACCGCATCACCAGCCAGGGCCTGGGCACCCGGTCCAACGCCATCGCCCGGCTCACCGAGTCGGGCGTGATCATCGACCGTGAGGGCACCGACGCGATCTTCATCCCGACCGAGGCCATCGTCGAAGCCCGGCTCGCCCCGGCCCTGGCCGGCAAGGTCGTCGGCGCCGGGGGACTGGTTGTCATTCGCTGGCGGCTGGGCGACACCGAGGTCGACACCGGCCTGCGCGGTGACGAGAAGTCCTTGTATCCGCAGTGGATTCGCCAACTCAACGGAAAGGCATCGGTGGCATGAGCGAGGCGGTTCTGGTCCTCGAGGACGGACGGACGTTCATCGGAGAGGCCTACGGTGCGCGTGGTCAAGCGTTCGGTGAGGCCGTGTTCTCCACCGCCATGACCGGCTACCAGGAGACGTTGACCGACCCCTCTTACCACCGCCAGATCGTCGTGCAGACCGCGCCGCACATTGGCAACACCGGGGTGAACGACGAGGACAACGAGTCGCGCCGCATCTGGGTGGCCGGCTACGTCGTGCGCGACCCGGCCCCCCGGCCGTCGAACTGGCGCTCCCGCCGATCCCTGCAGGACGAACTCGACGCCCAGGGCATCGTCGGCATCAGCGGCATCGACACGCGCGCGCTGACCCGGCACCTGCGCGAGCGGGGCGCGATGCGCTGCGTCGTGTCCTCGACCGATCTCGATGCCGAATCCTTGCAGCGCAAGGTGATCAACTCCCCGCAGATGCGCGGTGCCGACCTGTCGGCCGAGGTCACCACTGCCGCGCCCTACCGGGTCGACGCGATCAGCCAGCACCGCTTCAGCGTCGCCGCGCTCGACTACGGCATCAAGGCGATGACGCCGCAGCGGATGGCCGAACGGGGCATCACTACGCACGTTCTGCCCTCGACCTCGACCGCTGAGCAGGTGCTGGCGACCGGGGCCGACGCGGTCTTCCTGGCCAACGGCCCCGGCGACCCGGCCACCGCCGACGCGGCGGTAGAGACCGTGCGCGAGCTGATCCGGGCCGACGTGCCGATCTTCGGCATCTGCTTCGGCAACCAGATCCTCGGCCGCGCGTTCGGGTTCGGCACCTACAAGCTGGGCTACGGGCACCGCGGCATCAACCAGCCGGTGCAGGACCGCCGCACCGGCAAGGTCGAGATCACCGCGCACAACCACGGCTTTGCCGTCGACGCCCCCCTGGACGGCGCCGCCGACACCGAGTTCGGCGCGGTCGAGGTCAGTCACGTCTGCCTCAACGACAACGTCGTCGAAGGCCTCAGCGCGCGCGACGTCCGGGCCTTCAGCGTGCAGTACCACCCCGAGGCGGCGGCCGGCCCGCACGATGCCGCCTATCTGTTCGATCGGTTCGTCGAACTACTGGAGTCGCGGTAATGCCCAAGCGCACGGACATCAAGCACATCCTGGTGATCGGCTCCGGGCCGATCGTCATCGGCCAGGCCTGCGAGTTCGACTACTCCGGCACCCAGGCCTGCCGAGTGCTGCGGACGGAGGGCTTCCGCGTCAGCCTGGTCAACTCCAATCCGGCGACGATCATGACCGACCCCGAGTTCGCCGACGCCACCTACATCGAGCCGTTGACCGTCGAGTTCCTCGAGAAGGTGATCGCGCTCGAACGCCCTGACGCGTTGCTGCCGACCCTCGGGGGGCAGACCGCACTCAACCTGGCCGTCGCCCTGCACGAGGCCGGAGTGCTCGAGCGCTACGACGTCGAGCTCATCGGCGCCGACATCGAGGCCATCGGTCGCGGCGAGGATCGTCAGCGGTTCAAGGAGATCGTCCGTTCGGTCGGCGCCGAGGTGCCCGACTCGCTCGTCTGCCGCACGTTGGAGGAAGCGATCGAGTTCGCGGCCACCGTCGACAACAAGGTCGTCATCCGGCCCTCGTTCACCATGGGTGGACTGGGCTCGGGTCTGGCCAACGACGCGGCCGAGGTGCAGACGATGGTCGCCCGTGGGCTGGCCGCCAGCCCGGTGCACGAGGTCCTCGTCGAGCAGAGCGTCATGGGCTGGAAGGAATACGAGCTCGAGCTGATGCGCGACAAGAACGACAACGTCGTCGTCGTCTGCTCGATCGAGAACATCGACCCGATGGGCGTACACACCGGCGACTCGATCACCGTGGCCCCGGCGATGACCCTCACCGATCGCGAGTACCAGCACATGCGCGACGTCGGCATCGACGTGCTGCGCGAGGTCGGCGTCGACACCGGCGGCTGCAACATCCAGTTCGCGATCAACCCGGCCAACGGCGACATGATCGTCATCGAGATGAACCCGCGGGTCTCGCGCTCCTCGGCCCTGGCCTCCAAAGCCACCGGCTTCCCGATCGCCAAGATTGCGGCCAAGCTCGCGGTCGGCTACACCCTCGATGAGATCAGCAACGACATCACCAAGAAGACGCCGGCCTGCTTCGAGCCCAGCCTGGACTACGTCGTCGTCAAGGTGCCGCGATTCGCGTTCGAGAAGTTCCCGGGCGCCGACCCGGTGCTCACGACGCACATGAAGAGCGTCGGCGAGGCGATGTCCATCGGGCGTAACTTCACCGAGGCGCTCGGCAAGGCGCTGCGGTCGATGGAGACCAGGCCGGCCGGGTTCTGGACCGCGCCCGACCCGGAGCTTGATCACGACGCGTTGATGGCGGCGGTCGCGACGCCCACCGACGGTCGCCTTTATCGCGTCGAGCAGGCCCTGCGAGCCGGGGTATCGGTCGAGGACGTCGCGGCGGTCAGCGGCATCGACCCCTGGTTCCTCGACCAGATCCGGCTCCTTGTCGACCTGCGGGCCGAGTTGATTGCCGCGCCCGCCCTGACGCCGCCCCTGCTACGGCGGGCCAAGCGCCACGGACTGTCGGATCGGCAGCTGGCCGCGTTGCGGCCCGAACTGGCCGGTGAGGACGGCGTGCGCCTGCTGCGACTGCGCTCGGGCATCCGGCCGGTCTACAAGACGGTCGACACCTGCGCGGCCGAGTTCGCCGCCACGACGCCGTACCACTACTCCAGCTACGAGGAGGAGACCGAGGTCGCGCCGCAGCCCGACCGGCAGAAGGTGATCATCCTCGGCAGCGGCCCGAACCGGATCGGTCAGGGCATCGAGTTCGACTACTCGTGCGTGCACGCGGTGATGGCCCTGCGCGACGCGGGTTACGAGACCGTCATGATCAACTGCAATCCCGAGACGGTGTCGACCGACTACGACACCGCCGACCGGTTGTACTTCGAGCCACTGACGCTCGAGGACGTTCTCGAGGTCGTGCACGCCGAGCAGGCCTCGGGTCCGGTGGCCGGCGTCATCTGCACCCTGGGCGGCCAGACGCCGCTCGGCCTCGCGCAGCGGCTCAAGGACGCCGGCGTTCGCGTGCTGGGTACCCAGCCCGAGGCGATCGACCTCGCCGAACACCGCGGGGCGTTCGGTCGGGTGCTCGCCGAGGCCGGTCTGCCCTCGCCCAAGAACGGGATCGCGGTCTCCTTCGAGGACGCCAAGGCCGTCGCCGACAGCATCGGCTACCCGGTGCTGGTGCGCCCCTCCTACGTGCTCGGCGGCCGCGGCATGGAGATCGTCTACGACGAGGCCCACCTGTCGGATTACATCTCGCGGGCCACCGAGATCACCCCCGATCATCCGGTCCTGGTCGACCGCTTCCTCGACGACGCGATCGAGATCGACGTCGATGCGCTCTATGACGGCGTCGAGTTGTATCTCGGTGGCGTCATGGAACACATCGAGGAGGCCGGCATCCACTCCGGCGATTCGGCCTGCGCCCTACCGCCGATCACCTTGGGGGCGTGGGACATCGACAAGGTGCGTGAGTCGACGCTCGCGTTGGCCCAGGGCATCGACGTCCGCGGCCTGATGAATGTCCAGTACGCGCTGGCCGGGGACGTGCTCTACGTCCTGGAGGCCAACCCGCGGGCCAGCCGGACGGTGCCGTTCGTGTCCAAGGCGACGACCGTGCCGTTGGCCAAGGCCGCGGCCCGCATCGCCCTCGGCGCGACGATCGCCGAACTGCGCGCCGAGGGCATGCTGCCGCGCTCGCACGACGGCGGCACGCTGCCCGCGGACGCGCCGATCGCGGTGAAGGAGGCCGTCCTGCCCTTCCACCGCTTCCGCACGCCGGCCGGAGATCTGGTCGACTCGATCCTCGGCCCGGAGATGAAGTCCACCGGTGAGGTCATGGGCATCGACGCCGTCTTCGGCACCGCGTTCGCCAAGTCGCAGGCCGCGGCGTACGGGTCGCTGCCGACCAAGGGGACGGTGTTCGTGTCCTTCGCCAACCGTGACAAGCGGGCGGCGATCTTCCCGTCAAGCGGCTGGCCGACCTCGGTTTTCGCGTGCTGGCCACCGCGGGCACGGCCCAGGTGCTGCGCCGCAACGGGGTGCGCACCGAGGTGGTGGGCAAGTTCAGCGACGGCGGTGACAACATCGTCGAACGCATCCAGGCCGGCGAGATCGACCTGGTGATGAACACCCCATGGGGAGCGGCCGGCAACTCCGGGCCTCGCCTGGACGGCTACGAGATTCGCACGGCCGCGGTCACCGCGGGTATCCCGTGCCTGACCACCGTGCAGGCCGCGGCCGCTGCCGTGCAGGGAATCGAGGAACTCATCCACGGCGATGTCGGGGTCCGTTCGCTGCAGGACTTCCACCGCGACCTGGCCGACTGGCGCAACCAGTGAGCCCGGTGCAGGAGCAGACCGAGATCTTCGCCGTGACGCCGATGGGCGCCTACCTGCAGTTCACCGTCATCGCACCGGGTATCGCCGCCGAGGCCAAGCCGGGGCAGTTCGTCGCCGTCGCGGTGGGCGGTCCGAATACGTCCATGGTGCTGCGGCGGGCCTTCGCGCTGTACGACGCGACGCCGAGCGGGGAGTTCGCGGGCACGGTCCAGTTCGTCGTGGCGGCCAACGGTCCGGGAACCCAATGGCTCGTCCAGCAGCCGGCCGGCGCCATGCTGGACATCGTCGGCCCGCTGGGCAAGCCGTTTCCGATGCCGACGGATCCGGTGCCCGCTGTGTTGGTGGGCGGGGGCTACGGCAGCGCCGCGCTGATTCCGCTGGCCCGGCAACTGCTCGCGGCCGGCTCGGATATCGAGATCATCATCGGCGCGGCCAGCGCCGACCGGCTCTTCGGCGAACTGATCGCCCGGCGCACGGTCGGCAAGGTCTCGGTGACCACCGACGACGGATCGGCCGGCGTGCAGGGACTGGTCACCGATCTGCTGCCCTCGACCATCGAGCGGCTCGGCGCCCAGGTCGTGTACGCCTGCGGGCCGATGGGTATGTTGCGGGCGGTGGGCGTGGTCGCCCGCGAACACGCGATACCGGCCCAGGTGGCGGTCGAGGAGTCGATGGCCTGCGGCATCGGCGTCTGCATGACCTGCGTCCTTCCGGTGCGCGGAGACGACGGTCAGTCGCGCTTCGTGCGCTCCTGCGTCGACGGTCCGGTGTTCCTGGCCGACCGCGTCCGCTGGGCCGAGGTCGGCACCATCCCCGACGACCTGGTCGGTGCCGACGCGATGAAGGGGCATTGAGATGGCTGATCTGTCGACCCGGCTGGCCTCGCTCGAGCTGCCCAACCCGATTCTGACCGCGTCCGGTTGCGCAGCGGCCGGACGTGAGCTCGGCCAGTTCTTCGACGTCGCCGAGCTCGGCGCGGTCGTCACCAAATCGATCATGCTGGCTCCGCGTTCGGGCCGGGCCACACCGCGGATGGCCGAGACGCCCAGCGGCATGCTGAACTCCATCGGCCTACAAGGCCCGGGCATCGACGCGTTCATCGAGAACGACCTGGCCTGGCTGGCCGCGCACGGAGCCCGCACGGTCGTCTCGATCGCCGGCGGCCAGACCGACGAGTTCGCCACCCTGGCCCGGCGCCTCTACGGCCACCCGGCCGTGTCGATGATCGAGGTGAACATCAGCTGCCCGAACGTCGAAAGCCGCGGTCAGGTGTTTGCCTGCGACCCGCACGCGTCCGCGCGAGTCATCGGGGCGGTGCGACGCGCGGCCGACCCGAAGATCCCGATCTTCGCCAAGCTCACCCCCGACGTCACGGACATCGGCGTGATCGCCCGAGCCTGCGCCGACTCCGGCGCCGACGGGGTGTCGCTGATCAACACGGTGTTGGGTCTGGTGATCGACACCGACACCTTCGGTCCCGCACTCGGGGGAGTGACCGGGGGACTGTCCGGTCCGGCCATCCGCCCGATCGCGGTGCGCTGCGTCTGGCAGGTGCACCAGGCCGTGCCGCACCTGCCGATCCTGGGCATGGGCGGGATCGGCTCCGGGCTGGACGCCCTGCAGTTCATTCTGGCCGGGGCGTCGGCGGTCTCGGTCGGCACCGCGATCTTCGGCGACCCGTCGGCGCCGATGCGGATCCTGAGCGAACTCGATCAGGCCCTGGACGAACGCGGGTTCGCCTCGGTGCGCGACGCGATCGGGCTGGCCCACCGACCACCAGCCGAGCGATTCGCCCCGGTGGCGGCGCAATGATTCCCGCCGGCGACCCGATGAGTTTCGGTCGTCGTCTCGAGTTGGCCCTCGACGCGCGCGGTTCGGTGTGCGTCGGCATCGACCCGCATCGGGGGTTGCTGGAGGCGTGGGATTTGCCTTATGACGTCGAGGGATTGACGCGGTTCGCCGACATCTGCGTGCGCGCGTTCGGGGCCGAGGCGGCGGTGGTCAAGCCCCAGTCGGCCTTCTTCGAGGTCTTCGGATCGGCCGGCGTGGCCGTCCTCGAGTCGACGCTGGCCTCCCTGCGGGCGGCGGGGGCATTGGCCGTGCTCGACGTCAAGCGCGGTGACATCGGCTCGACGATGGCCGCGTACGCCGCGGCCTATCTTGATCCGACCGCCCCATTGGCCGCCGACGCCATCACGGTCTCGCCCTATCTGGGGGTGGGTTCGCTGCAGCCGGCCTTCGACCTCGCGCACGAGCACGGACGCGGTGTGTTCGTATTGGCGTTGACGTCCAACCCTGAAGGGCCGCAGGTTCAGCACGCCGTCGGCCCCGACGGCACCACGGTCGCCCAATCGATCATCAACGAGCTGGCGGCGGTGAACGCCAAGCAGGACGGACTGGGATCCCTCGGGGTGGTGGTCGGCGCGACGATCGGCGACTCGGGCGTGGACTTCAGTCAGCTCGACGGGCCGTACCTCGTGCCCGGTATCGGCGCCCAGGGCGGCACGGCCGAGGACGTGCGCCGCATCTTCGGTTCAGCACGGCGCAATGTGCTGGCCAGTGTGTCGCGCGAGGTCCTGCGCCACGGCCCGGGCGTGATCGCCCTGCGCGAGGCCGCGCTGCGCCAGATCGACGAGTTCGACTTCCTGCGCGCTTGAAGCTAGCTGTCCGAACGCAACCCCACGCGGCGATCGCCGCGATCTTCGTCGTGCACGGCGTCCTGTTCGCGTCCTGGACCGCCCATATTCCGCAGCTCAAACTCCATATCGGGCTCGATGACGCCCAGCTCGGGCTGGCGCTGACCGGCGCGCCGATCGGCTCGGTCGTGGCCGTCCTGGGCGCGCCCTTCCTGCTGCGGCGCTTCGGCAGTGCGGCCATCGTGCGCATCGCCCTGATCGGCTACTGCGTCAGCGGTGTGTTCGTCGGGCTGGTCGGATCGCTGGCCGCCCTGGCGTTGGCGCTCGCGGTCTGGGGCGCGTTCATGGGATTGCTCGACATCTCGATGAACACCCAGGCCGTCGCGGTGGAGCGAGCCCTGGGGCGGCAGCTGATGACCGGGCTACACGGGCGGTGGAGTCTCGGTGCCTTCGCCGGTGCGGGCCTGGGGGCCATCGGGGTCGCGATCGGCATGTCGCTCAGCGTTCAGCTGGCCATCCTGGGCGCCATCGGGATCCTGGTCGGGCTCTGGGCCGCGCCGGCGCTGTTGGCCGACCCGCCGTCGCTGCCCGCCGAGACCCGCACGCGGCGACTGCCCCGAGCGGTGATCGTGCTGGGGCTCATTGCGTTCGCCTCGATGCTCGCCGAAGGAGCGGCGGCAGACTGGGCCGCGGTCTATCTGCGGCAAAGCCTGCACGCCTCGGCCGCGGTGGCCGGGATCGGTTACGCCGTCTTCGCACTCGGCATGGTCACGGTTCGGCTCAGCGGTGACCGGCTGCTGGCCCGCGTACCGGCGTTTCGGCTGCTGCCGGCCATGGCCGCAGTCGCGATCATCGGATTCTCGGCCGGGCTGATCAGCGCTCGGGTCGGCCTCGCCCTGCTCGGTTTCGGCACGCTCGGGCTCGGTCTGGGCCTGGTCGTGCCGTCGGTCTTCAGCGCCTGTGGTCGCCTGCCCGGCATCAGCGCCGGTGCCGCGATCTCGACCGCGGCCGGCCTGGGCTGGTTCGGATTTCTGGTCGGGCCGCCGGTGATCGGCCAGCTGGCCGGGGCCACGTCGTTGACCGCAGCGTTGTGGCTGCTGCCTGTCCTGTTGGGGGCCATCGCTGCGGCAACGGCCACCAACCGGGCGATCAGGGGCGAGCCCGAACTGGCCAGGGTGAGTTCGACACCCAATCCTTGATCAACAGGCAGTTTTGGTCACCCCAGCGACCACAACTGCCTGTTGATCACCGCGTTTGCTTGACCGAGGTGGCAGATCGACCGGTGCCGTGCCTACGGGGTGAGGATGGCGTCCAGCTCGGCCAGGTCGGTGGCCGTCGGCTGCCAGGCCCCGGCGGCCACGTTGGCCTTGACCTGGGCGATCGACGTCGCGCCGGCGATGACACTCGAGACCGCCGGCTGCGCGGCGAGCCCACCGATGGCGACGTCGAGCAGCGTGATGTCGCGGGCCTTGGCGTAGGACTCCAGCGCCTCGAGCTGGTCGAACAACTCATCGGTGAGCCGGGCCTGCGCACCCCAGGCCTGCAGCCGCGAACCTTCGGGGGCGCCTTCGCCGCGCCGGTACTTGCCGGTCAGCAGCCCGCTGGCGAGCGGGAAGTAGGGCAGCAGGCCGATGTCGTACTGCTCCAGGGCCGGCACCAAGTCGGTCTCGACGTCGCGCTTGAGCAGGCTGTAGTCGTTCTGCGCGCTGATGAAGTGCTCGTAGCCCTGGGTGCGCGACGTCCACTCGGCCTCGGCCACCTGCCAACCGCGGAAGTTCGAATGACCGATGTAGCGCACCTTGCCTTCGCGCACGAGGTCGGTCAGGGTGCTCAGCGTCTCCTGGATCGGAGTCAGCGGGTCGGGCATGTGCAGCTGGTACAGGTCGATCCAGTCGGTCTGCAGCCGCTGCAGCGAGGATTCGACCGCCCGGCGGATGTAGCGGCGCGAGCCCCGCGCCCCCCAGTCGTCACCGTTGTCCAGGCCCAGGCGGCGCACGTCACTCCCGAACTTCGTGGCGATGACGACGTTGTCGCGCTGGCCCTTCAGCAATTCACCGAGGCGGGCCTCGGACTGACCGTAGGAGTCGGCGGTGTCGAAGAGCGTGATGCCCTCATCGAGCGCGGCGTGCACGACCTCGCGGCTCTGCGCGTCGTCGAGCTTCATGCCGAGATTGTTGGTGCCCAGGCCGACGACCGAAACGGCCAGCCCGGAGTTGCCCAGTCTGCGAGTGTCCATGCACGGACCCTAGCGAACCCGATTCAGAGGGCACGCAGGATGTCTTCGACGCGGTCTTTGGCGTCTCCGAAGAGCATGTGGCTGTTGTCCTTGTAGAAGAGTGGGTTCTGTACGCCGGCGTAGCCGGGGTTCATGGAGCGTTTGAAGACGACGACGTCGGTGGCTTGCCAGACGTGCAGGACGGGCATGCCGGCGATGGGGCTGGCTGGTTCGTCGATGGCGGCCGGGTTGACGGTGTCGTTGGCGCCGATGACGAGCACGACGGAGGTGGCCGGGAAGTCGTCGTTGATTTCGTCCATCTCCAGGACGATGTCGTAGGGGACTTTGGCTTCGGCGAGCAGGACGTTCATGTGGCCGGGTAGGCGTCCGGCGACGGGGTGGATGCCGAAGCGGACGGTGATTCCGCGTTCGCGCAGTTTGCGGGTGAGTTCGGCGACCGGGTATTGGGCCTGGGCCACGGCCATGCCGTAGCCGGGGGTGATGATCACCGAGGTGGCTTCGCGGAGCAGGTCGGCGGTGTCCTCGGCGTTGATCTCGCGGTGTTCGCCGTAGTCGGTGTCATCGGAGCTGGTGATCTCGGTGCCGAACCCGCCGGCGATGACGGAGATGAAGGAGCGGTTCATCGCCTGACACATGATGTAGGACAGGTAGGCACCGGAGGAGCCGACGAGGGCGCCGGTGACGATGAGCAGGTTGTTGTTGAGCAGGAACCCCGACGCGGCCGCGGCCCAGCCGGAGTAGCTGTTGAGCATCGAGACGACGACCGGCATGTCACCGCCGCCGATCGAGGCGACCAGGTGCCAGCCCAGGGCCAACGCGACCACGGTGACGGCGATGAGCAGCCCCAGGTTGGGGTGAACCACGAACGCGATGGTGAGCGCGGCGAAGGCGACCAGGGCGCCCAGGTTGAGGTAGTTGCGCCCGGGCAGCATCAGCGGGCTGGACTTGATCCGACCGGACAGTTTGAGGAAGGCGACGATCGAGCCGGTGAACGTGACGGCACCGATGAACACGCCGATGAACACCTCGGCGTGGTGGATACGCAGCAAGGACTGGGCGATCTCGCTCTGGCCCTTGCCCTTGGCCTCGACGCTGAGATAGCCGTTCCAGCCGACCAGGACGGCGGCCAGACCGACGAAGGAATGCAGCAGCGCGATGAGTTCGGGCATGCCGGTCATCTCGACGCTGCGGGCGCGCAGGATGCCGATGGTGGCCCCGATGGCCATCGCGATGAGCATCAGGGCCAGGCCGGCGGCGGTGATCGAGCGCGAGGCGAGCCCGACGGTGGCGACCAGGGCGATCGTCATGCCGCTGATGCCGAAGACGATGCCGGTGCGTGAGGTCTCGTGCTTGGACAGCCCGGCCAGGCTCAGGATGAACAGCAGGGCGGCGACGATGTAGGCGGCCTGGGCCGCGGTGTTGGCGCTCATGCCTTGTTGAACATGGCCAGCATCCGCCGGGTGACGGCGAATCCACCGAAGATGTTGATCGACGCGAGCAGGATCGCCGCGAACGCCAGCACCGTGATCAGGGCGTCGTGGTGCCCGATCTGCAGCAGCGCGCCGACCACGATGATTCCGGAGATCGCGTTGGTGATCGACATCAACGGGGTGTGCAGTGCGTGGTGCACGTGCCCGATCACGTAGTAGCCGATGACGATGGCCAGCACGAACACGGTGAAGTGCTCGATCAGTTGGTCGGGGGAGAACGCGCTCAGCAGGAACAGCAGCACCGCGCCGATCCCGACGATCACATACTTGCGCTGGGCCGACAGTGGTTGCTTCGGCTCGGGCGCGACGCGCGCCGGTGCCGCCGCGGCCACCGGGGCGGCCGAGACCGCGACCGGCGGCGGGGGCCAGGTCGTCTGCCCGTCGCGGACCACCGTGATCGCACGCTGCACGACGTCATCGAAGTCCAGCACGAGCTGGCCGTCCTTGCCCGGCGTCAGCAGCTTCATCAGGTTGACCAGGTTCGTGCCGTAGAGCTGCGAGGCCTGGGTGGGCAGACGCCCGGCCAGGTCGGTGTAGCCGATGATCGACACGCCGTTGTCGGTGACGACCAGCTCACCGGCCACCGACCCGGCGACGTTGCCGCCGTTGGACGCGGCCATGTCCACGATGACGCTGCCCGAACGCATCGAAGCCACCATCTCCTCGGTGATCAACCGCGGCGCGGGCCGCCCGGGGATCAGCGCGGTCGTGATGATGATGTCGACGTCGCGGGCCTGCTCGGCGTAGAGCGCAGCGGCCAGGCGGTCGAACTCCTCCGACGTCGCCCGCGCGTACCCGTCGCTGCTGGCCTGCTGCTCACCGACCTCCACGGCCAGGAACTCCGCGCCCATCGACCGGACCTGCTCACCGACCTCGGCCCGGGCATCGGTGGCCCGCACAATCGCGCCCAGGCTGCCCGCCGCGCCGATCGCGGCCAGCCCAGCCACTCCCGCCCCGGCGACCAGCACCTTGGCCGGGGGAACCTTTCCGGCCGCGGTGACCTGACCGGTGAAGAACCGGCCGAACGTGTGCGCGGCCTCGATCACCGCGCGGTAGCCGGAAATGTTGGCCATCGAGCTGAGCACATCCAACGACTGGGCCCGCGAAATCCGGGGCACGGCATCCATCGCCAACGCCGTGATCGGATAGGTGGCCAGCCGGGCCACCAACTCCGGATGCAACGCCGGCGCCAGCAGCGCCACCACGGTCGCCCCCGGCGACAGCAGAGCCAGCTCCTCCTCCGAGGGCGCATTCACCGCGAACACGACCTGCGCGCCCCACACCCGCTCATGGGTACCGATCGCGGCCCCGGCACCGGCATAGGCCTCGTCAGCCAAGCTGGCCCGCGCCCCGGCGCCCGCCTCAACCAGCACCTCATACCCCAGACCGATCAACGCCCCCACCGTCGTGGGCGTAGCCGACACCCGCGTCTCGCCCGGGGTGGTCTCGCGGCTGATTCCGATGAGCACGGCACGCTCTCCCTGGGTAGTCGCGGCTCGACAGTTAGCGACATACTGCCGTATCCGCGCACCGGTGCCATCAGCAGCGATTCTTATGGACTGGACCGGCTGGACCAGATAGCATCGCGGCATACCATATTTCCATGGATGCCCAACTATCTGTCGGGCTACAGCGCTTCACAGGCGAAGAGAGGTAGCGAAGTGTTCAAGGAATTCCTCGTATCGGGGGACTGTCACATCATCGAGCCGCCGGATCTGTTCAAGACCCGGTTGCCCAAGAACATGCGTGATCGGGCGTTGTGGGAGGAGGAGTTCACCCTCGACGAGCCGATCGTTCCGGGTGGGCACACCGAGTTCCGCAAGTTGCACACGATCGGTTTCGATGGCTGGACGGTGTCGAAGTACCGCCAGTTCCAGAGCGTCGACGGCTTGACGCCGAATGAGGACCCGCAGCGGATCCTGGCCGACATGGACCTGGAGAGCGTCGATGCGGCGGTCTTCTTCCCGAACCTGGCGCTGTTCGTGCTGTTCACCGACGACCACGAGCTCTCGATGGCACACGCGAAGGTCTGGAACGACTACATCGCCGAGATGTACCTGCCCTACAGCAACCGGATGCGTCCGGCGGCGGCGATTCCGCTGACCAACATCCCGGACGCGGTCGCCGAGATCGAGCGGGTCGTCAAGCTGGGTCTCGACCGCGCTGATGCTGCCCGAGCTGCCCCCGGTGCCGTACTGGTCCAAGGACTACGAGCCGGTCTGGGCCGCCGCGGCGGCACATGGTCTGCCGATCTTCTTCCACGTCGCCACCGGTGGCGTCAACGTGAAGGAAGAGACGTCCTTCACGGCCCGCAACGTCAAGGGTCTGATGACGGCCATGAACATGGGCAAGGGCAACCTGACCGACGACATGGTGGCCGGCCGGACGATGGGCGGCGGCAACACCGCGGCAGCGAGCCCGCAGGCGATCATGGCCGACCTCATCGGTGGCGGCGTGTGTGAGCGGTTCCCGGACCTGCACTTCAACCTGGTCGAGTTCGGTGCGAGCTGGCTGGTCTCCTACCTGGCGTTCATGGACAAGTCCTGGCGCATGGGTACCGGGCAGGACCCGGACTGGTGGCTGGGCTTCTGGGACGACTCGCGCTCGGCCTACGACCAGCCCTCGATGGGCCGGCTGTTCTCGATCAACCAGAAGTGGCCCTACCCGCTCAAGCCGACCGAGTACGTCCGGCGCCAGATCCACGTCCAGTTCGCCGATGACCCGGTGGCCGTGCAGGCCCGCCACATCACCGGCCTGACCACGATCATGTGGGGTAACGACTACCCGCACGCCGAAGGCACCTTCCGCTCCACCGAAGAGGCCATCAACGAAAACATCGACAGCACGGTCTCCGATGAGGACCGCGCCGCCATCCTCGGCGGCACCCTCGCCAAGATCGCCGGCTTCGACACCAGCAAGAAGCTGGCCGTCCAGCCCGTGGGCGTCTGATCGCCAGTACACCAGTTCACTAGCCAGCGAGCCCCGGAGTGATCTCACTCCGGGGCTCGCTGGCGCTGCGGTAGTTTCGCGTCCGTGCCCAGTCGACTCACCGTGCTGTCCGGGCCGTCCGGCGTGGGCAAGGGCACGGTGGTCGCCGCGGTGCGCCGGCTGCACCCACACGTCTGGGTCTCGGTGTCGGCAACCACCCGCCACCCCCGTCCGGGTGAGCGTGACGGGGTCGAGTACCGCTTCGTCAGCCGCGAGCAGTTCGAGGCGATGGTCGCCGCCGACGACCTGCTCGAATACGCCGAGTTCGCCGGCAACCTCTACGGCACCCCGCGCGCACCCGTGCTGGAGCGACTGGCCGCGGGGGTGCCCACGCTGCTCGAGATCGAGCTGCAGGGCGCTCGCCAGGTGCGCGAGCACATGCCCGACGCGCAACTGGTCTTCCTCGAGCCGCCGTCCTGGGCCGAGCTCGAGCGGCGACTGACCGGCCGGGGCAGTGAATCACCCGAGGTGATCGCCACCCGCCTGGCCCGGGCGAAGGTCGAGATGCAGGCCCGCGGGGACTTCGACGCCCTCGTGGTCAACGACGATGTGAGCCGGGCGGCCGAGGAATTGGTAGGATTGATCGAGCGCGTTTGCGCGTGATTGACCTGAGCCAGACGAAACCTGAGGTTTGACGTGCCCGGAACCGCATTTACTCCTGAAGGCATCACCCACCCGCCGATCGACGAACTGCTGGACCGCACCCAGTCCAAGTACGCGCTCGTGATCATCGCCGCCAAGCGCGCGCGCCAGATCAACGCCTACTACAGCCAGCTCGGTGAGGGCCTGCTCGAGTACGTCGGCCCGCTGGTCGAGACCGCCCCGCAGGAGAAGGCACTGTCCATCTCCCTGCGTGAGATCAATGCCGACCTGATCGAGTTCAAGCCCACCGTCGAAGCCTGAAACCTCCCCGGCCCGCGCCCATGAGCAAGATCGTGCTCGGTGTCGGTGGCGGTATCGCGGCCTACAAGGTCGCTGATCTACTTCGCAAGCTGACCGAGACCGGTCACGACGTCACCGTCGCGCCGACCGCCGCCGCGCTGGAGTTCGTCGGCGCGCCGACCTGGGCCGCGCTGTCCGGACACCCGGTCGCCGCCGACGTCTGGACCGACGCCCATGAGGTGCCGCACGTGGCGCTCGGACGCAGCGCCGACCTGGTGATCGTCGCGCCGGCCACCGCCGATCTGCTGGCCCGGGCCGCCCACGGCCTGGCCGATGACCTGCTCACCAACACCCTGCTCACTGCGCGCTGCCCGGTGCTGTTCGTCCCCGCCATGCACACCGAGATGTGGGAGCACGCGGCCACGGCCGAGAACGTCGCCACGCTGCGTCGTCGCGGGGCCACGGTGCTCGACCCGGCCTCGGGCCGGCTGACCGGTTCGGACACCGGCAAGGGCCGGCTGCCCGAGCCGGCCGAGATCGCCCAACTGGCCCAGCTCCTGCTCGACCGGCCCGACGCCCTGCCGCGCGACCTGGTCGGCCGCCATGTGGTCGTCAGCGCCGGTGGTACGCGCGAGGCCCTGGACCCCGTCCGTTTCCTGGGCAACCTGTCCTCGGGCAAGCAGGGCTACGCCCTGGCCGCGGTCGCCGCGTCCCGGGGCGCGCGGGTGACGCTGGTGGCGGCCAATACGGCGTTACCCGACCCATCGGGCAGCGACGTGATCGCCGTCAGCTCGGCCGAGGAACTGCGGGCCGCGGTCCTCAAGGCGGCAGCCGACGCCGACGTGGTCGTCATGAACGCCGCCGTCGCCGACTTCCGGCCGGTCCGGTCGGCTGAATACAAGATCAAGAAGTCCGACCGGGACCCCGAGGCGATCGAGCTGACCAAGAACCCCGACGTGCTGGCCGAGTTGGTCAGCGAGCACCGGGCCCATCAGGTGATCGTCGGCTTTGCCGCTGAGACGGGCGACGAGAACGCTGACGTGCTCGAACACGGACGGGCCAAACTGAACCGCAAGGGCTGCGATCTGCTCGTGGTCAACCGGGTCGGCGCCGGCACCGCCTTCGGGCAGGCCGACAACGCCGCGGTCATCCTGGGCCGCGACGGCAGCCGGGTCGATGTGGCGTTGGGACCAAAAGCACGCCTCGCCGCCGCCGTATGGGACTCGATTGCCGCTCGCCTGCCGTAGTCTGGTCCGGAAATCTATAGAGAACATTCAGAGCTACCTATTGGAGTACGTGTGACCAGCCGCCTGTTCACGTCCGAGTCCGTCACCGAAGGACACCCGGACAAGATTGCCGACCAGATCAGTGACTCGATCCTCGACGCGCTGCTCAGCCAAGACCCGAGCAGCCGAGTCGCCGTCGAGACCCTGATCACGACCGGCCAGGTCCACGTCGCGGGTGAGGTCACCACCGACGCCTACGCCGACATCCCGACGATCGTGCGTGAGCGCATCCTCGAGATCGGTTACGACTCCTCCCGCAAGGGCTTCGACGGCGCGTCCTGCGGTGTCAACATCGCGATCGGCGCGCAGTCGCCCGACATCGCCCAGGGCGTCGACACCGCCTACGAGGCCCGCGTGGACGGCGCAATCGACGAGATCGCCCAGCAGGGGGCCGGCGACCAGGGCCTGATGTTCGGCTTCGCCGTCGATGAGACCGCCGAGCTGATGCCGCTGCCGATCCACCTGGCCCACCGCCTGGCCGAGCGCCTCACCGCGGTCCGCAAGGACGGCACGGTTCCCTACCTGCGTCCCGACGGCAAGACCCAGGTCACCATCGAGTACATCGACGGCAAACCGGCTCGCCTGGACACCGTCGTCGTCTCGAGCCAGCACGCGGCCGACATCGACCTCGACACGCTGCTCAAGCCCGACGTCGAGGAGCACGTCGTCCGCCCGGTCATCGGCGAGCTCGACATCGACATCTCCGGCTACCGGCTGCTGGTGAACCCGACCGGCCGCTTCGAGATCGGTGGCCCGATGGGCGACGCCGGCCTCACCGGCCGCAAGATCATCGTCGACACCTACGGCGGGTACGCGCGCCACGGCGGTGGGGCCTTCTCGGGCAAGGACCCGTCCAAGGTCGACCGTTCGGCCGCGTACGCGATGCGCTGGGTGGCCAAGAACGTCGTCGCCGCCAAGCTGGCCACCAAGGTCGAGGTCCAGGTCGCGTACGCGATCGGCAAGGCCGAGCCGGTGGGCCTGTTCGTCGAGACGTTCGGCACCGAGACCGTGGCGATCAACAAGATCGAAGACGCCATCAACGAGGTCTTCGACCTGCGTCCGGCCGCGATCATCCGCGACCTCGACCTCAAGCGACCGATCTACACCCAGACGGCGGCGTACGGCCACTTCGGCCGCGAGATCCCGGACTTCACCTGGGAGCGCACCGACCGGGCCGAGCAGCTGGCCAAGATCGCCGGCAGCTAGTTCCCCTCGGCGTGCACGATCGCGCCGATGAAGAACGCTGCCACGGCCAGGAACGCGACGAGCGAGAAGACCGGCTCCATGAGGGCCAGCAGCGCGGCGAGCGGAAAGAGCACCAGGGTCACGACCGAGCGCCGGCGTCCGGCTCGCATGTAGTCGGCGTCGGCCGGTTCGACGAGCAGGTTCGGCGTGCGGGCGAGGTAGTAGTAGAGCCCGTTCCAGCTCAACGCGAGCAGGAAGCCGACCGCGGCATAGACGCAGACGGCTACGACCTGGTCGTGGTGAGTTCCATGGCGCATCGCCGAGGAGATCACCGCGGTCGGAAACGGCATTATCGAGGCCATCAGCAAGACGCCGAGATTGACCACCATCAGGCGGGGATCGACCGCCTTCACCCGGGTGAACGCATCGTGATGGTTGATCCAGACTGCCGAAATGGTCAGGAAGGCGCCCAGGTAGGCGACGTAGGACTGCCACTGCCGACCCAGGTCATGCGCGAAGTCCCCGCGCACTTCGGGAACGGCGAGGTCGAGCACCAACAGGGTCAGGGCGATGGCGAGTACGCCGTCGCTGAACGCCTCGACGCGCCCGCTCTCGGGCAACGCTCGCCCGGTCGTACTGGGTTGCATGCCCGGCCCTCCCCGTCGCTTCCCGTCGGCCTGGACTGTAGCCGACGGTTTCCGACAGCCCCAGCTGGTAGTACTGCACCGTGAAGCAGGCCGCGGAGCGGGACCCGGTCGCGCGGGTGATGGTCGACGTCGCCCTCGCGCATCTGGATCGTCCCTTCGACTATCTGGTCGACGCCGAACTCGACGCGGTGGTGGTTGCCGGCATGCGGGTACGCGTGCGCTTCGCCGGGCGCCTTGTCGATGCCTACGTGCTCGAGCGGCGGGCCGACTCCGACTCCGGGGCCCGGCTGGCCTTCATCGAGCGAGCCGTCGGGACCGAACCGGTGCTGACCCCCGAGACGGCCCGGCTGTTCCGGGCGGTGGCCGACCGCTACGCCGGCAGCTTCATCGACGTAGCTCGGCTGGGCATCCCGCCGCGGCACGCTCGCGCCGAAGCCACGCCCAGTGTCGAGGCGTCCGCGCCCGAACCCCCAGGTGCCGACGGCTGGTCGCCGTACCCGGCCGGGCCGAGCTTTGTCCAGGCGATTGCTGAGGGTCGACCGGCGCGGGCGGTCTGGTCGGCGTTACCGGGAGAGGATTGGCCGACCCGACTGGCCGAAGCGGTGCGGGCCGCGCTCGCGGCCAATCGCGGGGCCATCGTCGTCGTGCCCGATGCGCGCGATCTGGCCCGCCTGGACGCTGCGTGTCTGGCCACCCTGGGCCCGGGTCGCCATGTCGCCCTGTCGGCCGATCTGGGCCCGTCGACGCGGTACCGGCGATGGCTGGCCGTGCGCCGGGGCGCGGTACGCGCGGTGATCGGTACGCGCTCGGCGGCCTACGCCCCGGTCGCCGACCTCGGCCTCGTCGCGGTCTGGGACGACGGGGACGACCTGCACCGCGAGCCGCGGGCGCCCTATCCCGACGTCCGCGACGTGCTGGCCCTGCGTTCGGCCCAGACCGGCGCCGCGCTGCTCATCGGTGGGTTCGCCCGCACGGCGGAGGCGCAGCAACTCATCGATTCGGACTGGGCCCACGAGGTCGTGGCCCCGCGCGACGCGGTGCGCAGCGCGATGGCCCAGATCGCGGCCACCGGCGACGACTTCGAGCAGCTGCGTGACGCGGCCGCCCGCGCCGCCCGGTTGCCGTCGCTGGCCTGGCGCACGGCGGGGGAGGCGCTCGCGGCCGGTCATCCGGTGCTCGTTCAGGTGCCGCGCCGCGGCTATGTGCCTTCGCTGGCCTGTGCCCGTGACCGCACCCCCGCCCGGTGCTCGATCTGCGGCGGGCCGCTGGCGGCGACGTCGGGGCACGCGATCGCCACCTGCCGGTGGTGTGGGAGCCCGGCGGGGGATTGGGCCTGCCCGGTGTGTCGCGGACGGCGTTTGCGCGCGGTGGCCGTCGGGTCGGGCCGGACCGCCGAGGAGCTGGGCCGCGCGTTCCCCAACGTCACCGTGCGCCTGTCCGGGGGCGCGAACGTGCTGGCCGCCGTTGACGCCGGTCCGGCGCTGGTGGTGGCCACCCCAGGGGCCGAGCCGGTGGCCGCAGGAGGCTATGGAGCGGCGCTGTTGCTCGACGGCTGGGCGATGCTGGCGCGTCCCGACCTGCGGGCCGGCGAGGAGACCTTGCGACGGTGGTTCAACGCCGCCGCGCTCGTGCGGGCCGACGGCAAGATCGTCATCTCCGCCGAGGCGACGCTGCCGTCGGTGCAGGCGCTGGTGCGCTGGGATCCGGCCGGCGCCGCGGCGCGCGAACTGGCCGAACGGGGTGAGGTGAACTTTCCGCCGACGGTGCGCATGGCGTCGTTGACCGGGACGCCGGCCGCGGTCGCCGACCTGTTGGCCGCGACCACCCTGCCGGCCGGGGCGGAAGTCATCGGGTCGGTGCCGGTGGAGGAGGGGACGATGCGCACGTTGCTGCGCGCGCCCCGCGAGCAGGGCGCTGCGCTGGCGGCCCGGCTGCATGAGGCGTCCGGGGGCCGATCGGCGCGCAAGGCCGCCGAGTCGGTGCGGGTGATGATGGATCCGGTGGACCTGTTCTGACCGGATAGGCTCGGGCGCATGTTGGTGGCCGTGACGGGCGGCGTCGGCTCGGGCAAGAGCGCGGTCGCGGCGATCCTCGCGGCACGCGGCGCGGTGATCGTCGACGCCGATGCCATCGCCCGCGAGGTGGTCGAGCCCGGCACGCCCGGACTGGCCGGCGTCGTGAGCGCGTTCGGTGCGCAGGTCCTGGCCGCCGACGGCTCGCTCGATCGGGCCAAGCTGGCCCAGATCGTGTTTGCCGACGAGACGGCACGCGGTCAACTCAACGCGATCATGCATCCGCTGATCAGTGCCCGGTCGGAGGCCATCATGCAGGCGGCCGAGCCGGGCGCGATCGTGGTCTACGACGTGCCGCTGCTCGCCGAGACCGGTCGCGGCGACAAGTTCGACGTGGTGGTAGCCGTCGAGGCCCCGTTGGAGCTGCGGCTGACCCGACTCGAACGGCGGGGTCTACCGCGCGATCAGGCGTTGGCTCGGATAGCCGCCCAGGCCAGCGACGAGCAGCGACGCGCGATCGCCGACGAGATCATCGTCAACGCCGGCTCGCCGGCCGAACTTGAGGTCGCTGTCGACGCCGTCTGGGTCCGGCTGACGGCACGGGAGCGCGATTACCGTGGGCAGCGGCCAATCGGATAGAGTCATCGCCCGGCACCGAAACTGTGCCAACGCGGACGTAGCGCAGCTGGTAGCGCATCACCTTGCCAAGGTGAGGGTCGCGGGTTCGAATCCCGTCGTCCGCTCGAAATGCCCTCGAGCACGGTTCGTGAGGGCAGGGCAGTCGGGTCGCCGACATCCCGGCGGCGTGGCCGAGTGGCTTAGGCAAGGGCCTGCAAAGCCCTGTACGCGGGTTCGACTCCCGCCGCCGCCTCTAGCACTACCAACGCATCAGCGTGCTGATGCTGCATAAGGGCGATTAGCTCAGTGGGAGAGCACTACCTTGACACGGTAGGGGTCACTGGTTCAATCCCAGTATCGCCCACGTAGAAGGCAACAAATACGGGCCCTCCAGCGGTGGAGGGCCCTATTTTGTGCCCTGTTTGACCACTGAACCGCAGGTGTAGTGGTCAGTTGTCATCTAGGTCGTGGCACCGGAACCCTGAAGACCAGCGATTGCAAGAGCTTCGGCCCTCTGTGGCGTCCCATTTCCGGCTCGGCCAACGGGCTTCTAGCCCCTCGCGTGCAATAAACGTGCAACACGGGCTCGAGCGCATGTGCGCTGCGGAAGCCCGTTCGCGCCGGCTGATGCCGACGACGTCGCCCACGCAGCGGTGGTTCCCCCGGGCGTCCTCTAGGGGACGCGAGGGCGAACCGTGTCGCACGTCGGTTGCACGGGGCGTTGCACCGCGGATTTGGCGAGGCTGAAGCCCCCGCGAATGCTGCTGGATCAGGGCGCGTACGACTCTGTGAGCACTACCGCGGGTGCGTAGGGCTCTTCGGCCAGTCACTCGCACAACACGACAAGAGTTGCGAGGCACCGATCGAGAGCCGATCCGGCAGGGACGGTGCCGTGCAGGGCGCGCGATCGCCGACTCTGCGCTCGGTGAGTTCGGGGTTTCAAGCCGACAGATGGCCCCCAGTGTTGCTGCTCGCGGCGTGTCGTGACCCTCGCGATCATTGTTCGGGATTGCCATGCTCGAGAACAACGGCCTCCGCGCTGGGGCCGCTACTCGAGGCGGCCGACCTCGACCGGCTGGACGAGAGTGTCATGACTTGACGGAACTGTGTGGAAAGCGCCTCTATCCGGCGTGATTCGGTTCGGTTAGCGTCCAGGCAAAGGGACCAATTCTATCGGGGAAGGGACGTGGAGATGCGCCCAGGTTTGCGAATATTAGCCGTCTCGATCGGCGCGTTGGCGCTCGTGTTCTCGGGTACCGCCGTCGCGGCGGCCAGGGGCACGGGCGGATCGTTACCGAAGCCATATATCTGCGCGGGTGGTGACATTGGGTCGGGAACCTATGCCAGTATCACGGTCAGTGGTGCGTGCGCCGTCGCCCCTGATGCGGTGATCAGCGTCGTCGGCGGTGTGTACGTCGGCGCCGGTGCTCAGCTCGATGCGCAGAGCGCACCGTCAACTATCACCATCGGAGGCGACGTCCTCGCGGTCAAGGGTTCGCTGCTCGGACTGGGTTGCCAGCCCGACGGCGTCCATTCCGGACATGCGTGCATGATCGAACCGGACGGGCACTCCACAATCAGCGTCAAGGGGAACATCACCGCGCTCGCCGCGAACACGGTTTTGCTCAACGGGATGACGATCAGAGGCAACGTCACGCTGGCCGGGGGAGGCGGCGACATTCCCTGGTCGATCAAGAACGACACGATTGGTGGCAGTGTCACGGTGATCGGGCAGACGGCGGCATGGGTTGGCGTGCTGTTCAACGCGATCGGTGGCAGCGTGACGCTCGCCGGTATAACTGTGACGGACCCGGGGAGCAAGGCCTACGTCGTTCTCAACACGATCGGGCGGAACCTCATCTGCCTCGGGCTTCCGCAAGGCGTGTCGGGTGGTTTCATGCCCGGGGAGGTCAACACCGTCGGCGGCCACGCGATCGGTCAGTGCGCCTCTCTGGTCTGACGTCGTCCACCCGTCCGTCCGCCACCATGGAATCGACATGTGGCGGACGGACGATGGTGGCACACCGAGGACGAGACAAATCAAAGCGGGAAGACTGCATGACCGGTGAGCCCAGCCACATCGATCGGACTGGCTGACGTCGACGCGGCGCGCGCGTTCTACGGATCGCTTCTGGGCTGGCGCCCGTCTGGGTCATCAGGAATGTACAGCGTGGACACGTCCACGCTGTTGATCGGCATTCATGAGCGCGATCCGAAGGCATGGTTCGAGGTGCTCTTCGGTATGGGGTGCAATGCCAGGACAACCAGGGCACCCGGCTCGGGCTTCACCAGCGAGGCGGACTTTCGGTGGTGACCGTGACCGTCGTGTTGGGACTTGTTTGGTGAAACCGGCCGGCGAAGCTTGCCACGTATCGACGACTTCCTCGAGGATGGACCCCCTTGATCGGTGAGCCTCCCGCGCGAGCGGTCCCGGTGTGAATGTGTGGATGCCGGGGTTCAGAGCAGGCCGGTTGAACCCACGGGCGGGCATCTATGACGTGAATAGGTTGCGGGCGTACCAGTCGGTTGGGTCGGACACTCCGGGGAGCGTGTAGAAGTAGCCACCGCCGAAGGGTTGGACGTAGTCGGTGAGGGGTTCGTCGGTGAGGCGCGTTTGGATTGACCGGCCCCCTGAGTTCGGTCCAGATCGGGTGAGACTTGATGGCCTCGGTGAGGCCGTTTAGCTGGGTCGGGTTTTGGTCCAGGGCGGGTGGTGGTAGTCACTGCCATCCGCTCCTCTCACAAGGTGGCCGCGTAGGCGGCCGGTGTCATGATGCCAAGGGCGCGGTGGGGCCGGGAAGTGTTGTAGCCGGCGATCCAGTCGCTGATCACGACGCGGGCCTCGAGCAGGGTGTGGAACAGCTCGCCGTTGAGCAGTTCGTCGCGCATGGAGCCGTTGAAGCGTTCGACGTGGCAGTTCTGTTGCGGGCTGGCCTTGGCCACGAACGCGGCCGTGACCTGGTGTTGGGCGAGCCAGTCGATGACGGTCGCGGCGATGAACTCCCGGCCGTTGTCGGAGCGGATGATTGCCGGCTTGCCGCGGCTGGTGAAGACGCGGTCCAGGACTCCGGTGATGTCGCGGGCACCGATCGAGCGGGCGACGTGGGAGGCGACCGCTTCGCGGGTGAACTCATCGACGATGTTCAAGATCCGCAACGGTGCCCCGTCGATGGTTCGGGCGGCGACGAAGCCGTAAGACCAGATGTGATCGCGGCGGATCGCCGGCAACGCCCACGCCGAGTTCTCGTCACCACCGAGAGCTTTCTGGCCCCTGTGTTTGCAGGCCTTGGCCGCCATCAGCCCCTCCAGGACCCAGAGCCGGTGAACCCTCTTCACGTTGACCGCCCAACCCTCATCGACCAGCAGTGCGTGGATGCGGCGATACCCCCAGCGCGGATGCGCCTCGGCATGGGCTCGCATGGCCTTGGCCAGCCGTGTCTCGAAATCACCCGGCACCGCGACGTAGCGCTGCGTCGAGCGGTGCTGGCCGATCACCCTGCACGCCCGACGCTCGGACACGTGATGGCGACGGACCAGAAAGGCCACCGCGTCACGCCGCCGGGTCGGGCTCACCATTTTCCCGACTGCAGATCCTTCAACATGCTGATGTCCAGCGCCTGCTCGGCGACGATCCGCTTCAACCGGGCATTCTCCTGCTCCAACGCCTTCAACCGCTGGGCTTCGTCCTCCTTTAACGCCCCGTACTTCGTGCGCCACCGGTAGAACGTCTGCTCGCTGACCTGCAGCCGCTTACAGACCGCCGCGACCGTCAACCCCTGCCCCTGCAGCTTCTCCGCCTCTCGCAGCTTCGCCACGATCTGCTCCGCCGTGAACCGCTTACTCGGCATCAGCCACCCCCATCAGTCCTCTCATCTTGTCGAGTACCCACACAAGATCTGGACAGAAAAACGGGGAGCCGGACACCTTCTGTACCGCAGTGAACGCGACCGCGGCGAGGGTGGCCTTCGACGAGCTGGCCTAGAAGTGGGGACAGCGCTACGCGGCCGTGATCAGACTCTGGGGCAACGCCTGGAACGAGTTCATCCCGTTCCTCGACTACGACGTCGAAATCCGCACGGTGATCTGCTCGACCAACGCGATCGAGTCCTTGAATGCCCGCTACCGGCGGGCGATCAAAGCCCGCGGCCACTTCCCGAACGAGCAGGCCGCGTTGAAGTGCCTCTACCTAGTCACCCGATCACTGGACCCCACCGGCACCGGTCGGGCACGATGGACCATGCGGTGGAAGCCAGCGCTCAACGCGTTCGCGATCACCTTCGCCGACCGATTCCCGGCGGCGGATTCAACGGGTCGTCGCAACACGGCTCAGTTCGCCAGTGAGAGTAGCTCCTCGCTGAACGCTTCGGCGGGTGTCTTCCAGCCGAGGGTCTTGCGGGGTCTGCTGTTGAGGCCGGCTGCAACTTCGGCGAGACGCTCGGCGGTGTGCTCGGAAAGGTTGGTGCCTTTCGGAAAGTATTGGCGCAGCAGCCCGTTCGTGTTTTCATTCGTGCCGCGCTGCCAGGGGCTGTGAGGGTCGCAGAAGTAGATGTCGATGTCGGCGGCGATCTTCAGCTCGGCGTGCCGTCCCATCTCTGAGCCCTGGTCCCAGGTCAGGCTCCGGCGTAGTTCGGTGGGCAGAATGGTGATGGTGTCGGCGAGGGCGTCGCGAACTGTCTCAGCACCCCGTCCGCTCCAGCCTCGCTCGCCTAGGGACAGTGCGGGCAGTCGAGGCAGATGAACCAGCATCACGAATCGGGTTTGCGTTCGACCAGGGTGCCGATCGCGGAGCTTGCCGAGCCGACAATTAAATCCCCCTCCCAATGACCCGGCACGGCCCGGTCGGCGGCCTCGGCGGGTCGTTCACTGATCATGATCTCGCGCGGGATTGACCGCCCGCCGCGCACCTCAGCTCGGCGTTGAGGCTTGCGGACGGCCCGCCCGGTGCGCAGACAGGCAGTCAACTCGCGGCGCAGCGCACCGCGGCCTTGCACATACAGCGCCTGATAGATCGCCTCGTGGGACACGCGCATAGACCCGTCGTCAGGGAAGTCGAGCTCCAGTCTGCGGCTGATCTGTTCGGGGCTCCACCGTCCCGGTCCGCTGAGCTTGCCTTGCACATGCTTCTGCAGCCGATCGTCGGCGGCCAGCTTGCTGACCTTGGGCCGCGCTGCTCGCCTTTCCGCGTGCCATTGCGCCGTCGATGCTCGGTACTCCCAGCGGCCACCGCGAGTCGCCGCGTTGCGATGCAACTCCCGCGAGATCGTCGACGGCGAGCGGCCCACTTGGCGGGCGATCTCGCGCACTCCATACCGTTGGGCGAACAGGATCGCGATCTCCTCTCGCTCGGCGAACGACAGATATCTGCCCGAAGGCTCGACAAGATCCAACGGTGGCATCCCGCCAGCCTCGGTGAACCACTTCCAACCACCCGCTTGCGACACGCCAACAGCCCTTGCCGCCGCCGTGGTCTGCCACCCGGCACCGATCAATCGCCAGAACTCTCGGCGAAGCTCACGCCGCACCGTCGGCGGACCCATCGGTCCCAGCTTCGGCCGAACGGACTTGTTCCATCTCGTCATGCCAACACCCGTCAATCGGTCAGGTGTTGCGACGACTCCTTGAATGCGGGGGCCGCCGAAACCTACTGATGGAAACCGCCGGAAACACCGTTAGCGAGACAGACCCAGTTAGCGAGACAGACCCATGTTCCGCCCGGAAGGTGAGGATGACGGGGCGATCAGGTGGTGGTGTTATCGATGGCGTCGTTCAGGGCGAGGGCGGCATTGATGAGGGCGAGGTGGGTGAAAGCTTGCGGGAAGTTGCCTAGTTGCTCGCCGGTGAGCCCGATCTCTTCGGCGAACAGGCCGAGGTGGTTGGCGTAGGTGAGCATCTTGTCGAAGGTGAGGCGTGCCTCGTCGAGGCGTCCGGCTTTGGCTAATGCCTCGACGTACCAGAAGGTGCAGAGGGAGAAGGTGCCTTCCGAGCCGCGCAGCCCGTCGGGTGAGGCTTGCGGGTTGTAGCGGTACACGAGGCTGTCCGACACGAGTTCCTGCTCCATCGCCGCGAGCGTGGCTGTCCACATCGGGTCGTTCGGGACGATCATGCCGACGGTGGCCATCCGCAGTACGGAGGCGTCGAGGACATCGGTGCCGTAGTGCTGGACGAACGCCTGGCGTTGCGTGTTCCAGGCTTTGCTCATGACCTGCTTGTAGATGTTGTCGCGTTCGATGATCCATCGGTCAAGGCTGCCGGGCAGACCGCGTGCCGTCGCCAGCCGGATGCCCCTATCGAAGGCGGTCCAGCAGTTGATCCGTCCGTAGGTGAAGCTTTGACGGCCGCCCCGGGTCTCCCACACCCCTTCGTCGGGCTGATCCCAGTGGTCGGCCAGCCAGTCGAGCAAGTCGGCCAGCTCGGTCCAGCTCCGGTGGCTGATCGCGACGCCGCGTTGATCTGCGAAGTAGATACAGTCGAGGGCTTCGCCGTAGATGTCGAGTTGTAGCTGGTCGGAGGCGCCGTTGCCGATACGGACCGGTCGCGAGTCCAGGTAGCCGGCGAGATGCTCGAGGACGACTTCCTCGAGGTCCGACGACCCGTCCACCCGATACATGATCTTCAGTGGGCCTGAGTCTGAGCCGGCCTGCTCGTGGATGCGGTCGGAGAGCCAGCTGATGAAGGCGGCCGCTTCGTCGACGAAGCCAAGACCGAGGAGTGCGTAGACCGAGAACGAAGCATCGCGTATCCAGGTATAGCGGTAGTCCCAGTTTCTTTCGCCGCCCACCTGTTCGGGTAGGCCGGTCGTGGGTGCGGCGACGAGCGCACCGCTCGGTGCGTAGGTCAATAACTTCAAGGTGATTGCTGATCGGTTGATCTGTTCGCGCCAGCGGCCTCGGTAGGTTGAGCGGCCGAGCCAGTCCCGCCAGAAGCTGATGGTGTCATGGAAGAGCTGCCATGCTTCATCGCGGCTGAAGGTGTGGGGGGCGTTGACAGATCCGAACTCGATCAAGGCGCCGCCGATATCACCGACACGCAGGGTTGAGGTGGCGTACAGGCCGGGACCGTGAGATGTCGCTCGTTGCTCAATATCAACGCTTGACATGAGAAGCCCAGCCAGGTGCACAGTGAGCTGGATGCCGCTAGCCCTGAATATCGCGCCATGCGCGGTCACCTCCAGCGTGTGACTGGCGCGGCCGTAGTCGAACGCCGGAACGAACTCGAACGCGAGTTCCATCTCGCCCCGCACAACTCGCACGATGCGGACCAGCCGGTGATAGTCGGTCGAGCGATCCTCGAGCGAGACGGGCATGAAGTCGATGACTTCGGCGACGCCCGCCTCGGTCATGAACCGCGTGATCAGGACGGCCGTATCGGGCAAGTAGAGCTGACGGGTGGTGTAGTCCCTGGTCGTCGGTCTGACGCGGCAGTACCCCCCATTCTCAGCGTCGACCAGAGTCGCGAAGACCGAGGGCGAGTCGAAACGGGGCACGCACCACCAATCGATGCTGCCATCGGTCGATACCAGCGCTGCGGTCTGTAAGTCACCGATCAGCCCGTGATCGGCGATCAGGGACGGTCCAGGCATGCCAGCTCCGCTCTGACCCGCCCCATCCAGCCTGGATCCGACGGCCTTCACTGAGACTATGCCCGGCCAGCGCGCGATGAGAAGGGCTGACGACACTAGTTCGATCGCTAAATCTTCGATCGCTAAATCGCGACGGGCGGTCTTCGGTCAAAGTTCATAGACGCGTGCACCGTTCGACATACCCTGATGACGCCGATCGGGTCTAATCGCAGTCTTGGCCAGGTAGGAGCTGATCATGACGGCATGCCGTTCTTACCGGCCGCACGTCTGGTCGCCGGAAGCGGGTGCATAGTGGCTGATCCCAGGACTACCGAACAATCGTCATCCGCACTGCGACGGATCCTCATTCCGCTGGCGTTAGCCCAGTTCATCTGTAGCTTCGCCGGCTCGAACATGAACGTGATGATCACCGACATGAGCCAGGACCTCAACACCACGGTCCAAGGTATTCAAATCGCCATCACACTGTTCCTGCTGGTGATGGCCGCCCTGATGATCCCTGCGGGCAAGCTGACCGACCGCTACGGTCGCACCCGTTGTTTCCGAGTCGGCCTGGGCGTGTACGGCGTTGGGGCTCTCTTGAGCGCGGCCGCTCCCGGGCTCGGTCTTCTCATCCTCGGCAACTCAATACTGGAAGGAGTCGGGACCGCGCTGCTGATTCCTCCGGTCTATATCCTTACGACCCTTTACTTCGCTGAGGTCACCTCGCGCGCGCGTGCCTTCGGAATCATCAGCGCCTTAGGTGGCGTGGGGGCGGCTGCGGGACCTCTGATCGGCGGCCTGATCACCACGGCGATCAGCTGGCGAGCGGCGTTCGTCTTCAAGCGCTCGTGATCTGCGTGATCATCGTGCTCAGCCGCAAGATCGAAGACCCCCTGCCTGCCGACCCGACCCGCCCGTTCGACACCATGGGCGCGATCCTCTCGGCGGTCGGGCTCGTGGTGTTCGTGATGGGCATCCTCGCCGCCGACAACAACCTGTGGCTCATGTTCGCCCTCATGCTCTCCGGGGCACTGATCCTGGTGTGGTTCTTCGCGTGGATCCGAGCCAGGGAACGCGCCGGCCGGGAAGCATTGCTGTCGACGGTGTTATTTCGTGACCGGTCGTCGAACCTCGGGCTCGTGACGCAAAACGCTCAGTGGCTCGTATTGCTGGGGACATCCTTCACTGTTGCGAGCTACCTGCAGGTCGTGCGGGGCTACGACGCGATTCAGACCGGAGTGGTCTTCACGGCAGCGACGATCGGCCTTCTGATCTCCTCGCTGGCAGCCGAGCGATTCGCTAGGCGGCGCGCACAGCGGACGCTGATCGTCGCAGGCTTCAGCGTGACACTCGTTGGGATCGCGGCGCTCATCGGGATGGTCGGCGCATCAGCGAACCCGTGGGCCTTCGTCCCCGGTCTGTTCGTGATTGGGTTCGGTCTCGGAACCATGCTCACGCCCTCGGTCAATCTGGTTCAGGGCAGCTTCAGCGATGACCTACAAGGTGAGATTTCGGGGCTCTCCCGCAGCATCTCCAACCTCGGATCCTCACTCGGCACGGCGATTGCCGGCACCATCCTCGTTGCCGGCCTGAGCCACGGCGCTTATGCCGCGGCGATGTGCGCACTCGCCGCGGCCGGCCTCATCGGACTCGGCGCCGCCACCTTGCTCCCACACGAGGACTCCTCAGCCAAAAGAGTTCCCGCTGGCTGACGTATCACTGACGGGGCCATCGGGGGCGATCTGTCTTCTAGCCGGCGCCTAAGCACTCCGGCCAGTGTTTGTCGGCCGTAGAGCTCAACTCACCTGATGGCTGTTGCCGATACGGGTCGTCTTCGCCACACTCAGGCCGGAGATCATCCGAGTGAGAGGAACCTGCCATGGCAAGCCACAGAGGTGACGGCTGGCGATTGTTCGCCGGATCGATTTTGGGGATCGCCGGCATTATGCGGATCTTCGACGCGATCTGGGCGTGGACCTACAGCGGGTCAACCCCCGACAACCTCGAAGACGCGCTGTTCGGGCACAATCTCAATACTTACGGCTGGGTGTACCTGGTTGTCGGTATCATTCTGATCTGCAGCTCCTTCGGCGTCTTGATCGCCAACCAGCTCAGCCGCTGGATCGGCATCACAGCGGGCGCCGTGATGGCCGTCAGCGCGATCTGGTGGATGCCCTATTACCCCGTCTGGTCCCTGACCTACATCGGCCTCGGCGTCCTGGTCATTTACGCTCTGGGCGCCTACGCCGGCCCCGACGATGTCGACCAAACCGACGTTGCCTATCTGACCGGAATGATCTAAACGCCGGCTCCTGATCGAGCGTCCAATCATGAACGAACACAGGTAGCCGACTTAGTCTCCGGGCGTCCTCTGAGCCGCGTAACCACACAGATCTGACACAAGCTGCGCTAGAGTCCCGCCGACAAGCCGAGCCTCGTTACGCCAATAGTGCTCGCTTTCATAAAGGGAGGCTGGGCATGACGCTCGCGGACGGCAGTTTCGGCACCGGTCAAGTTTTCTGGTCGTTCCTGTGGTTCTTCCTCTTCTTCATCTGGATCTGGCTCCTGATCACGGTCTTCTCCGACATCTTCCGCAGTGACGACCTCGGCGGCTGGGGCAAAGCCCTCTGGATCATCTTCGTGATCGTCCTGCCCTACCTCGGAGTCCTCGTCTACCTCATCGCCCGTGGGCACGCCATGAGCGACCGAGCGATACGTCAAGCAGCAGCGATGAACGCTCAACAGGCCGACCACATACGAGAGGTCGCTGGCACGAGCGGATCGGGCGCTGCTGATCAGATCGCGAAACTCGCGGACCTGCGCGACAAGGGCATCCTCACCGAAGCCGAGTTCCAGACCGCAAAGGCCAAGGCACTGACCTGACCGGAAACTACCCGTGGGCCTCAGCCTGGCTGCCAGGCTGTAGGCAGACAGCCGCCACCGTCCAGTGTCATCCTCGAGGTAGCGCGGTCGGGCGTTCCTGGTACCGCGACAAGTGTGAAGCTCGGGTCTAGACCCAGCCCAACACCGGTGGGACAGTTTCTGCATGTCTCTCCACATCGAGCACGAGACGCCCGACTCGCTCGCCGAGAAGATTCTGGCTGCTCGCTCCGAGGACCAAGCACACGCGCACCTACGGGCGGACCGCGACGCGGAGCGCACCGAGCGCGACCGGCAACTGGCCCGGGAGTTCGCCACGACAATCAGACTCGCTGGGGCGCTCTCGTCATGACGCGCGGAGGTAGGCACATCTGACAACCTGGATCTTTGATCGCTCCTGAACCACGGCCACGCGGAGGCAACCGCAGACCTTCCATCGGAAGCCTCCCGGCGTTACTTTGCACTCGCGTCTAGCCGAAGTCGAGTCCGTCCCGCGGGCCCGCCGGCGTGATGTCTGGGAGTCGCCGCATCCGCAGTGAGTTGGCCAGTCCGAGCAGGCCGGCGATCGTCGGGATGAAGAGCGCGACCTGCAGAGAGCGGTTACGCGCCTTGGTATTGATCGCCAGCACCGCGTCCTGAATGTCTTGGGGCTCGTGTGCAATCTGCTGCTGCAGCTGGGTGTTGCTCATGATCTCGGCGTCAGAGTTCAGTTCGGCCGCGATGTGTTGCTGCTGCAAGGCCGGGATCACTGAGCTCGCATTCGTCTGGTGGGTGAAGCTGAGCGCGAGGGCCCACAGCATGAGGCCGCCAGCCACGGCGAGGCCGAAGGAGAGGCCGAATGATCCGGCGGCGGAGTTAACGCCGGCGGCTTCGCTGACTCGGTCCTCGGCGATCGGCGCCAGCGTGAAGTTGTTGAGCTGGGAGACGAGCAGTCCCAGCCCGGAGCCAGCGATCAGCAGCGGGATGACCAGGTACCAGCCCGAGTCCACTCGGGGCACCAGCGGGATGATGGCGCCGAAGCCGATAGTGGTCAGCGCGAAACCGACCAGCACGATGTTGGCCGGGCGTCGTTTGCCGGGCTTGCGGCCGGCCAGCAGAGCCATGCCGAACATCGACAGAGAGAGCGGGGCGAGGGCGAGGCCGGCCTGCATGGCGTTGTATTCCAACGTCATCTGCAGGAACAGCGGGAGGGCGATCATCGCCCCGCCGAGGGAGATCTGCTGAAGCATCTGCTGGGTGATGCCGAGACGGAAATTCAGATGCTTGAACAGATCGGGGTCCAGCAGGGTGGGCTTCCCGCGGCGTTTGCGGGCAACGAGCCAATAGCCGAATGCGGCCATGGTCACCACGCCGATCGCAATGATGAGCCCGACGTAACCGCCGCCCTCTTGCCACACCAGGATGCCGAGCACCACGCCCCCCATGCCCACCACGGACAAGCCGGCACCGACGAAATCGACCTTTCGTGAGCCGGTATAGGGGACGTCCTTCACGAGCCGAATCTGGGACAGCACGACAAGGATGATCACGACCTCGAGGCCGAAGCCGACCCGCCAGGACAGGTAGGTGGTCACGAATCCACCCAGAAGCGGGCCGATGGCGGCCGCGATCGCCGCCGATGCTCCGACCAGGGCGTAGGCCTTCTTTTGAGCCGAGCCGGAAAAGTTGCCGTGGATCAGCGACTGCATGGCCGGAAGAAGCAGGGATGCGCCCAGCCCGCCGATGATTGCCCAGAAGATGACGACGGGCGTCAGGCTCTGGGTCAGCGTCATCGCCAATGCGCCCACGGCATAGGCGAGCAGGCCGATCACGTAAGCGCGTTTGCGGCCGATAAGGTCGCCGATCTTGGAATTGATCAGAATGAAGGCGGCGGAGATCAAGGCCTCCAAAGCGATCGCCGACTGAACCCCGCTCGCCGTCGTGTCCAGATCCCGGACCACGGCCGAGATCGACACGTTCATGAAGGACGTGTCCACGACCAGAACGAACATCGCCGCCGCGAGCAGCACCGCGAGCCGCGGGTTTGCTTCGGCCTCAGTCGGCTCGGCTGCGCTTGATTCGGTGGTCATACCGCGCCGCTCCCTCCGCTGGCAATCAGGGCCTAGTGCCTTGCACGTCTCGGTCGGGGGCTGGATCGGTTCACACGACGAGCGGCTAGGGCTGCATGGCCGCGGCGGTCTCGGGGTCGGCCGGTGCCTGCGGTTCGTCGCCGAGGATGAACTTGAACGTCGCTCCCGCAATGAGGCCGCCGAGGATGGGTGCTACCCAGAACAGCCAGAGCTGCCCGACCGCGCCATTACCGGCGAAGAACGCGACACCGGTGGACCGGGCGGGGTTCACCGAGGTGTTGGTGATGGGTATGGAGATCAAGTGAATGATGGTCAGTGTCAGGCCGATCGCAATTGGAGCGAACCCGGCTGGTGAGTTCACGTGAGTCGCTCCGAGGATTACCCACACGAAGACGGCAGTGAGCACGACCTCGATGAGCAGGCAGGACAGCAGGTTGTATCCCCCGGGCGAGTGGATACCGTAGCCATTCTGGGCAAAGCCATTCTTATCGACGTTGTAACCGCCTTTCACGCCCTTGGCGATGCCTAGCAGCAGCGCCCCGGCCGCGATCCCGGCAACCACTTGGGTCACGATGTAGGCGCCGACTTCGCCGGGTACCAAGCGACCTTCCTTCCAGCCGAAACGCTTCGCGAGTGCGAGCCCGAGAGTGATCGCCGGATTGAAATGACCTCCGGATACTCGCCCGAAGGCGTACGCACCGGTGAGGACGGTCAGCCCGAACGCCAGAGAAACACCGAGGAATCCGATACCGAGCCCGGTGTTCTGGCCGCCCTTGAGGAACGAGGCTGCGAATACCGCGGCACCACAACCCCCGAACACCAGCCAGAATGTGCCGAGAAACTCAGCACCTAGCCGCCTGCTCAGCGGAAACTCCATCACAGGTCTCCCATCCGCGCTCATTGCGCCCGGAACCCCGATCAGTTTCAAACCATAAACCCGTCGGGCCCGTCGCGGATACCTAGACGCACCCTCGAAGCGTCGTTCCCAGGCGCTCAGCCGGGTCGCGCTTCAGCCGAGCGAAGAGGATGTTCGGCGTGTTCGTTGACACCCGGGTTGATGACCGCGAGCCTGTGCGCGAGGTGATGTGACGATGACCGTGTCTGGCATCGACGATTCCGGGGCAGATGTTCAAGAGCCTGATTCGAGCGGTTACGTCGCGACGTCCCACACAGATGCCGAACCCGAACAACCATCGGTGGAGCCGCGAAAACAGCGGCGGCTGCTCTATGTCACGTTGCCGGGTTGCTGGGGCGCGCTGATCTTCTCGTGTCTGTCGTTCACGCCGTCGTTATTGCCTCGCACGGGGGTCATCCAGGGGCTGTTGTGGGGGATAACCGCGGCGATCGGTTACGGGGTGGCAGTCGCGCTGGCGGCGATCTGGCGGGCGTTCGCCGACCGTGACCCACGGCCCGCTCGGCGGCGCTCGTGGCTGGTCCTGTTCATCGCCAGTGGCGTCGCGCTCGCGGTCATGTTCGGCCTTGGCCAGTACTGGCAGTACCTGCTCCGCGAACGCATGGGCGAGAGTTACTACAACATCGGACTTGTCATCGCCTCGCCGCTGTTCGCGGGCTTGATGTTCTGCCTGCTGGTGGCGATCGGTCGCGGGATCCGCGGCGTGTATCGGTGGGCCAGCGCGCGATTGAGTCGGTGGATCGGCCAGCGCGCCGCGCGGACCACGGGATGGATCTTCGCCGCCGCGATGACTTACCTGATCATCAGCGGGCTGCTGCTCGATGGAATCGTGAACGTCACCAACGAGGCCTTCTCCCTGAAGAACAGCACGACCAGTGATGGCGTGGTCCAGCCGACGTCCAGCCTGCGCTCCGGCGGCCCCGACTCGCTCATCTCCTGGAACTCCCTCGGGCGCCAGGGCCGCAGCTTCGTCGGTAAGGGACCGACCGCCAATCAGATTCAGAACTTCACCCATCAGCCCGCGATGGAACCGATCCGTGCCTACGCCGGACTCGAGTCCGGCGATACCTCAGCGGAGCGGGCCGCGTTGGCGGTCAAGGACCTGGAACGTGCTGGCGGATTTCAACGCAAGTACCTGGTCGTGTTCACCACGACCGGCAGCGGGTGGGTCGACCCAGCCTCGGTCGACACACTCGAGTACCTGAGCGGCGGTGATTCCGCCGTCGTGTCGATGCAGTACTCCTATCTGCCGTCCTGGCTGTCCTATCTGGTCGATCAGTCGAAGGCGAAGCAGGCCGGCCGCGATCTGTTCGACGCGGTTTACGACCGGTGGTCGCAGCTCCCCGCCGACCAGCGGCCCCAGCTCTACGTGGCCGGGGAGAGCCTCGGCTCGTTCGGGGGCGAGACCCCGTTCAGCGGCGAGTACGACCTCCGCAACCGTACGAGCGGAACGTTGTTCGCTGGACCACCGAACTTCAACACCCTGTTCCGCCAGTTCACGGACAACCGTGATCCCGGCAGTACGGAGATCCACCCGGTTTACAAGGACGGCCGGACCGTTCGCTTTACCACCGACCCAGCGGCCGGCATCGCGCCGGTCGATCAACCGTGGACCGGCAGCCGGGTGCTCTACCTCATGCACGGCTCCGACCCGATCGTGTGGTGGAGCCCGAACCTGATCTTCCACAAACCCGACTGGATCGATGACCCACCGACCAAGGACATGCTCGGCGGCATGGTCTGGATGCCGTTCGTAACCTTCTGGCAAGTGACCGCCGACCTGCCCTTCGCCACCGGCGTCCCCGGCGGACACGGCCACACCTACAAGGCGGAATACGTCGATGGCTGGGCCGCGGTCATGCAACCGCCTGGCATCACCGTCGCCGACCTGGACACCTTGCGCACCATCATCGGCAACGACTAGCGGCTAGTGCACAACGAACCATGCCACCACCAACGCGAGGCCGTTGGTCGCCAGATGAGCCAGCGCCGGAGCCACCAGGCTTCGTGAGCGGAGGCGCAGCCAGCAGAAGGCCACACCAGCCGCCGAGGTGGCCGCGACCGCCCCGAACACCACGAGTGCCGCGGACGTATGCCGCACGCTGGCGTTGTCCGACATGGTGTGCAGGGTGGTCGTTATATGCCAGGCTCCGAACAGCAGGGAGGTGAGCGCTACCGCCCACCTCGTCCGCCACAATCGAAGGGCCGAACCGAGCAGCATGCCCCGAAAGGCCAGCTCCTCCGGAATCACCGTGCACAACAAGATCGTGACCACCAGCTTGTAGAAGACCTGAGCGCCCGATACCTCGGCCCGCGAATCGTGCAGCGAACCGTTCGTTGCCGGCAGCAGGGCGCCGACGATGAGCACAGCGAGCACGAGAGCAAACGCGGCCCCCCCATACAACAACCCGGCCCGGACGTAACGTCGCTGCAGCCCCAGGTCGGTCAACGTCGCCCCCGTGCCCCAGGCAATCAGCGCCAACGCACCCACCAGAATCGCGCTGGACACCGGTGCCGGGCCCAACAACCCCACCGAGCGAGACAGATTGAACGCAGCCAGCACCACCACAGTGGTGCCGAAGCACCAGCCGGCCTTCACGCACCAGATCGTAGACAGGCCGCGTCTTCTCTCGGCTGCTAATGGCAGGGCAAGCGCGCGGCTCCTTCTATCGGTTGTCTGCCGGTTTCTGGCGCGATAACGTGCGAACTACCGGTAGATCAACTCCCAGGAGAACGATCATGCCACTCGCAGCCGCACCCGTGACGGAGACGCTCGCTCACCTCACCGCAATGATCCCGCGGCGCCTTGCGATCGATCTCGCCGACGCGGACTAACTCCGACTCTCGTGAGCGGAGCCCGACGCACCTCACAGTCCTTCGCGCTCGCCGCGCTGCTCGCGGCAGCCGCGGGTTCTATCGAGGCCTATTCGGTGGTCGATCTCGGAGCGTTCGCCGGAGCCCAGACCGGCAACCTTCTTTTCGGTTCGATCGCGATCTCGCGCTGGCAATGGAGCACGGCGCTGCGCTATCTCCTGCCGATCGCGGCATTCGTCGCCGGAGTGCTCGCGGCCCGAACCCTGCTCACCCCCTGGGCCGCAACCATCGTGCACCGGCCGTATCGGGCGGTCCTGATCTTCGAAGTGACGCTCCTGGTCCTCATGGGGCTGCTGCCCGATTCCACGCCCCGGGAGTTCACGTCGGTGGTCATCACAGTCGCCGTAGCGGCCCAGGCATCGACCTTTCGCACCGTCGTGGATGTCGGCTACAACAGTGCCTACGCCACCGGCAACATGATGAACACCGTAACCGCTGCCCATGCCGGCTTCGTAAACCGTGATCGGACCGAACTCGTTCATGCCCGGCGGGTGTTCAGCGTGATCGGTTGCTACGCCTTCGGCGCGATGATCGGCGCCGGTGTCACGCGCGAGCTGGGCCGCCACGGAATCCTGGCCGGCGCCGTCCTGATTGGGCTAGCCCTGGCGCTCTTCATCGCCGACGAACACACCGATGGGACGCCGCTGTTCGAATTAGTCGAGCATCGCTGATAGCCGTTCACAGGTTCGGCTGGGCTGTTTCGGAGCCAGTGAGTTCGCGAGAGAAGTATTGAAGTGCGGTCTTGGTCTTAGTCCGTTGCTCACCGAGCATGTCGATGCCTTGATCATCGAGGTACGCCTTCAGCTCCGCCAGGACCTGGAAGGCCTCCGATGGCAAACACTTCGTGGACAACTCGAGGATCTGAGTGTAATCGGGATAGAACCAGAGCTCGGCGACCAAGCGGCGGCCGAGGGTTGCCGGTACGTATTTCAGCTTGAGAATGTTGATCGGGCCCAACACCGCGAGATCCTCGAAGGCAACGCCCTGCGGAGCGTGCGTGTCGAACAGCAATCGCTGCTGCTTGTTGAACAGCCCACGCACCCCGGTGCCGGTAGCGAAGACGCTCTTGACCACGGCGTCATCGCAGTAGGTTCGCAACCTGGCCGAACAGATGAAGCTGCCCGGGAGTGCGTCCACCTCGACCCCGAACTCGGGGTTGGCCCGCAACGACGGCGACAGCTGTTCCGGCACTACTGGTCGGAGCTTTACGACCGAGTCGGCCCGTTTCCCCTGGATCCGGCGAGCACGCACGACAACTCCGTGCTCGTTGAGCTTCAAGTCCGGCGTGTCAAAAAAGACAACCTGACGGATCTGGGCGGCCAGTGGATCCAGTCCCAGCGAAGAGACGGCGGTGTAACGCTGAGATTCTTGAACGCTCACCTTCAACTCCACGCTGTCCGCGCCCTTGATCAGAGCGAGTACTTCGCCGAGCCGTTCGTTCGACAGCATTGGAACGCTGTGGGTCATGCCCTAGAGCACAACACAAACGCACCCCCCGCACAACGAAATGGCTCCCCGTCGGGTCGCGACGTCGACGCCCGACGCTCCAAGGTCACTGCGGCAGAAGGGACCTTATGCCTAGAGCAGATGACAGCGGCTATCAGCATCGGCGCCGATCCCACGGCGACGAACCTGGATGACATGGCGATCGAGTCTTACCGACCTGGACCGAAGTCATGACGCCTGTCAGGCTAGTCGCGAATATCAGTCCTTCGGGAGGCCCCGGCTCAACGACTGCGCCGCCAAATCCGCCTCACATCAGTCGGTTGATGGGTATCCGCAGAGGCACCGCTGCGGTGGATGCGTTGAACGGTAAGACGAGGAGCGTGCGGCACATGGAATCAAAGGAAAACACGCCCACGGCGACGCCCGATACGACGCCGCCGCGGGAGGAGAGCGGCCAGGTTGAGGAGCCCACCCGTTCGGATCCGGGGTTGCCGAGCGATGGAGGACCACGCTGGAACGTCTCGACGACGGAACGGGTTAAGGCGACGGTCAATACGGCCGTTAAGTGGGCCGCGCCCCCAGTCACTGGCGCGGGTGCCAAGATCAACGCGACGAATAAGAAGGCGCTCGAGCAGGCCAGCCCCTACCGGAGGCAGATCACGGTGATCCTGGCGGGTAGTGCGGCTCTATTGCTGTTGGTCGTCATCAGGCGCCGCCGCGGGTTGGTTTCGAGCTCATGAGTGATCAGGGCGACATCCCACCCGTTGAACCAATATTGCCGGCTGACTTAAGCGAACCGCCTAAGCCGAGTGCGACTACGCCGTCGGGCCGTCCCGCGCGGAAGCGGGTCCGGGCACGGCCGGTCGCATCTGCCAAAGCTCCGTCACGAGCGGAACCGGTTGCCGGGGCTGGGAGTGAGTCCGGTGCGGACCCGGGAGAACTCCCAGCGGGGGCGACCACCCCGACGACTGAGCCTGACAGTGACCCAATTGCAGCGCCAGCGCAGATGCCGGCAGAGGCAGTCACTGCGACGACCGAGCCTGACGTCTATGCATTGCAATCAGAGCTAGAGGAACTCCGTTCCCGCAATGCTGAGTTGGCCCTCGCGGTTGAAAAGCGCAGCTCGGTCGTGGTCGTGACCCAGCATGTGGCTCGGTCGAGCGCGGTCGTGCTCATGATCGTCCTTGGCGCTCTGTGCCTCACGATCAGCCCGGTGGCGATCTGGAGCCGGAATCTGATCCTGAACACCGACCGCTACGTCCAGACCCTCAAGCCTCTGGCCGAGGACGCGGGTATGCAGGCTGCGATCATCGCCGCAGTGGACAAGCAGGTGGACAACTACGTTGACGTCCCGGCCCAGATCGAAGGGCTGCTCCCACCCCAGGTAGTCACGCTCATCGGACCACCACTGCAGAATGCGGTGACCGGTCTGGTGAACACCGTGGTGACTAAGTTCGTCGAGAGTCCCGCGTTCATCACCCTCTGGGTCACGATCAATCGCACCGCCCATGAGCACCTTGTCAATGTGTTGACGGGCGCTCACGACAAGGCCGTCGGCGTGAACTCCTCCGGGATCGTGTCGCTCGACCTCGCGCCGATCGTCACGACGGTCAAGAACCAGCTAGTGAGCGCTGGGATTGGCGTGGCCAGGAACATACCCGCGGTCGGGGCGACCATCCGGATCGCCGAGGTCAAGGGCCTGGCCAGGGCGCAGAAGGCGGTGCGGGCGCTCAACACGCTCGCCGACTGGCTGCCCTGGGTCGGACTGGTGCTGATCATCGGGGGAATCGCCACCGCCCGCAAGCATCGCCGGGCGTTGATCGTGTCGATGGTGTCTGTCGCCGCCGGCATGGTGGTGATCGGTATCGGGCTGCTCATTGGGCGTGCGTATTACCTGAACGGCGTGCCGACGACAGTGTTACCCCGTGCAACGGCCTCCGCGGCATTCGACACCGTCGTCCGCTACCTGCGAGACGGCATTCGCATCGTGTTGGCCGTGGCGTTGATCATCGCCATGCTCGGCTGGCTGTTCGGTCCATCCCGGCCGGCGGCAGCGATCCGGCATTGGTTGCAGGTCGTCCCGAAGGCGACTTTCTTGCGGCTCGCCCACGGCCCGGCCGGGGCATTCGTCACCGCCTATTCCACCGCTATCAGCATTGGTACGGCCTGCTTGGGACTGCTGGTGTTGATCTTGTGGGACAACCCCGGACTCGCTGTCTTCGTCACCCTCCTGGTGCTCGTTGTTCTGGTTGTCGGCGTCGTGCAACTGCAGCGGTTTACGAGCACTCGGCCCCAGACAGAACCCGATCCGAACGTTGCGGTCAGAGCCTGACCGGCGCGCCTCCGCCGCCGGCTGTGCCGGACGCGTGGGCATCGGGCCGGGTAAGTCTCGCCTCATTAGGTATCGGTAGCGAGACGGTTCGTCGTCAGGGGCGTGACGGCACCGTGCAGGGCGACTCCTGCGATCGCAACGGGGCCGCGCACGACGCCGCAATTTGGCCTAGTGCTGCTCACCGCCGGCCACTACGCCGATGGCGTCTCGTCCACCCCCTAAGGTCGGCTGCGTGCTGAGCGTTTTGTTCGCGTTTGCCTCGGCGATGTCGAGCGCGCTGACGCTGTCCGGCGCGCGGCGCTCTACGCCAGCGCGACCGGCATCGTGTTGGCGAGCATGGCCACGTTTCTGAAATCGACGACCGAGACCCTGGCCGACGATGGCTTCGCGGCGCTGTTCACGCATTGGCAGCTCTATGCCTTGGTCGTGAGCGGCTCACTCAGCGTCATACTCACTCAGGCCGCCCTGCATTACGGTCCGCTGGTCGTGTCTCAACCGCTGATGGTGATCGTGGACCCGACCGTCAGCATCCTGTTAGGCGTCTGGCTCTTCGGCGAGCACTTCACCGGCAGCCCGGTTCGCATCGCCGCCGGGCTAGGCGTCTTTGCGGTGGTCGTGCTTGGCGTGATCGGGCTCGCCCGTACTGGCCCGTCCTATACGACTAAGCCAGCTCCGGAGCCCACGTAGCGATCGACGCCGCCCAACCGCCAATCAGGTGGCGGCAGTCGGCGTCTGCGTCTCTGGGTTTTCTCCCGGCCAACGTCCGGTCAGCTGCTCGAATCCCTCAGCACTTGCCCGGTCGACCAACGCTTTCACGCCGGCGAAGACCATGCCGTGCAGTATTGCGGCGGGCAGGACATCGGCCCAGCCCTTGGTCTTATCGGTGGCGCCCGGTAAGTCTTGCCGCCCAGTCAGAGACCGCCAGATGCGCGTGAAGATCGCGGTTGCCAGCATCCCGCCGCCGACGCTCGCGGCGACCCGAATCGGGGTGTACATGAGTGAAATGGCAGCCCGATCCATGACCCGAGCGAGCCGGTCGTGCCCGGGGGCGGGGGCGCTCATGGCCGAACTATAACCCCGCGCTTCCGGCGCGGGCCGCGATGACATCGGTCGGATTAGGCTCGATCGGGTGATGCCGAAGCCCAGTAACCTCGCTAGACTTCCCTGGTCGAATCCGCTCTCCGTGATGTGAGGGACGACGATGGACGACGTTGAGCTCGGCCCGATCGACTATCTAGTGGTGCGATTTCCGGGCAGCAAGATGACCGGCGAGGGATTGCCGCTGCTCGTTGACCTCGCGGATCGTAAGATCATCCGCATTCTCGATCTCCGCGTCGTGAGGCGAGAGTTGGACGGCTCAGCCGTGCAACTGGAAGTCGCGGATTTCGATGCTGACGGATCACTCGACCTGGCGGTCTTCGCGGGGGCCGCGTCGGGCTTGCTCGATAACGAGGACAACGAGGCAGCGATCTCGCTCGTAGAACCCGGTGATACCGCGGCGGTCATCATCTACGAGAACATGTGGGCGGGACCGTTCGTGTCCGCCTTGCGCCGCGGGGGAGCGGAGCCGATCTCGAATGGACGCATTCCAATCAACCTCGTGTTGGAAGCGCTCGACCGACTCGACGCGGCCGACGCAGCCAGCGCCTAGATAAAGGACGGTCTCCACATGGGACTTCTCAGGGGCGTGGCCCGTACCGCTGTCGTCGCGGGGACCGCGACCGCGGTATCCAATCGGGTCTCGCGCCGGCAGAGCAACCGCTGGGCCGCCCAGGAGCAACAGCAATACGACGCGCAGCAGCAGTACGCTCCGCCGCCCCCTCAATACGCCCCCCCGCCGCCAGCGGCCGCGCCAGTCCAAGACCCCGGAAATGATATGGACCGCAAAATCGCGCAACTCAAGCAACTAGCGGAACTGAAGCAGGCGGGCGTGTTGAGTGACGACGAGTTCCAGGCTCAAAAGGCTGAAGTCATGGCGCGCTGATGCCGCGGACGCCGATTAACTACCCCGACCGTCGCTAGGGAGCGATATGGCCCTCGGCGAAGGAAGCGTCGAACGTCTCCGCGTGCGATCAGAAGACTTGCCGACTACTTGGGTCGAGTCGCGTCAATCCTGGTCACGACCTCGCGATGCAGCGTCCTCGGACAGCTTCGTTGGGATCAGCAACCAGGAATGAGGCGCGTGTATCTACGGTGTCTGGCTAAGGTCAGCTGCCATCCAGTTGCTGCGCTCGATGGCGATCCCTGGCAACTGCGCACGGTCAGACACGCGTCGGTGAGGCATCATCAAGCAACGTGCGAGGGTTGCCCTAGTCGTCTACCAGCCATACGCGCGGATCTCACGCGCGCGGATGCATCGGAGGATCTATCCGATGCAGCACAGGTCGCCGACGGGCACGACGCCGGACCCATCCGGAATTGCCGGCGCTCTCAATGGGTCAGCGCAACACTTCCTTTGAGTGGAGGTGATGTGGTGTCTCGAGTTAAGTGGGTCGGCGTTGTCACCTTTCACCCTGCGACTGAGCTGCTAGCTGGCACACCCGTGGTGGGCGTGAGCATGAGCGGGGTCGAAGCTTTCATCGCGCCACACCCTGACGGCTGTTCCGCATCTGGCGTAGGCCAAGACGGCGTTGCCATCGTGAGGGACGGTGTTCGGGTCGACGGCATGCCAGAGACCACTAGGCAGGTAGGTGATCTTCCCGCCGACGAAGCTCATGTCCTCGCCCTGGGAACCCAGCAAATAGTCGGCCACGCGACAATAGTAACTCTTCGTTCACTATCAGTGAGTACATTCGTGTCCGTGACGCGACCGTCGTATGCGATCCGGTTTGACGGCACGACGGCGACGATCAAAGTCATCGGTGCGGCGGATTTCGAGAGCGCCGACCAACTACGCGGTGTAGGTGAGATTGCCTTCGGGCATAACGGCGTCGAGACCGTGCTGGTCGACTGCGCCGGTCTCACGTCCTGCGATACGACGGTGCTCGGCGTCTTCGGCGGCTGGCAGAGCCGGGCCAGAAGTTTGGGGATCGAGCTTGACTTCAAGTCGGTGCCCCCGCGTCTCGCGGGGGAGGTCAGCGCCCCCGGGCAGGTATTGGACACCTCCTAGATCCACCCGATCAGCTCCCACGCGAAAAATACCTTCTATGCCGCGTGGCGGTCCCTGAGGCTCGTCCGCGGTTGCTGCGTTGGGCCTGCGGATCTGTCGAATAGCGGATGCGCTGCCGGTGCCCGGGCCCCGCCGGCTCCAGCCGCTCCCTAACCTGGCTTTGCTTAGGCTGATGGCATGACCAGAGTCAGGCCGATGCCGCGTGCGCGGCCGATCGAACGAGGCGCTGAGAGGGCGATGCTGGAAAGCATGCTCGATTTCTACCGCGTCACGGTAGTCAACAAAGTGGCTGACTCACCGATACGCAGGCGTTCACGGCAGCAGCCCCGCCGTCCACGCTGACTCCGGCCACCGTGGTCAAGCACCTGGCGGGAACGGAGCGGTTTTGGTTCAGCATTGACTTCGCGGGTCTGGACGTGGCCTGGCCGTGGACCGACGACGATCTGCATGGCAACTTCCAGATCGAGCCCGACGATTCGTTGGCCACGATCGTGGCCGACTATGTCGAGGAATGCGCGAACTCTCGGCGAGCGATCGTGAATGCGGACATAGACGATCTCGCCCGTGGTGAGGGAATGGATTTCACCCTGCGCTTCGCAATGCTGCACATGATCGAGGAAACCGCACGGCACTGCGGTCATCTCGACTTGCTACGTGAGGCAACCGACGGTGCCGTCGGCACGTAATGAAACTGCCGGCGAGATGGCCTGCCGAGACCCGAAAGTCGCTCGACACTTCGGGGAGGACGTGAGTCAGCTGCGGTTCGAGTCGAGAAACGCCTCGACGGCATCCAGCGAGGTGAACCGTTCGGCGGTGGCCCTAGCGTCGCCCGCGGTCGAGGTTTGCCGGACCAACTCGAAGGAAGACCGACGGGACGGATCGTCAGGTTCGTGGACAAGCAGCAGCAGGTACGCGGCCCTAAAGGCGCGATCCCGCAGCTCTACGAACCGCTCCTTGTCAGGGGACGGTAAATCCGGCTCAGCCGCGGTCACGCTTCAAGCGTACCCAGACCGGAAGCCAAACACGCCTTCCCCTCTCGGTAGGTGCCGACCATTGGACGCGGCAACAATCGGACGGCAAGTCGTTGCCTCGGTCGAACGGCCTACAACCCATCCGCAACTGCCGCGACGCGAACGGCTGTCTTGTGCGGAGGGCGCGGGGACCATGTCGGGTTGATATGACCCTGCATCCTCACGCCTCGCTTCCAGTCCCCAGCGATCGCTAGGCGGCTAGCGCCATGCCGCGGGTGTCCCGTGGCGCGGTTGGCGTTCGACAGACTGACGCCGCCAGCCCGAGGACCACGAGGCGGCCACGCAGCCGTACCAGACCGGCATTGGACGCTTCGGTCGACGCGTCCGACGACGCGGCACCTACATACGCACGGAACGCGTGGCGTGCACGGGGCCGAAGCTCATCGGGGTCACGATGCCGCCGGTAGGCGCCGACCGGATCCGTGTCCACGAACTGTGGCACCGGTGGCACCTACGCCCCTGGACGAGGCCCGAATCTGCGTGCGGCCTCCCCATCCAACTGGGCGAAGCGATCCGCGTGATTGGCCTTCTGATCCGGCGTCCCATCTGATTCGATGTCAGCGCGCTTGATCTCCAGCTGATGCAGCTCCCGCCGCAGGTCGTCATCGGATAGGTCTTCGGCGGGTACTCCGTTGCTCACGTCCGCTCCGTTCGTCGTTCCTACGCCAGGCATTCCCACGGCGAGGCGGCGAATAACCGGGCACACGTCCGACGCCCCCAGGGGCGACACCCCGTGGCTCCGTCGCAGGTCCACTGCCCGGTAGCAATCGTCTCCCAGTGACCGAACCTCGTAGACCGTGGCGAACAGGCCCCGCGTGGTCCCCGGGGACTGCTGAGCCGGCTGCTGTCTATCCGCCGAGGCCAGGGCGCAGCGGCGTCCCTCGATCTGAAGACCTGTCGATGGTCATGACGCGGATGCTTTTCCGGTCCAGGCCTAAGTCGCGCGACTTTTCAGCAGGTTCAATGCGATGAGGCCCGAATGCCGGTGCCGGACGCGATCGGACAGCGAGATGAGCGGGTATTTGCTCGGACTGGGGCGGAGCATCGGACTGGGTCTCGCCGCGGGTCCTTGTGAATAGGGCGGTGCCGATGCGGGTAGTAGTTGCTGGGTATGTGACCACGAATCCGGTGGCAGTGATCGGTGAGGAGGCGCGGAGTCGCGTGTTCTGGCAGGCGGGTGTCGAGTTGGGGATTGACCCGGGTGCGTCGCGTGCGGGTCGGGATCTGCTGTGGGACCAGGTCGGACCCTTGCTGTCGAGCGCTCACCGTTCCGAACTGTTGGATGACGCCACGCTGATCGTTAGCGAGATGATCACGAACGCGATCCAGGCGTCAGCGAGTCGTGTCCGGCTCGATATTGAGCTGCATCGTGACCATATCGTCCTTGGCGTTTTGGACGACGCCGCTGGTTGGCCAACTCCACGACGAGCGCCGCCTACTGCCACCAACGGGCGCGGGCTCGCGATCATCGAAGCCTTGTCCGGGCAGTGGGGTGTGACCGCGGAGGCCCCGGGCAAGCGGGTGTGGGCGAGGATGCCGATCGCTCCTGATCGAACCACCGACGCGAACTCTTAGACACACCAACGACCGAGCCGACTTGAGATGGCCCCGCGGCCGGGCCACGAAGAAAGGAACAAGCCGTGAACCTGACCACAGACGTCGCCGAGGGCGGCCGGGTCCAACTCACCGTCTCTGGGGACATCGACATTGAAACTGCCCCCTCGCTCCGCCAAACCGGACTTGACCTGCTGGCGTCGGTCGATTGCACCGAGCTCACGATCATGCTCGACGGCGTCACCTTCCTCGACTCAATCGCCATCGGGGTCTTGGTCGAGCTCCGTAACGCCACCACTGCGACCAGTCGCCTGATACTGCGGGAACCTTCCAAGTCCGCTCGCCGAATGCTCCAGCTCACCGACCTGTACCGAGTCTTCGACGTAATCCACGACGACGATCGTCCAGCAGAAACAATCGACGCGTAATATCAGGCTGATTTAGCGATCCAACGCTAACCAACCTCGGGTCTGCTGCAGCTCTGGTTGACATGTCTTACGAGGGACGAGGTTCCTCGGGAAGGATGTCGTTATGCCGAAGAGGTATCCACCGGAGTTCAAGCGTGATGTCGTGGCCGTTGCCCGGCGTGGGGATTTGAGCGTTCCCGAGGTCGCGGTCGATTTTGGGATCGCCGGTCTGAAGGGCTCAATGGGCCGCGTGGCCTCCGCCGGGGACAACGCTGCCATGGAATCCTTCTTCAGCCTGCTCCAGAAGAACGTCCTCAACCGCCGCCGCTGGGACTCTCGCGACGAACTGCACAACGCGATCGTGTTCTGGATCGAGCACACCTACAACCGCCGCCGCCCGACAACGATCCCTAGGCGGACTCACCCCCGTCGAATACGAGCTAACGTTCACCCCACAACCTGATCACGCAGCCGCCTGATCACTCAAAACCGGTGTCAATCGAAGTCGCAGCAGACCCTCTGGCCAGACATCGATCCTGCGCCAAGTCTCTAAGTAGGCACCCCTTTGTGTCAAGACACGGCAGCGAGTGGGGTTCTAGGCTGGGTGGTGGCGGGCTCGGGATGTGGCTTTTCCGAAGTGCCGATGTCCGGGGTTTGGTCGGTCGCGCTGGATTGCAGAGTCGTCCCCGAGTGCCCACCCGGGCCTGCCGCTTCGCGTCGTTTCTGGTCGGCGAGCATGCGGGCGTAGACGACGTTGGACAGGCGGCGTTTGAGGGAGCGCATGGCCATCATGGTTGGCATTCCGCCGGCTTTCTTGGTGTCGTAGTAAGCCCGGCCTTGGGTCGGGTGGCGCAGTTGGACGACGGCCATGATGTGCAGGGTCCGGTTGATGCGGCGGTTGCCGGCTCGGGAGAGTCGGTGTCGGGTTTGATCTCCCGAGGAGGCATCCAGCGGAGCGGTGCCGTTCCAGGACGCGAACTTGTCTCGGTCGGGGAAGCGGTGGATGTCGCCGACGTCGGCGAGCAGGCGGGCGGCGCCGGAGGGGCCGATCCCGGGTAGCTCGAGCAGCGTTGAACCGCGGTCGAGGACGAGGGCGGTGAGTTCCTTCTTGACCGTCTTGATCTTGCGGTCGATCCCCTCGAGCTCGCCTATCAGCTCGACCGCCAGGCGGCGTCTGGTCTTGCCGAGTAGGTCCCGCGGTTTGATTGTGGCCAGCAGGGCGCGGGCCTGGTGCGAGGACAGGAATTGCTTGGCGCCGCCGGGGAAAAGGTCCAACAAGATGCGGTGCAACCGGTTCACCGTCTGCGTCCGGGCCCGCCCCAGTTCGTCGCGGCGATCGGCGAGCATCCCGAGCACCAGCAGGTCGTCATCGACCTCGACCCGCCGCAGGCCCGGTGTGTGCAGCCCGACCATCGCCACCGAATGAGCATCGACGGGATCAGTCTTACGGCCGTTGCCGGTGGCGTAAACCCGCACCTGCGCCGACAGCTTGGCCGGCACATCGATCACCGTCTCCCCGTCGTGCACGAGCCGGTGCGCGAGGTGTTTACCGATACCGTGGCAACCCTCCACCGCCCACACCCGCGGCGCGAACTCACGCCCGACCGTGAGCATCTGTTGATAGCCAACCTTGTCCGTCCCCGAACCGGCCCGTCATGAGAACGGCACCGCGAACGTCGTCAATCACCTCGATCGTCGCCGACCGCTTGTGCGGATCCATCCCGATGATCACGCCCATCGATCTCCTCCTTCTCTAGCCGCGATAGAAGAGCAAGGAGGGCACCGCTACTTAGAGCAGAACAGACCCCTTTTGAGCCTCTCCCCGCGCGGTGAACGACGAGGCGCATGCCAATTGAGAACCACGCCAATGACACCAGCGGGCAGCCGCAGAACAGAGCGACCCGTCGAACACCTAGACCGAGTCTGGCCAGACCCAGGTCCTAAGCCAAGTCTCTAAGTAGCCGCCGTCCGGGCGCTGGCGATGCGCGGGGTTGATCAGCAGCGAGATACGTTCTCGTCCGTGGGGACTGCGAGGGGCTGGGGCGTCGTCGTAAGAACGGCGAACGGCGAACGCCTCTATCAGTGCGCACCCGGCACGAGACACGGACAGCAGTGGAGCCCTCGAATGAACCAAGCGTTGCGCTACGCGACCAAGGAGGAGGCCGAAGGCGTGGCAGCCGAGTTCGGTCTCAACTCCCAGGTGAAGGAGTATCTGGTCGTCGAATTTTGAGTCGGCCGACGACCGCATTTGCCGCCGTCCGCGCGCGGTTCTGCCTGCGAGTTCGGGCGGTCAGTGCAACACCTCGGCTAGTGCTTCGGATGGTGTCTTGAAGTCGAGGGTTTGTCGAGGGCGGTCGTTGAGTTCGGCGGCGATCGCGTCGAAGTCGTCTTGGGTGAAGGTACGGAAGTCGAGTCGGCGGGGTAGGTATTGGCGGAGCAGGCCGTTGGTGTTCTCGTTGCTGCCGCGTTGCCAGGGCGATTTGGGGTCGCAGAAGTAGACGGTCATCCCGGTCTGGTCGGAGAAGCGTTGGTGTTGGGCCATTTCGTGGCCCAGGTCCCAGGTCAGCGACTTCGCCAGCTTGCCCGGCAGGGTCGTGACCGCTGCGGCAAGCGCGTCGGCCACGGCGTCGGCCTTGTGGTTGCCGCCGGGTAACGCGACGAGCATGAGATACCGCGTGGAGCGTTCGACCAGGGTCGCGACGGGGCTCATCCCTTTGCCGAAGACGAGGTCACCTTCCCAATGCCCAGGCACTGCGCGGTCTTCGGCCTCCGCGGGGCGTTCGGAGATATGCAGGGTGTTCGGGCGGCCACCGCGGCCGTCGGGAAGGCGCACTCCCTTGGGGCGGCGCAGCACCCGCCCGGTCCGCAGATACTGCGTCAGCTCCTGCTTCAACGCGCCCCGCGACTGCACGAACAGGGTGCGGTAGATGCTCTCGTGCGACACCTGCATCTCCGGACGAGTCGGGTACGTGCGGGCCAGCCAACCGCTGATCTGTTGCGGTGACCAGCGCGAGCGCAGCTTCGCCTCCACGATGTCACGCAGCTCGAGGTTGCCGGCCAGCTTGCAGACCTTGGGCCGCGTCGCCGCCTTCCACGCCAGCCGATCAGCCGGCAACGCGCGATATCGACTTCGGCCTCCATGCGCAGTGATTTCCCGACTGATCGTCGACGGCGCCCTGCCCAACCCGGCCGCGATTGTCCGTACCGACAACCCGGCGGCCAGGCCACGCGAGATCTCCTCCCGCTCGTCCAGGCTCAACCGCAGCGACGGTCTGCGACGCGGCGTCGGCCGGATCCCGCCACAGCGGATCAAATACGACCGGACCGTCCCCGTCGAAAGACCCAGCTCACGCGCGGCCGGCTTAGCCGCCATCCCCGTCAACAACCGCTCCCACAGAGCATCAACCTCCGCAGACGACAACGCCGACCACTTCACTCGAGACACCACACCACCTCCACTCAAAAGGAAGTGTTGCGCTGACCCATTGAGAGCGCCTCTAGATCCGGATGGCTAGAACAACCAAACTGACCTAGTCGCGGGCGCCTAGTGATCGATCTGCGCGAACCGCCGGCTGCCTATTGAGGTCCACCGGCCGCACAGAACGACGGATCCGGAGCGCCCGCCGCGCATCGGATTGGCTTTCCGATGCAGCGGGCCGCTCGAGTCCGCTACGAGGCCAGCCTGACGGCATCGACGTGCCAGGCGTCGGCGCTGGGGGTGTCCAGACCCGGGTTGAGGTCGAAGCGCTCGGACGTGAGTGATTCGATCCGCCAGCCGACGTCAAACGAGACGCTCAGTTCGCTCTCGCTGACTCTGCGCGGACCCCACTCGCCGGGTTGGCGGTCGCTGAAGCACATGAGGTGAAGATGGCCGCCCGGCCGAAGCGCGGCGTGTAGTGCTGCGACGTATCGGCTGCGGTGGGCGTCGTCGAAGACGTGGAACAGGCCGCTGTCGAGGATGGTGTCAAAGCTCTCGGCGAGCGTGTCGAGTTCGAGCGCGTTGTGGACCTGGAAGGTGGTGTCGATGCCGCGCTCGGTGGCCTTGCGGCGGGCGGTGTGAATCGCGCGCGGGGAGATATCGATACCTAGGGCGTGGGCACCGTGCCGTGTGGCGAGCAGGGCGTGTTCGCCGGTGCCGCACCCGGCGTCGAGTAGTGCGCCGGTGAGCCGGCCGGTGTCGGCGAGCCGGAGGAAGGCCGGCTGCGGCCGGCCGATGTCCCAGGGCGGGGGCGCTGCGGCGTAGGAGTCATCCCAGTCCGGGTGCGGAGCATCCGCCTCGCTCACCTGCGCATCCTTTCTCACCCAACCTAACCTCATGGCTGGACCCGTAGGTCTAGCCGGGGAGCTGCCCCATGCGGCGCTCCATCTCCTCGGCGGTGAGGTCCTCGATGTGGGAGGCGATGCTCCAGCGGTGGCCGAACGGATCCTCAAACTCCCCGCCCCGGTCCCCGTAGAACTTGTCCTCCACCGCGCGCAGCGTGTGCGCCCCGGCGCTGATCGCCTTGTCGAAGGTCACGTCGACGTCCTCGACATGCACATGGATCGCCACCGGAGTACCGCCCACCGCCTTCGGCCCGCGTACGCCCATCTCGGGGAACTCATCGGCCAACATGATCACCGAGTCTCCGATACTCAACTCGGCGTGACCGATCCGGCCGTCGGGGCCGGGCATGGTCATCCGCACCTGGCTCCGAAGACCTCGGTGCAGAAGTCGATCGCGGCCTGCGCCCCATCGACATACAGATACGGCATCACCCGGGGATACGAATCTGGAATCGGATTCACCATGGCTTCCTCCAGCCCGATCGATGACCGGCCAGCCCGTCGTGCACTCGCCACCTTGATCATTGCCGGTCGGTGCGACTTTCACTACGCGCCGAGCAACTTCGATCTGTGCACGTAACGACCACAGCCAGCACCGCCGCAGGATGACGGCCTCGCCCACGAGGGCGATCAGATGCATCGGAGGATCTATCCGATGCAGCACAGGTCGCCGACGGGCACTGTATCGGTGGTGGCGTGATGCGGGCTGAGCGTGGCGAGGACATCACGCCGTCGGGTGCCCGCACCTTCGCGATCAAGGGCTGAGAGGAGTGTATCGACGGGTCGGAGTCTGTTTCAGATGTTAACGAAGTGGTCAGTTGTCATTTAGGTCGTGGCACCGGAACGCTGCAGCCCAGCGATTTCATCACGTTCTGAGACGGTTCGCCGCACAACGCCCAATCCATCGCCCACATAATCCTGGCCGATTAGCGCTACCCGAGTTCTGGGGATCCCCCAGAAGACACCCTCGAACGCGTCGAGATACCGGTGAGGACCGCGGTGTCCCGGCATAGCTGGAGCTCCTCGGACCGGCCAGGGCGTAAGCGATTCGCTGCTGACCAGCGCTGGCGATCGGAGCGACGTCAAAGGTCGGGCTTCGCATCGCGCGAGCTACCAGGGACCTTCCGCCAAGGCGTCGCACGTGCGGTCCACGTCTACAGTTTCGATCGCCGGTCCGGCGTTGGTAGGAGTGTAGTGAGCGTAGGAGCTGACGCAGCTCCCTTGGGGCGGCCGTTCGGCGATTTGTTCAGCGTCAGGGGTTGGAGCGACCGCTCAGGGGGTTGCGGGGAGCGGGGCGACATGATCGACGAGTTGCTGCGCGGCGTACTGACCGGAAGTAGTGAGGTCGTGGCCGGGTTGTCCGAGGACTACGCCGGTGAGTGGCAGGTCGCCGTTGTCGGTATGCCGCCAGGAGCGGAACATGAAGCAGCCGCCAGCCGCGTCGTCGGAGCCGGTCTTCAGGCCGACGAACCCGTCCTGTCCGAGCAGGATGTCGGTGTTGGTGATCGTGCCGGCAACCGGCAACGGGTAGGTCCGGGTTGACATGAGCGCGGCGAGGGTGGGGTTGTCGGCGACCACCTCAGCCAGCCGCAGTTGGTCGAGCGCGGTCGAAACAGTCCGATCGTCGTATCCGCTGGGGTCGGTGTAGGTCGTCTGGAACATGCCGAGCATGCGGGCCGTGCGGTTCATCTCCGCGACAAAGGCGGCGACGCTGCCGTCGATCTGGCGCGCGACGAGGACCGCGACGTTGTTCGCCGAGGGCAGCAGTATCGCCATGAGCGCATCGCGTTCGGAGAGACGCTCCCCGTCCCGTACCGCCACGACCGACTGCCCTTCCCGGGCCCTGTTCGCCGTGTCGGTGACATCGGCCTGGTCAACGACGAATGCGCGACCGCTCTCGTCGGAGACAAGCGGCCCGTGCTTGAGAATCAGGTAGGCGGTCATCACCTTGGCCACGCTGGCGATCGGGACCGGATGCTGCGCTGGGCTCACCGCGATCTGGCCGCCACCGAGCACGTAGGCACCCTGACCCTGCGCCGGCCACCCATCGGTGGACAGGTAGTCACGGGCCTTGTCGTCGCCGATGACTAGGTGACGGGCCACGAGCACCCTTGCCGCGACGATGAGGACAAGTCCTAGGATCGCGAGAGAAATCCTGCGGCGACTCTGTCGGCGAAGTCCATCGGGGCGGGTGGCTCCTAGATGTTCGGACAGCGGTTTGGTGGTCATGGCGCCAGCCAAGGCGACGGAGCGTTGCCATGTTGTATCCCCTTTTCGATACGCTCGCGATATAGCGTCGGCCGGTACCGTCGATCGCGTGCGTGTATTGGTCGTTGAGGATGAACCCTTCATGGCCGGGGCTATCCGAGATGGGCTACGCCTGGAAGCGATCGCCGCCGACATTGCTGGTGATGGCGACACCGCGCTGGAGCTGCTGAGGATCAACACCTACGACATCGCGGTTCTAGATCGCGATATACCCGGCCCATCCGGCGATGAGATCGCCGAACGCATCGTGGCGTCCGGTGCGGGTATGCCGATCCTCATGCTCACCGCGGCTGATCGCCTCGACGACAAGGAGTCCGGGTTCGGACTCGGAGCCGACGACTACCTCACGAAGCCATTCGCGTTGAGGGAGCTCGTTCTGCGGCTGCGAGCGCTCGACCGTCGCCGCGCCCACAACCGACCGCCGGTGCGAGAAGTCGCAGGTCTGCGTCTGGATCCATTCCGTCGCGAGGTTTACCGCGACGGCCGCTATATCGCACTCACTCGTAAGCAGTTTGCTGTGCTCGAGATCCTCGTGGCCGCCGAAGGCGGGGTAATCAGCGCCGAACAAATCTTGGAGCGAGCCTGGGATGAGAACGCCGACCCGTTCACGAACGCCGTGCGTATCACCGTCTCGGCTCTGCGCAAACGCCTCGGCGAGCCGATGATCGTCGGCACCGTCGCTGGCGTCGGCTACTACCTCAACACAGATCCCGCGGGAGGCGACGGTGCCTAGGACTCCCGGATTGAGTGTTCGTCTCAAACTCACCCTCAGCTACGCCGCGTTTCTCATGCTCGCCGGAGCCTTGTTGGTCGGCGCAGTGGGCGTGTTCGTCCTGCGGCACAACATCACGACACCCGGTGGCAACTCGGCGCTCGTGCGGTCGTTCGGTCCCGTCGCGGCGATGGTGCTGGCGTTCCTGCTTCTGTTCGGTCTCGTGGGCGGGTGGCTGCTGGCCGGTGGCATGCTCGCGCCCTTGACGCGCATCACCGACGCGACTCGAATCGCCGCGGCCGGATCCCTGTCTCACCGCGTCCGGCTGCCGGGCCGCACCGATGAGTTCCGTGAACTCGCCGACGCCTTCGACACGATGCTGGACCGCATCCAAGCCCATGTCACCGAACAGCAGCGCATCGCCGTGGAACAGCAACGGTTCGCCGCCAACGCCTCCCACGAACTGCGGACTCCTCTTGCCGTCACCCAGACGCTGCTCGATGTCGCCCGCAAGGACCCAAACCGCCGCGACGACGAGTTGATCCAGCGCCTCCATACGGTCAACGCCCGGGCAATCGACCTCACCGAAGCCCTGCTACTGCTAAGCCGGGCCGACCAGCGAGCCTTTGCCCGCGAGCCCGTCGACTTGTCCCTCATCGCCGAACAGGCCGCCGAGACACTTCTCCCGCTCGCCGAAAGCCGCGGAATCAGCGTCCAAATCACCGGGGAGGTAACCCCTAGTGTGGGTTCCCCCGCGCTCCTGCTGCAGCTCGTGACGAATCTGGTGCACAACGCGATCGTCCACAACCTACTCAGCGGTGGCAGTGTCTGCGTCGCCACCGGTCTTCAAGCCGGCGACGCGGTGCTCACCGTCGACAACACTGGAGCCGAAGTCGCCCCCCGACTCGTGGACACTTTCGTCGAGCCCTTCCAACGCGGCAACACTCGCATCCACACCGATCACGTCGGCGTCGGCCTCGGCCTAGCCATCGTCAACAGCATCACCCAAGCCCACGCCGGAACGCTCTCCGTCACGCCCCGACCAACCGGAGGGCTGCACGTGGCCGTGCGACTTCCCGCAAAGCCAACCAACGCCACCCCAACCGGTTAGTTGCTCTCGTTGGGCCGAATCCCATCCGCTCTATGCCGCCACGCCGACGGCTAGGCTCGACGCAGTTGCCGCGCTGGGCGCGGGGATTTGCCGATGAGCCCGGGGCCGGGTTTACGTCCAACCCGCCGTGCGTCCGGCTTGCCTCATCCACTCGCGTAGGTCGGACCGCTTCGCGTCATCTAAGGAAGTGATCTTGATGTAGCGGGTTCGGCCGGTGGTTCCTAACGGCGGTGGAGGGTCGAAGTCGGCCCCGCCGAGAAAGAGGACGTTGACCGACACGTTGTAGGGAGCTAGCTCGATGATCCACCCCAGCTCTGGTAGTCCGTAGAACGCCCGCTCGTATTTGACCGCGTAGCGCAGGTCCGAGACCTCTGCCCTGATCGACTTGTCCAGCCCTTCGACGATCGGCTGGAGGTTCGGCATCAGGCGACCGAACCACTCGTCAATGTCGGAGTGCGCCGCGGATGGCTCCGGCGGCCTCCGCCGTGGATTGCCCTTGATCTCTTTCGGCATCGGCACCTCACCAGTCCTCGGCTTGACCGTTCTCGGCTGCCACGCCCCCGGCCATAACGATCTTTGCGGGACTCGCAGGACGGTTCAACCTCACCGGATTGAGATACGTCGAAACCTCAGCTCATGCCGCGTGAAGTGCGTAGCACTAGCCGCCGATTTTCTGGGCGCCGTCGGGCCGAGAGCCCGCAGGGGCGTCCCGAGCTGCGATTCGACACGCGCGAGCTGGCACGCCTGTCGTCGAGATCCGGGTGCCTAAAGTTAGTGTGTCTTTTGCGAATTACCTGGCCTGGTCTGCTGGCGAGGTCCGGCCGCGGATGAGGTCGGCGGCGCGTTCGGCGATCATGATCGTGGGGGCGTTGGTGTTTCCGCGGACGATCGTTGGCATGACCGATGCGTCTGCGATCCGTAGGGCGTCCACGCCGAGGACGCGGAGTTCGTGGTTCACGACCGCGCCGATGGCGCAGCTGGACGTGGGGTGGTAGAGCGTCAGGCCGGTGCGGCGGGCGAAGGCGAGCAGGTCCTTATCAGTATCGGAATCAGGGATCTCGAACGGCCGAGTGATCACCTTGCTGAGGGGCGGGTGGGCGGCGATGTCGAGGGCAATGCGTAGGCCCGCGACGATCGTTGCTCGATCCTCGACGGTGGTCAGGTAGTTGTGTCGGATGCGTGGTGCGGCTGCTGGGTTCACACTTCGCAGGGTGACCGTCCCGCGGCTCGTCGGAGATAACGTGCAGGGTCCCAACGCGAATGCAGGCGCGGTCGGGATACCGAGGTTCTCCTGGTAGGACATCACCGGCGCCATGTGCAGTTGCATGTCAGGGGCCGGTAGTCCGGCTCGAGTGGTGAAGAACCCGCCGGCCTCAGCGATGTTGGAAGTCAGCGGTCCCCGGCCCTGCGTTGCGAGCAGCTCGATGTTCTCTTCGCTGAGACAGGTCTCCAATGTCTCTTCAGTGGTGAGGTAGTTGATGAAGGCAAGCAGGTGATCTTGCAGTCCTTGCCCGACCGGCAGGTCCGCGCGGACTGCGAGGTCGAAGGCCCTTAGCGCGTCTGCCGTTCCGATTCCAGAGAGCATGAGCAGTTTGGGCGTCTCGTAAGCCCCAGCGCAGAGAACGACTTCACCCTCGGCCCGGATCAGTTCGAGCTCACCGTTGCGGCTCACCTCAACACCAACCGCGCGTTCGTTCTCGAACACCACTCTGTGGGCCAGTGCGCGCGTTATCACGGTGAGATTGGGCCGCTCGGTCGCCGGCTGCAAGAAGGCGAAGGAGGTGCTGCACCGCATCCCGTCGCGTTGAGTGAGCTGGAAATAGCCGACTCCGTCTTGGGCATCAGCGTTGAAGTCGAGGTTCTCGGCATAGCCAGCTGCGACAGCCGCCGACACGAAAGCCGCCGAGAGCGGGTGCAGTGAGCGGCCATCACTGACCGACAATGGACCACCGACGCCGTGATAGCGATCCGCACCCCGCTCGTTGTCCTCAGAGCGCCGAAAGTAAGGCAGTACGTCCTCATAACCCCAGCCGGCGGCACCCGCCGTGACCCAAGCCTCGTAATCGATTCGGTTGCCCCGCATGTAGATCATGGCGTTCGTCGAACTGCACCCACCCAAGACCTTTCCCCGTGGCAGGTAGATCCGGCGACCGTCCAGCCCCGGCTCGGATTCGGAGTCAAGATCCCAGTCGTAAGGTCCCTTGAACAGTTCACTCCACGAGACCGGAACCTGAATCTCCTCAGCTAGATCAGAGCCACCCGCCTCCACCAAGGCCACCGACACATCCGGGTCCTCGCTCAACCGGGCGGCGAGCACACAACCGGCCGAACCAGCGCCAACGATTACGAAGTCATAGCTGCCCATACGAACCCCTCAGGCTGATGGGAACATTCTCACTCATCCACCTACGGCACGGTCTATCCAGAGGCGGATAGCCATGAGTGCCCCGGTACCCACCCGGCTAGAAGTCTCCGCCCGGACACGGACACGCCAAGAACAAGAGGGTTGCCGAATCATCGGCAATAGTCGCGATGCGGTCCTGTTGTACGGAGCGCCATAGCTGGCGCTGGTACTGGTGCCGGCAAGTTCGGCGGCAGCGGTGGCTACGACATCGTTTGGCGCGGCCTGTGCCCAGTTCTTGAGCGTGAGCGCCCCCAAGACGACCCCGGCGACGACGAACTCCTTGACCAGGTCGTAGGGCCTGGTCGGGAACCGGTGGGCGTCAGGTGTGTCGTCCCGCCGGCCGCGTCGGGTGACGGTCATGAGTTTCAGCCCTCTAGCGCGCACGGGCGTCGGCTGCTGTGGCATCGCGCCGAATGGCGGGACGACGCCGTGGCGCCGGACCAGGCTGACGTGAAGGACCACGAGGATGCCGAGGATCAACGGCAGCAGCATGACGTGCCACAGCAGCATCTGGCCGGTGTTGAGGACGTTGAACTCCGATCCGACGCCGACCGAGTTGAGGCCGTCTTTGGCCTGCCCGGCGGTCCATTGCGAATCGAAGTTCGTCTGGGAGAGGTAGCAGGTGAACGCAGTGCCGATCGACCCGATGAATGCGAGGGTCCCGGTTACCCAGGTCAGCGCTCGGTTTCCCGCAGGCCGCCATGAAGAAGTTTCCCAGAGGGGGATGACCATGCAGGCGAAGAATAGCTCGACGCTCCATAGATGGGTGGAGTTCACGAGGTGACCGAGCGACGAGGTGTGCAACCAGGTCGCACCCTTCGCGGCAAGGATGAGTCCCGAGGCGAGCACTCACATCGAAGCGGCCAGTATGACGTGCCGAAGACGTAGATCCACGAGCGTACGTAGGTCGGCTGCCGGCCGGGCAGCAACTGCCCCTGCGGCACGATGCGAGACAGCCGATCATCGAGGCGCACCGTCCAACTGTGCGCCGTTATTCGCCAGCGAGAGCTGCACGACGCCCCAGTGCAGGAAGTGGGCCCGCCCTCCGAGCACGCCGCCGGCCGGCCTCATGACTGAAGGCCCGGCTGGAAAGAGTGCATCAGCTGTCGAGGGTTGTCGCTGCGAACACCAGGAAATCAGGGCCAAAGGTCCCGACCCTGCCACCGGACGCGGAGTTCAGAGGGAGCTCGGATGCTGGCTGGTCTTTGAGTGAAGAGAGGTGGGCCGAGTCAGCGCAGCGGCCTACGCATCGCGCCGTTTGAGGACGATTGCGCCCGCGATGAGGGCGGCGAGGGCGTATAGCGCAGTGACCGTGAGCCCGGTCCATGGTCCGAGCATGGTCGGATCCGGGTTGATGGTGGCGGTGATCTGGGTACCTGCGTTCAGCGGGAGGTATTTGGCGATGTCAGTCGAGTACGGGGCGGGCAGCGCGTTGGTCAGCAAGGGGGCCACGAGCACTATGCCGAACAAGGTCGCAATCGCGCCCGCAGTGTTGCGGATGAGGAAGCCGAGTCCCACGGCGAGCAGTCCGATGAGCGTGAGATAGATGGCACCTCCGAAGATTGCGCGAAGGGCATCGGGCGTACTCAGAGTGGCCTGTTGGTGGGTGCTCGCGAGCGCTTGCTGACCGAGCAGGAACGCGGCGAACGTCGAACCGATGGACATGACGAAGACGACGACCGCGAACACTAGGGCCTTGGCGATCAGTACGGGCAGGCGTCGGGGCACGGCGGCCAGCGAAGACCGGATCATGCCGGTGCTGTATTCGCCACCTATGATGAGTACTCCGAGCACGCCCACGGCGAGCTGAGCCAGGAATACGCCGCGAAGGCTGATCTGCGTCGGGTCGATCCTGAGAATGTGTCCGTCGATCGCCCGTTCGAGGCGGTGAGCCCGCAGGGCGCTGAACAGCGTTCCGAGACCGACGATGATCACGACGGTCGCCAGGAGGCTGAATCCGGTGGAGCGCAGCGATCGCAGCTTGAGCCATTCCGAGCCTACGACGCCGGGGAAGGTGACATTTCCGGGCGGCAGGGTCGAAGGGCGAGCCATGGCCGTCGCGGTCATCGCGCGCCTGCGGTGGGAGCGTCGGAGTCGAGGGAAGTTCCACCGTAGAACTCGACGGAATCGCGGGTTATCTCCATGAAGGCCTCTTCGAGTGTGGCTTGCTGGGGCGTGAGTTCGATGAGCGGGATGGCTTCGCGGGCTGCGATTAGGCCGATCTCCCTGCTGTCGATTCCGGTCACCTGCAGAGTGTCCGGCGCGACACGTTGTACGGCTTGGTCCGGGCCGCTGAGCAGTTGTGCCAACCGGTCGGCCTCGCCGGTTCGCACGAGTACCGCGCCGCCCGTCGCCCGGCGAACGATGTCGTCGACGCTGCCTGCGCTGATGAGGCGCCCACGCCCCACGACGATGAGTTCGGCGGCGGTGACGGCCATCTCGCTCATGAGGTGCGAGGAGACGAAGACGGTTCGTCCCTCGGACGCCAGCATCTTGAGCAGATTTCGGATCCAGCGAATCCCCTCCGGGTCCAGCCCGTTCACCGGTTCGTCGAGCAACAACACCCCGGGATCGCCCAGCAGCGCCGCGGCGATACCCAGCCGTTGACCCATGCCGAGGGAGAAACTGCCGACTCGCTTGGACGCGACCTCTTCCAAGCCGACCAGGCCGATCATCTCCTCGACTCGACGGCGCGGGATGCCGTTGGTGGCCGCCATTGCCGCGAGATGGCTTCGCGCCGAACGCCCGGGGTGAACCGATCGAGCCTCGAGAAGCGCGCCGACCTCGCGTAGGGGAGACGGCGAGTCGACGTAGCGTTTGCCGTTGATCAGGGAGCTGCCGGCGCTTGGCCGGTCCAGTCCCAGCAACAGCCGCATCGTCGTCGATTTGCCGGCGCCGTTGGGGCCCAGGAAGCCGGTGACCACACCAGGGCGCACAACGAAGCTCAGGTCATCGACCGCCACTCGAGTTCCATACCGTTTGGTCAGGCCACGCGCTTCAATCATTGATATCCTCCGACGTCGAGCAAGTACGACGGCCGCCGGTCACAACGACCGACTGACCGGGTTGGCCCCGACGAGCTCCCGCTCGAGCGGCCGGTTTGAACGATCCTCCGAAGGTCCTGTGGGTTGGCCGGCACGCGGTGTCCGAGCGAGTTGGATGATCGCGGCCCCCATCACGACGAGCCGCGCGAGCAGTGCCGTCCCGGAGCCGATGCCGCGGTTGATGTGCTCGTCGAAGACCGCTACTCCGATCACGATGCTCATCAGGGGATCGACGGTGCCCGTCGCGGGGAGACTCGCCGACAGTCGACCGGCCTGCAAGGCCAGCTGGTTCAGGAATAGTCCGACGGCGCCGACGGCGATGACTGTGTAGAGCTGCCAACTGACCAGGAGGGACTGCGGGGAATGCGCCCCGATGGTGGTGAGTGCTTTTAGCAGAGCGGCGGTGGCGGCGTACAGCAGGCCGACCGCCCCGGCCAGCACGGCCGGCAACCTATCGGCGCCCGCGTCAGGGGTGGACGGCGCTCCGGCGGCGGCCAGGACGAGGAACCCACCGAGGGCCGCGGTGAGCACGATCGCCCAACCGATCTGGGCTCGACTCACCATCTGCTGGCCGAACATCTTTCGTAGGATCAGCGCGAAGAGCAGTCCGCTCACCATTAACGGCTGCACGACCGACAGAGCGCCGAGGTGCAGTGCGGTGATCTGCAGCAGTAGGGCGAGGACGTCGAGGACGATCGCGCAGATCCACAGGCGGTGGGAGACTGTCGCGCGAAGGAAGGCTCCCACCTTGCTCAGTTCCAGGCTCTGGGCGTTGGGAGTCGATGAGGCGCTGGCGTGCTTGAGGACCGTCGAGGAAGCGAACATGAACGCGGCCGCGAGACTGATCCCGATCACCAGCCATTGGCTCGACATCTAGATGGCCCCAAGTCGGCGGAGCCGACGCCCGCCCAGCAGACCCAGCACCGGCGGAATCCAGAACGTGATGATGCGAAAGACGACAACCACCTCCACGGCGTGGGGGATCGGGCTGCCGGACACGACCAGGACGCTGACGAGGGCGGTCTCGGTGGCCCCGACGCCAGCCGGGGTCGGGATGGCGTTGCAGGCAGCTGATCCCAGCAGGAATCCAATGACCAATGTCCCGACCGCGACATTGGGCGAGGACCCGGGAACCATCCGCGCGCTGACAGCGAAGGCCAACGCCAACACCAGGGTTGTTGCCGCGGAGGCGCCCAGCAGGGTGGCCAGCGCTCGCGGTTGACGCAGCAGCGCGCCGATGGGCAACCAGAACCGTTGCAGGGCGGTGCGCAGGCGGCCCGAGATCTGACTGCGTAGGAGGATGCCGAGGAAGACGAGCACCGCCCCCACGACGACCCACGTCCACACCGCATGGAATGGGGCCAGCATCCCGCTCAGCTTGGACGTCAGCCGCGCCACTTCACTCTGGCCGCCGCCCAGGCCGATCCACCCGCCCAAGAAGATGAGTACGGCGATCGCGGCCAGGTCAGCGGCGGCGCCGAAGAAATCGAGGGCGATCACCGCGCCGATCGCGCTGGCGGCGGGAAGGCGTCCCCGCCGGGCGAAGTAGCGCGCCGTGATCGCCGAGCCCCCTAGGCCGGCCGGGGTGATCCGGTTCGCGGTCGAGGCGGCCAGCTGAACCAACATGGTCTCGCCTAGGGGCAGCGGCCGCCCGGACGCCGCTCGGGTGGCTATTGCGGTGGCGAGATAGTGCATACCGGCCAAGGCGACCACGATGCTCGCGTATTGCCAGCGCAGATGAGCGGTGTCGTATCCGACTGCACGCAACAGCCCGAGCAGGTCATAGCCGCTGTCGGCGTCGGCGACCTGGAAACTGAGTGCCGCCGAGGCGAGCATCAGGGCGGCGATACAGGCCAGGAGAATCCGTCGCGCCCGCCCGGGCTTGAGCATGTACAGGCGGGGTCGGTCTGGTGCCGGCGCTACTTGCACCGGAAGGTCGAGCACGCTGGAGGTCATCTGCGGATCAGTCGGTGACTTCGCGGTGCGTACTCGCTGTCATAGGCAAAGCATCCGGGATGAACTTCTCCAAAGGCTCTCCGGAGTCTGTGTGCCGGCGCGGAGCCGATCAGCCGATGGCCAGTTGCTTCATTGCGCCCAGCTCGTCGTTATCGGAAGCTGGCCCGGCGTGGGTCGCCCGCGCGAACCTGCTCGCTCGTGGCCAGCGATCTCTTGCGCGAACAGGGACACCCCCGAGCTGAGAGAGCGTGCGGCTCCATCGGGGTGCGCGCATGCCCCGCGTCGAGCGACCAGCACTACGCCGGCTCCCGGCGTGGCCGAGCTCAGCCAGCCCGCGAAGCGACATGCGCAAAGTTGGATACGGAGCGAGCCAGGTGCCGTGATCGCCCCCGAGCCTGCGGGCGGCCGGAAGTCGCGAGCACGCCGAGGACGGCACGACGCTCAGCTCGGCACCGTTCGCAACCTCGACCACGCCGGGCCGCTCCGCCCGCCGCCGATGGAGATCAACGACGTACCCGGTGCGTCCGGCGTTCCGACAGCGGCATAGCGAGCGGGACCCCGACGCGCCGAGCACCGCCAGCTGGGTAGTTATCTGGGTCCAGGAGTCAATGTTTGGCAGGCCTGCCAAGCGGCGACTGCAGCTCCGAACATTGCAGCCGCCACGGCACCGGGTCCGGTTTGGTAGCTGTGCTCTTGGACGCTGCGCAGCGCTTCAAGGCCGCGACGCTTGTTCGGGTCTGGCTGCGTGCCTCGTCTCAGTCGAGGATGATGAGCCCGACGTGAGGAGATCGGCGATGACAGCGACCCTGAGGATGACGCACAAGGCGATCGGAAGTGAGGTCCGGCGCGGTGCGTATGAGATCTTGGTTGACGGCCGACATGCCGGATCGGTCGAGATGAACGAGACGATTGAGCTGCCGGTCGAGCCCGGGCGTCGTGCGGTGCAGCTTCGCAGCGGCCGCAACTCCAGCCGAACTCAGACTTTCGAGTTTGTCGAGGGCCAGACCCTGGCCTTCCGATGCACGGGAAAGGCCTTCCTGCCGATCTTCCTGGCGTCGTTCGTTGTCCCGAGTTTTGCGCTCCGGCTCCGTCGCGAGGTCGCCGACGGTTCGTGATGTGGCACCTATACCGGGCATTAGACCTGGGGCGGGGACACGGGTGGGGTCACCCCTGAGGGTGACGGAAGGGTTCCCGGTTAGTGACCGCGCCGCCGTGGGAATGCCTGACGTAGGGACCACGAACGGAGCGGACATGAGCAACGGAGTACCCGCCGAAGACCTATCCGATGACGACCTGCGTCGCGAGCTGCATCAGCTGAAGATCAAGCGCGATGACATCGAGTCAGATGGGACGCCGGATCAAAAGGCCAACCACGCGGATCGCTTGGCCCAGTTGGATGGGGAGGTTGTACACAGATTCGGGCCTAGTCCAGGGGCGTAGATGCCACTGTCACTGCACGTCACGCTTCCGCGCGATCCTGTGCGCCTGTGGGGGCCGCGACGCGGCGTTGGACGCGTCGACCGGCGCCCCATGAAGGCCTGGTACGGCTGCGAACTCGGCGTAGCACCGCGTGCGATCGGTCCGTACGGCGTGGTCGCCGCTGATCGATCAGGTCCGTGACGCCTCGGGTGCCGGTCGTGGCTTAGTACCCGGCGCGGCCAACCGGACCAGCTCAACCGCTGTCTGCTGCTCAGTCGACTGCTCGGCCTGCTTCTTCGTCACATCGTTCAGTGTCGCCGTCATCAGACGCCAACCCTTCCCGCCGAGCTGCCGCCCGGCGTGTCAGGCCGGAACACCGTTCCTCGGACAGTCCCGCGCAGCGGAGTTCGGCTAGGACTTCGTGTCGAGGAAGTCGTGTCCGTGATCGCGGGCGGCTGTTTCTCCTCGGCCCGTTGCAGACGATGTGCAGTTCGGTGTGGGCGTGTTCGACGAGGGTGGCGAGTGTCTGCTGCAGGTGCATGACTATTCCTCCGAGTCAGTGTGGTGTGGGTGGCCGCCGGTGAGTCGGCCAGGTACGTGGCCGAGCTTGGCTGCCTGTTCGGGGTACAGGCTGTGCAGCAGCCGATGGGTCTCTTGGGCCAAGTTTCGGGCTTCTTGGGCGGTGTCGAGTGCGGCCTGGCTGAGGCGGTGGGCGCGGCGGTGGTGTTTGAGCAGAGTCAGGCTGGCGCCGGCGGCGATGCCGGCGCCGACGGAGGATGTCACGTTGGTGTAGTTGCCGAAGATCAGCTGGGTGTTGGTGCTGACTGCGTCCGGGTGTCCGAACAAGGTAGCCAGGCCCGCGAACACGAACAGGTAGAAGAACAGCAGAATGCCGAACACGATGACGATGCGGCTGCTGAGCAGGTAGGGCAGCCGACCCAGCGCGCTGGACAGGCGCGACTGGGTCGGCTCCCCGTTGAGGTCGACCGGATCAGTGTCGTTGGTCTCCTCGGACGCGAGGTCCTCGATGGCGGTGACGTAGGACTCGGACACGGCATTCCTCTCAGGTCGTAGCACTTGCGCAGCCCAGGTCGAGATCAGTGCAGGGCGGTGGTCAGCCAGTTCGTGACGGCCGGGATGAGCTGGTCGAGCTTGTTCATGGCGCAGTGGGTTCCGCCGGGGATGAGCACGACGTCGGTGTTGGGGCGGCCCCGCCAGATTTCGGTGTCGGCGAGCGGGACGTGCACGTCGTTGTCGCCGTTGATGGCCAGGGTTGGGCAGTTGGTGCCCTTGGCGACGAGGTCGTCCATGGCGATCGATTGCGCGCGGGCGAGGAGCTCGTCGTCGGTCGGGATGCTGGTGAAGCCGAAGGCGTTTCCGACGATGCCTGCCATGCCGTACATGAGCTGCTTCAAGTGCTCTGCTCCGAAGGCGTTGGTGGTGACCGGTCCGCCGATGACGACCGCCGCGTCGGCGGCGGAGGTCAGCGCCGTGTGGGCGGCGAAGTAGCCGCCGAAGCTGACCCCGAGGTGTCCGACCTTGCCGGTGGTCAGGGTGCGGGCGTAAGCGATGAGGCCGTCGACGATCTGGGTCGAGTCGACGGTCATCGGGATGTGGGTCAGCTCGCCGGTGCCGGGGTGGTCGAAGGCGACGACGCGGACGTGCGCTCCGAGGATGTAGGTCACCCACATCGAGTGCAGGTCCATCTTCCAGGTGTCGACGCCGCCGCTGACGAGTAATACCGGGGTGTCTTCGGTCGCGCCGGGCTCGGCCAAGATGTGGACGGGCACCTCGACGACCTCGCCGTTCATCCGGCTGGTCACCGTGCGCCGGTCGAACGTGACCGGGAAGTCCTTCGACGCCAGGGTGTACTGCTCGATCTGGTGCTGCATGGCGACGGCCTTGGGCTCGTTGGCCAGGCACGGGTAGCGGGCGTCGCCGTAGGCGAGGGCGGCCAGCCACGGCTGTCCCGCTTTGGCGTAGCGGTCGGCGATCTGGCTCCACTCGTAGCACCAGCCGCCGGGCGCGTCGGCCCACATGTCGGTGATCGCCGTGGAGAGGTGCGCGATGTCTTCCTTCGGGATGCCGAGACCCTCGAACTGCGGGGTCCGCTCGACGAACGTCGCCTTCGGGTCATCGGGGAATGTGTAGCTCATGTCAGCCTCCTGGGTAGTGGTCCGTTCTGGACTTACCTACCGTCGCAATCGGAGGCACCCACCGGAACTGTCGAGGTTCCAGAGCGGCTATGTTCTCAAGACATGGCCCTCGAACTCGCCCAGTGGCGGGCCTTCCTCTCCGTCGCCGACCGGGGGAGCCTGATCAAGGCCGCCGAGGTATTGCACACCGATCAACCCGCGCTGAGCCGCTCCCTGCGCCGCATGGAGCGACTCGTCGGCGGCCCACTGTTCGAGCGCAGCAGCAAAGGTGTGACGCTCACCGATCTAGGGAATCGGCTCCTTCAACCTGTTCGCGACCTCGTAGACCACGCGGACGCGGTCGAGGCGCAGGCGCACGCCGAGGTCCGCAATACGAGCGGCATCGTCCGAGTCGGCTCAGTCGATGTCTACCCGATCAGCGCCGCCATCGCCGAGGCCAGCCGCGACTTCACCGTGTCGGGCCGCTCGATCACGACCGAAGTCGTCAGCCTGCCGTGGCTGTCCCATCCCCGCGCGCTAGTTGATCGAACTATCGACGTGGGCTTCGACCTGACCGTCGATGAGCGACTCCTCGACCCGACGACGATGCGCAGCCACGCGCTATGGGAAGAAACGCAAGCATTCGCGCTCGTCTCGGACCGACACCCGCTGGCCGAATCGGACGTGATCGACCCCCGCGACCTCGCCGACCTTCCGTTGCACCTGCCCGACAAGGCTGAAAGCCCGCACATCTACAACCTAATTCTGGAACACCTCGCCGAAGCTGGCGTCCCAGCACCCCGCCGGGCGGCCCCGCTGAGCACCATGGCCGCGGTCATCGCCCAGATCGCCGCCGGCGACGGATGGCTATTCAGCGCCCGCACGCTCGCCCGTCACGTTCCGCCCGGGCTGGCGGCCAAGCCCCTCAACGTAGGCTTCGGCCGCAAAGTTGAGTTCGAGGTCATCTGGCATATCAACACCGACGCGGCAGTCGTCGTAGCATTTACCGAACGCCTGCGGGCAAGTCTCGACCGCCGTCAATGACACTCAGCTGACGGTTCCGCTGATGCCGATGGAATGCGGGGTTGCGTCGGGGTTGGAGCCGAGGGGGATGGCAGCGACGTACGCTGGCTTGAATCGGAGGCGCTGACCGGAGTGAGCGTGAGGATGCTGCCGGAGCCGTTCTGGTTGGCGTAGACCATGTCTTGGGTGAGTAAGACTCGCTTGGCGGTGTTGCGATTCGGGTTCCGGCGGGCGATGCCTTCTACCGAAGGAGACCCGCAATGACCGCAACGACGAACCTCCCGCTCGACCTGGCTGTGCCGATGCCGGCCGGTGCCATGCCCTACAACCCAGCCGAACGGGACGACGCAGCTTGGGAGGCGAACGCACCGAAGGTCGGTGAGTGCCCCGAATAGTGCGTCGAGCGCCACGGGCACCATTGGACGCCGACCGCGAAAAGCGATTACGTGTACGGCCGGACGCATGCCATGACGATCGGTCGCGCCGAACTACCGCGGGTGGACCGTCACTGCGGAGCTCCTCAGGGCCGCTCGCCATCTCGAGGAGGCACAGCGCCAATCCTGACGACGAAACGCCCCGATCCGCAGCTCAAGCGACCGGGGGAGTTTCCATACCGGCCCCGACGGGGGCGGGCACCGTCACCCGAGGTGTATCACGCAGATCCGGCCGACGGCTGTCGCGACGGTACGCCGTATCGCTATGAGGTGTCGGACCCGTACGTCGGCTCTGGAGGCTCACCTGCGAAGAGGAACGAGTCCGGGTCGGGCCAATGAATGGGGTGGCGCACGACCGCCCACGCCACGGCGGCCCCGAACACCGCAGCCGCCACGCCAATCGCGACGAACACCTTGCCCACGAGGCGAGTATGCCCCTGAAATAAACGGCCCCTGTCCCTACAGAGGATTCTCAGAGGCGGGTCCCAGGCTCTCCCATACCGAGGCAGCCGCTACCGCTTTTCTGGAGAATGGCTGCGCTCAGTGAACCGTTGACTTCCAGTTACTGTCCGATTACTTTTTGCGACTGTCGGGGACCGAGCTGGAGGCATCCATGACCGCAGTCAGCACCCTCACGATTCCGTTTCACCGTCCGGTGCCGGTCCGAGACCGGTGGGTATCGTGGCTACATCGCACTCAGGCTACGGCGCGAACTGCTTTCGCCGTCCCGCGTGAGTACATCGCGGATCACACGGGATACCGCGGGCGACACCGAGCGCGCTGACCCAGCCCGCGCGGCAGCTACTACATGTTTTGGTAGTTGTGCTCTAGGTTCACCGGAATGAGCAATCTGGCGATCTTCATCTTCGATGAAAGCGATGATGAGGAAGTAGTCCTCCATGACACAGCTCCGCCGCCGGCAGGCGGACAGATTGTGCTGGGCGGCATCCTTTACGACGTGATCGGCGACGTGTCCGTCACCTGTTCGGACGGCGCGCCGGGAGACACAACCTCAACGGCGCGACTTCGCCGGGCTGCCCCGTCAGTCCCAGACAATGCCCTCTAACGCATCGAGATACCGGTGTGGACCTCGATGGCCCCGCTGCAGCTGACACGTCACGGTCCGTCCAAGGGACTCAGCTGTCCGTCGGCAGTGGCGTCTTCGGAAAATGAACCGCATGCGGTGACGGCCACTCATGCTCGACAGGTACCCGACAAACCGCGTCTTCTATCTGTGCTCGTCCAACCCCAGCGGACCCGAACGGACACCGATAACCGCCGGGTCGCGGCCCCCAAGACCACCCGCCCGGCCCTTAGGTCGTTTTTTCGAAGTCGGCTGAGAAACGTAGCTTCTACAAAATCTCGACACGCAGGCGTTCATTCTCTGGCGTCCAGAACTCGGCCGCCCGCTTAGCTGGCTTGCTCGCGACGCCATGAAATCGCCCAATGAGCGGCTCGGCGAGGTTGAGCGACGAGGACTGGGCTCGCGTCGACGGGATCGCGGCGGAGTAGGTGCTGCGCTAAGGCCGGGAGCTCCTTGGTGCTGTCCCGGCCGGGGCCGACCATATTTAGAGCTGCCCAGTAGGTCCTCAGACGCCGCTGCGGCTGCGCGATCCCCGCCGCGCGAACAACCACAAGGCGGCCAAGATCACGATGAACCAGAGCAGCGGATGCACCGTCAGGCCGAGCACGGCGGCGACGACGACGATGACCAGGGCGATCAGAATGTCCATAAGCATGGCTGTCTTATGCCCATCGCAACGCGGTTCTAACCGCGCGTTAGAGATCAGATTTCGGCGCGAAACCCGGCCTCGTGAAGAGCACCCTTTGGGGTGTAGCACCACCCGCGACGCCTGGCTACCCTTCAGCGCGGTCGAAGCCATCGAAGGGATGCTGGTGCAGGATTTCGCGTACGACATCGCCGTCACCGACGGGGTGGCCTTCATCCGACTGGCCGGCGAGGTCGACCTCGCCGTTGCCGACGAGGTGCGCCGACTAGGTATGGGTGCGATCAACGACGTCGAGACCGTGCGCATCGACCTGTCTGCGGTCACCTTTCTCGACTCAACCGGCTTGAGCGCGCTGATCGCGATTGGAAACGCCGCCACCGCGTCCGGTCGCGCGTTGATCCTGGAGAAGCCCGCACCGAACGTCTACCGAATCTTCGAGCTCACCGGCCTCGCCGTCGGCGGCCCCTTCGCGATCGAAGCGGGCTAGCCGCGACCTCGAGATGGTGACGAGCCGAACGCGGCGGTACCGCCGACGGCGCGCATCAGTTCGCGCGGCTGCTCAACGACCGGCGGCGGACCTCTAACGTGCGCTGTAGTCGTTCAGAAGCGGCGTCGGCGACCTCGTTCGGCGTCCACTTGCGCCGGGTCCGCCGGAAGCGGCCCCACTCCTCCATCACGACCCGCGCGGCGACCTCATAGGACACCACGCCCGCGAACTCGTCCGCGACCGTCGCCACGGCCCATTGGAACCCGTCAAGATCGCTTTTGCTGCTCACGGTCCCCACCACAGCACGCCGACATACGCTCGCGGTGACGACCACGTGAACGCCTGGCGAGAACCGCCGTGGCCTACGTCACGTGAGCCGCGGTCAGCTCGGCGAGAACGTCTCGTCTCAGGTCGGTCCCGGATTGGTCCGCGCTGCTCTGGGCTTACGCGCGTCCCTTTCTGCCCTCAGGGTTGTGTTCTGGGCTTCGAGGTCGAGGACCATGCTGATGCCGGCGAGGTTGAGTCCGGCGGCGAGCAGGTTGCTGATGTGGCGGAGCCGGTCGAGGTCGTCGGCGCTGTAGCGGCGGGTTCCGCCTTCGGTTCGTTCGGGTTCGAGCAGACCGCGGGCCTCCCAGAGGCGAAGGTTCTGCACGCCGGTGCCGACCAGTTCGGCGGCGACGGAGATGCCGTAGACGCCGCGGCCGCTGTCCAGCTGGGTCAGATCGCTGTCGAAAATTTTGGCTCCTTCCTCTTGCCTACCCATAGTAGCGGTGATATGAAATCTATTGCGCACACCACAGATCGTCTAGCGCGAACTGTGGCCCACAGGAAGCATCAGTCAACAGATTGGTGGAGGTGGTAACGATGCTGATGCGCACAGACCCGTTCCGGGAGTTGGACCGACTCACCCAGCAGGTGTTGGGTACTCAGGGCACGATGGCCCGGCCGGCGGCGATGCCGATGGACGCCTGGCGAGACGGCGACACGTTCGTGGTCGAGCTCGACCTACCCGGCGTGCAGCCCGACTCGATCGACCTCGATGTGGAGCGCAACGTGGTCACTGTGCGGGCCGAACGCGCGAGCCGCAACGACAGCGTCGAGATGCTCGCCGCGGAACGGCCCCGGGGAGTGTTCAGCCGCCAACTCGTCGTCGGCGACACCTTGGATACCGACAACATCACCGCCAGCTACGACGCCGGCGTGCTGAGTCTGAAGATCCCGGTCGCGGAGAAGTCGAAGCCGCGCAAGATCACGATCGGCAGCAAGAACCACGACCCTCATGTCATCGACCACGAATCGGCCGATCGGAATCGCCAACCAGTCAACGCCTGAACCCGGGCGGTGAGGACATTGACCGACCAGTTCACCACGACTCGTCGAACCGAGTGGGCGTTCGTTGATGTCGTGTTCGCCGACGAGGAATGGCTGCGAGCCGAGTTCGACGACATCGTGGCCGCCGAGTGGCCCGGCCCAGCCGGACGGCAGCGACCACCGAGCCATCCCTGCCCACCCGTTCGGCCGACGCCGCCGCGCACCGCCCCGGACCTATGCCCTGAGGGCCGATCCTCACGGCTGGGCACCGAAGCCCGGTCGCGGGAGCGTTCACCTCCGACCCGAACTCCAAAGCCACCGACTCGAAGGCAGGTGAGGCTATCGACGCGAACCAACCCTTGACTCAACTACGCCGAATATCTACGACCGCTGCCGGCCTCGTTCGCGACGACCATCGCGCGAACGAGGTCGGCCGGCGTCCCGGTCAGCTCCGCGACGTGGCCGGCGCAGCGTAGGGTTGGCCGCGGTTGAGCCGCTCAGCCAGGCCCGGAGCCGAAGCTCTCTCAGGCGAGCCGTCGGTAGACCGCAAGGTCACGACCGGACACGTTGTCTTGGACCTTCGCGCCCATTGAGGTGCCTCATGTCCGACCGCCAGTTCGACCGATACAAACAAGCCAGCCTGGCCCATCAAAGCCGTACGGCCGACCGCAGGTCACTCGGGGTACCCGCCGATCCGACGGTGGAGCATCTGGCCGCGATTGATCAAGCCGACGCGGCCCTGGAAATCGCACTGGCCGAGCTCAGCGCCGCCCGGCAGGACTACCTGCGTGATCCAGGGGCCGTCTATTAGCGTCGGCGGAACTTCCGGCGCACTCAATGGACAGCGAGACCCGCAGGCTCCGTCGCCCATTGAGTGACCTTGTGTTGCGCCTAGTTCTTGATCTGTAGCTTGTTGACGACGGCGGTGACACCCGGAGCGGCCCAGGCGACCTGCTCGGCCTGGTGACGCTCGGCCCAGGACTGAACGGTTCCGTCGAGGGTGACCGTGCCGGCGCCATCAGTGGCGACCGTCGTGTGCTTCGCGTCGAGGACAGCGCTGCGGAGCATGGCTTCGGCAATTGCGGTCTTGATCCCCGCGGCGGACGCGGTCGGCTTGATCGTCACGGTGTTGAAGACCTCACGCACGCCCTTGACGTAGCGCACCGCGCGGGCGGCCGACTCGCGCTGATAGTTCCACGGGACTGTTCCGGTCAACGTGACCACATGGTCGTGTACGGCAACCTTGACCGAGTCCTTCGGGACGTCGACGGCGCGGTCGATCGCCTCGCCGGCCTGATGGGCGATGTCGGTGTCGTTCACCGTCCCGTAGCTGCTCCGAACTGTGATCTCTTGCGCGATCCCGGTGACCCCACGTACTCGCAGCGCGGCCTTCCCGGCTTGAAGTTTCTCGGGGTAGCTGTCGACCTCACCCGAGAGAGTCACCGCGCCGTGGTTGACGGCTACCCCGATGTGAGTCGGGTTCACGCTCGGCGTCCACTTCAGTTCCTCGACGATGGAGTTCTTGAGTTCGGTATCCGGCCTGTGCTCTGTCTGTGTCATACCCCAATGCTGGCGCCGACCTTCTCGCCCGCGTAGGGCAGAAGGTCCTTAGATGTGCCGGATCTACCCGGCGTGGACGTCGAAGCCGATCTTCCCGATGCCCAGTCAGAAGGTCGCCCGGTGCCCACCTGACGGTCAGGCCGTGGGTTGGCCGGTTCGGCGAATATCGAAGAAGCCGTCCAGGGCGGTGACTTCCAGGACTCTCATGACTACGAGGTGAGGGGTCGAGCAGGACGAGCGGTGCGCCCAGTTCGCCGGAGGCGTTGCGAAGGGCGACCAAGGCGCTGAGCCCGGTCGAGTCGATGAAGCTCACATCCATCAGGTCGACGACCAGGGTGTGGCAATCCGGCGCGGCGAGGAGCGCAAGGCCGGCGTCGCGCACCGAATCAGCGCTGGATAGGTCGATCTCACCGGAAATGACGAGAAGCGTGGATCCATCGTCACGGACGTGACTCGCGGAATGCACGTTTGGGCCGCACCTTCGATTGGTCTTCGACGCGACCAAGACCAATGGCGGCGACGAGCGGGGTTGGAGCCGCTCTATGCGTTTTCGAGTTCGTCGCCGGCCAGGAGCCCGACAGCGACCAGGTCCAGCGGGTGTACCCAGCCGTCGCTTACGGGAACGCCACCCGCCCGAGCGATCGCGTCTCGCAAGGGAGCCGCCCAGAGGTGCTCGATGAGGGCGATCGCGGCGGCACTGCCGGGCGCGATGGAGTCGCCCAGGTCATACATCTGTTCCTCGTCGATCAGGTGACCATCCGAGCCGGCTTCGGCTCCGGCGATCGCGCCGGCTTCCAGTCCGGCCTCACCGGCCAGGCCCACGCCGATCAGTGCCCCGACGATGGCGCCCACTTCTTCAGCTTCGCCGATCGAAAGGTCACTGACCTGAACGGCGACCAGAGTGCCGTCGAGATCCTTCTGAACGACCATCGCGTCGATGAGGCGGATCAGGTCGTTGTCGCGCAGCCGGTTGAGTTCCGCGACGATTTCACCGCTGAAGTTCGGCTGGTCAAAGCTGACCACCAGTAGCTGTACGGGTCCGATGGGCATTGCGAAGCTCCTTCGATATGTCCAAGCCCTGGCCGGACGTTGCTATGGCCTGGCGGAACTATCCAGCCAGGATCTTTGCCTTCTGGGCGTCGAACTCCTCTTGCGTGAGCGCGCCGGCATCGAGCAGGCCCTTCAGCTTCATCAGATCGTCCAGGCCGTCGCTCGACGGACCGGCCACCGGTGCCGCGACCGGGGCGGGCGCTGCGACAACTGGCGCCTGCTGCTGGGCAGCGGCGGCCTCGGCCTTGGCTGCGCCGTGCTTGGACGCGACATTCGCGGTGACGCCGAGCACTGCGGCTCGCCTCAACATTCTTGGCATTGGGGCTCCTCTAGGGGACTTCGTGGTCTTGCCGGGCAGGGTAAGTGAGGTGACCGGGTTCTAGTTGATCAGGATCACCGTAGACCGTCAGCCGGTAGATGACGAGAGTGGGCCCGACCCGCCACGCGCCGACGTCAGGAGCTGCCGAGCAAGGCGGGATGATCGGCCGGCAACGCGGACAGGGCATCGGTCAGCAAGGCGACGAGCGCCTCGTGCTGTACGTCGACCGATGAGAACGGCTGCTCATCCGCACCGTCCAGCGCGGTGGCGGCAAGTCCGGCCTTGCGGTCGATCAGCTCGGCGATCCGGCTGTCGATGGTCTGCGCGGCGATGATGCGCCACGCCGTGACCGGCTCGGTCTGGCCGATGCGGTGGCTGCGATCAATGGCTTGGGTCTGCTCGGCGGCGGTCCAGGACAGCTCGCCGAGCACGATGTTGGACGCGACCTGCAAATTCAGACCGACCCCGGCCGCGGTCAGCGAACACACCGCGATGGCGACATCCGGATCGTGGGTGAAGGCGTCGATCTGCTTCTGGCGGGCCGTCGGGGTCTGGCCACCGCGGATCGAGGAGAAGCGGACACCCTGCCGCGCGAAGGTCTCCTCCGCGACATCCATGACGTCGACGTGCTTGGCAAAGAACACCACTTTGCCGGCGCTTCGCGCGAGCTGCGTCGCGTAATCGGCGGCCAGGCCCGCCTTCGCCTGGCCGATGAGTCGCATCACGCTGAACACGTTGTCGCTGCTCGTCGTGCCTGCATCCTTCTGCTCCCAGGAAGCCACCTTGCGCACGAGGTCGTGGTCGATGCCGGGTTCGGCGCCCGAGCGGCGAGCGGTGAGCGCGCTCTCGTATCGCGACACCAATCGGCGGGCCAGGTCGCGTTCGGCCGAGCGGATCGAACGGCCGGCCTTCTCATCCAGCTCGACCAGGAGGTCGGCGGTGCGGCGGGCGGGGATGTCTGCGGCTACATCGACCTTGCGGCGACGGACGATGCCCATCTCGATCACGCAATTGCGGGCGGCGGCATAGAACCCCGGGTCCGCCGGCGTCAGGCCGGTCTCCTCGAGGGCGTCCATCAACTCAGCGAGCGGCTCGCTGTCACCGATCCAGCCGAGGAACTGCCAGATGGCCCGGAAGTCCTCGATGTCGTTGATCAAAGGGGTACCGGTGAGCGCCATCAGCAGGGGCCGCACCGTGCGCGATCGGATGCGCTCGGCGATCTCCAGAACGTGCTGCGAGCGTTGGGAGGAACGGTTCTTGATGAAGTGCGCCTCGTCGACGACCATGCCGCGGAAGCCGAAGTCGCCGAGCCAGCCCACGTGCCGGTCGAGCACCTCGTAGTTGACCACGACGATGTCGGCGAACCCATCAACGGTGTCGCCGTTTCCGTGCACCACCGTGGCCGAGCGGTTCGGCGTCCACAGGGCGGCCTCGCGAGCCCAGTTGATCTTGACCACGCTCGGCACCACCACCAGCAGCGGGTAAGCGTTCGCCGCGCGCGCGGCGAGCAACGCCTGAGCGGTCTTGCCCAGGCCGGGCTCATCGGCGAGCAGGAAACTGCGGTGCCCAGCCGCGGCGGCGGCGACCAGTTGGGCCTGATGGGGCATCAGCTCCAGGTTCCCGGGCAGCTGCACCACGGCCGGTGCCGGCAGATCCATACACGCGGGCGCGCCGTCGCCAGCCCGTTCGAAGGAGCTCAGCAGCGGGTTCAGCAGTGCCCACCCGGCCAGTCGGCGCGGACCGGCCGGTCGCGGCCGGACGGCGGAGAAGTCGGGGGCCAGGAACGGGTTGGCCAGGTGCCGGGAAAGCACCGACTGCGGCACGGGCGGACGCTCGGCGTTCGCCGAAGCGACGGCCGGGTCAAGCTGCGGGGTCGGCTCGGGTGCTGGCTCGACACCGGCCGCTCGTTGCAGGTCGCGCTTGTACGCCTTGGCGGCGTCGGAGACGACGGCATCCTCGGCGAGAAGAGCAAGCAACGCCGGATCGCGGACCGCGCTTTTCGCGAGGATCGTCGCGATCGCGTCCAGCCGCTTGAGCTGTTCGGCCCGCTGGGTCTTGCCGATGGTCTCATCGCGCTGGACCCGGGCGTGCTCCTCGCCGACCAGTACGGCGACGGCCTTGAACTTCGTGCGCACGGCCGGCGTCACGCGCCCACGCTCGACCGCTGTCTGCACCTCGCGCACAGCGCGGGCCAGCACAAAGATCACGTCTTCGGCGACGCGGCGCGGCTCGCGTGATGAGCTGCGCCGCGCGCCGGCCTGACGTCGACCGGGTTGAGCCAACAGATCCTCCTATAGCGTCCCGCACGCTTGCCGGGCCCGAATGCCGCACACCCGTTCGCCCGCCGAGCCAAGGCGCGGCTCCATGCCGCTGCCTACGGCTTCAGCGACGCCACCGGGTCGGCGGCGGCAATCAGCCTGAGTCCGTCAGCCGAACAGTTCGGCGAGCGACCGCGCACAAGGGGGCGTCGCCAGCCAGGAACTGCGCCACGTTGACGGGGTTGCGCAGCTCCATGCTAGCGCCGCCCAACCCCCGCCGCCCCTCGGCCCTGGCCGTGTCGCCCACCAGGTCGTCAGACCTCGACGTGGGAGCCGATGAACACGACACGGTCGCGGGGGAGCTGGAACTGTTCGGCGGCGTCGGCGGCGATGTGCGACGTGGCGACGAACAGTCTCTTGCGCCAGCGGGTCAGCTCGGGAGCGTCCCCAGGGCGCAGCTCAATCTTGGAGAGGAAGTAGGTGGCCCCGGCCAGGTCGAGCTCTCCTTCGGTCTGCGTGGCGGTCAGGGTGGCGAGGGCGGCGGGGACGTCCGTGGTCTCGGTGTAGCCGAAGCGGATCCGCACCTGAGTGATGCCGTCATGCCCGCCCCCGAGCGCATCGACAGAGACGCGCTCATCCGGTGCCACCCGGGGGATCGTGTCGATGTCGATAGCGACGATGACGACGTGCTCGTGACGGACGTGGTTGTGTTCGACGTTCGCGCGCAGGGCCAGGGGAGTGGTCTCGCCGCCCCGGTTGAGGAAGATCGCGGTGCCGCGAACCACGACGGCCTGCGCCGGGTCAGCCGTCAGAGCGGTCGATGAACGGCTGTAGCGGCCCTTCCATCTCGGCCCGGCGAGCCGTCACGAGCTGGCGGCCGCTCTGCCAGGTGGTCATGATCGTGAACGCGACGACGGCGATGGCCAGTGGCAACCACGCACCGTGGACGATCTTGGTCGCGTTGGCGGCCAGGAAGAGCAGATCCACGGCGAGCAACGGGGCGGCGGCGAGCACGAGCAGCCAGAGCGGCAAGTGCCAGCGCAGGCGGGCGACGTAGAAGAACAGCAGCGTCGTGATCGTGATCGTGCCCGGTGACCGCCATCCCGAACGCGAAGGCGAGCGCCGCCGAACTACGGAAGGCGAAGACGAGCGTGAGCACCGAGACCAGCAGCAGCCAGTTGATCCACGGCACGTAGATCTGCCCGTACGTCGAACGGGAGGTGTGCAGTACGCGCAGGCGGGGCAGGTAGCCCAGTTGCGCGGCTTGGGACGCGACCGAGAAGGCACCGGTGATCACGGCTTGCGATGCGATCACCGTCGCGGCGCAGGACAGCAGGACCATCGGGATCCGCGCCCAGCTCGGGGTGAGCAGGAAGAACGGTGCGCTGATATTGGCGTTGTTGTCCAGAATCAGCGCTCCTTGACCGAGGTAGCTCAGCGCACAGGCGGGGAAGACGAGGAAGATCCAGGCCAGTGAGATCGGGCGGCGCCCGAAGTGACCCATGTCGGCGTAGAGGGCCTCGGCTCCCGTGACCGCCAAGACGATTGCCGCAAGCGCGAAGAACGCCAGGCGGAAATGACCGAACAGGAACTCGAGCGCGTAGCTCGGGGACAGCGCCTTGAGGATCTGCGGTTCGCGGGTGATTCCCCAGATGCCGCAGGCAGCGATGGCAGAGAAACCAGGCGATCATGATCGGCCCGAACAGTCGCCCGACTGCTGCCGTGCCGAAGCGCTGCGCTGACGAACAGCACGAAGATGATCACAACCGTCAGGGGGATGACCCAGTCCGCGAACGACGGGTTGACGACCTTGAAGCCTTCGACCGATGACAGCACCGAAATGGCCGGGGTGATCATGCTGTCCCCGAGGAACAACGCCGCGCCGAACAGGCCTAGCGCGGCCAGGATGGCCATCGTGCGGGCTCGCGTTTGCGTGGCCCGCCGGCGGAGCAGCGTAATCAGGGCCATGATGCCGCCCTCACCGTCGTTGTCCACGCGCATGGCCAGCAGCACGTAGGTGACGGTGACGATCAACATCAGTGACCAGAACACCAGCGACACGACGCCATAGACGTTGTTGTCGTCGACCGGGACGGGGTGGGGGTCAGTCGGACTGAAAACGGTCTGCAGCGTGTAGATCGGGCTCGTGCCGATGTCGCCGAACACCACGCCGAGAGCGCCCACGATGATGCCCATGCGCACAACATCAGCCGGGTGATTCGGCGCCCTGTCCATCTGGCAAACCCTAGGGGAGCGGGCCGGTGCCTGGGGTCAGCCGTTCCATGGGACGCCTTCGCCGCCGCCACTCGGCATCGAGATCGCGGGCGCTGTCCAGGCTCATATCGCCCGCCCAGGCGCTGAGAACCCCGTGCAACCGGAGAGGCTGGCGTAGCTGCGCGGCAGACCGAACGCCGGCCGTGGTGGGAGCCCACCGTCGGGCATAGCACTGTGGGGCACGTAGTTTCCTGGTAATCAGGTTTCCACGCGCTGGGTCGCGAGGAGCTTCTAAGCCTATGGGGAAACTTCCATCCATGCATTTGTTCGGCATGAGTCGTCACCGAGGAGATAGGACGGACATGGACAAGATCCCGGGAACGGCCACCGTGAAGGCCCCGGCCGCGTACTTCGTCGGCGACGTATGGCGCAACTCGGTCTTCGACGGCGACGGTACGTCGCACCTGGCCTGCGGGCTGGTGCGCTTCACTCCGGGCGCGCGGACCAACTGGCACAGCCACGTCAACGGCCAGCTCCTGGTCTGCACCGACGGCGTCGGTCTGGTCGGGACCCGCGATGGCCAGACCGTACTTCTGCGCGCCGGTGAGAGCGTGTGGACCCCGGCGGGCGAGGAGCACTTTCACGGCGGCACCGCGACGAACATGATGTGCCACTACGCGATCTTCGACACCACCGGCGATGGTGAGTCCACCACCTGGCTCGAGCCGGTCACCGATGAGCAGTACGCAGCCGCGCACCACACGGCCGGGGTGTAGGAAGGGCGCATGGAGTATCGACTGTTGGGTCGCACCGGGGTATCGGTCAGCCCGCTGTGCCTGGGCACGATGATGTTCGGCCCTTGGGGCAACGACGACCGGGCCGACGCCGTCCGGATCATTCATCGCGCGCTCGACGCCGGGATCAACTTCGTCGACACCGCCGACGTCTACTCCGGTGGTGTGTCGGAGGAGATCGTCGGGGACGCGCTGCGGGGTCGTCGTGATGACGTCGTGCTCGCCACGAAGTTCTTCTTCCCCATGGGCGAGCGGCCCAACCACGGCGGTGGCTCGCGGCGCTGGATCATGCGGGAGGTCGAGAACTCGCTGCGCCGCCTGCAGACCGACTACATCGACCTCTATCAGGTGCACCGGCCGAGCCCGACGACCGACGTCGAGGAGACCCTCGGCGCACTTACCGACCTCGTGCACCAGGGCAAGGTCCGTTATATCGGCTCGTCCTCGTACTCGGGCAGTCAGATCGTCGAGGCGCAGTGGGCCTCGCGCGAGCGCAACCTGGCCCGCTTCGTCACCGAGCAGCCCCCGTACTCGATCCTGGTGCGCGGGATCGAGGAGGACATCCTGCCCACCACGCAGCGCTATGGCATGGGAACCCTCGTCTACAGCCCGCTGTCGGGCGGCTGGCTCACCGGACGCTGGCGCAAGGATGCACCCGGTACGCCGGCCTCGGCCGCCCGTCCGAGCGCCCGCTTCGACATGCGTACGCCGGCGAATCAGCTCAAGCTCGACGTGGTCGAGGAACTCGCCCTGCTCGCCGAGCAATCCGGCTTGACGCTGATCGAACTCGCGCTGGCCTGGGCGATAAACCACCCGGGGGTCACGTCGGCGATCATCGGCCCGCGGACGATGGAACAACTCGAATCACAGCTGCCCGCGGCGGGCGTCACGTTGAGCGCGGAAGTCCTTGACCGCATCGACGAGTTCGTCGCGCCCGGAGTCACGCTCAACAGCGATGACAACAGCTATGGCGCGGCCGAACTCGCGCCGGCCGCCCGACGCCGGTAAGTCCACGACAGCTACGGAGGTCTGATGTCTGAGCCGGACAGGCCCGCGGACGTATTCGTGGCGTTCGGGGTCAGCGGGGATCTGGCCCGCAAGATGACCTTCGTATCGCTGTATCAGCTCGAGCGGCGCGGGCTGCTGGACTGCCCGATCATCGGGGTGGCCGCCGAGAACTGGACCGATGCCGATCTGCGGCGACGAGCTACCGAAGCGGTCACCGCGGTGCTGGGCGAGGGGAACCCGGATGCCACCGTCCTGGATCGGCTGTGTCAGCGGATGTCTTACGTCGGTGGGGATTTCGTCGACGCGGCCACCTTTGCCGCCGTCGCCCGGGCGATCGGCCCCGCGTCGGCCCCGGTGTTCTACCTCGAGATCCCGCCGGCCCTGTTCGGCCCGGTGGTGCAGGGGCTGGCCGCGGTCGGTCTGACCAAGAACGCCCGCGTGGTCGTGGAGAAGCCCTTCGGTCATGACCTGGCGTCCGCGCAGGAACTCAACGCCACGCTGCGCGCGATCTTGAGCGAATCGCAGCTCTATCGGATCGATCACTTCCTGGGCAAGCTTTCGGTGCAGGACATCCTGCACCTGCGCTTCGCCAACACGGTGCTCGAGCCGTTGTGGAATCGAAACTACGTCAGCAGCGTGCAGATCACGATGGCCGAGAGCTTCGGCGTCGAGGACCGCGGCGGCTTCTACGACCACGTCGGCTGCCTGCGCGACGTCGTGCAGAACCACCTCATGCAGGTGCTGGCCATGGTCGCGATGGAGCCCCCGGCGCGCGGCGACCTGGACTCGCTGTCCAACCGCAAGCGCGACGTCTTCGCGGCGATGCCGACGGCTGACCCGCGCCACTACGTGCGTGGGCAGTACGACGGCTACCGCGCCGTCGCCGGCGTCGCCCCTGACTCGCCGGTCGAGACGTACACCGCCATGCGGCTGGAGATCGACAACTGGCGCTGGACCGGCGTGCCGTTCTTCATCCGGGCCGGCAAGTCGCTGCCGCTGACCCAGACCGAGGTCCGCCTGGTGTTCAACACCCCGCCCTCGCTCGGGTTCTCGGCCGCCGGTGATCAGGTCGAGCCCAACCAGATCGTGCTGCGCATCGACCCGCGTCCCGGTGCGCGCTGGGTGTTGCAGTCCAAGCGCGCCGATGGGCCGGGCCTGCGTCCGATCGACCTCGATGTCGATTTCAGCAGCGACGGCCAACGGATTCCCACCCCGTACGAGGAACTGCTCTACGCCGCGATGCAGGGCGACCAGAGCCACTTCACCCGCGAGGACTCCGTCGAGGAGACCTGGCGGATCCTCGATCCCTTGGTCGCCGACGCCGACGCGCCGCACCCCTACGCGCCTGGGTCGTGGGGACCGGCGGCCGCCGAGCGCCTGACCGCCGACGCGGGCGGCTGGCATCAACCCTGGCAGCTGGGGTGAGATGTCGGCATGACCCTGCACGATGGTGACATCGCCGACCTGGCCCGCGAGGCCGTCGACCAGAAGGACCCGACGTTGGACGTTCGCATCGAGCCGCTCGGGCAGGACGATCCCTACCGGCTCGGCGCGGCGGCGTGGACCGTCGTCGCGGGCGGGCGGAGCAGCTACGTCACCTCGTCGATGACGCCGGCCGAGGCGCTGCACCAGCTGATCGCCGATCTGGTGACCTGACCTCAGTGCCAGTTGCTGATCTGCACGTCGCGCGGATGCGGTGCGCCCGCGCCGGTCTCGACCAGCGACTTCAGGCTCATCAGGAACACCGCCCACTTGGTGCTGCAGTGACTCATGAACTCGACCGGCTCCCGCCAGCCCGCGTGCTCGAACAAGATGATCGTCCACTCCCCGTCCTGGGCAAGGTCGAACGTCACGGTCGTGCCGAGCCAGTCGCTCGGTCCGTCGATGACCTCCCATTGCACTCGCTTGCCGGGGTGCTGGTCGAGGACCACCATGTCGAAGCCGCCGACCTCGCTGAAACGGAACTTCAGTACACCGTCGGCGGCGGCACTGGTGTCGGTCGTCCACCATTGCGATAAGCCGTCGACGCGGGTGAGCGCGTCGTAGACCTGGTCGGGCCGCGCGGTGATGCCGACCCGGTGCCGGATGTCCACCATCTGCATTCTCCTTACTTCCTGGCTTGTTGGATGGCCTCGGCGAGGCTCTTGATACGACGCAGGCGGGCGTCCCACGATGCGCCGACCGAGTTCAGTTGGGCGACGGCTCGGGCCAGCTGCGCCTGGTCGACGTGGTAGCGCTTCTCCCGGCCGGCCGGCGTGGCCCGGATCAGTCCGACCCGGTCGAGCACGGTCAGGTGCTTCGTGACCGCCTGCCGGGTTACGGGCAGGTGGGCGCTGAGGCTGGTCGCGGTGGCCCGGTCGTCGGACAGCAGCAGATCGAGCAGGCGCCGCCGGGTCGGGTCGCCGATCGCCGACCAGAGCTCGTCGTCCACGGCGCTGGTCATCGCGCGGCCGCCAGTCGGGTGGCGGTCGTGGCGACGCGGGGGAGCAGGAAGTCCCAGCCGTGCTCGTGATCGTTGTAGTAGGCCTCGAGCGTGGCCGCTTCCCAGCCCCGTTCGCGGTAGCCGGTCTCGCTGAAGCGCAGCAGCGTGCCGTCTCCGTCGGCCGTGAGCTCGAAGGTCACCAGCAGCGAATTGCCCGCGACGACGGCATCTTTCTCGTCGTAGATCCAGCGAAAGACGAACCGGTGCGGCGGATCGGCCTCGACCACGGTGAACGGCTCGGACTTCTCCTCGACGGTGCCGTCCCCGGTCCAGGTCAGCCGGCCCGTCGCTCCGGCGGTCGGCTCGAACTGGGTCTGCGCGCTCCACCAGTCCTGGATGTGTTCGGGCTGGCTCAGCACCTCGAACACCACGTCGGGGGTGGCGTCGATATGCAGTTCGCGCTCGATGCTTCCGTGCTCCATGTCCACTCCGTCATTCGCAACTATTGGTTGCGTATAACGCTAGCTGCTGCGGGTCTATTGCGCAACCGATGGTTGCGCTGCGCCGAACTGCGCGTTTAGGCCAGGCCGGCGATCAACTCCGCGACCGACTCGGGCTGGGAGAGGAACGGGTGGTGTCCGGCGTCGATCTCGACCACGTGGGTGGCCCGGCGGGCGAACTCCCGCTGGGCGGCTACCGGCGTGCCCCGGTCCTGGACGCAGACGAGATAGGTCGAGGGAACCTGCTGCCACGCGGCGACGCTGACCGGCGCTTGCGTCACCGACAGGCTCTGCCGGGCCAGGTGCTGCTGGGCCTGGGCGGCGAGCTCGGGGGAGCAGTCGGCCAGGAAGGTCTCGGTGAGCAACTCCGGGTGGACGCCGAACGTGCCCGCGTCGGGGTCGATATCCAGGAAAGGGGCCGGCTTGCCGTTGCTGAAGGACGACAGGCTCTGGCCCGGCTCGGGGAGGTAACTCGAAATCAGGAGCAGCTGCCGCACGGCCGTGATCCCGGCGGCAGCCTGTGCCGTGACGATTCCGCCGTAGCTGTGCGCCACCACGACGGTGGGCTCCTCGCTGTCGCTCAGTACGTCGCGGACCGCGGCGACATCCTCACCCAGTCCGGGACCGTCCCACGCGGGCGGCGCGGTGGCCTCGCCGCAACTGGGCAACGCAGGTGCCGTGCTGGCGATGCCCCGGGCCGCTAGCTGTTCGGCGGCGCGATGCCACCACCACTGCCCGTCGCGCACGCAGGCTCCGTGCACAAAGACGACTCGCATCCCGACCTCCACGTTGCTGGATCTGCTCCTCCAGAACGGTAGACGTAGCATTCGTTACGCGAAAAACTCGAGGGCATGGGCCGACACAAACAGCCGCAGATCCGCGAGCGCGTGCTGGACGCGTGCACCGACTACGCGCTGGCGCACGGGCTGCCCGACCGGCTCGAACCGCTGGCCGCCGCGGCCGGCGCCTCCTCGCGCATGCTCATCTATCACTTCGGCACCCGCGACGCCCTACTGCGCGAGGTCCTCGGTCGCGCCCGACAACGGCAGCGAGCCGCCTTCGGTGAGCTGCTGCGGCCCCGGCCCGGCGAGTACTACCTGCACACTGTGCGACGCGCCTGGCCGGCCATCACCGGGCCGGCCGGCGCGCCCTATCTCAGCCTGTTCGGACGCCTGCGGGAGGACGTCGAACAGCAGCTGTGGCCTGATTTTCGTCGCGAGGCCACGACCGACTGGCTCGGCCCGCTCAGTGAGGGGTTGGCCAGCATGGGCCGACCGGAGCTGGCGACCGTGGTCCTGGCGGTGATCCGCGGCTTGATCATGGATCTGGAGGCCACCGCTGATACGACCCGCGTCGACCACGCCTTGAGCGACTTCCTCGACACGGTCGAACGAGATGCCGTCACGGCCCGGTGATCCGCCGGTCGGCGAACATCCGATTGCCGATGGAGTTCTCCTGGTCCGGGTCGTGGGGCGGGACCCACAGTTGGTAGCCGCAGTCCGCGCAGACGTAGACCCGATGATCGGCGCCCTGGCAGTTGCAGGGCCGGTAGCCGTAGCGGTATGACTGCGCCGGGCGCCAGTCGAAGTCGCACTCCGGACAGCGATCAACCGGAGCGATCTCCTGCCAGCCGTTCGACGTCTTCCGTAGGATCACGCCATGATTAGAACATGCGTTCGAACATCCGGGCTAGAACGCGTGCGTGTCCACGTGCTCCTTCAGCGCCGCCAGTGCCGCCACGTAGTTCTGCTGCATGAAGGGCACCATCGCCTGCGGCTCGACGTCGAAGGAATACACCACCAGCGAGCCCTCGCGGTCGTCGATGACGTCGATCGTGGCCAGATGACTGGTCACCCCGGGTACGTCGACCAAGGCGTACTGCTGACGATGAAGATCGGCGTCGTTCGTCACCAGGCGTTCGGAGACCTCCGCCCCACCCGGGAGGCCGACCTTGCGGCCCTGCTCGGTCGCTTCGACCGACTCGACGCCCGGAAACCAGGAATCGATACCGGTGAAGTCGCCGATCACGGCCCAGACCTCGTCGACCGGATGGGTAATGCGAATGTGGACACGACCAGTTCCCATGTGGCTTCCCGTCTCGCGTTTGCGGTTGGCAGCAGACGTTAGCGCGCCTTGTGCTTACATATCAGCTTGTGATGATTGATCAGAACCGCCCCGTCGTGGTTATTACCGGCGCCAGCGCGGGAATCGGCTTGGCCACCGCTCGGCAGTTGCTCGGTCTGGGTTGGCAGGTCATCGGGGTGGGACGCGACCCCGAACGTACCTCCGCCGCAACGGCCGAGCTCAACGACGCGGTGCGCGGTGCCGCGAGTTTCACGATGCTGCGCGGCGATATGAACCTCATGTCCGAGGTCAAGCGCTTGGCCGATGAGATCGCCGCGCTCACGCCTCGCGTCGACGTGCTGATCAACAACGCCGGGGGAATGCGCGATCGGCAGATCATCACCTCAGAGGGTCTCGAAGCAACGTTCGCGGTGAACCATCTGGCCGCGTTCCTGCTCACCCGTGAACTCCGGCCGTTACTGGACGCCGCCGTGGCCAGGTCGGCGCCGGGTACGGTCCGCGTCCTGGCCGTTTCCTCGAACGCCCATCGCATGAGCTCAGGGCTGGACTGGGACGACCTGCAGAGTATCCATTCCGGCAGCGCCTACGGTCAGGCCAAGCTGGCGAACCTGCTCTTCACCCGCGAGCTGGCCCGCCGTGTGGCGCCCGAGGGCATCGTCGCGCAGGCGATGCATCCGGGCATAGCGGCGACGAACTTCGCCCTTCATGGTGGCGAGCTGACCAAGCCCTGGCTGGCGACGAATCCGGCCATGGATCCGCCGGAGTTGCCGGCGCAGACCCTCGTCTGGCTGGCGACCGAGGCGGAGGGCGGCCGCGAACCGGGCCGCTTCTTCTTCAACCAGGCCGAAGAGGTCCCGGCCGACACCGCGTTGGACGACGAGGCCGCGGCCCGGCTGTGGACCGAGAGCGAGAAGCTGCTCGCCGGCCTGGGCTACTAAGGCTGGTACGGAGGCGCGACGCCCCAGCCCCAGTTCGGCACGGGCGCGTGCGGGACGACCAGCGCTCCGGGTTGGGAGTTTGTCATGGCCAGCCGGGTTCCCCACTCGAGGTAGCCGACGAGCGCGGCCCGAAACTCGGGATCGTCGGGTAGTGCGGCGTCATCGGCGGCCATGGACATCAGCGAAGCGAAGCGCAACCGGTGCTCGGGCGTGATGCCGAGGTCGAGGTGGTGGGCGAGCATGTTCTCGTAGCCGCCGTGCTGCTCGGTATAGGTGGCCGGGCCACCGAAGACCTCGTTCCACCAGTCGGCGACGTGCTCGCGATGGCGCTTGCTCACGCCGCCGGGGAAGAACGGCGAGAGCAGATCGTCGCGCTCCACCCGATCGTAAAAGGCGTTGATCATCCGGCGGAGACCATCGGGGCCGCCGCTCCACTCATACAAAGACGGCGGCGCGTTCATACCTGGCACTGTAGGGCCCTGAAGTTTGCCCCGCGTGGCACTGGGGTATTGCAAGCACATGCCCAGTGTCCAGCGCACGTTCGACGTAACCGCCACGCCCACCGTCGTCCTCGAGTACCTCAAGGACTTCGCCCACGCCGAGGAATGGGATCCGGGGACCGTGTCGAGCACGCGCACCGATGCCGGTGCCATCGCCGTCGGCTCGACCTGGCACAACGTCTCGAAGGTCGCCGGCGTCACGACCGAGCTGACCTATACGTTGCGCGAGATGGGCGCAGATCATCTTGTCTTCGTGGGCGTGAATGATTCGGCCACCTCGACGGACACGATCACGGTGGGTCCCTCCGGCGCCGGTAGCACCGTGACCTACTTGGCCGATATTCAGATGCGCGGGCTGGGGCGGCTGGCCGCGCCGGCGGTCAAGCTGATCTTCGAGCGGGTCGCGCACGAGACCGAGGCGCAGCTGATCGTCGTGCTGAATCGCCTAGCGGAGGGATGATCACTTCGGGCGGAACGCGCTCCACGTAGCCGCCCCAAGGCGGCCCCGCGCGTTGGCGCGGAGCCGCCTCGGGTTGGCGAACTCAACTGTTACTGCTTGAGCCACAAGGTGTCGACCGGCACCGAGCCGTAGCCATATTGCGTGATGCCCTGGACGCTGGTCTTTGCGACCACGCTCAGCGACTGGCGCTGGTAAAGCAGGTAGGGATCCTGGCTGGCCAGGACGTTCTGGATCGCGGTCCAGGCTGTCTTCTGGGCAGTCAGGTCCGGGTTGGTGTTGATCGTGTTGCAGGCGCTGTCGATCGTCGGGTTGCTGAAGCCGATCGAGTTGCCGGTGGACGTGCTCACCAGCCGGAAGCAGACCCGGGTTGGGGTCAGCGACGTCGTCACCGCATCGAACTGCTTCTTGCCGATGATCGTCGAGTACTGCGAGATGTCGGCTTGCTTGGCGTGAACGATGACGTTCTTGTAGCCGGCCAACTGGGTCTGGATACTCTCGGCCATCGGAGCGCTTCCGCTACCGATCATCGTGATCGTGAACTCGACCGGCTTGCCGGTCGCGGCGAAGTACTGATTGAACAGGTCCTGCGCCTTTTGCTGGTTCTGTGTGGTCAACGGGATGTTCTGGTAGAACGTCGTGCCCTTTTCGAAGTACGTGGTCGGGACCTGCCCGGTCGCGACGCCGTTGAGCGCCGTGTCGATGAGAGTCAGATCCAGCGCATCGGCAACCGCTTGGCGGGCAAGCGGGTTGTTGAAGGGTGCGGCCGTGGCGTTGAAGCCCAAGCCCGTACCACCGCCGTAGGGCAGCAGGTTGACCTGCAGCGACTTGTTCGACTGGGCCTTGACCACATTGCCCCAGTTGCCCTCGAGCGTCATGTCGGTGGCGCCGGTCTGGGCGGCGTTCGCGCGCTGGGTCGGATCGACGATCCAGTTGAAGACGATCTTGTCGAGGTAAGGCTTGGGCGCATCCCAGTACTTGGGGTTCTTCACCACGGTCATGCTCGACCCGCGCTGCCAGGACTGCAGCGTGAACGGTCCCGCCCCGATCGGGTTGGCGTCGAACGCGCTCTGCCCAAGGGCCAGCGCGGCTGGCTTGGCGACCCAGTTCAGGTCGCTTTCCATGATGACGGTCGGAAAGTGAATGTTCTGGGCCTTCAGCGTGGCCACGACCGTGAGCGGCCCGGTCGCCGCCGAGGTGAAGCCGAGGGCGTCCTGGATCGAGGCCGATCCGGCGGTCGGGTTGGCGATGTGGTTCCAGTTCGCGACCACATCAGCGGCGGTCATCGGGGTGCCGTCGGAGTAGACGATGCCCGAGCGCAGGGTCAGGGTCCAGGTCTTGCCGTTGTCGCTCGTCACCAGGCTCGTGGCCATGGACGGCACTACCTGGCTGGTGAGCGAGTCACCTTCGATCAGCTGGCCGTACAAGGCGTTGCCCATCGTCGGGTTGTACGCACCGCCGACGTTGTTGAGGACCGCCGGGTCGACCGAGCGAGGCTCCGACGGCTCCGTGATCTTCAGCGTGCCGCCCGCGACCGGAGTCGCTGAAGCCGACGAGCTGGCGCTGGATGAGCTGCCCGAGCTGGACTTACTCGAACCGCATGCGCTGAGCACGAGCGTTGTCGCGGACGCGATGGCAATCGCGACTAGATATCTCTTTCTCACCATGGTTAACCCTTCGCGGTACGTGAGAGCGGGCAGGCTGGCGTGACGTCGAGCACCTTTCAATCACATGATTGGATCACGTGATTGACTGGTTGATTGTGCAGTCTGCAAGCTGACTTCGATTGTCTCGATTTCATTACGATCTGGGCGCGCTCATGTGCCGGCTGGCCCGCCGAGCGGACGAAGGCTTCGTCAGTAGGTAGGGGCGAGGGTCTCGCCGTTACGCAGCGCTGGTGCGCGTGGGACGAGGCGGAGGCCCGATCAGAATCGACACCGTGAGCCGTGAGATGACCTCGGTCGCGATGTCCCGCGTGGGTTCGTAGCCGAAGTAGCCCGGCAGATCCGAGAGCACGTCCAGCATCATTCCCCGCGCCACCCGGCCCCGCGCAATCACGGTGGCTCGGTCCAGATCGGGCAGCAGGCGGCTGTAGTGCGCGCGCAGCTGGGACCCGTTCGGCTCGTGCTCTTCGAGGATGGCGTCACGCCATTCCCCGCCGGCGCGATCGAGCATGATCAGGAAGTTGATGTACGTGCCTCTATCCGGAACGAAGGCGTGTTCGACCATTGGGGCCACGACCGCGCGCACCACATCAGGAAGAGTTGATTCGGAAGTCAGCTTCTCCAACAGCTCCCGCCGGTTGCGGTCCGTCTCCTCGGCTCGCCGCGCGAGCGCGGCCTTGATCAGCGCGGGCTTGTTCCCAAAGTGATAGTGCGTCGAGGCCACGTTCGCGCCGGCAGCCAGGTTCACCTGGCGCAGCGACACGGCTTCCGGACCGAGGTCTGCGACCAGCCGTTCCGCGGCATCAAGGAGCCGATCGCGGGTGCCGATCTCTTCTTGGCCCGCCATGGGTACGCCCCGTGTCACTAGAACCCCCTGCCCATGTCGCGAAATGAGATGAAGTCTGCACCAACCCGCAAGGGCCGGCCATGTCGCGTCGGGTGCGCGGCAATCGCTGAAGGTCGGCCTACGACCCGGGACGAACTCCTCGACGGACGAAGCGAGCTCGGCGGCTAGGCGCACTGTAGTCCAGCGGGGAGGCTTTTCAAGCGCAGAGACGACGGCTAGACGCGCCTCAGCGTCGATCCGTAGCGGGTGCCGATTGATTCGGCCTTCACCTGCACTCGGACGACCTGTTCCAGGTGAGGAACCACCAGGCCCCTAACCCCTCATCCGCGCCCCTCGGTCGCGCTCGAAGCGCGCGCCGATCCACGGCTACTGCGCACGCTCGGCCGTTAAGCGCGCTGCTTGCCTCGATCGGTCCACCTGCAATGGTCGTTGGTATGAGGGATCTTCCTTGTCCATGCGCGCGGGCACGAACATTGGCGGCGAATCTGACGTGTCTGCGGTCCCGGACCCTTCCAAGGTGGCCGACCACTCCGTGGTCACCACTCGCGTCACGATTCCCCACCGCCCACCGCGCCGCTCGAGGCGGTCAAGGTAACGGCCACCGTTGACCATGACCGTGGCCGCGCCGGGCATGCACAAGCGGATCAAGTAGTAACTCTCGACGTGGGCCTCGTCCCCATCGAGGTCGACCTCGGAGTTCGTCAGGTAGCGCTGAAAGCTCGAGAAGTTAGACATCGCTCCCCGCAGGAACTCGAGCAGCCCGTCAAGACCACCGATGTAGACGCCATGATCCTCAATGGCATCTGCGTGGTACGCGCTTTGAAAGAGCGCCCAATCCCCACGATCGATGCCCCGGCAGCTGTTCAGGACGCAGTCCATGACCGCCTGGCGATCCAACAATCGGCGCACGGCCGCCAACTCCGCGTCATCGAATCCGTCAGCCACAGCGCACCACTTGCTCAACCGTCATCGATCTAACCTAGAGCCGACGCCGGCGTTCGTCGAGGTCTGGCACACGTAGCAGGCGCCTGATCGCCACGGACTGACTGTCGCAGCGGCATCGAACGCTCGCGACAGCGTGAAGGGCGGCTTGCGATCCCTGTTCTGAAGTGCGAGAAGCCATATGACGCGCGCGCTCTACGAACGCGACCTCGGCTTCCGCGTCGCCATGGACGAGGACGGCATGCTGATTGACCCGGGCGTTTTGCAGGTCGACGTGTCGATCTAAGTGGCCAACTCCGACGCGGCCCACGCCGATTGAACAGTTTTACTAGGCAGGGCCGAACTATAGGTGCAATCATCTAGCTGATCACCGGATTGGGCCTCGAATCATCCAAGCGACCCATCATGCACGGAGGAGTTCCATATGACGACCACTGCGGCCGAGCAGGAGACCGGCGTCCTGGCCGGTGAAGCACGACTGTTCATCGACGGCGAGCTCGTCGGCGCGAGCGGCGGCGCCATGTTCGACGTGATCAACCCGGCTACCGAAGAGGTCGCCGGTCAGGCGGCCGACGGCTCGGTCGCCGATTTCGACCGCGCTATCGCGGCGGCCCGTCGTGCGTTCGACACCAACGCCGGAAATTGGCGTGGCGACGTCGAGTTCCGCGCGCACTGCATCACCCAGTTGCGTGACGGCCTGGTCCGCAGCCAAGAGCGGCTGCGTCGCATCCTCATCACCGAGATCGGCACTCCGATCTCGATGACCTACGGCATCCAGCTGGCCTTTCCGATCGAGGAGGCCGGCTTCTGGCCGGACTATGCGCGCAACTTCAAATACTTGCGTGACATCGGCGTCCACACCGGTCTGGGGCGGTCGAGCCGGCAGAAGCTGCAGTACATCCCGGTCGGCGTGGTCGCGGCAATCACCCCCTGGAACGCTCCGCTCTACCTCAACATCGCAGAGAGCGTGCCGAGTCTGCTGGCCGGCAACGCCGTTATCCTCAAGCCCGCGCAGCTCACGCCGTGGGCGGGGCTCGAGCTCGGTCGCATCGTTGCCGAAGAGACCGACATACCCGCTGGGATCTTCCAGGTCGTCGTCTCCAATGACAACGACGTCGCTGCGGTGCTGACCGCCGATCCACGCGTCGACATGGTCACCTTCACCGGCTCGACCGCGGTCGGACGCAAGATCCTGGCCGCGACCGCACCGACCGTAAAGAAGACGGTCATGGAACTCGGTGGCAAGTCGGCGCACATCGTGCTCGACGACACCGACCTCATGTCCGTTCTGCCGGGTGCGACCGGGGGCGTGTGCACGATGTCGGGGCAGGGCTGCACCAACTCGACCCGCATCCTGTTGCCCCGTTCGAAGATGGCCGAGGGGCTGGCCATCATCAAAGCCACGATGGAGAACTTCCCGTACGGCGACCCGTGGGATATGAGGAACTACTCCGGCCCGGCCATCAGCGAGATCCAGCGGGCCAAGGTCCTCGGCATGGTCGACGCGGCGGTAGCCGCCGGAGCGACGCTGATCACCGGCGGCGGCAAGCCCGAGCATCTACCGGTCGGCTACTACATCGAACCGACCCTGCTCTCCGACGTCGACCCCGGCATGGTCATCGCGCAGGAAGAGACGTTCGGCCCGGTCGTCACCGTGACGCCGTATGACACCGAGGAAGAGGCGATCGCGATCGCCAACGGGACCATCTACGGTCTGGCCGGTCAGGTCTCGAGCGCCGACGACGAGCGGGCCCTGGCGGTTGCGATGCAGATCCACACCGGCATGATCGGGGTCAACGTCGGCGGCACCTTTGCGCTCACCAGCCCGCTCGGCGGAGTCGGCCAGAGCGGACTGGGCCGCCGCTACGGCGACCAGGGTTTCGAGGAATACCTCGAAATCAAGACCATCGCCCTGCCCGTATAAGGGGTTGGCACCATTACCGCCTACGACTACGTGATCGTCGGGGCCGGCTCGGCGGGATGCGTGCTGGCCGCGCAGTTGAGTGCGGACGCGTCCGTCTCGGTGCTCTTGCTCGAAGCCGGCGGCGGCGATCGCCATCCCATGGTCCACATACCGAAGGGGTTCGCGTTCACCATCGCCAGCCCGAAACACACCTGGGTCACCCCGACCCAGCCGTTCGGGCCGTTCGGCCAGACCGAGTATTGGCAGCGTGGCAAAGGTCTGGGCGGATCCAGTTCCATCAACGGCATGGTCTACAACAGGGGATCCCGCGCCGACTACGACGGCCTCGTGGAGCTCGGCAATCCCGGTTGGGGCTGGGACGAGATGGCCCGGATTTTCAAAGAGATCGAGAATCACAATCGGGGCGAGTCAGCGGAGCGTGGCGTCGGCGGACCCCTGAACGTCGACATCCGCACCGATACCGAACCGCTGTGCGAAACGGTCATGCAGGCGGCGGCGGCTATCGGGATCAAGCCGGTCGACGACATCAATTCCTCCGACGACGACCGCATCGGGTACACACCGGGGACAATTCACAAGGGCCTGCGCCAGAGCGCCGCCAAGGCGTTCCTGCACCCGGCGATGAAGCGGCCCAACCTAACCGTTCGCACCGGCGTCCAGATCGAGCGGATTCTCTTCGAAGGTGACGACGCGGTCGGAGTGAGCGGGGGATCCGCTGGGTCGCCGGTCGAGTTCCGAGCCCGCCGCGAGGTGATCATCTCGGCGGGGAGCCTGGGTTCCCCGCAACTGTTGCAGCTGTCAGGGATCGGCCCGCGATCGGTGCTCGAAGAGGCCGGCGTAGCAGTGCGACTTGATCGGCCTCAGGTCGGCGCGGGGTTGCGCGAGCATCGCTGCTTTCCGCTGCAGGTGCGACTGCTGCGCGACATCGGCTACAACAACCTGCTCGACACGCGGGTCAAGCAGGCAGTCGCCGGTGCGAAATATCTGCTCAATCGCCGTGGCCCGATCTCGACGCCCGCGTACGAGATGCTCTCGTTCTTTCGGTCCACCGCGGACTCCGTCCGTCCCGACGCGCAGGTGTTGCTGACTCCGATGACGATGGGTCTGGGCCCGTCGAAGTACGAAGTGGAGAATCGGCCGGGGCTGTCGTTACTCGGTTTCGCCCTTCGTCCTACGAGTCTCGGCTCCGTCCACATCACGTCGGCTGATCCCGCCGCTCCGCTTCGCCTCGACCCCAACTACCTGGCCACCGAGCACGACCGCGAGATCTCGATCAGCATGTTCAAGCGGATGAGGGAGATTGTTGCGCAGTCGCCGCTCGCCGACGATGTGATGATGGAAATCCAGCCGGGTGCCCTGATTCGCGACGACGATGCCATCCTCGAATCGGGTTTCATGTATGGCCTGCCGGGCTACCACGCCTCTGGAGCGTGTGCGATGGGTCCGAACGAGGACGACGTCGTCGACAGCGAGCTGCGGGTCCGCGGGGTCAACCGGTTGCGGGTGGTCGACGTCTCGGTGCTGCCGGCAATGGTGTCGGGAAATCTCAACGCGCCGATCATGGCGATCGCCTGGCGGGCCGCGGAGCGGATCACGTCCTAGGCCGTCGTCGGGTGTATTGCTTGAACGTCACGCCCCGGCGATTACCCTGGCGACGTGGGCAATATTGGTGAGGAACGCCGCCGGATTGAGGTGCTGCCCACGCCGCGCGAAGATCCTCGCCCGGAATCGGTGCCACCCCTGCCGTCGCCCGGTGAGCCAGTCGAAGCAGAACCAGCGATCAACGGCACTTCGCTCGAGCTCAATCGGCGCTGAGAAGAGCCCGTATCGCCACCCCACGGTGAGCCCGTCGGGAAGGTCTGACGCTTAACAGACCGCCCGTTTGAGTTGGCTGGATAGGCCGCTGAGTCTGGCCGAATACCCCGCCGTAAGCAGGTCGTGAAGGTCCTGCGATGAACGCGTGAGCACGGTCGTTTTCGGGCGACAGGCCGCGTTGTGGGGCGTTGACTTCAGTCGCCCGGTGCGGATGCCCGGACCGCAGGGGTCAGCGAGTTGGCCCCGATTACGAGCTGGAGCTCGGTGTGGCTGATTTCTGGGCCGTCCTGGTGACCGTCGCGGTGTTTGCGCTGCTTGCCGTCATCGTCAAAGGAGCGGAGAAGCTGTGAGCACGACGAACCTGGTCGGGCTGATCCTCTCGATCGCCGTCACGATCTTCTTGTTGATCGCCCTGGTCTTCCCGGAGAAATTCTGATGTCCCCGCGTGCCCTCGGCCCGGAAAGTCGACGTCGGGAGCTAGGTCGATGAACGACACGTGGGCCGGAATCATCTTTCTCGCAACGTTGATCCTCGCGCTGGCGTTGGTACACAAGCCGCTCGGTGACTACATGGCGCGGGTGCTGAGCGGGTCCAGGCACTTCGCGGTGGAACGCGGCATCTATCGGGTCGGCGGGGTGGACGCGGAGGCGGATCAGACCTGGTCGCGGTACCTGCGTTCGGTATTGGCGTTCAGCGTCATCGGCGTGCTGTTCCTTTATGTGTTCCTGCGTATCCAGCAGCATCTGTGGCCGCCGTACTCGGTGCCACAGATGTCGGCCGACCAGTCCTTCAACACCGCCACGAGCTTCATCACCAACACCAACTGGCAGTCCTATTCGGGTGAGAATGCGCTGGGCTACGTCGTGCAGATGGCGGGTCTGGCGGTGCAGAACTTTGTCTCCGCCGCCGTCGGCATCGCCGTGGCGATCGCACTGGTGCGCGGCTTCGCCCGCAACCGCACCGACCGGCTCGGGAACTTCTGGGTCGACGTGACCCGGATCTGCCTGCGCATCCTGCTGCCGATCTGCATCGTCTTCGCGATTGTGTTCGTCGGCGCCGGAATGATCCAGAACTTCCATGACTACCAGACGGTGCACACCATCGCCGGCAGCACGCAAACCCTGCCCGGGGGGCCGTACGCCAGCCAGGAGGCCATCAAGGAACTCGGCACCAACGGCGGTGGGACGTTCAACGCCAACTCTGCCCACCCGTTCGAGAACCCCACGGCCTGGACGAACTGGATCGAGATCTTCCTGCTGTTGTGTATCTCGTTCTCGTTGCCGCGCACCTTCGGCAAGATGATCGGAGACAAGCGGCAGGGCTACGCCATCGTCTCCGTGATGGCCATCCTGGCGATCACCTCCTGCATCCTGATGATGGTCTTCCAGGGCCAGCACCACGGCACTGTTCCCACCGCGGTCGGAGCCGCCACCGAGGGAACCGAGCAACGCTTCGGGGTTCCGAACTCGGCTGTCTTCGCGACCGGCACGACGCTCACCTCGACCGGTGCGGTCGACAGCTTCCACGACTCGTACACCAGCCTCGGTGGCGGTATGGCGATGGTGAACATGATGCTGGGCGAGGTCGCGCCCGGCGGCACGGGCTCTGGCCTGTACGGCATGTTGGTCCTGGCCGTGATTGCGGTGTTCGTGGCCGGGCTGATGGTCGGTCGAACACCGGAGTACCTGGGGAAGAAACTCGGCGGGCGGGAAATAAAGTTCGCCTCCCTGTATCTGCTGACCACTCCGGCGCTCGTGCTGGTCGGGACTGGTATTGCGATGGGGCTACCCGGTGAACGGGCCGGCATGCTCAACAACGGCCCGCACGGCTTCTCCGAGGTGCTGTACGCGTTCACCTCGGCCGCGAACAACAACGGGTCTGCCTTTGCCGGGATCTCGGTCAACACCGTTTGGTACAACTACGCGCTCGGCATCGTGATGCTGCTCGGCCGGTTCCTGCCGATGATCTTCGTCCTCGGCCTGGCCGGGTCGCTGGCCCGTCAAAAGCCCACACCGGCCACGGAAGGCACGCTGCCCACCCACCGGCTGCTCTTCATCGGGCTGCTCACCGGCGTCACGATCGTCGTTGTCGCCCTCACTTACTTCCCGGCGCTCGCGCTCGGGCCGCTCGCAGAAGGGCTGCACTAATGTCCACGACCCTGATGGTCGGAGAACCAGCCGAACCCGCATCTCTCACCTCACCACCGCCCAATGGCCCGCACCGGGTGCAAGGCGGTTTGCTCGACCCGAAGATGCTGTGGACCTCGCTACCCGGTGCGTTCGCCAAGCTTGATCCCCGCACGTTGTACAAGAACCCGGTCATGTTCATAGTCGAGATCGGCGCAGTGTTCACCACCGTGATCGCTGTCGCCGATCCATCGACGTTCTCATGGCTGATCGTCATCTTCTTGTGGCTGACGGTGTTGTTCGCGAACCTGGCCGAGGCGGTGGCCGAAGGCCGGGGCAAGGCGCAGGCCGACGCGTTGCGGCGGGCCAAGACCGACACCATCGCGCGGCGGCTGGTCGACGGTCGCGAGGAGGCCGTGCCGGCGCCCCAGCTACGGCAGGGTGACCGGGTGGTCTGCGAAGCCGGGGACGTGATCCCGGGCGACGGCGACGTGATCGAGGGCATCGCCAGCGTCGACGAGAGCGCGATCACCGGTGAGAGTGCCCCGGTCATCCGGGAGAGCGGCGGTGATCGCAACTCGGTCACCGGCGGTACCAAGGTCCTGTCGGATCGGATCGTCGTCGAGATCACTCAGAAGCCGGGCGAGAGCTTCATCGACCGGATGATCGCCCTGGTCGAAGGTGCCAGCCGGCAGAAGACCCCGAATGAGATCGCGCTCAACATCCTGCTCGCCTCGCTCACGTTGATCTTCCTATTGGCGACGGTGACCCTGCAGCCGATGGCCATCTTCGCCAAGGCCAACCAGCCCGGGATCCCGGACACGTCGGCGTTGAACGGCAACGGCATCACCGGAATTGTCATTGTCTCGCTGCTGGTCTGCCTTATCCCGACCACGATCGGCGCTCTGCTTTCGGCCATCGGCATCGCCGGGATGGACCGGTTGGTGCAGCGCAACGTCCTGGCGATGAGCGGGCGCGCCGTGGAGGCGGCCGGGGACGTCAACACGCTGCTTCTGGACAAGACCGGCACCATCACTTTGGGCAACCGGCAGGCCAGCGAGTTCGTCGTGGTTACCGACGTTGACGCTGACGTCCTGGCCGATGCGGCGCAGTTGTCCTCGCTCGCGGATGAGACTCCCGAGGGCCGATCGATCGTCGTGCTGGCCAAGACCCGCTACGGCCTGCGCGAACGGGCCAGCGGCGAGCTGCAGCACGCCAGCTGGGTGGCGTTCACCGCCCAGACCCGGATGAGCGGCGTCGACCTGGCCGCGACGGCCGGGAGCCCGGCGCGCGAGGTGCGCAAGGGAGCGGCGTCAGCCGTCATGGCCTGGGTGCGCGATGGTGGTGGCACGGTGGGTCGGACGGTCGGTGAGATCGTTGATGGCATCAGCTCCGCCGGTGGGACACCGCTGGTGGTGGCCGAACGCGTAGACGGCGCGCCACCGCGGGTGCTCGGAGTGATCCACCTCAAGGACGTCGTGAAGGAGGGAATGGCCCAACGCTTCGCCGAGCTGCGTCGGATGGGCATCCGGACGGTGATGATCACCGGCGACAACCCGCGCACGGCCAAGGCCATCGCTGACGAGGCCGGCGTGGATGACTTCCTGGCTGAGGCCACGCCAGAGGACAAGATGGCGCTGATCAAGCGGGAGCAGGAGGGCGGCAAGCTGGTCGCGATGACCGGCGACGGCACCAATGACGCTCCCGCGCTGGCGCAGGCCGACGTCGGGGTGGCGATGAACACGGGTACCTCGGCGGCCAAGGAAGCCGGCAACATGGTCGACCTCGACTCCGACCCGACCAAGCTGATCGAGATCGTCGAGATCGGCAAGCAACTGCTGATCACCCGCGGGTCGTTGACGACGTTCTCGATCGCCAACGACATCGCCAAGTTCTTCGCGATCATCCCGGCCATGTTCGCGGCGGTCTATCCCGGCCTGAACAAGCTCAACATCATGCACCTGGACTCGCCCCAGTCGGCGATCCTGTCGGCGGTCATCTTCAACGCGATCATCATCGTCGCGCTGATCCCGCTGGCCCTGCGCGGCGTGCGCTACACACCCTCCAGCGCGTCGGCGATGCTGCGCCGCAACATCTATATCTACGGCGTCGGCGGCATCATCCTGCCCTTCATCGGCATCAAACTCATCGACCTCATTGTTCAGTTCATCCCTGGAATCGGCTGATCACCATGCGCACTGTCGTCACGTATCTGCGTACCGCCTCCACCGCGCTACGAATGCTGATCGTCTTCACGATCCTGCTCGGCATCGCCTACCCGTTGGCGATCACGGCCATCGCGCAGATCCCCGGTCTGAAGGGGGCAGCCGACGGCTCGCTGGTCAAGGCCAATGGGAACGTGGTCGGCTCGTCGCAGATCGGGCAGTCCTTCACCGACAGCGACGGCAACCCGCTACCGCAGTACTTCCAATCCCGCCCGTCCGCGGCCGGCGACGGTTACGACCCGACGGCCAGCTCGGCAAGCAACCTGGGACCGGAGTCGATCATCGATGTCCTGCCCGACCCGTCGGTCAAGGACGACACCGGAACCCAACGGCTGCTGACCCAGGTGTGCACCCGCAGTCTGGACATCGGAAAGCTCGACGGCGTCGATGGTTCGCGGCCGTTCTGCAGCCCGGACGGCACCGGGTCGGTACTGGCTGTGTTCTGGTCCGGGCCGGGCTACACCGGGACCATCACCCGCGTGGTCAGCGTCAATCAGGGACCCGGCGCCACGCCGTTCATCGCCACCTACGACGGGGTCAAGGTCGAGCTGGCCCAGTTCGGCCAGGACTATTCCAGCGGCCAGCTGGTGCCGATCCGCGGCGAGGCGCCGGCCCACCCGGCCGTGCCCGCGGACGCGGTGACCGCGTCCGGCTCCGGGTTGGATCCCGACATCAGCCCGGCCTACGCCAAGATCCAAGAGAACCTGGTCGCCAAGACCCGCGGCATCACGGCGGCCCAGGTCGCCGCCCTGGTGTCCAAGTACACCGATGGCCGTGCGCTCGGGTTCATGGGTGAGTCGACCGTCAATGTATTGCAGCTCAATCTCGCTCTGGACCGCTCCTACCCCTACCACCACTAGGCCACGCCGGCCCAATCCGAGGCGATGAAAGGGACAGCGATGTTGGTGCACGAGCCAAGGCGGACCCGATGAGCAGCCGACGAGGTCAGCTGCGGGTCTACCTCGGCTCCGCACCGGGGGTGGGCAAGACCTACGCCATGCTCGACGAAGGACGTCGCCGGGCCCAGCGGGGGACCGACGTGGTCATCGGCTACGTCGAGACCCACGGCCGGCCCCACACAGTGGAACAGGTCGAGGGACTGGAACTCATCCCACGGCGATCGGTGCCCTACCGAGGCACGGAACTACCGGAGATGGACACCCCGGCCATCCTGGAACGCCATCCGCAGGTGGTGCTCGTCGATGAGATGGCCCACAGCAACGTGCCCGGACTCGATCACGAGAAGCGATGGCAAGACATCGAGCAGCTCCTGGAAGCCGGCATCGATGTCATCAGCACCGTCAACGTGCAACACCTCGAGTCGCTCAACGACGTCGTCGAAGCGATCACCGGAATCCCGCAACGCGAAACCGTGCCCGACTCCGTAGTGCGGGCGGCCGAGCAGGTGCAGCTGGTCGACACCACTCCCGAGGCGTTACGCCGCCGCATGGCCCATGGCAACATCTACGCGCCGGACAAGGTCGACGCCGCCCTGTCGAACTACTTCCGCACCGGCAACCTCACCGCCCTGCGCGAGCTTGCGCTGCTGTGGCTGGCCGATCAGGTCGATGAGGGACTGCAGCGCTACCGAGAACAGCACGGTATCGCCGACAAGTGGGAAACTCGCGAACGCGTCGTCGTGGCCCTCACCGGCGGCCCGGAAGGCGAGACCTTGATCCGCCGCGCGGCGCGGATCGCTGCTCGCGCGACCGGCGGGGACCTGCTCGCCATCCATGTCGCTCGCAGCGACGGCCTGGCCGGCTCCAGCATCGCCGCGCTGGCCCAGCAGCGACTCCTGGTCGAATCCCTCGGCGGTAGTTACCACTCCATCATTGGCGAGGAGGTCCCGGCCGCCATCCTCACCTTCGCCAGGGCCAACAACGCGACCCAGATCGTCATCGGCGCCAGTCGCCGAAACCCCTGGTTGGCGATGCTCACCGGGCCCGGCAGCGGAATGACCATCACCCGCAAATCAGGGCCAATCGACGTCCACGTCGTCAGCCACGACTACATCGGCAAGGGCCGCCGGCTACCGACGATGTCCGGCGCATTGACGCTGCGCCGTCGCCTCGCCGGCCTAGCCACCGCAGCAGTCCTGCTCACAGCGCTCACCCTGCTTTGCTCGTCCTCCCGCCACAGTCTGAGTCTCGGCAGCGACCTGCTGCTCTTCCTCCTCGCCGTCGTCATCGTCAGCCTCGTCGGCGGGTTCCTGCCCGCCTTCACTGCCGCGATCGTCGCCAGCCTGCTACTCAACTACTACTTCGTCCCACCGATCCACCAGTTCACCATCAACGAACCAGAGAACATTCTCGCGTTGATCGTTTTTGTGGTGATCGCCTCGCTCGTCTCGCGTGTGGTCGATCTGGCCGCCGTCCGCTACCTCGAGGCCGCTCGGTCCAACGCCGAAGCCGAGACCATGTCCACCCTCGCCGGCAGTCTCCTGCGCGGAGAATCCGCATTGCCCGCTCTGCTGCAACGAGTCCAGGAGACGTTCGCGGTCACCAGCGTCACGCTGCTCCGCCGCGACAACGACGCTCCGGCCAGCAGTGGCGCCCGCGCCGTACCGCATTCCGCCGGAGGACTTCGTGGCACCTGGACCTGCCTGGCCAGCATCGGCGAAGATCCGTGCCTCAGGCCCGAGGACGCCGACACCGAGGTCCCGATCGGCGAGGACCTGCTGCTCACCCTGCGCGGTCGCACCCTCGCCGTCGAAGACCAGCGCGTTCTCGCGGCGTTCGCGGCGCAAGTCGCTGTGGCCTACCAGCAACGACAGCTGACCGAAGCGGCAGCCAACGCCGAGACACTCGAGCGCAACGACCGGATGCGGAGCGCGCTCCTCAACGCCGTCAGCCACGATCTGCGCACCCCCATCGCCTCGATCAAGGCCGCCGTCTCCAGTCTGCGCAGCACCGATGTCGACTGGAGCCCCGAGGACCGCGCCGAGCTACTCTCCAACGCCGATCACGCCGTTGACCGCCTCACCGCCCTGATTACCAACCTGCTCGACCTCTCCCGAGTCCAGGCCGGCGTCCTGTCCATCACCCTCAGCCCCGTCGGTGTCGACGACGTCGTTGCCACCGCTCTTGACCATGCCCTCGAGGGAACGTCCAGCACAGCCTGGGCCAGGCCTAGCTCCGACTTGTTGGAGCTACACATTCCCGCCGACCTCCCCGATGCCCTGGCCGATGCCGGGCTCCTGGAACGCGTTATCGCCAACCTGGTCGACAACGCACTGCGTTACGCACCGAGCGGACGACCGATCCAAATCGCGGCCAGCAGTCACGCATCCAGCCTCGACATCCGCATCATTGACCGCGGCCCCGGCATCCCCCGCAAGGACCGAGAGGCCGTTTTCGAGCCCTTCCAGCGTCGAGACGACGGTGCTACCAGCAATACCGGCGGCGTCGGCCTCGGGCTGGCCATCGCCCGTGCCTTCACCGAAGCCATGCACGGCCAGCTGACTCTCGATGACACGCCTGGCGGCGGTCTCACCGCGACCATCTCCCTGCCCCAAGCCGTCCCAACTTCACCCGACGTACTGAGCGCCGACCCCGACCTGATGAGCCGCACATGACTGCCGAACCGACCGTTGCCCACCCGGCCACCCTCGACATCCACATCATGGTGGTTGACGACGAACCGCACCTACTGCGCGCGCTCACCCTCAATCTCACCGGCCGGGGCTACCGGGTCAGCGCCGCCAGCACCGGATCCGGTGCGCTAGAACTGATCGCCGTCTCCCACCCTGATCTGCTGATCCTCGATCTCGGACTCCCGGACATGGACGGCCTGCAGGTGATCCGCAGCCTGCGCGCTCGCGACGACGATCTACCCATCCTCGTCCTCACGGCGCGCTCTGCGACCGATCAGAAGGTCACCGCCCTTGATCTCGGCGCCAACGACTACATCACCAAACCTTTCGACATTCACGAGCTCATCGCCCGCGTCCGGGCCGCGACCCGGCGCAGCACCGTCAGCGACAGCGCGGCGACCGTTCACCTTGGCCCGGTCACGGTCAATCTCACCGCACGACTCATCGTGCGCGACGACCCAGATGGGCAGGTCACCATCCGACTCACACCGACGGAGTGGCGCATGCTCGAGTCCCTCCTGCACCATCCCGGCATGCTGCTCACCCCGACCGAGCTACTGGTCGCCATGCGGGGGGACCCCGAACACACCGAACGCAGCTACCTGCGCATCTACATGCAACAACTGCGCCGCAAACTCGAACCCGACCCCAGCCGGCCCCGCTACCTGATCACCGAACCCGGCCTCGGCTACCGCTACCTTCCCTAACCAAGCCACGCGGCTCACGACTCCGACCTAGACTCGCCTCCATGAGCGGCACGGACGAGCCACGCCGCCGCACCCGGCAGCGGCCCGAATCGCGCCGGCAGACCGACGACGGATACGAGCCGCAGGTCGGCGAAATCCGCGCTGTCCGCACATTCCGTATCGGTCCAGACGGTGCCCTGTTCCCCTTGTTCGGAGCCGAGAGCTGGTGCGACGGAACCAACGCCGCCCAGTGCCGAATCGATCCCGTCGCCGGCGATCCCGACCCTCACGTCGCCCCAGTCGCTGATTGCGGATGCGGGTACTACGCCTATGGCAGCGAGCAGGCGGCCAGGGAGTACCCGCAGGCCCGCAACGTTGTGGCGGTCGTGGCGTGCTGGGGACGGATCGTCGCCGGTACGCGCGGGCTCCGCTGCCAGTACGCACGCATCGAGGCCATCTGGGTCTCGGGCCGCGTCCCATCGGGGGTGTCCGCCGCCGTCTCGCGATGCTATCCATCCGCGACGATCTATACGTCGAAGGCGTCCATGTATGAAGACCACCCGGTCACCGAGCTTGAATGCTACGAGAACAGCTCGGACCGAGTTCCTACCGCGCTGCACTGGGCAACCTGGACCACGCTCGCCTTGGCCGGCGCCGCCACCATACCGACGCAGTACTGGTGGAGCCTCGCAAGCGCCCGCATCGCCTGGGCCACGGCGTTGGTCGTGCTCCTGCTGTGGACGATCAGGGGCCATCGTGGCAACAACGAGGTCGCACGCGGGCGGGGACGGCTGTTGTCGTTCGCGGGGGCGCTCTGGCTTCTGGCCAGCGTCAGCGAGGTCACGGGCTGGATCTTTATCCGGCTGCCGCTCGTCGTGATCGTTGGGCTTGTTGCGGCCTGGCACCGGAGCGAGACTGCTGCCGCCAATCGATTCCCCGCCCACATCGAGTGACAGCTTCGTGTGGGGTTATTCGCGGACTTGGCGCAGCGTCCCTCTGCGAGGCGAACTCATGGGCGAACGCTCAACGATCTTTGTCACCGCCCAACGGTTTGTGATCGCTCTACTCGGCTCTGCCGAGCGAGACGCGGCGTTCACGCCGGCCGTCGTTTGCCGGTCCTTGGCGCGGACCAGATTGTCGACCGGACAAGGCAACGAAGGTCCCGCACCGCGCTCCTTCACCGAGGGGGGCACGCGCGTCGTGTCGCGGCGCAGCGAAGCGGCAAGCAACCTTGTTGTGCCGAACCAGCCAACCGCGACGATGCCGACGGCTATGGCCAAGTTGATGTACTGCACGACCCGCGACCTCCCGTGAACGCATGTCGCTTGATCGCACACCCTCGGCGCGCCTAGTCGTGGGGTTTCGAAGAGATCCTCACGTGACGTTCACGAAATGCCCACGCTGCTTTGCTTGGTCGGCTCTGCCGTCGGAGCGATACGCCGCGGGTTACTCGTCAGCCCGATCCTTCGCGGCCTGCTCCTCGACCGTGAGTTCCGCGCTCGGCTGGGCTTCGAGACGCTCGTCGGGAATCGGATCGCCGCTCAGCACCGACCGGCCATAGGTGCCGGCGGCGAGTCTGGCTTCAGCCCGATCGATCGCATCCAACCGCTCTCGAATGCTCGCGCTGACCGCGTCGTCGACGCCTTGCTGAGTCAGCGGCTGCGCCGGGTCGCTGATGTCGGCGCCCTGCTCATCCTCGGCCGTCCGGTTCTGGTCGGCGGCGGCTTGGTTGCGCGCCAACAGCTCGGTCAGCTCCTGCCGCTGGCCTTTCAAGAGTTCACGGGCATTTGCGGTGTCCACGGTCACTTCGCTTTCGGTGTCTCATCAGTGCGCGATAGGCCCACCGTAGGCGCATCCGGCCCGCCGGCGACGGCTCGCGAGCTCCTGGTTGCCGGACAACTGGCAATGCGGCCATGATGCAGGGGTGACGACGCCCGGCCCAACAGGCCCGAATTCCGGGATCACACGTGGATGTCCTTAGTAGCCGCATCCTTTTGCGTCCGGCTGACCGTGAACGGTCCCAGCGGTTCTATCGCGAGACCTTAGGTCTTGCGATCTACCGGGAGTTCGGTGATCCAGCCAGTCCCGGCATCGTCTTCTACCTCGGTGGAGGGTTCTTGGAGGTCTCGGGCGAGGCCGCTCAGGACGCGGCGCCGTCCGCACTCCGCCTGTGGTTGCAGGTGCGAGACGTGACTGAGGAGTACGAGCGCCTGCGCGAGCTAGGGGTAGCGGTCCTGCGCTCTCCGGTGGTGGAGCCCTGGGGACTGCTCGAGATGTGGATCCAGGACCCGGATGGGGTGCGCATCGTGCTGGTGCAAGTACCGGAGGAGCACCCGCTCCGGCGCGATCCCAGGTAGGCCGAGCCGGCGTTCGTCCCAGCGCTGCCGTCGGGCTAAGCCATGGGCGGGCGGTGCGCGTCTCGGCGTGCGGGCACCAGCCAGCTGAGGACGTCGTCCGCGATAGGGATGTGAGTCCGTTCGTGAGCTATTGGCTGGGCGTGCGGTGCCGCAGCATCAGGCGGCTTCGGGGGCTGGGCCGGGTACTCATGTCGGAACCCCGGGTGATCGTGCCGGCAATGGTCCTCGAGCTCGGGCTTCAGGGCGAACCGCAGCTCACACTTGGGACATTGGTGAATGTTCATCAGCCGACATCTCCCAGCGCGGGAACAACTACCGCCGCACCACAACTGTATTCCTTTCTCGCGTGTCTGGGCGGACGAACGATTCCCGCTCGAGACGATCCCGGACCGGGAGCCGAAAGTCGGCGTACCGTCGGTTGTGTTCACCACAGCCCACTTCGGGCCGCGATCCATGATTGCTAGAGGTGGTCGTGTGAGCAAGAGCGACGTCTCCTTCTTCGCCCGCCCTGTGGGCAGAATCGGCCTGCCATGACTGTCATCGTTGTTGTCGTCATTGTCGTGCTCATACTGGGTTTATTGTTGCTGGCGACTTCGGTCCGCCAAGTGCAGCAGTACGAGCAGGGGGTGGTGTTGCGTTTCGGACGTCTGCTGCCGGAGCTACGCGGACCGGGTCTGCGGCTCGTGATCCCGGTTGCTGACCGGATGCGAAAAGTGTCGATGCAAACCATCGTGATGGGCGTGCCCGCCCAAGGTGCTATCACCCGGGACAACGTCACGCTCACGGTGGACGCCGTGGTCTATTTCAAGGTCGTCGATCCGGTCAAGGCGACTCTCAACGTGCAGGACTACATCCAAGCCGTATCGCAGGTTTCCCAAACCTCGTTGCGCTCGGTGATCGGGCGGGCGGACCTCGACACGCTGCTGTCGGATCGCGACCAGATCAACTCCGAACTGAAGGCCGTCATCGACGCCCCCACCGAGGGCCCGTGGGGGCTGCGGATCGAACGGGTCGAGGTCAAAGACGTTGCGCTGCCTGAGGGCATGAAACGCTCGATGTCGCGGCAAGCGGAAGCCGAGCGCGAACGCCGCGCCCGCATCATCGCCGCGGACGGGGAGTTCCAGGCTTCGGCCAAGCTCGCCCAGGCCGCCCGCGTCATGGCCGACACGCCGAGTGCGATGCAGCTGCGGCTACTGCAGACCGTCGTCGACGTGGCCGCGGAGAAGAACAGCACCCTGGTCATGCCCTTCCCGGTCGAGCTGCTGCGCTTCTTCGAAAAGGCCACCAACCCCGGAAGCACTGCACCGCCGGACGCCGCCGTGGCGGCAGCCAACGGCCACTCCGGCGAAGTGGCGCCGGAGTCTGACATCCTCACCGCGCTCGGGCCGTTGGCCGCGTCCTGACCGCCGCGTGCCCTACCGGCCGCTACCAGATGTTGGGCGGCAGATCGTGGGTCAGCGCATCGAGCTCCGCGTGCGTCTTGGCCGCATAAGCAACGCCGGCTCGTTCGTCGAACTCCAGGACCGTGATACGGCCCTCCTCCAGCGCGCGCGCCAACCGCGCGACGACTGCCTCGCGCTCCGCGTCCGAGGCTCGCAGCTCCCGCGGCACCATCCACCACCTCGTCCTCGGTTCCTCACCCCACTCTAGCGAGGTCCTCCGGAGTCGGGCACGCCTTCGTAGTCCGGCAGCTCGGGGCCGTTGACCGCCCGATCGATCAGCGCGGTGAGAGCATCCATGTCCGGCTCCGGCGCGGCATCCGGGTCGGGGGCGGTGAGAATCTGCACGTGCATCCGTCCGATCTCTTGATTGGCTGCGACGTAGTCGCTCATCCGCTCCTCGTAACCAGCGAAGCCGGCCGCCGGATCCCAGTGGGCGCCGGCCAGTTCCCCAGCCAGCAGGTAAGCGCCGACCAGGGCGAGTCCGGTGCCGCCGCCCGACATCGGCGAGGCACTGTATGCGGCGTCTCCGAGCAACCCCACCCGTCCGATGTGCCAGCGGTCCATCACCACTTGGGCGACTTGGTCGAGGTAGAAGTCCGGGGTGTCGTCGAGGTGGGCGAGGATGCGCGGGGTCCACCAGCCGAAGCCGGCCATCTGCTCGCGGAGCAGTCGCTTCTGCGCCTGGATGTCGCGGTGGTCGATGTCGAAGTCGGGCGCCGGGAAGGACAACATGGCGATCGCCCGGCTGGGGTCACGGATGGGCCGCAGCCCGGCCGAACGGCCCGCCTCCTGGTAGTCGAGCAGCCAGCGGTCGAGCCCGAACTCGTTGGGCACGGTGTAGAAGGCGAGCACCAATCCGAGGTGCCGGATGAACTGCTCGCGCGGGCCGAACGCCATCGACCGCAACGACGAGTGCAAGCCATCGGCACCGATCACGAACTCGAAGCGCCGCCGCTTGCCGCTCGCGAAGGTCACCTCGACCCCGTCCGCGTCCTGGGTGACTTCGCCGATCCGGTCGCCGAAGATGTACTCGATCCGATCGCGGGTGTCGTCGTACAACACTTGGGAGAAGTCGCCGCGCAGGACCTCGATCTCCGCGATGTGCCCGTCGCCGTCGTCGTCTTCTACGCGGTAGGTCTCCAGCACGTTTCCGTCCGCATCCACTGTGTACGCGCCAGCAGTGTCCGTTCGCACTGCCCGCACCGCCGCGTCGAGGCCCATCCGCCGGATCACCTCCTTGGCCACCCCGCGCGCGTCCACCGCCTGCCCTCCCGGACGGAGGCCGGGCGACTGCTCCACCACGGTCACCTCGGCACCCCGGCGGTGCAGCCAGTGGGCCAACGCGGGGCCGGCAATGCTCGCGCCGGAGACCAAGACCCTGACGTTGCTCATCGCGTCCCTTCTCGTCAGTCGCATGACGGGCATAGCGAGCCTATTGGGGTGCGCGGCAAGAATGTTGGTCATGAGCAACGAGTGGTCGCCAGCTGAGCTGGCGAAGATCGACAGTTCTGACGAGATGCGGATCGCAACCAGGAGTGCGGATGGAACGCTGCGAGCGGCCGTACCGATCTGGGCGGTCGCGGTGGAGGGGCACGTGTACGTGCGCACCTGGCAGCGTCGCGACACCGGCTGGTTCGGCCGTGCGGTCAGCAGCGCTGTCGCCCGGATTGCCGTCCCTGGCTTGGAGTGTGACGTGCTGGTTGAGGACATCGGCGCTCAGCTTCGGGTGAAGATCGACGCGGCCTATCGGGCCAAGTACGGCCGCTACGGCGCCGCGACCGTCGAGCGGATGGTGGGGGACGATGCTGTGGCGACGACGCTGCGTCTCGTGGCCCGCTAAGGCGTCGCCTGGCGAGCTGTCCCTAGGCATTTAGGGATGTCACTAGTATCATCGGGATGACGATAGTTTATTGGGGATAGGACGAGCCGTGAATGTCGCGTCGCCGTGGGAGGCAATAGTCCCTACCTTGGACGGCCCAGTGCTGGTGGCGCTTGCCCGCCTGAGCGGTCCAGTGACCGGTCGGCAGGTTCATCGTCTCGCTGGCGCGGGGTCTGAGGCAGGCGTCCGCAACGTGCTGAACCGCTTGGAGCGCCAAGGAATCGTGACCGCGCTTCCGGCCGGAAGCGCATGGCTGTATTCAATCAATCGCGAGCACATTGCGTGGCCAGCGGTGCGAGTGATTGCCGGGCTTCGGGGAGAGCTGTTGGTCAGGCTGCGTGACACCTTCGCGGCGTGGGATCCCCGCCCTCGCACGGCCGCCTTGTTCGGGTCTGCCGCGCGCGAAGACGGCAGCGAGGGCAGCGATATCGACATAGTGGTGGTGCGTCAACGGACGACTGCGGCGAGCGAGGCGTGGCTTGAGCAGATTTCCATCCTGCGAGAGGACGTCCGCGCGTGGACCGGTAACACCTGCCAGGTCTACGACATCGGCAGCGACGACCTGAAGCGGCACATCGATTCTGCAGACCCTCTAGTCGCGGAGTGGCGACGCGACGCCGTCACCGTGTCCGGAGCGGACTTCCGTCGGTTGTTGAGCGTCCGTGGGAACGTTTCGTGAGTCCACGAGCCGCTGGTCGCACGCAAGTCTGCGGCAAGGCCGATGCACTAACCCGACTGTCACATGCGCACGCCTTCGTCGATGCGGCCGAGTTGGTGCTCGACATCGATGACGACGGCAGTGAAAACGTCGCCGCATCCCTTGCTGTCTTAGCCGGCGTCGCTGCATCAGATGCCGCCTGCTGCGCAATATTGGGCCGGCGTCCGCCTGGACAGGACCATCGCGAAGCGATCCTCCTGCTTGCCCAGATCGCCTCCGGCGGGGTCCAAATGAGCCGGGACCTCGCGCGACTACTTGATCTCAAGGACAACGCCCAGTACGGAGTGCTCTTCCTCTCGGCGACGGCTGCCGCCCAATCGGTCAAATGGGCACTGCGAATCGTTGCCGCTGCCGAGACCTGCGTTCGCGGATAGATCAGGCTCCGGCTAGGCCCATAGGAAGCAAGTTCTGCTTCATAACGACGGCTCGCGCGTGCGAACCTTGCCTCGAGGGGCGGAAGGGGAGTGCTCACACGGGTACTGGTCGTTGCTTGACTCCGGATTTTCTGCTGACTTGCCGCAGATAGCTGTCGCGGGCGCCTTCAACGTCGACGTTCTCCGCCTCGGCATCCATCAAGAACGTCGTCACGCCAACGAGGAAACAGGTCGTGGCTCCAATCTCGCTGGCAAGCAGAACCGGGTCTCTGACGTACTCCGCTGGCCCTCCGCCAGGAGAGGCGGCTAGGAGTAGCCCCGCGGCGAGCGGCTCAAAGGCGAGGTCAGCGAACGAGCTCTCCGCTCCGAGAATGCGCCGAAGGACTGCGTCGTGATTGATGTTGGGTGGCGAGCGGCGGTAGCCGATCCGTCGGCCGGCGGCAAGGGCGAGCAAGCCCATGCCGATCACCGCGAGATCCGCGCGGGCGGCCGGATCCGTCGCAAAGCCACGAGCGGCGAAGTAATGATCGAAACGCCCTCGGTCGCCCTTCTGGACTGCGATGACCAGCTCCTTGCTCGCTCGGATGGACTCTCGATCGATCCGACGCAACTGCACTCCGCTCGCGGCGTTCTGCCATGCCTGCGCTCGACGTCTCGCGCGCTGCTGACGCGCTGCATCAGTCAGGGACGCGAGTTCTAGCACACGAATCGAGCCGAAGTCGCGCCTCGCTTGCCCGAGCAAGCCGAGCAGCATCACCGCCACGTACGCCGGCCAGGCGATCAAAGCGACAACGATCCGCATCGCGCCAGACGCTGATATCAGACCGATGACAAGCGCGATCGGCGCGGCCATGACGACGAGGCGCGGCCAGCGAACACGCAGCCACGCGTAGGACGGCCTGCCGTTCTTCACCCCGTTCATCCGCGGAGTCTACGAGCACTGAGCGCCCCAAGCGATTGGTAGCCCACGGACCCAACCGTGATCGCGTGCCGATCAAACGGCCCGCGAGATCTAGGAGCCAAAACCCCGGAAGACGCCGTCATCGTCGGTGCTTTCGCCGAACTCGAAGAAGTCCATATTTGAGATTGAGAGGTTGGCTTCGATTGAGGACACCTCCCTAGGCAAGGCGCGAAACGATGTCGACGTGTCGTCCTCGCTCAAGTCGATCAGGAGCACGGGGTGCTCGGGAGACGACACAGCGAACGCATCGACCAGAACCAGGAACGGATGCTCGTACGCAGACGGGTACGCCCGCGGGATCTCGCTCTCCAGCAGATCCCCTTCAATGCCAGATAGATCACGTCGCTCGACGAACTGAAGGTGGGGTGTGTACCCCGAGGAATAGTCGTCGGCGACCAGGTCAGCGCGAAGCTGGGCCCACGCGGCGTCGTCGGTGAAATCGGTGCGTAGGACGGGCACTCCGCGGGGGTCGTCAGGAAGGTCGATCATCGGCGTCCCTTGGTTGAGCGGCCTGGATTACGGGAGGTGGGCACTGCTCGCCTTCAGTCGGGGTCGTACCGGGCGGGCTAGTCACGGTGATTCGTTAGCGCTGGGCGGCCCGGATACAACGGATCGCGGCGCCATCGTGGCGGGTCCGACGGAGGCCAGGCCCAGAACTCGTCGTACCTCGTTAGCTTGGGCTGTCGTCGACGTGCTGGTCGCCTCGTGTGATCGCATGGACTCGAGCGAGGTTGCGGCGCAGGACTGATAGCCCTTCGCCTGGCCTTTGACGGCGGCCGAAAGTGCCTCGGTGGCCGTGGTGACGCCCTCAGGCCAGGGGCTGGTTTCGAGGTTCTGCGCCAGGGCCAGATCGTCCGCCGCGACGGCGGCGCAGGCGTTGGCGAGTTGCTGCGGATCGACCTCGCCGACGCAGGTGCAGACGAGGCGGTTCACGATGTCGAGATCCTGATTGCCCTGACCTACGAAGGCCAGGAAATGCGCCTGCGCTTGCGGCACCGTCCAACGCCCCGACGGCGGCTCGCCATTTCCCATCGTGACGCTGGTGCACCCGGCGAGGGTGAGGGTGGCGAGCAGGAGCCCGATTAGGGTGCGGAGCATAGCGGCTTACCCGGTCAGCTCTTCGCCCGGAACCCGGGTCATGGCCCGCAGTCTGCCCTCATACTTAACGCCGATCAAATGTCGGGCGGGCCAGGGTCTTGCCTTTCCTGGTCAGGCGCGAGCCTCCACGGAGTCCGCGAGCCAGGGCAGCGGGAGGTCCGCGTACGACGGATGCGACCAGCTCTCGATCAGGCCGAGTTGCACAGCACGGTCGGGTGCGTTGGTGTAGCCGCCGTTCGGCACCCTCGGATCCTCGATGAGGTCCGCGATCGCCTCGCCGATCACCTCTGGAGTTTGCGCGACCGCGAGAAACTCCGATCCGGCGGAGGCGACGATCTTCTCGACGGCCGTGATGCCCGGGTTGACGTTGAACGCCGTAATACCGCGATCGCCGTACTCGACGGCCACCATGTCGGCGATCCGATGCGACCCGGACTTCGACACCGAGTACGACAAGTCCCAGCCACCGCGCCCCACCGGTCCCGGCGGCACCGCCTGGGAGATGTTCGACGTCACGTTCACGATCCGGCCGGCCCCTGCCGCCACCATGTAGTGCAATGCCCGCCGCGTGATCAACACGGGGGCGATGATGTTGCCGGTCAGGCGGTTGATGAGAACGTCCGCGTCGGTGTCGAGCAGCAGGCCCGACCGGCCCGGACCCCCGTAGACGGCATTGTTGACCAACACGTCGAGGCGGCCGCCCAGCCCCTCGACCGCGGCGTCGACGGCGGCGTCGATCGCATCCAGATCGACCAGATCGAGCGGGACCGATACGGCGCGGCCGCCGCGCGCTTCGATCTCGGCCGCCGTCGTCGCCAGGCTACCCGGAAGCGCAGCATCGCCCTCGGCAACTGTCCGCGCCGTGATTGCTACGTCGAAGCCACGCGCGGCGAGCGACGTAGCGATGCGCTTGCCGATCCCTCGGCTTGCGCCGGTTACGAGTGCGGTGGGACGTCGCGTAGCGGTCATAGTGGCGCGTTTCCATTCGGAGAGAGGGGTGAGCGATTGTCGACAGCGTAGGTCTCGAAGGCAGTCAACTCAGGTTGAATGGCCAGTGATTGAGGTGTTGTCCTGATTCCAGGACTCGAAGTCATAGACCCGACTCGGTTGCCACCTCTTCGCGGCAACAACGAAAGCGATCGACAGCGGAAGGATGTCGGGGAACGGCGGTGGCTCTCTCGAATGATCATCTCCACCACCCGATCTGAGGGAACCGCTCGCGAACCGGAATGCTAACTCTCAAGTTAGGCAGGCGATCTAGCCGCTGTCAACCTCTTCATGGCACCAACTGAACGCCTGGCGATCAATCGACCGCGGAATTCGTGGCCGCGCCTTACCGATTCCGTTGACTTCGTGCGCAACGCCGCTCTCCGCCCCATGGCCGATGCGCGCCCCGAGACGAGGCGTGGATCGGCAGGAGTTGTCCACCGCGCACAAGGACCGCCCGAGTTTGGAGCGAGGTGCCGCCGGGTACCAAGACGAAGGTGGGCGACAGCGCTAATGATGGTCTTGACGTCGGTGGTGTCGCGGGTCGCCGAATTTAGCCGGCCGGACTGCCCTGACCTGAAGGAGAGAAATGACTAGCAACAGCGATGCCCTCCACCCAACCGACGGTGAGGACGCCTCGGATCCCACAATGATCTCCGCTGGGTCTACACACCGGAGCGAAGGAGCCGACACCAGCTCCGCGCCCAATGATGACGAGGGCTTGTCACCCGAAGAGATCAACTCCATCTTGCAGGCGGAGTAGCGCCCACCCGGGCATCCGGCGGACCACCGCGAGATCAGGACTGTGGATTTAACGGAGTTTCCAGCCTGACCCACTGGGCGTGAGTCCGGCGGGATGGACACAACGATGACGGCGGGTGTCGCGGGGGAGGCGGAGCTCGCCAGTTCTGGCAGAGTGTCCGCATGCTCGCGATGCTTGGACGGGGAAGACGTTGACCGCAACGAGCGCGCTGTCCTTCGACAACCAGATCTCCTTCGGTGACCTGCTTACCTCGATCAGTGTGCTCATCGCCGCGTTGACGGTGTACGTCAGTTTCGCGCAGGCTCGGACTCAGCAGTTGCGGACGGTGGGTGACACCGTGCGGACGGCGGCCGCCGATGCGCTGGCCACGCTCGAGCGCTACGCATTGCTGCCGAAGGCGCTCAGTGAGCACGCTCAGGGTCTGGTCGTGTCCGTGAGCCAGGACGTCGCGAACGCGACAACCACGTCGAAGGTCAATGAGGCTCGCGACCGGCTGTGGCAGGGCCTGACCGAGGCGTGGGAGACCACGAGGTCGGCCCAGCGAGCGGAAGGTGTCGAGAAGGCTCACGTCAGGTTGTACGGCCATCGTCCAGACGCCTACGACGGCGTAGCCGCCGCCATCCGCGAACTCGACGACGATGCCCTGGCCGCCTTCAGTGCGCTACTACTCAGCTCGCAGCAGGTCGTCACCGGCTACCAGAGCCAGGACCGGGCACTCGTTCAACCCGCACAGGTAGGTAACGACCTGCGAGAGTGCCTGCAGCAATATGATCGCTCGCTCGAACAGGGCGCGGCATCGGCACTGAACTCAGTCCGCTCCCGCCTGCAAGCGATCATCGCCGCTGACGACAAGCGGGTCACCGACCGCGAGTGGCACCCCGCGGGAACGTGAAAATCCGAGCTCGGCGCTACAGGTGCTTCAGGGTTGCGAACGCCTCGTCGATGAGCTCTTCCAGATTCTCGCGCCCGTCGGAATCCATCCAGGCCTCGATCGCGAGATGCAGACAGTCCAGGGCCGCCGCGGCTCTCGCCTTCGCCGCCAGCGTCACCGGACCGTTCGGATCGGTGCGGTCGGCGAGGGCCCGGCTCAGAATGGGACCAAGCATCTGCCGCTTCGCGTAGTGACGGTTGCGCAGGGCGGGCGTTTCCAGGATCAGCCGGGTGATCCGCATGGACCATTCCGGGTCCTTGCGGTATCGCTCCATGATGAAGTCGACACCGTGCCGTAGCGCTACCCAGTCGCTCTCCCGGGATGGCCGGGCACGGACGGTCTCGGCGATCTGGTCGACGTCGGCGTCCAGGGCTCCGAGCACGGCCTCTTCCTTGCTGCCGAAATAGCGCAGGAACGTGCTCCGCGAGACGTTCGCCGCCGCGGCGAGGTCATTGATCGTCACGTTCTCGAAGCCGTCGCGGCCGAACATGTCGAACGCGAGCCGGGCCAGTTCGTCGCGGACGGCTGCGCGGGCGATGCCGCGGGTGGTGTTGGCCGTCGTCGGAATCGCCACCCTCCGAGATTACCGGACTGAGTAACCCTTCCAACGCCGAGCGGGAGAAGCTAATCTGACACCCAGTCTCACTTTCGGCCAGAGTTCCAAAAAATCAGGAGGCCCCGGTTGTCCGATGATCGCAGGGCTCAGTTGAAGGAGCTCTTTCTCGCCAAGCGGGGGTACTGGAACCCGTTCTGGGATGGTCTGCTGGACCTCGATCCGGAGTTCTTTGCCGCGTACCTCGGCTTTTCCTCGGTCCCATGGGAGAGCGGTCCGCTGAGCCCGAAGGTCAAGGAACTCATCTACACCGCGATCGACGCCGCGACGACTCATCTCTACGAGCCGGGCCTGCGCCAGCACATCACCAACGCGCTTCGGTACGGAGCGACGTCCGCCGAGGTGATGCAGGTGTACGAGATCGCCAGCCTGCAAGGAATCCACACCTGCAACGTCGGCGTGCCGATCCTGGTAGAGGAGCTGCAGACCGCCGGTGTCGCGGCCCGCCCAACGGCCGCCGACACGCGCCGGGCCGCGCTGAAGGCCGAGTTCGAGAACACCATGGGCTACTGGAGTCCGCATTGGGACGGATTGCTGGACCTGGATCCAGAGTTCTTCGCTGCGTTCCTCGAGCTGGCCGAGGCGGCGCACCGTGACGGTCCGCTGGAGCCGAAGGTGCAGGAGCTCATCCACATCGCGGTCGACTCATCCACCACCCACCTGTACGAGCCGGCGCTGCGCATCCACATCCGCCGCGCGCTCGAGCTCGGGGCAACCAGGGAGGAGATCATGGAGGTCTTCGAGCTCACCAGCGTGCTCGGCATCCACACCTGCACGCTGGGTGTACCGCTTCTGATGGAGACGCTGTCAGCGACCTCGGCGGGACAGCGATGAGCCCGCTGCCCGCGGCGGAGTCAGCAGCCGATTCCGCGTCCGGCCGCGATGTCGTCGACGTGCTGATCGTCGGCGCCGGGATTCTCGGGCTCTACCAGCTGTGGCGGGCGCGGGAGGACGGGTTCTCGGTCCGGATGCTGGAAGCGGGCGATGGGCTCGGCGGGACCTGGTTCTGGAACCGCTATCCCGGCGCGCGATTCGACTCCGAGAGCTACACCTATGCCTTCCTCCATGACCAGGAGCTGTTCGAGGAATGGGAATGGTCGGAGCTCTTCGCCGGTCAGCCAGAGATCGAGCGCTACCTCAACCATGCGATCGACAAGTTCGACCTACGCGGGCACATCCAGCTCAAGACGCGCGTGACGTCGGCGGTCTGGGACGAGGAAGCGTCGCAGTGGGTGGTGCGGGCCGCCGATGGAACCCTCGTCCGAGCGCGCTTCCTGATCGCCGCCCTCGGGATCCTGTCGCTGCCGTTCTTCCCTGACGTGCCCGGCCGCGAGTCCTTCGCCGGCGAGGCCTACCACCCGGCGTTGTGGCCGAAGGATCCCGTGGACTTCGAGGGCAAGCGCGTGGCGGTCATCGGCACCGGGGCCAGCGGCATCCAGATCATTCCGGAGATCGTCGACCAGGTCGCCGACCTGACGGTGTATCAGCGCACGCCGAACTGGTGTCTGCCGCTGAACAACCGGCCGATCACCGCCGAGGAGCAGGCCGAGCTAAGCGCCAACTTCGAGCGGATGCGCGAAACGCTGGCTACCTCGGTGAGCGGCTTCCTCCACGCGCCGTCCGGACGCCTCACGTTCGACGCCTCGAAGGAAGAACGCTGGGCGTTCTACGAGACCGTCTGGGCCAGTCCCGGCTTCGCCAAGCTGTCCACAAACTACAGCGACATGATGATCGACCCAGCTGCCAACGCGGAGTGGTGCGCCTTCATCGAGGAGAAGATCCGCGGCCTGGTCGAGGACCAGTCCCTCGCCGACAAGCTGATCCCCACCGACCACGGCTACGGCGGCAAGCGTCCGCCCTACATGACCAACTACTACCAGGTCTACAACCAACCGCACGTCTCACTGGTTGACCTCAAAGCGACTCCGATCCTGCAGGTCACGCCGACGGGGATCGAGACCGCCGACGGACTCCGCGAGTTCGACCTGATCATCTGGGCCACCGGATTCGACTTCGCGACCGGCTCGCTTAACCGGCTGGGCGTACAGGGGCGAGATGGTCTGCGCCTCGAGGATTACTGGGCCGAAGGCCCGAGCACCTACCTCGGCCTGATGTGCCACAACTTCCCGAACTTCTTCTTCCCGGGCGGCCCGCACGGCGCAGCTGGCAACAACCCGCGCTACGGCGGCGACCAGTCCGACTTCATTGCCGACGCCCTCGTCTACATGCGCGAGAACGGCTACACCACTATCGAGGCGCCCCAGGCCAAGGAAGACGACTGGACCAGCCAGATCGACGCCGCAGCGGCCAAGGCACCCCTCGCCGAGAGCAACTACTTCCTCGGCGTCAATATCCCCGGCAAGCCGCGCCGCTACCTCATCAACCCGCTCGGCCGGCCGAAGCTGCTCGAACTGATGCGAGCCGACGTCGAGGACGAATACAAGGGCTTCCTGGCTTAGCCCCCGAGCCTCAGCGCAGTACTCCGACGATAAGGAGCACGGTCGCGATGATCATCGCGGGGGCGAGGGTCAGCAGGAGCAGGTCGACAACACGCTCCTGCGTGGCAGCCGCTCGATGTTCTCCAGCGGCGGCGGGCGCGAACCGGTGGCCGGCGCCCCACAGCGAGCCAAGTTGGGTCGCGAGCCAGTTGGCGTAGGTCCCATAGACGAGCAGCACCACCGCGACGACCTCCCACGCGTGGGAGAGGTTCAGATAGGGCCACATCAAACCGACCACGACGAGGAAGGGTCCGTTCGTCATCCCCTGCAAGTGGCTGGCCACCCCCATCCGAGGGTTCCTCAGAACGGGGACGAAGAGCCCGGTCAGCAGGCCAAGGAGAAACAGGATGAGGCCCAAGGCAAGCAAGAGCTCCTGCATGGAGCAACACGCTAGCGCGGTTCAGCGTCCTTCCCCGCGATGGTGTCGTCGGAGTTCCTCATGTAGCGCTTGGGCGCGCGCGGCCGGGATGGTGCGCCCCTGCTCGATCAGCTCTGACGGCAGGCGCTGAGGTGCCGGCATCAGCATCGTCCAGGGGTCGGCTCCGTCGAGCAATGGCGGTGCGGTGCGCAGCGTGAAGTCGGCCGGGACGACATCGGCCAGGTCGGACCAGGCGACGGGGAACGACACGGGGGTGCCCGGCCGCAGCCGAGGGCTGTAGACGGCCGCGACGCTGGCGCCGCCGGCTCGGGTTGAGTCGAGAAAGATCTTGCCGTCGCGATCAGCCTTGATGAACGCGGTGGTCGCCAGCGCCGGGTCGAGTGCCTCGGCCCGGACGGCCAGCGCCCGGGTGGCCAGGGCGACGTCCTCGGTGCTTGCCCCGGTCACGGGCACGAAGATGTGCACTCCTTTGGAGCCGCTGGTTTTCACGGCGCCGGCCAGGCCGATTTCGGCCAGTGCGTGACGCACCAGTTCGGCGGCGGTGACGACACTACGGAAGTCACTGCCCTCGGGTGGATCGAGGTCAAGCACGAGATGGGTCGGGGCATCGATCTGGCCGGTCCGATACAGCGTCGGGTGAAACTCGATGCTGCGTTGGTTGGCGAGCCACAACAAGGTGCGCCGGTCGTTGCACAACGCGTAGGTGATGTTGCGCTTCGAGGCCGCCGACCAAACCGAGGTGGTGGGGACCCAATCCGGGGTGTACTTGGGCACGTTCTTCTGCATGAACGGTTGCCGGCCGCGGAGCGCCCGAATAACGGACAGCGGTCGATCGCGGAGCGCCTCGATCAGCTGCGGATGGAGCGCATCCAGGTAGTCGACGAGGTCTCGCTTCGTCGTCTGGGCACCGTCGAACAGTTCCTCGTCCAGGTTGGTCAGGAGGACACCGTCGCGAGCCTCACTGGCAGCCATAGGGCCCTGCCGGAGTGTCGTGGGAACTCGAGGAGGAGTACGTGCGAAATACAGCCTTCCACGCCTGAACCGAAAGTCGGGCTATTCCGCTTGGCCGGTTGTCGGTTAACGTCGACCCAGGATCCGCGACTACGAGCTGGGGTGGGCGCAATGATTATCTCCGACTTACTACGCCACAAAGGATCTGCTGTGGTGACGGTCGGCTCGGCGACGCCCCTGCCCGAGCTACTGCGCGTGCTCGAGGAGCATCACATCGGCGGCGTCCCGGTCGTCGACGACGACACCTTGACCGGCATCGTCTCCGAGCGCGACGTGGTGCGCCGGCTGGCCAGCGCCGGTGCCGCGCTGTTGACCGCGACCGTCGGCGACCTGATGACCACAGATGTCATCAGTTGCGATCCCTCCGATGACCTTGACCGCGTCGCGACCACGATGACCGAACATCGCTTCCGACACATGCCCGTCGTGTCGGACGGGCGTCTGGTCGGACTGGTCACCATCGGTGACGTGGTCGCCGCCCGACTGCGCAGCCTGGAATCAGAACGCCGTCAACTCGAGGACTACATCACCCGCGGCTAGCAGGGCGCCGCGGACCCGTGGTTTAAGGTCGGCGCGAGGGGTTGCGGGACATCGGCGCCCGCAGGCCGGTATCGGAGGAACGCGCATGCGTCTGGGCGTCATCAACCTGATCCGTAGTTCGCGGGAGTCGATCAAGATCGCCCAAGCCGCCGAGGCGGCCGGCTTCTGGGGCCTCGGCATGGGCGACACGGTCCCCAAGCTCTACCAGGACACCTACGTCAGCGCCGCCGCCTGCTTCGCGGCGACCGAGCGACTGCACATCGGCCCGACGGTGACCAACACCGTCACCCGGCACTGGTCGGTGTTGGGCGCGACGGCGCGAACGTTCGGCGAGCTCTACCCCGGCCGTTTCTTCGCCGGCGTGGCGACCGGCGACGGATCGTGCCACTCGGTCGGCCTCAAGCCCAACACCTGGGCCCAGCTCGAAGAGGACATCGCCAACGTCAAGACCTTTGCCCCCGAAGGCACGGACATCCAGATCGCCGCGTCGGGTCCCCGCGGGGCCGAGGCCGCTGGGCGCGTGGCCACCGACTTCATCATCGGCACCGGCCTGGACGTCGAGGCGCTGCGCTCGCTGGCCGCCCGGGCCCGAGCGGCGCGCACCGCGGCCGGGATCACCGAGCCGCTGCGGATCTGGGGTTTCGTCACCACGTACGTGGCCCCCGATCAGGCCGCGGCCGACGCCGCCCGGATCAGTCAGCGCGGCCGAGCGGTCGGCACCGCCCGCTTCTCGTTCAGCTCGACGTTCGAAGGCAAGGGTGTGCGCGAGGACTGGCAGCCCATCCTGCGCGAACAGCTGGCCAAGTACGACTTCAACCACCACGGGGCGCCGGGGGTCGGCAACGTCAACGGGCGGTTGTTCGACGACTACCCCGAGATCCAGGAGTACCTCAGTGATCGCTTCCAGCTGACCGGCACGGCCGAGCAGGTCGCGGCCCGCCTGGGCCAGGTGGCGCAGGAGGCCGGGTTGGACGGAACCTGGTGCACGCTCGCAGCCATGACGCCGGACGAGGACGTGATTGAACGCGTGCGCTCGACCGGTGCGGCCCTGCGGTCGCTGCACACCCTGGAGACCACGCCGGCCTAACTCTCGGAGCGGAGCCCGTTCCACATCAGGTCGACGTGGGATCGGACGAACTCGGCGTCGAGTGGCTCGTGACCGATGAGCAGCCGGTACCAGAGCGGCGCATAGATGAGATCCAGTACCACGGCGGGATCGGCCGTCCGGATGTGGCCGGCTTCCATCGCCGTGAGGATCAGCTTCTTACCCTCCACCCGCCGGGCCAGGACGTAGCCGTCCCGGAAGGCCTGCGCGATCTCGGGATCGAACTGGGCCTCCCCGACCAGCGTTTTCACCATCTCACCGGTCGCGCCGCAGAACGCCTCGGCCATCGTGACCAGCCGCTCGCCGATGCTGGCCGGATCGACCGAGTCCGGGTACGGCGCGTTGATCCGGCCCAGTTGCAGGAAGGCGGACATGATCACCGCGGCCCGGCTGGGCCACCACCGGTAGATCGTCACCTTGCTGACCCCGGCTCGCCTGGCAATCGCCTCGACGGTGGTACCGCGCGGCCCGACCTCCTCCAGCAGGGCCTGGGCAGCCTCGAGGATCTTCTGTTCGGCTCGGGCCCCCGTACGCAAGGGAACGGGGGACTGCGGCTCAGCGGTCATCGACGTCCTCGGGGCAAGGGAATGCGGTACAGGCCGAACCTACCGCGACGGTCTCCCAGCTCTTGACACCTCGGATGATTGCTCTAACGTACGAAACGTTGCGTTCAGTTTGCTGCCGACCACCTCATCCGGAAAGAGACTCGCCATGGGTAAAGATTTCATCGTCACCGCCGACGCGCACATGGTCGAGCCGGCCGATCTGTTCAAGACGCGGCTGCCCAAGCACCTGCGCGAGCGGGCGGCCTGGGAAGAGCAGTTCGAGATCGATCCCATCGTCGAGGGCGGCTACTCGGAGTTCATGCACTGGCATGCGCCCGGCTTCGAGGGCTGGACGATTTCGCGCTACCGCCACGCCGACGGGACCGCGAACAACGGCGACCCGTCCAAGATCCTCGACGACCTCGATTTCGATGGCGTCGATGCCGCGCTGCTGCACCCGCAGACGGCCCTGTTCGTTCTCTACACAGTGGACGACCACGAGCTGTCGATGGCGCACGCGCGCGTCTACAACGACTACCTGGCCGAGAACGTCCTGCAGTACAAGGACCGGCTGCGCCCGACCTGCCCGATTCCGCTGACCGACGTCGACGACGCGGTGGCCGAGATCCACCGGGTGGCGAACATGGGCCTGGGCGCGCTGCTGTTGCCGTCCTCGCCGCCGAAGCCGTACTACTCGCCGGACTTCGAGCCGGTCTGGCAAGCCGCCAACGAGGTCGGTCTGCCGATCTTCATCCACACCGCCACCGGCGGCAACAAGGTCAGCGATCCGGTTTCGCCGACCCTGGCCACGGTCTCGCGGATGAGTGAGATGGCCAATCTGCCGATGACGCAGGAACTTGCGGCCGAACGGATGATCAACCAGTCGCTGTACAGCCCGATCGAGCCCGGCAAGATCGTCTGTGAGCTGATCGCCGGTGGCGTCCCGGAGCGCTACCCGAACCTGCACTTCGGGCTCATCGAGTTCGGCGGGTTCTGGATCGCCGGCCTGATGGGATCGATGGACAAGGCGTGGGTCACCGGCATCGGCCAAGACGCCGACTGGTGGCTGGGGTACTGGGACAAGCAGAAGTCCAAGGAGGAGCAGGCGAAGATGTCGCGGCTGTTCCGGCTGAACGACACCTGGACCCAGCCGCTCAAGCCGTCGGACTACGTCAAGCGCCAGTTCCACTTCGGTTTCCAGGACGACCCGACCGCGATCGCCTGCCGTGACATCGTCGGCGTGCAGACATTGCTGTGGGGCAACGACTACCCGCACGCCGAGGGCACCTACAACGGCGGGCGCGGACCGCACAGCCCGGAGCTGATCAAGCAGCTGTTCGCCGGCGTGCGGGACGACCAGCGCAAGGCGATGCTGGGCGGGACGCTGGCCGGGCTGGTCGGATTCCAGCCGGCGAAGGTGAGCGTCTGAGCCGACCCGCTCGCGCTGCCCGCGCCCGTACACGGTTCTGACATTTCATTGACGGTTCGGTAGTCCGCGGGTGGCTACGCTACGACCGTGCAGCCCGAGCCCCGCGCCCGAGGTCTGATCCTGGTTGTTGAGGACGAGTCGGCGATCGCTGAGATCATCCGGCTGAATCTGGCCCGGGCCGGGTACGGCGTGCAGGTCGAACGCGACGGGCCGAGCGGACTGGCGGCCGTCCGTGCCCATCGTCCGGCCGCGATCGTGCTCGACGTGGGCTTGCCCGGCCTGGACGGTATCGAGTTATGTCGTCGGCTGCGCGCCGAGCAGGACTGGACGCCGGTGTTGTTCGTGACTGCGCGAGACGACGAGGTCGATCGCATCGTCGGCCTGGAACTGGGCGCGGATGACTACATCACCAAACCGTTCTCGCCCCGGGAACTGGTGGCCCGGGTGAGCAGCGTGCTGCGCCGCACTCGGGCGCAGTCCGAGTCGGTTCCCGAGCTACAGGTCGGGTCGGTCACCCTCGATCGTGGGCAGCGCCGGGTCCACTGCACCGGCGAGGAGTGTTCGCTGACCGCGACCGAGTTCGACCTGCTCGCGTTCTTGATGCGCCGACCTGGGCGCGTGTTCAGCCGCGAAGAGCTGCTCAGCGAGGTGTGGGGCTACTCCTCGGTGGTCGGCACACGCACCGTGGATGTGCACATCGCGCAGCTGCGGGCCAAGCTGGGTGCCCACAGCCCGATCCGCACCGTGCGCGGCTACGGCTACTCGGTCGAGGCCACGGCGACGTGACGGCGACCCCGGCCGCGATCCCTCGCCGACGGCCCAGTTTGGCATTCCGCATCTCGCTGCTGACGGCGGCGGTGGCGGTCATCGCCGCCCTCATCTCCGGAGCGCTGGCCGTCAGTCTGATCAACAAGAACAACGAGTCGGCGGCGCGCGCGACGCTTTCCACGCTGGCCGACGCGGTCGAAGCCCAGGCGCGTACGCAGGCTCGTCCGGAGGCCGGACCCGAGCGGGCGGAGTTGGCGGCGCTGCACGTCGAGGACGCGGTGATCATGCCGGACGGTCGCATCGTCGGCGACACCGCGCTGGCGCGCGACGCCGCGGCCAAGATCGACTCCAGCCGGCTCCTGGCCGGCCACTCGATCTCCACCACCACCCGCATCGACGGCAGCCCGGTGCTCATCGAGGGGCGTCCGATCGTCCCCGCCGGTGCAAGCGCCCCGACCTCGGCCATCGTGCTCGTCCAGCGACGCTCCGACGCGCTGGCGATCGGTCAGGGCACGATCAGGCGTCTGATCCTTGCCCTCGTGATCGGCGTGGGCGTGGCGATCGTGCTCGGACTGGTGGTCGCCCGGCGCCTCACCCGGCCCCTTCGCCGAACCGCCGAAGGTGCGCACGCCCTGGCCGCAGGCCAGCGCAACATCACCGTGGCTCCGGAGGGGCCGGCCGAGGTCGCGGAGGTCGCGGAGGCGCTCAACACCTTGTCGGCGGAGTTGAGCCACTCCGAAGCTCGACAACGCGAGTTTCTGCTGTCGGTCTCGCACGACCTACGCACTCCGCTGACGGCGATCCTCGGCTACGCCGAGTCGATGGCCGACGGGGTGATCGAGCCCGAACAGACTCGCGAAGTGGGGGTGATTCTGACCGGTGAGGCGCATCGCCTGCAGCGGCTGGTCACCGACCTGCTCGACCTGGCCCGCCTGGACGCACTGGACTTTCGCATCAACCTCGAGCTGATCGACCTGGGTGAACTGGCTCGGGCCGCCGCACCGGTATGGGCGAATCGCTGCGCCGCGGCGGGCGTGCTGTTTGCGCTCGAGCTCGCCAACCAGCCATTGCCGGTGCGTACCGACCCGGCGCGGATGCGGCAGGTGCTCGACGGGTTGTTCGACAACGCTCTTCGGGTGACTCCGGCCGGGCGACCGATCGTGCTGACCGTGCGAGCCGAAGCCGGCCCGGCTGGCTGGCCCCTGGCCGCCGCCGAGGTCCGTGACGGCGGCCCTGGGCTGAACCCGGATGACTTTGCCGTGGCCTTCGAACGCGGCGAACTGTTCCGCCGCTACCAAGGCGTGCGCCAGGTCGGAACCGGCCTGGGGTTGGCGATTGTCCATCGCTTGGTGGTTCGGCTCGGCGCGAGGATCGAGGCCGGGCCGGCCGCCGAGGGCGGCGCCCGGTTCACCGTGCGCCTGCCCTTCGACGCCGGGGCTACTTCTTGACGTCCACGATGTGCGTCGCCGTGGCGGTGCTCGCGCCCGTGCCGAGCACGACCGCGTTGTCGCCGACCGCCACCTGGCTGATCGTCCCGGCCGCGCCCTTGCCGTTCGTGCGGACCCGCACCTTGGTCGAACTGTTCACGACGAACGTCAGCGTGCTGTTGTCGGCCGTCTTCACGGCAATGGACGTGGCCGATACCGCCGTGACCTGTCCATTCGCGACGTCGTGGGTGACGAACGTGCCGTCCTTGCCCCGAGTGACCACCTGGCCGTGAACGATCCGGCGATCGGCCTTGCCGCTGAACACGCCCCCCGCCTTAGCTGGGGCGCCAGCGGTGCTGCTGGCGCTAGCACTGGGCGCGGTACTCGAGCTGCTGGTGGTCGTCTCGGCCATGGCCGCCGTGCCGATACCCACGATCAGCGCGACGGTGCCCCCCGCGATTGCGATCTTCTTGTACATGCCCTGCTCCTCGGATCGGTGAGATCGAATGAACCCCACCCTCACTCGCGCCGGTTCGGTGTAGGCCACGGCCAGGTCAGGGTTGTGTACGAGAACGAGCCAGTCATGATCGATCGCGAGGGGAATGGGATGGACAGGAGTCACTGGATCACGACAAGGACGCCGCAGTCGCGGGAGCTCTTCGAGCAGGTCAAGGTCGCCACCCGGCTCTCGCGCCGGCTCAGCGCGTTCACCGTCGAGGAGACCCTCGAGATTCAGGCGGTCTGGCAGGAGCTGACCGGCCAGCCCGCGGGGGAGGGCTTCACCCTCATCCCACCCTTCTACGCCGATCACGGTCTGAACATCGCCGTGGGTCGACGGGTCTTCATCGGGCCCGACTGTGCCTTCACCGGTCACGCGCCGATCACCATCGCCGATGACGTCATGATCGCCCACAAGGTCAATCTGGTCACGGCCGGCCATCCGGTCGAGCCGCACGAGCGGCGCGACTACATCACCGCGGCGCCGATCACCATCGAGACGAACGTCTGGATCGGTGCCGCCGCCATGGTCCTGCCCGGCGTGAGGATCGGAGCAGGCGCGGTAGTCGCCGCCGGCGCGGTGGTGACCCACGACGTTCCTGCGGCCGCGGTGGTGGCCGGGGTGCCCGCGACGGTCATCCGGCAGATGTAGTCACCTGAGCCGACGAAGTCGGTCTAGAACAGGGTGCCGCCCGCGTACCAGCGCTCGAAGCGCTCCTTCGCCCCGTGCAGACAGGACTCGGGTTCGAAGAGGATGCCGGACGGTGACCGCACGTAGGCGTAGCCGCCGTAGCCCTTCTCCGGGGTCTCGCCGGCTCGCTCGAGGTCCCACCCGTTGCTCACGAGCTCATCGGTGGCGTGCGCGAGGTCCTCCACCCACACCCCGAAGTGATGCAGGCCGGCGCCACCGATGCTGGAATCCCAATAGCTTCCGGGCGAGCCGTACAGCAACTCGAAATGCACCGGCCCTTCGACGGAGAACGTGATGGTGAGTTCGTCGTCTCGGAAGTCCTCGCCCGGCGCCCACGTCCGCATCGGCAGAGTCGCCGGAGTTGTCCACTGCACGCCCATCGACTTCGTGAGTTCGGCCTGAGCCTGCTCCAGATTCTCAACGCGCAGCCCGACGTGGAAGATCTCGCCCCACTCCAAGCTGGCCAACCCGCTCGCCTTGAGTTCCTGCTCGATAGCCATGGCCGGAGCCTGTCGCGAATCGGGCATGATTGCAACAATTATCGGCCGACGGATCGCAACCGCAGATGGCCGAACGAGAGGAACGACGTGGACGAGGGGTCGGCGGTAGAAGACGTGATGAGCGCTGACCTGGATGGGTCGCCAGAGGCGCCGATGCCCCCGGATTCCCCGTCGATGGCCAGCTGGCGGCGACGGCACCTCACGGTCGCGGAGCGGGTCGCGCGAGGCAAGAAGGCCCGCGATCTCGTGCCGCGCGAGGAGCACGGGCAGTGGGCGCCGGCGTCCACCCGCCCGGATCCGGTCGCGCTGCTGGAACAGCAAGCAGTCAGCCGGGTGCCCGATCTGGTGCCGATCCGCTACGGGCGGATGCTGGTCTCGCCGTTCACGTTCTACCGGGGCGCGGCCCTGATCATGGCGGCTGACCTGGCGGGAACGCCGGCCTCGGGCGTCACCGCCCAGTTGTGTGGCGACGCGCATCTGTCCAACTTCGGGCTCTTCGGTACGCCCGAGCGCAAGATGATCTTCGACATCAACGACTTCGACGAAACGCTGCCCGGCCCGTGGGAGTGGGACGTCAAACGGATGGCGGCCAGTTTCGAGGTCATGGGGCGTTACCGGGGGTTCTCCCCGGAGGACCGGCGGGCGGTGGTGATGGCCGGCGTCGCCGAGTACCGCGACCGGATGCGGCAGGCGGCCGGCATGGGCACCCTGGGCGCCTGGTACGACCAGCTCGACGCCGGCACGTTACTCAAACTGGTTCGCCAGGAGGTTCGGGTGAACCGCCTGGGGGAGAAGGAGGCCCGGCGGGCCAAGAAGCACGTGGCCGACGCCTTCACCCGCGACAGCACGCGGGTGTTCGCGAAGCGGGCCGGCGAGTTCGACGGTGAGCTGCGCATCGCGGCCGACCCCCCGTTGATCGTGCCGATCGAGGAGCTGGCCGTTCCGGGCTCGGAGTGGGACGATCCCGCGCCGCTGATCAAGACGTTGCTCGCCTCGTACCGGCAGACGCTGGGCCGCCACGGCCATCCGCTGGAGGAATTCAGCTACGTCCACGCCGCGCGCAAGGTCGTCGGTGTGGGCAGCGTCGGCACCCGGTGCTACATCATGCTGATGCTGGGGCGTGATCGCGACGATCCGCTCTTTCTGCAGGTGAAGGAGGCCCAGAGCTCGGTGCTGGAGCCGTTCCTGGGTCGCAGCCGCTATGCCCAGCACGGCGAGCGGGTGGTCACCGGCCAGCGCCTGATGCAGGGGGCCACCGACATCTTCCTGGGCTGGCAGCAGATCAAGGGGCTGGACGGGCAGACCCGCGACTACTACGTGCGGCAGTTCCACGACTGGAAGGGTGGCTTCGACACCGAGCGGATGCTGGTGCCCGGCGCGAGCGTCTATTCCCGGCTCTGCGGCGCGACGCTGGCCCGTGCACATGCCCGCTGGGGGGACCGCATCGCGATCGCCTCCTACCTGGGCAAGAGCGACGCCTTCGACCGGGCCATCGCCGACTTCACCGTCGCCTACGCCGACCAGAACGAGCGCGACTACCAAGCCTTCACGGTGGCCGTCAACTCGGGCCGGTTGATCGCGCAGACCGGCGTGTAGCGCGCCGGACCAATCCGGCTAGGCCTTGGGAAGCCAGCCGCGTTCGTACCAGACCGTCTTGAGGTACCTGACGGACACGCCCCAGGTCTCGATGTAGGTGACGCCTTCGGGGCCGGAGGTCATGGTGTACGGGGTGCCAGCGCGGCTGGTGAAGAAGTTGCCCGGCTTGACGATCACCGATTCTTCGTGGCCTTCCTCGCCGTACTCGATCTTGTACTCGCCCTCGAAGACGATGATCGTCTCGTCGATGTTGTGCTCGTGGCGCGGCACGGTGAAGTTCGGGACGCAGCGAAGTGGGTTGCGGTTGAAGGACGCGACGTCGATCGGCTTGCGACAGACCAGCATGTTGTCGGCGAACGTGCCGCGGAAGTCGATGGGCGCATCCGACAGCAGGCCGCCGGAGCCCCACAGGTAGGTCGGGGGAATCAACTCTTTGTCAGTGCGGCCGGCCGTCATTGAGACCCAGCCGTCGTCGGTGACCAGATTTGCCTGCGCGATCGTCATGCCCGGCAGCCTACTTCAGAGCTGCCGGTGATCGGTGAGTCGAGCCGCGAGCCGCGCTGGTTGCAGGAATGGCGACAGGTGCGCTGCGTCCGCGTCGATGTGCAATTGCCCGTTCGGCAGCCGGTCGGCGAGTGCCCTCATCGCCGCCGGATCCGACACCGGATCGAGTCCGGCGCAGACCAGCAGAGTGGGTGTGTGGATCAGGTGGACGCTGCCCGCGCGATCGTAGGTAGCGATCCCGTCCAGGGCAGTGGCCCAGCTCGGCCGGTCGGCGCTCGTGAGGCGTTCTCGCGCGTAGGCGATCAACTGGTGTCCGGCCTGGAGTTCCGCGGGGGTGAACCACCGTTGCAAGGCCCCATCGAGGTCGATCGCCGCTCCGTCGCGCAGGCCGGTTGCGGCCTGGGCAAAAGATGGAAACGGTGTGTCTCGGCTACACACCACCGCGAGGGTCGCGACCCGCTCGGGTGCGAGAAGCGCGAGTTCGATCGCGATCTGCCCGCCGAAGGAATGGCCGACCACATCCCATTGGTCAGCCACGCGCGGCAGCGTCTCGGCCAGCCGCTCAGCGAGGGGCTGCTGCGGACGGGGATGGCCGACGGGCGGATTCACCTCGGGCGCGATGACCGGCTGCTGGGTGCGCAGGAACGGTGAGAGGCCGGTCCAGACGTCCGGGTCCAGCGGAGTGCCGTGCAGCAGTACCCAGGCGCGAGGGACGGTCATCTGGGACGCCTCCAGTGGCACTCATGCTGCTGATGGCCGTTATGGTTGCCGTACCGGCTCAGTGGATCAAGCACCGAACCAGCGAAAGTGACTGACGGACATGACGAAGGCACTCGCCGCCGCCCTCGCCGCCCGCTGCACGGGCCCGGTGTGGGCGCAGGACGCTCCCGATCCGGGTGACTACGACGCCGCCCGCAGCGGCTTCAACCAAGCTCTCGATCACCGACCGGGTCTCGTCCTGGCGGCCGAGACGAGCGCCGACGTCGCGGCCGGAGTCCGGTTCGCCGCCGAGGCGGGCCTGGCGGTGGACCTGCAAGCCACTGGGCACGGAGCCCATCGGGCGATGGATGGCGGCCTGCTGATCAGCACCCGTCGTCTTACCCGGGTGGCAGTCGACCCCGACACCGGCACGGCCCGGGTAGCTGCGGGGGCGAGCGCCGGTGACCTCATCCGGGCGACCAGTTCGCACGGACTGGCTGCGGCGGTCGGCGCTGCGCCCGGCGTGGGCTTCTTGTCCTACAGCCTCGGCGGTGGTCTCGGCCTGATCGGCCGAGCGTTCGGCTGGTCCGCCGACCGCATCCGCCGACTTAACGCGGTCACGGCCGACGGACGCGAGCTCGTCGTAACCGCGGACCAACATCCCGACCTGTTCTGGGGACTGCGCGGTGGCGGTGGAAACCTCGCCGCCGTCACCGAGATCGAGGTCGACCTGCTAGCGGTTCCACAGATCTATGCCGGGGGCCTGTTCTTCGGTGGCGAGCAGGTCGCTGAAGTCATCGCCGGATTTCAGCAGTGCACGGCCCGCGCGCCTGATCAACTGACCTTGTCCGTGGCGTTCATCGCCTTCCCCGACCTGCCGGTGCTGCCCGGCCCACTGCGCGGTCGATTCTGCGCACACGTGCGCGTCACCTATCTCGGTGCCGCTGAGCAGGCCGAGCCCCTCATCGCGCCCCTGCGCGCCATCCCGGCGCTACTCGACACCCTTCGCCCCCTTCCATTCACCGAGATCGGTTCCGTGCATGCCGACCCGGTAGACCCTCGACCGGTGCACTCCGACAGCGCGACATTGCGTAGCGGCGACGCGCTCGAGGACCTCGGCGCCCGCCTCGAACCGAGCCAGCCATTCATGCTCGAGGTGCGTCACCTCGGCGGGGCACTCGCCGCGGCGCCAGCGGTCCCCGACGCTGTAGGTCACCGCGATGTCCGTTACAACCTGTTCACCTCGGCCTATCCCGGCGCCGATCCCGGCTCGGCGGCGCAGGCTCAACGCCGCCTCTACGACGCACTCGGCCCCGCCGGTGCTGGCGGTCCGCTGCGGACCTTCCTGCCGAGTCAGTACCGCGACGCGAGCGCCTGCTACGAACCGGAGATCGCGACTCGGCTCAGCCGCCTCAAGACGACCTGGGACCCGGATGGAGTCTTCGATTACGCCCCGTCGATCGCGGCACCGCCGCAAGCCCCCGTGGACGCGTAAGCTCGGGTGTACTGAGGCTCTGTCGCACATCAGCTGCCATCGCTGGTTTCGCCCTCGGCGATCCACAAGATCGACCGGTCGCAGGTCGGCGAAGAGGCGCAATGAGCACTCAACTCACCTCCACTGACGCATCATCGGTTGTCGACTCGACCGCCTGGCACTGCGAGATGTGCGAGCACGGGGACGAGCGGCACGGCACGGTTGGTCGCCGGTTCTGCGCGGCCACCCAGTCACAGGCCCTCCATCGAAACTGCATCTGTCGGCCGGTGTGATCTCCTTCATCTGGTCGCCCGGCAATGTGTTGCCCGCCGGCACCGGCGGCTCGGAGAACTACACGACCGGACAGGTGCGCGAGCTCAACCGGCGCGGTGTCGATGCGCAGGTAGTGACCGTTGGCCTCGGCGAGGCCGACGGTCGATCTCAGTTCACCGATGTTCCCTTCCGCTCGATCGCCCACCTCTCGCAAGTGACTGAGCTGGAGGGAACGGTGGTGTTCGTCAACGACATCGCCTCAGCCGCGACGAAGAACCCGGCGATCCAGATCCTGCACAACCCGCCGCCGATTCGGGAGCAGCACCGCGCATTCGCGATCGAGAGCGTGCGCAATCGCGTCCTGATCGCCACCAGTCGGTACGCGGCGGCTCTGTGGGCCGACTTCCTCGACGTCAGCACGGCCTCGATCCACGTCGTGTACCCGTTCGCCGAAGCGCCGTTCGCCGCGCAGGTTCGCCCCGCCCCGCCCGAGAACCGCACCCGGATTCTCTACGCCGGTCGGCTGAGCCCGGAGAAGGGCATCTACACGCTGTTGGCGATGATGCACGTAGACGTCATCGCCGATGACCCCGCGCTCAGTTTCACCGTGACGACCGCCGGATCGGACAAGCCCCAGGGCCAGGTCATCGAGCAACTGATCGAGGCCCACGTAGGGATCGCGGTCACCGCAGCGCGCAAGAGCCCGGCAACGATGGCCGCGCTGATGGCCGAGCACGACATCGTGGTCATGCCGTCCAATGGCCAGTACTGGCACGAGACGTTCGGGATCGTCTCCATCGAAGCCCAGCACACCGGGTGCCGAGTGGTCGCCTCGAACGACGGCGGCCTGCCTGAGACCGACTGCGGCGCCGTCATCCTCGTCGAGGCCGACAACGCCGAAGCGCTCGCCTGCGGAATCCGCGACGCCATCGCCATGGGCCCGGTGACGGCCGCCGAGCGACGCGTCGCCGCGGATTGCTTCACGGTTACGCACTCCGTCGACGCCCTCCTTGACGTTCTCAGCCGGTACGGGCATCGGACCTCGCCCGACATCGACCGCGAACTGGAGGCGCTACTCGGCCTTCCGGCCCGACAAGCCATTCGGCCGCTTGGCCCACACACCGAAACACCGACCGCGGCCTGACCGATCGAGCAGCAATACGCGGCCTTCCCGGCTGTGCCGATTGCAGCGAGTGAAAGACTGTCGGCAACTGATGCGAAGGGACCCTGGTGCTCGATCCAACCGGTTTGTTCACCACCCGACTCGAGCCGGCCGAGTTGGGGTCGGTGGCTCCGGTGCTGGTCGAGGCGCTCGATGGATTCGTGGACGCCGGCAGCGGTCGACGACTGGCACGTGAGCACCTGCTCAACGCCCTGGATTCGCAGTTGCTGATCAGCTTCGACGTGGACCAGTTGCTCGACTACCGGGCCCGGCGGCCGGAGATGACGTTCACCACGGACCACTGGGCCGACTATGCGGCGCCGCAGCTGGCGATTCACCTGGTCCACGATCTCAACCACGTCCCGTTCCTGCTGCTGCACGGCCCCGAGCCGGACACCCAATGGGAGCGATTCATCGCCGCCGTGCAGCTGGTCGTCGAGCAGTTCAGGGTGCGGCGAGTCATTGGACTCAGCGCCATCCCGATGGGCGTTCCGCACACCCGTCCGTTGACCGTGATCGCGCACGGCACGCCCCCCGAACTCGTGGCGGACTTCCCGAAGTGGCTACCGACGGTCCAGGTCCCGGCCAGCGTCGGCAACCTGCTGGAATATCGCCTCGGCCAGGTCGACACGCCGGCCTGTGGCTTCGCCGTCGCCGTCCCCTACTACGCGGCCAACCTCGACTACCCCGACGCCGCGCACACCCTGCTGAGCTCGCTGGCGAGCGCCGGTGAGCTTTCGCTGCCGACCGAGGCGCTGGCCCGCGCGGCCGAGTCGGTCCGTGGCGATGTCGACCGGCAGGTCGCCGACAGCGAGGAAGTCAGGGCCCTGGTGCAACGCCTGGAACAGCAGTACGACGAGATGACCGGCACGCGCGGTGGCAGCCTGCTCGGCGAGGGAGACCGGCTTCCCACGGCTGACGAGCTCGGGGCCGAGTTCGAGAGCTATCTGTCCAACCGGCCCGACGACGACGCCGCGAGCTGATCGACCCTGGGCCTAGGAAGCCAGGAACGCGCCGACGCGAGCCTTGGGGCGACCGATGATGGCGCGCCGGGCCTTGATCAGCACCGGGCGCTGCATCAGCCGCGGATGCTCGACCAGCAGGTCGGCGACCGCCTCCGGGGTGACGTAATCCGCCGCGTCCAGGCCGAGCTGCGCGAAGTAGGAATCCTTACGGACCAGGTCCTCGGGCGGATCCTCCAGCTTGGCCATCAGGTCCAGCAGCGAAGCGCGGTCGAGCGGAGTCTTGAGGTACTGCACGATCTCGGTGGTCACATCGGCCCGCTCGGCCTCGGTCACCGCGTACTTCGACGTCGTGCAGGCGTTGTTGTGCAGGATCGTCACGTCGGCCATGCCCGCGAGCGTACTGGGCCCGCGATCCACCACCGACCCTCTGAATGTCGTTGCCGAGACAGCGTCGACTAGCCTCGCGATGTGGAGCAAGAGCCCGATTACCGGATGAGTCTGGCGGCTGAACGCACCTACCTCGCTTATATTCGCACCGGGCTGGCCCTCATGGCCGCTGGCGTGGCTGTCGTGGGGGCGTTGCCGAATGCCGGGGCGGAGAACCTGCGGCGGGTCATTGGCATTGCCTTGATCCTGGCCAGCGTGGCCGTGCTCATTGACGCGCGCATGCGGTGGGCCGCCGTTGATCAAGCGATGCGCCGCGGGGAACCACTGCCGCCGATCCGTAGGCAAGTGCAGTGGCTGAGCTGGCTGGTTGCGGCCGCGGCGGTTGCCGCGTTGGTGTTGATTTTCGTCGTCTGAACCGATCTGAGCGATCCGCACCGCCTCCTTGCGGGGCGTCTCACCGCACCTCGGTCAGCTCGGCCAGACTGACCGGATGGAACTGACGCTTGTCCTGGTGATCGGCATTGTCAGCGTCGTCGCCACGAGCGCGGTGTCGGAGCGGATCGGGGTCGCCGCCCCGCTGAGTCTGGTCGTGCTGGGCATCGCGCTGAGCTTCCTGCCCGGCGTGGACGTGCAGGTCGATCCCGAGGTGATCCTGACCGGCGTGCTGCCGCCGCTTCTGTACGCCAGCGCGACCCGGATGCCGGCGCACGACTTCCGCCGGAATTTCCGGACAATCTTCTCCCTCGCGGTCTATCTCGTCGCACTCACCACGCTGAGCACCGGCTACCTCGTCGACGCGCTGATCCCCGGTGTCGGTCTGGCGGCGGCGTTCGCGCTGGGCGCGGTCGTCAGCCCCACCGACGCGGTCGCCGCGACCTCCGTCGGTGGCCGGCTCGGACTTCCCTCACGGCTGACGACGATCATCGAGGGCGAGGGGCTGGTCAACGATGCCACCGCACTCGTGTTGCTCGCCTCCGCGATCACGGCGATCAACGAGCACACCCACGTCTGGCGGGTGGGCGTGGACTTCATCTACTCGGCCGCGGTCGCCACGGTGGTGGGAATCTGCGTCGGGTTGCTCGGAGTCTGGCTGCGTTCGCTGCTCGAGGACGCCGTCTTCACGACCGCGATCTCCTTCGCGCTGCCGTTCGTCGCCTTCCTGCCCGCCGAACGGCTGCACGCCTCCGGAGTGCTGGCCACCGTCTGTGCCGGCCTGGTGGCCGGCGCGCTCGGACCGCGCTATCTCTCGGCGCAGAGCCGGATGGCCGAGTCGATCAACTGGCGCACGATTGCCTTCCTGCTCGAGGGCGGAATCTTCCTGGCGATGGGTCTGCAGCTCAAGTCGCTCTGGGATGCCGACTCCGACGCCGGAAACGCACCCAGCACGGCAATCTGGGTGGGCTTGGTGGTCTCGCTGCTCGCCCTCGCGCTGCGCGTCGTCTTCGTGGCGCCGATCGTGGCCCGGCTACGACGCACCCAAGCACGGGCGGCACACCGTCAGGGTGAACTCGAGAAGCTGGAGGTGCGATTCGCCGATGCGGTCGTTCGCGAGGCCATCCCCGAACGTCGGCGAGCCCAGTTCACCCTTCGCCTCAACCAGCAGCGCGCCGACATCGCGTTCTCCGTGAACGAGCGGTTCGGCTGGCGGGGCGCGGGTGTGTTGGCCTGGTCGGGTATGCGCGGCGCGATCACGGTCGCCGCCGCGCAGACCCTCCCGGCCGACACCCCGGAGCGGCCGCAGCTGGTGCTGGTGGCCTTCACCGTCGCCGCGGCCACGCTGCTGCTGCAAGGCTTGTCACTGCCGATGGTGATTCGGTGGTTGCGCGTGCCCGGCGACGACCCAGAGACCGACCGGGTCGCATACGCCGATCTACGCAGCGACTTGAACGATGCCGCCTCCGAGGTGCTCGACAACGGCGACCTCCGAGATTCCGACGGTGCGCCCTATGCCCCCGAGGTGATCGAACGGACCCGCGAGATCCTGCGGGTGCGAACGGAGCGCACCGTGCCGAGCACCGAGACCGAGGACGAGAACCGCGACAAGTACGTCGAGTTGCTGGCGATTACGCTCGCCGCCGAACGCACCGCCATGTTGCAGGCTCGCGCCGAGGGCCGCTATCCCTCGCGGGTGCTGGATCGAGCGCAGCGCTCGCTGGACACGCAGGAGACCCTGTTGCAGCGCCTGCCCGGCCCGCCTTCCTGAGCGCCTGAGGTCCTTGGCGCCCTTGATCTGCTGGGAGCCGATGTCAGGCCGGCCGCGCGGCGGTGACGTCGCTAAGTGACCACCGCTCGCCCCGGCGCCAGGCCCGGGCGAAGCGCTCGCGGCCGAGCGCCTGCTCGGTCCGGAGCTGCAGATCGGTTGTGAACGCTCGGCGCGGCCACGCGATGCCGCCGCGCTTGTTGTGTGCTCGGGCAGCGGCGTACAGCGCAGCGGCCTGCTCGTAGTCCTGCGCCAGACAGGTCAGGTTGGCTCGCGTTTCTAGGTACCAGCCGCCCTGGCGGGTGCCCAGTCGCCAGTGGATGTCGATGATGCGGTCGGTCCATCGCAGGCCCTCGATCGCGCGACCCTGCTGGATCGCCACGACGCTGCACGCCCCAGCGGCCGTCCAGGCCGCGAAGGCATGTCCGACGGCGGTGGCCCGGGCATAGATCTCGCTGGCGCGCTGATCGGTGGCCTCCAGCGCGGCGGTCGGCATGGCGTGCAGGCAGGCCAGGGCATCGGTGAAAACGGTGAGTCCCTCATCGCCGGCCTGCTGCGCGATTCCGGCCATCACGCCATGGATGCGGCCCAACAGCTCAAGGTCGTCGGTGGACCAGACGGCCGAGCCGAGCCGACCGAGGGCATGTCCGGCCTCGACCCGCCGGGCCGCCGGAACCTGATCCAGCAGCGCCAGCGCACGATCGACCAGTGGGGTGGCCAGATCCGGGCGCCCCTGTAGCGCTCGCAGCGAGGCGGTCGCAGCGAGCGCGAGGGCCTCGTCGACCGCGTCGATGCCTACGGCCGACGCCAGTGCGGGCAGCGCGCGCTCGAGCCACCACGCGGCGTCGGCGGTTTGCGAGCGGTAGTACCAGTAGTCGAGCAGCCGGGTCGTGATGAGGACGCCGGCTACCGGATCATCTTCGTTCCCGGGCCGGAACTCGTCCTCGAGGACGCCGCGGATCGTGGCCAGGTCGTCGTCGATCGCGTTGAACCAGGCCGCTTCGGCGAAGGATCCGAACGGTGGACGATCCGCCGTCCGCGCCAGGACCCAGGTTCGACGCCGCGTCCGTTGGCGGGCGCTCGCGCCGTCATCGTCGAGCCCCCGGGCGGCGTAGGCCCGCACCGTCGCGAGTTGCCGGAAAAGTGACGGACCCTCCGGGCGGGTAGGGGGTAGCGCGACGAGCAGGGAGCGCTCGACCAGCAGGGGCAGCAGGTCAGTGGCTTCGGCGTCGTGATCGTCCCAATCGGCGGAGTCGGAGACGCCGAGCGCTGCGGCGGCCGTGAACGGTCCGGGCAGGACGGCCAGATCGCGCTGCAGCCGTCGCTCGGGTTCGCTGAGCAGCCGCTCACTCCAATCCAACGCCGCCCGCAACGAGCGGACGCGCTCGCCGCCTTGCGCGGCTGGGCGGGCCAAGCGGCTCGGGTCGGCTCGGACTTGATCAGCGATCTCCTCCAGGGCGTACGCCCGGGCGCGCGCGGCCGCGAGTTCGATGGCCAGGGGTAGACCGTCGACGGCGGCGCAGATCACCCGCGCCAGCTCTCGGGCCGATTCGGGCGGCAGCGCAGCCAGGCGGGCGGGCGCGGCATCGCGAGCGCGCCGCAGGAACAGTTCAACCGCGGGGGAGAGCTGCTCACCGTTGCCCTCGTCGCCCACGGGCAGGGGCTCGACGTTGACCAGCCGCTCGCCGGACAGCCCGAGCGGCTCCCGACTGGTGGCCAGGATCGAGACCTCGGCCTCGCCGCCGGCCAGCGTGCCGGCGATCTCGCTGACCGCCGGCATCAGGTGTTCACAGTTGTCCAGCACCAGCAGCGCGGCCCGGCCGCGCAGATGGGCGGATAGCGCGTCGAAGGCGCGACCGACCGACGGTGACTGCAGCCCGAGCGTCGACATGATGGTCGGCCCGATCAGGGCGGGGTCGGTGATCGCGGCCAGGTCGGCGAACCAGACCCCGTCGGGAAACAATGCCGCCCCAGTTGCGGCGGCTTCCACCGCCAGGCGGGTCTTTCCGGCGCCGGCCGGCCCGACCAGGGTGATCACGCGATGGTGCCCGAGCAGCTGCGTCACGGTGGCCAACTCCGCGGTGCGGCCGAGCAGCTCCGACGTCCGTCCGGGTAGGTGCACCTCGACCGAACGGGCGGGCGCCGCCGTCGGGGCGGACGGCGCGAGGCTGGGGTCTTGGGCGAGGATGCGCCGCTGCAGTTCCTGCAGCTCGGTGCCCGGCTCGATGCCGACCTCCTCGAGCAGGGCCGCTCGCGTCTCGAGGTAGGCGGCGAGCGCGTCCTCGACCCGTCCGCATCGATAGAGGGCCAGCATCTGCTGGGCACGCGATCGCTCGTCGTGGGGCGTCTCTCGGATGAGCGCCTCGACGTCGGCGAGGGCCCGTTCGGCCTGCTGCGTGGCGAGCAGGGCATCGATGCGCCGCTGCCGAACCTGCCGGCGCTGCTCCTCCAGACGGGCCACGGCGGCCGCGGCCCAGGACTCATCGGCGGCCGGTCCGTACGGGCGGCCCCGCCACAGGCCCAACGCCTCATCGCAACGACGCAGCGCGCGTTCGGGCTGATCGGTGGTCATCAGGTCGGCTATCTCGTCGGCGAGCTGGGCGAAGCGAAGGGAGTCGACCTGCTCGGTGGTGACGAGCAGCCGGTACCCGCCGGACTGGTTGACCAACACCGTGGACGGTTCGCGCGCCGGTCGGCCGGGTTCGAGCACCCGCCGTAGCCGCCAGACGTGCGACTCCAGCGTTGATGCCGAACCGCTCGAGGCGCGATCACCCCAGACGGCGTCGATGACCGTATCGACGGACACTCGCTGGTTGGCGTGCACCAGGAGCAGCGCGAGAACGGCCGCCGGTCGTTTGCCTCCGGGTGACTGCTCCTGGCCGTGGAAGGTGATCGACAGTGCGCCCAGGTCGCAGAGTCGCATGATCGAACTTTAACGAGCACGGGCCTCATTCGGAGCGTCCGAGCAGGGCCGCGACCGCAACCGCCGCGGCGACGGCGGCACCGGCCGCGCTCAGGAACGCGACCTGAAAGCCGTGGACGAACGCCGAGTCGGCATGGGTGGCGATCGGGCCGCCCAGATGCGCGGCCACGGCGAAGGACGCACGTGCCTTGTCGACGACCGCGTCGGGTAGCCCGGGAAGGTTCAAGTGCCCGCGGTAGACGGCGGTGGCGATGCTGCCGAGAACGGCGATGCCGAGCGCGCCACCGACTTCGCGCGAGAGGTCGTTCATCGCCGACGCGACACCCTGCTGGGCCTTCGGGAGCGCACTGGTGATCGCACTCGTCGCCGGCGTCATCGCCGCTCCCATGCCCGCGCCGAGGACGAGTAGGCCGACGGCCAGGTGCCAGTACGCGGAATGGGCGTCGAGCTGGGAGATCACGACCAGCGCGGCGGCGATGGTGAGCAGGCCGCTGACGCAGACTGCTCGCGCCCCGAAACGGTCCGAGAGCCTGGGGGCCAGCCGCGCGGTCGGCAGCATCGTCAGCGCCATCGGCAGCATGCTGAGCGCGGCGATCAGGGCCGAGTCGCGCCGCACGATCTGCAGGTACTGCAGCATGAGGAACAGGAAGCCGTAGAAGGCGAAGAACTGAACGAATATCGACAGACTGCCCGCACTGAGTCCACGACGGGCGAAGACGCGCGGGTCGAGCATGGGATGGGTCTGCCGCAATTCGACGAGTACGAAGGCCACCAACACCAGTGCTCCGGCGGCCAGCCCCAACAGCGTCTGGACGCTCAGCCAGCCGGCGGTGGGCGCCTCGATCACCGAGTACACCAAGGCGACCAGCCCGGCCACGGATAGGACCGCTCCGAGCAGGTCCAGACGGGGGGCATCCTGGTCGGCCGACTCGGGAACGATGACCACCGTGCCGATGAGCGCGAACCCGGCGAGGACGACGTTCACCGCGAACACCGATTGCCAGGAGAAGGCCTCGAGCAGCGCGCCCGACACGACCACGCCGACCACCGCAGCGCCGCCGGCCACGCCGGCCCAGATACTGACCGCCTTTACCCGCTGCGCCTCCGGGAAGGTGCCGGTGATCGTCGACAGCGTGGCCGGCATGACCAGGGCCGCGCCGAGGCCGATGAGCGCCCGCAGTGCGATCAGAACGTGGGCATCCGAGGCGGTCATGGCCGCCGCGGAGCCGATGGCGAACACGACCAGGCCGATCAGCAGCATCCGGCGCCGGCCGTAGCGATCACCGAGGGCGCCGCCGGGCAGGAGCAGGGCGGCGAACGTCAAGGAGTAGGCGTCGATGATCCACGACAGCTCGGTCTGCGTCGCGTGCGTGGAGCGGGCGATGTCGGGCAGGGCCACGTTGAGTGAGGACATGGCCGCGGTCACCGCAGCCAGGGCCAGGCACACGACGGCGGTGACGGCGCCGTGCCGCACGGTCGGTCCAGCGCTCGATATGGGAGTGGATTTCATGGCGGATGTCATCACGGTCCTTCCGGTGAACAACTGACGCGATGATCGTCAGCCCCGGCGCTCCAAGTCCACTCCAAAACCAACGTAGGCGCCGCCGGTTTCCCGGCGGCGCCTACGTTGGAGGTGCGGAGTTCTTAGACAGTCACCGATTCCGGGGTGACCGGTGCGAACTTCTTGCGTGGTGTCGAAGCCGACGATCTTGGCCAGGGTGCCGCCGAGCATCTTGGCTCGTTCGTCGTCGGGGACGTCGAAGAGCTGTTCGTCGATGACGGCCTGCGAACCGAGGAAGGTGCCCTCGGCGTGGGGGTAGTCGTTGCCCCAGTAGATGGTGTCCACGCCGGTGATGTGGCGGGCCTGCACGGCCATGCGGTCATCAGCGAACTGGACGCGGATGTTGCGCTTGACGTATTCGCTGGGCTTGAGGTCGTAGGGCCAGCGCTCGTTGATCAGGAACAGCTGACCGAACAGTTCCTGCTGGTCCATCGGCTTGCCTTCCTGCAGGAAGCCCAACCACCAGTCCGGGTCCTGTCCGGTGCCGGTGCGCCAGCCCTTGTCCATCATGGACATGAAGTGCGCGAGCCAGCCGGCGTTGTACTCGATCACGTTGAACATCAGATCCGGGTGCCGATCGCAGGCACCGGAGGCAACCAACTCGGAGATGATCCGCATCGGGACCGCGCCGCTGGAGTTGCCGCCGCCGCCGGTGCGGGCGGCCAGGGTGGCGTTGGTCAGTTCCTTGTCCTTGCCCATGGCCATGGCGGTGAGGATGCCCTTGACGGCGTCGCCGGTGATCGAGTTGCCGGTCTTGGTGTTCGCGCCGCCGGCGGCGAGGTGGAAGAAGATCGGCATGTTGTTGGCTTCCGCGCACGCCCACAGCGGTTCGTACTCCGCGGCGTGGTAGGGCAGCGGCTGGGGGTGCTCGGGCAGGAACAGCCCACGCAGGCCCAGCTCGACGGCCCGCTCGACTTCCTTGACCGCGTCGGCGATGTTGGTGGTCGGGATCGAGGCCAGCGGCCGCATCCGATCCGCGTGCGGGGTGTAGGTCTCGGCGATCCAGTCGTTGTAGACCTTGGTGTGGGCCAGCGCGACCTCGTGGTCATCGGTGTAGGTCGCGAACAACGCGAAGTTGGAGAACAACACCGTCGCATCGACACCGTCGCGGTCCATGTCACGCAGCATCCGCGTCCGGCATCCCAGTCCGGGGTGTCCTCGCCATTGCCCTGGCGGTACCGCGAGACCGTCCAGCCCTCATAGCCCGGCGCGTGCACCGTGCGGAACACCGTGTGCCCACCCGGAACCAACGGCTCCTCGAGCTCGAACTCCGTCTGGGTCAGCGCCTTGTCGCGCAGGTGCTTCGGCAACCGCTCCGGGAACAGGTCAATCGGCTCAATCACATGACTGTCACCCGAGACTACAAATTCTTTCGTCATACTTCGCTCCCGTTCGATCGATCAGGGCTTCCAGGTTTGTGGAACTCCAGTTCCATATATGGCATTGGAGTTTCAGCTAACGTACTGCGGGGATTCGAGACCGGCAAGCCCCAGTTTGGTTAAGAAGTTCCGTGCTCGGCGAGGACGCCGGTTCCGCTGACCGTCGCGAAGCCTTCGTCGATCAGATCCACCAAGTCGACCGCGCCGTCGAGCGCGGCCCAGTGGTCCAGAGCTAGGCTCAGGCACTGCAGGGCGACGGCCACCTTCACCGACAGGCTCGAATGGCACCGGTTCAGTGATCCCATGACGATCGGCCAGCGCGCGCGTCAGCGGCGCGCGCCAATCCAGGCGCTCCGGGTTCTGCGCGAAGACTCCGGGCGAGGACCAGCTGAGCCGGGTGATCGCCAGGGCGCCGGCCGGGTCCTTGAGATAGATGGGGACGACGAAGGACTCCAGCGCCTGCCGGAGCGCCTCCCAGTCGCCTTCCTCGGCCGGCCGGGCCCGAAGCACCAGGGCCATCCGTTCGCCGTGGGCCTGCATGGCGACCGAGATCGCCTGATCCTTGGCCCCGAAGTGGCGCAGGAAGGTGCTGCGCGAGACGCCGCCGGCCGTCGCCATGTCATCGAGGGTGACGTTCTCGTAGCCGCGCTCGACGACGAGCTCGTAGGCGGCGAGGCTGAGCTCGGCCCGCACCGCCGCACGCGCGATCGCTCTCGATGACGAGAGCGGCGTGGGCGCCGACGAGGAGGACATCGCCTCAGTCTAGTTATGACTGGTGCATTGAGTTGGGTCAGCGCCATCAACATACTGTTCGACAGGCCGCCCGTGCCGTACGCGCAAGGCGCTTTCTCGACGATGAGGAGAGACCGATGGACTACTCGGGTCCGCAGGAGCAGACGTTCCAGGAGCTGCTCGACGTGCTGGGCGTATCCGAGCATGAGTCGGCCAGCTCGGTGCGGCTCGAGGGCGAGCCGCCGGTGCTCAAGAGTCCGCACCGCATCGGCCTGGCCTCCAGCCTGGCGCTGCTCGCCCAGGGCGCGGCGACGGCATCCCTGTGGGAGCAGCGCGGCGGCCGGCCGCAGCAGGTCAGCCTCGATGCGAGGGACAGCGTGGCCGCGCTCAACCCGATCCCGTGGTTTCGGCGCAACGGTCATCCGGTATTCGAGTCCTACGGGCTGGAGCCGCCGCACGGGTACTTCCCGACGCGCGACGGCCGGGTGTTCTTCCTGACCATGGCCTGGCCGAAGCTGCTCAACAACGCCTTGCGCGTGCTGGACTGTCCCAACGAGCGGACAGCGATCACGGCGGCGATCGCCGCCCGCGACAGTGCCGACCTGGAGCAGGCCGCGATCGAGGCCGGGCTGACCGGCACCACGGTGCTGACCAGCAAGGAGTGGCGTGAGCACCCGCAGGGACTGGTCAGCGAGAAGCAGCCGCTGATCGAGATCGAGCGGATCGCTGACGCGCCGCCGATACCGCTCGGAAAGGCCGCCCGTCCACTGGGCGGGATCCGGGTCGCCGACCTGACGCACGTCTTCGCCGGGCCGATGCTCAGCCGCAGCCTGGCCGAGCAGGGGGCCGACGTCCTGCACCTGGGCCCGCTGCGTCAGCACCTGATCGACCCGATCGGCATGACGATCGTGACCGGGATCGGCAAGCGGTCCGCCGCCCTCGACTACGCCAACCAGGGCGGCCCGCAGCTGACGTCGCTGCTGCCCGAGACCGACGTCTTCGTGCAGAGCTGGCGCCCGGGCGTGCATGAGCGGCAGGGGTTCGGTCCGGAACAGGTCGCGGCGATCCGTCCGGGAATCATCTACATCTCGGTCAGTTGCTTCGGCTTCGAGGGCCCGTGGGCCAGCCGGGCCGGATTCGACCCGGTCGCCCTCGCCGCGAGCGGGATGACCGACGACGAGGCGCGCTGGGACACCTACAAGTTCTCCCCGCCGGGCATCCTCACCGACACCGTCGGGGCGTTCCTGGGCGCGGGTGCGGTTGCCGCCACCCTGGGCCGCCGCGCGCGGGAGGGTGGGAGTTGGCACATCAAGATCTCGCTGGTCCGGATCGCGTCCTGGATCCAGAGCCTGGGCCTCTACCCCGACGGCACGCCACCCGACCCCGTCCACCGGCCCTTCCTGCACCGAATGGAGTCACCCTTCGGCGCCCTGGACTATCCGGCACCGCCCCTGCGGTACTCCGAAACGGTCGCCTACTTCGACAAGCCTTCGGTGCCGGTCGGTGGGTCGCGCCTGGAGTGGCTGCCCGCGCCGAACTGACTGCGCTCAGGCGCCCACCATGAGCAGGCCGCCACTGACCGACAGCAGCTGGCCGGTGACGAACCGGGATCCCTCCGAGGTCAGGAAGACGAGCACCGGGCCGAGGTCGCGTACGGGGTCGCCCAGCAACCCGGCCCCCAGCGAGCTGCTGATCGCCAGCCGCTGGCTCATCGAGTCGGCCAACGCGGCGGCGCCGGCGGGTCCGACGAAGTCACGGAAGCGGTCGGTGCCGGGGGTCTCGACGGCGGGCGCGACCGAGTTGACCGTGATCGCGTGCTTGCCCCAGGCCTTCGCCGCTGATCGGGTCCAGCTGTGGACCGCCCCTTTGGACAGGGAGTAGGCGGCCGAGAAAGGGAGCCGCTCGCACCCTCACTCGATCCGAAGTTGACGATCCGGCCACCGCCGGCCTGGCCCTTCATGACGTGAAAGGCCGCCTGGTTGGCGAACACGGTCGCCTTGACGTTGGTGGCCAGCATGTACTCGAGGTCCTCCTCGGTGAGTTCACCGGCCAGGCCGGCCCCCCAGCTGCCGGCCGCATGGACCAGCGCGTCCAGGCCGTTCATCGCTGTTGCGGCCTCGTCGACCGCACCCACGGCATCGCCCTGAGCGCGGAGGTCGTACCGCAGCCAGGTGGCCGACCGGGCCAGGGCATCCGGTGGGGGAGTCCGGTGATAGGTGGCCGTCACCGTGGCGCCGGCCGCAACGAGCACCTCGACCGCGGCCGCTCCGATGCCGGTGGCGGCGCCGGTCACCAGGACGCGCCGTCCGATCAACTCTTGGCTCATCGCTTCCCCTAAATGCATCGGGCGGACCCGTGCTCGACCCCAATCAGTGTGATAAACATACTGTTCAATGGGGCCGACGAATAGGTGAGTCATGTCGACGTTGCTCAGCGAGGACGAACGCGCGCTCCGCGACGCGGTGCGCTCGTTTCTCGACTACAAGGTGGCGCCCATCGTGGCGGCGCACGAGCAGGCCCGGACGTTCGCCTGGGACCTCATGCCGCAGCTGTACGAGTTCGGCTATGTCCGCGGTGGCGTGCCGGTCGAGCACGGCGGCGACGACCTCTCCATGATGATGCAGGCCATCCTGATGGAGGAGGCGGGCCGTTGCTGGGGATCGCTGCGCACGACGGTCAACGTCCAGGGCATGGTCGCGCGCATCCTCGGCGCCACCGCCGACGACGCCCAGCGTGAGCGTTTCCTCGTCCCGCTGCTGGCCGGAACCCGTTTCGGCTGGTTCGCCCTGACCGAGCCCGACGCCGGCTCGGACGCCGGCTCGCTACGCACCATCGCTCGGCGGACGGCGGACGGGTTCATCGTCAACGGCTCCAAGATGTACATCACCAACGCGCTCGGCTGCGACTTCGGCATCCTGTTCGCCCGCGTGGTCGACGAGGACGGCACCGATCACGGGGTCACCGGGCTGCTCGTGGACAGCGCCGAATCCACGTTCGGGGTGCACGACATCCCGCACATGCCGCTGCGCTCCACCACGAGCTGCGAACTCACCTTCGACGACACCTTCATCCCGGCCGCCAACGTCCTCGGCGCCATCGGTGGCGGCCTCTCGCTGGGAATGGGGGCGATCAACGCCGGCCGGTTGAACATGGCCATGGGCGCGGTCGGCCTGGCCCAGGCCTGCCTCGAGGAATCGGTAAAGTTCGCCAAGGTGCGTGAGCAGTTCGGAAAGCCGATCGGCGGCTTCCAGCTCGTGCAGCAGATGGTCGTCGAGATCGCCACGCTGACCGAGACGTCGCGCCTGCTCGGCTACAACGCCGCCCGCACGATCGACGCCGGTGGGCAGGGGCGCTTCGAGTGCTCGATGGCCAAGTACTACTGCGGTGAGTCGGCGGGCCGCGCAGCCACGCTGGCCCTGCAGGTGCACGGGGGAGCAGGGCTGATGGAGGAATCGCCGGTCGAGCGCTACTTCCGCGACGCCCGCGAGGCCACCATCCCCGAGGGCACGAGCCAGATGCAGATCCTGCACATGGGCAAAGCGTTGCTCGGCATCTCTGCCATGCGCTGATCATGGCCCGCCTGCACCCGCGCGTAGCGATAAGTGGCCTGTGCTTCCCCGACCTGTCCGCCGCGGACTCGATCGGGGTGATCGCGGAGATTGGCGCCGGCGCGACGTCGATGACTTCTTCGGCGCTGCTCGAATCCGGGGTGGACAACGTCGTCAAAGCCGGCCGTGAACACGGCGTGGACGTGGTAACGACGACTGGCTTGCTGCGCTTCGATCTGCGCCCGGGCGCAGACGTAGGGCCGCAGCTGCAGCGGATGCACGAGGACATCGATCAAGCGGTGGCGGTGGGCGCCCGCACGGTCTACACGCTCACCGGCCCGCGGGTGTTCGATGAATGGGATGACAACCTCGAGGCCTACGTCCGGTTGATCGAGCCGGTCGTCGAGTACGCGGCCGAGCGCGGAATCGGTCTCGCGCTCGAGCCCGCGAACTGGCTCTACGCCGACTTCAGCTTCGTTCATTCCTTCCGTGACGCGCTCGCGCTGGGGTCGGCGGCCGGCATGGGGGTGTGCCTGGACTCCTTCCACGTCTGGACCGAGCGTGACCTGCACCTGGACATCAGCGCGCACATCGACCTGATCTCCCACGTGCAGCTCAGCGACCAGGACCGCGGGGCTCGATCCCTGCCGTGTCGGGCGATTCCCGGAGCCGGCGACGTCCCGAACCGGGCGATCGTGCGCTGGCTGCTCGACGCCGGTTACGCCGGGCCCTTCGACCTCGAGCTGAGCGGCCCCACGATCGACGCGCTGGGCCACCGCGAGGCCGCCGGTGAGGCCGCCCGCTGGCTGAGCGAGCTGCTGACCGAGCTGGGTGCCTGACCCCTCAAGACACGCGAGTGGACGCCCCCGAAGACACGCGAGTGGACGCGAAAACGCCGAGTGGGCGCCCACAGGCGCCCACTCGGCGTTTTGGAGCCCACTCGGCGTAACGCGCTGCTACTTCGCCCGCGGGGGGACCTTGCGGAAGTCCCAGCTGACGATCTTGTCCGGGGTCAGCCGCAACCAGCCGTGGCGACCGTCGTCGGTGAACTCGTCGCGGCCGCTGTACTTGCGGGCGAACAGCAACTCCGGCTCGGCCAGCGTCGGGTCGGGCGTGCCCTGCCGAGGGACGTCGCCGACCGTTTCGATCACGCCGCTGAGCTCCGCGCCGCGCAGTTCGGTGAAATCGACACCGGCGTCCACGACGACCGCGACCCGGGCGTCGCGGACGACGTCGGTCCAGCGTTGGCTGCGTACCAGGGAGGTCAGCCACAGCGAGCGGCCGTCCCAGACGAACCACACCGGGGCGACGTGTGGTTGGCCGTTCGCGCCGATCGTGGCCATCCGGCAGGTCCGTTCAGTGGCCAGGAACTCATCGAGCTCGGCCGGTGACATGGCGATCGAGCGGCCGCGGCGTTGCTGGCGCGGTGCGGGGCGATACTGCAGGAAACCCTCTTCGCCGGGGCCGGCGCTGGCGGCCCGGCTGGCGCGCTGCTGGGCGTCGAGCAGGCCGGCCAGTCGCGGTTCGAGCAGCCTGCGGGTCTCGGGCGACGGACTGGCGGCCAGCGCCTGCTCGGTCTCGGCGATCGCCTGGCGCAGCCGGATGCCGCCCTCGTCGAACGTCAGCAGGTCGTGGTCGTCCTCGCCCCGAACCTGGTCATTCGTCTCGTCGGACGTCATTTCGGGCCTCCTGGATATGGCGCTGAGCAGGTTCTATGGTCGATCCCAGCAGGGGTTCGTGTCTTTGCCCACTAGCTCAATAGGTTATATGATGGATACCACCCAAGCAGGAGGTTGGTAACGATGCCGCTTCAGGATGACATGCAGATCATCTCGGTCGATGATCACCTGATCGAGCACCCGCGGGTGTTCAGCGATCGGCTGCCGGCCAAGTTCCAGGAGGCCGGTCCGCGCATCGTCGAGGATGGCTTGGGCCGCCACGTCTGGCACTACGAAGACAAGGTCTTCCCCTACATCGGCCTCAATGCGGTCGTCGGCAAGAAGCCCGAGGAGTACGGCCTCGAGCCGCTGCGCTTCGACGACATGATGCCCGGTTGCTACGACCCGGTGCAGCGCATCAAGGACATGGACGTCGACGGCGTACAGGCCTCGACCTGCTTCCCCTCCTTCCCGGGCTTCGGCGGCCGGGTGTTCCTCAACGCCAAGGACAAGGAGCTGGCCCTGGCCAGCCTCCAGGCGTGGAACGACTTCAGCATCGACGAATGGTCCGCTACCGACCCGACGCGCTACGTCCCGTTGGCGATCCTGCCGATCTGGGACGTCGAACTGTCCGCGGCCGAGCTGCGGCGCACCGCGGCCAAGGGCGCGCGCATCGTGTCCTTCCCCGACAGCCCGGTGCCGCTGGGTCTGCCCTCCTTCTACAGCGACCACTGGGGTCCGTTGTGGGACGCGTTCGAAGAGACCGGCGTGGTCGTCAGCCTGCACTTCGGATCGGGCAGCTTCGTCCCCGGCTTCTCGGCCTCCTCCAAGGCCCTGGCGCCCAACCACCAGGGCGCGCAGTTCCGGTCGGTGTCCGACCGCCTGGACGGTGACAAGGCGGTGAAGGACGACGACGCCCCGACCATCTCCTCCTTCGTCGTCTACGCGACCAACCTGATGTGGACCGCGACCGACCTGATCTTCTCGGGCCAGCTGCAGAAGCACCCGAAGCTGAAGTTCATGCTCGCCGAGGGCGGCATCGGCTGGTTCCCCTACATCATGGAACGCATCGACCTGATGTGGGAACGGCACCGCTACTACCAGCCGATCGACTTCGACACCCGGCCGACCGATCTGTTCAAGAAGCACTTCTGGGGTTGTTTCATCAACGACGACTTCGGCATCAAGAACCGCCACGAGGTCGGTCTGGACCGCATCTGCGTCGAGATCGACTATCCCCACGTGGACTGCAACTGGCCCAGCAGCCGCAAGTTGCTGACCGAGTCGCTGCGCGACGTGCCCGACGAGGAAGTACGCATGATCGTCGAGACCAATGCCCGTGACGCCCTCAACTTCCCCCGGGTCTGAGACCGTCAGCGACCTACCGCGCCCGGTTCGCCCACTGCCCCAGCCCACGCTCGCCAGCGCCGAGTACTGGGCGGCTGGGGCCGATGGCGTGCTGCATGTCCGGCGGTGCGCTGACTGCCTGGCCTACACGCATCCGCCCCTGCCCCGCTGCCGGGTCTGCGGCGGTCGGCGCCTGTCGCTGAGCCCGGTCTCCGGGCGCGCCGTGGTCGCCGGGTTCACCGTGAATCATCAGCAGTGGCTGGCCGATTTCCCGCCGCCCTACGTCATCGCCGTGCTCGCGCTGGAGGAGGACGACGGTGTGCGGCTGACGACCAACATCGTCAACTGTCCGGCCGAGGACGTCTCGATCGGGATGGCGGTGCGGGTGGTGTTCGAGCCCGCCGGCGACGTCTACCTGCCGTTGTTCGAGCCGGATCCGGACCGGGCCGGGCAGCACTTGCCCGTGCCCTACGACCGTGATGCCACCGTCGACCTGCGCGGTCCGGTGTCCTCCGCGCGGTTCGAGGCCCGGGTGGCGCTGACCGGAGTCGGGCAGTCCCAGATCGGGCGGCGGCTGATGGTCGACCCCGTGTCGCTCACCGTGGACGCCTGCGAGCGCGCGGTCGCCGACGCCGGTCTGTCCCTGGCCGACATCGACGGGTTGTCGACGTACCCCGGCCGGGTCGGCCCGCCGGGCATGAGCGAGGGCGGCATCGCGCCGCTGGCCGAGGCGCTGCAGCTGCGCCCGACGTGGATCAATGCCGCCGGTGACACACCCGGGCAGGCCGGAGCGCTCGTCGCCGCGATGTTGGCCGTGGCGTCCGGCTTGTGTCGGCACGTACTCGTCTATCACACGAGTTGGGAAGCCTCCCACGCCGCGCTGGTCCGCTCCGGACAGTGGGCGATGCCGCAGGCCCGCGCGACCCACGCCATGGAACACCTCGCCCCGTTCGGGGCCATGTCGGCGGCCAACTGGATCGCGGTCTACGCCTCGCACTACTTCCATCGCTACGGCGCCGACCGTTCTGTGCTCGGCGCGATCGCGGTGAACTCGCGTGCGAACGCCGTGCGCAACCCCGACGCGGTGTACCGCGAGCCGATCACGATGGCCGATTACTACGCCGCCCGTATGGTCTCCACGCCGTTCGGGCTCTACGACTGCGATGTGCCCGTCGACGGAGCAGTGGCATTGGTCGTCTCGGCGATCGAGACCGCCGCCGATCGTCCGCATCGCCCGGTACTGGTCGAGGCCGTCGGCACCCAGGTGCTGGAGCGGATCAGCTGGGACCAGGACACCTTGTCGCACGAGACGCAGACACTCGGTCCGGCCAAGCATCTGTGGACCCGCACCGACCTGCGACCCGCCGACGTCGATCTCGCCCTTCTCTACGACGGGTTCACCTTCAACGCGGTGTCCTGGCTCGAGGCGCTGGGCTTCTGCGAGCCCGGGGGCGCGAGTGACTTCATCGACGGGGGCCGTGGGATCGCGATGGACGGGCGCCTGCCGTTGAACCCGCACGGCGGTCAGCTCTCGGCCGGGCGGTTGCACGGATTCGGCTTCCTGCGCGAAGCGATGCTCCAGCTCCGCGGCGACGCCGCCGGGCGTCAGGTGGACAACGCGCGGATCGCGGTCGTGACGACCGGAGGTGGCGCGCCCGGGGGCGCGCTGTTGCTGCGGCGGGGTTGAGGCAATGATTACCAACGTTGACGATGAGGAGTGCTGACGATGCTCAAGCCCATGCAGGGTGTGCGGATACTCGAGGTGGCTCAGTTCACCTTTGTGCCGGCTGCCTCGGCGATCCTGGCCGAGTGGGGCGCGGAGGTCATCAAGGTCGAGCACGCCGAGCGCGGCGACGGCCAACGCGGCATCACCACGGTGCTCGGCGTCGATGCCATCAATGCGGGGAGCAGCTTCTCCCCGATCTTCGACGCGCCCAACCGCGGTAAGCGCAGCATCGGACTGGCCCTGGAAAAGCCCGAGGCCCGCGCCATCCTGGACGAGTTGATCAAGACAGCTGACGTTTTCGTGACCAACTTCCTGCCCAGCGCCCGAGCGAAGTTGCACATCGACGTCGACGACGTCCGCAAGATCAACCCAGACATAATCTATGCCCGTGGCTCGGGCTTCGGTCAGCTGGGCGAGGACGGCAACAAGGGCGGCTACGACATGAGCGCCTTCTGGGCGCGCGGTGGCAGCGCCGCTGGGGCGACCCCGGTCGGCGCCGATCGCCTGGCCCCGATGCCGGCCGGTGCGTACGGCGACAACCAGGGTGGCATGACCATCGCCGCCGGCATTGCCGCGGCGCTCTATGCCCGTAAGACGACCGGCGAGCCATCGGTGATCGATGTGTCGCTGCTCGGCGTCGCGGCCTGGGCCATGCAGTTCACCGTGAACCTGGCCCTGATGGCCGGCGGCCCGCCGCCGCGCCCGCCGGTGCCGCGGCACGGCTCGGCCCGCAATCCGCTGATCGGCGGTTACCAGACCTCGGACGGGCGCTGGTTGTTGTTGTCGATGGTGCAGCCCGGCCCGTACTGGGAGGAGTTCTGTGCCGTCCTGGGGCGTCCGGAGCTGGCCAAGGACGAGCGGTTCGACACCGTGGCCAAGTTGATGGCCAACGCGCCGGAGGCGGGCGAGATCATCGCCGGGATCTTCCTGGAGCGCCCGTTCGACGAGTGGGTCGAACGTCTGGCCGCCACGAAGGGGCCCTGGGCCGCGGTACAGGATGCCTGGGGCGTGGCCAATGACGCGGCGCTGCGTGCGAACGGCGGGATCGGCACGCTCGAGGACGCCGAAGGCGCGCAGCGCGAGATGGTCGCCACCCCGGTGCAGTTCGACGGCACTCCGGTCGAGGTCCGGCGGGCGCCGCTGTTCGCCGAGCACACCGACGAGATCCTGGCCGAGCTCGGCATCGACGACGAGCGGCTGATCGAGCTCAAGATCGCCGGGGCGGTGACCTGACCCGACCGGGTCAGGCGATGCGCGGCATGATCTCTTCGGCCAGCCAGTGCAGTCGCTCGAGAAAGTGCTGGTAACTGGCCAGTTTGGGTTGCGGCGGCGTCACCTCGGTCACCCCGAGGGACTTGACCCAGGCGATCTGCTCAACGAGGTAGTCCACGTTCCAGGTGTCGAAGTCGTGATCGTCGGACTTGACCTCGTGCGCTTCGCGCAGGCGCAGGTTGGCCAGGTTGAAGAACACCCGGATCGGTTGGCCGTGATAGTCCGGGTGCGACCCGATCCGGTCGATCCCGTCGGCGATCTGCTCGGGCGGGGTCAGGTAGGGCGACCACCCCACCCCCCACTTGGCCACCCGGGCGAAGGTCTGCGGCACGTCGCCGGCGAACCACAGTGGCACGCCGCCGGCCTGCAACGGCTTGGGCTCACTGGCCAGGTCCTGGAACTTCACGAACTCACCGGTGTAACTGGCCTGGTCACTGCTCCAGATGAGCTTGATCGCTTCGACGTACTCATCGACTCGCCGCCCACGGGTGCGGAAGTCGACCCCGAGCAGCTCGAACTCCTCCGCGAGCCATCCGACCCCGATGACCAGATCGGCTCGTCCGCCGCTCAGCCAGTCCAGCACCGCCCACTGCTTGGCGTGCACGATCGGATTGAGCAACGCCAGCAGGCTGATGTTGGACGCCAGCCGGATTCGTTCAGTGGGCCCGGCCAGGTAGGCCAGTGCGGTCGGGGCGTCGACGAAGTGCGCGCCCGAAGCCGCGACGTGATCGGCCGGGATGGCGTAGTGCTCGCCCACGGTCAGCCGGGCAAATCCGAGCCGGTCGGCCAGCACGGCGATCTCGGCGATCTCAGCCCCACCGACACTGTCCTGCCACGGCTGATAGAGCGCGCGCACCCGATGATTGTTCGGGATCGACAGGTTCAGTCTCACCGCGGCCGGTACCTCTATCGTGAGTGACTTCTCGTTGATAGATTGCAATCAGTACACTATTGCGAGCCCAAATCGCTGTCCAGGTCTGCTGGCGATGGCTACCGGAATGAGCGAAGGGGCACCGCCGCCTTGAACCTGATCGCCGTCGATCCGTTGAGTACCTTCGGTCTGCCGCCGGTTGACCTGGTGCATCTGAGCGCCGACCTCGGCTGCGAACGCGTCGGGCTGACCATGTTCAGCCGGGCCTTGTGGGACCCGCCGCTGTACCCGGCATTCAACATCCGCGAGGACCAGCAGCTGCCGCGCGCGATCGCGAGCGCCCTGCGGGAGCGCGGACTGTCGATCTCTTTCGTCGACGGCTTCCTCATCGAAGCCGACAAGGACATTCGTGAACGGGCCGCCGACATCGCGATCATGGCCGAACTCGGTGCGCCCATGGTCAACTCCACCTCGATCGATCCCGACCTGAACCGGACCATCGACCAGTTCGGCCTGCTCGTCGAACTGGCGGCCGCCGCGGGCATGGACACGACGGTGGAGCTGGTCCCGGACCTGACCATCGGGAGCCTGCCGGACGCGCTGGCGGCAATCGAGGCCGTCGGTCGGCCCGAGTGCCGTCTGCTGATCGACGTGATGCACTACGGTCGCTCGGGCGCGCGGACCGAGGACGTCGCCGCGCTCGACCCCCGGCTGATCGGCTACGTGCAGCTCAGTGACGTGAAGCTCGTGCCGGACAACCCGAACTACTGGGTCGAGTCGACCACCGAGCGATTGGTGCCCGGGACGGGTGAGCTCGACCTGGTCGGGCTGCTCTCGGTGATCCCGAGCGAGGTCGTGATAGGCCTCGAGGTTCCCCAGCTGGCGCTGGCGCGGGCGGGCGAGGGACCGCATGAACGACTGGGTCGATGCGTCGTCGCGACCCGGGAACTGCTGGCGAAGGCAGACGAAGAAGCGAAGGGACTCCTGACATGACTGGACGAGTGAGCGGCAAGGTCGCGCTCATCACCGGAGCGGCGCGCGGGCAGGGGCGCAGTCACGCCGTCGCCTTGGCCCGGGAGGGCGCGGACGTGATCGTCATCGACGTATGCGCGCCGATCGACACGATTCACGGCTACCCGCCGGCCACCCCCGGCGATCTGGCCGAGACGGTGCGCCTGGTGGAGGCCGAAGGGCGGCGGGCGATTGCCTTCGAGGCCGATGTGCGCGATCGTCACGATCTGGAAGCGGCCGTGCGCGACGGGATCGCGGGGTTGGGTCGCCTGGACGTCGTCGTCGCGAACGCCGGCGTCGTCGCCGTCGGCAAGGAGGCGCCGCTGATGAGCTTCATCGACATCATCTCGATCAACCTCGGCGGCGTGGTCAATACGGTGGGCGCGGCCCTGCCCCACCTCAAGGCCGGGGCTTCGATCATCGCAATCGGCTCCCTGGCTGCGCTCATCCAGGGCGGGCGGGCCGGCTCGGACCCGAACTCCGGCCCGGGCCTGGCCGGCTACACCCACGCCAAGCGGGGCGTCACCCGGTTCGTCCACGACCTCGCCCTGCAGGTCGGGCCCCTCGGTATTCGGGCCAACGCGGTACATCCGGGCAACGTCGAGACCAACATGCTGCTCTTCGACGATCTCTACCAGCTGTTCGTACCCGACATCGACGGGCCCACGCAGGCCGACGCCGAGCCGGTGATCCGAGGCATGCACCTACTACCCACGACCTACATCCAGCCCTCCGACATCAGCGACGCGGTCGTCTTCCTGGCGTCGGAGGAGTCGCGTTTCATCACCGGACTGCAGATGAAGGTCGATGCGGGTGGATTGTTGAAGTCAACGACGAGTGGAGCACCGGCATGAAGGTTCTGGTCATGGGCGGCACCCGGTTCAACGGGCTGGCCCTGGTTCGGGAGTTGGTCAAGTACGGCCACGACGTCACTGTGCTCAACCGCGGCAAGACCGAGGTGCACCTGCCGCGCGCGACGCATCGGTTGTACGCCGACCGCACCAACAAGGAACAGCTGCAGGAGGTGCTCGGCCACGAGGAGTTCGACGTCGTCCAAGATCTGTCCTGCTACAACATCGACGACATGCGTCCGATGGTCGACATCTTCCGCAACCGCATCGGCCATTACCTGTTCGCAAGCTCGACGGTGATCTACGCGGCGACCGAGGTGCTGCCGATCCGCGAGGGCGATCCGGTCGACCGCTCGGAGCGGCAGACGGTGTACGGCCAGCAGAAGTTGGCCTGCGAGGCGCTGCTCATCGACGAGTACCGCCGCAACGGCTTCCCGAGCACGATCGTGCCGTTCTCGATGGTGCTCGGCCCGAACAACATCGTGCCCGATCGTGAGCAGCGGATGTTCCAGCGGCTGCTCACGGGGCGTCCGGTGCTGATCGCGGGTGACGGCTCGACCCTGAGCCAGATCGGGCACGTCGACGACGGGGCGGTGGCGATGCGGATGTTGATGATGCAGCCGCAGACGTTCGGCAAGCGCTACAACCTGACCGGCAAGGACTACTGGAGCGACAACGGCTACGTGGACACCTTCGCCGACATCCTCGGCGTCAAGGCCACCAAGGTGCACATCCCGCCGGCCGTCATGGATGACGTCTACGCCGGGCGCATCGAGTCGACCAGCGCCCGGGGCGCCGTGCCGTCGATGACGCGCGCGGGCGACTCCGCCGCGGTGACCATGGGCCAGCACGATCCGCGTGCCGTCGGCGTACGGGGGCTCATCCAGCGACTGGCGCCCAACATTCACAACTGGAACGCGAGCACGATCTTCTCCATCGATCGCCTTGCGGAAGACGTGGGCTTCATCCCCGCCTACTCCTTCGCCGCCGCCGTGGAGCAGACCTACGAATGGTTCCAGAACGAGAAGGTGATCGATCGGCTGAACATCGACTACACCTGGGAGGACGAGATGCTCAAGCGTCTGTCCTCCGCATCGCCGCACTAATCTCCTCCGCGCTGCGGACCGCAGCCAGCAATGCCAGGTGATTGGTGATCTGGGCCTGATGAGTCTCGGGGGTTGCCCCCGCGGTGCAGTCCTCGGCCAGCACGACGTTGTAACTCAGGCCGATCGCCTCCGTCGCGGCGCCGGGTAGCGCGATGTTGGTCGAGACCCCGGTCAGCACGACCGTGTCGATGCCGTATCCGCGCAGCGTCGAATCGAGCGTCGAGCCGGTGAATGGCGCCATCCCGTTGAAGCGGGCCGATACGACGTCGGTCGGCGCAACGAGCAGATCGTCGTGGATCGCCGCGTATGACGTCCCAGCCACCAGCTTGCCCTTGCGACGGATGCGGGCGGCGAGCGCGCAGTTGACCCGGAACCCGGACCAGTCCGGCGCGGCCGCGGCGATCGTGCAGAACACGACTGGGGCGCTCTGATCGCGAAACGCCTGCGCCAGCACGTTGATCCTCGCCACGATGCCCCGGGCGGCCACCTGATGGGCCAAGGGGCTGTCCTCGTAGGCCGGATTGGTGATGCCGTTCTGCACCTCGACCACGAGCAGCGCCGCCCGTTGTCCGGGCGCCAACCCATTGATGACCGCCATCTATACCCCCATCGAGCTCAACAGTTCACCGGACAACTCCGCCGCGCGACGCACGGTCGCCTCGTAACCCTCGCGCTCCACGACCGGCCCGACCAGCTCGATGTCGAACAGGCCGTCATAGCCGGTGTCGAGGACAGCGTGGAGCAGTCGGCTCAGCGGCAGCACTCCGTCGCCCGGAACAACGCGATCGCCGGAGGACGGCGAATCGGGGCCGAGGCGGATATCGCACAGCTGAACCAAGGCGAGGTACGGGCCGGCCAAGTGGATCACCCGCTCGAGATCTCGTTCCATCCAGCAGTTTCCGAAATCGAGGACCAGGCCCACCCCGGTGGCCTTGGCGACATCGATGGCATCGCCCAGGCTGTTCACGAACGAGGCTGAGCTGCGCCGCGATGGTTCGATCGACAGGCGCACCCCTTGGCGGTCCGCATTCGCCAAGCTCGGTCCGACGGCGGCAGCGAAGACGTCGAGCAGCTCGGTCCAGGTCCGTCCGTCCGGGCGGCCCGGCGTGATGTATACCGAACGGCCGCCGGTGGCCACCGCGGTGCGCACCGACGCCGCGATGGCCGCGCGCGAGGTTGCCCACGTCTGTGGGGCGGCCAGGTCGAATGTGCCGGAGACGACGGTGGCGGCGCTGATGCCGGCGTCCGACAACGCGGCGATCTTGGCGCTGCGCCCGGGGTCGAGCTTGCGCCACCACAACCCGGCCTGATTCAGGCCCATCGCCCGCCACAGCTGAAGATCCTGCTCGAAGCTCCAGGTCCGTGAACTCATCGCGTTGACGGCCACCCGCGGATGCACGCCCCCGAGGCTAGTCGCCACGACCAGCGGTCTCGGCCCCGACCGACTGGCCCAGATAGGCCGCCTCGATGCGGTCCTCGTGCGCGGCCAGCTCGGTCGCGTCGCCCTCGAGGGCGACATTGCCGTGGGAGAGCACGATCGCCGTATCCGAAATGCCCAAGGCCAGCGAGACGTGCTGCTCGACCAGCACGCAGGCGGCGCCCGTCTCGTCGGCGACGCGGCGGATGACGGGCAGCAGCGACTCCACGATCACCGGAGCCAGGCCCATGCTGAGCTCGTCGATCAGGAGCACCCGTGGTTCCTGCATGAGCGCGCGCCCGATAGCCAGCATCTGCTGTTCGCCGCCGGACAGGTTGCCGGCGGCCAGCTTGATCCGTCGCTTCAGCTCTGGGAAGTATTCGAAGATGGTGTCCATCCGTGACGATCCGCGCCGGGCGGCCAGTTTCAGGTTTTCCTCGACGGTCAGCCCCTTGAACAGCGACCGGTCATCGGGCACGAGCACGAGCCCGGCCTTTACGGCCGCGCGCGCCGAACCGGGTTTGACCGGCTGACCATTCAGCTCGATGTGACCGGCGAGCGGGGGCTGCAGGCCCGCGATCGTCAGCATCAGCGTGGTCTTCCCGGCCCCGTTCGGTCCGAGCAACGCAAGCACCTGCCCGCCCTCGAGGCTGATGTCTATCCCGCGGACGACCGGGCGGCCGGCGACATACCCGGCAGCGACATCGACGCATCGCAATGCGGCGCTCACGAGGGCGCCCCTGCATGAGCGTGCGTCGTACCCAGGTAGGCCCGCTTGACCCCTTCATTGCTCTGGATCTGCTCGGGCGTACCGATGGCAATGACCTTGCCGAGGTCGAGCACGACGATTCGATCGCAGACATCGAGCACGAGCCCCATGTCATGGTCGACCATGACGATGGTGGTCCCAGCGTCACGGATCGCCCGCAGCCGATCGCCCAGCCAACGACTCTCCGTGGTGTCCAGCCCGGCCGCGGGCTCGTCCAGCATCACGACCGTCGGTTGACCGGCGAGGGCCCGGGCCACGGAGACAAGCTGGCGCTGGCCGACGGACAGCTCGCGGACTGGCTGATCGGCGACTGTTTGCAGATGCAGGATCTTGAAGTAGGTGTCGATCCCGACGGCGGGCCGGCTGTCACCCTCGCGGGAATGGCGCGCCGCGGTCGTCCCGACCTCGACGTTCTCGCGCACGGTGAGGTCCTCATACAGTTCGATGCCCTGAAACGTGCGGCCCAGGCCGGCCCGGCTGCGCTGGTAGGGCTTGAGTGCGTCGAGCGAGGTGCCCTGCAGGTCGACCGAGCCGCTGGAGCGGGCATAGCCGGTGATCGCATCGATCAACGTGGTCTTGCCGGCCCCGTTCGGACCGATCAGCCCGACGATCTCGCCCGGGTACACCTCGAAGGTGACGTCGTCGTTGGCCACGACCGCCCCGTATCGCACACCGACCGAGGAGATGCGCAGCAGCGGGTTGGTTGTGTCCACTGCTCGCGCACCGGCTTCGGTGACCAGGGCGACGTCTTCGGGTTCGGTGGCGACGGCGACCGGTGCGCTGCGTGCACGCAGGCGACGGCGCACTGACGCGATCTGGGCGTGGATGGCCCCGACGATTCCCTCGGGGTTGAGAATGACGGTCAGGATCAGCAGCACGCCGCTGATCGCGGTGTAGTACTCCCCGAGGCCGACCGATCCGTGGTGGGCCACGGCCGCGACGACCGCTGCCACCGCGACGAGGGGAAAGACGTAGCGCGCCCACTTCGGCCGGACCAGCTGCACGATGCCGATGACCATCAGACCGAGCAGCAGCACGTAGACCCACAGGGGTACGCCCTTGCTGACGATGGTGTAGATGACGCCGCCGGCGGCGATGATGCCGGCATTGAGACCGCCGGAAACCGACGTGATGCCGGCGAGATAGGCCGTCGCGAAGAAGGCCAGGCTGCCCATTGCGGTGTAGGAGCTGAAGTCGGCTGTGGTCTGTTGGTAGGCCAGCATCGCCCCGCCCAGCCCGGCCAGGAAGCCACCGATGGCGAAGGCGAGGATCTTGACGCGCGAGACGGAGATTCCCGCGGCCGCGGCCGAGCGCTCGTTAGCCCGCACCGCCAGCATCGAGGCACCGAGCCGGCTGCGGCGCAGCATCGCGACGGCGCCGGCGACGAGCAGCAGCACGACCAGGCAGAGGATGCCGAAGGACAGATGGGGATAGCCGCGCCCCGATCCAACGCCCAGGTTCTCACCGAACAACGTCGGGTCCTTGATAGGCGCACCGGCCAGACCGCCGTTGTAGTCGGAGTTGTTGAACCAGATGTTCTGGAGCACGACGGCCAGCGAAAGCGTCACGACGGCCACCGGCAGGCCGCGAATGCGCAGCGCCGGAAGGCCGACCACGACTCCGACGATCATCGCGAACACCGCGGCGAGTAACGGCGCGAGCGGAAAGGGCACGTGCAACTGGTGCTGTATGCGGGTGAGGGAGAACGCGCCCACGCCGGCCAGGGTCAGCTGGGCGAAGGAGATCTGCCCACTGAAGCCGGTGACCACGACCTGCGACAGGGCAATGACGGCCAGCACGAGGGTGGTGATGACCGCGCCCCGGTTGGAACCGTGGGTGGCTTCCAGGGCGACGAATCCCACCGCCGCGATGACTACGCCGGGCATGAGGTAACCGCGCGGACGGGGCGCCAGTCCCAACGTCTGCTGGACGATGGCTCCGCGAGCGGGCAGCTCCTGGCCGCGAAAGATGAGGAAGACCAGGATGACGATGAAGGGAACGAGATCGGAGAGTCCGGAGGAGGGCAGCCAACTCTTGGTCTGAAGGTTCGTCGCTTCTGATTGCAGCATGCCGATGACCAGGGCGGCGGCCACCGTGACGCCGATCCGGGTGAAGTTGCCGACTAGTGCGGCGGCCAGCGCTGCCACGATGAACAGCGTGTAGGCCGCGGGCGTCAGCGGCACGATGGTCGCGATGAAGACGCCGCCAACCCCAGCGATCACCGTGCTCAAGGACCAGTTCAGCAGCGCGATGCGTTGCGGCGACAGGCCGGTGACGTACGCGCCCTTCTCCGACTCGGCCACCGCGCGGGTCGCCAGCCCGAAGCGGGTGAACCGGAACCACAAGCTCAACGCGACCGCGATCGCCACGATGATGCCCGCGAACCACAACCGGTCGCCCGGCATGTTGTGGCCGAGGATGCGGTAGACGTGGGTCGGCAGTATCGGTTTGACGGAGACCGCAGCCGACCCGAGCCGCACGGCGAGCGTGGCCTGCAGCACGATCATGACGCCGACCGAAGCCACCGCCTTGGCCGCGCTCGGCGCCGCCCGCAGCGGACGGAAGATCAGCAGGTACAACACGGCGCCGAGTACGGCCGCGACCACGAGCGAGGCCACGAAGGCCGGCCAGAAGCCCAAGGCTCCAGTACCCAGATCCACGGTCGCATTCATCCCCGGGATGGGGTTGACCAGCTCGCCCTTACGCAGATACGCGTAGGTGTAGGCGACATAGAGGGCGATCGCGCCGGTGGCGAGGTTCACCACACCTGAGCTCCGATACGTGAGCACCAAGCCCAGCGCGAGGGCTGCGTACACGGCCCCGCTGCCGAGGCCCAGTATCAGGAACACAATGTCGGTGGTACTCATCTCGGCGCGACCGCCCTACTGGTTGATCTGGCGTTGACTAGCTACCAAGCACCTGCGGGTTGACGCCCTTGCCATTGGCCACCGTGAGAACGATGTCCTGCCCGCTGCAGTTCGACGGCAGCGACGGCATGGCCTGGCCGTTGCAGGTGAACAGCATCCCGGCGCCGGCGGGGACGGGCACATTCGCCGCCGCCTTGATGGCGGTCGTGATCGTCGCCGGCGTGGGGTCTCCGGTCAGGCTGGCGGTGGCTCGGACGAGGCCCAGCATGCCCTGGTACCCGGTGACGGTGTCACCGGTGGTGGTGGCCTTCGGGGCGTACTGCGCCATGACGGCCTGGTACAGCAGCGCCTCGGGATTGGCCGACTGCGTGTCCGAGCGGCCGAACACCTTGACGCCGTTCATCGCCGTGCCGACGGCGGAGAACACCGAGGCGTTCAAGCAGGACGTGTTGGCCAGGCGCGGGAGACTGGGCTGGACGACGCTGAGTGCCTTGAGCACCGAGGTGCAGACCGAGGCATCTCCGACGATGATCGCGGCGTCGGGCTTGCCCTTCAGACCGGCGGTCACCTGCGACGTGGCGTCAGCCGTGCCGTAGGGCACCGGAACGATGCTGAAGCCGACCCCGGCCGCTTTGAACAACGGGTCGCCGATCGCCTTGCCACCGCCCGTTGCGGCCGGAGCGTCGATGAAATAGGCGACAACGTTCTTGTAGCCCTGCTGCTTGGAGTAGGTGGCGAAGCCGCCGAGGTCGGCCGCGAACCCACCCGTCCACATGAAGGTGCCCGGAGTCGTGAACTCGGCGACCGACGAGCCGGTGGCTGACACGTAGGGAATGCCGGCCTTGGTGATGATCGGAACCATCGTGCCGCCGAATCCGGTCGTGCCGATGTCGACCACGTCGACGTTGTCCTCGACCATCTTGTTCGCGCACGCCGTCGCTGAGGCGGTGTCCTCGTTCTCAGAGCAGCGGTCGACCACGATCACGTGGCCGCCGATACCGCCCAACTGGGCGTTGGCGTAGTCGGCCGCGGCCACCGCGGCGTCACCGGTCGAGGGTTCGGCGGCGGCTGAACTGCCCTCGTTGTTGATCAGGCCGACCTTGATCGAACTTCCGGTCGCCTTCTTGCCCGGGTAGTAGCTCGCCAGCGCGGCCGGCACCTTGCTCGACGCCGAGGTGCTCGAGCTTGAGCTGCTGCTCTTGCTAGAGCTACTGCAGGCAGCCAACCCGGCCAGCGATACGGCGGCGAGAACGATCAACCCAGTTCGACCGAATGTTCGTGCGGCTCCATGGCCTTGCTTCGTTGACATCATGGCTGCCTCAGGGGGTGGGCGGGCGACCCGAGCCGCTCGCAGGTGGGCGGGAGACATCTGCCAAGCAGGCAGATGATTGAACTGAGGTTGTTCTAGAGGATGGTTCAACCCATGTCAACGATTTAGTTGAATTATTGTTTGATTCGATACCTCGGGGAGCGGCGTTATCGCGAGCACAGCAAGAGGCGCTTTTTGCCTTGGGGTAAAGCCCGTGTCGAGTCGAGGTAGCGCATTGACGAAGTGATGCCGTTCACATAGTGTCAGTTGTATTCGCTAACTGATTCAGCCGCCGTTCGCCGCTGGATAAATCGGACACATTCTCGGGAGCGCAGGCTATGGGCAAGCTCGACGGTCGGGTCGCAATCATCACCGGTGCCGGACGCGGACAGGGCCGCAGCCACGCGGTGACGCTGGCGGCAGAGGGCGCGGACATCATCGCGCTGGACATCTGCGCCGACATCGAGAACGTGAAGTACCCGATGTCCAGTCCAGAGGATCTCGACGAGACCCGTCAGCTGGTCGAGAAGGAGGGGCGCCGCGCCCTTACGTATCAGGTCGACGTCCGTGAGCCCGCGCAGCTGCGTGAGGCTATCGACGACGCGGTCAAGCAGCTCGGGCGCCTGGACATCGTGGTCGGCAACGCGGGCATCGCACCGCTGGGTGGCGACCTACCCGGTAGCGCCTTCCTCGACTCGGTGAACGTCAACTTCCTCGGTGTGGTCAACCTGATCACCGCGGCCTACCCGCACCTCAAGGCCGGCGCGTCGATCATCGCCACCGGCTCGGTCGCCGCGATGTTGAAGGGGGCCACCGACAGCGCCTCACTCGGCCCGGGCGGGGCTGGGTACTCACTGTCCAAGCGTGAGGTGGCCCGCTTCGTGCATGACCTGGCCCTCTCGCTCGCACCGGAGTCGATTCGCGTGAATGCCATTCATCCCGGCAACGCCAACACCGACATGCTGCACAACAAGCCGATGTACCGGGCTTTCCGGCCCGACCTGGATGGCAACGCCACCCTCGAGGAGTTCGAGCCGGCCTCGGCAGCGATGTTCCCGTTGCCGATCTCGTGGGTCGAGCCCCAGGACATCAGCGCGGCGGTCCTGTTCCTGGCCTCCGACGATGCCCGCTACATCACCGGACAGCAGTTGCGTGTCGACGGGGGAGTAGCCCTGCGGCACACCCCGGCCCTGCCCACTCCCTGAGCCGGACGGACACGCCGTGAAGGCCACGATCGACCTGAGCAAGTGCAACGGCCACGCCCGCTGCTGGGCCGTCGATGCGGACAATTTCCTGCTCGACGACAGCGGCTATGCGTTGCGCTCGGACTTCGATATCCCCGCTGCGGCCGAGGACAAGGCGCGCCTGGCCATGGCGTCGTGCCCCGAACGGGCAATCACCCTGCAGTAACGGGCTAGAGGAGAAGCTGATGACCGCCGTTGAGTCCGAGGCCACCGGGGCCTGCCCGGTCCACAACTACAGCCCGTACGACCTCAAGCCGCTCGGCGGCTGGACCGAGTTCTACGCGCAGCTGCAGGCCGAGGCTCCGGTGATCAGGAACGAGTTCGGTCGCGGCTACTTCGTAGTGACCCGGCACGAGGACATCCTTGAGGTGCTCCAGAATCCCGAGGTCTTCTCCACCGACGCCGTCGTGGCCTACGAGAAGGACCCCGACTACCGCTGGATCCCCGAGATGATCGGCGGCGAGGAACACCGGCAGTGGCGGCGCGAGCTGGGTCCGTACTTCTCGCCCCGCGAGATCGAGAAGATCGACGCCCGGGTCCGCGAGAAGGCCCGTTCGCTGGTCGAAGGACTGGTCGACCGCGGATCGTGCGACCTGATGACGGACTTCGCCCTGAAGTTCCCCACCGCGATCATTCTCGAAGTGGTCGGGCTACCGGCCGAAGACGTCGATCAGCTGCTCGCGTGGGAAGAGGACATCATCCACGCCATCGGTGACCCCGATGATGTCGTGCGCCGTAAGGTCGCCGGCATCACCGCCGTGAAGGGCTACCTCGCCGAGAAGATCGCCGAACGTCGGGCCGAGCCGAGAGACGACCTGTTGACCAAGTCGTTGGGCATCGTGATCGACGGTCGGCCGGTCAATGACGACGACCTGTTGAACTTCTGGCAGTTCACCGTGCAGGCCGGGCTGGACTCCGTGGCCGGGATGCTGGGCTACTTCTTCCACCACCTCGCGACGCACCCGAGCGATCGGCAGCGGCTCGTGGATGACCCCGAGTTCATCCCCACCGCGATGGAAGAGCTGCTGCGGGCCTACTCCTTCATCCTGACCGGGCGACGGGTCATGCAGGACACCGAGATCGCCGGGTGCCCCGTGGCGGCCGGCACCATGGTGCAGCTGCCGTTGAAGATGTCCGGGCGCGACGACGAGTTCTATCCCGACGCCGCGACGGTCGACCTCGACCGCGGAACGAGCAACCATCTGGCCTTCGGGGCCGGCCCGCATCGCTGCCTGGGTTCGCACCTGGCGCGCCGCGAACTGCGAATCGCCCTGGAGGAATGGCATCGGCTCATCCCCGAGTACCGCCTGGGCGAGGGCGATCCGATCGTCGAGTTCGGCCGCTCGTCGGGCATCAACACGCTGCCGCTGGTCTGGAGCAGCTGAGCTACCAGCCTTCGGGCAACCGGGCCGGGTGGTGGTTCATCGTCGCGTACCAGGCCGGTGCCGGCTTCAACCGTTCGGGGATCGGGCTGCGCAACCACATGCCCAGATCGACCCGCTCGCTGATCTGCCAGCCGACGGCCGTCTTGACCAGGCGATCCTTGTAGAACCCACCCAGCTCCATCATCGACTCTTCCTCGCCGTCGATCTTGGTGTGGTAGGCGAGGAAGTAGGTGATCGCCTTGGCCCGCGATCCGTTGATCTCGCAGTGGTGGGTGGTCATGTTGTGGTGCAGGCCGGCATAGGCCGACAAGCCGTTGCTCAACCAGGCGACCGTGCTCTCGAGATCGCCCCGGCCGCCACCGAACTCGCTGTAGTCGAGCACGCAGTCCGGGGTGAACAGCGTGCGGAACGCCTCCCAGTCCAGCCCGTCGCAGGCCACCGCGTAGCGATCCATGAGCGAGCGGATCTCGACCCGGTCGGCGGCCTCCTCGACGTTCACGGCGCGCTCCAGATGCTGCGGCCGTTGAGGAAGGGCTGGTAGGAGAGCACGCCACGCCACCTTATGGTCAGGAGAACAGGTCGACGACCGTCTTGGTCTTGAGGTCGTCCTTGAGCAGGTACTGGGCGGCGGCCTCCATGTGGGCCAACCAGTGCTTCTCGGCTCCGGTGGCGTCGCCGGCCTTGATCAGGTTGACGAAGCGCGTGTAGGAGCGGATCACCCGCTGGAAGCGTTCGGAAGGTTCGGAGGGGTAGCCCTGCGCGATCTTGGTGCGCAGATGGGTGGCGATGATGTCCTGCAGCACGGCGCCCTGGATGGCCAGTGTCTGGTTGCCGCTGCCCTGCAGGATCAGCTCGTGGAAGCGGTAGGTCAGTCGTGACCAGGCGTCGGGGTCGGGCACGAACGGCTTGCGGGCGCTGACCTCGACCTTGAGCTGCTCGACAACGTCGGTGAGCGCCGCGATGTCCTCGTCCGTGCGACGCAGCGCCAGCAGCCGGGCGCAGGGCGGCTCGGTGGTCATGCGGGCTTCGTAGACGTCGTTGACGGTGGTGCCCGAGATCTGCAGCAGCAGCCCGACGTAACGGGCGGCCACGGACACGTCGGGGGCAATGACCTGCGCACCGCCGCGGCTGCCCCGCCGCACGCTGATCAACGCCTCGGCCTCGAGAATGCGGAAGGCCTCGCGCAACGTAGGGCGCGAGACGCCGTACTGCTCCATGAGCTGCACTTCCGGCGGCAGCGTCTGGCCGGGCCGCAACTCGCCCCGCACGATCTGGCGGCGTAGGTGCGTGGCGATGAGCTCAGCGGTCTTCGGGGCGCGCAGCACCGTGCCGATCTGGGTGCTCGCGCCGGTGGGAAGGTCCCCGTAGCGAAGGGTGCTCATGATCGCCATCATATCCGTTAATTCGTTCAGATTAGCGAACCTATCGAGCGGATGAATCCGCGGCGGAGGCGCTAGTTGGCACCCTTCGGGGCGAAGCGCAGGCCACCGTCGAGGCGGATGGTCTCGCCGTTGAGATAGACGTTCTCGGCGATCTGCTGGGCCAGCAACGCGTACTCCTCGGCCCGGCCCATTCGCTTCGGGAAGGGCACGGCCGGTCCCCAGTAGGCCTGCAGTTCGGCCGGGTCGGCGTTGCGGAAGGCCGGCGTCAGGAAGGTGCCCGGGGCGATGGTGACGACGCGGATGCCGAGTGGACCGAGGTCGCGCGCCAGCGGCAGCGTCATGCCCACGATGCCGGCCTTGGCGGCGGCGTAGGCCGACTGCCCGATCGTGCCGTCGAAGGCCGCGATCGACGCGGTGTTGATGATGACGCCCCGCTCGCCCTCCTCCAGCGGCTCACTCTGGGCGATAGCCGCGGCGGCCAGCCGATCGATGTTGTAGGTCGCGTTCAGGAAGATGTTGATCACCTTGGTGAACGACTCCTGCGGCGCGGGCTGGCTCTGCCGATCGAGCACGCGCGGGCCACCACCACCACCATGGGCGACGACGGCGATCCGCAGCGGACCGAGTTGCAGCGCGGCGTCAAGGGCCGCTTGCACGCTCGCCTCGTCGGTGACGTCGGTCTGCACGAAAGCCGCGCCCTCGCCGAGATCGCTGGCGACCGCGTTGCCCTTCTCCTCGTCCAGATCGCTGATGAGCACCTTGACGCCGCCCGCGTGCAAGCGCCGGGCGGTGGCCGCCCCGAACCCCCCGCCGCCTCCGGCGATGAACGCGACTGCTCCGCTGAGCTGCATGCTGGTCCTTCCGGTTCGCGGCGCGTGGGTGAGCGCCCGCCTTGCCTTTAGAGTTGAATCAGTTGACTATACTATTGCTCCGAGCGCCGGAGCCATCCGCGAGCGCGACGAGGGAAGGTGACGACATCAGCCACGGCGAGGAGCACGAGGAATTACGCCAGGTGGTGCAGCGCTTCCTTCGAGAATCCTCATCGACTCGGGACATGCGGCGCTTGGTCGATTCCGGCCTGAGTCGTGACGATGCGGTGTGGGCGCAGATGGCCGAGCAGCTGGGATTGCAGGGTATTGCCATCCCGGTCGAGTACGGCGGGGCCGGCTACGGATCGGTCGAACTCGGCATTGTGGTCGAAGAGCTGGGCCGGGTCCTGGTGGTCGGACCGTACTTCGCCACCGTGGCCCTGGCCGCTCAACTGCTGGTCGCCAGCGACGACGAGGAGGCCAAACGTCGCTGGCTGCCGGGAATCGCGGACGGATCACGGACGGCCACGGTCGCGATCGCCGAAGATTCCGGGTCCTGGGAACTGGCCGATGTGGCTGCCACCGCGCAACCCTGGGGCGAGCAATGGCTGCTCAACGGCAGCAAGCTGTTCGTGATCGACGGTCACCGCGCGGACCTGGTTCTCGTGATCGCCCGGGCCGGCGATGGCCTGGGTGTCTTCGCCGTCGAGGCCGACGCCCCGGGCATGGAGCGCGCGCAGCTCGACACCCTGGATCCCACCCGCGAGTTGGCATCGGTCGCGCTGCACGACACACCGGCCACGCGTATTGGCAGGGGAGACGCGTCGAGCTGGCTGGTGGGCGCGCTGGATCTCATGCTGGCCGCGTCGGCGGCCGAGCAGATCGGCGGCGCGGCGGCCTGCCTGGACCTCGCGGTCGAGTACGCGAAGGTCCGTGAGCAGTTCGGCCGACCGATCGGCTCCTTCCAAGCGATCAAGCACAAGTGCGCCACCCTGCTGCTCGAGGTCGAATCGGGCCGCTCGGCGGCCTACTACGCGAGCGCGGCCGTGACCGCTCCCGGGCCTGAGGCGTCCATCGCCGCAGCGGTGGCCAAGGCGTACTGCTCGCAGGCCTTCACCCACGCCGCGAAGGAGTGCCTGCAGATTCACGGCGGAATCGGCTACACGTGGGAGCACGACGCGCACTTCTATCTGCGCCGGGCCAAATCGTCGGAGTTGCTGTTCGGTTCACCTGCGCGCCAGCGGGCCCGCCTGGCCGACCTGGTCGGACTCTGATGAGCAGCGCGTCCGATCTCACGAGCGCGGAGAGCGATGAGGCTTTCCGCGCCCGGCTGCGCGCCTTCTTCGCCGAGCATCACCCGGGCGTGCCGCCCAAGGATCCCGAGCAGCGGGTGTCCTGGACCAAGGCCTGGCTGGCGACCCTGTTCGATCACCACTACGCCGGGCCAGCCTGGCCGAGCGAATACGGCGGCATGGGATTGTCCTTCGCCCATCAAGTGATCTATCACGAGGAGTTTGCGAAGGCCCGGCTCCCGGCCCCATTGGGAACCGGCCTCGGCATCGCCGCGCCGACGATCATTCGCTACGGCACCGAGGAACAGAAGCGGCGCTGGCTGGCGCCGATGCTGCGCGGCGACACGGTGTGGGCGCAGGGCTACTCCGAGCCCGGAGCCGGCTCGGACCTGGCCAGCCTGCGCACGAGCGCGAGACGGGTCGGCGACGAGTACGTCGTGAACGGGCAGAAGGTCTGGACGTCCCACGCCAAGTCCGCCGACGTCTTCTTCACCCTCGTGCGCACGGGAACCCAGGAGAGCCGCCAGAAGGGGATCACTTATCTGGTCGTGGACGCCCACCAACCCGGCGTCGAGGTGCGCCCCTTGCGCGACCTGACCGGCGGATACCTGTTCGCCGAGGTCTTCTTCGACGACGCCCGAGTGCCGGTGGCCGACCGCATCGGTGAAGAGAACGAAGGCTGGCCTTTGGTCCGCACCAGCCTGGGCCACGAGCGCGCGGCCGGGGCGATGAACCAGGCGGCGATGTATCGACGGGTGCTGACCGAACTGGAGGAGCTGGCCCGCGAGCGCGGCCAGCTGGGCGACCCGCTGGTGCGCGATCACTTCGCCGACCTCGAGATCCGGGTGCGGATCATGCGCTACACCGCGCAACGGATCATCACCGCCATCCTGACCAAGGGCGAGCCGGGCGCGGCCTCGTCGGTGTCGCGGCTGCTGATCACCGACTTCGAGCAGGACCTGCACGAGTTCGCGCTCGACCTGCTCGGCCCGGCCGGGCTGCTGGGCAAGAGCGCGCCGCAGACCGTGCAGCGTTCGCGCTGGCTCCAAGGTTTCCTGCGTACCCGGGCCTCGACGATCGGGGCCGGCACGCGGGAGATCCAGCTCAACACCGTCGCCGAACAGGTGCTCGGGCTGCCCCACGACCCGGCCATGCCGCCGCGCTGAATCGGGAGACCTCAATGCGCTTCGAGTACAGCCCTGAGCTCGAGACCTATCGGGCCGACGTGCGGGCCTTCATCGCCGAGCATTCACCCGGAGTCCGCAAGCACGCCGGGGTGCGCGCGCCCGAGGCCGATCAGGTGCCCGCGCTGCGGGCCTGGTACGCGAAGCTCTATGCGGCCGGTTACCTCGGCCAGTCCTGGCCGGTCGAGTACGGCGGTCGACCCGACGCTCGCCCCGAGTACGGGTTCATCGTCGCCGAAGAACTCGCCCGCGCTCGGGCCTGGGGCGAAGTGGGCGCGGCCGGGCTGGCTGCCGGAGCCCTGCTGAGCTTCGGCACCGACGAGCAGCGCGCGCTGTTCCTGCCCCGCATCCGCAGTGGTGAAGATCTGTGGTGCCAGCTGTTCAGCGAGCCCGACGCCGGTAGCGACCTGGCCGCGCTCAAGACCCGCGCCGAATGGGACGGCGAAGCGTATGTCGTCACTGGCCAGAAGGTGTGGACGACCAATGGTCATCACGCCGACGTCGGCTACCTGCTCGCCCGCACCGACCCGTCGGTCGCGAAGCAGGCCGGGATCACCGCGTTCGCGGTCGACATGCGCACCCCGGGCATCGTGGTACGCCCGCTGCGAGAGATCACCGGGACCAATGACTTCAACGAGGTGTTCCTCGACGGCGTACGCATCCCGGCCGACCGCGTGATCGGGGCGGTCAATGATGGCTGGCGGGTGGCCAACGCCAGCCTGGGCCACGAGCGCAGCGCCGCGGGTTCGCGCGGTGTCGAGCTGTTCGCCCAGCTCCAGGACCTGTTCGACCTTGCCCGCTCGGTGGACCTGAACGGGGCTCCGGCCCTGTCCGACAGCGCCGTGCGACAGCGGCTCGGGCGCCTGGCCGCCCGGGTCTATGTCACCGACCGCATGAGCAAGGTCGTCCAGTCGCGGATCGTGAACCGCACTGAAGACGCGGCCGACGCCCCGTTGGCCAAGATCTTCTATTCGGAGACGAATGTGGCCGCGGCCCAGCTCGGCCTGGACCTGCAAGGCGTCGACGGGCTGGCGGTGGAAGGCGATGAGCGGGCCTACGCCGACGGTTGGTGGCAGGACGACTTTCTCTACTCGCGTGCGTTCACGATCGCCGGCGGGGCCAACGAGGTCCTCAAGACCGTCGTGGCCGAACGCGCGCTGGGGCTGCCCCGGGACAAGCGATGACGCCTCGACGCTACGGCTTGCCGTGGCGCGGTGCCGATGTGGCCAAGACCGCCGAAGCGGCCGGGGTGGCCGCGTTCTGCAGCGGGGAGTTCGTCGACCATGAGGCCTACTCGACCCTGACCGAGATGGCGCTGGGCACCGAACGGGCCGATATCGGACCGGGTATCGCCTACGCCTTCGCCCGTACGCCCTACGCCCACGCGGCCGGAGTGCGCGGAGCCTGGCGTCACGCTCCGGGACGCATCTTCCTCGGGCTGGGTTCGGGTGCCTTTCGCATCAACCGGGACTGGTTCGGGGTGGCGGCCGATCGGCCGGTGGCGCGCATGGCCGATCTGGTCGGCGCGACCCGCGCCTGGCTGCAGGCCGAGAACGGTGAGCGGGTCAGCCACGCGGGCGAGTTCTACTCCGTCGATGCCGTCGTGGCGGCGCCCGTATTGGGTCGCCTCGACGTCCCGATCCTGCTCGGCTCGTTCAACAAGCTGATGGCGGCGACCGCGGCCCGCGTGGCCGACGGCGTCATCGGCCATGGCCTGTTCACCCAGACCTGGTGGGACGACGTCGTGCGTCCGGCGGTGGACAAGGGCGCGGCGCTGGCCGAGCGTGATCATCGCCCGCTCGAGTACGGATGGGTCATCACCGCGATCGACGACGACGATCCGGCGCGCGCGGTCACCGACGCCCGGCGCATGATCGCCTTCTACCTGACGGTCAAGACGTATGACCCCTACGTCGAGCATCACGGCTGGACGGCTCAGGTCGCCGCGATCCGCGAGGCGTTCAAACAGCGCGACACCGACGCGATGGCCCGCGCCGTCACCGACGACATGCTCGAGGCGATCGCCGTTTGCGGCACCACGGTCGACGCGCAGGCCACGCTGGCCCGGCGGGGGGAGTCACTGCCCCGCGATGTCGCGTTCCTCGCGCCGCCCTCGTTCCTGGTGAGCCCGCGGCGCGGAGAGCGCTATGCCCTAGCCAGTCTCGCGTTGCTCGGTGAAGGAGCAGACTCGTGAAGTTCACCGTCGACTACCCGATCACGGTCGCGAACTACGATCCCGCCTTCGCGACGGCCGATGGCCTGACCCGCACGGTCCAGACGGCCGAGAACCTCGGCTTTGACGCCATCGCCTTCAGCGAGCATCCAGCGCCTTCGGCCAAGTGGCTCAACGCCGGCGGCCATGAGTCGTTGCACCAAACCTCGGCCTTGGCGTTCTGCGCGGCCGTGACCAGCCGGATCCAGCTGATGCCGTATCTGATGGTGGTGCCGTACCACAACCCATTTCTCGCCGCCAAGGCGTTGACCACCGTCGACCTGCTCTCGGGCGGGCGCGTGACGGTGGTGGCCGGCACCGGCTACCTGCGCTCGGAGTTCCGCGCCCTGAACGTCGACTTCGACCAGCGCAACGAGATCTTCGACGAGGCGCTCGAGGTCATGCAGGGCGTGTGGGCCCAGTCGCCGTTCGACCATGAGGGCGCACGCTTTCGCGGTGTCGGGGTGGCCTCCTTGCCGGCTCCGTCGCAGGCGGGTGGTCCGCCGATCCTGGTCGGGGGCAACAGCGCCCGCTCGCGCTGGCGGGCCGCGCACCTGCAGGGCTGGAGCCCGCTGATGATCAGCCCCGAGATGGCCAAGACGTCGCGCACCCCGGGCATCGCCACGATCGGGGAGTTGGCTCAGAAGATCTTCGAGGTACGCCTGGCCGCCGCCGATCTGGGTACGGTCTCGACGACGATTCAGGTGCACACCCCGCAGGTGACGTTCATCCAGAAGCCCGGTTCGGTCGAGGAACATCGCGACCACCTCGGTCAGCTCGCCGACGCCGGTGCCGATCGTTTCGTCGTACGACCGCCGGCCGGCAGCGTCGAGCAGGCGATCGACGCGATGACGCAGTACGCCGAAACGTTTCTTCACTGAGCCGTTCGCCGCTTTAAGGTGGTCGCATGCCTGAAGCCAGGAAGAGCACGAAGAGCGGGTTGAGCAGCGAGGAACGCGCTGCGGTGAAGGCGGCCGCGGCGGAGCGTCGGGCGTCGCAGAAGCAGGAAGACCTCGACCGGGCCCTGGCGACGGCGATCGCTCAGCTCCCCGACGACGAGCGGAGGATGGCCGAGCAGCTCGATGCGATCGTGCGTGAGCACGCGCCCATGCTCGCCTCGAAGACCTACTACGGCATGCCGGGCTGGGCTCGCGAAGGCAAGGTCTGTGTCTTCATGCAACCGGCGACCAAGTTCAAGGTGGGTTACTGCACGATCGGCTTCGATCCGAGTGCGAACCTCGATGACGGTGACATGTGGCCGACCTCGTTCGCGATTCTCAAGATCGGGCCGGCCGAGGAGAGCCGGATCATCGCCCTGGTGAAGCAGGCCGTCTCCGGCAGCTAGCCCAGGCCGTGGCGGTCCGGCGTCGACGCTAGTTGGAGCGCGCCGGCGTGGATGTGCTGCCGTGCGGTCAGCTCGGTCCGGCGCGCCCGTAGCGGCGCGGCGAGCTCGTCGCCGACCCGGGAGATGAGCAGGTCGTAGCAGGCGAGCAGGCGCCGAATGACCTGCACCGAGTCGGCCCCGTATTGGGTTATCTCCTCGAAGGACAGGTCGATCAGATAGCTCCACGTGATGACCGGCTCGATCAGTCGTACGGCCGAATCCGTTCCCGTCCACAAGCCGGTATGGGCCGGCTGCGCGGCCATCCGGAGGTGAAGATCCTCCAGCCGATCGATCGTGTGAACGGCAGTGGTCGGCTGGTTGAGGGCGGGGGACAGGGCCTGGATGGCCACGTCCACCAGTTGTCGGATGCCGAAGAGCGGATCTTGATGGAGGGTTCGGGTACGGCCCAGATGCAGGCAGCCGGCCAGCTCGGCTGCCGAGGGCACCGAGCCGCCATGGATCAGAAAGGCCGGTTCGCCAGTCGGGAGGTACTCGCCCACTCCGTGGACGATCTGCACGACGCAGTCATGGCGCTGGGCGATCTCGACGAGACGTCCGTAGTCGAAGCTAAGGATCACTCCGATCGATCGGGTTCTGTTCACCTCAGTCTCGAGCGCGACCGGAACGGGGGCGGAAACCAGCCGCGGCGCACCGACGTCGTGATAGGACGTTCGAGGGGGAAACGTCGCCCGGATGGCCTTTCGGGTCTCATCGGCGACCGCGGTCAGAACCCAGTTCACCTGGAGCAACTTCATGGTCGCCGTCACATAGAAGATGAAGACGATAAGGCTGGCCATGACCAGAAAGATGGCTGCGGTGACGGCCCGCGATTCGGCCGCGTCGTCCTTCAGCGAGCCTTCCAGTACGAGTACGACGACGGAGAAGGTGAAGGTGCCCAGAAACATCCCGAAGGTCAGCCGGGTGACTCCCGAGCGGACGAAGGTCCGGATGACCCGCGGCGACAACTGGGCGCTGGCCAACTGCAGGGCGACGAGCGTGATGGTGAAGACGACACCGACGAACGTCAACGTAGAGGTGGCGACCAGCGCGAGAATGTTCTGGCTGGACGCCGGATTCACCCGCAGGCCGCGCGGCCAGCTGTCGAACCAACCGACCCGAGTCCCCTCTGCGGTGCCCACGGCGAGCAGCGCGGCGAGGACCATCAGCAGCGTGGGCACGACCCAGAATCGATCACGGAGGGATTCGCGGCGCCAGTCCCGGCGGTAGCGCTGTGAACTGTGCGGGCGGAGCGCGAGCACGACTGCAGCAGCCGAGGTGTCCGGGCTGCGATCCACGGCTGCTCCACTCGCGATCGGGGCAATAGGCACGGGAAGTGTCTTGATGATCAGGCGCCGGCGCAACCGTTCGTGACTTCAGCCCGATATTTCGCGCTGCAATACTGATCGGCGTCGATGGAGGTATAGCACCGTGCTGATTCTCGCTGAAGCGAGCCCGACCCGGCCAGCCCTTTCCGCCCTCTTCGTCGTGTGCATTGTCTCAGCACTGGTTCCGATCGTTTCCCAGCTTCTGCCGGACCGCCCGCCGCAAGTCGTGCTCCTGCTGCTCGGCGGCATCATCATCGGGCCGTCGGTGCTCGACCTGGCCAAGCCGCAGAACATTCAGCTGATCTCTGACCTCGGCCTGGGCTTTCTGTTCCTCCTCGCCGGCTACGAGATCGTGCCGGCGAACTTGCGGGGGACGCTGGGCCGGCGGGCGATCAGCAGCTGGGGTTTCTCATTGCGTACTGGCCTGTATTGCCGTGCTGCTGCTGGACAAAGTGGGATTCGTGCGGGCACCGATCCCGATTGCGATCGGGCTGACGACCACGGCGCTCGGCACCTTGCTGCCGATTATGCGCGATCGCGGCATGACCCGGGGACCGCTTCCCGATGCCGTGACCGCCTGTGGCGCCGTCGGCGAGCTCCTTCCGGTCCTGGGCATCGCCCTCGTGCTCGGCGCCTACAGCTCCTGGGTCGAGGTGATCGCCATAACGGTCGTATGTGCGCTCGCCTGGTCGTTGATCGCGCTCGGCCGTCGCTCGCGCGGCACCGGGCTCGAACGGATCCTGCATGCGACCGCACACGGCACAGCGCAGACCACGTTGCGGTGGACGATGGTGATCCTGGTCGGACTGCTGCTGCTCACTTCGCGATTCGGTATCGACAGTGTGCTCGGCGCGTTCCTGGCCGGTCTCGTGCTGCGGCAATGGACGTCGGTCGAGAGCAGCGAGACCTTTGACCGCAAACTCGACACCATCGGCTATGGCTTGTTCATCCCGGTGTTCTTCGTCGCATCCGGGATGAGCCTGGACCTGGACTCCATCGGTCGACAGCCGCTGCGGCTGGTGCTCTTCTTCGGCCTGCTCATTCTGGTACGGGGTGCACCCGTCCTGCTCTTCTTCCGAGGCCTCTTGCCGACCGTGCAACGACTGCAGCTGATGTTCCTGACGGCGACTACGTTGCCCCTGCTGGTCGCCGTCGCCGCGCTCGGTGTGGAGGACGGCCATATGCGGCCGGAGAACGCTGCGGCGCTGGTCGGCGCCGGCATGCTCTCGGTGGCCCTGTGCCCGCTCATCGGCATCCGCGTTCTGGGCTCGTGGGACAGCCGGCTTCAGCGCAAGGCGCTGCTCACCGAGCAGTGATTCACTCGCTCGGGCGGAAGTGGACCAGTACTTCGGTCGCGGCCCACTCGAGATATTCCAGATAGGCAGCCAGCGACTGAGGACCGGGTTCCAGCGGCGCGACGTAGGTCCAGGTCACGCCGGCCGCCTGCAGTTCCGCGACCAGGTCGATGACCTGCTGGGTGCTGGTCAGCCGGGTGGCCGGTGCGCTCAGGCGGTGTTCGCGGTCGATGTTCGTCGGCTGGGCCGGCAGCGCGATTTCGAAGCGATCTGCCCGTTCGGCGAAGGCGGCCTCGCGCCGGGCCTCGGCCAGGAAGACCGGTAGATCGGCGGGCCCGCTGAGCCACGGCCCGGCCCCGCCCTGCGACCCGGACGGCGCCCAGCCGTCGCCGATGCGGGCAGCCCGGCGCAGCGCGGCCATCGAGCGTCCGCCGAAGAAGATCGGTGGATGCGGCTGCTGTAGCGGGGCGCGGTTCGGCCACCACGTCCTGGAAGTCGACGAAGCGGCCGTGGAACTCGGCCACGCCCGGGGACCAGAGGGTGCGCAGCGCGGCCGTGTACTCGTCGGTGATCCGCCCCCGTTGGTGAAAGTCGACGCCGAGCGCAGCGAACTCGCCCGCGGCCATGCCGACCCCGAAGGTGAGCATGACCCGCCCGCCCGAGAGCTGGTCCAGCGTCGCGACGGCCTTGGCCAACCGCACCGGATGGTGCAGCGGCAGCACGATTACCCCGCTATTGACGCGGATTCGAGTCGTTGCTCCGGCGATGAAAGACATAACCGTGAGCGCGTCGGGCCAGTGCGGGCCCAGGTCGCCCACCAGCGAGGTGGGTACCGCGAGGTGCTCGGGCACGGTGATCGCGTCGATAGCCCAGGTCATCGCACCGGCGGGCCAGTAGCTGAAAGTCCGCCATCCCCAGCCCGACCTGCCAGTTCTCCGCGGGACCGGCGAAGTCTGCGGTGGGCCAGCGGCTCAGACCGGGCAGCCGCGTCCAGAACCTCAGTAGAGGCCGCCGTCGACGCGGACCAGCGAGCCGGTCGTATAGCTCGAGGCCGCCGACGCCAGGTAGAGCGCGGTGCTGACCACCTCATCGGGCTCTCCGGCCCGGCCGGCCGCGTTGTGCCAAGTGCGCTCGCTCTCGTCGGGCCAGCCCTTGGCGATGTCGGTCAGGAACGGTCCGGCCGACAGGGTGTTGACGCGCACCTTGGGCGCGAACTCGCGCGCGAGCACCAACGTCAGCGCATTCAGCGCGGCCTTGGCGCCGGCGTACGGACCGAAGCGCGGGGCGGGGATGAGCGCGCCGCTGGAGGAGACGTTGATGATCGCGCCGCCGTCGCCGTCGAACATCCGCTGCCCGATCAGCGCGCTGAGCCGAAACGGGCCCTTGAAGTTGACGCCGACTACCTTGTCGAACAATTCCTCCGACGTCTCGAGTGAGGACGGCGCGAGCGGTGACATACCGGCGTTGTTGACCAGGATGTCGACGTGACCGAAGCGCTCGTAGGCCGCGTCGGCGAGCGTGGTGCACTCGTCCCAGTGTCCGACGTGGCAGGCGATCGGCAGCGCCTGCCGGCCCAACGCCTCGACCTGCTCGGCCACCGCCCGGCAGTTGTCGATCTTGCGACTGGCGATGACGACGTCCGCCCCGGCGGCGGCGAAGCCGAGGACCATCTGCAGGCCCAGGCCGCGGCTGCCGCCGGTGACGACCGCGACCTTGCCGCTCAGGTCGAAGAGCTGCGCGGGTGTCTTCGGTTCGGTCATAGCCCGAACGGGGCCAGCACCGCCGCGTACCGCTCGTGCGCCTCGGCCCGCCGGGTGGGGGAGTGCTCGCTCGGGAACAGGCCCGGCGCCGGAGGGTAGTTGCGCAAGGTGCCCCGCGAGATCGCCGCCTTGTGGACCTCGGTCGGACCGTCGGCCAGGGCCAGTTGCGGCACATTGGCCCACCATTCGCCCAGCGGCGTCTCGTGGGTGGTGCCCAACGAGCCGTGCAGGTGCACGGCCTTCTGCATGACGTCGTGAATGACCTGCGCCAGGGCGACCTTGCACATGGCGATCTGCGTGCGGGCCGCGCCGTGCGGTTGGGTGTCGATGATCCATGCCGTCTGCAGCACGAGTAGCCGGAACTGGGCCAGCTGTAGGGCGGTGTCGGCGATGAAGCCCTGCACGAACTGATGATCGGCCAGCAACTTGCCCTGCGTGGTGCGCGACACCGCGCGCTCGCACATCATCTCGAAGGCGCGCTGGCACTTGCCGACCACGCGCATGGCGTGGTGGACACGTCCACCGCCCAGCCGCGATCTGGGCCACCTTGAACCCCTCGCCGGGTCCGCCCAGCATCGCGTCGAGCGGAACCCGCACCGAGCGGTAGCCGACGTAGGCGTGGATGCCCTCGTCGAGCTCATCGCGTTCGTTGACGGTGGCCACGTTGCGGATGATCTCGATGCCAGGGGTGTCGCTCGGCACGATGAACATCGACATGCGTTCGTGGGGCGCGGCGTCGGGATCGGTCACCGCCATCACGATCAGGAACGAGGCGTAACGGGCGTTGGAGGAGAACCACTTCTCGCCGTCGATCACCCATTCGTCGCCGTCGCGGGTCGCCCGGCAGACGAACTGCTTGGGGTCGGCGCCACCCTGCGGCTCGGTCATCGAGAAGGACGACACGATCTCGACCGTCCAGCAGCGGTTGCAGGTAGCGCGCCTTCTGCTCCTCGGTGCCGTACATGGCCAGGATCTCGGCGTTGCCGGTGTCCGGCGCGGCCGTACCGAAGACGGTCGGGGCCCAGTAGGAACGGCCGAGGATCTCGTTCAGCAGCGCCAGCTTGAGCTGGCCGTAACCCTGGCCCCCGAGTTCGACCCCGAGATGGCAGGCCCACAGGCCTTGCGCCTTCACCTGATCGCGCAGCGGCTCGAGGATCGTCCGGGCCGCCTTGTTGTTCACGTCGTAGGGGTCACCGGCCAGCGGGAAGAGCAGGTCGAGCGCCTCACACTCCCGCTTGACGAAGGCGGTGGCCCAGTCCAGCTTCTCCTGAAACTCGGGGTCGGTCGAGAAATCCCACATGCGCCGCTCCTGCCGTAGCATCCGGGACCGGCGTGTCGGCCCCTTGAATCATCTTACTGAATGTTAGAAGATTAATGATTGGCGGGACAGTCGTCGTCGGCCGTTGTTTCGAATCCTAGAGGTGAACCTGATGAGCGTCCGGGCCGTGGACGAGCCGCTGATCGAACAACTGCAGCGCCGGGTCAGCGAGTGTGCGGCGGGCTGGCGCGCGGGCAGCGAGCTGCTCGAGTTGGCCCCGCTGACTGGCGGGACCTCCAGCCTGACCTTTCGGCTGAGCCTGCGCGTGGACGGCGAGACGATTCCCATGGTGCTCAAGGTGGCGCCGCCCGGCCTGGAGCCCGTGCGTAATCGTGACGTGCTGCGCCAGGCCCGACTGCAGCAGGCGCTGCAGCGGCCGGGGCGACGGATCGCGCCCGATGTGTTCTTCTCCGATGCCGGCGCACCGACTGCCGAGCCCCCGTTCATGGCGATGGGCTTCGTCGCCGGCGACTGTCTGGAACCCACGCTCACCGATGTCGTGCTCCCTGTCGATCTGGTGCAGGCGCGGTCCTTCGACGCGGTGCGGGTCCTGGCCGAGTTGCACGCCGTCGTGCCGGGCGAAGTCGGCCTGGGCGCCGAACCGGTGGTGACGTTGGACGGCGAGGTCGAGCGGTGGACGCGGGCCTTCGCCACGCTGCCGGTCGAACTGCGCGGTGACTACGAGCGGGCCGCGGACCTGTTGCTGGCCACCGTGCCCATCGCCTTGCCGCCCGTCGTGAATCACGGCGACTTCCGGCTGGGCAACGCACTGTGTGAGGGCGAGCGGATCAACGCGGTGATCGACTGGGAGATCTGGTCGGTGGGTGACCCGCGGATCGACCTGGCCTGGATGTGTTACTTCGCCGATGACGCTCACCATCCGGCGGTGGCGCCGGGCTGGATCGCCGGAACGCCGACGCGAGCGGAGTTGGTGGCCGCATATGAGTCGGCCATCGGCCACCGGATGCCCGAGCTGGACTGGTTCCACGCGCTGACCCGCTACAAGGAGGCCGGCATCACCGGCCTGCTGATCAAGCGGGCGGCCAAGCTGAACAAGCCGTTGATCGATTCGATGGCGCGGATGCGTCCGGAGCTGCCCCGGCTGGTGCAGGAGTCGATCGCGATTCTCGGGGGCTGATCGGCATCGCTCGTTGCCGCACGTGATACTGCCCATCTAGCCCTTGGAGGCCGCATGACCCAGAACGCCGAGGATTCGCCGCGGCCGCCCGACGGCGATTGGCTGGGGACGCCGTATCTGCGGTTCGAACGCGATGACGGACCGTTCGCCCGGGTAGTCGTCGACCGGCCCCAGGCCCGTAACGCGCTCACCCAGGCCATGTACTTCGGCCTGCGCTACGCGGTGCGCCGGGTCGACGCCGACCCCGACCTTGCCGGGCTGCTGATCACCGGCGTCGACGACGTGTTCATCCCCGGTGGTGACCTGGGCAGGGGCTCGGGTGACAACTGGGGCAACTTCAACGCCGCACCGGGCGCGTTCGAAGTGCTCCCGTTCGATGTGCTGCGCCAGAGCGTCAAGCCGGTCGTCTCGGCCGTGAACGGCATCTGTCAGGGCGGCGGGCTGATGATCGCCATGTGCTCGGACATGGCGGTCGTCAGCGAGCGGGCAACCTTCCGGGTTCCGGAGCTGCTCCGCGGCATCTCCGACACGTACTACGCCCAGATGCTGGTGCGGCTGATCGGCCCCGTCCGTACCCGTGACCTCATGTTCACCGCCCGCAAACTCACGGCCCAGGAAGCGCTGGAGTGGGGACTGGTCAGCCGGCGTCGTGCCGCACGAGCAGCTGCTCGAAGCGTCGACCGACATGCTCGTGCAGGTCTGCCAGTCCGCCCCGCAGGCCCGCCGCGACATCAAGCGCGTCCTCGATCAATACGTCGGTTTGCAGGACCGCTTCGCCATGTTCGACAGCCTGCAACGGCCCGAGTCCAAGGAGGGCTTCGCGTCCTTCATCGAGAAGCGCCCGCCGAACTGGGTTCCGGCCGGGCTGACCAAGGAAGGTCGCGCATGACCTATCAGCCCTTTTTTCACGTCGGAATCCTGGTCAAGGACATCGAGGAGGCGGCGGCGGACTTCAACCGGCTGCTGGGCCTGGAGTTCGAGCCGGTGCGCTCCGCGCCGATCGCCGGCGGGCAGCTGATGAAGTTCCAGTACTCGCTGCAGGGCCCGCCCTTCCTGGAGCTGGTGCAGATGACCGAGAACGAAACCATCTGGGGCCCGAGCGTGGGCGAAGGCCTGCACCACATCGCGTTCGGTGTGGACGACGTGCCGGGGCAGTGCCTGGTTTTCAACAACCAGACCGACACCGTCGTTCAGGGTGAGGACGGCGCGGCCAAGGTGGCCTTCACCCATCCCGAGACGCTGCACGGCCTGCGCATCGAGTACCTGCAGACGGCCATGGTGGCCGCCACGTTCGAGCGCCTGCGGACCTGAGCCCGTGCAACTGCAGCCCGGCTGCGTGGCCGTCGTCACCGGGGGAGCGAGCGGTATCGGTCTGGCCCTCGCCGAGGCGGCGGCTACCGCCGGATTACGCATCCTGCTCGTCGACCGCCGGGCAGAGGCCCTGGAAGAGGCCGCCGCGCAGCTGCGGGAGGCCGGCGCCGACGTGACGACGCTGGTCGCCGATGTCGCTCACGTCGAGGACATCGAGCACATTGCCGACACCGCGTTCGGCCTGGGCCGGGTCCAGCTGGTCTGCTCGAACGCCGGCATCGTCGTGCACGGGCCGAGCTGGCTGATCCCGGCCGCGGAGTGGAAACGGGTCATGGACGTCAACTTCATGGCCACCGTGCATCTCGTGCGCGCCTTCGTGCCCCGGCTGCTCGAGGTCGACGCGCCCGCGCACCTGATCGTCACCGGCTCGATGGCGTCGGTGACCGCCCGCGCCGGGATCAGTCCGTACGTGGCGGCCAAACACGCGCTACTGGGGCTGTGCGAAACCCTGCACCACGAGCTGATCGAGGCGCAGGCACCGATCGGGGTGACCCTGTTGCTGCCCGGGCAGGTGGCGACGGGCATGAGCCGGGCCGAGAACCCAGCCGCGATCACGCCGCAGGAGTCGGCTCGCTGCGCCTTCGAGGCCGTGGCGCGCGATCAGCTGTTCGTCTTCACCCACGACGAGCGGATCCCGGAGGTGCGGGAACGCTTTGCCGCGATCGTGGAGCAGCGCAATCCGGACCGCTCAGGCGCGGCCCAGTAGTCGCCGGACCGAGCGCATGGCCTGCTCGGCGAACGCCGCGTCGGATACGCCGTCGGCCACGCGTTCCGCGCTGGGCACCTCGACGCCGAGGGCCACGTCGGGCCCCACCGCATCGACCAAGGCCTGCACCGGAAGCACGCCGTCGCCGGGCAGTTGACGATGGCCGGCGTTCTCCCAGGACCAGCCCTGTTCGGGCACCTGGGCCGGGCCGTCGCAGAGCTGGACGTAGGAGATCTGGTCCGGTCGCAGCTGGGCGATCTCCGCTGCGGTACCGCCTGAGCGGGACAGGTGCAGCGCGTCGACCGTCAGCCGGGCGTTGTCGACGCCGGATCGCTCGATGAGGCGCAAGGCGTCGCCGAGCGTGCGCACCCGGGTGCTCATCATGAACTCCAGGCCGGCGCTGAGGCCGTGCTCGCCGATCAGCGCGCAAAGGGCGGCGAAGTTGTCGGCCAGCCGCGACTCGTCGGGATCGCTGCCGTTGATGTTCACCGTCCAGGCGCCGAGGTAGGCGGCCGTCTCGACCAGCGGCCCGAACTCAGCGCGGACGTCGGTCTCGGGCTCGAGCCGGCAGGTCGCGGCATCGAAGAGCACGACTCCGGTGTCCTCCAGCCGTTGCTTGGTCTCGCGCCGCATCGGCGTATCACCCAGCACCGGGAAGCCGGCACTGAAGGCGGGCGGGAAGTACAACATCGGCGCGACGGCGGTGAAACCGGTCTGGGCGGCGAGGTCGACCAACTCCGGCGGAGTCAGGTGCACGGCGGTGAAGTGGCACAGGACGAGGGGCCGGTCGGCGACGGTCATACCAGGCCTACGCCGCCGTCGACCTTGAGCAGGTGGCCGGTCACGAAGGCGGCCTGATCGGAGGCCAGGTACACCGCGGCCGCCCCGATCTCGGACGGCCGGGCCTGCTGGCGCACGAGCGCGGTGCGCCGCCGCACGGTCTCGAACAGCTCGGGGTCGGCCGCCCGGGCCAGGGCGAACACCCCGGTCTCGGGATGGATGCGGCTGCCCGAACTCATGTCGCTGCGCGGATCCTCCGACCGGGTGGCGTAGGGCGCGATGGCGTTGACCGTGATGCCGGACTCGCCGAGTTCGAGGGCGAGCACGCTGGTGAACGCGTGCACGGCCCCCTTCCCGGCCGAGTACACCGACATCATCCGGTCACCGATCACGCCGGCGGTCGACCCGATGTTGATGATGCGGCCACTGCCCCGGGCCAACATGTGCGGCAGCGCGGCGCGGGTGCCCCGCAGCACGCTCATGACGTTGACGTCGAGGTCGTAGCGCCACTGGTCCGGGGTCGTGTCGACGAACGGGGCCACCACCGAGTTGCCGCCGACGTTGTTGACCAGCACGTCGAGCTGCCCGAACTCCTCGATGGTCGCGGCGATCAGCGCGTCGACGTCGGCATCGACAGTGACGTCGGCCCGCTGCCAGATCGCGGCCGCCGCCCCCGCCTCTAGCGCCAGCTTCACCACCAGGTGACCGGCCTCGGCGTCGCGGCCGCTGACCACGACCCGAGAGCCCTCGGCGGCGAAGGCCAGTGCGATGCCCCTCCCGATGTTCGCGGTGGCGCCGGTGACGACGACGACCTTGTTCTCGAGGCCGGTCTGCATGTCAGTGGTTGACCGCGCCGAGGTCGATCGAGAGCTGTGTCCCGGTCACGTGCCGCGCCTCGTTGGACGCCAGCCACGCGATCGCGGCGGCGATGTCCTCTGGTTCGCTGACCTGATCGGGCAACGCCCCCTGGTAGAACGCGCTCAGTTCGGGCTCCTGCTCAAGCAACTCGCGCATGCCCGGCTTGAGGCCGGTGTTGACGCCGTGCGGGTGCACCGAGTTCACCCGGATGCGGTACTTGCCGAGCTCATTGGCCAGCACCTTGGCCAGGCCGGTCACCCCATGCTTGGCGGCCACGTAGTCGGCGATCATCGGCAGGCCACGCAGGCCGGCCACCGAACTGGTGAAGACGATGGCGCCGCCGGTGCCTTGTTCGATCATGATCGGGATGGCGGCCCGGGCGGTGTAATAGGCGCCGGTCAGGCAGATGCCGATCGTCGCCTCCCAGTTCTCGAGCGGGATCTCCCAGGCGTTGGCCATCGTCGTCATGCCGGCGTTGGCCACGACGACGTCCAGGCGGCCCAGCTGCGAGACGCCGAGGTCCAGCGCTGCCTTCACCTGCTCGTAGTCGCGCACATCGCCGATGCTCATGACCGCCCGCTGGCCCTGCTTCTCGACCAGCCGCGCGGTCTCCTCGAGGTCGTCGGGTGTCGGCCCGGGGTAGACCGTCGTCTCCAGGTCGGCGCAGATGTCCAGACCGATGATGTCCGCGCCCTCAGCCGCGAAGCGAACCGCCTCGGCGCGCCCCTGACCGCGGGCGACGCCGGTGATGAACACGACCTGCCCTTCGAAGCGGCGACTCTGCGGGAGGTCGGGAACTGGCAGCGCGGGGATCGAGGTCAAGGTCGTGGCCTTTCCAGTGCATTCAAATGACTAATTAGGCTCCTGCAGTGTGAACGTCGCCACGGAGCGACGCAAGACAGGGGGAGGCGCGATGGCCCAGGGCCACGACATTCGGGTCGACGTCACGCAGGCGGTCGGAACCGGTGAAACGCTGAGCGTGGGTGCGACCGTCTGGTTGCCCGAGGACCTGTCCCGTGGCGGCCCGCGAACCGTGATCTTCGGCTTCCCCGGCGGCGGTTACACCCGCGACTACTGGGACCTTCAGCTGCCCGGACACCCGGGCTACAGCGAGGTCGAGCACCACCTGCGCACGGGGCACCTGTTCATCGGTTGCGATCACCTCGGGGTGGGCACCAGCGACCAGCCGCAGCGGGCACTGGACTACGACGCGGTGGCCCGGGCGAATGCCCATGCCGCCCGCGAGATCGGCGCGGCCCTGGCGGCGGGCGCGCTGCTGGCCGGCATCGGACCCATCCAGATCGCCGCCACCGCGGCACTCGGGCAATCCTTCGGCGGCTTTCTGCTCATCATCAGCCAAGGCACCGAGGCGGTCTTCGACGCAATCGGCGTGCTCGGTTACAGCGCGCGCGACCCGCAGACCCCGTGGCCCGACTCGCTCTCGCTCGATGATGTGCTGAACCTGCGGGCCGGCAACGGACGCGATCACCCGTTGACCCCGACGTTTCACTTTCCCGACGTCCCGGAGGAGATCGTGCTGGCCGACATGACCAAACTCCCGGGGACGCTGACGTCGGGGGCAGCCTGGTCGACGCCGTACAACCCGGGGGGACCGGCGCTCCGGTCCGAGCGGCGCCCTCGCGACCCGCTGGCGGTGGCGGCCGAGGCGGCCCGAATCCAGTGCCCGGTGCTGGTCGTCGCGGGCGAGATAGACGTCGTCCTCGAGCCCGCGCTCGAGCCGTCGGCCTACGCGGCGTCACCGCACATCACGACGGTCGTGATGCCCCGGATGGCCCACATGCACAACTTCGCCTCTACCCGCGTCCAGCTCTGGGAGATCATCGACGATTGGCTGGTCGCCGTGGTGCGGCAGGCCACTCGAACTTGACAGATGGGTATGCGCTGACCTAGTCAACTATTATGAACTCCGCCGTCATCGTCGACATCGTCCGCACCGCGTCCGGCCGGGGCAAGCCCGGAGGGGCTTTGTCCGAGCTGCATCCGGCCGCCCTCCTCGCGCAGACCCTGACCGCCCTGCTCGAACGGACGGGCGTCGATCCGGGCCGCGTCGATGACGTGATTGCCGGCTGCGTGGGGCAGATCGGTGATCAGGCGAACAACATCGCCCGGACGGCGCTGCTGACCGCGGGCTTCCCCGAGGCGGTGCCCGGCACGACCGTCGACCGCCAGTGCGGCTCGAGCCAGCAGGCCGCGCACTTCGCGGCCCAGGGCGTCATGGCCGGGGCATACGACATCGTCATCGCCTGCGGGGTGGAGTCGATGAGCCGGGTGCCGATCGGGTCGTCGCGCAACGGGCGCAATCCGTTCGCGCCGCTCGCGCAGCGCTATCCCGAGGGGCTGGCCCCCCAGGGCGTGGGCGCGGAGTTGATCGCCTCGCGGTGGAAGCTTGATCGCGAGGCGCTGGACGCCTACGCCGCCCGGTCGCACCACCTGGCCGCCGACGCCGGGTCCAGCGGCGGGTTCGCCAACGAGATCATCCCGGTGCAACTGCCCAATGGCGCTGTGCACACCGTCGATGAGACCGTCCGGCCGACGACGACCGTCGAAGGGCTGGCCGGGTTGAAGCCGGCCTACTACGACGAGGCCTTTGCCGAGCGCTTCCCCGAGATCGGCTGGCAGATCACCGCCGGCAACTCCTCGCCGTTGACCGACGGGGCGTCCGCCGCCCTGATCATGAGCGAGGAGACCGCGAGCGCGCTAGGCCTTCGCCCCCGCGCGCGGTTCCACTCCTTCGCCGTCTGTGGCAGCGACCCGCTGCTGATGCTGACGGGCGTCATCCCGGCCACGACCCGCATCCTCAACCGCTCTGGTCTGACCCTGGAGGACATCGACGCCTACGAGGTCAATGAGGCGTTCGCCTCGGTGCCGCTGGCCTGGGAACGCGAGTTCGGCACCGACCCCGCCGGGCTCAACCCGCGTGGCGGCGCGATCGCGTTGGGGCATCCGCTGGGCGGCTCCGGGCTGCGCCTGATGTCCACGCTGGTCAACTACCTCGAAGCGACCGACGGACGTTACGGGTTGCAGACCATGTGTGAGGGTGGCGGCATGGCCAACGCCACCATCATCGAACGGCTCTGAGCGTGACCGACGCGCTGCCGGACCTGCTGACGGCCATCCCGGCCGATCCGACGCAGCGCACGCCGCCGCGCCGGGCCGGTTCGATCCGCCGCACCAGCACGATCGACGCTCGCTGGCCCGGGGGTCTGGGCACCGAGACGGTGCTGTCCGGGCGGGCGCGGGACCTGATCACGCCGAGCACGCGAGCGGCCCGGGTGAACGCCGAGGACACGATGCAGGTGATCGTGGGCCCGGACAGCCGGATCGGCGCCGTCATCACGTCGCCGGCCGTTCCGGGGATCGAGGCCCTGGTCGGTGCCCCGAGCATGAGTGGCTACCGGGCCCAACTGGCCGAGCACGCCCCGGCCACGGTCGCCAGTTGCCGCCCGCTGCACCTGCTGCTCGATGACATCCCCGGTGCGTCGCTGGTGTCGAACTACGCGCCCTTGCGGTGGCGTCGCCGTGAGGACCTGCTCGTCGCCGCCGCGCCGGCGCTGGGCAAACGGGTCGTGCGCGATGTCTGCGTCGGCCTGCGCACAGGATCCACCGCGCTGCGAGAGGACGGCACCGCGCGGCTGACCCGGACGCCCGACGAATGCGGTGACCTGACCGATGGGTCCGACCCCCAGGCCTGGCACGAGTTGGCTTCGACCGACGGCATGTCCTTTCGCCGCTCGCGTCGCCTGGACGTGTGGCTCGACGGCGACGTCGTCGGTATTGACGGGTTCTTCCAGGATTCCGCCACCATGCCCGACGGCTCGCGGCAGTCCCTGCACGAATACACGCTGCACGCTCAGGCTGACCTCGAGACCGGCACGCTGCGCGGAGTCCAGCCGGTTCCGCGGTCCTTGCCCCACACGGAGTGTCCACTCGCCGTCGCCGGCGCGAGCACGCTCGTCGGTCGCCCGCTGGCCGAGTTCCGCCCGACCGCCCTGCGCGCACTGCGGGGCACCGCGGGCTGCACCCACCTGACCGACATGCTCCGGTCGCTGGCCGACGTCCCGACCTTGGTCGCTGCGCTGCTGGCGGAAGCCGGCTAGCGACCGGCGTACGCTTATGTACAACTGATTCTACTGTTTTACGGCGTCCTACGGCGCGTCCCGAAAGAGGATTCGAAGTGACCGAAGCAGTCATCATCAGCGCGGTACGCACGCCCGTCGGAACCTCGTACAAGGGCACGCTGCGCAACACATCGGCCGAGTGGCTGGCCACCCAGGTGGTCCAGGCCGCACTGGAGCGCTCCGGCCTGGCCGCCGGTGACATCGACGACATCATCCTGGCCGAGGCCCTGGCCGGCGGCGGGGACATCGCCCGCTACGCGGCCGTCGCGGCCGGGCTGACCCACGTGCCCGGCCAGGCCATCAACCGGCACTGCGCCGGCAGCCTGACCGCCGTCGGCAATGCCGCCGCGACCATCCGCTCCGGTATGGACCACGCCGTCATCGCCGGCGGTACGCACGCCGCGTCCATGCAGCCGACGCTGTCGTGGCGCATCCCCGGGTCGGAGGAGCGCCGCACCGGTTTCGGGCCGACCTTCCCGTACTACGACGGCGCCACCGACGATGTGCTGTTGTCGGTTGGTTGGCAGACCGCCCTCGAGTACGGCATCACCCGCGAGGAACTCGATGCCTGGGCCAAGCGCTCGAACGACCGCGCGATCGCGGCCATCGACGCCGGCGTCTTCGACGAGGAGATCCTGCCGCTTGACCTGACGCTCGACGACCAGCCGGTCCGGTTCACGACCGACGAGCACCCGCGCCGCGGATCCACACTGGAGAAGCTGGCCTCGCTCAAGCCGCTGCACCCCGAGATCGACGGGTTCAGCATCACCGCGGGCAACGCAGCCGGCATCAATGACGCCGCCGCGGCGCTCACGATCGTCAGCGATGAGCTCGCCACCGAGCGCGGATTGACGCCGCTGGCCCGTGTCCGCGCCTGGGCGGCGATCGGTGTCGCACCGCACCGCACCGGCCTCGGCGGCGTCGAGGTGATCCCGCTGGTCCTCAAGCGCGCCGGACTCGACGTCGCCGACGTCGACTTGTGGGAGATCAACGAGGCGTTCGCGTCGGTGCCGATCGCCGCCGTGCGCCAGCACGGCCTCGACGATGCCAGGGTCAACATCTACGGCAGTGGCTGCAGCCTGGGTCACCCGGTCGCCGCGACCGGCGCCCGGATGCTCACGACGTTGGCCCACGAGCTGCAGCGCCGCGGCGGCGGCATCGCGGTGGCGGCCATGTGCGCCGCCGGCGGCCAGGGCGGCGCCGTGGTGATCGAGGCCTGAGCTTCATGCGGATCGGCATGCCGCTGAGCTACGCCGGCGGTTTCGCCGAGGTGGCCGAGGAGCTGGCCGACTTCGAGGCCGCCGGCCTGGATGTCGCGCTCGTGCCCGAGGCCTACAGCTTCGATTCGGTCAGCCTGCTGGGTTACCTGGCCGCGAAGACGAGCACGGTGACCCTCGCCTCCAGCATCCTGAACCTGTACTCGCGCACGCCCAGCCTGCTGGCGATGACCGCGGCCGGCCTGGACTACGTCTCGGGGGGCCGGTTCATGCTCGGCATCGGCTCCTCCGGTCCCCAGGTCATCGAAGGCTTCCACGGGGTGCGCTTCGACGCCCCGCTGGGTCGCACCCGCGAGGTGATCGAGATCTGCCGCACGGTGTGGCGGCGCGAGGTGCTGGATTTCCACGGCCGGTACTACCAGGTTCCGCTCACGGTCGAGGACGGCGGAAGCGGGCTGGGCAAGCCGCTGAAGTTGATCAACCGGCCGGTGCGTGAGCGGATCCCGATCCTGCTCGCCGCGATGGGCCCGCGCAGCGTCACGCTGGCGGCAGAGATCTGTGATGCCTGGCAGCCGATGTTCTTCCTGCCCGACCAGGCCGAGGCCGCCTTCGGGGCGGCGCTGGCGGCCGGACGGGCCAAGCGCGCGCCGGAGCTGGACCCGCTCGACATCGTGGCCACGACCAAGTTGCTGATCTCCGAGGACGCCGAGGAGATCGAGCGGGCCATGCAGGCCGTCCGGGCCCAGCTGGCGCTCTACGTCGGTGGGATGGGCGCGAAGGGGCAGAACTTCTACACCCAGCTGGTTATGCGGTTCGGGTTCGAGGAGCCCGCCCTGCGCATCCAGGAGCTCTACCTCAGCGGCCGCAAGGACGAAGCGGCCGCGGCCGTCCCGGCCGAACTGGCCGCCGGCGTCTCGCTCGTCGGCCCGCGGTCCTATGTCGCCGAACGGGTGGCCGCCTTCGCGGCCGGCGGGGTGACCACCCTGGCCGCGCAGCCCGCCGCGACCACCCACCGAGCCCGCGTGAGCGACATCGCCGCCCTGAAGGAGTTCAGCGCGCAGCGATGATCGCGTCGTCGATCCGCCGCCCGACCGGGATGCCGGCGTAGCACGCCACGTGCAGCGACACCTCGAACAGGGCGGCCTCGCCGAACTCGTCCGCGGCCAGTGCCGCCGCGACGTGCTCGCCGAGCATCTCGGTCGCGTTGGCGATGGCCAGCGCGGCGATGGTGATCAGCCGCCGATCGGAACGCGCCAGCTGCGGACGTGACCAGAGCTGGCCGTACTCCAGGCCGGCGGCCCACAGATCGCTCAGCGGCGTCCCGCCCGGCCCGGGCGTCCCGACCACCTCGGCCCGCAGGCCCGCGGCGTCGGTCAGCAACTCGCCCAGATCCTCCGTGCGCAGCGAGGTGTACTCGCGCGACGGCGGGTCGGTCCCACGCTCGGTTGCGATGCGTTCGAGCGTCTGGGTCAGACTGGCATCGATCGGGGTCGCCCGCGGCCAGCCGAGGTAGCACGCGATCTGCAGCAGGAACTCGCCCATCTCCTCGTCGCTGATCTCGCCACTGTTGAGTGCGCCGTACATGTGGGCCGCGAGACCCACGGCAGCACCGGCCGCGCCGGCGCACGTCAGAGACAGCCAGCGACGCTCGCGCCGGGTCAGCCCCGGGCGGCTCCAGACCTGGGCGAAGATGAGGTTCACCGAGGCCTGCCGCATGACGTTGGTCGCAGCGGGGGTCGGATAGGTGTTCACGTCGAGGAACGCGGCGACACCGGCCTCGTCCAACGGTGCGGTCATCGATGACTCCCTGCGCGCCGATCCCGGCTCCGGGCCTATGGACTAAATAAGTAATCTGCTTAGACTATTTAGCACCGCACGTTCGCGCTAGCGCCCAATCTTGGAGGCTGTCGATGTCTCGGATGAGCCGCGCGGTGGTCTTCGCCGGTGACGGCACCTGGGAGCTGCGGGAGTTGCCCGTGCCGGATCGGCCGGTCGAGGGCGGCGCCATCCTGCGGGTCGAGGCGGCCGGTATGTGCCACAGCGACATCAACATGCTCGAGGGCGTGCAACACACCCCCTGGGGTGGTGAGTACCCGTCCATCCCCGGGCACGAGATCGTCGGTCGGATCGAGCAGCTCAGCGAGCTCGCCGCGGCCACCTGGGGCGTGGCCGAGGGCGACCGGGTCGTCGTGGCCAACGGCCGGTGGCTGCCCGACGGCCGTCGGCGCATCTATGGCCACGACTACGCCGTGACCGAGGGATCGGGTCTGTACGGCGGTTTTGCCGACTACATGGATCTGCAGCCCGGCACCGCGGTGTTCAAGGCGCCCGTGGACATCCCGGCCTCCGAAGTGACGTTTGCCGAGCCCCTGGCCAGCGCGGTCACCTGGGTCGAACCGGTCCAGGCCGGTGACACCGTCGTCGTGATGGGGCCGGGCCACATGGGATTGGCCACCGCCGTCGCCGCCCGGGTCGCCGGAGCCGGCCGGGTCATCCTGACCGGTCGCAGCGCCGACGCCTTCCGGCTGCAGGTGGCCCGCTCGGTGGGCGTCGAGCTGACGATCGACGTGGATGCGCAGGACGCGGTCGAGGCCGTGCGCGCGTTCACCGACGGGGTGGGGGCCGACGTGGTCGTCGATGCCGTTCCCGGGACTACGAGCACGGTGACCCAGGCCATGCAGATGCTTCGGGTCGGCGGTGCCCTGGTCATCGCCGGGATGAAGGACCGCAAGCCGGTCGAGGGTTTCATCAGCGACTGGATCCCCATGCGCCGCATCCGGATCCTGCCCGGCATGGGCCTGGACTTTGCCGCGTCGACCAAGATGATCGCCGATGGGCTCGTCCCCACCAGCAAGGTCGTCGGCGAGTTCTTCGCCCTCGACCAGTTCGGGCAGGCGATCGAACTGATGGAACGCAAGATCGAGGGCCGGGACGCGATCCGCGTCGGTCTCTGGCTGACCGAGGGCTGACGGAGCGTTCGGGCGCTACGTCGATATAGGCATATGATTTGCCTGCTCGTCACCGCAAAGAAGTGGGAGACCGCATGAAAGCCGCTCGCTGTGAGGCCTACGGAGGCCCGGACCAGGTCGTTATCCGCGACATTCCGGCTCCGGAGCTCAAACCCGGCCACGTGTTGGTCGACGTCAAGGCGGCGGCCCTCAACTACCCGGACCTGCTGCTGATCGCCGACAAGTACCAGGTCTCGATCCCGCTCCCGTTCACGCCCGGCAACGAGTTCGCCGGCCGGGTGGCCGTGGTGGGCGAAGGCGTCACGGGGTTCGCCGTCGGCGATGCGGTTTACGGCTCGGCGATGGAAGGCGGCTTCGGCGAGCAGATCGTCGTGCCGCCCAGCGCGCTGTTCCCGATCCCCGAGGGCCTGTCGATGATCGAGGCGGCGGCCTTCCGGGTCACGTACATGACGGCCTACCACGGCCTGGTCACCGCCGGCGGCCTGCAGCCTGGTGAATGGGTCGTCGTCCTCGGCGCGGCCGGTGGCGTCGGTACCGCGATGGTCGACGTCGCGACCCGTCTGGGCGCGCGCGTCCTGGCCGCCGCATCGTCGCCGCAGCGCCTGGCCATCGCCAAGGAACTCGGGGCCGAGGCCGGGATCGACTACTCCACCGAGAACCTCAAGGACCGCATCAAGGAGATCACCGGCGAGGGCGCCGACCTGGTGATCGACCCGGTCGGTGATCGCTTCGCCGAGCCCGCCCTGCGGGCCGTCCGCTGGGGCGGACGCTTCGTCAGCATCGGCTTCGCGGCCGGCGAGATCCCCCGGATCCCGCTCAATCTGGTGCTGCTGAAGAACGTCACCGTGCGCGGGATGGAGGTTCGCAGCTGGAACGCCAAGTTGCCGGCCGAAACCGCGCGCGGTCGTGAGGTGCTGGCCGAGTTGATCAAGCAGGGCATGCGGCCGGCCGTCTCCGAGGTCCATGACCTCGAGGACGTATCGCTGGCCCTGCAGCGAGTCGCCGACCGCCTGCCCACCGGCAAGGTCGTCATCCGGGTGGCCGACGATGTCTGAGCCGATCCTGCTCGAACGGCGCGATCACGTCCTGGTCATCACGATCAACCGGCCTGAGGTGAAGAACGCCCTCAACGGGGCCGCGGCCCGCGCGATGGCCGCCGCTGCTGATGAGCTGGACGCCGACGACGACCTGCGGGTCGGTGTCCTGACCGGCGCCGGCGGCACCTTCTGCGCCGGCATGGACCTCAAGGGTTTCCTGAGCGGCGACAAGCCCAACATTCCCGGGCGCGGTTTCGGTGGGATCACCAGTACGCCTCCGCGCAAGCCGCTCATCGCCGCCGTCGAGGGCTGGGCCCTGGCTGGTGGCTTCGAGCTGATGCTGGCCTGCGATCTGACCGTGGCCGGGGCGAGCAGCCGCTTCGGGGTGCCTGAGGTCAAGCGGGCCCTCGTGCCCGGCGGTGGGGCGGCCATCCTGCTGCCGCAGCGCATTCCCTATGCGATCGCGCTGGAGTTGTTGCTGACCGGCGACCCGATCACCGCTGAGCGGGCGGCCGCGCTGGGCCTGGTCAATCGCATCACGCCCGACGGCGAGGCGCTCGACGGCGCTCTGGAGTTGGCGGCCAAGATTGCCGCGAACGGGCCACTGGCGATCGCGATCACCAAGCAGATCGCGCGCGAGGCGGCCGACTGGACGTTCGAGGAGGGCTGGGAGCGTCAGGCCGAGCTCTACGCGCCGGTCTTCGCCTCGCAGGATGCCCAGGAAGGCGCGAAGGCCTTCGCGGAGAAACGTCCGCCGGTCTGGCTCGGTCGGTAGCGACATCCGTCGGCCGACTCAATAACCTGGTCCCCAGATTTCGATCACCAAGGAGTACGAACAATGGCTGTGAAGCTCCAAGTTGGGCAGGCGTTCATCAGCGCCGTCGACGCGACGGCGGTGATCGTCATGCGTGCCCCCGAGGCCGAGGTCGAGCTGACCTGTGGGGGTGTGGCCATGGTCGCCAAGGGCGAGACCGCACCCGAGGCCCAGGCCGATCCGGCCCACGCCGGGCCGACGCTGCTCGGCAAGCGCTACGTCGACCCGGCCGACACGATCGAGGTCCTCTGCACCAAGCCCGGTGCATCGGCATTGGCAATCGACGGCCAGTTGTTGGCCGTCCGCGACGCCAAGCCGCTGCCCGCCTCGGACTGATCGGAGCACCCGGTGCGCCTGACGATGCTGCTCGACATGGCTACGGACGGGTTCGGTGATCGCGTCCTGGTCGGGCCGCGCGCCGACGGCATCACCGCGTCCGGGCTGGCCGAGCGGGCGGCCGCCGGCGCCGCACTGGCCCGCGAACATGGGGCGACGGCCATCGTCTACCTCGGGGTCAACGGTCCCGCGTTCCCGATCGCGTTGTTCGCGGCGGCGCGGGCCGGAATCCCGCTGGTGCCCCTCAACTACCGCTTGGGGAAGGCCCAGCTCGATGAGTTGCTGGCCCACCACCCTGGTGCGCTGGGCATTGCCGATCCCGATGCGGTCGGAGCGCTGCAACGCAACGCGATCCAGGCGCTCACCATCGACGAATGGCTGGCGGCGACCAGCGGCGGGGTGGGCGCGACCGCGCTGAGCGAGCCCGACGACGACGATGCCGACACCGCCGTCATCATCTACACCAGTGGGTCGACGTCGGCGCCCAAGGGCGTACTGCTGCGCCACTCCAACCTCGTCTCGTATGTGCTCGGCTCGGTCGAGTTCGCCTCGGCCGGCGAAACGGACGCGGCCCTGGTCAGCGTCCCGCCGTACCACATCGCCGCAGTGGCCAACGTGATCACCAATCTCTTCGCCGGGCGCCGGGCACTGGTGCTCGAGGCGTTCACCGCGACCGACTGGCTGCAGACCGTCCGCGATGAAGGCGTGACCAGCGCAATGATCGTGCCGACGATGCTCACGCGGATCATCGAGAGCGACGGCGATCACTCGGTGCCGACGCTGCGCTCCCTCTCCTACGGCGGGGCGCCGATGCCGACCGCGCTGATCGAGCGGGCCCTGCTGGAGTGGCCCGAGGTCGACTTCGTCAACGCCTACGGCCTTACCGAGACCAGCTCCACCGTCGCTCTGCTCGGCCCGGCCGATCATCGGGCCGCGCTCGCCTCCGACGACCCCGATGTACGGGCCCGGCTGAGCTCGGTCGGCCAGCCCCTACCCGGCATCGAACTCGAGATCCGCGGTCCGGATGACGAGCTGGCCGGCCCGGGCCAGCTCGGACGGATCTGTGTGCGCGGCGAGCAGGTCTCGGCCGAGTACGCCGGCGTGGGCCGCCTGGTCGACGAGCGCGGGTTCTTCGACACTCGCGACGAGGGCTACGTCGATGACGGCGGCTTCTTGTTCATCAGCGGCCGGACCGACGACACGATCATCCGGGGCGGTGAAAATATCGCCCCGGCCGAGATCGAGGATGTCCTGCTACGTCACCCGGGCGTGGCCGACGCGGTGGTCTTCGGCGTAGCCGACCCCGAGTGGGGCCAGCGCATCGAGGCGGCGGTGGTGGCCCGGCCGGGAGTGCCCGTCGATGCCGAGGAGCTGCGCAGTTTCGCCCTCGGTGTACTCCGCTCCAGCAAGACCCCCGGGCGCTTCTGGTTCGTCCCGGAGCTGCCTCGAACCGAGACCGGCAAGCTGGTGCGCCGTCGGGTGCCCGAATTGGTCGCCCAGGTCTCGGCGTCAGATCTCGAACCACACTGACTTTCCGTCGCTGTGCTCGTGCTGCGTCACGCCCCAGCGAATGGCGAGAGCGTTGACGATGAGCAGCCCGCGACCGGATTCGGCCTGGTGCCCGACGGTGGCGGGCGCGCTCGGGCGCTGCTCGCCGGCGTCGCTGACGGCGACGTAGACGCCGCGGTGGTTGGGGCTGACGTGCAGCGTGATCGGCGAGCGGCCGTGGCGCACCGCGTTGGTCACCAGTTCGCTGACGAGTAGCTCGGCATCATCGCGAACCGTGGCCGACAAGGGCGGAGCGTGGCGGAGCAGATAACTGCGGGCCAGTTCCGGGGCCCGGTCCGACGCGGGAAGCCGGAGGTTGTGCTCGGGCCCGCTCTGATCTGCGCCGGTCATGACATCGTCCTGCCCGGAATGAGCAGCGGCCAATCATCGCGCCCACTAAGGTCCAAGCCACCCTGATCTGAGGAGGACCCGTGACCGACCCGGCTGCCCGTATCCCGCAACTGACGCCAGAGCAGTGGAGCGACGAGGCGCGGGAGGTGTTCAGCGCCATGGGAAACGTCAACGCGGGTCAGCCCTCCGGCCCGGCCCCGACCAGCCAGAGCAATCACGTGCTGCGGACCTTCGCCCAGTACCCGGCCCTGGCCAAGCCCTGGCTCAACCTCAATGGCTATCTGCTGTCCCCGGCGGTGAGTCTTCCGGTCCGGCTGCGGCAGTTGGCCATCCAGCGGGTCGCCTGGATTCGGCATTGTCGCTACATGTGGTCCAGCCATCTGCGCGTCTCCCTGGCCCTCGGTCTGACCCGAGAGGACATCGAGGCGATCAAGGTTGGCTCGACGTCGCCGTACTGGTCGGATTCCGAACGGACGCTGGTCGACGCGGTCGAGCACCTGGTTGATGAATCGGGCATGAGCGATGAAACCTGGGCCGCCCTATCGGTCGATCTCGACTACCGCGCGCTGATGGATCTGCTCTTCATCGTCGGCTGCTACACCTCGCTCACGATGGTGATGAACACCCTGCGGATTCAGCGCGAGCCGGAGTTGCTGGCCCTCGCCGCCGAGTACGGCGAGCCGACGCCGGGCATCGACTGAGCCCCTGTCCCACGTGGGCTTCAAATAGAATGCCGCCATGTCCAATGGTGCGGTCGCGGAACCGACCCGAGATAGCCGGGTCGTCCTCGTGGCCAACATCTTCCTGGATTTGACCAGATCGTTCAGCCGGGTCAAGGCGAAGATGGTCGAAGGCGCGCAGAACGATGTCGAGTGGGCCGCGAACGTGCTGCTGCGCAGCCTGGGGGCCGAGGGCCCGATGCGGGCCAGCGCGCTGGCCGCCAGCGTCGATTCCGACCTGTCCACCGTGAGTCGGCAGGTCACCGCGTTGGTGAAGATGGGCCTGATCGAGCGGCGGGCCGACCAGGTCGACGGGCGCGCCAGCCTGTTGGTGCCGACCGCTGCCGGCGAGGCCGTGATGGCCCAGCACGAACGCAGCCGCAGGGAGTTCTTCTCCCACCTGCTGGCCGATTGGACCGCCGATGAGCTGGATCAGTTCGGTCTGCTGCTGGCCCGCTTCGCCGATGACTACGCCCGGTTGAACCAGGAATGGATCGCCGCGCGGGCCGCTCCTCGGGTGGCCCCCGACTAGGACCGGTATGCAGCAACCACCTTGGCGTAGCGGTCCAGGGTCGGCATGGTGTCTGCGCGGCTGACGGCCTGGAAGTCGAGCAGCACCTGGGCGACGCCGAGGGCGTGGAAGCGTTCGAGTTTGCGGCGCAACGTGTCGTCATCGACGACGCCGACCATCGGCCAGATGATCGGCCCCGATTCGGCCCGGCCGGCGGCGTCCCACTGCTCGCGCAGGGTGGTGAACCAGCCGGCCATGAGGTCCAGGTCGTCACCGCCGGGGATCCAGCCGTCGGCATTGGCGATGATGTCGGCGAAGCCGCGTTCGGTGGGGACGACGCCGAGCAGGACGGGCACGCCGGGACCTTGGGCCGGTTTCGGCCAGGCCCAGCTGGGGGAGAGGTTGACGTGCTCGCCGGCGAACTCGGCCTCCTCGTCGCGCCAGAGCGCCCGCATGACCGCGATGTTCTCTCGCGCGATTGCCCGGCGCTGGCTGAACTGCGCGCCGTGGTTCTCCAGCTCGGCCTGGTTCCAGCCGTAACCGACGCCGAGCGTGAACCGGCCGCCCGAGAGGTGGTCGAGCGTGGCGATGGCCTTGGCAAGCGCGATCGGGTCGTGCTGGGCGATCAGGGAGATGCAGGTGCCCAACTTCAGGTCCGTGCGCGCGGCCACCATCGCCAGACCGATGTAGGGATCCAGGACACGCTTGTAACGCTCGGGTAGGTCACCGAGCGGGTAGGCGGCGGCGGCCGAAAGGGGCATATGGGTGTGCTCGGGCAGCACGATCGAGTCGAAACCCCGCTCTTGAGTGGCGTCGGCGAACTCGAGCAACGGATACGAGGTATCGGTGCCGAAGAACAGGATCCCAATGTCGGGGAGAGAGTCCGCGTGGGCGGCAGTCATGGCGGTCCTTCGCTTCGGTGGCCGGAAATGGCCACGCTCGCAGGGCCGGCGACCGAAGTCAACGTTTCATCCGGAGCCCAGCGGGGTACCCCAGAGAGGTCCGGAAGATGTCGTGCCGAAGGGGTACCCATGAGCAACACGATTTCCATCGATGAGGTCGCCCAAGAGATTCGCGATGTCACTGGCAGCGTTGCCGGCACCGTCGCCGAGTCGATCAAGCAGCATTCGAAGCACCTCGGTGATGATCGTCCCAGTCGGTGGTGGCTCGTCCTAGCCGTCGCCATCGTGGCGGCCGTCACCGCCGGCTTGGTGTGGCGCGCGAGGTCGGGCGAGGCCGAGGTAGCGACCGACGGTCTGCTGTAGTCGGACCATTCGGGTCAGCGACTGGCCGTGGCCACCAGCCATTCGAAGAGGCGCAGGTTGTCGGTCATGTCGATCAGCAACTCGGGATGCCACTGCACGGCGACGACGGTGTCGCTACCGATCACCTCCAAGGCTTCGACGACGTCGGCGGTACGCGCCGTGACGCGCAGGCCGGCGCCGAGTTGATCGACGGCCTGGTGGTGCAACGAGTTGATCTTGACCTCATCGGCCCCGATGACCTGGCTGAGCTGGGAATCGGGGTCGATGAGTGCTCGCTGGGTGGGCAGGTACCCATTGGCGCGGTCCATATGGCTCAGGTGTTCGGGCAGATGCTGGCGCAATGTCCCGCCGAAGACGACGTTGAGCATCTGCAGGCCCCGGCAGATTGCCAGGACCGGAAGGTTCTCGCGCGTAGCCCGGTCGAGCAACGCGAACTCGAAGTCGTCTCGGGCGTCGGAGATTCCGTACACCTGCGGGACGGCCTGCTGGCCGTACCGGCGTGGGTTGATGTCGCCGCCGCCGGTGAGGAGCAAACCGTCGAGGCGCCGGCAGATCTGGGCAACGTTGCTGGGCTCACTCACCGGCAGGACCACGGGAATGCCCCCGGCCCGCTCGATTGCCGCCAGGTAGGCCTGACTCACTCCGGCCCAGGGGACAAGACCCAGGGCCGACTCGGCCTCCGCCCGCGATCCTGAGATCCCGATGACCGGGCGGTCCGCACTGCGCCGTAGTTCCATCAACGCTCAGATCCTCACTCTCGATTGCTCCACCCGACGCGTACCCAGAACGGCCACTCGGCTCACGCTTGGGTTGCCGCGATGCTGGGCAGACTGCAGCTGTGACCCGAACCGTTGGCGCTGAAGAGGAATTCCTGCTCGTGCGTTCGGGCTCGCCGATGTTGGCGGCCTCCGGCGATGCGGTGGTGGCGGCGGCGGGCGAGCGCTCGGACGGTCAGTTCGAGCACGAGTTCAAGCAGCAGCAGGCTGAGCTGGGCACCGCCCCGCACCGGTCGATCGCCGAGCTGGGCCAGGAGCTCGGGCAGCGCCGGGTTGAACTGGCCGCGGCCGCCCGCTCGCGGGGCAGCCGCCTGATCGCCTCGGCCACCAGCCCCCTGGACGCGACGGCCTCGACGACCCAAGGGGCGCGCTATGAGCACATGAACGCTGTGTTCGGTCGGCTGGCCCGGACGCAACTGACGTGCGGCATGCATGTCCACGTATCGGTGGACTCGCCCGCAGAGGGCGTCGGCGTGCTGGACCGCATCCGCGGCTGGCTGGCCGTATTGATCGCGCTCTCGGCCAACTCTCCGTTCCTGGCCGGTGAGGACACCGGTTACGCCAGCTACCGCTCGCTGCTATGGGGCCAGTGGCCCACGGCCGGCAGCTATGAGCTGTTCGGCGATGTCGAGACCTACGAACGGGCCGGCGCGGCACTGGTGGCCACTGGGGCCGCGCTGGATGACGCGATGATCTACTTCGACGCTCGGCTCTCCGCGCGCTACCCCACCGTCGAGGTACGGGTGGCCGACGTCTGCGCCGAGGCGGAGGACGCGGTGCTCATCGCCGCGCTGGTGCGGGCCATGGTCGCCACGGCCGCCGGCGAGTGGTCTGACGGCGTTCCCGCGGCGCCGCTGCGCAGCGAGGTGTTGCGGGCGGCCTCCTGGCGGGCGGCCCGATGGGGCATCGAGCAGGACCTGGTCGACGTCCAGGCCACCAGCACGGTGCCGGCCTGGGAGCTGATCGAGCGCTTCGTCGACTGGGTCAAACCGGCGCTGTGGGTGTCGGGAGACGTCGAGGTGGTCGAATCCGGGTTGGCGCGGGTCCGCGCTCGGGGAACCGGTGCCCGCCGGCAGCGAGTCGCCTACGCCGAGGCCGGCAGCCTGGCCGGCGTCATCGACGCGCTGGAGGCCTACACGGTCGGCACTACCCAGGGAGCCCGATCCGCCCAACGCTAGGGGGCGCCTGTCTCGCGGCTCGAAGGCGGGCGACCCTAGGCTGTAGCGGTCGGCAACCGCCGGACCGCGCAAGGACGGGAGTGACTCGGTGACTGACGTTCGCGTCCCGACCTCGCAGCCCGTGCTCGCACCCCTGACACAGGCGGCGATCTTTCTGGTGCTGGTCGTCGAGCCCGACGGCGAGGCCGGGGTTCGTGACCTGCTCGCCGACCTCGGTGGGCTGGTGCGGGCGGTGGGCTTCCGGGCCGCGGAGGATCGCCTGAGCTGTATCGCGGGGATCGGCTCGACGGCCTGGGATCGGCTCTACGACGGCCCCCGCCCGGCCGAGCTCCACCCGTTCATCGAGCTGGACGGGGCGCACCGCGCCGTGGCCACCGCGGGCGATGTGCTGCTGCACATCCGGGCCGACCGAATCGACCTGTGCTTCGAGTTGGCCACCCTGATCACGCGCCGCCTCGGCGGTGCGGTGCGGGTGGTCGACGAGGTGCACGGCTTCGCCTACTTCGACCAACGTGATCTGCTCGGCTTCGTCGACGGCACGGAGAACCCGGTCGATGCCGCCGCGGCGAGCGCCGCTCTCGTCGGGGCGGCGGATCCGGCCTTCGCCGGCGGCAGCTACGTGATCGTGCAGAAGTACCTGCACGATCTGGGCCACTGGGACGCCGAGACCATTGAGGAGCAGGAGAAGGTCATCGGCCGCACCAAACTGCCCGACGTCGAGCTGGCCGAAGACGTGCTGCCGGTCAACTCCCACGTCGCCCTGAACACGATCGTCGACCCCGATGGCACCGAGCGGCAGATCCTGCGCCGCAACATGGCCTTCGGGTCGGTAGGAGATGGCGAGTTCGGCACCTACTTCATCGGCTATGCCAGCACGCCCAGTGTCACCGAGCAGATGTTGCGCAATATGTTCATTGGCCGGCCGCCGGGAAACTACGACCGGATCCTCGACTTCTCCACCGTCGTCACGGGCAGCCTCTACTTCGTCCCGACGGTCGACTTTCTGGAAGATCCCCCGCCTGTCCCGGCTGGGCCCGCTGTCCCCACATCCGACTCGTCACTCGGGATCGGCAGTCTGCGAAGGAGCTCAACCGATGAACAACCTGCATCGTGAACTGGCACCGATCTCGGGTGCGGCGTGGGCCGACCTCGAGGAGGAGACCCGGCGCACCTTCACCCGGCACGTGGCTGGGCGCCGGATCGTGGACGTCCTCGATCCGGCCGGGGAAGAGCTGGCCGCGGTCGGCACCGGGCATCTCATCGAGCTCGAGCCGCCCGCCGTCGGCGTGCGCGCCCGGGCCCGGGCGGCCCAGCCGGTGATCGAACTGCGGGTGCCCTTCAGCGTCTCGCGGCGCAGCGTCGATGACGTGGAGCGCGGAGCGAAGGATGCCGACTGGCAGCCGGCCAAGGATGCCGCCAAGCAGTTGGCCTTCGCCGAGGACCGGATCATCTTCGACGGCTGGGCCCCGGCGGGGATCGCCGGGATTCGCCCGGCGTCGGACAACGCGCCGATCGCCCTGCCGGCCGATGTGCTGGCCTACCCGACGGCGCTCGCGCAGGCCCTCAGCGCGCTGCGCCTGGCCGGGGTCAACCGCCCGTACGCGCTGGCCCTGAGCGCGGAGGCGTACACGTTGGTGTCAGAGACCTCCGATCACGGCTACCCGATTCACCAACATCTGGCCCGAGTGGTCGACGAGATCATCTGGGCACCGGCGATCGAAGGAGCGGCGCTCGTGACGACTCGGGGCGGTGACTACGCACTTCACCTCGGCCAGGACGTCAGCATCGGTTACCTCGCCCACGACGCGGATCAGATCGAGCTCTATCTGCAGGAGACGCTGACGTTCATGGTGCAGACCACGGAGGCGGCTGTTGCCCTCAACCCATAGCGCGTCGGCACCGCGGATCGCCGTTCCCCACCGCGGGATCGTCGCGGTCATCTCGCTGGTGTTCGGGGTGGTGTTCCTCCTGCTCTATGCCGTGCTGAACCACACCGAGAATCACTCGTTCAACGCCAATGCCACTCCGCCGCTCAATGTCGCCGTCACGGCTGGACACACCTATGAGATCTCGACTCCGGGCGGAATCGTCGGGCTACTGCATCGCGGGGCGTCGCTCAGCGAGCTCAGCTGTACCTACACCGAGCCCGGAGGAACCGCGCAGCCGCTCAAGATCTCCGCGCTGGGTTCCGACAGCCGGACCACCCACGCGGTGGCGACGTTCGTCTCCCCGGTGAGCGGCTCGGTGCACGTCGAGTGTCCGGAACTGACCGGCGGCACGTTCATCGACGACTCTGACCATGGCGCCGCCGACCCCGCCGGGCTCTTCCTGCTGTTGGCGACGATCGCGCTGGCCCTCGCCGTCGCGCTGGGGCTGTCCTATCTCTACCGTCGCACCAGCGACCAGGCCGAGCAGGGGGCCCCGCCCGCCGTAGAACCGGACGGGGCGTAGTCCGACTACTCCGGCCCGGGATGCGCCGGGCGCAGCGACCAGCAGATCAGCGCCGTGATGACGGTGACGACGGCGCCGATCCAAGCGCCGATCGTGTAGCCCGAATCGCTCGGATAGAGCGTTCCGGCAGGGGTGTGCGCGCTGAGGATCGTCGCGCTGAGCGCGCTGCCGATGGCGAAGCCGATCGAGCGACCGACGAGCGTCAGGGCCAGCGCGCTGCTGGTCTCCTCCGCGGCCACCACCGAAACGATCAAGCGGGGGATCACGGCGAAGACCGAGCCCACCCCGATGCCGGCGATGCCCATGACCAGGAAGTTCTGCCACAGCTCGCTGCGGGCCACGGCGAAGGTGACCATGCTCAGGGCCAGGACGAGGACGCCGAGGGGAAGCAACTGGTCGGGGCGGGCCCATCGGCTCAGATAGGTGACCAGGCGACTCGACAGCAGGCTCATCACCGACATCGGCACCAGGATGAAGCCGGCCGTCAGGACGGTCGCGCCAAGTCCGTAGCTGACCGTGCTCGGTGTCTGCACATAGCGGATGACCATCGAGGTCAGCATGTACATCCCGACGCCGGCCAGGGCCGCGGTCAGGTTGGTCGAGAAGACCAGGCGGTGATGCATGAGTCGTAGGTTGACCAGCGGCACGTCCTGGCGATTCTCGAACCAGGCCCAGACGCCGAGAACGAGCAGCGAGGCCGGGAATAACGTGAGGAACTTGGCCGAGGCCAGCCCCCACTCATCGGCGAAGCTGATGCTCAGCAACAGGCCGGCCAGGCCGAGACTGAGCAGGATCGCGCCCACCAGGTCGAAGCGTCGAGAGATGCGGTGCGGGCTCGGAGCGACAACCAGCCCGGCCAAGATGAACGCCACCACGCTGAGCCCGGCGGCGATCCAGTAGCCGATGTGGAAGTCGAAGTGTTCGGCGATGAAGCCGGTGAGCGGATAGCCGAAGCCCACGCCGGCAATGGCCGTGACCGACAGGGTGGCCAGCGCGGGACGGACGCGCTCGGGCGGCAGTTGATCGCGGGCGATGCCCATGATCAAGGGCATCAGGGCCAGGCCGATGCCCTGCAGCCCGCGCCCAAAGATGAACAGGCCGAACGGGCCGTGCACGGCGGCCAGCAGGTTGCCGAGGACGAGCGTGCCGAGCGCGGTCATCAGGACCAACTGCGAGCGCGGGCCGTCCCCGAAGCGACCCACGACCGGGGTGGCGACCGCGCCGACGACGAGGACGATCGTCAGTGACCACTGCGCATTGCCGATCGAGACGCCGTAGTCGGCGGCGATCGTCGGTACCAGCGGGGCGCCGAGGCTGCTGACCGTGGCGACCAATAGCCCGACGTAGACGAGGACGGGGAACAGGGCCCGGCTGCGAAGCGACGTTGCCGCTGCGCGTTCGGTTGCGCTGGAGATGTCAGCCTGCCTTCGGGTCGTCGCTATTCCTTAGCCAGGATAATGACATCCCCGCTTCGAACCAGCCGACCGCCCCTTCGCCGGCCGCGGCCGCGAGCGCGATGGCGCTTCGCATGCGCGCACCGTAGCCTCGCAGCCAGAGGCGAGACCACTGTCATATTGCTACTCGTCGGTAGTCTCGGCAGAATCAGCGAGATGTGCGCGCAATGATTTCCTGACGTTCGCGACACTCGTTCCCCAATGATTTGAGAGGCGATCCAACGCATGAACATCGTGGTGCTGATGAAGCAGGTGCCCGACACCGAGGGCGACCGCAAGCTCAACGCGGCCGACAACACCCTCGACCGTGACGCGGTCGACCCGGTCATCAACTACATCGACGAGTTCGCGATCGAGGAGGGCCTGCGCCTCAAGGAAGCCCACGGCGGAGAGGTCACGCTACTGACCGTCGGCCCCGACCGGGCCACCGAATCGCTGCGCAAGGCACTGTCGATGGGGGCCGACAAGGCGATTCACGTGAGCGACCCGGCCCTGCACGGCTCGGACGCGATCCAGACCGCGAAGGTCATCGCCAAGGCGCTGGCCACCGTCGAATGGGACGTCGCGATCGCCGGTTCCGAAGCCACCGACTCCCGCATGTCCGTGGTGCCGGCTTTGGTGGCCGAGGCGCTCGGCGCGCCGCAGCTTTCGCTGGCCCGCAAGGTCACCGTCGACGGCGCGACCGTCACGATCGAGCGGGTGACCGACACTGGATATGCGAGCGTCGCGGCATCCACCCCGGCCGTCATCAGCGTGGTCGAGAAGATCAACGAGCCGCGCTACCCGTCCTTCAAGGGAATCATGGCGGCCAAGAGCAAGCCGATCGCCACGCTCGCGCTGGCCGATCTGGGCGTCGCCGCCGACGAGGTCGGCCTGGCCAGTGCCTGGACCGCAGTGTCCTCGTTCGAGAACGCCCCCCCGCGAGCCGCGGGACAGACCGTGAAGGACGAGGGTGACGGCGGCGTCAAGATCGCCGACTACCTCGCGTCCAAGAAGCTCGTCTGAGTCAGCATCGTCAGGAGAAACTGAAAACCATGGCTGAAGTACTGGTACTCGTCGACTCGGTCGAGGGCACGGTCAAGAAGTCCACGTTCGAACTGCTCACGGCCGCCCGGGCGCTCGGAACCCCGGCCGCTGTTGTGCTGGGCCCGACCGGCACGGCCGGCCCGCTCACCGCCGCGCTGGGCGCCTACGGCGCGGAGAAGGTCTACGTCGTGGAGAACGACGACCTCGACGCCTACGTCGTCGCCCCCAAGGCCGAGGCCCTGGCCGCGGTCGTGGCCCAGGCCGCACCGGCCGCCGTGCTGGTCTCCTCGTCGCCGGACAACAAGGAGATCGCGGCCCGGCTGGCCTTCAAGATCGGCGCGGGCCTGCTGACCGATGCGATCGGAGTGGATGCCGAGGGCACGGCGACCCAGAGCATCTTCGGTGGTTCGGTCACCGTGCAGTCCTCCGTGCGCACCGGCGTCCCAGTGATCACGATCCGCCCCAACTCGGTGAGCCCCGTAGAAGCTTCCGGCGCCGCCGAGGTCGTCCCCGTCGCGGTGACGATCTCCGACGCCGCCAAGGGCGCGAAGATCACCGAGAACGTCGTGGAGGCCAAGGGTTCACGCCCGCAGCTCTCCGACGCCTCGGTCGTCGTCTCGGGCGGGCGCGGCATCGGCAACGCCGACAACTTCAAGATCATCGAGGACCTGGCCGACACCCTCGGCGCCGCCGTAGGTGCCTCGCGGGCCGTCGTCGACGCCGGCTGGGTCGATCACAAGATGCAGGTCGGGCAGACCGGCGTCACCGTCAGCCCGCAGCTCTACATCGCGGTGGGCATCTCCGGAGCCATCCAGCATCGCGCCGGCATGCAGACGGCCAAGACGATCGTGGCGATCAACAAGGACGCCGAGGCGCCGATCTTCGAACTGGCCGACTTCGGCGTGGTCGGCGACCTGTTCACCGTCGCTCCGCAGCTGGCCGAGGAAATCCGCAAGCGCAAGGGCTGAGCCTGCGGGCAGTATGGGGGCGTGAGCGCCGAGGTAGTCGCGTCCGAGTCGATCTACTCGACGCGGTTTCGGGCCACCACTCTCGGCATCGTGATCGTCATCACGTTGATGGCGTTCGAGTCCATGGGGGTCGCCGCGGCGCTGCCGACAGCGGTGCGCCAGCTGCACGGCCTGGCCTACTACGGCTGGTCCTTCTCCGCCTTTCTGGCTGCGACCGTGGTGGCGATGGTCTGGTCGGGGCAACTGTGTGATCTGCACGGGCCCCGGGTGCCGCTCACCGGCGGCCTGCTCGGATTCGGCGCCGGGTTGATCATCAGCGGTTCGGCCACGTCTATGGCGCAGTTCGTCGCCGGCCGGGCGGTTGCCGGCCTGGCCGGCGGATTGGCCATCACGGCCTTGTACGTCATCATCGGCACGACCTACCCCGAGCAGATCCGCAGCCGGGTCTTTGCCGCTACCGCCTCGGCCTGGGTGCTGCCCGCACTGATCGGCCCGGTGGTGTCCGGTTCGCTGGCCCAACACGCGAGCTGGCGGTGGGTGTTCTTCGGTCTGCTGCCGGTGTTGCTACTCGGGGGCCTGCTGCTGAACCCGGTGTTGCAGTCGCTTGCCCGCCCCGAGGTACCGCGCCGCACGCGTACCCGGGTACCCCAGGCGCTCGCCGTCGCCCTGGCGGTCGTCGCGCTCGAGCAGGCCGGCCAACACCGCTCCGCGGCGACGATCCCGCTGCTGATCATCGGCATCCTGGCCCTGGTCTGGGGGCTGCGCTCGCTCATGCCCGCAGGCACCTGGACCGCCCGCCGGGGCGTGCCCGCCGCCATCGCCACCCGGGGACTGTTGGCCGGGGCCCTGTTCGGCGTGGAGTCCCTCGTACCGCTTTCGCTGTCGGTTCAGCATCATTTCGGCGCCACCGTGGCGGCCTTGCCGTTGATGGTCTGCGGGGTCACCTGGGCATGCGGGTCCTGGTACCAGGGCCGCGACCCGCGTCCGGACCGGCGCCGCCTCGTTCAGATCGGCTTCGGCCTGGTGCTGTCGGGGGCGCTGCTGGCCGCGCTCGCCGTGCAGCCGTCGGCCAGTGGTTGGTGGATGTATCTGGCCTGGGGAGTGGCCGGCTTGGGCGCGGGGGTGGTGATGCCAAGTGGCGCGGTACTGATGCTGGCGTGCACCACCGACGCCGAGCGCGGAGCCGACTCGGCCTCGTTGCAGATCTCCGATGCCGTCAGCAGTGCGTTGAGCACCGGTTTGGCCGGGGTCCTGGTCGCCGCGGCGGCGCGCGGGAGCCTTAGCTACACCGGGGCCTTCACCGTGCTCGACGTGTCGATGGCCGGTCTGGCCGGCGTCGGTATTGCCGTGGGCGCTCGGGCCCGCCCACCGGCGAACTAAGCTGGGCAAACGATGCCTTACCTCGACCACGCCGCTACGACGCCGATGTTGCCCGAGGCCATCGGCGCGGTCGCGACCGCAATGGCCGAACTGGGCAACCCGTCGTCTTTGCACGGCTCGGGTCGCTGGGCCCGTCGCCGCGTGGAGGAGGCCCGCGAACACGTCGCCGAGCTGCTCGGAGCCCGGCCGTCAGAGGTGATCTTCACCGGCGGTGGGACCGAAGCCGACAACCTGGCGGTGAAGGGCATCTTCTGGGCTCGCCGTGAGCAAGACCAGCGGCGGGTGCGGGTGTTGGCCAGCACCGTCGAACACCACGCGGTGCTAGATGCGGTCGAATGGCTGGCCACCCACGAAGGGGCCGAGGTCACCTGGCTCGATGTCGACCCCGACGGGGTGGTGCACCCGGCGACGCTGCGCGCCGCGATCGCCGCCGATCCGGACTCGGTCGCGCTGGTCACGGTGATGTGGGCCAACAACGAGGTCGGCACGATCGAGCCGATCGGCGAGCTGGCCGCGATCGCCCACGAGTACGGCGTGCCCTTCCATACCGATGCCGTGCAGGCGGTCGGGCCGCTGGCCATCGACTTCGGGGCGTCCGGCGTCGACGCGCTCACCGTCGCCGGGCACAAGCTGGGCGGGCCCTACGGCATCGGCGTGCTGTTGCTCGGCCGCGACATCGCCTGCACGCCGCTGTTGCATGGAGGCGGTCAGGAACGTGACGTTCGTTCGGGCACGCTCGACGTGCCCGGCGCGGTCGGGCTCGCCGTCGCCCTCGAGCTGACGGTCGAGCGACGGGCGGCCCAGTCGGCGCGGTTGCGGCGGCTTCGAGACCGGCTGGTGCAGGGCATCGCCACCCAGATCCCTGATGTGATCGTGAACGGTCATCCGACCGATCACCTCCCGGGCATCGCCCACCTGTCCTTTCCTGGTTGCGAAGGCGATTCCTTGTTGATGCTGCTCGATGCGCGCGGCATCGAATGCTCGACCGGCTCGGCCTGCTCGGCCGGTGTCGCCCAGCCCTCGCACGTGCTGCTGGCGATGGGCGCCGACCCGGCCCGGGCGCGGGGCTCGCTGCGCTTCTCCCTCGGCCACACCTCGACCGAGGCCGACGTCGATGCGGTGATCGCCGAGATCGGGCCAGTCGTCGAGCGGGCCCGCCGCGCCGGACTCACGTCCATCAGCCGATGAAGGTACTCGCCGCCATGAGCGGCGGAGTCGATTCCGCCGTCGCCGCGGGCCGGGCCGTCGCTGCGGGTCATGACGTCACCGGCGTGCATCTCGCGCTGGCCGCCCAGCCGGCGACGTTGCGCCACGGTGCGCGGGGCTGCTGCACGCTCGAGGACGCCAACGATGCCCGTCGCGCGGCCGATGTGCTGGGCATCCCGTTCTATATCTGGGACTTCGCGCAGCGCTTTCGCGAGGACGTCATCGACGACTTCGTCGCCGAATATGCCGCCGGTCGCACGCCCAATCCGTGCCTGCGGTGCAACGAGAAGATCAAGTTCTCGGCGCTGCTGGACCGGGCCCTGGCGTTGGGCTTCGACGCGGTCGTCACCGGCCATCACGCCCGCCTGGTCGACGGTCAGCTGCTGCGCTCGGTCGACGCGGCCAAGGACCAGTCCTACGTCCTGGCCGTGTTGACGCACGAGCAGTTGAGCCACGCCATGTTCCCCCTCGGCGACTCGACCAAGGAGGCGGTGCGCGCCGAGGCGGCCGCCCGCGGCCTCGCGGTGGCCGAGAAGCCGGACTCGCACGACATCTGTTTCATCGCCGACGGCGACACTCGTGGCTTCCTGAGCCGGCACCTCGGTGAGCACCCGGGCGACATCGTCGACGCCGAGTCCGGGTCGGTACTCGGCCAACACGATGGCTCGTTCGGCTTCACCGTCGGGCAGCGCCGCGGACTGAAGTTGACCGTGCCCGCAACCGACGGCGAACCGCGCTACGTTCTCTCGTTGCAGCCCAAGACCAACACGGTCGTGGTCGGCCCAGGTGCGCTGTTGGAGGCCGACGAGGTCCGGGCGCTCGCCCCGGTATGGACGTCCGGCGGCGAGCCGGCGGAGCGGCTGCGCTGCGCGGTGCAGTTGCGCGCGCACGGCACGCCCACCCCGGCGACAGTCCGAGTGGCCGGCCGTGAGGTCGTGGCCCACTTGGATCAGCCCCAGCGCGGCGTCGCCGCCGGGCAGGCCCTCGTGCTCTACGACGGGCCTAGGGTCATCGGCTCGGCCACGATCGAGTCCGCGATCCGCTCGGCCGGCATCCCGGCGTGAGCGAACGCCGCTGGCCGCCGGGGTCGGCGACCGGTATCGGTTCGCTGCCCGGTACCGATGCCGAGGCGGCGCTCGAGCTGGTGCTCGACAATCTGCCGCTGCTGCCGCATCTACCCGAACTGCCGGCCCGCGGGCCGGGAGCCGACATGATCGGACGCAGCGCGGCCCTGCTGACCGAACTTCCGGTGGAGATCCAGCCGTCGGCCTGGCGACTGACCGCGCACCCAGGTCGAGACCTGCGGCGTGCGCGTGACTTCCTGGCTCGTGACCTGGACCTGCTGCAGGAACGGGCGGCCGATTTCGAGGGGACGTTCAAGGTTCAGGTCACCGGGCCGTGGACGCTCGCGGCCTGGCTGGAACTGCCGTCGGGCAACCGGATCGTCTCGGATCACGGCGCCGCCCGAGAGCTGGCCCAGTCCCTCGCCGACGGCATCGAGGTCCACCTGGCCGACCTGGCCCGGCGGCTGCCGAAGGCCCGCATCGTGGTGCAGGTCGATGAGCCGTCCTTGCCGGACGTGATCGCGGCCCGGATCAAGACGGCCTCGGGGTTCGGCACGTTTCGTGGCATCGACCACCTGGTGGCCGAGCAGACCCTGCGCGATGTCCTCGGTGTGATCCCCGCCGGGGCCCGGGTCGTGCATTGCTGCGCGGCCGACGTGCCGATCGAGCTGCTGCGCAATGCCGGCGCCGATGCCGTCTCGATCGACGCTGCGCTGATCAGTGACCTCGACGTGCTGGGTGAGGCGGTGGAGGCCGGCGTCTCGCTGTGGCTCGGCGTGCTGCCCTCACTCGACTCGCCGATCTCGCTGGCCGCCGCGCGCGAGCCGATCGAACGTATCTGGCGCACACTCGGTTTCCCGGACGCGCAGCTGGCCTCGAGCGTCGTGCCCACGCCGGCCTGCGGCCTGGGTGGGGCCAGCCCGGCGTACGCGCGTCGGGTGCTCGCGGTGCTGCGCGATGTGGGCGCCGCGCTGCTGGACGCCGGTTAGCGCAGGCTGACCAACGCGCTCACGTCATCGGCGGGCAGATGGCCGTCGATCACGGCCGAGACCTCTGATTCGAGCAGGTCCACCGCCCCACCGTAGATCGACAAGAACGCGGTGTCGGCGGCATCACGACCGCTGGCTATGCGCATCAGGCTCGAGCGCGGGGCGAGCAGGGTCGCATCCACGGCCCGCCACTGACCATCGACGACGACCTCGGCGATCGCGTGGAAGTCCATCGGATCCAGCCCGGGGGCATACACGGCGCTGAGCCGGGCCGGCACGTCCAACCCGCGCAACAGGGCGATCACCAGGTGGGCGTAGTCGCGACACACGCCCTGGCGGGCCAGCATGGTGTCGACGGCGCCGTCGGTCGGCCCGCTGCTGCCCGGTACGTAACTGAGCTGGGACCCGACCCAGGACGACACGGCCGCGAGTAGCTCGGCCGAGCCGCTGATGCCCGCGAACTCCGCGTGGGCCATGGCGGCCAGCTGATCGGACTGCGCGTAACGGCTGGGGCGCAGATAGGTGATGCGGTCGGCGGCGCTCACTTCGCTCACCGCGCTGGTCCCGGTGATCGTCGCTTCGTACTCGACAGTCACCCGGCCCGGTTGCGGGTCGAACAGGTGCACGCGTCCCTCGCCGGCGATCTCGACCTCGGTCAGCGTCAACGCCTGGCCGTCGTTTCGCACGATCAGCGATTCCGCGAGCCGGGCCGGCCGGGGGTCGGCCACGGCGATCTGCAACATGGCGCGGACCGGCTCGTGGACGTCGAGCACCAGGTGGGCGGAGACGCGTCGAACCGGAGTAGTCATCCGCTCAGTATCACCGCAGAATGTCATCGCTAATCGGTAACGTCTCAGACGTGACCGATGCGACTGTCCCCGCCCGCGAAGAGCACGCCCGACTCGCGCAGGACATCGACGAGAACGCCTACCGCTACTACGTGCTCGACGACCCGACCGCCAGCGACGCCGACTACGACGCGATGATGCGCCGCCTGCAGGAACTCGAGGACGAGTTTCCCGAGCTGCGGACGCCGTCCTCGCCGACGCAGCGGGTCGGCGGCACCTACTCCGACCCTGTTCACCGCGGTCGATCATCTCGATCGGATGCTCAGCCTCGACAACGCCTTCTCCGCCGATGAGTTCGGCCGCCTGGGCGCTAGCGGGTCGAGCGCGACGCGGGAACGGTGCCCGCCTACTTGTGCGAGCTGAAGGTCGACGGGCTGGCGATCAACCTGCGCTACGAGCGCGGGCGGCTGCACCGTCGCGGCCACGCGGGGCGACGGGCGCACCGGCGAGGACGTGACGCCCAACGTGCGGACCCTCTCGGTCGTGCCGCACCGGCTCAAGGGGGCGGACCTGCCCGATCTCCTCGAGGTCCGGGGCGAGATCTTCTTTCCGGTGGCCGGATTCGAGGCGCTCAACGCCGCCCTGGTCGATGCCGGCAAGGCCCCGTTCGCCAACCCGCGCAACGCCGCTGCCGGTTCGTTGCGCCAGAAGGACCCGCGGGTGACGGCGAGCCGCCCGCTGAGCATGGTGGTGCACGGCGTCGGGCGGGTCGAGGGCGCGGCCCCGGTGCCGACCCAGTCGGGTTGGTACGAGCGCCTGGCCGACTGGGGCCTGCCGACCTCGGCGCGGGCCGAGGTCAAGGCCGACCTGGCCGGGGTGCAGGCATTCATCGACTATTACGGCGAACACCGCCACGACGTCGAGCACGAGATCGACGGCGTCGTCGTCAAGGTCGACGATCTGGGCCTGCAGGGCCGGCTGGGATCGACGAGCCGGGCGCCCACGCTGGGCGATCGCCTACAAGTACCCGCCCGAAGAGGTGAACACCCGCTTGCTCGATATCCGGGTCAACGTCGGGCGCACCGGGCGGGTCACCCCGTTCGGGGTGATGGATCCGGTTCGGGTCGCGGGGTCGACGGTCGAGATGGCCACCCTGCACAACGCGTCGGAGGTCGAGCGCAAGGGCGTGCTGATCGGCGACATCGTGGTGCTGCGCAAGGCCGGCGACGTGATCCCCGAGATCGTCGGTCCGGTGGTCGCGCTCCGCACGGGCGCCGAGCGGGCGTTCGAGATGCCTTCGACCTGCCCCGAATGCGGGACGCCGCTGCGCCCTGAACGTGAGGGCGACGCCGACATCCGCTGCCCCAATGCCCGCTCCTGCCCGGCCCAACTGCGCGAGCGCATCTTTCACATGGCCGGTCGGGGTGCGTTCGACATCGAGGCTTTGGGCTATGAGGCGGCGATTGCTTTGCTCGCCGCCGGAGTGGTGCGCGACGAGGGCGACGTCTTCGCCCTTGATGCGGACCGGCTGCGTCAGGTCGAGTTGTTTCGCCTGACCCGCGACAGCAAGATCGGTGGCCGGCAACGCCACGCCGGAGACCTGAACGCGACCGGGCAGAAGCTGCTCGACAACCTCGACCTGGCCAAGCAGCGCCCCCTGTGGCGCGTGCTGGTCGGCCTCTCGATCCGGCACGTCGGCCCGACCGCGGCCCAGGCGCTGGCCCACGAGTTCGGTTCCATCGACCGCATCGCCGCCGCATCTTCGGAGGAACTGGCGGGGGCGGACGGTGTCGGTCCGACCATCGCCGAGGCGATCGTCGAATGGTTCGGCGTCGATTGGCACCGTGGCATCGTCGAATCCTGGCGGGCCAGTGGCGTGCGCCTGGAGGAGGAACGTGTCGACCTCGGGCCCCGGCCCCTCGAAGGCGTCACCGTCGTGATCACTGGCACCTTGGCCGGCCTCAGTCGCGATGCCGCGACTGAGGCCATCACCTCCCGCGGGGGCAAGGTCTCGGGCTCGGTGTCGAAGAAGACGTCCTATCTGATCGCCGGGGACTCACCGGGCACCAAGTACGACAAGGCCGTCTCGCTGAACGTGCCCGTGCTCGACGAAGCGGGCCTGCTCCAGTTGCTCGAGCAGGCCTAGGAGCGTTTCGGGCTGATCGCCAGCACCGTCACGGCCGAGACCAGCGCGATGGCGGCCGAGACCGTCCACGCGTGCTGGTAGACCGCCAGGTCGGCCGCTCCGGCTTGGACGCCGAGGATCGCGACCAGGGTGCTGATGCCGATCACGGCGCCGATCTGCAGCGACATCGACACGACCGCGCTGCCGGTCGACGCTTCTTCGGCCCGCAACTCGGCGGTGGCCGAGCTGACCGTTGTCGGCACGGCCAGGCCGAAGCCGAGACCGACCAGTAACCAGCAGGGCAGGAAATCGCCCAGGTAGTCGGGCGTATTCGTCATGAGCACCGGGAAGAGCCCGGCCCCGATGGCGCCGATGACCACCCCGACCGAGGCAATTCGGCCCGGCCGCAGGTGATACTTCGTCTGCAGCGTCTCGGCCACACCGGCGAACACCGCGAAGATCACCGGTCCCGGCGCGGACGCCAACCCGGTGCGAATGGCCGAGTAGTGCCAATGGCCCTGCAGCCACAGGATGGTCGAGAGAAGCAGGATCGAGAACGCCCCGAAGGCGAGCAGCCCGCTGACGTTGGCCGCGCTGAAGATCCGGTCCCGGAACAGCGAGAGCTGAATGACCGGCGCCGGGTGCCAGGAGGAGCGCCAGAGGAACAGGCCGAGCGCGACCACCGAGATGGACAGCGAGGCGATCACCTGCGCGCTGGACCAGCCCCAGTCCGGTCCCTTGACCAGACCGAGCGCGAAGGAGCCGACGGCGACGATGAGCACGAGCCCGCCGAACACGTCCGGGAACTGCTCGCTCTGCTCGTGCCGGGAGTTGGGGACGAGGCGAATCGCCAGGACGATGGCCAGCACGACGACCGGGATGTTGACCAGGAACAGCCAGCGCCACGACGCGAGCACGAGTAGCCCACCGATCACCGGGCCGAGCGCGGCGGAGAGCGCGCCGGAGGTGAACCAGATCTTGACGTACTTGTTGACCCGATCCGCCGGCGCGCTGGTCAGCACCAGACCGAGACTGGCCGGCGTGAGCACGGCCGCACCTACGGCCTGCAGGGCCCGGAAGGCCACGAGCACCCAGATGTCGCCGGACAGGCCGGCCCCGAGGCTGGCCAGGCCGAAGATGCTCAGGCCGACGATGAAGCCGGCCTTGCGGCCGAAGCGATCGGCGAGGCGCCCGGCCGGTACGAGAAGCGCGGCGTAGACGATGGCGTAGCCGTTGAGCACCCAGCTCAGGTTCGACAGCGACCCGGCCCCAACCCCCAGGCCGATGGCCGGCAGGCCGACGTTGCTGATCCACACATCGAGTTGGGCCAGGAAGCTGGCGATCGAGAGCACGGCCAGAATCAGCGCCGGATGAACCGTCCGCCTCGAGCGAGTAGATCCAGCCGGTGTGGTGGTCGGCGCTATCGGCTCGGCCTCGATTACTTCGTCGTTCACAGTCATGAGTGCTCACAGGGTCTCGGGCGAAGGGTTCTGGACTGACTAGTAAAGAACCGTAGGGAGTTCTGGACTGATCTGTCAAGAACCCGGGCCGAGGAGTATCGTGCGCCACATGGCCCGCCCGCCCAGCTTCGACAAGCACACCGTGCTCGAGGCGGTCGAGCGCCAGTTCCGCAAGACCGGCTACGCCGGGACGAGCCTGGATGACATCACCGCGGCGACCGGATTGGGCCGGGGCAGCCTCTACGCCGCCTTCGGCGACAAGCACAGCCTGTTCGTCGCGGCGCTCAATGACTACTGCGATCGCAGCGAGGCGCAGCTGCGCGACTGCCTGGCCGGTCCTGACGACGAGGCACTGACGCGCATCTGCGCGTTCCTGCGCAGTGCCGTGGTGCGAGTGTTCGAGGACGAGGACCAGCTCGGCTGCATGGCTGGTCGCTTCGCCGTCGAACTCGGCGGGCAGGACCCTTCGGCCTGCGATAGGATCTCGGGCTCCTTCAACGCCATGCGCGACGGGCTCACCGAGTGCATCGAGGCCGCGCAACGCCACGGCGACCTCGATTGCAGCGCGAACGCCGCCGACCTGGCCGGCTTGCTGATCACGATCGTGCGCGGCATGGACGTCGTCGCCCAGGCCGGAATGAGCGTGACCGAACTCGACGCCGTCGCCGACCGGGCCATCGCCTGTCTGCCGATCGTGAACCGTCGCACGCGGGCGAGCGCGATCAGCTAACCGAGACCTTTGACGTCGGCTCCGTGCCGGAGCACAGTGAGGTCGTGTCCGACAGGGATGTCGACTTCGATTTCGGCGGCCCACCAGCTGATGCCGAGGGGCTCTCGGACGGCTCGGACCGCCTCGACCTGACTCCGTCGACGAGGCCGCCGAGCCGGCTGGCGATGAGCGGCTGGTCCCGGCGGACCTGGATCACTCTCGGCGTGATCGTGGCTCTGGTCGTCGTGGTCCTGAACGGGGTGCATCACGCCCGCACGTCGGGTCCGCGAACGGTCAGCCCTGGACCGGTGAGCACCAGCAGCCGTGCGCCCAGCGCGCAGGAGTTCGCGCTCGATCGGCTGGTGTACACCGCCCAGTCCAATCAGCCGCTGCGCGACAACCTGCGCGCCGCCGGGGGCCGGCCGAGCTGCCCGGCCTTCCCGGTCGACATCGAGCCGGTCCAACTGGTCGAGGACGCCCTTGACGCCGCCGTGCCGGGCTTCGCCTTCGTCGACTCGTCCATGACGATGAACGACGACGTCACCCTGTGCGGCGTCGAGCTGCGCGCCCGGGCGGCCAACGGGGCGACGGTCGTGGTCTCGGTCACCGCGCCGACCGGCGAACCCGCCCCGGACTTCGTTGGGCTCCGCAACACCGACCACAGCCAGGCAGAGGTCGTGCAGGGCTTCAATGCGGGCTGGCTGATCGTGGCCGGCTGGGTGGGGGAAAGCGGTGATCGCGCTCCGCTGGACGGCTTAATGGCGCTCGCCGCCTCGACCCGCTTGCGTTGGTAGCGCCGGACGCTCACTGCGGCCGGGCGCGGTTCATTCCAGGGTGGCGGCGCTGGCCCGCACACTGGCTGCGATGCCGGCCAGATGATTGAGCCTGATCAACTCGGCCGGTAGCCAGCGCAATGCCGGCCGGCCCAGCAACAGGGCCCAGTCGCCCAGGGGCGCGACCGCGAGCTCGGTCCCGACCGCGGCCCAGTCCCGCGGGGCCCACTCCTGGGTCGTGTCCAGGGTGCGCGCCGGGGTCGCCGGCCACCACGGTGCCGCGAGTGAGGTCAGCTCCGGCGCGGCCGAGCTGCCGCCGATGACCTCGGCGTGACCATCGACCGGGGCGGCGAGCACGACGGCCCACCCCGCGCGGAAGATCCGGGCCACACCATCGGCCAGCACGGCGCCGGTCGGGTCGGGTTTGGTGGCCAGCGCGTCCAGCAACTCCAGTTCCCGATGCGGATCGATCTGCCCGGCGTACGGACGGATCGACTCGACCTGCACGCCACTGATGCTGGCCGCGGCCGTGATGAGGGTGTCGGCCAGCTTGTCGGCCGGTAGCTCGACGACGAAGTCGTCGACGGCGAAGTCGGCCGTGCGTTCGATGATGTCGACGGACATGATGTCCGCGCCGACCTGACCCAGCGCGGTGGCCACGGCCCCGAGCGTCCCGGGCCGGTCCGGCAACACCAGCCGCAGGAGGTAGGACACCCACAAATGGTGCACCTGTGGTGTGTCCGACAGGTAACGCGGGGCGACGGTAATGACGTCCGTAGACTCATCGGTTGTGCCTGACTCGACCGTAACTCCCGCTGCTGGGGCCCGCATCAGCCGCGAGGACGTCGCCCACCTGGCCCAGCTCGCCCGGTTGGCGGTGACCGAGGACGAACTCGACGTTTTCGCCGGCCAGCTCGACGTCATCCTGGGCGCCGTGGCCCGGGTCAGCGAGGTGGCCGCCGCCGACATCCCGCCCACGACCCACGCGGTGCCGTTGACGAACGTCTTCCGCCCCGATGTCGTCACGCCGTGCCTGGACCGGGCGACGGTGCTGGCCGAGGCGCCGTCGGTCGAGGACGACAAGTTCCGGGTCCCGCGCATCCTGACCGACGAGGTGTGAGCGCGATGATCAAGCACAGTGCGGCCGAACTGGCCGCCCGGATCGCGGCCGGAGACGTATCGGCCCTCGAGGTCACCCAAGCCCACCTGGACCGTATCGCCGCCGTGGATTCCTCCGTACGGGCCTTCCTGCACGTCGACACCGACGGGGCGCTGGCCGCGGCGAAGGCGGTCGATGCCAAGCGGGCCGCCGGTGAGGCGCTCTCGCCCCTGGCCGGGGTGCCGCTGGCGATGAAGGACGTCGTGGTCACCGAGGGGCTCCCCACCACCGCCGGGTCGAAGATCCTCGAAGGCTGGCGCCCGCCCTACGACGCGACCATCACCACGCGCATCAAGCAGGCCGGCATCGTCATGCTGGGCAAGACCAACATGGACGAGTTCGCGATGGGGTCATCCACCGAGAACTCGGCCTATCACCCGACGCACAACCCCTGGGACCTCAGCCGTATCCCGGGGGGATCCTCGGGCGGATCGAGTGCGGCCGTGGCCGCCTTCGAGGCGCCACTCGCGGTCGGCACCGACACTGGCGGCTCGATCCGCCAACCGGCCGCGGTCACCGGCATCGTCGGGCACAAGCCGACCTACGGGTCGGTGTCGCGCTACGGGCTCATCGCCTTCTCCTCCTCTCTGGACCAAGCCGGCCCGTTCGGGCGGACCGTGCTCGACACCGCGCTGCTGCACGAGGTGATGGCCGGACACGACCCGGCCGACTCGACCTCGATCCCGCGGCCGAGCGCCGCGGTTGTGGCCGCGGCCCGGGAGGGTGCCCGGGGTGACCTGTCCGGTACCCGCATCGGCGTTGTCCGCGAGCTCGGCGGCGAGGGCTACCAGAGCGGCGTGCTGAGTTCCTACGAGCAGGCCATCGCCACGCTGCGGGAGTTGGGCGCGGAGGTCGTCGAGGTCAGCTGCCCGAACTTCCAGTACGCCCTGGCCGCCTACTACCTGATCGCGCCCAGTGAATGCTCCTCGAACCTGGCCCGCTTCGACGCCGTCCGTTACGGGCTGCGCGTCGGCGACGATGGCCGGCGATCGCTCGAGGAGGTGATGTCGCTGACCCGCGAGACGGGCTTCGGGCCCGAGGTGAAGCGCCGGATCATGATCGGCACCTACGCGCTGTCCTCGGGCTACTACGAGGCCTACTACGGGCAGGCCCAGAAGGTGCGGACGCTGATCTCGCGTGACTTCACCACTGCCTTCGAGCGGGCCGACGTCCTGGTCTCCCCGACCTCGCCCTTCGTGGCCTTCGGAATCGGCGAGCGCGTCGACGACCCGATGGCCATGTACATCAATGACCTGTGCACCCTGCCCGCGTCCCTGGCCGGCACCCCGGCCATCTCGGTGCCGTGCGGACTGTCAGAGGGACTGCCGGTCGGACTGCAGATCATGGCCCCGGCGCTGGCCGACGAGCGCTGCTACCGCGTTGCGGCGGCGTTCGAGTCGGCGGTCGAGCCCGTCCTCGCCTCAATCCCGGAGCTGTTGGTATGAGCGTGACCTACGAGTACGTGATCGCCGGCTACGAGCCGGTGTTCGGACTCGAGACCCACGTCGAGCTCGGCACCGTCTCGAAGATGTTCTGCGGCTGCTCGACCGAGTTCGGCGCCGAACCCAACACCCACACCTGCCCGGTCTGCCTCGGCCTGCCCGGGGCGCTGCCGGTCGTCAACGCGGCGGCCATCGAGGCGACGATCAAGATCGGGCTGGCGCTGAACTGCACGATCGCGTCGTGGTGCCGCTTCGCCCGCAAGAACTACTTCTACCCGGACATGCCGAAGAACTTCCAGATCTCCCAATACGACGAACCCCTTTGTTCCGAGGGATATCTCGACGTCGAGGTCAACGGCGAGACGGTGCGGGTCGGGATCGAGCGGGTGCACATGGAAGAGGACACCGGCAAGAACACTCACGTCGGGACGTCGGGACGTATCCACGGGGCCGAGTACTCGCTCGTGGACTTCAACCGCGCCGGCATCCCGTTGATCGAGATCGTCACCAAGCCGGTCCCGGGTACGGGCGCGCTCGCTCCGGAGGTGGCCAAGGCCTACGTCACCGAGCTGCGCGACGTGCTGCGGGCCCTCGGGGTCAGCGATGTGCGGATGGAGCAGGGTTCGCTGCGTTGTGACGTCAACACCTCGCTCAACCGCCCCGGCGCCGAGTGGGGCACTCGTACCGAGACCAAGAACGTCAACTCCCTTCGCAGCGTCGAGCGAGCCGTGCGCTCGGAGATGATCCGCCAGGCCGAGCTGCTCGACGCCGGTCAGCGGATCAAACAGGAGACGCGGCATTTCTCCGAGACGACCGGCGACACGCGTCCGGGTCGCAGCAAGGAGGAGGCGACCGACTACCGCTACTTCCCCGAGCCGGATCTGGTGCCGGTCGCCCCCGACCCGCAGTGGATCGAAGAGCTGAGAGCGGGACTGCCCGAGCTGCCCGCGGCCCGACGGCGGCGAGTGATCGCCTCACTCGGTGTCGATGCCGATGACCTGGCCAAGATGAGCAACGCCGGCGTGGTCGAACTCGTGGCTGCCACGGTCGACGCGGGCGCCCCGGTCGGTGAGGCCCGCAACTGGTGGATGGGCTACCTCGCCCAGAAGGCCAACGAGCTCGACGTCGAAGCGGTCGAGCTCGGGGTGACGCCGGTGCAGGTGGCGCGACTGGTCGAACTGGTCGGTCAGGGCGCGCTGTCGACCGCGCTGGCCCGCCAGGTCGTCGACGCGCTGCTCGAAAGCGGGCCGGACGTCGACCACCAGGATGTCGACGAGGTGATCGCCGCGCGCGGGCTGCAGGTCGTCTCCGACACCGGCGCCCTCGAGACCGCCGCCGATGCGGCGATCGCGGCCAACGCCGATGCCGCCGACAAGGTCCGTTCCGGCAAGGTCGCCGCCGTCGGGGCACTCGTCGGTGCGGTCATGAAGGCGACCAAGGGTCAGGCCGACGCGGCGGCGGTCCGCACCATCCTGCTGCGCAAGCTCGACGTCGAGGAGTAGTTCATGGCGATCCCCCCGCTGGTCCGCACCACCCTGCTCGGTGCGGCGATCGGCTGCCGGACGCAAATGCCCGCGGTGATCCTGGCCTACGAGCTCAAGCGGGGTCGACCCGCCGCCGGCGGGAATCTCGGTCGGTGGACGCGGCGCCAAGTTGCTCTCGCGCTCGAGCGCCCGCACGAGCCTGGTCGCCGGTGCGCTCACCGAGCTGGTGGCCGACAAGCTGCCCCGCACCCCGTCGCGGCTCGGCTACGGCGGGCTGACCGTGCGTGGCGTGCAAGGCGCGACCGGTGGGTCGGTCGTGGCCGCGCGCACCGGCGAGTCGCAGCGCACCCACGCCATGGTCGGAGTCGCCGCGGCACTGCTCAGCGCGTACGCCGGAGCCCGGATGCGCCGGCAGCTGGCGCACTGGATCGGCCGCGACTGGCCGGGGGCCGTGTTCGAGGATGTACTTGCGGCCGGGCTGGCGGTAACCGCCGTGCACGACATCTGAACGCTCAGAGGCAGGCGCTGGCAATCGCCTTGACGTGCCGCACGTCGGTGCCACAACAACCGCCGAGCACCGTGACGCCGTTGAGCCGCTCGAGCAGCTTGCGGTAGTCCTGGGCCAGTTCGACCGGGTCGCCCTCATCGAGCACGGGGGAGTCGTCGAGCTCGGCGTGACTGCGCCGCGAGGAGTTGGCCCGCACGCCGCGGATGCGGGCCAGCCGCGGATCGGGCCGATCCAGCGCCGCTTCGATGTGCGACGGATGCGCGCAGTTGATCATGAAGTAGGCCGCCGCGCCGCCGGTCGCGTCATCGACCGCGCCGATCGCGGTCGCCCAGGGCCGTGCCGTCGGGTAGGTGGCCGTCGGTCTCGACGGTGAAGGAGATGACGCAGAGGACGTCAGCGTCACTGGCGGCGCGCACGATGCCGATCGCCTCATCGGCGTAGCCAATCGTCATCGCGGTGACGAGGTCGGCATCGGCGCGGGCGAACGCCTCGATCTGCGTGCGGTGGTAGTCCTGGGCTACTTCGACGTCCATGTGCAGTCCGGGGTGGTAGCCGTCCCCGCGTGGACCGACGCAGCCACTGACGACGGCCTGGTTCAGTCCCGAGGTGTGCCGCAGCCCGTCCATGAACGCCACCGCGTACTCGTTGATCGCTGCGATCCGTTCCTGGTCGTAGTGCAGTTCGGCGCCCCATCCCGGGTTGGCCCGCCAGGTTGGTGCTTCGAAGATGAAGCCGACGTCGTGTTGCGCGGCGACGGCGGCATGTTCGAGGTAGTAACGGGCCAGCACGTCGCGACCGTAAGGGCTGTCCAGCAACGGGAACGCGGCGAAGCAGGGCAGGTCAACCCCGCGGTGGAAGATCAGATCGGTCTCGAGACCGGAGTCGGTCAGAAACGGCGAGTCCAGTTGCGGGAGCAACCGACGATGACGCGCCATGTGACCTCCCCGCCGACTGAATGGATCTTCAGCCTAATCGTGGTCAGGCCTTTGAGGTCTGCCCGCCGCCGGCCGGTTGGCGGATGTGCAGAACCCGCTCGTCGTCGGGTACCGGCTTTCCGGAGCCGTCCTTGTTCGAGGTCGTCAACCACAGTGTCGTATCCGGCGCGGCCACGACGGTGATGAGCCGACCGTAGCTGCCCTTCAGCGCCTCGGTGAAGCTCCCGATCTTGACCGTGCTGCCGGTGGCCGTGAACGGGGCGACGAGCAGTTCCTGCCCGTTCAGGCTGGTGAGGAACAGCGTGGCGCTGGCGATCGCACAGCCCCCCAGCCCCTGCTGGGCGCTCGACACGGTTGGCGTGGGGACGATGACCGCGTTGCCCACGGCCGTGATGTGATCGCCGCTGCTGCCGCGCTCGATCTGGATCGCGGTGTTGCTGACCGGGTCGACGCACAGTCCGGCCGAGTTGGCATGGCCGCTGCTGACCACTGGCGTCGCCCCGACGGGCGCGCCGACCGGCGTCAGGCGCAGCACCTTGCCGGCCAGACTCGCCGGGTCGGCGGCCAGCGCCGGTTGTCCGGCGTTCCCGGTGCCGACGAGCAGATCGCCGACCTCGTCGAAGGCGATGCGACCCTGGTTCCCCGAGGCCCCCCGGGGAATCGCGGCGATCACGGTCGTGATCGGGCCGGTCAGGGTGAACACGATCACCCGGTTATCGGTCGGCGTGGTGATGTAGGCGTAGATCAGGTTGTCCTCGGCGTACTGCGGGGACAGGGCCAAGTCGAGCAGCCCGCCGTCTCCGCTGGCGTCCAGGCCCGGAATCGTGCGCACCACGGTGGCCGGGGTGCCCGCGGTGGCGGCGACATGCATGATCCGCCCGGTGGTGCGTTCGCCGACGATGGCCGAACCGTCGGGAAGCACGGCCAGCCCCACCGGCGCGGTGAGTCCGGTGGCGACAACGTTGGGGTCGGTCGGCGTGCTCTGGCTCGGGCTGGCGCTACTGCCCGGCGAGGACGGGGCGGCCGAGGGCGCGCCCGAGGGCCGACCGACGGCGCCGGGCCGGGCAGGGCCGGCGTCACGTTCGGGCCGGCCCCGGGCTCGAGCGTCGAGCCCGGCTGGGGCTGCCAGTCCGGGGAAGCCGCGTTGGCCGATGCGCACCCGGCCAGCGCCAAGGAGCACAGCAGTAGGGCTGCGACTCGGCGGCGGGACATGGGCTCCAGTGTTCCATCTGAGCGGCTGGCACTCGGCTGAGTCGGCTGTGAGCCAGGGCTAGCCTCGACGCCATGTCAACCATCTCTGTTCCCTCCGCGGCCGGCCTGCAGCTGCTCGGTGAGTTGCCGGCGGGCAGTCGCGGCGTCGTGTGGGACGGGACCGGGCCGGCCCCGGCCGACGTGGAGTTCCTCGTCCCGCCCTACATGGTGGGTGGCCCGCCGGCCCTGGTCGGGATGCCGCAGCTCAAGGTCGTGCAGCTCCTCTCGGCCGGTGTCGAGGGGTGGCCGGAGCGGGTGCCGGCGGGTGTGACGCTGTGCAACGGTCGCGGCGTGCACGGCGGGTCGACGGCCGAGCTGGCCATCGCCGGCCTGCTGGCTCTGCTGCACGAGCTGCCGACCTACATCGCTCAGCAGCCGGCGCACCTCTGGCAGCGCGCGAGCGCACTGAGTCTGGACGGTCGGCGCGCGCTCGTGCTGGGCGCCGGTGACATCGGCTCCCAGATTGCCGCGGTGCTGCGGATCTTCGGCGCCGAGGTGACGAGCGTGGCTCGCCGCCCGCGTCCGGACGTGCGGGCGCTGTCCGACCTGCCGCAGTTACTACCCGAGACCGAGGTGCTGGTGATCGCACTGCCCCTGACCCCGCAGACCGCGGGACTGATCGATGCCCAGGCGCTGGCCCTGCTGCCGACCGATGCGATCGTGGTCAACATCGCCCGCGGGGCGCTGGTCGATACCGAGGCCTTGTTGAGCGAGTTGCAGGCCGGGCGGCTCTCGGCCTTCCTGGACGTGGTCGACCCTGAGCCGCTGCCGGCCGAGCATCCGTTGTGGGACGCGCCGAACCTGATCCTGACCCCGCACGCGGGCGGTGGATCCGCCGGCTGGGATCGACGCGGGTTCCGGCTGGTCCGGGAGCAGTTCGCGCGCTTCGTCGCCGGCCAGCCGCTGGCGAACGTGGTCGACGAGGGCTACTGAGCTAGCGGCGCCGACGGCTGGGCGCCGACTTGACCAACGGCTGGGCCAGTTCGGGCAGGTGCCCGCCGCTGACCGCCGCGATCAGGGTCAGATCCCGCTGGTGTACGCACGGCAGCCGGATCGCACCGCCATCGATCACGGCGTAGACGTTGCGACCGGTGACCGAAAGGCCCTCGACCTCGGCCCAGCGCAGACGGCGGGAGCCGAAGATGGCCCGGACGGTGATGCCCTCGGCGTCGACCCGGGTGGCCGTTCGGCCGATGTACACGCCGGCGAGGATCGGCAGCAGGTAGAGCAGCGTCAGCAGCGAGATCTTGGCCGGTGGACTCTCACCGGCGCCCCCGTACAACGCGATCGGGGTCACGCCGAGCACCAGGAAGACCAGCACGAGATAACTCGTCCGGGGCAGCCGAAACAGGGCGATCGGCGTGGGGGCCGGGGTTGCCGCGGACACGTCGAAGAACCTACGCCGTAAGGTTTACCCGTGAGCGCACCCACTGGTCGGATCCACAAGAAGCCCCACAGCCACACCGTCACCGACGGCATCGAACGCGCGGCCTCCCGCGGCATGCTGCGCGCGGTCGGGATGGGCGACGATGACTGGCGCAAGCCGCAGATCGGCGTCGCCTCGTCCTGGAACGAGATCACGCCGTGCAACCTGTCGCTGGACCGGCTGGCCAAGCGGGCCAAGGTCGGCGTGCGCGGCGCGGACGGCTTCCCACTGGAGTTCGGCACGATCTCGGTGTCCGACGGCATCTCGATGGGCCATGACGGCATGCACTACTCGCTGGTGTCGCGCGAGATCATCGCCGACTCGGTCGAGACGGTGATCCGCGCCGAGCAGCTCGACGGCGCCGTGCTGCTGGCCGGCTGTGACAAGTCGCTGCCGGGCATGCTGATGGCGGCGGCCCGGCTCGATATCGCGTCGGTGTTCCTCTATGCCGGATCGACGCTGCCGGGCAAGCTCAACGGCAACGACGTCACCATCATCGACGCGTTCGAAGGCGTCGGCGCCTGCCTGGCCGGCAAGATCACCCGGGCCGAGCTCGACGACATCGAGAAGGCGATCTGCCCGGGCGAAGGCGCCTGCGGCGGCATGTACACCGCCAACACGATGGCCTCCGCGGCCGAGGCCCTGGGCATGTCGCTCACCGGATCGGCCGCCCCGCCCGCACCCGACTCGCGTCGCGACGCCTACGCCGAGCGGTCGGGTGAGGCGGTCGTCGCGCTCGTCGACGCCGGCATCACGTCGCGGCAGATCCTGACCATGGAGGCGTTCGAGAACGCGATAACCGTGGTGATGGCGCTGGGCGGTTCGACCAATGCGGTGCTGCACCTGCTGGCGATCGCCCGCGAGGCCGAGGTCGACCTGACCCTGGCCGACTTCAACCGGATCGGCGACAAGGTTCCGCACATCGCCGACATGAAGCCGTTCGGTCGCTATGTCATGACCGACATCGACCGCATCGGCGGCGTCCCGGTCGTGATGCGGGCGCTGCTCGACGCCGGCCTGCTGCACGGCGACGCGCTGACGGTGACCGGCCGCACGCTGGCCGAGAACCTGGACCTGATCGCGCCGCCGCAACCCGACGGCGAGGTCATCCGCCCCCTGTCGGCGCCCATCCACCGCAGCGGTGGGCTGACTATCCTGCATGGCTCGCTGGCTCCCGAGGGCGCGGTCGTCAAGACCGCCGGCTTCGACGCCGATGTCTTCGACGGGGTCGCGCGCGTCTTCGACCGGGAGCAGGCGGCGATGGCCGCGGTCGAGAGCGGGGCCCTGCGTCCCGGCGACATCGTCGTGATCCGCTACGAGGGCCCGCGCGGCGGACCGGGCATGCGCGAGATGCTGGCCATCACCGGTGCGATCAAGGGTGCCGGCCTGGGCAAGGACGTGCTGTTGCTGACCGATGGCCGATTCTCCGGCGGCACCACCGGGTTGTGCATCGGGCATGTGGCCCCCGAGGCCGCGGTCGGTGGTCCGATCGCGCTGGTGGCCGAAGGCGACCGAATCGTGGTCGACATCGCCAACCGCACGCTGGAGCTGCACGTGGACGACGAGGAGCTCGAGCGTCGGCGCGCGGTCTGGACCCCGCTCCCGCCCAAGATCAACTACGGCGTGCTCGGCAAGTACGTCAAGCTGGTCGGCTCGGCCGCGAACGGCGCCGTCTGCACCTGATCCTGGGCAGCCGGTCCGAACTCATGCGGGGGCGACGCGCGAGGCTGAGAACCATCTGGATCGATCCGGCGTGGACGTGTAAGGTGATCGGCGTGCGTCACCTCGTAGTAATTCTCCAGCAGCGCGCCGGCTAGGCCTCAACCGCCAGTCCGACGCGCTGACCCTTCGTGCTTACGCACGGGGGGTTTTTTGTTGGGCACGACGCGACACACAAAAACCAGGATCCGAAAGGCAAGGACATGACGTCAGAGTCGATGACCGGGGCACAGTCACTCGTGCGATCGCTCGAAGAGGTCGGCGCTGACGTCGTCTTCGGAATCCCCGGCGGGGCGATCCTGCCGGCGTATGACCCTCTGTATGACTCCACAAGGGTCCGGCACATCCTCGTCCGCCACGAGCAGGGCGCAGGACATGCCGCAGAGGGTTACGCGCAGGCCACCGGCCGGGTGGGCGTCTGCATCGCCACCTCCGGCCCGGGGGCGACCAACCTGGTCACCCCGATCGCCGACGCCTACATGGACTCGGTGCCGATCGTGGCCATCACCGGCCAGGTCGCCCGGCCGATGATCGGGACGGATGCCTTCCAGGAAGCCGATATCTCCGGCATCACGATGCCGATCACCAAGCACAGCTTCATGGTTCAGCACGCCGACGACATTCCGCGCGCGATCGCCGAGGCGTTCCACATCGCCAGCACCGGACGTCCCGGCCCGGTTCTGGTCGACCTGCCCAAGGACGTCATGCAGGAGCAGGGCACGTTCAGCTGGCCGCCGCGCATCGACCTGCCCGGCTACCACCCGGTGACCCGCCCGCACGCCAAGCAGGTCCGGGAGGCGGCCAAGCTGATCGCCGTCGCGCAGCGCCCGGTGCTCTACGTCGGTGGTGGCGTGCTCAAGGCGCACGCCACGGCCGAACTGCGTCGCATCGCCGAGCTGACCGGTATCCCGGTCGTCACGACCCTCATGGCCCGCGGCGCGTTCCCGGACAGCCACGCCCAGCACCTGGGCATGCCGGGCATGCACGGCTCGGTCGCCGCGGTCACGGCGTTGCAGAAGGCCGACCTGCTGATCGCGCTCGGCACCCGCTTCGACGACCGGGTCACCGGCCGGCTGGATACGTTCGCCCCCAACGCGCTCGTGGTGCACGCCGACATCGACCCGGCCGAGATCGGCAAGAACCGGGTCGCCGACGTGCCCATCGTCGGTGACGTCCGCGAGGTCCTCGCTGAGCTCGGTCCGGCGCTGGACGCCGAGTACGCACTGGGTCACCGGGCCGACCTGACCGGCTGGTGGCGCCAGCTCGACGCCTGGCGCACGACCTACCCGCTCGGCTACGACGAGCCCAGCGACGGCGCGCTGTCACCGCAGTACGTCATCGAGCGACTCGGGCAGCTCGCCGGTCCTGAGACGATCTTCGCGTCGGGCGTGGGCCAGCACCAGATGTGGGCGGCGCAGTTCATCAAGTACGAGAATCCCTATACCTGGCTGAACTCCGGCGGCGCCGGAACCATGGGCTACAGCGTGCCGGCCGCGATGGGCGCGAAGGTGGGCTGCCCCGACAAGCTGGTCTGGGCGATCGACGGCGACGGCTGCTTCCAGATGACCAACCAGGAGCTGGCCACCTGCGCCGTCGAGGGCATCCCGATCAAGGTCGCTGTGATCAACAACGGCAACCTGGGCATGGTCCGGCAGTGGCAGACCCTGCACTACAACGGCCGTTACTCCCAGACCGTGCTCGGCACCCACGCCGCCAACGGGGCCACCGCGCGCATCCCCGACTTCGTGAAACTCGCCGATGCGCTGGGCTGCGTCGGGTTGCGCTGCGAGTCGCGCGAGGACGTCGATTCGGCGATCGAGAAGGCGATGTCGATCAACGATGCGCCGGTGGTCGTCGACTTCACCGTCGGCAAGGACGCCATGGTCTGGCCGATGGTGGCCGCCGGCGCCAGCAATGACGAGATCCAGACCGCGCGGGACATCCGCCCTAGCTTTGACGGTGACGAATGAGTACCACCCACACCCTGTCGGTGCTGGTCGAGAACAAGCCCGGCGTGCTCAGCCGCGTCTCGGGGCTGTTCAGCCGGCGCGGGTTCAACATCAACTCCCTGGCCGTGGGGCCGACCGAACACGCCGAGATCTCGCGCATCACGATCTCGGTGACCGTCGAGGGCGCGGCGCTCGAGCAGGTGACCAAGCAGCTCAACAAGCTCGTGAACGTCATCAAGATCGTCGAGCTGGAGGAGAAGCAGTCGGTCCAGCGGGAGTTGCTGCTGGTCAAGGTGCGCGCCGACGATCAGACCCGTCGCAGCGTCCTCGAGACGGTCGAGCTGTTCAAGGCTCGCGTGGCCGATGTGGGCCCGGAGGTCCTGACGATCGAGCTGACCGGGCGACCGGACAAGCTGAACGCACTGATCCAGATGCTCGAGCCGTACGGCATCCGTGAAATGGTCCAGTCGGGGATGGTGGCCCTCGGCCGCGGCCCCCGGTCGATGACCCAGACCGCATTGCGCTCGGTCGAGCGCACCGCATAACAACGAAAGAGGAAATCCTGCTCATGGCCGTGGAGATCTTTTACGACGACGATGCCGACCTGTCGATCGTCCAGGGACGCAAGGTGGCCGTCCTCGGCTACGGAAGTCAGGGTCACGCGCACGCGCTGTCGCTGCGCGACTCGGGCGTCGACGTCCGGGTCGGCCTGCCCGAGGGCTCCAAGAGCCGGGCCAAGGCCGAGGATGAGGGCCTGCGGGTCGTCACCCCGGCCGAGGCGTCAGCCGAAGCCGATCTGATCATGGTGCTGGCCCCCGACCCGGCCCAGCGCAAGCTCTACGCCGAGGCGATCGCACCCAACCTCAAGGACGGCGACGCGCTCTTCTTCGGGCACGGCTTCAACATCCGTTACGGCTACATCGTGCCGCCGCCCAACGTCGACGTGGCCATGGTCGCCCCCAAGGGTCCCGGCCACCTCGTGCGCCGGCAGTTCGTGGACGGCAAGGGTGTGCCGGTATTGATCGCGGTCGAGCAGGACGCCAGCGGCAAGGCCGAGGCGTTGGCGCTGTCCTACGCCAAGGGCATCGGCGGCACCCGGGCCGGAGCGATCAAGACCACGTTCACCGAGGAGACCGAGACCGACCTGTTCGGTGAGCAGTCGGTGCTCTGCGGCGGCGCCTCGCAGCTGGTCATGTACGGCTTCGAGGTGCTGACCGAGGCCGGTTACGCCCCCGAGATCGCCTACTTCGAGTGCCTGCACGAGCTCAAGCTGATCGTCGACCTGATGTACGAGGGCGGCATCGCCAAGCAGCGCTGGTCGGTCTCGGACACGGCCGAGTACGGCGACTACGTCAGCGGCCCGCGGGTGATCGACCCGCACGTCAAGGAGAACATGAAGGCCGTCCTGGCCGACATCCAGAACGGCGCGTTCGCCGCTCGCTTCATCGCTGACCAGGACGCGGGCGCCCCGGAGTTCAAGGCCCTGCGCCTCAAGGGCGAGCAGCACCCGATCGAGGACACCGGGCGCAAGCTGCGTGGCCTGATGAGCTGGGTCACCTCCGACGACGACTACGTGGAAGGCACCGCCGCCCGCTGAGCCGATCCATGCGCGATCGCGGTGGGCTCTGGTGCCACCGCGATTTCCGCCGCCTCTGGATCGGCGACTCGCTGAGCCAGGTCGGTACGACGATCAGCGCGCTGGCGATTCCCCTCGTCGCCATCACCGTGGTGCATGCCCGCACCTTTCAGGTCGGGCTGCTCACGGCGTTCGAGACACTCGGTTTCCTGCTCGTGGGCCTGCCGGCCGGCGCGTGGGTCGACCGGATGCGTCGGCGCCGGGTGCTGATCGTCAACGACCTGATCCGCGCGGTCGTGCTCGCCTCGGTGCCCCTGGCGGCCTGGGTGGGCCAGGTGACGATGGTTCAGCTCTACCTGGTGGCTGCCTTCGCCGGCGTCAGCACGGTGTTCTTCGACGTCGCCTATCAGTCCTACCTGCCCGAACTGGTCGCTCGCGAACAGCTGGTCGAGGGCAACGCCAAACTGCAGGCCAGCCAATCGGTGGCCCAGGTGGCCGGTCCGCCGTTGGGCGGGCTGCTCATCGACGCCATCACGGCCCCGTACGCCGTACTGGTCGACGCGCTGAGCTATCTGTGGTCGGCGGGTTGGGTCGCCCGCATCGAGGACCGCCCGGAGCGCCCGCCCCGGGCGCGGGACCGCAACCTCTTCCGCGAGATCGGCGAGGGCCTGCGGCTGGTCTTCGGCAGCCGCCTGCTGCTGGCCAACGCGATGACGACCGGCGCGTCGAACCTCTTCGGCTCGGCGTCGATCTCCTTGACGTTGCTGTTGCTGGCCCGCGAGCTGGACCTATCCGCGTTGTTCATCGGGACGCTGCTCTCGCTGGCCTCGGTGGGCGGGCTGATCGGAGCCGTGGTGGCCCGACCGGTCGGGGCCTGGCTGGGCCAGGGACCGGCCATCTGGATCACCGCGGCGCTGACCGGGCCGCTCGCCCTCGTAGAGCCGTTCGCCCAGCGCAACTGGACGTTGGTCCTGATCGCACTGCTCGAGGTACTGACCGGGCTGTGCGTCGTGATCTACAACATCATCACGGTCAGCTTCCGGCAAGGCCTGGCTCCGGCCCGCCTGCTCGGGCGGATGAACGCCACGATGCGCTTTCTGGTCTGGGGGACCATGCCACTTGGCGGGTTACTCGGTGGGGTGCTCGGAGCCGCCCTCGGGGTCCGGCCGGCCCTGCTGGTGGTGGGGATCGGTACTGCGCTGGCCTTCCTGCCCGCGTTCGTCTCCCCACTGCGCCGGCTGCGTGAGCTCCCTCAGGCAAATCCCGAGGAGTGAGATTTGGCGCCCAGATGTTGGGAGAAGATCCGTCCTCGGATAGGCTGCGGCGCATGAGACTTGCAGTCATCCCCGGCGACGGTATCGGTATCGAGGTCACCCAGCAGGCCCTTCGTGTGCTCGAAGCCACCGGCGTCGACGCCGAGACCACGCATTACGACCTCGGGGCCGCGCGCTGGCACCGCACCGGTGAGCTGCTGCCCGACTCGACGCTGGAGGAGCTGCGCGGCTACGACGGCATCCTGCTCGGCGCCGTCGGCGATCCGAGCGTCCCCCCGGGCGTGCTCGAGCGGGGGCTGTTGCTGCGCATTCGCTTCGAGTTCCAGCACTACGTCAACCTGCGCCCCAGCAAGCTCTACCCCGGCGTCCGCACGCCGCTGGCCGGTGACCCGAAGATCGACTTTTTGATCATCCGCGAAGGCACCGAAGGCCCGTACACCGGCAACGGTGGTGTCCTGCGCAAGGGCACGCCGCACGAGGTGGCGACCGAGGTCAGCGTCAACACCCGCTACGGCGCCGAGCGGGCGATCCGTGACGCGTTCACCCGGGCCCAGGCCCGCCCGCGCAAGCACGTCACCCTGGTGCACAAGAACAACGTGATCATCCATGCCGGGGACCTGTGGGTGCGGACGTTCGCGCAGGTGGCGGCGGAGTACCCCGAGATCACCACGGCCTACCAGCACATCGACGCCTCGACCATCTTCATGGTCACCGACCCGGGCCGCTACGACGTCATCGTCACCGACAACCTGTTCGGCGACATCCTCACCGACCTGGCCGCGGCCGTCTCCGGCGGTATCGGCCTGGCCGCCAGCGGAAACATCGACCCGACCCGGACCAACCCCTCGATGTTCGAGCCGGTACACGGCTCGGCGCCCGACATCGCCGGTCAGAACAAGGCCGATCCGACCGCGGCGATCCTCTCCGCGGCCATGCTGCTCGATCACCTCGGTGAGAAGGACGCGGCCCAGCGGATCGAGGCCGCCGTGGCCGCCGATCTGGCCAGCCGTAACCCGGATGCGCCGGGCACCACGAGCGAGATCGGTGACCGTGTCGTGAAGGCCGTCGCCGGCTGACGTTGGCGTAACCGGGCCGACATGGCACACTGAATACGTGCTTTTCCGCTCGATCATTATCAGTTAGCGCGTCCGCCAGCCCGACCGGCCGACGCGCAGACCCTCCGCATGCATTTGCGGGGGGTCTTTTGTTTGGCCCGACCAGAGAGATTGATGACATGCAGACCGACTCCTTCCACGTCTTCGACACCACCCTGCGCGACGGAGCGCAGCGCGAGGGAATCAGCTACTCGGTAGCCGACAAGCTCGCGGTCGCCCGCCTGCTCGACCAGGTTGGTGTGGGCTTCATCGAGGGCGGCTGGCCCGGCGCGATGCCCAAGGACACCGAGTTCTTCGCCCGCGCGGCCGATGGCGAGCTCAAGCTGCGCCACGCGGTGCTGGTGGCCTTCGGGGCCACTCGCAAGGCCGGCGTGCGGGTCGAGGACGACGCCCAGGTGCAGGCCCTGCTCGATTCGCGGGCCAGCGTGATCACCCTGGTGGCCAAGTCCGACGTCCGCCACGTCGCCGATGCCCTGCGCACGACCCAGGAGGAGAACCTGGCCATGGTGCGCGACACCGTGGCCTTCCTGCGCGCGCACGACCGCCGGGTGTTCCTCGACTGCGAGCACTTCTTCGACGGCTACCTCCACGACCCCGACTACGGCGTCCGGCTGCTGGACGTGGCCCAGGCGGCCGGGGCCGACGTCGGCGTGCTGTGCGACACCAACGGCGGCATGCTGCCGATGCGGGTGCACGACATCGTGTCCGACGTCCGCGGGCGGACCGGCATCCGGCTGGGCATCCACACCCAGGACGACACCGGCTGTGCCGTGGCCAACACCCTGGCCGCCGTCGATGCCGGAGCAACCCACGCGCAGGGCACCGCCAACGGCTACGGCGAGCGGGCCGGCAACGCCAACCTCTTCTCCGTGATCGGCGGCCTGGTCACCAAGATGGGCCTGGACGTCCTGCCCGAAGGGTGCCTGAGCGAGATGGTGCGAGTGGCCCACGGCATCGCCGAGATCGCCAACCTCGCGCCCGATACGCATGCGCCCTACGTCGGTTCGTCGGCCTTCGCGCACAAGGCCGGGCTGCACGCCTCGGCGATCAAGGTCTCGCCCGAGCTCTACAACCACCTCGATCCGGCGGTGGTGGGCAATGGGCAGCGCATCCTGGTCACCGAGATGGCCGGCCGGGCCTCGGTCGAACTCAAGGCCCGCGAGCTCGGCATGGACGTTTCCGAGCGGCCCGACGTCGTCGGCCGGGTCGTCGAGCAGGTCAAGGAGCGCGAGGCGAGCGGTTGGTCCTACGAGGCCGCCGATGCCTCGTTCGAGCTGCTGCTGCGCGACGAACTCGGGCAGGCGCCCGCGCCGTTCGCGGTCGAGTCCTACCGGGTGATCATCGACCGGCGGGCCGACGGCGAGATGGTCAGCGAGGCGACGGTGAAGCTGCACGCCGATGGCCGGCGCGTCATCACCACCGCCGAGGGCAACGGTCCGGTGAACGCCCTGGACAGAGCATTGCGCGAGGCGTTGACCGAGGCCTTCCCGCGCCTGGGCGAGTTCGCGCTCACCGACTACAAGGTGCGCATCCTGCAGGGCAAGCACGGCACCGACGCCATCACTCGGGTGCTGGTCGAGACCTCGAACGGCCAGCGAGAGTGGACGACAGTCGGCGTGCACGCCAACGTGGTCGAGGCATCGTGGCTGGCGCTGGCCGACGCGGTGCGGTTCGGGCTGCTGGCGGCGAGCTAGGCCCCTACTGGCGCAGGCTCGCGAGCACGCAACTGTCGCAGTCGTGCCCGCACGCGGCGCCGGCGCCGTCGTGCTCGCAGGCATCGGTGATGTGCAGCTCGTCCGGGTCATGTTCGTGTCCGCAGCTGCAGGCCCCGGCTGGTCCGGCCGCCTCGATCAGCACCGCGTCGAGCTCGGCCTCCTCGGCGCGCTGACGGTCGGCGCTGATGCTCTGCAGCAGTCCCCAGGCGACCAGGGCAACGACGACGCCGGCGAGCAGGGCGACCACGGCCAGGATGCGCACCCCGGCCGAACTCGCGCCGACCCAGGGCAGGATGCCGATGACCAGGCAGAGCACCGCGAAGGCCCCTGCGACGAGGGCCGCCTGACGGCGACGGACGACGGGAATGCGCGACAGTTCGGAACTCACGCGTACGAGTATGAAGCACGCCGGTAGCCTTGGCTCTCGTGCGTATCGCCCGCTTCGTTCATCCTGGTTCGGCCCAAGCTGTCGCCGGCGTTGCCTGGGGCACCGTCGAAGGTCCGGCCGGCGCCGGCCGCGAGTCGCTGACCGTGGCCGCCATCGACGGTCATCCCTTCGAGCAGATCACCTTCACCGGTGATCGGTGGGCCCTCGATGATGTGCGGTTGCTCTCGCCGATCCTGCCCAGCAAGGTCGTCGCCATCGGGAAGAACTACGTCGCCCACGCGGAGGAGATGGGCGGCGAGGCCCCCACCACACCGATGATCTTCCTCAAGCCGTCGACGTCGGTTATCGGGGACGGTGACGCGATTCGGCTGCCGGCCTCCTCGACCGAGATCCACTACGAGGGTGAGCTGGCGGCGGTGATCGGCCGCCCGGCCAAGGACGTGGCCGCCGCCGACGCGTTGTCCTACGTCCTCGGTTACTGCGCCGCCAATGACGTCACCGCGCGCGACCACCAACGGGCGGACGTCCAGTTCACCCGGGGCAAGGGCTACGACTCCTTCTGTCCGATCGGGCCCTGGATCGAGACCGTCCTCGACCCGCGCGACCTGCGCCTGGTCACCCGGGTCAACGGGGTGGTGAAGCAGGACGGTCGGACCAGCCTGATGGTGCATGACGTCGCCACCCAGATCGCGTTCATGTCCGCGGTGATGACGCTGCTGCCCGGCGACGTGATCCTCACCGGCACGCCGGCCGGCGTTGGCCCGATCGTGGACGGTGATGTCGTCGAGGTCGAGATCGAAGGCATCGGCACCTTGGTCAACCGCGTGCTGCGGGCATGAGGGTCCGGTTCTGCCCTTCGCCGACCGGCAACCCGCACGTCGGCATGGTCCGCACCGCGCTGTTCAACTGGGCCCACGCCCGCCATCACGGAGCGACCTTCGTCTTCCGCATCGAGGACACCGACGCCGCGCGCGATTCCGAGCAGAGCTATCAGGATCTGCTGGCCGCGATGCACTGGCTGGGTCTGGAATGGGACGAGGGGCCGGAGGTCGGCGGCCCGTACGGGCCGTATCGCCAGAGCGAGCGCCTGGACATCTACGCCGACGTCGTGGCCCGGTTGCAGGCCGGCGGCCACCTCTACGAGTCGTTCACCACGCCCGAGGAGACCGAAGCCCGACACCGCGCCCTGGGTCGTGACCCCAAGCTGGGCTACGACAACTTCGACCGGATGCTGACCGATGCGCAGCGCGCCGCCTACCGGGCCGAGGGCCGAGCCCCGGTGCTGCGGCTGCGGATGCCCGATGAGGATCTGGCCTGGACCGACCTCGTCCGGGGCGAGGTGAGCTTCGCGGCCGCCAGCGTGCCCGACTTCGTGGTCGTGCGCGCCAACGGCGACCCGCTGTACACCCTGGTCAATCCGGTCGACGACGCGCTGATGAAGATCACCCACGTCCTGCGCGGTGAGGATCTGCTGCCCTCGACCCCGCGTCAGTTGGCGCTCTATCGCGCGTTGATCGACATCGGCGTCACCGACTTCACGCCCGAGTTCGGTCACCTTCCTTACGTGATGGGGGAGGGGAACAAGAAGCTGTCCAAGCGCGACCCCACGTCCTCGCTGAACCTCTACCGCGAGCAGGGGTATGTCCCCGAGGGGCTGCTGAACTACCTGGCGCTGCTCGGCTGGTCGATCGCCGATGATCACGACATCTTCTCCCTGGCCGAGATGGTCGAGGCGTTCGACGTCTCACAGGTCAACGCCAATCCGGCCCGCTTCGACCCGAAGAAGTGCGAGTCGATCAACGCGACGCACATCCGCCAGCTCGACCCGGCCGACTTCGCCGCGCGCCTGGTGGCCCAGAACGGTGGCGCCCAGGCCGCGGTGATCACCGCGGCCGCGCCGCTGGTCCAGGAGCGGATTCAGACCCTCGGCGAGGGGATCGTGCTGCTGGGCTTCCTCTTGCAGGATGACATCGCGGTCGACCCCGCGGCCGCGGCCAAGACGCTCAGCGATGCCGGTCTGACCGTCGTGACTGCGGCACTGGCCGCCCTGGAGCCGATCGAGTGGTCGGTCGGTGCGATCGAGGTGGCGCTGCAGACCAGCCTCGTCGACGGCCTCGGGCTCAAGCCCCGCAACGCCTACGGCCCGATCCGGGTCGCGGTGACCGGCTCTACCGTGTCACCCCCGCTGTTCGAATCCCTCGAGCTGCTGGGCCGCGAGCGATCGCTGGCCCGGCTGCGCGCCGTGTTGGAAGGCCCCGATTCCGTCCGGTAGAGTCTCGTGACGGCCCGCTGCGCGGGTCGCTGTGGGGTATGGGGTAATTGGCAGCCCAAGTGATTCTGATTCACTTAGTCTAGGTTCGAGTCCTGGTACCCCAGCGCACGGATATTTTCTAGGGCCCCATCGTCTAGTGGCCTAGGACGCCGCCCTCTCAAGGCGGTAGCACGGGTTCGAATCCCGTTGGGGCTACAAACAGTTACACCGGCACGGTTCAGATGTAGCGGGCGGCCGGCAGGATGTCGCCGTTGGCGTCGTGCTGGGCCTTCGCCGCCTCGACCGATTCCCGGCCGCCGTAGATCGTCAGCGCGTAGATGACGAGCGAGCCGAGCAGGATGTAGGTCAGCGACCAGACCGGGTAGAAGGGCATCCACCAGATCGCGCTGAAGACCAGCAGCCCACCGCCGACCATGCCGACCCAGCGGCTGAACTGGTTGCCGCGGACGACGCCGACCGAGCAGACCAGCAGGATGATGGCCACGATCAGATAGATCCAGCCGTAAGTCTTCAGGTTGTCCCCGAACAGTGCGCCCGAAAGGCTGTCCGGCAGCGCCGCGTGGGTGCGGAAGGCCCAGATCGAGTCGAAGAAGCGCATGATGGCCGCGAGCCCGAGGATCGTTCCCGCGAAGAACCGCCAGCCTTCGCCGTTGACCGTTTCGTCCATGGCAGAACCCCGTTCGTGAGTCGTTGTCGATCAAGTCCGAGTGGTCGGGCCGAGCGTGACACCTCTTGCCCGCGCCGGCCTCATCCGCGGAGGGTGAGGCGGCGCGGTCGGCAGCATTGCGTCGGCTGCACCGAGTTGGTATCAAGGACGAGCAGAAGGCGACGCGCCCATGCGTGGCCCTGAGTTGACGGGACGAAGACATGACGGCAGAGGCCGACGCCATCCGTGAGCTGAACACTGCCACGGCAGAGCTGAAGCAAGCCCAGAACGACGTCGAGCGGTTGCGCGCGGGGGCGGCCTTCAACTCCGAGAATCCCCTGCCGCGGGAGGTCATCCGGGTGGCCGATGCATATGTCGATCTGGGACGGGCGGCGCAGCGATACGCCACCCGTGCGCGGGCGGTCGCCGACGTGATGCGGGCAGCCCAAGGGGCCGGCGTCTAGCCCCTCGCGGTTTAGCCCGCCCCCAAAGGCGGGCATAGTGGAGTCATGAGTCTTGCAACCCGCCTTCGCCGTGCGCCCGGACGGGCCGCCGCCGGCGCCATGATCGTGAACGCCGGCCTGACCAAGCTGAAGGCTGACGACGCGACGGCGGCGGCGGTGCACGGTATGGCGGCCGGCACCTATCCGTTCCTGGCCAAGGTGGAGCCCAAGCAGTTCGTCAGGGCGCTCGCGATCGGTGAGATCGCGCTCGGCTCGGCCCTGCTGCTGCCCATCGTCCCGGCCGGCCTGGTCGGAGTCGGCTTGACCGGCTTCTCCGGCGGCCTGCTCGGCATGTGGTGGCGCACGCCGGGAATGCACGAAACAGGCAGTTTGCGTCCGACCCAGCAGGGGACCGCCATCGCCAAGGATGTCTGGATGCTCGGGATCGGGCTCGGGTTGGTCGCTGACGCGCTCACCCACGAGGCCCGGATCACCCGCACCGAGGAGTAGGGAACACGCAGCCCTCCAGATGAGTTGAGCGAGACAGACTCAACCCTTGGAGGGTGAACGAAGTGACTGAAACCTTGAACCTGCCGGTCTTGTCATTGACTGACCAGGTGGTGTTGCCCGGCATGGTCGTGCCGGTCGAATTGGACGAAAAGGCGCAGGCCGTCATCGACGCCGCCCGCGCTGGGAGCGACTCTCGAGTGCTGCTTGCCCCGCGATTGCCCGACCGTTACGCCAGCTTCGGCACCATGGCCACGATCGAGCAGCTGGGCCGGCTGCCCGGCGGTGGCCCGGCGGCGGTGCTACGGGCCGAGACCCGGGCCCGCATCGGGCACGGCGTGACCGGCCCGGGCACGGCGCTCTGGGTCCAGGTCGAGCTCGTCGAGGACGCGCCGGCCACCGAGCGGGCCCACGAGCTGGCCCAGGAGTACCGGGGCTTGGTGATCAGCGTGCTCGAACGGCGCAACGCCTGGCAGATCATCGATTCGGTCAAGGCGGTCACCGATCCGTCGGCGCTGGCCGACCTGTCGGGCTGGGCGTCCTACCTGTCCGTCGAGCACAAGCGCGAGGTGCTCGAGACCCCCGACGTGGAGACCCGGCTGACCAGCCTGATCGGCTGGACCCGCGAGCACCTGGCCGAGGTCGAGGTCAGCGACAAGATTCGTGAAGACGTCCGCGAAGGCATGGACAAGAGCCAGCGCGAGTTTCTGCTGCGCCAGCAGTTGGCCGCGATCCGCAAGGAGCTGGGCGAGGACGAGCCCGACGGGGCCGATGACTACCGCGGCCGGGTCGAGGCGGCGCCGCTTCCCGACAACGTGCGCGAAGCCGCGTTGCGCGAGGTCGGCAAGCTCGAACGGGCCAGCGATCAGAGCCCGGAGTCGGGCTGGATCCGGACCTGGTTGGACACGGTTCTCGACCTGCCCTGGGGCGAACGCACGACCGACCGCACCGACGTCTCGGCCGCCCGGGCCGTGCTCGATGCCGACCATCACGGCCTGGATGACGTCAAGGACCGCATCGTGGAGTACCTGGCTGTGCGTTCTCGGCGGGCGGCGCGCGGGCTCGAGGTCGTCGGCGGTCGCGGATCGGGTGCGGTGCTGGCCCTGGCCGGCCCGCCCGGAGTCGGCAAGACCTCCCTGGGCGAGTCAGTGGCCCGGGCGCTGGATCGCAAGTTCGTGCGCGTCGCCCTTGGCGGCGTGCGTGACGAGGCCGAGATCCGTGGTCACCGACGTACCTACGTCGGTGCCTTGCCCGGACGAATCGTGCGGGCGATAGCCGAGGCGGGCACGATGAACCCGGTCGTACTGCTCGACGAGGTCGACAAGCTGGGGGCCGACTACCGCGGTGATCCCGCGGCGGCCCTGCTCGAGGTGCTCGATCCGGCGCAGAACCACACGTTCCGCGACCACTACCTCGATCTGGACCTCGATCTGTCCGACGTCTTGTTCATCGCCACGGCGAACACGCTCGAGACGATCCCGGCCGCGTTGCTGGACCGGATGGAGCTGGTCACGATCGATGGCTACACCGAGGACGACAAGGTGGTCATCGCACGGGATCACCTGTTGCCGCGGCAACTGGACCGGGCCGCCCTCAGCGGTGACGACGTCGTGATCGATGACGAGGCGCTGCGGTTGATCGCGTCGGACTACACGCGGGAAGCGGGCGTCCGGCAGTTGGAGCGGGCGCTGGGCAAGGTCCTGCGCAAGGTGGCGACCGTATTGGCCGGTGACCCGGCCGGTCCAATCGTGATCGGCGCCGGACAGCTGCGCGAGTATCTGGGTCGGCCCCGGTTCACGCCGGAGACGGCTGAGCGGACGAGTGTTCCGGGTGTGGCGACCGGACTGGCCGTCACGGGCATGGGCGGTGACGTGCTGTTCATCGAGGCCGCCTCGGCCGACGGCGAACAGGCCGGACTGACCCTGACCGGGCAGCTCGGTGACGTCATGAAGGAGTCCGCGCAGATCGCGTTGTCCTACCTTCGTTCGCACGCCGATCAACTCGGGCTCGACGTCTCCGCGTTGCAGCGGGGCGTGCACATCCATGTCCCGGCGGGCGCGGTGCCCAAGGACGGGCCGTCGGCGGGCGTCACGATGGTGACGGCGTTGACTTCGCTGGCCACCGGACGCCCCGTGCGCAGTGACGTCGGGATGACCGGAGAAGTGACGCTGAACGGTCGGGTACTGCCGATCGGCGGGGTGAAGCAGAAGTTGCTCGCCGCGCAACGAGCCGGGTTGAAGACCATCTTCCTGCCGGCCCGTAACGAGCCCGATCTGGACGACGTTCCCGCGGAGGTTCGTGCGGCCCTCGAGATCCGCCTGGTCGGCGACGTGGCCGACATCCTGGCTCTCGCCCTGGAAGGCGAGGCGGCGGTCGCGCAGGCCGCCTGAGTAGTCCTCGAGATCAGCGTGACTCGGCCCGGCGCACTTCGCGCCGGGCCGAGTCACGTGTGCGTAGCGCGGCTTGGTGCTCGGCCTTAGCCCCGGCCAGCGCCTGCTTGCTCAGCTCGAGTGCCTTCGCAGCCGCGTCCAGGGCCTTGGCGGCATCGTCTACCTGAGCCTGGGCCTGCTCCAGCTTGGCCGCGCTCGAGTTCAGCGCGGCTTCGGTTCGCACCACCGCACGCTCGGCGAGCGCGGCCCGAGCCAAGGCCTCCTGGAGCTCGGGGCTCTCCGGTCGCGGGTCGCTCGACCTTTGGGCCGCGGGCACCGAGCGCAGTTGCACTCGCTTGATTGCCGGCAGCTGGTCGGGAAGCGCGACGGCGCCGGCCAGCTCGACCGGGTCCAGGCCGGTGGCGGTCAAGGCCCGGATCAGTCGCCCGGAGCGGATGGCCCCGGCGGCGGCCGGGTCGAGCACGGCGGCGTCGAGTGTAGAGTAGAGCTCGCGACCGACGGCGTCGCTCACCTGGTGCCCCTGGCCGGCACTTGCGCTCAGCTCGCCCACCAGCTCGCGGCGGCGCCCGGACAGTGAGCGCAGCCGCTCGCCGTCGCCGTTCAATTGGGCCTCTCGCAGGGCCGAGCCCACCTCGATCAGCTGATCCAGGTCATCGGGCTGACGTCGAGCGAGGGTGTTGATGAGCCAGGCGCTCGTCGACGGCTTGCGCAGGGCCTTGATCGCCGGCGCGAGGTCGGTCCCCTTGGCCGCGCTCAGCGCCTTGGCCCGGGCGGCCGTGAACTCGGCTGGGGCGAGGGCATACAACTCGTCCGCGACCTGAGTGATCTCCTCGCCGTTCACGCCCCTAATGCGCGAGGTGGACCAGCGAGATGATGATCGCGATCGCGGCGAACACCGCCGCCAGCGGCGCCAGGCGCTCCTTGCGGTTGAAGGCGCGCACGGTCATGAGCACCGGGAAGATGCCCAGGAGCGCAATCCGCGCCTCTACCGCCAGCAGCACATAGATGACGCTGACGATCATGGTGATTCCGGACAGCTTGTTCTGCTGCCAGAGCGTCTGCGGGCCGCTTGCCGCCGGCGCGGCATAGGGCGACACGGGCGCCGGGCCGAACGCGGGCCGAAGTTGGTCGGTCCACTGGGCGCCGTCCCAGAACCGCACCAGCTGGGCGTTCTGCGGGTCCGGGTACCAACCCGGTGCAACCATCGTCATGGCTCTCCTCGGTCCGGCCAACTTAGCGGAGATCTTACTCTGCGCAATTACGTGCCGTCAGGCGCCGGCGACCAGGCGGGCGAGGTGGCGGGGCGGGGGACTGCCGTGGGCCAGCACCTCGTCGAAGTGCGTCCGCCCGCGCAGCGTCGGCGCAAGTTCGGCGTAGCCGACGAAGTAGGTCGAGAGCTGGCACGAGGACAGCTGCGCGCGCCGCCACTTGCCGGCCGCTTCGGCCTCTTCCTGATATCCCCGGTTCATCATCAGCTCCATCGCCTCGGCCTCGGTCATGCCGCCGGCGTGTACCCCGGCATCGAGCAGGGCATTGATGGCGCAGCGCAGGGCCATCTTCAGCTGCTGCAGGCGAACGGCGAGCCCACCGTGGCCGGCCTCGGCCATCAGTCGTTCGGCGTGTACCGCCCAACCCTCGATGAACGGTCCGCTGGCAAAGAGCTGCCGAATGATCGTCGAACCCCGCCAGCGTCGTGCGTGCGCGAGTTGTAGCACGTGTCCGGGCATCGCCTCGTGCACCGACAGGTCGACCACCATTGCCTTGTTGTACTCGCGGTAGAAACTGGCGACTCGTTCAGCGCTCCAATCCGCGGGCGTCGGGGCGACGGCGAAGAACGTCGCCCCGCCCTTCTCCAGCGGGCCGGGCGCATCGCAGTAGGCCACCGCGACCCCGCGGCGCGACTCGGGCATGACGATCACCTCGGCCAGCTCGTCGGGGATCGTGACGAAGCCGAGTTCGCGGACGGCCGCGGTTGCTTGGGCGTAGGCCCGTCGGGCGGTCTGCACGATCGTCTGGTCGTTCGGGGCCAGGCGTCCGATCTCGTCGAAGGCGGCGCGGAGGTCACCGCCGGCCAGCTCGCGCAGTTGTTCCTCCACCTCGTCCACGCGTTCTTGGGCCATCTCCACGATCGCGCTCGGCGAGAGGTCGCTGTCGAGCACCAGGTGCAGACGGGCGGCGAACAGTTCGGGCCCCAGGCGCGGGTCGCCCTCGGCGCCCTCGAGCTGTTCGGCGAGGAACTCGCGATGCTCCTGCAGCGCACGGATGGCTACGGCCTGGGCCGGTTCGACCAGCGCGCGCAGGCCGGGTTCGCTGCCCAGCAGTTCGCTGACCTGCGCGCCGGCCAGCCCCAGTGCGCCGTCGGTCTGCACCAGCGCGGTCTCGACGTGAACGCGCGATGGCCGCTGCACCGCCCGTTGGGCCTGCGCCAACCGATCGGGCACCTGAGTCAGCCGCGCGGCCAGGGCGCGAAGCCGATCGACTGCCGGCTGGGTGTCGCGGACCAGCAGGGGATACAAGGCGTCGCCGGGCAGCCAGACCAGCGGATTGCGGGCCGCGCTCGCGCACGACGTCGAGATCCAGCAGCTGTCGGTCGATTCCGTTGCGCAGGATCTCGGCGTCGATCGCATCGTCGAGATCGAGCGCATCGACGTCGACGGTGTCCAGGGCATCGCGCGACTCGTTCAGCAAGGCGCGCAACTCCCGCTCGCCGTCGTCGGAGTAATCCTCCAGGCGATCGTCGTAGGCGTGCTCACCGAGGTCGGTAGCCAGCTCCGGGCGCAGGCGCAGTAGCTCGCTCGTGGCGGTACGGGCGATACCTATGAACCGTGAGCGAGCCGACGACGGCTGCATCAGGCGTTCTGGTAGCCCTGCGGTACTGGATCGGGCGCGTCGACGTCCTCGTCCTCGCCGCCACCGCGCTCGTGGCACCACGGGCACCAAGGCTGCAGCTTGCGGTGGCTCGAGTACGACAGCACGAGGTAGACCATGCTCAGCTGCGCGGCCGTCCAGATGCCGAGCCCGATCCGGCCCGGAATGAATGCCGATCCGATGAGCACGACCAGGTAGGCGATCACGAGCACCTTGTTCGAGCCCAGGTGCGTCACCTGGAAGCGACGCTTGCGGCGGGCCGCGACCTCGGCCGCGTTGAGCGGCATCGTGCCCATGCAGGACTCACAGAGGCGGCGGTCGTGCTGGCGCATGAGCAGCCAGCTGGTGATCACCAGCGCCATCACCCCGAGCGGCACCATGATCGACAGCAGCGTGCCCGCGGGCAGTGGATGAAGTCGCAATACAACGGCGGCCAGGATGGCGCCGATCAGTAGGTTGCTCGCGCGGTGGCCCCACCACGCGGCCATCCGTGATGGCCACGGATCTGCCCCGAAATATTCGATACTCGTCATCAATTGCCCCCCAGCAATAGACCCCCAATGCGTAAGCATGGTGCCTCGGTGCCTATTGATCAACTCACGGCGCGAAATTCGTGTAAACGCCTCGCCCTCATTCCCCTCACGCCGAGTGGCCGCGAAAGCCGCGAGTGGGCCGCTGCTCGCGCCCACTGGGCGAGCTCGCGCCCACTCGCTGGCAGGTATCGCGCTTGTGGACAGGGGTGAGTTGTCCACAAGCGGCTTCTTGACCTCGGCGTCGCAGTTGCGGCCCGGTCACGCTGATTCGATGACTGCACCGCGAGTACACCTTGGCCGCAACCTCTGGGTTCACACCGACACCGGCGATGATTTCGCGGCGTTATGTGCCGCCGCTGTAGGCAGCTTCCAGGTGAGTCGACGCTAGTGCTGATGACCGCGGCACGCCTGCACGGAATGTGGCTGCCCGCCCAGCCGGACGAGGTCCAGCTGGCCACCTGCTCGGGCGGGCAGCGCGGGCGCGACATGTCCCGGGCTCGCCGCCCGCAGTTCATCTCGCACCGACGTCAGCTGCCGATCGAGGACCGAACCGTGACCGCCGGATTGCCGACAACCACGGCAGCGCGTACGTGGCGCGACCTGGCTGTTCACCTCAGCCTGCCCGACCTGGTCGCGGCCGGCGACAGTGTTCTGCGCGCCGGCGCCACCACGACCCAGCTGGCAGAGGTCGTCACCCGGACCCGGGCCGAGCGCGGCGTGCGTCGGGCTCCGCGCTATGCCTGCTCGACGAACGCTCCCGGTCGCGGCCCGAGTCTCACCTGCGGGTGGCCGTGACCGTCGACGGGCTGCCGGCGTTCGCGGTGAACGAGGCGGTCTACCGCGACGAGGGCGGTTGGCTGGCCGAGCCGGATCTGTCCCTTGCCGAGGCCAAGATCGCGATCGAATACCAGGGTGAGGAACACGCGGATGCCAGCCGGATGCGTCGCGACCTGACTCGGTTCGCCGACCTGCGCGCCAACGGGTGGGCGGTGCTCGCCTACGGGCCGGCGGAGACGTTCACCCGGCCATGGACGGCACCGAACGAGGTCCGGGCGGTCCTGCGCGTGCGTGCACCCCACCTCCTCCTGCGCCGAGTGGGCGATAACGCCGCGAGTGGTCAGGTAGAAGTGCCCACTCGCGGAGTTCGCACCCACTCGGCGAAGAGGTGGGGTTAGTTCAGGGCGCCAGGCTGGCGGTGATGCGACGGGCGCCGCGGACGAGGATCGGGGCGAACTGCTGCCCCGGGGCCCGGCCGAGTCGCTCGATCGGGCCCGAGATCGACAAGGCGGCGATCACCGCACCGTCGCGGTCGAACACGGGCGCGGAAACGGAGGCGACGCCGGCCTCGCGCTGTCCCACTGACTGGGCCCAGCCCCGTCGACGAACGTCGGCGAGCACACGAGCGGTGAACTCGGCCTGGTCCAGCAGCCCCTCCAGCCCGGAGTCGGTCCGCCAGGCGGCCAGCACCTGCGCGGCCGAGCCGGCGGTCATGGGTAGCCGTGACCCTACGGGCACGGTCGTGCGCAGTCCGCTCGCGCGTTCGGCGACGGCGATGCAGACGCGGGTGGCACCTTCGGCCCGATAGAGCTGGGCACTCTCACCGGCCTCGTCGCGCACCGCGGACAGAACCGGCCCGGCGGCCAGCACGAGCGGGTCCGGTAGCGCGGCGGACAACTCGGCCAGACGCGGGCCGGGTACGAACCGCCCGTCGCCGTCTCGGGCCAGCAGGCGATGCACCTCGAGGGCGATGGCCAGGCGATGGGCAGTGGCCCGGGGGAGGTGGGTCGAGGCGACGAGGTCGGCCAGGCTGCTGGGTTGGGCCGCCGCGGCATCGAGCAGCGCTACCACCTTGTCGACGACGCCGATCCCGCTACTCTGGTTATCACTGCTAGACTGTCCCACAAAGCGATACTAGCGTCTCAATATATGAGATAGCAAGAATGCAAATCACCGACGGAGAGGCCAGCATGGGCAAGACACTCGCCGAGAAGTTGTGGGACAGCCACGTGGTGCACAGCGCCGCCGGCGAACCGGACCTGCTGTTCATCGACATGCACCTGATCCATGAGGTCACCAGCCCGCAGGCCTTCGACGGCCTTCGCCTGGCCGGACGGCCGGTGCACCGACCCGACCTGACCCTGGCCACCGAGGACCACAACACCCCCACCGACTACACGCTGCCGCTGATCGGCACGAGCGCCATCAAGGACGACGTCAGCCGCCTGCAGATCGAGACGCTGCGTAGCAACTGTGCCGAGTTCGGTGTGACGATCTACCCGATGGGCGACGCCGACTCGGGCATCGTGCACGTCATCGGCCCGCAGCTGGGGATTACCCAGCCGGGTATGACGATCGTCTGCGGCGACTCGCACACCTCCACCCACGGCGCGTTCGGCGCTCTCGCGTTCGGCATCGGCACGAGCCAGGTCGAACACGTCCTGGCGACCCAGACGCTGCCGATGGACCGTCCCAAGACGATGGCGGTGACCGTGACCGGCGAGCTGCCCGCCGGGGTGACTCCCAAGGACGTGATCCTGGCCGTCATAGCCCAGACCGGCACCGGCGGCGGCCAGGGGTACATGGTCGAGTACCGCGGCGACACGTTCGAGCGGATGAGCATGGAGGGCCGCATGACGGTCTGCAACATGAGCATCGAATGGGGCGCCCGAGCCGGCATGATCGCGCCCGATCAGACGACGTTCGACTACCTGCAGGGGCGCCCGCATGCGCCCCAGGGGGAGCAATGGGACAAGGCGCTGGCCTACTGGAAGACGTTGCGCACCGATGCCGACGCCGGGTTCGACGCCGAGGTCGTGCTCGACGCGGCCACGCTGACGCCCTTCGTCACCTGGGGCACGAACCCCGGTCAAGGCGCCCCGTTGAGCGCCAACGTGCCCGATCCGGCGGCCATCGAGGACGAGTCCGAGCGCATCGCGGCCGAGAAGGCCCTGGTCTACATGGGCCTCGAGGCGGGCACGCCGTTGCGCGATCTCAAGGTCGACACCGTCTTCGTCGGCTCCTGTACCAACGGGCGCATCGAGGACCTGCGCGCGGCGGCCGAGGTCATCCAGGGCCGAACGGTCGCCGATTCGGTGCGGATGCTCGTCGTTCCCGGCTCGGTCAGGGTCCGCTTGCAGGCGGAGGCCGAGGGGCTGGATGCGATCTTCATTGCCGCGGGCGCGGATTGGCGCCAGGCCGGTTGCTCGATGTGTCTGGGGATGAACCCCGATCAGCTCGCACCGGGGGAGCGCAGCGCGTCGACGTCCAACCGCAACTTCGAAGGTCGCCAGGGCAAGGGTGGGCGGACCCATCTCGTCTCGCCGCTGGTGGCCGCTGCGACGGCCATCACCGGGCACCTGTCGAGCCCGGCCGACCTACTCGACCCGGTCAAGTAAGGGGAATCACGCCCATGGACAAGTTCACCGAGCACCGCGGCACCGCTATCCCGTTGCGTCGTAGCAACGTCGACACCGACCAGATCATCCCGGCGGTGTACCTCAAGCGGGTCACGCGCAGCGGCTTCGAGGACGGCCTGTTCCGTTCCTGGCGCACGAACGAGCCCGACTTCGTGCTCAATCAACCGCGATATGACGGCGCGACGATACTGGTCGCCGGACCGGACTTCGGCACTGGATCCTCCCGCGAACACGCCGTCTGGGCCCTGACCGACTACGGCTTCAAGGTCATCATCTCGCCGCGCTTTGCCGATATTTTCCGGGAAACTCGCTCAAGGCCGGTTTGCTGACGGTCGTGCTGGCCGAGAAGGTCGTCCAACGGCTGTGGGATGACATCGAGACCGATCCCACCACCATCGTCACGGTGGATCTGGTCGAACGACAGGTCCGCTGGAGTGGCGAGGTGCACGACTTCGACCTCGATGACTACAGCCGGTGGCGGTTGATGGAAGGTCTGGATGACATCGGGCTGACCCTGCGCCACGTCGACGAAATCGCGACCTATGAGACGACGCGCCCGTCCTGGCTGCCGACCTCGACCCACATCTGAGGGGGTCCGGCGCGACACGTGAGCAGAATTGTGCTGCGACACAAGCGGATTGCGTTGTCCGAAGGCGGTTGAGGGCCTACCGTTTGCCGCAAGTCAGCCAATCGGGCCGGCGCAACGGGAACGACCGAACTTTTCAACGGAGGACACGTGCCAAACAAGGCTCAGTTCATCGAACTGCTTTCCAGCAGCTTCGACGGCGACAAGAAGCGCGCAGCTGCCGCGCTCGACGCCGTGATCGACCTCATCTACGTGAACGTGGCGAAGGGCGAGAAGGTCGGGCTGACCGGCTTCGGCATCTTCGAGAAGCGTGAGCGGCGCGCGCGCACCGCACGCAACCCCGCCACAGGCGCGACCGTGCACGTCAAGAAGACCTCGGTGCCGGCATTCCGCCCCGGCGCGGAGTTCCGCGCGATCACCAGCGGAGCCAAGAAGCTGGCCAAGGCGCCGGCCAAGAAGGCGGCTCCGGTGAAGAAGGTCGTGGCCAAGGCGCCGGCCAAGAAGGCCGCGCCGGTGAAGAAGGCGGCTCCGGCCAAGAAGGCCGTTCCGGTCGAAGAAGGTCGTCGCCAAGGCGCCGGCCAAGAAGGCCGCTCCGGCCAAGAAGGCGCCCGCGAAGAAGGCTCCGGCCAAGAAGACCGCCCGCTAGCTCGATCGCTGCGAAGGCCCGGTATCCGCGAGGATGTCGGGCCTTCGTCTTGTTGCGGGCCCCTCAGCGGGGCGAGAGCGGAGTGCGGTAGTACTCCGACGTTACTGCCTTGGCGCCGGCGAAGCCGATGACCCACACCCCGCCCTTGCGCGTCTTGGCCGGGCGCGAGCGAGGTACACAACGCCAGTCGTGCAGCAGCGAAGGAATCACGTCGCCCTGACTGCTCAGCACGACCCGGCCCGATTCCTCGAGCAAGGAACGAATGGTGGCCTGGGCCCGCTTGGCGTCCGCGGCGTACCCCTGATCGCCCAGGCGGTTGTCGGCCTCGATGCTCAGTCCGGTGAGCGCGGCCAGCGGCTCCACGGTCTGCACGCAGCGCGTGCGATCGGCGCTGATGATGCGTTCCGGGGCGAAGCTGGCCAGAAACGGGGCGAGCGCGGCTGCCTGCAATCGACCGGAGGCCTCCAGCGGGCGCCGTTCATCGGGCCCGCTCCACTGGGAGCGGCTACCGGCTCGGGCGTGCCGTACGAGCACCAGGACGGCCTCGAGGGCCGGGGCCCGCAGGGCGGCGTCGATCACCTGCCGATCGTGGAAATAGGTCAGCCGGGCGCGGGCCTTATCGGGGGGCAGCCACTCGATCCGGTCCACCTCCTCGGACTCCACGAACTCCCCGTCGAGGTAGCTGGCCTGCCAATAGTCGACCAGCTTCATCATCGAGTCGATCGGATAGGTGATCCGGGTCAGCAACTGAGCCAGGGCTACGCGAGCCCCGGTCTCCTCGCCGACTTCGCGCGCTGCGGCCACCGCAGGGGATTCACCGTGGTGCAGCTTGCCTTTGGGCAGTGACCAGTCGTCGTACCGAGGCCGGTGGATGACCGCGATGTGCCCGTCACGGTGCACCACGGCACCGGCGGCGCGCACCGCCTGGGGCTTACTCGCCACGGGCAGCGGAGCGCTTCAGCAACGTCTCTTGGTAGTCGTTGCGACCAGTCCGTACCCACCGATCATCAGGCAGCAGCGTCCACGCCGCCGTGTCCTGATCGAAGGCCAGATCCATGAACGAGCGCAGATGCTCCTGGGCCGACGGCTCCTGGACCCGGGTCATCACCTCGACCCGACGGTCGAGGTTGCGATGCATGAGGTCGGCCGAGCCGATCCAATATTCCGGGGCGCCGTTGTTGGCCACGTAGAAGACCCGGGAATGTTCCAGGAAACGGCCCAGGATCGAGCGGGTATTGATGTTGTCCGACAACCCGGGGACGCCGGACTTGATCGTGCAGAACGTCCGGATGAGCAAGTCGACGGGCACCCCGGCACGGGAGGCTCGATAGAGAGCATCGATCACCTGCTCGTCCACGAGGTGATTGGACTTGATCTGGATGTGCGCCGGGCGCCCGGCTTCGGCGTGGGCGATCTCGCGCTCGATCCGTTCGATGAGACCGGCTCGGACCCCGTGCGGGGCCACCAGCAGTGAACGGTATTCGGTCTGGCGCGAGTAACCGGTCAGCACGTTGAACAGGTCGGTCAGGTCGGCGCAGATCTCGGGGTCGGCCGTGAACAGGCCGAGGTCCTCGTAGAGGCGCGCCGTCTTGGGGTTGTAGTTGCCGGTGCCGATGTGGGCGTAGCGGCGCAGGTTGTTGCCTTCTTGGCGCACGACGAGCGCGGTCTTGCAGTGGGTCTTGAGCCCGACCACGCCGTAGACCACGTGACAGCCGGCCCGCTCCAGTGCACGGGCCCATTTGATGTTGGCCTGTTCGTCGAAACGGGCCTGGATCTCGACCAGCGCCACGACCTGTTTGCCGGCCTCGGCGGCGTCGATCAGGGCGTTGACGATCGGCGAGTCACCGGAAGTGCGGTAGAGCGTTTGCTTGATCGCGAGCACGTTCGGATCGGCGGCCGCCTGCTCGATGAAGCGTTGCACGCTGGTGGCGAAGGACTCGTAGGGGTGATGCACGAGCACATCGCCATCACGCAAGGTGGAGAAGACCGACTTCGGAGTCTCGCCCTCGGCAAAGCGCGGCGGGGTGGCGGGGACGAAGGCCCGCTCCTTCAACGCCGGACGGTCGACGTCATAGACCTCCCACAGTGCGGACAGGTCGAGCAGTCCCGGCACCCGCAGCACGTCATCGGCCGAGACGTCGATCTCGCTCACCAGCAGTTCGAGCATCGCGTCGTCGATGTCGGAGGCGACCTCGAGCCGCACCGCCGGGCCGAACCGGCGCCGCGCCAGCTCGCGTTCGAGGGCCTGAAGCAGATCCTCGTCGCGGTCTTCCTCGACCTCGAAGTCGGCGTTGCGGGTGACCCGGAAGGGGTGGTGCTCGACGACCTGCATGCCCGGGAACAACATCGACAGGTGCGCGGCGATCAGTTCCTCGAGCGGCAGGAACTCGGCCTCGGTGGTGCTGCGTGAGACGACCACGAAGCGGGGCACGTTGTTGGGCACCTTGACGCGCGCGAAGCGTTCGACGCCGGCATCGCTGTCGCGCACGAGCACGGCCAGGTTGAGCGAAAGTCCGGAGATATAGGGAAATGGGTGCGCAGGGTCGACTGCGAGCGGGGTGAGCACCGGGAAGACCTTGCTGCGGAAGTAGTCGCCCAGCCGGGAGCGTTCCTCATCGTCGAGCGCGCCCCAACGGGCAATGCGAATGCCCTCGGCGGCCAGCGCCGGCTCGATGTCCTCGAGGAAGCAACGGGCGTGGCGATCGACCAACTCGCGGATGCGTTCGGCCAGTCGGGTCAGGGTCTTACCCGGGGTCAGCCCGTCGGCGTAGGTGACCTGTAGTCCCATGTCGGCTCGCCGCTTGAGGCCGGCGATGCGGACCATGTAGAACTCGTCGAGGTTGCTGGCGAAGATGGCGAGGAACTTCATCCGCTCCATCAGTGGTTGGTCGCGATCCTCGCCCAGCGCGAGCACCCGGGCGTTGAACGACAGCCAGGACAGCTCGCGGTTGCTGAACCGGCCGTCCGGGAGGTCCAGGGCCAGGTCAGGCAGCTCGTCGAGATCGCCCTCGGGCACGGAGTCGGCGGCGTCGATGTCGGCTGGGCGCACAGCAGGCTGCTCCGGGACCTTGGAGGCGAAGGCCGATACGTCGGGCTGCGAGCTGCTCATCCGGTACATCATGCCCGGTGAAAGTTAACGAACCAGGTGTTGGGCGACTTCTGTCGTGCGTGTTCCGACGCCCAGCCGAAGGGCCGCGGCGAGATCCTCGGGCGTATCGACGTCCAGGCGCAGCCCCGGCCCCGCCGCGGTGATCGCCGAGGCAATGACGTCGTGCCGCGCAGCAGAGCCGTCACCGAAGGCGGGGCGCAACTCGATCCCCGGCCGGGCGGTCAGCGTGGTGGTCCCGAACCGCGCGGCATCAGCCACGTAGGCCCGCTCATGCCCGGCGGCCTGGGCCAGCGCCAGGTCCAACTCGCTCGGCCGCAGTGCGGGCAGATCCCCGACAAGGGCGGCGATGCCCTCCTGCGGCCAGCGAGTCATCGCCCAGGCCTGCGCTTGCGACAGGGCCTCGTTGAGTCCGCCCGAGGTCTGTACGAAGACCTCGTGTTCGACGTCGGTCGCGGTCCAAGGCTCGTCGACCGCCAGGACAATGCGGGCCACGGCCGGGGTGCCCGCGACGGCACGCAGGGTGTCGTGGCGAATCGCGTCGACGAGCCGGGCGTGGGCGGCATCGCTGTCGGTGACGTCGCGAAGTCGTGATTTGGCCGACGGCAGGGCCCGCATCGCGACCACGACCGTCCATTGCACTGATGCGACTCTACCCAGCCGGCCGAAGGTGCACCCTCCACCGGTTTGAGTTGGGTATCAGGCAGACTGACCCCGAAGGACAGGAGAACAGTCGCGTGCCTCGGTTGAGGAAACTGCGCAAGCCCGGCCAGGGCGAGAAGCTCGGGCTGGCATGGCGCATCGTGTGGGTTGTCCTTTACGCACCCGCCTCGGCGCTCGCCCGCGTGCGGTACCGCCATCTCGAACGGATTCCCGCGCAGGGTCCGGCCATCATCGTCACCAATCACGTATCGCACGTCGACCCCTTCTACGTGGCCAAGATGGTGCTCGACGCCGCCCGGGTTCCGCGCTTCCTGGCCAAGGACTCGATCTTCGGCGTGCCGCTGGTCGGTGCGTCCATGCGGTCGATGGGCCACATCCCGGTGCATCGCGATACCGTCGACGCCGCGACGGCGCTCGAGGCGGCCGTAAGGGCCTTGCGGGCGGGGAAGGTGATCGTCATCCATCCTGAGGGCACTGTGACGCGCGATCCCGACGGCTGGCCCATGGTCGGCCGGACCGGGGCCGCCCGGCTGGCGCTACTGGCCCCTGACGTCCCCGTGATCCCCGTCGCCCAATGGGGTATTCAGGATTCGATCGACCTGTACCGCAAGCGCGTCCGGCTGTTTCCTCGCCCGCGCCATGTGCTGTCGGTCGGCGAGCCGATCGACCTGTCGGCATTCCACGATTCGAAGCTGTCGGTGCGAACCCTCAATGCGGCAACCGATGTGTTGATCCGGCGGCTGCGGAGCGACGTCGCCGAGCTGCGGGGAGTTCCCGCGCCGACCGGCGACCCTTACCGTTGGCGACGATCGGGCGAGATCCCCCGCATGGAGGAGGGCTGATGCCGCGCGCCGCGGTTCTGGGTGCCGGTTCGTGGGGCACCACGTTCGCCAAGGTGCTCGTCGACGCCGGTTGCGAGGTCACGCTCTGGGCTCGGCGCCCGGAGCTGGCGGACTCGATCAACGCCACGCACCGCAACGAGGACTACCTGCCCGATGTCCAGTTGCCGGACGGCCTGATCGCCACCCACGACGAGACCCTGGCCCTTGACGGGGCAGCTCTGGTCGCCTTCGCGATCCCGGCTCAGACCCTGCGGGTCAACCTCACCGGCTGGGCGTGGGCCCTGCCGCCGAACGCGACCTTGATCAGTCTGATGAAAGGCATCGAGCTCGGCACCACCAAGCGCATGAGCGAGGTGATCAGCGAGGTCACTGGGGCTCCGGCCGACCGCGTCGCCGTGATCTCCGGGCCCAACCTGGCCCGCGAGATCGCCCAGGAACAGCCCACGGCGACGGTCGTGGCCTGCGTCGATGAGCACCGCGGGCAGCTCGTGCAGCAGGCCTGCAGCACGCCCTACTTCCGCCCGTACACCAACGTCGATGTGGTGGGTTGCGAACTCGGTGGGGCGGTCAAGAACGTGATCGCGCTGGCCTGCGGAATCGTGCAGGGGATGGGTTTCGGCGACAACACCGTCGCCTCGGTGATCACCCGTGGCCTGGCCGAGACGTCGCGCCTGGGGGCCGTACTGGGAGCCGACCCGTTGACCTTCGCGGGCTTGGCCGGGTTGGGCGATCTGGTCGCCACCTGCGCATCACCGTTGTCGCGCAATCGCAGCTTCGGCGAGCAGCTCGGGCGCGGGGCCACCCTCGAACAGGCGCAACTGGCCACCCGCGGCCAGATCGCCGAAGGCGTCAAATCCTGCCGCGCCGTCCTCGAGCTGGCCGAGTCGCAACGGATCGACGTTCCGATCACCCGCGCGGTCGAGGCGGTCTGCTACCGGGGTCTGCCGCCGGAGTCGATGGTGCGCGAGATGATGGCCCGTTCGATGAAGTCCGAGGCGAGTTGAACTGAATGCCCCGAGGCCCTCGCATAGGGTTCAGGGCATGGATCGGATCCGGGTCGCCGTCGTCTACGGGGGTCGCAGCAGCGAGCACGGCATCTCGGTGGTGTCGGCCGGCGCGGTGATCAACGCCCTGGATCCGGCCAAGTACGACGTGATCCCGATCGGGATCACCCCCGACGGTGAATGGTTGCTGACCAACTCCGATCCCGGTGCCTGGCAGATCAGCGACCGTACGTTGCCCGCGGTCGACAAGGGCACCGCCGTGATGCTGCCCGGCGATCCGACGCGCGGCCTGGTCTCCTTCGATGTCGCCGACGGCCTGCTCGGCATCGACGTCGTGTTCCCGGTCCTGCACGGTCGCTTCGGTGAGGACGGCACGATTCAGGGCCTGCTGGAGATGGCCGGTGTGCCCTATGTCGGTGCCGGAGTGTTCGCCAGCGCGGCCGCGATGGACAAGGAGTTCACCAAGAAACTGCTGCGCGAGGCCGGCCTGCCGGTCGGTGAGTTCCGGGTTCTGCGCCCCGGCGATCCGTTGGACGGACTCGACGCCCTGGGCCTGCCCGTGTTCGTGAAGCCGGCTCGGGCCGGCTCCAGCGTGGGCATCAGCAAGGTTCGATCGCTCGAAGAGCTCCCGGCCGCGGTCGCGCTGGCCCGTGAGCATGACCGCAAGGTGATGGTCGAGGCGGCGGTCAGTGGCCGGGAGGTCGAGTGCGGGGTGCTCGAGGACGTCGACGGGCGCCCGATCGCCAGCGTGCCGGCCGAGATCCGGCTCGTGCGTGGGCACGACTGGTACGACTTCGACGCGAAGTACCTCGACGACGCCTGCGAGTTCGATGTGCCCGCCGACCTGACGCCGGAGACGACCACGGCGATCCAGGACGCGGCCCGTCGGGCCTTTACCGCGCTGGACGGCAATGGCCTGGCCCGGGTGGACTTCTTCGTGCGTCCCGACGGTTCGCTCGTGATCAACGAGGTCAACACCATGCCCGGTTTCACGCCGATCTCGATGTTCCCCCGCATGTGGCAGGCCAGCGGGGTCGGCTACGCCGAGCTGGTCGATCGACTTATCGCGGCTGCCTTGCGACGGTAGCCGCGCACTCAGATCGGCAATGCCAGGGCTAGACGAACTGTTCGCCGTTCTCGGCCTTCTTGCGCAACAGCGGGCCGGGAGCGAATCGATCGCCGTAGCGCTGCGCGAGCTCGTCGGCCCGGGCCACGAACGCGGCGACCCCGGTGCCGGTGCGGCCCTGGTAGCCGTTGATGTACTGCAAGACGCCGCCGGTCCAGGGCGGGAACCCGATGCCCATGATCGAGCCGATGTTTGCGTCGGCCACCGATGTCAGCACGCCCTCCTCCAGGCATCGCGCCGAGTCGACCGCCTCGGCGAACAACATCCGTTCCTCGAGTTCGTGCAGCTCGATTGCCGCCGGGTCGGACGTGACCGGGAACTGGGTCGCCAGCCCGGACCACAGGCCCAACCGCTTACCGGCTTGGTCGTAGTCGAAGAACCCCGCACCCCGTAGTCGCCCGGCTCGGCCGAGCTCGACCATCTGATCCACCACGGCCTCGCCCGGATGCGCCGCGTACGTCGCTGCCGCTGGCCTCGACCGCGGCGCGCGTCTCATTGCGGATCTTCACGAACAGCTCGAGGTTGAGCTCGTCGGCCAGCTGCAGCGCACCGACCGGATACCCGGCCTGAGTCGTCGCCTGCTCCACCGTCGGCGCCGGGACCCCTTCGGCCAGGAAGGCCAGCGCCTCGTTGACGAAGGTGCCGATGACTCGGGAGGTGAAGAAGCCGCGGCTGTCGTTGACCACGATCGGCGTCTTCTTGATCTGTTTGGCGTAGTCCAGGGCGCGCGCGAGCGCGGCGTCCGACGTCTGCGCACCACGGATGATCTCCAGCAGCGGCAGCTTGTCGACGGGTGAGAAGAAGTGCAGCCCGATGAAGTCGGCCGGCCGCTGGACGCCCTCGGCCAGCACGGTGATCGGCAGGGTCGAGGTGTTGGAGCCGAGCAGGGCATCCGGGGCCACGACCGGCTCGGTCTGCCCGAACACCTCCTGCTTGAGGGAGGTCTTCTCGAACACGGCCTCGACGACGAGATCACATCCGGCCAGGTCGGCGTAGTCGGCGGTGGCAGTGATCCGGCCCAACACAGCCTCGCGCTGCTCGGCGCTGATCTTGCCGCGGGACACGGCCTTGTCCAGCAGCGAGCGCGAGTAGTCCTTGCCGCGTTCAGCGGCTTCGATCGAGACGTCTTTGAGGACGACCTCGATGCCGGCTTGGGCACTGACGTAGGCAATACCGGCGCCCATCATTCCGGCCCCGAGCACGGCCACTCTCTGTGCCCGTCGCGGCGGGTAGCCGGCCGGCCGCGAGCCGCCGGCGTTGATCGCGTTGAGGTCGAACCAGAAGGCCTGAATCATGTTCTTCGCGACCTGGCCGCGCGCCAGGTCGGTCAGGTAGCGCGACTCGATCCGCAGCGCGGTGTCGATGTCGACCTGCGCGCCCTCAACTGCCGCCGACATGATCGCCAGCGGCGCCGGCATGGGCGCGCCCTTCAGCTGCTTGCGCAGGTTGGCCGGGTAGGCCGGCAGGGTGGCGGCCAGGGCCGGGGTGGACGGCGTGCCCCCGGGCAGCTTGTAGCCGCGTCGATCCCAGGGCTGACTCGCGTCGGGATTCGCGGCAATCCAGGCCCGGGCCGATGAGAGCAACTCCTCAGGCGTCGGGACGATCTCATCGATCAATCCGAGTTCGCGGGCCCGCTGCGCGCTCAGCCGCTGTCCCTGCAGCAGTACCTGCATGAGGCCCTCGACGATGCCGAGCATCCGGACGGTCCGAGTCACGCCGCCGCCGCCGGGCAGCAGTCCGAGGCTTACCTCGGGGAGGCCGAACTGTGCCTTGGCGTTGTCCAGTGCGATGCGGTGATGGGTGGCCAGCGCGATCTCGAGGCCGCCGCCCAAGGCGGACCCGTTCAGGGCGGCGACGACCGGCCGACCGAAGGTCTCCAGCCGACGCAGGTCGGCCTTGATCGCCTCGAGGGCGGCGAAGAACTCACCCGCGGTCGCGTCGGTGACCTGGCTCAGCAGGTTCAGATCACCGCCGGCGAAGAAGGTGTCCTTGCCCGAGGTGACGATGACGCCGGTGATGGACTCCTTCTCGGCGTAGAGCCGATCGACGGCGGCCTTCATCGAGGCCTGGTAGTCGCGGGTCATCGTGTTCGCGCGTTGGGTGGGATCGTCGAGGGTCAGAGTGACGACACCCGTGGCGTCCTGGTCCCAGCGCACCGTGTTCTCGCTCATCAGATGCGCTCGACGATCGTCGCCGTACCCATGCCGCCGCCGACGCACAGCGTGGCCAGGCCGTAGCGCAGGTCGCGCCGTTCGAGCTCGTCGACCAGCGTGCCCATGATCATCGTCCCGGTGGCGCCGAGCGGGTGGCCCAGGGCGATCGCCCCGCCGTTCACGTTCACGATCTCGTGGGATACGTCGAGGTCTCTCATGAACTTGAGGACGACGGCCGCGAACGCCTCGTTGACCTCCCACAGCTCGATGTCGCGCACCGACAGGCCGGCCTTGGCCAGGGCCTTGAGCGCGGCCGGTCCGGGGCCGGTGAGCATGATCGTGGGTTCCTCGGCGATGCTGGCCGCGGCGACGATGCGGGCCCGCGGGGTCAGGCCGAGTTCGGTTCCGATGCGCTCGCTGCCGATGACGGTCAGCGCGGCGCCGTCGACGATGCCGGAGCTGTTGCCGGCCGTATGTACGTGGTTGATCTTCTCGACCCAGTGGTACTTCTGCAGGGCCACCGCGTCGAAGCCGCCCAGGTCGCCCAGCCCGGCGAAGGCGGCGGGCAGGCCGGCCAACGACTCGACCGTCGTGCTCGGACGGGGGAACTCGTCGTGATCGAGCACGGTCAGGCCGCTGTGGTCACGGACCGGGATGACCGAGCGGGCGAACGCGTCGTTGGCGATCGCCTTCCCGGCCCGGGCCTGCGACTCGGCCGCATAGGCATCGACGTCGGCCCGGGAGAAGCCCTCGACGGTCGCGATCAGGTCGGCGCTGATCCCTTGCGGGATGAAACCGGTGTCGTAGGCGGTCTCGGGGTCCATGGCCCAGGCCCCGCCGTCGGAGCCCATCGGTACGCGCGACATCGACTCGACGCCCCCGGCCAGCACGAGGTCCTCCCAGCCGGAGCGGATCTTCGCCGCGGCCAGATTGACCGCCTCCAGTCCGGAGGCGCAGAAACGGCTCAGCTGCACGCCCGGGCCGGACTTCTCCAGCCCGGCCGCCAGCGCCGCGGTGCGCGGCAGTACCGCGCCCTGATCGCCGACCGGCGTGACGATGCCCAGCAGGATGTCTTCGATGCGAGCAGGGTCGAGGTTGGGATTGCGCCTCTGCAGCTCCTTGATCAGCCCCACCACGAGCGACACGGGTTTGCTCTCGTGAAGTGAGCCGGTGTCCTTGCCGCGCCCGCGCGGGGTGCGGATCGCGTCGTAGATAAAGGCCTCAGTCGTCATACTTCAACTCTGGCGCGTTATTGGCGCGCTGTCAATAAGAGTTGGTTCAGGGGCGCCGGGTGCAGAGCGGGAGGGTCGAGATCGGGGTGGCGATATAGCAGACGGGCGTCGGCAGGGCCTTCGCGATTGCCGTCGAGAGCACCGGGACGTCGGCGTTCGGGTCGGCTCCGGCGGGCAGGGTCACCTCGATGTAGACCGAGCGATCGATGACGGTGTACACGATCTGTTTGGCTTGAGCGTCCACCAGCCATTCGACGCCGTTGATCGGCGTCGTCTCGGCCGTGCTGCCCGCGGTGAGGGCGCCCGGACGGGCCACGCCGCAACGCAGGACGACCGCCGGATCGCCCCAGGCCACTGCCTGTACCTCATGCACGATGCGCGGATTGGCGCCGTTGAGCTGCAGCGGCAACGCCGCCTGGACCTGGGCGCACGGTTCGACCGTGCTGGTGTCCGAGGGCACCGGCGAGACCGGCACCACGGCGGTGGGGGAGTCAGCGGCCGAGTTAGCGGTCGAGTGCGGCCGGGAGAGCACCAGCGCGAGAATGAGGGCGACCGGCACAGCGACCGCGGTGGCCGTCAATGCGGCCCGGCGCGTGCTCGGATTGATGACTAGGTCCTGTTCCTGTGGTTCGGGCGAGTGGATCGCCGACTTTGCCGCACTCGTCGGCGCGCCCTTCACCGTCGCGTCTGGGCAACGCGGTAAAACCTATCGCAGAGTCATGTGGCCGGACCGTACCTACTCAGCCGATTGGGAGTTCCCATCACCGTCTCCGACACCGGCGAGTTCGGCCTGATTGCTCGGGTCATCGCTGGCCTGACGCTCGCCCCGACCACTCTGATCGGTCCGGGCGATGACGCGGCCCTCGTCCGTGCGCCCGACGGACGGGTTGTGGCAACGACTGACCTCCTTCTGGAGGGGCGCCATTTCCGCCGGGACTGGTCCACCGCGACCGACGTCGGCCACAAGGCCGCGGCCCGCAACTTCGCCGACATCGCCGCCATGGGCGCCGTACCCACCGCCCTGCTGGTCGGTTTCGCCGCACCGGCAACCCTCGAGCTGCGCTGGGTCGACGAGCTGATGGCCGGATTTCGCGAGGAGTGTGCCGAGGTCGGGGCGGCGATCGTCGGAGGTGACGTCGCCGAGTCCGAGTCGATCGTCCTGGCCATCACGGCACTGGGAGATCTGGAAGGACGCAACCCGGTCACGCTGTCGGGGGCCCAACCCGGGGACGTGGTGGCCGTGGCCGGGCGGCTGGGCTGGGCGGCCGCCGGATTCGCCGTCCTCTCGCGGGGCTTCCGCTCGCCGTTGCAGGTCGTCAATGCCCACCGCCGCCCGGAAATGCCCTATGCGCAAGGCCCGCAGGCCGCAGATCTCGGCGCCACCGCCATGACCGATGTCAGCGACGGGTTGGTGGCCGACCTCAGCCACATCGCGGCCGCAAGCGGAGTGCACATCGAGCTGCGGGCCGCCCTCGTGCCGGTGGCGCCCCGGTTGACCGAGGTCGGCGCGGCCCTCAACGTCGACCCGCTGGTCTGGGTGATGACGGGCGGCGACGACTATCCCCTGGTCGCCACATTCCCGGCGGGTACCGAGTTACCCGAACCCTGGGTGGTCATCGGTGCGGTCAGCGAAGGGGAGGGCGTGCGCGTGGACAACCTCAGCTGGCCGGTGGGTGGGCACGAGCACTTCACGTGAGTTCCTTCGTCATCGAGCAACGCGAGTACACCGATGCCGACGTCGTGCGGTTGGTGGCCGAGGTGCAGCAGGAATATGTCGTGCGATACGGAGGCCCGGACGACCAGGTCGTGAATGAGGGCGACTTCGCGCCGCCCAACGGGGTCTTCCTGGTCGGACGCCTCGACGGTGACCCAGTGGCCATGGGCGGCTGGCGCTTCGTGGACGGTTCGATTGCTGAGATCAAGCGGATGTACGTCGCGGAACGGGCCCGGCGCCGCGGACTGGCCCGCCGCCTGCTCGCCGAGCTGGAACGTCGGGCCACTGCAGCGGGCGCGACCCGGTTGATCTTGAATACCGGCACGGAGCAGCCGGAGGCGCTGGCGCTCTACGAGGCGTGCGGTTATCTACCGGCGCCGCCCTATGGGCACTACGCCGAAGCTGAGCTGGCCCGGTTCTACGGCAAAGACCTGAACCTGGGCGGCGCCGGGAGTTAGGCGCGGGTGACCTTGCCGGCCTTCAGGCACGAGGTGCACACAGTGAGCCGACGGCGGGTACCCGGGGCGACCAGGGCGCGCACGGTCTGCACGTTCGGGTTCCACCGACGGTGGGTACGGCGGTGGGAGTGCGAGACGGCCATGCCGAACCCGGGACCCTTGCCGCAGACATCGCAGACGCTGGCCACGGTGGCCTCCTTCAGAGAAGATTGGTACTTCGAGTTCCCTGCAAGGTGCCGGGCAACCTCGCCAGTCTAGCCAACGATCACGCAGGCGGCCAAACTGGTCGCCGGGTCGCGTCGATTCGACCGCTAGCCTCAGCCCTAACCAAGGGTCAGCACCGGCCGAGGAGGTGTACGTGCGCTCCGCCTTCGAACGGCTGGATGCCGAGCTGGCCCGCGCGTGGCTGGCCTCGGCAGCCGATCAGCTCGAGCGACATCGCGGCGCCATCGACGACCTCAACGTCTTCCCGGTGCCCGACGCCGACACCGGGACGAATCTGGCCACGACGCTGCGCGCGGCGGCTGCGGCAGCGGTCGGGGAGTCGGCGGTCGAGGTGTTCGCGCGGGCGACCAAGGCGGCGGTACTCAACGCGCGCGGTAACTCCGGGGTGATCGTCTCGCAGTTTCTGCGCGGCTTCGCCGAGCACGTCGGCCCGGGTGACGTAGATGCGGTGCGCGCCTGCCTCAAGGACGGAGCCGAGCTCGCGACCGCGGCTGTGGCCGAGCCGCGGGCGGGCACCATGCTCACCGTCATGGCCGCGGCGGCGGGTGCGCAGGGGGCCGACCTGCCCCAACTGAGCGCCGATGCGCTGGCTCGGGCGCAGCAGGCCCTGGCCCAGACCCCGGAGCAGCTGCCGGAACTCGCCCGGGCCGGAGTCGTCGATGCCGGTGGGCAGGGCGTGGTTGTCATGCTCGAGGCGCTGGCCTGCGCGATCTCCGGCGCCCCGTTCAGCCCGCCGCCCCCGCGGCGCGCGCGGTCAGCGGCCGCGCTTCGCCTCGTCCGTGAAGGTGGGAGTCCGGAGTTCGCGTTCGAGGTGCAGTACCTGCTCGAGAGTGACGAAGATGCCGTTCCCGCGCTGCAGGGCGAGCTGAGCCTGCTGGGCGACTCAGTCGTCGTGGTGGGCACGGGCGCGGGCACGCTCAACGTGCATGTGCACGTCAACGATGTGGGGGCCGCGATCGAGGCCGGTCTGGACCGGGGCCGAGTGCGTCGCCTGTCGGTCATCCATTTCCTCGACGCCGACATCGACGACGGTGCGGTCCTCATCGTCGTCGCGCCGCCGGATGGACTCGAGGGACTGTTCCAGGCCGAGGGCGTGCTGATCGCCGAGCCCGACCAGATACGGGTCGCGATCGGCTCAGCCCGCCGGGCGGTGGTCCTGACCAGTACTACGGGCGCCTCGATAGCGGACGCCATCGCCGATGCGCGCGCCTCGGGATGCGAAGTGGCGGTGGTGCCGACCCGCTCGCCGCTTCAGGCGCTGTCGGCGATCGCCGTGCACGACCGCGACCGGCGCTTCCAGGACGATGTGATCGCGATGGCCGAGGCCGCCGCAGCTACGCACTACGCCGAGGTACGGGCGGCCGAGAGCGACGCGCTGACGACCATCGGTCCGTGCCGGCGCGGCGACGTACTCGGCTGGATCGACGGCGAGGTCGTCCACATCGGCGCCGAGGTCGGCGAGGTGGCCGTCGCGGTCACCGATCGGCTGCTCGGGACCGGCGGGGAGCTGATCACCATGCTGCTCGGGGCCGACAGCCCGCCTGAACTCGACCGGACGTTGGGCGCCCACATCACCGCCCTCGCGCCGTTCACCGAGGTGGCTTCGTATGCGGTGGATCGACACGCCTGCCCGCTGATGATCGGCCTCGAGTAGCCGCCGTCACCACATGGCTCCGCCCGCCGTTCCTCAGCGCGTCATGCGGGGCTGAGGAGCGGCGGGCGGAGCGGGGTGTCGTTACGGGCAGGCGCTGCTGACGGCCGTCTTGAGGCTGGCGGCCGAGGTGCCGACGGCGACGAGCTGAGTACCCAGGGTCGGCAGAGCGGCGGCGATTCCGTCACTGGACAGGCTGCTCAGCGTGGTGGAGAGCGCACCGACGGTGGTCTTGAGCACGGCCAGCTGCGGGGCGACCAGGGCCTTCGATGCAGCGGAGAGCTGGGAGATCTGCAAGTTGACCGCCGACAGAGCAGAGGGCAGCGCAATGACGCCGGCCAGCGTCGGCTGGACGTTGGTCAGGGTGGTCAGCGCCTTCTGCAGGGACTGAAGGTCGGCGCAGGCCGGGTTCGTCGGCGACGGCGATGCGCTGGCCGATGAACTGGAGGACGAGGAGGACGACCCACCCGAGGAGGAGCAGGCGGCGAAGATCAGTGGCGCGATGGCGAGCACCACGATCAGGCCGACGTGGCGCATCCAACGTCTAGGGGCGGGAGCGCGGTCGGTGTCTGACCGCATGTGGGCGTTCTCATAGGTGTGATTCATGCGGCACACAGTGCCAGGGCGATTTTCGTCACTCGCGGGACGGCGAGCCAAGTGTGTCGTGCGCCACGGATATCTTGACGTGTGGCCAGTTTGCAGACCCCCCTGGTCGACGTTCTCGGCAGTACCGCGAAGGCCTTCCTGAAGGCGTTCGAGATCGTGACCGTGGGCGACGTGCTGGCCCACTATCCGCGGCGCCTGGCCGAGCGCGGCGAGCTGACCGATCTGCGCGACCTGGTCGAGGACGAGGACGTCACCGTGCTGGCCGAGGTGCACAGCGCGGCCGTCCTGCGCAACCGCTCCGGTTCGGGTTATCGCCTCGAGGTGAGTGTCGGCGACGGACAGCGCACCTTGCGCCTGACCTTCTTCGCCAAGCAGGAAGGCAAACTGTCGTGGCGGTTGAAGGAACTGCGGCCCGGACAACGAGCACTGTTCGCGGGTCGGGTGACGGTGTTCAACCAGGTGCGCCAGCTCACCCATCCCGAATACGTCCTGCTCGGCGACGAGGACGCGTCGGATTTCGCGAGCGCGCTGATCCCGGTCTATCCGGCCACCAAGGACCTCCGCAGCTGGACGATCGCCAAGTCGATCAAGATCGTGCTCGACACCCTCGATCTCGACGGCGACCCGATACCCGCCGACGTGCGGGCCCGGCACGGGCTCACCGACCTGGGCGCCGCCCTGCGCGCGATCCACCGCCCGGCGTCATGGGCCGACTGGGGCCGGGCCAAGGAGCGCCTGCGTTTTGACGAGGCCCTCGACGTGCAGGTCGTGTTGGCGCAGCGCCGGGCCGCCGCCGCGGCTGATCCGGCCGTAGCCCGCCCGGCGAGCGAGAACGGACTGCTGGCCGAGTTCGATCAGCGACTGCCGTTCACGCTCACCGACGGCCAGCTCGCCGTCGGGCAGACCCTCGCGGCCGAGCTCGCCGGTGAGCACCCGATGCACCGGCTGTTGCAGGGCGAGGTCGGATCGGGCAAGACGATCGTGGCCCTGCGCGCGATGCTGCAGGTTCTGGATTCCGGCGGCCAGGCCGCACTCCTCGCACCGACCGAGGTTCTGGCCACCCAGCACGCGCGAACGATCGAGGCCCAGCTCGGCGATTTGGCCCAGGCCGGGCGGTTGGGCGGCAGCGAGCGGGCGACGCGGGTCGCCCTGCTGACCGGATCGCTGCCGGCGGCGGCGCGTAAGGCCGCGCTGCTCGATGCGGCCAGCGGCGCGGCCGGCATCGTGATCGGCACCCATGCGCTGATCCAGCAGCACGTCCAGTTCGCCGACCTCGGGCTGGTCGTGGTCGACGAACAGCACCGCTTCGGGGTCGAGCAACGCGATGCCTTGCGCGCGAAGGCGAATCGTCCGCCGCATCTGCTGGTCATGACGGCCACGCCGATCCCGCGCACAGTCGCGATGACCGTGTTCGGGGACCTGGAGACGTCGACGCTGACCGAACTTCCCAAAGGACGTTCGCCGATCTCCACGACCGTCATCCCGACGGCGGAGCGCCCGCTGTGGCTGGAACGGGCTTGGACCCGAATCTGCGAAGAGGTGGCCGCCGGCCATCAGGCCTACGTCGTCTGTCCGCGCATCGGAGACGGTGGGGCCGAAACCGAAGAGCCGGTCGATGACGGTGAACAGCGCCGCCCCCCGGTGGCCGTGCTCGACGCCCTGGCCCAGTTGGTCGACGGCCCGCTCGCCGGGCTGCGGTTGGCGCCCCTGCACGGACGCTTGGGCCCGGATGAGAAGGACGCCACCATGCGGGCGTTCAGCGAGGGCCGCATCGACGTCCTGGTGGCGACCACGGTGATCGAGGTCGGCGTCGATGTCCCGAACGCCACCGTCATGGTCGTGCTGGATGCCGACCGGTTCGGGGTCTCCCAACTGCATCAGTTGCGCGGGCGCATCGGCCGGGGCACCGCCGCCGGCGTATGCCTGCTGGTCAGCGATTCGCCGCCCGGCTCTCCCGCCCGCGAGCGCCTCGACGCCGTGGCCGCCACGACCGATGGCTTCGAGCTCGCCGAACTGGATCTCGCCCTGCGCCACGAAGGCGATGTGCTCGGCGCCGCGCAATCCGGACGGCGCAGCCAACTCAAGCTGCTGTCCCTGCTGAGGGACCGTGACGTCATCATGGCCGCCCGGGAGGAGGCGACCGCCTTGATCGCCTCCGACCCGCAGCTGACCGAGCACCCGTTGCTCGCCGCCCGGCTCAAGCACTTGCTCGAAGGTGAGCGCGCCGACTTCCTGCAGAAGGCATGACGCGCATCGTTGCCGGCCAGGCCCGGGGCCGCCGCCTGGCTGTACCGCCGCAGGGCACCCGGCCGACGGCCGACCGCGCCCGGGAGGGGCTGTTCAACACCCTGGCCAGCTTGATGGACTTCACCGACGCACACGTTCTCGACCTCTATGCCGGCTCCGGAGCGGTCGGTCTCGAGGCGCTCTCGCGGGGAGCCGCTTCGGCGGTCTTCGTCGAGTCCCAACCGGCCGCGCAGGCGGTGTTGCAGGCCAACATCACCCAGGTCGGACTGGGTGAGGCCCAGATCGTGCGGAGCGCGGTGGACGCCTACCTGCGCGCCGCGTCGAGCGGCCCGTTCGACCTGATCTTCGCCGATCCGCCCTATGCCTTGGGTGAGATCGAGCTCCGGGCCGTGCTCGAAAAGCTCAAAGGCGATGAGTGGAGCCGGCCGGGCACGGTGATCGTGGTCGAACGCTCCGCCCGCGGCGAGGCACCCGTGTGGCCAGATCCATTAGAGACGGTCAAGCAGAAGCGCTATGGCGAGGCCGTATTTTGGTACGGTCGCCGACGATGAGCACATCCAGCACGACCATCCGGCGCGCCGTCTGCCCGGGGTCCTTCGACCCGGTCACGAACGGCCATCTCGACATCATCGGGCGCTGCGCCGAGCTCTACGACGAGCTCGTCGTGGCCGTGTTCGTCAACCAGTCCAAGTCGAGTCTGTTCACCGTGGACGAGCGGCGCGAGATGCTCGTCGAGGCTACCGAGCCCTGGCCGAATGTCCGTATCGACGTTTTCCAGGGATTGGTCGTGGACTATTGCCGGGCTCAGTCGATCCCGGTGATCGTCAAGGGCTTGCGTGCGGTCAGCGACTTCGACTACGAGTTGCAGATGGCGCAGATGAACCGGGGCTTGGCCGGCATCGACACATTGTTCATGCCCACGAATCCGGAGTACAGCTTCCTCGCCTCCAGCCTGGTGAAAGAGATCGCACGGTGGCACGGCGACGTGAGTCAACTGGTACCCCCCCTGGTCTGCAAGCGACTGGCTGAACGGAACCCGGGCGCATGACCGACGCTGAGTTGCACCGCGTCGACCAGATCCTCACCGAGCTCATCGATACGGTCGAAACGGCCCGAGCGGTGCCGATGTCCACTTCGTGCGTGGTTCCTCGCGAGCGGATGCTGGACCTCTTCGATGATCTTCGGGATGTGCTCCCGCCGGAGATGCTCGCGGCGCGCAAGGTCATCGCCGAACGCGACGATGTCGTCGCCGAGGCGCAGCGACAGGCGGCCGACCTGCGCGAACGGGCCGAGGCGCACGCCCGCGAGGTGATCGCGGCCGCCGAGGTCCATGCGCGCGAACTGATCGAGGCCGGCCAGCACGAACACATGCGGCTGGTCTCAGCCACCGGCGTGCACCAGGCCGCCGCGGACGCCGCCGCCCATCTGCGCGCGGAGACTGATCAGTACAGCGAGCTGACTCGCGGCAAGGCCGATATCCACGCCGCGAAGGTGCTCGGCGAGGCCCACCGTCAGGCGGAACGACTTCGCGCGGAGTCCGAGGCGTACGTGCAGCGCAGCCTCAGCGATCTGCTCGAGGTGCTGCAGAAGGCCAGCCGCACCACCGAGAAGGGCTTGGCCCGCCTGAGCGGCCCGGCGCAACCACCCGCCGAGTAGCTCTTCGCCCGAATGGGTGGATTACGGCTGGCGCCGACGCTTACGTTAAGCTTGTCGATGGCCTCATCCAGACAGGCCGGACCTTGTATGAGTGAGAACACGACATCGAACAAGCGCCGTAAGAGCGCCAGCCGTCCTGACCCCAGGAATCCGCTGGTACTCGACACTCGCGACCTCGGCCGCGAGCCGGGCGCGATGCGCGAGCTCGAGCGTCGCTTTCCCGCCCCGGCAAGGATCGGCCTGGACATCGTGTGGGTACCCCAGGGTGCTCCGCTCGTTCTCGATCTGCGGATGGAGTCGGTAACCGAAGGTGTGCTAGTGACCGGCACGGTTACCGCTCCGCTCACAGGGGAGTGCGGTCGGTGCCTCGAGGAACTCGCGACCGATGTGACTGCTGAGTTCTGTGAGCTCTACGCCTATCCGCAGAGCGCCACGGACACGACCGCAGATCCGGACGAGGTCCATCGCATCGAGGACGAGTTCATCGACCTGGGTGCGTTGGTGCGTGACTCGGTGGTCCTGGGCCTGCCCAGTACGCCGTTGTGCCAACCCGACTGTGCCGGGCTGTGCCCCGACTGCGGGCTACGGCTCGACGACCTGCCGAGTGGCCACGCACACGAGACGATCGACCCGCGCTGGGCGGCTCTGGCTGCCCTGCAGCTGCGATCGTCGGCCGACCCGAGTTCCACCGAGTAGAGGAGTAACCGTGGCCGTTCCGAAGCGGAAGATGTCGCGCAGCAACACGCGAGCGCGGCGTTCGCAGTGGAAGACGACTGCCCCGACGCTGGTCACCTGCCCCAACCGCGCCTGCGGTGAGGTCAAGCTGCCGCACACCGCCTGCGCCAACTGCGGCCAGTACGACGGCAAGCAGGTTCTGGCAGTCTGACGGCCTGATGAGCCTGTTGGACACCGCCGACCCTGCCGGGCTGACGTCCGCGCTCGGAGTCGAACTGGACCCCGAGCTGCTCGAGCGCGCCCTGACGCACCGTTCCTACGCCTATGAACACGGCGGACTGCCCAACAACGAGCGCCTGGAGTTTCTGGGCGACTCCGTCCTTGGGGTGGTGATCACCGAAACTCTGTACCGGCGTCATCCCGACCTGGCTGAGGGCAAGTTGGCCAAGCTGCGGGCATCGGCGGTGAACATGCGCGCCCTGGCCGATGTGGGGCGCACGATCGGACCCAACGGCCTCGGTGAGTACCTGCGCCTGGGGCGCGGCGAGGAAGTCACCGGCGGACGCGACAAGGCCAGCATCCTGGCCGACGCCGTCGAGGCTCTTCTCGGCGCGATCTACCTGCAGCACGGTCTCGAGGGCGCGGCCCGGATCATCCACGACCTATTCGACGAACTGCTCGATGATGTCGCCAACAGCGGCGCCGGCCTGGACTGGAAGACGAGTCTGCAGGAGCTGACCGCCGAGACCGCCCTGGGCGTGCCCGACTACGACATCACCTCGGTCGGTCCCGATCACGCCAAGACCTTCACTGCTCGGGCGGTGGTCGCGGGGGAGTCGTTCGACGCCTGCGAGGGCCGCAACAAGAAAGAGGCCGAGCAAGCGGCGGCCGAGGCGGCCTGGCGCACGCTGTCGACCCGCTTGGGGCGTCCCGGCGCGCAGCCGGACTGACCGGGCGGCACATGCCTGAACTGCCCGAAGTCGAGACCGTTCGCGACGGGCTCGCTCGGTTCGTGATCGACCGTGAGATTGCGGCCGTGCAGGTGCGCCATCCCCGAGCCACTCGGCGCCACCTGGGCGGTCCCGACGACTTCGGCGCCGGCCTGGTCGGACACCGATTCCTGGCCGCTCGGCGGCGCGGCAAGTATCTGTGGCTGCCGTTGGACCATGAGCAGGCCGGCTCCCGCGCGCTGATCGCCCATCTCGGGATGAGCGGTCAGTTACTGGTGCAACCGGCCCAGGCGCCCGCCGAGGCGCACCTGCACGTGCTTATCGATTTTCGCGACGGCGGACCGCAGCTGCGTTTCGTCGATCAGCGCACCTTCGGTGGGCTCCTCCTCGACGAACTCACCGACTGCGCGGACGGTCCGGACACCGTCCCGGCCCAGGTGCGCCACATCGCGCGGGATCCGCTCGATCCGCGCTTTGCCGACGAGGCCTTCGTGACCCGCCTGAGGGCCAGGCACACCGAACTCAAGCGGGCGATCCTCGATCAGTCGCTGATCTCCGGTATCGGCAACATCTACGCCGACGAGTCGCTATGGCGGGCCAAGCTGCACGGTCGCCGGGCCACCGACGGCCTCTCACGCCCAGCCGTCCGGGCCCTGCTGGCCCAGGTACGGGCGGTATTGGGCGAGGCCGTCCACCAAGGGGGCACGTCCTTCGATGCCCTTTACGTCAACGTCAACGGCCAAAGCGGCTACTTCGCGCGTGACCTCGCGGTCTATGGACGCGAGGGCCGACCTTGCCCTCGTTGTGGCACGGCGATCGTGCGGGAATCGTTCATGAACCGCTCCAGTTTCTCGTGCCCGCGCTGCCAGCGGGCCCCCCGCCTGTAGCGCGTCGTGTTGACGCACTGTTACCGCAGTGAGACCATGGGATGACTTGACCAAGGCGTTGTCTGGATGTAGCAGCGGGCCGCCTTAGCGTTCCAGTCACGATGAACATTCCAGAAACGTCGGAAAGGTCGCCACATGGCACGCGCCCTGCTGGGTTACGTAGGCAGCAGTTCAGAGCAGGTTCTCAGCTTCGAAGTAACGCGGTTGCGCCGTCGGGTGGCCGAGCTCGAGGCCGAGCTGGCCGAGGTTCACGCCGAGCAGCGGGTCGCAATCGACCTCGAGCTGCATCAGCTCGCGCACCCGAACGACCAGCACGCTCTCGCCTGATCCGCGCGCTGACCGTCATCGGACGCGCAACGCGCTAGATTCTTCCGGTGCACCTGAAATCGCTGACGCTGCGCGGTTTCAAGTCCTTCGCATCTGCGACGACGCTCCGCTTCGAGCCGGGCATCACGGCCGTCGTCGGACCCAACGGTTCCGGTAAGTCCAACGTCGTCGACGCCATCGCCTGGGTACTGGGCGAGCAGGGCGCCAAGGCCTTGCGCGGCGGCAAGATGGAAGACGTCATCTTCGCCGGCACCGCGGGCCGCCCCCCGCTGGGGCGCGCCGAAGTGACCCTGACGATCGACAACGCCGACGGCAAGCTGCCGATCGACTACTCCGAAGTCTCGATCACCCGTCGGATGTTTCGCGATGGTGCGAGCGAGTACGAGATCAACGGCGAAGGTGCTCGCCTACTCGACATTCAGGAGTTGCTCTCCGACTCCGGTATCGGGCGCGAGATGCACGTCATCGTCGGTCAGGGCCAGCTCGATTCGGTCCTGCAGGCCCGGCCCGAGGACCGGCGCGGCTTTATCGAAGAGGCGGCCGGGGTCCTCAAACACCGCAAACGCAAAGAGAAGGCGCTGCGCAAGCTCGACGCGATGCAGGCCAACCTGACCCGGGTCGCCGACCTCACGACTGAGCTGGGCCGTCAGCTCAAACCCCTGGGCCGCCAGGCCGAGATCGCCCGTCGGGCCGCGGGCGTGCAGGCCGAGCTGCGCGATTCGCGAGCCCGCCTGCTCGCCGACGACCTGGTAACCGCCACCGAGCTCATGCGGGCCGAGGTCGCCGATGAGGATGCGATCCGGACCCAGCGGGCCGCGGTCGAGGCACAGCTGGGCGCCGCTCGGGCCCGCGAGGTCGAGCTCGACGAGGCGCTGGCCGCGGACGCGCCGGCCCTGGCTCAGGCCCAGGAGAACTGGTACCGGCTCGCGGCCTTGGAGGAACGCTTCCGCGGAACGGCAACGCTGGCGGCCGAGCGGGCCCGGCACCTGTCAAGCGAGCTGGAGGATCTGCGCGCCGGTCGCGATCCGCAGGCCATGGAGGCCGAGGCGGCGCAGATCCGCACCGACGAGGCCGCGCTACAACTGGAACTCGATGACGCGGGGGGCAAGCTGGCCGAGGCGGTCGCTCTCCGCCAGGAAACCGAGCGCCGGCTGGTCGATGCCGAACGCGAACTGCTCGCGGCGGCGCGCGCCGTGGCCGACCGTCGCGAAGGTCTGGCCAAGCTGGCCGGCCAGGTCAATGCGCTGCGCACTCGCGCCGAGGCGGGCGGCGATGAGATCGCCCGGCTGGTGGTTGCGGCCAGTGCTGCCCGCGAACGGGCCGCGCTCGCCGAGGCCGAACTGGCCACGGTGGGGGGCGAGGTCGGCGCCCTGGACGAGGGCGAGCTCGATCTCGATGCCCTGCACGAGGCCGCCGTAGCCGCCCACGAGGCGCAGGCGGCCCGGCTGCGGGAGCTGGAGGCGGCCGAGCGTGACGCCGAGCGCGATCGCTCGACCTGGACGGCGCGCCGCGAGGCGCTGGCTCTCGGGCTGGCCCGCAAGGACGGCGCCGGCGCGCTCTTGGCGTCCGCGTCCTCGTTGCGCGGACTGCTCGGTTCGGTTGCCGCGCTGCTCACCGTCGAATCGGGCTACGAGGCGGCCGTGGCGGCTGCGCTCGGCTCGGCGGCCGATGCGGTCGCGGTCGCATCGCTCGCCGACGCCGCTGGGGCGCTGGAGCTGCTCAAGCGTGAGGACGGCGGGCGGGCCGGCCTGCTCATCGGCGATGACCAGGTCGAGACGGAGCGGGCCAGTTGGCCGTCGTTGCGTCCGGGCGCCCGGTGGGCCGTGGACGTCGTGGCCGTGCCGGACTCCCTGCGGGCGGCGGTTTACGCGACACTCGATCGGGTCGTGATCGTCGATGACCTGAGCACAGCGCAGGCGGTTGTCGCCGTCGACGCGTCTCTGCGCGCGGTCACCCGTACCGGTGACGTGCTGGGCCGACGCTGGGCGGTGGGCGGATCGGCGTCGGCGCCGAGCACGCTCGAGGTGCAGGCGGCCGTCGACGAGGCTCAGCAGCAGGCCGACGAAGCCGCGGCAACCTGTGCCCGGTTGGCCGGAGAACTCAGCGATGCCCGGGCGGCCACCGAGCGCTGCGCCGCCGAAGTCGAGCACGCTCTACTGGCCCTGCATGAGTCCGACGCGAAGTTGTCCGCGGTCGCCGAACGCCTCGCCGAGCTCGGTCAGCAGGCCCGCGCGGCCGAGGCCGAGGCGCAGCGCCTGGAATCGGCCCGGACCGAGGCCGAGCTGGCCCGCGACCGTGACCTGGCCGGTCTGAGCGAGCTCGAGGAACGACTCGCGCTGGCCACCGAGGAACAGACCGAGGAGAGCACTGAACCGGCCACCGAGCGTCGCGATAGCTTGCACCTCGAGGTCGCGGCCGCCCGGCAGGCCGAGATGGACGGGCGGCTGGCGGTGCGCACCGGGGAGGAGCGGGTCCGCGCCCTGTCCGGACGCGCTGATCAGCTCGAGCGGGCGGCGGCGATCGAGCGGGCCGCCCGGGCCAAGCACGCGGCCGATCGGGCGGCGCGGGCCGCAGGTGCGATCGTGGCCGCCCAGGTTCGCGAACTGGCCGAACTCAGCGTGCGGTCGGTGACGCTCTCCCTCGCCCGGGCCGCCGCCGAACGCGATGCCGCTCACGACGCGCGGGCCGCCCGCGAAGCCGAGTTGCAGACCGTCCGGGCCCGGGGCCGCGAACTGGACGAACAGATGGCGCAGCTCACCGATGCCGTGCACCGCGACGAGATCGCCCGGGCCGAACAACGACTGCGCATCGAAGGGCTGCACGCCCGTGCGGCCGAGGAACTCGGGCTCGACGCCGACGCCCTGATCGCCGAGTACGGCCCCGACCAGCTTGCGCCGGCCAGTGCGCTCGAGGTCGCCGAATACGAGCAGGCCCGCGAACGCGGCGAATCAGTGGTGGCGCCCCAGCCCGGCCCGTATGACCGCGCTACGCAGCAGAAGCGAGCCGCCCGGGCCGAGCGTGACCTGGCCTTGTTGGGCAAGGTCAATCCGTTGGCGCTCGAGGAGTTCTCGGCCCTCGAGGAGCGGCACAAGTTCCTCTCGACGCAGTTGGAGGACCTCAAGGCGACGCGGCGCGATCTGCTCACCGTCGTGAAGGAGGTCGACGACCGGATCCTCGAGGTCTTCACCGCCGCCTACCACGACGTGGCCCGTGAGTTCGAGATCGTCTTTGCGACTCTCTTCCCCGGTGGGGAGGGGCGTTTGATCCTCACCGACCCCGACGACATGCTCTTGACGGGCATCGATGTCGAGGCCCGTCCGCCCGGCAAGAAGGTCAAGCGGCTTTCGCTGCTGTCCGGCGGTGAACGCTCGCTGACGGCGGTCGCGCTGCTGGTGGCCATCTTCCGGGCCCGTCCCAGCCCGTTCTACATCATGGACGAGGTGGAGGCCGCCCTCGACGATGTCAATCTGGGCCGGCTGATCGAGCTGATCGGTGAGTTGCGGGCCAGCAGCCAGCTGATCATCATCACCCACCAGAAACGGACGATGGAGATCGCCGACGCGCTCTACGGGGTGACGATGCGCGGGGATGGCATCACCGAGGTCATCAGCCAGCGCCTGCGGGAGACGACCTCGCCCTCGTAGCCGGTCGGCGGCGGCCGTCCTGAGGTGTCCTTGAGCACAGATGGCCCGATTTCGGCCCGTCGCCTACCGTGGGAGCGTGACGACCCCGCCCCGCCGCCCGTTTGCGCGCCGTTTGACCGTCGGGGTGGTGGCCATGGCCGCGCTCGGCCTGGTCCTCACCGCCTGCGGTGGCTCGAGCCCGAAGCCGGCCGCGAAGCCGTCGGCCACTCCGAGCTCCTCGGCGAGCACCAGCGTCGCCCCGAGCACCAGCGTCGCGCCGACCCCGTCGGTGGCCGCGATTCCGGTGCACCTCAAGATCTACAACAGCGATGGCGCCACCTACGGTGTCGGCATCCCGATCGTGGTCTACTCCTCGGTTCGGATGCCCGACGGTGAAGCGTTCGGTAAGGCCGCGGTGGTGAAGGTGAACGGTGCGGTGGTGCAGGGCGGCTGGCATTGGGAGAACTCGGCCCAGATCGCCGGCTATCCGATCGAAGGCCACTTCCGACCCACCCAGATCGCCGGTTCGTCCACGCCGTACTGGCCGGCTCACTCGACGGTGACGATCAACTCCAACACGGCCGGCGTCAGCCTCGGCGGGACGTCGAACATGGTGTTCGACAACAGCGTCAGCGCCACCTTCGCCATTGGCGCGGCCAACATCTCCTACGTCGACTGCGGAGCGGAGACGCTGACCCCGACGGCCGACGGCGTCACTGCGCATGCCCCGCTCAAGACCTCCTGTGGTGCGGCGAAGACACCGACGTTCATCGGCACCAAGGTCGTCATGCAGAAGGGTGAGGACGTTCCCGGCACCGACACGCTGCGGCCCAACGGTGAGGTCCGCATGGTCGGCCCCGGCTATGACGAGATCGTCGGCTGGTCGGTGCGAGTCACCGCATCCGGTGAATACATCCACGCTGCGGCCTGGAACGGCGTCAACATCGGTGTTCGGTCCACGTCCAACGGCTGCACGAACCTGAACCCGGCCGACGCGCAGTGGTTCTACGGCTTCGCCCAGGTCGGCGACGTGGTCATCTACTCCAACAGTGGCGGCACGACGATGCCCTCCTGGGATGGCTTCGGCGACTGGAACCTGCCGGCGTCGGAGTTCAACAACGAGACTCCGGACGCCTGATCCACCCCGCCTGACAGGATGAGCGGGTGATTTTTCTCTGGATCATCCTCGCCCTGCTGGTTGTCGCCGCCATTGGCGCGGTGGCCCTCGTGCTACCCCGCCGTCGCCGGGCCGATGCGACCTTGGCCACGCAAGCTCCGCCGGTTCCCGCTCCCGCTGCGCCGTCCACCGCCGCCGCACCGCCGCCGGTGCCGATTGCGCCGACCGAGCCGGCGCTGGACGTGCCGGAGCCGTTGGCCGGACGGATGCACCGCCTGCGCACCCGGCTCTCGCGCTCGCAGTCCTCGCTGGGTCGGGGCCTGCTGTCGGCCCTCTCCCGTGATCAGCTCGACGAGGATGCCTGGGAGGAGATCGAGGAGGCGCTGCTGAGCGCCGACGTCGGGGTCGGCGCCACGACCGAAATCGTCGACCGCCTACGCACCCGGACCAAGGTTCTCGGCACCCGCTCGCCGGCCCAGTTGCGGGAACTGCTGGCCGAGGAACTGGTAACTGCTCTTCAGCCGGCCCTGGACCGGACGCTGGCCACCCAGGCCCATGCAGATCATCCCGCCGTCGTGATGGTGGTCGGCGTCAATGGCACCGGCAAGACCACGACGTGCGGCAAGTTGGCCCGCGTGCTGGTCGCCGACGGGCGCACCGTACTGCTCGGCGCGGCCGACACGTTTCGGGCGGCGGCCGCGGATCAACTGACCACCTGGGGGGCGCGCGTGGGCGCCGACACGGTGCGCGGTCCTGAAGGTGGTGATCCGGCGAGTGTCGCGTTCGACGCGGTCAAGCGCGGCACCGACGAGCACGTCGACACTGTGCTGATCGACACGGCCGGGCGCCTGCACACCAAGGTCGGGCTGATGGATGAGCTGGGCAAGGTGAAACGGGTCGTCGAACGGTTGGCCAAGGTCGACGAGACGCTGCTGGTGCTGGACGCGACCACGGGGCAGAACGGGCTGACCCAGGCCCGCGTGTTCACCGAGGTCGTCGATGTCACCGGAATCGTGCTGACCAAGCTCGACGGGACGGCCAAAGGAGGCATCGTCATCAGCGTGCAACGCGAACTCGGTGTCCCGGTAAAGCTGGTCGGATTGGGGGAAGGCGCCGATGATCTGGCCCCCTTCGATCCGGTGAGCTTCGTCGACGCGCTTCTCAGTGAGAGCTGAGCCCGCAAGCTACTGTGCGTTGCTTGAGAGATAGCCCGATCGGAGCGCCTACTTCACTCCGTTTTCAACTCGACATTAACTCGCCTCTTACATCACACGGTTAGCGGCCGAGTTCATCTGTTCGAAACAGTATCAGTGGACCTGCGGTAACAGGTTTCCAAGACCCTTTCGCCAGCGCGCACTCTTGTCGCGCCTACTTCGAAGGGGAGCACCTGTGTCATTACTGCTTCTAGCGCACCAGGCCGTAGCTGCCTCGTGTCCGGATCCGAGCACGTTAGGCGAGTACCAGCCATTCGGTCAGCAGCTGTTCGAAAAGGACGGCACGACTGCCTGCCCGGGCGCGGTGAACACGCTGCTCGACGGCGGTGACACCGCCTGGGTGCTGGCGTCGGCCTCGCTCGTGCTGCTGATGACGCCCGCCCTGGCCTTCTTCTATGGCGGCATGGTCCGAGCCAAGCACTCGCTCGGCATGCTGATGCAGAACTTCGCGGCCATCGCGATCGTCAGCGTCACCTGGGTCATCATCGGCTTCACCTGGGCCTTCAGCGGTGAGGGCTGGTTCCTCGGCGACTTCCACTACTTCGGCCTGCAGAATGCCGGGGACGTGGTGCCGACCCTGGGATCAGCGCAAACCATCCCGACGATGGCATTCGTGGCCTTCCAGGCCACGTTCGCCATCATCACCCCGGCCCTGATCACCGGCTCGACCGCTGACCGGTGGAAGTTCGGCCACTTCGTTGCCTTCTGCACGATCTGGTCGGTCATCGTCTACGCCCCGGTCGCGCACTGGGTCTTCGACGGCTACGGCTTCCTGAACCGCTCGCTCATCGCCAGCTCCGACGGCCACTTCTGGGCTGAGGACTTCGCGGGTGGAACTGTCGTCCACATCAACGCCGGTGCCGCCGGTCTGGCGATGTGTCTGGTGCTCGGCAAGCGGCGCGGTTGGCCCAAGGAAAGCATGCGCGGGCACAACATCCCGTTCGTGCTGCTCGGTGCCGGCCTGCTGTGGTTCGGCTGGTTCGGGTTCAACGCCGGATCGGCCTTGACTGCTTCGAACCTGGCCTCCTACGCATGGGTCAACACCAACACGGCCACTGCGACCGCGCTCATCGGCTGGATCCTGGTGGAGAAGCTGCGCTATGGAAAGTCGACTGCTCTAGGTGCCGCCTCCGGTGCGGTGGCCGGCCTGGTCGCGATCACGCCTTGTGCCGGCTGGGTCAGCCCGGTCGGATCGCTGTTCATCGGCTTCATCGCCGGCGCGATCTGTGCCTTCGCGATCTCGATTAAGACCAAGGTCGGCTTCGATGACTCGCTCGACGTGGTCGGCGTGCACTTCGTCGGTGGTTGGACGGGCACCATCCTGGTGGGCTTCTTCAGCACCAAGGGCACGAACTCGCTCGGCAACAACGGCATCCTCTACGGTGACTGGGGCCCCTACGGTGGCTTCCACCTGCTTTGGCATCAGATCGCCGCGGCCGGAGTCGTCACCGTGTTCTCCTTCGTCATGACCGTCATCATCGCGAAGGGTCTGGGCCTGTTCATGAAGATCCGCGTGACCGAAGATCAGGAGCTGGAAGGCCTTGACCTCTCGATCCACGGGGAGAGCGCCTACGAGTTCGGTAGTTCCGGCGGCGGCGGGACTGTCTTTACGTCTAACAAGGAGAGTGTGACCGCATGAAGTTAGTCACCGCAGTCATCAAGCCGTTCAAGCTCGATGACGTGAAGGCCGCCCTGGAGGTGCTCGGGATCCAAGGCCTGACCGTGAGTGAGGTTCAGGGTTTCGGGCGTCAGCGGGGTCACACAGAGGTCTACCGTGGGGCCGAGTACACCGTGGACCTGGTTCCGAAGGTCAAGATCGAGGTGCTGGTCGACGATGCGAACGCCGTCAAGGTCGTGGACGGAATCGTCGAGGCGGCCCGCACCTCCAAGATCGGTGACGGCAAGGTCTGGGTGTCATCCCTCGAGACGGTCGTTCGCGTCCGTACTGGTGAGCGAGACGCCGACGCTGTTTAGTCCGTTCAACAGATGAAGAAATCTCTCCACGAGGTCCGGGCTGGCGTCCTACGCCAGCCCGGACTCGTCGGTGCCCCCTTGCGTTCGCAACTCAGCGTCGCGTACGACGAGTGGCTGCAGGACCTGGTCACGCCGATCTTCCCGAGCAGCGGCGTGGCCCTGCTCGCCGTCGGTGGCCTGGGCCGACGTGAAGTGGTTCCGTTCTCCGATCTCGATCTCGTACTGCTGCATGACGGCAAGAGCCGGGAGATCTCGGCCCTGGCCGACGAGCTCTGGTATCCGATCTGGGATTCCGGACTCGGTCTGGATCACTCGGTGCGCACCGCCGACGAGGCGGTCTCCGTGGCCAAGGACGACCTGAAGGCCCTGCTCGGACTGCTCGATCTGCGCCACGTCGCCGGCGACGCCGGGCTGTCGGCCCCGCTGCGCGAACGAATCCTGGACATCTGGCGCTCGGGTGCACCCAAGCGCGTGCGGGAACTTCGGCAACTGTCGGAGGAACGGTGGGAACTGGCCGGTGAGGCCGCCTTCCTGCTCGATCCCAACCTCAAGGAGTCTCGCGGCGGACTGCGTGACGCCCAGACCGTCCGGGCGCTGGCCGTGGCCCAGCTCATCGATTTCCCGCTCGCCGTGCGCGAGGCCCGCGACACGCTGCTCGACATCCGGGCCGAGCTGCAGCGGCGCACCGCCCGAAACGAAGACATCCTGCGCCAGCAGGAGCACGCGGGCGTCGCGGCCGCGCTGAAGCTCGAAGGCGGCGATGACGTATTGCGCGCGGTGAACCAGGCCGCCCGGACGATTTCGCTGGCCGTCGATTCGGCCTGGCGCCGCGTCGACGCCACCCACCCGCAGTCGACCGGGTTCTCCCCCCGCCGACTCCTCGGATCACGCTCGGGCACGCCGGCGCAGGAGCGGGTCGGCCTGGCCCAGGGTGTCGTGCGCCAGAACGGCGAGATCGTGCTGGCCCGCGATGCCGACCCGTGGGCCGATCCGGCGATCCTGCTGCGCGCGGCCCGGGTGGCCGCCGAGCAGCACCTGCCGCTGTCGCCGTTCACGCTCGAGCGATTGGCCACTGAGTCTGGCCCGCTGCCCACGCCATGGCCCGAGGCCGCGCGCGAGGAGTTCCTGGCCTTGCTGGCGCACGGCGTGCGGGCCGTCCCGGTGATGGAGTCCCTCGATCAGGCTGGGCTGCTCGAGCGGCTGATTCCACAGTGGACGGCCGTCCGCTTCAAGATCCAGCACAACGCGGTGCATCGCTACACCGTCGATCGGCACCTGCTCGAGACGGCGGCCTACGCAGCGACGTTGACCCGCCGGGTCGAGCGCCCTGACCTGTTGCTGATCGGCGCGTTGCTGCACGACATCGGCAAGGGTTACCCCGGCGATCACTCCGTGGTGGGGGCGCCGATTGCCGAAGAGATCGCCCTGCGCCTCGGGTTCTCCACCGTTGACGCCGCGACCATCAAGGCGATGGTTGCCCATCATCTGCTGCTTCCCGACACCGCCACCCGGCGCGACCTCGACGATCCGATGACGATCACGCTGGTGAGCGACGTGGTCGGCGGGTCATCGGAACTGCTGGAGCTGCTGCACGCGCTGACGATCGCCGATGCCGCCGCCACCGGGCCGGGAGCGTGGAGCGACTGGAAGGGTGGACTGATCACGAGCCTGGTGCGCCGCGCGAGCGCCCTGATGGCCGGCGGCGGCTTGCCCACCGCGCCCGTGCTCGATGAGCACCGGCGCGCGCTGGCCGAGGCCGGCGCCCTGGCCGTCGAACTGAATCAGGACGAGGTGGTCGTCGCCGCCCCGAACGAGCGCGGAGTGCTCTCGATGACCGCCGCGGTGTTGGCCCTGCACTCCCTCGACATCCGGGCGGCGCGCATCGGCACCCACGCGGGGATGGCGGTCAACAGCTTCATCGTCGAGCCCCGCTTCGGCAGCTTCCCGGACCCGATCCTGGTGCGGACCGATCTGGCCAGTGCCCTGGGCGGCGGCGTGCGGCTCGAAGAGCGACTGCAGGCCAAGGAGCGGGCCTACGCGAACGGCAGCGAGTCCGCCCGCCCGGCCACGGTGCACTGGTTCGACGACGAGGCGACCGACGCCACCGTGGTCGAACTGCGTGCCGATGACAGCATCGGGCTGCTGTACCGCATCACATCCACGCTCGAACGAATGGGCCTGGACATCCACACCGCCAAGGTGTCCTCGCTGGGCGGCTCGGTGGTGGATGCGTTCTACGTCACCACGAGCGACGGGCTGCCGGTGCCGCAACCGCAACGACCGGCGATTGAGTCTGAATTGTATAAAATCTAGCCGTTCTGCTGCCCGAATGGCGTCGTACGTTCTATGTAAGCTCACATCCGTATTGATTCGCAGAACCGGTGCGCGCCCCGTAATCTGACCTTTGCTTCTCGGGCCGATGCCGTCCCGTTGGGAATCCCAGCCAGACGACATGTCGCAGATCGTGGAGTGCCGTTGATATCCGAGGATGCGCCTTACAGTGCCCCGCCCGTCGGTCGCCTGCCGTTCACTGCGCTGCCGCCGGCTCAGGGCCTCTATGACCCGTCGGCAGAGCACGACGCCTGCGGGGTGGCGTTCATCGCGGATCTGCACGGACGGGCCACCCATACGATCGTGGCCCAGGCCCTGACGGCCCTGCACAACCTCGATCACCGTGGCGCCGCCGGGGCCGAACCGTCCTCCGGTGACGGGGCCGGCATCACCGTGCAGGTTCCCGACACCTTCCTGCGTGATGTCGTCTCCTTCGAGCTGCCGGCCCTGGGCAGCTACGTCGTCGGTATTGCCTTCCTGCCCGCCGAGGCCGAGCAGGCGGCCGTGGTCAGCGAGCTGGTCGAGGCGACCGCGGCCGAAGAAGGTCTGGTCGTGCTGGGCTGGCGCGAGCTGCCGGTCAACAGCTCCGGACTGGGTCCGACTGCCGCGGGCGTCATGCCGTCCTTTCGCCAGCTGTTCCTCGCCGGAGCCGGGGGCGAACAGGGCATGGAGCTCGAGCGGCTCGCCTTCTGCGCCCGCAAGGTCGCTGAGTCGCGCGCGCGGTCGGCGGGCCAGGAGCTGTACTTCCCGTCGCTATCCGGGCGAACGCTGGTCTACAAGGGAATGCTGACGACCGATCAGCTCGGGCAGTTCTTCCCGGACCTACTCGATGAGCGGTTCACCAGCGCGATCGGGCTGGTCCACAGCCGGTTCTCGACCAACACGTTCCCGTCCTGGCCGCTGGCCCATCCGTTCCGGTTCATCGCGCACAACGGCGAGATCAACACGATCAAGGGCAACCGCAACTGGATGCGCACGCGTGAGGCGTTGCTGTCCTCGGACCTGCTCCCAGGGCAGCTGACCCGCCTGTTCCCGATCTGCACCGAGGGGGCGAGTGACTCGGCCTCCTTCGACGAGGTCCTGGAGTTGCTGCACCTCGGTGGACGCAGCCTGCCCCATGCGGTGCTGATGATGGTCCCCGAGGCGTGGGAGAACGCCGGTCCGGCGATCATGAAGCCGGAGTGGCGCTCGTTCTACCGCTTCCACTCCACGCTGATGGAGCCGTGGGACGGGCCGGCCTGTATCAACTTCACCGACGGGACGGTCATCGGCGCGGTACTGGACCGCAATGGCTTGCGCCCGGGCCGGTGGTGGCGCACCCGCGACGGTCTGGTCGTGCTGGGCAGCGAGTCCGGGGTGCTCGAGATCGATCCGGCCGAGGTGGTCCAGAAGGGGCGTCTGCAACCAGGTCAGATGTTCCTGGTCGACACGGCCCAGGGCGAGATCGTCCCCAACGAACGGATCAAGGACGACCTCGCGGCGGCCGAGCCCTACGAGGAGTGGCTGAAGGCCGGCCTGATCAAGCTCGAGGAGCTGCCGGTGCGCGAGCACGTGTCGGTCAGCCACGAATCGGTGAGCCGGCGCCAGCAGGTCTTCGGCTACACCGAGGAGGAGCTGCGCATCCTGTTGACGCCGATGGTGACGACGGGGATCGAGCCGCTCGGGTCGATGGGGACCGACACGCCGCTGGCGGCGTTGTCGAAGCGTCCGCGACTGCTCTTCGACTACTTCACCGAACTGTTCGCCCAGGTCACCAACCCGCCGCTGGACGCCATCCGCGAGGAGATGGTGACCTCGCTGTCGGGCTCGCTCGGCCCCGAACAGAACCTGCTCGCACCGGGGGCCGAGTCCTGCCGGCAGATCGTGCTGCCGCGTCCGGTGATCGACAACGACGAGCTGGCCAAGATCTGGCATGCGAACGCCGACGGCGATCAGCCGGGCTTCGCCTGCCAGCTGATCGACGGGCGCTACCGGGTGCACGGCGGCGGCGAGGCGCTGGCCGGAGCCATCGAACGGGTCCGGCGTGAATGTCTGCAGGCGATCGAGGACGGCGCCCGCGTGCTGGTGCTCTCCGACCGCGGCTGCGATACCGAGCACGCCCCGATTCCCTCCCTGCTGCTCACCGCGGCAGTCCACAATCACCTGGTCCGTGCCGGCCAACGCACCCAGGTCGGGTTGGTGATCGAGACCGGTGAGGCCCGCGAGGTCCACCACGTCGCCCTGCTGTTGGGTTACGGCGCCGCGGCAGTGAACCCCTACCTCGCGTTCGAGACGGTCGAGGACCTGGTCGACCGTGGCACGATCACCGGCATCACGCGTGAGCAGGCCATCGCCAACTACGTGAAGGCGGCCAGCAAGGGCGTGCTGAAGGTGATGTCCAAGATGGGCATCAGCACGATCGCCTCCTACACCGGCGCGCAGGTCTTCGAGGCCTTCGGACTCGATCAGGCGCTGGTGGCCGAGTACTTCACCGGCACGTCCTCGCGACTGGGCGGAGTCGGGCTCGAAGTGCTGGCGGCCGAGGTCGAAGCCCGGCACACGCGGGCGTTCCCGGTCGTGCCGACGGCGCGGGCCCACCGCGTCCTCGATGTGGGTGGTGAGTACCAGTGGCGCCGCGAGGGTGAACTGCACCTTTTCAACCCCGAGACGGTCTTCCTGCTCCAGCACGCCACGCGCCAGCGCCGGTACGAGGTGTTCCAGGAATATGCGGAGCGGGTCGAGGCCCTCAACCGCGAGGGCGGCACCCTGCGCGGATTGTTCGAGTTCAACTCCGACCGCCCGGCGCTGCCCATCGACGAGGTCGAGCCGATCGAGTCGATCATCACCCGGTTCGCGACCGGGGCCATGTCCTACGGCTCGATCTCGGCCGAGGCGCACGAGACGCTGGCCATCGCGATGAACCGTATCGGTGGCAAGTCGAACTCCGGCGAGGGCGGTGAGGACGCCGAGCGCTTCACCCCTGATGCCAACGGCGACCTGCGGCGTTCGGCGGTCAAGCAGGTCGCGTCGGGGCGCTTCGGCGTGACCTCGCACTACCTGGTCAACGCCGATGACATTCAGATCAAGGTCGCGCAGGGGGCCAAGCCGGGCGAGGGCGGCCAGCTGCCCGGCTACAAGGTGTACCCCTGGATCGCGCGCACCCGGCACTCCACGCCGGGCGTCGGTCTCATCTCTCCGCCGCCGCACCACGACATCTACTCGATCGAGGATCTGGCCCAGCTCATTCACGATCTGAAGAACGCCAACCCGCAGGCGCGCGTGCACGTCAAGCTCGTCTCCGAGGCCGGCGTGGGGACCGTTGCCGCTGGTGTCTCCAAGGCCCACGCCGACGTCGTCCTGATCTCCGGGCACGACGGGGGGACCGGGGCCGCGCCGCTCACCGCGCTCAAGCACGCCGGGCTGCCGTGGGAGCTCGGACTGGCCGAGACCCAGCAGACCTTGTTGCTCAACGGCCTGCGCGACCGGATCACCGTCCAGGTCGACGGGGCGATGAAGACCGGCCGCGATGTCGTGGTCGCCGCGCTGCTCGGCGCCGAGGAATACGGCTTCGCGACCGCGCCCCTCATCGTGTCGGGCTGCGTGATGATGCGGGTCTGCCATCTGGACACCTGCCCGGTCGGTGTCGCGACCCAGAACCCGCTGCTGCGTGAACGGTTCACCGGAAAGCCCGAGTTCGTCGTCACCTTCTTCGAGTACATCGCCCAGCAGGTCCGCGAGTTGCTCGCCGAGCTGGGCTTTCGCACCCTGCAAGAGGCCATCGGGCGCGTCGACGTGCTCGACACCAGCAAGGCAATCGATCACTGGAAGGCCGACGGTCTGGATCTCTCGCCGATCCTGGCCGTCCCGGCGACGCCCTACGACGCGTCGCCGACCAAGACCCGCGAGCAGGATCACGGCCTGGACGCCGCGCTGGACCAGACGCTGATCCAGCTGTGTGAGGGCGCGCTGCTCGATGCGCACGCCGGTGCGCCTGGAACTTCCGGTCCGCAACGTCAACCGCACGGTCGGCACGATGCTGGGCTCCTTCGTCAGCCGCCGCTACGGGGCGCAGGGGTTGCCGGCGGGCACGATCGACATCACCTTCTACGGCTCGGCCGGGCAGTCCTTCGGCGCGTTTGTCCCGCAGGGCATCACCCTGCGCCTGTTCGGTGACGCCAACGACTACGTCGGCAAGGGCCTGTCCGGCGGCATCGTCGCCGTGCGCCCCGATGCCAGCGCCAGCTTCGCCCCCGAGCAGAACATCATTGCCGGCAACGTGATCGGGTACGGCGCGACCTCCGGGGAGGTGTACCTCAGCGGCCTCGTCGGAGAGCGCTTCTGCGTCCGTAACTCCGGTGCGACCGTCGTCGCCGAAGGCGTCGGAGATCATGCGCTTGAGTACATGACCGGTGGGGTCGCGGTGATTCTGGGCGCGACCGGACGAAACGTCGGCGCCGGCATGTCGGGCGGATACGCCTACGTACTCGACCTCGATCGCTCGCTGGTCAACCCCGAGCGCAGCGCGGACGTCTACGGCCTGAGCGCCGAGCAGGCCGAGCGGCTGCGCGAGATCATCGACAGCCATGCACAGTTCACCGATTCGCCAATCGCTCGTCAGCTGCTGGCCGACTGGCCGGCAGCGATCGGGCGCTTCAGCGTGATCGTTCCGAGGGACTTCCAGCGTGTTCTCGACGCGACCACCCGTGCGCAGGCCAATGGCGAGGACGTCGATGCCGCGGTCATGGCCGCCGCGCTGGGCTGAGGCCGCCCACGCGGTGCTGACAGCGTTTACGCTGGAGCAGTGATGCGCCGCGGGAAAATCGTCTGCACGCTAGGGCCGTCCACGGACGGGGCTGACCGGGCGCGAGCCCTCGTCGACGCCGGGATGGACGTGGCCCGGTTGAACTTCAGCCACGGGGAGCACGCCGACCATGGTCGGCGGTTCAAGGAGGTGCGGGCCGCCGCCGAACTGGCCGGGCGCAACCTGGCCGTGCTGGCCGACCTGCAGGGGCCCAAGATCCGGCTCGCGCGCTTCGCCGACGGCCCGGTCGAGTGGCGCACCGGTGAGCGGGTACGGATCACCGTCGAGGATTGCCCCGGCGACCATGACCGGGTCTCGACCACCTACAAGCACCTGGCCGCCGACGTACGCCCGGGCGATCGGCTGCTCGTCGACGACGGCAACGTCGCCCTCGTCGCGGTGAGCATCGAGAACGGCACCGACGTCGTCTGCGACGTCACTGAGGGCGGCATCGTCAGCAACAACAAGGGCTTGTCGCTGCCCGGCGTCAACGTCAGCGTGCCGGCGATGTCGGAGAAGGATGTCGAGGACCTCGAGTTCGCCCTGCGCCTGGGCGTCGACTTCGTCGCGTTGTCCTTCGTCCGCTCGGGCGAGGACGTGAAGTTGGTGCACAAGATCATGGCCGAGGTCGGGATCCGCCGTCCGGTCATCGCCAAGATCGAGAAGCCAGAGGCGGTCGATGCGCTGCACGACATCGTGCTGGCCTTCGACGGCATCATGGTCGCCCGCGGCGACCTCGGCGTCGAAATGCCGCTGGAAGAGGTTCCGCTCGTCCAGAAGCGCATCGTGCAGATCGGCCCGGGAGAATGCCAAGCCGGTCATCGTCGCCACTCAGATGCTCGAGTCGATGATCACCCATTCGCGACCGACCCGGGCCGAGGCCTCCGATGTCGCCAATGCCGTCCTCGACGGCGCCGACGCGTTGATGCTCTCGGGCGAGACGAGTGTCGGGTACCTATCCGGTCCAGGCCGTCGCGACGATGGCCCGCATCATCACGTCCATGGAGGCGGCCGGCCGGCACGTCCCCGACCTCGACCACACGCCGCGCACCCAGGTCGGCGCGGTGGTGCAGGCCGCGAAGGGCATCGCCGATGCGCTGGGTGCGGTGGCCCTCGTCGCGTTCACCCAGACCGGCGACACGGCCCGACGGCTGTCGCGTTTGCAGCCGACCCAACGCATCCTCGTGTTCACCCCGGATGAGAACGTGCGCCGGCAGGCCGCGCTCTCCTGGGGGGCCGAGGCGCGAACGGTGTGGACGGTCAAGACGACCGATGAGATGGTCCGCCAGGTCGACTCGGCGCTGGTGCAAAGCGGCGTGTGCCACCCGAACGACCTGGTCATCGTCGTGGCGGGCACGCCGCCCACGACGCCGGGAGCGACCAACACGATTCGGGTCCACCGCATCGGGGATGTGCTGCAGCGTGATCGCTGACGGCCAGCGACGGCGACCTGGGCACGGAGTTCGAGACCGGTTTCGGGACCGCGCCGGTCGACTTCGGGCAGGCCAGCGTCGACGGGCTGGTGGCCCTGCTCGATCTGGAGGTCCTGGAGAAGAACATCTTCCGGGGCCGTAGCCCGAACGTCGACCGCCAGCGCGTCTTCGGCGGTCAGGTCGCGGGGCAGGCCCTCGTCGCGGCCGGGCGCACGGTGGAACCCGACCGCATCGTGCACTCGTTGCACTCCTACTTCATCCGGCCTGGGGACCCCTCGATTCCGATCGTCTACACCGTCGACCGCGTCCGCGACGGCCGTTCCTTCACCACCCGCCGCGTCGTCGCCGTCCAGCACGGCAAGGCGATCTTCTCGCTCTCGGCGTCGTTCCAGCTTCCGCAACCGGGGCTCGATCACCAGCGTCCCGGCACCGCCGAGCCCGCCTCCGGAGACGCTGCCCACCGATGTGGGAGCACTACCAGGACGGGGTGGGGGAGCGCCCGCCCGGTGACGAGCTGACCGTGGCCCTTCGACATGCGCTACGTCGATCGCCCGTCCTGGGAGCTGCGGCGGCAGCGGTGGCCGCGAGGACGAGATCTATCGCGTGTGGATGAAGGCGCGGGGGAAGCTGCCGGAGAGCCCGCTGCTGCACGCCTGCGCGTTGACGTTCGCCTGCGACATGACCCTGCTCGACACGGTGCTTGTGCGTCACGGCCTGTCCGGAGCCCGGGACCCGATCCGGCTCGCGTCCCTCGATCATGCGGTCTGGTTCCATCGTCCGTTCCGGGCCGACGAATGGCTGCTCTATGCGCACGAATCGCCGACTGCCGAAGGCAGCCGCGGCCTGACGATGGCCCGCGTCTACGACCTCGACGGCAACCATGTCGCCTCGGTCGTGCAGGAAGGCATGATCCGCGTCGGCGACTGATCCGACCGGGCTAGGCCGAGAGCTGGGCCCAGGCCGCCTCGACGTGACGCCGCTGGGTCGACACCGAGCCGATGGCCATCCGCAGCGCGACCTGACCATTGACGATCGTGTGGGTCAGATACATCTGGCCGGAGGCGTTCACCCGCTCGAGTAACGCCTTGGTCGCCTCGTCGCCGGCCCGCAGGCGGAAGGTCACCAGCGCGAGGGGGTGCGGCGCGACCAGCTCGAAGCGAGCATCGGCAGCGATCCACCCGGCCAGTTCCTGCGCTAGTTCCACGTGCCCGCGAATGTGCTCGCGCAGCCCCTCCGCGCCGTACCAGCGAATGACCGCCCAGAGCTTGAGGGCGCGGAAGCGGCGACCGAGCGGCACCTGCCAATCGCGATAGTCGATCACCTGACCGGACTCGGTGGGCGCATTGCGCAGGAACTCGGGCAGGATCGACAGCGCGCCGATCAGGGCGTGGCGATCGGCGACCCAGAACGCGTCGCAGTCGAAGTTGGTGAGCAGCCACTTGTGCGGATTGGTGCACAACGAATCGACCAGCTCGACCCCGTCGAGCACCCAGCGCAACTCCGGGCAGACCGCCGCGACGCCGGCCCAGGCCGCATCGACGTGTACCCAGGCTCCGCACTCGCGCGCGATTTCGGCCAGTTCACGAACCGGATCGATCGCCCCCGTGCCGGTCGCGCCGACCGAGGCCACGACCAGTGCCGGGTGGTAACCCTGGTGCAGGTCGTCGGCGATCAGGGCGCGCAACTGCTGGGCGTCGGCCGCGCCGGTCGCCGGGTCGACGTCGAGCTTGCGCAATGCCTCGCTGCCCAGACCGGCGATGCGGCACGCCTTCTCGACCGAGGAATGGGTCTGGCTCGAGGTATAGACGGTGAAGCGACCGGCCGCGACGCCGGCGCTTTCGCTGGCTCCGTCGCTGGCCCGGTGTAGCGCGGCCAGCAGCGCGACCAGCGCGGCGTCGGAGGCCGATCCCTGGATGACCCCACCGCCGGGCCCGTCGGATCGAAAGCGGGCCGGCAGGCCGAGCAGCTCGGCCAGCCAGTCCATGACGTGCGTCTCGAGCTCAGTGGCGGCCGGGGAGGTGGCCCAGAGCATTCCCTGAACGCCCAGCCCGGACGCGAGCAGGTCGCCGAGGATCGAGGGCCCGCTGGCGTTGGAGGGGAAGTAGGCGAAGAACGACGGATGCTGCCAGTGGGTGATGCCGGGCAGCAGTACCGCGTCCAGGTCCTCGAGGACGGCGGCGAACCCTTCGCCGCGTTCGGGGGGCGACGCCGGCAGCGCCGCCCGAACGCTGCCCGCAGCTGCGGCCGACAGCACCGGGAACGTCTCGATCTGCTCCTGGTAGTCCGCGATCCAGTCGACGACCTGGCGGCCGTAGGCCCGGAACTCGTCGGGGGTCATGTGCGCCGCCATGCGCCCTATTGTGGACGAGCGTGCCCCCGGTGGGAGTCGAACCCACACTGAACGGGTTTTGAATCCGTGTCCTCTGCCAGTTGGGATACAGGGGCGTGTCGTCGTTCGGAAACAATACCGGCGCTAGGCTCGGGGCCAGTCATCGGCCGTATTGAGTTGGGAAGGACGCTTCAGTGCCCGCAGAACAGTCGGCACAGTCCGCTGCCTACCCATCGGCCGCCGAGCCGGTGCGCGTATTGGTGGCCGAGGACGAGGCGCTCATCCGGCTCGATCTTCGAGAGATGCTCGAGGAAGAGGGCTTCGTCGTGGTCGCCGAGGCGGCCGACGGCGAACAGGCCGTGACCCTGGCGATCGAGCACAAGCCCGACCTGGTCATCTGCGACGTGAAGATGCCCAAGATGGACGGCATCGCCGCCGCCGCCCAGATCACCGATGCGCGCATAGCGCCCGTGGTGATCCTCACCGCCTTCAGCCAGCGCGATCTCGTCGAACGGGCCCGGGATGCCGGAGCGATGGCCTACCTCATCAAGCCGTTCCAGAAACGGGATCTGCTGCCGGCGATCGAAATGGCGATCTCCCGGTTTGCCCAGCTCCGCGCGCTGGAGACCGAGGTCACCGACCTGCGTGAGCGGCTGGAGGCCCGCAAGCTCATCGAGCGGGCGAAGGGCACGCTGATGTTGAGCCACAAGATGACTGAGCCCGAGGCGTTCCGGTGGATCCAGCGCGCCGCAATGGACAATCGAACGTCGATGCGGGCCGTTGCTGAGCTCGTTCTCAGCGGTAGCGCGGAGGCCTAGGTACCGTCTTTGGTTGAGCGGCGCACCTCCCGGTGGCGACGGCCGATTGGCGGAGGGTTCAGTGCCGAAGACGTTGATGGTCAGCTGCGCGCTGCTGCTCGCCGTCCTCGGGCTGACCAGTTGCTCGTCCGGCCATCACGCCGGCGTAGGTGCCTCGAGCGCGGCCAAGGCCACCTGCGACGGCACCGGTCCGACCTACAAGATCGGCTTCCAAGGCCCGCTGTCGGGCGCCAACGCGGCGATGGGCACGGCCGAACTGAACGCGGTTGAGCTGGCGGTCGGGCAGGCCACCGCGGCCAGGAACCTCTGTTTCTCCCTGGCCGTGCTGTCGGCGGATGACCGCGGTACGGCGGCCGGGGCGCCCGTCGCGGCGGCCAAGTTGATCGATGATCCGGCCGTAGTCGGGGTTGTCGGGCCGGCCCTGTCCGGGCCGGCCACGGCAAGCGGCGCGCAATACACCACGGCGGGGTTGGCCCTCATCAGTCCGTCGGCCACGAACAGCGATCTGACCTCGTCCGGGTTCACGACATTTCATCGCGCGATCGCCACCGACGAGGCCGAGGCCGAGGCGACCGCTTCCTACCTCGCGGCCCGGTACACGAGCGTCTACGTCATCGACGACACGTCGCCCTACGGACTGAGCATGGGCGAGGTCGTGCGTGCCGATCTGGCGGCCAGCCGGATCAAGATCGACAGCCAATCCGTAGCCCCGGTGAACGACTACAGCGCCCTGGCCAAGCAAGTGGTGGCCTCGGGCGACGCCGCGATGTACTACGCCGGAGCGGACGCGCAGGCGGCGCTGTTGGCGACCGCGCTGAAGACCGCCGGCTACACCGGCTTCGAGATTGCCGGCAGTCAGGCCATGTCGAACGTATTCACCATGGCGGCGGGCGCAGCCGGCAACGGGTTCCACTTCGCCTGCGGCTGCCTCGACGCCGCGACTGCTCCTGCAGCGGCGACCTTCGCGGCCCAGTATCAGGCCAAGTTCCAGGTCGCGCCGGCCCGGTATTCGGCCGAGGCCTACGACGCGACGAACGCGCTGATAGCTGCGATCGGAGCCGCGAAGTCCCCGGCAGTGAGCCGCGCGAGTGCGGAGAGTGCGGTGAACGCGGTTGACTACGACGGCATTGCGGGGCCGGTGAAGTTCCTGGCGTCGGGCGAGCTGGAACGACCGACGACCGACCTCTACGAGCAGCAGAACGGGAAGATCGGTTGGGTCGGAAATATGTCGGCGAAGTGACCGGCTGACATCGCTGTCAATGGCGGCGCAGGAAGCTGCCACAAGACCTTGGGCCAACTAACCGACGGCCGCTTGATGCCGCTAGGGTGTGTCAGATCCGCTCGGCCATCACTTGAAGTCGCCCACCCCACGTTCTAGGCGCCCAGGAGAAGTGCTGTGACGCGAAGCAATGTGCATGTACGCCTGGCGGCGGTCGGGGACGTCGCTGCGCTCGTGAGCGTGGCCGAAAAGGTCGACCTCGCGCGCGGCTCGTTCAGCGGACGCCCGATCGCGGAGGAAAGCCGGCAGGGGCTCGAGGAGCGCTTCGCCGAGATCATCGCCGACTCCGAGCTGACCATCTTCGTCGCGGTGGACGTCAGCGACGACATTGTGGGTTTTGCCGCCGCGCGCGAGGACGACCTCGCGACCATCACCCGTACTCCCGTGCTGCACGTGAGCCATCTCATCGTCTCTCCGAAGTTTCGCAAGCGGGGCGTGGGCCGGGCGCTGCTGTCCGCGGTCGTCGCCCTGGCCGATGACCGCGGGGTCGACCATGTGATGGCCACCGCCGCAACGGGGGCCCGCGACGCCAATCGCTATCTCGCCCGGCTCGGGTTCGCGCCGCTGGTCACCCGCCGGATCGCCTCGACCAGCGTGTTGCGGCGCTCGCTGGGCATGTCGGAGGCGCCCGACAAGCTGGCGCTGGCTCGCCGGATCCGGGCCGGTCGCTCGGCCCGCCCGAACCGGCTGCACTCGGCCCACCGCACCATCACTCGGGGCGCGTAGCCCAGCGGGCGCCGTCGTCAGCGCCCGCCCATAGACTCAGCGACTGTGACGGCCTCCTCTGTTCGGCGCGACCGGCTGCTGTTACTCGACGGCCACTCGTTGGCCTATCGCGCCTTCTTCGCCCTGCCGGTCGAGAACTTCTCGACCACGACCGGGCAGCCGACGAACGCGGTCTACGGCTTCACCGCCATGCTGATCAACGTATTGCGGGACGAGGAGCCGACGCATATCGCGGTGGCCTTCGACGTCTCGCGCCAGACGTTTCGCAGCGCCGCCTACGCCGAATACAAGGCCGGTCGCAGCGAGACCCCGGCCGACTTTCGCGGGCAGGTCTCGCTGATCCGTGAGGTCCTCGACGCGTTGCGCATTCCGTCGCTGGCGATCGACAACTACGAGGCCGACGACGTCATCGCCACGCTGACCACCCAGGCCGAGGCCGCCGATATGCAGGTACTCATCTGCACCGGTGATCGCGATGCCCTGCAGTTGGTCACCGACAACGTGACCGTCCTCTATCCGCGCAAGGGCGTCAGTGACCTGACTCGGTTCACGCCCGAGGAGGTGCAGGCCAAGTACGACCTGTCGCCGGCGCAGTACCCCGATTTCGCCGCGTTGCGCGGTGATCCCAGCGACAACCTGCCCGGCATCCCCGGCGTAGGGGAGAAGACCGCCGCGAAGTGGATCCGCGAATACGGGTCCTTCGACGAACTCGTCGCACACGTCGACACCGTCAAGGGCAAGGTCGGTGACGCGCTGCGCGAACATCTGGGCAGCGTCATCCGCAACCGCCAACTGACCGAACTCGTGCGCGACGTACCCCTGGACACCACGGTCGATCAGCTCGAACGGGTCTCCTGGGATCGCGATCAGGTGCATGCGCTGTTCGACAACCTGCAGTTCCGGGTGTTGCGCGAACGGCTGTTCGCCACCCTTACTGCCGCCGAACCCGAGGCCGACGAGGGGTTCGACATCGCGCTCTCGCGCCTGGGCGTCGAGGAGGTGGGTCCGTGGCTCGACGAGCACGCCCGCGACGGGCAGCGCGTGGGCATCAGCCTGCGCGGTACCTGGGGACGTGGTGTCGGAGTGCTCACCGGGGTCGCGCTCGCCTGTGCCGACGGGGCAGCCGCCTATCTCACTCCGGACGGGCTCGACCCGAACGACGAGTCGGCCTTCGCCGACTGGCTGGCCGATGCGTCGGTGCCCAAGGCGGTGCACGACGTCAAAGGGCCGTTGCTCGCCCTGCGCCAGCACGGGTGGACCCTGGCCGGCGTCACCTCCGACACCCAGCTGGCCGCCTATCTCGCGTTGCCCGGCCAGCGTTCCTTCGACCTGGCCGACCTGGCCCTGCGCTACCTGCATCGGGAGCTGCGCGCCAACGTCGAGGAGTCGGGCCAACTCACGCTCGACGGCGGAATCGACGAGTCCGACGACGCTCTGGCTGAGGTCGAGACCATTCGGGCGGCCGCGGTCCGCGATCTGGCCGACGCCTTCGATACCGACCTGACCCAGCGTGACGCCACGGACCTGCTCACGTCGATGGAACTGCCGCTCAGTTACGTCCTGGCCGAGACCGAGGCCGTCGGCATCGCGGTGGACACCGAGCGCCTGCTGGCGCAGCAGGCCGAGCTCGGAGCGGCCGTCAAGGCGGTCGAGGAGGACGCGCACGCTGTGGTCGGGCGCCCGTTCAACCTGGGCTCGCCCAAGCAGCTGCAAGAGATCCTGTTCGACCAGTTCGGCCTGCCGAAGACCAAGAAGATCAAGACCGGTTACACGACCGACGCCGATTCCCTCGCGGCGCTCTACGAGCAGACCCAGCATCCGGTGCTCGAACTGCTGCTGCATCACCGCGAGGTCGCCCGGCTGAAGACGGTGGTCGACTCCCTGCTCCCGCTCGTCGATGACGTCGGGCGCATCCATACGACGTTCAACCAGACCGTGGCCGCGACCGGACGGTTGTCCTCGACCGATCCGAACCTGCAGAACATCCCGGTGCGCACCGCCGAGGGCCGGCGAATCCGCCAGGCCTTCGTGGTGGGCGCCGGCTACGAATCGCTGATGACCGCCGACTACAGCCAGATCGAGATGCGGATCATGGCTCATCTCTCGCGCGACGCCGGCCTGATCGAGGCCTTCCAGTCCGGCGAGGACCTGCACACGTTCGTGGCCTCGCGGGCCTTCGGGTTGCCGGCCGATCAGATCGATGCCGAGCTGCGCCGTCGGGTCAAGGCGATGTCCTACGGGTTGGCCTACGGGTTGTCCCCGTTCGGCCTGTCCCAGCAGCTCAAGATCACCCCGGAGGAGGCGCGGATCCAGATGGATGCCTACTTCGCGCGCTTCGGCGGGGTGCGGGACTATCTGCGGTCGGTCGTCGACGACGCCCGGCAGACCGGGTACACCGAGACGATCATGGGTCGGCGCCGCTACCTGCCCGACCTGACCAGCGACAACCGGCAGCGCCGGGAGATGGCCGAACGGATGGCGCTCAACGCGCCCATCCAGGGCAGTGCGGCCGACATCATCAAGGTGGCCATGCTCGGGGTCCACCAGACGCTGCTGAGTCGGTCGCTACGGTCTCGGCTGCTGCTGCAGGTACACGATGAACTGGTGCTCGAGATCGCCGGCGGCGAGGCCGCGGAGGTCGAGGACGTGGTGCGGACCGAGATGGCCCGGGCGGCCACCCTCGACGTCGCGCTCGACGTGTCCGTCGGGGTCGGAGCCGACTGGGACAGCGCGGCGCACTGATGCGCGGGCGCCGGGTGGTGGCGATGGGCGCCCTGCTCGCCCTGCTGCTCGCCGGCTGCACGGCCGGCAAATCGACCCCGCCTAGCTCCGATTCGCGCTCGGCGCAGGTGCGCAGCTCGTCCACGGCGGTGCCGCTCAAGGCGTGCGGCGCGCAGTGCACGGGCGAGATCGACGGTGCGAAGTACTCGATCGTGCTGCCGACGACCTGGAACGGCACGCTGCTGCTCTATTCGCACGGGTACCGCTTCGCCAGCCCGGCGCCCCCCGATTTCGGTGCGGTGTCGACCAATGCGCAGGTGTCCTCGACCGACCCGGATGGTTCGGGCACCGACGCCACGTCCAAGGCGCTGCTGGCGCAGGGCTACGCCCTGGCCGGCTCGTCCTACAAATCGAACGGGTGGGCCGTGGCCGACGGGGTCGCCGCCGGGCAGGCTCTGCACGACCGGTTCGTCGCGCTGGTGGGCATACCGCTGCGGACCTATGTGTGGGGAGACTCGCTCGGCGGCCTGGTCACCGAACTCCTGGCCGAGCGCGATCCTTCATGGGTCGACGGCGCTGCCCCGATGTGCGGCGCCGTGGCCGGGCCGAACCTCAACTTCGACCTCGCCCTCGATGTGGCGTACGCCGTCAAGACGCTGATCGATCCGAGCCTGAAGCTGACCGGCTACGCGAGCGCGGTCGAGGCGGCGAGCTACTGGAAGCAGGCGCAGGTCGCGGTGGAGGCCGCGGCCGCGGATGTCACCGGCGGGGGCACGGCCAAGGTGGTACTGGTGGGGGCGCTGGCTGATGCACCGCTGAAGAGCCAGATGTTCGACGGCTCGAGCGTCACCTCCTCGGTCGAGGCGCTCGTCGAGTCGATCCTGACCGCGCTGGCCTTCGGCACCATCGGACGCTACGAGCTCGAACAACGTCTCGGCGGCGACCCCTCCGACAACACCAAGTCGGTCTACGACTCCCGGATCAGTCCGGGCGAGAAGTCCTTGATCACTCTGGCCGGCGGCAACCTCACCGCGCTCTTGGCCACCCTCGATGCCGGCACCCGCGTGGCCGCCGATCCGGCCGCCCGGACGGCGGTCGAGAAGTTGGGCGATCCCACCGGGGTCCTCACGGTGCCGACCGTGACGCTGCATACCGAGGACGACCCACTGGTACTGGTGGCCAACGAGACGATCCTGGGCAACCGCGCGGCGGCGGCTGGTAAGCAGGCCCTGCTGGCCCACTTCTACATCGCGCCGCCGACCACGTACGCCTCGAGCCCGGGTGCGCCGTACGGAGCCGGGCACTGCAACTTCACCGTTGCCCAGCGGGTCGGTCTCATCGACACCCTGGATGCGTGGGTGCGCGGCGGACCCCGTCCTACGCCGACGAGCGCGGCGTCGGCGTTCGGCCTCGGGCTCGATCCGCTCTTCGTGGCCGGCGACTGGCCCTCGGGGGCTAAGAGCTGACCAGCTCGCACACGTAGATGGCGGTCCCGGGCAGGATCGCTCCCCGCATCGGCGACCACTGGCCCCAGGTGGCGGTGAGGTCACTCGACCATTCGGGTTCGATGAGGTCGACGAGTCGAAAACCGGCCGCGACGATCTCGCGAACCCGATCGCCCAGCGTGCGGTGGTGCTCGACGTAGGTCGGCACCCCTTCGGCGTCGAACTCGACGTAGGGCGTCCGGTCGAAGTAAGCATTCTGGGCGAGTAGCCCGTCCGGACCTGGGTCGTCGGCGAAGATCCACCGCATCGGATGGCTGGCGGCGAAGACCCAGCGCCCGCCCGGGACGAGGACACGGGCAACCTCGCGCATGACCCCGGCCGAGTCGGCGACGAAGGGGACCGCCCCGAAGGCGGTGAATGCCATGTCGAAGGCACCGTCGGCGAACGGCAGCCATTGCGCATCGGCCTGCACCAGCGGCACCTCGATGCCGGTCTCGACCGCCCCCTGGCGGGCGTGACGCAGCATGCCGGCCGACAGGTCGAACGCGACCGGCGAGGCACCCTGGGTGCGCAGCCACCGCGAACACATCGCCGAGCCGGAGCCCACTTCGAGAATGCGCCGCCCGGCGACCTCGCCGAGCAGGTGGACGTCGGCCTCGCGCACGCGTTCTGGGCACCAGACGAAGTCGGCCTGGCCGAGGAATGACCCATGTTCGGCGTGGTAGTCGTCGGCGTCGGCGTCCCACCAGCCCCGATTGGCCCGGGCACTGGTGCCGGCATCGACTGGGCGTCGGCCGACCCCTATTGCCTCGTTCATCCGTTGTTGTCCTGCTCGCGTTGACCCGTTCCCGGGGTGATCGGTAGTCTTGGCGGTGCGTTGTCGGGTCTGCGTGCCTCTTCATGGTGCAGGTCCGCGATCGTCATGCGCGTCTGGCACCTCTGTGGTACTCGAGACTATCGCCTCGGGCTCGTCGAGGGATCTGTGCGTTCACCGGCGAAGGGACCCTTCAATCGCGCCGTTTCGAGCTTTGGAATCCACTCCTACATGACGTCTACCGTTCAAGCCCCGACGACCCCGCAGGTAGCAATCAACGACATCGGCGACGCCGACGCGTTCCTTGCCGCAATCGACTCCACGATCAAGTACTTCAACGATGGTGACATCGTCGAGGGAACCATCGTCAAGGTCGACCGAGACGAAGTCCTGCTGGACATCGGTTACAAGACCGAGGGAGTCATTCCCTCCCGTGAACTTTCGATCAAACATGATGTCGACCCCAACGAGGTCGTTGCCATCGGCGATCACATCGAGGCCCTGGTTCTCCAGAAGGAGGACAAAGAAGGCCGGCTGATCCTGTCCAAGAAGCGCGCGCAGTACGAGCGCGCCTGGGGCACGATCGAGCAGAAGAAGGAAAACGACGAGGTTGTCGAGGGCACGGTGATCGAGGTCGTCAAGGGCGGCCTGATCATCGACATCGGCCTGCGCGGCTTCCTGCCCGCGTCGCTGGTCGAGATGCGCCGCGTGCGCGACTTGCAGCCCTACGTCGGCCGCACGCTCGAGGCCAAGATCATCGAGCTGGACAAGAACCGCAACAACGTCGTGCTTTCGCGTCGCGCGTGGCTCGAGCAGACCCAGTCCGAGGTCCGCAGCGACTTCCTGAACAAGCTGGCCAAGGGCCAGGTTCGTTCCGGTGTCGTCTCCTCGATCGTCAACTTCGGCGCCTTCGTCGACCTCGGCGGCGTCGACGGTCTGGTGCACGTCTCCGAGCTGTCCTGGAAGCACATCGACCACCCGAGCGAGGTTGTCGAGGTCGGCCAGGAGGTCACGGTCGAGGTGCTCGACATCGACCTGGACCGCGAGCGCGTGTCCCTGTCGCTCAAGGCCACCCAGGAAGACCCGTGGCGCCAGTTCGCCCGGACCCACCAGATCGGCCAGGTCGTTCCCGGTCGGGTCACCAAGCTGGTTCCCTTCGGCGCGTTCGTGCGCGTACAGGACGGCATCGAGGGCCTGGTACACATCTCGGAGCTGGCCGAGCGCCACGTCGAGATTCCGGAGCAGGTCGTGCAGGTCGGCGACGAGTTGCTCGTCAAGGTCATTGACATCGACCTCGAGCGTCGCCGGATCTCGCTGTCGCTGAAGCAGGCCAACGAGGGTGCGCTCTCGGAGGAGTCCTTCGACCCGGCGCAGTACGGCATGGAGGCCCAGTACGACGACAAGGGCAACTACATCTACCCCGACGGTTTCGACCCGGACACCCAGGAATGGCTGCCCGGTTACGACGACCAGCGTGAGGCGTGGGAGAAGCGCTACGCGAAGGCTCGTGAGCGTTTCGAGGCCCACCGCAAGCAGCAGGGCGACGCCCAGAAGGCCGATGCCGAGGCCGCCGTCGAGACGGGCGAGGCCAGCTCGTACTCCTCGGAGACCGAGGACACCGCAGGCTCGTTGGCTTCCGATGAGGCGCTGGCCGCCTTGCGCGAGAAGCTGGCCGGTCGCTAAACAGCTGTTCGTCGAAGGCCCGGGGCGGTTGCCTCGGGCCTTCGGCAATTCCGGCCCGTGCCTGGTCCGTCTTATCCACAGATTTGCCGCACCGAGGTGCTTTTCCGGCGATACTTTGACAGCATGTGCCAGATGCGACGACTTATGGCGATTGCCAGCCTATGTCTGGTTCTGACCGCGTGTGGCGGCGGCGGTGAACGCCCCGACCCACTCCCGTCGTTGACACCGACGGCCTCGGCCATTGTGGCCACCGCCTCGCCCACGCCGACGCCAACCCGGACCGGCCCGCTGCTCACCGGCCCCGGCGTAAGCCCCGGCGAAACCCCGCCGACGCTTCCGGCCGTCGATCTGCAGAAGTCGAACGCTGGCGCCCTCGGCTTCGCCGTCTACTTCTTTCGCGCGCTCAATTGGAGCTTCGCGACAACCGATCCGTACCTGATCCAGGAGTGGAGCTCCTCGACCTGTGCCCGGTGCAGTTCCTACATCGACAATCTTTCGGACCTTGGGAAGGCCGGTGGTCACATTGAAGGCGGACGGCTGACGATCTCAAGTGCGAACATCGTGACCGGCACCCTTGTCGAAGCTGACTACGTAGTGCGGGTGACTCTGAGCCAGAGCGCGCTTGTCGTGATTAGCCCGCCGGCTCCGCCGTCAAGCGCATCTACACAGCACCTGAACGCAATGAACGACATCTATCTGTCTTGGGCGTCGGGTACATGGTCGGTCTTAGGCATCGCGGTGGCGGGCTAATGCGGCCGCGAGTCGGAGTCCTGGCGGCCGCGCTGGCCTCGATCTTGATGCTCGGTTCCTGCATTGTGTTCGCCCCCGCTGGAGCGTCGCCTGCGATCCAGCTTGCAGCCTCGTGTACCTGGTCAAGTGCAGGCAACGCCAACGCCAGCGCCTTTGATGTGACCGCAAACAATTCATGTCCGGATAGTCCGACTCCCGAACCTGAGACGGCGAGTAAGTCCGCAGATGATTCGCCTTCGCCGGTGACGGTGGAATGTGGCACGGCGGCGGATGCCGCGTTGCTGGAGTGCCAACGCGCCGTGCTGGACTGTTCGGCGCAAGCCGCAGCCGCTCCGCCGGGGGTGGTCCTGGTGGCGACGGCCGTGTTCACGTGGACGGGCGGGGCCTACGTGCAGTCCGGCGTGTCGTGCGCGCCGCAGGCGGTGGCGGGGGTGCCGGAGCCGGCGGTGCGCGAGGCGGTGGCACGGTTGGTGCCGACCGCGGCGATCGGAGCGGCGCCAAAGGCGACCGCGTTGGTGAATGCCGAGGCGTTGTTCTGGGTGCAGACCCCGGCCCAACAGAAGTTAGCGGCGGCGACCTTGCTGGGTCATCAGGTGGCGATCACGATCAAGGTCGCGTCGGTGTCGTGGGACTTCGGGGACGGCTCGAAGGACACGAGTGATGGTCCGGGACGTGTCTTTGGGCCGGGCGATCACTGTGGGACGGCGCAGTGTCCGGACTGGTTCGGGCACACCTATACCCAGACTGGCGCGGTGACGGTACGGGCGGTGGCGCATTGGACCGCGAGCTACACCGTGGACGGCGGCGCGGCCCAGCAGATCATCGGCACCGTCGACGGACCCGCCGCCCAGCTTGCCGTAACGGTCAAGCAAGCCCGCACCGTCCTGGTCCCCAACCCCACGCAGTCCTGAGAAGGCCGATCAGTCCGTTCGGCTACGCCCCGAGAGGGAGTCCTCGTAGGCCACGTCCTCGCCCCCGACGGCGGGAACTTGCAGCGCCGCACCCTCACGAGCGGTCGCCTCGAAGGCCGTCTCGCCGGACAGTTCGACCCGATCGCTGTGGACGTACTTCTCGCCTCGCATGAGTGAGGCGACCGAGGCCAGCAGTAGCAAGACGATCGACGTGCCGAAAGCGATCATGATCCCGTGCATGAACGCACCTGAGATCACCTGCGGGAAGAACGTGTGTCCGTACAGGGTGGCGGTGTCGACATTGGGACCCGGATGCGGGACGAGGGCGCGCATCGGATTGTCGCCGAGGAACGCCGCGAACAGCGTGCCCACCGGCGAGACGTGCGAAGCCTGCGTGGCCGTGGCCGGGTCCACGCCCAGGCCGGTCAAACCGTGGTAGAGCGCGGTCGGGAGCCTGCTGGCCAACCCGACGGCCATCAGCGTGAAGAAGCCGCCCATCGAGATGACCATGCCGGCGTTCATGCCGGTCGCGCGGATACCCGATGCGGCCCCACGCTGATCAGCTGGTACCGAGTTCATGATCGCCGCGGAGTTCGGAGCCGCCAGCAGTCCCATGCCTATTCCGTTCAGGCCGAGCAGCACCGCGAACTCCGCGTAGTTGAAGTTGGCCGGCATCAGGATCAGGCCGAGCAGGGTCGCGGCACTGAGCAGCAGCCCACCGGTGGCGAACGCGCGTGCGCCGAAGCGGTCGGACACCGCGCCGGACACCGGGCCAGCAATCAGGAAGCCGGTCGTCAGCGGCAGCATGTAGATGCCCGCCCAGAGCGGGGTATCGGCGTACTCGAAGCCATGCAGCGGGAGCCAGATGCCCTGCAGCCAGATGATCAGCATGAACTGCAGGCCGCCCCGCGACATCGCCGACAGCAGGTTGACGACCTGCCCGGCGGAGAAGGCACGGATCCGGAACAGCTGCATATTGACCATCGGTTCGGCGACGCGATTCTCGATGAGCACGAACGCCACCAGCAGGGCTACGCCGAGCGCCATGCCGGCGAGCACCATCGGCGACGTCCACCCCATCGTCTGACCGCCGTAGGGCTGCAAGCCGTAGGTCATCGCGATGAGCAACGCGATCAGGCCGAGCCCGAACGTCAAGTTGCCCCACCAGTCGATCCGGACGTCACCCTTACCAGCGCCCGGTTCGTCGCGCAGGATCCGGTAGCCCATCCAAGTGCCCCAGACGCCGATCGGCACGCTCACCCAGAACACCGCGCGCCAGTCCCATTCCGACAGCACACCGCCGATGACGAGACCCAGGAACGATCCGGCCAGGGCGGCCACCTGATTCACGCCGAGCGCGAAGCCGCGCCGATCAGCCGGGAAGGCATCCGCGATCAGGGCGGTGGAGTTCGCGAGCAGCATCGCGCCGCCGACTCCCTGCACCAGCCGCATCGCGATGATTTCGATCGCGCCGGCCGCACCCGTGCTCGGGACGAGGGCGCAGGCAATCGAGGCGAGCGTGAAGATCAAGAAGCCCAGATTGAACAGCTTGGCCCGACCGTACTGATCGCCTAGTCGCCCGAAGGTCACGACGAGCACTGCGGTGACCAGCAGGTAGCCCATCAACATCCAGAGCAGATACGAGATGTTCTGCGGGGCGAGCGGATCAAGGCCGAGACCCTTGAAGATCGCTGGCAGCGAGATGAGCAGGATCGAGGAGTTCAGCGTCGCGGCGAGGATTCCGACGGTGGTGACGAGGAGGACGACGCGGCGAGCGTGCACAGCCATTTGGGACACTGGAGCCTACCTTTCGTTAGCCAGTCTAACGACTTCGCGAAGGCTCGGCCACGTAATGAGGTGTGACTTGTCTTGCCCTGGATTCCATAGACTGGGCCTATGACCGCGCAGCCGATCCGCCTATTCGGCGATCCGGTGCTGCGTACCCCGGCCGAGCCGGTCACCCTGTTCGACAAGGAACTGCGCACCCTCGTCGCCGATCTGACCCAGACGATGCTCGAGGCACCGGGCGCCGGGCTGGCCGCGCCGCAGATCGGGGTCGGCTTGCGGGTCTTCGCCTACCACGTCGACGACGAGCAATCGGGGCATCTCATCAACCCGGTACTGCACTTCCCGTCCGAGGAGGAACAGGACGGTCCCGAAGGGTGTCTGTCGATACCGGGCCTGGCCTGGGACTGTGTACGCAGGGAGCACGTCGTCGCGCACGGGCAGAACATGTACGGCGACCCGATCACCGTCGAAGGCACCGCCCGCCTGGCGCGCTGCATCCAGCACGAGACCGATCACCTGGACGGTGTGCTGTTCGTCGACCGGCTCGACGCCGCCACCCGCAAGATCGCGATGAAGGCGATTCGCGAGGCCGAGTGGTCGGGGCTGTCATTGCCGAGCATCAAGGTCAGCCCGCATGCCTCGGGGCCGGTCATCGGGTGAGGTTGGTCTTCGCCGGTACGCCGGCTCCAGCGCTTCCGGCGCTACACGCGCTGCTGGCCTCTCGGCATGAGGTCGTGGCTGTAGTCACCCGACCGGCCAAGGTGGCCGGCCGTGGCCGGATCGAGCGGCCCTCGCCGATCGAGGCGCTCGCCCGTGAGGCCGGGATCGAAGTGCTCACCCCGGATCGGCCCGGGCAGGACGACTTCCGCGCCCGGCTGACCGAACTGGCACCCGACTGCTGCCCGGTCGTCGCCTACGGCGCGTTGTTGCCGGCCTCGGTCCTGGCAATCCCCTTGCACGGCTGGGTGAATCTGCATTTTTCCCTGCTGCCCGCCTGGCGGGGGGCGGCCCCGGTCCAGCATGCGATCCTGCACGGCGACGACGTCACCGGCGCCTCGACGTTCGAGATCGAGGCCGGTCTGGATACCGGTCCGGTCTATGGGGTCGTGACCGAGTCGATCCGGCCGTGGGACACCTCGGGCGACCTGCTCGAGCGGCTGGCCGATTCGGGAGCGGCCTTGCTGCTTGCGACCATGGACGGCCTTGCGGACGGCTCGCTGGTCGCCCGCCCTCAGTCCGCCGACGGCGTGTCGCTGGCGCCCAAGATCACCTCCGCCGATGCCCAGGTCGACTGGACCGCACCGGCGGTGCACATCGACCGGCTGATCCGCGCCTGCACCCCCGTCCCCGGCGCCTGGACCCGGTTGCGGGGCGAGCGAATCAAGCTGGGCCCGGTCCGGGTACGCGACGGACAACTCGACCCAGCCAGCCTGAAGGTGACCAAGACGGCGGTCTTCATCGGTACGGCGACCAGCCTGGTCGAGCTGACGACGGTGCAGCCGGCCGGCAAGAAACCCATTCCGGCGCCCGACTGGGCCCGCGGCGCGCGACTCCGGGACGGTGATCAGCTTGACGGCGCGAGTTGATCCGGCCCGGCTGGTCGCCTTCGACGTGCTGCGGGCCGTCGCGGCGAAGGACGCCTACGCCAACCTGCTGCTGCCCAAGCTCCTGTCCGAGCGGCGCCTGCACGGCCGCGACGCCGGCCTGGCCACCGAGATCTGTTACGGGGCCCTGCGGGCCCAGGGGACGCTCGACGAGATCATCGATGCCTGCGTCGACCGTCCGGTCGACCCGCCGGTGCGGGACGTACTGCGGATCGGCACCTATCAGCTCCTGCGCACCCGGATCCCGTCCCACGCGGCCGTCGCCAGCACCGTCGACCTGGCCCGGGCGGTCGGGCAGCAACGGGCGGCCGGTTTCGTGAACGCGGTGCTGCGCCGGGTGGCCCAGTCGGACTGGAACGCGTGGACGGCACAACTCACGCGTGGGGCCGGCGAGACGCGCCGGCTCGCGGTGACCACTGCCCACCCGGTATGGATCGTCGACGCGTTCACCGACGCCGTCGGCCCGGCCGAGGTCGAAGCCGCGCTGCTCGCCGATGACGAACGTCCGCGTACCCATCTGGTGGCCTGGCCCGGCATCATCGACCGGGCGGAGCTGCTCGACGTCGGCGAGCCCGGCCCATGGTCGCCCTATGCCGTGCGCCTGGACGGTGGCGACCCCGGCGATCTGGCGCCGATCCGCGATGGCCGCGCGGCCGTTCAGGACGAAGGCAGTCAGCTCTGCGCCATCGCGGCGGCCACCGCGCCACTGTCGGGATCCGACGAACGCTGGCTCGACCTGTGTGCCGGCCCGGGCGGCAAGGCGGCGTTGCTGGCCGCACTGGCCACCGAACGGGGTGCGCGGCTGACCGCCAACGAGCTGCATCCGCATCGGGCCGAACTGGTCCGTAAAGCGACCGCCCGCTGGGACGTCGACATCCGCGTCGGCGATGCCCGTGAGCTCACCGGCGAATACGACCGGGTGCTGCTCGACGCCCCCTGCTCCGGTCTCGGGGCCCTGCGTCGCCGGCCCGAGGCCCGCTGGCGGCGCACCCCCCAGGACGTCGAGGAGCTCGCCGTCCTGCAGGCCCAGCTGCTCGACGCCGCCCTCCGCCTCGTCCGCCCGGGCGGCCTGGTCGCCTACATCACCTGCTCGCCCCATCTCGCCGAGACGCAGGCCATCGTCGGCTCGAGCCAGCTGGTCGACGCTCGGGCCTTGTTCCCCGGCGTGCCCGAGCTGGGCGAGGGGCCCACGGTGCAGCTCTGGCCGCATCGGCAGGGCACCGACGCGATGTTCTTCGCCTTGATTGCGCGCAACTAGACTGCGCAGGTGACGAGATCGGGTGCCGCCGAGCCGATGATCGCCCCGAGCATCCTGTCGGCCGACTTCGCCCACCTGGCTGACGAGGCCGAGGCGGTCGAGAATGCCGATTGGCTGCATGTCGACGTCATGGACGGGCACTTCGTCCCGAACCTGACTCTGGGCCTACCGGTCGTGAAGAGCCTGCTCCGAGCTACCGCGCTGCCGCTGGACTGCCACCTGATGATCGACGATCCCGATCGTTGGGCCCCCGGCTACGCCGAGGCGGGTGCGGCCAACGTGACCTTCCACGTCGAGGCCGCCACCGACGCCGTGCAGACCGCCCGCGCGATTCGCGCCGCCGGTGCGCTGGCCGGGCTCAGCGTCAAGCCGGGCACGCCGCTGGAGCCCTACCTCGAGATCCTGCGCGAGTTCGACACGCTGCTTGTGATGACCGTCGAGCCCGGGTTCGGCGGCCAGGCCTTCCGGGCCGAGGTGCTTCCCAAGGTGCGCCTGGCCCGCGAGCAGGTTCGCAGCGGCCACCTGCGCCTGTTCGTCGAGGTGGACGGCGGGATCGACGCCGACACGATTCACGCGGCGGCCGAGGCGGGGGCCGATGTCTTCGTCGCCGGGTCCGCGGTGTACGACGCCGTTGACCCCGGGAAGGCCGTCGAGGCTTTGCGTGTTGCAGCTCGTGCCGCCATGAATCGTTGAACAGGATCCCGGGATGAGCGTGAGTGAGCAGGAGCTCGCGGCGATGCGGCGCGCCCTCGCGCTGGCCGAAGGAGTCCGCGGCCGCACCAGCCCGAATCCGGCCGTCGGCGCCGTCATCCTCGATGCGGCAGGGACGCTCGTCGGCGAGGGCGCGACCCAGCCGGTCGGAGGCCCGCACGCGGAGGTCGTGGCCCTGGCCGCGGCGGGGGAGCGCGCGCGCGGAGCCACGGCGGTGGTCACCCTGGAACCGTGCGCCCACACCGGGCGGACCGGTCCCTGCGCCGATGCGCTGATTGCGGCCGGAATCGCGCGGGTGGTCTACGCCATCGATGACCCCACCTCCGTCGCCGCCGGCGGCGGCACCCGCCTGGAAGTGGCGGGTGTGCAGGTCGAGCGCGACGTCCTGGCCGAGGATGCGGCCCGCGGCGCGCTGCGCCCCTGGCTGCACGCGACCGCCAGCGGCCGGCCGTTCGTGACCTGGAAGTTGGCCAGCACCCTCGACGGCCGGGTCGCGGCGGCCGACTACAGCTCGCAGTGGATCTCGTCAGTCATCTCACGCGCGGACGCGCACGCCATCCGGGCCGGCGTCGACGCGATCATGGTCGGCAGCGGAACCGTGCTGGCCGACGACCCGCAGCTGACCGCCCGTCGCCCCGACGGCTCACTGGCTGAGCATCAACCACTGCGCGTCGTGCTGGATCGCCGCCATCGCACGCCCCAGAACTCGCGGGTGCTCGACAACGCGGCCGAGACGTTGATCCTCGATACCGCGGTCCCGCGGTTCGCCCTGAAGGCCTTGTTCGATCGCGGCGTGCGGCACCTGCTGCTCGAAGGCGGGCCGACGCTCGCCGGTGCCTTTGTCGAGGCGCATTGCGTCGATGAGGTGATCGCCTACCTGGCCCCGAAGCTGCTCGGCGCCGGCCCGTCCGGTCTCGGTGACGCCGGTGTCTCATCCATCGACGGGGCTGTGACGCTGGAGATAGACGACGTCGTGCGCATCGGACCGGATGTCAAGATCGTGGCCCGACCGGTTTGGCCGGAAGAGGAGACGTAGTCGTGTTTACCGGAATCATCGAAGAGCTGGGCGAGGTCGCCGCGCTTGAGCGGCAAGGTGACTGTGCGGTGTTGTCCCTGCGGACGAGCACCGTGGCCGAGGGGATCACCCACGGCGCCTCGATCGCCGTCAATGGGGTCTGTCTTACCGTCGTCGGCTGGACGGGTGAGGGCACGCTCGAGGTCAGCTTCGATGTGATGGCCGAGACGCTCGAACGCTCGGGGATCGGCGCGCTGCAGGCAGGCGACACGGTCAACCTCGAGCGCTCGGTGCGCGCGGACGGACGCCTGGACGGGCACATCGTGCAAGGCCACGTCGACGGCACGGGCACCCTGATCTCGCGTACCCCGGGCGACGCTTGGGAATCATTGCGGTTCGCGCTGCCCACGGAGTTGGCCCGCTTCGTCGCCGAGAAGGGTTCGATCGCCGTCGATGGCGTCTCTTTGACCGTCTCCGCCGTGGGCGATGACTGGTTCGAGGTCGGTCTGATCCCCGAAACCTTGCGGGCGACTAACCTCGGAACAAAGCAGATAGGCAATGGCGTGAATCTGGAGACCGACGTGCTGGCCAAGTACACCGAACGACTACTGTCGCAGCGATGACCCTCATCCTGGACCCGGTTGAGCGGGCCGTGGCCGACATCGCGGCCGGTCGCGCCGTGGTCGTAATTGACGATGAGGATCGCGAGAACGAGGGCGACCTGATCTTCGCCGCCGAGTTGGCCACTCCGGAACTGGTCGCGTTCATGGTGCGCTACACGTCGGGCTACATCTGCGTGCCGATCTCCGAGAGTGATGCCGACCGCCTCGACCTGCCGCCCATGTTCCGGGTCAACCAGGATCGGCGAGGGACGGCGTACGCCGTGACCGTCGATGCCCGCGAGGGCGTGTCGACCGGCATTTCCGCCGCGGACCGCGCGCGCACCATCCGGCTGCTGGCCGATCCCGCTACCAATGCCGCCGACCTGGCCCGTCCCGGGCACATCGTCCCGCTCCGTGCCCGCGACGGCGGGGTGCTGCGCCGCCCGGGTCACACCGAGGCCGCCGTCGACCTGGCCGTGCTGGCCGGGTTGCACCCGGCCGGCGTGTTGTGCGAGATCGTCAGCGAGAAGGATCCGTCGGGAATGGCGCGCGGTGAGGAGCTGCGCGTCTTCGCCGACGAACACGGCCTGGCCCTGATCTCGATCGCCGACCTGATCGCCTACCGCCGTCGCTTCGACAAGCTGGTCAGGCGGGTGGCCGAGGCGCGGGTTCCGCTGCGCTACGGCGAGTACACCGCGGTCGGCTACTCCAGTTCCTACGACGAACGCGAGCACATCGCTTTTGTCTTCGGCGATATCGGTTCCGGCGAGGACATCCTGGTGCGGGTCCATTCCGAGTGCCTCACCGGCGACGTCTTCGGTTCGTTGCGTTGTGACTGCGGCCCTCAGCTCGACGCCGCTCTGGGCACGATCGCCCGTGAGGGACGCGGCGTCGTCGTCTACATGCGCGGGCACGAGGGCCGCGGCATCGGACTGCTGCACAAACTGCAGGCCTATCAACTGCAGGACGCCGGCATGGACACGGTGGACGCCAACGTCGAACTCGGGTTGCCGGCCGACTCGCGCGATTACGGCACCGGCGCGCAGATCCTCGTCGACCTCGGCGTGCGCACCATGCGGTTGCTGTCCAACAATCCCGACAAGCGTTCGGGCCTGGAGGGTTACGGCCTGCGCATCACCGGGCGAGTGGCCCTGCCGACGCACCAGAACCCGTACAACCTGCGCTACCTGCAGACCAAGCGGGACCGCATGGGCCACGACTTGCTGCTTGACGACGGCTCCTCGATCGAGCTGGCGTGAGCGGTAGCGGCGCACCGGCGGTCGGGCGCGTAGACGGGGCGGCCGGATTGCGCGTCGCCGTCATCGCGTCTCAATGGCACACCACGGTCATGGACGGCTTGCTCGATGGCGCCCGGCGGGCGTTGGCCGATTCCGACGTCACCGACGTAACCGTGGTCCGGGTGCCCGGGGCATTCGAGCTGCCGGTTGCCGCGGCCCGCTTCGCCGGCTCGGGCTTCGACGCCGTGGTCACCCTCGGGGTGGTCATCCGGGGGGGCACGCCGCACTTCGACTACGTCTGCCAGGGCGCGACGCTCGGGCTGACCATGCTCGCGCAGCGCACCGGCGTCCCGATCGGGTTCGGGCTGCTGACCTGCGACACCGAGCAGCAGGCCTTGGACCGAGCCGGCCTGCCCGGCTCACCCGAGGACAAGGGCTATGAGGCCACGCAGGCGGCACTGGCGACCGCCGTCGCCCTCGCCGCCTACCCGTCACGTTGCTGAATCGCTTTCCCCGCCTCGGTAGGCTCTGGCCGTGACCTTCGAGGAGTTGTTCGCGGTGCTGACCGAGCGCCAACAGTTGCGCCCGGCCGGTTCGGCGACCGTCGAGGCCCTGGACGCGGGCATACACGCGCAGGGCAAGAAGGTCGTCGAGGAAGCCGCCGAGGTGTGGATGGCGGCCGAGTACGAATCGGCCGATCGCACCGCCGAGGAGATCAGCCAACTGCTGTATCGCGTCCAGGTGATCATGTTGGAGCGCGGGCTCGAGCTCGCCGACGTCTACCGGTACCTGTGATGGCCGAGACCATCCGCATCGCCGTCCCCAATAAGGGCTCGCTGTCCGAACCGGCCAGCGCCATGTTGCGCGAAGCGGGCTACCGTCAGCGCAGCGACAGCCGCGAGCTCGTGCTGGTCGATGCCGACAACGACACCGAGTTCTTCTTCCTGCGCCCGCGCGATATCGCGATCTACGTCGGCTCGGGCCGCCTGGATCTGGGTATCACCGGCGAGGACCTGTTGCTCGACTCGGGTGCGACGGCCGAACCGATCCTGCCGCTGGGTTTCGCCCGGTCGACGTTCCGCTTCGCCGCGCTGGCCGGCGGGCACGAGAAGGTCGAGGAGCTGGCCGGACGGCGCATCGCCACGGCCTATCCCGGGGTGGTCGAGGCGTATCTGGTCGCCCACGGCATCTCGGCCGAGGTCATTCGGTTGGACGGCGCCGTCGAGACCGCGGTCCGGCTCGGCGTCGCCGATGCTATCGCCGACGTCGTCGAGACCGGCACGACCCTGCGCAACGCCGGCCTGGAGACGTTCGGTGAGCCCCTGCTGCAGTCGCAGGCCGTCCTGATCCGGCGGGTGGGCGAGCCGTCCACGCCCCGGGTCGAGCAGCTCGTCCGCCGCCTGCAAGGCGTGATCATCGCTCGCCAGTACGTGCTGATGGACTACGACATCAGCGATGACCTCGTCGAAGCCGCCGTGCAGATAACGCCGGGTATCGAGTCACCGACGGTTTCGCCGCTGCACGGCGGCGGCTGGTCGGCGGTCCGTTCGATGGTGCCGCGCCGAGACACGAATCGGATCATGGACGAACTCTGGGATCTAGGAGCCCGCGGCATCCTCGTCACCGATATCCACGCATGCCGGCTGTGACCTCGACCGTCGTCCGCGCGCGGCCGGTCATCATGGCCCGCATCGGCTGGAGCCTGGCTGCCTTCTCGCTGGTGGTCTTCGTGATCGTCGCCCTGCTCATGCGGCGCGACAATGCCGGGGCCCACTTCGGCCCCAAGGATCAGATCGGGACGGTCGTGCTGGGGCTGCTGGTCGCCGCCGGCTTTTGGCTGCTGACCCGGCCGCGGCTGGTGGCCGACGACGCCTCGGTGCGGCTGCGCTCCTTCGCCGGGAACTACCGCACCGTGCCGTGGGAGATGATCCTGGCCGTCGAGTTCCCCAGCAAGGTCCGCTTCGCCCGACTGGTACTGCCCGCGGACGAGTCCTTCGCGATCTACGCCATCCAGCGCCTGGACGGCGAGCGCGCCGTCCAGGCGATGCGGGCGCTACGGGCGCTGCACGCGAGCGTGCAGGCCGGTTAGCAGCTCGGCGGTCTGCTGCGTGGCCCGCGCCGCGTCCATGGCCAGCACCGTCACCAGCATCGCGTGCTCGTCGACCCGCTGCGCCACTGCAGTCGGTGAGTGCACCACGGTGGCGGCGCTGAGTTCGGGGCCGAGCAGCAGCACCGAGCGCAGCACCCGGTGCCCGGCCAGCAGTCCCTCGCGCAGCGCGGGATCGGTGAGGTCGACCCGCTGCCGCAGCACCGCCTGATCGGCTCGTCGCACGTTCCAGGTCAAGACGACCGCGCCCGGGTCAGCCTCCCCGTGCCGACCCAGCACGACCGTCTCGTGCCATTCGACGGCAGCCGAAGCGGCCACGTCGAGCTCGACGGCGACCTCGACCCGGCTGCCCGTGCAGGCGATCAACGCGCCGGGGTCGGCCACGAGGGTGGCTCCCGCCCCGACCTCGGCCCGTAGGTGCACCCGCGAAGGTTGCGCCGATCGACCCTGCGCGATGCTCGCCCCGGTCGCCTGCAGCGAGGCCCGGGCGTTGGGCTGAACCTCCAGGTTCAGCGAGAGGACGTCCCCGGACAAGGGGCCGGCGGCCGAACCGACCAGACATAGGGCGCAGACGTCGGGCTCGTCGCTGTGCACCCGGCGCACGGTGAGGGGCGGCTGGCACGAGAGTCCTCCGAGCACGCCGCCGGGGGCGACGATCGCCGTGGTGCAGGCGATCACATCGCCCGCACCCAGTCCGCGACCGCGAACGCCCCGGGATCTTCGGCCAGCGAGGTGAACAGCACGGGCAGCTCACCGCGCACGGCCTTGGCGTCGCGGTCCATCACCGACAGGTCGGCGCCGACCATCGGCGCCAGATCGGTCTTGTTGATCACGAGCAGGTCCGAGCGGGTCACCCCCGGTCCACCCTTGCGGGGCACCTTGTCGCCGCCCGCGACGTCGATGACGAAGATCTGCTTGTGGATCAGGCCGTAGGAGAACGTCGCGGTCAGGTTGTCGCCACCGCTCTCGACCAGAATCAGGTCGAGTTGCGGGAAGTCCCGCTCCAGTTCCTCGACGGCATCGAGGTTGGCGCTGATGTCATCGCGGATGGCGGTGTGCGGACACGCTCCCGTCTGCACCGCGCGAATGCGCTCATCGGGCAGCACGCCGGCCCGCCGCAGGAAGTCCGCGTCCTCGGTCGTATAGATGTCGTTCGTGACGACGCCGATCGTCAACTCACCCGACAACGTGCGGCACAGGGCCGCCACCAGTGCGGTCTTGCCGCTGCCAACCGGGCCGCCGATGCCGATCCGCACCACCCGAGCCCCAGTCGGGCCCATTGCGGGCAGCTTGACGTGCGCGTCGGCGTGATCGCCGTGCGCGGGGGGATGGGTCAGCCAATCAGGACGCAAACAGACGCACCTGCTTAGTGAGTTGGAAGTCGGCCAGCAGATCGAGGGCCGGTGCACTGTCGGCAGCGACTTCCGTGCACAGGGCCGCGTCGGCCGCCACCTGGTCCAGCAGTGGAGTCAAGGTGGCCAGCAGCCCGTGCACCGCGTACGGGTCAAGGCCGAGCAGTCGAACCGCGGCCGACGCCGAACTGGTGGCCGTCGACAGCAGCGCCGCCGCGGCTGCGGTCTCCGGTGATCCGCCGCTGACCGCGCAGGCCGCTCCGAGGACCAGGGCGTGATGGGGGGAACCGTCGATCAGGGACCAGGCGGCATCGAAATCGGTCGCCGGCCGGCTGGCCCGCAGCAGTCGACCCAGGCCGCGGCCCAACTGGCGTGAGGCCAGCCGCATCGCCTCCGACGGCGTGCAGGCGCTCACCTCGTCATCCAGGTCGCGCCACGCCATCGGGTCGCTTAGCGGGAGCCGACTCGCCAGCGCCGCGGCCGAGGCCGCCTGTCGGCCCGCGGTCTGCACCCGGACGCGGCAGAAGGCCTCGACGTCGCCGAGGTCGCACACCCGACCGGCGTCGATGGCCGCCTCCATACCGCCCGAGTGGGAGTGGCCCCCAGCCGGCGAGCGGGAGTCCAGCAGCAGTAGGAGCAGGGTCGGCAGTTGCATCAGAACAGGAAGTACCGCTGAGCCATGGGCAGCTCGGCCACCGGCGCCGGTTCGATCAGCTCACCGTCGATGCGCACGGCGAAGGTCTCGCTGTCGACGTCGATGCGGGGCAAGGCGTCGTTCTCGGGCAGGTCGGCCTTGCTCAGGTGTGAGACGTCGCGGGTCGCGACCAACGGACGTTCGGACTCCCACCGTTCGGCCATCCCGGCGTCCAGTGCGACCGCGGAGACGAAGTGCCGGCCCAGGCGGGCTGGCAGTGACCCGTAGGAGCCGAACATCGGGCGGGGGAGCTGCGGCTGGGGCGTGGGGATCGAGGCGTTGGCATCGCCCATGTTCGCGTACGCGATCACCCCGGCCTTGAGCACGAGATGAGGGCGGACGCCGAAGAACGCCGGCTCCCACAACACGAGATCGGCCAACTTGCCCGGCTCGATCGACCCGATCTCGGCGTCCAGGCCGTGGGTGACCGCCGGTGCGATCGTGTACTTCGCGACGTAGCGACGGGCCCGATGGTTGTCGGCCGGGCCGTCACCGGGTAGCGACCCTCGACGTTGCTTCATCACGTGCGCGGTTTGCCAGGTTCGGATGATGCTCTCGCCGATGCGGCCCATCGCCTGTGAGTCCGACCCGATCATCGAGATCGCGCCGAGGTCGTGCAGCACGTCCTCGGCCGCCATGGTGGAGGGCCGGATCCGGGACTCGGCGAAGGCCAGGTCCTCGGGAATCGAGGGCTTGAGATGGTGGCAGACCATCAGCATGTCCAGGTGCTCGTCAAGGGTGTTGCGCGTGTACGGGCGGGTCGGATTCGTCGAGGAGGGCAGCACGTTGGCATGCGCGGCGACCCGAATGATGTCCGGAGCGTGCCCGCCCCCGGCCCCCTCTGTGTGATAGGTGTGGATCGGCCGGCCGGCGATGGCGGCCAGGGTCGACTCGAGGTAACCGGCCTCGTTCAGGGTGTCGGTGTGGATCGCCACCTGGGCCCCGGCCTGCTGGGCCACGGTCAGACAGGCATCGATCGCCGCCGGCGTCGTGCCCCAGTCCTCGTGGAGCTTGAACCCGGCGGCTCCTGCGCGTAGCTGCTCCCACAGACCTTCGGAGCTGACCGTGTTGCCCTTGCCCAGCAGCACGATGTTGACCGGCCACTCGGTGAGTGAGTGCAGCATCGCGTCCAGCCAGAAGGCCCCTGGGGTGACGGTGGTGGCCTTGGTGCCCTCGGCCGGGCCGGTGCCGCCGCCGATCAGGGTGGTCATGCCCGCGGCCAGCGCGACCGGGATCTGCTGGGGGGCGATCAGGTGGACGTGGCTGTCCACACCGCCCGCGGTCACGATCAGCCCGTTGCCGCCGATGATCTCGGTCGAGGGGCCGATGACCAGGTCCGGATGGACGCCGTCCATGGTGTCGGGGTTGCCGGCCTTGCCCAGGGCCACGATGCGCCCGTCCCGAATACCGACGTCGGCCTTGATCACGCCCCAGTGATCGAGCACGACCACGCCGGTGATCACCAGGTCAGGCGTGCCCTCGGCGCGCGTCGCGACGCCCTGGCCCATCGACTCGCGGATGACCTTCCCGCCACCGAACACGACCTCGTCGCCCGGCGCGGCGGCGCTGCGGTCCTCGGTGACCTCGACGAGCAGATCGGTGTCGGCCAGCCGCACCCGGTCGCCGACTGTCGGGCCGTACAGCGCGGCGTAGCGCGAGCGGGACAGCTCAGCCATCGAGGGCCCCCGCCGATTCCGGGCGCAGGCCGGGGATCATCCGAGCGCCGCCGATGGCAACCAGAGCGACGTGCATCGACAGGCCGGGCTCGAAGCGCACCGACGTACCCGCCGGGATGTCGAGACGGTAGCCCCGCGCGGCGGCACGGTCGAAGATCAGCGCCGGATTCGCCGCCGCGAGGTGGTAGTGCGAGCCGACCTGGATCGGGCGGTCCCCGCCGTTCTCGACCGTGAGCTCGATGCGGTCGCGCCCGGCGTTGAGGCTGATCGAACCCGGCCCGGTGATCACCTCGCCCGGGATCACGCGATCGGTCCGTGCAGGGTGACCAGCTTGGTGCCGTCCGGGAAGGTGGCCTCGACCTGCACGGAATCGATCATTTCGGGCACCCCGTCCATCAGGTCGGCCCGGGTCAGCACCGATCGCCCCGAGGTCATCAGCTCGGCCACCGTTTGGCCATCGCGTGCCCCTTCGAGGACGAACGAGGTCAGGATGGCGATGGCCTCGGGGTAGTTGAGCTGCAGGCCACGGGCACGGCGACGCTGCGCCAGCTCAGCCGCGACAGTGATGAGCAAGCGCTCCTGCTCGTGTTGGGTCAGTCGCATGTCAGCACCGTAATGCCCGCGGTGTTACGGCTGGGTTCCCAGTTGCGCCGTCAGCGCAGGTATTTCTCGCCCGGGCCCTCGCCCGGCTCGTCCGGGTAGGACGATGCTTCCCGAAACGCCGCCTGCAGGGTCCGCACGCCGTCACGCAGCGGCTGGCGGTGGATGCCGAGGAAGTCCTGCGAGGCGGCAACCAGACCGGCCAGGCTCGTGATCAGCCGCCGGGCCTCATCGAGGTCGATCGCAGGTGCGCCGCCCGGGGCCAGACCGAGCTTCTCCGCCGACGCGCTCATCAACATGACGGCGGAGCGGCTGATCACCTCGACGGCCGGTATATCGGCCATCTCGCGAACCGGCAGCTCCTCGAGCTCATCGAGCTTGTCGAAACCGTGAGCCGGCAGCGGGATCCCGGCGGTCGGATGGGCAGAGGACGCGCTGCCGGGAACATCGGAGGGCCCACGGTCGGTTACAGATTTATCAGCCACGCTGATACCCTGTCATTGCGACCAATCCCCGTCATCGGCGGGGGTGTGCAAGCGGAAGCTCGAACAGAGCATCCCACCTGTGCCATCTAGCTGTGATTCGCAGTTAACTGGTGCGCCAGGTTCGGTCCGTCAGACCCGACCAGCTGGTCGGGTCGGCTCGCCCTATCCGGGTGCGCGCGGACCGTCGGATGCTATGCCACAGGCCCCGTGCGTACGCCGCACCGGGGCCTTTTGTCATCGGGCACCAGCGCTTGGTCTTTGTTCATGTACGTCTACGTAGGAGGTCCCATCAGTTCCGAACCGAGGATCAACGACCGGATCCGGGTACCTGAGGTCAGGCTCGTCGGCCCCGAGGGCGAACAGGTCGGCATCGTGCCGATCGGCAAAGCCCTCGAACTCGCCGCCGAGGCCGATCTGGATCTGGTCGAGGTCGCCCCGATGGCGCGCCCGCCCGTCTGCAAGTTGATGGACTACGGGAAGTTCAAGTACGAGAACGCGCAAAAGGCTCGCGAAGCCCGTCGAAACCAGGCTCTGACAGTCATCAAAGAGATGAAGTTGCGGCCCAAGATCGATTCGCACGACTACCTGACCAAGAAGGGTCATGTCGAGCGGTTCCTCAAGGCGGGCGACAAGGTCAAGATCACCATCATGTTCCGCGGTCGGGAGCAGTCCCGGCCCGAGTTGGGGTTCCGCCTGCTGCAGCGCCTGGCCGAAGACATCCAGGAGCTCGGGTTCGTGGAGTCCTCGCCGAAGCAGGACGGCCGGAACATGATCATGGTCGTGGCCCCGCACCGCAGCACGAAGATCACGCGAGCGTCCAGAGAAGTAGAACCGTTGCCGGTGAGCGAGTAGCTCCCCGAACGACCTGAGCAGAAAGCACGTCGATGCCGAAGAACAAGACTCATAGCGGGACGAAGAAGCGCGTCAGGGTGACGGGCAGCGGCAAGCTGATGGTTCAGCGCGCCGGCAAGCGCCACCTGCTCGAGCACAAGTCGTCGCGGGTCACCCGGCGCCTGTCCGGCACCACTGAGGTGGCCGCCGCCGATGCGCCGCGGGTCAAGCGCCTGCTCGGCAAGTAACCCTTATCCCGATCTAGCGAACAGAACTGAGGAACCACCGTGGCACGCGTCAAGAGGGCTGTAAACGCCCACAAGAAGCGCCGGAGCACCCTGGAAGCCGCCTCGGGCTACCGCGGCCAGCGCTCGCGGCTGTACCGCAAGGCCAAGGAGCAGCTGCTCCACTCGTCGACGTACCAGTACCGCGACCGCAAGGCCAAGAAGGGTGATTTCCGCAAGTTGTGGATCGCCCGCATCAACGCCGCGGCCCGCGCCAACGACATGACCTACAACCGCTTCATCCAGGGGCTGCGCCTGGCCGGTGTCGAGGCCGACCGCAAGGTGCTGGCCGACCTCGCGGTCACCGACCCGGTCGCGTTCTCGGCGCTGGTCGAGGTGGCGCGCGCCGCCGTGGCCGCCGAAGGCACTGGCGGCGCGGTCGCGCAGTCCTCTGCCGCCTGACGGTCTGCCCTGCTCAGCGATACCAACGCCCGGCTTTCGTCGGCCCGGCGGCTCACCAGCCGCCGGGGCCGACGTGAGGCCGGGCTTTTCCTTGCCGAGGGCCCGCAGGCGGTGCGCGAGGCCATCACCACGGGCGCGGTGGTCGGACTGTTCGCCACCGCCGCGGCGATCGAACAGAACCCCGCCCTGCTCCACGGACAGGCGGTCTCCGAGATCAGCCCCAAAGCGGCCGCGTCCCTGTCGGAGACCTCGACCCCGCAAGGCCTGATCGCCGTCTGCTCCGCAGTTGACGTTCCCATATCGCAAGCACTGGCCGGCACTCCGCGGCTGGTCGCCGTCCTCGTGGAGCCCAACGACCCCGGCAACGCCGGCACGGTGATCCGCACCGCCGACGCGGCCGGGGCCGACGCCGTGGTCCTGGTCGGCGGGGTCGACCTCTACAACGGCAAGACGGTCCGGGCCAGTGCCGGGAGCCTGTTCCACCTGCCTATCACGACCTTGCCCGAGACCGGCGACCTGCTTGCTCTGGCCGGTGCGGCCGGCCTGCAGAGCCTGGCCACCTCCGGGTCTGCGACGACCGACCTCGATCGGCTCGAGCACGCCGGAGGATTGAGCCGTCCGACCCTGTGGCTGTTCGGCAGCGAGGCCCACGGCTTGCCGGGCGAGGTGCTGGACGGCGCCGACCTGACCGTCCGGGTCCCGATCCATGGACGCGCCGAGAGCCTGAATCTGGCTGCCGCGGCCGCCATCTGCCTCTACGCCAGCGCGCGCTCCCAGCGTCGCTAGTTTCTCGTTTTCCCGCCCCGAATAGGCTGTCCGAGTGCCCCCGAATCCTAGTTTCGATCCCGTCGAGGTGAGCGTGCTGCAGCCCGAGGCGATCGACGGCTACGTTGCCGATGCCGTGCAGGCAATCGAGCGCGCCGCGACCCTGGACGAGCTCAAGGCCGCCCGCCTGGCCCACGACGGTGATCGTTCTCCGCTGGCGCTGGCCAATCGGGAGATCGGCGCGCTCCCACCGGCGGCCAAGAAGGCGGCCGGCCAGCGGGTCGGTCAGGCCCGGGCGAAGGTGCGCGCAGCTATCGAAGCCAGGCAGGGCGCACTCGAGGCCGAGCGGGACGCGCGCGTACTCATCGAGGAGGCCGTCGACGTCACCCTGCCCTTCGACCGCCGCCTGGCCGGCGCCCGGCACCCGCTGACGACGATCATGGAGCACCTGGCCGACGTCTTCGTGGCGATGGGCTACGAGGTGGCCGAAGGACCCGAGGCCGAGGCCGAATGGTTCAACTTCGACGCCCTGAACATGGGGCCCGACCATCCGGCCCGCTCGATGATGGACACCTTCTTCCTGGCCGCGGCGGACGGGTCGGCCGAGTCGGGCGTAGTGCTGCGCACACACACCTCGCCGGTGCAGGCCCGGACGATGCTCACTCGTGAGCCCCCGATCTACGTCGTCTGTCCGGGCAAGGTCTTTCGCACCGACGAGCTCGACGCCACCCACACGCCGGTCTTCCACCAGATCGAGGGGCTGGCCGTCGACGAGGGCATCACGATGGCCCATCTCAAGGGCACCCTCGACCACATGGCCGCGGCCATGTTCGGCCCCGGCATCGGGACGCGGCTGCGTCCGTCCTACTTCCCGTTCACCGAGCCGAGTGCCGAAGTCGATCTCGTCTGCTTCGTCTGTCTGGGCGAGTCCGTGGGCAATCCCGATCGCCCGTGCCGCACGTGCGGCAGCTCGGGCTGGATCGAGTGGGGCGGCTGCGGGATGGTCAATCCGCGTGTGCTCATCGCCTGCGGAATCGACCCCGAGCGCTACACCGGGTTCGCCTTCGGAATGGGGATCGAGCGCACGATGATGTTCCGCAACGACGCCGCCGACATGCGTGACATGGTCGAGGGCGACGTCCGCTACACCGCCGCCTTCGGTATGGAGGCCTGACGTGCCCGGTGGTGGAGTGGTCCATGCGCCGTTGGGCTGGCTGGCCGACTACGTGGACCTCCCCGCTGGCATCACCGCGCGCGAACTCGGCGAGGCGCTGGTCCGGGCCGGGCTCGAGATCGAGGGCATCAACGCGCCGGCCGACGCCCTGTTCGGGCCGATCGTGGTCGGGCGGGTCGAGTCGGTGCAACCCGAGCCGCAGAAGAACGGCAAGACGATCAACTGGTGTCAGGTCGACGTCGGCGAGGGCCAACCGCGTGGGATCGTCTGCGGGGCCCACAACTTCTCCGCTGGCGATCGGGTCGTCGTTGCGCTGCCCGGAGCGACCTTGCCCGGCGGTTTCCAGATCGCCGCCCGCAAGACGTACGGCCACGTCTCCGACGGCATGATCTGCTCCGTACGCGAGCTGGGCATCGGTGATGATCACGATGGAATCCTTCGCCTGGACAACGGAATTCCCGGTCAGGACGCTCTTGACCTGCTCGGGCTGCGCGAGGCGGTGCTGACGATCGCGGTGACGCCGGACCGCGGCTACTGCCTGTCGATGCGGGGCCTGGCCCGCGAGGCGGCAACCGCTCTCGGGGTCGGGTTCCGCGAGGTGACGTCCTCGCCCGTCCCGGATGCCGACGCGGATGGCTACCCGGTCACCGTCTATGACCCGAGCGGGTGCGATCAGTTCTCTGCCCGCGGGGTCACCGGTATTGATCCCGCTGCCCCCAGTCCGGGTTGGATGCAGCAGCGACTGCAAGCGGCGGGGATGCGTTCGATCTCCCTAGCCGTCGACGTCACCAACTACGTCATGCTCGAGACCGGTCAGCCGCTACACGCCTTCGATCGGGCCAAGCTCCAGGGCCCGATCGGCGTGCGGCGCGCGCAGCCGGGGGAGAAGCTGTTGACGCTGGACGGTTCGGCCCGCCTGCTCGATCCGGACGACCTCGTGGTCACCGACGACTCCGGGCCGATCGCACTGGCTGGTGTGATGGGCGGCGGCTCGACCGAGATCGGGTCGGGCACCACCGACATCGTGCTCGAGGCCGCGCACTGGGACCCGGGCTCGATCGCGCGCGCCGTGCGCCGGCACCGGCTGCCCAGCGAAGCGGCCAAGCGCTTCGAACGCGGCGTCGACCCGGCGATCGCCGCCGTGGCCCTGCAGCGCTGCGTCGACCTGCTCGTCGAGTTCGGCGCCGGAGGGGCGGCCCCTGGATCGACCGTGGTCGGCTCGGGCCCCGCATCGGTGCCTATCGAGCTTCCCGCGGCTCGCCCCGGTGAGCTGGCCGGCTTGCCTATCGCCGCCGCCGTCGTCGCCGAGAAATTGCGGCAGGTCGGCTGCACGGTCGAGGGGTACGACCGCTTCGTCGTGACACCTCCGACCTGGCGCCCCGATCTGCGCGATCCCGCCGACCTGGTCGAGGAGGTCGTCCGGCTCGTCGGCTACGACCAGGTTCCCTCGACGTTGCCCTCGCCGCCGCCCGGCCGCGGACTGACCGATGCCCAGACCTGGCGGCGCACGGTCTCGCGGGCGGTGGCCGGCGTTGGGTTCATCGAGGTGCTCAGCTATCCCTTCGTTGCCCCGACGGTCCACGACCAACTCCGCATCCCGGCCGAGGACCAGCGGCGACGGGCGGTGCGGCTGCTCAATCCGTTGTCCGAAGCCGAGCCCGAACTGCGAACGTCGCTGTTGCCGGGGCTGTTGGCCACCTTGTCCCGCAACGTCGGCCGGGGAAACCGCGATCTGGCGATCTATGAGATGGGCCTGGTCTACTTGGCCCGCGACGCGGCGCCGGCCCCCACGCTCGGCGTCGCGCATCGACCGAGTGAGGCCGAGCTGGCGGCGCTCGCCGCTCTCGTTCCCGACCAGCCGCGGCATCTGGCAGTGGCCATCGCCGGCTCGATCGAGCGGGCCGGCTGGTGGGGTGAGGCTCAGGCCGCGACCTGGGCCGATGCGATCGAGCTGGCGCGAGTCGTGGCCCGCACGGCCCGGGTCGAGCTTGATGTTCGGGCGGTCGAGTACGCGCCCTGGCATCCGGGCCGAGGCGCTGAGCTGCGCCTGGCCGACGTCGTCATCGGCCACGCGGGCGAACTCGATCCCCGCGTCGTTGAGACCCTCGGCCTGCCGCCGCGTACCTGCGCGCTCGAGCTCGACCTCGACGCGTTCGCCCCGCCGCCGCCGGCGACTGCTCCGGTGCTGTCCAGCTACCCGCCCGTCCTGCTCGATCTCGCCTTGGTCGTGCCGATCGAGGTGCCCGCGGCCGGCCTGCTCGACGCGGTCCGCATCGGCGCGGGGGAGTTGCTGGAAGCGGTGCGGCTCTTCGACCTCTACGTCGACCCGGACCGATTGGGCGCCGGTCTGAAGTCCGTGGCATTCGCGTTGCGGTTCCGGGCCCCTGATCGAACCCTCACGGTCGAGGAGGCCACCGCAGCCCGCGATGGGGCGGTCGCGTTGGCCGGCGAGCGCTACCAGGCGCGGCTGCGGTAGCCGGTTGACACGTGACTATTTAGTCACCTAATTTGGAGCCGGTGGACGACGTCTTCCGGGCCCTGGCTGACCCGACGCGTCGTGCCCTGCTCGATGAGCTCTTTCGCGAGGACGGGCAGACCCTCACTGCCCTCGTGGAGCGGTTCGACCTCACCCGCTTCGGGGTGATGAAGCATCTCAAGGTGCTCGAAGACGCCCACCTGGTCCTCACTCGACGGCGCGGGCGGGAGAAGTTGCACTTCCTCAATCCGGTCCCGATCCGGCTGGTGCACGACCGCTGGGTGAGCAAGTACGCCCAACCATGGGTCGCCGGCCTGAGCGACCTCAAGCGCGAACTGGAGACGACAATGGAAAAGATCTACGAGATCTACATCCGGACCACGCCCGAGCGACTCTGGCAGGCGATCACCAGCAACGAGGAGCGGGCCAAGTTCCAGTTCGGCCTGGTGATCGATTCCGACTGGAGCGCGGGCGGACGGTACGCGCAGGCTCATCCCGGTGCCCCGGGTCGGCTGATCGGCGAGGGAGAGAACCTCGAGCTCGACCCGCCCCACCGGCTGGTGCAGACGATGCGGGCCCTCTGGGGCGACGACGTCAAGGCCGAGGGCACATCGCGGATCACCTGGGAGATCGAGCAGGTAGCCGACTCCTGCCGGCTCACGGTGACCCACGACCAGCTGCGGGAGGGCGCCAATCCGCAGATCTACGGTGGCTGGCCCATGATCTTGTCCGGTCTCAAGACCTGGCTGGAGACCGGGGACGTGCTGACCACGCCGGGATCGCTGATGTACAACTCATGATGCGGCCCGCTGTATTTAGTTGCGGCATGGTGCATAATCGTCCACATGGGCTATCGAGTGGCAGTTGCCGGAGCAAGCGGCTACGCGGGCGGTGAACTACTCCGCCTGCTGGCCGCGCATTCGGAGTTCGAGGTGGTCGCGGCCAGCGCGGTGCGCAATGCCGGGCGCCCGATCGGCGAGGTCCACCCCAACCTACGGTCACTGGGCGGACTGACGTTCTGCGCCCCGGACGGGCTCGGCGATGCCGACCTCGTCTTCCTGGCCCTGCCGCACGGCGAGTCGGGATCCTTCGCCGCGACCTTGCCGAGTTCGGCCCGGGTCGTCGACCTCGGCGCCGACTTTCGGCTGCTCGACGCCGATGCGTACACCCGGTACTACCAGGGCCCGCACGCCGGCACCTGGACCTACGGCCTGCCGGAGTTGCCCGGCCAGCGGGCGAGAATTGCCCAAGCGCAGCGGATCGCGAACACCGGCTGCTACGCCGTGGCCACGACCCTGGCGTTGGCCCCGCTGATCGCGGCGGGCCTGGTCGAGCCCGAGGACGTCGTGGTCGTCGCCGCAAGTGGCACGTCGGGCGCGGGCCGCTCGGCCAAGACCCACCTGTTGGGCAGCGAGGTCATGAACGACCTGTCCCCGTACAAGGTCGGCAGTCATCAGCACGTCCCCGAGATCAAGCAGGCCACGGGCGCCACGTCGCTGTCCTTCACCCCGATCCTGGCCCCGATGCCGAGGGGGATCCTGGCCACCGTCACCGCCAAGCCCGTCGGCCCGGTGACCGCGGAGCAGGTGCGCGACGTGCTCGAGAATGCCTATGCGGGCGAACAATTCGTGCACGTGCTGCCCTCGGGGCAGGTACCGCACACCGCGGCGACGTTCGGGTCGAACTCCGCTCACCTGCAGGCCTACGTCGATGTCGATTCCGGCCGGGTCATCGTCATGAGCGCGATCGACAACCTGGGCAAGGGCGCCGCCGGGCAAGCGGTGCAGAACGCCAACATCATGCTCGGCCTGGCCGAGAACATCGGGCTCTCCGTCGACGGGGTCGCGCCGTGATCACCGCACCGGCCGGCTTCCGGGCCGCCGGGGTCCAAGCCGGCCTCAAGGCGAGTGGCGGGCGCGACGTGGCCCTGGTGGTGAACGACGGACCCGACGATGCCGTGGCTGCCGTCTTCACCGCCAACCGCGTGCAGGCCGCCCCGGTCCGCTGGAGTCGCCAGGTCATCGCCGACGGGCGAGCGAAGGCCGTCGTGCTCAATGCCGGCGGGGCCAATGCCTGCACCGGTGCCGCGGGCTTTCGCGACTCGCACGCGAGCGCGGAGCACGTCGCGTCCGCGCTCGGCATCGGCGCCGGTGAGGTGATCGTCTGCTCGACCGGACTGATCGGTGAGCTGCTGCCGATGGACCGGCTGCTCGGCGGAATCGATGCCGCCGCCGCCGAACTCTCGCGTTCAGGTGGCGACTCCGCGGCCGACGCGATCCGCACGACCGACACGGTCGCCAAACAGACGCTGGTCACGCGGGAGGGCTGGGGTATCGGCGGGATGGCCAAGGGGGCCGGGATGTTGGCACCCGGGCTGGCCACGATGCTGTGCGTCCTGACGACGGACGCGGCCCTGGACGCCCGCGCGCTGGACGACGCCTTGCGTGATGCCGTGCGGGTGACGTTCGATCGCGTCGATGCCGACGGCTGTATGTCGACCAACGACACCGTGGTGCTGATGGCCAGCGGTGCGTCGGGCATCAGGCCCGGTCGCGAGGAGTTCGGCGCGGCGCTGCAGTCCGCCTGTGCCGACCTGTGTGCCCAGCTGATCGCCGACGCCGAAGGAGCGACCAAGGAGATCGCGATCCTGGTCACCGGGGCAGAGACCGACACCGACGCGGTTGAGGTGGCCCGGGCCATTGCCCGCAACAACCTGCTCAAGTGCGCGTTGTTCGGCAACGATCCGAACTGGGGCCGGGTGCTGGCCGCGATCGGAACCACGCAGGCCGCTTTCGACCCCGACGAACTCGACGTGTCGATCAACGGCATCCAGGTCTGTATCGGGGGCGCCGCGGGCGAACCGCGGCAACGATGCGACCTGACCGGCCGGTCGATCTCGATCAGCGTCGACCTGCATGCCGGAGATCAGAGCGCGACGGTGTGGACGAATGACCTGTCCCACGCCTACGTCGAAGAGAACTCGGCCTACTCATCGTGAGCCGCGAGCAGGCCATGGCCAAGGCCGAAGTGCTCGTCGATGCGCTTCCTTGGCTCGAGCGTTTCCACGGCAAGATCGTCGTCGTCAAGTACGGCGGCAATGCGATGACCAGCCCGGAGCTCCAGCTGGCCTTCGCGGAGGACATCGTCTTCCTGCGCTACGCCGGACTGCGGCCGGTCGTCGTGCACGGCGGCGGTCCCCAGATCACCGAACACCTCGACCGGCTGGGCATCGCAAGTGAGTTCCGGGGCGGGCTGCGGGTGACCTCGCCCGAGGCGATGGCGGTCGTGCGCATGGTGCTCGTAGGTCAGGTCAACGGCGATGTCGTCAACCTGATCAACCACCACGGCCCGTTCGCCGTCGGCCTGTCCGGCGAGGACGGCGGCCTGCTCACGGCCCAGCGCAAACCGGCGCTGATCGACGGTGTGCTCGTCGACATCGGCCAGGTCGGCGATGTGGCCGCGGTTGATCCCTCGACCGTGCATGCCCTGCTCGACGACGGCCGCATTCCGGTGATCGCGACCGTGGCGCGCGGTACCGACGGCTTGTCCTACAACGTCAATGCCGACACCGCTGCGGCGTCTCTCGCCGTCGCCCTGCAGGCCGAAAAGCTGATCGTGCTCACTGACGTCGAGGGTCTCTATGCGGACTGGCCGGCCAGCGCGGAGGTGATCAGCCAGATCCGGGTGGACGATCTACGGGAGCTCATGCCCCTGTTGTCCAGCGGCATGGTGCCGAAGATGGAGGCCTGCCTGCGCGCAGTCGAAGGCGGGGTCCCGGCCGCCCACGTGCTGGACGGGCGGGTACTGCACGCCATGCTGCTCGAGGTGTTCACCAGCGATGGCATCGGGACGATGGTCCTACCGAAGGAGTCGGCATGAACGAGTTGTCCCAGCGCTGGGACGCGGTGATGATGCCCAACTACGGCACGCCGCCCATTGCGCTCGATCACGGGGTGGGGGTGCGGGTCTGGGACGTCGAGGGCCGGTCCTACCTCGACTACGTCGGTGGTATCGCCGTCTCCTCGCTCGGGCACGCCCACCCGGCCGTCGTCGAGGCGGTCACGCGCCAGGTCGCCCGGATCGCCCACACCTCCAACCTGGCGATCCACGAACCGGGCGTTGCGCTGGCCGAACGCCTCATCGACCTGCTGGGCGTACCGGGCCGGGTCTTTTTCGCCAACAGCGGAGCCGAGGCGAACGAGTGTGCGCTGAAGCTCGCCCGTAAGCATCGCCCGGGCGGCTCGTTCATCGCCAGCAACGGTGGCTTCCACGGCCGCACGCTCGGGGCCCTGTCGATCACCGGCAACCCGGGCAAGCGACTGCCCTTCGAGCCGTTGCCCGGGCCGGTGAGCTTCGTCGAGTACGGCGACGTCGCGGCCATCCGTCGCCTCGCCGATCAGAACACGGCTGCCATCTTCGTCGAATCGACGCTGGGCGAGGGCGGGGTCGTGCCAGCCCCTGACGGCTTCCTGGGCGAGGTGCGTCGGATCTGCGATGAGACCGGCGCCCTCATGGTCGCCGACGAGGTGCAGAGCGGGATCGGTCGCACCGGTCATTGGTTCGCCAGCCTGGCCGCGGGCGTGCGCCCGGACGTCATCACGCTGGCCAAAGGGCTCGGCGGCGGCCTGCCGATCGGGGCTTGCATCGGTATCGGTGCGACCGGCGACCTGTTCGCCGGAGGGGATCACGGCTCCACGTTCGGCGGAAATCCCGTCGCCTGCGCGGCGGCGCTGGCCGTGCTCACCACCATCGCCGACGAGCACCTGCTCGATTCGGTGAAGCGGGTCGGCGAGCACCTCGGTGCTGAGCTGGCCGCTATCGACAGCCCCTTGGTTACGGGTGCGCGGGGCAGCGGCTTGTGGCGGGGGCTGACCCTGAACGGTCCGCACGCCGGTGCCGTTGAGGTCGCCGCACGCTCCCGGGGGTTGCTGGTCAACGCCGTCCAGGCGGACGTCATCCGGTTGGCCCCGCCGCTGATCTTGACCGAGGCCGACGTGGACGCGGCGATGCCGCTGCTGATCGGCGCACTGGCCGAGGTTTCGGCGTGACGCGGCATTTCCTGCGCGATGACGATCTGTCGCCCGAAGAACAGCTCGAGGTGCTGGAGCTGGCCGACGCGATGAAGCGCGACCGGCTCGCCCGCCAGCCGCTGGCCGGTCCCCGCGCGGTCGCGGTGATCTTCGACAAACCCTCGACGCGAACTCGGGTCTCCTTCAGCGTCGGCATCGCCGAGTTGGGCGGCTACCCGCTGGTCATCGACGCCCAGTCCAGCCAACTCGGACGCGGCGAGCCGATCGAGGACACCGCCCGGGTCCTGGACCGTCAGGTGGCAGCGATCGTGTGGCGCACCTTTGGACAAGAGCGCATCGAGGCGATGGCCGCGGCCAGCCGGGTGCCGGTGATCAATGCGTTGACCGACCAGTTCCACCCCTGTCAGATCCTGGCCGATCTGCAGACGGTCCGCGAACACAAGGGAAAGCTCGCCGGACTAACGTTCACCTACGTCGGCGATGCCGCCAACAACATGGCCAACTCCTACCTGCTCGGCGGCGCGTTGGCCGGAATGCACCTGCGGGTCGCCGGCCCGGCCGACTTCCAGCCCGAACCGGCCGTCGTCGCCGACGCCACCCGGATCGCGCGCGAGACCGGCGGGTCGATCCTGGTGACCACGAGCGCTGAACAGGCCTTCGACGGGGCGGACGTGATCGCCACTGACACCTGGGTGTCGATGGGCCAGGAGGGCGAGCAGGGACGAGCAGAGCCGTTCCGCCCGTACGCCGTCGACGCGTCGTCACTGGAGCGCGCGGCCAGTGACGCCATCGTGATGCACTGCCTACCGGCCTACCGGGGCAAGGAGATCGCCGCCGAGGTGATCGACGGCCCACAGAGCGTCGTCTGGGACGAGGCCGAGAATCGGCTGCACGCGCAGAAGGCCCTGCTGGCCTGGCTCTTGGAGCAGCCCCGATGACCAGCAAGCCCGTGGTCACCGAGTTGCACGGCAAGGCGGCCCGGCATGCGCGCATCGTGGCCGTGCTCGGTGAGCGAACGGTTCGCTCGCAGGGGGAGCTGGCCGCGATCATGAGAGCTAGCGGCTTCAGCGTCACCCAAGCCACGCTGTCGCGCGATCTGGACGAGCTCGGCGCGGTCAAGTTGCGTTCGCCCGATGGCGGGTTGCCGGTCTACGTCGTGCCCGAGGACGGGACACCACTGACGTCGCGTTCGGCCGATGACGCACCACCCCAGCGGCTGGCCCGGTTGATCAGTGACATGGTGATCTCGGCCGAGGCGAGCGCGAACCTCGTCGTGTTGCGTACCCCGCCCGGGGCAGCGTCCTACCTGGCGTCGGCGCTCGACCGGGCCGGAATGCCGGAGGTGCTCGGTACCGTCGCCGGGGATGACACCATCTTGGTGATCAGTCGTGACCCACGAGGTGGCGAGGAACTCGTGCGACGCCTACTCGCTCTGACCCAGTCGAAGATGACCTACCCGGGAGATGTAGCCCAGTGAGCAAGGTTCTGACCTCCCTTCCGGTCGGCGAGCGCGTCGGCATCGCGTTCTCGGGCGGCTTGGACACCTCGGTCGCGGTCGCCTGGATGCGGGCCAAGGGCGCCGTTCCGTGTGCCTACACCGCCGACATCGGCCAGTACGACGAGCCGGATGTATCGAGCGTTCCGATCCGAGCGATGGAGTACGGCGCCGAAATCGCGCGGGCGGTGGACTGCCGCCGCGCCCTGGTCGAGGAGGGACTCGCGGCCCTGGCCTGCGGCGCGTTCCACATCCGTTCGGCCGGGCGGGTCTACTTCAACACGACCCCCCTGGGTCGGGCCGTAACCGGAACGATGCTCGTGCGGGCGATGCAGAGCGATGACGTCCACATCTGGGGTGATGGCTCGACCTTCAAGGGCAACGACATCGAGCGCTTTTACCGCTACGGGCTGCTGGCCAATCCCAGTCTGCGGATCTACAAGCCCTGGCTGGATGCCGACTTCGTCGGCGAACTCGGCGGCCGGACCGAGATGAGCCAGTGGCTGCTCGAACACGACCTGCCCTACCGCGACAGCACCGAAAAGGCCTACTCGACCGACGCGAACATCTGGGGCGCGACGCACGAGGCCAAGAGCCTGGAGCACCTGGACGTCTCGCTCGAGACCGTCCAGCCGATCATGGGCATTAAGTTCTGGGACCCGGCCGTCGTGATCGACACCGAGCTGGTCACCGTGCGCTTCTCCGAGGGCCGACCCGTGGCCATCAACGGGATCGATTACGACGACCCGGTGGCGCTGGTCCAGGAGGCCAACGCGATCGGTGGCCGGCATGGTCTGGGCATGTCCGACCAGATCGAGAACCGCATCATCGAGGCCAAGTCGCGGGGGATCTACGAGGCGCCGGGCATGGCCCTGCTCTGGATCGCCTACGAACGGCTGCTCAATGCCATCCACAACGAGGACACGATCGCGAACTATCACGCCGAGGGCCGCCGCCTCGGGCGGCTGCTCTACGAGGGTCGGTGGATCGATCCCCAGTCGCTGATGCTGCGCGAGTCCATCCAGCGCTGGGTCGCGTCGCTGGTCAACGGCGAGGTGACGTTGCGGCTGCGGCGCGGTGAGGACTACTCGGTACTCGACACCCGGGGCCCGGATTTCTCCTACCACCCGGACAAGCTGTCGATGGAGCGGATGGAGAACGCGGCGTTCGGCCCGGTGGATCGCATCGGCCAGCTGACCATGCGCAACCTCGACATCGCCGATTCCCGAGGCAAGCTCGAGCAGTACGCCGCGCAGTCCGGAGGTCAGCTCGGGCGGACGTATCTGTTCGGAGAGCTCGAGGACAGCGGCCTGAGCGAGCACGGCGCCGAGCGCATCGCCGCCAACCCGGCCGGTATCGACGGCGCCCCGCTCACCGACGAGAGCGTGCTGGATGGCGCGGCGATGGAGTCCGGCGTTGACTGAGTCACCGACCGCGCCGGACGCGCTGAAGCTGTGGGGTGGGCGCTTCACCGGCGGGCCGGCGGACGCGCTGGCCGCGCTGTCGGTCTCGACCCACTTCGACTGGCGGCTGGCCCGCCACGATCTGGCCGGCTCCCGCGCACATGCGCGGGTGCTGCACGCCGCCGGCCTGCTGTCCGAGGACGAGCTACGCCGCATGATCGCGGGCCTGGATGCCCTCGACGCCGATCTCCGCTCCGGGGTGTTTACCGCCGCCCCCGACGACGAAGACGTGCACACCGCCCTGGAGCGAGGACTGCTGGAGCGGGTCGGCGCCGACCTGGGCGGACGCCTGCGCGCGGGCCGTTCCCGCAACGATCAGATCGCGACGCTCATCCGGATGTACCTGCGCGAGGAGGCCGGGGAGCTCCGCGCCGAGGTCGGAGCCCTCATCGACGCGCTCGCCGGGCAGGCGGCTACGCACCTAGGGGTGGCGATGCCCGGGCGGACCCATATGCAGCATGCGCAACCGGTGCTTCTGTCGCATCACCTGCTGGCCCATTGCTGGGCGTTGGTCCGCGACCTCGATCGGCTGCGCGACTGGGATGCCCGAGCGGCGATCAGTCCGTACGGCTCGGGCGCGCTCGCCGGCTCTTCGCTCGGGCTTGATCCGCAGGCCGTGGCCCTAGATCTCGGCTTCACCGCGGCGGCCGAGAACTCCATCGACGCCACCGCCTCCCGCGACGTCGTGGCCGAGTTCTCCTTCGTGGCCACGATGATCGCGGTCGACCTCTCGCGCCTGGCCGAAGAGGTGATCATCTGGGCGACCAAGGAGTTCTCCTTCGTGACCCTCGACGACGCCTATTCCACCGGATCGTCGATCATGCCGCAGAAGAAGAATCCTGATGTGGCCGAGTTGGCCCGCGGCAAGGCCGGTCGTCTCATCGGTGATCACGCCGGTCTGCTGGCCACCCTCAAGGGCCTGCCGCTGGCCTACAACCGAGACCTGCAGGAGGACAAGGAGCCGGTCTTCGACGCCGTCGACAACCTGCACCTGCTGCTGCCGGCCATGACCGGCATGATGGCGACCCTCACGTTCGACACTGCGCGGTTGGCCGCGCTGGCCCCGCAAGGGTTCTCGCTGGCGACCGACATCGCCGAGTGGCTGGTTCGACAGGGGACGGCCTTCCGGGTGGCCCATGAGGTCGCCGGGGAGTGTGTGCGCGTCTGCGAGGAACGCGGCATCGAGCTCGATCAGCTCAGCGACGAGGACTTCGCCGCCATCTCGCCGGCCCTTTCGCCGGCGGTACGCGAGGTGCTCTCGGTCGAAGGTTCGCTGGCATCGCGCTCGGCCTTCGGCGGGACTGCGCCGGTGCGGGTGGCCGAGCAGCTGGACCGGCTGCGGGCTGCCCGGGACGCCTATCGGCCGTGAGCGTCGATCGCGCCGCGCTGGCGCGACCCGCGCTCCAGCTTGCCCCGCGGCTGCTGGGAGCGGTCATCCGTTCGGTGCTCGACGGCGAGCACGTGGCGGTCCGGCTCACCGAGGTCGAGGCCTATGAGGGTTCCGACGATCCGGCCTCGCACGCCTTCCGGGGGCCGACCGCCCGCACCGCGGTGATGTTCG
>CAWHCD010000006.1:727500-1297900 GCA_963828015.1 uncultured Actinomycetes bacterium
GCTGTGGGTAGGGGTGAAAGGCCAATCAAACTTCGTGATAGCTGGTTCTCCCCGAAATGCATTTAGGTGCAGCGTCGCGTGTTTCTTGCCGGAGGTAGAGCTACTGGATGGTCTAGGGGGCCTACAAGCTTACCGAAATCAGCCAAACTCCGAATGCCGGTAAGTTAGAGCGCGGCAGTGAGACAGTGGGGGATAAGCTCCATTGTCGAGAGGGAAACAACCCAGAACACCAGCTAAGGTCCCTAAGCGTGTACTAAGTGGGAAAGGATGTGGAGTCGCACAGACAACCAGGAGGTTGGCTTAGAAGCAGCCACCCTTTAAAGAGTGCGTAATAGCTCACTGGTCAAGTGATTCTGCGCCGACAATGTAACGGGGCTCAAGTACACCACCGAAGCTGTGTCATTCAGGCATTGCTTGCGGATCACCTCGAGTGAACCGCCAGGCGTCTGGATGGGTAGGGGAGCGTCGTATGCCGGAAGAAGCGGCGGGGTAACCCAGCCGTGGACGGCATACGAGTGAGAATGCAGGCATGAGTAGCGAAAGAGGAGTGAGAAACTCCTCCGCCGAATGACCAAGGGTTCCTGGGCCAGGCTAATCCGCCCAGGGTAAGTCGGGACCTAAGGCGAGGCCGACAGGCGTAGTCGATGGACAACGGGTTGATATTCCCGTACCCGCAAAAGAGCGCCCATGCTGACCCTGGTAATGCTAAACGTCTGAAGCCGCGGACCCTTCGGGGCGAGTGGTGGAGCACGTGAACCGAGCCAGTAGTAGGCAAGCGATGGGGTGACGCAGGAAGGTAGTCCAAGCCAGGCGTTGGTTGTCCTGGTGTAAGGGTGTAGGGCGTGGTGTAGGCAAATCCGCACCACGCATAGCCTGAGACCCGACGCATAGCCGATTGAGGCGAAGTGGATGATCCTATGCTGCCAAGAAAAGCCTCTAGCGAGCTCTTAGCGGCCCGTACCCCAAACCGACACAGGTGGTCAGGTAGAGAATACCAAGGCGATCGAGCGAACTATGGTTAAGGAACTCGGCAAAATACCTCCGTAACTTCGGGATAAGGAGGGCCGGTTTTGGTGACGGGACTTGCTCCCCGAGCTTTAGCCGGCCGCAGAGATTAGCGAGAAGCGACTGTTTACTAAAAACACAGGTCCGTGCGAAGTAGCAATACGATGTATACGGACTGACGCCTGCCCGGTGCTGGAAGGTTAAGAGGACGGGTCAGCCGTAAGGCGAAGCTCAGAATTTAAGCCCCAGTAAACGGCGGTGGTAACTATAACCATCCTAAGGTAGCGAAATTCCTTGTCGGGTAAGTTCCGACCTGCACGAATGGCGTAACGACTTCTCGACTGTCTCAACCATAGGCTCGGCGAAATTGCACTACGAGTAAAGATGCTCGTTACGCGCGGCAGGACGGAAAGACCCCGGGACCTTTACTATAGTTTGATATTGGTGTTCGGTTCGGATTGTGTAGGATAGGTGGGAGACTGTGAAGCGGGCACGCCAGTGTCTGTGGAGTCAACGTTGAAATACCACTCTGTTCGAATTGGATGTCTAACCTCGGTCCGTAATCCGGATCAGGGACAGTGTCAGATGGGTAGTTTAACTGGGGCGGTTGCCTCCTAAAATGTAACGGAGGCGCCCAAAGGTTCCCTCAGCCTGGTTGGCAATCAGGTGTTGAGTGCAAGTGCACAAGGGAGCTTGACTGTGAGACTGACAAGTCGAGCAGGAGCGAAAGCTGGGACTAGTGATCCGGCACCGGCAAGTGGAAGCGGTGTCGCTCAACGGATAAAAGGTACCCCGGGGATAACAGGCTGATCTTCCCCAAGAGTCCATATCGACGGGATGGTTTGGCACCTCGATGTCGGCTCGTCGCATCCTGGGGCTGGAGTCGGTCCCAAGGGTTGGGCTGTTCGCCCATTAAAGCGGTACGCGAGCTGGGTTTAGAACGTCGTGAGACAGTTCGGTCCCTATCCGCCGCGCGCGCAGGAGATTTGAGAAGGGCTGTCCTTAGTACGAGAGGACCGGGACGGACGAACCTCTGGTGTGCCAGTTGTTCCGCCAGGAGCACTGCTGGTTAGCTACGTTCGGAAGGGATAACCGCTGAAAGCATCTAAGCGGGAAGCTCGCTTCAAGATGAGATCTCCCATCCTTTATGGAGTAAGGCCCCCGGCTAGACCACCGGGTTGATAGGCCGGAAGTGGAAGTGCAGCAATGCATGGAGCTGACCGGTACTAATAGGCCGAGGACTTGCCTAAAACTTCTTCATCTTTCGATGACTTAATGCGCTCGCGTCCACTGTGCGGTTCCTGAGGTACGGTCCCCGCTCGCCCCGATCTTCTGGGGCGATCGCGGCGGGACCGACATCTCAATAGAGTTTCGGCGACCATAGCGAGAGGGAAACGCCCGGTCCCATCCCGAACCCGGAAGCTAAGCCTCTCAGCGCCGATGGTACTGCGCGGGCCACTGCGTGGGAGAGTAGGACGTCGCCGGACACAACTTCGACGAGGGTCGTTCGGTTTCCGAACGACCCTCGTTGCAATTCGTTCTTGAAGCGGGATGGAAGTTAGCCAATGTCTACACCTCACGAGCGGGATCGCTCGACGCCTGCGTCCTCCGCCGGCTCGGATCGCCGTAGCTCGCCCCGGAACGGTTCGAGCAGGAACGGCTCGTCCGGGAGTAGCGCATCACGGAGCGGTTCAACCAGTAGCGGCACGTCGCGCAGCGGTACGTCGCGTAGTGGTACACCTCGCTCCAATGCGAGCAAGTCGCCGCGCAGCGGAACTGGCGCTCCGCGCAGTGCGAAAGCGGCCCCCCGCGGCGGTTCGTCAGGTGCCTCGCGCGGATCGCAGTCGGGCCGTGGCGCGTCCCCCGCATCGAGCTCCGGTCGTCCGGTTGCCGGCTCGGGTCGCGCCCCCAGCCGACGGAGTGAAGGACCTAGATCGGACAATCCGCGTGGTGCGCGCTCGCGTGAGGACGGGCCCCGGGCGGAGTACCCGCGCGCGGAGCGGCGCTCGACCGGGGACGTGCGCTCTGGTCAGGCGTCTTCGGGGGCGTCTCATGCGGGCTCGCGTCGGGACGCACCCGCTCGTGCGCGCACGTCGGCTCCTAAGCAAGCCGGTGCCCGCTCTGCCGGTTCGGCCTATCGGCCGCGCCCCGTCGAGTCAGCCCAGGACCGCAAGTCCCGCACGACGCACGACCGCGATGAGAAGCGCTTTCCCGAGCCCGAGATTCCCCCGGGCGTCGAGGCAAAGCAGCTCGACCCGGCGGTGCGCGCCGAGTTGCGCAGCCTGTCCAAGCTCAACGCCGAAGCCGTTGGTGCTCACCTAGTGGCGGCCGGAGAGCTGCTCGAGGTTGATCCCCGAGCCGCCCTGGCCCACGCCCGTGCGGCCCGGCAACGCGCGGCCCGGGTGGGAGTAGTTCGTGAAGCCGCCGGCATTGCCGCGTATCACGCCGAGGAGTGGGCCGAGGCGCTCACCGAGTTGCGCACGGCCCGTCGCATCTCCGGCGATCCGCGGACGCTGCCCATGACCGCTGACTGCGAACGCGCCTTGGGTCGGCCCCAGTCGGCCCTCAAGGCACTCAACGACCCTGACGTCCGACGGCTCGATCCGGCCACTCGGGCTGAGCTGTTCATCGTTGTCGCTGGCGCGCGCCGCGATCTCGGTCAGACCGAGGCTGCCCTAGGCGTGCTCGCCCGCGGAGGCCTGGACCGGAACAAGCCGAACGCTGGTTCGGTAAGGCTTTGGTACGTCTATGCCGACACCCTGGCCGAGCTGGGACGCAATGATGAGGCGGCCCAGTGGTTCGCGGCCGCCGCGGCACTGGACCCAACCGGTGAGACCGATGCCGTGGATCGTGCGGCCGCCTTGCTTTAGCAAATAGCGGTCGCTGTTTGTCAACTCACCCTGCACCGGCCGCCGGTTATCCACAAGCCGACGGACTACGACGGGAGCTCGTCAGAGCCCGCGACCAGCATTGCCGCTATGACGAAATCAGAGGATCTGACTCCGCCCGCGAATGCCGTGGCGCTGCGCGGGGTTTTGGCCGCCGCGCCATCGGTTCGAACCTTGCCCAGCGGAGATGTGCTGTGCTCCTTTCGGCTGATCGTGCGTCGCGCGGTCGCACCGCGGGCGCGCGGAAAGCGACAACCGAGCGTCGACACGATCGATTGCGCGGCAATGTCGGCCTCGGTTCGTCGTGTCGTCGCCCGAGCCCAGCCCGGGGACCTCGTCGAGGTCACCGGGGCGCTTCGGCGGCGCTTCTGGCGGGGACCTGGTGGGGTAGCAAGCCGCTACGAGGTCGAGGTCGGGTCGTTCAAGCGCCAGCCGCCCACCGCTAGTTGAGCTGATCGGCGAACCGGCGAATGACCAGGCCCGATGCCGGTTTGGGGGTGAACAAGGTCGATTTGCGGGGCATCCGGGCGCCGGCCGCCGCTACAGCGGTCACCGCGTCGATCGGGGTAGGGCGTAGCAACGCCGCGGTTCCGTGGGTCGAACGGGCCACGTCTAGCGCCTCAGGAACGCTGTGTGCGTACCGCACCGTCTCCTCGGTGTCGGGCAGCCCCCAAACTCTCGGTAGCAGGCCTCGGTGCAGGACTGTCACATCGAGCCCGGCCATCGCCGCCGGCTCAGCGTCCGTGAGCAGGTCAGTCAATAGCGATGAATCAGAAAAAGAGACGATTGCCGCTGACTCGCCGTCCGCGAGTACCGCGGCGAAACCGTCGAGCTGTTCGATCCGCGCCAACCCGGCCTCGGCGCTATCGACGGTCTCGATCCGGCCATGGCGCGCGGCGCTCTCTATTGCCGCCTCGAACCGGAGTCCGGCCAGGATCCGGTGGATGGCGTGGACTTGCGGCCCAAAGCTCGATGAGTCCACGAGCAACGTCAGCCCGCGGTCCCAAGGACCCGCCCCATTGCGGATGCGCAGTTGCCGTTGCAGCTCCAGATAGGTGGCGTAGCGGTGGTGGCCGTCGGCGATCAGGGCCCGGCGCTCATTGAGGTCCGACTCGATCGCCGAGTGCAGGTCGGCGTCGGTGATCGCCCAGAGTCGGTGCGAGATGCCGTCCGGGGTTCGCGTCGTCACCAGTGGTGGGTCGACCGAACGCGCGACTGCCTCCGAGGCGACTCCGCCGCCGTCGTAGACGAGGTAGATCGGTTCGAGGTTGGCCTCGGTCGCACTCATCAGAGCCAGCCGGTCGGCCACGGGTCCGGCCATCGTGTTCTCGTGGGGCAGGATCACCTGATCGGCATAGTCGCGCAACTCTAGGGCACCGAGCAGGCCCCGCGTCAGCGAGCCGTCCGGCGTGGCCAGCTCATAGACGTAGAGCGACGGAGCGGGATCAACCGCCATGACCGAATCGGCCAACCAGCGGTCAAGGGTTTCGCGAGCCTGCTCGTAGGGCCGGCTCTGCGCGGGATCGCCGTTGAGGGTGGGCAGGACCAGTTGGACCGCGTTGTCGGGGTCGCCGGCGAGCAGTGCCGCCCGCTGCGCGGCATCGATCACGTCATACGGCGGACAGAGCAGCCGGCTCAATCTGGGGCCGCGCTCGGTGTAACGGCAGGCTCGGAACGGGAGCAGCGACAAGCCACGTCCGTGAGCGGGGCTTGCGACCTCGTTAGGCTCGGCCATGTCCACACGATCCTATGCAGGGAGTCCCGGGTTGAGCGAGCATCCGCTGGCGGCACTGTCGGCGAGTGCGGGGCCGTTGTGCCAGAGCTACGACGTGGCCTTGCTGGACCTCGACGGGGTGGTCTACCTCGGTCCGGACGCTGTCGTAGGGGTGCCCGCGGCCCTGGCCCGGGCCCGGGCGCAGGGTATGCGGCTGGCCTTTGTCACGAACAACGCCGCTCGACCGCCGGCGGTCGTGGCCGCGCACCTGACCGCCCTGGGGGTACCGGCCACACCCGCCGACGTGACGACATCCTCCCAGGCGGCCGCCCATTACCTCTCCGATCACCTGCCGGCCGGAGCGCGAGTGCTGGTTGTCGGAACCGTCGGGCTGATCGAGGCGCTCAGCGAACGCGGCCTGGTCGCGGTCCACTCAGCCGACGACGCACCGATGGCCGTCGTCCAGGGCTATTCACCCGACGCCGATTGGCGCCTGCTGGCCGAGGGGGCGATCGCGATTCGCCGGGGTCTGCCCTGGGTGGCCACCAATCTTGACCCAACGGTGCCGTCCCCACGCGGGCCACTGCCCGGAAACGGATCGTTGGTCGCTGCGCTGCGCTGTGCCACCGATCGTGAACCGGTGTCGACCGGCAAGCCCGATCCGACCATGCACCGCGAGAGCGTCGAACGCTCGCAGGCCCAGCGTCCGCTCGTGGTGGGTGACCGCCTGGACACCGACATCGAAGGCGCCCAGCGAGCCGACTGCGCCAGTCTGCTGGTGCTCACCGGCGTAACCGACGCGGCCGGGCTGCTCTACGCCGGGCCCGGGCAGCGTCCGACTTACGTGTCCAAGGACGCCGGAGGCCTGCTCGATCCGCATCCGGCGCCGACGCAGGCGGACGGTCAGGTGCGATGCGGCGCCTGGCAGGTCGATCGCGACGGTGCTCTCACGCGTGTCGGCGAGGTCGACGGCGACGGACTGGACGCCCTGCGGGCGCTCTGCGTCTCCCGGTGGAGCGGGGGCTGGAGCCTACCGAAGGCGCACGAGCCGGTGGCCCAGGCCGAGTTGACCCGCCTGCGGCTGATCTAGACGCGGGCGAGGCGGTCTAGAGCAAGGTTCGCAGCTTGAGCAGATCGAAGACGCTGGCATCGATTCGCAGTCGTCCGGCGGCCCACGCGGCGGCGAAGCTGAGCGAGCCGTCGGTCAGCGCGATCAGGTCGTCGCTACTGACGGTCAGGCGCAGCTGAGCATCAGCGGTCGTCGCCTGGTGAATACCGGTCAGCTCGCCATCGACGAGGCGGGCGGCAAAGATGACCTTGAGGTCGGTGAGCGTGCAGCTCACCGACCGGTCGAATGCTGCCTGTTTGCGGGCCTGGTCGTCGGCGGCGCTGAGCCGGGAAGCCAAGACGCCGAAGGCAGCTTCGCACTGGGCCACAGTCGCCACGCAGATGACCTTTCATCGACGGGCGGCGTCGGTACACCGCCACCACCAGTGGGCCCGGTACGTTCGTGGACATGAACGACTCAGCCGAGCCAACACATCAGACGTTAGCCGACGCGGCGTCCGTCGCTCCCGCGCTGCCCGCTGAGCTGAGCGCAGCCGTGGCCTCTCTCGCCGACCTGGACGCGCTCCCATTGGCCGAGCACCTCGAGCGCTACCAACTCATCCATACCGGGTTGCAGGACGCCCTTCGGGGCATCGAGGGCGTCTGAGTCGTGTCCAGACTCACCCGGCTGGACGCCGAACTGGTCCGCAGGGGGCTGGCTCGATCGCGCGAACAAGCGGTGGAGTTGATCTCGGCCGGTCGGGTCGAGGTTCGCGGGGTGGTCGCGCGAAAGGCCGCGACCAGCGTTTCCGATCAGGCCTCGGTTCGCCTGGTCGGTGACGGCGATGATCCGGGCTACGCCTCCCGCGGTGGCTTCAAGCTCGCCGGGGCGCTCGAGTCCCTTGGTGGTCCGAGCGTGCCTGGACGCCGATGCCTGGACGCCGGCGCGTCGACGGGCGGATTCACCGACGTTCTGCTGCGCCGGGGCGCCCGTGAAGTGGTCGCGGTCGACGTCGGCTACGGCCAACTGGCCTGGCCGCTGCGCAGCGACGAGCGGGTCACGGTGATCGATCGGACCAACGTCCGTTCCCTTCGTCCGGCCGATATTGGCGGCCCGGTGGAGCTCACGGTCGCGGACCTTTCCTTCATTTCGCTCACCCTCGTGCTGGAGGCGCTGGCCGATTGCACCGCCGCCGATGGCGATCTCGTCCCCATGGTCAAACCGCAGTTCGAGGTCGGGCGCGAACGCCTCGGCAGCGGCGGCGTCGTACGCGACCTGACCCATCGGGCCGACGCGGTCGTCACGGTCGTACAGTTCGCCGCGCAGTTGGGCTGGCACGCCGCCGCCGTAGCCCGCAGTTCGCTCCCCGGCCCGGCCGGGAACGTGGAGTTCTTCCTCTGGTTGCGGCGCGATGCGCCGCCGACTGATATCAATGGGCTGCACGTTGCGCTCGAGACGGGTGAGCTCTGATGAGATCGGCATTGGTCGTAGCGCACACGGGGCGTGACCGCATCACCGACATGGCGACGGCAACAGCCGACCAGTTGCACGCTGCCGGCTTCGACGTCCGCATGCTGGCCGCCGATGCCGCCGATTGCCGGCGGGCGGCGGCCGTGCGCGTCGTCGATGCCCACGGCGCCGCTGAAGGGGCCGAGATCGTCATCGGGTTCGGCGGCGATGGCACCTTCCTGCGGGCCGCCGAGTTGGCCCGGCCGGCCCAGGTGCCGCTGTTGGGGGTCAACTTCGGGCATGTCGGATTTCTCGCCGAGGCCGAACCGGACGGACTGAGCGAGACGATCGTCAATGTCATCAACGGCAGCTACCACGTCGAGGAGCGGTTGACCGTCGATGCCGAGATCTGGCAGGACGGTCAGCTGATCGCCACGGCTTGGGCGCTGAACGAGGCCTCGCTGGAACGCAGTAACCGCGAACGGATGCTCGAGGTCGAGGTGGCGATCGATGGCCGGGCCCTATTGCACTTCGGCTGCGACGGTGTGCTGTGCGCTACCCCGACCGGTTCGACCGCCTACGCCTACTCCGCCGGAGGGCCGATCGCCTGGCCCACCGTGGACGCCTTGCTCGTCGTGCCCAATGCCGCCCACGCCCTCTTCGCCCGCCCGGTGATCGTCGCCCCCGATTCGGTGATCGACATCGATCTGCTCCCCAGCGAGCACGCTGGGGTCCTGAGCTGCGACGGGCGGCGGTCGCTGGACGTTCCGCCGGGGGCCCGGGTGCGCGTGCGCAAGGGCGCCATTCCGATCAGAATCGCCCGCCTGGCCGACTGGAACTTCGCCGACCGCCTGGTCGACAAGTTCCAGTTGCCCGTCCGTAGCTTCCGGGGCGGCCCAACCGCCGCGCACCTATAACGTTCACGTCGTGCTCGACGAACTGCGCATCAGCGGCCTCGGGGTCATCGACGACGCCGTGCTGACGCTCGACCCGGGGCTGACCGTGCTGAGCGGGGAGACCGGTGCCGGCAAGACGATGCTGGTGACCGCGCTACTGCTGCTCTTCGGCAATCGCGCTGACCCGACGCGGGTGCGCACCGGCAGCAGCCAGGCCACTGTCGACGGCCGACTGAGCCGGCCCGGCCCGTCCATCGTCGAGCGGGTTCTCGCGGCGGGCGGTGAGATCGAGGACGAGCGAGCTACTGCTGCGGCGCGTCGTGTCCTCGGCCGGGCGCTCGCGGGCCGTCGTCGGTGGCGCACCCGCTCCGATCTCGTTGTTGAGCGAGCTGGGTGACCAACTCCTGGCCGTGCACGGACAGAGCGATCAGCTGCGCCTGGCCCAGCCGGCCCATCAGAGCACGGCCCTTGACCTGTTCGCAGCGCTGGACACAACGGCCTATGAGGCGGTCTTCCACCAATGGCGCAAGGCGGTGGACCGCCTGACCGAACGCACGGAGCGGGCGCGGGAACTGCGGCGTAAGTCGGAGCTGCTCGCGCACGGCCTAGCCGAGGTCGAGACCGCCGCGCCGGTGTCGGGAGAGGATCGCGCGCTGGCCGCCGAGGCCCGGCGGCTGGCGCATGTCGACGGACTGCGGCTGGCCGCCGGCGCGGCCCACGACGCCTTGGTCGGCGATGCAGATGACTTCGGCAGCGACGCGGGCGACGTCGCCACGCTCATCGCGCGGGCCCAGCGGGAACTCGCGGCCGCGCACGGAGCCGACGCCGAGCTCGACAGCCTGGCCCGACGGATGATCGAGCTGTCCGACCTGGCCGTCGACCTGGCGGGCGACCTGCGCAACTACCGCGACGGCCTGGACGCTGACCCGGGCCGACTGGCCGAGGTCGAGGCCCGGCGGGCGATTCTGGCCGGCCTGGTCCGCCGCTACGGCGAGGATCTCGACGCGGTGCTCGACTGGGCCGCCGGCGCGCGGGAACGACTGCACGAGCTGGATGTGTCCGACGAGGCGCTCGAGGCGTTGGCCCGCGAGCGGGACGCCCGCGCGCAGCGGTGCGCAGAGCTGGCCGTGGAGCTGAGCCGGGCCCGTAGCGAGGCCGCGACGCGGTTGTCGGCCGCTGTCACCGCCGAACTGCGCGGACTGGCCATGCCCGACGCGGCCGTCCACGTACGAGGTCTCGCGGCGGGTCCCCAGCTCCGGCGCTCCCACCCTGCAGATCGACGGGGTTGAGGTCGGCGCCAGCAGCCAGGGCGTCGACGAGGTCGAGATCTTGCTCCAGCCGCATCCGGACGCACCCCGGCTGGCGCTGCACAAGGGTGCCTCCGGCGGCGAACTGTCCCGGGTCATGCTGGCCCTGGAAGTCAGCCTGGCCGGCTCGGCGCCGGTCCCAACCCTGATCTTTGACGAGGTCGATGCCGGCGTGGGCGGACGGGCGGCCACCGAGGTGGGCCGGCGACTCGCGCGACTGGCTCGCCGACATCAGGTGATCGTCGTCACTCATCTGGCCCAGGTGGCCGCCTATGCCGACACGCACGTGGTGATCGACAAACCAAGCGGTCAGCGGGGAGTCACCAAGAGTGACGTACGGGTGGTGAGCGGCGAGGAGCGGCTGGTGGAACTGGCCCGCATGCTCGCCGGAACGGATTCGGCGACCGCGCGCGAACATGCCGATGAATTGCTGGCGGCCGCCCGCGACGAGGAAACCGGCCGGCCCACGAAGGCGCGGGCACGCCGCAAAAGCACATGAGGACCGCGTGGCGAAACCGGATCTTCACACCCGCCGGTGGCAGCATAAGCGCCCATGAAGCTGGCCACGACTATGCGCCGCGGGCGTAGCGACGCGCTACCTGGGGTAGCCGGAGTCGCTCGACTGGATCGCCGCACCAAGCGACTCGTCGGGCGCCTCAACCCCGGAGACATCGCCATCATCGATCACGTCGATCTGGACCGGATCGCCGCCGACTCACTCGTCGCCGCCAAGGTCAGTGCAGTGATCAATGCGCAGCCGAGCATTTCCGGTCGCTATCCCAACCTCGGGCCGGATCTGCTCGTCGCCAGCGGGATCGTGCTCTTGGACAACGTCGGATCGGAGATCTTCGCCGCGGTCAAGGAAGGCACCCGGGTCCGGATCGACGGCGACACGGTGTTCATCGGCGAGCAACCCATCGCCAGCGGGACGCTGCAGGACGACGCGTCGATCGCGGCCATGATGGCCGAGGCGAAGTCGGGCCTCTCGACCCAGCTCGAAGCCTTTGCCGTGAACACGATGGAGTACATGAAACGCGAGCGGGCGTTGCTGCTCGACGGCGTCGGCGTGCCCGATGTCCGCACCCGCTTCGAAGATCGCCATGTGCTGATCGTGGTACGCGGCTATGACTACAAGGCCGACCTGGCCGCGTTGCGTCCGTACATCCGCGAATACAAACCGGTGCTCGTCGGTGTCGACGGCGGGGCCGATGCACTGCGCGAAGCGGGCTACAAGCCTGACGTGATCGTCGGCGATATGGACTCGGTGTCCGATCAGGTGCTGCGCTGTGGCGCCGAGGTGATCGTGCACGCCTACCCCGACGGGCGCGCCCCGGGGCTGGCCCGGGTACAGGACCTGGGGATCGACGCCGTCACCTTCCCGGCGCTGGGCACCAGCGAGGACATTGCCATGCTGCTGGCCGACGAGAAGGGTGCCAGCCTGATCGTCGCCGTCGGTGCCCACGCGACCCTGGTCGAATTCCTCGACAAGGGCCGCGGTGGCATGGCCTCCACCTTCCTGACCCGCCTTCGGCTGGGCGGCAAGCTGGTCGACGCCAAGGGCGTCAGTCGCCTCTATCGCAGCCGGATCTCGGCGGGCGCGCTGCTGCTGCTAGTACTCGCCGCCTTCATTGCGATCGGTGCTGCCCTCGCGGTTTCCGAGGCCGGCCGAACCTACTTGGACCTGCTTGGTGACAAGTGGGACCGGGTCTACGCCTGGCTGCAGGGGTTGTTTTAGTGATTTCCTTTCGTTACCACGTCGTCTCGATCGTCGCGGTCTTCCTGGCGCTCGCCCTTGGCGTGGTGGTGGGTACGACGGCCCTGAACGGGCCCATCACCACCAATTTGCGCCAGCAGGTCGATTCGCTGAAGAAGGAACGCGCGGCCCAGTCGGCAAAGAACGATCAGTTGCAGCAGCAGGCCGGAAATGGCGACCAGTTCGCCCAGGCGTTCGGTGCTCGGGTCGTGGCGGGCACCCTCAAGGGCAAACGAGTCGTCATCATCGGCATGCCGAACTCCTCGTCCTCCATCAAGGCCGGCATCGGCAAGCAGGTCGAGGCGGCGGGTGGCTCGGTCTCGGGCACGATTCAGTTCACGAGTGATTTCGTCGACCCAAAGCGGGCCAGCGACATCGTGAGCCTGGTGACCTCCTTGCACCCGATCGGTATGCAGCTGCCGACAACCAGCGATCCCGGCGCGTTGACCGGTGCGTTGTTCGGTTACGTCCTACTCAACCCGAACGCACAGGCCACGGACCTCAACGCGGTGATCGCCGCCTACATCAAGGCTCAGTTGATCACCGTCACCAGCCACAATGTGACCGCGGCTGATCTCACCTCGTTCGTGGCCGACGGCGGGCTGGCTCCCCAATCCGCGGCCGGCAAGACCGAGCTCAGCATGGTCACCCAGTACCAGCTGACCGGCGGTGGCAACCCGGTCGCGGCAGGGAACGCCGCCAGCGCGGCGCCCCAGGGTCTGATCTCGCTCATCCGCTCCACGTCGGCGACGAAGGACACGATTTCGACCGTCGACGACGCCGACACCTCGATGGGTCAGGTGACGGTGGTACTGGCACTGGCCGAAACGCTGACCGGCAAGACCGGCGCCTACGGCGACGGGCCCGGAGCCTCGTCGTTGTTCCCGTCCCTGCCGAAGTAGTCGCTGATGCGACGCAGCGGACTGCGCCGCGTGCTGAGCAGTTACTCGGCCGCTCGGGTGGCCAAGCGGGTTCCGCCGCCGGCCGTGGCCGGGTGGCGACGGACGAACTTCCGTGGCCGCGAGGTCACGCTGTCGACCGGCGGTGCGGTCGTTTTCGGGTTGCTGGCCGGGCTGGGCGCTAGTCCGGCCGGATTGCTGGCCGTCGGGTCCGCTGCGGCCGCCGGCGCGTACGACGACCTGGTCGCCCCACGCTTCGAGTCCGACGCCGACAAAGGCCTGCGTGGACACCTGAACGCCGCCCGGTCCGGTCGTCCGAGCGGCGGGGTGGTGAAGGTCGCCGCCATCGGTGCCGGGGCGGTGGCCGCGGCCAGCCTGCTCCCCGGGCCGCGAACCGCCTACACGGTGGTCAGCCGCGCGGCGTTGATTGCCGGCACGGCCAACCTGCTCAACCTCTTCGATCTGCGCCCCGGTCGCGCGTCCAAGATCGCCCTGGTCGCCGGACTGAGTGGGGTGCTCAGCCCGAATCCACCGACGGCGTCGGTCAGTGCTGCCATCACCGGTTCGGTCATGGCGACGATCTCCGACGACCTCGGCGAGGTCGGAATGCTGGGTGACCTGGGCGCGAACGCCCTCGGGGCCGCGATCGGCCTGCGGCTGGCGCTGTTGCCGCCCGGGTGGCGAGCGGTGGCGCTGGTCAAGGTCGTGGGCTTGACGTTGCTCAGTGAACGCGTCAGCTTTAGCCGGGTGATCGAGTCCGTGCCAGCCCTGCGCCGGCTTGATCAGCTCGGCCGCTCGTGAGTTCAGCCGGCCTGCCCGTTCGGCTTGCGCGCGCGGCCGTGCTGATCGCGGTGCTGACCGCCCTGGCCCGCGTCGCCGGCTTCGGACGCACCTTGGTCTACGGGCACACGGTGGGCGGCGGCTGCATCGGCACCGTCTATACGACCGCGAACGTCATCCCCAACATCGTCTTCGACGTGGTGGCAGGCGGGACGCTCGCCGCGCTGATCGTTCCCATCGTCACGCCAGCGCTGGCCGAGCCGGGACGGGAGCTGGCGTCGAAGATCGTTTCGGCCCTGTTGACCTGGACGGTGTTGGTGATGTTCGTCATCGCCGTGCTGCTGACCGTGCTCGCCGCGCCGTTGAGTCATCTGCTGCTCGGTGGGCAGCAGTGCCCCGGATCGCTGCAGTTGGGCGCGCGCATGCTGATCGTCTTCGCGCCTCAGGTCGTGTTCTACGGCATCGGGGTCATCCTCGGTGGCACGCTGCAATCGGCCGAACGCTTCACCTGGCCGGCACTGGCCCCGTTACTGTCCAGCCTGGTCGTCATCGGCGCCTACCTGCTCTACCGCGCGCTGGCTGGTACCCCGATCGCGATCTCTGAGCTCAGCCGGACCGACGAGCTCGTGCTCACCCTGGGAACGACGCTCGGTGTCGTCGTGCTCGCGATGTGCCAGCTGCCGGCCGTACTCCGGCTCGGCCTACGCCTGCGCCCGGCGCTGCGATTTCCCGCGCATCTGTCGGTCAGCGTGCGCCAGGCGGCGTTCGCCGGGGGAGCCACCCTGGGCGCGCAGCAGATCGCGACCGCGGTGATGATCCGGCTGGCCAACTCCGGCACGCAGGTCGGCACTGCCGTCGTCGTGACCTTCGCCCAGACGGTCTACCTGCTGCCGTGGGCGGTGCTGGCCGTCCCGGTCGCGGTCTCGGTGTTCCCGCGCATGTCGGCCGCGTGGACGGCCAATGACCGCGCCCGGGCCGGAGAGCTCACCGGCCGTACCGCGAAGATCATCGCCGCGCTGGCGGCGTTGGGTACAGCGTCCCTGATCGCTGCGTCCCAGCCGATCGCCCGCGTCATGCTCGACCCGCACGACAGCCCGGCGCACGCCTCGCTCGGGCCAGCCATCTCCGGCTTCGCTCTCGGTCTGTTGGGCTGGTCGCTGGTGGCCCTGTTCGCGCGCACGCTCTACGCCGCCCGTCGGGTACCGCTGGCCGCGGCGGCGCAGGTCAGTGGATGGGCCATCGCCATCGCCGTCGACCTGGTCCTATCGGCATTGGCGCCGGCCGACGACCGCGCGGTGGTCCTGGCGATCGGCAATGCCGTCGGCGTGACCGTGGCCGCCGCGATGCTGGCCTGGGCGGCCTGGCGGGTCGGCATCCTGGTCCGCTTCGCCGCCTTCGGCGCCGACTGCGGGCGCAGCGTGGTGGCCGCCGGAGTCGGTGCGCTGGCCGGCTGGGGGATCAGTGTGGCGCTGGGTCCGGCCGGGTTGCTCGGATCGATTCTGATCGGTGCCGCCGCCGGACTCGTGGCGATACTGGTGGCCGGTGGGCTGCTGGCCGGCATGGATGCGTCGCTGGTCAGGTCGGCGCGGGCGTCGCTGCTGCGGTCGTCACCGGCATGAGGATCGCGCTCGTACTCGGATCCTCGACCGGTGGCGTCGGGGTACACGTCCGCTCGCTGGCCGCCGGGCTGGTCGAGCACGGCCACGACGTGCGGGTTGCCGGGCCGCGTGCGACCGAGAGCCTGTTCGGCTTCCGGGCTGCCGGCGCGGAGTTCGCCGAGCTGGAAATCGGCAACGGCGCGCCGGACCCGCGGGCGATCATCGCCTTGCGCCGCCTCACCGATGAGCGCGACGTGGTGCATGCCCACGGGCTACGGGCGGGCCTGGTGGGCGGTCTCAGCGGGCGGGGGCCGCTGGTGGTCACCTGGCACAACGCCGTCCTCGATCCGCCCGGTGCCCACCGTCGGGTGCTCGAGCTGGGAGAACGGCTCGTGGCCCGCCGGGCCGCGCTAAGCCTCGGCGCTTCGGCCGATCTCGTCGCCCGGATCCGCGAGCTGGGGGGGCGCGATGTCCGGCTGGGTCCGGTCGCCGTGCCGGCCCCGCAGGTCAACCGACCGGTTGCCGAGGTGCGGGCCGAGTTGGGCCTGGCCGCGGGCCAGCCGCTGATTGTCGGTGTCGGTCGGCTGCACCCGCAGAAGGCCCATGACGTACTGATACGCGCAAGCCTCGCCTGGCGGGGCTTCGACCCGGTCGTGGTCATCGCCGGCGACGGACCGTCCCAGTCCGAGCTGGCGGCCCTCATTCGGGAGACGGACGCTCCGGTCCGCCTGCTGGGCCGGCGCGCCGACGTGCCCGACCTGCTCGCCGCGGCCGACATCGTGGTGCTGGCCTCCCGCTGGGAGGCCCGATCGCTGGCTGCTCAGGAAGCGCTCCTGCTCGGCCGCGCACTGGTCGCCACCGATGTAGGAGGTATACGCGAGCTCGTAGGGGAGGCCGCGGAACTGGTGGCACCGGATGACACCGACGCGCTCGCGGAGGCGGTGCGCGTGCTGCTCACGGACTCCTCCCGGCGCGAGCTGCTGGCGGCCGGCGCAGCCGCACAAGCCGCCCAGTGGCCCACCGTGCCCGACATGCTCGAACAGGTCGAGAGCAGCTATCGAGAGCTGGCTCACCCGCCGATACGGCGCGGCGGTACATAGGCGGCCCGGTTGGCGCTAGGCTCGTGTTCCGTGGATCGTTCGGTCCGCCCGACCACGGGAGTCTCGTTGGTGCAATCGCCCCGGACCGCCAAGCATCTCTTCGTCACCGGCGGCGTCGCGTCGTCGTTGGGCAAGGGACTTACGGCCAGCAGCCTCGGCAGCCTGCTCAAGGCGCGCGGGCTCAGCGTCACGATGCAGAAGCTTGATCCGTATCTCAATGTGGACCCCGGAACGATGAACCCGTTCCAGCACGGGGAGGTCTTCGTCACCGAGGATGGCGCCGAGACCGACCTCGACATCGGGCACTACGAACGGTTCCTCGACACCGATCTGGTCGGTTCGGCCAACGTCACCACCGGCCAGATCTATTCGAGCGTGATCGCCAAGGAGCGGCGCGGGGAGTACCTGGGCGACACGGTCCAGGTGATTCCCCACATCACCAACGAGATCAAGGCCCGTATTCGGGCGATGTCGGCTCCTGGCCCGGACGGGCAGGTTCCGCACGTGGTGATCACCGAAATCGGGGGCACCGTCGGCGACATCGAATCGCTGCCCTTCCTGGAGGCGGCTCGGCAGGTCCGCCACGACATCGGTCGCGAGAACTGCCTGTTCCTGCACGTGTCCCTGGTGCCCTACCTGGCCCCGAGCGGCGAGTTGAAGACCAAGCCGACCCAGCATTCGGTGGCCGCGCTGCGCAGCATCGGGATCACGCCCGACGCGATCATTTGCCGGGCCGACCGCGAACTGCCGGAGAACGTCAAGCGCAAGATCTCGCTGATGTGCGACGTCGATCCCGAGGCGGTGGTGGCGGCCATCGACGCCCCGAGCATCTATGAGATCCCGAAGGTGCTGCACGCGGAGGGCCTGGACGCCTACGTCGTGCGCCGGCTCGGCCTGCCCTTCCGTGACGTCGACTGGACGGTGTGGGGCGATCTGCTCGACCGCGTCCGTCAGCCCCGCTCGGAGGTGACGATCGCCCTGGTCGGCAAGTACGTCGACCTGCCCGACGCCTACCTCTCAGTGACCGAGGCTCTGCGCGCCGGTGGGTTCGCCGCGCGGTCGAAGGTCATCATCAAGTGGGTCGAATCCGATGCGTGCTCGACGCCGGCCGGAGCCACCGCAGCGCTGGCCGGCGCGGACGGGATCGTGATCCCTGGGGGCTTCGGTGTGCGGGGGATCGAAGGCAAGATCGGCGCGGCCCGCTTCGGCCGGGAGAACCAGATCCCGACGTTGGGTCTTTGCCTGGGTTTGCAGTGCATGGTCATCGAGTCTGCGCGCCACCTGGCCGGCGTGGCCGACGCCAACTCGGCCGAGTTCGATGCCGAGACACCCGACCCGGTCATCGCAACCATGGCTGATCAGATCGATATCGTGGCCGGAAACGCCGACCTGGGCGGCACCATGCGGCTGGGGGCTTACCCGGCCACGCTCAAGCCGGGCTCGCTCGTGGCCCAGGCCTATGGCACGACCGAGGTCTCCGAGCGGCACCGGCACCGCTACGAGGTCAACAACGCCTACCGGGAACGACTGGAGGCGGCCGGGTTGTCGATCTCCGGGACGTCACCGGACGGTCGGCTGGTCGAGTTCGTGGAACTCGAGCGCGAGCAGCACCCGTTCTTCGTGGCCACCCAGGCCCACCCGGAACTGAAGTCGCGCCCGACCCGGGCTCATCCGTTGTTCCGTGAGTTCATCGCGGCGGCCCTGACCTACAACGACCTGCAACGACTGCCCGTGGAGATCGCCGACCCCGAGCCCGCGACGAGTCGATGACGTCGGAGCAGGAGTACCCCGTCATCGCGTCGCAGCGGATCTACGACGGACGGGTGCTCTCGCTGCGCGCCGACGATGTGCGTATGAGCGACGGTGAGATCTCCCGCCGCGAGGTGCTCGAACACCCCGGCGCGGTGGCCGTGGTGGCGCTTGACGACGACGACAACGTGGTGCTGGTCAACCAGTACCGCCATCCGGTCCGGGCCTGGCTCGACGAGCTGCCGGCCGGTCTGCTCGATGTGGCCGGGGAGAGCCTGGTCGCGGCGGCGCGGCGGGAACTGTTCGAAGAGACCGGGCTCACGGCCCGGCACTGGTTCCGACTGCTGGTCATGCATGCCTCGCCGGGCATGACCAACGAACGGGTCACGATCTTTCTCGCCCGCGGGCTGGCCGAATCGACCGAGACGTTCGAGGCCGAACACGAAGAGCTCACGATGACCGTCAGCCGCCGGCCGCTGAACGAGGCGGTGGCCGACGTGCTGACCGGGCGGATCACCAACGCCGCGGCGGTGTGTGGCCTACTTGCGGCGAGCCTGACCCGCGCGGAAGAACTGCAACCGGCGTGACCAAGGCGTTGGCCGGACGGTCGAGCCCGGCGCGCGTGGTCGAGACGTTCCTCGATCATCAGGCAGTTGAACGCGGGGCGGCAACGAACACGCTGCTCTCCTACCGACGGGATCTGGCCCGCTACGTGGCCTATCTCGACGCCCAGGGCATCCGGGCGATCACCGACGTGCGGGCCACCACGGTCGGCGCGTTCCTGGCCCAGTTACGCGAAGGCGACGCCGAACACCAACCGCTTTCGGCCAGTTCGGCCGCACGGGCTGTGGTCGCCGTCCGCGGTTTGCATCGCTTCGCGTTGCGGGAGGGGCTGGTCACCGTCGACGTGGCCAGCGAGGTGCGCCCACCGGCCCCGCCGCGCCGACTGCCCAAGGCGATCGGGCTGGAGGAGGTCGCGCGGCTCATCGAGGCGGCCGGGATCGACCAAACGCCCTTGGCCGTGCGGGACCGGGCCCTGCTGGAGATCCTGTACGGCACCGGCGCGCGCATCTCCGAGGCCGTCGGGCTGGCCGTCGACGACGTCGATCTGGCCGGGCAGAGCGTGCTGCTGTCGGGCAAGGGCGGCAAGCAGCGCCGAGTGCCGCTGGGCCGCTACGCCGCAGAGGCGATCGAGGCCTATCTGGTGCGCGTTCGCCCGGGGCTGGCCCAGCACGGCACCGGGACGCCGATCTTGCTGCTGAACTCGCGCGGGGGACCGCTGTCGCGGCAGTCGGCCTGGACGGTGCTGCGGCACGCCGCTGACAAGGCCGGCCTGACCGATGCGATCTCCCCGCACACCCTGCGCCACAGTTATGCCACCCACCTGCTCGAGGGCGGGGCCGATGTCCGAGTTGTGCAGGAGCTGCTCGGCCACGCCTCAGTCACCACGACCCAGATCTACACGCTGGTCACGGTTGATCAATTGCGCGAGGTATATGCCGCCGCGCACCCGCGGGCTCTGGGCTAGGCGGGTCTGCGGCCGTTACGGTTGCGGTAGCCTCGCTGCTTGAGTAAATAGCCACAACCTGCTTGGGGGGTTCCGACGATTCATGGACATGTCGACAAGTCCCGATGACGGCCTGTCCACGACGACCCCGCCGAATGCCGCCGCCGCCCAGAAGCGCACGGCCGACCCGGCGGTGGCCCGCACCAAGCGCACCCTGATCGACCCGGCGCCACTGGAACGCCATGGTCCGGCCCGCATCATCGCCCTGTGCAACCAGAAGGGCGGCGTCGGCAAGACCACCTCGACGATCAACCTCGGGGCCGCGCTGGCCGAGTTCGGACGCCGCGTGCTGCTGGTCGACTTCGATCCGCAAGGCGCCTTGTCGGTCGGTCTCGGCGTGCAACCCCAGCAACTGGAGCGCACGGCCTACAACGTCCTGATGGAGCGCAACGTCAGCGTCGAGGACGTCGCCCTTAAGACCGGCGTGGCCGGGATGGATCTGCTGCCCAGCAACATCGACCTGTCGGCAGCCGAGGTCCAACTGGTCAACGAGGTGGCCCGGGAGCAGACCCTGGCCCGGGCCCTGAGCCCCGTACTGCCCAGCTACGACTATGTGCTGATCGACTGCCAGCCGTCCTTGGGGCTGCTGACCGTCAACGCCCTCACGGCGGCCAACGGCGTGATCATTCCGCTGGAGTGCGAGTTCTTCAGCCTGCGCGGGGTCGCGTTGCTGATCGACACCATCGAAAAGGTGCGCGAGCGGCTCAATCCCGGCCTGGAGCTCGAAGGCATCCTGGCGACGATGTACGACGGTCGGACCTTGCACGGTCGCGAGGTCTACACGCGGGTGCTCGAGGCGTTCGGCGACGACGTCTTCGACACGGTCATCTCGCGCACCGTCCGCTTCCCCGAGACCACGGTGGCCGGCGAGCCGATTACCTCCTGGGCGCCCACGTCGAACGGGGCCACCTCCTACCGCAACCTGGCCCGCGAGGTCATCGCCCACGACGCGGCGCGCGACGAGGCACCGGTCGCCCCGTGACTCAACAGCGTCGAACCAGTCTGCCCGCGTCCTCGGAACTGTTCCGGACGACCAAGCCCTCGCCCGTCGACGTCGTCTTCGAACAGGTGCCGCCCCCTGCCGCTCCTCCCGTCCCGACCGGGCGGCGCCGGCACGAGGAGAAGATCACCGTGTACTGCTCGGCCGAGGAGCTGCTGGCCCTGGAACGTGCGCGCCTGCAGATACGCGCCGAATACGGCCTGGGCGTCGACCGTGGACGGGTCGTGCGCGAGGCGTTGTCCCTCGTTCTCGCCGACCTGGATGCCAACGGGGCCGACTCCGAGCTGATTCGTCGGTTGCGCGAGTCGTGAGTCTGTCGGCCGACGACGCCGTCGACATCGACAGCCTGGCCACTGAGCCGGGGCCACCGACCGAGGGTGTGATTCCGGGAGCGAGCGGCTTCCACATCCGCCTCGACAACTTCGAGGGCCCTTTCGACCTGCTGTTGAGCCTGATCAGCCGCCGACAGCTGGACGTCACCGAGGTGGCGCTTTCGCAGGTGACCGATGAGTTCCTGACCTATATCGGCGCCGGCGCTGACTGGGATCTGGGTCAGGCGACGGAGTTCTTGGTCGTCGCCGCGACCCTGCTCGACCTCAAGACCGCTCGCCTGTTGCCCTCGGCCGACGTCGAGGACGAGGAGGACCTCGCCCTGCTGGAGGCCCGCGACCTGCTCTTCGCCCGGTTGCTGCAGTACCGCGCCTACAAGCTGGCCGCGGCCTACCTGGCCGAACTCGATCGGGCCCAGGGGCGCCGCCACGGCCGCAGTGTCGAGCTCGAGGCCCACTTCACCGCGCTGTTGCCCGAAGTCGTCATCGGGGTATCGCCGGAGCGCTTCGCCGCGTTGGCCGCCATTGCCCTCGCGCCCAAGCCGATGCCGGTCGTCGGCGTCGAGCACGTGCATGCGCCGCGGGTCAGCGTGCGCGAGCACATGGCCATCCTGCGCGAACGGCTGCGGCGCAGTGGTGCGTCGACCTTCCGGGCGTTGGTTGCCGACTGCGAGTCGACACTGGAAGTCGTCGCTCGTTTCCTGGGTCTGCTGGAGCTTTACCGCGATGGTGCCGTCGCCTTCGACCAGGCGGCGGCGCTGGCCGAGCTACGTGTGCGCTGGACCGGGTCTGATCGCGATGAGCCGGGCGATCCCGGCGTTGATGAGGAGTACGAATGAGCGAGCCAGAGCCACTGGCGGCCGAGGACACGGCTGATCCGATCGAGAGCGCTGCGACGCTTGACCTCTCGGATCCGACCCGACTGCGGGGGGCGGTCGAGGCCGTGCTGTTCGTCGTCGAGTCCCCGGTGAGTGCGACCCAGTTGGCCACCGCGTTGCAGCGGCCGGAACCGGAAGTGTTGGGCGCGCTGGAGGAGCTGGGTCAGGCCTACGAGCAGCGCCAGGGCGGCATCGAGCTGCGCCAGGTGGCCGGCGGTTGGCGCATCTACACCCGTCCTGAGCTATCCGCTGCGGTTGAGGCCTTCCTGCTCGAGGGGCAGCGCAGCAAGCTGTCCCAGGCGGCGCTGGAGACGCTCGCGGTCGTCGCCTACCGCCAGCCGGTCACTCGGGCGCGGATCTCGGCCATCCGCGGCGTGAACGTCGACGGCGTGGTCCGCACGCTGGCCAGCCGGGGCCTGGTGACCGAGGTCGGCTCCGATCCCGACACCGGTGGTGGCCTGTATCGGACCACGGACGTCTTCCTGGAGAAGATGGGGCTGCAGACGCTGGCCGAGCTGCCCTCCCTGGCGCCGCTGCTTCCGGAGCTGGACACCATGGAGTCAGATGAACTCTGAAGTTGAGGATGAGACTTCCGCGCCGGAACTGGTCCGCCTGCAGAAGGTACTGGCCGGGGCGGGTGTCGGGTCGCGCCGGGTCTGTGAGCAGCTGATCGCCGCCGGCCGAGTACAGGTCGACGGCCAGATCGTCGATCAGCTCGGCGCTCGGGTCGACCCGCTCACCGCCCAGATCTCCGTCGACGATGTGCGGGTGATCGTCCGCGCTGACCTGGTGTATCTCGCGCTGAACAAGCCTCGTGGCGTGCTCAGCGCGATGTCGGATGACCGCGGCCGCCCGACCGTGGCCGACCTGATCACCGACCGGCCCGAACGGCTCTTTCACGTGGGGCGCCTGGATGTCGACAGCGAGGGCCTGCTGCTGCTGACCAACGACGGCGAGCTGGCCAACCTGCTCATGCATCCCTCACATGGCGTGGTGAAGACCTACCTGGCCGAGGTGCCGGGCCCGGTTGATCGCAGCGTGGGCCGGCGGCTGCTGGCGGGGATCGAGCTCGAGGACGGGCCGGTGCGCCTGGACGCCTTCCGGGTCGTGCAGAGCGAACCGGAACGGGTCCTCGTCGAGGTGAAGCTGCACGAGGGCCGCAAGCACATCGTGCGCCGGGCCTTGGCCGAAGTCGGTCACCCGGTCACCCGGCTGGTCCGCACGGCCATCGGACCGTTGCAGCTGGGCACGCTGCGCCCGGGTACGGTCCGGGAGCTGACCGGGCCTGAGATCGGTTCGTTGTACGGTGCGGCCGGAGCACCGAAAGGCGGCGCATCCGAGGACGGCGCATCGATGGACGGGAGCTGAGCAGGCGATGGCGGTACGAGCGGTGCGCGGAGCGATCCAGGTCGACTCCGACACCCGAGAGCAGATCCTGCAGGGCACGACCGAGCTCGTCACCGAGGTGATGCAGCGCAATCAGCTCAGCAAGGAGGACCTGATCAGTATCTGGTTCACTGCCACACCTGACCTGACTGCGGACTTTCCGGCCTACGCCGCACGGATGCTCGGCCTGGACGACGTGCCGTTGCTGTGTGCCTGCGAGATTGCCGTCCCCGGGGCCATGCCGCGGGTGCTGCGGCTGTTGGCGCACGTCGAAACCCCGTTGCCGCGGGCCGAAATACGCCACGTCTACCTGCGCGGGGCGGCCAAGCTGCGCACGGATCTGCCGCAGTAGCCTCGCCCGGTCCGTATCCTGTGTCTGGGCGGCAGTTGCCGCCTGAGTAGTACTCGATCGAGGAGCGCTTGTGCCCGCCCGCCCGTTCACCGGTGTCGTCGCGTTAGACGGACCCTCGGGCACCGGCAAGTCGACCGTCGCCCGCCAGCTGGCCCAGCGGCTGGGCGCTCGCTACCTCGATACCGGCGCCATGTACCGCGCGGCCACAGTCGCCGCCCTGGATGCCGCGGTCAGCCTGCTCGACACCGATTCCATCGGCGCGGTCGTCGAGCGGGCCCAGATCTCCATCACCACCGACCCGGACGCGGTCCAGGTCGTCCTCGACGAAGTGGGCGTCGACCGTCGCATCCGCTCGGCGGAGGTGACGGCCGCGGTCAGCGCAGTGTCGGCCGTACCCGCCGTCCGTACTCGCCTGGTCACGGCCCAGCGCGAGCTGATCGGCGACGGCGGCATCGTCGTGGAGGGCCGCGACATCGGGACGGTGGTGTGGCCGGGCGCGCGGCCCAAGGTGTACCTGACGGCCGACGCCGACGAGCGGGCCCGCCGGCGCGCCGCCCAGGTCGGCGCTGGGGACGTGAACGCGGTGCAGAGCGATCTGGCCCGCCGCGACGGACTGGACAGCTCACGGGCCACGAGTCCGCTCGCCGTGGCCGACGACGCGTTACACCTGGACACCACCGAGCTGTCGATCGAGCAGGTCGTCGATGCGCTGTACCGGCTGGCGATCGACGCATGAGCGACCTCGACGCTGGGGACCTGGACGCGTCGGGCTTGGAGGCCGCGGATGTCGACGGCTCGGACGGGCCGATGACCTTGATGCCGGTGGTGGCCGTCGTTGGTCGCCCCAACGTCGGCAAGTCCACGCTGGTCAACCGCATTCTGGGCCGCCGCGAGGCGGTCGTCCAGGATGTCCCGGGCGTCACGCGCGACCGCGTCGCCTACGACGCGCTCTGGAACGGGCGGCGGTTCACCCTCGTGGACACCGGCGGATGGGAACCGGACGCGCGCGGCCTGCAGGCAATGGTGTCGGCCCAGGCCGAGCGGGCCGTCGTCACCGCTGACTTGGTGCTGTTCGTCGTCGATTCCCAGACCGGCGCGACCGAGGTCGATCTGACCGTCGCCCGAACACTGCGCCGCTCGGGCACGCCTGTGCTGCTCACGGTGACCAAAGTCGACGACGAACGCGGCGACGCCGACGTCTCCGAGTTCTGGCGGCTTGGACTTGGCGAACCGTTCGCGGTCAGTGGGCTACACGGACGCGGCAGCGGCGACCTGCTCGACGCGATCCTGCACGAGCTGCCCGACGCTCCGCCCGACCGTGATCCCGAGGGCGGCCCGCGCCGGGTCGCGTTGGTGGGCAAGCCCAACGTTGGCAAGTCGAGCCTGCTCAACCGGCTCACCGGCGAGGAGCGTTCGGTCGTCGACTCGGTGGCCGGGACGACCATCGATCCGGTCGATAGCTTGGTCGAGCTGGGTGGAGAGACCTGGCGCTTCGTCGACACAGCCGGACTGCGTCGGCGGGTCAGCCACGCGGCCGGCATGGAGTACTACGCGAGTTTGCGCACCGCCAGCGCCATCGAGTCGGCCGAGGTCGCGGTGGTGCTCATCGATGCCTCCGAGGTTATCTCCGAGCAGGACCAGCGCGTGATCGCGGTGGCCGTCGAAGCCGGCCGCGCCTTGGTGATCGCGTTGAACAAGTGGGACCTGCTCGACGAGGACCGTCGCCTCACGCTCGAGCGTGAGATCGACCGTGACCTGGCCCGCGTGCATTGGGCGCCGCGGGTCAACGTGTCGGCCAAGACCGGTCGCGCGGTCGACAAACTGCCCGTCGCGTTGCGCACCAGTCTGCAATCCTGGGATCGGCGCATCCCTACCGGGCGACTGAACAGCTGGCTGACCGAGGTGGTCGCCGCCACCCCACCGCCCCCGCGCGGCGGCAAGGCGCCCAAGGTGCTGTTCGCGACCCAGGCCGACACCCGGCCACCGCGCTTCGTACTGTTTACCTCCGGCTTTCTCGAGGCCGGGTACCGGCGTTTCATCGAACGCAAGTTGCGCGAGGACTTCGACTTCTCGGGCACCCCGATCGAGATCTCGGTGCGGGTCCGGGAGAAGCGGCAGCGCTGAGCGCCGGTCTTGGGCAGACCGTCTGGTGCGCTAGGGTTGCGTGTTCGTGCGCACGCGCATGACGGGCTGTGGCGCAGCTTGGTAGCGCACCTGACTGGGGGTCAGGGGGTCGCAGGTTCAAATCCTGTCAGCCCGACCAGAACGCCTTCTCTGGCGATGCCGGTCGGCCGGGCCGTGAGTGACTGACACCTCACAGAGTGAGCCACGTGTTACAGCGGTTATACGTAAAGGTTGAGTTCCTCGTTAAGAACGCGCTAAGATTCGCGCTCTCGCTACTCTGAGCAACGATCGGGAACCTCATGAAACTTGTAACACACGCCGCCGTCCGGCGCGTCGTCGCCGGATTGGCGACGGTGGCGCTGGCCTGCACGGTGGTAGTCGAAGCGACACCCGCCGGCGCCACGCCGATCTCGCCACCGGTTGCGCGTCCGGTGGTGGTCAACGGCTCCCCGGTGCCCACCGCCAGTTCCGCGGTGCCGGTAGTCGGCTATTTCGACAATGACAAGTACCTTGACATTGTTGCGGTCGGAACGTCGGGAGTCATCTCCGCGCTGTCGAGTGGCGTGCACTTCCCTGACACGGGACCGTTCTACGGCTCGATCAAAACCGTCGCCGCTGATATCAACGGTGACGGTTTGGACGACCTCGTCGCCATAAACAAGGACTCGGTGTGGGTGATGTACTCGACCGGCCTCGGGTTCAGTGCGCCGACCCCGTTGTCCACCAACACGCCGTTCTACGGTTCGGTGACCACGGTGGCCGCCGATGTCAACGGTGACGGCATGGCAGACCTGGTTGCCGTCAACAACGGTTCGGTATGGGTGGCGATTTCGAACGGGTCCGGCTTCGCCGCTCCCGTCCCGTGGTCGGGTACGCCGTTCTACGGATCTAAGACCACCCTCGTGGCCGATCTCAACAATGACGGCGCGGCCGATCTGATCGCCGTCAACGCCGGGTCGACCTGGGTGAGCCTGTCCACGAAGAGCGGCTTCGCCACCCCGGTCCTGTGGTCGGGTACGCCGTTCTACGGATCGATCACCACCGAGGCCGCTGATGTCAACGGTGACGGCAACACCGATCTGCTCGCGGTCAACGGCAGCTCAACCTACGTGATGCTCTCGCACGGAACCGGTTTCGACGCCCCGGCGCAGTGGTCCTCGGGCGCGTTCTACGGCACCGTCGCGAACACTGTCGGTGATACCGATGGTGATGGCAATGACGATCCGATCGCCATCAACCCCGACTTCGAATGGGTTATGCCCTCAAGTGGGACAGCCCCGTTCGGGGCCTCAACGGTCTGGGAATGCGGGTGCGAGACCGAAGGCTAGGCGTTTCTCGGTAGGAGCAAGGCAGAGGCCCCGACGGTCCGTCCGTCGGGGCCTCTGCGATCCGCCAGCAAGGGACGGGCGGGCGCCGTCGTCGGCTCAGAAGGCCCCGAGGTGTTGGGTGCCCGCGGCCACGCCGAGCGCCGCGGCGACATCGGCGCTGAGCGGACGGGCAACGGCGGCCTGCGTGGACAGATAGCTGGCCATGGCGGTGATCGCGGTGGCGGTCGGCGTCTGGGCGTTGACCCAGGCCTGGCCGACCCCGGCGGCGAAGTCGGCCGGTGTCTGGTAGTTCGCGACCGTGACGTTGTCCGATCCACCCCAACCCACCATCGTCGGTTGCGACCCGGTGTCCTTGTGCGTGAACAGGTTGCCCTCGACGTCGAGGTTCATCGAACTGGCCGGGCGATTGGTGCTCTTGTCCAGCACGTAGAACTGGAACATCCCCCCGGGGGAATCGGCGAACACGTTGTTCTGCACGGTCTCATTGCGGATCAGCCAGGGGTTCGATGCCGACGCCGCGATACTTGGCCCCTCGGTGGAATGCCCCGGCACGTAGCGATCGTCCTGGGTCAGCCCGATGCCCCACGTGGAGTTGTTGTAGACGGTGTTGTTGATGATCTTCACGTCGCCCGTGTCGAACATCGTGATGCCCTCTTGGAAGCCGGAGATCACGTTGCCGGCCACGATGCCGGAGTCCGACAACTCGTTCATGATCCCGGTGGTCGCGTCTTTGCCGCGGGTGCCGTCGGAGGTCACGACGTTGTCGACGATCGTGAAGTTCGTCGTGTTCTGGTCCGTCCAGATACCGTCGGTGCGCTGGTTGTTCTTGACGACGTTGCCCCGAATCACTAAGCCATTGACGGTGGACACCTTGATTCCTGCGGCCGCGGGGAAGCCATTGAAGTGATGGGTGTTGTTGGCGCTGAGCTCGGAGTATTGGATGGTCTGATTCGTTATCACTGGGCCCCCGGTACCGATTTCGATACCCGACATGCCGTTGCGGTCCGCGGTGACGTGGTCGATGAGGTTGCCGCCCTGGCTCAGGTTGATCCCGACTACCGCGTTGTCGACGACGACCAGGTTCTGGAACGTGCTGCGCCCGGTCGAACCGCCCTCGTAGATCGTGCCCATCTGCGGCATCGAGGTGGCGTAACGCTCGACGCCGAAGCCGCGCAGGGTGACCGAGCCGGCGATCGTGATCGCGGACTGCAGGTCGCTGGCGCGCAGCTCGTGCCCGTTCGGGTTGCTGCCGATCGTCAGGGTCTGATTGCCGTAGTTGACCGCGAACTGGCCCGGGCCTGGTGTGCCGGAGACCAGCTGCAGCAGCGAGCCGTCCAGGAACACCTGGTCCGGATGGGACGCCAGGGGGTAGGCCGGGTCGATGAAGGTCTGATCCGTACCCCCGAAGCTAAAGCCGATAGAGGAATCGAACTGCGACGTCCAGCCGCTGTGGACCCAGGTACTGCCCTGCTGGGTCCAGCCGGAGACGACACTTGATCCGTCGAGCCAGACGGCCTCATTCGGATAGGACTGGATGGTGATTCCGATGCCGGAGATGAACGCGCTCTGGTGGTAGGTGCCACCGCGCAGCACGATTGTGCCGTTGGTCGGCAGCCGGTTCAGGGCGGTCTGGATCGTGGCGAACGGCGCCGACTGCGTACCGGTGCCGGAGGAGTCCGATCCGTTGGTGGCGACGAAGACTGCACCGCTGGGAACCGGGTAGGAGGTAGTCCCCACGGGTGCCGAACCGGCCGTGCCCGGGGAGGTAACCGGCGCGGCTGGAGTGCTCACAGCCGGAGTCGCACTACTGGATGTCGGCGTCGACGCGGGGCTCGTCGGCGCGGCCGCACTGCTACTCGGCGTCGGCGTCGGGATGGGCGACAGCGAGCTGACCGCGTTGGTCGGAGCGACGGGGGCAGCCGAGGACTTCGCGTTGAGCGAGTACGCGACGAACGACTCGAAACGCGTGGTGATCGGAGCGCTCGATCCGCTCTCGGTGTAGTTCATGACACCGACCCCACCGGACGCGGTCAACTGCCGGCCCTGATCGGCATCGGTGGTGGCCACCTGCCAGTCAGGCACGGTGGTACCGACGAGCCAGGTGCGAGCGACGACAATTGGTCCCTTGCTGGAGTTCGCCACGGCCATTTCGACGTGGTACGTCTCACCGGCAGTGAGGGTGAACGGCGCCAGCACATTGGCGAGCAGGGCCTGCACATTGCCGGCGTTGACCCGCTGAATCGTCAGGGTGGTCCGCCCATTGGGCTGGACGTAGTCGAACACCTGATAGGCCGAGCCGTCCGAGCCCACCCGAGCCTGCAGGCCGGGGTAGGCGCCGAAGGCCGAACTCGGCGGCGCAGTCGGCAGGCTGATGGTCGCTTGCACGTCGACGTCGGCGGCCTGCGCGGCCGGCAACGAAGCCAGCGTGCCGGTGCCGGGGGCGAGGACGTCGACGAGACCGTAGCTGCCCTGATCGCTCACGGCGGTCGGCTCGCCAAGGTCATTCCAGCTACCGCCGAGATCGGCGGTACCGAAGCCGGGAGCCGTACGCGTGAAGTAGTCCGCCGCCAGGGGCGCGGTGTTGAACTGATCGGACAGGGTCGAGGCAATGGGCGCGTCGGCCTGCGCCGCGCCGGTCAGTAAGTGGAAGGTCAGAAACGAGGCGGCCAGGCCCAGGACCGTGAACAGGGTCCGGGCCTTGGCCTTCGAGGGGGACGCGTGGCGGGCCTTCTGGTGCGTATGGGGGCGGTGAGGTTTTAGCGCTTTGTGTTGAGGCACCGGGGGAGTCAACCAGAAAAGTGTGTTAAACCGGGATCAGTTGACTCACGGTAGCGAGGCCTTACCCGGGCGCGGTTGGGCCTTCATTTGAGACGTCACGCCTAAACTGGGGAACGTCCGCAGCGGGCGATTCCTCGAAGTAACGGCAGGTAGCGCAGTGAGCCGGGCAGACGTTCCAGCGCGGTCAGAGCCCCGCGACGCGGGAGTTTTCACGGTTCCCAACGCGCTGTCGGTGCTGCGTCTGTTGGGCGTGCCGCTGTTCCTCTGGCTGCTGCTCGGCCCGCAGGACGATGTCCTGGCGATCATCGTGTTGGGTGTGTCGGGGTTCACGGACTGGCTCGACGGAGTGTTAGCGCGGCGGTGGAACCAGCAGTCCCACATCGGCGCGTTGTTGGACCCGCTGGCCGATCGGCTCTACATACTGGCCACGCTCATCGGACTCGTGTTGCGCAACATCATCCCTTGGGAGCTGGCGGCGATCCTCGTGTTGCGGGACCTGTTGCTGTTGCTGATGGTGACTGGACTACGCCACCGCGGATACACTGCCCTGCCTGTGCACTACCTCGGTAAGGCGGCGACATTCTCGCTGCTCTACGCCTTTCCGCTCTTGCTGATCGGCACCGGCGACACCACCCTGGCCCACATCGCCAAGCCGATCGCCTGGGCCTTCACGATCTGGGGCACCGCGTTGTATCTGTGGGCCGGCGTCATCTATTACATCCAATACCGCGAGCTCATGCGCCGGGAGCCGGCATGAGCTCGCCGAACAGCGCGGCCGGAGCGTCGACGACCGGGCCGGCCCTGCTGTCCGAGCTCGTCAACGACACGCTCGATCCGGGATATGCCGCCGCCGCGGCGCGTCGTGGCGGTCGGCCGGAAGCGGCCTCTTGGCCGGCCCGCACCCTGACCGCGCTCGCCGCGGCGCTCATCGGGTTCACGCTGGTGGTGGCCTGGACCCATCAGAATCGCTCGGCACCGGAGAGCACGAAGGTGCACAACGCGCTGGTCACCCAGGTTCGGCAGGCCGAGTCGGCCGGGAACTCCTTGGATGCGCGCGAGCGAGCCCTGGATGCTCAGGTGCAGGCACTGCGCAACTCAGCACTCGGCACCGCGCAGTCGGCTGATTTGTCTCTGGCCCAGCTCCTCGCGGGAACCGTGGCCGTGAAGGGTCCGGGCCTGCAGGTCAGCCTCGGTGAGCCCAAGGCCAGCGCTACGGCCACGCCGAAGTTCCGTGCGGGCAGTGTGCCGATCACCGCGGTGTCGGCACTTTCTGACCGTGACGTCAGCAGTGTGGTGAACCAACTGTGGAGCGCCGGGGCGGAAGCGATGACCGTCAACAACGTGCGGCTGACCCCGACGTCGGCCATCCGTTTCGCCGGCGAGGCGGTCCTGATCGACTTTCAACCGATCACCGAGCCCTACGTCATCCGTGCGATCGGGGACGCCAATGCCCTCGATACCGGCTTTGCCAGCAGCGACGTGGCCAGTCGTTATCAGACCCTGTCGAGTGCGGGCAGGATCACCTTCAGCTTTGCCGAGGAGAAGTCGTTGAACCTGCCGGCCAGCGCGGCCCTTACCCTGCAGCACGCCACGTCAGGCAGCTCCGCCACGCCGACGCCGACGCCGACCGGTCAGGCGACGCGATGATCGCCGCGATCGCCCTAGCCATCGGCATCATCGCCGGGTTGATCCTGCAACCCAAGGTGCCGGTCTCGCTCGAGCCCTACCTCCCGATTGCCGTTGTGGCGGCGCTCGATGCCGTGTTCGGTGGAGTCCGCGCCCGCTTGGACGGCATCTTCGATTCCAAGGTCTTCGTGGTCTCTTTCGTCTCCAACGTGGTGGTGGCCGCCCTGATCGTCTTCCTCGGAGACAAGCTGGGTGTGGGCAGCGAGCTCTCGACCGCCGTGGTGGTGGTGCTGGGGATCCGGATCTTCAGCAACGCCGCCGCCATCAGACGACACCTCTTCCACGCATGAGCCAGCAACCCCCACCCGAATCGGAATCGGCCTCACCAGAGCCGGAGACCGAGCCGACGCGACCGTTCGGGCGCTGGCGTCATCGCCGCGCGACGGCCCTCATCGGCGTGCTACTGGCCTTGCTGGGCTTCGGAATAGCCGTTCAGCTCAAGTCGCAATCGGTCGACAAGCTCACCGGGCTGCGCGATCAGGACCTGATCGCCATCCTCGATGACCAGAACTCCCGCTCAGACCGCCTGCAGGACCAGATTGCCGCGTTGCAGACCACCGAGCAGCAGCTCAAGGCCAGTGGCAATCGCGATGCCGTGGCCCAGCAGCAGGCCGAGCAGCAGAGCCAGGCTCTGGCCATCCTGCTCGGCACGGTCCCGGCCACCGGCCCCGGGGTCACGATCGTCATCGCCGATCCGCAGCACAAGCTCGGAGCCGAAGACCTCCTCGATGTGATCGAGGAACTACGCGGCGCGGGGGCCGAGGCGATCCAGTTCGGGCCGGTCCGTGTCAGCACGTCGAGCGCGTTCACGGCCACCAGCAACGGCACGGGGGTGATGCTCGACGGCCAGATCCTGACCGCGCCGTACACGGTGGTGGCCATCGGCGACGCCCAGACCCTGCAGACGGCGTTGGAGATCCCCGGCGGGGTTGCCGCAACCGTTCGCGCCGATGGCGGAACGGCCACGATCACCCAGCAGAGCCGGGTCGACATCACCGCACTGCGCAGTATCTCCACACCCCGCTACGCGAAGCCGGCCGGCCGGTAAGGTCTGCGGACATGGCCCTCGTTCCTGACAATCTGAAGTACACCGCCGAGCACGAGTGGGTGCGGGTCGAGGGGGACAAGGCCCGCGTCGGGATTACCGACTTCGCCCAGCAGGCGCTCGGCGATGTCGTGTATGTGTCCTTGCCCGCGGTCGGTGACAGCACGCGCAGCGGACAGGCGTTGGGCGAGGTCGAGTCGACCAAGAGCGTGTCCGATCTCTATGCACCGCTCTCGGGCATCGTCAGTGCCCGCAACGAGGAACTGGAGTCGCGGCCGGAGTTGATCAACAGCGACCCCTACGGGGATGGTTGGATCGTCGAGATCGAGCTCGGTGATTCCGCCGAGGTCGCCGACCTGCTCGACTCAGCCGCGTACGCCACACTGTCCACCTGACCGGTAGCGCGCAAGGCCAACGGGGTCGATCTCGACCTTCGATTGACCCTCGCGCGCGGCGCAAACTAGGCTCGCGCGCAAGCGCAATCTTGCTCAATGGAACTGAAGAAAGGCGATTGCCGAGTGTTCTGCACCGCGTGTGGCACCGAGAACGCTCCCGGTAATCGCTTCTGCGCCAACTGCGGCACCGCGCTGCCCGAGACGTCGTACTCGCCCACGCCGGATGCCACCAGCGTGATCACCGCTGCACCGGCGGCCGGGCTGCCGGACGGCGACCTCGACTTCTCCCCTGAGGCTCATCAGGGTGCCGTCGATGCGTTGGCACCCGGGTCGGCCCTGCTGGTGGTCAAGCGCGGCCCGAACGCGGGCAGTCGCTTCCTGCTCGATCAGGATGTGACAACGGCTGGCCGCCACCCCGACAGCGACATCTTCCTCGATGACGTCACGGTCTCGCGGCGGCACGCGGAGTTCCGGCGTGAGGGCAACGGCTACGCCGTGCACGATGTCGGTTCGCTCAACGGCACCTACGTCAACCGGGGTCGTATCGAGCTGGCGCCGCTGGCCGGAGGCGACGAGGTTCAGATCGGCAAGTTCCGGCTGGTCTATCTGACCGCTGCGCGCTCGAGCACGACGTCATGACCGCCGCCAAGGCCGCACCGGCGCCCCGCAGCGGCGGAGTATCCATCGGCGAGGTCCTCTCCCAGCTGCGCGGCGAGTTCAGCGACATCACGATCAGCAAGATCCGCTTCCTCGAGACCGAGGGCCTGGTGTCCCCGGAGCGGACGCCGTCGGGCTACCGCAAGTTCTCCGCGCAGGACATCGCGCGGCTGCGTTACGTCCTGGCCCAGCAACGCGACAACTACCTCCCGTTGCGGGTGATCAAGGAGCAGCTCGATGCCATCGACCGAGGGCTCGTGCCCCCCGGCGCGGGCGGCGTGCCCCAGGTCGCCCACCTCGGTGCCGTCGACGCAGCGCCCACGGCTGATCACTTCCGGTCGGTCAGCCCGTCGATGCGCCTGTCGAGGGAAGAGCTGTTGAACGCCAGCGGGCTGCGGGCGGACCAACTCAGCGAACTCGAGCAGTTCGGCCTGATCGCCAAGACGCCGGCTGGGCACTACGACGATGACGCGTTGGCGATCGGGCAGGTTGTGGCCGAGATGGCCCGCTTCGGCCTCGAGGGTCGGCATCTACGCGCCTTCCGCACATTCGCCGACCGTGAGATCGGCCTGTTCACCCAGGTCGTCGGTCCGATGGCCCGTCAGCGCGACCCCGAGGCCAAGGCCCGGGCCGAGGAGACGGTGCGCGAGTTGGCTGCACTCTCCGTCCGCCTGCACGCCGCGCTCGTCGCGATCGGGTTGCGCGAAGTCACCAGCTGATCTCGCTCCTCGCCCGGCCAGAACGTGTAGCGTCAGATTCGGCTGTTTGAGAGGCCCCGGCAGAGGTGGGAGGGTGTCGATGCATCCCATGCGCGTCGTCGGCGTTCGCGTCGAGCTACCCGCGAACCAGCCGGTGCTGCTGCTGCGCGAAGAGGACGGGGTGCGCTACCTCCCGATCTGGATCGGGGCGGTCGAGGCCTCGGCGATCGCGTTTCAGCAGCAAGGGGTCAAGACGGCCCGGCCGCTGACCCATGATCTGCTGCGCGATGTCGTGCAGGCGGTCGGCTCGCGGCTAGAGGCCGTGCACATCACCGAGGTCCGCGATGACACGTTCTATGCCGAGCTCCGCTTCGCCGGGGGAGTGACGGTGAGCGCGCGCCCGTCGGACGCCATTGCCCTTGCGCTGCGCTGCGACGCCGCGATCCTGGGCAGTGACGCAGTGCTCGAGGCCGCCGGGATCGAGATCCCTGACGAGCAGGAGGTCGAGGTGGAGAAGTTCCGGGAGTTCCTGGACAACATCTCGCCCGACGATTTCCTCTCCGAAGGCCCGCCGGCCTGACCGCCGAAACTATAAACCTTATGTCGAGGGTTAGTAATTACGGCGAGTCGCGTTGACCTCGTCCTGGAGCAGCTCTAGCGTCTGTCCTGTCCGACCGTGAATCCCATCCGTGTGGTTCGCGCACTGACTCTCAGCAGGGGGAGAGCACGTTGATCGAGCAGCGACCGCCGCAGCAAGGTGCGCTCTTCGACGCACCCGAGGATGGCGCCCCCGACGAGCACCTCGGCTACCGCGGACCTACGGCTTGTTCAGCTGCTGGCATCACCTACCGTCAGCTGGACTACTGGGCCCGCACCGAGCTGGTTGTCCCGTCGGTGCGCTCGGCCACCGGATCCGGCACCCAACGTCTCTACTCCTTCAAGGACATCCTGGTTCTCAAGATCGTCAAGCGGCTGCTCGACACCGGGATCTCTCTGCACAACATCCGCCTCGCCGTTGACACGCTGCGCCAGCGGGGCGTCAGCGACCTGGCTCACATCACGCTGCTCTCCGACGGCACGACGGTCTACGAGTGCACCTCGTCGGAGGAAGTCGTCGACCTCCTGCGCGGCGGACAGGGCGTGTTCGGGATCGCGGTCAGCGGCGCGTTGCGGGAGCTGGTCGGTTCGCTGGCCCATCTGCCCGGCGAGCGCACCTCGGGTCCGGCCGAGGCGAACGCCGCCTCGACGTCGGCGGATGAGCTGACCCAACGTCGGCTCAAGCGCAGCGCCACGGCCTGAGCCACACCGCCTTGAGCGACGAGGGATCAATGCGCTGGTAGCGTTGCACTCGGCTGTTCATCCTCACGCGGGAGAGTCTGCCGTTCGATCTCCACGATCGAACGACAGCGCCGAAGGGGCAACTTCCCCGGAACCTCTCAGGCCCACGAACCGCGCGAGTCAGGCCACTCTGAAGGGCATCCGCCCGACAGAAGGGGAGCCACACGCGCCGCTGCGTGCCTCGTCCCCGGGAGTTCTTCAGATGAACCGGCCTGATTCCGACTTGTTCGCCCGACGCCACATCGGCGCCTCCAGCCCGGCTGATCAGCAGAAGATGCTCGATGTCGTGGGGTACTCCTCGATGGCCGACCTGCTCGATGCGGCCGTACCGGCCACCATTCGCGAGAGCCTCGCGCTCGCGCTGCCACCGGCGGCCAGTGAGGCGCAGGTCGCCGAGGAACTGAACGCATTGGCCCAGCGCAACCAGGTGCGCACCTCGATGATCGGACTGGGCTACTACGACACGCTGACCCCGCCGGTCATTCGCCGCAACGTGCTCGAGAACCCGTCCTGGTACACCGCGTACACGCCCTACCAACCCGAGATCAGCCAGGGCCGCCTCGAGGCGTTGATCAACTTTCAGACCGTGGTCGAGGATCTCACCGCCCTGCCGGTGGCCGGTGCATCACTGCTGGACGAGGGCACCGCCGCGGCCGAGGCGATGGCTCTGGCCCATCGGGCCGCGCGGGCCGGGTCGGTGTTCGTCGTCGACGCCGACGTGCTGCCGCAGACCCTTGACGTCGTACGGACGCGGGCCACTCCGATCGGGATCGAGATCGCGGTCCATGACCTGAGCCGGCCGCTGCCCGACGGGGAAGTCTTCGGAGTCCTGGTGCAGTACCCAGGCGCGAGCGGCGCCGTTCGCGACCTGGCACCGATCGTCGAGGCCGCCCATGCCCGGGGTGCGTTGGTCGCGGTCGCCGCCGACCTGCTCGCGTTGACCCTGCTCACCGCACCCGGCGAGGTCGGCGCCGACATCGCCGTCGGCAGCACCCAGCGCTTCGGCGTGCCGCTGGGCTTCGGCGGACCGCACGCGGGCTACCTGGCCGTACGCGCCGGACTCGAGCGCCAACTGCCCGGACGGTTGGTCGGCGTCTCGCTGGATGCGGATGGCAATCCGGCCTACCGTCTGGCCCTGCAGACGCGCGAGCAGCACATCCGGCGCGAGAAGGCGACCAGCAACGTCTGCACGGCGCAGGTGCTGCTGGCGGTGATCGCCAGCATGTACGCGGTCTATCACGGCCCGGACGGGCTTCGCCGCATCGCGAAACGGGTTCGTGATCAGGCCACCTCACTCGCGGCCGCGTTGGGGCAGGCCGGGGTCGAGGTGACGAACGCGGCCCTCTTCGACACGATCACGGCCAGTGTGCCGGGCCGCGCCGGTGAGGTGATCGCCTCGGCGCTGGCCGAAGGCATCAACCTGCGCCTGGTCGACGCCGACACGGTGTCGATCTCCTGCGACGAAGCGACCACCGACGCCCACCTGGACGCCGTTCTGCGTGCCTTCGGAGGCGGCGCCGGCGTCGCGGTTAGTGATTCGCCGGCATTACCCGCTGCCCTCGCCCGCCAGACGCCCTTCCTCACCCACCCGGTGTTCTCCGCGCATCACTCCGAGACGTCGATGCTGCGGTATCTGAAGAAGCTCGCCGACAAGGACTACGCCCTGGACCGGGGCATGATCCCGCTCGGCTCGTGCACGATGAAGCTCAACGCCACGACCGAGATGGAGCCGATCTCACTGCCGGGCTTCGCGCGGCTGCACCCGTTCGCGCCGGCGGCGCAGATCGGGGGCTACCTGCAGCTCTTCGACGATCTGCAGGGCTGGCTGGCCGAGATCACCGGCTACGACGCCGTGTCGCTGCAGCCCAACGCGGGTTCGCAGGGTGAGTTCGCCGGCCTGCTGGCCATTCACAACTACCTGCGGGCCAACGGTCAGGATCACCGCGACGTCTGCCTCATCCCGGCCAGCGCACACGGCACGAACGCGGCGAGTGCGGTCATGGCCGGTCTGCGGGTCGTCGTCGTCAAGACCGGTGGTGAGGACGGTGAGATCGATTTCGCCGATCTCCAGGCCAAGATCGCCGAGCACGCCGACACCCTGGCCGCGATCATGCTGACCTACCCGTCGACCCACGGCGTCTTCGAGGAACACATCAGTGAGGTATGCGCGCTCGTGCACGACGCCGGCGGACAGGTCTACGTCGATGGCGCCAACCTCAACGCGATGGTCGGCCTCGCCCGTCCGGGGCGCTTCGGTGCTGATGTCTCGCATCTGAACCTGCACAAGACGTTCTGCATCCCGCACGGTGGCGGAGGCCCCGGGGTCGGCCCGATCGGCGTCCGTACCCACCTCGCGCCCTACCTGCCCAACCACCCGATCCAGGCGCTGGCCGGCCCGGCCACCGGTGCGGGAGCTATCTCGGCCGCTCCCTGGGGTTCGGCGTCGATCCTGCCGATCAGCTGGGCCTATGTCCGGCTGATGGGCCCCGATGGGCTCACGGCCGCCACCGGGTCGGCCATCCTAGCCGCCAACTACGTGGCCCGACGCTTGGACGAGCACTACCCGGTGCTCTACACGGGGGCGAACGGATTGGTGGCGCACGAGTGCATCCTCGATCTGCGCCCGATCACCGCCGCGACGGGTGTCAGCGTCGACGACGTGGCCAAGCGCCTGATCGACTATGGGTTCCACGCGCCGACGATGTCGTTCCCGGTCGCCGGCACGCTGATGGTGGAGCCGACCGAATCCGAAGATCTGGTCGAGCTCGACCGGTTCATCGACGCGATGATCGCGATCAAGGCCGAGATCGACCGGGTCGGCGCGGGGGAGTGGCCGGTGGAGGACAACCCGCTGCGCAACGCGCCGCATACGGCGAACTCGGTGATCGGCGAGTGGGACCACCCGTACTCGCGCGAGCTCGCGGCGTTCCCGCCCGGGACTGATCGGGCCAGCAAGTACTGGCCACCGGTGCGCCGGATCGATCAGGCCTACGGCGACCGCAACCTGATCTGCGCGTGCCCGCCCATCGAGGCCTTCGCCGACTAGTTATGTGACGGGCGCGCGGCCAGCGGTGATGATGGGGACATGGCTGGCGGCGATCAGGATCGGCGGACGCCGGTCGAGTGGGTCGGCTTCGAGGTGCCGCCCGAACCGCCACCGGATGACCTCACCACCCGGACAGGACGACCGGGCCGGTGGTACGTCGCCGGGGCGGCCGCGGTGGTGGCCCTGCTCGGCCTGGTCGCGGTCGTGCATGCCCAGCGAGGTGCGAACCACCCGGAGGCGGCTCCGGTCAGCGGCACCTCGACCTCGGCCGGCCAGCCAAGCTCGCCGGTACCGTTTCCGCCCGCGTCTGACCCTGCGACGGTCACCGTTCCCGTGGTTGCCGACCGTGGGCACGCGCTGCTGAGCGTGCCGGCGGGCTGGCAGCTGTTCGGACAGGGCGCCAGCGGCGTGGTCCGCGTCCAGCTGGCCCAAGGCGTGGTCACCACCACCGCGGTACCGACGCATGACAATGCCAGCGGCGCGCAGTCCTTCGTCGTCGGGCCGACGAGCGCCCTGGTGCGGCCCTACAACGGCCTCGAGGGATATCTCGTGCCGGACGGCCAGCCGGCCCAGGCCGCCGGGACCGGGCCACTGGATGTCGGGGGAGCGATCCCCGGCCCGGACTCGACTCACTTCTGGACGATCAGCAGCGCGGGCACCCAGGCCACCCTGGTTGACTTCGCCGGCCACAACGCCGGGTTGGTGATGCCGGTGCCGGCAGACGCGGAGGTGGTCTCCGACGGCTCGGGGTACCTGATGTTCAGCGCGACCAGCGGCGAATACGACCTGCGCCCGAGCGGCGTCTCGCGGATCACGACCGGCCAGGTGCTGGCCGCCGGCCCGACCGGCTGGCTGATTTCTGAGTGCGACGCGCAGTATCGGTGCGCGACCTACGACGTCGCGCAGCGCACCGGCGTCCGGCGGGCGATCACTGGGGTGCGGGCGGACGCGATCTACGGGGGAAGCGGCGTTGTGTCGCCGGACGGCGACACCGCGGCGGTGCTGGAAACCGGCACTGGTGGACCGCCGAGCATGCACCTGATCGACCTGGTCAGTGGTCGCGACCGAGACACGAACCTCGGCCTTGACGAGACCGACGTCTCGGTTTTCCCTACCGCGGTGTGGTCACCGGATAGCCGGTGGCTGTTCGTGGCCGCCCAGCCCCAGCGGCTGGTCGCGTACGACGTCAGCACCGGTCAGGTCAGCGACTTGGGCGTTGACGCCCATATTTCGCAGGTAGCTCTGCGGGTGGGCTAGAAACCGGCGCGGGTAGAGATCAGCGCGGGCGGTGGGCCGCCGCGCTGAGGAGTTCCTCGCGGCGGGCGGCGATGCTCTGGCCGTCGGGTAGCAGCTCACCGGTGTCCTCGAAGAGGACGACCCCGTTGCACAAGAGGCTCCAGCCTTGCTCGGGGTGGGCGACGAGAACGTGGGCGGCATCGCGGGCGAAGTCGTCGCAGGACGGGCAGGTGGGGGTGTGTTCGCAGTGCCGAGGTTCGGCTACTGCTGAAGTGGCGTTCATAGATCCCAGATCCCTCACGGTTGTCAGCGTTCGCGTGTAAGCGCTTGCTGTCATGTACGAGCCAAGTGTGCTCCGCGTTTGAAGCAATATCCAGCACCGCGCCGGTAAAGTTTCGGTCTCATACAAATAGGCGCTCAGCGCGTACTTAGATTCGTTTCGGCCGAACTACGTGCGACCCAGCCGATCCTGCCCATCGCGCAACGCCCGGTCGCGGGGCAGCCAGTCGGCGAAGAATGTCGGGAGCCCGGCGGCTACGGCGGCATCGATCACCTCGGTGTCGTCGTCGACGAAGACGGCGATGCCGCGCGGTGCCAACCGGGCGAGCACCTCCAACTTGAACCGGCGAGCGGGGCGAAAGTCTCCGCCCGGGCGCATATGAAGCTCATCGACCGGCAGCCCGTGCGCCTGAAGCCATTCCTTCGTGTCCCGGCGTAGCCAGGACGGGCGGCCGGTGAGCCAGACGATGTCGTGGAGCCGGCGGTGTTCGGCGACCAGGTCGAGACCCCGCTGCAGGGGGGCGTCATCGGCGACCTCGGCGAAGAAATCGTCCCAGCTCTTGCGCGGGCCTTCGATGTGGTGCAGCCGATGCCGCACATCGGCGACCACACCGTCCACGTCGAACACCGCGATCGTCACGACGACCAAGCCTAGATGGTCGGGAATCGCGACTAGACTGCCTATCTCGTGCGCTTCCTCAACGCCCCACCGGCCTTCGAACTCACCTACGACGATGTCTTCATGGTGCCGGGACGGTCCTCGGTCTCCTCCCGCTTCGATGTCGATCTCGCGACGACCGACGGCAGCGGGGCCACGATCCCGCTGGTCGCGGCCAACATGACCGCCGTCGCCGGTCGCCGGATGGCCGAGACGATTGCCCGGCGCGGCGGCCTGGCCGTGATCCCGCAGGACATTCCGACCGACGTGGTCGCTGACGTGGTGGCTACGGTCAAGGCCTGCCACGTCGTACACGACACGGCCATCACCCTGGCCCCGAATCAGACCGTGGGCGACGCGCTCGCCCTGCTGCCCAAGCGCGCCCATGGGGCCGTCATCGTCGTCGATGGCGGTCGCCCGATCGGGGTGGTGACCGAAGCCGACTGTCTGGGAGCCGACCGCTTCGCTCAGCTGCACCAGGTGATGTCCGCGCAGCTCGTCACGCTGGCCGAAACAGTCGATCCGCAGGAGGCGTTCGAGGCGTTGGACGCTGCTCGCCGCAAGCTGGCGCCAGTGGTCGACCCCGCCGGCCAGCTCGTCGGCGTGTTGACCCGCACCTCCGCCTTGCGGGCCACGCTCTACGCGCCCGCGGTGGACGCGTCTGGTCGCCTGCGCATCGCGGCGGCGATCGGTGTGAACGGGGACGTGGCCGGGAAGGCCGAACGGCTCATCGCCGCCGGCGTCGACCTGCTGGTCATCGACACTGCCCACGGCCATCAGCAGCGCATGCTCGACGCGCTCTCCGCCGTACGCGCACTGGGCCCGGCGATCCCTGTGGTGGCCGGCAACGTCGTGTCCGCCGAGGGAACTCGTGACCTCATCGCGGCCGGTGCCGACATCGTCAAGGTCGGTGTCGGGCCCGGTGCGATGTGCACGACCCGCATGATGACCGGCGTCGGACGCCCACAGTTCTCCGCGGTTCTGGAGTGCGCCGTGGCCGCGGCCCAGTTGGGTGCGCACGTCTGGGCCGACGGTGGCGTCCGGCACCCGCGTGACGTGGCCCTGGCGCTGGCCGCCGGTGCGTCCGCGGTCATGATCGGTTCCTGGTTCGCGGGGACCTACGAGTCACCCGGCGATCTGCTCACGGCCCCGGACGGGCGTATGTACAAGGACAGCTTCGGCATGGCGTCCGCGCGGGCGGTCGCGAACCGTAGCAGCGGCGACGGAGCCTTCGAGCAGGCCCGCAAGGCACTGTTCGAGGAGGGCATCTCAACCGGGCGGATGTACCTCGACCCGGCGCGGCCCGGGGTAGAGGATCTGGTCGACTCGATCGTGGCCGGGGTTCGTTCGGCCTGCACCTACGCCGGAGCCCGTTCGCTGGCCGAGTTCGCCGAGCAGGCCGTGGTCGGTGTTCAGAGCAGTTCCGGGTACGCCGAGGGACGCCCCCTGTTCTCCAGCTGGTGAGACACTGGTCGTGTGGGCCATGATCATGGGCATTCGGCGTCGGCGGACTCCGACCAGCGCTGGCTGATCGTCGCGCTCACGGCGCTGACGCTGTTCCTGGTCGGCGAGGCGATCGCCGGGTGGCTGGCTCACTCCACCGCGCTGCTCACCGACGCCGCGCACATGCTTACCGACGTCGTCGCGCTGGCCCTGGCGATCGTGGCCATCCGGCTGGGATCGCGCCCGGCACGGGGGTCGTACACGTTCGGCTTCGCCCGCATCGACGCACTGGCCGGGCAGGCCAACGGCATCACCTTGCTGTTGCTCGCCGCCTGGTTCGCCGTCCAGGCAATCCGGCACCTGATCCATCCGGGCAACCCGACCGGCTCGGTGATGTTCGCTGTCGCCCTGATCGGGGTGGCGGTCAACATCCTCGCCTCCGGCGCAACGGCACGAGCCGATCGATCGCGGATGAGCGTGCGTGGTGCGCTGGCTCATCTGCTCAACGACTTGTGGGCGTTCGCGGCGACAGCCCTCGCCGGACTGGCCATCGTCATCAGCGGCTGGGACCGAGCCGACGCGGTCGCCTCGCTGTTGATCGCGACGCTGATGGTCATCTCCGGCGTTGCCCTCGTGCGGGCCGCCGGGCGCGTGTTCCTGGAAGCGGCGCCCCGGGATATCGATCCAGCGGTGGTCGGTCACGCGCTGGCCTGCGTCGACGGCGTGGCTCAGGTACACGACCTGCACGTGTGGCAGATCGGGCCGGGCGAATCGGCCGTGTCGGCCCACGTCCTGGTGGAGCCGGCCTATGGATGCCACCAGGTCGGGGAGACGCTGCGCCAGGTGCTGGCGGCCGACTATCACCTCTCGCACGCGACGCTGCAGGTCGATCACCTGGTGACGACCGCGGATGGCATTAGTGCGAGCCATGTGTGCGAGGACGCGCACGGTCCGGTACATATCGCCGGTCCATAGATCGCTAGGGGCATTAGTCAGCGCCGGGTCCGAGTGACAGAATCGGCGGTCAATGTCTGGAGGCGTCGATGGTGCTGCCGATGAGCCCGGTGGACTCGCTGTTTCTTGTGACCGAGGCGCGCGAGCATCCCATGCATGTCGGTGGCTTGCAGCTGTTCCAGCCACCCGAGGGTGCCGACGCGATGGATGTACGGGCCATGTTCGACGTCGCCATCGCCGAGGACGAGCCGGCAGCCATGTTCAGCAAGCGGGCCCGGCGCTCGATCCGTTCGGCCGGTCAGTGGGGGTGGGAGCAGGACGGCCAGTTCGACATCGAGCATCACGTGCGACGCAATGCGCTGCCCGCGCCCGGGCGGGTGCTGGAGTTGCTGGCGCTGTGTTCGCGCCTGCACAGCACGCTGCTCGATCGCCATCGTCCATTGTGGGAATGCCACCTCGTCGAGGGTCTGGAGGACGGGCGGTACGCCGTCTACTTCAAGATCCATCATTCGATGATCGACGGCGTCGGAGCGGTGCGGTTGCTGCAAGACGGATTGTCCACTGATGCGGCGGCGCGCGGGATGGTGGCGCCGTGGGCGCGACAGCCCGCGGGGTCGGTGGCCGAGGTCCAGGTCGAGCCGCCGAATCCCTCGGTGCTGCGCAGCGCCCTCGCGTTGGCCGCTGAGGCGGCGGGTCTTCCCGTCGTGCTGGCCAAGACCGTGAACCGCGCGATGCACGGGCAGAGCACCACGCTGTCGCTCTCGGCGCCGAAGACCATGCTCAATGTGCCGATCACCGGGGCGCGCCGGTTCGCGGCCCAGTCCTGGCCGATCGGCCGCGTCAAGCAGGTGGCCAAAGCCGGTGGCTCGACGTTGAACGACGTGGTGCTGGCCATGTGCGCCGGCGCGCTGCGCACCTATCTGCTCAGCTTCAGCGCATTGCCCAGCGAGCCCCTGATCGCGATGGTCCCGGTGTCGCTGCGACCCCGCGGTGACACCGGCGACGGGAACGCGGTCGGAGCGGTGATGACCAACCTGGCTACCCATCTGGCCGATCCGGGCGAGCGGCTGGCGGAGATCTCGCGGTCGATGACGAACGGCAAGCGGGCGCTGCGGGAGATGTCGGCGAACCAGTTGATCGCGATGACCGGAATCGGTCTGGCCCCGCTCCTGCTGCCGATGTTCGGGCTACCGGAGTTGTCGCGGCCACCGTTCAACCTGATCATCTCCAACATTCCCGGTCCGCGGCGCCCGCAGTACTGGAACGGCGCCCGGCTGGACGGTCTGTATCCGCTGTCGGTGCCGGTCGATGGTCAGGCACTCAACATCACCTGTACGAGCTATTCCGACCAGCTGGCCTTCGGCCTCACCGGATGCCGGCGCAGCGTGCCCCACCTGCAGCGGTTGCTGGGGTATCTCGACGATGAGCTGTTCGACCTCGAGCAGGCCGTCGCCTAGCTGTCGCGGGCCATCGCCAACAGGGTGGTTACGGTGCGCCAGTTGCGAGCCGTGCCGATTGCCAGACCCTTCCGACGTCCGATCTCCTTGAGCATCGGGCTGTGGCCGGTGCCCACGGGCAGATGGAGATAGACCTCACGGCCGACTATGCGAAGGGCCTCGGGCGCGAACCGGTCTAGGTCGACATCGGCGAACAGCGCCGGGTCGACGCGTTCGGCGAAGAACGAGACGCTCTGCATGGCCTCGTTCTGACCCTCGGCCAGGAAGGGGTTGTGCTCGACCACTGCTCTTAGCTCGGCCGCGGTCCGGATCATGATTGGGACGTCGAGCGACACGTCTGCGCGGATGGCGGTGCGCAGATCGTCGGCCAGGGCGTCAGTGTTTCGGCGTGAGCTGGTGAAGACGAGATTGCCGCTCTGTATATAGGTTTTCGGCTCCGTGAACCCGCAGCCATTCGCGATGCGGCGCAGGTCGGCCATCGACAAGCGAACCCCGCCGACGTTGATCCCGCGCAGTAGTGCGATGTAGACGGTCATCGGTGAGCCACCGTCCGGAAGAGCAGCGTCTGCAGCCGTAGGCGGTCCGGCGGAGTGAGCCCCGACGTCGCCGGCGCGAGTGCCTGCTCCACGCTCGCGTAGATGCGGTCGGCCAGGACGGCGCCCGCCGGGCTCAGGTACACGTCGACGGCTCGTCCGTCCTCGGCGCTGGCCGCGCGCTGCATCAGGCCGCGCTGTTCGGCCCGGTTCACCAGCCCGGACATGGTGGACTTCTCCAGACCCAGGTAGTCGGCGAGGGCAGTCATTCTCAGCCGACGGTCGCGCAGAATCGCGAGCACCCGCAGTTGGGTCAGCGACAGGTCGTGCTCCGCGCCCACCCGGTTCAATACGGCCATCGTCGCAAAGGCCGACTGCACCAGGGCATCGACCAGGGGGTCGTGCTCGGGCATCGCCGGTGGTGTCGCCATCGGGTCAGCCTAGTTGACATGATTCGTAATACCAACTAGATTTTTTACTTCGTACCACCAACTAAATGGGGGAGTAGCCATGAAGGCTGCCGTGATTTCCAGGTTCGATTCGCCGCCGCGCTGCTCGGACTTCGCCCTGCCGGCCGTCACCGGCTCGCATGGGCTGATCGTCGACGTCCTCGCATCCGGACTGCATCCGCGAGTGCGCTCACAGTCCAACGGCTCGCATTACACGAGCACCGATGAGTTGCCGCTCGTGCCGGGGATCGATGGGGTCGGTCGGGGAGCGGACGGGCGGCTGCGCTACTTCGTACTCCCGGATACGACGATGGGGGCTATGGCCGAGCAGACGGTGATCGACGAGCGTCGCAGCGTCGTCCTGCCCGAGGGCACCGACCCGATTGCGCTTGCCGCCGCGATGAACCCGGCGATGTCCTCGTGGGTGGCGCTACGTCAGCGGATCCAGTTTTACGCCGGTCAGAACGTGCTCGTGCTGGGCGCGACGGGCAACGCGGGGCAGTTGGCGGTGCAGGTCGCGAGGCTGCTCGGGGCGGGACAGGTCATCGCGGCCGGCCGCGATGGGTCACGGCTCGCCGCTCTCACGGATTTCGGGGCCACGCAGACGGTGTCGCTGGCGGGCACGCCCGACGCCGTCAGCGCCCGTCTCGGCCGGGCCGGCGGTGAGGTCGACGTGGTGCTCGACTACGTCTGGGGGGAGCCGACGGCGACGCTCCTGCCGGCGCTGGTTGCGGGCCGAGTGGATGAGGATCGTCCGTTGGTCTGGATTCAGATCGGATCGGTGGCCGGCCCTTCCGCCGCGATCTTGTCGGCCGCGCTGCGGGCTAGCCGGTTGCAGATCGTCGGCAGCGGGCAGGGTTCGGTGAGCACCCGGGCCATCGTGGGCGAATTACCCGCGCTCGTGCAGGAGATCGCTGCGGGCCGTCTGGAGAGCGACGCTCGAGCCGTGCCGCTGCGTGATGTCGAACGAGCGTGGTCGGATATCGATACGTCCGCACGGATCGTGTTGGTTCCCTAACCGCATTCGGGCGGCCGGTTGCCCAGTATCGTCGAATTTGTCAGACCCTTGCGGCAACCTCTGCGACATGACGACCTCAGCCAGAGTCCTATTTCCCGCCGTAGCCGGCTGCCGCTGCCACGTCTGTCGGCCCGGGCAACCATCCAAGAAGAGCCGCCTGGCCGACCACGATCGCGACTGCATCAGGACAGTCCGGCGGTTCGGCTGGCAGGTCGTGCACGTCGGTGACGAATGCTCCTGCCCGGGGTGCAACGCGGCTGCTGGCGTCCCTGACGACGGCCCGCCGTTCGCGTACACGATTGGGTTGATGCACGGCGTCGGCCATCCGGAGCTCGCGATGAGCGGGCTCCCGCGCGAGCTGATGCACTACGCGCTGAACACCCTCGCCGAGCGGGTCGTGCGCCACGGCCTTCGGGTGCGCCCCGGCGATGTGCTCGAGACGGTGCTGTCCAACGTGCCGGTCACGGTCGATGAGGTGAGTGACGTCGGGCGCCAACGTATCGGTCTGCGGTCGGCGTGGTTCCACCGTGCTCCGGTGCCGGCACTCCAACTCGTCTGGCCGACGACGAGCGGCATCTTCGCGTGGCAACCGGGCGCACCGCGGGAGCTCGAGATGTTGCAGCCGCCGGCCTGGCGGGTCCCGCGGCCACGCTCCGGCGCGCTCTGCGTCGATCCGCCGTGGCCGCTACCGGCCCGCCCCGACACAAGAGTGATCGTCTGCACCCACATGCGGCACGAGAACGAGCCCATCCGGTTCGTAGTGCGCACGCAGGACGAACGGGGGGCCGAACTGTGGGATTTCCACTGCGGAGGAGGTCACGGCGAGGGTATCGACGAGTTCGTGACCGAGCACATCGCGCACACCCTGCGCGCCGCGCCGTCACTTCGCGAGATTGCCGACCTCGGTGTGGGCGAATACGCCGAGCGTGAGGACGCCTTCTCGCCGTGGCGCCGGGCGGTACTTGGGTGAGCGTCCGAAATCTGGTTTCGTCGCCATTCGAAGTGACTCCCATTCACGACCAGGTTAACCTAGCCATCCAACTGGCAATACCCACGGCTATACTCAGGACCATGTCCAAGGTGATGGTGTCGCTGCCCGACGATCTCCTCGCGCAGCTCGACGCGGAAGCCAGGCGCAGGTCGACCAGCCGCAGCGCACTGCTGGCCGCCGCCGCGCGGCGCGAACTGGCTCGGCCCGATCCGGCGGAACTCGCCGCCGCGATCGAACGCTCCGAGCGCCGATTTCTCGCCGCCGGCAGATTCGATTCGGCCGACCTCGTACGGTCCGAGCGTGACGAACGTCGGTGACGCGCGTTCTCATCGACACATCCGTATTGATCAAATGGTTCCACGACGCGGGCGAGGGTGAACTCGCAGAGGCGCGGGCGATTCGAGACGCGCACATTCGCGGCGACCTCGACGCACACGTACTGGACTTGGCGATCTATGAGGTCGGTAACGTACTGACCCGGGCGCTCAAGTGGCCCGCCCTCGATGTCGGCGATCAACTCGACGATCTCCTGACGATCGTCGGCTCGCCTATTGCCATGGCGCCCGCTTGGCTTCGCGATGCGGCCAGTCTGGCCGGGACGCACGCGCTGACGTTTTACGACGCCAGCTGGGCTGCGGCCGCCGCGGCGATCGGCGTGCCCCTCGTCAGCGCCGATCGCCGACTACTTGCGGTCGGCGTAGCAGAATCGCCGTCAGCTCTGACGTCGCGGCTCAAACTGGTGCGGTAGCCGCGGGTGAAGGGCTCGGTATGGCCGTCCAACTGGTTATTGACATAATGTCGATTATCGGCGAACTTAAGAGGGCTGGAACTCCAGACGCCGGGCTTGTACCTCGGCCTTGAAGTCGCGCCCGCGTTCCTCGAGGTAGCCCGCTGCGTGCAGGGCGAGCTGGCGGCAGGCGGTCTCGAAATCGTTCACGCCCAGCGCAGCACCGCCGGACACCAGCAACCCGGCGAGCATCGGCACGATGTTGGACAACGCCGGGACGTGACGATCCGGCCTGGTGCGTCCAGCGGCCTCAACACCGGCGGCGACCCGAGCCGACTGCACAACCGTCCAGCGCGGATCGAGTGCCGCCCGTTCCCGTCGGGTCGCTGAGGTCGCGTCGATGAGCCGGAGCCATTTTCCGACGACGTAGAGGTAGACCTCCCCGGCACGGGCTATCGCATCGTCAGCTGACATAACGTGCATCGACCTCAACGCATCGCGCCGGACCTGCGCCTCGACGCGCTGCACCTGGTCGTGCTCACCGATCCCGGCCTCACCGTAGAGCCCGAGCAGATAGCCGCCGTTGCCGGTGGCCTGGACCTCGGCGAGCTTGTCGTAGATGCGGGCCACGACCTCGCCGCCCTTGCCCCAATACAGCGTCTGCAACGCGCCGTTGCTCATCTCGACCGACTCCCGGCCTGAGCGGCAGACGAACGATCGCCGGTCGGCCTCGCTGATGTTCAGTCCGGCGAAGTCGGCATGGACGTCGAGCCGCGACACCATCAACTGGACCGGCCCGCCGGTCAGTGCTTCCAGCGTGCGAGTCCAGAACTCGACGACCGCCGCCGCCCCGTCGACGTGCAGCGCTTCCGCCGCCAGACTGAGCCGCCAGGCCGGACGGTTGGCCGACTCCCCCACCGCCAGCATCCCGAGCCGGTGCTCCAACCGATACGGCCACCATGCACCCATGCCTGACGCGGCGACCCGGAACACGTCATCGCCCACCGCGAACGGCACCGCCTGGCGAGGGTTCTCCCCCGCCTCGACCTTCAACGCATCCAGGTCGGCCACCAGCGCCGTCGGCGCTGGGCTCTTGCAGGTCAGGTCGAGAGTGTCGATGCCGGACAGCAGTTCACGCGGCCCGGTCGCGTCAGTGGGACACCCAGTGGTTGGCGGCAGCGTCGAGTCGTTCTCACGGATGAGACTCGACGGCATGCAGCCAAACTAGCAGTGATTCCCAAACTTGAGAATGAAGTAGTGTCCGCGTGTCTCGTTAGCGAGGCAGTTTCGCGGGGCCGGTGCGACCGTGGGCGAGGACCTTGGGCATGTCGGCAGCGTCCACACCGGCAGGCAGTCCGAACGACTTGAGGTAGGTCTCCGGGTCAGCGGTCAGGCCAGGAAACGCGAACACGTCCGGATGCACACCGAAGGACTCACGGAACAAGTTGACCTTGCGATAGATGGTCGACTTGGGCATGCCAAGCCTTTCTAAACCAGCGGATCCGCCCTCCAACTGCCACAGCGCCCAGAACCCGATCAGCTCCTGAACGTCGCCCAGGGCGAAGCGCCGAAGCAGCGGCTCCATCGGGATCGCCGCCTTCAACGCCAGCTTCTCGACCGCCGCTTTCCACCCGACCTCAGCCACACCCCGGCCATCGCCAACCGTCTCGGGGACCGCGTCACCCTGCACCGTGTCAGTCACAGAACTGAGAATACGACGTTCCTACGACTGGGAAGTGGAGGCTAGAGCTCAGTTTGGCTGCGGCGACCTGAGCTGGCTTGCTCAGGTCCCGGTGCGGTCACCCGCATGGTTGGCAGCTGATATAGCTTCTGAATGTCCATGCTCTCCGCCTCGGACTGAACGATCTGTTGCTGTTCTTCGCACTGTCGGGCGACCAGCTGAGCAAGGCTCGTCGCGAGTCCGCCGAGCTGCAAGACCCCTGTCTCGTCGGCGACCACGTGTTTCATCGAAAGCGTGGCGATGCCCTCGACCTTCCGATCTACTGACTCCGGCGGCGAGAGGACAGCTCCAATCCGTACTACCTCGTATGGGTTGACGGAGTGGGCGATGTGCTTGTCACGCATGTCATGGAGGAACTTGTGGAATTCAAGCACCTCCCCCTGCAGGCCTAGAGCCTGCACATCGGCGACGGTAAGACCTCCCCGCACTCCGGTGTTGAAGCATCGGCGGTATGCGATCAAGGCAGCGGACCAGGCCGCTGCGACAGCCACGCCGTCCCGCTCAGGATCCGGCAGCCTGAGCTGGGCCATCAACAGATCGCAGCAACCGACGATGAAGCGGAGGTCTTGGAGGATCGAGGCGAGGTCCGCTAGCCGTGCCGCGCTTGGCGATTCGAGCGTGACGATCAGGTTCTGTTGCCGACCATCGTCTATTTCTTCTTCATCGGGCACATGCTGACGCTACTTGGGTGGTGTTTGCACCCCCGTGTTACAGGACCGGGGGTGCCAAGCTGTCGGTAGCGGGTGGGACCTGGGTCAATGACCCCCACCAGCCAATACCAGCGGTGTCGATCACCAGCGCGTCAACGACGGAGCCCATCGGTTCGCCGATGTCGAAGTCGGCGACGTTCTTTCCGAAGGCCACTGGATCGGGATTGTCTAGATCGCCCATGTCATAGGCGTCTGTCATCTTCCCCGGCCACCAGTCGTCGCCCCGTGACGCGGCGGCATCCTCTCGCGCCCGCCTGAGCCCTACTCGCCGATCTGGGTCAAACGGCGGGCGATAGATCACGCAGAACGATTCGGCAGTGTCCACCCACGCCGACTCGACGATCACGCTCCGAGCCTCAGTAACCGTCGACACCTGCAAATGGTCGAGGCAGCTGGCCAGCGCCACACTCGCCCATGATTCGCTCACAAGCACATAGTGCCCCGCGAGCGCGAAGCCCGACCCGCAGGCATAAGGGCCGCGCACGATCCGGGACGCGGCGGTAGCTCCGGGCAGCGGCCCACTCAGGTGGGTAGTCGGGGCCTTCGCCAGCCCCGAGCCCCCGGCAGAGGGACCAGACCTTCGCTTCGCACGTCAAGGGCCTTCGCTGCGCTCCGGTCACTTCGTGACGGCCTTCGGCCGCCCTGGACCTGCTGCGCTGCGGCCCGGTCGAGTCGCGAGTTGTTCGGGCATCCGCCCGATCACGAGGAAGGGAACCCGCGAATGACCAAGCCGACCGACCGCTTCACCGAATGGACTACCGCTCTGGACGCAGCCGCCGCGATCCACCGCAGCATGATCGGCGCGAAGGTGCGTTACATCGGCCTGGACGGCCACGCCGACGGGCCAGTCGGGCGGATCATCCGCATCGAGCGCACCGGCCTGCGGGTGCGGTGGGAGAACGCCACCCAGCCCGAGATCGTGCACCCCGACGACGTCGCCTGGATCGAGCCATGACCGTGATCTGCGAAGCGTGCCTGACCCGACCCGCGCTCGGGTTGTTGACGTTGCACGACCAGGACGGGCACCACCTCGCGGACTGGTGGACGTGCGCTGCGTGCGCCGATCACGACGCACCGATCCATGACGCACGCGGCCTGCGGGTCAGCGTGACCATCGCCGTCATCGACTAACCCCAGCAGCCCAAGTGAGGCACGGGCGCCGGGGTGGACCCCGAGCCGCGCGCTTCGCTTGCCGCGGCCCAGGGCCCCCCACCCCGCCGACCGTCCACCCATCAGCGCCAGCACGGGACCCATCTATGCCACCAGGACTCGCCCGCATCGAACCGACCTTGCCGCAGGCCCATCACGCGATCAGCGTGACCGAGAACGGCCAGCACCTGGGCATAGTGGCCCTGGTGCTCGTGCAGCGACCGCACGGCGCGACGCTGCGCCGGCAGTGGTGGGCGCAGCCGCCGGCCAACGACCCGAGACCGATCCCGCGACCGTTCGACACGAGGGCCGGCGCGATCTCCTGCCTGCGCTACCGGCACGCCACCCTGCACCGGCCCGAGCCCGGACCAGCACCAGACGCCACCCTGGCAGTGATCGCCGCCGCGCTGGCGAACGCCGGGCCGACCGCCGCCGTCTGGCTCGCCGCCTCGTTGGCCCTGCACCACATCGCCGAGTTGGAAGCCCAACGCCGTAGTGATCCGCCCGCTGTTTGGCGTGAACTTCGACGGATCGGCGACTGGCTGAAAGCCGCAACCGATCCCAATCCGTACGGGAGTTCGGTAGGTGGTGTCGATTATCGGCGAACTGAGCCCGGGTGGTGCAACCCGCGCGAGGGTTCCGACCGGCGGCGACAATGTTCTGATCGGGCCCTCCGGGCGGCCCAATCGGCACATCGTCGCCGGTGCGACGCATCGTGAGCAGACCGCCGCCGATGAGTCGCTACGAACGGGATTCGGCGCGATGCGCCGAGACGCTCAGCTCGGTTGTTACGTCCTACCCGCCTACCTCGCTCGTGCGGTCCTGGTTGACATAACGTTGACAGGACGATTCAGGTCCGCAGGACGCAGTCGCCGCACAGGTCTTGGCCGGTCCGCAGAGCCGGCGCGGGTGACGCGCGATAGATCAGGCAGCAACTTCCCCGGCGAAAGGCGGCGCCCAGGTCGGGATTGGGCGCCTGATGTGGAGTTTGATCCAGCATCGTGGTCGCAAGGGCCACGACCCGCTGGGTCAGTTCCGGGCGTCGAGCGACGATGATTGTCGCTGCGCTGTTGATCGCGGACGCCACGTTCCCCCACAGCACCTGATCGGACACCGAGACGAGCTGCCCGACGGCCTCGGTGAGCGAGCGCACCGGGCCGCCGATCAACGAGGACGGCTGTGGGCTGACGGCGATCGAGAGCGGGTACGGACCGCGGAGTTCGTCCTGCCACCACATGGAATGCAAATCGGCGACCAGGAACTGATCAGTGAGGGCCGTTACCGCGAGTCCGGCGGCGATGATCCGCGCCACCAGGCCCAAGTGAGCGACCGAGGCAGCGACCCTTACTTCGATGGCATCGAGGGGCCGCTCCCCCGCCGCGGCCAGGGCTCCCCGCACCGCGCCGATTCGCGCGCTCAGGCGAGCGGGATCGTCGAGGAGCTGGTGGAGTTCGGCCCACGGCGTGGCTGCCGGGGCGCTCTGGGGATGGTGGTCGAACTCGAAAAACGGACCCAGCGCGGCGATGTCGTCAGCGACAATTGGCCCCGCCGCGTCCTCGTTCGAATCCGCCCTGGCTACGAGGACGCTCCCATGGGGTTGGCGTCCGGCACCGGGTTGGACAGCGGCCTGCGCCCCACAATGCGTTCGAGCAGCGCCGAGAAGATCAATCCGATGGTCGTCCAGATGATCATCTGGTTGATCACCGAGTAGAACCGGAACTTCCAGAGCACATCGGCCGGGAAGCCCGGGTAGACCAGCTTGCCGCTCCCATCAATGATCGGCTGGGGTGTCTCGGTAGCCGACCGGGCGTAGCCGTACTGATTCTGGTGCGCGACGTTCGCGGCCAGATTGCCGAGGCTGGGCAGGCAGGCCATCAGAATCGACATCGCTGCGAGGTAGCCCGCGCCGGCGATCAAGCTGGCGTTGAACACCCCGAACCGCGGCTGCAGGAACCGGTGCCCGATGTAGAAGGCGATGACCAGCCCGACGAGCGAAGCGCCGACCATCGTCAGGTACAGATGGCCTCGCGTGGTGATCGTGAAGGTGTGCCCGATCGCCGGCGGGTTGGCCGGGTACTTCACGAACGGCATCAGGTAGACGCCGAGAAACCCGAAGCCCGAGATCAGCAGCGCCACGGTGCGGGGCCGCACGTTGAACCGGGCGTGAAGCACCAAATAGACCACGGCGACCAAGGCGCCCATCGCGGTCGCGAACCCGATGATCCCGGTGGCCAGCCCGACCGTGGATTGAACCGTGCGCGAGAAGAGCTCGGGGCCGTCGGCGGCCACTGGGCGGCCGGCAGCCTTGTTCAGCTGATCGAGCACCTCATCGCGGCCGGATTCGTAGGCGATGGCCTTGTTGATGTACGGCTCGGCGAAGATCCGGGCGAAGACGAAGCCCAAGACTCCGGCGATGAAACCAGCAAGTAGGCCACGAAGAATGACCTTCAGTTCCATCATTAGTCCCGCCCGGGACTAATGGCAGGGAAAACCAAGGAAGTGCCGCGCGTCGTGGACCCACTCGTGGACCACCATCGTCTTGCCGAAGACCGAGAGCATTCCTTCGTCGACGCCGATGAAGTAGTAGGCGGCGAGCGCCAAGAAGACCGTGATGCCGACCAACAGGCCGACTCGCTTGCTCGACAGCGGGGCGATCTCGGGTGTCGTTGCGGTGGCATCGGCTACGGAAATGCTGCTCATGTGAGCCTCCTTCAGGGATTCTGCGTCCCTCTAGTGGATGGGCATCGCGATGGCGAAGTGTCTGACTTGCCCTCGTGCGAGACGGGGGCTAACAGTGGCGCGACCGTCCCGGATTCACACCGGGTTCCTATCGCCATCACGCAGCCCGGACGCTATCGGTTGGGTGGGGCCGGGTCAATCGCCGGACGATCAGCCGGAGTGTCGGACGGCCTCGGCGACGACGCCCCCGAGGACCGCAGCGCCCAGGGCCAGGGCGACCATCGCGCCGGCCCGGGCCGGTGGCAGTCGGCCCGCTCGCACCGCACCGGCCAGGGCGACGGCGTCGACCGCGTCGCTGGCCGCGCCACCGATCAGCCACCAGCCGCTGTCACGTCCGGTGATTGCGCTCGCGACGGTTCCTGCGCCCAGCGCGATGTCGCGGGCGGCGGTCATCCGGGACAGCCAACTGATGCGCACGGCGGTGACCGTGTCCAGGCCCAGCATTCGGGTGCCCTGCTCAGGTTGCACCAGCAGGGCCGCGCCCAGACCCAGCCGCCCCACCCCGATGGCCAGGGCGGCGAGTCGGGGGGCAGGGATTTGGGTCGGCATCGAGTTCCACGCAATCTGGCTGTGCGCACGTCCGGCAAAGCTGAGAGTGCGCTGGCGGGCTGACCACCTCAGGCTAGCCGTCGCGGGATCGTAGACGACAGGTGGCATTGCTCGGGTTCGCGGGGAATCTCCGCACCGGCTCGTTCGTTGTGCCAAACAGATTCGCTGGTGGGTTTCGCCGGCGTGTAGGCAGCAGGAGGTACTCGTCATGGCGGACCGCACCCTTCGGGGCAGTCGTCTCGGCTCGGTCAGCTACGAGACGGAGTACGGCGCTGAGCCGGCGCCCCGCAACATCGCCGAGTACAAGTGCCCGGCCGGACACGTCTTCCGGGTGCCCTTCTCCGAAGAGGCCGAGATTCCGACCGTCTGGGAGTGCCGCACCGATGGCAACCCGTCGCGGCTGGTGGACGGCCCGGAGCCCGAGGCCAAGAAGGTCAAGCCCCCACGCACCCACTGGGACATGCTGATGGAGCGGCGCAGCGTGGCCGACCTCGAAGAGGTCCTGGCCGAGCGCCTTGATGTGCTGCGCGCGCGACGCGGGACGACCAAGAGCGCCTAGCTCTTGCGCTGCACCAGCGTCCTGAGCTGGCCGCCGCGGTAGGCAACGCCCCATTGGGTGACGCGCAACAGCGCCTCTGCCACGATGGCGCTGCTCATCTTGGACTCGCCGCGCTCACGTTCGACGAAGCGGATCGGCACCTCGACGACGCGGAAGCCGGCCCGCAATGCTCGCCAAGCAAGGTCGACCTGGAAGCAGTAGCCCTCCGAGGCGACCGCGGCGTAGTCGATCTGCTCGAGGACGGCGCGTCGATAGGCGCGGTAACCGCCAGTGGCGTCGTGCAGCGAGATCCCAAGGGCGAGCCGGGTGTAGAGGTTGCCGCCCCGCGATATGACTTCGCGGAGCTTGGGCCAGTTGACGACCGAGCCGCCGGGCACCCATCGCGAGCCAAGGACCAGATCGGCCGACGTCAGTGCGGCCAGCAGCCGCCCCAGCTGCTCGGGGGCGTGCGAGCCGTCGGCGTCCATCTCGACCAGAACGTCGTAGTCGGCCGCCAAACCCCAGTCGAAGCCGGCGATATAGGCCGCGCCCAGCCCGGCCTTGCTAACGCGGTGCAGGACATGCACCCGGTCGTGCGCGGCCGCCAGCTTGTCGGCCAGCTCACCCGTGCCGTCCGGGCTGCCGTCATCGACGATGAGCAACTCGACGGCGGACTGCTCGAGCAAGACGCGCCCGACGATGTCCTCGATGTTCTCGCGCTCGTTGTACGTCGGGATGATGACCAATACCCGTCCTACCGAGTCGGCGTCCTCGCTCATCCGGGCACGGCCTCCTTCGTCCTCGGGCGCGCCCGACGGCCGCGCAACTGCTCGATTGTGACCCCTACGAGCAGCCCGATGGCGATCGCTGCCAGCAAATACTCGGGTACGGCGCCGAGCCGAACCGCCAGCGTAGTGCTAGTGGACAGGGGAACTTCGTTCTCGAGAATGGCCGAGGTGTAGAGCGCGCCCGACTGGCTGATCACGTGGCCGTCGGGACCGATGACTGCGCTCTTGCCGGTCGTGGCGGCCTGCACCACCGTTCGACCGGTTTCCACTGCGCGCAGCTTGCTCATCGCCAGCTGTTGGTAGGTCTCGGCGGTGTGCCCGAAGGTGGCGTTGTTCGTTTGCACCACGAGCAGTTGCGCCCCCGCCCGCACGGAGGACTCCACGAGGCTGTCGTAGGCCACTTCGAAGCAGATCACGTCGCCGATCGGGAACGGACCGCCGCTCAGCAGACCGTTGCCCGTACCGGCCACCATGTCCTGCGGCACCAGGTCGACGTCGGAGCTGACGATTCGGGCCAGGCTGCGCAGCGGGATGTATTCGCCGAACGGCACTGGGTGGCGCTTGGTGTACTGGCTGCCCGGGCCGGTGGTCGGCGACCACAGGATGCCGACGTTGCGCCGATGCGTGGGACCTGGCCCCTGCAGGATCGCGCCGACCAGAATCGGCGCGCCCACGGCCTTCACCGCGCTGTCGATCTCGGTGTAGGCGCTCTGGTCCTGGAAGGGGTCGAGGTCGGAGGCATCCTCGGGCCAGATGACCAGGCTCGGCTGCGGCGCGGTGCCGGCCTTGACCTGGGCCGCGAGCTTCATCGTCTCGGCCACGTGGTTGTCGAGCACCTGTCCGGCGCGATCCTCGAAGGCCAAGCCGATGTCGGGCACGTTGCCCTGGATGACGGCGATCACCTGATGGTTGTGCGGGTGGGGCTTGAGCACCACCCCGGCGAACGCTCCGATGAGCGGCACGGACAGAGCTACGACGACGCCGAACGCAAGCACCTTCGGCTGGGCCAGTCGCGGACGCACCGACCGCGCGCCCAGCGCCAGCCCACCGCCGGCGAGGGCCACCACGAAGGTGACCAGTGGCGCGCCGCCCAGGGCGGCGAACCAGCGGATGGGCGATACGGATTGGCTGAACGCCAGCCGCCCCCAGGGAAAGCCGCCAAAGGGCAGTCGATCGCGCAGCGCCTCCTGAAGCACCCAGGCACAGCCCACCCAGACCGGCATGAGGCGTCGCCGCTGCAGGACCGTCAGCGCGGCGCCCAGGGCGGCGAAGAACGCACTTTCGGCCGCGCACAACAGCAACCACGGGAACGGACCGACATAAACCCCGGTCCAGGCCAGCAGCGGCACCGTGAAGGCCAGCCCGTAGAGGTAACCCAGCCAGGCCGCGGTCCGGGCCGGGCGGGCATCCACGGCGACGCTTAACAGGGCGACACTGATGATCGCGAGGGGCCAGATTCCCAGCCGCGGAAAGGCGGCGACGCCGATCAGACCGCCGGCGACGGCGGTCAGGGCCGCCCATCGGGTTCTCATGCCGCGCTCGTCTGGAAGATCGTCTGCCCGCGCAATACGGTGCGCAAGCACGTCGGCAACGGCGCTCCGGGGCCGACGTCGGGCAGGCCCGGCACCGCCGCTCGCGGGTCGGTGCTCCAGCGGGCAACCCGTTCATCGCTGGCGTCAACGCCCACTTCGCCGGCCGACCAGACCGCGAAAGTCGCCGGCGCGCCGACCCGCAGCAGGCCCTCTTCGGTGCGTCCGATGGCCCGCCACCCGCCGCGGGTGTGCGCGGCGAACGCTGCCCGCGGGCTGAGCGCCGACGAGGCCTCATGGGGGAAGGCGGCGGCCCGCACGCCCGCCCAGGGATCCATCGCCGTCACCGGGGCGTCGGAGCCGAACGCGAGGGGCACGCCGGCCGCGGCCAGCCTCGCGAACGGGTTCAGGGCCGCCGCGCGCTCGGCACCGAGACGTCGGCTGTACATGCCGTCGACGCCGCCCCAAGCCGCGTCGAACGCCGGCTGCATCGATGCGGTGAATCCGGCCTCGGCCACCTGTTCGGGATGGTTGATCAGCTCGGCGTGCTCGAGGCGATGACCGTAGCCGGCCCGTCGACCCAGCTTGGCCGACGCGGCCCGGGCGGCCTCCAGGACCTGATCAATGGCGGCGTCGCCGATGGCGTGAAAACCGGCCTGCACACCGGCGTCGGCGCACAGCAGCAGATGGCGTTCGATCGCCTCGGTCGAAAGGTGCAGCACGCCGCTGGTGCCGGGACGGTCGGCGTACGGAGCGGTCAGGGCCGCGGTATGCGAGCCGATCGAACCGTCGCAGAACAGGTCACCACCGGCCCCCATCGCCCCCAGCTCGAGCGCCTTGGCGACCTCGAGCAACTCACCCCAGTAGGCGTAGATCTCAGGGCCGGGCTCGTCGGCGGCCAGCTTCAGCAGGCTGATCAGGTCGTCCTCGCCGGCAATGTCCGGGCCGGCCATCTCATGTAGCGCCGCGATCCCGAGCTCCCCCGCCCGCCGTCGGGTGGCCCGTTGCGCTTCGAGGATCTGGGTAGTGGTCAACGCCGACTGCGCCGCCGCGCGGACCGCGTGGTGAGCCTCCAGCTGCAGCACCTGCTCGGAGTAACCCGGTAACGAGGACAGCTGTGCGATCGAGGCCGCGAGCGCCGAGGAGACGACCGCGGAATGCAGATCGACGCGGGCCAGATAGACCACTCCCCCGTACCCGGCCCGATCAAGCTCGGAACGCATGGGGGCCCGTCGCTCGGGCCAGCGGGTCTCGTCCCATCCGCTGCCGAGGATCGGGCGGCCGCGCCCGGCCCGGGCCTGCCGTTCGACCAGCTCCATTGCCTGCGCGAGCGTGGTTGCCGGAGACAGGTCGACCTGCGTCAGGGCCAGTCCGGCACTGGTGGCGTGCACGTGCGCGTCCACGAACGCCGGCGTGACGAAGGCGTCCTGGAGGTCGACAACCTCGTCCGCGTCGATCCCGCTCGCCGCGTCGGCACCGCCCAGCCAGGCGATCGTGGCGTCGTCGACCAGCAGCGCGGTCGCGAACGGATCCGCGGCGCTGTAAACCCGGCCGTTTCGATAGAGCGTGCGCACGCAATCAGTGTCCCATCGTCGGCTGAGCGTTCCCGGCCCGAGCTTGAGTCTGGTGTCGGCCAAGCGCCGTGCGTTAGGTTGCTCGACGAGAGCCATGGCAGCGAGCATCGAGGACGTCGCGCGACTGGCCGGCGTGTCCATCGCGACGGTGTCCAGGTCGCTCCGCGGCCTGCCCGACGTCGCGCCAGCCACCCGCGACCGTGTTCTGACCGCCGCGCGCGAACTGGACTACGTCGCCTCTCCCTTCGCCGCGCGCCTGGCCAGTGGTCGATCGGCGACGGTCGGAGTGGTGGTCCCCTTCGTCAACCGCTGGTTCTTCGCTGAGGTGCTCGGCGCGATCGAGGGTGTGCTGGGTGACGCCAACATGGATCTGCTGCTCTACAACCTCGGTGATGCCACCGGCCGGGAGCGGTTCTTCCGGGATCTCCCGGTGCGCAAGCGGGTCGATGCGATCATCATCGCGACCCTGGTGCTCACCGACGCGGAGATGGACGCGCTGCGTTCGCTCAAGGTCCCGATCGGCATCATCGGCGTGGACCATCAGGGTTTTCATTCCACCCGCATCGACGACCGCGCGGGTGCGGCGACCGCCGTCGGGCACCTGCTCGAGCTGGGACACCGGCGCATCGCCCACGTCGCCGGCGATTCTGAGGACCCGATGCGGTTCACGCCGCCCCATCATCGCCGCCGCGGCTACATCGACAGCCTGGCCGGTGCCGGGATCGAATACGACCCCAGCCTGGAGGTCCTTGGCTACTACACGACCAAGGGCGGCCAGTCGGCCACCGAGGTGCTCCTGGCCCGACCCGACCGACCGACCGCGGTGTTCGCCGAGTCCGATGAGATGGCCTACGGCGCCCTGCGGGCCATTCTGCGCGCCGGTCTGCGCGTGCCGCAGGACATTGCCCTCGTCGGCTTCGACGATCACGCCAGCGCCGACCTGCTGGACCTGACCACGATTCGGCAACCGGTCTGGGAGCAGGCCGAGGAACTGACGACTCGGGTGCTGGCCGCCGCGGCCGGCGACCCGGCCCCGCCGACGTCGCACGTGCTCCCCACCGAACTGATCGTGCGCGGGACCACCGACCCGACGCACAGCGTCTACTAGCAGGCGGCGATGTCCGGTCCTCTCATGCTGATCGACGCCGCCGGTCTCTATTTTCGGGCTTTCTACGGCGTTCCCGAGTCGGTCACCTCCCCGGACGGACGGCCGGTCAACGCGATCCGGGGTTACCTGGACATGTCGGCGACGCTGATCACCCGGAGGCGGCCCGGCCGCTACATCGCCTGTCTGGATCTCGATTGGCGGCCGGCCTTCCGGGTCGCGCTCGTCTCGACCTACAAGGCGCACCGGGTGGCGCCCGAGGGTGGCGAGGCCGTGCCGGACGCGCTCTCGCCCCAGGTTCCGGTGCTGCTCGAGGTGCTGACCGCACTCGGCCTGGCCACCGCGGGGGCGTCGGGGTTCGAGGCCGACGACGTGATCGCGACACTGTCGCGCCGCGAGCCGGGCCCGATCGAGATCGTCACCGGCGATCGGGATCTGATCGCGCTGGCCACCGATGACGTACGCGTGCTTTACACCGGTCGCGGGTTGGCGAAACTCGAAGATCTCGGGCCCTCAGAGGTGCAGCAACGCTACGGCGTCACGCCGGAGCGCTATGCGGACTTCGCCGTGCTCCGCGGAGATCCCAGCGACGGCTTGCCGGGCGTGGCCGGCGTCGGTGACAAGACGGCCGGCGCCTTGGTCGATCGGTTCGGTTCGGTCGAGCAGATCCTCGATGCCGCGAGGCGGGGCGAACCGGGGTTCCCCGCCGGAGCGGCCGCCAAGGTTCTCGCGGCGCAGGACTACCTCTGGCGCGCCGTCCAGGTCGTACGCGCCCGCCTGGACGTCGAGCTGGCCGCCGTCGACGGCCGCCTGAGCAGCGTGCCCGCCGATCCGGCCCGCCTCGTCGAGCTCGCCGACGAGTATGGCCTGGACAGTTCGATCAACCGCGTCCTCGCCGCGATCGCGAAGGTCAGTTGACCGGGGACCACTGCCAGGTGCCGTCCCCGTGCAAGATCGTCACTCGAATCCGCTTGTTCCCCGCGGCCGTGCACTCGAACGTCGTGCCGGCCTTGACGCGTTCGTTGGCCGGGCACGAGACGGCGGTGTAGTTGCCGTTGCCGTTGGCCGACTGCGACTGGATCGTCTGGGCCACGGCGGTCGGGTCGAGCACCTTCTTGAACAACGGACTGGGCCGAATGGCGAAGACAGCGACCACCGCCACCGCGATGAGCGTGACCACCGCGATGAGAATCCACGAGCCCGCGTGGAGCCGCTTGGTCCGTCGGGCCGGGACCGGTCCGGCAGGCGGCGGCGGGGGGGCGTAGACGGGCGGGCCGTACCCCGGCGGCGGATACTCCGCTGCTCCATAGGCCGGGCCGTACTGCGGCGGCCCATACTGCTGGCCGTATGTCGGCGGCGGGCCGTACTGGGGTGGCCCGTATCCCGGCGCTGGATAGGGCGGCGCTGGATACTCGGGCGGCGGTGGAAATTGGGGCGGTGCGTAGGCCGGGACGGGCGGCAACTGTGCCGTCGCGTCAACCGGCTCGTCGCGCTCGCCTGGCTGCATGTCACACCTCTTCTGTTGCGACCGTCGACCCTCCCAAGAGGTTAGCGCGGGCAGACTGTCGATATGGATCTGCCGGAGTTGGTCGGCCAGTGGCGTCTGCAGCGCCGCCTCGTCGACCGCCGCACGAGCACGTTCGGCCGGGTCGAGGGGCGGCTCACGATCGAGGCCGGCTCAGCCCGGCTGCGCTGGGTCGAAGCCGGTCAGCTGACGTGGGCCGAGCAGTGCTTGACGGTGAGCCGTGAGTACGGCTTGGAGTTCATTGACGGGCAGTGGTGGATGACGTTCGCCGACGGGCGGCTCTTTCACCCATGGACGCCGGGGCAGGTGGTGCGCCACGACTGCGTCGATGACCTCTACGTCGGTCTCGTGCAGGTCAGCGCGGCGCGGATGCGGACCGTGTGGGATGTGACCGGTCCAGCCAAACATCAGCGAATCGTCACGCGGTTCGAGCGGCTAGCCTGACATTCCCTGCGCCACGACCCCGCGCCGTATCGCGCCAATAGCCTGCCGAGCGGTGCTGGAGAGCTTCGGTTCACCACCCACCGCAGCGATCTGTTCCAGCAGGTCGACCAACTGCTTGCACCAGCGCACGAAGTCACCGGCCAGCATCTCGCCGCCGTTGGCCGAGGCAGCATCGAGGACGCGATCGAGGTTCTCGCGTCGGGCCCAGCGGTAGGCCGCCCAGGCAAAGCCGAGATCGGGTTCGCGACTGGTGGGTAGGCCGTGTTCGGTCTCGTCATCGGCCAGCTCACCCCAGATCCGAGTGGTGGCCGCGACCGCCTCTCGGACCGCGGCGGTCGGCAGCCGCTCTACGGTGCTCTCATCGCGTCGGGCCTCGTAGACCAACATCGAGACGACGGCCGCAAGTTCGGCCGGATCCAGTTCGACCCAGGCCCGCGCACGCAGGCACTCGGCCACGATCAGGTCCGAGTCCGACCAGATGCGGGCCAGTGTCTGACCTGTTTCGGTGCTTCGGTCCCCGTCGAGGTAGCCCCGCTCGTCGAGTAGGGCGCAGATCTTGTCGAACGCGCGGCCGAGCGAGCCGGTACGGCCGTCGATCTTGCGCCGGAGGGACTCGTTCTCGCGGGCCAGCCGGGCGTGTCTTTGGGCCCAGCGGGCGTGCTCCTCACGGTCGGCGCAGGCGTGACACGGATGCGCACGCAGCTGGGCCCGCAGGTCGGTGATGCGCGCGTCGTCGCTGAGATCGCGCCGCTTGGCCGCGCGGGTCTGGGGCGGCGGGTTGATGCTGCGCAGTGTCGAAGCCAGGTCGCGGCGTTCCTGCGGGGAGCGATAGTTGAAGTTGCGAGGCACGCGTACGTGCCCGAGGACCTCCACCACGCCGGAGAAGTCCAGTGGCGACAGGCGGCCCGACCATCGCGCTTCGGTCAGCACGAGCGGACGCGGGTCATCGCGCAGCCGTACGCCCGGGTCGATGATGATCGCCAACCCGCTGCGTCGTCCCCGCGGAACCCGGACCACGTCACCGACGGTGAGCGCGTCCATAGACGCGATCAACTCGCCCTGCCGGGCCTGGGCCCCACTGCGCGAGAGCTCCCGTTCGGTCTCGTTCAGCTCGCTGCGTAGTCGCGCGTAGTCCGCGAAATCGCCGAGGTGACAGGACAGCTGTCGTTCGTAGTCGGCCAGGGTGGCGTCGTTGCGGCGGATCTGGGCGGCCAGGCCGGCCACCGACCGGTCGGCCTGGAACTGCGCGAACGACGATTCGAGCAACCGCCGTCCCTCGGCCCGCCCGAGTTGTCCGACCAGGTTGACCGCCATGTTGTAAGACGGCCGAAACGAGGACCGCAGCGGGTAGGTACGGGTAGACGCGAGCCCGGCGACCCTCAGTGGATCGACCTCGGGAGACCACACCACCACGGCGTGACCCTCGACGTCGATGCCCCGCCGGCCGGCGCGGCCGGTGAGCTGGGTGTACTCGCCCGGGCTGATGTCGGCGTGCGTCTCACCGTTGAACTTGCTCAAGCGCTCCAGGACGACGCTGCGGGCGGGCATGTTGATGCCCAGCGCCAGCGTCTCGGTGGCGAAGACGGCTCGAACGTACCCACGGACGAACAGCGTCTCGACGACCTCCTTGAATGCCGGAACCATGCCGGCGTGATGAGCGGCGATCCCCCGCCGCAAACCGTCGAGCCAGTCCCAATAGCCGAGTACCTCGAGGTCACCGGGTGGGATGTTGGCGGTGAGCTCCTCCACGATCGCGGTGATCTCGTCGCGCTCCTCGACCGTCGTGAGCCACATGCCGGCGTGCACGCACTGGCGCAAGGCGGCCTCACACCCGGCCCGGCTGAAGATGAACGTGATTGCCGGTAGCAGCCCCTCGCGGTCCAGGCGGTTGATGACGTCGGGGCGGTCGGGCGGGCGCCAACCGCGCGGCGGGCGTCGATCGCGCGCGCCGCGCCCGGACGGGTCGCTCGTGCGCATCCGTTCATTGACGAAACGCACTAGTCCCGGGTCGACCTGATTCCCCTCGCCGAACAGGTCGAACATGCGGCTCCCGACGAGCATGTGCTGCCAGAGCGGAACCGGTCGCACCTCGTGCACCACGACCTTGGTGTGTCCGCGCACCGATACCAGCCATTCGCCGAACTCCTCGGCGTTGCTGACAGTGGCCGAGAGCGATGCCAAGCGAACCGACGCCGGCAGATGGATGATCGCCTCTTCCCATACCGCGCCCCGGAAGCGATCACCGAGGTAGTGCACCTCGTCCATAACGACGTAGCCCAGACCGCTCAGTGCCGGGCTGCCGACATAGAGCATGTTGCGCAGTACCTCAGTCGTCATCACCACGACCGGCGCATCGGAGTTGACGGCGTTGTCGCCGGTGAGCAGGCCGACATTGTCGGCGCCGTGGCGCTCGACCAGGTCGGCGAACTTCTGGTTGGACAATGCCTTGATCGGTGTGGTGTAGAAGCATTTCTGCCCGGCCATGAGCGCCAGGTGCACGGCGAACTCACCGACTACGGTCTTCCCGGCCCCGGTCGGGGCGCACACGAGCACGCCGTAGCCGTCCTCGAGGGCCTGGCAGGACTCGATCTGGAAGTCGTCCAAGGCGAACGGGTATCCGGCCCGAAAGTCGGTCAGGGCCGGATACTCCGCGCGCCGCCGCGACGCCGCGTAACGCTGCGCCGGGGTGCTCATCCTTGGAGCCTAGTGAGCAGACGGACGTGGCGAGGCCGGGCCCAGTCCGGGCTCAGGTCGTGTCCCGGAAATCCTCCGGTGAGATCGGGTGAGGAATCGGATCGAGCGTCGACGGCACGTCATCGTCGGGGACCGGCTCAGCGACCCGCCGGGCCAGTCGTCGGTCGTGCACGATCGCGAACAGCACCGCGCCCTCGAACAACAGACACATCGGTACCGCCATCGCGCACATCGTGAACGGGTCGGTGCTCGGCGTGGCGATCGCCGCGAAGACGAAGATCAGGAAGATGCCCAGGCGCTGCGACTTCTTCAGCAACTTGCCCGGCAGCACACCGACCAGGTTGGCCATGATGATCAACAGGGGCAGCTCGAAGGCGGCGCCGAAGATCACCAGCATCAACGTGACGAAGCTCAGGTAGCTGTTAATTGTCAGCAGCGCCGCGGTGCCGGCTCCCGCCGAGCGGACCAGGACCTCGAGTCCCTTGTAGAGGACCAGGTAGGCCAGCGTGGCCCCCAGGGCGAACAGGAAGGTGGACACGACGACGAAGATCACCGTGTACCGCCGCTCGCTCCTGCGCAGTCCAGGCGTAATGAACGCCCAGATCTGATAGAGCCAGAACGGAGCGGTGATTACGGCTCCGGCGATGACTGAGACCTTGAGCCGGGTCGTGAAGCCGTCGAGCACCCCCGTGTAGACCAGCACGCAGCCCTTCCCCAGGCCGACACTGCCCCGGTGCTGTGGGCTGATGGAGCAATACGGCTTGGCCAGCAGATGCAGGATCTGTGGATAGAGCTCCCAGCCCACGATCGCGCCCGCCCCGATGATCACGACCACGACGATGAGTCTCCGGCGCAGTTCGCGCAGATGTTCGATGACCGACATCCGGCCCTCGGGGTCGCGGCGGCGGCGCAGCGGGAAGCGGGCCATGCCCGCTCAGCCCCGGGCGGCGGGCCGCGCGCGCAGGAGAGCCACTCGTTCCTGGGCCCGGCGCAGTTCGAGCTGCATCGTGTTCAACTGCGCCGTCGTCGCCTGCAGGGCTAGCGCATCTCGCCGCAGCCGGCGCAGCTTCCAGGCCAGCTCGTAGGCGCAGAAGCCCAGGATGAGCAGCGCAGCCACCAGGGCGCCCACCCAGACCAGAACCACGATCAGCACTTGCGCGACTCTACTGGCCGTTCACCGGTAGGCGGCCAGGGCGGCGGCGGCCTCGGCCCGGATCGAGTCGGCCAGCCAGCCGGGGGCCAGCACCTCGACCTGGCCCCCGGATCCGAGCACCAACGTCCGTACCCAGGTCGGATCCGCCACCCGCAGGCTCAGCTCGATCCGGCCGTCCTCCTCCGGGCCTTCCTCGCCGGGGTAGTACTCGGCCACCCAGGCGTAGGCCGAGGCCATCCGCAGGATCACCAGCAGGTGCTCCGGGTCGGGCGTGTACACGCCTTCGCTGAGATCGCGCAGCTGCGCGGCTGCCGGTGGGGCCGCCGGCTCGTCCAGGATCTCGACGTGCTCGATCCGGTCGACACGGAACACCCGCATGCCCTCGGCACTGCGGCACCACGCCTCGACATAGGAGTTGCCCTCGAGCTCGAAGAGCCGCAGGGCGTCGATGACGCGCTCGGTGGTGTCATCGCGGGTCGCGGTGTAGTAGCGAATGCGCATGGCTCGCCTGTCCGCCAGCGCCCGCTGCACGACGAGCAGCGTGCGCTCGGTCTCATCCAGTTCGACCGCCACCGTGTTGGCCGCGACCGGCCCGCCGGCGGCGCTCTCGATCTTGGCCAGCGCGCGCTCGACGGCATCGCGATCGGTCAGCCCGGGCGCTTCGGCCAGGGTTCGCAAGCCGATCATCAGCGCCAGGGCTTCCTCCGAGGTCAACCGCAGCGGCCGAGAGATACCCGCGTCGAAGATGACTGAGATTGTGTCGCCCTCGAAGGACAGGTCGATCAGGTCACCCGGACTGTGCCCGGGCAGCCCGCAGACCCACAACAGCGACAGATCGCGCCGCAGTTGGGCCTCGGTGATGCCGAAGTCGGCCGCGGCCTCGCTGGCGGCGATCCCCTGGTGAGCCAGTAGGTAAGGGACCAGGGCCAGCAGCCGGGGCAGCCGTTCGACCTCGCCGGTCATCGGGCCACCAACTCCAGACGCCGGGCGACCTCAGCGACGAGCTCGGCCGGCTCGAGCACCTGCGCGGCCGATCCGGCCGAGGCGACGACCCGGGCCAGCCGGTTCAGATCGGAGTAGGTGACGGTGAGGATGTCACCGTCCTGGGCGCTGGCCAGGCGGCGCAGTTGGCCGGCCCCCTGCGTGCTGACCTTGATCCGCGCGGTCACCGTCTGCTCGGGTGGACGCTGCGAGACGTAGGACACCAGGTCCAGTTCGGCCGGACGTTGAAACTCACCAGCCGAGCCGAACTGGCGCACATCGCCCTCGACGCGCGAGAGCCGGAAGCTGCGGGCCTCGCCCCGGTCACGGTCGAAGCCGACGACGTACCAGCGCCGCCGCCAGGACAGCACCCCCCAGGGTTCGATCGTCCGGGTCTGGGCCTGATGTTCGCCGACCTTGAGATAGTCGAAGCGCACCGGCCGGGCCAGTCGGGCCGCCTCCAGCAGGGCGGGCAGACTGGGATCGCTGGCATCCACGTGCGGTACCGCATCGGCCAGGGCCCCCGGGCCGGCGTCGATGTCGATGTCGGTGCCACCGGCCCGCAGCTTGAGCAGCGCGTTGCGCGCCGGCGTGCCCAAGGTGGCCGACTGCCACAGGCGGGCCGCCAACCCGACGGCCGTGGCCTCGGCGGCGTCGAAGCTCACCGGCGGCAGTTCGTACTCCCGCCGAGTGATCCGGTAGCCGTCCTCGGAGTCGAAGGCACTGTTGCGCCCGGTTTCCAGCGGTACCCCGAGATCGCGCAGCTCGGCTTTGTCGCGTTCGAACATGCGCTTGAAGGCTTCGTCGGTGCTTCGCGCGCCGTCAGCGGCCTCGTAGCCCGGCACGGCTGCCCGGATCCGTTCCGCGCTCAGGAACTGGCGAGTCGACAACAGGCAGATGACCAGGTTGACCAGCCGTTCCGCGCGGCGCGCTGCCATGTCCTCGAAACTAATGCCCCGCCGCGACCGGCGCCCTGCGGCACGCCGCGCACCGCCCTTCGGTGCGGTGGGAGCCATGCAAGAACACTAGAGTGCGAGGGTGATTCGGTGGCGTTCGGGAACCGTGGCTGCCGTGGCGAGCGAGTGGCCGGGAGTCTGTCAGGTCACGGTAGACGTCGACGGTGACGGGCGTATCGAGGCCCTGGCCTACACCGCCCTGGTCGGCACGCCCGAGCCTGGCGAGCGGGTGCTGCTGAACACGACCGCGCTGGCCATGGGGTTGGGTACCGGCGGGCACGCCCTGGTCGTGGCCATCCCTGATCGGCTGCCGCCGGATCCGAACGGCCCCGGACATCTGGTGAAGGCGCGCTACACGCCGGTCCAGGCGACCGTGCTGGGTGTGGACGATCAGCAATCACCCCACCACGAGGTGATTGCCGCGGCGACCTCGCTGGAGCAGGCTCCGGTGGTCGTCGCCGACCTGCACTCGGCGCTGCCGGCGATCGTGGCCGGGATCCTGGCCGACGCACCGCAAGCGCGGATCGCCTATGTCCTGACCGACGGGGGCGCACTGCCGTTGTGGTACTCCCGGACACTGGCCGCCATTTCGCATCTTCTGTGCGGGACGGTCAGCACCGGCCAGTCCTTCGGCGGCGACCTCGAGTCGGTGACCGTCCACACCGGGCTGCTCGCGGCTCGCCATGTCCTGAAGGCCGACGTCATCGTCGTTACCCAAGGACCGGGCAACCTGGGCACCGGAACGCCATGGGGCTTTTCCGGGGTGCTCGCCGGAGAGGTCGTCAACGCCGTGGCCGTGCTCGACGGGTTGCCGATCGGTGCGTTGCGACTGTCCGACGCCGATCCGCGCGAACGCCACCGGGGGGTCTCCCATCACGCGCTGACCGCATTCGGTCGGGTCGCGCTCGCGCCGGCCGATCTGGTCGTGCCGCTCGGCCTGCCGCCGGAGTTGGCGAAGGCGGTAGAACTCGATCTGGCGCCGCTAGAGGCGCGGCACCGGGTGGTGCGGGTCGTGACCGACGGCCTGGACGCGGCCTTGCGAGCACTGCCTGTGCGCTTGTCGACAATGGGTCGCTCACTGGATGAGGACTACCCGTACTTCCTCGCCGCCGCGGCGGCCGGCCGACATGCGGCGGCTCAGTTCAGATCGAGGCAATGAGCTTGTCGACGCGGTCGTCGACGGCCCGGAACGGGTCCTTGCACAGCACGGTGCGCTGCGCCTGATCGTTGAGCTTGAGATGCACCCAGTCGACGGTGAAGTCGCGTCGCTTCTCCTGCGCGCGTTTGATGAAGTCGCCGCGCAGTTTGGCCCGAGTGGTCTGGGGCGGCACGCTCTTGGCTTCGAAGATCTCCAGATCGTTGGCGACGCGGGTCACCGCTTCGCGCTTCTGCAGGAGGTAGTAGAGCCCGCGCTTGCGCGAGATGTCGTGGTAGGCGAGATCAAGCTGGGCCACCCGCGGGGAGGACAGCGGCAGGTCGTGCTTGGCCCGATACCGCTCGATGAGCTGGTACTTGGTGGCCCAGTCGATCTCGCGGTCGATCAGCGAGAGGTCCTGCTTCTCCACCGCATCCAGCGTGCGGCCCCAGAGTTCGAGAATGCGTTCGGTGACGGCGTCGGATCCGTTGGCGTCGATGAAGTCTGTCGTGCGAGTGAGATATTCGCGTTGGATCTCCAGGGCCGATGCGGTGCGCCCGGAGGCGAGCCGGACCGTACGGGTACCGGTCAGATCGTGGCTGATCTCGCGGATGGCCCGGATCGGGTTCTCGAGACTCAGGTCGCGGAACGTAACGCCGTTCTCGATCATCCGCAGCACGAGGTCGGCCGTCCCGATCTTGAGCAGCGTGCTCGATTCGTTCATGTTCGAGTCACCGACGATCACGTGCAGCCGGCGGTAGCGCTCGGCGTCGGCGTGCGGCTCGTCACGCGTGTTGATGATCGGCCGCGAGCGGGTGGTAGCAGAGGAGACGCCCTCCCAGATGTGCTCGGCCCGCTGGCTCAGGCAGTAGACCGCCCCTCGGGGCGTCTGGAGCACCTTGCCGGCCCCGCAGATCAGCTGGCGGGTCACCAGGAACGGGATCAGGACGTCGGCCAGGCGGCTGAACTCACCGTGGCGACCGACGAGGTAGTTCTCGTGGCAGCCGTAGGAGTTGCCGGCCGAGTCGGTGTTGTTCTTGAACAGATAGATGTCACCCGCGATGCCCTCGTCGTGCAGGCGCTTCTCGGCGTCGGCCACCAGTCCCTCGAGGATTCGCTCGCCGGCTTTGTCGTGGGTGACCAGATCGAGCAAGGAGTCGCACTCGGGCGTCGCGTACTCCGGGTGGCTGCCCACATCGAGGTAGAGCCGGGCACCGTTCTTCAGGAACACGTTCGAGGAACGACCCCAGGACACGACCCGGCGGAAGAGGTAACGGGCAACCTCGTCGGGCGAGAGCCGGCGCTGACCGTGGAACGAGCACGTCACTCCGTACTCGTTCTCGATCCCGTAGATCCGCCGCTGCATTGCGTCAGCCTAATCCTGCCGGGTCACCGGGCGGTGGCGGCACTCAGAGTCGTAACACGAGGAGCGGTGAGCTCACCCCGGGGGCGGTCACCTCGAGTTCGGCGATGTCGCCGGCGGATACCGCTGTTCCGCCCCGCCAGGTCGAGACACGGCCCGGCGTAGCCATCCAGCTCCCGGCGGCATGCGCCACCCCGGCCCGGTCGACGACGGTCAGGTCGTAGCTGTAGGCGTCGACCGAGGTGACGGATGCGTCGTAGGTGCAGCGCAGATCGATACGGGTGCCCCACGCGACTCCGGTCAGAGTGGCGTCGATATGCATCGGAGCGCCGGACACGTTGGTCATCGGTTGGCCCGCGGCGACCGGGGCGGGCGGGGTGGCCGGGTGCGCCGGGCCGTTGTGGTGGGCGATCAGCGCGGTCGTGAGGACCAGGACCACGGCAGCGGCGGCCGCACCAGCCGCGTAGTACCAGCGCCGGCGGTTTCGTGACCGCCGGACCTCCCGCTGCAGCGATAGCAGCAGCCCGTCCGGAGGAGGCGGGTCGGCGACAGCGAACGCCTCGGCCGGTGCCTGCGCCAATAGGGCGGGAAGCGAGCTGAGCTCTGCCACCCGGGCACGGCAGGCGGCACAACCGATGAGGTGCTGTTCGAACTCGGTCTGTTCGTCTGGATCCAACGCGCCGAGGACGTAGGCGGCGTCGAACCGCTCGAATCGATCGGTGCTCACGGTTGCACCCCCAGCTCCTCCATGGCGAGCTTCAACGCCCGCAGCGCATAGTGCGCCCTGGACTTCACCGTGCCGGGGGCGATGCCAAGCCGCCTACTCGCGTCCTCGACCGACGAACCGCGATAGTAGGTCTCGAGGAGCACCTCGCGGTGAATCGGGCTCAGCGTGCGCAATGCCGTCGTCACCACCTCACTCGTCACGATCTGTTCGCTCTGATCGGCCACGCTCGCCTCGGGCGGGGTCGCCAGCGACACCTCCGGGCGACTCTGCCGCGCCCGCCAGTCGTCGATCACGATGCGCCGAGCGACAGTGAACAGCCACGCGCGCGGCGAGCCGTGGGACTGATCGAGCACCTGCGGGTTTCGCCACGCCCGCAGCAGCGTCTCCTGCACGACGTCCTCGGCCCGCCCGCGGTCGCCGGTAAGGCGCATGACATAGGCCCAGAGCGCGCCGGCGTGCTCGTCGTGCAGCGCACGCACCAGCTGCGACTCGCTCACCCGCCCAGCATCCACCGCAGTCATCGTGTCTGGGTATACGGATCCCGATCCGGTTTGGTTCAGGAGGCGGGCAGCACCGGGTTGTTGTTGAACGCCGACATGGGCAGGTTCCAGTCGCCGAACCCGTCGTAGGGCTTCAGGGCCGGACCACCGGTGTTGGTATAGCTCACCACGTCACCGATGCGGCTGAACTTGTAGAACGCCTCCGCGTCGGGCGTATTGAGGTTCGTGCAGCCGTCCGAGGTCGACCGGGCCCCGATGTTGTAGCCGTTCCAGGCCGCGGCGTGCACGTACTCCCCGCCGTTGGTGATCCGGACCGACCACGGCACGATCAGGTCGTAGTTGCCGAGGGCTCCCCCGCCGCCGACCATCCGGACCGCCCCGTTGGGCCGCAGCGTGCTCGTGCCCGGCGTCGCCTCCCCGAGTTGCTGGACGACCTTGATGCCGGTGCTGGTCGGTGTGTTCGGAGCGCCGCACGAGGTCAGATAGGGCGTGCCCACCACCGCCCCGTTGTCGGTCACCGTCATGCGCTCGGCCGAGCAGTCGACGAAGGAAATGTGCGCATCCGCCGTGGCCATGCTCAGCGTCAGGCTGTCGTCGAAGGCCAGGCCCGTGCCCGCGCTGACCCCGAGCGTGGCCATGTTCATTGTGATCGTGGAGTTGGCCGGCCAGTACGGACTGGCTGACCCGGCGACCGGGTTGGCCCGGAAATGGGCTTCGAGCGGGTAGCCCGGGTTCTGCGCCGATGCCTCGAAGTACCACCCACCCGTGACCGCAACGCCGTTCACCTTCACCGTGGTCGCGGCCGCGAACGCGTCACCGTTGGTGATCATGGCTGAGAAGTAGGCCACGATCGGCATCCCTACGCCGTACACGGCGCCGTCGCTGTTGAGCAGCTTGATGTGTACCGGGGCGGCCACCGGCACGGCCGAGGAGGTCGGCGCGGGGGGTGCGGTCGTTGTCGGTGTCGGCGGCGCAGATGTCGGCGCGCTCGTTGCGGCCACCGGGCTCGAGGTGACTGGCGGTGCTCCCGAACCGCCCGAACAGGCCGATACGGCCAGAGTCGCTGCCGCCAGGCCCGCTGCTAGAACCAGTCGGCGGCCAGGCCGGGTCAGGACACTCATCGGCCGGCTCACTCGTGCGGTGGGGTGTCCGCCGGGCTGGGCTCGGATTCCTGATCGCCGGCCTGTTCGGCGGGTAACAGTTCGCTCAACGCCGCCCCGGCGATGCGTTTGAACTTTCGCTTACCGCGCGTGCGGTCGAGCACGGCCACCTCGAGCAATGCGGCCGGGAGTGCCCGCGGCGTCCCGTTACCGGCTGAACCAAGGGCGCCGACGGCGACCGCGAGCGCCTCACTCAGCGACTGACCGGCCGCGAAGGTGGTTCGCAACTGCGACGTCAACGCCTCGGATTGACCGCCCAACACCAGGAAATCGGGCTCGTCGACGATCGTGCCGTCGTAGGACAGGCGGTAGAGCTGATCCTCATCGGGGATCGATCCGACCTCGGCCACGCAGATCTCGACCTCGTAGGGCTTCTGCTGCTCGGTGAAGATCGAGCCGAGCGTCTGGGCGTAGGCGTTGGCCAGTGCGCGCGCGGTGACGTCGCGGCGGTCGTAGGAGTATCCGCGCAGATCAGCCAGCCGGATCCCGGCGACCCGCAGGTTCTCGTACTCGTTGTACTTGCCGACCGCGGCGAAGCCGATGCGGTCATAGATCTCGCTGACCTTGTGCAGCGCCGAACTGGCGTTCTCGGCCACGAACAGCACGCCATCGGCGTAGGTGAGCACGGCCACGCTGCGGCCGCGGGCGATGCCCTTGCGGGCGTACTCCGAGCGGTCGCGCATGATCTGCTCGGCAGAGGCATAGAACGGCATAGACATGACTGGGCTCCAGTTCTAGGCGCCGGGGCGCTCGGCGCGCTCGACCAGGATGGCGCGAACGATCGCGTCCAACTCCTCGTCTGGCGCGCGCGAGGTACCTTCGGCCGTCGCGGACATGACGACCGGGAAGATGCCCCGGGTGAGGTCGGGACCGCCGGTGGCCGAATCATCGTCGGCAGCGTCATAGAGCGCCTCGATGAGCACCCGCACGGCTCCGGCCCGATCCAGGCCGGGGCGCCACAGCTTCTTCAATGAACTCTTGGCGAATACCGAACCAGAGCCGACGCTGTCGTAGAACTGCTCGGGGTAGCGCCCACCGGTGACGTCAAAGCTGTAGATCCGCCCGGCCGTGGAGGCATCGGGAGCGTCGGTGTCGAACCCCGCGAACAAGGGCACCACCGCCAGCCCCTGCATGGCCTGGCCCAGGTTGCCGCGGATCATGGTCGACAGTCGGTTGGCCTTGCCCTCCAGTGTGAGCTGAGTGCCTTCGATCTTCTCGTAGTGCTCGAGCTCGACCTGGTAGAGGCGCACCAACTCGACCGCGATGCCGGCCGTACCGGCAATGCCGACCAGGGAATAGTCATCGGAGGCGAAGACCTTCTCGATGTCGCGCTGCGCGATCAGGTTGCCCATCGTTGCGCGGCGGTCGCCCGCCATCACCACGCCCCCGTCGAACACCACGGCGGCAATCGTCGTGCCGTGCGGCACCAGCACATCGGTCGCCGCACGCGACTGCGGCATCAGATGCGGCGCGGCACTGGCGAGGAATTCGGTGAAGGAGGAGGAGCCGTGCTCAGTGGCGTAGCGCAGCAGGCCACCAGAAACGTGGTCGGTCACTGGCCGCCCTTTTGCACGAAACTGCGCACGAAGTCCTCGGCGTTGGTCTCCAGGACGTCGTCGATGTCGTCCAGAATGGCGTCCACGTCCTCGGTGAGCTTCTCGTGCCGCTCGGCAACGTCAGTGGTGGACTCCGCACTCGCCTCTATCTCGTCGGCGTGCTCGTTCTGGCGCTGCGGGCGGCTCTGGCCGCCTTCGTGTGTTGGCATGAAAGCCTCCGTCTGATCGAACCTCACAGCCACCCTAGCGGGATGCGCGCGCCGAGGTCGGCCGCGGCGTTATCTTCGCCCCGCCGACCGGTGGCTCACTTCGGCGACGAGCCCGGCCCGACGAGCGCTTCGATGAGTTCGGTGGCGTTCGAACACCGATCCAGCAGCGCGCCGACGTGGGCAAACGTGCCGCGTTCCGGCTCGAGCATCGGCACCCGGACGAGCGACTCGCGCCCGACGTCGAAGATCACCGAATCCCACGAAGCGGCGGCGACCGAGGCGCCGTAGCGGCGCAGGCACTCCCCGCGGAAGTACGCCCGGGTATCGCGCGGTGGCGCATCCATGCTGGCGCGGGCGTCGTCGGCGCCGATCAATGTCTTCATCGCGCCCCGGGCCACCAGTCGGTTGTAGAGCCCCTTGTCCGCCCGTACGTCGGCGTACTGCAGGTCGATCAGCTGCAATCGTGGTGAATCCCAGTCGAGTCCGTCGCGTTCGCGGTAGCCGTTGAGCAGCCGCAACTTCGCCACCCAGTCCAGCTCGTCGGCCAGCTGCATCGGGTCGTGCTCGAGGCGTGTGAGCACCGACTCCCAGCGCGCGAGCACGTCGACGGTCTGCTCGTCGGCGTCATCACCGAAGCGGTCGTCGACGAACTTGCGGGCGCGGTCCAGATACTCGGCCTGGAGCTGGATCGCGCTGAGCCGTCGCCCATCGCTGAGCTGGATCAGGTGGGCCAGCGTCGGGTCGTGTGAGATTGCATGCAGTTCGCGGATCGGCTGCCCGACGGCGAGTTCGGGCTCGGTGAGAAACCCCTGTTCGATCATGGCCAGCACCAGCGAGGTGGTGCCGACCTTGAGATAGGTCGAGATCTCGGACAGGTTGGCGTCGCCGATGATCACGTGCAGCCGCCGATAGCGGTCGGCGTCGGCGTGCGGCTCATCACGGGTGTTCACGATCGGTCGCTTCAACGTGGTTTCCAGCCCTACCTCGACCTCGAAGAAGTCGGCCCGCTGCGAGATCTGGAATCCGTGCGTGCGCCCGTCCTGGCCGATACCGACCCGGCCGGCGCCGCACACCACTTGACGCGAGACGAAGAACGGAACCAGGTGCCGCACGATCGAGTTGAACGGGGTGGAGCGGGTCATCAGGTAGTTCTCGTGCGCACCGTAGGACGCACCCTTGTTGTCGGTGTTGTTCTTGTAGAGGTTGATCGAGGCGTTGACGCCGGGCATCTGCGCCGCGCGGCGGGCCGCCTCGGCCATGACCAACTCGCCGGCCTTGTCCCAGCGCACGACGTCCAGCGGGTTGGTCACCTCGGGCGAGGAGTACTCCGGATGCGCGTGATCCACATACAGGCGGGCGCCGTTGGGCAGGATGAGGTTCGCCATTCCGGCGTCTTCCTCGGCCTCGATGAACTCCTGGGAGACCGTCGCGTTACCCCCGCCGAGCTCGAAGCCGCGGGCATCGCGCAGGGGGGACTCCTCTTCGAAGTCCCAGGTGGTGCGGCGGGAGCGCCCGGCCGGCAGCCGCGTCGCGTAGGCGTTGACGACCTGGGCCGAGAGCAGCATGGCGTTGGCGGCCGGTTGCCCGGGCAGGCTCACGCCGTACTCGACCTCAGTGCCCATCACCCGACGCACGCTCACGTGGGCAAGGCTACTCAGGCCAACAGCTTGACCAGCGCGACGACACCGACGACGACGATCGCGGCGCGCAGCCAGGTCGGTGAGAGTCGCCGGCCGATCCGCGCCCCGAGCAGTCCCCCGAGGATCGATCCGGCCGCGATCAGCGCGGCCGCGGCCCAGTCGATGTTGGCCGTGAAGACGAACACGATCGCCGCGACCATGTTCACCATGCCGGCCAGAAAGTTCTTCAGCCCGTTCTGGCGCTGCAGGGTCTCGGCGAGCAGGACGCCCATGATCGCCATCAGCAGCACGCCCTGCGCCGCGCCGAAGTAGCCCCCGTAAACGCCGGTGGCCAGCACCAGGATCCACAGCAGCGGGGTGATGTGTTCACTCGCCGCGTGCCGGGTGCCGGCCAGGCGGCGATTCAGGGCCGGACCAAAGACCACCAGGAGCAGGGCGAGGGCGATCAAGACCGGGACGATCGTCTTGAACGCGCTCGCGGGCAGGGTGAGCAACAGCACGGCGCCGCAGACCGCGCCCAGGCTCGACGCCAGGCCGAGCCAGATCAGCCGCTGACGCTGACCGGCCAGCTCCCGGCGATATCCCCACGCCCCGACCAGCGAGCCCGGGAAGAGTCCCAGCGAGTTACTGGTGTTGGCCGTGACCGGCGGTATTCCGACGCTGAGCAGCACCGGGAACGTGATCAGCGTGCCCGAGCCGACGACGGTGTTGATCGTGCCGGCCGCGATACCCGCGAGGAAGACCAGCAGCCCCTGCCAGAAGCTCAACTACAGGTACTGGCCGGTGTTGCCGACGGTGTCGATCGCCCGGCCGGCGTCGGAGCCCTTGCTCCCGGAGACGAGAGTGCGGATGTAGACGATCCGTTCACCCTTCTTGCCCGAGATCCGTGCCCAGTCGTCGGGATTCGTGGTGTTGGGCAGGTCTTCGTTCTCACGGAACTCGTCCACGCACGCCGCCATCAGGTGCTGCAGCCGCAGACCCCTCTGGTTGATCGTCAGCAGGTCCTTGATGGCCATCTTCTTGGCCCGGTCGACGATGTTCTGGATCATCGCCCCGGAGTTGAAGTCCTTGAAGTAGAGCGTCTCCTTGTCACCGTTGGCGTAGGTGACCTCCAGGAAGCGGTTCTCCTCGGCCTCGGAGTACATCCGTTCGACGGTGTGCTGGATCATCGCCGACACCGTGGCCTCGCGGCTGCCGCTCTGCTCGGCGAGATCGTCGGGATGGATCGGCAGCGTCGTCGTCAGGTATTTGGAGAAGATGTCGCGGGCGGCCTCGGCGTCCGGCCGCTCGATCTTGATCTTCACGTCGAGGCGTCCGGGGCGCAGGATCGCGGGGTCGATCATGTCCTCACGGTTGGAGGCGCCGATCACGATCACGTTCTCGAGCCCCTCTACCCCGTCGATCTCGCTCAGGAGCTGGGGCACGATCGTGTTCTCGACGTCTGAGGACACGCCCGAGCCACGGGTGCGGAAGATCGAGTCCATCTCGTCGAAGAACACGATCACCGGGGTGCCGTCGCTGGCCTTCTCACGGGCGCGTTGGAAGACGAGCCGGATGTGCCGCTCGGTCTCACCGACGTACTTGTTCAGCAACTCCGGACCCTTGATGTTCAGGAAGTACGCGGTGGCCTTCTCATCGCCACCGTGCACCCGCTGCACCTGCTTGGCCAACGAGTTCGCGACCGCCTTGGCGATCAGCGTCTTGCCGCAGCCGGGCGGGCCGTAGAGCAGGATTCCCTTCGGCGGACGGAGCTCGTGCTCGCGGAACAGCTCGGCATGCAGGAACGGCAACTCGACCGCATCGCGGATCGACTCGATCTGGCTCGACAGTCCACCGATGTCGGAGTAGTCGATGTCGGGGACCTCCTCGAGCACGAGATCCTCGACCTCGCTCTTGGGAATCCGCTCATAGACGTAGGACGAACGCGACTCGAGTAGTAGCGAATCCCCCACCCGCATCGGCTGATCGCGCAGCACATCGGCGATGTGGACGACTCGTTCCTCGTCGGTGTGGCCGACCACCAGAGCGCGGTCGCCGCCGTCGAGAAGTTCCTTGAGGATCACGATGTCGCCGACCCGCTCGCTCCCCCGGGCCGCGACGACGTTCATGGCCTCGTTGAGCATGACCTCCTGGCCGTGCTGCAGCTGGGCCAGCTCGACCTGCGGAGAGACCGCGACGCGCAGTTTGCGCCCCGCGGTAAAAATGTCGACGGTGCCGTCCTCGAACGTTTCGAGGTAGACGCCGTAGCCACTGGGCGGCTGGGCCAGCCGGTCGATCTCCTCCTTGAGGGCGACCATCTGGTCACGCGCCTCGCGCAGAGTGTCGGCCAGGCGTTCGTTGCGCTCTGTCAGCCCGGCCACCCGAGCCTGGGACTCGGCCAATCGGTCCTCGAGGGCCCGCATGTGCCGCGGAGACTCCGAGACCTTGGCGCGCAGCAGGCCGACTTCCTGCTCGAGGAACGCCGTGCGCCGGCGCAACTCCGTATCGTCGGCAGGCTCGTTTGCCCCCTCCGGCTCGCCGTGTCTTGCGCGGCCGGACTCATCACCCTGGTCGAATGCCATGCGGCACCTCCGAACTGCTTCGGTGTTCGCGAAAATCCACCCTACACAGAGCCCACTGCGACTGCTGACGCCACGCCCCGGCACGCATCGGCATTACGCTCACATTAGGCGGCTGTCTGGGCGCGTGCCGCGAACGATCATCACGAATCGAGGACCAGAACGTGACCGACGCATCACCAGCACTGCGGGTCTGGATCGACCAGGAGCTGTGCACCGGGGACGGCCTGTGTGTTGAGTACGCGCCGGAGGTCTTCGAGTTCGACGTCGACGGCTTGGCGTATGTCCGCGACGACTCCGGCAACCTGCTGGCTGCGGCCGGGGCGCGTACGCCCGTGCCGCCGCGGTTTCGGCTCGACGTCATCGACTCGGCGAAGGAATGCCCCGGGGCCTGCATCCACGTCGAGCGTGAGTCGGACGGGGTCGAGATCGCCGGGCCGGACAGTTAGGGCAGCACCCGCTCCGGACGAGGTCCGTCGGCATTGTCGCTGAGGGCCGCTTCCAGTTCGGCGCTCTTGGCCGGGCGGCGTTGGCGCGCCGGGGCATCTACTCCCGGGGCCAGCCGTCTCGTGGTCATCAGGAACGCGGTGTGCCCGATCATGCGGTGTTCCGGACGCACGGCCAGCCCGACCACGTGCCACCCGCGGACCATCGTCTCGAACGAGGTCGGCTCGGTGTACCCCCCTCCGGTACGCACGGCCTCCACCAGCCGCGAGAGTTGGGTTGTGGTGGCGACGTAGCCGACGAGCACGCCACCGGAGCGCAGTGCGGCTGATGCGGTCGGCAACACCAGCCACGGCGCGAGCATGTCAAGGATGACGCGGTCGGCCGTCTCGGCCGGATCGTGCTCGGCTAAGTCCCCTAGCCGAAGGTCCCAGTTGGGCGGGGACTCGCCGAAAAAGGTCTCGACGTTGCGCTGGGCGAACTCGGCGTGGTCCTCGCGCAGTTCGTAGGAGATCACCCGTCCGCTGGGCCCGACCGCGCGCAGCAGCGAGCAGGTGAGGGCGCCCGACCCGGCCCCCGCCTCGAGCACCACCGCTCCGGGGTAGATATCGCCCAGGGCGACGATCTGCGCCGCGTCCTTCGGATAGATCACTGCCGCGCCACGGGGCATCGACAACACGAAGTCGGCCAGGAGCGGGCGCAGGGCCAGGTAGGCCGTTCCGCCGGTCGAGATCGCCAGGCTGCCCTCGGGCGCTCCGATGAGAGCATCGTGTTCGACCGCGCCGCGGTGCGTGTGGAACTGCTTTCCGGCTTCGAGCGTGACCGTGTGCAGCCGGCCCTTGTTGTCGCTGAGCTGGACCCGCTCACCGATTTCGAAGACTCCGCGGTGGCTCATCGACGGCTCCGGCCCAGCGCTGTGGCCAGGTCGGCGGCGGACAGGATCCCGGCTGGACGCCCGTCGGGTGCCACCACGAGGTATTCCCCCGCTGGGGCGGCTTGCACCGCCTCGAGCAGCGCCGTCCCGGCCAGGGTGGACGGCAGCAGCAGGCCGGGCTCGAGGCTCCGGGCCACGGCGCTCACCGGCGTCCACGGCTGGCGTTCGACCGGCGTGTCGCGCACTCGGTTCTCCTCCACGATCGCGCGCGGCCGCCCGGCCGCGTCGACGATCACGATGCCACGTGCCGAGCTCGCCCGGGCGCGCCGGATGGCCTCGGCGACCGAGGTGTCGGCGGGGACCAACACGCCGGAGCGAAGCAGATCGGTTACCCGCAGGCCGGCCAGGCGCTCGAGCACCGCCAGGCCGCTGAGCGCGCGCGTCGCGCCGAGCAGGATGAATACCCCTGACGCGACGGCGATGAGCACGGCGCCCGGTCCCCAGGTGGTGGCGAGCCAGAACCACGGCGCGAGGATGAGCACGACGCCGAGAACGCGGCCGGTCCAGGCGGCGACGACGGTGCCGGTGCGTGCTGAGTGGCTGGTTCCCCAGACGACGGCCCGCAATGCCCGGCCACCGTCCAATGGCAGTCCCGGGAGCAGGTTGAAGACGGCGACGGCCACATTGCTCCAGGTCAGCAGCGCCAGCACCGCGTAGGGCAACGTCCCCGAGGACACGAACAGCAGAGCCATGCCGGTGAGGGCGGCCAGCGCCGCGGACACCAATGGACCGGAGACCGCCACCAGCAGCTCATCACGCGGGCGTTCGATCTCCCCCTCCAGCTCCGAGACCCCGCCAAGCAGGTAGATGCGGATGCGACGCACGGGGTGTCCCAGGGCGAGACTGACCGCGGTGTGCCCCGCCTCGTGGGCGAGCACGCACAGGCCGAGGGCGAGCGCGAAGCCGAAGGCGGCCAGGTACGAGGCCCAGACGCTCACCCCGTGCGCCGCGGAGCGCAGCAACGCGCTGTAGAGCACGGTGACCGCGGCGGCAATCGCGATCCAGGACGGGGCGAAATACACCGGCACGCCAAGAAATCGGCCGATGCGCACCACCCCCGGCATTCGCCCGGGTCGCCCAATACCGTCCACGGGAGCCACGTCGCGGATCGTAGTGCCGCCGCGCCCGACGCAGCGATTTCCCAGCCCGGCCCGATACCGTACTGGCACGATGGCTGACGACGACTTCCGCGCGCGCCTGGACGCGCAGATCGCCGCTCGGCGGGCCGCCGGGCAGGCGGGCGGGCAACGCAAACGCACCGTACCGCCCGGTCGGCGGCGCAAGCCGGTCGAGCCGCCGAGCCGATCGCGACGCTTTCTCGCCAGCGGTGGCCGACTGGTCCTGGTGGTCGCCATTGCCGCGGTCGTGACCTTTACGATCCGCACCTTCGTCATCGAGCCGTTCTACGTCCCATCGGTCTCGATGGAAACAACGTTGCACGGCTGTCCCGGTTGCAATGACGACTACCTGCTGGTCAACAAGATCTCCTACCGCCTGCACCCGGTTCACGCCGGGGACGTCGTGGTGTTCCGCCGGCCCGCCGGGGTGAGCGCGGCCGACTCGGTGCTGGTCAAGCGGGTCATCGCCACTGGCGGGCAGGAGGTGACGATCAGGGACGGCAAGGTGTACGTCAACCGCACTGAGCTCGATGAGTCCTACGTGAATCCGGCCTGCCAGAACGGGACGACCTTGGGAACGGAACCAGCGACCGTCGTCGTGCCCAAGGGCGAGGTCTGGGTCATGGGTGACAATCGCTGCGATTCCCAGGACAGCCGTTATTTCGGACCGATCAAGACCTCCTCGATCCTGGGCCGCGCCTTCGTTGTCGTCTGGCCGCTGAACCGCATCCACTGGCTATGAGACGCCCCCCAGTTTGAGCGCGATTTCCGCGCGCCGTCGTCGCAGTGAGCGAAATTGTCACTGGCCCGATCTAGCCTGAGGACATGACGATCGTCGAGCCGAGTGCGCCACCCATTCTCGGGTCGCTGTCGCCCTCGCGGGCGGCCGATTTCAAGAGCTGCCCGTTGCTCTACCGCTTCCGGACGATCGATCGATTGCCCGAGGCGCCCTCGCGGGCCGCCAGCCGAGGCACGGTCGTGCACACAGTCCTCGAGCAGGTGTACGACCTGCCCGCGGGCGAACGCACCAACGCCGCGGCGCGCGAACTGGTCGGCCCGGCGTGGGAGCAGTTGCTCCTCGACGAACCCCGGATGGCGGAACTCTTCGCCGAGGACGAAGACGGCTCGGAGCTGGCCGGCTGGCTCGCCTCCGCCGGTGACCTGGTCGACAACTACTTCGCGCTCGAGGACCCGACGCGACTCGAACCGCAGGCCCGCGAAGAGCTGGTCGAGTTCGTCGTCGACGGCATCCGGCTGCGCGGCTACGTCGACCGCATCGATGTCTCACCGGCCGGCGACATCCGCGTCGTGGATTACAAGACCGGCTCGACGCCTCGCGAGGCGTTCGAAGCCAAGGCGTTGTTCCAGATGAAGTTCTACGCCCTCGTCTTGTGGAAGCTGCGCGGGGTTGTCCCGCGCCAGCTGCGGCTGATGTACCTCGCCGATCGCGACACGCTCAGTTACGCCCCGGACGCGGCCGAACTCGAACGGTTCGAGCGCACGCTCAAGGCCATCTGGGCCGCGATCGCGCGGGCCAGCGAGACGGGCGACTTCCGGCCCCACCCCAGCCGACTGTGCAGCTGGTGCGATCACCAGGCGCTGTGCCCCGCCTTCGGTGGCACGCCGCCACCGTTCCCGTTCGAGGCGCTGGCCGAGTCGGGTCGCGATCGCCGGACTGCGGCCTCAGTCGAGCAGCCGAGCTAGATCGGCGACCGTGACGCCGCTCAGACTGGCGATCACGCTGCGCCCGGGGGCTGGTGCTACGACGACCTCACTCGGCACGGCCAGGACCGCGCATCCGGCGGCCTGGGCCGAGTGCACCCCGGTCACTGAATCCTCGACCGCTACGCAGGCCCGCGGATCGGCACCGACCAGTTCGGCCGCGCGCAGGTAGGACTCCGGGTGCGGTTTCGAGCAGCGGACCTCGTCGCCGCACACCGAGGCGGCGAAGTGCTCTCGCCCCATGAAGACGAGCGCAATCTCGGTGAGTCGTCGATGCGTTGCCGTCACCAACACCGCCGGTAGTCCAGCCGCCTGCACAGCGCCCAGGAGCTCACGGGCTCCGGGTTTCCAGACCAGCTCGGTGGCGAACAGCTCGGCCATCCGTTCGGTCAGGTAGGCCGCACTCGACTCGGGGTCGGCGTCCACGCCCAGATCGTCGTGCAGGATCGCGGTCGAGGTGCCCAGGCTGCCGCCCACCATCCGCTCGCGCGCGGAGGCGGAAAGTTCCCCGCCGAGGTCAGCCGCCAGATCCTCGAGCGCGCGCGACCAGACCTTCTCCGAGTCGAGCAGGGTGCCGTCCATGTCGAATAGGACAGCCTGCAGTTCTCGACCCATACCGACAAGTTTCCCAGATGCCGAACGGTGGCGTGACCTATTCGTTGTCGGAGCGGTAACCGAGATTCGGGGACAACCACCGCTCGGCCTCGGCGACCGTCCAACCCTTGCGGCGGGCATAGTCCTCGACCTGGTCGCGGCCGAGCTGGCCGATCACGAAGTACTGCGACTGCGGATGCGAGAAGTACAGCCCGCTTACCGACGCACCGGGCCACATCGCCATGCTCTCGGTCAGCTCGATCCCGACGTTGGCCTTTACGTCGAGCAGCTCCCAGATGGCCTGCTTCTCGGTGTGCTCGGGACAGGCGGGGTAGCCCGGGGCCGGCCGGATGCCAACGTAGCGCTCCTTGATCAGGGACTCGTTGTCGAGCTCCTCATCGGCCTGATAGGCCCAGAATTCCATCCGGATCCGCTGATGCAGGCGCTCGGCAAAGGCCTCGGCCAGTCGATCGGCCAGTGCCTCGAGCAGGATCGCGCTGTAATCGTCCAGCGCGGCCTTGAACTCCTCGATCTTGGCCGTGCTGCCCAGGCCGGCGGTGACGGCGAAGGCGCCGACGTAGTCCCGCAACGAGGTGCTCTTCGGGGCCACGAAATCCGCCAGGCTGCGGTGCGGCACGCCCGCGCGGTGCTCGCTCTGCTGGCGCAGCTGATGCAGCGTGGTGTGGACCTCGCGCCGGGACTCATCGGTGTAGACCTCGATGTCGTCCTCGACCGCGTTGGCCGGGAAGAGCCCCATCACGCCCGCAGCGGTCAGCCACTTCTCTTCGATGATCGCATCGAGCATCACCTGGGCGTCGTCCCACAACTTGCGGGCCGCCTCACCCGAGGCCGGGTTGTTGAGGATGTCGGGGAACCGGCCCTTCATCTCCCATGCGTTGAAGAACGGCTGCCAATCGATGTACTCGCGCAGCTCGGCGATCGAGTAGTCGTGAAACGTCTTGACGAACTGGGTCGGCGTCGTGGGCGCGTGAAAGTCGTCGGTGTGGGAATCGCGCACCTGCTGGGTGATCATCCGGGGCCGGGGTGGCCGGTAGCCGGTCCAGTCGATCTCTGTTCGGTCGGCGCGGGCCTCGGCGATCGGCAGCAGCACCTTGGCCTCGCTGCGGGCGGCGTGGCGCTCGCGCAACGCGTCGTAGTCGGCCTGGACGTCGGCGAGCAGACCCGGACGCTGGTCGTCGGAGAGCAACGCGGCGACCACCGGGACCGAACGGGAGGCATCCTTCACCCAGATCACCGGCCCGTGGTACTTCTTGTCGACCTTGACCGCGGTGTGGGCCCGCGACGTTGTCGCGCCCCCGATCATCAGCGGAATGTCGAGCCCCTGCCGCTCCATCTCCGTGGCGAAGTTGACCATCTCGTCCAGTGACGGCGTGATGAGCCCGGACAACCCGATCACGTCGGCGCCGTGTTCCTTCGCCGCATCGAGGATCTTCTGGGCCGGCACCATGACGCCGAGGTCGATGACGTCGTAGTTGTTGCACTGCAGCACGACGCCGACGATGTTCTTGCCGATGTCGTGCACATCGCCCTTGACGGTGGCCATCACGACGGTGCCATTACTGCGACCGGCATCCTCGGGCGACTTCCCGGCCTCGATGAACGGGATCAGGTAGGCCACGGCCTTCTTCATCACCCGGGCCGACTTGACGACCTGGGGCAGGAACATCTTGCCGGCCCCGAACAGGTCGCCGACGACGTTCATGCCGGCCATCAGCGGGCCCTCGATCACCTCGATCGGCTGGCCGCCACGCGCTTGGATCAGCGCCCGGAGCTCCTCGGTGTCGGTCTCGGCGTAGTCGTCGATCCCCTTGACGAGCGCGTACGTGATCCGCTCGTCGACCGGCAACTCGCGCCAGGCCTCGTTGGCGGCCTCGGTCTTGGTCCCGGCCCCGGCGAACTCCTCGGCGATCTCCAACAGCCGTTCGGTGGCGTCAGCACGGCGGTTGAGAATCACGTCTTCGATGCGTTCGAGCAGCCGAGGGTCGAGCTGGTCATAGACGACCAACGCGCCGGCGTTGACGATTCCCATGTCCATACCCGCCGCGATCGCGTGGTAGAGGAAAACGGCGTGGATCGCTTCGCGGACGGCGTTGTTGCCCCGAAAGGAGAACGAGACGTTCGAGACGCCGCCGGATACCAGGGCCCCGGGCAGGTTCGCCTTGATCCACCGGGTCGCCTCGATGAAGTCGAGCCCGTAGTTGGCGTGCTCCTCGATACCGGTCGCCACCGCGAAGATGTTCGGATCGAAGATGATGTCCTCGGCCGGGAACCCGACCTCGTCGACCAGGATGCGGTAGGCCCGCAGGCAGATCTCCTTGCGGCGCTCGAGGTTGTCGGCCTGACCGTCCTCGTCGAAGGCCATGACGACGACCGCGGCGCCATACTTGCGGCAGAGGGTGGCCTGCGCGATGAACTCCTCGACGCCGTTCTTCATCGAGATCGAGTTGACGATCGGCTTGCCCTGTACGCAGCGCAGACCGGCTTCGATCACCTCGAACTTCGAGGAGTCGATCATCAATGGCACCCGGCTGATATCGGGCTCGCTGGCGATGAGCTTGACGAAGCGGTCCATCGCCGCGACGCCGTCGATCATGCCTTCGTCCATGTTGATGTCGATGACCTGCGCGCCGCTCTCGACCTGCTGGCGGGCGACCGACAGCGCGGTGTTGTAGTCACCGTCGCGGATGAGGTTGCGGAACCGGGCCGAGCCGGTGATGTTGGTGCGCTCACCCACGTTCACGAACAGCGTGTCGGGAGTGATCGCCAGCGGCTCGAGCCCGGACAGCCGGGCCGCGGGAGCGATCTTCGGCCGGACGCGCGGCGCGATTCCGCTCACCAGGGCGGCCATCGCGGCGATGTGCTCCGGCGTCGTTCCGCAGCAGCCGCCGAGCATGTTGAGCAGCCCGCTCTGGGCGAACTCCTGCACGATGCCGGCGGTGTAGTCGGGCGTTTCGTCGTACTCGCCGAACGCGTTGGGCAGGCCGGCGTTCGGATAGCAGGAGACGAAGCAGTCCGCGACCCGGGACAGCTCGGCCAGATAGGGCCGCATCTCCTCCGCGCCCAGGGCACAGTTGAGCCCGACGAGCAGCGGCCGGGCGTGTCGCACCGAGTTCCAGAACGCCTCGGTGACCTGCCCGGACAGGGTCCGCCCGGAGGCATCGGTGATAGTGCCGGAGATCATCAGCGGCCAGCGACGACCTCGCTGTTCGAACAGGGTCTCGACGGCGAAGATCGCCGCCTTGGCGTTGAGCGTGTCGAAGATGGTTTCGATGATGAGGACGTCGACCCCGCCGTCGACCAGTCCGTTGGCCTGCTCGAGATAGGCCTCGACCAGCTCCTCGTAGGTCACGTTCCGGGCGCCGGGGTCGTTGACGTCCGGCGAGATCGAAGCGGTCCGGTTGGTCGGCCCGAGCGTGCCGATGACGAAGCGGGGGCGGGTCGGGTCGAGCCGGGTTACCTCGTCGCACTGGATCCGCGCCAGCCGGGCCGATTCGAAGTTCAGCTCGTAGGCGAGGGCCTGCATGCCGTAGTCGGCCAGCGAGATCCGCTGGGCGTTGAACGTGTTCGTCTCGATCAGGTCGGCACCGGCGTCGAGGTAGGCCCGATGGATGGCGCTGATCGTGTCGGGCTGGGTCAAGGTCAGCAGGTCGTTGTTGCCCTTGACGTCGCTGGGCCAGTCGGCGAAGCGTTCGCCGCGGTACTCGGCCTCGCTGAAGGTATGCCGCTGGATCATCGTGCCCATCGCGCCGTCGAGCAGCAGAATCCGCGCGCCCAGCGCAGCAGTGAGTGCGTCCGTCGCGTCGGGGCGAGGTCCAGATGATTCGGGCACAGGCCAACCTTTGCCGTCGAGAAGTTGAAGACTCCAGCATACGGCGCGGGACGCGCGGATTTCGGGGCTGGACGAGCTGAGCGCCCGTGGGTCGTAGGCTGGGCGGGTGACGGTTTTCGAGGGCTGGCCGCAGCTGTCCGACCCGGTGTTGGTGGCCGCGTTCGAAGGGTGGAACGACGCCGGTGACGCCGCGAGTGGAGCGATCGAGCACCTGGAGCTGATCTGGGAGGCCCAACCGCTCACCGAGATCGATCCGGATGACTACTACGACTTCCAGGTCAATCGGCCCGATGTCTCCCTGGTCGACGGAGTGAGCCGACGCATCACCTGGCCGACCACCCGCATCTCGTGGTGCCGCCCGCCCGGCTCGGACTTCGACGTCGTGCTGGTGCGGGGCATCGAGCCGAACATGCGGTGGCGCGCGTTCTGCTCCGAGCTGCTCGGGATCATCTCCGAACTCGACGTCCGCACGGTGATCACCCTGGGCGCGCTGTTGTCGGACACGCCGCACACCCGCCCGACCCAGGTCAGCGGTACCGCGTATGACTCCGAAGCGGCGGCGCAGTACGGCCTGGAGCGATCCCGCTACGAGGGCCCGACCGGCATCGTCGGCGTCCTGCAACACTCGTGCGTGGCCGTCGGGATCCCCGCGATCTCGTTCTGGGCCGGAGTCCCCCACTACGTCTCGCAGCCCCCGAACCCGAAGGCGACGGTGGCTCTGCTGCACCGGGTCGAGGAGATACTCGACATCCCGGTGCCACTGGGAGAACTGCCCCAGCAGGCCGACGAGTGGCAGAAGCTGGTGGACGAGATGGCGGCCGAGGACGAGGAAGTCACCGAGTACATCCGCAACCTCGAGGAGCGCGACGACGAGGGCGAGCTGCGCGAGACTTCCGGCGACGCGATCGCGCGCGAGTTCGAGCGCTACCTGCGTCGTCGCGACCCGGGTGATCGAGGCGATCGCGGTCCCGGTCTGGGCCGCTAGGGCCCAGCCGGCCTAGAGCGCCACGCCCAGCAGCGCGTCGATCAGGTCGCGGGCCAACTGCGGTGCGCCCGGGTCCGATCCGGTCCGCTCGGCCCAGGCGTCGACGGCCGCGAGCGCGCCGACCGTGTCGAGGTCGTCGGCCAGCCGCTCCCGGACCTGGCCCAGCAGAACCTCGGCATCGGCTCCGGTACCGGCGTGGACGGCCGTCCGCCAGCGGGCCAGCCGGGCCTCGGCCAGCCGCAGCCGACCGCCCGTCCATTCGCGGTCGGCCCGATAGTGGCCGTCGAGCAGGGCGAGCCGGATCGCCATTGGGTCGACGCCCGCGTTGCGCAGCTTGGAGACGAAGACCAGGTTGCCGCGCGATTTGCTCATCTTCTCCCCGTCCAGGCCGATCAGCCCGGTGTGCACGTAGAGCCCGGCGAAGGGGTGCCGCCCGGTCAGGGCCTCGGCGTGCGCCGCGGAGTGTTCGTGGTGCGGAAAGATCAGGTCCGAGCCACCGCCCTGGACGTCGAAGTCCATACCGAGGCGATTGCGGGCGATCACCGAGCACTCGATGTGCCAGCCCGGCCGCCCAGGCCCGAGCGGGGACTCCCAGAACGGCTCACCCTCGCGCTGGGCGCGCCAGAGCAGTGAATCCAGTGGATCCCGTTTGCCGGCCAGCTCCGGATCGCCGCCGCGCTCGGCAAACAGGCGCAGCATGGTGTCGCGGTCATAGCCGGATTCGTAGCCGAAGTGCCCGCTGGCGCTGATGTCGAAATAGACGTCCTCGCCCACGCGATAGGCCGCGCCGGCCTGCAGCAACGCCTCGATCGAGGGGGTGATCTCGGGAACCGCCTCGACCGCGCCGATGTACTCCTGCGGCGGCAGCACGCGCAGCGCGGTCATGTCCTCCCGGAACAGGGCGATCTCTCGCTCGGCCAGCTCGACCCAGTTCTCGCCGGTCTGCCGGGCCCGCTCGAGCAGCGGGTCATCGACGTCGGTGACGTTCTGGATGAAGCGAACCGCTCGCCCGGCGTCGAGCCAGACCCGTTGGATCAGGTCGAAGGCCAGATAGGTCGCCGCGTGCCCCAGATGCGTCGCGTCGTACGGGGTGATGCCGCAGACGTACAGGCCGGCCTCTGGCGTGCTGCGGGTCGCGGTGACCGCCCTGGTCGCGGTGTCGTACAGCCGCAGGACCGGCCCCCGGCCCGGCAGCTCCGGCACGTCGGGCCGCTTCCAGGAATCCATGGGCCAACCGTATCCGGCACAGTGGTGGGCATGAACGCCTACCTGGTGACTGAGTCCCGCACGATCGCCGCCGACCCCGCTCGCCTGTTCGACCTGGTGGCCGATCCGGCCATGCATCCACGCATCGATGGCTCGGGCACCGTGCTGGCGGTCCAGGGCGCCGCCCCGAGCCGCCTCGCGCTCGGCAGCACCTTTGGCATGGACATGAAGCAGGGAATGTCCTACAAGATCAAGAACACGGTCGTCGAGTTCGACGAGCCGACGCTGATCGCCTGGCGACACTTCAACGGCCACATCTGGCGCTACCGATTCGAGGCGGTCGACGGGGCAACTCTGGTCACCGAGGAATGGGATGCGCGCAGGACGCCCAGCCGGGTCCTGCTGCGCCTGATGGGGTTCCCCAAGCGCAACCGGGCCGGCATGCGGGCCAGCCTGCTCAACCTCGAGGCGCTGGCCACCGAAAGCTGAGCGCTACATTGCCGGCCACGGGACCGCGGGCCAGTCCCCGGACGGCTCGGGGTGCTTGGCACTGCGCAGAAGCTGATCGACGCGGCGGATCGTGCGGCGCACCTCGCGCGTGGTGAGCAGCTCGTGCAGCCGCTCCCCCAGGTCTTCATCCAGCCGCGCCCGTAGTTCGGTCAGCCGGTCCAAATCGGCCTCCGGCAGGTCTTGGCCGGCCCACTGCCACAGCAGGGTGCGCAGCTTCGGATCGACGGAGAACGTGACCCCGTGATCGATTCCGAACACGCGTCCGTCGCGGGTCGGCAACAGGTGCCCACCCTTGCGATCGGAGTTGTTGATAACCGCGTCGTAGACCGCGATCTCTCGCAGACGCGGCGAATGACCGCGGCGCACCAGAGCCAGGACGTCGACGCTCTCGTCGACGTCGATCCACAGCTGCACCATGCCCGGGCCGTAGGGGCCGTCTCGATGGACAGTCGGGGGCACGACGTTCCAGCCCGAGGCGGCGGACAGTTCGTAGGCCGCCACCTCGCGCTCGGCCAGCGTGCCGTCCGGGAAGTCCCACAGGGGGCGTTCGCCCGAGACCGGCTTGTAGACACAGGCCGCCTGGACTCCATCCAGGCTTGCGCAGCAGTACAGGGTGGCGTTCGAGGCCTGCAACAGCCGGCCCTCGATCTCGAGCGTTCCGGCGGTCAGCAGCGCTACCGCCTCATCGACCGGAAGATCCAGCGCCGGGGTCAGCTCCTGCGGCTCGCTCATGCGCGGTTATCGACCGAGTGGGTTAGCGCGGTGGTAGCCGTTCTGGCGGGGGCAGACGTGACCGGCCGGGTCCAGCGGCAGAGCGCACAGGGGGCACGGCGGGCGGCCGGCCGCCACCACGCTTCGGGCCCGTTGGACGAACGCTCGCGCCCGGCCGGGCTCGATCCGGATCCGCACCGCGTCCGGGCCGTCCTCGACGTCCTCCAACAGGGTCGCCTCGGCGATCTCGGTGTCCTCGACCGGGGCCTGCGCCTCGATGATGACCAAGCCCTCGTCGCCGTCCCAAGCCAGCCCCATCGCCCCGACCCGGAACTCCTCGTCGACCGGCTGGTCCAGGGCAGCGACGTCCGGATCGCCGGAGGCGGGCAGCGCGGTGCCGGTGCGCGAGACCACGTCGTCGAGCAACTGCTCGATGCGGTCGGCCAAGACGGTGACCTGCGCCTTCTCCAACGCGACCGACACGATGCGCGCCCCGTCGGCGACCTGCAGGTAGAACGTCCGGTCACCGGGCACACCGACGGTCCCCGCCACGAAGCGGCGGGGACGTTCGAAGAGGTGAAACTGGCGGGCCATAGTGACGTTGAGCTTAGTCTGCGAGTTCACCCGGGCGCTCAGACCGCTCCGCTGCCGGCTCCGCCTCCGACGGTCGCATCAGCGGCCGGGCGACGGGGTTTGCGGCTCGTCCGTTTCGGCGGCACGAAGGCCTCGAGGGAAGCGCCGACGTCGTTGCTGCGCAGCACGTAGGGCCGCGTCGCCGTGTAGCGCACGATCGACACCGAACAGGGGTCGACCACGATCCGCTGGAACTGGTCCAGGTGCAGGCCCAGCGCGTCGGCCAGAATCGCCTTGATCACGTCGCCGTGACTACAGGCGACCCAGATCGCGTCCTCGCCGAGTTTGGCGTCCCATTCCCGAATCGATTCGATCGCCCGGGCCGACACTTCACTCAGCGACTCGCCCCCGGGAAAGCGGGCCGCCGACGGCTGCGTCTGCACTGTCTTCCAGATCGGGTCCTTGGCCAAGTCCTTTATCGCCTGGCCGGTCCAGTCGCCGTAGCGGCACTCGACCAGGCGCTCGTCCTCGAAGCGCTCGGGCGCCCGACCGGCCTCGACCTGCGCGGCGGCGACCGCATCGGCAGTGTCGACGCAGCGCTCCAGCGGGCTGGTGACGATCGCCTGCAACGGCAGCACCTTGATCCGCGCGGCGACCGCCGCTGCCTGCCGCTCTCCGCGCTCGTCGAGATGCAGGCCCGGCGTGTGACCAGCCAGTACCGGCCCGGTCAACTTGGTCAGCCCATGACGCAGGAGCAGGACCGTCGACATGTCAGCCTCCTGTCGTCAGGTCGCCGACAACGCGCCGCTGGCCAACAACCCGATGATCAGCAGGCCCAATGCGATGCGATAGATGATGAAGATGAGGGTGGTGTGTTCGCCGAGGTAGCGCATCAGCCAGGCGATCGCGGCCAGGCCGACCACGAACGAGACCACGAGCGCGACCCCGGTGATGCCCACGCCCGGTGCCCCGGACCCGCCGATCTTGCGAGCCTCCCACAGCGCCGACAGCACAACGGCGGGGATCGAGAGGAGGAAGGAGAAGCGGGCCGCGGTCGGCCGGTCGAGGTTGCGGAAGAGCCCGGCCGAGATCGTCGTGCCCGAGCGCGAGGATCCGGGTATCAGCGCGAGTACCTGGGCGGCTCCCACCACGATGGCGTCGGTGGTGTTGAGCTCTTCCTCGGTACGGGTGCGGCGGCCGATCCTCTCGGCCAGGCCGAGTACCAGGGCGAGCACAATCATCGCCCCGGCCACCAACCACAGATTTCGGGCGGCGGTCTCGATCTGGCTGCTGAACACCAGCCCGACGACGCCCACCGGGATCGTCGCGCAGATCAGGTACCAGCCCATCCGGCACTCCAGGCTCGAGCGCACCGAGGAGTCGGTGAGCCCCCGGGCCCACGCCACCGTGATGTGCAGTAGCTCACGCCAGAAGTAGAGGACGACCGCGATAGTGGTGCCGAGCTGGATCACGGCCGTGAAGGCGGTGAAGCCGGCCTCGTTCTGCTTGTCGGAGTAACTCGGGTCCAGCCAGGCCTGAAAGATGCGCAGGTGTCCGCTCGAGGAGACGGGCAGAAACTCGGTCAGGCCCTGGACGATGCCGTAGATGAGCGCATGGAACAACGAGATGTTGGTCGTCATGCGGCATCCACGCGGCTCACCTTAGCGAGTCCCTGCAACCAGTCGGCCCGGTAGCGCGCTAGGTTCCAGCGGTGGAATTGCGCAGGGCCGGGCGAAGTGGTTTGACTGTGTCGGCTCTCGGGCTGGGCACCCTGACCTGGGGTCGGGAGACCGATGCCGATGAAGCCGCGGCGCAGCTCATCGCATTCCACGACGCCGGCGGACTGCTGGTCGACACCGCGGCCAGCTACGGCGACGGCGACGCCGAGACCATCCTGGGCCAACTGCTCGCCGACATCATCCCCCGCGACGAGCTGGTCATCGCCTCCAAGGCGGGCTTGCAGCGGGCCGGCGACGGCTATCTCATCGATACGTCCCGGCGCGCCTTGCTGCGTGACCTCGACGCGTCGCTACGCCGGCTCGCGACCGATCACCTGGACCTGTGGCAGGTCCATCTACCCGATCAGGTTGTCCCGATCGAGGAGACGTTGAGCGCCCTCGACGCGGCGGTGGACTCCGGCAAGGTGCGCTACGTCGGCGTCTCGAACTTCTCCGGGTGGCGTCTGGCTGAGGCCGCCACCTGGCAACGGGCGGCCTCGTACCGGGCGCCGATCATCACCAATCAGGTCAGTTATTCATTGCTCGAACGCGGCGTGGAGCGCGAGGTGACCGCGGCGGCCGCACAGACCGGCGTCGGTCTGCTCGCCTACTCGGCCCTTGGCGGCGGAGTGCTCACAGGCAAGTACCGGGCTGGGGTCCCCGTCGACTCGCGGGAGGCCAGCGGACGACACGGCGTCGCGCACTACCGTCGCGTCGAGCTCGCCGGCATCATCGAGTCCGTCGCCACGGCCGCCGAAGGGCTGGCGACCAGCCCGCTCGCGGTTGCCCTGGCCTGGATCCGCCAGCAGCCGGGCGTGACCTCGGTCATCGTCGGGGCCCGGACTCTGGGGCAGCTGACCACGCTGCTGGCGGCGGAGTCGCTTACCCTCCCGGCCGAGATCCGCGACGCGCTCGACGATGTTTCCGCGCCGGCGCTGGGTTACCCGGAGAACTATCCGCAGGAACTGCACTGAGCTCCGACGCCGTCTTCACCGCCTTCGTCGATGCCGGCCTCTGGCCCGGTCTGGGGCGAACGCTCGCGGGCGAACTGGCTACTGCCGGTATCCGATCCCCCGCCGATGTCAACGCCGACCGGCTGGCGAGCCTGCCCAAGGTCGGACCGAAACGCGCGGGGCGGCTGCAGTCGGCCTTCATCGCCGCCGAGCCGATCTATGCCCTGGTCGAGCTACTGGTTCCCACGGGCCTGGACGCGAGGATGGCCCGACGGGTCGTCGATACGTTGGGTCCGGCCGCCCCGCGGCTGGTTCGCGACGACCCCTGGGGGCTCCTAGCCATTCCCGGCTTGAGCCCCGACGACGTCGACCGGGTGGCCCGGCTGGCCATCCCCGGGGTACGCGGCGACGACCCGCGGCGCGGTCGCGGGCTGGTCGGCTATCTGCTCACCCGCGAAGCCCGCGAGGGTCACACCCTCACCGGCCGATCCGACGTCATCGGTTCGCTGGCTGAGTTCGGCGTCGCTGATGCCGCGAGCGCCGTCGATTCCGCGGTGCAGTCAGGCGCGGTGACGCTCGGGCCCGACGGCGACCTCGCCCTTTCCCGGCTGGCCGAGGCCGAAGCAGCGGTGGCCGACTCCATTGCCCGCCTGCTGGCCACGGCCGAGCCCATCTCGAGCGGCAAGGCGAAGACCCCCACCCTCGACGATGCTCAACGCGCGGCGGTGGTGGCCGCCCTCGAATCGGGCGTCAGCGTGCTGACCGGTGGGCCGGGTACGGGAAAGAGCCGCACGGTGGCCGCCATCGTCACCCTTGCCGAGGCGGCCGGGCGCACGGTGGCCCTCGCCGCCCCCACCGGGCGGGCGGCCAAGCGGCTGGAGGAGCTGTGCGGGGCGCCAGCCTCGACGGTGCACCGCCTGCTGGGTGCACAGGCCCGCCAGGACGGTGAGGACCTGTCTTTCACCGGCGGCTTCGCCCGGGGCGCGGACGAGCCGCTGGACGAGGACCTGGTGGTGATCGACGAGGCGTCGATGTTGGATGCGGAACTGGCCGAGGCGTTGTTGGCGGCCTGCGCCGACGGTACCCACGTGGTGTTGGTCGGCGATGCCGCGCAGTTGCCCTCCATCGGTCCAGGCCGAGTCCTCGGCGATGTGATCGATGCCGACGTCGTGCCGACCACCGAGCTCACCACGTTGTACCGGCACGCCGAGGGCGGCACGATCGCCCGGGTCGCGGCGGGCGTGCGCGGCGGAACGCTGCCCGAGGTCGACGACCCCACCCGCGAGGTGGTCGTCATTCCCGCCCGGGATTCGGCCGACGCGGCCCACCGGGTGGTCCAGCTGGTCACCGACTCCATCCCGCGGGCGCTGGGAATCGCGGCCGAACAGGTGCAGGTGGTTACCCCGGTTCACCGCGGTGCCGCGGGCACGCAGGCCCTGAACGCCGTACTGAAGGCCAAGCTGAATCCGGGTGGTCGAGGCTCGCGCTTCGATCCCGGCGATCGGGTCGTGGCCACGGCCAATCATCTGGAGGCCCAGCCGGTCGGGTACGCCAACGGCGAGGTGGGCACGGTCGTCTCGGTGGCCGGCGACGGCACGGTCAGGGTCGAGTTCGCGAGCGGGCCGGCCGACATCAAGGGCAAGGCCCTCGCTGATCTCAGCCACGGCTGGGCCATCACCGTCCACCGGGCGCAGGGTTCGGAGTTCCCCGCCGTGGTCGTCGTGCTGACCGCAGAGGCCGGCGGCATGCTCTCGCGGCCGCTGGTCTACACCGCCTTGACCAGGGCCCAGCGCCACCTGTCGATCGTGCACGCGGCCGGTCCGCGGCTGGCGCATGCCGTCCGGGCGGTCGGCAGCAAGCCCCGACGCACCGACCTCATTCGGGCTCTGCACGCCGCGGTGGAATGATGTGCGCGTGCCCATTGACCCGGCCGGTGAGGATTGGGAGTATGCGCCGCTGCGCATACCCGGGGAGGTGAGTCGCACCTCCGCGGCCGCCCAGCTGTCGCTGCACGCCGAATATGGCGGCTGGGAACTGGCCCGGGTACTGCGCTACGCCGACGGCACGCGACGGGTTTGGCTGCGCCGCAAACGCCGCCCATCGGCGCTGCCCCTTCCGGTCTTGCCCCGCTGACGTCCCAGCGTGCGAATTCGACACCGACGGACCGGTTTGCCAAGCTAGCCCTCCAAGATCACTCCTGCGGCATATCGGAGTACGGCTTGTTCAGTCCTCGGATCGTCGCCGTCGCGGTAGCGGGCATCGTCTTCGCCATCGTGTCGATCACCGGGATCCCCGCGGCGAGCGCGGCCACGCCGCCGCCGGTGTCGAGCTCGCCCGCGCCGTCCTACAGCGTCACCATCGCGGCCCGGGTCTGCCCCGAGTACACCGACGTCATGGCCAATCGGGCCCGCAACGACATCCAGGAATCGCTGAAGGATCTGGGCCCCGACACGGTCTATACGAATGGGCAACCGGTCGACCCGTCGATCGAGACGCCGAACAATCCGAACTGCACGGCGCTCAACGGTGCCGTCTTCAGCTTCGGTGATGGCATCAACAAGCCCAGCCCGACGGATTACTCGGTCGTGACGGTGAGCAACCCGGCCTCGGCTGCGACGACCACCCCCACCGTCAACGGCGTGCCCCTGCTGAACGATGAGGGCACCCCCACCGGGTCGACAATCGACGGGGCCACCACGTACACGCTGAACTCGACGCAGCTCGCGCTGGCCCAACGCGGTAACTCGCTCTGGGTCCAGGGTGGCACGCCGGCCGCGCCGTTGCCGCCGAAGGGCGCGGCGGGCGACAGCTACGCCTTCGCGGCCCTGCGCTGCGCGATCGATAACCTCAACGGGGACAACGTCGAATGGGTCGGATTTCCGTCGACCTCGACCGGCGCGGCGCGGCACGTCTTCTGCTACGCCTACTACATCGACATTGCACCGCCGCAGGGTTCGATCACCATCGTCAAGCAGCTGGCTACCGGTTCTGGCGCGATCAGTCAGACGTTCACCTTCGCCTCGAATGCCACCTACAACCCGTCCGGGACCTTCGATCTGAGCGTGAACAACGGTCAGCCCGCGCAGACCACTTTCGTGCGGGCGACCAGCGCCAGCTTCGGCGGCCCGTACACCTTCACCGAGCAGACAGTGGATCTCGCCGCGAACGGCTGGACACTTGCTTCGCTGACCTGCACGGGCGGCAGCGCCGTCGGCATCGATCTGCCCACGGCCACGGTCAGCGTCGATCTGCAGGAGGGCGAGGCGGTCGTCTGCACCTACGTCGATCGGCCGCCGGCCGAACAGGGGCTGACGGTGCATAAGGTGACGACCGGTGGCGTGGGCACGTTCCCGATCACGGTCGTCGGACCCGGTCCGACGACGTACAACCTGAGTGCCACCACCACGGCTGAGAACGAGCCCGTCAAGGCCACCGGATTGCCGGCCAACGTGCCCGCCGGCCCGTACACGATCACCGAGACACTGCCGGCCGATACGGCGGCCGGGACCTGGTCCAACACCCAGGCCTATTGCACCCTCGCCATCGTGGTTCCCGCACGAGGCCTGGCCAACGGCCAACAGACGGCATCGATCACCGTCGTGCTGCCGCCCGGCGGCAGCGCGGACTGCACCTTCGTGAACACGTTCACCCCCAACGGCACGATTGCCCTCCACCTGATCACAAACCTCGGTACGTCGACCGCCAGCTTCGTCGCCACGCCCCAGCCCGTGCAGCCCGGTGGCGCGGCCGCGGTGTCGAGCGAAACCCGCTACAAGCAGGTGGCGACCACGGTTACGCCGGGCGTGAGCGCAATGGCCACCCCGCTCACCCCCGCGGACTCGACCGAAGCTCTGCCCCTGCTGACGTATTCGCTGACCAGCTCTCCGCCGGCCGCCACCTCGGCCGGCACCTGGTCCTTCGTGTCCTTCGACTGCGCCGTGGGAACCCCGACCAGGGGTGATGACGGCGAGCTGCAGGTCACGCTCAGCGCCGCCGAACCGCTCGCTGACTGCACCGCGGTCTACACGCTGGTACCGGCGGCGACGCTGGCCGTGATCAAGACCGTGACGGACCCGGACGGCGCCCGCATCGGCGACGCCTATATCGAGGTCTCATGTGAGAGCGGATCGTTCGGACGTGTTGTCGCCCCGGTCGGTCAACCGGGCCCGTTCCAGCTACCGGCTCCGGGAGCCCTCGATGTCATCACGCCGACGACCTGCTCGGTGTCCGAACCGGCCAACGGGGCCGCACCCGGCGCGATCTTTACGGCCACGGCCAGCCTCACCGGCCCGGCAGGTACCACCGTCGTGGCCGTTCCGGGCACGTTCTCTGTGAGCCAACCGGCCGCCGCGTACACGCTCACGGTGTCCGATTCCTATCTCGCCGGGAGCTCTGGGGCCGGCGGCGGCTCGGGAGGGGGTTCGGAATCCGGCGCGGGGTCCGGTGACGCACTGCCGGATACCGGTCCGTCCTATCTGGGCCGAGAAATCGGCTTGGCCCTGCTCCTGCTGCTCAGCGGGGCCGGTCTGCTCGGCTACACCCGTTGGCGATCGCGGGTCTAGCCCTCCCCGGTCCGGGTGAGGAAGGCGGCAATGGCCGACATCGCGCGCTGTTCGCGCAGGACGCCGAGATGGCCCCGTTTCTCGTAGACCCGCAGGTCGCTGTCGGGAATGAGCCCAGCGGTGTGCTCGAACAACTCCGGGCTGTAGTAGCGATCACGCCCCCCGGCCACGATCAAGGTCTTGGCTTCGACCCGCTGCTCGCACTCGGCCAGGTCGAAGCCGTCCTCGGCCTCTAGGGTGACCGCGATGTCCTCCGCCGCGCCCGGAGTCCTGATCACCGTTTTGGCGGCCGCCCAGCCCAGCAGCCGCCCGCCGGCCTGGAGTCCGCGCGGGGCCAGGCTGTGCCCGGCGATGCCCATCGCTCTGCGCGTCTGCCCAGCGCGCAGCTCCTGCGCCACCTGGGCCTGCAGCTGCCGCCCATAGGGGCCCAGTCGACAGGCGGCACTGAGTAGGACGAGGCGCGCCACCACGTCGGGGTGATCGGCCGCCAGCTGCGCGGCGATGCTTCCGCCGGTCGAGACTCCGACCAGATCCACCGGTCCGTCCAGTCCGGCCCGGAAGGCATCGGCGTGTTCGGCGGCCAGCTCACCGATCGTCATGCCGTCCGGCAATCCGGGCCGTCGATTGAATACGATCAGCCGCCGGACCGCGGCGAGTGGACGCAGCGGTCCCAGGGCGCCGCGAACGAGGCCATCGCTCGCGACGCCGGTGACCGGTGACAACCCGGCCAGCAACACGACCGGTCGGCCCGAACCGGCCGAGGCATAGGGAAGCTTCCCCATGACGGAGCGCTCAATGCTCATGGGCCCTAGGCGTCTGGGCGCAGCGATGCGCTGAACAGGCCGGCGGTCGCGGCCCAGTGCCGTTCGGCGGCGCTCTCGTCGTAGGTGGGGTTGTCCGGGACCGAGAATCCGTGCAGGGCCGGGTAGGTCTCGATCGTGTGAGTAACCCCGCCGGCCGTGAGGGCCTGCTCGAGCCGGTCGAACTGATCGGCCGGGAAGTAGGGGTCATCCGACGCGCCGGCCACGTAGACGGTCGCCCTCATCGAGCCGGCCAGTCGGTGCGGACTGTCGGGGTCTTCCTCCGAGCCGATGCCGCCGCCATGGAAGGAGGCCGCCCCGGCGACGAGGTCGCCGAGTTGGCCGGCCACGATGAGGGACAGCCGTCCACCCATGCAGTAGCCGGTGGTGCCCACGGCGTCACCGCTGGTCTCGGGCAGCGCGCTCAGGAACTCGACGTAGCTGCGGGCATCGCTGACCGCCCCGGCCGTGGTGACGCCCATCGCCAGGGCACCGAGCCGATTGCGCTCGTCCGGATCGCTGAAGGTGGTCCGCATGTCGAAGGGCGCCCAGTCGCCGGCCCGGTAGTAGAAGTCCGGAACGAGGGTCACGTAGCCCAGCGCGGCCAGCTGATCACCCATCTCGCGGAACGTGTCCCGCAGACCACCGGCGTCGGGGTACATGATCACAGCCGGCCATGGCCCGGAGCCGTCCGGCACGTGCAGCGAGCCGCGAGCGGTCCCGTCTGCGGTGGGAATCTCGACCTCACGTTGCGTCATTCGCTGCTCCATCGTCGGTTGCGCCGGATGTCCAGACCCTAGCGTCGGCTCGGCAAAGGTCATCGAGGACCCTCAGCTGCGGTGGGTACGGTGGGGGCATGGTCTGGCTGATTGTGGTGCTGATCGTCCTGCTTATCGCGCTGCCGATCGCCGGCTGGGCGCTGTGGCTGCTGGTCAGCGCGGCGATCGTCGGGGCGATCATCGGTTCGCTGGCCCGTCTCGTGCTGCCAGGACGCCAGGAGATCGGCGTGCTGGCCACGGTCGTGGTCGGCTGGATCGGCTCGTTGATCGGCAGCCTGATCGGACACCACGTGTTCCACGTCGGCTGGTTCCTGACCATCTTGTGCGAGATCGCGGTTGCCGCTGTCCTGGTCCTGATCGCCAACAGCCGACCCGGCAATTCCGTCGCGAAGCGAAGCACCAGCCTGCGCTGGTAGCCCTCTCTCGTGGGCCAGATCTCCGCCGAGTGGGCGCGAAAGAGCCGAGTGGTCACCAATACGTGACCACTCGGCGTTTTCGTGGCCACTCGGCGAGACTTCAATGCACGGAGGCCAGACGCTTCAGCAGTTGGACAGGAACCGGTCGAGGACGCGGGTGCCGAACTTCAGTCCGTCGACGGGCACTCGCTCGTCGATGCCGTGGAACAACGCCATGAAGTCCAAGCCCGGCGGCAGCAGCAGTGGCGAGAAGCCGAAGCAGCGAATGCCCAACGTCGAAAAGGACTTCGCGTCCGTTCCGCCGCTCATCAGGTACGGCAGCGGATGCCCGCCGGGGTCTTCGCTCTTGATAGCGGCGGACATGGCATCAACGATCGCCCCGTCGAAGGAGGTCTCTACCGCGATGTCGCGCGCGGCCCACTCGCGCGTGATGTCCTCGCCGATGAGCTCGTCGATCTTGGCCAGCAGTTGCTCCTCCTGGCCGGGCAGGAAGCGGGTGTCGATGATCGCCTCGGCCTTGGACGGAATCACGTTCGCCTTGTAGCCCGCGTCCAGCATCGTCGGATTGGCCGTGTTGCGCATGGTCGCGCCTATCATGCGCGCGATCGCACCCAGTTTGCCGAGTGCCGGCTCGGGATTGTCGGGATCGATGTCGAGTCCGGTGATCTCGGCGATGCTCTCGAGGAAGCGCCGCACGGTGTCGGTGAGCGAGATCGGGAACTCGTAACTTCCTACTCGGCTCACTGCGGCGGCCAGACGGGTGACGGCGTTGTCGTCGTGCAGCATCGACCCGTGGCCCGGGCGCCCCTCAGCCCGCAGGCGCAGCCAGCCCAGGCCCTTCTCCGCCGTCTGGATCGGGTACAGCCGCAGGTCGGCCCCCATCGAGACGCTGAACCCGCCCACCTCGCTGATCGCTTCGCTGCACTCGGCGAACAACTCGGGATGGTGGTCGACCAACCAGTGCGCACCCAGCACGCCGCCGGCTTCCTCATCGGCCACGAAGGCCAGCACGATGTCGCGGGGGGGCCGGCGACCGGAGCGAGCCCACTCGCGGACCACGGCCAGGGTCATGGCATCGGTGTCCTTCATGTCGACGGCGCCGCGGCCCCAGACGAAGCCGTCACGCAACTCGGCCCCGAACGGGTCGACCGACCATTCACTGGCATCGGCGGGAACGACGTCGAGGTGGCCGTGGATCAGCAGGGGCGGGCGGCTGGGGTCGGCGCCGGCGATCCGCGCCACGGTCGAGGCCCGCCCGGGCTCGGACTCGTAGATCGTCGACTCGATGCCGACCTCGTCGAGCTGCGCGGCCACCCATTCCGCGGCCGGACGCTCTGGATGAGTCGGGTTGGACGTGTTGAAACGGATCAGGCTCCGCAAGAGCTCGACCACCTCGTCCTGCGCGGTAACCGGCTCAGCCATGCTCATAACGTTGTTCCTACCACCGTGGCCCGAGCCGCGTTCGGGCGGAACCCGTCAGGGGCGGGCGGTCAGTGGGCGCGTCGTCCGCCCAGACCGACGATGATCGTCACGGCCAGTCCGAAGGCGCCGATAGCCAAGGCCAGCAGCCACGGCGCGCCGATGCCAAGGATCGGCTTGGCCCGTAGGTTGACCAGCGCCTCGCCCGGCTGGCTCGGCTTGGTCGACGGCGTAGTCGGCACCGCAACCGCCTCTGACGTGCTGTCCGAAGTGCTGGGCGGGCCGGCGGCCGAGGTGACGGCGCCAGCGGTCGAGCTAGCACCGTTGCCGTTGCCGTTGCCCAGGTTCGGCCGCGGGGCGGCTACATTGCCCCCCGCTGGCGGCGTGGTTGCGGCGGGGGCGCTGGTGGTGGTCGCGGGAGGAGTCGTCGCCGGGCTCGTCGGTGGAGTCGTGGTGGACGTCGACTTGGTTGCGGTCGGTGTCGGGGTGACCGACGCGGTCGGGGTCGGAGATCCGCCCGGGCGCGACTCCTCGATGGCACTCGTGGAGGGCTTGGTCGGCGTCTTCGACGGGCTGGCGCTGGTGGGCGGTACGGTCACCGACGACGTATCGGTGGGCGAACCGGTCGTCGTGGCCGAGTCGGTGGCGGTGCTCGTAGCCGTCCCGGAGCTGCTGCTCGAGGACGAGCTGGAACTGCTGGCCGAGCTCGAGGTGCTCGCAGAGGTGGAGGCGCCGGAGCTACCGCCAGCGGAGCTGCTACCGGCACCCGAGCTGGTCGAACCGGACCCGCTGGACGTCCCGGACCCGGTTACGCTCGGACTTGGCGAGGACGTGTGGCTGCGCGACGGATCGTGACCGTCTGATGTCCACCCGTGACTGTCCGAGGCCCACGAGCTCGTGAGGTGCCCTGTGTCACAGTGGCAGGCCGAGGACGAAGCTTGTATCCCATTTGCGTCGGCACCTTGGGTGCTGAGGACGCCAAACAGCGCAACTAGACCCAGGGCAGCGCACGCGTAAGCTATACGTGCTCTCCCCCGTGACAAGCTGTCAGCCATTTTGGCCTTCCATGCCGCGGTCAAGTTGCCGGTCGGGCGAACTTTGTCTGGATCTTGGTGTCAAGATTTGCGTTTCGCCCCTTGTGCAGTTCACCTGAATCTTAGCGAACACCTCACTCCAAAGCCAGTAGCCGCGTGTCTGATTCTCGTGTGTCGCACAGGTTCGCCGGCTGATTGCTGTCCGGCTCGCCCCAGTGCCCATGGGCTAGACTCTCGCAGGCACTCGTCCGGGTGGCGGAATGGCAGACGCGCTAGCTTGAGGTGCTAGTGCCCTTAACGGGCGTGGGGGTTCAAGTCCCCCCTCGGACACCGATTTTTTACGCGGAATCTTTTCCTTGGCGAACCGGTCGGGCTGCGTTACGTTTCCAACCGATCGTGGAGCGCTTTCTATGCGCTCCTATCGCGGCCACCGCGCCGAACTCACGCTCGCGGACCCGCCCAGACGGGGTGGGTCCTTTTTCCTGGGAGAACAGCATGACGACCAGCAAAGTGGCACTTGTGACCGGCGCCGCCGCCGGCATCGGCGCGGCAGTTTCCAAGCGGCTCGCTGAGGAGGGGCATGCGATCGGCGTCCTGGATCTGGACGAGGCCCGCACGGCCGATACGGTCACGGCCGTCACGGCTGCCGGCGGGCGAGCCATCGGACTCGGGGCCGACGTGTCCGATCGCGGGCAGGTCAAGGCCGCGGTCGCCAAGCTGCGTGAGGCGTTCGGTCCGATCACGATCGTCGTGAACAACGCCGGGGTCACCGACTTCACCCCGTTCGAGCAGATCACCGAGGAACTGTTCAATTTCGTATACAAGATCAACGTCCTCGGGCCGATCATCGTCACGCAGGAGACCCTGGCGGACATGAAGGACGCCGGCTGGGGCCGCGTCATCAACATCTCCTCTTCGAGCGCGCAGACCGGCGCAGCCAGCATGGCGACCTATTCCTCGTCCAAGGGTGCCGTAATCACCTTGACCCGCACCCTGGCCCAGGAGCTCGGCCCTCATGGCATCACGGTGAACAACATCCCGCCGGGTTCGGTCACCGGCACGATCATGTCCACCAAGCACATCAGCGAGGAGAGCGCCGCGAACCTGGCCAAGACGCTGCCCGTGCGTCGAGCCGGCGTACCGAGCGACATCGCCAACGCCGCCGCCTTCCTGGCCAGCGAGGCGTCGAGCTACATCACCGGCCAGACCCTCGGCGTCAATGGCGGCCGGGTCGTCAGCTAGCAATCCGGTGCGCAGTGTCTGCGTCAGCTCAGGATGACGTAGACACTGCGCCCGATCAGCCAGAAGCCCAGAACGAACGAGCCGATGATGATGATCTGATCGGTGTGGGTGTCGATCCAGACGCGCGTCTGGGTCAGGAAGGCCTTGGTCTCGGCCGGCCGGGCCAAGGCGTATACCTCGGCGGCGATGTAAGCGCCGGTCGCGAGCAGGCAGTAACCGATGATCGCGACCCAGTCCTGCCAGCTGCCGAGCTTGGCCTCCACGATCACGGTGACGCCGGCGGCAACTAGACCCCACGGCTGGGTGAGCGGACCGAGAGCCATCGCGAACCACGGCGACATGGAGTCGATGCCGGTCTGCCATTTCGGGGTCTTCTTCGGCGGCTTGGGCTGATTGCGCCGTCGTGATCGCCGGACCGCGATCCAGACGAGCGCGGCCCCGATGAGCATCTTGACCGCCAGTGCCGCCAGTGAGGGGGCGGTATTGGATTTGGGCGGCTTGTTGCCGGTGATGAGCAGTGTCACTGATACGACCACGGCGAGGGAAGCCAACCAGCCGAAGATGAAGGCGGCTCCCTTGCGGGCGCCGTTCTTCGAGGCCAGGACCAGGATGAAGGCGGTCAACGGGATCGGCTCGAGCGTGATCACCAACGCGATGAGCAGCAGGTCGAGGACCAGCATGGTCAGCCCCTTCTGGGTGTGGGCATACGGCGAAACGCCCAGCCCCGAGGTGCCCGGCGGCAAAGCCTCCGGCGCAGCCTAGCGCTGCCGGACCGCTCAGCTGGGCAGGACGTTGATCACGCGGGCGAGCACCACGACCAGGACGGTCAGGGAGGTGACCGATTGCAACGTCATCAACCCTTTTGCCCGACGGGTAAAGGGAAGGGTGTCAGTCGGGCTGAAGGCCACGACGTTCGTGTAGGCCAGATACAGGTAGTCGGCGAACAGGGGTTGCCAGTCCGGCGGCGCCCGTTCGGGCTCGGCCTGTTGCGGGAAGTGGAAGTCGCGGTAGCGCGCGTCGCTGCCCGCCGCCCGACCGTCTGGCCCTCCTCCGTCGAGCTGCCAGTACAGCAGCGCGAAGGTGATGAGGTTGGTGGCCAGCACCAGTCCGCCGGCGACGAGTAGCCGGTCGACTCCGTACCCCTTGTGTTCGAATCCGTTCCCGAGGACGAGAGCCACCAGTCGGATACCCGCGGCTGCGTTGGCCAGAACGAGTACGACCAAGGCGCCGAGAACCAAGGGACGGGCGCGCGCCGGAACCGCTCCGGGGATGGCGGCGATGGCCAACATCGTGAGCAGGGCCGCGGCCTCGAGGATCGGGACGAGTAGCGGCGGGCCGACGCGATCGTGGGCAGGCACGAGTACCTGCGGCAGGATGACCACGACGAGGGCGACCAGCGGCCAGGTGTAACTCTCGGGGGTGGGCGGCGACGGCTCCGGATCCGGCGCGTCGAGCGGTCCGCGGCTGCGATCCACGGGCAGGCAACTAGGAGTCTATCGGCGCACTGGCCGGTGCGATGCGCGCCGGCGCCGCCGGGTGCGAAGACCAGTCGTGGATTACCGAGCTGCGCAAGATCAGATCCTGGACCGACCGGTTCGCGGCGCTGATCGCCGACCAGAACAGGCCGATGGGGAACAGTAGATAGAGGACCGCCCGCAATAGCGCGACCGCGACGCCCAGGTGACGACCGTCCCGGCCGATGACCCGAAGCCCGAGCAGGGCGTCGCCGTAGGTCCGCCCGGTGGAGCACCAGCAGAACGTCAGATAGGGCACGGCCAGGAAGAAGCCCACCACCGGAAAGCTCCACTCGAGGTCCCTGGGCCAGCTGAAGTGCCGCGGGCTGAGAAGGAAGAGAAATCCGACGATCGCGCCGAAGAGGGCCGCCTGGGCGAGCACGATCACCACAAAGTCGATCCCGGCGGCGATGGTGCGGCTGATCACCCCCGCGCGGGTGCCTTGTCGAGCTCGGACCGATGCCGGAAGGGTCATTTCGCTCCCGACGCGGCCGGCTCGCCGCTGGAGAGCACAGTGCTCAGGCGGCGATCCCCGCGGCGCAGCAGCAGGCGATCGACGATTCGATTGACGCGTTCGTCGGCGTCGATGCTCAGCGTCCGCACACCGGTGACGGTCTCCGACGCCAGCAGCCCGCTGGAATCGCGGATGATCGTCGGCAGGTCGATGTCGTTTATCACCTGCAGCACGACGGCATTGAGATCCATCCGACCGACGAGGGCGGGAATATCCAGTTGAGCCACGATGGCGTCGATGTCGAGTGAGTTGACGATGCGGGCGACGTCGATCCGAGCGACCACCGCCGGCAGTAGTTCATCGGCCGCCGTTCCCACACGGCGGCCCAGCTCGAGACGCGCCTGGCGACCCTGTTCGGCGAAGGAGCGAAGCGCGGTCTCTGGCCAGTAGTCCGAATGCAACAGCGGTGGCCTCAGTACCTGAGCGGCGAGCGGACGGGTCAGACTTCGTACCCGACGAGCGGCTCGTAGGCAGGCCATACCGGTGAGCGCGGCGGCAGAGATCGTGACATCGACGAGGAGCGGCACCTGGATGGGCGCGGACGGTTCCGCCTTGAGCGGCGCCAGGATGGCAACGCTCGTGGGCGCGTCCGGCTCGTCCGTTCCCGTCGCCACTCGCTCCTCAATCGCCGTGATCAGGCCCCATATTCAAGAGCCTGTCGCAGAATACGGGAGCGAGTGATCTTCCGGCGGGTTTACGCTCCGCTGAGTTCCGCCCGGGCCGCCGCGACGATATCGGCACTGGTGTTGGCGTGACCGCCGATGCCCCAGCCGCCTTCGGGCGACTCAGTGATCAAGACCCACGTGCGGGCGGTCAACGAGGCGTCATCGGCGGCCGACGCGACAATCTCGGTCAGCTCCTGAACTACCCCGAGTTGCTTGTCGCGGTCGAGCACGTTCACCGGCGTCAGCACCTGGACCCGGACGTAGTTGCTCTCACCGGCGGCGTTCGAGATGGCGCCTTCGGGTAGTTCGTGAACGAAGGCGGCCGTGTTGTTCGTGAAGAGCGAGAGCGGCGGGACCTGTTCCCAGCGCATTACCGCGTTGGCGAGATCCCTGGCCAACTGGTGCGTGTCACGGAACAGGCCGCTGGTCGCGTAGACGTCGATCATGGGCATGGTGGGTCCTCCGCCTGATTATGCTGATCGTCATAGTAATGCTGGGAGCCTGCCCTATGCTGATCGTCATAGTCAAGCGGAGGAGATGGATTGAGCGGCGACAGCCGAGCGAAGATGGTCAGCAGCGCAGCGGCCCTCATCGGTGCGCAAGGGGTCACGGCCACCTCTTTCTCGGAGGTGCTGAGCGCCAGCGGAGCACCGCGCGGATCGATCTATCACCACTTCCCCGACGGCAAGCGCCAGTTGGCGCAGGACGCGCTGAGCTGGACGTCGGACCGGGTGCTGGCCTACCAGCGCGCAGTAGCTCCCCAGACGCCAGAGGAGGTACTGCGACGCTTCATCGGCATGTGGCGCCGGGTCGTGGTCGAGTCCGATGGCCGGGCCGGTTGCGTGGTCGCGGGGGTAGCGCTGGACACCGCACATGACGACGACCTGATCCTGGTCGTCCGCTCGGCCTTCCGGGCCTGGACGAAGCTGCTCTCCTCTCAGCTGCACGCCACCGGCATCCCGGCCCGGCGCGCGGCCTCGATCGCGACCACCGTGCTCGCCGGGATGGAGGGCGCGCTGATCCTGTGCCGCGCCGAGGGCGGCCCGGCGCCCTTGGATGCGGTGGCGGCCGAGCTGATGCGGCTGCTCGGCTAGGGTCCGTCTGTGAGCGACTCGCTTCCTGTCTCGCCGTTCGACGCCCACCTCGGCCTCGCCACCGTCGAGGCCGGAGCCGAGCGGGTGGTGCTCGAGTGGCCGGTCCAGGCCCATCACCTGCAGCCGGACGGGATTGTTCACGGCGGGCTGTTCTGTACCGCGGTCGAGACCGCCGCCAGTATCGGAGCGGCGTACTGGTTCGGCGATCGAGGCACCGTTGTCGGGGTGGCCAATCACACCGATTTCCTTCGGGCCGTTCGCTCCGGCCGCCTGCGGGCGGTCGCAACCCCGATTCACCGCGGCCGTCGTCAGCAGCTGTGGCTGGTCGAGATCAGCGACGAACAGCAGCGGCTCGTCGCCCGCGGGCAGCTCAGACTGCAGAACCTCCCGTCGAGCTGAGCGGGAGCTCGGCGCCCCATGAAACCGATCGGTCAGCGCGTGACGAATGAGTGACGTGGAACTGGCTCTCGCCGACATCGGCGACCGTCTCGTACTGGGTGAACCGGATGCACTCGAGGAGTGCTACCGCACGCTCGGGCCCTTGGTGATGTCCTATCTCGGGCGCTATGTTCCACAATCGGACGTAGAAGACGTGATGCAACGCGTCTTCTACGAGGTCTGGCGCTCACATGCGCGTTTCGACCCGACCATGAGCCTGCGCGGGTGGGTCCTCGGCATCGCCCGCAAGCGAGCAATCGATCATCTGCGCCGGCGGAACACCCCGGTGGTGTCGATCGACGCAGTACGCGAGATCACCGGTGATGACGGTCGGGAAATCGCCGATCGGCTGGCCTGGGCCGATGAAGTACGGACAGCTTTGGAGCAGCTACCGGAGCTGCAACGGGAAGTGATCACGATGGCCTACTACGGCAGTTACACCCAGAGCGAGATTTCGACCGCGCTGGCGATTCCACTGGGCACCGTGAAAACACGAACTTCGCGAGGCCTGCAGCGCCTGGCCGGGTTGCTCGAGAGCGGACGGCGGCCATGAGCGAGCACGTTTTCGACGAGCTGCCCCTGCTCCTGTCCGGCGAGGCCGACCGCTCGACGCTCACCTCCGCCGCGGCCCACCTGCGCGGGTGCGAGGACTGCCGCCAAGAGCTGATCGCCGCCGTCGTATCGCACGCCTCGCTGCTCTCGGCCGTGCACTACGCACCCGAACTGGCCGAGCATTTCCCGCCTGCCGGCGCCGACCTCGAGCCGGCCGCGGAGCTTCCGGATCTGTCCGCGATGTTCGCTCAGATCCGGGCCGAGGCCCAACCGCCCCCGTCGGTGCACCGCGCTCATCGCACCTCCGTGCGGTGGCTCCTCGCGGCCGCCGCCGTGGTGCTCGTCGGTGGCGGCGCTACCGCAGCCGTCCTGGCCACCCACGGCTCATCCACCGCGACCCAGTCGGTCGCGCTGGAGCCGTACGACCGTGGCACCAGTGCGGCTACCGTGCGCCTGGTCGACGGGCGGGAGATGAAGGTCGATGCCGCGTCGCTGCCGGCGCTGGGCACTGGGCAGTACTACGAGGTATGGCTGACCAACGCCGGGCGGACCAGCATGGCCGCGGTGGGGCAGTTGAACCATGCGCGCCAGGGCGACTTCGAGGTGACTTCCTCGGTCATGGCGACCTACTCCGCGGTCGAGGTCAGCGTCCAGCGGACCAGCACCACCGGCAGCTACTCCGGTGTGAGCGTGCTGCGCGGCAGCTACAGCTGAGTGCTCACTTCAGCGCCGCCGCGGCGGGAGCGGAAAGAACGAGCTGGTACGCGCGGCGTATTCACGCCACCCTGGTCGTTCGCTGAGGTAGGCGTCGAGGATCCGCGCCCCCGAGCCCTTGGTCAGCAGCAGGGTCATGATCACCGGAGCCGGGAAGACCAGCACTCCCGGCCAGTGCTCCGCGGTGATCAGGAAGATCCCCCACCAGACGCACGCATCGCCGAAGTAGTTCGGATGGCGGGTATAGCGCCACAAGCCGGATTGAATGACCTGGCCGCGATGTGCAGGATCGGCGCGGAAGCGTTCCATCTGTCGGTCGCCGACCGATTCGAAGGTCAGGCCGAGCAGCCAGATCGCCACGCCCAGGTAGCCGAGGACACCGACTGATCCGCTCTCGAACATGCCGACCTGAATAGGCGCCGAGATCACGAAGGCGAGGCCACCCTGCAGCAGATAGACCATTCGGATCGCGTAGAGATCAGGATTGCCCGTGGCCTTGGCCAGCAACGCGGCGTAGCGCGGGTCCTCCCCCCGTCCGCGGGCCCGCCGCCCGATGTGCACGGCGAGGCGGAGCCCCCAGATCGCCGGTAGGACGAGGAGCAATGCACGCCGCAGCCCGTCGCCGGTGCCGAGCGGGTAGGTCACGACGGCGACAGCGACGTACATCAGCCCCCAGGCGACGTCGATGACATTGTGCCGACCGAGGATCTTGGAGGCGACAAAGGTCGCGACGAGCACGGCGAGAATCGCCGCGGCGCTGTACGGAAGGGCGTGCAGCAGGGCGTCGCCGTCGACCGCGCCCATGCTCAGCCGCTACTCGGGCGTGGGTGGACGGGCAATCCCTTGCGGTACAGCGCAATTCCGTGCCAGGTGATGGCCAGTCGAACCGCCCAGGTGGCCAACGGGTTACGAACGGCGGCGGCCAGCACTCCCCGGATGCCGGCCGGCCGCCGTACGCCGTGCACCGATGCGGTAAACGGCCGCTCCCCGCGACGGTGCAGGGTGACGGTCACCGCCAATCGCTGCGCCGGTTCGGGAAGACTCATCCGATAGAAGCCATCGACGGGGTAGAACGGGGACACGTAGAACTGTTTCTCCACTTCTACGCGACCGGCGTCATCCGGGTTCAACAGGTAACAGTGCGTGCCGCCATAGGTGTTGTGCACCTCGGCGATCACGCAGCGCAGGTCGCCGGAGCGGTCATGGCACCAGAACAGCGTGAGCGGATTGAAAACGTAGCCGAGGCTGCGGGCATTGGTCAGCATCGTGACCGGCCCGCCGTGCAGGTCGATCCCGGACTCGGCCAGGAAGGCATCGACGTTGGCCCGGATCGACAGCGCCGGATCCCCGAAATGGTCTCCAGCGTCGAAGCGGGCCAGGCCGCGGACCCGCGGAAGGTGATCGAGGTCGACGAACCATTGGTAACTACTCGCGCGAACCTCGTGATGGACCGGGCTCGCCCGTACATGCGCGATCTGCACGCGATAGATCGCCGGAGTCAGGGTCATGCTCACCAGTTGACACCCAGACTGCGGGCCGCCTCGACCCCGGACCGGCAACCGTCCTCATGAAAGCCCCAACCGTGGTAGGCCCCGGCGAAGGCCAGGGTCGCGTCATTGAGCTCGGGGAGGCGCCGGCGCGCCGCGACCGACTCGCAGGTGTAGACGGGATGTTCGTACTCCATGCGTTCGATGACCGTCCGCGGATCGATTCGCTCTCCGTCATCATTGAGCGTCACCACGAAGGTCTGGGCCGAGTCCAAGCGCTGCAGGCGGTTCATGTTGTAGCTCAGGGCGACCGCCGACGGCATGGCGGCACAGCTGGACAGGCGGTAGTTCCAGCTCGCCTGGGTGCGCGCGTGATGCGGCAGAACGCTTGCGTCGGTGTGCAGCACGGTCGGGTTTCGGGTGTAGCCGATGGCCGACAGCACGTCGGTCTGTGCGGGCGTCGGCTCAGCGAGCATGGCCAGGGCCTGTGCCGGGTGGCATGCGAGCACAGCCGTGTCGAAGTTGCGCCGGTGCCCGTCACCGTCATGGATCTCCACCCCCTGCGGCGTCCGCCGGACGGTGCGGACCGGCGTCGAGGTGGCGACGGCTGTGAGGCCTTTCACCGCCTGTTCCACGTAGCGGGCCGACCCACCGACCACGGTCTTCCACTGGGGTGCGCCGGTGACGCTCAACATGCCGTGGTTCTGCAGAAAGGTGAACAGATACTTCGCCGGGTAATCCCCCGTGCGCGTCGGGGCGCACGACCACACTGCGGCCACGAGCGGGGTGAGGAAGTGGGCCTGGAAGTAGGGCGAGAGTCGGCTCGTGCGCACGAACTCGGCCAGCGTCATCGCCTCATCGTCGCCGGCCACGATCGCGCTCGCACGCCGGTGGAACCGGACTACCTCGCCCAGCATTCGCAGATACCGCGGGCGGGTGATCGCATCGATCGACGGCAGCAGACCACTCAGTCCGCGTCCGCCCGCGTACTCCAGCCCGCAGCCCTCGCATGCGATCGACATGCTCATGTCGGAGTTCTGGGTCGCCACCCCCAGTTCGGCGAACAGGCGTAGCAGCTGCGGGTAGGTGCGCTCGTTGTGCACGATGAAACCGCTATCGACGGCGAACGTCTCCCCCGCCCGGTCGCAGACCTCGTGGGTGTGCGAGTGGCCGCCCAGACGATGATCGGCCTCGTAGAGGGTGACGTCGAACTCGCGCTGCAATACGTAGGCGGCGGTCAGCCCGGCAACACCGCTGCCCACGACGGCCGCGGTCCGGCGCCGTCGATCGACCGCACTCGTTCCCACCCTGCTGTCCAAGCCGCCTGCACCCCTTCCGAACACGTGTACTCGCAAGTTCGTGGGTTCGAGCGGGATAGGTTCCGAATATGCGGGAAGTCATCTGTACTCACACCAATCGGATGCCGATGGCGGGCGCAAACGACGGGACAGCGAGCCTCAGCGGGCTAAGTCCAAGTGAAGTAGCGATGCGCTATTTGAGGGAAGGAGCGGCGGCACGGGAGGGATGTGCCGCCGCCCCTTCGGGGTTCACTCTATGACATTGCCCCGGGTAACGCGCAAGTTAGGCGGAGCTTGACCTTCAGGTCGTCGCCCGGACAAAGCCTCACGCATACCATTGGACCGGCGGTGGAATTGCTCTAAGTATCTGGAATCGTCACTCTCAGAGACAGCCGCCCATACGATGTGGCGAGCGTCACATCGACTCATCCGCTGCTACCTACCGCCAAGGGCGGCTGCCCAGCGTCATCACGGACCGACGGCCGGCCGACACAAGTCGCCGAGCCCGGCCGCGCAATCGACAGAAGCAGTTGAACTCGCAATAAACTCGGGCTAGCGTGGGTTATGTAGTTGAAACTTCATCAACATTCCCCGACATGGAGGACCCATGACCACCACCGCGACGATTCCGGGCTACAAGACTGGTACCTGGAAGATCGACACGACGCACTCCGACGTTGCTTTCAGCGTCCGCCACATGATGGTGAGCAAGGTGAAGGGCAAGTTCACCACCTTCGACGCCACCATTGTGACGGCCGAGGACCCGACGCAGTCCTCCGTCACGGCCGAGATCGACCTGAGTTCGATCAACACCGGCAACGAGCAGCGCGACGGCCATATCAAGTCGGCTGACTTCTTCGATGTCGCGACCTTCCCGACCATGACCTACCGCTCGACCGCGCTCACCGCGGACGGCAGTGACTGGCTGCTCGAGGGTGAGCTCACTCTGCACGGCGTGACCAAGTCGGTTCCGCTCAAGCTCGAGCTCAACGGCTTCACCGCTGACCCGTACGGCGGCGAGCGCGCGGGCTTCTCCGCGACCGCCGAGCTCAACCGGCGTGACTTCGGCATCGACATCTCGATGCCGATGGACGGTGGCGGCGTAGTCGTCGGCGACAAGATCTCCATCTCGATCGAGATCGAGGCCGTGCTCGAGGCCTGAGCCATACGAGTCGGCGGGGATTCCTCTCCCGCCGATAGACAAGATTCTCCAGATCGCTCACGTCGCCGGTACGCTCGGTGCCGTGAGCGATCTGTTTTCCTTCCCCAATCCAGTGAATGAACTCGCGGCCCGCACGGTCGCGGCCGGGGTCCTGGTCCTCACCCTGCTCACGCTGGTGCTTTCACTAGCCGTCAGCAGCTCCTGGCTTGCCCTGACGATCCCCCTGGCCTACGGATTCGTGGCCCGGGTCCTCAGTGGGCCGAGGTTCTCCCCACTCGGTCAGTTCGCCACCCGCGTCGTCGCCCCAAGGCTCGGCCCGGCGCGGCTGGTAGCGGGTCCGCCCAAGCGCTTCGCCCAGAGCATCGGCGCCCTGCTCTCGGTCAGCGCCGTGCTCGCCCACTTCGGTTTCGGCGCTGACGGGCTGGCCGAGCTGCTGTTGGGTGCCATAGTCATTGCCGCCGCGCTCGAGTCCATCCTCGGGTACTGCCTCGGGTGCAAGATCTTCGCGCTGCTCATGCGAGCCGGGCTGATCCCGCAAGAGACCTGCGTGGCCTGCGCGAACATCACGCTGGCCCGCCCGGCTGAATCCAGCTCAATCGGGTAATAGCGGCACGCTGAGATCGGCCACTCGGCCCAGCAGCACGGCCCGGGTGATGGCGGCACTGCCGTAACGGTCACGCACCCGGTCCAGCGTCTGATCAAGGCCGGCGCTGTGGGCCCGGTCGAAGGGCAGCTGCAGTTGCACGGCATCGGCGTTGTCCAAGTTGGCCAGCGCGACTCCGAGCAAGGTGATACCGCGCTCGCGAATGGCGTCCGCGCCGGAACGCAGGAGTTGGCGAAGCGCGCCCAGCAGCACCGCAGTGTCATCGGTGGCGGCGGCCAGCGTGTGCGAGCGGCTCGCCCGTGAGTAGTCGGCGAAGCGCAGGCGGAGCGTGACCGTTCGGGCGACCCGGCCGGCGCCCCGCAGGCGGCGGGCCACCCGCTCCAGGAGGATGACCAGACGGGTGTCGAGTTCGGCCGCGGAATGGGGTCGGCTGCCCAACGCGCACTGCGCGCCGATCGTGGACCGCCTGCGCCCGACGACCACTGGTCGTGGATCGCGGTTGTGGGCCAAGGCATGCAGGTGTCGACCGCCGGCGGCGCCGAGCATCGCCACCAGGGAGCGCTCCTCGAGCGCAGCGACCTCGGCCACCGTCGTAATCCCCCGCTCCCGCAGCTTGTTCGCGGTGATCTGCCCAACGCCCCACAGGCGTCGGACCGGCAGCGGATGCAGGAAGTCGAGTTCGGCCCCGACCGGCACCACGAGCAGGCCGTCGGGCTTACCGACCGCGCTCGCCACCTTGGCCAGAAACTTCGTCCGGGCCACTCCTACGGTGATTGGCAAGCCGACCCGGTCGCGCACGGCGGTCCGCAGCGCCGTGGCGATCTCGACCGACGAGCCGGTGAGCTGGCGCAGGCCACGCACGTCGAGGAACGCTTCGTCGATCGAGAGCGGCTCCACAATCGGCGTGGTGTCGTCGAACACCGCGAACACGGCCCGGCTGGCCTCGACATAGGCCGCCATGCGCGGGGGCACCACTATCGCCTGTGGGCAGAGTCGGTGGGCCTGGCGGGCGCCCATCGCGGTGCGCACGCCGAAGGCCCGTGCCTCGTAGCTCGCCGCGAGCACCACCCCGGCCCCAACGATCACCGGACGCCCGCGCAGACCCGGATCGTCACGCTGCTCGACGGAGGCGTAGAACGCGTCCAGGTCGGCATGCAGGATTCCCGGCGGCTCGGACACACAACAGATTCGCACATATGTTCGAGCTGCGTCAATGCTCAACGCACAGCCGGGGTCGGGCAAACTGACGCAGTGTCCGAACCCGAAGTCGATGTCCGCGAGCCGGTGAGCCCGGCGCCGCCGCGCGAGTACTACGGCTGGGAAGTCGTCGCGGTACTGGGTGTCTCGCTGGGGATGTCGGGCATCTACGCCCTGCTGAGCTTCATTCGTGACCAGCTCACGGTCGCCGGCGGTATCGCCAACGCGAATCCGGTCGTTGCCTCGGGCGGCTCGAGCAGCTACCCGTTGCTCGATCTGGCCGACGACCTGGCGAACGTCCTCAACGGACTGGCTCCGGCGCTGCTCGCGCTCGTGTTACTAGCCCGCACACCCGGCGGGCGCGGCTTCGGAATCGGACTCGATCTCTCCCGATGGCGCCGAGAAAGCCTGCAGGGGGTGTGCTTCTTCGCCCTGATCGGCATTCCTGGGTTGGCCCTGGTCTATGTAGCCCGGCAGCTGGGGGTCAACGCCAACCTCGACGTGGTCAGCTTCCCCGATATCTGGTACCGCGTGCCGGTGCTGCTCTTGGATGCGGCCCAGAACGGGATCCTGGAAGAGATCGTGGTGGTCGGTTTCATGCTGACCCGGTTACGACAGGCGGGCTGGACCAATGAGCGCGCGCTGGGCGCGAGCGCACTCCTGCGGGGCAGTTATCACCTGTATCAGGGGCTCGGCGGCTTCGTCGGCAACATGATCATGGGCCTGATCTTCGGCTGGTGGTTCCAGCGGACCCGGCGCATCCTGCCGCTGGTCATCGCGCACTTCCTGCTCGACGCCGCCAGCTTCGTGGGTTACGTATATCTCCACTCCCACTTCTCCTGGGTCTAGGCGGGACCGAACACCTTCCGTAACTGCGGCGACCCGCCCCTAGTTGCGCCGCGTTCGCGTCTCTATAGTGATCGTTCATGCCGAACTACCGAATGCGCGAAGCCGCAGCGCTGCTGGGGGTCAGCGATGACACGCTGCGCCGGTGGGCCGAGGCCGGGCGGGTTGCCGTCCTCGATGATGGCGGGCGACAAGCGATCGCGGGCGCGGACCTGGTCCGGTTGGCCGAGGAGCACGCGGCCAACACGCCCCATCTGGTTGCCGGTGCGACCGCGCGCGAATCGGCGCGCAACCGGTTTATCGGGCTGGTCACGCGGGTCGTGCGTGACGGCGTGATGGCGCAGGTCGAGCTGCAGTGCGGGCCGAACCTGGTGACCTCGCTGATCAGCCGCGAGTCCGCCGACGAACTCGGGCTCGAACCCGGAGTGCTCGCTATCGCCAGCATCAAGTCCACCAACGTCGTGATCGAGGTCCCGCAATGAAGGCATTCGGCATATCGGTCGCCCTGGCCGCCGCGGCCGCCCTGGCGTTGACCGGTTGCTCCTCCTCCGGTGGCAGCTCGAGCTCGTCCTCCCCCGCGGCGGCTTCCTCCTCCGCTCCGAAGCTGACCGGCTCGATCACCGTCTTTGCCGCCTCATCGCTGACCGGCTCGTTCACCGCGCTGGGCAAGACGTTCCAGACGGCCAACCCCGGAACGACCGTGACCTTCAACTTCGGTTCGAGCGGCACGCTCTCGACGCAGATCACGCAGGGCGCTCCGGCCGACGTCTTCGCTTCCGCGGCCACAGCGAACATGGACACGGTGGTGGCGGCCGGAGACGCCAGTTCACCGACCAACTTCGCGAAGAACACGATGGAGATCGCCGTTCCGACCGCCAATCCGGCCAATGTGACGAGCCTTAACGATCTGACCAAGTCGAGCGTCAAGACGGTGCTGTGCGTGTTGACCGCGCCGTGTGGAGCGGTGGCCAACCAGGTATTCGTCAACGCGAAGATCACCGTTAACCCAGTGGCCCGGGAACCCGACGCCAAATCGACGATCGCCCAGGTCACGCTCGGCGAGGCTGATGCCGCCGTCGTATACGTGACCGACGTCAAGGCCGCGACCGGCGTCAGCGGAGTGACGATCCCGGCCGACGTCAACGCCACGACGGAGTACCCGATCGCCCCCCTCACCCACGCGAGCAATCCCAGCCTGGCGTCGGCGTTCGTCGCCTACGTGCTCTCACCGACCGGACAGGCCGCCTTGCGTGCGGCGGGTTTCCAGTCGGCCTAGGTGCCGCGCTGGTCTAATCAGCCCGTGTCCCGACGTACGGATCGCGCGCGCCGAACTGCCGCGATGCCCGACCGCGTTCCGGTGGTCCTGATCCCGCCGGCGGCCATCGGGGCGCTGTTCCTGCTGCTGCCGACCATCGGCTTGCTGATCCGGATGCCGTGGAGTGATCTACGGTCGATCTTCGCCGAGACCGACGTCGTCCAGGCGTTGCGGCTGTCGTTGGAGACGGCCACCGCGACCGCCCTGATCTCGCTGGTGCTCGGCGTCCCGCTGGCCTGGATCCTGGCCCGGTCTCATCTGCCCCTGATCGCCGTCCTACGAGCCGGGGTGACGCTGCCCTTGGTGCTGCCGCCCGTCGCCGGCGGGGTGGCCCTGTTTCTCGCCTTCGGGCGCCTGGGCATCGTGGGGCAGTACCTGGACCGATGGTTCGGCTTCACGCTGCCGTTTACGACCTACGGCGTTATCGCGGCCCAGACGTTCGTTTCGATGCCCTTCCTGATCGTCGCCGTCGAAGGCGCGTTTCGCAGCGCCGGGCGGGCACATGAGGAAGCGGCGGCAACGCTCGGAGCCGGCCCAATGCGGGTGTTCACAACCATCACCGTCCCCGCGGTCCGTCCGGCGATCGTGGCCGGCTTGGTGCTGTGCTGGGCGCGGGCGCTGGGTGAGTTCGGCGCCACGGTGACCTTCAACGGCAGCCTGCCCGGAGTCACCCAAGTCATGCCGGTCGCCGTCTCGGCCGCGCTGGAACAGAGTCCGCAGGCCGCCGAAGCGCTCAGCCTGGTGCTGCTGGTCATCGCCCTCGTCGTGCTCACGAGCCTGCGGCAACGCTGGCTGCCGGGGGTGGCTGCTTGAGTGTCGACGCCGGGCTCAGTGTCGACCTCGGGCTCAGTGTCGACGCCAAGATCCGGCGGGGCGAGTTCACCGCCGAACTGCGGATCGACGTCGCGCCCGGAGAGCTGGTGGCGGTGCTGGGCCCGAACGGCTCCGGCAAGTCGACCCTGCTGCGCGCGGTGGCCGGGCTGATGCCGGTGTCGGAAGGGCGCATCACCCTGGCCGGGCGCGTGCTCGACGATGCAGCGAGCTCCACGTTCGTGCCGCCCGCGCAACGGCGGATCGGCCTGGTCTTTCAGGACGGCCGGCTGTTCGGGCACCTGCGGGTGATCGACAACGTCGCCTACGCCGCCCGCGCGCAGGGCCGGTCGCGTCCGGCCGCGCTTGCCCTGGCGCGGGAATGGCTCGATCGGGTCGGGGGCGGCGAACTGGCCGATCGCCGTGCCCGCGAGTTGTCCGGCGGTCAGGCGCAGCGGGTGGCGGTGGCGCGCGCGCTGGCGTCCTCGCCCGAACTGCTCCTGCTCGACGAACCGTTCGCGGCCCTCGACGTCCAAACCCGGGGAGCCATGCAGAGCGAGCTGAGTCGGCATCTGCACGAGTTCGCCGGTCCGGCCGTGCTGGTGACCCATGACCCGGTGGAGGCCTTGATCCTGGCCGACCGCATCGTCGTGCTGGAAACCGGCCGCATCGTCCAGGAGGGAACCCCGGCTCAGATCACGCTCTCACCACTCACGCCTTACGTGGCCGGTCTGGTGGGCGTCAACCTCTACCGCGGGCAGCGCGGCGCCGCGGCCACCCTCGTGGACCTAGTCGACGGTGGGACCTTCGTGCTCAGCGATCCCGTGCCGGCCGGGCCCCTGCTGCTCGCTCTCCGCCCCAGTTCGGTGACCGTCTATCGCGAACAGCCGCACGACGTGAGCGCCCGCAACGTCTGGGCCGGCACGATCGAATCGCTGCAGGTCATCGGTGATCGAGTCCGCTTGGCCGTCGCCGGTCCGCCGCGAACCCTGGTGGACGTGACGACCGCGGCGGTGGCCGAGCTCGGGCTCAGTGCCGGTGCCGGCGTCTGGCTCAGCGCCAAGGCCACTGACCTCAACGCCTATCCCGGGCCGGCCTAGCGCGGCTCACGCCGTGACGAAGTCGATCAATTCCTCGACCGCACGCAGCAGCGGTACCTCGACGTCGGCGTAACTATCGACGCTGCCCAGCACCCGGCGCCACATCTCACGCGGGTCACTGACGCCCAGGGCGGCGCAGACCCCGTCCTTCCAGTTGGTCCCCTTCGCGACCTCGGGCCACTGCTCGATACCCAGGGCCGACGGCTTCACGGCCTGCCAGATATCGATGTAGGGATGGCCGGTAACGAGCACGTTCGGGTCGCGAACGGCGGCGACGATGCGGCTCTCCTTGCTGCCCGCGACGAGATGATCGACCAGCACACCGACCCGTCGCTGCGCGGTGGGACCGAACGCTCTGACCGCGGCGGCGAGGTCGTCGATGCCATTGAGCGGTTCGACGACGATCGCGTCCACGCGCAGGTCGTCGCCCCAGATACGTTCGACGAGCGCGGCATCGTGAACACCCTCGACCCAGATGCGGCTGGCGCGCGCGACCCGGGCCGGCGCGTCCGGGACGGCGAAGGAACCCGACGCGGTGCGGGACTTCGCGGCCGGGCGGCTCGGGGCCCGCGCCGGCTCGACCAGGGTTACCGGCACGCCGTCGAGCAGGAACGCGGCGGGCAACATGGCGAACTCGCGCACCTTGCCGTGCCGGTCCTGCAGGCTCACCGTCCGGCGCTTCTCCCCCGCCACCACGGCCGCACCGGTTGCGATGACCGCTCCGCAGAAGGCGCCGTCCGCGGTCTCGACGACGAGGCCCGACTCGGCCACCAGCTCGGGGACGCGACGCCGGGGCCCGGCCTTGGCGGCGAGGACGTCGTCGGGGTAGCGAGGCACGGCGCGAGCCTAGGACGAAGCCGGTACTCACCCGCGCTGCGACGCGCTGGATTAGCGTGACGCTCGTGTCTGAGCGAGTCAGTGACTGCGGGCGGTTCGCTGCCTGGACCTCGGCCTGGCTCCTGGGCCAGGATGCCTACGACCACGCCCTGGCCAGTGCGGGGCCGAACGCCCAACTGTTCGATCACACGGCGGCCGGCGGGCTGGGTTCGGTCGGTGAGCTGCTGGCCGCGTGGCGACGTGGCCAGGCCGCGGGGGTACGCGCGGTGTTCCCGGTACCCGGCGACGTCCGCGGCCTGAGCGGGCCGGACCGCTTCCGAACGGCGGCGTTGGAGGCCGGGGCGGCGGTACTGGCCGTGGGCATCGCGGCGGTCGCGACCCGGCCGCCGGGCCGGCTCAGCAGCGCGCGGGAACTCATCACCTGGCATGCCTACGACGCCGAGAACCCGGCTGCGGACCCACTTCAACTCGAGGATGCCGCCTACGACCTGACCGCGGCGATCCGGGAGTGCGCCAGCACATTGAGCGCCGCGGCCGTCGGCGGGTCGGCGCGAGACGTACGCGAGGAGTTGTCCGATGCCCGGCGCGCCGGCGAACGACTCAGCCTGCCGAGCCGCTACCCGGGCCGCGCGGTCCAGCTGTTGGCCCAGGCCGAGCGGATGGCCGCCGTGCTGGAGCTCGCCCTGGCCGACCCGGTCGGGGGCGCGGTCGACCGGGTCGGGATGTCGACCCGCACCGATGCCCTTCGGCCGCTGGTCACCGCGGTACGTCGGGCCCGCACCGCGGCCTACAACGCACTTCTGGACTAGCGCGCCAGGCAGCAGCCGGCCGGGCAGTCGATACCGCACAGACCCAGGTTGCCGAGAGTACGAGGCGGACCGTCCTGGGTCTGTTCCAGCACGAGTTCACGGACCATCGCGACGAACTCCGGATGGGTTCCGACGGCGGCCGCGCGGGTGAACGTCATCCCGAGTTCCGTGGCGATGCCCTGCGCTACCTGATCAAGGTCCCAGAGCACCTCCACATGGTCGGAGACGAAACCGGTGGGGCTGACCACCACCGCCCGCACGCCTTGGTCAGCCAGGGTGCGTAGGTGATCGCCGATGTCCGGCCCCAGCCACGGCACCTGCGGCGGACCCGATCGGGACTGCCAGACCAAATCGAACTGGGCGCCCGGTCCGCGTACGGCCTCGGCCACCAGCCGGGCGGTCTCCCGCTGCTGCGCCAGATACAGCCCACCCGACGGGCCGGCGACGTCGTTCATCTGCACCGGAATGGAATGGGCGGTGAACACCAGCCGGGCATCCTCGGGCGACGCCGCCAGCGCGGTCCGCACGGCGTCGGCGTTGGCCGCGATCAGTCCGGGATGGTCGAAGTAGTGGCGCAGCTTGACCAGCTCGATCTCCGAGCCGACCGCGGCCGCCGCCTCGAGGTCCTCGCGGTACTGCCGGCAGCCGGAGTAGCCGCCCGCGGCGCTGGTGGCGAACACCAACGCCCGCCGGACACCATCGGCGCGCATCGCATCGACGGCGTCGCGGACGAACGGGGCCCAGTTGCGGTTGCCCCAGTACACCGGCAGGTCGATCGCGTGGGCGCGGAACTCCTCCCGCAGGGCCCGCAGCAAGGCCCGGTTCTGTTCGTTGATCGGCGAGACCCCGCCGAAGTGGCGGTAGTGCTCGGCCACGTCGGCCAACCGCGCGTCCGGGATGTTGCGGCCGCGGGTCACGTTGCGCAGGAACGGCAGCACATCCGCCGGTCCCTCCGGCCCCCCGAAGGAGAGCAGCAGGAACGCGTCCGCGGCGGGTGCGCTCACACGCCCATCGCGTGGAAGCCGCCGTCGACGTGCACGATCTCACCGGTCGTGGCCGGGAACCAGTCCGACATGAGCGCCAGGGTGCTGCGCGCCACCGGCCCCGCGTCGGCGTTGTCCCATCCGAGCGGGGCGCGCGTATCCCAGGCGTCCTCGAACGTCGAAAAGCCGGGAATGCTCTTGGCCGCGATCGTGCGGATCGGCCCGGCCGCCACCAGGTTGACGCGGATGTGGCGCGGGCCGAGTTCGCGAGCCAGGTAGCGCGACGTGGATTCCAGCCCCGCCTTGGCCACGCCCATCCAGTCATAGGCCGGCCAGGCCTGAGTCGCGTCGAAGGTCAGCCCGACCAGCGATCCGCCGGCGGGCCCGTACAGCGGAAGGGCCGCCACCGCGAGGGACTTCAGCGAATAGGCCGAAACCTGGATCGCGGTGGCGACGTCCTCCCACGGTGCGTCGAGAAAACCACCACCCAGGCAGGACGCCGGCGCGAACCCGATCGAATGCAGCACGCCGTCGACGCCGTCCAGGTGCTCGCGCACCCGATCGGCCAGTGACCCGAGCTGCTCCGGGGAAGCTACGTCGAGCTCGATGACCGGAGCCGGTTCGGGCAGCCGCTTGGCCACTCGTTCGACCAGGGACATCCGGCCGAAGCCGGTGAGCACGACCTGGGCGCCCTCGAGCTGCGCCAACTTCGCCACCGCGAAGGCAATCGAGGCATCGGTGATGACCCCGGTGATCAAGAGTCGCTTCCCGTCCAGCAGTCCCATCAACCGTCTCCTCAGATACCCATGCTCAGACCGCCGTCGACGGGCAGCACAACACCGGAAATGTAGGCCGCTGCGTCGGAGGCGAGGAAGACGGCCGTCGCGGCGATCTCCTCGGCCTGGCCGTAGCGCTTGAGCGGCACGTTGCCCAGGATCTCGCTCTTTCGGGCATCGCCAAGTTCGGCGATCATGTCGGTCTCGATGAAGCCCGGCGCGATCACATTGGCCGTGATCGAGCGGCTGCCCAGTTCGCGGGCGATCGAACGGGCGAGACCGATCAGGCCGGCCTTGCTGGCGGCGTAGTTGGCCTGTCCCGGTGAGCCGACGAGCGCCACCACCGAGGAGATGAAGATCATCCGACCCGACCGCGCCCGCAACATGCCCGAGGCCGCGCGCTTGGCCACCCGATAGGCCCCGGTCAGGTTTGCATCGAGCACGCCCTGAAACGATTCCTCGCTCATGCGCAGCAGCAGCGTGTCATCGGTGATGCCGGCGTTGGAGATCAGGACCTGCACCGGCCCGTGTTCGGCCTCCGCGGCGGTGAACGCGGCGTCGACCGACTCGGCATCGGTGACGTCGCACCGCACTCCGAACAACCCCTCCGGCGCCGCCCCCGTGCGGTGGGTGACCGTGACGCGATCGCCGTTGGCGGCGAACGCCCGCGCGATGGCCAGCCCGATGCCGCGGTTGCCGCCGGTGACGAGGATCGATTTGCTCACGGCGGCCACGCTAGCCGATCAGGTCAATCGTCCCGCCCACAGCATCGAGCTCGCCGCCGCCGCGAAGGCGAACAGCAGGCCGATCACCAAGAAGCGCCAGCTGATGTCGCGGTGAGCCTTCGTATAGCCGATCTGCGAGCCGATGTCCTTGTAGACGGTCGCCAGCTCCTGTTCCGAGGTCGCGGTGTGAAAGCTACCGCCGGTCTGGGTGGCCAGCTGGTTCAAGGTGGCGCGGTCGGCCGGCACCGGGATCTGCTCGCCGTCGATGGTCACGGTGCCGTTCTGGGTACCGAACGCAATCGTCGACACCGGCACCCCGTCGGCCTTGGCGGCCGCGATGGCGTCGGTGACGCTGCGACCCTTGTTGTTGGCGCCGTCGCTCATCAGCACGATGCGCCGCGGTGCCGGCTTGTCACCGGACACGGTCGAGGATTTCGCGAAGCTGTCCAGCGCGTCCAAGGCGGCGAACACGGCATCGCCGATGGCGGTGGAGTCCTCCAGCTGCAGCGTGCTGATCGAGTTCTTCATGGCGTCACGATCGGTCGTCGGCGGTAGCACCACGCTCGCCGAACCGCCGAACTTGACCAGCCCGAGGTTGATGGGGGCCGGAAGGATATCGGCGAAGCTCTCGGCGGCGGTCTTGGCCGCCGCAATCCGGGTGGGCAGCACGTCGGTGGCCTGCATCGACTCCGAGACGTCGATCGCGAGCATCACGCTGGCCCGGTCGACGGGCACCTTGACCGACGCAGTCGGGCGGGCGACGCCGACCGACAGCACTGCGAGGCCGATCAGGAGCAGAGCGAACGTCAGGTGCCGCCGCCAGCCCGGGCGGCGCGGCGCAACGGAGGCGAGCAGCGCGACGTTGCTGAAGCGGGCTACGTACTTCTTGCGCCGCAGCTGGACGATCACGTAGAAGATCGCCAACGCGGCGACGACCAGCAACAGCAGCAGCCAGGCCGGCGAGGCGAACGTGTTCATCGGACTCCCCCGCCGGCGGCCCGATCGTGGGTTACCGCCGCCGAGGCGTTGCGACGGGCGATGACGAAGCGGACGACGTCGCTGATCCAGTCGCGGTCCGTGCGCAACTGCAGGTGGGCCGCCCCGGCGTGGCGGAGCATCATCGCGATCTGCGCTCGTTGCTCGGCCGCGGCCTGCGCGTAGCGGGCCCGCAGACCCGCATCGGAGGTCTGGACCTCGAGCTGCTCACCGGTCTCCGGATCGGAGAAGGTGACCAGGCCGGCACGGGGCAGCTCCAGCTCGCGGGGATCCAGCACTTCGACCCCGAGCAACTGGTGCCGGCCCGACAGCGCGCGCAGTGGGCGTTCCCAGTCGGTATCACCGAGAAAATCGGAGACGACCGCGACCAGGCCCCGCCGCCGCGGCGGGCGCCGCAGTTGGTCGAGGGCGCTGGCCAGGTCACCGCGACCGGCCGATGCCGACCGCGGCATGGTCGCGATCTGGGTGATCAGGCGACGCGCGTGCACCGCTCCGGATCGGGCCGGCAGGCGCACACTGGATTCCCCGGTCGTGACGATGGCGCCGATCCGATTGCCGGTGCGCACGGTCAGATGGGCCACCGCGGTGATGGCGGCGAGCACCAGTTCACGCTTCTCGCTATTGGCGGTGCCGAAGTCCAGGCTGGGCGAGAGATCGGCGACGATCCAGGTCTCCAGCTCGCGGTCGGCGATCGTCTGCCGAACATAAGGCTGCGTCGTGCGCGCGGTGACGGCCCAGTCCATGCGGCGAACGTCATCTCCGGCGACGTAGGGCCGTGACTCGCCGGCCTCACTTCCGGGTCCGGGAACCAGACCTAGGTAGTTGCCCTGCAGGAGGCCGTCGAGCTTGTTGCGCACGGTGAGTTCCAACTTGCGGAGCAACGGTTCGGCCGCCGCCAGATCAAGGACCGGCAGCGGCTGGCCCGCCGCACTCACGGCTGGGATTGCCACGGGTTCTGGGCGGGTGCGGGACCCGGCGTGGCCGGAAACGGCTGCCCCGTCGGTCCGAACTGGGCGGGCTGGCCCGGCGGCGGCCCGAACTGACCCGACTGGGCGGGCGGCGGCCCGAACTGGCCGGGCGGCCCGGGCGGGGCCATCGGGGCCGGATAACCGCCAGCGGCCCGCTGCCGGGGCGCCACCTGCGGTAGCGGAACCGCCTGCAGGACCTGCCGGACGGCGTGCACGGCCGGGATGCCGTCGGCGATCGCGTCATAGGACAAGACCATCCGGTGGGGCAGCACGTCGATGGCCACGTCGAGCACGTCCTGGGGCAGCACATAATCGCGTCCCCGCAGCAGGGCCATCGCCCGCCCGGCCGCGATCAGCCCGAGGCTGGCCCGCGGGCTGGCGCCGTAGGCGATCCAGCTGGCGACGTCGTTGAGGCCGTACTGCTGGGGGTGGCGGGTCGCGACGACGAGGCGCACCACGTAGTCGACGATCGCGTGGTGCACGAACACGCGCGAAGCGCTGTCCTGCAGGCGCACCAGCTCGTCGGTGGTGATCACGGCCGATGCAACCGGCGGCGTGACCCCCATGCGGTAGACGATCTCGCGCTCCTCGGCGGCGCTCGGGTAGTCGACGGTGATCTTCATCAGGAAGCGGTCGCGTTGCGCTTCCGGCAGCGGGTACACGCCCTCGGACTCGATGGGGTTCTGGGTCGCGAGCACCAGGAAGGGCAGGGGTACCGGATAGCGGACGCCGCCAATGGTCACCTGACGCTCAGCCATGACTTCGAGCAGGGCGGACTGGACCTTGGCCGGAGCCCGGTTGATCTCGTCGGCCAGCACGAAGTTGGCCATGATCGGACCGAGTTCGGTGTCGAAACGCTCCGCGCCGGCTCGATAGATCCGGGTTCCGACGATGTCGGAGGGAACCAGGTCCGGGGTGAACTGGATCCGGGAGAACGAACCGCTGACCGTCTTGGCCAGGGTCTCGACGGCCAGCGTCTTGGCCACGCCGGGGACGCCTTCGAGCAGGCAGTGGCCGCGGGCGAGCAGGCCCACCACCATGCGCTCGACCATGCGTTCCTGGCCGACGATCACCCGCTTGACCTCGAAGAGCACGCGCTCGAGGGCAGTGGCATCCGCCGCGGGGGTGTGCGGGCTCGAGGCAGGGCGCGGGGCAAGGGGCTGCGATTGCGGCGCGGGCGGGCTCGCTGCGGTCACGGGCGGGGTCTCCTCGAGGATTTGCCATGCAAGTAGCGTGAAGTGGCGCTGGGCATTCACGGTACGGGACCAATCTGTAGCGTTGATGAGGATGACTGATCCCGAGAACGCCGGTCCGCGTTGCTCTGCTCGTGGCTGCCGCGCGGCGGCCACGGTCGAGCTGAGCTGGCGAAACCCGTCGCTGCACGATCAGTCGCGGGTCAAACTCTGGTTGGCCTGTCCCGACCATGACGATCAGCTGGCCGACTTCCTCGACCGGCGGGGCTTTCTGCTCGGCCGCGGCGCCCTGACGCCCTAGACCTCCGGCCTAGCCGCCGATGGCCGACATCGGCCGATCGGGTTGCCGGAAGCCCAGCTGCCCGATGGCATGCCCGGCTTGCTTGCCTCGCACCGCTGAGCGGATCAGTTGGCCCAGCTCGCCCACGCTCGCGCCGGCGCGCAGGGGCCCACGCAGATCAGTCTCATCCGCGGCGAACAGACAGGTCCGCAGTTGGCCGTCGGCCGTGAGGCGCAATCGGTCACAGTCACGACAGAACGGCCGGGTTACCGATGCGATGATGCCAAGGCGTCCCGGGCGCCGCCGCCATTCGCTCGCGCCGGGTCCGTCAAGCACCTCGAACTCCTCGGCCGGTGCATGCACGGCTGCGCCGGCACGATCGAGCGGGCGCAGCGTGAATTGCTTGGCAAGGAGGGTCAGCACCTCCTCCGCGCTCACCATGGCTTCGCGGGTCCAGGCGTGGTCGGCGTCCAGCGGCATGTGCTCGATGAAGCGCAACTCGTACCCGCCCCGCAGGGCCCACTCGAGCAGGGCCGGGGCCTCGTCCAAATTGCGGTCACGCGCCAGTACGGCATTGATCTTGATCGGCGCCAGGCCGGTGGCCCCGATGGCCGCGATCCCGGCCAGCACGTCATCCAGCCGGTCGCGGCGGGTCAGTTCGCGAAAGCGAGCGGTGTCAAGCGTGTCGAGGGAAACGTTGATCCGGTCCAGGCCGGCGGCGGCGAGGGCCAGGCTGTCCCGGGCCAGCGTCACGCCATTGGTGGTCAGGGACAGCTCCGGGCGAGGCTCGAGGGCAGCCAGGCGGGAGATCATCTCCGGCAGCCGCGGATGCAGGGTCGGTTCACCACCGGTCAGGCGGATGGTGACGACGCCGAGGCCGACGAAGACACTCGCCAGCGCCTCGAACTCGGCGTCGGTGAGCAACTCGGCCCGCCGCAGCCAGGGCAGCCCGTCCTCAGGCATGCAATAGGTGCAGCGCAGCTGACAGCGGTCGGTCAGCGAGATCCGCAGGTCGGTGGCGGCACGCCCGAACCGGTCGATCAACTGCGACGGCGCGGCCTGCGTCATCTGATCACAGTAGGCCGGGATCAGGTGAGCGGTCGGGTGGCTCCGTAATAGCCCGATTCAACCTGATTCCAGGGCGTGATCTTGATGACGTCGCCGCTCTGCGGTGCTTGAACGACATTGCCGTTGCCGATGTAAATCGCGACGTGCCCGATACCGCTGACGGATCCATTGTCGCTCCAGAACAGCAGATCGCCCGGGAGGAAGCTCGCCGAGTTGGGATGCACGTGGCCCAGGCTGTACTGGGAGGCCGCGGAGTGGGCGATCGAGCCGTAGTACGGGGCGTAGGCGTACATGACGAGGCCTGAGCAGTCGAACCCGACGATATGGCAGTCGTTCCAGGCCGAGCCGCTGACGCAGTCTCCTGTGGTCGGACCGCCGCGGTTCCCGCCGTCCCAGGAGTAGGACCAACCGAGGTACTGCAGCGCGCGGTTCGCGGCGGTCTGGCCGGCGGCCGCAGTCCATGACCCACTGTCGGTGGCCCCGACCGACACGGCCGGCCCGCTGGCAGTGGTTCGCGAACCAGCCGGATGAGCGGCGGCGGCAGCGGCCGCCGCCGCAGCTGCGGCCGCGGCGGCGGCCGCTGCCGCCGCGGCGATCCGCGCCTGCTCGGCGACGTAGGCGTCATAGGCCTGGCGTTGCCCATTGAGAGTGGCCAGCGTCGCCTGCGCGGTCTGCAGCTGGGCCTGCTGCGAGGCCAGGTTGGCCTGCACGTTCTGCTGCTGGGCGTTGACCGCGTTGACCGCGTCTACCGCCTCCTGCTGCGCCTGCTGGGCGGCGGTCGCGGCGGCCTGCTGGGTGAGCACCGCCGCCCGGGCGGTGGCATCGGCATTGGACTTGGCCACCGTCGCGGCGTTGAGGGTGTTGATGGCGTCGAGCTGATGGCTCGCGGCGTAGTTGGTGTAGTCGGAGTTCTGCAGCACAGCCTGCGGATTGGGCGCCGTCAACAACGCGCCGGCTGTCCCGGTGACCGGGCTATTGATGTACGTGGCCCGCACGAAGTCCTGGTACTGCGCGCGAGCGTTGTCGACCGTGGTCTGCGCAGCCACGACGTCGCTGGCCGCCTTGGTTGCCGCCGTCTTGGCATCCTCGAGTTGCTGCTTGGCCAGGGCCATCTTCTGCTGCGCGACCTGCACATCGCCCTGAAGGTGATCCAACTGGGACTGCAGTGCGGCGATCTGGGCGGAGAGCTGGCCGACCTGGTTCGAAAGCGTGTCCTTGGCCGCCGCGGCGGCGTTGAGCTGCTGATCACTCGGATTGCTCGGCGCCGGATCGGCTGCGGCGTGGATCGGTGCCACCAGTAATACGGCGACGGCGAGCAAGCAGACCAGCAGGGCCACGAGTCGACTTCGGCTGCGGGCGGAAAACAAGCTGGGCACTGGCGCGATCCCTCTCGGTCCTTGGCCCCCGCCCGTTCCTCGAACTTGGTCAGGGTGTCACGTTCGTACCACGAACAGCAACAGTCCCGTCAGAACCATGCGCACCAACACGCGGTAAGTCGGTCATATCGACTAAATTACTCGGTAAGATTTTGGTGAAGAGCTAGTGTCGCATCACGACGCGCGGCGCGCCAGCGTTCCCACCGCAGGACCGCGAAGTGCGTCACGAGTGCGTAGAGCACGCCGGCGACGACGTCGACGACGTAGTGCTCGCCCAGGTAGACCAGTGCCAGCCCCATGGCCAGCGGGTACAGCAGCAACAGCCAGCGCCACGGCCGCGGCACCCTGGGCCAGAGGAACAACACGATGATCGTCGCGAACGCGGTGTGCAGAGACGGCATAGCCGCAACGGGGTTCGCGGCCGCCTGCCCTTCGCTGAGCAGGTTGCCGGCATGGTTGATGTGCAGCCAGATCCAGCCCCGAGAGGACGCGCGAATCACCGGGTCGATCACTCCGTCGCGGGCGGCGTACCAGGGCGGCGCGGCGGGGAACAGGGTGTAGGTCAGGAGTCCGAGCACCGACAGCACGATGATCCGCCGGACGAAGCCCAGCCAGGCCTCGCGGTCGCGCAGCCAGAGCACGGCGGCCACGATCGGTGTGGCCAGGAAGTGCGACGTATAGACCAGCGTCGCCACCGCGTCATACCAGTGGGGCTGTCCAGGAGTCAGCAGGTGGTTCTGCAACCAGACCGTCGGCACCACTCCGAACACCCAGCGATCGACGTCGGCGACGTCGGCCTCATGCAGCGGCAGTCCGATCGCCCGGGCCAGCCCTCGGGATTCGTCGTAGAGGATCAGCACGATCGTGAAGGGCAGCCAGTCCAGCACGACCCGCCCGAACGCCCGCCACCCCCGGCCCAGGCAGGTGATCCCCAGGCCGGCCAGGATGATGATGAAAAGGCTGAAGCGATCCGTGGGCACGCCGACGAAGATCACGATCAGGATCAGCAGGGCAAGGTAGCCCCAGCCGGTGCGGCGGCGGATCAGTCGCCAGTCCCGCTCCGGCGGGGCCTCTTGCGCCGGTTCTGCCACCGGCCCAGAGTACGGAGCGGAGGCATTCAGCCTGCTGTTCAGCGCGCCGGTCGCGAAACGCGTCGTGATATCTTGACGTCAAGAGAGTTTGTCGACGGAGGAGTTAGTCGTGTCCCAGAGCCTCAACAGCTTCCAGTCCCGCGCCCGCCTCGACGTGAACGGCACGGGCTATGACTACTTCCGCCTCGACGCGGTCCCCGGGTCTGAACGACTGCCCTTCAGCCTCAAGATCCTGCTCGAGAACCAGCTGCGCACCGAGGACGGCAAGAACATCACCGCCACGCAGATCAACGCGCTGGCCAACTGGGACCCGACCGCCCAGCCCGACATCGAGATCCAGTTCTCCCCGGCCCGGGTCGTCATGCAGGACTTCACCGGCGTGCCGGCCGTGGTCGACCTCGCCACCATGCGCGAGGCCGTGAAGGAACTCGGCGGCGATCCGGCCAAGATCAACCCACTGGCGCCGGCCGAGCTGGTCATCGACCACTCCGTCATCGCTGACCTCTTCGGCACAGCCGGCGCCTTCGCCGGCAACGTCGAGCTCGAATACCAACGCAATGTCGAGCGCTACCAGTTCCTGCGCTGGGGCCAGACCGCATTTGACGAGTTCAAGGTGGTGCCCCCGGGCACCGGCATCGTGCACCAGGTCAACATCGAGTACCTGGCCCGGGTGATCTTCGCCCGCAACGGGATGGCGTACCCCGACACGCTGGTCGGCACCGACTCGCACACGACCATGGTCAACGGCCTGGGCGTGCTGGGCTGGGGCGTCGGCGGCATCGAGGCCGAGGCGGCCATGCTCGGCCAGCCGGTGAGCATGCTGATCCCGCGCGTGGTCGGCTTCAAGCTAACCGGCGAGCTGCCGGACGGTTCGACCGCGACCGACCTCGTCCTGACGATCACCGAGATGCTGCGCAAGCACGGCGCGGTCGGCAAGTTCGTCGAGTTCTACGGCAGTGGCGTGCCGGCGGTGCCGCTGGCCAACCGGGCGACCATCGGCAACATGAGCCCCGAGTACGGCTCGACCTGCGCGATCTTCCCGATCGACGAGGAAACCCTGCGCTACCTGCGTTTCACCGGGCGCGCCGCCGACCAGATCGCCCTGGTCGAGGCCTACGCCAAGACGAACGGGCTCTGGCACGACCCGTCGGTCGAGCCGGTGTTCAGCGAGACGCTGCAGCTGGACCTCTCGACCGTAGAGCCCTCGATCGCCGGGCCCAAGCGCCCGCAGGACCGGGTGTTGCTGGCCACCGCCAAGCAGAGCTTCCGCACGGCGCTCACCGACTATTCCGAGCAGCCCTCGCACCCGATGACCGTCTCGATCGACGGAGCCGAATCCACGATCGACCATGGCGCGGTCGTCATCGCCGCCATCACGTCATGCACCAACACGTCCAACCCTTCGGTGATGATCGGGGCCGGGCTGCTGGCCAAGAAGGCGGTCGAGAAGGGCCTGGCCCGCAAGCCGTGGGTCAAGACGTCCCTCGCGCCCGGATCGAAGGTCGTCACCGACTACTACGACCGCGCCGGGCTCACGCCGTACCTCGACAAGCTCGGCTTCAACCTCGTCGGGTACGGCTGCACGACGTGCATCGGCAACTCGGGCCCGATCATCGAAGCGGTCTCCGCGGCCGTGAACGAGGGCGATCTCGCCGTCACCGCCGTGTTGTCGGGCAACCGCAACTTCGAGGGGCGCATCAGCCCGGACGTGAAGATGAACTACCTGGCCTCGCCGCCGTTGGTCGTGGCCTACGCCTTGGCCGGCTCGATGGACATCGATATCGTGCACGACCCGCTCGGCGTCGACCAGGAGGGCAATGACGTCTACCTGCATGACATCTGGCCGTCTCCGCAAGAGATTCAGGAGACCATCGATCAGGCCATCGCGAGTGAGATGTACGCCCGCGACTACGCCGACGTGTTCGCTGGAGACGAGAAGTGGCAGGGCCTGGACACCCCGGCCGGCAATACCTTCGCCTGGGATCCGAACTCGACCTACGTGCGCAAGCCCCCCTACTTCGAGGGGATGCCGGCGCAGCCGACTCCGGTCACCGACATCAGCGATGCCCGCGTGCTGCTCAAGCTCGGGGACTCGGTCACCACCGACCACATCAGCCCAGCCGGCTCGATCAAGGCCGACTCCCCCGCCGGTGCGTATCTCTCGGCGCACGACGTAGCCCGCGGCGACTTCAACTCCTACGGCTCGCGACGCGGCAACCACGAGGTGATGATCCGCGGGACGTTCGCCAACATCCGTTTGCGCAACCAACTCGCCGAGGGCACCGAGGGCGGGCTGACCCGTGACTTCACCCAGCCCGGCGCGCCGGTCACCTCGATCTACGACGCCTCCGTCAACTACGCCGCCGCGGGCACGCCCCTGGTCATCCTGGCCGGCAAGGAGTACGGCTCGGGCTCCTCGCGGGACTGGGCGGCCAAGGGCACGGCACTGCTGGGCGTCCGGGCCGTGATCGCGGAGTCCTACGAGCGCATCCACCGTTCGAACCTGATCGGGATGGGCGTGCTGCCGCTGCAGTTCCCGGCCGGCGAGTCGGCGGCCACGCTCGGGCTCACCGGTGAGGAGACGTTCACCATCACCGGGGTCGAGGCCCTCAACGACGGCGGCATTCCGCGCACGGTAACCGTGACGGCCGGTGCGATCAGCTTCGCGGCTCCGGTCCGGATCGACACCCCCGGCGAGGCCGACTACTACCGCCATGGCGGGATCATGCAGTACGTCCTGCGTTCGCTGCTCTAGGTCTGGTCTTTTCGGGAAAACCTGCTAGCGTCGGTTTTGTTCAACGTCTGAACTAACGATTGCTGAGGTGCCCTCATGAGCCTGGAACCCACCCGCGACGACAAGTTCTCCTTCGGTCTCTGGACGGTCGGCTGGCTGGGCCGCGACCCGTTCGGCGAGGCCACCCGGGCTCCCCTCGATCCGGTCGAGGCCGTCCATCGCCTCTCCGACCTGGGCGCCTACGGCATCACCTTCCATGACGATGACCTCGTGCCCTTCGGCTCCACCGACGCCGAGCGCACGACCCAGATCGAGCGCTTCCGCAAGGCCCTCGCCGAGACCGGCCTGGTCGTGCCGATGGTGACGACGAACCTGTTCACCCAGCCGGTGTTCAAGGACGGCGGCTTCACCAACAACGACCGCTCGATCCGGCGCTACGCATTGCGCAAGGTCATGCGCAACCTCGACCTGGCCGCCGAACTGGGCGCGCAGACCTATGTCTTCTGGGGTGGGCGGGAAGGCTCGGAGTACGACGCCGCCAAGGACGTGAAGGCCGCGCTGGATCGCTACCGCGAAGGCATCGACACGCTGGCCGCCTACGTGAAGGACAACGACTACGGGCTGCGCTTCGCGCTCGAGCCCAAGCCCAACGAGCCGCGCGGCGACATCCTGCTGCCTACCCTCGGCCATGCACTGGCGTTCATCGCCGAGCTCGAACACGGCGACATCGTCGGGGTCAATCCCGAGGTCGGGCACGAGCAGATGGCCGGGCTGAACTACACGCAGGGCATCGCCCAGGCCTTGTGGGCCGGCAAGCTGTTCCACCTGGACCTCAACGGGCAACGCGGGATCAAGTACGACCAGGACCTCGTCTTCGGCCACGGTGATGTGTTCAGCGCGTTCGCGACTGTCGATCTGCTCGAGAACGGCGGTCCCGGCGGCGCGCCGGCCTACGACGGGCCGCGTCACTTCGACTACAAGCCCTCACGCACCGAGGACATGAGCGGGGTCTGGGAATCAGCCGCGGCGAACATGCGCACCTACCTGCTCCTCAAGCAGCGGGCGGCCGCGTTCCGTAGCGATCCCGAGGTGATCGAGGCGCTGGCCGCCGCGAAGGTGCCTGACCTGGCCGTACCGACCCTGGCGCCCGGCGAGACCTACGCCGATCTGCTGAGCGACCCGGCCAGTTTCGAGAACTTCGACGTGGTGTCGCCGGGCGAGCGGGGCGCCGGCTTCGTCCGGTTGAACCAGCTGGCCCTGGAGCATCTGCTCGGCGCGCGCTGAGCTCACTGTGCCACTGGTAATGGGGATCGATTCCTCGACTCAGTCGTGCAAGGTGGTTGTGCGTGACCCGCTCAGCGGGGAGCTGGTCCGACACGGGCGGGCCTTGCATCCCGACGGCACCGAGGTCGAACCGCGCTTCTGGGAAAGCGCCCTGCACGCGGCGATCGCGGAGGCCGGAGGGCTCGAGGACATCGCGGCACTCTCGGTCGGCGGGCAACAGCACGGATTGGTCTGCCTCGACGAGGCCGGCGAGGTCGTGCGCCCGGCATTGCTCTGGAACGACACCCGCTCCGGGCCGGCGGCCGCGGAGCTGGTGGCCGAGCGCGGTGCGCCCTTCTGGGCCACCGCGGTCGGCAGCGTTCCGGTGGCCTCCCTCACGATCACCAAACTGCGCTGGCTGGCCGAGCACGAGCCCGACAACGCAAAGCGGGTGGCTGCGGTCTGTCTGCCCCACGACTGGCTCACCTGGCGGCTGAGCGGCTCGACGGATCTCGCCGATCTGCGCACCGACCGCAGCGATGCCAGCGGCACCGGCTACTGGTCACCCCGAGACGGTGAGTATCGCCTCGACCTGCTCCGATCCGCGTTCGGCCGCCTCGTCGACGTGCCCGAGGTGCTCGGCCCCGCGCAATCCGCCGGGCACACCCACGAGGGCGTCCTGCTCGGTCCCGGAGCAGGCGACAACGCCGCGGCGGCACTCGGGGTCTCGGCCCGCGCCGGTGACGTCGTCATCTCGGTGGGGACCTCCGGAGTCGTGTCGGCGGTCAGCGCGGTGGCTCCGAACGACCCGTCCGGGCTCGTCGCCGGCTTCGCCTCGGCCACCGGTGACTTCCTGCCCTTGGCCTGCACGCTCAACGGTGCCCGGGTGCTCGACGCCGTGGGCGCCCTGCTGGGCGTGGATCACGAGGCGTTCTCCCGGCTGGCCCTGTCGGCCGAGCCGGGCGCCGGTGGCCTGAGTTTCATCCCGTACCTGGAAGGCGAACGCACGCCGAACCTGCCCGAGGCGCAGGGCGCGCTGCAGGGCGTCACGCTGGCCAACATCACCGCGGCCAACCTGGCCCGCGCAGCCGTCGAGGGACTGCTCTGCGGCCTCGTCGACGCCGTGCAGGCACTCGTCGCGCAGGGGGTCGACGCCCAGCGCTACCTGCTCATCGGCGGCGCGGCGGCATCGCCCGCGGTCCGCGCCATCGCCCCCAGCGTTCTCGGCGCGGCCGTCACGGTGCCCGAAGCCGGTGAATACGTGGCCGACGGCGCCGCGCGTCAAGCCGCCTGGGCGCTCGCGGGCGCCGCCGAACCACCGGCGTGGCCGTTGGCCGGGGCCGAGATCTACCGGGCGCCGGCGGCGCCGCAGGTACACGAGCGCTACGCCGAGGTGCGATCGCTGACCCGCCGATGAACGGTGCCGACGCCCGCAGCCCGGCCGGGCAGCAGAGCGTGCGGGGCCACAACCTCGCCCTGCTTCTCGCGGCCATCGCCGAGCAGCCCGAGGGCGTCTCGCGCGCCCAGCTGGCGGTCATCACCGGGTTGACCCGAGCCACGGCCGGCGCGTTGGTCGAGGAGCTGATCGCCGCCGACCTGGTCTGCGAGAGCCAGCCCCGCCGCGGAGGACGGGGACGCCCCGGGAGCCCGCTCGCCGTGAATCCCAACGGTCCGGCGGGGTTGGGAATCGAGATCAACGTCGACTATGTGGCGGCCTGCATCGTCGATCTCACCGGTGCCGTCCGCGCTATCGAGGTGCGCCCCAACGATAACCGGACGAACGGGCCGAACAAAGCGCTGCGCCAGGCCGCCCAGCTGGGACGCCGGCTCGCCCTGGACAGCGGGCTGCCCCTCGCCGGTGCGGTGCTCGCACTGCCCGGGCTGGTCGACGCCAATGCCGTCGTGCGACGCGCGCCCAACCTGCCGGGCTGGACCGATTTCGCCCCGGCCGCGCTCCTGCGCGAGCACCTACGACTGCCCGCCGGAGCCCGCTTGATCGCCATCGAGAACGAGGCCAACCTCGCCGCGCTCGCCCAGCTCTGGTACGGCCGACCGGACGGGCTGCGCGATTTCGTGCACGTGAGCGGCGAGATCGGGATCGGGGCCGGCTTCGTCCTGCGCGGTGAGCTGTTTCGCGGGGTGAGCGGCTACGCCGGGGAGGTCGGGCACGTCATCGTGGAGCCCGGCGGGCCGGCCTGCCACTGCGGTTCTCGGGGCTGTCTCGAACAACTGGCCGGGCAGGAGGCGCTGCTCCGGGCCGCCGGCTGCCCGACGGTGGAGGTCCTGGTCGAGCGCGCCGGTCAGGGAGACGGCCGCGCCCTCGATGCCCTTGCCCATGCCGGTACCGCCCTGGGCGTGGCCCTGGTCTCGACCTTGAACGTCATCGACGTGCCCTGTGTCGTGTTGGGCGGTGTCTACGCCGTGCTGGCGCCCTGGATTCGCGCGCCGATCGAGTTCGAGCTTCGGCGAACGATTGCCGGCTCCTGGGCGCCCCCGACGGTGGTCGCCAGCAGTCTGGGCCGCGATGCCGCCGTCCGGGGCGCGGCGGGGACCGTCGTCCGCCAGGTGTTGGGCGCTCCCTACGCCCACCGGTAAGCGCTTTTGTTACGTAATGGCGTTCTCTAGATGACTGATCGGTAACAAGTCGGTCTCGGGACAGTCCGAATGCTTGTCGTTGAGATCTTCGCGACATATGTTGACGCCCGCAACATAATCCAGATCGCCGCCGGGATGCGAGTCGCGGCCGACGATCCTCATCAATGAAAGGCGGTACAGCACATGCGCAAGCGCGCACTCAGCTTGATCGTCGTCGCTGGGGTGACCGCATCGCTCGCCTTGAGCGCATGTAGCTCCAGCTCGAAGTCCAGCTCCTCCAGCTCGTCGGCCAGCTCGGGGTCATCCTCCGCGTCCGCCGCAGCCTTCAACGGCAATGGCGCGAAGGTCGGCATCATCCTGCCCGACACGACGTCCTCGCCGCGCTGGGTCAGCTCCGACCCGCAGGCCCTGGCCGCTGACTGCAAGAAGGACAACCTCAACTGCGACATCCAGAACGCCGGCGGTGACGCAGCCAAGATGCAGACCATCGCCCAGCAGATGGAAGCCAATGGCGTCAAGGCGCTGATGATCGTCAACCTCGACAGCCAGTCGGGTGCCACGATCGAGCAGGCGGCCAAGAAGCTCGGCATCATCACGGTCGACTATGACCGCCTGACCCTCGGCGGCGGCGCTTCGCTGTACGTGTCCTTCGACAACACCAAGGTCGGAACGCTGCAGGGTAACGCGCTCGTTGCCTGCCCGCAGGTGGCGGGCCAGACCGCCGTCCAGTACGCCGAGATCGACGGTGCGGCCACGGACAACAACGCGACGCTGTTCCACGCGGGCTACGACGCGGTGCTGTCCAAGACTCCGGGTTGGACCAAGGTTGCCGAGACCAACGGCAACTGGGACGGCCCGACGGCCGGCACCCAGTTCAACACGATCCTGGGCGCTCACCCGAACGTGAAGGCCGTCATGGTTGCCAATGACACCATGGCCAACGCGGTCGTCACCGACCTGCAGGCCCAGCACCTCAACGGCCAGGTCGCGGTTTCCGGTCAGGACGCCACGTCGCAGGGTCTGCAGCACATCATGGATGGTGATCAGTGCTTCACCATCTACAAGCCGACCGCTCAGGAATCCGGCCCGGCCATCGACGCCATCGCGGCGCTCGTGACCGGCAAGACCCCGGCCGGTACGACCACGGTCACCGACACGTCGAACAACACGCAGATCCCTGCGCTGCTGGCGACGCCGATCGTGATCACCAAGTCCAACGTGGCCGACCCGATCAATGCGGGTGACACCAGCAAGAGCGGCACCTGCACGGGGGCCTACGCGGCCAAGTGCACGGCGGCCGGAGTTAAGTAACTCTGGTTCGGGGTGGTCGTCTTCGGGCAAGCTGGAGACGACCACCCCGTTCGCTTGTCGGAACGGTCTCAGGATCTACGGAGGTAACCAGCTGTGAGTGATCAACCGTTACTGCAGATGCGCGGGGTCAACAAGAGTTTCGGTCCGGTCCACGTGCTGCAAGACGTCGACTTCAGCGCCTACGCCGGCGAGGTCACCGCGCTCGTCGGCGACAACGGCGCCGGCAAGTCCACGCTGGTGAAGTGCATCAGCGGCACGTACACCATCGACTCCGGCGAGTACCTCTTCGAAGGCAAACCCGTGTCGCTGCACAGCCCGCGCGATGCCGCCGGTCTGGGCATCGAGATCGTGTATCAGGACCTCGCGCTGTGCGACAACCTCGACATCGTCCAGAACATGTTCCTCGGACGTGAAGCCACCAACTACCGCACGCTTGACGAAGCGAAGATGGAGCACTCGGCCCAGGAGACCCTCGCCTCGTTGTCGGTGCGCACGGTGAAGTCCGTGCGCCAACGCGTCTCCAGCCTGTCGGGTGGGCAGCGCCAGACGGTGGCCATCGCCAAGGCCGTCCTGTGGAACTCGAAGGTCGTGGTGCTCGACGAGCCGACCGCGGCCCTCGGTGTGGCCCAGACCGCTCAGGTGCTCGATCTGGTCCGCCGCCTGGCTGACCGGGGGCTCGCCGTCGTCCTGATTTCACACAACATGCTCGACGTGCTTCAGGTATCGGACCGCATCGCCACGCTTTACCTCGGCCGGCTGGCCGCGACGGTCAAGCGCAGCGACGTCAACCAGCAGCAGCTCGTCGAACTCATCACCACTGGGCAGTCCTCGAGCATCGATCTCGAGACGCTGAAGGGGGTTCCGGCGTGAGCACGACCGATCAGGGCACGGCTGTCGCCGGCGGACCGGAACCGGTGCCGGTCGCAATTCCGGAGCTGCCCGCGGCGCCCGAACTGAGCCCGGGCGACTACTTCCGCAACTACCTCCAGCGCCTGCGCGGCGGCGAGATGGGTTCCCTGCCCGCCGTCACGGGCCTGATCGTGCTCGTCATCCTCTTCCGCGTCGCGCACCCCTCCTTCGGCGGGTTGTTCAACTTCGCCAACATGCTCACCGAAGGCTCCGGCCCGATCATCCTGGCCATGGGCCTGGTCTTCGTGCTCCTGCTGGGTGAGATCGACCTGTCGGCCGGCTACGCGGCCGGTGTCTGTGCGATGGTCATGGTCCGCCTGATGGTGGGCTACAACTGGCCCGACATCCTCTCCATCGGCGCGGCGCTGTTGACCGGGTGCGTCATCGGCTTCCTGATCGGCTGGCTGGTCGCCAAGATCCGGATTCCGTCCTTCGTCGTCACGCTGGCGTTCTTCCTGGCCTTCCAGGGGGTCGCGCTCTACATCGCCAACAACGGCAAGGGCCAGACCGGCAACATCAGCATTACCAGCGGATTCGTCAACGGCCTCACGCACAACACGATGCCGCTGTGGGCCGGCTGGGTCTTCGGTGCCCTTGTCGTCGGTGGCTACGCCCTGCAGAAGCTCATGGCGCAGCGCGCGCGCCGCCGCGGTGGGCTGTCCGCTGAACCCACCCTGATCACCGCCCTGAAGATCGGCGCGCTGGCCGTCGGCACCTTCCTGTTCGTCTTCGCGCTCAATCAGAACCGCTCACTGCACAAGACACCCATTCCGACGAACGTCAACGGCAAGATCCAGTTCATCACGCCGCCGGCGCTCGAGGGCATCCCTTGGGTGGTCGCGGTCATCGCGTTCTTCTTCGTGATCTGGACGTTCCTGCTCTCCCGTACCCGCTACGGCCGCCACGTCTACGCGGTCGGTGGGAACGAGGAAGCCTCACGTCGCGCCGGTATCGCCGTCGACCGGGTGCGTATCTCGGTCTTCATCTTCTGTTCCTTCATGGCCGCGGTCGGTGGCGTGGTGATCGGCTCGAACGTGAAGTCGGTCAGTGTGTCCAACTACGCCGGCAACACCCTGCTGCTCGCTGTGGGCGCGGCCGTCATCGGTGGCACCAGCTTGTTCGGTGGCAAGGGGCGCATGATCGACGCGCTGATCGGTGGCATGGTGGTCGAGGTCATCAACAACGGCATGGCCGACCTCGTCCAGGGCGCCAACAGCTCCGCCGTCCAGTACGTCGTCACCGGCCTGGTCCTGCTGCTCGCCGCCACGATCGACGCGCTGTCGCGGCGACGAGCCGGCTCCAGCGGCTTGGGTTGAGCGCCGTGACGAGTCCAGGACGGGAGAAACTCGGTGGCCCGGGCCGCAGCGCGACCAGATGAGATCCGACGCCACAACCTGGGACTGCTCCTGGAGCAGGTGCACCGCGACGGAGAGTTGAGCCGGGCCGAGCTGACCCAGCGTCTTGGTCTGAACCGCTCGACCATCGGCGTGCTCGTGGCCGGTCTGTCCGAGCTGGGCGTGGTCACCGAGTCGGTACCCAAGGCCAACGATCGCGCCGGGCGGCCGTCACACGTCGTCGGGCCCAATGCGGACGGGCCCTACGCGGTGGCCGTCGACCTGGACGTCGATCACCTGGTCATCGCCGCCATTGGTCTGGGTGGGCGGCTGATCGTGCGCCAGGAAGGGGTGTTGGACGAGGAGCACCGAACCCCCGAGCGCGTGGCCGGGCTGATCGCCGAGCGAGTTCGGGCGCTGACCGCCGAGGTACCGGTCGGTTGGCCGACCGGTATCGGGGTGAGCATCCCCGGCACCGTCGCCCGGGGAGGGATCCTGGTCGATCAGTCCCCGAACCTGGGGTGGATCAATGTGCCCTTCGCAAAACTGCTCAGCGCCAAGCTCGACTCCCCCTTGCCGGTGCGAATCGGCAACGACGCCGACCTGGGCGTGATGGCCGAACACCTTCGCGGCTCGGCCCGGGCCTGCGGTGACGTGGTCTACCTGACCGGGCGCATCGGCGTAGGTGCGGGCATCCTCGTCGATGGCACGCCGCTGCGCGGGCGCTCGGGCCTGGCCGGCGAGATCGGCCACGTGATTCTCGACCCGAGCGGGCCACTGTGCCATTGCGGCAACCATGGCTGCGCCGAGACCTACATCGGCCAGTTGGCCGTGCTGTCGGCCTCGGGTCGAAAACTGCCTCCCGGGCGCGACAGCGCGAGCCTGCTGGCCGGCGCGGTGGAGAGCGGCGATCCCGCGGTCGTCAGCGCAATGCGCCAATGCGCTGACCCACTCGGCCGCACCATCGCCGCGCTGGTCAACGTTCTGGACCCCGACCGGGTCGTGCTCGGCGGCATCCTCGCCAACATCTTCTCGGTCGCCGGGCAGGAGGTGACCGAAGCGGTCAACCGCCATGGGTTCGGCACGGCGCGGGCCCAGTCGATCCTGTGCCCGGCCGGCCTCGGTCAGGACTCCTCGCTGATCGGCGCCGCCGAACTGGCCTTTCAGCCGCTACTGCAGGATCCGCTCGGCCAGCGCTGAGGCCCCCGCCTTGGCCATGGTGACCCCGGCAGCAGGCCGGCCGGACTACTTGGTCTTCGCCGATCGGCTGGTGCGCTTACGGGCGGGAGCCGCTGGGCGCGCAGCCGTCTTGGCCTTCTCCGGCGCGGTTGACGTTCCCGCCGCTGCCTTCTTGCGCCGGGTCGCACCTCCCCGCCCCCGCAGCGTCACGTCGGACTCGGCGAGGACCCGATGGATGAAGCCGTATGAGCGGCCGTTCGCATCGGCCAACTCGCGAATACTCGCCCCCTTCGCGTATTGCTTGGTGAGATCCTCAGCGAGCTTGGCCCGATTGGCCCCGGTGATGCGCACGCCCTTTTTCAGACCGGCCATTTCGATCTACCCCCCCGTAAGATGCCTGAAACGGATCAGGCTTTATATTCGGGCAGATCATACTATAAGTGATCAACTTGGCAAGAGCCGTCAGGCAAGGGTGATCAGGTCCTTCAGCTCCTCGCTCCAGGAATCCTCGATACCGTCCGGCAGCAAGATCACCTTGTCGGGCGCCAAGGCGGTCACCGCGCCCTCATCGTGGGTCACCAGCACGATCGCGCCGGCGTAGGTCCGTAGCGCGTCGAGCACCTGTTCCCGACTGACCGGGTCGAGGTTGTTCGTCGGCTCGTCCAGCAGCAGCACGTTGGCGGCACTGGTCACCAGCATGGCCAACGCCAACCGGGTCTTCTCCCCGCCCGAGAGCACGCCGGCCGGCTTGTCGACGTCGTCGCCGGTGAACAGGAAGGCGCCCAGGATCTTGCGCAGGTCGGTGTCGTTCAGATCGGCCCGCCCGACGCTGGACGCCGCTGATCGCATGTTCTCGAGGATCGTCCGGTCGTGATCGAGGGTCTCGTGTTCCTGGGCGTAGTAGCCCAGCCGCAGGCCGTGCCCGGGGACGATCTCACCGCTGTCGGGCGCCTCGACCCCGGACAGCAGGCGCAGGAGGGTCGTCTTGCCGGCACCGTTGAGACCCAGCACGACGACCCGGGTGCCCTTGTCGATCGCGAGGCTGACGTCGAGGAAGACCTCGAGCGAGCCGTAGCTCTTGGACAGGCCCTCGGCGCGCAGGGGGGTCCGCCCGCATGGCGCCGGGTCGGGGAAGCGCAGCCGGGCCACGCGATCATTCACCCGCACGTCGGCCAGACCCGCGGCGAGCGCGGCCGCCCGGCGGTCCATCTGGTGGGCGGCCCGCGCCTTGGTCGCCTTGGCCCGCATCTTGTCGGCCTGGCCCTTGAGCGACTCGATCTTGCGTTCGGCGTTGGCCCGCTCGCGATGCCGGCGCTTCTCATCGGTCTCGCGCTGCTGCAGATAGGTCTTCCAGCCGACGTTGTACACATCGATCGTCGTCCGGTTGGCGTCGAGGTACCAGACCTTGTTCACCACCGCGTCGAGCAGCTCGACATCGTGACTGATCAGGATCAGCCCACCGGTGTGCTGGCGTAGGAAGTCACGCAGCCAGGTGATCGAGTCCGCGTCCAGGTGGTTGGTCGGCTCGTCGAGCAGCAGCGTGGTCGGCTCGCCGCCGGAATCCTGGAACAGGATCCGGGCCAGCTCGACCCGGCGCCGCTGTCCACCGGAGAGGGTGTCCAGTGTCTGCTCCAGGACCCGGTCGGGCAGGCCGAGGTTGGCGCAGATGCGCGCGGCCTCGCTCTCGGCCGCGTAGCCGCCCTGCGCGGCGAAGCGCTCCTCGAGGTTGCCGTAGCGCCGGATCAGGTCGTCGTCCTCGGGCGTCTCGGCCAGCTGGATCTGCACCTTGGCGATGTCGGTGACCAGCTTGTCCAGGCCGCGGGCCGAGAGCACCCGGTCACGGGCCAGCATGTCCAGATCACCGGTGCGCGGGTCCTGCGGCAGGTAGCCGATCGGGCCCTTGGCCGTGACGGTTCCGGTGTGCGGCGTGCTCTCGCCGGCCAGCACCCGCAGGCTGGTCGTCTTTCCAGCGCCGTTGCGGCCGACCAGGCCGATCCGGTCCCCCGGTTGCACGCGGAGCGAGATGGGCTCAATGAGAATGCGCGCACCCGCGCGCAACTCAAGATCGGTGACGGTGATCATGATGGGAGGCTCTCGGTGAAACGGGCACGGGCGAACTCGGGCGGCGGGGCGCCGGCTACTCGCGCTGCGGGATCACGGGCCCATCCTACCGGCTCGCGCCGGGGCGCTCAGACGTTGAAGCCCAGCGACCGCAACTGCTCGCGACCCTCGTCGGTGATCTTGTCCGGGCCCCACGGCGGCATCCAGACCCAGTTGATCTTGATCTCGGAGGCCAGGGGCTTGGGGCCACCGGTGAGGGCGGCCTGCGCCTGCGACTCGATCTCATCGGTCAGCGGGCAGGCCGCCGACGTCAGGGTCATGTCGATCGTGATGATTCCCGGTTCGGCCGGATCGAGACCGGGATCCAGGCGCAGGTCGTAGACCAGGCCGAGGTCGACCACGTTGATCCCAAGTTCGGGGTCGACCACGTCGCGCATCGCCTCTTCGATCTCATCGCGCGTCGCGCCGGCAACTGCGGTCATCTCAATCTCCCGTCTTCGCGGTCGCCTCGGCCACCGCGCTCTTCATCGCCATCCAGCCGAGCAGGGCACATTTGACCCGGGCCGGGTACTTCGACACGCCTTCGAAGGCCACCGCGTCGTCGAGCTCGTCGGCCTGCTCCTCGGTCAACGTCATCGCACCACGCGACTGCATGAGTTCGAGGAACACGTCCGACAGCTCGAGCGCGTGCTCGACCGGCTCCCCCACCACGAGTTCACTCATCACCGAGGTCGACGCCTGGCTGATCGAACAGCCCTGTCCGGCCCAGCCGAGATCGGTGATCGTGCCGTTCTCGACGGTGACGCGCAGGGTCACCTCGTCGCCGCAGGTCGGGTTGACGTGGTGCACCTCGGCGTCGAACTGCTCGAGCAGATCATGGTGGTGCGGGTGCTTGTAGTGGTCGAGGATGATCTGCTGATACATCGACTCGGTCGACAGGCTCACGCGAACATCTCCCTCACTCGTTGCATCCCGTGCACCAGCGCGTCGATCTCGTCGGTGGTGGTGTACACCCCAAATGACGCTCGCGTGGTCGCCGGTATTCCGAAGCGCACGCAGACCGGGCGCGCGCAGTGGTGCCCGGCCCGCACCGCGATGCCCGCCTCGTCCAGCAGCTGCGCGACGTCGTGCGGGTGGGCGTAGGGAACGGTGAACGCGATGGTCGCCCCGCGATCGACCGGTTCGGCCGGTCCGATTATCTGCAGCTGCGGCACCCGCGACAGCGCGTCGAGGGCGTAGCCGACCAGCTCGTGCTCGTGGGCCTGCACGTTGTCCATGCCCAATGCGCTGACGTAGTCGATGGCCACTCCGAGTCCGACCGCCTCCGCGATCATCGGGGTGCCGGCCTCGAAGCGGTGCGGCGGCGCGGCGAACGTGGTGCCCGTCATGTCGACGGTCTCGATCATCTCCCCACCGCCGAGGAAGGGCGGCAGCTCGGCCAGCAGTTCGTAGCGACCCCAGAGCACGCCGACGCCGGTCGGCCCGTACAACTTGTGCCCGGTGAACGCAACGAAGTCGACGCCGAGCGCCTGTACGTCCAGGGGCAGGTGCGGGGCCGACTGCGAGGCGTCGAGCACGGTGAGCGCCCCGACCGAGCGGGCCCGCTCGGCGATTCGCGCCACCGGGTTGATCGTGCCCAGCGCGTTGGACTGGTGCACGAAGGCGACGATGCGCGTACGCGAGTTGATCACCTCGTCGATGGCCGACTCGACCAGGCGCCCCTCGTCGTCGATCGGCAGCCAGCGGAAGGTCGCCCCCGTGCGCTGGGCCAGCAGCTGCCACGGCACCAGGTTGCTGTGGTGCTCCATCTCGGTGACGACGATCTCGTCGCCCGGTCCGATCCGGAAACGCGCGGCTCCCGGTGTAGTCGTGGCATTGGAGATCGAATAGGCGACCAGGTTGAGCGCCTCGGAGGAGTTCTTAGTGAAGATCACCTCGTCGCGACTGGGCGCGTGGATGAAGGCGGCGACCTTGTCGCGCGCGTCCTCGAAGGCATTGGTGGCTTCCGAGCCGAGGGTGTGCACAGCCCGGGCCACGTTGGCATTGTGGCGTTCGTAGAAGTCGCTCAAGGCCTCGATCACCACGCGCGGCTTCTGTGAGGTGTTGGCACTGTCGAGATAGACCAGTGGAACGCCGTGCACCTCGCGCGAGAGGATCGGGAAGTCCTTGCGGACCGCCTCGACGTCAAACCCCGTGCTAGTCATACGAGAGAATTTCCTTATGCAGAGGCGGATTCAGTGATGCCGAACCGGGCGAAACCCTCACGTTCGAGCTGGTCGGCCAGCTCGGCCCCGCCGGATTCGACGATGCGGCCATCGAAGAAGACGTGGACGAAGTCCGGCTTGATGTAGCGCAGGATCCGGGTGTAGTGGGTGATCAGCAGGGTCCCGATCCCGGTCTCGCGGACTCGGTTCACCCCCGCGCTGACCGAGCGCAGGGCGTCGACGTCCAGACCGGAGTCGGTCTCGTCGAGAATCGCGATCTTGGGCTTGAGCAGGGCGAGTTGCAGGATCTCGTGACGCTTCTTCTCACCGCCGGAGAATCCTTCGTTGACGCTACGTTCCGCGAAGGACTTGTCCATCTCGAGTTCAGCCATTGCCTCGTTGACCTCTTTGACCCAGGTCCGCAGCTTCGGCGCCTCGCCGCGGACCGAGGTGGCGGCCGTGCGCAGGAAGTTCGCCACCGAGACACCCGGGACCTCGACCGGGTACTGCATGGCCAGGAACAAGCCGGCCCGGGCCCGCTGGTCGACTGTCATCGCCAGGACGTCCTCGCCATCGAGGAGCACCTGACCGCTGGTGACGGTGTACTTCGGGTGGCCGGCGATCGAGTAGGCCAGCGTGGACTTGCCCGACCCGTTCGGGCCCATGATCGCGTGCGTCTCACCCGAGGACACCGTGAGGTCGACGCCCTTGAGAATCTCGGTCGTGTCCTCACCGTCCCCGACGCAGACGTGCAGATCGCGGACTTCCAGGGTGCTCATCAGTTCTCCAACTCCTCTGCGTCGAAGCCCAGGCGGCCTTCGATCGCGATCATGATTTCGTTCTCGAGCTCGGGGATGTCGATGCGTTCGACCACGTCGGCGAAGAAACCCCGCACGACCAGGCGACGGGCCTGCTCGGCATCGATTCCGCGCGACTGCAGATAGAACAGCTGCAGGTCGTCGAATCGTCCCGTGGCGCTGGCGTGCCCGGCCCCGGCGATCTCGCCCGTCTCGATCTCGAGGTTCGGCACCGAATCGGCCCGGGTTCCGTCGGAGAGCAGCAGGTTGCGGTTCATCTCGAACGTGCGTGTTCCGGTCGCTCCGGGCCGGATTCGTACATCGCCGATCCAGACCGTCCGCGAACCCGCGCCGAGCAGGGCATTCTTGTAGAGCACGTCGGATTGGCAGTCCGGTGCGCTGTGCTCGACGTAGAGCCGCGACTCCAGGTGCTGGCCGACGCCGGCGAAGCTGACCCCCAGCAGGTCGGCTCGCCCACCCGGACCGGCGTAGCGCACCGTGGGCGAGAGCCGCACGATTGCCCCGCCCAGGCTGACGGTGGTGTGGCGGTAGCTACTGTCACGACCCAGCGATGCCCCGATGTGCTCGACGTGGATGGCATCGGCGTCCCAGTCCATGACCTGGACCACCGACAACGCCGAACCGTCGCCGACGAGCACCGAGGTCTGGGCGGCGTACTGCGCCGAGCCCCGGTAGATGACCTGGACCGTAGCCCGGGAGTTGGCCCCCGCCTCGATCACCAGCAACTGCCGGACCAGCTCGGGACCGGTGCCGGTGACGTAGACGGTCAACGGCTCCTCGATCTCCGCGTCGGCCGGGATGCGCAGCAGCGATGAGGCACTCGGTGCGCTGGCGGCGTAGGCCGCGATCTGATCGACCGGCGGCGTCGTGCGCGACACGATCGGGTCATCGACGGCCAGTGGGGTCAGGCTTGCCCCGCCGCTGAGCGTCGACAACCAGGTCGCGGTGGCCGTCGCCGGGTCAGGCGTGAACAACGGGCGCAGTTTGGCCAGCGGACTGAAGCGCCACAGCTCATCACGGCCGGTGGGTTCGGCGAAGGCCAACGGATCGCGGGAGGCGAAGCGTTGCGCCGGTGAGCCGGTCTTCTCCCGACCCTGGCCTGGGGCCAGTTCGGCGGTTGCGGTGCTCAACTCAGCCCACTGCCCCTTCCATCTGCAGTTCGATGAGCCGGTTGAGCTCGAGGGCGTACTCCATCGGCAGCTCGCGGGCGATGGGCTCGACGAAGCCACGCACGATCATGGCCATCGCCTCCTCCTCGGTCAGTCCGCGGCTCATCAGGTAGAAGAGCTGGTTCTCACTCACCCGGCTGACCGTGGCCTCGTGGCCCAGCGAGACGTCGTCCTCGCGGACATCGACGTAGGGATAGGTGTCGCTGCGGCTGATGTCATCGACCAGCAGCGCGTCGCACTTGACCGTCGAGGCGCTGTGGTGCGCGCCCTTGTGCACCTCGACCAGGCCGCGGTAGGACGTGCGTCCGCCACCGCGAGCCACCGACTTGGAGATGATCGTCGAGGAGGTGTGCGGAGCCAGATGCAGCATCTTGGCCCCGGCGTCCTGGTGCTGCCCGGCACCGGCGAATGCGATCGAGAGCACCTCGCCCTTGGCGTACTCGCCGGTCATCCACACCGCCGGGTACTTCATCGTGACCTTCGAGCCGATGTTGCCGTCGACCCATTCCATGGTCGCTCCGGCCTCGGCCTTGGCCCGCTTGGTGACCAGGTTGTAGACGTTGTTGGACCAGTTCTGGATCGTCGTGTATCGGCAGCGAGCGCCCCGCTTGACGACGATCTCGACCACCGCCGAGTGCAGCGAGTCCGAGCTGTAGATCGGCGCCGTGCACCCTTCGACGTAGTGCACGTAGGCGTCTTCGTCGACGATGATCAACGTCCGCTCGAACTGGCCCATGTTCTCGGTATTGATCCGGAAGTAGGCCTGCAACGGAATGTCGACGTGCACGCCCTTGGGCACGTAGATGAACGAGCCCCCCGACCAGACGGCGGAGTTCAGGGCCGAGAACTTGTTGTCACCCGAGGGGATCACCGAGCCGAAGTACTCGCGGAACAGCTCCGGCTGCTCGCGAAGCGCGGTGTCGGTGTCGAGGAAGATGACGCCCTGCTCCTCGAGGTCCTCGCGGATCTTGTGATAGACGACCTCGGACTCGTACTGCGCCGCGACGCCGGAGACCAAGCGCTGCTTCTCGGCCTCCGGGATGCCGAGCTTGTCGTAGGTGCTCTTGATGTCATCGGGCAGGTCGTCCCAGCTCGCCGCCTGCTTCTCGGTCGAGCGTACGAAGTACTTGATGTTGTCGAAGTCGATGCCGGACAGGTCCGAGCCCCAGTTGGGCATCGGCTTCTTACCGAAGATCGACAGCGCCTTGAGCCGGAAGTCGAGCATCCATTCGGGCTCGCTCTTCTTGGCCGAGATGTCGCGCACGACCGCCTCGGACAACCCGCGCTTGGCCGTCGCGCCGGCGTCATCGCTATCGGCCCAGCCGAAGCTGTAACGGCCCAGGGCATCGATCTGCTCGTCCTGGGTAGGGGCACTGGCGGTCGTGGTGGCGTCCGTGGTCGTGGTCATCTCGGTTCGTCCTCACTCGTGGATCGGCTTACGGGAACGGCTAGGGGCAGCGGCAGCAGGGGCACGTGCGTCGTGCAGACCCCGTCGCCGTGAGCGATCGTGGCCAGGCGCTGCACATAAGTGCCCAGCACCGATGCGAAGGCCCGCGTCTCGGCCTCGCACAACTCGGGGAACTCGGCCGCCACGTGGGCCACCGGGCAGTGGTGCTGGCAGATCTGCACGCCCGAGGGCGAGCGCTCGGTGCCGGTCACATAGCCCTCGGCGCTCAGCGCCGTGGCCAGGGACTCGACCCGGTCAGCGACGTCCTCCCCGCCGACCTGGCCGGCGACGACCTGCGCGAGCGCGCTGGCCCGGTGATCGGCGAAGGCCACGACCGCCTGCTCGCCCCCCGTCTCGCGCAGGTAGCGCAAGGCGGTGGTGGCCAGGTCGTCGTAGGCCTGCGGAAAACCGGCCCGACCGGCGTCGGTCAGGGCGTAGGCCCGGGCCGGGCGACCCCGACCAGGGCGTTGTGGGCGCCGCTGCTCGACCTCGACGAGGACACCGTCAGCGACCAGGCCGTCGAGATGGCGACGAATCGCCGCCGCCGAGAGGCCGAGCCGATCTGAGAGCACGGTGGCCGTCTGCGGCCCTTGCTCGAGCACCAGCCGCGCTACCGCGTCGCGGGTGCGACCCTCGACGCGTTCCTGCTGCGTCCCGGCTATTTTCACAACACCAGTATGACGTATTTCCCCCGGCCGTGCGCTGCCGGCTCGCGGGTGACGTCGAGTAGGTTCGGCCGATGCTCTACCGAACCCTGGAACTGACGGTCGCCCCGACGCTGCGTGTGATCTTCTCGCCGACCGTGGAGGGCATGCGCAACGTCCCGCGGGAGGGCTCGGTGATCATCGCCGGCAACCACGTCTCCTTCGCCGATGAGGTCTTCACCCCGCTGGCCGCGCGCCGGCAGGTCTTCTACCTGGCCAAAGCAGAGTATTTCGACACTCCCGGCATGCGCGGGCGCGCCAGTGCCGCACTGTTCGAGCGGATGGGGCAGGTGCCGGTCAAGCGCGAGGTGGCCCGTTCAGCCGCGGCCTCGGTCGAGCTGTGTGTCGACCTGCTCAACCAGGGGCACGCCTTCGGGATCTACCCGGAGGGGACCCGCTCGCGCGACGGGCGCCTCTACAAGTTCCGCACCGGTGTGGCCCGGATCGCATTGCGTACCGGGGCCCCGGTCGTCCCCGTCGGGCTCGTAGGCACCAATCACGTCCTGCCCCCGGGCTCGCGGCGCTGGCGCCGGGCTCCGGTCGCCATTCGCTTCGGCGCTCCGATGGACTTCTCCGGACGACCCGAGGACGAACGCAGCGCCCGCAAGCTGCGCGAGGTGACCGAAGCCATCCGGGAGGCCGTGCAGGCCCTGACCGGGCAGGAGTACGTCGACTCCTACGCACCCAGCAGCGCTCTTAGCAGCTGAGAGCCCGGACGATGCGGACCGCCTGATCACAACGTTGGCCCCGATCGTTTCTAGACTCATGTCGTGGAGACCGCCCTCGAGTTGACCGACCTGGTCAAGTCCTATGGCGAACGACGCGCCGTCGACGGGTTGACCCTGCGGGTGGCGCAGGGTCAGATCTGCGCGCTGCTCGGGCCCAACGGGGCGGGCAAGACCACGACGATCGAAATCTGCGAGGGTTTCCGGCGCGCCGATTCCGGCACCGTCCGGGTGCTCGGACTCGATCCCGTACGCGACAGCGCCCGGCTGCGCCCGCAGGTCGGCGTGATGTTGCAGGACGGGGTGGGCGGCTATACCGGTGCCCGCGCCGGCGAGCTGCTGCGGCTGTTCGCCTCCTACGCCGCCCAGCCGCTGGATTGCGCCGAGTTACTGGATCGAGTCGGTCTCAGCGACTCCGCCTCGACCCTGGTCCGTCGGCTGTCCGGTGGGCAGAAGCAGCGCCTGTCGCTGGCCATGGCCGTGGTCTCGCGTCCGGCGCTGGTCTTCCTGGACGAGCCCACGACCGGCATGGACCCGCAGGCCCGGCGAGGTACCTGGGACCTGATCGACAAGCTGCGCACCGATGGCGTGACGATCGTGCTCACCACCCACTTCCTCGACGAGGCCGAGCAGCTGGCCGACTCGGTCGTGGTCATCGACGGCGGCCGGGTCGTCGCCGAGGGTTCGCCGGCCGATCTGACCCGGGCCGGGGCCGAAGGGCAGATCCGCTTCAGCGCACCGGCCGGGCTTCCGCTCGCGTCACTGTTGAGCAACCTGCCTCTGGGCACACACGCGGTCGAGACCGAAGCGGGGCGCTACCTGGTGACCGGGGAGGTCGACCCGCAGCTGCTGGCCGCTCTCACCGCCTGGTGCGCCGCGCAGGGGGTGCTGGCCCAGGATCTGGCCGTCCAGCGCCGCAGCCTCGAGGACGTCTTCCTGGAGCTCACCGGACGCGAGTTGCGCTCATGAGCATCACCTTCGCGCCGGCGCCGAGCGCCGCGCCGTCCGCGAAGATGTTGCGGGCGCAGGCGGTGATGGAGTTCAAGCTGCTGCTGCGCAACGGCGAACAGGTCGGCCTGACCCTGGTCATTCCGCTGCTGCTGGAGTTCTTCTTCAACCTGCCACTGCTGTACTCGGTCAGCACCGGCGACGACCACCGCCGCATCGACTTCGTCGTGCCGAGCATTCTCGCCCTGTCGGTGATGAGCGCCGCCTTCACCGGACTGGCCATCGGCACCGGCTTCGAACGCAAGTACGGGGTGCTCAAGCGCCTCGGCGCCACGGCGCTGCCGCGCTCGGTGCTCATCGGCGGCAAGACGCTGGCCGTACTGGCACTGGAAATCGTGCAGATCGTGCTGGTGTGCGCGCTCGGCTTCGCGTTGGGTTGGCAACCCGAAGGCGACCCGTTCTCGGCCGCGGTGCTGATCCTGGCCGGCACGTTCGCCTTCGCCGGGCTCGGTCTGCTGCTCGCCGGCACCCTGCGCGCCGAAGTCACCCTGGCCGCGGCCAACTTGATCTGGCTGATTCTGCTGTTCGCCGGCGGCATCGCCATCCCCTTGTCCAAGTACCCGAGCGGGGTACAGGACATCCTGCGGTTCCTGCCTTCGGCGGCCCTGTCGGACGGCCTGCATCGCGTGCTGCAACAAGGCCAGGTGCTGCCACTGGGCCCGACGCTGACCCTGCTCGCCTGGGCCGCGATCGCCTGGCCGGCCGCGGCCCGGTGGTTCAAGTGGGAGTGAGGTCTCCCGTCCGGGACCGCCTGCCGGCGTGGACCGCGCGTCAGGGCCTGCTCCTCGGCTTCGCGCTGGCCTCGGTGATTGCCAACGTCGTCATCGTCGTCACCGGCGGGGCGGTGCGCCTGACCAACTCCGGGCTGGGCTGCCCTACCTGGCCCCGGTGTTCGAGCACCTCGCTCGTCCCGACGCATCAGCTCGGCGTCCACAGCGCGATCGAGTTCACCAACCGGACGTTGACCTTCGTCCTGACGATCATCGTGGTCGCCACGCTGGTGCTCGCCTGGCGCCAGCGCACCGAGCAACGCCTGGCCGGGCTGGCCTTTCTCGGCATTCCGGCCCAGGCCGTGCTCGGCGGCATCGTCGTGCTGACCGATCTCAACCCGTGGCTCGTCGCGGCCCATTTCCTGCTCTCGATGTCGCTGATCGCGATCACCCTGTTGCTCTACCTCCGCCTGCGGCGGACCCGAGCGGTACCCGTCCCCGCTCCCGCGACCGGGCTGGCGCGCGGGGTGGTGGCCGTTAGCGCCGTGGTGCTCGCGGTGGGCACCGTCGTCACCGGAAGTGGACCGCACGCGGGCGACCTCGACGACAACGGGCGGCTGCACCGCATCGGGTTGAGCCCGTCAGGAGTGGCCCAGCTTCACGCTGACGTCGTCATGATCCTGATCGGACTGAGCGTCGGGCTGCTGGTGCTACTGATCGCCCTCCGCGCCGACGGGACCGCCCGTCGCAGTGTCGCGGTGCTGCTGGGCGTCGAACTGGCGCAGGGCGCGATCGGCTACACCCAGTACTTCCTGCACGTGCCCGCCGGGCTGGTCGCCCTGCACATGTTCGGGGCCTGTCTGGTCTGGATCGCCGCGCTGATCGTGCTGGTGCGCCTCGATCCACGATGGACCCGGTACTCAGAGCACCTGGCTGATCGCGTAGATCACCAGGCCGACGAGCGCGCCGACCACGGTGCCGTTGACACGGATGAACTGCAGATCCCGCCCGACCTGGATCTCGATCCGGCGGCCGGTCTCATCGGCGTCCCAGCGTTCGATGGTCGAGGAGATGACGCCAGCGATGTCGTCGGAGTACCGGTCCAGCAAAAACCCGGTCGCTGAGCGCAGCCACCCGTCCGCCTTGGCCCGCAGCTCGGTCTCGGCGCTCAGACTCGTGCCCAGCTGCTGGGCCAGGGAGGCCACGGTGCGCCGCAGCTCCGAGCCCGGCTGCGTCGAGCCGGTGATCAGCGCCGCCCGCAGATGGGTCCACACCGTGGTCAGCCATTGGTGCATCTCGGGCGCGTCCAGCAGCTGCGCCTTGGTCTGTTCGGCGCGGGCCGCGACTTCGGGGTCGGTGCGCAACTGCTCGGCGTAAGCGCGCAGCTTCTTGTCGAACTCGATGCGCAGCTCGTGTTCGGGATTGCCGATCAGATCGGCCAGAAACTGCTGGACGGCGATGAACCCACGGTTGAAGACGCGCTCGTCGACCCAGTTCGGAACCCAGTCCGGCGACTCCTCGGCCACCCGTCGGCGCAGGAGGGCGCGGTTGTCCTCCAGGAACGTGCTCAACCCGCGCAAGCCGGCCGTCAGGGCGACCTGGTGCTGCCCGGAATCGCAGATCGCGTCGACGGTCCGCGACAGGACGGGGGCCACCTGGGCCTCGTGGAGCTTGCGGTCTATGAAGGCCGTGACCGCCTCTCGTACCTCGTCATCGCGGAACAGGCCGGCGGCCGAGGCGAACGCGGCCCCGAGCTCGTCGGCCACCCGCTCGGCGTGGATCGGTTCGGCTAGCCACTCCCCGAGGCGCTTGGGCACCTGGAGCGCGGCCAGCCGGTCCCCCACCACCTCGGGCGTCAGAAAGTGCAGCTCGACGAACGTGGCCAGCGCATTGCCGATCTGGTCCTTCTTGCGCGGCACGATCGCCGTGTGCGGGATCGGGATGCCCAGCGGGTGCCGGAAGAGCGCGGTCACCGCGAACCAGTCGGCCAGCCCGCCGATCATCGCCGCTTCGGCCATTGCCTGCACGTAGCCCCATACGCCTTCACCCGTGCCGACGGTCACGCACAGCACGAAGATGGCCGCGGCCACGATCAGCAGCCCGCCGGCGACCGCCTTCATCCGGCGCAGCGCCCGCACCCGCTCGGGTGCCGGCATCGGCAAGGTCATCGCTTCAACAGAGCACCGCGCGCCTTAGACACACACTCGATCGTAGAGGTGGGTGCGGGTCCCGCTAACGCACAAACGTGTCGACGGCCACCGCGACGAAGACGAAGGCCAGGTAGCTGTTGGACAGGTGGAACAGCTGCATCGGGTTCGCCGGGCCACCCGAACGGGTCTGGACATACAGGCGGTGCGCGGCGACCAGCAGGGCGATCCCGGCCAGCCCGGCCAGAATCGGGTAGAGCCAGTTCGTGGGCGCCACCGGCCACAGCAGCAGCGAGGTGATCACAGTCAGCCAGGAGTAGATGACGATGTCCCGGGCAACGCGGATCGGTGAGGCGACGACCGGCAGCATCGGTACGTTGGCCCGCGCGTAGTCCTCGCGGTAACGGATGGCCAGCGCCCAGAAGTGCGGCGGCGTCCAGAAGAAGACGACGAGGAACAGGATGACCGGCGTCCAGCTGAGGCTCCCGGTGACCGCGGCCCAGCCGATCAGTACCGGCATGCAACCGGCGGCCCCACCCCACACGATGTTCTGCGCGGTGCGCCGCTTGAGCAGCATCGTGTAGACGACGACGTAGAAGCCGATGGCGAGCGCGGTCAGCAGGCCGGCCAGCCAGTTGGTGGCCACCGTCATGATCGTCACTGCGACGACGCCCAGCACGGTCCCAAAGACCAGTGCGGCCCGGGGCTCGACCTCGTGGCTGGCGAGCGGTCGATGGCCGGTGCGGCGCATGACCGCGTCGATGTCGCGGTCGACGTAGCAGTTCAGGGCGTTGGCGCTGCCCGCGGCGAGCGTGCCGCCGACCAGCGTGACCACCACCGTCCAGAGGTCGGGCAGACCGCCGGCGGCCAGGATCATCGCCGGCAGGGTGGTGACCAGCAGCAGTTCGATGATCCGTGGCTTGGTGAGCGCCACATAGGCGGCCAGCCGCGAACGGTGGGGCGAGCGCTCACTCGCACGGGTGACCGGGTCTGAACCCGCCGCGGCGGGTGCAACCGGCGTCTGCGTCACGCCATGAGGGTATCGGGCGCACGCCGGGACAACGAACCTGGCTCCGGACCCGGGCGGCCGGGCCGCGCGGTGCCATCTGTTCACCACCTGCTTGGGTGCGGTACGCCAGTGATGGCTAGTCTGGAGACGGGTAAAACGCCAGTGAGAGCAAGCGCTTACTCCCCGAGAGGATCACTGTGAGCCTGAGCACCGCCTCCCCACTCCCCGAGGTTGTCGTCGCCCACCCCGATTGGTGGGTCGACCTCGACACCAAGGCGGTCGACACGGCGCGACTGCTGGCCGCCGACGCCGTCCAAAAGGTCGGGAACGGCCATCCAGGCACGGCAATGAGCCTGGCTCCGCTGGCCTATCTGCTCTATCAGCGCGTAATGCGACACGATCCGATCGATCCGGACTGGATCGGTCGCGACCGGTTCATCCTGTCCAACGGCCATTCCTCGCTGACCCAGTACTGCCAGCTGTTCCTGTCCGGTTACGGACTGGAACTCTCGGACCTGGAGTCCCTGCGGACCTGGGGCTCGCTGACTCCCGGACACCCCGAACACGGCCACACCGCCGGCATCGAGGTCACCACCGGCCCGCTGGGACAGGGCGTGGCCAATGCGGTCGGCATGGCCATGGCCGCGCGACGCGAGCGGGGGCTGCTCGATCCGGACGCAGCGCCGGGCGAATCGGTCTTCGACCATCACATCTACGTGATCGCCGGCGACGGCTGCATGGAAGAGGGCGTGGCCAGCGAGGCCTCCTCGCTGGGCGGCCATCAGCAGCTCGGCAACCTGATCCTGTTCTACGACGACAACCACATCTCGATCGAGGACGACACCGCCGTCGCGTTCAGCGAAGACGTGCTGGCCCGCTATGCCGCCTACGGCTGGCACACCCAGCGGGTGGATTCCGGTGAGGACATCGCGGCCATCGAGGCGGCCATCAACGTCGCCAAGGCGGTCACCGACAAGCCGTCGATCATCGCCATCCGCACGATCATCGGCTTTCCCGCACCCGACAAGCAGAACACCGGCGCCGCCCACGGGTCTGCGTTGGGTACCGACGAGATTCGCAAGACCAAGACCATCCTGGGCTTCGACCCCGACGTCGACTTCGCCGTCGATGCGGCGGTGCTGAGCCACACCCGCGAGGTCGTGAATCGCGGACGGGACGCCCGCGCGGCCTGGCAGGCCGAGTTCGACAAGTGGGCCGAGGCGAACCCCGAGCGGGCAGCGTTCCTGGACCGGCTTTCCCGCCGCGAACTGGCGGCCGGCTGGCAGCAGAGCATCGCCAGCTTCCCGACCGAGAAGGACGGCAAGCCGAACGCCGTCTCGACCCGGGCCGCCTCGGGCAAGGTGCTGACCAGCCTGGCCGATGTGCTGCCGGAGCTCTGGGGCGGCTCGGCCGACCTGGCCGAGAGCAACAACACGACGATGGACGGCCAGCCCAGCTTCATTCCGACCGAGCACCAGACCCGCGAGTGGTCGGGCGGGCCCTACGGGCGCACTCTGCACTTCGGCATTCGCGAGCACGCCATGGGCGCGATCATGAACGGCATCGTGCTGCACGGCGGTACACGCGTCTACGGCGGCACGTTCCTGGTGTTCAGCGACTACATGCGCCCGCCGGTACGTCTGGCCGCCCTGATGCAGCTGCCCACCGTCTACACCTGGACGCACGATTCGATCGGGCTCGGCGCCGACGGGCCGACGCATCAGCCGATCGAGCACCTGGCCGCGCTGCGGGCCATCCCGGGCCTGGCCGTGGTTCGTCCCGCCGACGCCAACGAGACCGCTGCCGCGTGGCAGTTCGCGCTCGAGAACCCGTACGGTCCGACGGCGCTGGCGCTGTCCCGCCAGAACCTGCCGGTGCTCGATCCGGCCAAGGCGGCGGGGGCGGCCAAGGGCGGCTACATCCTCGAAGAGGCCTCGAGCGGCCTGCCCCAGGTGATCCTGATTGCGACCGGCTCCGAGGTCACACTCGCGCTCGCCGCCCGGGCCAAACTGGAAGCGGCCGGCACACCGACGCGGGTCGTCTCGCTGCCCTGTATCGAGTGGTTCCACGCGCAGGAGGAGTCCTATCAGCAGCAGGTGCTGCCGCCCACCGTGCGGGCCCGGGTCTCCGTCGAGGCGGGCATCGCCCAGGGCTGGCACCAGATCGTCGGCGACGCCGGGCAGATCATCAGCATCGAGCACTACGGCGCCAGCGCTGACGGGGCTGTCCTGTTCGAGCAGTTCGGCTTCACCCCCGACCGCGTCGTAGCGGCCGCGCACGTAGCGCTCCAGCACGTCAGCACCGCACACTGACATCTTCAGCACCCGTTAGGGGATTGACATGAGTGACGCTCTCGCAGACCTGTCCGCCCAGGACGTCTCGATCTGGCTCGATGACATCAGCCGGGAACGACTGGCCAGCGGGGACTTGGCCCAGCTCGTCGCGACCAAGCATGTGGTCGGGGTGACAAGCAACCCCACAATCTTCCAGAAGGCACTGGAAAAGGGCAGCCGCTACGACGAGCAGGTGCGTGACCTGGCCGTGCGCGGAGTCGCCCTCGAGGAGTCGGTCCGCCTGCTCACCGCGTTCGACATCCGCTGGGGCTGCGACGTGCTCCGTCCGGTCTATGACCGCACCGACGGCAAGGACGGCCGGGTCTCAATCGAGGTCGACCCCCGGATCGCGCACGACACGGCCAAGACCACCGCCGAGGCCAAGGCCCTTTGGTGGCTGGTCGACCGGCCGAACGTCATGATCAAGATCCCGGCGACCGAGGCCGGGCTGCCCTCGATCACCGCGGCCACAGCGGCCGGGATCAGCGTCAACGTCACGCTGATCTTCTCCCTCGATCGCTACGACGCGGTGATCGAGGCCTACCTGAACGGGCTCGAGCAGGCCCAGGCCGCAGGCATCGACCTGAGCACGATCCGTTCCGTTGCCTCCTTCTTCGTATCCCGCGTGGACACCGAGATCGACAAGCGGCTGGAGAAGATCGGCGGCGACGCGGCCACCGCGCTGCGCGGGAAGGCCGCGGTGGCCAATGCCCAGTTGGCCTACCAGCACTTCGAGCAGGCCTTCGCCTCGGCGCGCTGGACTGCGTTGGCTGGTGCCGGCGCCAACAAGCAGCGCCCGCTGTGGGCCTCGACCGGCGTGAAGGACCCGGCCTATGACGACACGATGTACGTGGTCGAGTTGGCCGCGCCGGACACGGTCAACACGATGCCGGAGGCCACACTCGATGCGGTCGCCGACCACGGAGTGATCCGGGGGAATACAGTCACCGGTAGTTACGCCGCCGCGCAGGGCGTACTGGACCAGCTGGCGGCAGTGGGCATCGACTACGACGACGTGGTCAAGGTTCTGGAAGATGAAGGCGTGCAGAAGTTCGAGGACGCGTGGGGCCAACTGCTCGAAGGCGTGCAGGCTCAGCTGGACGCGCACCGCGGCTGACCGCACCACCGCTGAGTGATGTCCAGGAGGACTCCCTGTGAGTGAATCGACCGCGGTCGCGCACGACGCTGACACCAACGGCGTCGCGACCTACCCCGCGGCTACCCCGATCGTGGCCGGGCCGAATCCACTGCGAGACCCCAGTGACCGTCGCCTGCCACGCGTGCCCGCGCCGTGCGCCCTGGTCGTCTTCGGCGTCACCGGTGACCTGTCGCGCAAGAAGCTGCTGCCGGCCGTCTACGACCTGGCCAACCGCGGCCTGCTGCCGGCCGACTTCGTCCTACTCGGCTTCGCCCGCCGCGACTGGGAGGACGGGGACTTCGAATCGCTGGCCAAGAAGGCGGCCAAGGAGCACGCTCGCACCGACTGGAACGAGGAGGTCTGGGAGCGGCTCTCGGGCGACATCATGTTCGTCCCGGGTTCCTTCGACGACGACGAGGCCTTCGACACCCTGGCCCAAACCCTCGATGACCTGTGCGAATCGCACGGCATAAAGGGCAACGCGGCGTTCTACCTCTCGATCCCGCCGAGCATGTTCCCGACCGTGCTCGAACAGATGGAACGCACGAAGATGGCCGACAACGAGGCGGCCGGCGGTTGGCGCCGCGTCGTCGTGGAGAAGCCGTTCGGGCACGACCTGCCCAGTGCCTTGGCCCTGAACAAGCTCGTCGACGACGTGTTCACTGCGCCGGACGTCTTCCGCATCGACCACTACCTGGGCAAGGAGACAGTCCAGAACCTGATGGCGTTGCGCTTTGCCAACCAGCTGTTCGAGCCGGTCTGGAACGCCAACTTCGTCGACTCCGTGCAGATCACGATGGCCGAGGACGTCGGCATCGCCGGGCGGGCGGCCTTCTACGACGCCACCGGCGCTGCCCGTGACGTGCTGCAGAACCACCTGTTGCAGCTGCTGGCCCTGACCGCCATGGAAGAACCGGTCGAGTTCACCGCCGAGGCGATTCAGACCGAGAAGCTGAAGGTGCTGCGCGCGATCACGCTGCCGGCCGATCTGGCCACCTACGCCGTTCGCGGTCAGTACGACCAAGGGTGGCAGGCCGGCGAGCGGGTGCTGTCCTACACCTCGGAGAAGGACGTGCCGGCCAACTCCAACACCGAGAGCTACGCCGCTGTACGTCTGGGTATCGACACCCGACGCTGGGCCGGCGTGCCGTTCTACCTGCGCACCGGCAAGCGGCTGCCCCGTCGGGTCACCGAGATCGCGGTGCTGTTCAAGAAGGCCCCCCACTTGCCCTTCAGCCACACCGACACCGAGGAGCTGGGCCACAACCAGCTGGTGATTCGGGTCCAGCCCGATGAGGGCGTCACGCTGAAGTTCGGCTCGAAGGTGCCCGGTTCGATGATGGAGGTCCGCGATGTGTCGATGGACTTCCTCTACGGCGAGGCGTTCACCGAGTCCTCCCCGGAGGCCTATGAACGGCTGATCCTGGACGTGATGCTCGGCGACTCGACCCTGTTCCCGCGCAACGCCGAGGTCGAGGCGTCCTGGCGGGTCCTCGATCCGCTGGAGGAGTTCTGGCGTACCCACCCACCGGCGAAGTACCGCGCCGGGGAGTGGGGGCCGAAGTTGGCCGATGAGATGCTCGAGCGTGACGGACGTACGTGGAGAAGGCCGTGACAACACTGTGGGACACCTCCGGGACCGCCGTCGTCAAGGCGCTCGCGGCGGAGCGCCGGACCGGCGGCGGCGTCACCAGTGGGCTGGCGCTGACCCTGGTCGTCGTCATGGAGGAGAAGGACGCCTCCGAGGTCGAGGCGGCCGTCAGCATCGCCTCCTCGCGACACCCGATGCGGGTGCTGACCGTGCTGCGGCATCAGATCGAGGCGCCAATTCCGCGCCTGGACGCCGAAGTCGCGATCGGCGGGCGCTACGGCCCCGGCGAATCGGTGGTGCTGCGCATGTACGGGCGGCTGGCCCTGCACGCCGAATCGGTGACCCTGCCGCTGCTCGCCCCCGACGCCCCGGTGGTGGCCTGGTGGTACTCCGAGACGCCGGAGACGATCGCCTACGATCCGCTCGGCGTGTTCGCCGATCGCCGGATCACCAACGTCATCCGCGACGCCGACCCGGCCGAGAGCCTGCGCCGTCGGGCGCTGGACTACTCCCCCGGTGACACCGACCTGACCTGGACGGTCATCACGCCATGGCGGGCGGCGCTGGCGTCGGCATTCGACACCGTGCACAGCGTCGCCGAGGCCGTGGTCGTGCGCGGCAACCCGACCGACCCCTCCGCGCAGCTGCTGGCCGGCTGGCTGTCGAGCCGGCTCAGTCTTTACGTGCCGGTCGAGAAGGCGGAGGGCAAGTACATCTCCTCCGTTCACGTCTCCCTGGCCGATGGACACACCATCGATCTGCGCAACGAGGGTTACAAGCTCGTGTTGCGACGACCGAACCAGATGGACTCGATCGCACCGTTCCCGCAGCGCAGCACCGGTGACCTGCTGGCCGAAGAGTTGCGCCGGCTGGACGCCGACTCCTCCTACGCCGAGGCATTGGGGGCGGTGACCGGTCACACCGACCTCAGCGCGCGGCCCTCGAGCCGGACACACATCTGGCACGACCCGGCGCTCGCCGCCCAAGAGGGTTGAGGTGAGCGCGGGGGCGGCGCCCGAGCTGCTGGTCCTCCCCGACGCCGCTACGTTGGCCGCCGACGTTGCCGGCCGCCTTACCGAGGCGCTCGCCCAAGCCCAACAGCGCCGCGGGCGGGCCGCCTTGGCGCTCACGGCGGGCTCGATCATGGAGCAGACCTGGCTGGCCCTGGCCGCCTCGGCTACGGCCGCCGAACTCGTGGACTGGAGCCGCGTCGACGTCTTCTGGGCCGATGAGCGTTTCGTGCCGGCCGACTCCGCCGACCGCAACGACACCGGCGCCGATCGGGCCGTCTGGTCGCATGCGCCGTTCTCGGCGGCAACCGTATACCGGGCTCCGGCGTCGGACGGAGTCTTTGGGCCCGACCTGGATGCGGCGGTGGCCTGGTACACCGCCGCGCTCTACGGCGCCCGCCGACCCGACGATGTCGATGACGTGCCCAACTTCGACGTCGTCCTGCTCGGCGTCGGGCCAGATGGGCACTGCTGCTCGCTGTTCCCCGATCAGCCAGGCGCCTTCGACGACTCCGGCCCGGTAATCGCGGTCCGCAACTCCCCAAAGCCACCACCGCTGCGCTTCTCACTGAGCTTCGCCGGGCTGGCGGCGGCCGAGGAGATCTGGGCCGTCGCCTCGGGTTCGGGTAAGGCCGATGCCGTGTCCTGGGCCCTGGGGGACGCCGACCGGACGCACGTGCCGTCGGCCGGCGCGCGTGGACGCCGACGGACCCTGTGGCTCGTCGACGCGGATGCCGCGGCCAAGCTGCCAGCGGCTACTCGCCACCAGCAGATTTAGCGGCTACTCGCCGCGGCGCGCCTTGAGCTTGGCCAGCGCCTCTTCCAGAATCGCGGCGCCGTCCTCGTCGGAGCGGCGCTCCTTCACGTAGGCCAGGTGGGTCTTGTAGGGCTCGTTGCGCACCGCGCTGGGCGGGGCCTCCGATTCCCGTCCGGCCGGGAAGCCACAGTTCGGGCAGTCCCACGTATCGGGGACTATGGCCTCCATGGCGAAGGCGGGTCGGATCGAGTGACCGTTGGCACAGAAGAAGGCGATGTGTTGGCGCGGGGCCGACTCGCCCCGTTCCTTCTCGCCCATCGGCCCGGCACCGATCCGGCTGCCCCGAATCGCGCTGCCACCCGCCACTAGGTATCTCCCTTTGCTTGTTTACGAGCAGTGCACGGCGCCGACCCGAGGGTCAGCTGTTCTTGTAGAGCAAACCCAGACCGACGATGCACACGGCCCAGAGCACTCCGGCGATGACGGTGATCCGGTCGAGGTTGCGTTCGACGACCGAGGACCCGGACAGGCTGGAATAGAACGACCCGCCGAGCATGGATGACAGGCCACCACCCTTGCCGCGGTGCAGAAGCACCAGCACAACCAGGGTGAGGCTCACGATCGCCAACACGATCGTCAAGAACGTGATCATCAAAACGCCTTCGAAAGGGAGCAGACTCGGTGCCCGCCCAGATTACCTTGTCGACCCGTGAACACCGTGATCCTGGTCATCCGGCCGGCAACGCGGCCAGGGTGATGGCCGCAAACTCGGTCGCGTCGAGGCTGGCTCCGCCGACCAGCGCGCCATCGACATCGGGGTGGGACAGCAGCTCGCGCGCGTTGGCCGCCTTCACCGACCCGCCGTAGAGCACCCGAACACCGTCGGCGAGCTCCTCGCCGTACAGCGCGGCCAACTCCGAGCGGATCGCGGCGCAGACCTGCTGCGCGTCCTCGGGGGTCGCCACCTGGCCGGTGCCGATGGCCCAGATCGGCTCGTAGGCGATCACCACCCGCGCGGCCTGCTCGGCCGCCACGTCGGCCAGCGCGGCGGTCAGCTGGGCCGTGGTGTGGGCGATCTCGTCGCCGGCCTCGCGGATCGCCAGCGACTCACCGACGCACACGATCGGCGTCAGTCCATTGCGGTAGGCCGCCTTGATCTTCGCGTTCACGAGCGCGTCGTCCTCGTGGTGGTACTCGCGGCGTTCGGAATGACCGACCAGGACGTAGCTGCAGCCGAGCTTGGCCAGCATGACGCCGCTGATATCACCGGTATAGGCACCCGCGTCGTGGGGCGACAGATCCTGGGCGCCGTAGCCCAGCAGCATTCGGTCGCCGTCGACGAGCGTCTGCACGCTGCGCAGGTCGACGAACGGCGGGATCAGCACGACCTCGGCCGCGGTGAGCTGGGCCTCGCTGAGGCTGAAGGCCAGCTTCTGGGTCAGCGCGATGGCTTCAAGATGGTTCAGGTTCATCTTCCAGTTGCCGGCCAACAGCGGGCGTCTGGCCGCCACCTCAGCGACCGTCCAACACGTCGACGCCCGGCAGGGTCTTGCCCTCGAGGTATTCCAGCGATGCCCCGCCGCCGGTCGAGATATGACCGAAAGAGCCCTCGTCCAGGCCCAAGGCGCGAACGGCCGCGGCCGAATCACCGCCACCTACGACGCTGAGCCCGGCCACTGCGGCCACCGCCGCAGCGACGCCGCGCGTACCGGCCGCGAACGGCGCGAGCTCGAAGACGCCCATCGGGCCGTTCCAGAACACGGTCTGGGCATCGCTGAGCTGCGCGGCGAACAACGCGACGGATTCGGGACCGATGTCGAGCCCGAGCCAGCCGGCCGGAATCGAGTCGGCGGCCACGACCTGGGTCTGCGCGTCAGCACTGAAGGAATCGGCGACCACGATGTCGGTCGGCAAGACGATGCGGTCGCTGCCGGCCAGAAGCGCCCGACAGGTCTCGATCTGATCCACCTCGAGCAGCGACGCGCCCACTTGGTGACCCTGGGCGGCCAGGAAGGTGAAGCACATGCCGCCGCCGACGAGCAGCTTGTCGACCTTGGGCAGCAGCGACTCGATGACCGCCAGCTTGTCGCTGACCTTGCTGCCGCCCAGTACGACGACGTACGGGCGCCCGGGCGTCTCCGTCAGGCGGGTGAGCACCTCGAGCTCGACCTGCACCAGCCCACCGCAGTAGTGGGGCAGCAGCGTGGCGACGTCATAGACCGAGGCATGCTTGCGGTGGACCGCGCCGAAGGCGTCCTCGACGAAGACACCGCCGTCGTCCTCGCCGCCGGTCAGCGCCGCCAGCGCGGCCGCGAAGGTGGCCCGCTCGGCGTCGTCCTTGCTCGTCTCGCCCGGGTTGAACCGGACGTTCTCAAGTAGCAGCAGCTGGCCGTCCTGCAGGTCGGCCGCCAGCAGCCGGGCGCTCTCGCCCACGGTGTCCAGCGCGAACTCGACGGGACGGCCCAGCAGTTGGGCCAGCCGATCGGCCACCGGTCGCAGCGAGTAACGCTCTTCCGGGGCGCCCTTGGGACGGCCGAGATGGGCGACCACGATCACGCGGGCTCCGGCCTCGAGCAGTTCGCGCAGCACCGGAAGCGACGCGCGGATGCGGCCGTCGTCGGTGATGGTCGAGCCGTCCAACGGGACGTTGAGGTCGCTACGAACCAGGACCCGGCGGCCCTTGACCCCGACCCCGAGCAGATCGTCGATCGTGCGCATGCGGCTCAGAGGCTCGAGCCGACGAGCAGGCTCAGGTCAACCAGGCGGTTGGAGTAGCCCCACTCGTTGTCATACCAGCCCACCACCTTGACCTGGTCACCGATGACCTTGGTCAGGCCGGCGTCGAAGATGCACGAGGACGGGTCGGTGACGATGTCGGAGCTGACGATGGGCGCCTCGGTGTAGCTCAGGAAGCCCTTCAACGGTCCCTCGGCCGCCGCCCGGTAGGCCGCCTTGATCTCCTCGACCGAGGCCGCCTTGCCCAGCGTGACCGTCAGGTCGGTGGCCGATCCGGTGGGGATCGGCACGCGCAGGGCGTAGCCGTCGAGCTTGCCCTTGAGCTGCGGCAGCACCAGGCCGATCGCCTTGGCCGCGCCGGTGGAGGTCGGCACGATGTTCAGCGCGGCCGCGCGGGCCCGGCGCAGGTCCTTGTGCGGGCCATCCTGCAGGTTCTGGTCCTGGGTGTAGGCGTGGATCGTCGTCATCAGACCCCGCTCGATCCCCCATTCGTCATCGAGCACCTTGGCCAGCGGGCCGAGGCAGTTCGTCGTGCACGAGGCGTTGGAGATGATCGTGTGCGTCGCCGGATCGTAGGTCTCGTGGTTGACGCCCATGACGATCGTGACGTCCTCATTGGACGCGGGCGCGGAGACGATGACCTTCTTGGCCCCGCCCTCGACGTGGGCGCGCGCCTTCGTGCCATCGGTGAAGAATCCGGTGGACTCGATCACGATGTCCACACCCAGATCGCCCCAGGGCAGCGCGCCCGGATCGCGCTCGGCGAAGACCTTGATCTGCTGGTCGTCGACGGCGATGAAGCCCTCGCCGGTGCTGACGGCGCCGTCGAGCCGACCGAGGATCGAGTCGTACTTGAGCAGGTGCGCCAACGTGGCCGAGTCGGTCAGGTCGTTGACGGCGACGATTTCGAGATCGGCGCCGGCCGCGCGAGCGGCCCGGTAGAAGTTGCGCCCGATCCGGCCGAAGCCGTTGATACCCACACGTACGGTCACTGGGAAGTCTCCTTGTTCACGAACCTGAAACCGACTCTGTGTGCGCCAGCCTAACCGCTGTCAGGTGGCCAGCATGTCCGCGGTGACGGCGGACTCGGTGTCAGGAATGCCCAGGTCGGCGGCGCGCTTGTCGGCCATGGCCAGTAATCGGCGAATCCGCCCGGCGACGGCATCCTTCGTCATCGGCGGATCCGAGATCGCGCCAAGCTCCTCCAGAGAGGCCTGCTTGTGTTCGATGCGCAGGTTTCCGGCCTGCAGCAGATGCTCGGGCGCGTCCCCGCCGAGGATCTCCAGGGCCCGTTCGACCCGCGCACCTGCGGCCACGGCGGCCCGGGCCGAGCGGCGCAGGTTGGCGTCGTCGAAGTTGGCCAGCCGGTTGGCGGTGGCCCGCACCTCGCGGCGCATCCGGCGCTCCTCCCACATCAGCACGCTCTCGTGCGCGCCGATGCGGGTCAGCAGGGCACTGATCGCGTCGCCGTCACGGATGACCACGCGGTCGGCCCCGCGAACCTCGCGGGCCTTGGCGACCAATCCGAGGCGACGACCGACGCCGACCAGCCCGAGCGCGGCCTCCGGCGACGGGCAGGTGATCTCGAGCGAGCAGGCCCGGCCCGGCTCGGTCAGCGAGCCGTGGGCCAGGAACGCCCCCCGCCACGCCGCCTCGGCGTCGGCCACGCCACCGGAGACGACGTGGTGCGGTAGACCACGAACCGGACGACCACGCAGATCGACCAACCCGGCCTGCCGGGCCAGGCCCTCGCCGTCCTTGGTCACTCGAACCAGGTAGCGACTGCCCTTGCGTAGTCCGCTTCCGGCGACCAGCTGCACCTCGGAGCCGTGTCCGAAGACGTCGGCGATCTCCTTGCGCAGCCGGCGGGCCACGGATCCGGTGTCCAGTTCGGCCTCGACGACGATGTGTCCACCGATGAGGTGCAACGCCCCGGCGAAGCGCAGCATCGTCGCGATTTCGGCCCGGCGGGCGGTCGATTTGGCCACGCCCACCCGAGACAACTCATCCTTGACTGCCGCCGTCATCGCCATGTGCGTGCGTCCCCTTTCCCAGCCGTGCCGAACGCCTCGACCAGGGCAAGAGCGAGTCGGAGTGGATCATGAACCGCGACGTCATTATCGGTGGCAAGCGTTGACAGTACGAGACGCGCTCCCGCAGCTTGCAGGAAGTCCTCGAGCCGTTGACGTTCCGCGACGTTTTCGGTGTCACCGACCACGACGTCGATGCGCAGGTCAGGGGCATGCGCCAGCAGGGCCGCCAATAGCTCGACGCTCGTGAAGCCGGACGTCTCACCGTCCTGCGGGACGAGGTTGAGCACTACGACCACCCGGGCCGCGGTCGTGCTGAGCGCCTGCCCGAGTTCGCGGATGAGCAGATGCGGGATGACGCTGGAGAACCAGGACCCCGGTCCGAGCACGACGACGTCGGCCTCGCGTACCGCGTCGACGGCGGCGGCGCAGGCGGGCGCCCCGGCGGGGAGCACCCGGACGCTGCGCACCCGGCCGACGGTGGTTGCGATGTTGGCCTGGCCGCGGATCGTGCGGCGCTGGCGCGGATCGTCGTCGATGTGGTCGACCTCGGCCACCAGGCTGAGCGGCACCGGGCTCATGGGCAGGACGCGGCCGGTGGCGTTCACCAGTCGGCCGGCCTCGGCCAGTGCCAGCACCGGATCGCCGAAGCTCTCCATCAACCCGGCCAGCAGCAGGTTGCCGACCGGATGTCCGGCCAGCGCCCCGGTGCCGCCGAAGCGGTGCTGCATGAGCTGCGACCAGAGTTGGTCGGTGGCGGTCTCGCCGGCCAGGGCGCTCAGCGCCATGCGCAGGTCACCCGGCGGCAACAGTCCGAGTTCGCGGCGGATCCGGCCCGAGGAACCACCGTCGTCGGCAACGGTGACGATCGCGGTGATGTCACTCGTGATCGTGCGCAGGGCTCGTAGGGTGGCGTGCAGCCCATGCCCGCCTCCGAGCGCGACGACCTTCAGGTCCGGCCCATTGGGCTCACTCACGTCCGAGATCCCGGTTGAGGACGGTGGCGCGCACGCCGCGTTCACTGAGGCGGCGGGCGAACTCGGCCGCCATGACGACCGAGCGGTGCTTGCCGCCGGTGCAGCCGACGGCCAGCGTCAGATAGTGCTTGCCCTCGCGCGTGTAGCCGGCCCCGATGATCTCCAGGATGCGGGTGTAGATGGCGAGGAACTCGTCCGCACCCTGCTGGGCCAGCACGTAGTCACGCACCTCGGCGGTCTCGCCGGTGAGCTCGCGCAGCTCGGGTATCCAGAAGGGGTTGGGCAGGAATCGGACATCGACCACCAGGTCGGCGTCCACCGGCAGCCCGTACTTGAAGCCGAAGGACACCACCGTGGCCCGGAGCACCGCCGGCCCGTCCAGGTCGCCGCCGAGGGCGAACGCCCGCTCGATCTCGGCCCGCAGTTGGTGGACGGAGCGATCGCTGGTGTCGAGCACCAGATCAGCCTCATCACGCAGTCCGCTGAGCAGCTGGCGTTCGGCCTGGATACCGTCGACGAGCCGGCCGTCGCCCTGCAGGGGGTGGGCCCGGCGCACGCTCTCGAAGCGGCGGACCAGCACGTCGGTGCCGGCCTCGAGGAACAGCACACGCGGGCGCATCCCGCGTTCGGCCAGGTCGATGATCACGCTGCGCAGATCGGTCGAGAAGGCCCGGCTGCGCACGTCCATCACCACGGCGATGCGGGTGACCGCACCGTGGGTGCGGCTGCCGAGGTCGACCATGGTCGCCACCAGCTCAGGGGGCAGATTGTCGACGACGAAGAAGCCGAGATCCTCGAGGCACTTCGCCGCCGTGCTGCGGCCGGCACCGGACAGACCGGTGACGACGACGGTGTCGAGTGCACCCCGATCCTGCTCTGCCTCGCTCACCTGGCCCCCAATCGCTGTACTGCCGTCATTCTCGCAGCGCAGTGGCGTCGCTGTCTGCCTCGATCAGCTCGCCAGTGGTGACGTTCACCGCTGGGGCCGGGCGGGTGCCGGGCGCGGCCAGCGCCGCGACGATGGATTCAGCCGTCTGCCGCCCGATCCCGGGCACGGCGGTGAGGGCCTCGACGTCGGCCTGGCGCAGCCGCTTGAGCGAGCCGAAGTGGGCCAGCAGCGCCTTGCGGCGGACCTCGCCCAGTCCGGCGATGCCGTCCAGAGCGGAGCTGGTCATCGCCTTCGAGCGCTTCTGTCGGTGGTAGGTGATGGCGAAGCGGTGGGCCTCGTCGCGCACCCGTTGCAGCAGGTACAGCGCCTCGGAGGTCCGGGCCAGGATGGTCGGGTAGGCCTCCCCCGGCCGCCAGACCTCCTCGAGTCGTTTGGCCAACCCGACGAGGGCGATGTCCTCGATGCCGAGCTCGTCGAAGACGGCCTGCGCGGCGGCGACCTGGGGCGCCCCGCCGTCGACGACCAGCAGGTTCGGAGCGTAGGAGAACTTGCGCGGGCGACCGGTGGCCGGATCGATACCGAGTCGGGTGTCGAACTCGTCGGCGACGTGCGCGTCGTCGACATCGGCGCCGTCAGCCACCTGTTCGTCGAGGTAGCGCGCGAAGCGGCGTCGCACGACCTCGGCTATCCAGTCGGTGTCCCCGGTGCCCTCGCGCATGGCGAAACGCCGGTACTCCCCCTTGCGGGCCAGCCCGTCCTCGAACACCACCATGCTCGCGACGACGTTCGTGCCCTGCACGTGACTGATGTCGAAGCACTCGATCCGCAACGGCGCCTCGGCCAGGCCCAGCGCGTCCTGCAGCTCGGCCAGGGCCTTGGACCGGGCGGTGAGGTCCGAGGCCCGCTTGAGCTTGTGCTGCACGAAGGACTGTTGGGCGTTGCGCGCCACCGTCTCCATCAGCGCCCGCTTGTCGCCCCGTTGCGGGACCCGGATGCCTACGTTGGTCCCGCGCCGCTGGGAGAGCCACTGCGCCAGCGCGTCGGCGTTCTCCGGCAGCTCGGGCACCAGGATCTCGCGCGGGATGCTCGCGGCCGGCTCACTGTCCTCGCCGACCCCGTAGAACTCGGCGATGTACTGCTCGACCAGGTCGGGAATGCCGGCGTCGTCGTCGACGCGGTTGTCGCGGTCGATCACCCAGCCGCGCTGCCCGCGCACCCGGCCGCCCCGGACGTGGAAGACCTGAACGGCCGCCTCCAGCTCGTCCACCGCGAACGCGACGACGTCGGCATCGGTGCCGTCACCGAACACGACCGTCTGCTTCTCCATCGCGCGGCGCAGCGCCTCGAGATCGTCGCGCAGCCGCGCCGCCCGCTCGAACTCCAGGTCGTGGCTGGCGCGGGCCATCTCTCGCTCGATGCGCTTCATCAGCTGATCGGTCTTGCCGGCCATGAAGTCGCAGAAGTCGTCGACGATGCGCCGATGTTCGACCTGGTCGACGCGGCCGACGCAAGGCGCACTGCACTTACCGATGTAGCCGAGCAGGCAGGGTCGTCCGACCTGGCCGGCGCGCTTGAAGACGCCGGTGGAGCAGGTCCGGGCCGGGAAGACCCGCAGCAGCAGGTCGAGGGTCTCGCGGATCGCCCACGCGTGCGCGTAGGGGCCGAAGTACCGCACGCCCTTCTTCTTCGGTCCGCGCATCACCTGCAGCCGGGGGAAGTCCTCATAGAGCGTGACGGCCAGCGACGGATAGGACTTGTCGTCGCGGTAGCGCACGTTGAAGCGCGGATCGAACTCCTTGATCCAGTTGTATTCCAGCTGCAGGGCCTCGACCTCGGTGGTGACCACTGTCCACTCGACGCTGGCCGCCGTAGTGACCATCTGCCGGGTGCGCGGGTGCAGGGCGGAGAGGTCGGCGAAGTAGGAGTTCAGGCGTTGGCGCAGCGATTTGGCCTTGCCGACATAGATCACGCGGCGCTGCTCGTCGCGGAAGCGATACACGCCCGGCCCGGTCGGGATCGTGCCCGTCGCCGGCCGGTATGTCGTCGGGTCAGGCACGACTTCGAGGGTAGTCAGCCCCTCTGACGCTTGGCGGGCATTGGATCACTCGGTCGGGCGGATCGACAGCACTGGGCACGTCGCACCCAGGATGATCCGCTGCGCATTGCTGCCCAGCAGCGCGATGCCCAACGGGGACCGCCGCCGCAGACCGACCACGATCAGCTCCGGCGACAGTTCCTCGGCCAGGTTGAGCACAGCCTCGGCCACGGTCGTCGCGTCGACGACCTGACGAACCTCGTGCTCGATGCCGACCTCGGTCAGCCGCGCGCGCACCGCGTCCAGGTCCTTCTCGTCGGCAAAGGTCGGGCCGGAGGCCTCGAGGCCGATCCCGACGTTGAGCACGGTCAGCGACGTGCCGCGCACCCGGGCCTCATCCATGCCCGCACCTAGGGCCCAAAAGCCGGCCGTCGTCGGAACATAGGCCACGAGGATCGTCATGGGGGCAGATTAGAACGCTTTTGGTTGGTTGCCAAACAAATCTATTTCCGCCAACAACGCCCGCTGCCCGACCGGATCGAGAAACGATTGCCGCACGGCCGCCCGGGCCAGGTCAGCGACCCCGGAGCGGTCCAGACCGAGCAGCTGCGCCGCCACCTCGTACTCGTTGTTGAGCGTCGTCGAAAACATCGGCGGATCGTCGGAGTTGATCGAAATGGGCACACCGGCTGCGACAAGTTGGGGCAGCGGGTGTTGCGCGATCGAGGGCACTGACCGGGTGCGGACATTGGACGTCGGGCAGACCTCCAGGGCGATCTGGTGCTCGGCCAGATAGGCGAGCAGCACCGGATCGTGGACCGCGGCAATCCCGTGCCCGATCCGTTCGGCCCCCAGATCCTCGATCGCGGCCCAGATGGTCTCGGGCCCGGTCGACTCGCCCGCGTGCGGCACGCTGTGCAACCCGGCCGCCCGCGCCTGGGCGAAGTGCTCGCGGAACTGGCCCCGCCCGACGCCCTGCTCGGGTCCGCCCAGGCCGAAGCTGACCAGCCCCGCCGGCTGTTGCTCCAGCGCCACGGCCAGGGTCACGTCCGCGGAGGGCAGGCCGGCCTCGCCGGGAATGTCGAAGCACCAGCGCAGCTGCAGACCGAAGTCCTGGGCCGCCCGCGCGCGGGCATCCTCGACCGCCTCGCAGTACGCCGCGGCCGCGAATGCCCCGCACGATCGAGGAGTACGGCGTCAAGGTCAGCTCGGCGTAGCGGACGTTCTGCCCGGCCAGGTCGCGGGCCACCTCATAGGTCAGCGTCCGGATGTCCTCGGCGTCCCGGATCAGGTCGACGACCGAGAGGTAGACCTCGATGAAGTGACGGAAGTCGGTGAAGATGAAGTACTCGGCCAGCAACGCCTCATCGGCCGGCACCGGCGTGCTGCCCTCGTACCGGGCGGCCAGCTCGGCCACCGCGCGCGGCGACGCCGAGCCCACGTGGTGCACGTGCAACTCGACCTTCGGCAGGCCGGCAATGAAGTCCTTCAACGGCAGTCCCTTCTGGCGGCGCAACTTGGGGAGTGTTCTGGTCGGGTCGCGACCAGAACACTCCCCGGAACATCTAGGCGGGCGCGGCGGCGGGCTTGCGTCGCTTGGGGGCGGCTTTCGCGGGCGCCTTCGCCGGCGCGACGTCGAGCAGGTTTCGCAGGAACTGCCCGGTGTAGGAGCCGGCCACGCGGGCGACCTGCTCCGGGGTGCCCTCGGCGACCACCTCGACCGCCGCCGGAGCCCCCTTCGGGCCCCATGTCGACCACCCAGTCGGCCGTCTTGATGACGTCGAGGTTGTGCTCGATGACCAGGACCGAGTTGCCCTTGTCGACAAGGGACTGCAGCACGCCGAGCAACTTGTTGACGTCCTCGAAGTGCAGGCCGGTGGTCGGCTCGTCCAGCACGTAGACGGTGCGACCGGTCGAGCGCTTCTGCAGCTCGGCGGCCAGCTTGACCCGCTGGGCCTCCCCGCCGGACAGCGTCGGCGCCGGCTGGCCGAGGCGCACGTAGCCCAGCCCGACGTCGACCAGGGTGTCCAGGTGCCGGGCGATGCGGGTGATCGGCGCGAAGAACTCGGCCGCCTCCTCGATCGGCATCTCGAGGACCTCGCTGATCGTCTTGCCCTTGTAGTGCACGTCGAGCGTCTCGCGGTTGTAGCGCGCGCCCTTGCACACCTCGCACGGGACGTAGACGTCGGGCAGGAAGTTCATCTCGATCTTGATCGTGCCGTCGCCGGCGCAGTTCTCGCAGCGACCGCCCTTGACGTTGAAGGAGAACCGGCCCTGCTGATAGCCCCGGATCTTGGCCTCGGTGGTCTCGCTGAACAGCTTGCGGATGTGGTCGAAGACGCCGGTGTAGGTGGCCGGGTTCGAGCGCGGCGTGCGCCCGATCGGGGACTGGTCGACGCCCACGACCTTGTCGAGATGTTCGATGCCGCGTACCCGTCGATGGCGCCCCGGCGGCAGCTTGGCCCCGTTGATCTTGTTGGCCAGGGTCGCGTACAGGATGTCGTTGACCAGCGTCGACTTGCCCGAGCCGCTGACCCCGGTGACGGCCACGAAACAGCCGAGCGGGAACGAGACGTCGATGTTGCGCAGGTTGTGCTCGCGCGCCCCCTCGACGACCAGGAATCGGTTCGGCGTGGTCGGCCGTCGCGCGGGCGGGACCTCGATGCGCCGCCGTCCGGACAGGTAGGCGCCGGTGATCGATTCCTTGCTGGCCAACAGCGCCTTGACCGGACCGGACACGACCACGTTGCCGCCGTGCTCGCCGGCCAGCGGGCCGATGTCGACGACCCAGTCGGCCGTGCGGATGGTGTCCTCGTCGTGTTCGACCACGATCAACGTGTTGCCAAGATCCCGCAGTCGCACCAGCGTCTCGATGAGTCGCCGGTTGTCGCGCTGGTGCAGCCCGATCGAGGGCTCGTCGAGGACGTAGAGGACGCCGACCAGTCCGGAGCCGATCTGGGTGGCCAACCGGATCCGCTGGGCCTCACCGCCGGCCAGGGTGGCGGCCGCCCGGTCGAGTGACAGGTAGTCCAGCCCGACGTCGACGAGGAAGCCCAGCCGGGCGTTGACCTCTTTCAGCACGCGTTCGGCGATGAAGGTGTCGCGGTCGTCGAGTTCGAGCGCGCCCAACCAGGCCGCGGCATCGCCGATGGCCAGCGAGGCGAGTTCGGCGATCGAGCGCCCGCTGACCGTCACGGCCAGGATCTCGGGCTTGAGCCGGCTGCCCTCACACGTGGGGCAGGGCACCTCGCGCATGTACCCCTCGTACTTCTCGCGCGAGTAGTCACTGTCGGTCTCGGTGTGCCGGCGCTCGATCCAGGTCACCACGCCCTCGTAGGTCGCGTAGTAGGACCGTTCGCGGCCGTAGCGGTTCTTGTACGAGACGTGCACCTGCTCGGGCAGTCCGTGCAGGACGGCCTTCTGGGCCCGCACCGGCAGCTTCTCCCAGGGCGTGTCCAGGTCGAAGCCGAGCGCCTCGCCGACCCCCTGCAGCAGCCGCAGGAAGTACTCACTGCTCTGTCCGGCCGACCAGGGGGCCAGCGCCCCCTCGGCCAGGCTCCGTTCGGGGTCGGGCACGACCAGTTCGGGATCGACCTCCTTGCGCGTGCCCAGGCCGGTGCACACCGGGCAGGCGCCGAACGGGGAGTTGAACGAGAACGAGCGCGGTTCGAGTTCGTCGACGGCCAGCGGGTGATCGTTCGGGCAGGCCAGCCGCTCGGAGTAGCGCCGCTCACGGTGCGGGTCGTCCTCGGGGAGGTCGACGAAGTCCAGGATCACCAGCCCCCCGGCCAGGCCGAGCGCGGTCTCGATCGAGTCGGTGATGCGTTGCTTGCTCGAGGGCCGCACGGCCAGGCGGTCGATCACCGCCTCGATCGTGTGCTTCTCCTGCTTCTTCAACTTCGGCGGTTCGGTCAGGGAATGCACGACCCCGTCGACGCGCACCCGGGCGTACCCCTTGGTCTGCAGGTCGGCGAACAGGTCGACATACTCGCCCTTGCGTTCGCGGATCACCGGCGCGAGCACCTGAAAGCGGGTGCCATCGACCATTTCGAGGATGCGGTCGACGATCTGCTGCGGGGTCTGGCGCGAGATCGCCTCACCACAGATCGGGCAGTGCGGCTTGCCGATGCGGGCGTAGAGCAGCCGCAGGTAGTCATAGATCTCGGTGATCGTGCCGACCGTCGACCGCGGGTTGCGGCTGGTCGACTTCTGATCGATCGATACCGCCGGCGAGAGCCCCTCGATGAAGTCGACGTCGGGCTTGTCCATCTGGCCCAGGAACTGGCGGGCGTAGGCCGAGAGCGACTCGACGTAGCGGCGCTGGCCCTCGGCGAAGATCGTGTCGAAGGCCAGGCTGGACTTACCCGAGCCGGACAGGCCGGTGAACACGATCATGGCGTCACGGGGCAGGTCGAGGCTGACGTCCTTGAGGTTGTGCTCACGGGCGCCGCGGACGATCAAACGGTCATTCACTGGTGGACTCTCGAATCACTGGGGATCTCCCCCAGCCTAGTGAAAGCCACCGACAGCGGCGGCCGGTGTGTTTCGACCCGGGAACAGTCCTGTTTCCAGGACCGACCGTGGCAAATGCCCGGACTGCGCATCCGTAGACTTCCGGCGTGGCTGTCCAGGTGTCCCTCGAGCACAGCACGACCTATCGCTTCGACCGGCTGGTCGCGCTGGGCCCCCATGTGATCCGACTGCGCCCGGCGCCGCACTCGCGCACCCCGATCGAGTCGTACTCGCTGCGCATCACCCCGGCCAACCACTTCATCAACTGGCAGCAGGACGCCTACGGCAACCACCTGGCCCGGATCGTGTTCCCGGACAAGACCACCGAGCTGTCGATCACCGTCGATCTCGTCGCCGACCTGACCGTCATCAACCCGTTCGACTTCTTCGTCGAGGAGTACGCCGAGACCTACCCGTTCTCCTACCCGCCCGGGCTGGCCGCCGACCTGGAGCCGTATCGGCGCCCGGTCGAGGGCGGTCCACGGCTGGCCGCCTGGCTGGCCGAGATCGACACGACTCCGATCCGCACCGTCTCCTTCCTGGCCGACGTGAACCGCCGGGTGGCGGCCGCGGTCGGCTACACGGTTCGTCTCGAGACCGGCATCTACACCCCGGAGCAGACGCTCGAGCCTGGGGATCGGCTCCTGCCGCGACAGCGGTTGGCTGCTCGTCGCCGCGCTGCGCGAACTGGGCTTCGCGGCCCGCTTCGTCTCCGGGTATCTCGTGCAGCTCAAGTCCGACGATCCGGCATCGGGCGGTCCGAGCGAGGACTTCACCGATCTGCACGCCTGGGCCGAGGTGTACCTGCCCGGTGCCGGCTGGGTCGGTCTGGACGCGACCTCGGGCCTGTTCGCCGGCGAGGGCCACATCCCGCTCTCGGCCACCCCGAACCCGGCCGACTCGGCCCCGGTGACCGGGCTGGTCGATCCGAGCCAGACGACCATGGAGTACCACAACACGGTCCGGCGGTTCCGCGAGGACCCGCGCGTCACCCTGCCCTACACCGAGCAGCAGTGGAGCGACATCCTGGCCCTCGGCGACCAGGTCGACACCCTGCTCGACAAGGGCGATACCCGCTTGACGATCGGCGGCGAGCCGACCTTCGTGTCGGCCAAGGATCAGGAATCGGCCCAGTGGAAGACCGACGCCGACGGGCCCGACAAGCGCGCGCACGCCCGTGAACTGGCCGGTCGGCTCAAGGCTCACTACGCGCCGAACGGCATCGTGCACCACGGCCAGGGCAAGTGGTACCCGGGCGAACCGCTGCCCCGCTGGCAGATCGGCATCACCTGGCGCATCGACGGTCAACCGCTTTGGCACGACGCCGGCCTGCTCGGCGACCCGTGGGTCGAGCCCGCTGTCGCGGCCACACCAGATCAGATCGCCTCGATCGCGTTCGGCATTGCCGGGCGACTCGGGATCGGCGCCGACTTCGTGCTGGCCGCCTACGAGGATCAGCTGGCCCGGGTGGCCAGCGAGGCCCGGCTGCCCGAGGGCGAACCGCCGACGCTCGACCCAGAAGGCAACGAGGTCAGCTCCCCCGACGCCCGCATCGCTCTGGTCACCGCACTTGACGCCACCACCACCGCCCCCGCGGGTTGGGTCCTGCCCTTGCACCGGCGCGAGGACGGCGCCGGCTGGGCCACGGTTCGCTGGCGCTTCCGGCGTCGCCGCCTGGTGCTGCTGCCCGGTAGCTCACCGCTCGGCCTGCGGCTGCCCCTGGACTCCATCTCGTGGACCCCGCCCCCGGTTCGCCCCGAAGCCGGGCCGCCGTTTGCCCTGGTCGGTGAGTTGCCGAGCCCGCCCGAGCACGCGCCCGAGTCGGCGTGGGTCACCCCGATCGAGGACGCCCCGCCCACGGCCCTGGCCGTACAGGCCCGGGACGGCCAGGTCTATGTCTTCCTGCCGCCGCTGGACGACTTCGCCGATGCGGTCGACCTGCTGGCCGCCATCGAGGACACCGCCGCCGCCGTAGGGGTGCCCGTGGTCCTCGAGGGTTACCCGCTGCCCGGTGATCCCCACGCCCGCACGCTGACCGTCACCCCCGACCCGGGCGTGATCGAGGTCAACGTGCAGCCGGCCGCGTCATGGCCCGAACTGGTCGAACTCACCACCACCCTCGACGAGCACGCCCGGGCGTCGGGGCTGGCGAGTGAGAAGTTCGCGCTGGACGGCACCCACACCGGCACCGGCGGGGGTAGTCACGTCACCCTGGGCGGATCGACTCCGGCCGACAGCCCCCTGCTGCGCCGGCCCGGGCTGCTCATCAGCCTCTTGACGTTCTGGCAGCACCACCCGGCCCTGTCCTACCTGTTCTCGGGACAGTTCATCGGCCCGACCAGCCAAGCGCCGCGGGTGGACGAGGCTCGGCATGAATATCTCTACGAACTCGAGATCGCGTTCGCCGAACTCGATCGGCTGACCGACGAAGAGGGCGGGGCCAGCCCTTGGGTGGTCGATCGCGCGCTGCGTCATCTGCTCACCGACATCACCGGCAACACCCACCGGGCCGAGTTCTGCATCGACAAGCTCTACAGCCCGGATTCGGCCCGCGGGCGACTCGGGTTGCTGGAGCTGCGCGGCTTCGAGATGCCCCCACACCCGCGGATGTCGCTGGTCCAGGCCCTGTTGATCCGCTCCCTCGTGGCCCGCTTCTGGGCCCAGCCCTACCGTGGGCCCCTGATCCGGTGGGGCACCGGCCTGCACGACCGGTTCCTGCTCCCGGGGTTCGTGGCCGATGACATCACCGACGTCGTCGAGGACCTGAACGCGCACGGCATCGCCTTCGAGCGGGCCTGGCTCGAACCTTTCCTGGAGTTCCGTTTCCCCCGGCTGGGCTCGGTCACCGTCGGACCGGTCACCCTGGAGTTGCGCGCGGCCATCGAGCCCTGGCACGTGCTCGGCGAGGAAGCCAGCGGCAGCGGCACGGCCCGCTACGTCGACTCCTCGGTCGAGCGGGTCCAGGTGAAGATCACCGGAGTCACGCCCGGCCGGCATGTCCTCACCTGCAACGGGGTCCCCGTGCCCCTGCACCCGAGCGGGCACGGCGATGAACTGATCGCCGGCGTGCGCTTCCGGGCCTGGGCGCCGCCCTCGGCCCTGCACCCGACGATCGACGTCCAGTCCCCGCTGATCTTCGACATCGTCGACACCTGGAGCGACCGCTCGATCGGGGGATGCACCTACCACGTCGTCCACCCCGGTGGACGCTCGTACGAGACGTTCCCGGTCAACTCCAACGAGGCCGAGGCCCGCCGCGCGGCGCGCTTCTCGCCGATCGGTCACACGGCCGGAACGATGACCGTCCCGCCGGCGCTGATCAACCCCGACTACCCGTACACCCTCGACCTGCGGCGTAACCGCCCGTGAACGACGACGTCGTCGAGGCCTATGCCCGACCCCGGCTCGGCAGCCCGGCCCGCTGGGACGAGATGGTCGACCAGGTCCAGGGCGTGCGGGAGACCTGGCGCGAGGTCGGCTCGGTCCTGAGGCTGCTGGGCCCGGACGGCCTGCGCGAGCAGAGCCGCGTGGTCACCGACCTGCTCGGCCACGACGGTGTGACCTACCGGCCGTACGGAGCGGCACAGGAGCAGCCCTGGTCGCTCGACCCGGTTCCGATGCTGGTCGATGAGGCCGAGTGGGGTCGCCTCGAGCAGGCCCTGACCCAACGCAGCGAACTGCTCGACCTGATCCTGAGCGACGTCTATGGCCCGCGCCGTTTGCTCAGTGACGGGCTCATCCCGCCGGAGGTGATCTTCGGCCACGCGGGTTTCCTGCGCTCGGTCGACCAGATCCGGTTGCCCGGGCCGCGTCAGCTGTTCATCGCCGCCGCGGACCTGGCCCGGGAACCGGACGGCCAGTGGCGAGTGCTGTCCGACCGCACGCAGGCCCCGTCGGGCACCGGCTACGCGATGGCCAACCGCCGGGCGGTGTCCCGCGCGCTTGCCCGGGCTCTACCGCGACACCCGCATCCACCGCATCGCCCCGTTCTTCCAGGCCATGCGCATCGCGCTGCAGTCGCTGGCGCCGAGCCGGGCCGAGGTGCCCCGCATCGTCCTGCTGACATCGGGGGCGGGCAGCGAGACCGCCTTCGACCAGGCGTTCCTGTCCTCGCTGCTCGGCTTCCCCCTCGTCGAAGGCGCCGACCTGCTGGTGCGCGACGGGCACGTGTGGCAGCGCTCGATCGGCCGCCTCGAGCCGGTCGACGTCATCGTGCGCCGCGTGGATGCCGATTTCTGCGACCCACTGGAACTGCGGCCGGACTCCCAACTCGGCGTGCCGGGGCTGATCGAGGCCAATCGGCTCGGCAACGTCTCGATCGTCAACGGACTGGGCTCGGGCATCCTCGAGAACCCGGCCCTGTTCCCGTTCCTGCCCAAGCTCTGCGAGGTGCTGCTCGACCAGCCGCTGGCCCTGCCCTCGGCGCAGACTTGGTGGTGCGGCGAGGAGTTGTCCCGTCAGCACGTCATCGCCCACCTCGACGAACTGGTGATCAAGCCGGTCTCGCGCCGGGTCGTCAGCGCGAGCCGGTTCGGCTGGGAACTCTCGAGCGAGCAACGGGCAAAGCTGATTCGCCGGATCAACGCCGACCCGTTCGCGTGGGTCGGGCAGGAGTACGTGCTGCCCAGTACCGCGCCCGGCGTCGGAGCCGGTCTGCTCGAGCCGCAGCCGGTGGTGGTGCGCTCCTTCGCGGTGGCCGAAGGCTCGAGCTACCGCATCCTGCCCGGGGGCCTGAGCCGGGTGCTGCCCGACACCGGCCTGGACGTCAGCCTGCGCCGGCCGGGCAGCCAGGCCAAGGACGTCTGGGTGCTCTCGAGCTCCCCCGTGCTGGTCGACGAGCCGGCCACGCCGGCGCTGGCCCGCGGCCAGGTCGTCGCCGCGATCTCCCCCCGAGTCGCCGAGGCCCTGTTCTGGCTCGGGCGCTATGCCGAACGGGCCGAGGACGTCTCGCGGCTGATCGCCGTCACCGACAACCGTTGGCACGACGTCCACGACGGCGTCGATCCGGCCGTACCCGAGTGCGTCGACATCCTGCTCGACGCCGCGATGTCGGTCTCCTCACCATGGCCGCCGATCGATACCGGCCTCACCGATCCGCACGCGATGCTGAACTCGATCATCGGCGATGACGGGCAACGAAGCGGCACGGTGGCCCACGACGTACGCCGGATTCGCGAGCTGGCCAATGCCAGTCGCGACCAGCTGTCCACCGACACGTGGGCGATCCTGAGCGACCTCGAACGCGGGCTTCAACCGGTCTCCTACGGCGTCAATCTCGACATCGCCACCAGCATGGCCTCCCTGCGCGAGGCCTTGATGGCCTTCGCCGGGCTGGCGGCCGAGAGCATGGTCCGCGACTCGGGCTGGCACTTCATGGACGCCGGGCGTCGGCTCGAACGCGCCCTACAGGTCGCCCGGCTGCTGCGGGCAACGTTCATCACCCAGTACGCGCCCGAGGTCGAAGCCCTGGTCGAGGAGTCGACCCTCGTCGCGGCCGAGAGCATCATCACCCACCGCCGGCGCTACCCAGCCCAGTCGGGAGCCGACACCGTGTTCGAGCTGCTGCTGATGGACCGGGACAACCCGCGCTCGCTGGCCTTCCAACTCGACCGTCTGGCCAGCGACCTGCGGCGCCTCGCCCCGGCCGGGAGCACCGACACCGGCCTGGACCGGCGGGTGCAGCACAGCGCCGCCCGCCTGCTCGCCGCCGACTGCCGGGCACTGGCCGGCGTCGGCGCAGACGGGCGAAGGGCCGGACTCGAGGAGCTGCTCGGTGCCTCGGTCGACGACCTGCATGAGCTGGCCACCGCGATCGCACAGGCCCACTTCGTCCAGCAGGGACGGCTGCAGCCGCTCGTCCCGACCAGCGACTTCCAGAGCCTGGAGGCCGTGTGAGCAACGTCGATCGCACCTACCAGGTGGTGCACGTGACGGAGTACCGGTACTCCGACGACGTCACGACCAGCTACGGCCGCGCCCACCTGCTACCGCGGGTGATCCCCGGCCAGGCGGTGAGCGACAGCGAGCTCGCGCTGGATCCGGGCGCGGCCGAACTGCGCAACCACGTCGATTTCTTCGGCAACGTGTCGACGTTCTATATCGTCCGCGAGACCCACCGATCGCTTCGCGTGACGGCCAGCAGCCACGTCATCACCCATCGGCCGGTGCCGACAGTGGCCGAGCTCGATGGACTGACCTGGGAACAGGCACGCGACGAGCAGCGCGATGCCCTCGACGGCCGGGCGTTCATCCTGGCCTCCCCGTTGATCCGGGTCACGGCGGCGATCGCGGACTACGCGCGCCTGACGTTCACGCCGGGACGGCCCTTGGGCAGCGCGCTGGCCGAGCTGCTCGCTCGCATCCACGCCGACTTCGAATACGTCTCCGGGGCCACGACGGTGAAGACGACGCTCGGAGAGTTGCTGCAGCACCGGCAGGGCGTGTGCCAGGACTTCGCGCACCTGATCGTGGGATGCATGCGCTCGGTCGGGCTGCCGGCCCGCTACGTCAGCGGCTACCTCGAGACCGATCCCCCGCCGGGGCAGCCGAAGTTGCAGGGAGCCGACGCCTCCCACGCCTGGGCCGCGGTCAAGCTGCCCGAGCTGGGGCTGGGTCGACCTCGACCCGACCAACAACCAGTTCGTCGACGGCCGGTACGTCGTATCGGCCTGGGGGCGCGACTACGGCGACGTACCACCGCTGAAGGGCATCATCCTGAGCCAGGCCAAGAAGTCGACCATGACGGTGAGTGTCGACGTCACCCGGGTGGCCTGACCGGCGGCCCAGTCGGGCAGTATCGGGGCATGCCTCGAACCATCGCCACCAATACTGTGGTGGGGCGGGAGGAGCTGCTCGAGTTCCTGCGTACCCGTCATCACCTGCTGTTGATCACCACTCGCTCCGACGGCACGCCGCAGGCGTCGCCGGTGACCGGCGGGGTCAGCGACGGCCAGCTGGTGATCTCGACCTATCCCGAACGGGCCAAGGTCGCGAACCTGCGCCGGCACCCGGCCTGTTCGGTGCTCGCCCTGTCCGACGACTTCAACGGGGCCTGGGTACAGGTCGACGGCACGGCCGAGGTCCTGGAGCTGCCCGATGCCCTCGAGCCGCTCGTCGACTACTACCGCGCGATTTCGGGTGAGCATCCGGACTGGGCGGAGTACCGCGCGGCCATGCAACGGCAGGGCAAGGCGTTGATCCGGATCACGCCGACGCGCTGGGGACCGATCGCCACCGGCGGCTTCCCGCCCCGCCTGGCCGACTAGTCACGCGCCGCACCCCAGGTCCGCCCCACCCCCTCTATCTACGCCGAGTGGGCGCGAAATCGCCGAGTGGTCACCTATACGCGTCCACTCGGCGCGTAACGGCCCACTCGGCGCAACGTGGGGGTGAGGGTTGGGCGCGTGGGCCCAACAACCCGGACTAGGCGACCTCTACCTCGGCTTCGAGCATCATCGGCATCTTGAACCACCGCTCCGGGGTGTCCTCGATGAAGGCGACCATCGCCGGGTTCCCGAAGAACGCCGGCTCGATGCGCGACACAGTGATCTCAACTCCGCGCGAGCGCACCCGGTCACCCGGGGCCACCTCGGACGCGACAACGGATTTCCAGTTCTCAGCCATGAGCAGATCTTCGCATGCACGCTCCGGCGGTCGTCGTCAGGTCAGCGTCCAGTCGACCGGCTGACTCCCCTGGGCGGCCAGCAGCTCGTTGGCCCGACTGAACGGGCGCGAACCGAAGAAGCCCCGATCGGCCGACATCGGGCTTGGGTGGGCCGATTCGATGCAGGCACTCGCCCCGAGCAGCGGCCGCAGCGTCTGCGCGTCGCGCCCCCACAGGATGGCCACCAGCGGCTGATCTCGGGCGACGAGGGCCCGGATGGCCTGATCGGTGACGGGCTCCCAGCCTTTCCCGCGGTGCGAGCCGGACGCGCCCGGAGCGACGGTCAGCACCCGGTTCAACAGCAGCACGCCCTGGTCGGCCCACGGGGTCAGGTCGCCGTCGGCGGGTGGCGCGAGGCCGAGGTCGGTGCGCAGCTCGCGATAGATGTTCTGCAGGCTGCGTGGCAGGGGCCGCACCTGTGGCGCGACCGAGAACGACAGGCCGACCGCATGCCCGGGCGTCGGATACGGGTCCTGCCCGACGATCAGCACCCGCACGTCGGCGAAGGGCTGGTTGAAGGCCCGCAGCACGTTCGGTCCCGCGGGCAGGTAGCTGCGACCGGCGGCGATCTCGGCCCGCAGGAACTCGCCCATGGCCGCGATCGGGCCGGCGACCGGCTCCAGGGCCGCCGCCCACCCGGGGTCGACCAGCTCATTCAGCGGCCGCGGCGGCATCGCTAGGCCCGGACGGCCGCGATCACCTGGGCGGCGACGTCGGCCACCGGCACGTCGGCGCGGGCACCGCTCTGGCGGTCACGAACCTCCAGCGTCCCCTCGGCCAACCCCTTGCCCACGATAACGATGCTCGGCACACCCAGCAGTTCGGCGTCCTTGAACTTCACGCCGGGCGAGACCCCGCGCCGGTCGTCGTACAGCACCTCGACCCCGACCTGTTCGAGCTCGTCGGCGAGCGCGGCGGCGGTCTGGAAGACCGCGTCGTCCTTGCCGGTGGCCACGATGTGGACGTCGGCCGGCGCGATGGCCCGCGGCCAGCGCAGCCCGAGCTCGTCGTAGGTCTGCTCGACGATGGCGGCGACGGCCCGGGTTACCCCGACCCCATAGGAGCCCATCGTGATCGTCGTCGGCTTTCCGTCCGGTCCGAGCGCGGTCAGGCCGAAGGCCGCCGCGTACTTGCGCCCGAGCTGGAAGACGTGACCCAGTTCGATCCCGCGGGCGATGACCAACGGCGAACCGCAGCGGGCGCAGCGGTCGCCGTCGCGAATCTCGACCGCGCCGATCTCGCCGTCGGGCACGAAGTCGCGCCCCCGGGTGACGAAGGCGGCGTGCTGACCGGCCACGTTGGCGCCAGTCACCCACGAACTCCCATCGACCACGAGGGGATCGACGAGGTAGCGGATCTTGGCCTCGGCCAGCACCTGCGGGCCGAGGTAGCCCTTCACGATCGCCGGGGCCGCGGCGACATCGTCGGCGTCGGCCTGCACGACCTCGACCGGTTCGAGCTGGCCGGCCAGCCGTTTGAGGTCGACGTCCCGGTCCCCCGGCACGCCGACCACCAGCAACTCCCAGGTCCCGCCCGGGGCGCGCGTCTTGAGGATGACGTTCTTCAGGGTGTCGGCTGCGCTGAACTCCCGACCGAGACCGAGGGTGTTGAGGTGGGCGACCAGCGTCTCGATGGTCGGCGTGTCCGGCGTGTCGATGACCTGCGGAGCGGGAGCGATCCCGGGATCGACCGGCTCCGGACGGGCGATCTCGACCGCCTCGGTGTTGGCCGCGTAGTCGCAGTTGGTGCACTGCACGAACGTGTCCTCGCCCGATGCGGTCGGGGCGAGGAACTCCTCCGAGGCCGAGCCACCCATCGCCCCCGAGACGGCCTGGACGATGCGGTAGTCGAAGCCGAGGCGGCGAAAGATCCGTCCGTAGGCGTCGCGGTGAGCCTGGTAGGACGCAGCCAGTCCCTCGTCGGTGAGGTCGAAGGAGTACGAGTCCTTCATGATGAACTCGCGCCCGCGCAGGATGCCGGCCCGCGGCCGGGCCTCGTCGCGGTATTTCGTCTGGATCTGGTACAGCGTCACCGGGTAGTCCTTGTACGAGGAGTACTCGCCCTTCACCAGCAGGGTGAACAGTTCCTCGTGGGTCGGAGCCAGCAGGTAAGGCGCGTCACGGCGGTCGGTAAGCCGGAACAGCGTGTCGCCGTAGTCGGTCCAGCGCCCGCTCACCTCAAAGATCTCCCGCGGGATGATCGCCGGGAAGTGCACCTCCTGCGCCCCGATCGAGGCCATCTCCTCGCGGACGATGCGTTCGACCTTGCCGAGCACGGCCAGCCCGAGCGGCAGCCAGGAGTAGATCCCGGGAGCGACCCGGCGCACGAAGCCGCCGCGTACCAGCAGTTTGTGGCTCGGCACCTCGGCGTCGGCCGGATCGTCACGCAGGGTCCGCAGGAAAAGGTTCGACATTCGCAGCACGGCGCTAAGGCTAGCGACTCGGACGGGCTCATCCGGCCGGTAGCGTCTACGGGGTGCCGCACTTCGACCTGGTAATCATCGGATCTGGCTCGGGCAACTCCGTCATCACGCCCGACTTCGACGACTGGCAGATCGCCATCGTGGAGGCCGGCACCTTCGGCGGCACCTGCCTGAACATCGGCTGCATCCCGACCAAGATGTACGTCTACGCCGCCGACGTCGCCGCCACGGTCCGGGAGGCGGCGCGCTTCGGCATGGACGCCTCGGTCGATGCGGTGCGCTGGCTCGACATCCGCGACCGGATCTTCGGCCGGATCGACGCCATCTCCGCCGGCGGACGGGAGTACCGGGCGCACGGCGCGAACGTCACGCTGTACGAGGCCGAGGCCCGATTCATCCGACCGCGCACGCTGATCCTCTCGACCGGCGAGGAACTGACCGCCGACCGCATCGTGGTCGCGGCCGGCTCGCGCGCCACCATCCCCGACCGGATCACCGCCTCGGGGGTGCCCTATTTCACCTCCGACGACGTGATGCGCCTGGATGAGCTGCCCGCCCGCATGGTCATCCTGGGCGGGGGCTATATCGCCGCCGAACTGGCGCACGTGTTCAGCGCCCTGGGCGTGCGGGTCAGCATCGTCTGCCACAGCAGCCCGCTGCTGCGAGAGCTCGATGAGGATGTGTCCGCGCGCTTCACCCAGCTGGCGCGCGAGCAATGGGACGTCCACCTCGATGCCCGGCTGACGTCGGTGACCAAGACCACGGACGGGATCTCGCTCCAACTCGCCGATGGCGTCCAGGTCGAGGGCGACCTGCTGCTCGTGGCCACCGGGCGGATCTCCAACGCCGACCGCCTTGATCCGGCCGCAGCCGGGCTGGCGGTGACCGACGACGGTCGCCTGGTGGTCGATGACCAGCAGCGCACCACCGTCGAGGGCGTCTGGGCGCTGGGCGACGTCAGCTCGGAGTACCAGCTCAAGCACGTGGCCAACCACGAGATGCGGGTGGTCGCGCACAACCTGGCCCATCCCGATGACCTGCAGGCCGCCGACCACCGTTACGTGCCCGCGGCGGTCTTCAGCCACCCGCAGGTGGCCAGCGTCGGCCTGACCGAGGCCCAGGCCCGCGAGCAGGGGCTGGACTTCGTCACCGCGCTGCAGGACTTCGGGGGCACCGCCTTCGGCTGGGCAATGGAGGACAGCACGAGCTTCTGCAAGCTGATCGCCGAACGGGGATCCGGTCGACTGCTGGGCGCGCACCTGATCGGCCCGCAGTCCTCCTCGCTGATCCAGCCGATCATCCAGGCGATGTCCTTCGGCCTCAGCGCTCGCGGACTGGCGCGGGGCCAGTACTGGATTCATCCGGCCCTGAGCGAGGTCATCGAGAACGCCTTGCTCAGCCTGGCGCTGGACTAGCCCATGGGCGCGTACTCGCTGACCACGTTGGGTGCGAGTACGGGTCTGCTCGACCTGCCGTTCGGTGTCCCGCTCGCGGACTGGGACGACCCGCGGTTGGTGACCGTGCCCCGCGGCATCTCACGACACGTCGTGCGCTTCGTCGACGTCGACGGCGAGGTCTTCGCGGTCAAGGAGGCCACCGACCGCTACGTGCTGCGCGAACACACGCTGTTGCGTGAATTGGCCGAACGCGCCGTCCCGGTCGTCGACGCCTATGGGACGGTTACCGACCGCACGGGCGCCCACGATGAACCCCTCGACGGGCTGCTCATCACCCGGCATCTGCCCTTCTCGCTGCCCTATCGGTCGTTGTTCACCGGCCGTCCGCTGCCCGACCTGCGCAGCCGCCTGCTCGACGCGCTGGCCGAGTTGTTCGTCCGCATCCATCTGTCCGGGTTCTACTGGGGCGACTGCTCGCTGTCCAACACGCTGTTCCGCCGCGACGCCGGGGCCTTGGCGGCCTACGTGGTGGACGCGGAGACCGGCGAGATGCACCCGCGCCTGTCCGACGGCCAGCGCGGTTACGACGTGGATATCGCGACCGAGAACATCGTCGGTGAGCTCTATGACCTGCAGGCCGGTGGCTACCTCGACGAGTCGGTCGACCCGATCGAGGTGGCCCAGGCCCTCGCCCCGCGCTATCAGCAGTTGTGGGCCGAGCTGACCCGCGACGAGGTGTTCCACCGCGACGAGAGCTACCGCATCGATCAACGGGTGAAGCGCCTGAACTCACTCGGCTTCGACGTCGCCGAGATCGGCATCACCACCGAGGCCGGGGGCGAGCGGCTGCGCTTCGGGACCCATGTGGTCGAGCCCGGGCATCACCAGCGTCGGGTGCGGGCGCTGACCGGGCTCATCGTCCAGGAGAACGAGGCCCGCGCGTTGCTGTCTGACCTGGCCCGGTACCGGGCCCGGGCCCCGCGCGTCGACGGCCGGCTCATGCCCGAGGACCTGGCCGCCCGCCGCTGGCTCGATGAACGCTTCTACGGCGTGTTGTCCCTGCTGCCGAAGGAGCAACGCCGCAAGCTGCCCGACGCCGAACTCTTCTACGAGATCAACGAGCATCGGTGGTTCCTGTCCGAGGCCCGCGGTCACGACATCGGGCGAGAGGCTGCGGTCGCGTCCTATCTCGACAGCGTGCTGAGCCACCTGCCGCAGATGAAGGTCGACCTCAGTTCCGGACCACCGACCGAAGAGTTCGAGCCGATCACGGACTAGGTTTCTCCTTATGGCGCAATACACCGGAAAAGTTGTCGTCGGCGGCCCGTGGGACACCCGCGAACTGCCGGGTCTCACCATCACCAAGGTCGCGGTCGGGCCGATGTCCAACAATGCCTATCTGCTGCGGTGCACCGCGACCGGCGAGGGACTGCTCATCGACGCCGCCAACGAGGCGCCCCGGTTGCGGGAACTGGTCCGCAGCGGCGGACCGGCCGTGGCCGCGGTGTTGACCACCCACAAACACCAAGATCACTGGATGGCCCTCGAGGACGTCGTGACCGACGCCCAGGCCGCCGTCTATGCCGGCAAGGAGGACGCCGAGGAGCTACCCGTCGCGGTCGATGAACGGCTGCGCGACGGTGACACGATCACCGTCGGCGAGCTCTCGCTCGACATCATCGCGCTGCGCGGGCACACCCCGGGCGGGATCGCCGCGCTCTACCGCGACCCGGGCGGCACGGCCCACCTGTTCACCGGCGACTCGTTGTTCCCAGGCGGGGTCGGCAAGACGACCTCGCCCGCGGACTTCACGTCCTTGCTCAATGACGTGACCGAGCGGGTCTTCGACGTACTCCAGGACGACACCTGGTTCTACCCGGGCCACGGCGACGACTCGACGCTGGGCGAGCAACGACCGCACCTGCCCGAGTGGCGCGCGCGCGGCTGGTGATTGCGCACCGTCCTTGACCTCGGGCGAGCCGGCTACCGGTCAGCCGGTGTCCGGACCCGCAGGTGCCAGCTCTGGTAGCCCAGTTGGTGCACGAACTGACGCACGCCCGGCGGGGCCAGCAAGGCGCTGTCGCCCACGAGGTACTCCACACCGGCGGCTGACAGCAGGCCAAGCAGGTGCTGGTGCAGCGCGTGGCGGGCCGGGCTGCCCAGAGTCGAATCAGGAACCCCGTGGAACGCCTTCATCAGCGCCACCTGCTTGTCCTGAATCACCGACATCACCGCGATCGGGGTCTCGTCGGGTGCGTAGGCGACCAGCCAGGTCAGCTGATGGGCCGGTAGGGGCCAGGTGTCCTCGGCCTCGGCTCCGCGCTGGCTGCGCTCGTTGTAGATCCTCTTGTCGGCGAGCAGTCCCGCTTCGGCCGATTCGACCGAGGTGACGATGCCGAACCGCTGCGCCTTGCTCAGCTTGTTGCGCAGGCCGCGCCGCTGCTGTCCTTCGAGGTAGGCGTTGAGATCACTCGGCACGCGCAGTACGCACTGCGCGATGGTGTGGGTGCGCACGCCGTGGTCACGGGTCCGCAGTCGTTCGCCGATGAGTTGCCCCTGGACGGAGTCGGTGACCGAGATGGTCAACCGGGGCATCCGCGCGACGAAGCTGATCCACCGAGCGGCCTCACGCGGTTGGTGGCGTACGTAGCCGGCGATGTGACGCGCCCGGCGGTCGCACTGCAGTCGGCCCATCGCCTGCGCCGCGGCGACGAAGCTCTCGTCGTCGAGGGCGATTCCCGGCGGTTGCGCGCTGTGCTGCCGGCGCGGCACGGATGGCAGTGATGCGAGCTCGGGCCCGGTGTCACTGGCCGGCTCGAACTGGACACGTGCGGTCATGGCATCCTCCCCAAGGATGTCCTGATCAGATGATCCCGCGCGGACGTCCCCCTGACGCCAACGCTCACCTAACGGGGATTCTAAGCGCGGCTTAAGTGTTAGGGGAAGCTGAGGTCGAAACTCGCTTCTACAGACTCGGGCAAACGCGGAATTAGCGACTCGCCGTCGGTGCCAACCTGGACCTGATTAGGGTTTGAGCGGTGGAGCCACCGGAGTTCGCCTTGTTCCGGGCTCCCGCGTATCACGTCAGCCCACGAGCGCGCTGGTACTGGGCCAGCCGTGCCGCGGTCTGCTGGGTCGTCGTGCTCGGCCTCGAGGCGCTCGTGCTGTTCTCCGTCAGCCGCACGGCGATGACCATCACGCTTATCGTGACGGCCTTCGTCGCGATCGGTCACCTGATCGTCATGCCGCAGTGGCGCTATCGGGTACACACGTGGGAGGACGCGGGCGGCGCGTTCTACACGCAGACCGGCTGGATCACCCAAGAGCGGCGAATCGCCCCCGTGCACCGGATCCAGACGGTCGACACCCACCGCGGTCCGCTCGAGCAACTGTTCGGGCTGTCCAACGTGACGGTCACGACCGCCTCGGCCGCCGGCCCGCTCCGGGTGCACGGGCTGGACCGACTCGTCGCCGATCAACTCGTCGCGACCCTCACCCAGCGCACCCAGGCCAGTGAGGACGACGCCACGTGAGGCCGATGGTCGACACGGATGGCTGGCGCCGGCTGAGCCCCCGCATGCTGCTGGTCCATCCGATCGTCGAGTTCGGCAAGGCACTTCCGGTTCTGATCGGCGTCCTGCTGGCCGGCTCCCACAACGGGTCCGGTGAGTACTGGGGTCTCGCGGTGGCGGTCGTCGTTATCGGCCTGGCGATCAGCCGCTGGTTCACGACCAGTTATCGCATCGACGCCGAACAGGTTCAGCTGCGCCGGGGCCTGCTGCGGCGCCAGAGCGTCAACGCCCGGCTGGACCGCGTCCGCACCGTCGATGTCACGGCCCACTTGCTGCATCGGATGCTTGGGTTGTCGAAGGTGACGATCGGCACCGGCACCTCGGACCGCCGCCGCCCCGACGGGCTGACGCTGGACGGGGTTCCGGCCGAGGAGGCCCAGCGGCTGCGCGCCGAACTGCTGCATCAGACGGTCGAAACGGCGCAGCCGCGCCCGGTCGTGGCCGAGCAGGAGTTGGCCTGCTTCGATCCGCGCTGGGTGCGCTACGCCCCGTTCAACCTGTCCGGGGCGGTGACCGCGCTGGCCGTCCTCGGCTTCGCGGTACGGATCATCAGCGACGCCCACGTGAACCTCGCCCGCTTCGGTCCGTTGCGCCATGCCGGTCACGACGTGTCCTCGACATCGCTCGTCGGGGTCGCGGCCGGGGTCCTGATCGTGGTGGCGTTGCTGATCGCCCTGGCGTCCACGCTCGGCTACGTGCTGGCCTTCTGGGACTTCCGGCTGACCCGGCACGAGGGCGGCAGCCTGCACGTGAGTCGCGGCCTCATCACCACGCGCAACACCAGCATCGAGCATCGGCGCCTGCGCGGGGTCGAGTTGTCCGAGCCATTGCTGCTGCGCTGGGTCGGCGGCGCCCGGGCGCTGGCCATCACCACAGGCCTGCGGGTGGGTCGCGGGGCCGAGCGCGGCGGCACCGTGCTGTTGCCACCCGCACCGAGCCGCGAGGCGATTCGGGTCGCCGGCGCCGTATTGGGGACCGCGCGGCCGATTGTCGGCCCGCTCGTCGGCCATGGCCGCGGTGCCCGCCGTCGGCGTTACCTGCGGTGCCTGGGTTTGACGGTGCTCGTCCTGCTCATCGCGTTGGTCGTCGGTGTGTGGGCGGGGTGGCCGGCCCCGCTGAGCTGGTTTGGGCCTGCTGCTCATCCCCGCGGCCCTGCTCGCCGAAGATCGCTACCGCAGCCTTGGGCACGACCTGGTCGGGCCGTTCCTCGTGGCTCGCTCCGGTTCGCTGGTTCGCCGGCGGGTCGCGGTCGACGTCGACGGCGTGATCGGCTGGACGATGCGGCGCACGCTGTTCCAACGTCGGCAGGGTCTGACGACGTTGACTGCCGCGACCGCGGCCGGCCGCCAGGGCTACCGGATCATCGACGTCGAACTGTCCGAGGCCGAGGCGATCATCACGGCGTGCAGTCCCGGCCTGCTGGCGGGCCTGACGTGCTGATTCCCGCGCTCGAGGTCGGCGGCACCCACGTCAGTGCCGGCCTGGTCGACTCGCAGTCGTGGTCGCTGCCCGCGCCGGCGCGGCGCATCGCCCTCGATGCCCAGGCCGGCGCCGACGAACTGCTCGCTGTACTGGCCACGGCGGCGAATCAGCTGGACGGGCCGGCCGAAGCGACCTGGGGCGTGGGCATGCCCGACCCCTTCGACTACGCCAACGGCATCGGTCGTTTTCATTCGGTGGCCAAGTTCGAGGCGCTGGACGGGGTGGATGTGCGCGCCGGGCTGCTCGCGCGGATCCAACCTCCGGCTCGCGATGTGCGGTTCGTGAACGACGCCGAAGCCTTCTTGCTCGGCGAGTGGGTTCTACGCGGTGCGCCGGCTCAGGCCCGCTGGGCCGCACTCACCTTGGGCACCGGAGTCGGATCCGGCTCCCTGGTCGACGGGCAGCTACTGCGCGCCGGCTATGACATCCCGCCCGGTGGACGGGTCCACCTACTGCGGTGGAACGAGCGTCCGCTCGAGGACGTCATGTCCCGCCGAGCGCTCATGAGCGCCTACCGGCAGGCCACGGGCATCGAGCTCGACGTCCGCGAGATCAGCGCCCGGGCCCGCGCCGGAGATCAGGCCGCCGCGGGGCGTGTTGGGCACCGCGCTGGGCCGGCTCGGCACGGCCGTGGTGCCCTGGCTGCGGCATTTCGACACCGTGGTGCTCGGGGGTTCGATGACCCGATCGTGGGACGTCCTCGGGCCACCGTTCGAGTCGGCGCTGGCCGCCAGCGGCGTCACGCCCCGCTTCCTGATCGCCGACGACGTCGAGGCCGCCGCCCTGATCGGTGCGGCTCGCCACGCCGTGACCGCCTGAGCGCTAGCCCAGGCCGATCAGGATGCGCGGCGAGGCGGCCGGGTCGAGCCACTGCAGGATCGAGACCACGTTCGCCTGCGGGATCGCGACGCAGCCGGCCGTCGGTTTGCCGTCGGTGACGTGCAGGAAGAAGGCGCTGCCCGCGCCCTGGACCACGGGGCCGGCATTCGCGGTGTTGTAGTCGATGACCACGGCGTAGTTGTAGTACGGCAGCTCACTGGCCAGGTGCTCGTTCGGGTCGCCTTGGGTGAACGCGCACCCGCTCGTGCAGTGCTGTTCGGTGTTGTACAAGGCGCCGGGCTGGCTGATCCACCAGTCGGCGGCGGTGGTCTGCAGGTAGGGCAGCTTCGCGCCGGGGTTGGCGTCGTGGCCGAACGCCTGGGTGAGGGTGAAGCTGCCCATCGGGGTCTTCGACGTGGTCTCGCTGGGGGTGGTCGAGATGCCGTCGGCCCCCAGGTGGGCGGGCACGGCCGGGCCGTAGGCGCTCCACCCGGTGGCCGTCTTGGTCCAGAGCTGCAGCGTCCCCGTCGTCGAGCTCCTCGACGGCGCGACCACCGTGATCACCTGGGTGGCGTTGCCGGTCGCGTAGCTCAGCGGCAGGGTGGTCGGTGCCGGCGCGGCGGGCGGAGCTACCGGCGCGGCCGTGCTGGTCGCCGCCGGCGCCGAGGTGATAGGAGCGGGCACTGGCGCGACCGTCGAGCTGGGCGCCGGCGCGGGGGTACTCACCGCGCTCGTGCTCGGTGCGGGTGACGAGGAAGGCGGTGCCGGAACGGAGCTGAAGGCGACCCGCTTGGCCGGAGCGCCGCAGGCGACCAGCACGACTGCGGCCGCCGCGACAACCACCAGGGTCGCCGATCGAGCCGTTTGCATGACCTCTAGGGTCTCACGCCACCCCGATGAGGATGCGCGGAGCGGCCGCGGGCGTCAGCCACTGCATGATCGGGACCAGGTTGGCCTGCGGGATCGCGACGCACCCGGCGGTGGCCGTCCCGTCGGTGACGTGCAGGAAGAACGCGCTGCCGCCTCCCGCCCGTACCGGGCCGGCGTTGGGGGTGTTGTAGTCGATCACCACTGCGTAGTTGTAGTACGGCGTTTCGTAGTAGAGGTGTTCGTTCGGGTCGCCAAGGCTGAACGCGCAGTTGCTCGAACACCGCTGCTCGGTGTTGTACAACGGGCCGGGCTGACTGATCCACCAGTCGTTCGGCGTGGTCTGCAGATAGGGCAGGCCGGTGCCCGGATTGGCGTAGTACCCGAACGCCTGGGTCAGGCTGAAGCTGCCGATCGGGGTGGCCGAGCGGGATTCACTCGGGCTGCTCGACAGTCCGTCGGCCCCGACGTGGGCCGTCACCGCCGCCCCGTATCGCAACCAACCGCCGCCGGGAGCCTTGTTCCAGGCCTGCAAGGTCGCGGTGGTCGACCAGGTGGCGGCCGCCACCACCGTGATCACTCGAGTGGCATTGCCGGTGCTGTAGCCCAACGGCAACGCCTGCCCGACCACCGGAGCTGCGACGGCCGGAGCCGGTGCCGCGACGTGCGCCGCGGTGGGTGCGGCTGCGGTGGTGCGCGGCGCGGGTGCGACCGCCGCGGCGCTCACCGCAGCCGGCGGCGCGGCGGCACTGCTCGCGGACGGGACCACGGTCGGCGCGGCGGGCGACGGGGTTTCGGTGGCCGACGCGCTCGGGCTGTCCCCCGCACTGGACGCGGTCGGGAACACCGGTTCGGAGCTGGTCGGGGCGCTCGTCGACGGTGCCGGGCTGGCGTCCGCACTCGGCTTGGGGGTCGCGGTCGCCATGCCGATCACCAGCGCGGCCGCCGCCGCCGTCGCGGCCAGGACGGCCCCGGTCGACAGCACACGCCTGAGGCCCATGAGGCCAGTGTGACAGAAGTGACGACCGGGACCAACCCCGTGGCGCACCTGCAGGCGCTGGATGAGAGGCTCATCGCATGGTCCTCGAAATCGCCAACTTCTCCGTGCTGCCCGGGCAGGAAGCCGCCTTCATCGCCGCCTACGACGGTGCTCGCGAGCTCATCAGCGTCACTCCCGGCTGCCAGTCGATGCGGATGACGCAGGGCATCGAGTCCCCCTCGCGCTTCGTGCTGATGATCGAGTGGGACTCGGTCGAGGCGCACGAGAAGAACTTCCGCGAGTCCGAGCGTTTCGGGCCGTGGCGCGCGGCGATCAGTCCGCATTTCGCCGCGCCGCCCCAGGTCGAGCACTTCGCCGACGTCTGAGGCGCCGTGCATATCCATCCGGAGGTCGCCGAAGCGCTGGCTCAGGGCCGGCCCGTGGTCGCGCTGGAGAGCACGATCATCAGTCACGGCCTGCCCCGGCCACAGAACCTGATCGTGGCCCGCGAGATCGAGCAGGCGGTCCGCGATGCCGGCGCGGTACCGGCCACCGTTGCGGTGGTCGGTGGCCAGGCCCGCGTCGGCCTGGACGCCGAGGCCCTGGTCCGCGTCGCCACCGAGCCGGACGTCGTGAAGGTGAGCGTGCGCGAGTTGGCTGCGGCGGTGGCCGCCGGCCGCGACGGCGCCACGACAGTGGCCTCGACCGCCCATCTCGCCGCCCGCGCCGGCATCGCGATCTTCGCGACCGGCGGGCTGGGCGGCGTCCATCGCGAGGCGCGCTCCTCCTGGGACGAATCGGCGGACCTGATGACCCTCTCCCGCACCCCGATCACGGTGGTCTGCGCCGGCGTGAAGTCGATCCTGGACGTGGGGGCGACGCTCGAGCGCCTCGAATCCCTCAACGTCGGGGTCCTCGGCTACCGCACCGACGTCTTCCCTGGCTTCTACCGGGCCGACTCGGGCTATCCGGTGCACTGGCGGGTGGACTCCGCCGCCGAAGTGGCCGACGTGCTGCAGGCGCGCGATGAGCTCGGCACCGACGCCTATGGACTGCTGCTGGCCAATCCGGTGAGCCCGGAGGCCGAACTCGATCGCGACTTGCACGATCGGACCCTGGCGGCGGCACTGGCGGCCGCGGACGCCGAGGGAATCACCGGCAAGGACGTCACCCCGTTCCTGCTCGGCTGGTTCAACCGCGAGACCGAGGGTGCTTCGCTGGCCACCAACATCGCCCTCGTGCTGTCGAATGCCTCCCTGGCCGCCCAGGTCGCCGTCGAGTACGCCCGCCGCCGATGAGCGGGCGGATCCTCTGCGTCGGCGACGTGATGATCGACGTCAACGCGGCCCTGCCGACGCCGCTGGCCATCGGCTCGGACACTCCGGCCCCGATCCGGCTGCTCGGTGGTGGCTCGGCCGCCAACACCGCCTGCTGGCTGGTCGCGGCCGGAACTGCGGCCGGCTTCATCGGCCGGGTCGGTGACGACGCCTTGGGCCGGTTGGCGGCGAGCGAGCTACGGGCCGCCGGCGTCGATGCGCAGCTGGGCCTGGACGCGGACCGACCCACCGGCAGCTGCATCGTGCTCGTCGACGTGGACGGCGAGCGCACCATGATTCCGGACTCCGGCGCCAACCGGGCCCTCGCCCCGGCCGATATGGACCCGCTGCTGTTCCAGCCCGGCGACCATCTGCATCTGTCGGCCTACACGCTGTTCCACGCCGGGCAAGCCGGAGCCCGACGGGCGCTCGAACTGGCCCGCTCGGCGACGATGACGATCTCGGTCGATGCCTCGTCGGCCGCCCCGCTGGCCGCTTTCGGCGTCGAGGAGTTCTTCGACCTCATCGGCCCCGACGTCCTGCTGTTCGCCAACCTCGACGAGGCCCGGGTGCTGACCGGCGAGGTCGAGGCGAGCGTCTGCGCCGACGTCCTGCGGCAGCGGGTCGCGGCCGTGGTGATCAAACTCGGGGCCGACGGGGCCCTGTACGCCGCGGCCGACCAGTCCCTGCCGGTTGCCGCCCACCCGATCGAGGTGCTCGACTCGACGGGCGCCGGCGACGCCTTCGCGGCCGGCCTGCTCGCCGCCGGACTGTCCGGGGCGACGCCGGAGCAGTTCGTGCGGGCCGGCAATGAGCTGGCCGCGCGGGCCTGTCAGGTCGCCGGTGGGCGCCCGCCCGCCGGTGGCTGAGCCCGCGCCGTTCCTGCGGGAACGCATGATCCGGCAGGGCCTGTTTGAACGCCGACTCAGCTCCAGCACGGACGTCGCCCGGGCGGTCGTCGGGGTGCAGGCCCAGGACGTCGGCGGCGGCCCGCCTCGGTATTCGGGCGCGCTCGCCGACGGCAACCGACTCGGCCGTCACCGACGCCGTGGCCGCCGAGCGCTCGGTGGTGCGGACCTGGCTGATGCGCTCGACGGTGCACCTGGTCGCGGCCGAGGACGCCGCCTGGCTCGGGCAACTGTTCGGACCGATGATCGAGCGACGCTTTCGGACCGTTAGGTGGGCCAACCTCGGCCTGACCGACGAGCTGATCGAGGCGGCCGTTCCGCTCGCCCGCACCGCGCTGTCCGGCCGCGAACTGACCCGCCACGAGCTGGCCGGCGCGTTGGCCGAGCAGGGCCTGGCGGTGGGCACCGACTCAGAGTTCGCCACCCATCTGCTGCTCGCCCTTAGCGCCCGGGGGATCACCTGCCGAGCCGGCGACCGCGGCCGCGAGGCCACCTTCGCGTCACTGGCCGAGTGGGTCGCACCAGCGGACCCGCCCGCCGACCCCCTGGCTGAGCTGGCCCGCCGCTACTTCCGGGCCTTCGGGCCGGCTACGGCGGCCGACTTCACCACCTGGTCCGGCCTGGCCGCCGGGCCGGCCGTCGCGGCTATTCGCGATGAACTCACCGAGGTGACCTTCGACGCGCCGCAGCGGGTGGCGCCTGGGCGCGGTCCCGACCGTGAGCAGCGAGTCCGCGCTGCGGTTGCTGCCGATGTTCGACAACTACCTCATCGGCTACCGGGACCGCGCGGCGATGCTTGATCCCACCCGACACGCACAGGTGTACGTCGGCGGCATCATCAAGGCCACCGTCGTCCGGGACGGTCAGATCATCGGAAGCTGGCGCCTGATCAAGCGGGCCCGTTCACGCACGGCCGAGATCACCCCGTTCCGGCGGCTCACCCGCCGAGATCAGGCCGACCTCGAGCAGGAACGGGCCGACCTCGAACGCTTCTTCGGCGCGCCGGTCGCGCTCGAGCTTCTCGACCCATGACCGACGGGCCTACTGCCCGACCCCGGCCGCGTCCATGCCGCGAAGCTCCTTCTTCAGCTCGCTGATCTCATCCCGCAAGCGGGCCGCGACCTCGAACTGCAACTCCCGGGCCGCGGCGAGCATCTGATCGTTGAGCTGCTGGATGAGGTCGGCGAGCTGGGCCCGTGGCATCTCGGCCACGTCCAGGCGTCCGTCGGCGTGCGCGCCCACCCCGATGACGCCGGGTGAGATCTTGCCGGCCGCCCCTCGGCCACCCCGACCGGGCACGGCCGACTTGCCTCGCGACTGCGAACGCCCCGACCCGCCGACCGGCACCTCGCCGTTGAGCAGGTTCTCGGTGTCCTCGGCCTCGCGCGCGATGCGATCGGTGATGTCGGCGATCCGCTTGCGCAGCGGTTGCGGGTCGATGCCGTGCTCGAGGTTGTAGGCGACCTGCTTGGCCCGGCGCCGGTTGGTCTCGTCGATCGCCTTCTCCATCGAGGCGGTGATCGTGTCGGCGTACATGTGCACCTGCCCGGAGACGTTGCGGGCGGCCCGGCCGATCGTCTGGATCAGCGACGTGCCGCTGCGCAGGAAGCCTTCCTTGTCGGCGTCCAGAATCGAGACGAGCGAGACCTCGGGCAGGTCGAGTCCCTCGCGCAGCAGGTTGATGCCGACGAGTACGTCGAACTCCCCCAGCCGCAGTTCACGCAGCAGTTCGATTCGCCGCAGGGTGTCGACCTCCGAATGCAGGTAGCGCACCCGGATGCCCAGTTCGAGCAGGTAGTCGGTCAGGTCCTCGGACATCTTCTTGGTCAACGTGGTGACCAGCACCCGTTCGTCGCGCTCGGCCCGCAGCTTGATCTCGTGCACGAGATCGTCGATCTGGCCCTTGGTCGGTTTGACGATCACCTCGGGGTCGATCAACCCGGTCGGACGGATGACCTGCTCGACGACGTCGCCACCGACCTTGGCCATCTCGTAGTTGCCCGGCGTGGCCGACAGATAGACGGTCTGCCCGATCCGTTCGACGAACTCCTCGAACTTCAACGGCCGGTTGTCCATGGCCGACGGCAGCCGGAAGCCGTGGTCGACCAGGGTCCGCTTGCGCGACATGTCGCCCTCGTACATGCCGCCGGTCTGGGGCACGGTGACGTGCGACTCGTCGATGACGAGCAGGAAGTCCTCGGGGAAGTAGTCGATCAGGCAGTTCGGCGCGCTGCCCCGCTCGCGACCGTCGATGTGCAGCGAGTAGTTCTCGATGCCCGAACAGAACCCGACCTGACGCATCATCTCGATGTCGTAGCTGGTGCGCATGCGCAGCCGCTGGGCCTCGAGCAGCTTGTTCTGCCCGTCGAGTTCGGCCAGCCGGGCCTCGAGTTCGGCCTCGATGCCACGGATGGCCCGGTTCATCCGCTCGGGGCCGGCCGCGTAGTGGGTCGCGGGGAAGACGAAGACCTCTTCGACCTCGCGCACGACCTCGCCGGTGAGCGGATGCAGGTAGTAGAGGCGCTCGATCTCATCGCCGAACATCTCGGCCCGGATCGCGAGTTCTTCGTACACCGGGAAGATCTCGACCGTGTCGCCACGGACGCGGAAGGTGCCGCGGGTGAAGGACAGGTCGTTGCGGGCGTACTGCACGTCGACCAGGCCGCGCAGGATCTTGTCGCGCTCGATCTGCTGGCCGGCCTGCAGCCGCACCGAGCGATCGACGTACTCCTGCGGCGTGCCGAGGCCGTAGATGCACGAGACGGTGGCGACGACCACGACATCGCGGCGGGTCAGCAGCGACATGGTCGCCGAATGCCGCAGCCGCTCGACCTCGTCGTTCACCGACGAGTCCTTCTCGATGTAGGTGTCGGTCTGCGGTACGTACGCCTCGGGTTGGTAGTAGTCGTAGTAGCTCACGAAGTACTCGACCGCGTTGTTGGGCAACATCTCGCGCAGCTCGTTGGCCAGTTGGGCGGCCAGGGTCTTGTTCGGCGCCATCACCAGGGTCGGACGCTGCAGGCGCTCGATCAGCCACGCCGTTGTTGCCGACTTGCCGGTGCCGGTGGCCCCCAACAGGACGGTGTTCTGCTCGCCCGCGCGGATGCGTCGCTCCAGCTCGTCGATGGCCGCGGGCTGGTCGCCCGCGGGCTCGAAGTCAGAGATCACCTCGAACTTGCCGGTGCTCGGAACGATGTCGCTGTCGACTCTCACCCCCTAACCGTACGAGGACCGTCCGACATAGTTCGCCGGTGAAGAGAAATCTGTGAATGAGGTCTGAAATCCAGCAGAAACCCCACATCAGGTCCAGACGTGTCGCACAATAAGGGCGACTTAGGGGGACCCACTATGACCAGCGAAAATCCACCGGAACCGGAACCGGTAGCCGATCCGGCCTCGACCGCGGAGTTGCCTGCCGCGACGCCGGCGGCCCCAACCCCAGCCGCGGGGCCGTTCGCGGCCCCGGCCGGCCTGCCGCCACAGCCGATGTACGCGCCCGTTCCGCCGCCGGGCTACCCGTTCGCCGCGGCTCCCCGCCCGCCGCGCGAGCACTGGATCAACCCGGCCAAGCGCACGGCGGTCATCGCCATCTCGATCGCCGCGGCGTTGGTCCTGCTGTTCGTCGGCGCGGTCGTCGGCCACGCTGTGACCAAGCACCGCCAGGTGGACCGGGCGATCGACCATGCCCGACAGTTCGCCCCGAACGGGCGGGTCAACGGCGGATATTTTCCGCAGAACGGGCAGCGGCCGGGTGGTCAGCCAGCGCGACCGGTGGCTCCGAAGGCGACTGTGACCCCCTCCCCGTCGAGTAGCTAGCCACCCGCACTCGCGCGACCTCTGGCAGGGTGGAGGGACACCCACCCATCGCACTGAGGAGCTACATGCAGGTCTGGCCCGGTACCGCCTACCCCTTGGGCGCGAGCTATGACGGCTCCGGCACGAACTTCGCCCTGTTCAGCGAAGTGGCCGAACGGGTCGAGCTGTGCCTGTTCGACGCGGCCGGCGAGGAGACCCGGATCGAGCTGCGCGAGCAGGACGGACTCGTCTGGCACGCCTTCCTGCCCGGCGTCGAGCCCGGCCAGCGTTACGGCTACCGGGTGCACGGCCCGTACGACCCTGCTCACGGGCATCGGTGCAACCCGAACAAGCTGCTGCTCGACCCCTACGCCAAGGCGATCGACGGCGTCTTCGAGTGGGATCAGTCCCTGTTCAGCTACGACTTCGGCGACCCCGACTCGCGCAACGACGAGGACTCGGCCGCCCAGATGCCCAAGTCGGTGGTCATCAACCCGTTCTACGACTGGGGCGCCGACCGCTCGCCCCGGCGCCAGTACAACGAGACGATCATCTACGAGGCCCACGTGAAGGGCCTGACCGAGCAGCACCCCGAGATCCCGGCCGACATTCGCGGTACCTACGCGGCTATCGGGCATCCGGTGATGATCGAGCACCTGAAGTCACTGGGCATTACCGCCATCGAACTGATGCCGGTGCACCATTTCGCCAACGACTCGACGCTGATCAGCCAGGGCCTGTCCAACTATTGGGGCTACAACACGATCGGCTTCTTCGCACCCGATGCGAAGTACTCCTCCTCCCCCACGCCGGGCGGGCAGGTGCAGGAGTTCAAGACGATGGTGCGAACCCTGCACGAAGCCGACATCGAGGTGATCCTCGATGTCGTCTACAACCACACCGCCGAGGGCAATCACCTCGGCCCGACGCTGTCGATGCGCGGGATCGACAACGCGGCCTACTACCGCTTGGTCAATGACGATCAGCGCTACTACATGGACTACACCGGCACGGGAAACACCCTCAACGTGCGCCACCCGCACTCGCTGCAGCTGATCATGGACTCGCTGCGCTACTGGGTCACCGATATGCACGTCGACGGGTTCCGGTTCGATCTCGCGGCCGCATTGGCAAGGGAGTTCTACGACGTGGATCGGCTTTCGAGCTTCTTCGAACTCGTCCAGCAGGATCCGACGGTCAGCCAGGTCAAGCTGATCGCCGAGCCGTGGGATGTCGGGCCCGGCGGTTATCAGGTCGGCAACTTCCCGCCCCAGTGGACGGAGTGGAACGGCAAGTATCGCGACACCGTGCGCGACTTCTGGCGCGGCGAACCGGCGACCCTGGGCGAGTTCGCCTCCCGGCTCACCGGGTCGGCCGACCTCTATGAACACTCGGCCCGTCGCCCCGTGGCCTCGATCAACTTCGTCACCGCCCACGACGGCTTCACCCTGCGTGACCTGGTCTCCTACAACGAGAAGCACAACGAGGCCAACGGCGAGGGCAACCAGGACGGCGAGAGCCACAACCGCTCGTGGAACTGCGGCGTCGAAGGCCCGACCAAACAGGCCAAGGTCAACGCCCTGCGGTCCCAGCAGCAGCGCAACTTCATCGCGACCATGTTCCTGTCCCAGGGCGTTCCGATGCTCTGTCACGGCGATGAACTCGGCCGCACCCAGGGCGGCAACAACAACGGCTTCTGCCAGGACAACGAGATCACCTGGATCGACTGGAAGAACGTCGACGTCGACCTGCTCGAGTTCACCCGCCGGGCCGCCGAGTTGCGCGAGGCGCATCCGATCTTTCGGCGACGGCGCTTCTTCCACGGCCGCATGGTGCGCCGGCGCGGCATCGAGGGCCTGCCCGACATCGCCTGGCTGCAGCCCGACGGCAACGAGATGTCGGAAGAGGACTGGGATTCCGGTTTCGGCCGCGCGGTCGCCGTCTTCCTCAACGGCAACGGCATCACTGACGTCGACGCCCGCGGTGAGCGCGTCATCGACGACTCGTTCGTCCTGTGCTTCAGCGCCCACGACGCGCTGATCGAGTTCACGCTGCCACCGAGCAGCTACGGCGAGGGCTGGCAGGTCGTGCTCGACACGGCCGACGTCGATCACGACGGCTCGGTCGTCTTCCCCGCCGGCGGGCAGATCCCGGTCGGGCCGCGCGCTCTCGTAGTCCTGCGCCGGACCGTCTGAGCTCGACCCGCCCACGTGACTGAACCCACCTCGACCTACCGCCTGCAGCTGCGGGCCGACTTCACCCTTTTCGACGCCGCGGCGCTGTGCGACTACCTGCAGGCCTTGGGTGTCGGCGCGGTGTACTGCTCGCCGTTGCTACAGGCGGCCGAGGGCTCCAACCATGGCTACGACGTGGTGGCCCACGAGCTGATCGATCCCGCTCGCGGCGGACGTGCGGGCTGGTCGGCCCTGCTCGGGGCGGCCCGTGCGTACGGGCTCGGCCTGGTCGTCGACATCGTGCCCAATCACGCCGGGGTGGCCGACGCGACCGAGAACGCGGCCTGGTGGGACGTCCTGCGGCTGGGCCGCGAATCCCCGTACGCGTCCTGGTTCGACATCGAGTGGTCCCGCGGGCGCATCCTGCTGCCGGTCCTCGGCGATGACTTCGACGTCGACCAGCTTTCCGTGGTCGACGGGGAACTGCGCTACTTCGAGCACCGCTTCCCGATCGCCCCGGGTAGCGGTGACGGCTCGGGCGTGGACGTTCATGCCCGTCAGGCCTACGAGCTGGTGAACTTTCGGCGGGCCGACACCGAGCAGAACTACCGGCGCTTCTTCGCCGTCACGACACTGGCGGGCCTGCGGGTGGAGGACGAAGCCGTCTACGCCGCCACCCACGTCGAAATCGCCCGCTGGATCGACGAGGACGGCATCGATGGACTGCGCGTCGATCATCCCGACGGCCTCGTCGATCCCGAGGGGTACCTGCGACGGTTGCGTGCGGACGCGCCCCGGGCCTGGCTGACCGTGGAGAAGATCCTCGAGCCCGGCGAGCGGCTGCCGTCCTCGTGGCCCGTGGCCGGCACGACCGGCTATGACGCGGCGGCCGAGGTCACCAACCTGTTCGTCGACGCCGGTGGCGCGCCGGCGTTCACCGCGCTGTACCAGGAGCTGACAGGCGATCGCCGCGATTTCGCCGAGCACGTCGAGGCCGGCAAGCGTCACGTCGTCGACACGATCCTGCAGGCCGAGGTTTCCCGTCTGGCTCGGCTGACCCCCACCGTCCCTGACGCCCGCGCTGCCCTGGCCGAGCTGCTCATCTCATTCCCGGTCTACCGGTCCTACCTGCCAGACGGGGCTGAGCACCTGCGCGACACCATCGCTCTCGTGTCCCGGCGCCGACCCGAGCGCAGCGCTGCACTCGAGCTGCTTTCCCCGCGGCTGTTCGATCCGGGCGACGAGCTGGCCCGGCGTTTTCAGCAGACCACGGGCGCGGTGATGGCCAAGGGCGTCGAGGACACCGCCTACTACCGCTACGCCCGGTTCATCGCGCTCAACGAGGTCGGCGGTGACCCGGCCACGTTCGGGGCGCCGCTCGCGGCCTTTCACGAGGCGGCCGCCCGCCGGCAACGCGACTGGCCGGCGTCGATGACCACGCTGTCCACGCACGACACCAAGCGCGGCGAGGACGTTCGGGCCCGGTTGTTCGTGCTGGCCGAACTGCCCGAGAAGTGGGCCGAGCTGGCCCACACGCTGATGACCAGCGGCACCGGTACCCAACCCTGCGTTCGGCTACCTGCTCTGGCAGACGTTCGCCGGGGCCGGTCTCATCTCCCGCGAGCGCATGCATGCCTACGCCGAGAAGGCGATGCGGGAGGCCTCCGACGGCACCCGGTGGATCGACCACGACGCCAACTTCGAGCAGGCGGTGCACGCCGCGGTCGACGCCGCCTACGACGACCCGCGGCTGAACGCGGCGCTACGGGCCTTCCTGGCCGACATCGGGCCCTACGCCCGGACGAACTCACTGGCCCAGAAGCTCGTCGCGCTGACCATGCCCGGCGTGCCGGACGTCTATCAGGGCACGGAACTGGCCGAGGACTCCCTGGTCGACCCCGACAACCGGCGCCCGGTGGACTTCGACCTCCGCCGCCGACTGCTGCCCGCCTCGGGCGACGCGAAGTTGCTGCTGACCGCTACGGCACTACGCCTGCGGCGGGACCGGCCCGAGTTGTTCAGCGGCTACACCCCGCTCTTCGCGAGCGGCCCGGCCGCCGAACAGGTGATCGCGTTCGACCGCGGTGGTGCGATCACCGTGGCGACCCGGCTGCCGGTCGGGTTGGCCCGCCAGGGTGGCTGGGGCGACACCACGATCGAACTGCCCGAGGACTACGTCAACCTGCTCGACAGTCAGGCAGCCGGCGGCGGGCCAGTGGGCGGCCGGGTGCGGCTGGCTCAGCTGCTCGCCGACTCGCCGGTCGCGTTGCTCGCCCGGCCGTCCTAGACAACTTGCCGATTCGGTCGCATGCACAGCCCAATCAGCGTTATTCGCCACAGAGGCCGGATCAGTAGGGGGGGCGCAGGCGCGCGCGCAGCCGGTCGAGGTCCAGATTGGGCTCCGGGTAGTGCGGGTCCATCTCGGTCAACGTCTCGCCGAGGATCTGGGCCACGGCCCAGTTGCGGTAGGACTTCGAGTCGCTGGGCACGACGTACCAGGGCGCAACCTCGGTGGAACAGTTCTGCAGCATGCCCGCGAACGCGGCCTGGTAGTCCGACCAGTACGCGCGCTCGTCGATGTCGCCCTCGTGAAACTTCCAGCGCTTGGCCGGGTCGTCAAGGCGGGCCAGCAACCGCTCACGCTGGGTGGAGTAGGAGATGTTCAGGAAGCATTTGACGACCCGCGTGCCGGCGGCGTCGAGCTGCGCTTCGAACGCGTTGATCTCCTCGTAGCGCTCGCGCCACTGCTCCTCGCTGATCAGCTCGTGCACCCGGGGCACGATCACGTCCTCGTAGTGCGAACGGTCGAACACGCCGACCATCCCGACCGCGGGCAACCGCTTGCGGATGCGCCAGAGGAAATGGTGGGCCTGTTCTCCCGGAGTGGGCGCCTTGAACGCGGTCGCCGTGACGCCCTCGGGTCCGAGCAGCCCGACGACGTGCGAAACAACGCCGCCCTTGCCGGCGGTGTCGATTCCCTGCAGCACCAGCAGCACGCTTCGGGTCTGCTCGGCGAACAACCGCTCCTGCAGTTTGCCCAGATCGAATTGGGCGGTCAGCTGCGCCTTGCCCTTGGATTTGCCGCTCGGCGCCAGCGGCTTCGCCGCGCTGTCGTACCCGGCCAGGTTCACCGTGCCGGGCTGTACTCGCAGAGCCTCACGAACTGATTGTGATGTGGACACCTCGGCAGCGTAAACCGTGGCCGATCCGGGCAGGATGACCCCGTGACTCGCTTCCAGGTCTGGGCCCCCATTCCATCCACGGTCCAACTGCTCATCGAGGGCCAGAGCCACGAGATGCGCCGCGAGGGCGAGTTCTGGCACGCCGAGGTGGACTGTGCCGCTGATGCGCACTACGCCTACCGGCTCGACGGTCAGGACCCGATGCCGGACCCGGCCTCGCGCCGCCAGCCCGAGGGAGTGCACGGGCCCAGCCAGCTCTATGACCAGACTGCGTTCACCTGGACCGATCAGGCCTGGTCCGGGCGTGAACTGCCCGGGGCGGTGATCTACGAACTCCACGTGGGGACGTTCACCCCGGGCGCGAGCTTCGATGCCGCAATCGCCCGGCTGCCGCATCTGGTCGAGCTGGGCGTCACCCACGTCGAGCTGCTGCCGGTCAACGCCGTCAACGGTGTCTGGAACTGGGGCTACGACGGGGTCGACTGGTACGCCGTACACGAGCCACTCGGTGGCCCGGATGGGCTCAAGCGCTTCGTCGACGCCGCGCACGCGCTCGGGCTGGCCGTGTTGCTCGACGTGGTCTACAACCACTTCGGCGCCAGCGGCAACTACGCCGTGCATTTCGGACCGTACGTGACCGAGGGGCGCAACACGTGGGGCGATCTGATCAATCTCGGCGCCGACCCCGTACGACGCTTCATCATCGACAACGCGCTGATGTGGCTGCGCGAATATCACATGGATGGGCTGCGGCTGGACGCCGTACACGCACTGGTCGACAAGCAGCACCCGCACCTGCTGGCCGAGCTGGCCACCGAGGTCGGTGCGCTGGAGCAGCAGCTCGGCCGGCCACTGACGCTGATCGCCGAGTCCGACCTGAACGACCCGATCATGATCACCACGCCGCCGGAGGGCTACGGACTGCAGGCCCAGTGGGACGACGACGTCCACCACGCCCTGCATGCGACCCTCACCGGTGAGCAGCACGGGTACTACTGCGACTTCGGTTCGCTTGCCGTGCTGGCCAAAGTGTTGACGTCGGCGTTTCTGCACGACGGTACCTACTCCACGTTCCGGGAGCGCCTGCATGGGCACCCGGTGGACCGGGCGCACGTCCCTGGCTACCGCTTCGTCATCTGCCTGCAGAACCACGACCAGGTCGGCAATCGCGCCGCCGGTGACCGGCTGCCCGAACTCACCACGCCCGAGCACCTGCGCATCGGCGCGGTACTGCTGTTCACCTCGGCGTTCACCCCGATGCTCTGGATGGGCGAGGAATGGGCCGCGTCCACCCGCTGGCCGTTCTTCACCTCCCACCCGCAGCGCGAACTGGCGGCCAAGATCGGGCCGGGGCGGGTCGAGGAGTTCAGTAGGCACGGCTGGGACGTCAGCCAGATGATCGACCCGCAGGATCCGGACGCCTATCGCGAGGCCATCCTGAACTGGGACGAGCTGGCCGAGCCGAATCACGCGTCCATGCTGGCGTTCTATCGCCAGCTCATCGCCCTCCGCCGGGCCGAGCCCGACCTCACCGACCCGCACCTGGATCAGGTCGCGGTCGACTTCGACGAGGCCGAGCGCTGGCTGGTGCTGCAGCGTGGGTCCCTGCGAGTGGTGATCAACCTGGCCGACGTCGCCCGCGCGCTGCCGATCGCGGCGTCCGAGGTGCTGCTCGCCACCGGTGCGGTCGAACTCAGCCCCGCGAGTACGACGATCGGCCCGCAGAGCGCGGCGATCGTCCGCGTGAGTTAGGGAGCGCTTGGATCGCGCTACCGGGGCAACCACTTGCGGACTATCGACGAAGATCGCCCTATTTTATTGGCTAATCTCTGCAACATAGGTGCGAAAACAGTCGTACCCCCTGGTTAGAGTTGGGGCATGGTTGAGGGGCCAGAGCAGGGGCAGGTGTTGCCGTCGGCGCGGGCGGACGACATCGATGAGCTGATCGAGATCGCTCGCGAGGATGCCCAGTCCTATGCTCGCCGGCTCCGGCTGATGGCGGCGATGGTCGAACGGGCGCAGGGTCGGCTTCGTGACTCGGCCGGGCACTGCTGGCTGGCCGAAGAGGTCGGGGCGGCATTGCGGTTGGCGCCCTCGACGGCGGAGTCTCATCTCGAGACCGCTACGGATGTCGTTGAACGGCTCCCCGGCGCGCTGGCCTTGCTGGAGGCCGGACAGATTTCCCCTACGCACGTCCGGGTGTTGAGCGAGGAGACGACTCGGCTGTCGGATGAGCAGACCGCGACGGTGGCTGCGCGGGTGTTGGTGCGGGCGCCGGATCAGACTGTCGGGGAGTTCCGTCGGTCGATCCGTCGCGCGGTGAAATCCGTCGATACCCGCGCGGCGGAGCAGCGCCACGTCGAGGCGGTCGCCGACCGACGCGTTCGGCAGTTCCCCGACGAGGACGGCATGACCGCGCTGTGGGCCTTGCTGCCCGCCGACGGCGCCGCGCTCGTCTGGGCCGAGTTGAACAAGATCGCCGCCGTGAAGGATCCCGGCGATGAGCGGACCGTGGATCAGCGCCGCGCCGACGCATTGGTCGAGCTCGCCTTGAATCCTGCCGGCCCGGTCCAGGCTGGCGGCGCGGGAGCGCCGGTGGTCAATGTGACCGTCGGACTAGCCACCCTGCTCGGTGACAACGACCAACCGGCCGAACTCGACGGCTACGGGCCGATCCCGGCCTCGATGGCCCGCCGGATCGCGGCCGACCCGTCCGGCACCTGGCGGCGGTTGATCACCGACCCGGCTGGGCGGCTGCTGGACTACGACACCTGCAGCTACCGGCCGCCAGCCGCGCTCGCCCGCCACGTCCGCCAGCGGGACCGGACCTGCATCGTTCCCGGCTGCGGGCGACGAGCGGGCCTGTGCGAACTCGATCATCGCGACCCGTACCCGGGAGGGCCGACCAGCGCGCACAACCTGCAACCGTTGTGCAAGCACCACCACGACATGAAGCACCACGGCGACTGGAAAGTGATCAAGCAACCTGATGGGGTCTATCGGTGGACGACTCCGACCGGGCATCGCTACGTCTACCGCCCACCCGAACTGCCACCACCCGGACCCGAACCCGCCGCGCCGAATCCCGAGTTCGACGAAGAACCGCCCCCGTTCTGACCAAGGTCAAGCCTCGCTGCGACCCCGGTGCCCGCGAGGCGGCATGACCGTGCGCTTCTTTGTCCCCACCGGGTTGCTGTTAGGCGCGTCCGAAGTCAGGCAATGTCCAGGTGCCGTCGAATGCCGGGGCGTCGGGTCCGTAGATGCGGAAGTAAACGAACCAGCCAACGCCGGGGATCGTTTGGATCCATCTGCGCGCGGCGTCAGGGTCGGTCGGTTCGGTTGGACCGAAGTGTAGTTCGACGGGCTGGTCGGTCGAGGCGTCGGCCAACTCGAACATCGACCGCAGCGCGGCCTTGTTCTGGTTGGTGAGGATTTCGCTGCGGGTGGTGGCGTCATAGACGGTGACGGACCAGAAGAGTTTCGCCGGAACGGGTTGGGGCACGGTCAGGGTGTAGGTGTTGGCGCCGTCGAGGTACACGCCGGTCGCATCACGTAGTCCGAGCCAGTAGAGCGATCCGGCACCGGGTTGGCGGGCGAACATGGCCGGTGACTCGCACTGGGCCTGATAGAACCACTTTTCGCGGGCGTAGAGATCGACGTAGTCAGGGGTCTCGAAGGTGCCGTTCTCCGGGCGCAGCACGGCCCACTCCCAGTGGGTGCCGGGCCACACGGTGCGCTCGGCGCGGCGGTCGGCGAAGGATTGCACGCACAGTTGGGCGTGGCCCATCTGGGCCGCTCGGGTGAGGATCGCGGTCATCCGCTCGTCGGGTTCGAAGGGCTTGCCTTTGGCGATGCCGAGTTCGGCCAGCTCGCCGTAGTGGGTGCGGTAGTTCGGGTTCGCGGGTTCGGTGTCGAGGATTTCGTGCAGCACCCGCCAGTATTCGAGGTTGTCCTCCCAGGGCACGGGCGTGAAGTCCGCGCCTTTGAGTTTGGTCAGGTCGACCCAACTCGGCGTGGGCTGGTCGTCGGAGGAGTGCAAGGGGTAGGCAGTGACCGATTTCATCAGCTCGACCGCCGGACCCATGTCGGTGCCGTGAGGTAGCGCGCGGACCAGGACCAGCACCCGGTTGGTAGTGGACTGCCCCACGTAGAAGCCGTCGGGGATCTCGCCGTCATAGCCCGGCGGGATCAGTAGATGCTTGCCCCCACTGGCGCCCGCCGGTCCCGGAAGTCCGATGTCGAGAATCCATAGCTGGTTCAAGTCGTTGGCCGTGCCCATCAACGCACCCGGAGGGAGGTCGAGCACCATCGGTCCCGCCGACAGGTCGAGCGCGAGCGCCGAATACGGCGTGTCCGAGTTCGGGGTGAACACGAGCTGCTGCGGCGTCCCCTCTAATAAGGGGAAGACCCGGTTGGCGACCACCCCACCAGCCAGATTCCCACGCCACGTCGCCTCGAACGAGACCGTCGGGTAGAAAAACCGATACGCCGACACCGCTCGATTCAGGTCCGCCTCGTCGTAAGCCCGCGCCACCGTCTCCGGTGTCGGATATCCACCAACGAACTCATAATCATCAGCCATCAGGAACCTCCGAGATTCGTCCGACCAGCCGATCACACCACAACGGCGAGGACTGCGCGTACCTGAGATGAAACATCTAGCCTGACGACGCTGCACCGGATCTCGATGGCTCCGGGCGGCGATTGCGCTCAAGCGGCAGAGACCGCCACGCGGCAACGGATGTCCTTGCACGTACGGGTGCGCCTGGCGGCTGCGACGACTCAGCCAATTTCCCCAGCGAGCGCGACGATCACGCCCTTAGGCCCACGCAGCTCGATGTCATCGACGGCGAAACATGAGGCGACGGATGCCGAGCGTGTTCGGTGGTGCGCTCGTCGGCTCGGGCACGATCATTGCTGGCTTCTGATAGGTCATCAGTTCCAGCTTGTTGTGTGATCAGCGCGCGTCCTTGCCGTCCCATTTGTCGAAGCCGCTGGAGTTCAGCGCTTGAGTGGTCTTCTCCGAGCTCCACGAGAACATCTCGATCGGGTCAAATTCAATGACGACGCGCGCCGGCGTATCGAACAGCTCCATCATCTGCGACCGGGTGGCCTCGTCGTCTGACCAACCAACACGATCGAAGAACCGCGGCAGCAGCCACTTCACCAGGTCGCGATCACCGTGGTGCACGGTCGCCATCGTCTTCGCCGAGACCATCCCGCCCGGCAGACCCGGCTTGTGCGCCGAATCGACCACAATGCAACTCTGCGGGCGGTCGGTCAGCGCCCGCACGCGCTTGCGCAAGGTCGTGGTGTGCACCCAGAACCTGCCGCTGTCCCACAGGTAATCGTGAGGCATCCCCATCGGGAAGCCTTCCCTGGTCGTCCAGTTCACCGTGCAGATCCGCTGCCCGGCAAAGAGTTGTTCGATCTCCTCAGCGCTCAGGTTGAACTTCGAGACGTCCTCGAGGTTGCCGATCGGTTCGCTCATGACAATTCCTCCCGCTCGTAGGAACATGGACCGTTCAGGGCACCGTAATGCAGGTGGATCCTGCCGTGACTGCACGACTCGTCCCGAAGTACCTTCGGAGCCATGAAGCTCGTGCACGCGAGTTTGGTCAGCGACGATGGTTGGGTCTCATTGGTCCAGGCGATGCCGCATCAGTGTGATGCGGCGACCTACCTTTGGGTCGGCGGTGGGCTGCTCAAGGACGCACCCGTCGATTTCAACGCCACATTCGCCGACAACATGTTCATCTGTACGAAGCCGATCGACGTCGCCAGCTTCGGACGAAACCCCTTGCGCAATGTTCCGAACTTCACCGTCCCGCGCCACGAGCACAACATCGACGAGACCGTGATCGTCTTCCAGGGTGAGCAGCTCGTCGAGTTCGGCGACGTCGACAATCCGGAGTCGGTTCTCGTCAAGGCGGGCTGCTCATTTACCAGTCGCGCTGGCACCCCTTACACGATGACCGCCGGCCCAGAAGGGGTGACCTACATCGAGACATCAGGCGTGTCGGGCGCCCTGCTCAAGACGATTTGGCACGACCATGGCTGGGTCCTCAAGTAGCTCGAACGCACAGGCGATCTAGATCAGCACAGGTGGGGCATCCACCTAGCGAAGCTCGTTAGGCCCCCCTCGCTGCCAGCGAGCGACGGCAACCCAGAAGGATTCACTCGAAGACACTCGCGAAGTATCCCGGCCGGCCCAACGAACGGAGTTCGAAGCTCGTGCGAGGAATCCCCCAGGATGCGCCGATGGTCGGTTTGTTCGCGCTCGGCAGGTGACTTAACTCTGGGAGAGGCCGCCCGCGCGCAAGCGAATTGGTGGGTGCGCTATCTGCGGGGAGGGGTGATGATGAGCATGTCTGTACGTCGTTGACGCTGACACCAGGAGCGATGATGAAAACCAATGATGATCCGACCCCCGACTCGGAATTCGCCGAGCTCCTCGCAGCGTCGGGCAACGGGCTTGATCCCAACTTCCTGCCCCAGGAAATGAAGCGCCTCGCCGAAGGCCATCAGCACACCCACGATGCCGGAGAAGCGGCGGCGGAGTTGCTGGAGTCAGCCGGACACGGCAGTGACCCCAACTTCCTGCCGCAGGAGATGAATCGCGAGTCGTAGTTCGACGTCCCGGGCGAGACCCACCCGGGGAAGAACGCAGGGCAGTCTGCGGCTCACCCGTCGCGCATCCGCGCAGCCCACCATGACGACACGCCTCTCATTGACAATTCCGTGCGCGGATAGCGGCAACGCGGGTCGAGCTCCAGCGACCGCCACGCGCGGCATGTGCCGACGTTGGGGCCAACAAGATAGGTTTGGGCGCTGTGTCTCGGACCGACAAGGCTCACCGGGTCGTTGACGTGTCTCCTGACCGCGTCTACCGCGCATTAGTAGATCCCGCCGCGCTCGTGAGCTGGCTGCCGCCAGTGGGAATGACGGGACGGATCGAACGATTCGATCTGCGCCCGGGTGGCGAGTTCCGGATGGTTCTGACCTACATCGACCAAGGCACTACGACCGGTAAGTCGAATGCGGACTCCGACATCGTTGATGCCCGATTCGTCGATATCGTGTCCGGCAAACGAGTCGTCTTCGGGGTCCGCTTCGTTTCTGACGATCCGGCCTACGCCGGACTGATGACCATGGCGTGGGAAGTGACGCCTTGCGGTAACGGAAGCCGGATCGATATCACGGCGGACAACGTCCCGGAAGGCGTCTCGGCTGAGGACCACGAAGCCGGACTCGCCTCGTCCTTAGCGAATCTTGCCGACTACCTGCATCACTAAGTGCGGCATCTGCGGATGGATATTGAACGTCAAGAAGTGGGTAATCCGATTGTGATGACCCACTGGGGGTGTTCTTCGTGGACGGTGATCTGCTCGACCTTTATGAGCGTGCTAGCGAGTGGTCCCTTGGCAAGGTGCATGGCGCGACCGGAAGGCTCAAAGCCGCTACCGGGTGTGATGGGTGGGACGTGGGGACCTTGCTGAATCACATGCTCGACACTCAGCGGTTCTTCGTCGGGTCCGCCCGCGGCCAAAAGGCTTCGCCGCCGTCACCCACACCGCCGAACTTGCTGACCGATGACCCAGCGGCGGACTTCGAACGCGCGCGATCGGAAACAATGGCTACCTTCGGCGAGCCAGGGGTTATCGAGAAAACCGGACCATCGTTGGGGATCGCGTTCAGCGATCAACTGCTACACGGGTGGGACCTCGCCAAGGCAACCGGCCAGGACACGACGATGCCCGCAGGGTTACCCGAAGCGGCGTACAAGATCATCCACGGCCGATTCACCGAGGAGCAGCGCAAGGGGGTATTCAAGCCCGAGATCGAAATCGCTGCCGATGCCTCACCCCAGGACCGTCTACTCGCTTACACAGGGCGAGACTCGTCCAGTTGAAACAGGAATGATCGCGCGCACCATGCGGCAGAGTCCGGTCGAGCGACCGCCACGCGGCAAATTGCGGATGGATTGCTAGCTCAACGCGCGCTGGCGATCCCCGCTCCGGCCGTGTGAGCTGCGTGAGTGATGCGATACTGCCTGTATGACGAGCCTTGGGCCTAAAGGGTAAGGGGCTCCGCTGTGTTTGGCATAGTGCTTGGCCTTGTCTTCGTTCTCGGTTTCGGCGCGGTCATTGCTTATCGCCGATCCCGGTGGCGTGCCACCGGCACGCGTCCTGTCGCGGGCCGAACGGCTGTCACCTTGCTGGCTGGGCCATGGGGTGGTCAAACGATCACGGTCGATGGCTCTCCGTTGCCGGGTTCGACTGTGCAATCTTGGACTAAGGGTCTGGTCGGAAATGAGGTTCACGAAGGGCATTACGTCGTCGTCGATGTCGACCAATCATCCCTCACGGCAACGGCATCGTGGGAGTTGCTCGACGCCAGCGGTCCAAGGTAGGCCGCGCTCGCGACGCGGCTACTGCGGATGGACCGTGTTCGCGCATCATGACGGACTTGCGGGTCGCAGCGACCCTCTCGGCGCATCGAAATATGACGACCATCGACACTCTTGATCCTCGGCCATCTCCCCGCCCGCCCGACGGGGCAGGCGGGCGTCCGTGAAGTGGTAGACAGTGACGACCGGTAGGGCCGCAGGTAGCGACTCGGATGCGCGCCGGCTTGTTGGTGTCGGGTTCATCGCCTCGTCGTGGCGTGTGTCCCCTATATTTCGGCGGAAGCGTTTGGGTTAGGTGGGTCTTGAGGGAGTGAAATGGTGAAGCCATTCAGCGGCGTGGTCAATGTCGACATTCGCGATTCGGTGGAGGATTGGGCGCCCTTTGCCCCGCCGCGGGCTCCGGCCGGCGCACCGAGCGTCGTCTACATCGTGTTGGACGATGTCGGGTTCTCCGCGATGAGCTGCTATGGCGGGCCGATCGCGACGCCGAACATCGACAAGATCGCGGCGGACGGTGCTCGCTACACGCAGTGGCACACCACGGCCTTGTGTTCACCGACCCGCTCATGTCTGTTGACCGGTCGCAACCACACGCGCAACAGCATGGCTTGTATTACCGAAGGGGCGAGCGGGTTTGCGAACGCCAGTGGCACCATCCCGCCGGAGAACGGCATGTTGCCCGAGATCCTGGGTGAGCAGGGCTGGAACACCTACATGGTCGGCAAGTGGCATCTGTGCCCGACCGTCGAGATGAACCTCGCCTCGACCCGGCGCAACTGGCCGAGCGGACGAGGCTTCGAGCGCTGGTACGGCTTTCTCGGCGCCGAAACCAGCCAGTGGTACCCCGAGCTGACCTATGACAACCACCCGGTGGATCAGCCCAAGTCGCCCGAGGAGGGCTACCACTTCGGTGAGGACATCACCGACAAGGCCATCGAGTTCATCATGGACGCCAAGGCGGTCGCGCCCGACAAGCCGTTCCTGCTGTACTACGCGCCGGGTGCTGCGCACGCTCCTCATCACGCGCCTCGCGAGTGGATCGAGAAGTTCAAGGGTCAGTTCGACATGGGTTATGAGGTGATGCGGGAGCAGACGTTGGCGCGGCAGAAGCAGATGGGCATCGTCCCGGCCAACACCGAACTGCCACCGATGAACCCCATCGGTACGTCCGAGACCCGTACCGGTCCCGCCGGTCAACCGTTCCCGCCGCTGGACGTGACCCGCTCATGGGACTCGCTCTCAGCGGATGAGAAGCGGCTCTTCGCGCGGATGGCCGAGGTCTATGCCGGATTCCTCGCCCATGCCGACCACCAGATCGGACGGCTGTTGGAGTACCTGGAAGAGACCGGCCAGCGCGAGAACACCATGGTCATCGTGGTGTCCGACAACGGCGCAAGCGGCGAGGGCGGCCCGGACGGTTCGGTCAACGAGATGAAGTTCATGAACGGCATCCCGGACGACGTCGCCTCGAACCTGGCCATGTTGGACGAGCTCGGCGGTCCGAGCACTTACCCGCATTACACGAACGGTTGGGCGATGGCGTTCAACACGCCGTTCAAGATGTGGAAGCGCTACGAGTTCAACGGAGGGACCTCCGATCCGTGCATCATCTCCTGGCCTGCGGGCACTGAAACGAGGGGCGAGATCAGGACCCAGTACCACCACGCCATCGATTTGGTGCCGACCATTCTCGACGTGCTGGGCGTTACTGCCCCAACGACGATCAAAGGGCATACCCAGAGTCATTTCGACGGCGTCAGCATGCGCTACAGCCTCGACGACGGACAGTCGCCCGGCAAGCGCAGGACGCAGTTCTACTCGATGCTCGGATCACGCGGGATCTGGCACGACGGGTGGAAGGCGATTACCACCCACCCGACGATCAGCGGTTGGAGCAACTTCAACGACGATGTCTGGGAGCTTTACCACGTTGAGGTCGACCGTTCGGAGTCGCAGAACCTCGCCGCTGAGCAACCCGAGAGGCTCCGGGAGATGGTGAATCTCTGGTACGCCGAGGCCGGCGCGAATGAAGGCTTCCCGCTCGATGATCGGTCGGCCCTGGAAATCCTCATTTCACCGCGTCCGCAGCTGTCGGAGCCGCGATCACGCTACGTCTACTTCCCCAACCATGCCGAGGTGCCCGAGGCCCAGGCAGTCGTGGTCCGCGGGCGTTCCTTCACCATCGGTGCGCTCGTCGATTTGCCTGGTGACGAGGCCGAGGGCGTGATCTTCTCCCAGGGCTCGCGTTTTGGCGGCCATTCCCTGTACGTGAAGGACAATCGCCTGCATTACGTCAACAGCTTCGTCGGCATGTTCGAACAGCGGATCGTGGCCACCGAGGAGCTGCCAAGCGGCACGGATCTGATCCTGTCGGCCTCCTTCGCCAAGGACGGCGAGGATCCACCGCCGGTGGCGACGGGCATCCTGTCCCTCTATTACGGCGACAAGTTGGTGGGCGAAGGAAGGATCAAGACTCAACCCGGTGGATACATGATCGCGGGCGAAGGACTGGCGATCGGCCGCGATGTCGGCGATCCCGTAACCCTGGACTATGCCGGCCAGCGGCCGTACCGCTTCACCGGCGGCACCATCCACCGGGTCGTCATCGACGTCACCGGCCAGCCCTACATCGACCTCGAACGCGAAGCCCAAGCCATGCTCATGCGCGAGTAAGCACGAGCTCATCCTCCCTGCCATTCGCACATCGACCAGTTGTTCACTTGATGCAGGATCGTTGTCTGCGAGGTTCGGTCCAGGCGTTCGGCTCGGCGCTCTGATTCGTGTCGACCTAGCTTCTTATGCAGCGCCCCAGCGTCGAGGCCGCTATTGCCGAAACGGGCGGATGTCATCACACTCAGCCTGGATCATTCAGACCGAGAGGACGTCGGCCATGCAGTACAGGGGTGAGGTGTGGCGAATCTTCGCCGGCACGGCACTGGGGATCGCGGGCATCATGCGATTCTTCGACGCGATCTGGGCGTTCAGCTACAGCGGCGCGGTACCCGACAACCTCGAAGACGCCCTCTTCGGGCGCAGCCTCAAGACCTACGGCTGGGTCTACCTCATCGTCGCCCTGGTTCTGGTGGTCGCCTCCCTCGGGGTGATAGTTGGATCGCAGTTCAGCCGCTGGATCGGGATCGTCGCCGGCGCGGTGATGGCCGTCAGTGCGATCTGGTGGATGCCCTACTACCCGGTCTGGTCGTTGACCTACATCCTGATCGGCAGCTTCGTCATCTACGCCCTGGCCGTCTACGGCGACCGAGAGTCGGCCCAACGGCCGGAGACCACCTATCCCCTAGGCGAATGACTCCTCGTTCCCGGCCCATCCGAACCTGCGCCTGATAGCGCCCGAAGAATTCGACGGTCGAGCTATTGCCGACGGGTGGAGAGGTCAGCACACTCAGCGGTGACTCACTCCCATTGAGAGGACTTCCCGTGGCGGAGTACAGAGGTGACGGAGACGGATGGCGACTGTTCGCCGGCTCAATTCTGGGCATCGCAGGCATCATGCGAATCTTTGACGCGATCTGGGCGTTCAACTACAGCGGCGCGGTACCCGACAACCTCGAAAACGCACTGTTCGGGCACAGCCTCAAGACCTACGGCTGGCTCTATGTGGTTGTCGCCATCGTCATCATCTGCAGTTCCTTCGGTGTCTTGCTGGGCAACCAGTTCAGCCGCTGGATCGGCATCGTCGCCGGCGCGGTGATGGCCATCAGCGCGATCTGGTGGATGCCCTACTACCCAGTGTGGTCCCTCACCTACATCGCCCTAGCCGGCTTCGTTATCTACGCCCTGGTCGTGTACGCCAACCCCAACCTGACTGAGGCAGAGGACGCCGAGTACGCGTCGAGGATCTAACGACACAGGCGTAAAGGGTCGAGCGTCTAGGCCCTGGACGAGGTAAGGCGATCAGGCAATCGGACAGCCCAGCGGTGCTCGCTCAACGCATAACTCGCCGCCTCTGGAATAGGCGCGGCCTTGTGCAAACGCACTTAGACACACGGCTTCGCCACGAAACAGCACCCAGGCCCCCATCCGCACATCGACAGAGTCGGATGGTTCTTGGGCTCCGGCCCGGCGTCCGCCTGAGTGGTCCGCAGGTTCACGACCCAAGCCCTCCGCGCCTGGAAAAGTCCACGTCGCCTACCGGGGCACCCAACGAATTGCAATCCGCACGCGACCCGGACGCCACCCGGAACGATCCGAGTAAATTCAGCCGTCATCCTGAGCGGGCAAGCGCGACTGCCTGCCGCCTAGCCCTCGATGATGCGGGGCCCGAACGTCGGCGGCGGTGGGCCGAATGCCCGTCGCGCGGCCCGCACCGAGGATCGACCGAGTAGATAGTTGCCGCTGGCGCCGACGCCGGCGCCGACGCCGAACGGCAGTGCCCGGCCAAGAGCCAGCACGCCCTGCCGGGTGCCGAAGTGGGTGGCGAAGCGGCGCACGACCTGGTGGTTCACGCCGGCGCGGGCTTCACGGTTGACACCCCGGGCCAGCAGCGGAGCCCAGCGCGCCCCGGCGAGGGCCGACGTCTCGACCGCGCCCGCGCCGATGTCGCCCATGATCACGCCAAGGACGAGGGCCCGCCGGACTTCGAGGTCGTCGAAGCGGTAGCCGTGGATCTCGGCGACGGCGAGGGTGAAGAGCGCGGTGGCCTCGACGAAGGCGGCGACCTCGGCCAGCACGGTGGCGACGTTGGCGGTGGTGCCCAGGCCCGGGACGGCCGCCACCCCGCCGGATAGGGCGCCGATACCCGACACCGAGGCGAGGTACTGCTTCTCCACGCGCGCCTGCACCGCGGCCGGCGTGCTGTCCGAGCGTTGCCGCAGCCGGTCGACGTAACCGACGACGACCTCGTGCTGGAGCTTGAGGGCATGGTCGAGCATCACGTCCAGCGCCGAGTCAAGCGTCGACGGCATCGCCGCTCCGATCAGGCGGCTGGTCATCGTGCGCTTAGGCATCGGACCCTCCTTCGGCTCGGCCGCGCTCGAGCCGGCTCAGCGCGGCCAGTCGGCTGACCGCCCGCCGGTACTTCTTGCGGTACCCACCTTCCAGCATGCCCTGATCGAACAGGTGATCAATCGCGACTCCGCTCAGCGCGAACGGCAGCTGCCGGTCGTAGAGGCGGTCGGCGAGCACGACCAGGCGCAGCGCCACGGCCTGGTCGGGCGCCGGATGCGTTCCCTGCACGTACACCGCCGACACCCCGTCCAGTAGGGCGCCGTAGCGCGATGGGTGCAGCCGGCTCAGGTGTTCGGTGAGCGCGTCGAACCCATCCAGGCTGGCCCCGGTCCGCGCATCCGCGCGTTCGGCCAGTTCGACGTCGCTCCATGGCTCGGGCACCGGTGGCAGACCACGGTGCCGGTAGTCGGGCCCGTCGATGTGCACGGTCTCGAACCGGGCCGCCAGCCCCTGGATCTCCCGCTGGAAGTCAGCGGCGGCGAAGCGGTCCTCGCCCAGCCGGTCGGGCAGGGTGTTGGACGTCGCGGCCAGCCGCACCCCGCGCTCGGCCAGGCGGCTGAGCAGCGTCGAGACCAGCACGGTGTCGCCGGGGTCGTCGAGCTCGAACTCATCGATCGCCAGCAACCGCATCCCGCCCAGTTGCTCGACCAAGGTGGTGAAGCCCAACGCCCCGGCCAGGTGCGTCAGCTCGACGAAGGTCGCATACGCCTTGGGCGCCGGGGCCGCGTGCCAGAGCGCGGCCAGCAGATGCGTCTTGCCCACGCCGAAGCCGCCGTCGAGGTAGACCCCGGTGGGCGAGGTCGGCGCGCGCCGCCGCCGCCCGGACCCGGCGTTCAGGGACTCGGCAAACTCCTGCAACCGGATCAGCGCGGCCCGCTGCGACGGCTCGGCGGGGTCCGGTCGGTAGTCGCCGAACCCGACGCCGGTGAACAGTGGGGGCGGCACCAGCCCGGCAATCAACGTCGCCGCATCGACGTCGGGCCGACGGTCGACGAGGTGGATGGGCACGACTGAGCAGCCTATGCGTTTGCGATGATGAACCGTGCGCACACTCCTTCCGGTCAGCGGCGCTGACACCGACGTCCACCGCCACTACGCCGATGACTGGCTGGCTGACGGCGGGCTGCGGGCCAACTTCGTCGCCAGTCTCGACGGGGCGATCACTGCCAACGGGTTGTCCAAGGGATTGCAGACACCCGGCGACAATCGCGTCTTCGCCGCGCTGCGGGACCTCGCCGACGTCGTGTTGGTCGGCGCGAGCACCGCAGGAGCCGAGAACTACCGCTTAGCCACCTTCACCGACGCCCGCCTCGCGGTGCGGGCCGAGTACGGCCTGGCGCCGGTGCTGCCCATCGTCGTGCTCTCGCGGTCCTTGCGGCTGGACCCGACCACGCCTTTGCTCAGCGATCCGGGCACGATCGTGATCACGACCAGTGAGGCCGATGCGAACGTGCGCGCACAACTCGGCGCCGAGGTACTCGAGTGCGGCGAGCACGATCTCGACCTGACCCTGGCCCTCACCTCGCTGCGCGAACGCGGACTGACCCGCTTGCTGTGCGAAGGCGGTCCGCGCCTGTTCACCTCGCTGGCCGATGCCGGCCTGGTCGACGAGCTGTGCCTTTCGCTCACCGCGCTGCTGTCGGGGCCGGGCGCGGGTCAGCTCAGCTCAGGAACGCCCTGGGCGGCGGCCCGACCACTGCACCTGGCCGGCCTGCTCGAAGAGGATGACGCGCTGTTCGCGCGCTACCGGCGCGCTTAACTGCCTCATCGTCGATCGACTCGATGTTCATCCGATAGCTACTCGACGCTTACTTCGGCGGATCTACCGTCGAGTGATGGAGAACGCGATCGACTTGACCCCCGACATGCTGCTCGGACTCCCCATCGATCAGGCGCAGGCGGCCGCGACCGCGGCCGGACGCGTCGTCCGGATCCACCCGGCCGGTGCGGGCATCCCGCAGGAGGACACACCCGACTGCTTCACGCTCACCGTGTCCAGCAGTGGCACGGTGCTCGAAGCCTGGGACGGGCTCGACGGTCCCAGCGGCTGGGCGCGCGTTCACACCCTGCCCGAACGCGCCTGGCCCGAGCCTTACTTCTCCACCGCGCGCGACGCCAGCCGCTGGTGAGAAGCGCGGCGGCCCCACGCCCCCGAGCCCTCGTCGGATGCATCGCGGCGTAGACGTCGGACTGCTTGACTAGACCGATGGTGCAACCGATCCCCGAACCGGAACCACTGATCAATCCCGACGAGCCCATTCCCGACGACGCCGCCGAATTGCTGCCCGATGCACCCGAACCGCTACCGCCCCCACCGATCGAGGCGAGCCCCGACGATCCGGGCGGCGATCCGGACGGGGTGCCCGAGCCGGCCTGAGCCGTTTCGATCGGCCACCCGCTGGGTACTCACTGAAGATCCTGAAGTACCGGCAAAGGAGTGGCTCATGCGCGATCGGAAATCTCCGCCCACCACCACCGACGCGGGGGTGCCGGTCGCCAGCGACGAGCACTCGCTGTCCATCGGCCCCGATGGTCCGCTGCTCTTGCAGGACCACTACCTGCTCGAGCAGATGGCGAACTTCAATCGCGAGCGCATTCCGGAGCGGCAGCCGCACGCAAAGGGTGGCGGCGCGTTCGGGACGTTCGAGGTGACTGGCCGACGTCAGCGCGTTCACGCGGGCGGCCGTATTCCAGCCGGGCGCCAAGACCGACGTACTGATCCGGTTCTCGACCGTGGCCGGCGAGCGGGGCAGCCCGGACACCTGGCGCGACCCGCGCGGCTTCGCGGTGAAGTTCTACACCGAGCGAGGGCAACCTCGACATCGTCGGCAACAACACGCCGGTCTTCTTCATCAAGGATCCGATGAAGTTCCAGCACTTCATCCGCTCGCAGAAGCGGCGCTGCGGACAACAACCTGCGCGACCACGACATGCAGTGGGACTTCTGGACGCTGTCGCCGGAGTCGGCGCACCAGGTCACCTGGCTGATGGGCGACCGCGGCATTCCGCGGACCTGGCGGCACATGAACGGCTACTCGAGCCACACCTACATGTGGATCAACGCCGAGGGCGAGCGGTTCTGGGTGAAGTACCACTTCAAGACCGACCAGGGCATCGAGTTCTTCACCCAGGACGAGGGCGACCAGATGGCCTCGGTCGACACCGACTACCACCAGCGCGACCTCTTCGAGCACATCGCGGCCGGCGAGTTCCCGAGCTGGACGCTGAAGCATGCAGATCATGCCGTTCGAGGAGGCCAAGACCTACCGCTTCAACCCGTTCGACCTGACCAAGGTCTGGCCGCACGGCGACTACCCGCTGCAGGAGGTCGGGCGGCTGACGCTCAACCGCAACGTCACCGACTACCACACCGAGATGGAGCAGGCCGCCTTCGAGCCGAACAACCTCGTCGCCGGCACGGGCCTCTCGCCGGACAAGATGCTGCTCGCCCGGGGGTTCAGCTACTCCGACGCGCACCGGGCCCGGCTCGGCGTCAACTACCGGCAGATCCCGGTCAACTCGCCGCACGTCGAGGTGCACAGCTACTCCAAGGACGGCGCGATGCGGATGCAGAACGTCACCGACCCGGTCTACGCGCCGAACTCCTACGGCGGCCCGAAGGCTGACCCGGCGCTGACCGACGACGGCGGCCTCTGGTACGCCGACGGTGACATGGTGCGGGCCGCGTACACCCCACATGCCGAGGACGACGACTGGGTCCAGGCCGGCACGCTGGTGCGCGACGTGCTCGACGACGCCGGCCGCGAGCGGTTGACGACAACATCGTCGGCCACCTGCTCAACGGGGTCAGCGAGCCCGTCCTGGCGCGCGCCTTCGACTACTGGCGCAAGGTGGACAAGAACCTCGGCGAGCAGATCGAGGCCGGCGTCCGGGCCAAGCAGTCGCGAGAAGGATCCCAAGGCGGCCAAGCAGGGCAACCCAGCCCGGTCCAGCATGCAGGCCAAGGCCTGATCGCCGGGGCTCAGTCGTCGACGACGGTTACCGTGACCGAGATGTTGCCGCGAGTGGCGTTGGAGTACGGGCAGACCTGGTGCGCGGTGTCAGCGAGGGCCTGGGCCTGCTCGTGCGGCAGGTTCGGGATGGTGACCTCGAGCTCGACGGCCAGCTCGTAACCGCCTTCGGTGTTCGGTCCGATGTGCACGCGAGCCCCGACAGTGGAGTCGCTGATCTCGATCTTCTGCGCCCGGGCGATGGCCTGCAGGGCGGAGTGGTAGCAGGCCGCGTACCCGGCGGCGAACAACTCCTCCGGGTTAGCCCCCTGCCCGGAACCACCCATCGACACCGGGATGGCCAGGTCGAGGTCGACCCGACCGTCGGTGCTGCGCACGTGACCGTCGCGCCCGGCGCCGGTCGACAGCGCCTCGGCGGTGTAGAGAATCTCCTGCTGCATGAACTGATCCCTTCGGTCTTGATATCGGTCAGAGTATGCAGAACGTGATGGCGATGAACTGGCAGGTAGCGGCGGCGCAGACGAAGGTGTGAAAGACCTCGTGATATCCGAACACCAACGGCACGGGGTCAGGTTGGCGTCGGTGGTAGGCGACGGCGCCCAGGGTGTAGAGCACTCCGCCGATGGCGATCAACAGGGCGGCGGACACGCCGCAATGCAGCCAGATCGTCGGGATCGCCAGGACCCCGAGCCAGCCGAGGATCAGGAACGCCGCCCCGATGAGCTTCTCCGAGACCTGCATGTGGCGAAGGTGGACCGCGGCGATGGCGAGCGCCACCGTCCACATCGCGATAGTCGCGAGCAGCCCGACGGATCCCAGACCGGTCAGCAGGAAGGCCGGCGTCGCGGTACCGGCGATCATGAACAGGATCATGACGTGATCCAGGCGCTGCCAGCGGGCGGCCGCGGTGCTCGACCAGCTACCGCAGTGATAGAAGGCGCTGGTGCCGAACAGGCCGGCAATCGCGGTGACGTAGATGGTCAGGGCGATCAGCGGCCGGGTGGCGTGATGCGCGACGATCGCCCAGGGCCCGAACGTCAGGCAGAGCACGAACCAGGCCATGTGCGACCAGCCGCGCATCAAGGGCTTCACGTACTGGAGGTCACGGACCGCATCGAAATGCGACGTCCGTGCTGCTTTGGCGCTCGTCACGTGCCGCACCGGCTGATCCCGACCGCTGGTCACCGGGTCACCAGGAGGTTGACCCACCTCGAGGGTAACCGCATCGGCGCAAATATCAGCCGATTCGCGCCGGCTGACTCTCGGACGCTCGCGTTATGAACTCGCGGTGGCGCCGCCATCCACGGGGATCCAGATCCCGGTGACGTAGCGGGACGCGTCGGAGGCCAGGTAGAGCGCGGTGTCGGCGATCTCGCCCGGAGTCGCCATTCGCTTCATCGGCACCGCCGCGGCGACCTGCTCCATGGTGGCCTTGACGATGCCCAGGTCGACGTCGCGGCGCATCGACGCGGTGTCCGTCGCGCCGGGGCAGATCGCATTGACCCGGATGCCGTCCTCGGCGAACAGCAGCGCCGCGGAACGGACGAAGTTGATCAGGCCGCTCTTGCTGACCCCATAGGTCGGCAAGAGCGCATTACCGCCGAGGCCGGCAGTGGACGCGGTGCAGATGACCGATGCGGACGCAGACTTCTGGAGCAACGGCAGGAACTGCTGGGTCAGGTACATCGGCACCCAGGTGTTCACGATCAGGCACTCGGTCCACGAGGCCAGGTCGTAGTCCAGCCTGGTCGGACCCGTGATGCCGGCCTGATTCCAGAACACGTCGAGCACGTCGTATCGATCCTTGATCGTCTCGACCAGGGCGGCCAAGGCCGGCTGATCGCTGAGCTCCACCCCGTACGCCTCGGCCGAGCCACCATTACCGTTGATCTCATCGGCCACCGCCTTCGCGCCGTCCTCGTTGCGGTCGACGAGGATGAGCCGGGCGCCCTCCGCGGAGAACAACCGGGCACCGGCCCGGCCCATACCCGAGGCACTCCCGGTGATGAGAGCGGTTCTCCCCTGCAGACGTCCGCTGCTTGCTCCGCCAGAATCAGTCATCAAAGACTCCCGTCTAATCGGCTTGGATCGATAGGGCCTACTGCGCACATACGTGTCCGCAGCCGGCGGATTGAAGGCGGCCAAACAGTAGTGTTCCCCACCCGAGCGGGTCAACGCCGCACCGCTGAAAGAAACATTGTATGTACCAACTAGTTGAGTTACTCTCGCCCGCAGAGCATCGTCGATTGCGGACGGTTTGCCGGTCTACCCATTGCCCCCACCTTTGATCGACTGCGTCAGGAGCTGCAATGACCGAGAGCAGGAAGTGGCCGCACCACGAGTTGGGCAAGGAGCTCAACAATTGGGGTCGATGGGGTGCCGACGACGAGATCGGTTGTCTGAACTTCGTCACGCCCGAGGTGCGCGTCGAGGCAGCCAAGCTCGTGAAGACCGGCAAGATCTTCAACTGCGGTATTCCGTTCGACAAGAACGGACCCTTCCTGCCCGGCGGCTTCCGGATCAACCCGGTGCACATCATGAGCTTTCTGCCCTCGGACACCGCGGGTGCAGCCGACGGCATGATCTCTGCCGACGACATGATCATCATGGGGCTGCAGTCGGCGACGCAATGGGACAGCCTCGCCCACGTCGGCTACAACGACCGGTTCTACAACGACGTCCCGTCCGGCGCGGTGAACAACTTCGTGGGCGCGAGCAAGAACTCCTTCGCCAAGGCGGTCAACAACCTCATCTCGCGGGGCGTGCTGCTCGACATCGCGGCCCTCAAGGGCGTCGACATCCTGCCCGACTCCTACGAGATCACCGCGGCCGACCTCTCGGCCGCCGAAGAGCGCCAGGGAGTGCAGGTCCGCTCGGGCGACATCCTGCTCGTTCGCACCGGCTGGATCCGCTACTTCCGCCAGGGCGACAAGGTCAAGTTCAACGGTAACGAGGCCGGACTCGGCCTCGACAGCTGCCGGTGGCTCTACGACCGTGAGGTCGCCGCGCTCGCGGTCGACAACTGGGCGGCCGAGGCGTGGCCGAGCACCGTCGAAGGCGGTGGCATCCCGTTCCATCAGGTCACGATCCGCGACATGGGCCTGATGCTCGGCGAGATGTTCGACTTCGAGAACCTGGCCGTCGACTGCGCGCAGGACGGGATCTGGGAGTTCCTGTTCTCCAGCGTCGGCATCGAGGTGACCGGCTCGGTCGGCTCACCGCTCACCCCGATGGCCATCAAGTAGCCGCGGCGACCGACTCCGGATCCAGGGTGTCGGCGATCCCGGCCAGCCCGATGGCGGCGGCCTGAACGTCCTCCTCGGACCAGTCGGCGAACAACTCGGCCAGCATTTCGCGCCGGACCGTCCGCATCCTTCTCAGCAGCGCCCGTCCGGTGCGCGACACCTCCAGCAGGGCCGCGCGGCGATCGGTCGGGTCGGAGATGCGCAGGACGAGACCATCGCGCTCGAGGCGTTGTGCCTGCGGCGTGAGCGTCGAGTTGTCCACTCCGAGAATCGCGGCCAGCTCGCTGAGCCGCGCGGGACCGGCCACGCTCAAGGTTCCCAGGAGCAGAAGCGGACCGCGCGGGAGGTCCGACTTGGCCCGCCGGATCCGTTCGGCGACCACATCCTCGCGCCAGGCCCAGGTCAGCACCCGGCTGAGCGCCTCCTCGAGCTGGCCGACACTCGTCTCCGGCCCGGAAGGCCTTCGGGATCGGGCAGCCACAGGTTCCTCCATCACGTGCCGGACTCCTGCGCGTCAGGTGCAGGACGCTTCGCCGAGCGGTATCGAGATGCTAGTACGCAACGCCCGAGCGGTCGGTCAAGGCGGCAGTGGGGCCGAGACCGGCCTGAGCCGGTTACGACGAGCCCAGTTTCGCCGGCGGTTCCACCCCCGCACTGACGTCGCAGGTCCGCCCGGCGTCGACCTTCTGGGGCTTCAGATAGCGGCTCGACACGGTGACGTCGTCGCCGACCGTGTTCGAGGTCGGGCTGGTCGGAGTGCTCGAATGGTTGAGCTGGAAGCGCAGTACCCGGGTGAACTGGCAGCTGGCCGATACCGACTCGATGCTGAACTCGATAGGTGGACGGCTCGAGTTCTTGCCCAGGTTGTCCAGCCCACCCGCACCGGTCGATCCCTCCACCAGGTCGATCGTCGACCCGCTCTGGACGTCGGGGGTCTTGTTCTGCGCATGGAGGTGTCCGGAGTTCAGTTGCCGAATCCGCCCGCTCAGGTCCTGCGCGAGCTGGCTGGCCGCGACGGGTTCATGAGTGGCGAAGATGTCGAACTTGGCCGCGGAGGGGACCGCACTGACGGCGGTGTTCATCGCCTTCTTCTCCAGCTTGTCCGTCGTTGCCCCGTCATCGGATCCGTAGGCGCCGACCGCCCCGTACACCCGCGGATCGGGCACACCCGCGATCGTGAGCCCGTAGGCGTCGACCTGACTTCCGCCCACGGTGTAGCCGCCGTCGGTCGTTGCGGTCTTGCTGCCCATCACGGTGACGCCGGTGATGCCCGCCATGGTGGCCTGGACTGCCGGCGAGTCGTGGTTGCCGGCAATCCAGAGCATCGGTATCGATTTGGTGAGCGTGGCGATCGAATCGAGGAAGGACGGCGTCAGCTCGGCCGCTGACCCGAACTCCGATTCGTCGCCGGTGTTCACGATGAGCTTGGCGTTGAAGTTCTTCGCGTACTGGGCCACGAGCGGGTAGACCGCGGCCAGATGCACATCGGAGATGAACATGATGTTGAACGCCGTGTCCGGGGCGTCGCGCTGCGCGATCTGATTCTGCAGGGCGGCCTGGATGCCGATGATCGAGGTCAACGCGTCGTACGCCTTGGTCTGTTGCGCGTAGTACTGGCTGAGCTGGTCCGGGAACAGCTGGAACGCGGCCAGAGTGCCCGACAGTCGCGACTGTTTGGCCCATCGCGGGTTGTAGGTCACCGCTCCGTAGGCGGCGATCACCGCCACGACAGCGACCCCGGCGGCGAGCTGGACCAGTTGCCGGCGCAGCTCGTGCGGACGCCGGCTCAAGCCGCGGGCATAGCGCACGGCGATCTCAGCCAGCGCGAATACGCCCAGGCCGAGCAGGAAGCCGACCAGGATCTCGCCCCCGAGCCAGAGCGCCGCGTAGGGCAGCCGCGCGGCGGCGTCGGCCTTGAGCTTGGTCACGTAGGCGTCGGTGTTGGGACTGGCCGCCCGGGTCACGCTGAGCAGGTCGATGTTCAGCGGCGAGAGGTGGATGCCGATGGGCAGGCCGGTGAAGTTCGGGAAGTTCCAGCTGCCGAAGGTGGTGTCGGCGCTGAGCCCGCGCCGGGTGAAGATGGTGGTTTCGACCCGCACCGGAACGCCGTCGACCGTCGCCCGGTAGGGCAGCGCCCGGGCGATGACGGAGGCAAAACCGAGGCCGACGGCCAGCCGGGCGACCCACAGCCCGATCCAGCCGGCGATCCGACCGGTCGAGGTCCAGGACAGCCGACTGCGGCCGCGAGCCCACCAGGCCGCGCCGAAGGGTGGCTCGGACCGATATTCGCTCGGGTCGTTGTCACTGATTCACCCAAGGGTACGTAACGGGCGGACGCGGACCCGAGCGATCGGTGACCAGCAGCTCTCAGGTGCCGGCATATTCGTGCGGAGGCGGAGGTGTCTCCGGCGCTTCGACTGGGAGCGATTCCTCCGGCGGTTCGACGGACAGCCGCGGGGTGATGCGATCCAGCCAGCGGGGGAACCACCAGTTGGCCCGACCGAACATGTGCATGAGCGAGGGCACGAGCATGGTACGCAGGATGAACGCGTCGAGGAACACGGCCGCGGCCAGCCCGAAACCGAAGATCTTGATCGGCCGTCCGGGGCTGATCAGGAAGCCGAGGAACACCGCGATCATGATGAGCGCGGCCGCCGTGATGATGCCGCCGGTCTCGGCCTGGCCGAAGGTGACGGCCCGCTCGTTGTCCTTGGTGTGGACCCACTCCTCGTGCATTCGACTGACGAGGAACACCTGGTAGTCCATGGACAGGCCGAACAGAATCGCGAACAGCATGACCGGTATCCAGGCGTCGATCGGTCCACCGGGCCCAGCGCCGATGGCGTCCGAACCCCAGCCGTACTGGAAGATCGCGACGACCAGCCCGAACGTGGCCGCGGCGGCCAGCAGGTTCATCACGGCCGCGGTCAGCGGGACGACGATGCTGCGGAAGGCCAGCATGAGCAGGAGGAAGGACAGCAGGACGACGACGCCGATGAACAGCGGCATCTTTCGGCCCAGCACCTTGGCGAAGTCGACGTTGATCGCGGTGTCACCGTAGGTGTAGATGCGGTTCGCCGTGCCTTCATAGAGCGGTGGAAGGACGTCATTGCGCAGGTGACGGACCAGTTGGTAGGTCTTCTCCGACTGCGGCGAGGTCGTCGACTTGAACGTCACGAACGCGACGTTGTCGTTGAGCTTCACCGTGCTGACACTGGTCGGGTCGACTCCCGGAGTGCTGGCCAGCGTCTGGCTCACCTTGTCCAGATACGCGGGGTCGGAAGCGCCCGGACCGTGCACCACCGCTTCCAGGGTCGAGTTGTAGCCGACGCCGAACTGCGAGCTGATCAGGTCGTAACCGACCCGGGTCGTCGAGCCGCTCGGATCGCTGCCCTGATCACTCGCCCCGAGCTGCATGGCGAAGAACGGGATCGCGAGGGCGATCATGACGGCCGCCGACCCGATCGCGACCGGGATCCGACGCCGGGCGATGAACTTGGCCCAGCGGGCCCACCAGCCGGCGGGCTCGTGACTGATGAACTCCCCGGCGCGCACCGCGGCCCGCTGCTTTCGCGGCAGGACCTTGGACCCGAACAGGCTCAGCAGCGCGGGCAGCAGGGTGAGTGAGGCCGCCATGGTCAAGCCGACGGCGAACGCGGTCGCCACCGCCATGCCGTTGAAGAAGCTCACCCCGAGCGCGATGAGGCCCAGGATGGCGATGCAGACGGTGCAGCCGGCGAAGAGCACGGCGCGGCCCGAGGTGTTGATGGCCAGCACGATCGACTCGCCCATCGGCACCCCACGGCGCAGATTCCGGCGATGTCGGGTGACGATGAACAAGGCGTAGTCGACGCCGACGCCGATCACCATCAACTCGGCCAGATAGGGCGTGATGTTCGAGACGTTGATGATGTGGCTGAGGATCTCGATGAGTCCCAGACCACCGACGAGGGCCACGGCCGCGCTGGCCAGCGGGAGGACGGTCGCGGCCACCGTGCGGAAGACCAGGGCCAGGATGATCAGCGCGGCCAGGAAGCCGATGAAGACCGAACTACCTGACCCCTGGCTCTGGCCGATCCCGTTGAACGCGTTGCCGGTGAACTCGACCTGCAGCGATGAGCTCTGAAACGTCTTGAGCGAGTCGTAGACGTGCTTGAACTGGGCCGGGTCGTAGTGATTGGCCTGCCAGTTGATCGAGATCAACGCGGTGTCCGAGCCACGCCCCTCGTTGAGCAACTTGGGGTTGCCCGCCGTCACCTCGCCAGTGGCGCAGTCGATCGACTGCCACGGGGTGGAGATGAGAACTACGCGATTGCCGGAGCTGCACAGCTTGACCAGCGCGGCCTCGAGCTGCGGCGGCGCCTCGGTGAAGGCCGAGTTGTCGGTGTTCTTGAGGACGACCGTGCCCTGGGCGCCGTTCTGGTTGTCCAGTCCGGCGCTCTTGAGGATCTTGGCCACGGCCGCCGTCTCGGTGTGCGGAAGGCTGAACGTGTCCTTATAGGCCGAACCGCCCATCGCGCCGGCGATCCCCTGAGCAGCCACAACCAGCACGAGCCACCCGATGATCACAAACCACCGTCGACGAATCGCGAACTCTGCAATGGCCTTCATCGGATCTCCCGACTGCTATGTGGACGCTGCCCTCGACGAGTCAGCCTAACGACTGCCACCGACACCGCGCACGGTATTTAGCCGCACTTGCCCCGATCGCGGCGTGGCGCGCCGGATCCGGCGCGGGGTTGCTAGAGGGTGGTCTCATGGGTCAGCTGGTCTTTGCGTGCATCTTCGTCGTGCTCGGTGTGGTCGCCGTTGTAGTGACCGGTCGGATGCTTCGCCGCGAGCCCGCGGGGTCTGTGGGTGACCACGACGAGGTCGCGGCCAACCGCGTGCTGGGGCCGCGGCTGTTCCACTGGGGTGGTTACGCCGCCATCGCGCTGGGTGCACTGATCGGCACTCTCAGCTGCGTCACCACGGTAGGGACCAAGAACGTCGGCGTGCTCACCACGTTTGGGCGGCCAACCGGCTACCTGCAGAACGGCCTGCATTTGAAGGCGCCGTGGGAGAACGTCACGGAGCTCAACGACGCCGTGCAAACCGACACCTACGCCTCCGACGGTGGCGCCGCCGGTAAGCAGCAACAAGGTGCGGTGGCCACCTGCATCAATGTGCGCATCGCTCGCCAGGGAACGGCCTGCGTGAACGTATCCATCCGTTGGCAGATCCGCCCGACCGGCGTCGACTATCTCTTCCGCAACTACAAGGACAACGACGCGATCACCGACAACCTGGTGCTCCGCGACCTGCAGAGCGCGATGAACGAAGCGTTCGCCACCTACGACCCCCTGGGCATCGACCAGAACGGCCTGAGCACGAACCAACCCCTGAACGCCGCGAGCGGGTCAAGCCTGTCCAGCCAGGTCCACGCGCAGATGGTGTCCGAGATCGGCACCTGGATCGACGTGCAAACCGTGAGCATCCCGCTGCTGAACTTCGACAGCGCGACTCAGGACAAGATCAACCAGCTGCAGCAGCAGGTGGCCGCGACCCGCGTTGCTACGCAGGCCCAGCTGACCGCGCAGGGCCAGGCGGCGGCCAATCAGGCCCTCGCCGCGTCCGTCAGCAATGACCCGAACGTGCTCACCGACAAGTGCCTCAACATTCTGAAGGAGGCCGTCGACAAGGGTCAGGCGCTGCCGGCCGGCTTCAGCTGCTTCGCCAACTCCACCGCCACCGTCGCCGTTACCGGCAAGTAGGGCCGGCTCGGCCGTGGCCGCGACTAACTAACCAGGCTGTCGATCTCGGTATACGAGGGTGCCGAACCGATGAGCATGCGACTCGATTGACCATCGACGCCGACTGGAATCTCGCCGGCCACGGTAATTCGGCGAACCTCGCGGGGATGCTGGCCGAAGTCGGCGATCGCGTAATGCTGGGTCGAACGGTTGTCCCAGATCACCACGTCGCCCTGGGTCCACTTCCACCGCACCGTGTTCTCCAGCCGGGTGATCCGGCTCTGGAGCAGACCCACCAAGGCATTGGAGTCCAGGGTGTTGAAGCCGACCAGCGACTTGACGAAGTGCCCGAGCAGCAGCGACCGCTCGCCGGTCTCCGGGTGGATGCGCACGACCGGGTGCTCGGCCTCGTAGCGAACGGAGGCGACCTTCTTCATCCGGTCGTCGTCGCGGAACTGCCCGTTCTCGCCGTACGCGGCATAGTCGTACAGGTTCGTGTGAATGGCTCGAGCCTCATCGGCCAGCGCCCGAAGTGGGGCCGGCAGCGCCTCATAGGCCGCGATGGTGCTCGCGAAGCAGGTGTCTCCCCCGTACGGCGGGATGGTGACGCCACGGAGCACGCTGATCGATGGCGGACGGTCGACAAAGGTCACGTCGGTATGCCAGCTGTTGGCCGCCATTCCGTTGATCGCGGCGACGTTGAGCACCTTGCTCGAACCGTCGTTCACGATCGGGTGCGACAGCGTGGTCGGTCCGAGCAGGTTGGCGAAGGCCAGGTGTTCGGCATCGTCGAGATGCTGCTGGCCGCGGAAGAAGACGACCCGGTGCTCCAGCAACGCGCTGCGAATGATGCCGGTGGCTTCCGCGCCGATGTCACCCCCGAGCCGGACGCCCTCGATGAGTGCCCCGATTCGTCCGCCCAGCCGCTGCACGGTGATCCCGGACGTCACGTCACCTTCGCCGCTCATCGCCAACTCCTCAGGGGAACCGCTCGGCCAGTTTGACCGGGGAGGACGAACGCAAGGTTATCTCGCTCGCTTCGATGTCGGGGTGATCGAGGAGGATGCCCAGGAAATCCGAGAGGAACGCGCCCAGATCCACCGCCTGCATCGGACGTTCCTGCAGGAAGCCGCGCGCCCCCATCTGGCGGATGATCTCCTGCCGCAGTTCCGGGTTTCCATGGTGTTGCTCCCGGTAGCTCACTCCGGCCGTCGTTCCGATCACCACCGGACAGAACCGGAACTGCGGCTGCTCGATCTGCCAGCCTCGAATCATCGATTCCAGCGCCGACTTGCTCGCGGCGTAGCTGGCCATCCCGTACTGCTCCGCCTTGGTCACGACAGAGGACAGGTAGGCGACCACGGCTCCCGGCGACAGGCTCGGCAGCGCCGCCTTGGTCAGCTCGGCCGCCCCGATCACGATCGAGCGGAACTGCGCCTCCCAGTCCTCGACCGTGGTCGCCTCCAGCAGCAGTTGATAGCCCGGCGCGGGTGTGAAGAAGACGGCGTCCAACCCGGTCAGGGCCTGGACGGCTTCGGCCACGATGCGCCGGCAGTCCGCCGAGCTGGTCACGTCTCCGACGATCGCGGTCGCGTCGGGCCCACACTCGCGCGCTGCGGCCTCCACGCCCTCGCGGCTGCGGGCCACGAGGGCGACCCGCGCACCGCGCGCGCTGGCCGCAAGAGCGAAACCCCGCCCCACACCTGATGAGGCCCCCACGACCAGAACTCGCTTGTTCTTCATTCAGCCCTCAATCTCTAGATCTCCTATCGCCCGACGGCGACGAACGCAGCTCTCACTATTGCGGTAGGCGCGTCGTCGCCTAGGTTGGGGCGGTGGATCTGCCCGTCATGCCCCCCGTCGCCCCCATGTTGGCCAAGTCGGTGCCGACGATCCCGGCCGGCGCGTCCTACGAGCCGAAGTGGGACGGCTTCCGGTCGATCATCTTCCGCGACGGTGACGAGGTGGAGTTCGGCAGCCGCAACGAACGCCCGCTGACCCGCTACTTCCCCGAGCTGATCGAGGCGGTGAAGGCCCAGCTGCCACCCCGCTGTGTCATCGACGGCGAGATCGTCATCGCCACCGACGCCGGCCTGGACTTCGAGGCGCTGCAACAACGCATTCACCCGGCCGACTCGCGCGTTCGCATGCTGAGCGAGAAGACACCGGCCTCCTTCATCGCCTTCGACCTGCTGGCCCTGGAGCAGACCGACTACACCGCCCGGCCCTTCGCCGAGCGACGTGCCGCGCTGGAGGCGGCGCTGGCCACCGCGGAGGCCCCGATCCATCTGACTCCCGCGACCCGCGACGTCGACGAGGCGCAGCGCTGGTTCACCGAGTTCGAGGGCGCCGGCCTGGACGGTGTCGTCGCCAAGCCACTCGACGGCGCCTACCAGCCCGACAAGCGGGTGATGTTCAAGATCAAGCACGAACGCACGGCCGACTGCGTGGTCGCCGGTTACCGGTTGCACAAGAGCGGGTCCGACGCGGTCGGATCCTTGATGCTCGGGCTCTACAACGCCGAGGGCGCTCTGGCTTCGGTCGGCGTGATCGGTGCCTTCCCGATGGCTCGCCGGCGCGAGCTACTGGTCGAGCTCGAGCCACTCGTCACCGACTTCGAGGACCACCCCTGGAACTGGGCCGCCCACGAGGCCGGCGAGCGAACTCCGCGCAAGGGCGAGGGTTCCCGCTGGAACGGTGGCAAGGACCTCTCCTTCGTGCCCTTGCGGCCGGAGTTGGTCGTCGAGGTCCGCTACGACCACATGGAGGGGGAGCGCTTTCGGCATACCGCCCAGTTCAACCGCTGGCGACCCGATCGCGACCCGCGCTCGTGCACCTACGAGCAACTCGACGCACCGGCGACATATGGCCTTGGCGACATCGTGCCCGGTTTGGGGGCCTAGCTCAGCTTCGCCCCCAGGTGCCTTGAGTAGCCTGCAGCGCATGCCCTCGCACCGCACGAACACCGTTCGGTGCTTCGTCCTCCTCAGCGCCGTCGTCCTGGTCCTGGCCGGCTGCACCTCGGTCATCACCGCCAGTGGTAGCCGGTCCACGCCCGCCAGCGGCAGCTCGACGCCGGCGACGAGCACGGCCACGATCGCGTTCAGCGACTGTTCCAAGCTGTTCGACATCAACTCACTCGACCTGCCGGCCAAGCGGGCGAAAACGCTGCAGATCTTCTGCGGCAAGCTTGCCGTGCCGCTCAACTACAACGACCCGACCAGTCGCAAGATCAACATTGAGGTCCTGAAGGTTCACGACACGACGGTGCCGAAGAAGGCCGGCGACCTGCTGATGAACCCCGGCGGACCGGGCGTCCCCGGGCTGACACTGCCGTTGGATCTGCTGTCGAACCTGTCCGATTCGATCATCGACAACTTCGATCTCATCGGTTTCGACCCGCGCGGGGTGGAGTTGTCCAGCCCGATCTCGTGCATCAGCAACGCCACCAAGGACGCGCTGATCGCGGCCAACCCCGACGTCCGGACCGCGGCCGGCTTTGCCGCAGCCAAGGCCCAGCAGGCCGCGGTCGCCGCGGGCTGCTCGGCCAAGTACGGGGCCAGCCTGCCGTTCTACAACACCCTGTTCACCGCCATGGACATGGAGCAGATCCGGTTGGCGCTCGGCGACCCGCAGCTGAACTACCTAGGCTTCTCCTACGGCACCGAACTGGGCGCGGTCTACGCCCACCTCTACCCCAAGACCATCCGCGTCGCCGTGCTCGACGGGGCTGTCGACCCGCTGGCCGATCCCATCTCCGCCTCCGCCGCACAACTACAGGGCTTCGAGTCGGAGTTCGACGATTTCGCCGCCGACTGTCTGACCCGCCCGTCCTGCGCGGTTCTCGGCAACCCGCGGCAAGTAGTCGAGCAGCTCGTCGCCAAGGCCGACGTCACCCCGATCAAGAGTGACAAGGCCGGAGAGACGCGGGCCGCGACGGGTGGCGACATCCTGTACGGCGTGCTGTCCGCGCTCTATACGACCGACACGTGGCCCACGCTCGGCGATGCCATCGTGCAGGCCGAGAAGGGCGACTCACAGGGGTTGCTGGCGCTGTCGGACCAGTACAACGAGCGGCAGGACAACGGAGCGTTCACCAACTCCATCGACGCCACCACCACGATCGGGTGCAACGACTCCCCTGCCGGCCCGACCGATGCCCAGATCTCCAGCACCGCCGCGGTGTGGGCCGTGCAGTACCCGATGTTCGGCCTGTGGAGCGCGGCGTCGCTGTTCACCTGCCAGGCCTGGCAGGCGGCGCGCACCGTTCCCCCGGTCGAGAGCGCGGTCGGATCGGCCCCGATCCTGGTCGTCGGCGGCACGCACGACCCGGCGACGCCCTATCAGGGGGCGGTGAACCTGGCCAAGACGCTGACCACCGGACAGGTGCTCACCTGGCAGGGCTTCGGGCACACCGCGTACGGGCGGGGCAGCAGCTGCATCGACAACGCGGTGAACACCTACCTCGTATCGACGCAGATGCCCCCGGCCGGCACCGTCTGCCCGGCGTGAGCGAGCCCTACCTGCACGTCGATCGAACGCCCGTGACTGCGGCGGCGATCGCCCTGGTGCTGCACGGCGGCCAGGCCAGGAGCACGGCCACCGTCCGGCCGTGGTCCGTTCCGGCGGCGCGCATGCTCCCGTTCGCACGTGCGCTGCGGCACGCCGGCGCCGGCCAGGGTCTGGTCGTGGCCCGGCTGCGCTACCGGGAACGTGGGTGGAACGGCCCGGCGCAGTCCCCGGTACCCGACGCGCGGTGGGCGATCACCGAGTTGGCCGAACGCTTCCCGGGCCTCCCGGTCGGACTGATCGGGCATTCCATGGGCGGGCGGACCGCGATCTATGCCGCCGACGAGCCGAATGTGGCGTCCGTGGTCGGCCTGGCCCCCTGGATCGAACCCGGTGACCCCATCGAACCCCTGCGCGGACGTAAGGTCTTGATCGCGCACGGCGATGCCGACCGGATCACCGATCCCGCCGCTTCAGCCGACTTCACCAGCCGACTGCGGTCGATCACGGATTCGGCCGCATATGTGAACATTGCCGGCGGCAAGCACGCGATGCTGGCCCGGGCCCGGGTGTGGCACGAGCTTGCCGCTGAGTTCACGACCACGGCACTATTCGGTAAGACTGAGAACGGAACCAACGACGCCGTCGTTGCGAACGTAGTGGCGAAGGCCCTAGCGGGGCAGCCGATCCTGGCGCTCTGACCGCCGACGGTGCGAGGAAGGAGGCGACAATGGACACGCGGCCCGTTGATCCGCAGCTCTGGCCCGATGTCGCCGAGGTGGCGCACTCACCCGTTCGCGCCGCGATCGCCCGCCAGCTGTGGCGGCGCACGATCCCGCGCTTGCCGCTGCGCGTCGTCGAGAGCTCCGGACGCTCCTACGGACGCAGCGGGCCCGACGTCCCGACCATGCGACTGGAGCGGCCGCAGGCCTTCTTCTCGCGCCTCGGCACGACCGGCACGATCGGCTTCGGCGAGGCCTACATGGCCGAGGACTGGACCTCAGATGACCCGGCCGGGGTGATCGCGGCCTTCGCGGGCAACATGCGCGATCTGGTGCCCTCGGTGTTCAAGCACCTCCGCCACGCGGTCCTGAGCCGCCAGCCACCGCACGAGGACAACACGATCAGCGGGGCGCGAAAGAACATCTCCCGGCACTACGACCTGTCCAACAACATGTTCACGCTGTTCCTGGACGAGTCGATGACCTACTCCTCAGCCCTGTTCGACGGCAACCCGGCCAACTCGAACGAGCCACTGCAGGCGGCGCAGGCCCGCAAGATCGATCGGCTGCTCGACATCGCGCACGTGCATGCGGGCAGCCGGGTGCTCGAGATCGGCACCGGCTGGGGTGAGCTGGCGATTCGGGCCGCCCAACGGGGGGCCCAGGTCACTTCGCTCACCATCTCGACCGAGCAGGCCGAATTGGCGCGTGAGCGCATCGCCCAGGCCGGGTTCAGCGATCGGGCCACCGTGCTGCTACAGGACTATCGCGAGACCACCGGCCAGTTCGACGCCGTGGTGAGCGTGGAGATGATCGAGGCCGTCGGGGCCAACTACTGGGCCGAGTACTTCGCGACCGTCGACCGCCTGCTCGTACCCGGAGGGCGGTTCGGGCTGCAGGCCATCACGCAGGACGACGAGGCGGTACGGGCCAGTCAGGACACCTACACCTGGATCCGCAAGTACATCTTCCCCGGCGGCCAGCTGCCCTCGGTCGAAGCCATCAATCGCACGGTGGTCGACTCCACCTCGCTGCAGGTCGCCGACCGGTACATGTTCGGCCGGCACTACGCCGAGACGCTGCGGCGCTGGCGGGTCAACTTCGAGGGCCAGGCGGCCAAGATCGAGGCGCTGGGCTTCGACCAGACGTTTCGGCGGATGTGGTCGCTCTACCTGGCCTATTGCGAGGCCGGGTTTCGCTCCGGCTATCTCGACGTCGGCCAGCTGACCCTGGTCAAGAGCGTCTGACTCGATGCCCAGCGCGGCTGAGGCGGCCATCGAACGTCTGCGCCAAGTCTGCCTGGCGCTGCCCGAAGCGAGCGAGCGGGTCAGCCACGGCGAACCGGCGTTCTTCGTGGGCAAGCAGTTCGTGGCCGTCGATGATCACCACCATGGCGCCGACCGGCTGGCCTTCTGGTGCCCCGCCCCACCTGATGCGCAAGCCGAGCTGATCGCGAGCGACCCGGTGCGTTTCTTCCGGCCGCCCTATGTCGGACACCGCGGCTGGATCGGCGTCCGCATCGATCTGGAACCGGACTGGGACGAGATCGACGAGATCATCCGCGATGCCTACCGGCAGGTCGCCCCGGCTCGGCTACGTGCGCGTCTGGACGCTTGAGCTAGACCTCGACCGGCGTCCAACGCCCGTGCGCCGCGGCCGACTGCCGAATGGCATCGAGGACCGACTGCCCGGCCACGCCGTCGGCGAACGTTCCCGGGCGCGGGTCGGTCGGCATGGGTCGGCCGTCGATCAGCTCGGCAAAGGTCTGGTACAGCCGGACGTAGGGCTGCATGTCGAAGCCGCCTGTGCGCATCCGGTCATAGGCGTTGACCAGCACATCGGCCGGCGGCGGGTCGGGCGGGCCCAGGACGAGGTCGGCCGGCACGGCGAGTTCGCGCTCACCGCCGGCATCACCCACCCACACTCCGGCCCCGTCGATCCACAAGGTGCCCGTGCTGCCGACGAAGCGGGTCATGGTGATGCGCGGGCCCCAGTCGGCCGCGCTGCCCTGCATGACGCCCTCGACCCCGGAGGCCATTCGGAAGCGCACCGAGTAGGTGTCCTCGGCGCTCCAGCCCTTGTCCGAGACCAGAGGGAGGGCCGCGCTGACCCCATCGAACTCCCCTAGCGTGACCCGCAGCTGGTCGATGAAGTGCGGGGCGTGCCCGCCCAGCCATCCGCCACCCTGCTCCGCGTCGGCCCACCAGTGCGGCACCTCGGCATCGGCGGCGGCCAGCAACGGCGCATGCAGCAACAACGTGGCCAGGCGCGGCGTCCCGATGGCACCGTCGGCGATCGCCCGGGCCGCCAGAGCCTGCACGGTCCCCCACCGCCATTCGGTACCGATCAGGTTCACGACACCGGCCGCCTCGGCCGCCGCCTGCATCTGCACGGCTTCGGCCCGGTTGCGGGCGAAGGGCTTCTCGCAGACGACATGCTTGCCGGCCGCGATCGCCTCGAGCACGATCGCCAGGTGGGTGTGCGGCGGGGTAGCCACCGACACGGCATCGACGTTCGGCAGGGCCAGGGCGTCGGTCAGCGACGTCATCGGATTGTCCACGCCGAAACGGGCCGCTCGTCGGGCCGTCTTGTCGGGGTCGCGCCCGACGAGCGCCGCGACCTCGAACCCGGCGTGGCGCAGCGCGCGCACATGCGTCAGACAACCGGTTCCCGTTCCAACCACCACCGCTGTAGGCATTGCGCGAACCTAGCGCGGTACACCTCGGTCGGGCTACCCGCCCGAGGTGTTGATCTTGTCCGCGGTGACCTCGAAGATGATCCGCCCCTCCGGGCCGATCGGGTTCGGATAGGTGTCTACGCCCAGATACTTGTGGGCCAGCTCGTCGATGTGCTGACGGGCTCGCTCACCGCCGATCGAACCGGTGACCGTGCCCCGGATCTCGGCCCAGTCCCAGGGGTTGTCGGCGGAGTGGATGAGCACCGTGATGCGCGGATCGCGGGCCAGATTCTTCGCCTTCTGCCGCTGCGGCTCGGTGTTGATCAGCACATGCTCGCCGTCGGTATCCACCCAGGTCAGCAACGCCTGCGGCTGGCCGCTGGGCATCAGAGTGACCACGGTGGCCAGGTTCTTGCCCTTGGCCAGTCGGACTACGTCCGGATTCAACGCCATTGCTCATCCTCTCCTCGGGAGCTTCGGCTAACTGCCGTCACTTGTCTCATAGTCTTTGATCCGGGCCTGCATCAGCGCCTCGAGCAGATCGGTCGGCAACTCGCGGTCGTAGCGCAACTTGATGAACCCTTCGCCGGACTCGTAGCCGGCCGCCTCGACCGACGCCCGCTGAGTGGCGAAGAAGGGGGGCGGAAAGCGCAAGGAGCAGTGGTTCTTGAAGTTCTGCAGCATCCACAGGTTGGTGTTCGTCCCGCGGACGTAGACCGGCAGGTTCCACTTGAGCTCTTCGCGCGCGGTCGGGTCGGCGGCCAGGCTCAACGTGCGCAGCACCACGAGGTGCGGACGCTGGAAGTCGGGCAGCTGGGCGAAAAAGTCGTCGACGCTGACTCGCTTGGGCATCGGCACCACCCGAGCGTATCCCTCCACCGAGGCTCGTTACTCTCTGCCGCATGAGTGCTGGCTTCGACACCGTCATTCGCGCGTTCGGCAACAATGCGGGCATCGAGGTGCCCGACGAGGTGCTGAGCCAGCTCGGCGCCGGGAAGCGCCCGCGGGTGCAGGTTCAGGTCGGTGGTTACCGCTTCGACGCCACGATCGGGGCGATGTCAGGGCTGGCGCTGATCAGCCTGTCCAAGGCGCACCGAGAGGCGTCCGGCCTGCAGGCGGGGCAGGCGGTGCACGTCGAGCTCGAACTGGCCTCCGCACCGCCGACGATCGCCGTTCCGGCCGAGTTGGCCACCGCCCTCGCCGAGGCCGGCCGGCGCGACGCCTTCGATCAGCTCGCGCCGTCGCGGCGCAAGGAGTACGTCCGGCAGGTCAGCGAGGCGAAGGCCGAGGCGACCCGGCAACGTCGAATCGACAAGATTCTCGGCGAGTTGAGCTGACCTCGGGGCCGATCAGCGCCAGCCGAGCTCCGGGGCGACATAGGTCAGCAACGACTCGATGACATGGGCGCAGTAGTCGACCCCGAGCTGGTTGGGGATGGTGAGCAGCAGCGTGTCGGCAGCGGCGATCGCCTCATCCTGCGCCAGCGCCGTGATCAGCTGGTCCGGTTCGCCGGCGTAGGTCTTGCCGAAGCGGGCCTGACCGCCGTCGATATAACCGACCTGGTCCGCTGAGCCGGTGTCCCGACCGAAATAGGCCCGGTCGACGTCATTGATCATCGGGAAGATGCTGCGGCTGACCGAGACCCGGGGCTCACGCGTGTGACCGGCATCGGCCCAGGCCTTGCGGAAGCGGATGATCTGTTCGGCCTGCAGCTGATGGAAGGGCACCCCGGTGTCCTCGCTGAGCAGCGTCGAGCTCATCAGGTTCAGCCCCTGCTCGGCTGCCCATTCGGCCGTCTTGCGGGTGCCCGCTCCCCACCAGATCCGCTCGCGCAGTCCTTCGGAGTGCGGCTCGATCCTCAGCAGGCCGGGTGGGTTGGCGAACATCGGCCGGGGGTTCGGCTCGGCAAAGCCCTCGCCCCGCAGGACGTCGAGGAACACCTGCGTGTGGTCGCGGGCCATGTCGGCGTGATCCTGCCCTTCGGCCGGGACGTAGCCGAAGTACCGGTAGCCCTCGATAACCTGCTCCGGTGAGCCGCGGCTGATGCCGAGCTGCAGGCGACCGCCGGAGATGAGATCGGCCGCGCCGGCGTCCTCGGCCATGTAGAGCGGGTTCTCATAGCGCATGTCGATCACGCCGGTCCCGATCTCGATCCGGTTGGTCCGCGCCCCGATCGCGGCAAGCAACGGAAACGGTGACGCCAGTTGATTGGCGAAGTGATGCACCCGGAAGTACGCGCCGTCCGCGCCGAGTTCCTCGACCGCCATCGCCAGGTCGATGGACTGCAGCAGCACGTCGGCCGCCGATCGGGCCTGCGAGTGCGGTGAGGCCGTCCAGTGGCCGAAGGACAGGAATCCAATGCGCTTCATACTCACCGGAACACCCGGCCGGGCGCGGCTCTTCCGCCCAGTGATTGAGCGAGCTCGATTGCGGGCATGATTGCTGCATGGCGGCAGAGCACCCGCACGGCGAGCTCGTGCTGGTCGCCGGGGCGTCCGGGTTCGTGGGTCGGCGCCTGTGCCCGGCCTTGGAGGAGGCCGGGTATTCCGTCCGCGCGATGACCCGCCACCCGCAGGACTACGACGGAGCCGGGCAGGCCGTCTATGCCGACGTCGCCGAGGCCGAGTCGCTCGACCAGGTCGCGCGGGGCTGCGCGGTCGCGTACTACCTGGTGCATTCCCTGGACAGTGCGGGATTCGAGGCGAAGGACGCCAGCGCCGCCCGCGCGTTCGGCACGGCGATGGCGCGTGCGGGCGTGGAGCGAATCATCTATCTCGGCGGTCTCGGCGACGATGACGACCAGCTCTCGGCGCATCTGCGCAGTCGCCGCGAGGTCGAGCGACTGCTGGCCGAACACGGCGTTGCGGTGACGACCCTGCGGGCCGGCATCATCGTCGGGCACGGTGGAATCTCGTGGGAGATCACCCGTCAGCTCGTCGAGCACCTCCCCGTCATGATCACGCCTCGCTGGGTGCACACGCGCACGCAACCGATCGCCCTTTCCGACGTCGTGCGCTATCTGGTTGGCGTGCTCGACGTTCCCGAGACCGCCGGACGCCACTTCGACATCGGCGGGCCCGAGGTCCTGCAGTACCTGCAGATGATGCAGCGGGTCGCGAAGATAGAAGGGCGGCAGCGGATCATGATCCCGGTGCCGTTACTCACTCCGTCGCTGTCAGCCCTGTGGCTGGGCCTGGTGACCGACGTCGACACCCGTACCGGCCGTTCCCTGATCGACTCCATGACCAACGAGGTGACCGTGCACGACGACCGCATTCGCGCGCTGGTCCCGTTCACCCCCCTCGGCTTCGACGATGCCGTCCGGGCCGCCCTGGCCGAACGCGCCGCTTCCACCGACTCGTGAAACCAGCCTCGGCTGATCGGCGTCGGCAAGGCGTCGTTGCGGCCACCGCGCTCGTCGGGACCGCTCTGCTGCGCCAGGGCTTAGTCAGTCGGCCCGGTTCGCGCCGCTTCTACGCGCTGACCCTGGGGGCCGCCGCCACCTGGGCCGTCGGCGGGCTGGCCTCGGGCCCGGTCCCGTGGACGTCAACGAGCGGACGACCCGGGCCGACCGCCCGCTCGGTCGCCGGGGCCGTCGCTACCGGGGCGGCCGCCTTCGGTGCGTTCTACGGCGCGGCCCTGGTGGCCCGTCGCGTGCCGGCGCTGGAACCGGCGGTCGCTGACGTGCTGCGCTACTCCCAGCGCGGATCAGACCCGCTGGTGTTGCTCACCACTCTGGCCAACGCGGTTGGCGAGGAGATCTTCTTCCGTGGGGCGGTGTACGCCGCCGCCGAGACCGCGCACCCGGTCGCGGTGACCACCGGCGTCTACGCACTGGCCACGGCGTCGACCGGCAACCGCGCGTTGGTCCTGGCCGCACTGGCGATGGGGACCCTCCTCGCCACGCAACGCCGAGCCTCGGACGGTGTTCAGGCGCCCCTGTTGACGCACCTGACGTGGTCGGCGCTCATGCTTCGTTTCCTGCCGCCGCTCTTCCCGCCTCGAGCAAAGCTTCCGTGAGCGGGCCGGGCTGGCTCAGCGCCATGAGGTGACCGCCGGCCAGCTCGCGCGTCGGCAGACCCAGTCGCTGACGGGCAAGTCTCCGTTGCCAGGCGGCGGGAAAGAATCGGTCATCGCGCCCGATCAGAACCGTGGTCGGGACAGGTGGCCAGGACGTCAGTGGCCAGGGCTGCCCGAAGATCGCCGGTGCCTCATTCGCGGCCTCGGGGCTCGAGCGCATGACCTCGACCAGCTCCGGCGCGACGTCGTGCCAGAAGAGGGTCTCAAGATCGTTGACGTCCGGCGCCGGTCGGCCGTCGTGATCGGCGGATGCCTTGGCCGCGGCGAACCAGCCGACGTTGTCCCACCATTGCCCCGCGGTCTCCCCGGGCGCGGGGATCATCGGGTTGACGAGCACCAGCTGCTCGACGCCCGTCTCGGCGCACGCCAGCGGGGCGCTGAAGGCGCCCAGGGATTGAGCGACCAGCACGACGGGTCCCGGAACTGCGCGGACGGCCGCGACGATCTCATCCCGATACTCATTCAGCCCGGAAGCCGGGTCAGCCCCGGGCAGGTCGATCGCCACCGCCACGTGCCCACGCGTATTCAGCTGCGCCACGACGCGATGCCAGTACCAGCCCGATCCACCGGCGCCGGGCACGAGCACGAACTGCGTCATCGGCCTCATGCGCTCAACCGGCCCGGTGACGAAATCCAGGTCGCTCAGGACTTGGTAGCCGACCAGGAACCGGCGTTCGTACCGCCGACCGAGTAGGTACCGGACATCGTTTGCGCGGTCGCGGTGCCGGTGTAGGTGATTGCCACCGAGCCCACCGTGCCGAACGTGATCGTCGTGCCGCTCAATGTTCCGGTCAGAGGGACCGTTACGGCCGGAGCAGAGAGCTGGACCGTTCCCACCAGCGAGGTCCCGGACTGCTGCCACGTCAACATGAACGTCCCCTGGTACGAACCGCTGTATTGGCCGCTCCAGGTTCCGGACAGATCCAGCGACGTCGACGCCGAGGAAGGCGCGGCGGAGCTGGGCGCCAGAGCTGACGACGCCTTCGAGGCCGCCGCCGAGGTCAGGTTCCCGAGCACGCTGGACAGCGCTGACTGAGCGACGCTGACCGCCGACGAGGCCCTCCCCTGCGCCTGGTTGCTGCTGTTACTGCTACAGCCGGTGATCAACGCGCCCACCAGGCCGAGGAGCGCAACCCCGGCGCCGACGCCAAGACCCTTCTTCATGACCATCCCCCAACTGCCGCAACTTCGCGGGCTCGCCCCCGAACCCGCGCGGGCAATGCTGGCGTTCGACGTGCGCGCAGCATCTCCTGGAAAGAGCTCATGTCCGTCGTGCTGATACGACCCCCGAATGACGGGAACAACGAATGATCTTAAGCCAGTTGAGGGCGCTTGAACCCGCGGGAATCCGAGAAATCTGGGCCCGGCGGGCGGAGTAGGACGGACGAGTCGAGCTGTAAGCCGGGTCCTGTCCGACGGCGCCGAAGCACCGCCGGGGCGGCCATCCATCTCGACCTGCCGTTGCCGGCAGGCTCTAGCGGTCTACCCGCAGGCTCGGGCGGGCCGCCCTCGAACGCCTGCGCAGATGAGCCGGAGCTCATCCTCTTGACCTTGCTCCGGGTGGGGTTTACCTAGCCGCCGTGGTCACCCATGGCGCTGGTGGTCTCTTACACCACCGTTTCACCCTTACCAACGCTCGCGCGCTGGCGGTCTGTTTTCTGTGGCACTGTCCCGCGAGTCGCCTCGGGTTGCCGTTGACAACCACCCTGCCCTGTGGAGCCCGGACTTTCCTCGGCGAACCGTAAAGGTTCGACGCGGCCGCCCGCTCGGCTCGTCCGCCGCGCCGCCATCGTATCGGGTCCCGAGGTATCAGCGGCGCCACTGCGCGCTCCTGACCCGCGACGAAGGGATCCTCGATGTACGGGACACTCCGCCCAGGCACGCTCACGCCCAGGCTCGACCGATTTCTCGACGAGCACACCGAGTACGCCACCCCGTTCCTCGTCGTCGACCTCGAGGTCGTGGCCGCCCAGTACGCGAAGCTGATCGCCGCCCTGCCGCGGACGGCCGTCTTCTACGCGGTGAAGGCCAACCCGGCGCCGGAGGTCCTGCGGCTGTTGATCGGGCTCGGGTGCAGCTTCGACGTCGCCAGTCCGGGCGAGATCGAACTGTGCCTACGCCTGGGGGCCGACCCGGCCCGGCTGTCCTACGGCAACACCGTGAAGAAGGAGCGCGATGTCGCCGCGGCCTACCGCCAGGGCGTGCGCATCTTCACGATCGACTCCGCGCCCGAGCTCGACAAGGTGCTGCGGGTGGTCGGCCGGGGCACAGTCTTCGTGCGCATCGCCACCGACGGCGCCGGAGCCGACTGGCCGCTGTCGCGCAAGTTCGGCTGCAGTCCGGCCGAAGCGGGGCCACTCCTGCTGCGCGCTGCCCGGGCCGGTCTCGCCGTCGGTGTCTCATTCCACGTCGGCTCGCAGCAGCGCAATCCGGACGCCTGGGACGCTCCACTGGCCCAGGTCGCCCGGCTGGCCGAGCAGCTCGCCCGGGACGGACACCAACTCGGCGCCGTGAACCTGGGCGGCGGCTTGCCCAGTGCCCACGTCGAGACGACCCCTGACGTGGCCACCTACGGCGAGGCGATCTATCGCAGCCTGGGGGCGCACCTGGGTCCCAACTTCGCCGGCCCGACGATGGTCGAGCCGGGCCGCTATCTGGTCGGGGACGCCGGGGTCCTGCGCACGGAGGTCGTGCAGATCATCACCCGGGACAACGATCCCGGCCGCCGCTGGGTGTTCCTGGACGTCGGCCTGTTCAACGGCCTGACCGAGACCCTCGACGAGGCCATCCGCTATCGCATACAGGCCCCGGGGGCCAGCGAGCGCATCGGTCCGGTGATCCTGGCCGGACCGTCGTGTGACAGCGCGGACGTACTCTACGAGACCTACCAGTACCAGTTGCCACTTGATCTGCAGGTCGGTGACCACCTCGACATTCTCTGCACGGGCGCCTACACGTCCTCGTACTCCTCGGTGGGCTTCAACGGCTTCCCACCGCTGCGCAGCCACTATCTGCCGCACGCCTGACGATGAGTACCAAGCTGCCCCTCCTCGCGCTGCTCATCGCATCGGTGTTCTGGGGCACGGCCATCAGCGCGACCAAGTACGCCCTCGATGGCTTCGGTCCGGTCACGCTGCTGGCCGTCTCGCTCGTCTCCGGCACGGTCGTGCTGTGGCTGGCCATCCTGGTGCGTGGGCACGGCCGGGCCCCCGGATGGCGCCGGCTCGCGCTGCTGGCGCTGTTCGAACCCGCGCTGGCCTACGGCGGCGAGATGCTCGGCCTGAACCGAACGACCGCCGCGAACGGGGCGCTGCTCACCGGGTTGGAGTCGGTCTTCGTCGTGTTGCTGGCGGCCGTCTTTCTCCGGGAGGGCATCACCCGCCGGATCGGCTTCGCCGTGGCGGTCGCCGTGGCCGGGTTGGCCATCCTGGAGGGCACTTCCTTCGCCGGTCCCGGGGTCGGTGACCTGCTCGTCCTGGGCGGAGTTCTCAGTGCGGCGGCGTACACCATCGTCGCCCGCGGCCTGGACGGCGGATGCGACTCGCTGACGTTGACCGCCTACCAGTTCAGCATCGCCTCGCTACTCGTCCTGCCCGTCGCCACCGGCGCCTGGGCCACCCATACCGAGGCGATGCCCACCCAGGTGTCGGCCCGGTATTGGCTGGCGGCCCTGGTGGTGGGCATTCTCGGCTATGCCGGCAGCTTCGTCCTCTACAACTTCGCGATCGTGCGGGTGGCCGCCGGTCCGGCGAGCATCATCATCAACCTGATCCCCGTCTTCGGGCTGATCTCAGCCGTGCTGTGGCTGGGCGACGCGATGACCCCGCCCCGGGTCATCGGCGCCTCGCTGATCGGGATCTCAGTGCTCATCTTCGCCGCGATCGAACTACGCGACGCCCGAGAACGGCCCCCGCTCGCGGCCGTACCGGCCTAGGCCCAGAGTTGGTGTTCGAGCTTCTCGGCCGCCTCTTGCAGCGAGCCGGAGTAGGCGCCGGTCGAGAGGTACTTCCACCCGCCATCGGCCACCACGAACGCGACATCGGCCCGATCGCCACGCGCGAGCGCCTTGTCGGCAACGCCGAGGGCCGCGTGCAGGATCGCGCCGGTCGAGATACCGGCGAAGATGCCCTCGACCTCGATGAGTTCACGGGTACGTCGCAGCGCGTCGTAGGAGGTGACCGAGAACCGCGAGGTGAGCACGCTGTCGTCGTAGAGCTCGGGCACGAAGCCTTCGTCGATGTTGCGCAGGCCGTAGACCAGCTCGCCGTAGCGAGGCTCGGCGGCCACGATCGAGACGTCAGGGACCTTTTCGCGTAGGTACCGTCCGGTGCCCATCAACGTCCCGGTGGTGCCCAGGCCGGCCACGAAGTGAGTGATCGTCGGCAGATCCCGCAGCAGCTCCGGCCCGGTGCCCTCGTAATGGGCCTGGGCATTGGCCGGGTTGCCGTACTGGTAGAGCATCACCCAGTCCGGGTTCTCGGCCGCGATCAGCTTCGCGGTCGCCACCGCCTGGTTCGAGCCGCCGGCCGCCGGCGAGGAGATGATCCGGGCGCCGAACATCTCGAGCAGTTGGCGCCGCTCGATCGAGGTGTTCTCGGGCATCACGCAGACCATCCCGTAACCGCGCAACTTGGCCACCATGGCCAGCGCGATGCCGGTGTTGCCCGACGTCGGCTCGAGAATCGTCGCCCCCGGGGTCAGCCGCCCGTCGCGCTCGGCGGCATCGATCATCGCGATCGCGGCTCGGTCCTTGATCGAACCGGTGGGATTGCGATCTTCGAGTTTCGCCCACAGGCGCACCGGGTTCTCGCCGTCCCACTTCGGCGATAGCCGGGGCAACCCGACGAGCGGGGTGTCGCCCAGCGCGTCGAGCAGCGAGTCGTACCGGGCCATGGGTCAGCCGCCGGCCACGGCGGGCAGGATCGTGACCGTGTCGCCGTCCTTGAGTACGGTCTCCAGCGAGCCGGTGAAGCGCACATCCTCGTCGTTGACGTAGATGTTGACGAAGCGGTGCAACCCGCCGTCCTCGGTGATCAGCCGCCCGCGCAGACCGGGGTGGTTGCCGTCGAGGTCTTCGAGCAGGCTCGAGAGCGTGTCGCCCTTGGCCTCGACCGACTTGGCGCCACCGGTGTAGGTGCGCAGGATGGTGGGTATCTTGACCTCGATGGCCATGGTGCTCCTGTCAAAAGATGGTGACTACAAAAGGCGAACGTCGGGGCCGGGTCCAGGCTTCCCTGGCTGGTCAGCGACAGTCGTAGCAGAGGTCAGCACGGGTGTGGGCGAGCAACGCCCGCTCGATCGAGATCTCAGTCATGGACCGCGACCTCTTCCTCGGTGACCACGCCGTCGACGATGCGAAACGACCGGAACTCGGTCGAGTCATTCTCGCGGGTGGACACCAAGACATAGTGCGCGTTGGGTTCCGAGGCGTAGGAGATATCGGTGCGCGACGGGTAGGCCTCGGTCGCGGTGTGGGAGTGGTAGACGACGACCGGTTCCTCGTCGTTGGCGTCCATCTCCTGGTAGAGCTTGAGCAGGTCGGTGGAGTCGAACTCGTAGAACGTGGGCGAGCGGGCGGCATTGAGCATCGCGATGAAGCGGCTCGGCTGATCCGAACCGGCGGCGCCGGCCACCACCCCGCAGGCCTCGTCAGGGTGGTCGCGACGGGCATGCGCGATGATCGCGTCATGGATCGCCCGTTCGATGCTCAGCACAGTCGGAGTTTACCGGTCTAGCGCATGGCCGCCCGTACCAGCGAGTCCTGCAGGCTCGTCAGCCAGAAATAGAGCTGCCACATCGGCACGAGCGCGCTGTCCGGGTCAATGTCCGGTTCGTCCTCCGTCACCCCGAGCCGGGTGCCCAGGGCCAGGCGCAGGTCGTTGAGGGTCGTCAGCCATGGGGTCGGGTCCTCGATGGCAATTGCGCCCGCCGGTACCGGCAAGGCGGCCCGGACCGTGCCGTAGCGCACCCGGCGCAGCTCGCGCAGGCCCTCCTCGGTGAGCTCGCGGAACTGCTCGGCCGCCTCCTGGTCAGTGCGGTGCCCATTCGGGAACAGCCGCTGGGTCACCTCGTCATCACGGGTCATGGCGTCGAGCACATCGTCCATCTCATCGAGCAGGCCCTGTAACGCCTGCACCTCTACCTCATCGAGGCGCAGTGTGACCACCCCGCGACGGCGCGAAACCCGCATCAGTCCTGCTGCAGGGTGGCCCACAGGCCATAGCCGTGCAGCGTTTCGACGTCGAGTTCCATCCGCTCGCGCGCTCCGGTGGAGACGACGGCCCGGCCCTTCTGGTGGACGTCGAGCATCAGCTTCTCGGCCTTGGCCTTGGGATAGCCGAAGACGGTGATGAAGACGTGGGTCACGTAGCTCATCAGGTTGATCGGGTCATTCCAGACGATCGTGATCCACGGCCGGTCCGGGTCGGTCTGGGTGTCGACGTCGGGCAGTTCGGAACGTTTGGGGGTCAGCGTGCTCGCCACGCCTCTATCGTGGCACGGCCGTTCTGGCAACATCGTGGCATGTCCGCAACCGGCCTGCTCACCGACCGCTACGAGCTCACGATGCTCAGCGCCGCGCTGCGCGACGGCAGCGCCGCCCGCCGGTGCACGTTCGAGGTCTTCGCCCGACGTCTGCCCGAAGGCCGCCGCTACGGCGTGGTGGCCGGCACGGCGCGGGTGCTCGAGGCCATCGCCGATTTCGGTTTCGAGGCCGCCACGATCGACTGGCTGCGCGAGGTCGACGTCATCGACGACGAGACCGCGCAATACCTGGCCACCTACCGCTTCCGCGGTGATGTGGTGGGCTACGCCGAAGGCGAGCTGTTCTTCCCCGGTTCCCCGCTGCTCACCGTCACCGGGACGTTCGCCGAGGCGGTGCTGCTCGAGACGGTCGTGCTGTCGATCCTGAACCACGACGCGGCCATCGCCGCCGCGGCGGCTCGGATGGTCACGGCCGCCCAGGGACGCTCGATCATCGAGATGGGTTCGCGGCGCACCCACGAGCGAGCGGCCGTCGCGGCGTCCCGAGCGGCCTATCTGGCCGGCTTCGCGGCCACCTCCAACCTGGCCGCGGGGCGCGAGTTCGGCGTTCCCACCGCCGGGACCGCGGCGCATGCGTTCACGTTGCTGCACGACGACGAGGCGGCCGCCTTCCGCGCCCAACTCGCGTCGCTGGGCACCGACACCACGCTGCTCGTCGACACGTTCGACATCACGCAAGGGATCGAGACGGCGGTGGCCGTCGCCGGACCGGCCTTGGGCGCGATCCGCATCGACTCCGGGGACCTCGGCGTGCTGGCACGCCTGGCGCGCGCCCAACTGGACGGCCTCGGTGCGCGCGACACGCGCATCGTGGTCAGCGGCGACCTGGACGAGTTCGCGATCGCCGCCCTCGCCGCCGCCCCGGTCGACGTCTACGGTGCCGGCACAGCGGTCGTGGTCGGCTCGGGTGCGCCCACCGCCGGACTGGTCTACAAGCTGGTCGAGGTCGAGGGTCGGGCGGTCATGAAGCGGTCGGAGAACAAGGCCAGCCGCGGCGGGCGCAAGTGGGCCTATCGCCGGCACAAGCCGACCGGCACCGCGGTCGAGGAGGTCGTTGGCGTCGGCCCGGTGCCGGCGGACGCGACGAACCTGCAGCGCCCTTTGATCATTGGCGGGGTGCGGGTGGACGAATCCAGCCTCGACGACGCCCGTGATCACCTGCGGGCGGCGTTGATCACGCTGCCCTGGGACGGCCTGAAGCTGAGCAAGGGCGATCCGGCCATCCCCACCGTCACGTCCTGACCCGACTTCCCCACGCCCGCCCGTTCCCCCCTTGATCAACAGGCACTTTTGGTCGCCTGGGCAGCCAAATCTGCCTGTTGATCAAGGCGGACATGGGCGGCGACGATTAGATTTCAGGTCATGACCCGTGCCGTGATCATCGTGGACGTGCAACGCGACTTCTGCGAGGGCGGTTCGCTGGCCGTCGCTGGGGGCCAGGCGGTGGCGCGGGCGATCGGCCCGTGGCTGGACGAGCAACGGCCCGACCACGTCGTCGCGACGCGCGATCATCACATCGACCCGGGCGGTCACTTCTCCGCCCACCCGGACTTCGCCGATTCCTGGCCCGCTCACTGCGTGGTCGGCACGACCGGGGTCGAGCTACATCCGGACCTCGACCAGCAGCGGATCGAGGCGATCTTCGACAAGGGAGAGTTCCAGGCCGCCTACTCCGGCTTCGAAGGGGCGAGCGACGGGCGCGACCTGGCCGGCTGGCTGCGCGAGCGCGGCGTCGACGAGGTCGAGGTCATCGGCATCGCCACCGACTACTGCGTGCGGGCCACCGCGCTGGACGCGGTCACCAACGGCTTCAGCACCACGGTCGTGCTGCCACTCACCGCCGGGGTGGCCCCGGACAGCGTCGCCGCGACGCTGACCGAGTTGCAGGACGCCGGCGTGCGCGTGGTCAGCTGACCCGAACCGCCTCGGCGATTTCACTGCCCGAGATGCCCAGCACGAAGAGCACCGACTCGAGGAACGGCTGATTTACCGATGTGTCCGCGCTCGCCCGCAGCGCCGCCTTGGCGTTGAAGGCGATACCCAACCCGGCGGCGTCGAGCATGTCGATGTCATTTGCCCCATCGCCTACCGCGACCGTCTGGGCCAGGGGAATCCCGAAGCTCTCGGCGAAACGCCGCAACGCCGCCGCCTTACCAGCGCGGTCGACGATCGGCCCGACGAGTCCGCCGGTCAGCCGTCCGTCGCGAATCTCCAGCTCGTTGGCGGCCGCGAAGTCCAGGTCGAGCTCGCTGACGAAGCGGTCGGTGAACACGGTGAAGCCACCGCTGACGACGCCGACGCGAAAGCCCAGGCGCTTGAGCGTCCTCGTGAATGTCTGCGCTCCGGGCGTGAGCCGCAGGGCCGCCCGGGCCTCGTTCACCTCGGCCAGCGGCAGACCCTCCAGCAGGGCCACGCGCGCCCGTAGCGACTGCTCGAAATCGAGCTCGCCGGCCATCGCCTGCTGGGTGATCTTGGCGACTTCGACGCCGACCCCGGCCCGCTCGGCCAGCACGTCGATGCCCTCGTCGCGGATGAGCGTCGAGTCGACGTCCAGTACCACCAGGCGCTTGGCCCGGCGCCGCAACCCGGCCGGCTCGACCGCGATGTCCAGCCCGGTCTCCTCCGCCGCCTGGATCAGGCTCTCGCGCAGGGCATCGGCGTCGGCAACCGAGACGATCAGCTCGATGCTGCTGGCCGGTTCGACCGCTAGCTGGCTGATGGACTCGATATTGCCGCCGACGTCGGCGACCCGTTGCGCCACCTCACTGATCGCACCCGGGCGCAACGGATGACCGATCACGATCACGTGATGTCGCCCATGGCCGACGCCGCGGTTGGTGGCGACATCGGAACCGGCGATCACGACCTCGCACTCCATGCCCAAGGCCTGGGCGGTACGCGTCACCGAGGCCCGTAGCGGCGGCACCTCGCCGCGCAGCTCGAGCAGCACGGCAACGATCAGTCGGTCGCGAATCACGACCTGCTCGACATCGCGCACGTCAACGTCATGTGCGGCGAGCGCAGCGAAGAACGCCGCCGTAACGCCGGGCCGGTCACGACCGGTCAGCGTCACCAGCACCGAGGTCGTGTTCATTCGGGCCCAGCTGCGGCTGAGCATCGAAACTGCACCTCAGTCGGCGTCGCCGGGCTCTAGTTCACCGGCCGGGTCGACGGAGGCCCCTACCGACGCAGCGACGGGGGCAGTAACCGGCGGGCGGTGCTTCTTTCCGGCGTGGGCCTCGGACTCGAGCCGTGGCAGCATGTGCGGGTAGTGGTACTCGAAGGCCGGGCGCTCGGAGCGAATGCGCGGGATCGAGGTGAAGTTATGCCGCGGCGGCGGGGACGAGGTCGCCCATTCGAGCGAGTTTCCGTGACCCCAGGGGTCGTCGGCAGTGACGATCTCGCCGTAGCGATATGACTTGTAGACGTTCCAGATGAACGGGATCATCGAAGCGCCCAGGATGAAAGCGCCGATCGTCGAGAACGTGTTCAGCACGGTGAAGTGATCGCTGGGCAGGTAGTCGGCGTAGCGGCGCGGCATGCCCTCGGCCCCGAGCCAGTGCTGGACGAGGAACGTCATGTGGAAGCCGAAGAAGGTCAGCCAGAAGTGCAGCTGGCCCAGACGCTCGTCGAGGTAGCGGCCGGTGTACTTGGGGAACCAGAAGTACACCCCGGCGTAGGCGGCGAAGACGATGGTGCCGAACAGCACGTAGTGGAAGTGGGCCACCACGAAGTAGGAGTCCGAGACCTGGAAGTCGATCGGCGGGCTGGCCAGCAGCACACCGGTCAGGCCGCCGAAGAGGAACGTGACCATGAAGCCGAGGCTGAACAGGATCGGCGTCTCGAACGTCACCGAGCCGCGATACATCGACCCGATCCAGTTGAAGAACTTGATGCCGGTCGGGACGGCGATCAGGAAGGTCATGACGCTGAAGAACGGCAGCAGCACCGCACCGGTGGTGAACATGTGGTGGGCCCAGACGGTCAGCGACAGCGCCGCGATCGACAGCGTCGCAAAGACCATGCCCTTGTAGCCGAACAGCGGCTTGCGGCTGAAGACCGGGAAGATCTCGGTGACGATGCCGAAGAACGGCAAAGCGATGATGTAGACCTCGGGATGGCCGAAGAACCAGAACAGGTGCTGCCAGAGGATGGCCCCGCCGTTGTCCGGGGCATAGACCTGGGCGCCCAGATGGCGGTCGGCGTAGAGCACCAGCAGGGCCGCGGTCAGGATCGGGAAGGCCAGCAGCACCAGCAGGCTGGTGACCAGGATGTTCCACGTGAAGATCGGCAACCGGAACATGGTCATGCCGGGCGCGCGCAGGCAGATCACCGTGGTGACCATGTTGACGCCGCCGAGGATCGTGCCCAGGCCCGACAGCGCCAGTCCGACGATCCACAGGTCGGTTCCGACCCCGGGCGAGTTCAGGCTGCTGTTGAGCGGGGCGTAGAGCGTCCAACCGGCGTCGGCGGCACCACCGGGGGCGATGAAGCCCGCACAGGCGGTGAGCGCGCCGAAGAGGTAGAGCCAGTAGGAGAAGGCGTTGAGCCGCGGGAACGCGACGTCCGGCGATCCGATCTGCAGCGGGAGCACCAGGTTGGCGAAGGCGAAGACCAGCGGCGTCGCGAAGAACAGCAGCATGATCGTGCCGTGCATGGTGAACAGCTGGTTGTACTGCTCCGGCGACAGGTACTGCATGCCCGGCTGGGCCAGCTCGCCGCGCATGAGCAGCGCCATCACGCCGCCGACCATGAAGAACAAGAACGACGTGACCAGGTACATCCGACCGATGAGCTTGTGGTCGGTGGTCCGCAGGACCTGCGTGAACATCGAGCCCTTGACCATCTCGTGCGCCGGGTATGGGTGGGGCGCGACGAGACTCGGGACGACCTCAGTCGTCGGCTCGGCGGTGGTGGTCAAGCGTTGCCTCCCGCTCGGGGCTAGCTACTCGTGCCGCGGACAAGGTGGCCGAAAATCCGGCCTCTCGCAGAATAGTCATCACCTGTTTCGCGCGGTGCACCGCCCCGCTGATCCGGGCCAGATTTCACTGCTGCGCGACCGCCGGAGCGGGCTCGGCCGCCAATAACGTGGCGGTGATACGACCGAGTGCGGCGAGATCAGCCGGGCTCAGCTCTCGTAGTGCCGTGGGCGGTTCGTCGAGGATCGCCCGGGCGGCCTCGGCAGCCCGGCGCCCGGCCGGGGTGAGCCGGACGAGCTTGGAGCGTCCGTCTTCGGGGTGGGGCGTGCGCACCACGAGGCCGCGGGCGGCCAGGTCCGACACCACTACCGAGGCGTAGGGGGCGTCGATGAGCAAGGCCCCGGCCAAGGCGCTCATCGACGCCGGTGAGCGCGCGAGCTGGCCCAGCACCTTCACCTTGATGAAGCTCAGATCCAGCATCCGGCTGACCTCGCGACGGCGGTCATTGCGTTCCAGGACCAGGGCCCGCAGCTGCTGCCAGACCTGCGTTGCGTCATCGCTCATGCGCTCGTCGCCTCCAGCTCCCGATCCATCTGGGCGGCGATTCGGGCCCCGCTGGCCAAGGCGGCGCGGGTCGTGCTCAGCGCCGCGATGATCAGAATGCCGACCCCCATGGCGGCCACCGTCAGCCAGACCGCGTTGCCGGCCCGGGCGAAGGAAGTCTCGACCGACCCGCCGTGCACCGGGTTGATCAGTGATCCGATGACGGCGACGCCGAGGGTGGCCCCGATCTGGCGACTGGTCGAGGCGAAGGCGGCCGCGACCCCGGCCTGGGATCGCGGCAGCCCCGACACGGCCGTGTTGGTGATGGGCGCGTTGACGAAGCCGAAACCCAAGCCGAACAGGAAGAGGGCGAGCAGCAGCCGGCTCTCGGCGGTATTGGCATCGAGCCCGACCAGCGCCAAGGCACCGAGGGTCAGCGCGGGCGCGGCGATGAACAGCGACGGCCGCGGTCCGTAGAGACCCACCAGGCGGCCCGAGATGGGCGCAGCGATCACCGTCATCACCGCCATCGGCAGCAGGGTCAAGCCGGCCTGCAGCGGCGAGAGGCCACGGACGGCCTGCAGATAGAGGCTGAGCACGAACAGGAAGCCGCTGAACGCCGCGAAGGCCAGCACGGCTATGGACGTGGCGCCCGCGAACGGGCCACTGCGGAACAGACCGAAGTCGATCAGCGGTTCGAAACGCCGCCGTTCGTAACCGATGAGCCCCAACAGGGCGATGACGACCACCGCAAAGCAGATCACGGTGCGGGCCGAGCCCCAGCCCGCCGACGGGGCCGCGATGATCGTGTACGTGGCCAGGCCGAGAATGGCGATGACCAGCAGCTGACCGACCGGATCGATCCGGCGGGCCTTGGCCGCGCGCGACTCCGGGATGAATATCGCCGCGAGCACGAAGGCGGCCACGCCGATCGGCACATTCACCCAGAAGATGGCCCGCCAACCGACCGTCTCGGTGAGCAATCCGCCCAGCACCGGCCCGACGCCGAGGCTGACACCGACTACGGCGGCCCAGACACCGATCGCCCGGGCGCGCTCACGGGGTTCGGTGAAGACGTTGGTGATGATCGACATCGCCACCGGGTTGAGCATCGAGCCGCCGACGGCCTGCACCATCCGGAAGGCGATGAGCCAGCCCAGCCCAGGAGCCAGGCTGCACAGCAGCGAGCCAAGGGAGAAGATCACCAGCCCGGACTGGAAGATCCGCCGCCGGCCGACGCGATCGGCGGTGGAGCCGGACAGGATCAGCAGGCTCGCGATCGTCACCGTGTACGCGTCAACGGTCCACTGCAGTCCGGACAACGAGGCGTTGAGGTCGAGGCGGATGTCGGGCAGCGCCACATTGACGATGGTGCTGTCCATCCCCACGATGAGCAGGCTCAGCGAGCAGATACCCAGGATCAGATACCGACGCCGGCGGCTGAGTTCCCCCATTTACTGGCCAATCAGTTGTAGTTTCACAACTATTGTAGTCCTGACAGTAAATCGTCGCACTGGCCTAAGCACGAGCGCTCTGGGACGATTGATCAATGTCGGCGGACGCGGTGCACGGCACGGAGGGCGTATCTGGCTCGCCCACGTGGCGTGACCAGGACGCTGCCGAGCGTGAATCGCTGTTGCGCAAGGCCCATGCTGACGCCGAAGCCATCCGTGGCGAGCTCCCGCTGCTCCAGGTCAGCCTGAAGTACGAACTATCCCTGGCTCAGGAGAAGTCGGCGGAAGCCCTCGCCAAGGTCGCCGAAGCGCGCGAAGAGGCGCAAACACTCATCCGGGACGCGGCCGAGCAGGCCAGCTTGATATCCGACGCCGCTGAGCGCGACGCCGAGCTACTCATGGCCCAGGCCCATGAGCGCGCGGCCGAACTGGCCAGTGCGGCGCAGGCGCAAGCGCAGGAGATGCTCGCCACGGCCGAGCGGGTTCTCGAGCGTGAACGCCGTGCGGCGCTCGCGCTGCGCGCCGACGTCGCCAACGAGATCGAACGCCGACGGGCGACGAACGAGCAGCAGATGCAGCAACGTCGCGAGAGCGTCGACGCTGAGCTGGCGAGCGAGTTCGCCGCCGCGCAGGAGCAGGCCCGAAAGGTTCGGGCGGACGCCGAGCACGAGGCCGAGCAGCTGGGCCAGACCGCGCGGCAGGGGCTGCACGACGCCGCCCTGGACGCTGAGCAGGTGCGGGCCGAAGCCAGCGAGCAGGCGGCGGCTCTGCTGAGCCAGGCCCGTGACGAGGCCGCGCGCGAGCAGGCCGAGGCCGCGGCGCAGACGGCTTGGACGCATCAGGTCATCGCCGGGCTGCACGACGCCGCCGAGCTCGAGGCGCAGGCCATCACGCAACGCGCCCACCAGGATGCGGCCCAGCTGACCCACGACGTGCGAGCTCGGCTGGCCGCGATAGTGATGCGAACCCGACGATCGCTGCACGATCGGCGGGCGACGGCGCAGTTGTTGCAGCTGCAGGCCCAGAACAAGCTGGACCGGGCCGAGCAGGACGGCCTCGAGATTCGCGAGCGCGCCGCGGCTCAGGCCCGAAAGACCATCGCCGAGGCCGACGCCGGTGCCCTCGAGCGGGCCGAGCGGGCCGAGCGACGCCTGGCCGAGGCCGAGGCGGGGGCTCGATCGGTGCGCGAGCACGTCGCCCAGGAGCTGGGCCGCTCCCAGCTCGAACTGCACGAGTTGCGGCGCTCGAGCAAGGCCGAGGCCACTGCGACCATCGCCCAAGCCCGAGCCGAGGCCGACGAGCTGCGCCGCACCGCGCGGGCCCTGCTGGCTCAAGCCCGCGCCGAGGTGGCCGAGCTGCACCAGCGCCGCGACGCGATCACCCGCGAACTGGGCCAGCTCTCGGGCGTGATCGACGCCCTCGCCGTATCCGAACAGCCCGTGCCCGAACAGCCGGCCGCCGAACTACCCGATCCGCAGCCGCCCGTGCCGGACGAGCCACCGGCCCAAACGCCCCCTGCCCTCGAGCACCGTGATGTAGACGAGGAGCCGGCCGAGTTCGAAGAGCAAGAGAGCCTGTCCCCGTTCGACCAGATGATGAGATCCGACGACCTGATGAGAGCCGAATGAGCGAAAACAACGCAGCCTTCCGCACCGTGATGCGCGGTTACGAACCCTCCGAGGTCGACCGCCGCGTCGCCGAGCTCACTTACGCCAGTGCGGCCGCCCAGCATCAAGCCACCGAGCTGCAACGCCAGGTCGATGAGCTGACCGCCGCCGCCGAGGCGGCCCGGCAGGAGTTGGCCAACCGCCCCGAACCGGTCGAACCGACGTTCACCAACCTGGGTTCACGGGTCGGGCAGATCCTCGCGCTCGCCGAGGAAGAGGCGACCGAACTACGCGAGAGCGCGCGACTGGAAGCCGACGAGACGCTGGCCGCGATCGAGGCCGACATGGCCCGCTCGCGCGCGGAGGCCGACATCTACGCCCGGACCACCCGGACCAATGTCGACCGCGAGGCCGCGAAGATCATCGAGGACGCCAAGCGCGCGTCGGACAACCTGCTCGATGAGGCCGACCGGCAGGCCACGGCCCGGCGCGAAGAGGCCGAGGCCGTCTACGAACGCCAGCGGGCCAACGCGGCGCAGTCCGCGGCGGACTTCGAACAGACCCTGGCCGCGCGCCGGGACAAGGCCGAGGCCGAGTTCAAGCAGCGCACCGCCGCCTCCGAGGAGCAGTTCCGGGCGTCCCAGCAGCACGTTGCGCAACTGCGGTCCGAGGGCGAGCGAGCGGCGGCCGAGGCCAACCGCCGCGCGGCTCAGCAGCTCGCTGAGGCCGAGCAGAAGGCGGAGCAGATCGTCGCCGAGGCCGTCGCCCGGGCCGATCGCATCCGCTCGGAGTCCGAGCGTGAACTCGCCGCGGCCAGCCAACGCCGCGACAGCATCAACGCCCAGCTCACCAATGTCCGCCAGATGCTGGCCACCCTGTCGGGTACGGCCCCGAATGCCACGGCGCCGAGCCCCGAGCCGCCCGTCGAGGCGGCGGTCGGGGCCGAAGCCCCGGCGGCCGAAGCCGCCGAAGAGCAGGAAGTCGCTTCGTCCACCAACTGATCTCACACCGGCTCGCCGGCTGCGGACACGCGCGTCGCGACCGCGTTGTGAGCTGCGCTAGGTAAGCTCGCTCAGCGCTGTGTCGACATCCTTATCGAACCCGGCAGAACCACCAAAATCGGTCTATATTGAAGAGATGCCGGAATCCACGACACGCCTGGAGACCTCGCCCGTCTCGTCAGTGAGTCAGTCAGTGAGCTAGGAGCTCGTCGCCACGAGCTCGATCCGGGGGGATCAAATGTCGGACCAGGTCCAGAACGCTTCGCGGCCCAGTCGCGCCCGATGGGCCGCGTTCCTCGGCGTCATCAGCCTCGTACTGATCATGACGGCGACCATCACGACCCGCGCCCAGGCCGCCACCATCACCGGAGCGATCACCGGGGTCACAGTCACCTCGCCGACCCAGTTCGGCGGGGGCGCCACGATCACCGAACAGTGGTGCGTGCCGAACGGCTCGCAGCCCGGTGACACGTTCACCCAGACGCTGCCCACCCAGCTCGGCGGCTACCCGAACTCCTTCGTGCTGGTCGATCCAGCTGGTGGCGCCGTGGCGAACGCGACGATCTCCTCGACCATTCCGGCGGTGGTCACCTTCACCCTCACTGCCTATGTCGCCACCCATCAACACGTCTGCGGCACCGCGTTCTTCACCGCCTACTCGGCCACTTCGGCGAATGACGGCACCACCCAGACCCTGATCTTCGACAACGGCGGTACCACCGAGTCGGTTCCAGTAACCTTCCCGGCCGCGCCCACCACGGTGAATACCGCCGGCCAGAAGACGGGCGCCTTCACCACCAGTGGCGACCAGTGCCGGACCGTGCAGACCGACTGCCTGGCCTGGAGCATCGAGAGTTCCGACGGGCCACTGGACTCCGGTTCGATGCTTGACGACGCGCCGGCCAACGAGAGCTTCGACTGTGCCACGGTGACGACACTGCTCGGTACCGATACCGGCGGCGGTTTCACCAACGGCGTCGCCTTCAGCACCGGCGTCACCGTTACGTGCAGCCCGAGCCAGCTCAAGGTGGCCTTCGGCGCGTTGACCACTCATCAGGCCCTGCTCGTCACCTTCCGGGCCAGCCTGACCACGGGTGCGAACGCCGGAGGGATCGACTACGAGAACACGGCCGACATCACCGGCGTCCTCAACGGTGTGCAGAGCACCACGCCCGCCCACGCCTTCATCGACTCCTCGACGGCCGGCGGCAACGGTAGCGGCACGCAGACTCCGGCGATCGCGATCACCAAGTGGAGCACCGCGGACGGCGCGACCAACGGCGCGTTCGACACCGCACCGGGCAAGGCGATCGCCGCGAACACCCCCACCCCGATCACCATGACGATCACCAACACCGGCACCGAGCCGCTGGTGAACGTCACGGTCAGCGACTCCACCAGCGCCGGACCGGCCCTGACCGGGTTGTCCTGCGACTTCTCGGCCCTGGGCGGAGCGGCTACTGGCGTCAGTTGGGCCGGTCCCTTCGCCGCCGGAGCGTCGTTCAACTGCACGGGCACGGTCCCGGCCATGGGCTACGGCGTGCAGGAGAGCGACACGGCCAGCGTCAACGCCAACGGCCAGACCGACAACACCCCGGTGAGCTCGACCAATCCCTGGAACGGCGCTACGCCCGCCCCGACGCCGGCCATCTCGATCGTCAAGGGCGATTCGAACGGCAATGCCGCCGATACCGCCGCGGCCGCGGTGACCCTCCCCAACGGTCAGGCGAGCTTGGTCTACACCGTGACCAACACCGGTACACAAGCCTTGACCGGCATCAGCGTGAGCGACCAGATGGTCACCAACGGCACGGTCACCGGACTCACCTGCGACTTCTCCGCCCTCGGCGGGCCCAGCACCGGAACCACCTGGAGTGGTCCGTTCGCACCCGGCGCGCATTTCGGCTGCACGGCCGGCCTGAGCATCTCCGCCGGGGCTGATCACGAGGACATCGGTACGGTCAGCGGGGTCGGGGGCGGCACGACCGTCACCGCAAGCAACCCCTACTTCGCCAACACGCCGGCGACGTCGCCGGGCGGTGGGGGCGCTACCAGCACCCCGGCCACAGCCAGCGCGATTCCGCCGCTGGTCACCGCCCCGGCATCAAGCTCATTGGCCTTCACCGGCGTTGATACCGCCGGGCTGGTCGGGCTCGGTGGCGGCCTGTTGATCGCCGGACTGATGCTCATGCTCGCCAGCCGCCGTCGCGAGGGCGGCCGGGGCCACTGACGGTCCCCGGTCAGGCCGCGACGGGTCGGTCCAGCAGGGCCGGCCCGACCGGCGGCAACGCCTGGGCCTCGTCGTGGCGACGGATTCGGCGCAAGGCCCACAGGCCGTACGCTCCGGCCGCCAGACACCCGGCGGCGCCCAGCAGTAATCCGGCGCGCCCGCCGAACTCCTCCGAGATCGCCCCGGCGATCGGACCTCCGATCGGCGTCGAGCCCAGGAAGGCCACCGCCCACAGCGCCATGACCCGTCCGCGCATCGCCGGAGCGGAGCCGAGCTGCAGGGTCGCGTTGGCCTGCGACATCACCGAGATGCTGGCCGCGCCGATGAACAGCAAGACGATCAACTCGCAGGCCAGGTTCGGGGCGAACCCACCGGCCAGCAGGGCGACCCCGAACAGCAGCGTGGAGCGGACCACCGCGGCCAGACCGGTACGGGCGTGCCCGGCCGCGTACAGGCCGCCGATGACCGCGCCCGCTCCCATCGCGGCAGTCATGAACCCGTACACCTCGGCCGAGCCGTTGAAGGTGTCGCGGGCGAGAACCGGTAGGACAACCTGGAACTCGTAGGCCAGACAGCCGACGACCGCCATCATGGCCAGCGTGACGGCCAGGGTCGGTGTGCCGCGCACGTAGCGGAAGCCCTCGGTGAGCTGGCCCTTGCCGCGCCCGCTCGGCTCCGAGGGAGACAGCTTGGCGACGTCCATCCGAAGCAGCGAGCTCACGACCGCGGCGAAGCTGAGGGCGTTGACGAGGAAGCAGATACCGATACCACCGGTGGCGATCAGCACGCCGGCGCAGGCCGGTCCGACCGCGCGCGCCACGTTGACCATGACCGCGTTCAGGGTGACCGCGTTGCGGAGGTTCTCCTTGCCGACCATCTCGAGCACGAAGGACTGGCGGGCCGGATTCTCGAACGCGCTGTTGAGGCCCAGGAGCAACGCCAGCACGTAGATCTGCCAGAGTTCGACGTTGTGGGTCATCGTCAGGATGCCCAGGACAAGCGCGAGCACGCCCATCATCGACTGCAGCCCGATCATCAACTTGCGCTTGTCGAGCCGGTCGGCGATTACCCCGCCATAGGGTCCGAGCAGCAGGATCGGCGTGGTCTGGATGGCCACGGTCAGTCCGACCAGGGTGGCCGAGCCGGTCAGTTGCAGGACCAGCCACGACTGGGCGACCGTCTGCATCCAGGTCCCGACCAGGGAGATCGCCTGGCCGCCGAAGTAGAGGCGATAGTTGGGATTGTCGAGTGCGGCGAACGTCTCGCGACCGATCGGGAGCAGCTTCATGACCGCACCGGCCGGGCGGCCATGAGATCGGCCAGAGCTTCGAGCGCCGGCAGGGCCCGCAACAGCAGTTCGCCCTCCGCCTCGGACAGATGCTCGACCTGAGCGGCGAGCAGGCTCGTGCGTTCGGCCCGCGCCTTCTCGCTGAGTTTGCGCCCGGCTCGGGTGACTTCCACCCGTACGGCCCGGCGGTCCTCGTCATCGGGGCGGCGCTGGATCAACCCGTCGTCGTCGAGCTTGCTGAGAATCCGCGACAACATGGTCGGATTGATGGCCACGAGCTCGGCCAGTTCCGAGGCCCCCAGCGGCCCCCGCCGCGCCACCATGGACAGGACTTCGAGCTGCGTACGGCTCACTGTCCCGGTGTGCACCTGTCGGTCGAGTTGACGCGAGACCCGCATCACCGCCGCCCGCAGTCGGGCGATCTCCGCTTCGTCGAACTCGGTCACTGTGCTCACCTCAGATAGTTGCCTATCAGCAAGCATACACCTGTGACATTCAGCCGAACCGGCGCCGGCGGATCAGCATCGTCAACGCCAGCAGCACGACGGGGGCGATGGCCACCGCAGCCACCAGCAGCCGGTCGACGTCCTCGGTTCGCCGTTGCTGCGCCGCCGTCCTGGCGACGGTGACGTCCCAGCTGCCGACGGCAACGTTCTCGGCCGCGCTCGAGTGGTCGTATTCGACGCTGACATCGGCGCTGCCGGCCGGGGCGGGGATCACGAGGTCGTAGCTGCCGGCCACGTCCTCCACCACCGACTTGCCGTCGATCGACACCGTCAGCCGGGCCGTCTTGGCGTTCGGATCGCTTTCGGTGCCGACGATGGTGACCTCCCCCGCCCCGCCGAGCACCGACGTCACGTCCCCAATCGGGTTCCCGTTGACGGTCAGCGCGGCCGCGGCCGCCGAGGCACCGGCCGTTCCCTCCCCCACGTTGGCGACGCTGGCGGTGTAGCTATGCCGACCGTCGGCGGCCGGAAAGCTTGCGCGGAAGGCACCGGTGGCATCGGTGGTGGCGGTCGCCACCTGAGTTGCTCCCTCGCTGATGGTCACAGTCAACGGGGCGCTGGTATCGGGATCGGTGGCCGTGCCGCTCACCTGCACGGTGCTGCCGGTCGCGCTCGCCACCAGTGCGCCCAGCACGGGGTTGTGATCGGCCGGGTTGTCCAACTGGCCGCCGGGCATCAGGGTCTGGGCCTGGCTCGTGACCATGTCGCTGATCGTCGCGCCGTAGGTCGATGGACTGCCGTCGGTCAGGATCGCCACCGCGAACTGGTCGTCGTCGACGTAGCCGGTGGAGTTGAACACTGCGTTGGGTGAGTCGTCGCCGTCATCGCCCCACCCTTGTTTGATCGCCGCTCCGGTGGTGGCGGAGGCAATGCCGAAGAACTGGTAGGTGCCATCGGCTCCGTACTCGGTCGCATGGGCCATGGCATCCATCAGCCACGGTCCGACGACCGGATCCTTGGCGATGGCGGCGTACAGATAGACCATGCCCTTGGCGTTGATCTCGGTATTTCCCCACCAACCCGGTTCTGACGGAGCCGTGCCGAGGAAGGGGATGTTGTAGCGCTGGGCGACCAGGTTGATCACGTCGTCGCCCCCGGCCAGGCCGTACAGCGCATCGGCGTCGTCGTCGTCTGACTCGGTGATCATCTGGTAGGCCGTGGTCTCGGTCGACCCGGTCATCTGGCCGGTCGCCAGCAGCTCAGTTGCAATCAGCACCTTGGCCACGGATTCGCTGGCGAAGGATCCCGTGTCATCACCGGCCCCGACGTACTGCCCGGTCTTCAGGTCGAGCACCGCGACGCCGGTGCGATAACCGGCCGAGGTGGCGATGTCCGCCGCCGCCTGCGCGTCGCTGGTGATCGAGGCGGCGGCCGAACCGGCACCGAGCAACTGACCGGCGACGAGCGCAACGAGCAAGACCGCGGCGAGTGCCGCCAGCCGTCCATACGCATGAATCCGGGCCACCCGATCGACGCTGCCGGGTAGGACCAAGAGTTCCCTGCGAGCCAGCTAGGCGCGAGCCGGGAACCGGCTAGGAGCTAGTCCGGATGTCGCAGCGCCTTGATGAAGGTATTGGTGAACGCGACGAAGGGCACGGCGACGAGCGCCCCGGCGAATCCGGCCACGGCCGTTCCGGCGAATACCGACAGCGCGATCGCCAGCGGGTGCAACTCGACCGTGCGGCTCATGATGACCGGCTGCAGCACGTGTCCCTCGAGCTGGACCAGCACGATGATCGCGATGGCCACCGCGATGGCCGAAGCCACTCCGTGCTCGAGCAGCGCCACGGCCACACACAGGGCACCGGTGATCGTTAGCCCCAGCAGCGGGACGAACGAGCCGATGAACACCAGCACACCCAACGGGGCCGCGAGCGGTACGCGCAGGACGAGCAGGACGATCGTGATGGAGATGCCGTGGAACAGGGCGATCAGCACCTGGCCCCGCATGTAGCCACCGAAGGAACGCCAACCAGATCTGGCCGCCCGATCGACGGAGGTGTGGGCCGCCCGCGGGAAGAGGCCGAGCACCCACCGCCAGATCTGGTCACCGTCACGCAGCATGAAGAACGTCGACAGCACCGCGAGCAGCGCCGCCCCGGCGACCTCGGCCAACGTCCGGACCGTCTGCACCGCACCGCTGAGCAGTTGCGACTGATGGGTCTTGATCGCCGAGGTGATGTTGCTGACCAGGTTGTCGAGATCGGCCTGTTGCAGGTGCAGCGGGCCGGTACGCAGCCAGTTCTTCGTCTGATCGACGAAGGAGGTGATCTGATCGCCCAACTTGGTCGCGTGGGAGGAGATCTGCCAGGCAACGAACCAGCCGATGAGCCCCACCGCGATCAGCCCGACCAGCAGGGCGAGCAGCGCCGGCAGCGACCGCGGGCCGGGCAGGATCCGCCGTAGCCGGCTCTCCAGTGGGTGCAGGACCGCGGTGAGGAAGAGCGCGATGATCAATGCGAAGACGACGAGATATACCTTCTCGATCCCCAGCAACAGCACGTAGCCCGCGGCGACGATCGCCACCAGTCGCCAGGCCCAGTCCGCGGCCAGCCGCACCCCGGGCGGCACGACAGGGGCATCACGCGGCTCGGGCGTAGCGGCCGGCGGCTCCGGGGGGAGCACAGGTTCGCTCATGCTCCGGCCGCCGCGGCCATGATCAGCTGGGCGTAGGCGGCCGCCCCGGGCGGGCGCAGGTGCAGCCCGTCGGAATAGAACCACTCCGGGTGGGCCGCCGACGCCGCGAACCAATCGATGAGTCGGACGTTGGCGAACCCGGGGGCGACGCTGGCCAGCGTGGCGTTGTTCGGCCCCTGCCAGTCCCGCGGCACGCGATCCTCGAGCAGGACTACGCGCCGCCGATCGGCCAGCAGGCCCAGGACCGAGCTCAGCTGGGCCGGATTGATGATGCCGTTGTTGCCGACATGAATCACCACCACGCTCCCGAGTTGATTGTTCTGATGTCTGGTCACGATGTCGTTGAGCACGAGGTTGGCCTGTCGGCCCTCCACGGCGTCGACATCGGCCTGGGGGTCGAGTTGCTTCAACGCCGGCGCGGCCCCGAGCAGCACCGAATCGCCGAAGGCGCTCAGCGAGGTGATCGGCGGTGGCGGCGGTGGCGGTGTTGGCGCCGGCGGAGGCGTGGCCGCAGTCGACGCCGTCGGCGGCGCGGATGGGGCGAGGGTCGGGCCGTAGATGGCGTGTGGTCCGAATACCGGCGTTGTCGCCCGGACCAGGCTGATCGGTTGCGCGACCGGCGCCGTGGCCTTGGTGACATCGGGGTGGGCGCTCATGGCGATCACCAGCAGGCAGGCCACCGCCGTGATGATCGGCACCCGCACCAGCAGGCGGCCCGGTTGCCAGCTCAGGAGCGGCCAGGATCGCGCCCGCAACGGAGACTCGATCAGGCGATAGCTGCCCTCGGCCAGCGCGAGGATCAGGGCCAACCGGCCGAGATTGATCAGCCACAGCGGACCGTGGACGTCCAGTCCGGGACGGGTGACGACGGCCACCGGCCAGTGCCAGAGATAGATCGCATACGAGCGCAGGCCCAGCCAGCGCAGCACCGGTCGGTTCAACAGCCAGCCGATGGCGCTGCCCCGGCGCACGACCCCACAGACCACGACGAGCGTGATCAGGTCGATCACCAGGAAACCGCCGCGATAGAGCTCTGGCCGAAACTCGTTCAGGTGCAGGAACTGCCAGATCAGCAGACTCAACCCGGCCACCGCGAACAGGTCGGTGAGCCACAGGAACGCCCGACGGCTGCTCACGACTCGATGCGCGTGCTGGACCTTCCAGGCCCCGGCGGCCGAGCCGAGGAACAATCCCATGCAATGGGTATCGGTGCCGAAGTAGACCCGGGCCGAATCGGTCGCGTACGGCACGTCGCCGCGGATGGCCAGGGTGGTCATGGCTGCGGTCGACGCGAGAGCCAAGGCGATGGCCGTCCAGATGACGATCGATAGCCGCCGTTCCGGGTTTCGCACCCGCCGCAGGGCGCCGGTGAGCAACAGGATCGCCAGGGGCCACAGCAGGTAGTACTGCTCCTCGATCGCCAGCGACCACAGGTGCTGCAACATCGGCGGACGCCCGGTCGCCACAAAGTAGGACTGGTGGTCGAAGATCAGCCACCAGTTCGTGGCGTAGCCGAGGCTGGAGAGCACGCTCGCGCGCAGCGTCGCCAGTTCATCGCGCCAGATGAAGACGCAGGCCATCGAAACGACGACCAGCAGCGCACAGACGGACGGGAACAGCCGACGGGCCCGGTTGCCGTAGAAGCTGCCGAGTCCGATCCGGCCGGTACGGGCCAGCTCCCCCAGCAGCAGGCGGGTGATCACGAACCCACTGACCACGAAGAAGACGTCCACCCCGAGGAACCCTCCGGGCAGCAGGGCCGGGTCGAGGTGGAAGAGCACCACCGCCGCCACCGCGATTCCGCGCAGCCCATCGATACCGCCGAGGCGTTCCGGCGGTGCGGGGGCTAACGGGGCCATCGCAGCTTCCTGGCATCGAGTTCCGTGGGAGGACCCAGTTTGATCGACACGGAGGGCGATCTGCGGCATCGCGGCCCGCGTGGCGCGGTACTTGTTCTACCCGCTCACCCCAAGCACCAGCGGATACACGACGTCGGCTCCGGCCCGGCGCAGCAGCCGGGCCACGACCGCCAGGGTCCAGCCGGTGTCGCAGTAGTCATCGACCAAGAGGATCGACTGCCCCGCGACGGGCTCGACCAGCGCGGCGGGGAGTTCGTAGGCGTCCCATACCGCTCGCAGGCGGTGGGCGCTGTTGGAGCGGGCCACCGAGCTCGACCCGCGGTGCGGCACTGACCCCAGATCACGCAACCGACCGATCCGGGCCAGCTGGCCGCTCAGGTCAGCGACCAGGTCTGGACGTGAGGTTGAGCCGATATGAACGACCGAAGTCGGGCGACGATCCCAGTCCCATGCCGCCAGCACCCGGATGGTGGCCGCGATCAGGTCGGGGGCGACCGCGGCGTTGCCAGCGGTGGCCGCCCGGATCCGCGCGCCGAGGGAGAGGTCGGTGAACCGGGCCACGGCCCGCCCGGGTTCGGCCAGCTCCGCCGCGGCGATCTTGCCCTGGACGTCGACACCGAGTGCGGGCATCGCGCTGGGCCACATGCGGCGGGCCTCGATCGCCACCCCCGGGCGATCGAGTACGGCGCTGGCCTGTGCGATCGCCTCGGTCGCGATCTCGCCGTTCAACGGGCGCCCGGTGCAGTTGTCACAGCGCCCGCAGTCCTGCCCGTCCACATCGTCGAGCTGTTCGCGCAGAAACCGCATCCGGCAGCCGTCGGTCGCTTGGTACTCGCGCATCGCCTGCTGCTCTTCGCGTCGCACCTGGGCCACGCGCTCATAGCGTTGGGCGTCATAGGCCCATGGCTGACCGGTCGAGATCCAACCGCCCTTGACCCGGCGTAACGCGCCGTCGACGTCGAGCACCTTGAGCATCGTTTCCAGGCGCGAGCGAGACAGCGCGACCCGGGTCTCGAGTACCGCGGTGCTGAGCGGACCGCCCGCCTCGTCGAGAGCCTGCAGCGCGGCTCGCACCTCGTACTCGGGCGGAAAGCCGACCGAGGCGAAGTAGCTCCAGATCGCCTCGTCCTCCGAACCCGGCAACAGCACGACCTCGGCACTGTCGACGCCGCGCCCGGCCCGACCGACCTGCTGGTAGTAGGAGATGGGGGAAGAGGGGGCACCGAAGTGCACCACGAAGCCGAGATCGGGCTTGTCGAACCCCATGCCCAGGGCCGAGGTCGCCACGAGCGCCTTGACCCGATTGTTGATCAGGTCGTCCTCAGCGGCGAGCCGTTGCGCCGGCTCGGTCTGGCCCGAGTAGGCGGCGACCTCGAATCCCTGCTCGCGCAGGTAGTCGGCCACCTGCTGTGACGAGGCCACGGTCAGCGTGTAGATGATCCCCGACCCGGGCAGCTCGCGCAGCCGCGCGGCCAGCCAGGCCAACCGATGCGCCGTCGAGGCCAACGTGAGAACGCCCAGGCGAAGTGAGGTCCGGTCCAGGCCGCCTCGCAGGATCAGGACGCCGTCGCGGTCGGCCTGCAGGCCCAGCACCTCGGCGATGTCATCCACCACCCGCCCGTTCGCGGTCGCCGTGGTCGCCAGCACCGGAATGCCGGCCGGGAGCTCGGGCAGCAGCGTACGCAGGCGGCGGAAGTCCGGACGGAAGTCGTGACCCCAGTCGCTGATGCAGTGGGCCTCGTCGACGACGAGCAGCCCGCACGTCGCGGCCAGCTCCGGCAGCACCTGGTCGCGGAACTCCGGATTGTTGAGACGTTCGGGCGAGAGCAGCAGTACGTCGACCTCTCCGCGCGCCACTTGCCCGTAGGTCTGCTGCCAGTCGGCCAGGTTGGTCGAGTTGACCGTCGCCGCGCGGATACCGGCCCGCTCGGCGGCGGCGATCTGGTTGCGCATCAAGGCCAGCAGCGGTGAAACGATCACCGTCGGACCGGCCCCCTGCTCGCGCAACAAGGCCGTAGCCACGAAGTACACAGCCGACTTTCCCCAGCCGGTGCGCTGAACGACCAGAGCCCGGCGACGATCAAGAACCAGCGTCCGGATCGCGGTCCACTGATCCTCGCGCAGCACGGCGTCCGGGCCGGCCAGCGCGCGCAAGTGCGTTTCGGCCCGCGCACGCAGATCTTCAGCCACGGGTTCTGTCTAGCAGGTGCTTGCGACGTTCCCGGTGGTCCGCGGGTTCAGTCACCGGCCAGCTTGATGACCCGCTGCAGCAGATCGGCAAAGGAGAACGGCTTGCTGACGTAGTCAGCCGCTCCGAGGGCCAGCCCGGTGGCGATGTCCTGCGCCGAGACACTGGCCGTCAACATCAGGACCCGCACCGGCAGGCCACCGTCGGTGACCGAACGGCAGATCTCATCACCGCTCATGCCGGGCAGATCACGATCCAGCACGAGCACGTCATAGCCTTCCGACGTCACCTTCGTGAACCCGTCATCGCCGTCGTAGGCGACGTCGACATCGGCGCCGTGGCGGCGCAATCCCCGCGCAACCGCGTCGGCGAGGGTCATCTCGTCCTCGACCACCAAAACCCGCATGACCAAACCTCACCCCGTCGTGTGCCCGGACCCCGATTGCCAGGCCGCACTCACCGAGAAGTCTCATCGCAGAATAGGGTTTCCGGGCGCGACCCGCCGCACGAGCCTACGAGTCGTGCCTCTCACCACGCCTGCTATCTGTTCAAACTGGTCGTAATGGCAGACTGGCGCGCGTATCCGTGAGCCAGAGAGAGCCTGCATGACGTCGCTCGAGCCACCGCCGGCCCTCACGCATCGGCAAATCCTGGTGATCCTGTCGGGCCTGATGTTGGGGCTCTTCCTGGCGGCGCTCGACGGCACGATCGTAGCTACCGCGCTACCGACGATCGTCGGCGACTTTCACCGCAGCGACCTCCTGCCATGGGTCATCACCGCCTATTTGCTGACCAGCACCGTCTCGACCCCGCTCTGGGGCAAGGCGGGCGACCTCTACGGACGTAAGCGGGTCTTTCAGCTCGCGATCCTCATCTTCCTGATCGGCAGCGTGCTGTGTGGCGTGGCCCAGAACATGTGGGGGCTGATCGCGTTCCGCGGCGTGCAGGGGATCGGCGGCGGCGGGCTGATCTCGCTGGTCTTCGCGATCGTCGGCGATGTCGTCTCGCCGCGTGAACGGGGCCGCTACCAGGGTTACTTCGGTGCCGTCCTGGGCGCGTCGAGCGTCATCGGGCCGCTGTTCGGTGGCTTCGCCGTCGACAGCCTCAGCTGGCGCTGGATCTTCTACATCAATGTGCCGCTCGGTATCGCCGCGCTCGTCGTCACCGATCGGGTGCTGCAGCTGCCACCGCGGAACCGGCTCGTCCGTATCGACTGGTGGGGCGCGCTGCTCATGGTGATCGGCGTCTCCGCCCTGCTGCTGGCGACCCAGTCCGGCGGCACCGACTATCCCTGGGGCTCCTGGCAGATCATCGGTCTCTTCGTCGGCGGCGCGCTCGTGCTGGTGGGTTTCGGCGTCCGCGAAGTCATGGCCCCCGAGCCCATCCTGCCCCTGGAGCTCTTCCGGATCAGGACGTTCAGCCTCGCCAACACCATTGCCTTCCTCAGCGGTGCCACGATGTACGGTGCCTTGGCCTTCCTGCCGCAGTACCTGCAGTTGGCGCACGGCGCCTCGGCCACCGAGTCCGGATTGTTGCTGCTGCCGCTGCTTCTCGGCATGCTCACGATGAGCATCCTTTCCGGCCGCTACATCACCCGGACCGGCCGCTACCGCTGGTTGCCGCTGAGCGGGACGAGCGCGGTGGCGTTGGCCCTCGGCCTGTTGACCCAGATCGGTGCGCACACACCGCTCTCGGTACTCGGTGTGTATCTGCTGATCTTCGGCATCGGGCTCGGGCTGTTCCTGCAGGTTTTGACGGTCATCGTGCAGAACACGGTCCCCCGCAGACAGATGGGCGTCGGTACGTCGTCAGTGGCCTTCTTCCGCACCATGGGCGGCGCGATGGGGGCCGCCGTACTCGGAGCCGTGCTCACCGCGCAACTCTCCAAGCAGTTCACTCGCCACATCCCGACGAGTTCGACCCAGTCCAACCCGGACCGCATCGCCTCACTGCTGCAGAGCCCGGCCGAGCTCGAGAAGGTCCGCCACAGCGACCCGGCGCTGCACGAAGGCATCATCGTGTCCTACGCGCACGCCATCGACACCGTGTTCGTGGTCTGTTTCGTGATCTCCCTCCTGGCCGTTCTCGCCTCCTGTTTCCTGCGGCAGGTGTCGCTTCGGCAGACGGTCGATGACGAGGACGATCTCGACGATGACGTCATCATCGTTCCGGGTGGCCTGCACTAGTTCCCTGGTTCTCCGACTGGGACCTCGATCACGGTTAGGGTTGGTCGGTGACGACCACGATGCCCGGCTGGTTGAGCACCGCGTGGCAATGGCTGGGACAGCGCGACGCCGGCTATGCCGCCAGTCGGCGGGCGGCGCGAACCGCGATCATCATGCCGGCGCTGTTCGCCATCGGGGACAAGGTGATCGGCAATCCGGTCGTCGCCACCTTTGCCGCCTTCGGATCGTTCGCCATGTTGTTGCTGGTGGACTTCAGCGGGACCCGGCGCGAGCGGGCCGCGGCTCAGCTGGCCCTGGTCCTGACCGGGGCGGCGTTCGTCTGCCTGGGGACGCTGGTCTCGCGTTCGATCTGGCTGGCGACGCTGGGCATGCTGATCGTCGCCTTCCTGGTGCTCTTCGCGGGCGTCGTCAGCTCGGTGCTGGCTGGTGCCAGTACGTCGCTGCTGCTCGGGTTCATCCTGCCCACAACCCTCGTCGGCCCGGTCAGTTCGATCCCGGATCGGCTCGAGGGGTGGCTGCTGGCCGGTGCCGTATCGATCGTGGCGATCACCGTGCTCTGGCCGGCACCGACGCGCGACCCGCTACGCGGGCTGGCCGCGCAGGCCTGCCAGCTCCTCGCGCTGCGGCTGGAGGCCGGGGTCGACTACATCCTGGGACGGTCCGAGCTCAATGTGCTGCAGGCCGCCGTCAGCGACTCCGACGATGCCGTCGCCCGCCTGCGCACCGGCTTCTTTGGCACGCCCTACCGACCGACCGGGCTGACGACATCGGCGCGCACGGTGGTGCGCTTGGTCGATGAACTGGTCTGGCTCAACACGATCCTGGACCGCTCCCCCATCGGTGCCCACCCGCAGTCGCCGGACGTAGCGGTCTGCTCGGTGAAGACCGCCGCGGCCGGAGTGCTCGCCCGCGGGGCCACGCTGCTGCGGGAGCCCGACCACGATCTCGGCGATCTCGACGCCGAGCTGCGCCGCCTGCGCGATGCGCTCGCCGACCTGGAGCAAGCGGTCACCAACGCGCGTCCGGCCGCGGGCGACTCGGGCGAGCCAGGCATGATCTCCGCGCTCGAACCAAGCTTTCGGGCCCAGGAGATGACCTTCGCCATCTCGGCGATCGCAGCCAACATCGAACTCAGCGCCGCCGCCCAACAACGCAGCTGGTGCGAGAAGGTCCTCGGACACCAGCCCGACGGCGTCGGTGGACCGCTGGCGGCGGCCCGGGCCCGCGCGGGCGCACACCTGGAACGGCACTCGGTCTGGCTGCACAACAGCATCCGCGGCGCGATCGCCTTGGCTCTCGCGGTCTACATCGCCGAAAAGACCGGCGTGCAGCATTCCTTCTGGGTGGTGCTCGGCACGTTGTCGGTCCTGCGTTCCAATGCCCTGAACACCGGGCAGAATGCCGTGCGCGGCCTGATCGGCACGACCATCGGCTTCGTGGTCGGAGGTCTGCTGGTGGTGGTGATCGGCACCAACACCACCCTGCTCTGGTTCCTGCTCCCGGTCGCCATCCTGGTGGCCGGCCTGGCCCCCGCGATCTCCTTCGCGGCCGGACAGGGCGGCTTCACCGTCACGCTGCTGATCTTGTACAACATCATCGCGCCGACCGGCTGGAAGGTCGGCCTCATCCGGGTCGAGGATGTCGCGCTCGGCTGTGTGGTCAGCCTGGTCGTGGGCGTGTTGTTCTGGCCGCGCGGAGCCAGCGCCGCGTTGGGTCGAGCGTTGTCCGACGCCTACGCCGACTCGGCGGCGTTCCTGCGGCAGGCGCTCACTGCCAGCGTCACCTCACTCGAGACGGGCCCGACCGAGGACCAGGCCGCCGCCGCCGCGCGACGCCTCGACGATGCGTTTCGCAACTTCTTGGCCGAGCGCGGAACGAAGCGGCTGCCGTTGGCTACCGTCTCATCGCTCATCACCGGGGTCGCCGGACTACGCCTGACGGCCGCTGCCGTTCTCGAGCTGTGGGGGCGGGCCGGCTCGCCGGCCGCCGAGCCTGGGGCCGGGTGGGCATCGGCACCCGCGCCCGACCGGGCCGTGGCCGCTGACGAGCTGATCCGGGCCGGTGATCTGGTCGTGGACTGGTACGAGGCGATGTCCCGCGCGCTCATCGCCGGCTCGCCGGTCGCCGATCCGCTGCCGCCCGATCGAAGCGCCGACGGACGACTCGTCGAGGCGGTCCGCCGCGATCTGGGTGGCGGCGATCGCACCGGGGGCGCCACCGCGGTTCGGATGATCTGGACCGGCGATCACATCGACGCCGCGCGACGGCTGCAGGGCAGCCTAGTCGAACCGGCTCGGGCCGTGGCCGCGCTCTCACCCGGCTACGGCTCGTAGACGGCGGCGACCAGCCAGAGGTGGTCGCGGACGAAGGCCCGGGCGTCGAAGCGTCCGGTGGCCTGTTCGTCCAGGCGCGCCGGTTTGGAGCGCAGGAAGGAACGGCTTAGTTGCCGGGCGCTCGCCTCGGTCAGGTTGGCGCGGGTCTTGAGCACCATCCATTGACCGGGCTGGGCGATCAGCTCACGGCGGGCCCGGTCGTTGGTGGACTCACTCGGCGGCGGTTTGCTCGGGGGGGCCATCGAGCAGCTCCAGGATCAAATCATCAGCCAGAACGGGGATGTGCTCGTCGCGGGCCCGCCTACCGGCCTTGCGTTCTTGGCCGGCGGGCGGGCCCGCGTCGTGCAGATCGAGCACTGAAGAGCCCTCCGCGTTCATGCGTCGCTCGACTAGAGGATGAAGAGCATCTCCTGGTACGTCGGCAGCGGCCACAGATCGTCAGCCACGAGTTCTTCCAGGGTGTCGGCCGCCGACCGGACCTCGGACATGATCGGCAGAAGCACCTTGGCGGCGTGGGTGGCCTCGGCCAGTGCATCCTCGTGCTTCTCGCCCAGGGCCGAGCGCAGCGACCCCAGCGCGGTACGCAGCTCACCGATCGGGCCGCTGACCTCGAACAACGGTGCCGTGTCGGCGTCGATGCCCGCCTTCTTCAGCGCGGACACGTTCGACGCCAGCTCGGTCTGGTACCGGACCGCCGCCGGCAGGATCGCCGTGGTGCCGATCTCCAGGGTGGAGCGGGCCTCGACGGCGATGCTCTGCGCGTACTGCTCGAGACCGATCTCGTAACGGCTGTGCATCTCACGATGGGTGAAGACGTTGTACTTCTGGAACAACTCCATCGCGTCCTCGGAGATCAGTTCCGGAAGGGCGTCCAGCGTCGTGCGCAGGTTCGGCAGGCCGCGTTGCTCGGCCTCGATCTGCCAGTCGTCGGAGTAGCCGTTGCCGCCGAACACGGCCGCGCCGTGGTTGGTGACGATCTCGGCCAGCAAGGTCTGGACGGCCTCGTTGAACTCCACCCCATCGGCGACCTGGGTCTCCAGCGACGTCGCGCAGTAGTCCAGCGCCTCGGCCAGGATCGTGTTGATCGTGGTCATCGGTCCGGCGACGGACTGCAGCGAGCCCGGCGCGCGGAACTCGAAGCGGTTGCCGGTGAAGGCGAACGGGCTGGTGCGGTTGCGGTCGCCCGGGTCGGTCGGCAGCACCGGCAGGGTGTCGACGCCGATCAGCAGCGAGCCCTTCTCCTTCGAAGAAGTGGCACCGCCCTTGGCGATCTGGTCGAAGACGTCCGAGAGCTGGTCGCCGAGGAAGATCGAGATGATCGCCGGCGGGGCCTCGTTGGCGCCCAGGCGGTGGTCGTTGCTGGCCGAGGCGACCGAGGCACGCAGCAGGCCGCCGTACTTGTGCACCGACCGGATGATCGCGCCACAGAAGACGAGGAACTGCGCGTTCTCGTGCGGGGTGTCACCCGGCAGCAGCAGGTTGCCCTCGGTCGAGTTGCCGATCGAGAAGTTGCAGTGCTTGCCCGAACCGTTGACGCCTTCGAAGGGCTTCTCGTGGAAGAGGCACTCCATACCGTGCTTGTTGGCCAGGCGCTTGAGGGTGGTCATCATCAGCTGCTGGTGGTCAGCGGCCTGGTTGGCCTTCTCGAACATCGGGGCCAGTTCGAACTGGCCCGGCGCGACCTCCTGGTGACGGGTCTTGGCCGGAATACCCAGCTTGTAGAGCTCCCGCTCACAATCCATCATGTAGCCCAGGACGCGCTCGGGGATGGCGCCGAAGTAGTGGTCGTCGAACTCCTGGCCCTTGGGCGGCTTGGTGCCGAACAGGGTGCGGCCGGAGTTGAGAAGGTCGGGTCGAGCCAGGAAGAAGTGCCGGTCGATCAGGAAGTACTCCTGCTCGGCGCCACAGAAGGACACCACGTGGTCGGGGTTGGTGTGCCCGAACGCCTTGAGCACGCGCTCGGCGTGCTTGGCCATCGACTGCTGGGAGCGCAGCAGCGGCGTCTTGTGGTCGAGGGCGTCACCGAACATCGACACGAAGACCGTCGGGATGCACAGCGTGCGGCCGTTCGGGTTGTCAAGGACGTAAGCCGGACTGGTCGGGTCCCACCCGGTGTAGCCGCGGGCCTCGAACGTGTTGCGCAGACCGCCGCTGGGGAAGCTGGAACCGTCGGACTCGCCCTGGCTGAGGGTCTTGCCGGCAAACTCCGCGAGCGACAGGCCTGGGCCGCCGGGCTCGAAGAAGCTGTCGTGCTTCTCAGCGGTGAAGTTGGTGAGGGGGTAGAAGACGTGGGAGTAGTGGGTCGCGCCCTTCTCCATCGCCCAGTCCTTCATCGCCGAGGCGACGGAGTCGGCGACCATGGGGTCGAGGGGCTGCGAGTGCTCGATCGTGGCCAGGATCGACTTGTAGACCAGCTTCGGCAGCCGTTCGCGCATCACGGCGAGGCTGAACACGTTCTCGCCGAAGATCGCGCCAGGCACTTCGTTCCCGTTGAACGACGGCGCCGGCGGCGTGTAGGCCTCGACATCCTTGATCGCTTGCAGACGTACGTTATTTCCACTCATCAGGTCCCCATTCACCGGCCGAGCTGCACCGCTGTTTGCGGCTTTAGGCCCGCTTGAAAGCTAGGCAGCTCATGAATCGGGCGTGTTTCGCAGCTATGAACGCCAGGTAGCGCGGCCAGTTATCGACCGGCTAGCGCCTCCAGCAGCGGAAACTCACAGCCACCAGCGCTGGCGGGCGATCGCGATCGCGATGGTCACGAGCAAGGCGAACGCCGTTTTGTAGAAGATCCGGTCCTCGCGCTGCTGGTCAGCTCGCAGCTCCTCGGTCGAATCGAGTGGCTCCTTCATCGGGCACCGACCTTTCCGGTCTTGATCGTCTTGTCCCAGGTGGCGGCCGCGCCCCGGGTTTGCGCCACGTAGGCGGCCACGTTGATCGCGCAGAGCATCGGGCCGTAGCCGACCACCAGCATCAGCGGGGCGAGGAGGAAACGAGCTCGGCCCGACTGGTCGAGACGGTAGATCAGCCAGGCCGCGAACATGCTCGCCCCGACCCAGGCGTAGGCGACCAGCATCAGGTAGCGGCGGGTGTCGGTCGACCAGCTCACTCCGAGGTCACTGCTGACCGAACTCGCCAGGTGTGACATGGGGCGCGGCACCAGCACCGAAGCCATGATCACAAGGCTGATCAAACCGGGAAAGGTGATCGCCTGAAACCAGCTGCGGCGCAAGACCGTGCGGTCCAGCAGCAAGGTGGTGAGGGTGGTGAAGATGAAACCGAGCGCGTTGATGATCCACAACGCCTGGAAGAGCACCGCGGCTGAGTTGTCCTGGATCAGCCAGAGCCACATCAACGCGACCGAGGAAAAGATCATGAACGCCGGGAGCAACAGCGTCGCAAACCAGTTCAGCCCGAACCAGAGTCCCCCGAGGCGGTGAGCGGGCGAGGGGCGGAAGAAGACGTGCCGATAGCGCGAGGTCACCTGCAGGTTGCCCCGGGCCCAGCGCAGGCGCTGCTTCCACAACCCGGTGATGTCCGCGGGCTCCTCAGCCAGGCAGACCGCATTGCCGTCGAAGATGACGCGACGACCATCGAGTTGGGTGGCGAACGTGGTGACCGTGTCCTCGGCGAGAGTGGTGGTGTCGATCCGACCGCCGAGGGCTTCTAGGTTGCTGCGGGAGTGCAGTTGGGCTCCCCCGGCCAGGCAGGCGTGCGCGCCGAGAACGTTCTGGGCCCGCCGGGCCGCGGCCTGGGCGGTCGCGTACTCATAGCCGATATAGCGATTGAGCCAGTTCGCGGGCTGACTGGCCTCGCGGATGAACGCGGTCACGGCACCGACCGACGGATCGGCCAGGTGACGCACCATCCGTCGAATGGCCGTCGGTTCGAACACGACGTCGGCATCGGTGATCAGCACCGCTTCGGCCCAGGCTCCGCCGAGAATGCGCGCCAACCCGTAGTTGAGGGTGTGGGCCTTGCCCTGCCCACCGTTCTCGCGTCGCAGAACGACCACCCGGCCGTAGTGCTGCATGAACTTTTCCTCGAGCAGTTCCGGTGTCCCGTCGTGGCTGCCGTCATCGACGATGACCACCCGCAGCCGATCCGGCGGGTATTCCAGCGCCATCATCCGGTCGACGCTGAAGCGCAACACGGCGACCTCGTTCCAGGCCGGGACCAGGACGACCACGCGCGGCAGGTCGGTCAGTCCGACGCTTCCGTAGTGGTCGTGCCAACGATGCAGGCCCAGTGCGAGGTATTGAAAGCACGAGCACAACGTCGGCAGGGCACCCAGCACCACCAGGATGCCGATCAGCCACACCACCGAGGTCTGCAGGACGTTCATCGCCGGGCTCCGGCCCCCTCGAGGCTCAGCGCGTCCCAATCCTGGGCGGCACGATCCAGCTCGGCGAGGTAGGCGAAGGCGCCCACGTCGGCGACCCGATGGGCGTCGCTACCCGCGCACAGGCGCACGCCCCGACTGGCCAGGCCCGACACCACGCGTAGTGACGGGCAGCGCCACTTCTCGTTGACCTCGACCGCGGTGTCGCTGGCCCGGCAGGCGGCGGCCAGTGCGTCCAGCAGCTCGTCATCGATCAGGTCCTCGGAAAGCCCACACTTGGGTAGCAGGCTCAGCGGATGCACCACGACGGCCGGCAACGGTGTACCGGCCACCGCCGCGCAAGTGGCGCTGATGAGCTCCTCGACGACACTCGCCACCGTGCGCCGACCGGCATGAATCTGCTGGCGGATCAGGTCCGGGTGCTCCGGGCCGTCCGCGCCGGGAAACTGGTGGTCGGCGATCAGCAGGTAGTCCAGCCGCGGCAGCTGAGCAGGCAGATCCAGCCGTCCGGTGCGGTTGAGGATCTTGGCCTCGACGCCGCAACGGATCTCGAGTCCGTCCACCCGCAGCTCGTGGATGACGCGCTCATAGTCGGCCAGCCAGGTCGTGTCGGCCCGCACGTGATCGCTCAGTCCCCAGACGGTCAGCCCGGCGCCTAGCGCCGCTCGGGCCATTTCGTGGGGTGTCGCCGTCCCGTCGGTGATCGAGGAATGCGTGTGCAGATCGGCCGAACGCTCGATCAGCACGGACGGCTCGATCATCGCAGCGCGCCCGCCAGGGCGACGGCGGCGACGCGGCCGTACTCCTGTACCGGCACGATCACATCGCTCCAGTGGCGAACGACGGCCAGTTCGGCGAAGCCGATCGAGTCGGGCAGGCGCTGACCGGATGCGGCAGCCACGGCGAGTGCAGGCATGTCGACGCCCGCGGCCATCGTCAGCGTCATCGTGCCCGGGAAGCGGGCATTGACCTCGAGCAACGCCGGCTCGCCGTTCCGGTCGCAGCGGGCCTGCACATTGATCACGCCAGTGGCGCCGACGGCTTCGGCCACCCGGCGGCCGAAGCGCTGCAACCGCGGATCCGCGACCGTGCGCCCGGCGACCGCGATGCCCGAGTCGACCTTGTCGCGCGTGCGCGGAACCGCCGCCACGACGTGCCCGTCCGGGCGGGCGAGGACATCGATCGAGTACTCGGTGCCGGGCAGGAACTCCTGGGCCAGGTAGCTGCCATCCATCGGCACGGTGGCCAGCTCGGCAACGTCATGGATGACGGCGAAGCCGCGCCCACCCGCGCCCTGGCGCGGCTTGACGATGAACGGGCTGCCAAGGCGGCACAGCTTGGGCAGTGACAGGTGGTTCAGGACGGTTGTCTCGGGCACCCGCACCCAGGGCGCGCAGCGCTGCACGAGCGTCAGCTTGTCCAGGCAGGTGCGCAGCGTGAGCGGGGATTCGACCAGCAGGTCGATGCCGTGGGCGGCGAAGCGGTCGCGGGCCAACGACACTTCGAGCAGTTCGGAGTCGACCGTGGGAATGACCAGATCGGCACCGACGCGGCGGGCGGCATGAAGGAGCTCGTCGACGAAGTGGGGCGAGTCCCCGCGCGGTAGCAACACGCGGTGGTGGGGCTCGACGAGGTAGAGCCCCACGGCCAGCGGGTCGATGTCGGCCGCGATGACCGTGTGGGCGGCGAGCGCTTTGATCAGGGTCACCGCGGCCGCGCCGCCGGCCCCGGTGATCAGGATCGTGCGCGCCGGCGCGGTCATCGGGCACCCGCATCGCTGGGAACGAGGTAGATCTGCTGCCGGCGCTGCGCGAGGGACAGCTCCGTGTCCTGCCACAGGTCCTCGATCGACTGGCGCACCGAGCGCACGACCTCGAACGGTTCGGCGTAGCGCGCGTGCCGCGACAGATGGCGGGCCCAGTAGCGGGCCCCGGCGGTGACGTAGTCCGGTTCGAGGTAGCTGCGCTCGCTCTGCGACGCGAACAGATCCAGCAGTTCGAGCTTGCGCGGCATCAACTCATCGATCGCCACGAACTTGTGCGGACGGAACTCATCGCTGGCCGACGGTGACTGGTAGGCGAACATCTCCGGCACGCCCCGACCGGCGCTGACGGTCGCGGCATGTACCGCGCGGTGATCCTGGTGGGTGTCGTGCGCGGAGTGCACGTAGATGACGGTCGGGGCGACCCGCTGGATCACCTCCTCGATCAGCTTGATGGTGTCGATTCCGGCGTCGATCTCGGTATCGGGCAGATCTCCCAACAGCAGCTCGGCGCCCAGGGCGTCGGCGGCAGCGGCGGATTCGTTCCTTCGCTGGCGGAAATCCCCGCCGACGGCGCCCCGACTCAGGGTCAGCAGCGAGAGCCGATCACCGCGTCGGCGGTGCCCGAGCAGGGTTCCCGCGCACCCGATCTCGATGTCGTCGGGGTGCGCCCCGATGGCCAGGACGCGCTCGCGCCGTTGGCCGGCCAGTCGCAACTGCTGCTCGATCACCAGTTCCAGCATCGATCGGTCCAACGGGTCGATCACGTCGTGGACTCCGGCCCGCATGGCCTCGATCAGGACGGCGGAGTCGAGCTCGGCCGGTCGGGCGATCATGACCACCCGGGCACTCGGGCTGTGCTGCAGCAGCCGGGCGATGAGGCCCCGGTTGGCCCGGTCACGGCAGGTGGCGAGGTCGACGGCGAGGAAGCTGAACGGCCCGGCCGTCGTGGCAAGGTGCTCGGCGACGTCGGCGCGACTGAAGACCGGCGCGAACCCACGACGATCGAAAAGGTCGGTGACCAGCGGCGAGAACGGCCCGCCAACCATCAGCACCGTGCGTCCGGGCCAGCTGCGGACCGACTCCACTGCGTGGTCGCGATCGCTGACCGACTTGAGGGCCGCGGCGCTGAGGGTACGGCGTGCGGGCCCAGCGGACGGCTCGACGAGCTCCATCTGTGCGCTCCGTTCGGGTGACCAGTAATGCGGTGCCCCCGCGCCAAGAAAAGCCTATCTCACTTCACACAGAATTGACACCCTGGTTCTGTGAGCTACACCGCGTCGCGTCGCTGCAGCAGGTGCAGGGCAACCCAACCGGCCGGAACGGGCAGGATGAACGTGGCCACTCTGAACAGCAGGACCGCACTGACCGCGGCCGTGCTCGACATGCCGACGGCGGTCAACCCGGTGGACATGGCCACCTCGACCGCCCCGAGCCCACCGGGAGTGGGAGCGACCGAGCCGATGGCGGCGCCGGCCAGGTAGACCACCGCCGCCTGAGCGAGGGCAATGTTGGCGTCGAAGGCCCGGGTCGAGGCCCACAGCGCCACGATGTAGAACAGGTTGAGCGCGATCGCCCCGCCAACGCTCTCGAGCAGTTTCATCGGGCTGGTGGCCAGGTTGAGCAATCGCGGCAGCGCCTCGCGCAGCGGCGGGAGGACTCGGGCCAACAGCCAGCGCCGGGCGACCGGAATAGCGAGCGCGATCGAGGCCAGGAGCGCCAGGACGCCCAGCGCGAGGAAGGCCCAGCCGGGGATCGGCAGGCTGTGGCTGGCCGAGGAACCGGACAGCGCGGCGAAGCCGATGAGCAACACGACGTGCAACACCGCGTTGACGACCTGCGAGACGCCGACGCTCGTCGCCGCCCCGGTGGTGCTGACGTTCGCCTTGCGCAGGTAGCGGATGTTCAGCGCCAGTCCGCCCACCGCCGGTGGCGTCACGAACCCAACGAACGAGGCGGCCAGCTGCGCCAGGACGGTCCGGACGAAGTGCAGCTTCTCCTGGACGTAGCCGGTCAGTGAGACCGCGGCGGCGACGTAGGTCAGGGCCGATGCGATGGCGACGAGGGGCAGCCACTGCCACTTGGCGTTGGAGAACACCTGTTGCAGGTTGACCGATCCGAACTGGGCGACCAGCAGGTAGCCGGCCAGCAATAACGCCGCGATCGTGACGATCGTGCGCGGCCGCACCCGTTCGAGGTTGGCCAGTTCGGGCACGGCCTCCTCGGGAAGTGGCCCCTGGATCTGCTCGCGCAGGGTGTTGAGCAATCCCTTGTCGTGGCGGGTAATTCGACGGGCCTCGCGGGTCAAGGCGATCGGCTGCAGCATCGGCAGGGTCGAGATCAGCTCGTCCGGCGAGAGCACGGAGCGCGCGGCCGCCACGGCGCGGTCCGGTCCGACCAGCGCCGCGGTCGTCACCAGCAACTGCACCCGATCGATACCGATCCGCAGGTCGCTGGCGAACACCGAGCCATCGCTCATGATGGGCAACTGCACGCGTCCGGCCTCGTCGAGCCGGATCCGCGCGGCGGTGAGGCCGTGATGGGCGATGCGGTGGGAATGCAGCAACTCCACCGCCGTCCACAGCTGCATGAGCTGGTCATCGGTGAACGCCTCTACCAGCGTGCTCGCCGGCTGCTCGTAGGCCAGTACCACCGTGTCCGAACCGCAAGGCACTCCGGCGAGCAGCCGCGGGATGGGCGCGCCGGCATCGGCAGCCGCCAGCGCCAGTAGCGAGCGGTGCTCGGTCATCCGGTCCAGGGACAAAGAGGGGGCCGAAGCGATCTCCGAGCGCAGCCGGATCAGGCGGTAGACGTTGTAGACCGCACCGGTGACGACCAGATCGCGGTCATAGGCCATGACGAGCACGCCGGCGCCGGCATCGGTGCGCGCCAGGTAGGTGCGGTGGTCGCCGATCTGCGCCGGGATGCGTTCCATGCGCACCACCCGAACGCCCCGCTGCTCCAGCACTCCGGCCAGTGCTCGAGCATCGGGGGCGTCATTCACGCTGCCGGCGAACCAGCGCACCCACATGCCGATCGCCGCGCCGATCGTCGGGCTCAGGATCAAGGACAGCAGTGACGCCTGCGTGGCGGTGAACGCCGACAGCACGTACAGGCTGCTGGCCATGACCAGCAGGGCCCACCAGCGCGGGTCACCCGAGACGCCGATGACGACCACGAAGGCGAACAGGGCGGCCAGGTAGGCATCGAGCGGCTTCACGTCCGAGCCGGCCCGCGTGAGCGCATCGTGCAGCGCGCTGTCACTGGCCAGCGATATCAGCCGGTCCAGTCCTTCGATGACGGCCAGGGCGGCCAGGCCGGTGAGCAGGGCCTCGGCCAGCCGGCGCGACTGGCCCCGGATGAGTTCGCGGACGATGAAGGCCACCGGCAGGGCCAGGGCCCCGAAGGCCCCCAGGGTGCTGAACAGCCGGATGAAGACGTGCGGTACCTCCGACAGCAGCCGGGTGACGTCCTCGTTGGCGCCGCGGTTGGTGTCGCCACCGATCGTCCCGAGGCCGACCAGCAGGAGCACGGCCAGCAACAGGCTGGTGGCACGCACCAGGTCGAGCGGGCGGCGAATCCGTCGGGGCCGCTCGTCGATGAACTTCAGGGTGACCGACGTGGCGTCGCCCGGCGATGCCACGTCTCTCCACCTGCCCGTCGTCGGTTGGTCATATTCTGACCGGCGGGCCCCCGATGAGCCACATCGGGGCCCGTCGCCCGGGAGGATGACGTCATGGTGACGGTGGAACAGGTCGCCGGGTGGGCCATGGCGCTGCCCGACGTCACGGTCGGCGAGCGATGGCAGCGTCGCACCTGGGACGTCGCCGGCAAGACCTTCGCCTGGGAGCGCCCGTTCAGCAAGGCGGATCTGAAACGCTTCGGCGACGCGCCGGTTCCCCAGGGCCCGATCCTCGCCGTGCGGGTCGCCGATCTGGGCGAGAAGGAGGCGGTGCTCGGCGCTGGGCACCGCGGCTTCTTCACCATTGCCCACTTCGACGGCTACGCCGCGGTGCTCATCGCGCTGGACACCGCCGGTGTGGCCCCGGTGCGCGAGACCTTGATCGACGGGTGGCTGGCCTGTGCGCCCGCCGCTCTCGCCGCGGCGTACCTCGCCGAGCATCCGGTCAATCGATAGTTCAGGTATGCAGCGCTGGCTCGCCGCCGCCCAAGCGGCCTTGCGCCCGTCGTCGGCCCGCCTGGCCACCGTTCCGGCGCTGTGGGCGGCGCTGATCGCGGGCCTGGTCGCGATCGCCGGATCTCATCTGGGCCATCTCGAGACGGTCGGGCTCATCTACTTCGGGGCGGCGTGCGCCGCGGTCTTCGTGACCAATGGCGTGTACCGCACCCGAGCCTTGGCGCTGACCGGGCAGGGTCTGGGGGCCGTGGCCGGTTTCGCGGCCGGGACCCTGGCCGGCGAGACAGCGGTGGCCAAGGTCGGCGTCGCCGTTCTCGTCGCGCTGGTGGCCGGGATGATCGGCGCGATCGGGCGGCTGGTCACGGCCTTCGCGCTGATGGCCGTCGTCGGGGCGGCGTTCACCGAGTTCGGTGGCGTGCCGCTGCCGTGGTGGCAGCAGGCAGGTGCCTACCTCGTCGGCACGGCGCTCATCGCGGCGGTCGCCCTCGTCCCCTGGATCGTGCGACCCGACCACCACGAGCGGGCGGCGATCGCGGCCGTTCTCGATCGATCCGCCGATCTGGGACTGGCCATCGGCACCGACCGAGCGGCCACGGCCCGCGCGGAGCTGGCCGCCGCCTTCGCCGCCAGCCGCGAGGCGGTGCTCGACCATCGGCTGCTTCCGGCTCGCAGCAGTCGCCGCCGCCGCGCCTTGGGTGCGCTGCGCGACGCCGAAGCGGTGGCCCACGAAGCAGCACAGCACTACGCCACCGGCGCGCCGGTGCCCGCCGACTGGGTCCGGCGCCGACGCGAGCAGGCCGAGCAGGTGCGGCACAACACCTTCGTGGCCGATCAAACGCCGCCCCCCACTCAGTACGGGCCCGACCTCGGTGAGCGATTCGCCGCCGCCGCGCGTACGGCGTTGACGTGGGCAGCCACGCTCGCCGGCCTGCGCCTGGCCTGGTGCATGGCCATCGCCACCGCGATCACCTGCGGGCTGCATCACGACACGCACTCCTTCTGGCTGCCGCTCACCGTCGCGGTGATCGTCCGGCCCGAGTACGCCTCGGTGTTCGTGCGCAGCGTCAACCGTGGGGCCGGAACGGTCGTCGGTGCGCTGATCGCCGCCGCGCTGATCGCGGCGTTGCATTCGGGCGTCCCGGTGGCGATCGCGGCCGCGTTGTCGCTCGGCTTCGCCGTCCTGGTCGCGCCCCGGCTGTACGCGCTGTGCGTCGTGGGGGTCACCTGCTCGGCGTTGCTCAGTGCCTGCATCGGTGGCCCCGATCCGGCCTATCCCGCCATCCGCGCGCTCGACTCGCTGCTCGGGTGCGCCATTGCCATCGTGTTCGGCTACCTGCTGTGGCCGGGCCGGCAGTCCTTGCCCGACGACGTGCGCCTCGAGGAGGCGACGCAGGCGCGGGCGGCCTATCTGCGTGAGGCGGTGAAGATCCCGGCCCAGCGCGCGGACTGGCCCGGCGTTCGCGACCGGGCCTACCGGCTGGCGCACCGCAGTCGCGCCGCCGCGAATCGGGCCCTGCTCGAACCGCCGCCAGCGGGTGAGCTGGCCCGGGCCGCACTGCCGACCGCCATCGCCATCGAGAACGACGCCGACGTGATCAGCGCCCTCGCCGCGGCGGTCGAGGCCGGCCAGCCGCCGCCACCTCCGGAGGAGCTCGAACGGATGCTGGTTTCGCCGGGCTCTCTAAGGTTGAGTGGTGATTGATCCCGACGAGCTGGCGATCTGCCTGAAGGTGCTGGCCCAGACCGAGACGCTGCCGCCCGAACACCCCGACGCCGTCCGCATCCGGCGGGCCACCGCGGGCATCTTCAAAGCGGTGAAGCGAGCGCGCCGCGAGGAACGCCGCGACGCGATCAACGCAGCCGACCGGGCGGTAGTGGCCGCCACCGCGACTGGCTCACCGTTGCGCATCGACGACGAGACGGCCGGCATCCTGCTGGTCTCGAACGCGACCGGGGCGCAGGCCGGCACCTATATCCGTCCACGTCCGTGCTACATCTGCAAGCGCGACTACACGGTCGTCGACGCGTTCTATCACCAGCTCTGCCCGGACTGCGCCGCGCTCAACCACAGCAAGCGCGATGCCCGCACCGACCTTCCGGACGCCGCGCGCTGCTCACCGGAGGTCGAGCCAAGATCGGCATGTACATCGCGCTGCGGTTGCTGCGCGACGGCGCGCACACGACGATTACGACCCGCTTCCCCAACGATGCAGTGCGCCGCTTCAGCGCCATGGAGGACAGCGGCGATTGGCTGCATCGACTGCGCATCGTGGGGATCGACCTGCGCGATCCGGCCCAGGTCGTCGCGCTGGCCGACTCCGTCGCCGAAGCCGGACCGCTGGACATCTTGATCAACAACGCCGCCCAGACGGTGCGCCGATCCCCCGGCGCCTACGCTCCCCTGGCCGCGGCGGAGAGCGAGCCGCTGCCGGACGGACCGCTGCCCGAGGTGCTGACGTTCGATCACATCTCCGACGCCCATCCGCAGGCGCTGGCCGGTTCGCTGGCCGATCATCCGGCGCCGCACCTGCCCGACGGGATCAGCCTGTCGCGCCTGGCTCTGGTCGCCGGTTCGGCCGCGCCCGGGGTGCTCGGCACCGCGATCGACGCCGGCGGTCTGGTGCCCGACATCAACACCATCAACAGCTGGACCCAGCGCGTCAACGAGGTCGACGCCCTGGAGCTGCTCGAGGTGCAACTGTGCAATATGACCGCCCCCTTCATCCTGATCAGCCGATTGCGGGCCGCCCTGGCCGCGAGCCCGGCGCGGCGCAAGTACGTCGTGAACGTCTCGGCGATGGAAGGCGTGTTCAGCCGTGGCTATAAGGGTCCTGGCCACCCGCACACCAACATGGCCAAGGCGGCGCTGAACATGCTGACCCGCACGAGCGCCAACGAGATGTTCGACGACGCCATCTTGATGACCGCGGTCGACACCGGCTGGATCACCGACGAACGCCCGCACGTCACCAAGGTCCGGCTGGCCGAGGAAGGCTTTCACGCACCGCTCGATCTGGTCGACGGTGCCGCCCGCGTCTACGACCCGATAGTGCAGGGCGAGGCCGGCGTCGATCTGTACGGCTGCTTCCTCAAGGACTTCGAGAAGTCCAACTGGTAACGCCCGAGTGGGAGCATCGGCAGATGAAGATCGGTCTGCACGCGCTGGGCATCGGCGCCGGCGCCCAGCGCGAGGTGATCGACGCGGTTGCTTCCGCCGCCGAGGCCGGCGGGTTTGCCACGTTGTGGGTCGGTGAACACGTCGTCGCTGTCGATCGGCCGGCCTCGCGCTACCCCTATTCACCGACCGGGCTGATCGCAGTGCCGCCCGACGTGGCCTGGAACGACCCGATGATCACGCTCAGCTTCGCCGCCGCGGCGAGCAGCACGATCGCCCTGGCCACGGGGATTCTGCTGCTGCCCGAACACAATCCGCTCGTCATCGCCAAGCAGGCGGCCACCCTGGACCAGCTCAGTCATGGCCGGCTGGTCCTGGGCGTCGGACTCGGTTGGTCGCGCGAGGAGTTCGCCGCCCTAGGGGTTCCCTTCGAACGTCGCGCCGATCGCACCGAGCAGTACGTGCAGGCTATCCGCACCTTGTGGCGGGATGATCCGGCGTCCTTCGATTCTGACTTCGTTCAGTTCCAGGACGTGCGCATGCTCCCGAAGCCCCACGACGGCCGCAGTGTGCCCGTCATCCTGGGCGGCAACAGCGACAGCGCGCTGCAGCGTGTGGCCGCCTGGGCCGATGGCTGGTACGGCTTCAACATCGACTCGATGGCCGCCGTCGCCGAACGTCTGGAGTTCCTGAGCGCCCGCTGTCGTGACGCCGGACGCGCCATGGCCGAACTGCGGTGCTCGGTCGCGCTACGCGATCCGGAGCCGACTGACCGAGTCGCCCTGGCCGAACTGGGTGTCGATCAATTGGTGATCGTCGAATCGCCGCCGTCCGACCCGGCCGTGGCGCCCGATTGGATAGACCGGCTGGCCGAGCGCTGGCTGACCTGAGCCCGCGGCCAGCTGCGCAGGTCTTAATAGCCAGGTATTGACAGTGCCTGCCAGAGGCCCAATGCGCGCCGTACTTTGGTGAGATGGACCTGCTGAGCTTGAACAATGGTGTTGAGATCCCGGCTCTGGGACTCGGCGTTTTCCAGACTCCACCGGATGAGACGCGCAGCGCCGTCGAAGCCGCGCTGGCGCGCGGGTACCGCCATGTGGACACAGCAGCGGCGTATGGCAACGAGCGTCAGGTCGGCGAGGCGGTGGCGAACTCGGACGTCGTTCGTGGGGATGTCTTCATCGAGACCAAGATCTGGATCAGCGATTACGGCTACGACGAGACCCTCCACGGCTTCGAGAAGAGCGCCCGCAAGCTCGGTGTGGACCAGATCGATCTGCTCATCCTGCATCAGGCGTTGCCGTCAGACTTCGATAAGACGCAAGCAGCCTACCGCGCACTGGAATCCCTCCTGGCCGATGGTTTGGTGCGCGCGATCGGAGTCAGCAACTTCATGGTTGAGCACCTGACCCGCTTACTTGAGCGGGCGAGCGTCGTCCCCGCGGTCAACCAGATCGAGCTGCATCCCTACTTCCAGCAGCGCGAGGTCGAGCGGTTCAACGCGGACAACGGCATCCTGACCCAGGCCTGGTCGCCGATAGGCGGAATCACCTTCTACCGCGACAGCGGTCACGGCAACAGTCTGGACGACCCGATCATCGGGGGGATCGCCAAGGCCCACGGCAAGAGCGCCGCTCAGATCATGCTCCGATGGGGCGTGCAGCATGGGCGGTCGGTCATCCCGAAGTCGACCAAGCCGAGCCGCATCGCGGAGAACCGTGATGTCTTCGACTTCGAGCTGACCGAGCCGGAGATGGCGGCGATCGACGGCCTGGATACCGGCCGCCGAGGTGGCCCGGAACCGGATGCCATCACGCTCGAGGCCTTCGGTCGAGCGATCCCGGAAGAATAGTCGGGGCCCCTGACATCGGGTAGACGTTGGACGTAGGCCGCAAGACAATCTCGGTCAACCGGCGGATGAGCGCAGTCGCGCGAGACATTCGGTCCATCCCAGCGTGTGTGACTCATACTTAACGGCGGGGAGACCTCGATGGGTGAGCGTCACAACGGTGTCTTCGCCCTCTGGAGTAAGGGTGATCTCGACTGTGCTGCTGCCGGGTGGCATCGTCTCGTCGCCCGGCACCCCCCACGTGAAGACGGCGCGCAAGGGTGGCTCGAGGAGAACGTAGCTGCCACGGACGAGCGTGTTCTCGAAGTCGATTGCGAAGGTGCCGCCTGGCACCGGGGCCAGATCGGCGCGCTGTCCGATCCACTTCACGATCAGTTCAGGATCGGTGAGGTAGGGGAAGACAGCGTCGGCTGATGCCGCGATGCGGATGCTGGTGACAATCTCGTCACTCATTTGCGCGTTCTCCTTCGAGACCCTGAACCGGGCGCGACCTGGTCCTGCTCGACGACGAACTTGAGCCGCTCCAGCGCGGCGGGCCAGAACTCGTCGAGGATCGCCCTGAGCGGCTTCAACGCTTCGGGCTCCAAGGCGTAGAGGCGGCGCGCTCCATCTCGTCGCTCGCGCACGAGTCCGGCCCGCTGCAGCACGCGGAGGTGATGGCTCACGGCCTGCTGGGTCACCTCGAAGTGGGCAGCGATCTGGCCAGCGGCGAGCTCGTCGGACTGGACGAGGCTCAGTATGCGACGCCGATGGGTGTCGGCAAGTGCGTGCAAGACGGCGTTGGTTTCGGTGGCAACAGCCGATTCCGCGGCGTTCATCCCGACGTTCAGCCCGAGGCGGTCGCGGTTTGACGCTGCGCCCGCACCTTGCGCCGAGCGCGGTCCGCTTCTGAGTTACGAGGGTTACCTACACCGGTGTCCACGAACGCCGCCAAGCTGGGGATGAAGTGGTCCCAGCCACTCTGGCAATCGAGGTAGCACTCAAGCTTCGGCGTCAGCCCATGGTGGCGGAAAGTAAGGTCGCATCCGCCGTCATCCCTTTGGGCGAGGTCGAAACTCACGGTGGTCCCGACCCAGTCGGTGACGTGACAGCTCAGGCAGGTCCACACGACTCGCTCCGGCTCGGCGACATCAACGCGCATCACGGCCACGGCACCGTCATCACCGAACGTGAAGTGCAACTCGCCGCCAGGCGTGCCGACGCCGGACGCCTCGGTCCACCACGCCCCGAGACCCTCAGTAGTAGTGAGGGCAACGAATGCCGCATCCGCCGAACCGGAGAGGCTCACGCGCGCGGTGTAGTCCTCGTCGTCTTGGGTCATGCCTATCGCCTCCAAGCACTTGTTTGTACAAACATCTGTTTGTGACACTAGCGCGCGACCTCCGCCGTGTCGATCCCCCATGCGTAAACCGGGGAGCGCCAGATCCGTGCATCGTCCTGAGACTGCGCGTTTGCGGCGTCAGCTGATATCGACGGTGTCGTGCAGGGTGTTGCGGCGGGGTGTTTGGTCGGGGTCGATCTGGGTGGGTGGGATGTAGTGGGGTCGGCCGTTGATCATGATGGCGACCCAGCCGTTGAAGTCGAGGTTCTGATGATGCCGGGGGCAGAGGAGGGCGCCTTGGTCGACGCAGGTTCGGCCGGTCTTGATCCATCCTTCGACGTGGTGGATTTCGCACCAGACCGGTGGGGCATCACAGCCGGGCCAGGTGCAGCCCTTGTCCCGGGCGTAGATCGCGCACCGGTCATTGCGTTTGAAGATCCGGTGCGCGGCGCCGTAGGCGATGATCCCCTTCGCCTTGCCGATGACGACGGGGACGATGAGTGGGTCGCCGCCGGCGATCCGCTTGGCTTGGGTGACGGAGATGAGGGATCCGTGGCCGGTGGTGACCAGCCCGGTGTCGGAGTCCCATTGGTCCACGGTGGCGGTGAGCAGCACGGTGGCCACGGTGCCGGCGACGTCGGGCAGTTCCTTGGCCCGCAACACCAGCCGCAACGCCGCTTCCAGCGCGTCGTGGCGGCGCTGGGCCGCTGTGCGCGGATCGGGGGTGCCATCGGTGGCCGGGGCCGGGCCGGCCAGGGCGTCCAACACGGCGAACAGCACCTGCGTACAGGGTGCGGTCAGTTCACCCTCGACGTGGGAGGAGCCATCGGCGCGCTGAGCGACGGTGAATCCGCGATGCTGGGTGCCGGTACTTCTCCTCGCGCAGGGTGCCATCCGGGTCCAGGTGATCCAGATACCGCCGCCCGAGCTTGGTCAACTGGGCCGGGTCGAACATCCGGGCCGACGCGACCAGGTCAGCTTCCACCCGCTCGTCGTACTCGGCGGCGATCTCATCGGGAAGCTTGTCGACCGCATCGATGATCACCTTCGCGTGCGCAGCCGACAGCTCACCGGCCGCCTCAGCCGCGGCAATGGCCGCGAAGATCGGCGGCAGGACCTCTCAGGTCAAGGACCCCCCGGGCGCCAAGTCCCTGGCCAACGCGACTTCACGCCGCGCCACCGCCGGCGCGGCGTTCCACAACTCACCCAGCAACGCGGCCGTGTCACGGTGGCCCCGCTCCCGGGCCACACCCTGGCAATCAGGAGCCGCGACCATCCGATGCCGCACCGCACCCAGCCGACGATCCACGAGCTCAGATCGGCGCGCCACCTCCAACAACGTCTCGCCATCACAGGCGTAGAAGTCGACCGCCAGGAGCTGATCGATGACGGCATCGAGCCGGTCGATCAACTCAGCGGGACTATCGAACATACATTCGACTATACCGAGCAGAACCAGACATGGCAACAGAATTGCCAAATATAACAAGGAATTCTCTTGCTCTAGAACACCAGGAGACGGCCACCCGAACCGGATGCCAGCCCGCCGCGGCAGTAACTCGTCGCTGCTCCTTTGACAGGCCGCCGACAGCCTCAGTGGTACTTCGTCGCGATGAACTCCCCGATCGGCAACGCCGCGGTCGCCGCCGGTGAAGGCGCGTTGCATACGTGCAGCATCCGAGCGGTTTCCAGGAACAGGAAGTCTTCAACCATGGAGCCATCGCGGCCGATCACCTGCGCCCGAATTCCGGCCGGTTCGGGGAGCAGATCGTCCAAGGTCAGCTCCGGACAGTACTTGCGGCACTGCTGCAGATACCCGCGCTTGGAGATCGAGTTGCGCAGTTCCCGCCAGCCGGTCGCCGCATTCGCCTTGGCGAATCGCCACATGCCCGGGTACGCCGCATAGTCCCTGACGTCAGCGAACTCGACTGAACCCTTGCGATAGCCCTCTCGCGCCAAGCCGAGCACCGCGTTAGGGCCGACCGTGATGCCACCGTCGATGGTCTTGGTCAGATGGACGCCGAGGAACGGCAGGCTCGGGTCGGGCACCGGATAGATCAAGTGCGAGATCAGCTTCTCGCGCCGCGCCGGCAGACGGAAGTACTCCCCCCGGAACGGCACGATCCGAAAGTCGGGCGTCAGTCCAGCCATCCGGGCCAGTCGATCAGCCTGCAGGCCGCCGCAGACGATCAACCGGCGTGCCGTCCAATGCTCGTCCGCGGTCCGGATCTCGACATCCGTGCTGCGTTCGTAGATTCGTTCGACGCGGCTGGACAACCGGAGCTCCCCGCCGAGCTCGCCGATACGCGCAGCGAGCGCCGCGCAGACCTGCTTGTAGTCCACGATGCCGGTCGAGGGCACCAACACCGCGCCGACCCCGCTGATCGCCGGCTCCAGCTCACGCAGGGCACCGGCACTTAGCTCGTGCGCCTCGATTCCGTTCTGGGCCGCCCGCTCGACCAGCCCGCTGAGGCGCTGCGATTCGACCGCGTTCGTGGCCACCAGCAGCTTGCCGCAGGTCTCGACCGGGATGCCCGCCTCCGCGCACAGCTCGATGGTTCGAGCTACACCGGCCCGGCAGAACTCGGCCTTGCGGCTGCCCGGCTTGTAGTAGATGCCGGAGTGGATCACCCCGCTGTTGTGACCCGTCTGGTGCGCCGCGACGGTGTCTTCCTTCTCCAGGACCAGCACACTGCTGTACGGGAACTCCCGCAGCAGGTGATACGCCGTGGACAATCCGACGATGCCCCCGCCGATCACGCAGAAGTCGTACGTCATCGTCAGTCGAACTCGGTCGGCAGCGACGGATCGCGATGATGGGCCAGCGCGCGAGTCAGCTCGTACTCAGTGATCCGCGAGGGCGACAGCGGCGGGAGTTCGGAGAGGGCGAACCAACCCACATCGAGGGTCTCGAGCGCGGCCGGCGCGACGGCCGGACCGGTGACCACGCACGCGAAGAACAACTTGTACACGTGCACCGGCAACTGCGGAGTATGGCCCTGGACGTCGCGATCCAAGCAGGCGATCAGCCGCTCGGCGCGAGCCGGGTAGCCGGTCTCCTCGGCGATCTCGCGCACGACGGCGTCGGACGGGCGGTCCCCCGCGTCGGCCCAGCCACCGGGAGCCGACCAGCGGCCATCGGTGCGCTCTCGCATGAGCAGCACCCGTTCCTGCTCGTCGAAGATCAATCCACGTACGTCGACCTTCGGCGTCGCGTAGCCGACGTCGCGGCCGAGCTCGCTGACCAGGTCGGACACCGGACGCTCGGTCAACAAGACGAACAGATCCGCCGACAGCCGCCGGATCTGGTGGTAGCGGTCCACGTCGAAGTCGCTCTCGGCGTAGGCCAGCCCGCTCTGCGCCAGTGCCGCCAGCTTCATGGCGATACGGCGGATCTCCGACGAGGCGTCGAGGGGCTCCGGCTCAGGCCGAGCGGATGACATCAGGCTTGAAGACCGCAATGGCCGGGTCGATCTCGCGCGGGTCGAGGGCGAGAGCGAGACGTTCGGGCATGTCCGCCTCGTCGCTGGCCCGCCGGAAGTCACGCAGCGACGTGCCCGATGGCTCGGAGTCCGCGTTGTACGCGCCGATCCCGGCCTCGACGTCGGCCACGTTCACCGTCCGGAAGTCGATGCTGAAGCGGGTGAGGCCGGTCGTGTTGGCCACGGTGGAGTGCAGCTGCTGGCCGGAGAAGACGACCAGCCCGCCGGGCGGCACCACGAAGCGGATCTGCGGATCGGGGCTGGGCGCCGGCTCGGCGATGATGTGCGGCTGCTTACGCGTGTCCTTGGTGATGTGCTTGGCCGCATCGGCGCGCCCGGTCTGGTTCCAGTTGTAGTAGTCGAACTCGTTGGAGGTGTTCTCCAGATGCTCGGCCCAGTAGGCCGGATGGAACGCCATCGAGCTGTTCGACTCGAACTCATAGATCGGCAGCCACCAGTTCAGCTGCTGCAACGGCGCGGACCACCAGGTGTCGCGGTGCATCGGGTGGGCGTAGCCGACGCCGGCGGTCAGGTAGCCGTCGCTGGTCACCCCCCGCAGGCGGGGTACGTCGAGGTAGGTCTCTTCCAAGTCGCAGCCGACCTCGCGCAGCACCTCGCGCATCAGTTCCTTGGTCCGCGCGTTGTGGATGAACTTCGGCTTCAGCGGAGCGAAGATCTCGACAAAGCGCTGCACGTCAAGGGAGTACTGCGCCTCTCGCGGGTCAAGGGGCGCAAACGCCTCCTCGATCAGGGTGCGGGCCCAGTCGATCAAGGCCAGCGTCGACGGGCGTGGCGTGATGAGGTGAATCTGGCCGCTGTAGAGCTGGGCCCGACGCTTCGCGTCGTCCGTGCCGGCGTCTAGATAGACGGTGTGCATGGGACTCTCCTCAGACCGCTCGCAGTTCCGGTTGCAGACCGAGTTCGCGTAGTTCATCGGCGATCTCGGCCAGATAGATCTCGTTCATGACGACCACGAGGGACGGTTTCGCCTCGGGCAGATCGGCCGGCACGATCACGTCGCGCGCCGTCCCCGGCAGGAACTTGCCGGCCTTGCGGGGATTGATGTCCACCGCGATCTCTACGGTGTCCGGGCCCACATTGGTCAGGAAACTGACCCCCTTGGAACCCGCTCCCCAAATGGCGACCTTGCCACCGTCCCCCCGGACCGCCGCGATGTCGCCGCGCCACTGGTTGATCACCCCACTGACGTGTGTGCCATAGGCCCGCGCCTGCTCGACGACGAGCGCCGCCGTGTCTTCAGCGGGCAGCGGCTCCTGCACCACCGGGCCGACGACCGGCCGGGCTTCGAGCAGGATGTACTGGCCGTCGAAGTCCAGCCGCACGTCCTCGACCTCGAACCCGCACTGCCGGAACAGCCGGGCCAGCGAGCCACAGGTGAAGTAGCTGCAGTGCTCGTAGTAGACGTCCCAGAACGCGCCCTCGGTCAGCACTCGGGCCACGTCGGGGAGCTCGAACAGCACAATCGTGTCCAGCCGATCGCCGATACCTGCGCGCACATCGTTGAGGAACGTGGCGACGTCGGGAATGTGTTCCAACGTGTGCCGGCAGATGACGACGTCACTGTCGAGCGGACCGTAGGAGCCGTTGTAGAACTCGGCCCGCAGGGTCATCCGGGCCTTCTCCGACTCGGTGAACCGAGTGTCGTCCACCCCGGGGTCGATGCCGATCCCGGTGTTGTCGCCGAACTCGCACATCAGGCTGAGGAACTCGGCCTTGCCACAGCCGATCTCAGTGATCGTCTTACCGCGGATGTCATAGCGGTCGATCCAGTACTGCGCCAGCTCGTCGGCGAACTGCCGGAAGCGCGGCGAGCAGGCCTGCGTCTCCTCATAACGACCGGAGTACTCAACGAGCGCCGGGTTGAAGATCGCGTTGAACAGGAAGCCGCAGTCGTGGCAGACGGCCAGATCGATGTCGCCGCGCGGAAAACTCGTCGCCGCCTCTTCGGTCTCGACCAGCAGGCAGCTGTTGACCGGAATCCGGGTCTGGGAGTTGACGACCTCCGACGCCGACGACCCGCAGGCCGGACAAGTGGCGCTCATGAGCAGATCCGCGGCGTGGGCACAGGGACGATGAACTGGCCGCCGCGCTGCTGGTACTCCTGCTGCTGTTTCATGATCTCCTCGGCAAAGTTCCAGGCCAGGATCAAGGTGTAGTCCGGCGCCCGTTCGAGCAACGCCTCCGGCGCATAGATCGGGATGTGCACACCGGGCATGAACCAGCCCTGCTTGTGCACGTTGCGATCGACGACGAAGTCGATGAGGTCCGCGCCCAGGCCGGAGTAGTTGACCAGCGTGCTGCCCTTCGCCGCCGCCCCGTAGGCGGCCACGGTCTTGCCCGAGGCGCGCAGGCCGATGACCAGCTCTCGCAGGTCCTGCCGCAAGGTCGTCACCCGGGCCGCGAACTGGCCGTAGAACTCGAACGTGTCCAAGCCCCGTTCCTGCTCTTCGCGCAGGAATTGCTCGGCCCGTTCAGTGCGATCGAGCGTGCGACCCAGGTGCCAGCGCAGCGTTCCGCCGTGCAGGTCCGGGAAATACTCGACGTCATTGAGGTGCAGCCCGTGGCGACTGACTAGGTTCGACACCGCAGTGCACGAGTAGTAGTAGAAGTGCTCGTGGTAGATCGTGTCGAACTCGCAGTGGTCGATCAGGTCGCGAACGTAGGGGTTCTCGACCTGGATCACGCCGTCCGGTGCGACGAGAAGCGCCAGCCCGGCGACGAAGTCGTTGAGTTCCGGCACGTGCGCCATCACATTGTTGGCCAGGATCACGTCGGCCGGGCCGTGTTCGGCCAGCAGCTCGCGGGCCAGTTCGGCGCCGAAGAAGCGCTCGATCGTCTCGACCCCGAGCTCACGGGCGGCGGCCGCCGGACCGGGTGTGGGCTCGACACCCAGGCAGCGCACGCCGGCGTCGACGAAGTTGCGCAGCAGGTAGCCGTCGTTGCTCGCGATCTCGACGACGAAGCTGTTCGAGTCCAGACCGCGCGCGGCGATCAGGCCGCTTGCGTGCTCGGCACTATGCCGCAGCACGTAGTCGCTGAAGGAGGAGAAGTACGGGTAGTCGGCGCCGAAGAGCACCTCCGCCGGAACCTCCTCGAGGATCTGCACCAGCGTGCAGTTCTCGCAGAACGCGACGTCGAGCGGGTAGGTGTGGTCGGTCTCGCCCAGCCGCTCGGCCGGGACCAGTGCGTCGGCCAGCGGCGTCTTACCGAGGGAGAGGAAGGGCCGGACTTGATCGGATCCGCAGGAGCGGCACGCGACATCAGACATGAGAGCCCTGCGCTTCGTGAACCGCTTCGACGAAGCTGGTGCGAACGCCAGCGGTATCGAGGGGATACAGCTTGCTGTCGATGCGCGACTGCTCGAGCAGCGCCTGGATGTGGGCCAGCCGGATCAGGCCCGGGCCGGTGAGCTGATCGAGCGTGAGCCCATTCGCGAGGTACGCCTCGTACAACTCGACGATGCCGGTGGGCACCGTCCATACGGGCCGGAAGGACGGTAGCGTCTCGGCGATCAGGTCACAGTTGACCCGGTAGTTGCGCAGGTCCGGGCTGGCGTTGTCTGCGAAGGACGCAGTACTGCCGGGAACGACCTGCTCGACCAGCTGGGCCACCTCGCGCACACGGTAGTTCTCGGTGGTGCGCCCGACGTTGAAGGCCCGGTTGTGCACGACGTCGCGGTCGGCCTCGACGACGGCCAGGAAGGCCCGGCACACGTCCTCGACATGCACAAGCGGACGCCACGGCATGCCATCGCTCTTCATCAGCACGGCCGACGTGGTGAACGCGAATCCAGTCAGGTTGTTGACGACCAGATCGCCGCGCAGCCGGCCCGACAACCCGTAGACGGTCGCGTTACGCAGGTAGGTCGGGCTGAACGTGTCATCGGCCAGCTCCTGCAGATCGCGCTCCGCGAACACCTTGGACTCGCCGTACGGGGTCACCGGATTGAACGCGGCATTCTCATCGAGATAGCTGTCACCGGCCGCGCCGTACAGCGAACACGAGGAGGAGAAGACGAACCGACCGACGCCGGCCAGCTTGGCCACGCGCGCGACGTGCACCGTCCCGCGATGGTTGATGTCGTAGGTGCAGTCGGGATCGAGGTCACCGAGCGGGTCGTTGGAGATTCCGGCGAGATGCACGATGGCATCCACGCCCTCGAGGTCGCTGACCTCGACCTGCCGAATGTCCTTACGAATAAGCGGATACTCCGCCTGAGCCGGACCATAGCCGCACTCGTTGAACAGCCCCGAGTCCAGGCCGATCACCTCGTGGCCGGCCGCGGCGAACAGCGGCATCAAAACGGTCCCGATGTAACCCTGGGAACCGGTGACGAGGACTCTCATTCCGACCACGCCTTCCACGGTGCGTTCCCGGACTCCCAGAGTTTCTCGAGGTAGACGCGGTCCCGGAGGGTGTCCATGCACTGCCAGAAGCCCTCGTGCTTGTAGGCCATCAACTGGCCGTCCTTGGCCAGCCGCTCCAGCGGCTCCTTCTCGAACATGGTGGAGTCGTTGTCGATGTAATCGACCACCCCCTGCTCGAGCACGAAGAAGGCGCCGTTGATCCAGCCCTCGCCGGTCTGCGGCTTCTCGGAGAAGTCGGCGACCGCATCGCCATCGAGCTCCAGCGCACCGAAGCGCGCGGGTGGGCGAACCGCGGTCAAGGTGGCCAGCTTGCCGTGCGAGCGGTGGAAGTCGATCAGAGCGTTGAAGTCGATGTTGGACACACCATCGCCCCACGTCATCATGAAGGTGCCCGGGCCCAGATGCGGCGCCAGCTTACGAATGCGCCCACCGGTACCGGTCTTCTGACCCGTGTCGATGAGCGAGACGCGCCAGTCCTCGGGCGCGGAGCGATGCGCGCCGACGCCGCCGGTCCGCATATCGACGGTCAGGTCGGAGGTCAGCGCGGCGCAATCAACCATCCAGCGCTTGATGTAGTCACCCTTGTAGCCCAGGCCAACGGCGAAGTCGGTGATGCCGACCGCCGCGTAACCCTTGATGATGTGCCACAGGATCGGCTTGCCGCCGATCTCGACCATAGGTTTGGGCTTGCTGATTGTCTCTTCCTGCAGCCGACTGCCGACGCCGCCAGCGAGTATTCCGACCTTCATGTCTCCCCCGGATGAGACGAAATGTCATCTTCAATGTTGAGTGGAGGAAGTCGGATTTGATACGTCGTCGCAGACGTATCGAAACAACCGTCCCCCGGTGGCCGATCCCATCTTGAATGCACAAGATAACATCAACTGAACAAGTATGGGGAGGGGCATTCGTCACTGTCAACCGGGACACAATGACGAAACATACGGCGCATCCGCGCGTTGAAAGTGCCTCTTATGCGAACTTTCCGCACCGCGTTGCCGACCTCTCACCGCGCCGGCAATAGCACCCAGCCGATATCCAAACTAACGGACAGTGACGGCCGCATGACATTTAATGGAACGCGGTCGGCCCCACGGCGATAGCCGGCGCGCCCGGGTAGGCGGCGTAGGCGGCGGATGTTCCGCCTGACTCCTGGCCGGCGGACTGCCACTGCGGGAAGGTCTTCGTGCCGGGACCCCAGGAGAAGGCGAACGCGCTGCTCACGAAGTAGTGATCCCGCGCGAACGTGTTGGCCGAAGCAGCCGCGGAGGGGTCGAGGCAGGTGCTGCCGTTAGGGGTGCAGTCGCCGGCTACGCCGGACACTCCCCTGGCCTGCCGCACATAGTTGTCGTGGTAGTTGTTGTGGACCAGCAGCCACGTGCCCAGATAGTTGCCGAGCGTCGGGTCGCCACCGCGGATCGACGCGATGCCGATGATGCCGTTGGCGTTGTCTTCGAGGTAGTTGCCGAAGACCTGGCAGTTCTGGCTGTTGCTGATCGCGACGCCCGCGCCCATCACCCAGGGTGAGCTCGTGCCGCCGTTGCCCTTGATCACATTGTTGGAGACCTGGCAGTTGTAGCTGATCTCCTCGAAGATCCCGGCTTCGGAGTTGCCGGTCACCAGGTTGCTGTCATAAACCGTACCGATATTATCGATATCGGCCCATAAGCCCGGTCCGATGTTGTCGTGAACGTAGTTGTGACTCACCAGTAGGTTCGTCGTGACCGCGAACTTCGTGCCCCCGGCGTCGCCGGTGTCATTGCGGTTCGCGTTGTTCCGCGCGATCTCGTTGTAGGAGAAGACACTGCCCGCGCCACCGCCAGTCAGGCCATACCGGCCGTTATCGGTCAGATAGTTCCCCGACACCACGCTGCCCGACCCGACCGCCACACCGATCTGGGAGTTGTGGTTGATGTTGTTGCTCACCACCTGCCAACCCTGCGCCCGGTCCGAGGTCGCGTCCGAATCCACCGCTCCCAACTTCGCGCTCGGGGCGTAGTTGGTGATCGTGAACCCGGTAACCACCACGTTGTCGTCGCTGGAGGAACCGGCGTAGAACGCGGGCGCGTTCATTCCGCCGCCGTCCAACGTCGTCGAACCCATCCCGGCGCCGCAGAAGCGGTCCCCAGCCTTCACGTCCGCCGTCATTCCGACATAGCGCCCCGGAGCGAATGTGAACGAGGTGCCTGCGGGAGCGGCATTCACCAGTGCCTGCAGGTTCGCTCCCGGCACTACGGCCACTCCGGCGCTGCAGGTCGGCGCACTCGCCGGCGCCGCCGCGGCGGCCGCCTTGGTCGCTGCCGAGGACGAGGACGAGGACGAGCCGCCGACGGAGGGCTTCTCCGGCACGGCGGCAACGGCCGGTGGGGCAGCCGTCGTCGAGGCGGGACCGGTCGGCGAGTTCAGAACGCAGACAGGGTTGCAGGTCCAGGTCGACGTCGGGTTACCGGAAACCGGGCCCGAACCCACGCCGCTCACGATGTTGCTGGCCTGCAGGTTGGCCGCGGCCGCCGCCTTCTGCGTATCACTGGGAATGATCTCAATGCCGGAAACAACCGAATTATCGACCGGAGCGGTGAAGCCGATGTTCACGAAGCCGTTGGTGACGGTGATCGAAGCCGAGGCCCGGAAGGCTGTATTGGCGCCGACCTGAGCAACCAGGTCGAGGTTGGTGAACAGGGGCTGGCCTTGGACGGTCGAGCTGAACACCCGCTTACCAGGATCACTCCAATAGGTTTCCGACGTATCAATGGTGACTACGTAAGCGCCATTTGCGACGGGAACGTTGTACGCCTTCACGCCCCAACGATTCACTTGATAAAGCGCAGGAGATGTAGTCGCGGCAATACCGTGGCGCGTAGATGCGGTGAGCCCGCCGACGAAATACCGGTCGGCCGACCACTGAATGCCCTGACTGTCCGTAAATGCCCCACCGCCGGCATGGATATATATGGACGAACTATCCGCAGCTGCCCCACCTGTGGTGGCCAAGGTCGCGCCGACGGCCGCCAACGTGGCTCCCACGACGATCGTCACCAGGAGCACCAGCCAGCGGGGGCCACGTGGGAAGAGTCGGGGTAAATGCCGCGATTGCCGGTGGGTGGGGGCGGGGGTATCGACCTTTTTATGACGAGCTGCACTCATGCGTGAACATCCACTTTTGTGTAGGGGTGACATGCGCCGGGAAAGCTACGGGGGCCGGCGATGTCACGCCTGCGGTCGGGGGATCGGGCGTCTTGCGACGTCCCGCGAACTGTCGGGCCACCTGGGCGAACCCGGGCGGGCGGTTTGCGTCTCCCTGAGAGGTGTTACGACAAGCGTCCCTGCCTGTCGATCTGCGTGATATCGAAATGATAACTGACGAGCCTCATATAAAACGACTGCCGGCAGAAATAAATGAAATAAATCTCTCTGTACATGATTTCGGCACGCAATCTAACGACTATTTAATGTGAAATCCATGAAAGAGATCGACCAATTCGGGCCGTGCCCGTGACCCGCCGCCGGGCGAGGTGACCTCCGCGACACCCCCTGTGCTCACAGCCCCCGACCCCTACCGTGTCAGGGTGGAGATGCCCAAACTCCCGGCCGAGGCGGCCCGTCGCTGGTGGTTGGCGGCCGGCGTGGCGCTGGTCGTGCTGCTGTGCCTGTGCACCGTGCTGGTCCTTTCCAATCACTCCCACAAGTCGCCGACCAGCGCCGCGCCCGATGGCGCACCGACCAGCGCGGTCCCGACTACTGCCGCCCCGACGACGCCGCTCACGGCGTTGGTTTGCTCGGCCGCCGTGGTGGTGACCCCGGACGCGGACCTGCAGGCGTTGGTGGACGCCGCGCCGCCGGGAACGTCGTTCACGTTCGGGCCAGGTCGCTACGTGGGCATGAGCGCGGATGTGAAGGCCGGAGACCGGTTCTGCGGGTCCGGGATGGCCGTAACGGTCCTGGACGGGGGGGGAATCGACTCGGCTGCGTTCTATGCCGGTCAAGCCACCGATACCGATGTGCTCGTCACGGGCTTCACGATCACCAACTACGCCCCGAGTGCGAAGTTGGGGGCGGTGGATTCGGACGCGACCTCGAATCGGGCCTCGGGTTGGCAGGTGATGAGCAACAACATCAACCACAACTCCCAGATCGGGGTCGCGGTCGGGTCGGGCAGCGTGGTCAGCGGGAACTACCTCGACGACAATGGCCGCTACGGTCTGACCGGCGGCGGCGTCGGAAGTGTCTTCTCCTACAACGAGATCGCCCGCAACAACGCGAACCGCAACGACACCGGCGACGCCGGGGGCACGAAGTTCGCCGTCACCACGAACCTATTGATCAGTCACAACTGGGTCCACGACAACATCGGACCGGGCCTATGGGCCGATATCGACAATATCGGCACGGTCTACGACAGCAACCTGGTGACCGGCAACTCCGAAGCCGGGATCCTGGAGGAGATCAGCTACAACTGCCAGGTCTCCAACAACGTCGTGCGCGGCAACGGCGGCACCAACACGCCATGGGTGCTGGGCGCGGGCATCTCGATCAGCAACAGCCAGAACTGCCAGATCTTCGGCAACTACGTCGAGGACAACGCCAACGGCATCATCGGCATCGCGACGATTCGCGGCGGCGACCCCACGCTGCCCAACTACCAGGGCCCGTGGCTACTCATCCACAACAGCTACCACGACAACTTTGTGCGGCAGGCCAAGGGCGTCTCCGGCGTCGCCGGCAACTGCACGCCCAACGGCAGCACCTGCCTCGACCCGTCCAGCCCCGCCTCGGCCAACACCTTCAACAACGACCGTTACTACCTCGACACCGCGTCGTCGTTCTCCTGGGGGCCGGGCACCCGCACCTTCTCCCAGTGGCAGTCCGTGGGTCAGGAGATTGCCGGACGGTCGCTGCCCTACAAGGAGTACCCGGGTGCGCCCGTCCTGGCCGTCGGGCCGGTCGCACCCCGCTGAGGCCGCAACCTCGATCCGGCCTCAGGCCGGGCGGGAGAGGCGACTGTGGGTGTGCAGCCGATCGAAGATCCAGCTGTAGGTCTGCTCCAGTCCGGTACGCAGCGAGATCGAGGGCTCCCAACCGAATGTCGCCGCCATCAGCGTGTTGTCGCTGTTGCGCCCGCGTACGCCCTGGGGAGCCGACAGGTTGTACTTGCGCTCAACCGTGATCCCGGCGATCTCCTCGGCTATCGACACCAACTGGTTGATCGTGACCAGTTCGGAGGATCCCAGGTTGACCGGCTCGCGGAAGGACGAGGCGGCGATCATCTGAGTGCCGCGCACACAGTCGTCGATGTACATGAAGCTGCGCGTCTGCTCGCCGTCGCCCCAGATCTCGATCTCGTGCCGGCCGCTCAGGACCGCTTCGGCGATCTTGCGGCAGATCGCGGCCGGAGCCTTCTCACGCCCGCCGTCGTAGGTACCCAGCGGCCCGTAGACGTTGTGGTAGCGCGCCATGCGGGTCTCGAGCCCGAAGTCCTCGTAGAAGTGGCGGCACATCCGCTCGGTGAACAGCTTCTCCCACCCGTAACCGTCCTCTGGCATGGCCGGATAGGCGTCGGTCTCAGCAAGCGCGGTGACGTTGGGTCGCACCTGCTTGTCGGCCGCGTAGACGCAGGCCGAGGAGGAGTAGAAGAAGCGCTCGACGCCGGCGTCGCGGGCGGCGACGAGCATGTGCGTGCTCTCGAGCACGGTCAACATGCACAGGGCCTTGTTGTTCTCGATGAACCCCATACCGCCCATGTCCGCGGCCAGGTTGTAGACCCAGCGAGCGCCGTCGACGGCGCGCCGGCTGGCCTCCAGCTCGGACAGGTCGGCCACCACGTTCTCGGCGTCGCTCGAGACCTGGTACCACTGCTCGAGCGGCTTGATGTCGACGGTCCGGACGCTGAGGCCCTGGCGCAATAGATCGGCGGTGAGATGCCCGCCGATGAATCCCCCGCCACCGGTCACCACAACGTCGGTCGAATATACAGACATATGTCCCCCATGTGTCTATAACTTGCTATATGCCATAACGGCTACTGCAAGTCAGAGGCCCCGTCGCTCTCTGACTGAACTCAGACTTTACGCGAAAACAACCTCGCGCGGTACGGAACAACGAAGGTCACAATTGCGCGCGGACCTCGATTCAGGCATTTACCACCACCGGACTCTGGCCCAAGCCGGCGCGCAACGGTGCCTTTGTATAGATATATCCGGCTACGGTCACGCCGAGGAATCCGAGTCGCTCGTCCAACTCTTCGAGCCGGGCCACGTTTGAGCCGTGCGCAACCGCGACCAAGACCTGGTCGACGTGTTTGAGCAGTGTCGAGGTGTACGCAACCTGCAACACCGGCGCCGTATCGACGATCACCAAGTCGTACAGGCGCTTGAGTTCGGCGAAGACGGTCGCGGCCCGCGCGCTGTTGAACAAATCGCCCACCGAATGATCGGCCAACCCGCCGGGCAGCACATCGATGCTCGCGCCGCCCTCGAACTCGATCGGGCGTAGTACCTCGTTCAACGACGCCGTGTCCTCGAGCAACTGGATGAGTCCGGGCGTTGGTGCCCCGCCGGGATTGAGAAGCCGGGTCAGGGAATGGCCCTGCAGGTCGGCGTCGATCAACAGGACCCGCCGGCCGTCCTGGGCCGCGGTGAGGGCGAGGTTGGCCGCGACGGCGGTCTTGCCCTCGTTCGTGGAGCCCGAGACCACACCGAAGCTGCTGGAGGACTTCGTCGAGGCATGCAAAGACAACGAGGTCGCCACGAACCGGAAGGCCTCCGCGGCCGCGCTCGAGGGACGCTCCAGCGCGGGGAGCATGGTGTCCAGCCGCTCACTGGCAAACGACGGCACTTCGGTGATCAACGGGCGCATGAGCACGACTTCGGGCTGGAAGCGATCGGTGAACCGCCGACGGCGCGCCGACAGGGCGTAGGCGATCGCGGCGGCCGGGATCAGGCCGACGATCAGCCCCAGGATGGCGAAGCGAATCCAGTTGGTCTGCGCGGCCTTGCCCGGTTCAGTGGCCGAACTGGCCGTCTGCACCCCAGAGGTGGGGTTGGACTGCTGCAGGATCGCGCGAGCCTGGGCGTTGAGCAACGCCGTGCGCTGGTCCTGAGTGGCGGGATCGGTGGACGCGGCGCCGGCGATCGTAAGCGCGGCCAGCGCCTTGTTGATCGCCGACAGTTGCGCGGACGCCTCGGCGTTGGAGCGCTGACTCAGATCGTCCTCGTAGGCGCTGATCACGGCATTGGTGACACCGGCGGCCGTAGCCGGGTCGCTGTTCTTGTAGGTCACCTTGATCAGATCACTGTTGTCGGTGGTCTTGACCGTCATGTTGGCGGTGATGTCGGAGGCCGAAACCGTCTTGTCGGGGTTCTGCGCGTTCCACTTGGCCGCGGCCGCCTGAGCCAGCGACGGAAGCTCCAGGATCGCCGCCTGGTCGGGGACATAGTTGGGGTTGGCCGAGGGGGTGCCACCCAGGGCGGTGGCCAGCCCGGTGGTACTCGGGTCCTGCACCACGATTGAGGCGGTCGCGCTGCTGGTGGACTTCAGCGCGGCGCCGGCCAGTCCGCCCAGCACCGCACAGATGAGCATGATGACCACGACGAGCACACGATGACGACGCATCGCCGAGAGCACGGTGGGCCGCAAGGCCTCAACGCCGAACGATTCAGTAGTCACCTGTTTATCCAAGCTTCTCGTGTGTATCCCCGTTAGCACGAAGCGTGCTGGTTGCCGCCGTATCGCGCGGCCCTACTGTTAAAACAGTGTAAGTCCTGAGCGATCGAGTCTAAACGGAAGTTTGTTTCGCCGCGAGTGCTCCGAGGGACGGTTCTCAGCCTTGGGCGCGCGTTTATTTCGCCGTAGTTTCATAGCGACTCGGTCATCTGGGCGGGCTTGGTGTTTCGGCGGCCGAGCGCCCCGACCCGAGCAACACCGCTGCGAAGTCCAAGTTCGGCATTAATTGCGACATCCCTCGCTAATTTCGGAATATGCCGGATCGAATAGCGGCGCAGGACCTTTCGGGCCGCGGCCCGATCGCTGGGACTGAGCGGTGCATCACGAATGGCCCGCTGGTACTCCCCGAGCAGCTTCCACTCCGGCCACACCGCCCGGTCACGACGACTCGCATCCCACCACTCGTCAGCCGGAATCGGCCCGGCACCCAGGACGCCCACGAGAATGCCGCGGCCGCGATAGCTGCGCGCGGGCACACTGCGGACCGATCGCTGCACATGGTCGCGATTGAGGAACAGCCGCTCGGGATCGCGCACGAAGCGCCCCCGCAGGGCCATGCGCACGAGGATCACGCTGTCCGAACGGGCGTAAGCACCTTGCGGGAGGACCTCACGCAGCGCGGCGAGCCGCATCAAGCCGAAGATCTCGAAGGCGCCGTGACGACGATGGTCGACGTTGAGCAGGGCGTCCAGTCGCGCCGCCGGCTCCGGTGCATCGATATCGGGCTCGTAGTCGAAGTCGCCCTTCACCTCACCGGCCTCGTCAATGATGCGGGTGCCGGCGTAGGCCAACACGGCGGACGGGTCGGCGTCCAGGTGCGCGACCGCTCGCTCGATGAACGTGGGCGCGTGGACGTCATCGGCCGCGGCCCACATGAAGTAGGTCCCTCGGGCCAACTCGGCCACCTTGTTGTAGTTCGCCGCCGGTCCCTGGTTGGTGTCGAACAGGTGCACGCGCAAGCGCGGGTCGCCCGCCTGGATCTCGCTCAGGATCTCGCGCGTGGAATCGGTCGAGGCGTTGTCGGAGACGATGACCTCGATATCGGAGTACGTCTGGGTCAACAAACCGGTGAGTGTCTGGCGTAGATAGTGCGAACCGTTATATACGGGTATGCCGACACTGACGGTCGGACCAGCCGATGCAGTCATGCTCTTCTCTCCTAACGCCGGCCGCAGGCCGTGTCCCCCGATAGGCGCCGCCCGTGGCCTATCTCAGAGGAGATTGATGAAATACAGTAAAGTCCGTCTGAGCTACCGTGCGCGGTCCGCTGATCATACGTGGGGAACAGTCAACACTCGGTCGATGGGCCAGGTGATTTACACCCTCCCGTGAGATAGGCCGGGTATGGCGGTCACAAGCACGGCACAATCGACGGCATAGATGTCGACGGCGGCCTGCTTCGACAGGGGGAAACACGTGGTGACGCAGCGGATCTTCCCGCCGCGTGGCACCGTGCCCCGATCTGGTGACGGCCCTGCTCGCCCGTCGCCGCTTGTGTACGCACTGGGTGGTCTCGTCCTGACGATCGCCCTCGGCCTGCTGTTGCGCGACAACAGCGCCGGCAGCGAGATCGACCGCTGGTTTCAGCGGGTGACGAAGGACATCTCGGTCCAGCCGGGTCATCCGGGCTTCCACTACCGCAGCTACTGGGCCCTCACCCGCACGCAACAGTGGGGAGATCTACCAGGGATCCTGCTGGTCTGCTCCGCTGGGGCACTCGTCGTCGCCACCGCCACCGGGCGACTGCGCCGACGGTGGGCCAACATCGCCGTGCCGTTTCTGGCCCTGCTCGTATCAAGTCTCACGGCCGCGCTCCTCAAGCATGTGATCGATCGCCACATCGTCGGCAACCTCTCGGTGCAGACCTACCCCTCCGGGCACAGCGTCGGCACGGCGGCGATAGCCGGATCGGTCATCGCCCTGCTGGCCTGGCGTGACGGCACCGGCTGGTCGGGCTGGGACCTACGGCGCTGGCGCTGGACGGCGGACGGCGTATTCGTGCTCATCGCTCTCGTCGTCGGCCTGGCGATGGCGAGCCTGCGCGCGCACTTCCTCACCGACGTCATCGGTGGGTGGATCTGGGGAGCGTCGTGGGGCGTGCTGTTCGCCCTGACGCTCAGGACCCGAGGCAGGGCCGACCGCTGACCGCCGCCACCCACCATCGGCGCCTGGCCGTTCCGGCCGGGCTGGTCGACTCTGGGCTGTCCTCGCTGTCCAGCTTCATCATGGGCCTGGTGGCCGCCCGCGAACTCAGCCCGAGTTCGCTGGGAGCGTTCGCCCTGTGTTATTCGGCGTTCATGTTGGCCTGCACGCTCCCGGTCAGCCTGCTCTTCACGCCGGTCGAGGCCCGCATGCTCGTCCTCGATCACGAACACCGTCCGAGAATCCTCAAGCGCACGCTGCGCATAGGGCCGCTGGCCACGACGCTGGCCGGCATGGCGATCTGTTGCGGCACGCTGCTCATTCCCTCCAGCGCCCCCTGGTCGGCGCGCGTCGCGTTCGCCCTCACCGCGAGCGCGCTGGTCGCGGTGTCACCCGTGCAGGATCACGTACGCCGGGTCATGCACGCATCCGGGCGCTCCTGGGACGCGGCCAAGATGTCGGGCGTCCTAGTCGTAACCACTGCCGTCCTCATCGACCTCGGGATCTCCTTCGACATCCCGACCGTCTGGATCCCGTTCACCGCGCTCGCTATCGGTAACGTGATCTCGCTGCTGTTCGCCGTCCTCGCGCTGGGCGTCCGTGGGGATCGCCAACCACACGGGCTGGACCTGTCCGTTCGCACGTTGACGCGCACGGGCCGCTGGCTGCTGGTCGGCACGGGATGGGGTTTCCTGTGCGGCTTCGTCAGCGTCGCCGTCCTGACCGCCATCGCCGGAGCACCAGCCGCCGGCTACGCCGAGGCCGCTCGCGTGCTCAGCCAACCGGTGACGGTCCTGGCCATCGGTCTGCTGTCGGTCTTCAATCCCGACATCATGGCCGCCGTCGGGCGCGGTGACGGTGGCCACGTGTGGAGACGCATCCTGCTGTTCTTCGGGCTGATCACCGTCGCGACGGTGGGGTGGCTGCTCGTCACCGCTGTGCACTGGCCCGGAAATCCGCTTCCTCATAACTTTCCGGCGGCCTATCACGAGACCGGGCTGCTGGCCCTGCTGACCGTCGAGCAGGCCCTGGGCTACGCGGCCCTCGTCTACGGCAGTGCGCTGCTCGCCGGTGGGCGCGAGCGCTACCAGGCGGGTATCAGCATCATCAGCGGCGCGATCGTGGTCATCACGGTCACCGCAACGGCCTTCACCGGCGCCTACGCCATCGGCTTGGGTGGTTTGGCCGGCGCCGTGGTCCTGCACGTCGGCGGCGTGCTCGGCCTGTGGCACCTGCTGGCGCCGAAGCGGGTGGTAAACGCGACCAGGTCCCTGGTCGGCCGTAAGCAGGTCTCGAAGACGGCTGACCGCGAGCGATCCACCCCCGGCGCCCGCTGATGCAGTTCACCCACTTCATCCCCACCTACCCGCAGCCGGGTGGCGTCGGCGTGGTCATTCGCGGCCTGGTCGGTGCGGCGCACGACAGCGGGGCGCCGGTCGAGATCCTGTGCTACGAGAGCGGGACGTTCCGCGAGTTCCCATCGACGCGTTCGGCCGGGCGCAAGGCGTTGATGACCATTCCTTTCGCCATGCCCTTCCCCGGCGACCCGATCAAGCCAGCCCTACTGCAGCTACCGCACAACAGCGCGGTGCTCACCCATGGCGTCATGACCCCGGGCTGCGCGCGGGTGCTGGCCATGCTGCGCCGACATCGACCCGACATCACCCGGGTGGCCTTTCCCCACGATCCCTACGACACCGGCCTGTTCGGTTCGCGACCGAGGTCCAAGCAGGCGTACTGGCGCGTGATCGAGCGCGGCTACCTGCAGGGCGCCGATCTCGTCGTCTGCCTGGCCCCCTCCCACGTCGAGCTGTTGCGCGCACGAGGCATCACCACCCCGGTCGCAGAGATCGCGCTCGGCCTCGGCCCGGAGGAGCGCGGCGCCGCCGCCGCGCTCGGGGCCCCACTTCCCGGCGCGGGCCAGGAACGCCCAGTACGACTGCTCTTTCTCGGTCGCACCGACATCTACGAGAAGGGCCTGGACCTGTTGTGCGCCGCGCTCGGCTCAGTCGCCCCCGAGACCGAGGTCCGCTTCGTCGGCCCGCCCTCGGGTGGGCAGGACGAGCTCGCCGCCCTGATCGCGGCACACGGCCTGATCAACGCGCGCCAACTAGGTTTCGTCGACGACGTCTGGCATGAGATCGAATGGGCCGACGCGATCTGCATGCCCTCGCGTAAGGAAGGGTTCGGCCTGGCCGTGCTGCAGGCCATGGCCGCCGGACGGCCGGTGCTGCTCTCGCGTGCGGCCGGGCTGATGGAACATCGCGGCGGAGCCGGCGGCGTGATCGCGGTCGACCCGACAGCCGAGTCGGTCACCGCCGGCCTGCGGACCTTGATCTCTACCCTGGGCATTGACGGGGGCCCGAGCACCCAGGCGTGGCAGGACCGCACCGCGGTCGCGCAACAGTTCACCTGGGCCAGCACGCTGCAACAGCTACAGGGCGCTATACATGGTCTGCGGCGCGGAAACGCACTCAAGGGGGACGTATCAACGTGAGCAGCTTGAGCACAGAGAACACCTGGCGCCCGCGGGCAATCAAGTTCGACCCGGAATCGCTGAAGCGCCACAGCGACCCGGGGGGACCGAACGCGACCGCCCGTCGAGCGGTGCTCGTCGCGATCATCGTCTGCACCGGATACCTGACCTTCGGACGGCCATTCGCCTACATCGGCATTCCGCAGGCCAACCTCTTCCTCGCTGAGATCCTGCTCGTCGCCTCCTTCATCTGGCGCCAGACCAGGGCCATCTGGGCCGAGTTCGGGCTCTGGCTGACCCGCCCCGGCCGCGCCCATCTACTCGCCTGGGCGCTGGTGCTGAATCTGGCCTACGGCCTGTTCGAGATCATTCGCGGGTTGCTCTTGGGCAATAGCCTGCTCGACGCGCTGAAGATGCTCACCCTCAACTACGACCCGTTCTTCCTCATTCTCGGCGTCTGGTTGGCCCGCACCTCACCCAGCGTGCTGAACAAGGTGATGCTGGCCGTCTGCTGGACCAACGCGACCTACGGCGTCGTCCAGGTCTTCGGGTTGAGCCACTTGAACACGACCTTCCCCGGCCAGCCCGGCGTGGTCCTGTTCGACCTTGCCCCCTCGGCCGCCCTGTCGATCCTGTGGCTGGCGGCCAATCCGGGCCGGACCCGCTTCACCTGGGTCCTGCTGCCGCTGAACGGCATCGTCTTGCTGGGCCACCAGGTTCGGGCCGAATGGTTCGCCCTGATCGCCGGCTTGGTGGTGTTGCTTGTCGTGCGCCGCCAGCTTCGCCAGCTGGTGACGGCGCTGGTCGGTGTCGTCGGATTGCTACTGGTGCTGTCGCTGTCCGGTCTGACTCTGCCGAGCTCGGCCAGCCGGGGCGGAAACATCTCGGTTTCGAGCATCGTCGGCCGGGCCATTTCCCCGTTCGCGCCCGATGAGGCCGCGAAGCTGGCCGGCGCCGATACCGCCAGCGCCACCGCCGGAACCGCACAGTGGCGCAGCCGTTGGTGGCATGCCATCGCCCACTCCGCGCAGAGCGATCCGACGCTGGGCCTGCTCGGGCACGGCTACGGCTTCCAGCTCTCGAGCCTGACCACTGGTGTGACCTCCGATATCCGAACGCCCCACGACATCTACTACTACCTGCTGGGGTACGGCGGATACCTCGGTGTCGCGGTCTTTGCCCTGCTGCTCCTGGCCCTGCTGCAACTGGTGTGGCGAAGTTATCGGATCACCGGTGACATCTTCGGGCTGCTCTTCCTGACCACCTGCTTCGTGATCGGGTTGACCACGCCCTGGTTCGAGACACCGGTCGGCGCCACGCCGACCTTCCTGGTTCTCGGCATGGCCATCGCGCCGGCCATCACCCGCTACCGCACGGCGGGAACGTACAACCCCTACCGCGCCGGCATTGCCGGCACCGGTCGATCGGTCCGCCCACGCGGCGGAGCCTGAGCATGCGCGTACTGGTCGTACACAACAGCTATCGCAGTGACAGCCCGTCGGGTGAGGAACGCGTGGTGGCCGACGACCTCGCACTCCTCGCCGACGCCGGGGTCGAGATCAGCACCTACTCGCGCCAGTCCGATGAGATCGCGCAGATGACCCTCGGGCAGCGGCTGACCTTGATCACCCAGCCGGTGCATTCGGCCCGGGCGGTCGCCGACGTGCGCGCCATCATCGCCCGCGATCACCCCGACCTGCTGCACCTGCACAATCCCTACCCACTGATCAGTCCGTCGGTGGTCTCCGCGGCCACCGACCTCGGCGTGCCGGTGGTACAGACCGTCCACAACTACCGGCATGTCTGCGTCGCCGGAAGCTACTTCCGCGATCACCAGATCTGCACCGACTGCGTCGGCAAACGGATCGCCTGGCCGGCCGTCGTTCACGGCTGCTACCGCGGCTCTCGCCCTCAGTCGGCGGTGATGGCGACGACCCTGGCGGTGCATCCCAAGACCTGGCGGCGGGTGGCCCGCTTCCTGCCGGTCACCGGCTTCATGGCCGATCACCTGATCCGCATGGGGATTCCGGCCGATCACGTGACGGTGAAACCCAACTCGGCCGCCGATCCCGGCCCACCGGCGCCACCGGGTCGATCGTTGCTCTACGTCGGGCGACTGGCCGAGGAGAAGGGGGTTCGCGAGCTTCTCGCCGCCTGGCGACAGGGCCGGCACCCCGCGTTCGATCGCCTCACGATCGCCGGTGACGGACCGCTGCGGGCCGAGGTCGAGGCGGCCGCAGGCGAAGCTGACGTGACGTATCTCGGCGTGGTCGAGCCCCAGCGTCGTGGCCGAGCGGATGGCCGAAGCCGGCGCGGTCGTCGTGCCCTCACTGTGGTTCGAGGGCTTTCCCGTCACGATCGTCGAGGCGTTCTCCCACGGCCGTCCGGTGCTGGCCACCGACATCGGCTCGTTGAGTTCGATCGTCGATGACGGCGTCGGCTGGAAGTTCCCGGTGGGTGGACTGGCCGACGCGCTGGCCGCCATCGAGCCGGGCGCGCCGGCCGAGCGTGGGGCAAACGCGCGCCGGCGCTACGAGGACAACTTCTCCCCGCCCGCGGTGACCTCAGCCTTGCTCGACATCTACGCCGACGTCCTGAGCCACCGCCCGGCGGCGTAGCCGGACGCCGGAAACCAACGCACGCCGCAGCGGGCTCGTCGGGTTGTAACGCAGATCTACCGCCGCGGAGAAGACCCGCCGCGGTAGCCGATTGCTCGCGCGCCACAACAGCCGATCGGCCAGCATGTCCTCGCCGAACTTGGGGTTGCTGGTGACCCGGGCGAGCAACACGTCCAACTCGCCGGTCCGCTCCAGACGGGCCTTGGCGTAGATGAGCTTGCTCAGGAACAGGTCCTCATCGAGTGGGCGCAGCGCGCCTTCGTGGCCGGTACGCGCCAACAGTTCGAGCTGGCCGGCGCGGGCGAGAGTTCGCGCGCTGATGAACTTCTCCAAACCGGCCGCATCGCTGAGGTAGTTCCACGTCGAGTTGCCACCGTGCCAGCGATAGGTGGCCAGCGGTCGCTCGATCGCACCCAGGCGGGTCAGCAACGGGGCGAGCATCTGCAGGTAGACGTCGACGTAGCGTGTCGCGGCCGGCACCGGGAAGATCTGTTCTGCGACCTCGCGCCGCAGGGCCAGCGCGGTCGTCTGCGGCAATCCCGACAACATCCCACCCACCGCGGCCACCTCGGGCGCCAGCCAGCCCTCGCGCAGCCGGCTGCGGCCGGGGATCACTCCCCCTTCGACGCCGTCACCGTCCACTGCGCGCAGTTGATGGGTGACCATTCCGACATCGGGCGTTCGGAACGCCTCGACGACCGCGGCCACCTTGTCGGGGAAGTACCAGTCATCGGCGTCGAGCAGGCAGATGACCTCACCCGAACAGGCCGCGAAGGCCGCGCTGATCGTTGCCGACTGGCCACCGTTGCTGGGCATCTGAAGGATCTTGACGCGGTCGTCGGACTTGGCGAGCTCGCTCAGCACCGACACCGAGTCATCGCTGGAGCAGTCGTCACCGATCACCACTTCGAGGTTCGAGTACGTCTGCTCGAGGATGCTTCGGACGGCCTTGGGCAGGAACCGGGCGTAGTTGTAGTTGGCCATCAGCACCGACACCAGCGGAACGTCTGACAGCGGCCGTAACGACATCGGCTCGAGATCGGCCAGCGGGCCGATCTCGGGTGCGGCGATGCCGGCGACCTCGCGGTACCAGCCGTCGAGCATCCTCGGCAGTCGCGCGGCGTCGAAGCGGGTCGACGGTCCGGTGGACGGGCCGAGGTCGGCCAGCGCTCGGGCCAATCCACCGGCGACATCACCGACCGGGGACACTCGAACACCATCCCGGGGTCCGACCAAGTGGCTCGGCCCGGCCAGATCGAGGCAGACCACGGGGCAACCGATCGCCACGGCCTCGGCGACGATCCACCCGGCGCTGTCGTGCAGGGAAGGGAAGAGCAGCGCGTCGGCGCCGGCCAGTGCTTCGAGCACCTCGGGCCGGGGACGGGTGCCGAGGAACTCGACGCGATCAGCGATCCCCAACGCGGCGGCCTGAACCTGAAGCTCGTGCAGTTGCGGTCCGTCTCCGTAGACCGACAAGGTCCACCCGGCTGCCTCCGGGCGACTGAGGGCGTCCACGGCCAGCCAGATGCCCTTCCAGCCGAGCAGGCGGCCCGCGTACACGGCGGTACGGGGCGGTCCGTCCGGTTCGCGGCGGGCCGGCAGGAGCGAGCGGTCCAAGGCGACGTTGGGCTCGATCACCACCTCGCGGGCGCGCCGGAAGCGCCGCGCGACGTCGGGATTCTGGGCGATCAGCAGGCTGGATCGAGCCGCGGCCCGATCGCCGAACACCCGTCGACCGGCCCCGGTGACCATCAGCCGGGCCAGCTCCGACGCCGCCCCCGTCGCGCCCATGTCGCGCCAGAGTTGCCAGGTCGGCGCGGAGGCGCCGCCCACCGGACCCCACACGAGTGGCACATCCGGTAGGCGAGCGACGCCGATCGGTAGCCAGTCACCGGCCATCGTCACGTGATGGGCCACGTCGAACCCGACCTGCTCGTGGAGTCGGGAGGCCTCACCGGCGGCCAGCTGCTGCCAGCGGATGTAGCGGGCCCGGTTGCCACGTGCGGAGTCGGACGTCCAGGTGACCCAATCCGGAGTCTCAAGGAAGATCGGTCGCAACTGCGGCACGGGCCGCGCCGCCAGTTCAGCCTCGATCTCGGGCCGGCAACTGCGGTCGGTGAGCAGCCACACCTCGTGGCCGGATCGGGCCGCGGCCAGCGTCCAGGCCCAGCCCGCGCCGGGTTCGGACCCCTTGCCGGGCACGCAGGTGTAGGCCGAGACCAGCACGCGGAGCGGGCGGCCGGTGCGCGTCATATAGCCATCAAACCGTATCCGGGCGCAGATCGTGAGCGGGGTCGACCGAGACAAAGAGCACTGTTTGCACACAGTGTCCGAGTCACGTAGTAATAGGTATCTTCTGTTTATTTAATGGATTACGAGCGAAAAATGGAGCGGCTTCACTTGCTGTTAGAAATAATGTCGAAACCTGTTTCATTGGAACCGGCTGGTAGTCCATACTGGCGTTACACGTCAGTAAAACTTCCCCCGTAGGCTGTTCCCAGTTCGACGAAATCGAATGCGCGAGCTTCATTTCAATCCAACTGGACCCTTAAGTAAATAAGCACTATTCCAATCATGGCCGCGGGGGATCATGAACACAGGAACGCTGGCTCCAGTAGAGCCGCCTCAGGCTGAGCCTGAACGCGCACCGACGCCGATCCGGCGAGTCGAAGTCCTTGGCGTGCACATCAGCGCCGTCGATCTGCCGCGTGCGGTCGACGAGATCGGTTCCTGGGTCGAGAGTGGCCAGAAGAGTTACGTGTGCGTCTCTGGGGCGCACGGCGTGCTCGAGTCGTCCACAGACGCTGACCTGCAACGGATCCACAACGAGTCCGGCCTGACCGTTCCCGATGGCATGCCCATGGTTTGGGCCGGTCGTTCGGTCGGGTTCACCGAGATCGGGCACGTTCGCGGGGCGGACCTGACCCTGGCCGTGCTCGCGCGCGCCGAGCAGATGGGGTGGAGTTCCTTCTTCTACGGTGGCCAGGAGGGCGTTCCGGAACTGCTCGTGGAACGCCTTCGCGAGCAGTTCCCGAACCTGATCGTCGCCGGCACCTACTCCCCGCCGTTTCGTGCTCTGAGCCCGGAAGAGGACGACGCGATCGTCGCGCGTATCAACGAGTCCGGTGCCGACCTCATCTGGGTCGGGCTATCGACGCCCAAGCAGGAACGCTGGATGGCCGCTCATCGGGATCGACTCGAGGCGGCCGCATTGTTGGGGGTGGGGGCCGCGTTCGACTACCACGCCGGGCGTATGCGCCAGGCGCCGGTCTTCCTTCAGAACAACGGCCTCGAATGGGCCTATCGCCTGGTTTGTGAGCCTCGGCGACTCTGGCGGCGGTATCTGTTGGGTCATTCACGCTTCGCGTGGCGGATGTTCCGAACGCGGCCAACGGCCGTGGCTCAGTCGGGCTGAGTAGCCATACACGGTTAGCAGCAGTGAAATCGGGGGATTTCGTGAGCACAATCTTTGTCGATACCGGCGAGTCACTCGCCGGACCACCCGACCCGCCCCGTAGCGCGGCGGCAGTCGATCCGGAGCTGGCGCCCACTACGGCGCACGCGATACCGCAGCTGGCCCGACCCGCTACTTGGCGGACCGCCTATCTGGGCATCGTGCTCACCTTCGATCTGCTGGCCGCGATCGCCGCCGCGGCGGTCGCATTCATCTGCCGCTTCGGCTTCGGGGGTTCGGCCACGGACTTCAGCGGCCACGCCGGCCTCGCCATCATCTTCCCGGTCGGCTGGTTGGCCGCCGTGGCCCTCAACCGCGGCTACGACCCGAGCGTGTTCGGAACGGGGCCCGAGGAGTTCCGCCGCGTCTCGCGCGCCTTCCTGCTCCTCATCACCGCCATCGCGATCACCTCCTATGCGCTGAAGGCTGAGCTGGCGCGGGGGTTCGTCTTCGTCGCAATGCCCCTGGTCCTCGTACTCACGCTGGCCGAGCGCTATGCGATCCGAAAGGGACTGCATCGCCGCCGCACCCGCGGCCAGTCGATGGCCTCGATGCTGGTCGTCGGACACCCCATCCGGGTTCTCGACCTGGCGATCGCCCTTCGCCGCGACAGCTTCACCGGCATGACCGTCGTGGGTGCCTGCGTGCCCAGCGGCGTCCATGAGGAGGCGGCCGAGGAACAGCTGCGTCTCATGGGGATCCCCGTCCTGGGTGAGATCGATGACATCCAGGGCATCGTCCGCTCCACGGGCACCGATGTGGTCGCCGTAACCTCCTCCGCCGAGATCGCCGCCGACAAGCTGCGCTGGATCGCCTGGCAGCTGGAGGGCACCAACGCCGAGCTGGCCGTGTCACCGGGGCTGGTCGACGTCGCGGGTACTCGCATCAATGTGCGCCTGGCCGCCGGGCTGCCGCTGGTCTACGTCGAGGCGCCCCGCTTCTCCGGTCCGCGCCGACTGCTCAAGGGCGGCTTCGACCGCACCGTCGCCGCGATGGCGCTCGTCCTGCTCTCCCCGCTGCTGCTGATCGTGGCCGCGATGGTGCGATTCGGCAGCTCCGGACCGGCCTTCTTCCGCCAGACACGAGTCGGCAAGAACGGCCAGACCTTCACCATGTTCAAGTTCCGCTCGATGTACACCGATGCCGAGGCCCGCCTGGCCGAGCTGCACGAACACAACGCGAACGCCGACGGACCGCTGTTCAAGATGCGCGACGATCCACGGGTCACCAAGATCGGCCGCGTGCTTCGGCGCTACTCCGTCGATGAACTCCCCCAGCTGCTGAACGTCCTGAACGGATCGATGTCCCTGGTCGGGCCACGTCCGGCCCTGCCGCGCGAGGTCGACCAGTCCGGAGCTGATGCGCGCCGCCGGCTGCTGGTCAAGCCCGGCCTGACCGGCCTTTGGCAGGTCAGCGGGCGTAGCGATCTGTCGTGGGAGGACTCGGTCCGCCTTGACCTGCGTTACGTCGAGAACTGGTCGCTGGCGATGGACATGATGCTGCTCTGGAAGACGGCTCGCGCGGTCCTCGGCGCCGACGGGGCCTACTGACCCGAGGCTTGCGGCAGCCGAGCCGGCTTGCGGGTCCCGCGCGGGGCCGACGGTGGCGGCACCATCGGCCCGATGTCGCCGTCGGGCGCTTGGTCGAGGTCCACGATTACCGGGGCGTGATCACTCGGTCCGGTGCCCTTGCGGGCTTGCCGATCTATCCAGGCGGCGCGCACGCGCGCAGCCACATCAGCGGAGGCGAGCACCAGGTCGATACGCATGCCCTGGTTCTGGTGGAACATGCCGGCGCGGTAGTCCCAGTAGCTGAAGACCGACTCGCTCGGCCAGCGCTCGCGAACCACATCGTGCAGACCGAGTGCCTGCAGGTTCTGCAACGCGGCCCGTTCCGGGGCGGTGACGTGGGTCTGCCCGACGAAGGCGGCCGGATCGAACAGGTCGGCATCGGCCGGGGCGATGTTCATGTCCCCGCAGACCACCGCTGACGCGGGGCCAGCCGCCACCTGCTCGTGCAACGCCGCCAGCCAGGCCAGCTTGTATTCGTAGTGATCCGAACCGACCGTACGACCGTTGGGGACGTAGAGAGAATGCACCCGCACTCCCCCGCAGGTCGCCGACACCGCGCGCGCCTCCGGCTCCGGGAACCCGGGCCCGTCGGGCAGACCGCGGACGACGTCGACAAGACCAACTTTCGACAGCAACGCCACCCCATTCCATTGGGGCTGGCCGAAGTAGGCGCTCTCATAGCCGCGGCGGGCCAGTTCGTCGTCGAGCAACTCGCCGATCGCATCGTCGGTCAGCTTCGTCTCCTGCAGGCAGACGACGTCGGGTTCCCGTTCGTCGAGCCAGGGCAGGAAGCGGGGCAGCCGCTGCTTGAGGGAGTTCACGTTCCAGGTCGCGATCCGCACCCCACCAACCTAGTGACTAGCGTGGGGACGTGCCCGAGCTGCCCGAAGTCGAGTCCGCCCGCAGCGTCATCGAGCGCGCCGCGCTCGGGCGCCGGATCGTCGACGTTGACGACACCGACCGCTACGAATGCCGCCCGCATCCACTCGGGGAGATCCGCGGCGCGCTGCTCGGCCGGAGCCTGAGCGCGGCCCACCGCCAGGGCAAAAGCATGTGGTGTGACACCTCCGGAGCGGGGCGCTCACGCGCGCCCGGTCCATCACTGGGCATCCACCTGGGCATGTCCGGGAAGATCGTCGTCGCCGATGGCCACGGAGAAGAGATCGACGGCGGGGACTACTGGGAACGGGGCCGCGCGCGCGGTGACTTCAGCTACTCCCGCTTCTCGCTGACCTTTGCCGACGGTGGTCGGCTGATCCTGGTCGATCCGCGCCGACTGGGCCGGGTCCGCCTCGATCCGCCGGTCGAACGACTCGGCCCGGATGCCCTCGAGATCACCCCGGCCCAGTTCCGTACGGCGCTGGCGTCCGGTCGCGCACCGGTCAAGGCCCGGTTGCTCGATCAGGAAGCAATCGCCGGCATCGGCAACCTCCTGGCCGATCAAGCTCTGTGGACGGCGAAGATCAACCCGAGTAGACCGGTGGGCGAACTGTCCCGGGTCGAAGTCGACCGGCTGGGGCGTGCCGTCCGTCGCACGACACTTGCGGCGACCGCGGGCGGTGGTGTCCACACGCTGTCGGTGGTGCCGTTCCGCAAGCCCGACGCCCACTGTCCCCGGTGCGGCGCGGCGATGCAGCGAGCAACGGTCGGTGGACGCACCACCTGGTGGTGCTCGCGCGAACAGGCGGCAGCGCGCTAGGCCGAACCGATCCGCTCGCAGTGGGCCAACGCCTCCTCGACGCTGCCCAACTCCGCCGTCGTGGCCAGCAGGCGCCGGCCCCCGGCGTCCGCGGTCACCACCGTGACCCCCCAACCGGCGATCTCGGCAATGATGCCGTTCAGCAGGGCCGTGGCCCCCGGCAGGCACCGCGCGACCCGGTCCAGGTCGATGATCAGCGCGGCGGCGCTGGGGTCCGCGGCCCGACGGCGATTGAGCGCGATCAGCGCCCGTTCGGCCATTGAGAAGTCGATGTCACCATGCAGGGCAAGCACCACCACTTCCTGATCCCGACTGGCGACATGGGCCGACACGAGCGAAGGAGCGTTGCGCGGCGCTCGGTGCATCACGTGCAGGGAGAACCGTTGCGACATCGCCTCACTCGCCTTGACCGCACGCACGCTGTTGCCGCGTTCGTCCAGTGGCGGGCTGTGCAGTCCGACGCCGAACTGCCCCGGGCTGACCGCGATCAGGCCTCCGGAGACGCCCGACTTGGCCGGCAGCCCGACCCGCAGCAGCCACTCGCCCGAGAAGTCGTACATCCCGCAGGTCGCCATGACGGTCAGGGCCTGCTCGGCCGTAGCTTCCTCGATCACCGCCTCGCCGGTGCGCGGATTGACCCCACCGTTGGCCAGCGTCGCAGCCATCACGGCGAGATCGATCGCGGTGACCAGCACCGAGCATTGCTGAAAATAGGCGTCCACTGCTTCATCGACGTCCATCCGCAACGAGCCCGCACTGCGCATCAGATGGGCCAGCGCCCGGTTCCGGTCACCGGTGCTGCTCTCGGAGCGGTACACCTGCTCATCGATCACCAACTCGCGTCCGGCGCAACGCGACAGCAGATCGAGAATGCGCCCGACCCGCTCGGTCGGATCCGCCGCGCCGATCAGGGAGGTGGTCAGGATCGCGCCGGCGTTCACCATCGGATTGGCCGGACGCCCGCTACCGGGTTCCAGGCTGATGGCGTTGAAGGCCTCGCCGCTGGGTTCCACGCCCACTCGGCGCAACACCGTCTCGACGCCGAGGTCGGTCAACGCGAGCGCGTACACGAACGGCTTGGAGATCGACTGAATCGTGAACGGCAGGTGTGCGTCACCGGCGGAGTACACCGAGCCGGCCGTGCCGGCCAGGGCCAACCCGAACGATGAGCGGTCGGCCGTGGCCAGCTCGGGAATGTAGTCGGCCAGCTCACCGCCGTCCTCGGCCGCGAACTCCTCTCGGACCAGATCGAGCATGTCCGCGACTGGATCAAAGCGCCGCGGCGCCCCCTCGCCCGCGGTCATACCTCGACGTCACCCGTCTCCAACGCCGGCAGCTCGGCGATGGCCGCGGCCAGGTGCCGCTGCCACACCGCCTGCAGGCGGGCCAAGTACGGCGAGTCGGCCTGGATCCGGGCCGAGATCGGCGCGAACGTGCCGGCCGCATAGATGACGGCGTCATAGGGCGGCCCGACCGACAGATTCGCCGCCGCCGTGTTGATCATCGAGGTCAGGGCGATCTTGGTGGCGGTGGGCAGATCGACCTTCGCCCGCACGGCCAGCTCGAGCGTGAACTTGCCGTACTTGCTCTCCCCGATCTGCAGGAAGGGGCGTTCGTCGGAAGCGCGGATGTAGTTGCCCTCGGGATAGACGAGCAGGATGTCGGGCTCCTCGCTCCTGACCTGGCCGCCGAGCAGGAAGGTCGCGGTCGCGTCTGCGCCGACGGCATTGACCGCCGCCCGGTGTTCGGCGACGACGTCGCGGCTGAGGCGACCGATGTAGAGCGCGGCCTGGTGCAGGTGATCCATCGTGGCCAGGCTGGGCCCGGCCGGATCGTTGAGGTCGCGCTCGATCAGGTCGAGCACCTGCTGGGTCGTGGCCAGATTGCCGGCGGACTGCAGCACGAACAATCGGTCGGGCGTGGGCTGAAACACGTGCATCTTGCGGTAGGTGCTGATGTTGTCGATACCGGCGTTAGTGCGGGTATCGCTGAGAAAGACGAGGCCGGCGTCGAGCCGGAGCGCCAGGCAGTACGTCATCGGGCCACCCTCTGCAGTCAGGCTGATGCGCGCGGACACCCTCGCGCGGCGCCGACCCTACCCCGGCCGGATGACGCCCCGGGGTGGCGATGGAGACGACGATCAGGCCAGGCGGCGATCCGCCGCTTGCAGAAGACCCTCGACGATCATCATGGTCACGATGATCGCCAGGATCCCCAGGAAGCCGCTGATCTCGAGCGAGTCGTTGAAGAACAGGTACAACACCTCGAGGAAGACGAACTTCGACAAGAACATGATCAGCCAGACGGTGAACGCGAAGCCGAATCGGTAGAGGCGACCGGCCCGGCGCGCGAACCATCCCTTGACGCGATCCTTGAACCGCAGTGTCACAAACGTGAGCAGCTGCAAGACCAGCGCCACCAGGAAGGTCGTCGAGTAGGACCGCGTCGAGATGATGTCGGTGTAGTCGTTGAAGAAGCCGAGAACGACCGAATACACCAGGGTGCCCAGCACCAACTCGCGAAAGATCGCCTGCTTGTTCAAGGCGTGCGAACCGGCCCCAGCATCCTCGTAGCCTCCTCGATCTGATCCAGCCGTGCGTGCACAGTATCGGCGCCGAAGTCCGATTGGTTGTATACGAGCCGGGCGCACGTCGATATCCTGACCGAACCGTCAAAAAGGAGTACGACCAGCGCATGTCTGAACTCAGCACGCAGGAGGCCGCGCCGCGTAGCGCGAAATGGCAGCAGCGGCGGCAAGCCATCGTCGACGTCTCGGCGAAGGTGTTCGCCCAACGGGGCTACCACGCGACCAGCACGGTCGAACTCTGCGAGGCGAATGCGACCGGCAAGGGCGCGTTGTACTACTACATCGGTTCCAAGGAACAGCTACTTGTCGCGATACACGACCGGGTCATGGACGAGGTGATGCTCGGCGCCGATCGGGTAGTGGCGGCCGGTGGCGGCCCGGCGGCGCAGCTGGCGATGCTCGGCGAGCAGTTGCTCGACGTCATCTTCCAGTACCCCGATCACGTCTGGGTCTTCCTGCACGAGTTCCCAGCGCTGACCGGTGAGAACGCCGAGGTGTTTCGTCGGCGACGGCGGGAGTACGAGCAGCGCATCGAGGACGTGTTCGCAGCCGGCAGCCGCTCCGGCGACTTCCGGCCCCTGGACCCCCGGGTGGCCGCCAACGCGTGGCTAGGCATGCACAACTACACCTACCTGTGGCTACGGGCGGGCGGGCGCTTCTCGGTCACCGAGATCGCGCGGGCGTTCTCGGACATCTTCGTGCACGGGATCAGCAACACCAGCGATGTGATGGCCCGCGTCAACGGCGCCGCCGGCGTCTAGGCGACGCTGGCCTCAGGGAGCGCTGTACCCGCCGTCGACAACGATGGAAGACCCGGTCGTCCAGCGGGAGGCGTCGCTGGCCAGGTAGGAATAGGCGCCGACGATATCGCCGGGCGTACCCAGGCCCATCGGATGCTTGGCCGCGAGAGCGTCGATCGCGTCCTGGGGCAGATCGGCGTGAATCGCGGTCAGGAAGGTGCCGGGGCATACGCAGTTGACCCGGATCCCGTCGCGGGCGTACTCGACCGCGGCCACCTTGGCCAGGTGGATGACTCCGGCCTTCGTAACGCAGTAGGGCGCGGAATGGCTCCAGGCCGTCAGCCCCGCGACGGAGGCAGTCAGGATGATCGAACCCGAGTGCTGCGGGCGCATGACGGCGACCCCGGCGCGAACCGCATTCACCGGGCCCATCACATTGATGCGAAAGGCACGGTCCCAGTCCGGCTCGGTCAGATTGTGGATCCGGCCGTTCTGCGACAGCACCCCGGCGTTGCAGATCAGCACATCCAAGCGCCCGAAGCGCTCCACGGCGCGCTGCACGACTGACTCGACCTGCCCGAAGTCGCTGACGTCGGCCACCACCGTCTCCACGGTGCCCGCGTTGTCGGGCAGCGTGTCCACGGTCGCCTGCAAGCCGGCGCTACTGATATCGCTGAGCACCAGATCGGTCAGTGGTTCACCGGCGAGCTGATGCGAGATGGCGGTGCCCAGACCTCCGCCGGCGCCGAGGATGGCAACAACTCGTCGTTCACTGACCATCAGCTTTCCCTTCCAGAGACCTTGGACCGGGCAGTACAGTACACGGGCTGACAATATTGCTAGCAGTATTGTGTCCTGCGACGGTCGGGCTGTCCTATGACAAATGGCTGCGAATGGTCAGGCCTGGTCGAGGTCGGATCGGTCACGAACAACGAGGAGTTCTGTCGATGAGTGGGCCGGACAACACGACGACGATGAAGCCGGATCTGAACTGGTTCCGGGTGCTCGAGCACCACGCGAGCCGGACCCCGGACAAGGCCCTGGCCGTCTTCGGCGAGCAGTCCCTGAGCTATGCGCAGATGCGGGAGCAGGCCGCCGCGGTGGCCGGGGGGCTACAGGCCCGCGGTGTCGGCCCCGGCGATGTCGTCGCGCTGCTCTCCTACAACAACCTCGAGTTCCTGACGACGCTGTTCGCCGCGAACTATCTCGGGGCCACCGTCATGCCGCTGAACTGGCGGCTGGCCGCGGCCGAACTGCGCTTCATCCTCGAACACTCCCAGTCGCGGGCGCTGGTCTGCGACGAGCCGCTACTGGGCCTGGCCAACGACGCCACCAAGGGCCTCGACGGGCTGTCGCGGATCAGTGTCTCAGCCACCATTACCGAGGATTGGGACCGCTTCGCCGACCTGAGCGTCGGCAACACCCCGCCGCCGCGGGCCCACGCCGCCGGCGATGACCTGCACCGACTGATGTACACCTCGGGCACCACCGGGCGGCCGAAGGGCGTGATGCTGACCCACTCCAACCTGATGTGGAAGAACACGGCACACGTCACCGAATTCGGGTTCACCGGTGCCGACCTCGGCCTGGCGTGCGGACCGCTGTACCACGTGGGCGCGTTGGATCTGACGACCACGTCGATGATCGCGGTCGGTGCGACCACCATCATCCATCCCACCTTCGACGCCGAGCGGGTCGTGGCCGAGATCGAGACCTCCCGCGTGAGCACCGTGTGGCTGGCGCCGGCTATGGTGCGCGCGATCCTCGACCTACCGGATATCGAGGCGCGCGATCTGTCCTCGGTTCGCCTGATCATCGGCGGCGGAGAGAAGATGCCCATTCCGCTCATCGAACGCCTGCAGCGCGCCTTTCCGTCGGCCTGGTTCGCTGATGCCTACGGGCTGACCGAAACCGTCTCCGGCGACACCTTCCTGGACAACGCCAACCTGCGCACCAAGCTGGGCAGTGTCGGGCGGGCCTGCCTGTACCTCGAGCTCGAGATCTGGGACGAGCACGGCGTGGCCGTGGCGGCCGGAGAGCCGGGAGAGGTCGTCCTGCGCGGCCCCAAGGTATTCAAGGGCTACTGGCGCGATCCCGAAGCGACGCGCACGGCGTTCACCGGCGGCTGGTTCCACACGGGGGATGTCGGGATCAAGGATGACGACGGCTACGTCTACATCGTCGACCGGCTCAAGGACATGATCGTCTCCGGCGGCGAGAACATCGCCACCTCCGAGGTCGAGCGGGTTCTCTACGAGCACGACGCGGTGTTGGAGACCGCCGTGATCGGGCGCCCGGACGAACGGTGGGGCGAGGTGCCGGTCGCGTTCGTCGTCGTCCGGCCCGGTGCGACGGTCACCCCCGATGATCTGGTGGAGCATTGCCGTAGCCAACTGGCCCGGTTCAAGGTGCCCAAGGCGATCGTGCTGATCGACGCCCTGCCCCGCAACCCGTCCGGCAAGGTGCTCAAGCGCGAACTCCGCGAGCGCCTCTGAGGTCCGACCAGGCCAAAGGCAAAGGGAGAGGAGCCTGAGCTCCTCTCCCTTTGCTATGTCGTTCTCGCCCCGCAGGGCGTCGACGTCACGCCTGCGTGAGCGTCGCTTCGCCGGGGATCTCCTCGCTCGCACCACTGAGGTACGCCGAGCTGAGAATCTCCCCGATCATCGCCGGTTCGCCGTAGCGGGTGATTCGGCCGTTGATCAGCAACGCGGCCACGTCCGAGACCTTGAGGACCTCGTGGGCGAACTGCTCGACCACTAGAAGCGTGATGCCCTCGGAGGCGATCTGGCCGATGACCTCGTAAAGCTCCTCGACGATCAGCGGCGCCAGACCCATCGACAGCTCGTCGACCAGCAGGATGTCGGGCTTCACCGACAGGGCCCGCGCGATGGCCAGCATCTGCTGCTCACCACCGGACAGGGTGCCGGCCAGCTGGCGACGGCGAGCGCCGAGCTTCGGGAACCGCGCGAAGGAGGACTCCAGAATCTCGGAGTAGCTCGCGCCGGCAAAGCTGGCCATCTTGAGGTTCTCGAGGACCGTGAGGTTCGGGAACACGCCCCGTCCCTCGGGGACGACGCACAGGCCATTGCGCACGAGCTGGTCGGTGGACAGCTTCCCGATCTCCTGGCCGCGGATCGCTGCGGTACCGACGGTCGGCTGGATCTGACCGGACACGACCTTGAGCGTGGTCGACTTGCCCGCCCCGTTGGGGCCGAGCACCGCACACACTTCGCCGCGGCGGACCTTCAGATTGAGGTCGTGCAGAACATCGATACCGCCATAGCCCGCGGAGACCCCGGTCAGCTCGATCGCCAGCTCCTCCGCGGGAGCATCCCCGTTGAGCGCCGCACCGACCGGAACCCGCTCGCGCACGATGGCCGGACCAACTTCGGTCGCGGCCTCCTTCGACTCGTCCGAGGAGGACCCGAGGTAGGCCTCGAGCACCTTGGGATCGGCCTGCACCTCAGCCGGGCTACCGGTGGCGATGACCTCACCGGCGTCGAGCACCACAATGTGGTTGCACAGGTCCATGATGAAACCCATGTCGTGCTCGACGAGCAGGATGGCAATGCCCGACGCGGCCAGCTCGCGGAGCAACGCCGCGAACTTGTCGGTCTCCGGGATGCTCAGGCCCGAGGACGGCTCATCCAGCAGCAGCACGCGGGGCTGACAGGCCAACGCCCGAGCCACCTCGACCAGACGAGCGGTACCGGTCGGCAGCGACTCGGCCCGCACATAGGCCACGTCGCGTAGTCCCATGTGATCGATGATGATGTCGGTGATGACCTCCGGGCGCATCCGGCGATCCCGAGACCAGCTGCGCCGCATCTCCGCCGCGACCAGGATGTTGTCGCGGACCGTGAGCGTGCCGAAGACCTCGAGTCGCTGGAAGGTCCGGGCCAAGCCCTTGCGGGCCAGCCGGTGCGGGCGTGCACCGGTGACGTCGGCCCCGTCCACGAAGATCTTGCCCTTGGTCGGTTCCTGCAGGCCGGTAGCCACGTTGAACAGGGTCGTCTTGCCGGCCCCGTTGGGTCCGATTAGCCCAGTGATCGTGCCCTCGCGCAACTGCAGGCCGACCTTGTTGACCGCTTGCAGACCGCCGAAGCGAACCCCGATGTCGCGTACCTCGAGTGCCGGCGCATCCGGCGCCTTGCGCGGTGCCAGGGCCGGCAGATCGGCCAGGGTCTTGCCGTCGGCCGTGGAGGCCGGATAGACCACGGGCTTGGGCTTCGTGCGCGTGATCTTGTACCTGAGCTTGACCAGACCCTGGGCGTTCTGCTCGAAGGCACCCTCGGGGTTCTGCCCGATTCCGATACCGGCCAGACCCGGGCCGACCTTCTGGAACCAGTTCAGGAACTCGCTGCTGGGGAACGCGGTAGCCAACCACGAGAAGGAAACGAGCGCGATACCACCGAAGACGGCGCCACCAACGGCGGAGACACCACCGACGACCAACAGCAGCAGGTAGGGCAAGCCGGTCACGAGTGTGAAGTCCTGGGTACCAACCGAGCCGTAGTACACCGCGAACAATCCACCAGCGAGCCCGGCGATCGCCGCGGAGAAGGTGAAGACCCCGAGCTTGGTCAGCGGCAGATTCACCCCGAGGGTGGTGCACGCCGAGGGGCTGTCACGCAAGGCGATGAGCCGCCGGCCGAAGGACCGCTTGCGGACCACGATCACCAGGAAGCCGACGAGGCTGAAGGCCACCGTGCAGAAGATCAGCAGGCCGGCGTCCTGTGTGAAGTGGATTCCCAAGACCGTGAACGGTTGCGACACCTTCCACCCGAGGAAGTTCAGGGGCGGCACCTGGCGGTCACCATTACCGAATACCTTTGGCAGGTCGAAGAACAAGAACTCGGCCATTCGGGCGAACGCCATGGTCGCCAAAGCCAGATAGAGGCCCTGCAATCGAAGGGCCGGACCGGCCATGATGATGCCGACCGGCACGGCGAAGGCCGCCGCATAAATGAGGGCGACCGAGTTCCCGGAATGCCCCCACTCGACGAACGCGAATGCCCCGCAGCCGACGAGAGTGATCTGGGCCAGGGAGATCTGATTGGCCCAACCGGTCAACGGGACCATCGACAGCATGACGAAGGCGGTCAGGATGCCGAGCGTGACCTCACGGACGTTCGGACGGCTCAGCATCGCCGCACAGACCAGCACGACGATGATCAGCGCGGCAAAGCCGAACAGGGCCATCTTGATGGTGGGTACCTTCTCGGCCACCTTGGATGGCTTGGGCCGGCCCTCGATGCGCCGACTGCGAATGAACATCAGCGCGATGAACAAGATGATGGCCGGGATCGCGTTCGGAGCCGCGGTCCACCGTCCGCTCCAGGAGAGGAAGTTCTGCTGGAACGACAGGGAAATACCGATGATCAGACCGCCGACGTAGGCCATGGGCAGGCTCTTGAGCCGGGCAATGATGCCGGCCGCGAACGCGTCGACGATGAACAGGGTCAGCGTGGTGGTGTCCAGTGCGCTGAGTTCCTCGGCCAGGAAGATGCCGGCCAGAGCCGCCATCGACGAACCCAGCGCCCAGGCGGTCGCGGTAGCGCGAGCGGGCCGGGCGCCGTTGAGAACGGTGAGCTCGCGGTTGTCGACCACCGCCCGCATGGTGACGCCCAGACGCGTGTAATACAGCAGGATCCGCAGGGCCAGACCGATGACCAGGCCGGTGACGATGGCCAGGACCCGGTAGTACGGCAGGAAGGTCTCGCCGACGTTGAACCCGCTGTCGCCGAAGAATCGCGGAATGCTGCGCGAGGTGTTCGCGTTCCAGACGCTGGCCGCGATACCCATCAGCGCGAGCATCAAACCGATCGTGGTTACCAACTGGGCCACGATCGAGGCGTCGCCGAGGCGCCGCATGAGCACCCGTTCGATAAGGATGCCCGACAGCGGCGCGGCCACGCCGACGGCCAGAATTACCGCGGCAAAGGTCGGCAGGCCCCAGTCGACCTTCAGCTCCCAGTAGACGTAGGTCATGAACATGCCGATCGCGCCCTGGGCGAAGTTGAAGATGCCCGAGGTGGCGTAGGTGACGACCAGGCCCTGAGCCGCTACGGCGTAGATCGACCCGAGCGCGACGCCGCCGACCAGGAAGGACAGCAACGAGCTCCAGGTAACCGGCACCCCGGCCCACGACGCGTGGACGACGTAGACGACCAGCCCCGCCGTGACGATGGCCGCGAGAAAGGTACGGGTGCGCTGTCGCGAAAGCGCCTCTCGGATGTCAGTCATTTTGCCTCTCGTCCGCCTTGTCAGTGCGGTGGGAATCGGGAGTTGCATGGGTGCGGTTAGCGCATTGTTAGATCGGGGCGTCGCCGAGCAGACTAGTTCGAATCATGTCCCCTGGCGAGACCTTCGCAACGTTCATCGGTGTTCAATAAAAACTCGTTATGAATCCGTCGCTCGTGCCGATAATTGCGGCACAAAGTGCCGCCGTATTGGCCGCACAGCCCAAGGGATCGACGTGGAACCAGACCGGCGATGGAGCGTGCCGCCACGTGCCACCGCCTTCCCCACTGCGTCCTGCAGTAGCTCATCGCCATGATCGAAACTTCGAGCGCGCCGCCGTTGGCCTGGCGAACTCCACCCGGGCGTGCCGACGGGGTTCGACGGCGCTGGGTCCTGCTGCCCGGTGAGGTCTGCAAGGTGCAACGGTGGCCTTAAAGTGCCCGCACGGCTCTTGCGACCCGGCGGCACATTGCTGGTCAGCCTAGACCGGTCATTACAGAACGTCGAGCACCGATTTCCACCCGCGCGGCTGCGGTGCGCTCAGTCCTGCTCCGGGCCCAGGCTGATTGCACCCGTCGGGCACGAATCGACGGCCAGTTGAACTGCTGCCTCCGGATCACCAGCGGGGTCCACGACGATCGCGATCGTGAGCTTGTCCTGGTCAAAGGTCTTCGGGGCGTACAAGAGGCATTGGCCTGAGCCCATGCACAGGTCTCGATCTATTCGAATCTCACGCGGCAAGGTGACTCCTCGGACTATGGCCTATCGACTAGCTGGGGAAGCTCTCCAGCCCCGGATCAAGCTGGAGGCCGAAAGTATTGAACGCCATGCACAACAACTCATAGGCACCGGCGGTGAACACGATGTCCATGATCTGCTGCCGGTCGAACTCCGCGGCGAGCTTGGTCCAGGTGTCGTCGGAGATGTAGCGATCGGCGCACAGTTCGTCGACGGCCCGCAGCACGGTGGCGTCGACCGGATTCCAGATCGCGGCATCCGGCCCGTCGATGATCGCGTCGACCTCCGCGCGGGTCATCCCCACCTCCTGAGCCATCCGGACGTGCTGAGCCCATTCGTACTCACCCTTGCGCAGCCAGGAGATGCGCACCGTGACCATTTCGCGGTGCCGGGCCGACAGCGTCGACTTGAACAGGTGATTGTTGAACTGCAGCCAACCCTTGGTCAGCGCGGGGTGCCAGGAGAAGATCCCAAGGATGTTGGAGGCCGGCCGCGGCCGCTCCTGGTCCGGCGCAGGAGCAGGAGCGCCGGGCGGACGCAGCACCGACAGCGCGTCGAAGACCGCGTCGTCCCAATCGTCGGGCGAGCGGGGTGGGATGCGCGGCTGGCTCATACATACCTCCATGGGTGATCCTGTGTGATCTGGCGAGACCCTACCCGCGACCGCCTTCACGGCACGTCATCCGCGTACCGCTGGTTCGAACCCCTGGGCAATGACCACGCTGCAGTCGGCGGCGGCCTGACGGATCTTCGCGGCGGCCTGGTAGGCATCGGAGAAGTACCAGGTCTTCGCCGCCTCGACGGAATCGAACTCCATGATGACGGTCTGCGTGGCCGGCCATTCCCCTTCGAGCACCTCGACCTCGCGGTCGACCACTAAGGGGCGCGGACGGACGTCGACCATCGACAGCGCCGCGGCCTCGCTGTAGCGCTTCATCCCCTCGGGATCGTGAATCGTCTCCGTCACGATGACGTAAGCCTTGGTCATGGTGCTCCTCAGGTCGAGTTGGACGAGCCCTAGATGGGCTCGACGAGAACAGCTTCGGCCCGCTCCGCCGATGACGCGCCGCGACCCCTGCGCACCATCGTCGCCGCGGCATCGGAATCATGGACGGTCAGGGCAACCAGGGCGGCGGTGAAGGCAATGCCCGCGGCGACGTAGAGCCCGGTGTGGAAGGCCGCCAAGTTGGCCACCGGATGCCCGGCGACCGTGTGGATCGGATGCAATGCGCTGATGACGGCAGTCAGCGCGGCGACCCCCACCGCGCCGCCGAGCTGACGCTGGGCGTTGAACACCGTCGAGGCAACGTTCGTGCGACCCGACCCGATCGTGGCGAACGCGGCCGCCTGCGACGGCAGAAACGCCGTCGACACCGACAGGCCGAGCAGGAAGGTGATGAAGCGGACCAGCCACAGACTGGTCCCGGTGTCGACCTGTGCCAGGGCGATCATGATCAGGGCCATGAAGCTCAGGCCGTAGAACAGGATGCGGCGCGGCCCGACACGTGGGTAGATGACTCTGCTGATGACCTGCGACCCGAGCATCACCCCGATCGCCTCGGGGAAGATCGTGAGCCCGGCGTGCAGCGGGTTGAGCCCGAGCCCGTCCTGCAGGAACAGCGCGAGCAGGAACAGCAAGCCGAAGAAGGCGACCGATGTCAGCGTCAGCACGATGCTCGCCGAGCGGAACATCCGGTCCTTGTACAGACGTAGATCCAGAAGCGGTTGCGGCGTGCGCAGTTCGACGAACACCATCGCGATCAGCAACACGGTGCCGATGGCCAGAGCCGACAACACCTTCTCGTTCTGCCAGCCGATGTTCGGCCCCTCGGAGACGCCGTACATCAACAGGCTCAGACCGATGCCAGAGGTCAGGAAGCCGGGGAGGTCGAACCGTCCCGCCTTGGATCCTCGATCGTCGGCCAGGCAGAGCGCGCCGAAGATCAGTGCGAAGATGCCGATCGGCACGTTGACGTAGAAGATCCAGCGCCAGGAAACGTAGGTGACGAAGGCTCCGCCGATGATCGGCCCCACGGCTGGGGCCAGCGCGGTCGGGACGATCAGGATGGCGGAGGCCCGGACGCGTTCCTCGAGCGGAAAGACCCGAAAGAGCATCGCAAGCCCGACCGGGGTCATCAGCCCCCCGCCCGCACCTTGCAGTACCCGGAAGGCCACGAGCTGATCCAGACTGCCGGCCAGGCCGCACAGTACCGATGCCAGCGTGAACACCCCGATGGCGGCCAGCAGAACCTGGCGCATGCCGAAGCGATCACCCAGCCAGGCCGCCGCGGGGATGCACAGGGCCAGGCTGACCTGGTAGCCGATGACGACCGCCGCGACGCTGGCGGCCGTGACCTTGAAATCCCGGGCGATGGTCGGCAGCGCCACGTTGACGATCGTGAGGTCCATGACCGCCATGAACATCGCACCGCAGTAGACGACGCTGACGGCGACCTTCTGGTTCATCGTTCGCCCGGGCACGCCTACTCCTCTGCCACCGTTTTCTCTGCCCGCCAGCTTTCCGCATTCGGGCGTGATCACTCGAATCCGGAGGGGCTGAGTTCGATCGGCCGGGTTCACCGGCGACGGTTCGTTCGCTTGGCTAAAGTGTAGACGACCGGTCGGTCAGGCCATCGTCGGAGGAGTGCCGTTGCCGTGAGTTCGACGCCCCTGACGTATGCACAGACCGTCGAAGGTGTCGTCGCGGCGATCAGCGCATATTCCCAGGCCGTGGACGACGGGCACACGCGCGCGCTCGCCGACCTGTTCTGCCCGGACGGAATCCTCGATCTACCGACGGCGCACCTCGTCGGTCCGCAGGCGATCTTCGAGCGACTGTCCGCGAAGCGTCCCGACTACGCCGTCCGTCATCTGGTCGTCAACTACGTGGTCACTCAATCGGGCGCGCACGCGGCGGCCGCGGTTAGTGACCTCGTGGTCCTGAACGAGCGAGCCGGCGGATGGGTCATCGACCAGGTCGGTCGTTACCTCGACACGTTGCACTACCGCGACGGCGGTTGGCGCTTTCACACCCGGCGGCTCGTCTTCGTCGATCAGACGAGCAAATAGCCGCCATCGATGTTGAGCACGGTCCCGGTCACAAAGGCCGCCGCATCCGAGGCCAGGTACAGGTAGGGCGCACCCAGGTCAGTGCCCTGACCCCAGCGCTTGAGCGCCGTATGGCCGAGGATCGCCTTGGAAAGCTGCTCATTGTTCTTCCAGCCCTCGGCCAAGGGCGAATCGAACCAACCGGGAGCGACAACGTTCACGGTAATGCGGGCGGAGCCCAGGTCAATGGCCAAGGCCTTGGCCATACCGACGAGACCGGCCTTCGACGCGCTGTAGGCCGACAGGCCCTTGGCCGGGCGCTCCCCCAAGACCGACCCGGTGAAGATCAGTCGTCCACCCGCGGTCATGACTCGCGCCGCGGCCCGGGCGCCGAGAAACGCCCCGGTCAGGTTGACGTCGATGACATCGCGCCAGACCTGCGGGTCGGTATCCACCGGCCCGGCCACGATCGGGGAGATACCGGCGTTGCTGATCCAGACGTCCAGCCCGCCCCACTCGGCCACGACCCCGTCAGCGACCGCCTCGTTGAAGTCCGCATCACGCACGTCGCCGCAGAACTGCAGCGAGGGCCCGGGCAGGTCGTCGGCCACCAGCTTGAGGTCGCGCTCCGTGCGGGCGACCAGCGCCACCTTGGCGCCGGCCCGCGAGAAGGCATGCGCGATCAGCTCACCCAGCCCCCGTCCGGCACCGGTCAGGACGACCCGCTTTCCGCTGACGTCACCCACGCCGGGAAAGACATCCGGTATCTCAATCCGCTCGGCCATTGACTAGTAACCCTTCCATTCCGCTGGGCGTTTCTCGATGAACGCGGCGAGTCCCTCGCGGGTGTCCTCGGAGTTGACCACCTGGTTGAACAAGTCGTCGGACATGCGCTTCAACGTCTGGTCATCGGCCGTGGCCGCCGCCAGCACGACCTGTCGGCTGGCGCGCACGGCCAACGGCGCGGCGCGGCTGATCTGCTGGGCCAGCGCCTGAGCCTCGACAAAGGTGCGGTCGGACTCGACCAGCCGGTTGACCAGTCCGAGGTCGTGCGCGCGTTGGGCGGAAATCGGCTCACCGGTCAGGATGGCCTCCATCGCCGCGGCCTGCCCGATGGCGCGCGGCAGCCGGAACAAACCCCCGGCGGCGGCAATCAGGTTGCGGGTGACCTCGGCCAGGCCGAACGACGAGCGGGTACTGGCGACCACCAGGTCGGCGGCCAGCACGATTTCCAGCCCGCCGGCCGTCGCCAGCCCGTCCACCGCGACGACGAGTGGCTTGGTCCGTTCGCGGTAGACGAAGCCGGCGAAGCCGCCGCGTTCGGTGTACATGGTCGCCGCCTGCCCGGCGTTGACCGTCTTCAGATCGGCACCGGCGCAGAAGACCGGCCGCTGCTGGCCCTCGGTGTTCGCGCACAGCAAGCCGACCCAGATGTCCGGGTCGTTCTCGAGCCGGTCGATCGCGGCTTCGAAGGCGAGCGCGACCGCGCCGTTCACGGCGTTGCGGGCCTCGGGGCGGTTCAGCGTAATGATGCCGACGCGCCCATCGGCCTGGAACAGGACTGCTTCAGACATGACGCCTCCTAGGCGCGCACCGATTCGCGCACCGCGGCTGCGATCCGCTCGTGGTCGGGCAGCCACACCCGTTCCAGGGACGGCGCGTAGGGGGCGGGAGTGGAGGCCGCACCGACTCGGATCACCGGCGCGTCCAGCGTCCAGAAGCCCTCACGGGCGGCGACCGCGGCGATCTCGGCGCCGACCCCGAAGGCGGTGACCGCCTCATGCGCGATGACCAGGCGATTGGTCTTGGCCAACGAGCGCAGCACCGTCTCGAAGTCCAGAGGCGCGACCGTGCGCAGGTCGATGACCTCGACGCTGATCCCCTCGGTGGCCAGTTGCTCAGCCGCCTCGATGCACTCGAGCACCATGCGCGAGTAGGACACCAACGTGACGTCGGTTCCCTCACGGCGGATCGCGGCCTTGCCCAGCGGGATCAGGTCGTGTTGGCCTGGGCGCGGGCCCTTCTTGCCGTACAGCAGGCGATTCTCGACGAAGACCACCGGATTGTCGTCGCGGATGGCGCTGCGCAGGAGTCCGTAGGTGTCAGACGGCGTCGACGGCATGACGACGGTCAGGCCGGGAATGTGCGCGAGCAACGCCTCCAGGCTCTGCGAATGCTGGCTGCCCGAGGACCGACCGGCGCCGAACTGCGTACGCAGCACCAGCGGCAGGCTCACCGCACCGCCGGTCATGAACCGTAGCTTCGCGGCCTGGTTCATCAGCTGGTCCAGGCACACGCCGATGAAGTCGAAGTACATCAGCTCGACGACCGGGCGCATGCCGGCCATCGCCGCACCGACCGCGGTGCCCACGACCGCGCTCTCGGAGATCGGGGTGTCGCGCACCCGACCGGGGTACTTCTTGGCCAGGCCGCGGGTCAGTCCGAAGACATTGCCGCCCGCACCGACATCGATCCCGGCGACGAAGACATCCGGGTCGGTGCCGAGTTCGTAGTCGAGCGCTTCGTGGACGGCATCCATCATCCGGAAGATCTCACCGGAGGCCTCGGGCGGTTCGGCGATCGGCTCACGCGGGATGCCCACGAAGTGATAGAGCGTGTCCGGGGACGGCTCGGGAGCCGCCGATGCCTCGGCGACCGCGGCCTCGATCTCGGCCTCGACCTCGCGGTCGATGTCGGCGACCTGCTGTGGATCCATCCGCGCGGCCAGGACCAGCAGCGGGTCGCGCGTCTTCCATTCCTCGAGCTCGGACGCCTCGCGGTAGCGCTCGGGGTCGCCTTCGTAGTGGCCGTGCCAGCGGTAGGTCTCGGCCTCGAGCAGCACCGGTCCGCCGCCCGCGCGCAGGCCCTCGACGAGCCCGGACATGGTTTCGGCGACGGCGAGGACGTCGTTGCCGTCCACGTGGGCGTAGCCGATGCCGTACCCACGGGCGCGATCGGCCAGGCCGGCGCGATGCTGGTCGGCTTCCGGGGAGAACTCGGCGTAGTGGTTGTTCTCGCAGCAGAAGATCACCGGGAGGTCCCAGACCGCGGCCAGGTTGACGGCCTCGTGGAACATGCCCTGCCCGACCGCACCGTCGCCGAAGAAGGCGACGACGACCCCGCCGGTGCCGCGCAGCTGGGCGGCGGTGGCCGCGCCGACCGAGATCGGCAGCCCGGCGGCGACGATGCCGTTGGCGCCGAAGATGCCCTTGCGCGGGTCGGCGATGTGCATCGATCCGCCGCGTCCCTGGCAGGTCCCGGTGCTGCGGCCCATCAGCTCGGCGAACATTCCGGTGATGTCCAGGCCCTTGGCGATGCAGTGGCCGTGCCCACGGTGGGTCGAGGTGATGACGTCGCGATCCTCCAGCGGCCAACAGGCGCCGACCGCCGATGCCTCCTGCCCGATGGACAGATGGAGGAAGCCGGGAATCTGACTGTCGCGGTAGAGCACGGATGCCCGCTCTTCGAAGCGTCGAATTACGCGCATTCGCCGGTACATTGTGCCCAGGGTGTCCCGGTCTACGCCGACCTCGGCCACCTGCGTGGAAGTCATCGTGTGCTGCCTACCTTCTCCGGCTCAGGCTCGCGCTTGACATCCGGCGCGGAATCATCATTCTTGTACTAGTCGTTCCAAAAAACAACTCCTGCCGATGACGGGTAAACGTACATGGACCTGGACCTTCCGGAAGAGACGATCGCGGTGCAGGAACTGTGCCGCGAGTTCGCGGCGAAAGAGATCGAGCCCTACGCCGCCGAATGGTCGGAGAACGAGCACTTCCCGGTCGACGTCTTCCAAAAGCTGGGTGACCTCGGCCTGGTGCGGCATGCTCATCGGCGAGGAATACGGCGGCGCCAACGCCGGCCTGGTCACCTACGTGGCCGCGATGGAGGCCCTGGGCGCGGCCGATCAGTCCTTCGCGGCCGGCTGGAACGCCCATTCCACGATCGGCTCCCTGCCCCTGGCCGCGTTCGGCACCGAGGAGCAGAAGCAGCGTTGGCTGGCCCCTCTCGCCTCGGGCAGGTTCATCGGCGCCTTCGGCCTCACCGAGGCCACCGCGGGCTCGGACGCCTCCGGAATCCGCACCCAGGCCCGGCGCTCCAACGGCGGCTGGGTGCTGGACGGCACCAAGATGTTCATCAGCAATGCGGGCACCGAGATCAGTCTCGGCGTCACCGTGCTCGCCGTGACCGGCGTGGACGACAACGGAAAGAAGCGCTACGGCGTCTTCTTCGTGCCCGAACGACACGCCGGGCTACGAGAAGGGCCAGCGCCTGCGCAAGCTCGGCTGGCATGCCTTGGACACCCGCGAGCTCGTCTTCACCGACTGCTGGGTGCCCGAAGACCACCTCATCGGCGTGGAGGGCAACGGACTGCGCCAGTTCCTCGAGGTCCTGGACGCCGGCCGCGTCAGCGTTGCCGCGCTCGCGCTATCCCTGGCCCAGGCCGCGCTGGATCTGGCCGTTCGCTACGCCGGCGAGCGCGAGCAGTTCGGCACCAAGCTCAATCGCTTCCAGGCCATCAGCCACAAGATCGCCGACATGGCCACCGAGGTCGAGGCCGCGCGCGCCTTGGTCTACCGGGCCGCGTGGCTCGGCGATCAGGGTCGTCCGTTCGCCAAAGAAGCGGCCATGGCCAAGCTCTACGCCTCCGAGGTGGCCAACCGGGCGGCCAGCGCCAGCGTGCAGATCCACGGTGGGTACGGCTACATCCGCGAGTCAGCCATCTCGCGGTTCTACGCCGATGCCAAGGTCCTGGAGATCGGTGAGGGCACCAGCGAGATCCAGCGCAACGTCATCGCCCGGGCGGTCAGCAACAGCGCGCGCTGAGCCTTATTGGATTTCTTCGTCGCCCACCAGGGTGGTGCGGATCATCTCCCGTGCCGAGTCATCGGCGTAGGGCTCGACCCGATGGACGACGCCGCGGTTGTCCCACATCAGCATGTCCCCGATCGACCACTCGTGGCGGTAGACCCGACCGGGCGCGGTGGTGCGCGCCAGCAGATCGTCGAGCAGGGCCCGGCCGGCCGAGTCCGACATCCCGACGACGCTCTCGGTCGTAGCACCGAGCACCATCGACTTGCGGCCGGAGCGGTGGGTCCAGACCAGCGGGTGGGTACGCGAGTTCGCCACCATCCAGTTGGCCTGCTCCTCGGGCGTCGCATCCGGGTAGACCAGCCGTTGCGTGGCCGCGACCGTGTGTACGACGCGCACGTCGGCCAGGCGCTGCTGCTCGTCCGGTGACAATGCCGCGTAACCGGCGTAGGTGCTGGCGAACTCGGTCTCGCCGCCCTCCTCGGCCAGGGCGACCGCGGTGAGGATGGTCGCCGCGCCGGGGTACTGGCCGTTGGGCAGCGTGCAGCCGTCCATGTGCCAGTTGAAGGCGCCCTTGAGCGTCTTCGCGGCCGCCACCTTGTTCGGATCGAGACTGACCGTCATGACCCCGGCCTCGGGCGTCTTCTTACCCTGGGAGAAGGACACCTCGCCCAGGCGCGCGCAGAAGTTGGCCTGTGTCTCCCGGTCCAGTCCCAGCTTGGGGAACACCAGCACGCCGTTGTCCTCGAGGGCCTGGCGAACCAGATCGGGCAGCGAATCGTCGTTGAGGAAATGATCGGGGTTCAGGCCGGTCACCTCGGCTCCGACCGTCTCGGTCAGCCGATTGATCGTGACTGTGCTCATGCGCAATTGCCTCCATCGGGGCGGGCGCTGAGTGCGCCGGCAGACATCTGAGGTTCATTGGAGTACGTGCGGGGCGATCTGACAAGAGATCTGAGAATGTTCGCTCCGCTCCCCCGCCGCAATAACTTGGACCAGCACGGTGCGCGCCCCATCCAGGTCGGCGTTGACAGGATCTATTGACTTCGACAACGATCGGGCGGGCTCCGATCGGGAGCCGCTGACCGGAATCGATGAATGGAATGGACGAATGACCCAGCCCCGTATCGCCTCGCTGCCCAATGACAGCTGGGCGCCCGATTTCCTGGACGCGGCATCGGTCATGCGCCCGCCGGCCTCCGCGCTGCCGCCACCGCCGCCCCCGGGCACCGTGCGCCAGCGCCCGAAGTCCAACATCATGGGGATCTTCGCGCAGCACGCCGATCTGGCCCGGGGCTGGTTCACGTTCAACAACCACATCTTCAACTCGACACTGTCCGACCGCATCCGCGAGATGGCGACGGTCCGGATCGCCTGGCTGCGGGGCGGGGAATACGAGTGGGCTCAGCATGTGAAGATGGCCAAGCAGGTCGGGATGAGCGACGCCGAGGTTGAGGCAATCTCCATCGGTGGCCCGGACAACCCGATTTGGAGTCCGTTCGACGCCGCCGTGCTGCGAGCCGTCGATCAGATCAATGCCGAGCGCTACATCGACGACGCGACCTGGGCCGAACTGGCCGAGACCCTCGACGACCGGCAGATGATGGACTTGGTGTTCACCATCGGCGCCTACGACCTGCTCTGCGTGGCGACCAACAACTTCGGGCTGGAGATGGATCCGGGACTGGCCGGCTTCCCCGAAGGGGTTGTGCGTGACTGAATCCGCCGCGTAGCTCCTGCCCTGGTGGCGAGCGTGGAGGACAAGTACGTAGGGCTGGAGCGCGAGCTGTTGCGGATCATGCGCCGCAGCCGCTCGCTCGGCAGCGAGGCCGCCGCCGAGGTGCACCCTGAGCTGGACCGGGCCGGTTACTCCACCCTTGACCGCATCGTCGAGACCGCACCCGCGCGCGCCGCCGATCTGGTTGAGCACTTCGGCATCGACGCCGGCGCGGTGAGCCGCCAGATCAGCCAGTTGGAACGCCTCGGTCTGGTCGAGCGGACGGTTGATCCTGACGATGCCCGGGCCCTGGCTGTGCGTCCGACGCACCACGGGGAAGTCCAGCTCCGCCGAGTCCAACAACGGCGGAACAAGCGCTTTCGGACGCTGGTCGGCGAGTGGCCCCGTAAGGACGTCGACGAGCTCACCCGTCTGCTCGGCTTGCTCAACGATGCACTCTGAGCTCTGCCCCGCCGGCTGCTAGGTCAGGCCATCATCAGTCCGCGGACCAGGAGCACTACGCCGACGACGGCGCATGCGGTCAGCACGATCGCCCGCGAGTGCCGTTTGGTCCTTTCCAGCACGGCGTCGACGATGGTGCGGGCGAGGTCGGGGTTGGCGATGCAGATGACGAGTGCCGCGATCGGTATGGCGAACCAGACCGCGTTGTAGGTTCCGAGCGCAACGGCGGCGGTCGACACGTGCGGGTCGGTCGCCACGATCACGTTCAGCGCGACGAGGTAGAAGATGCCGGGCAGGTGGGTCAGCGGACCGAAGACGACGGCCGTCCGGGTCGTGATCTCACGATCGAGGCGGGACAACCAGCTGGCATCGGCCGATTGAGAGCGGCTTTGCCGGTGGGTGGTTAGGCCGGCCCACACCGCACACCCGAACAGCAAGACCACTACGCCGCCGACAATGTCGGCGATGCCCTTGGTATGGCTGCTGCCGGCATGCACGTGGACGCCGTGGAACACGCCGATAACCAGCCCGCCGAACAGGAGGGTGAACGCCAGACCGCCGATCACATACGCGAACATCAACCGGCGGCGGGAATCCCGCGCCAGGAGCGCCGAGACCGCCGCCAAACTCGTCGGACGGACCGTGCTCGCCAGGGCGAGCACGAGAATCTCCAGATTCACGTCAGCTACCGACGCTGGCAACACTCGCGTCGCGTCGTTGCTCCTCGAGCATGGGGGTCTCACGGTTGGCCATCGTGATGAGCAACGCACCGGACAGCGCGGCCAGCAGCGCCGCGGCAGCGACGGCGACGTGCCATCCCGGCCGGCTCAGATACTCCTGGTACAGCACGATGCCTAGCAGCACGCTGATGGCCGGGTTCGCAACAGAGACCGCTGCCATCGCCGGCGCGAGCTGCCCGGTCGCCAGCGACAGTTGCTGGAGCAGGAATCCGGCGAAACCGAACCCGAGCAGCGCCCAGGTGTGCCAGTCCTCGGCAGCGGCGGCGAGTCCTGAGTGCAGATCGTTGAGCACGGGCTTGGCGAATGACGCGGAAAGGCCGTCCAGGAGACCGGCGCAGAGTCCGAGCACTGCTGCCCGCGCCGTGGCGGAGCGATGCGGTCCGTGCCACAGCAGGAGGAGCAGGACGGCCGCACTGATCACTACGGCTGAGATCAACAATGCGCGCGTCGATGCCTGATCGATGCCGGCGGCCGGATCACCGATGAGCACGAACATGGCCAGGCCGACGACCACGATTCCGGCACCGACAAACTGCCGTAGCACCACGTTCTGATTGGTGAGCCAGTAGCCGAGCGGTAGAGCCCACACGATGGTGGTCACCATCAGCGGTTGGACCACGACGAGCTTGCCGCGATCCAGCGCGGCCGCCTGCGCCGCATAGCCTGAGAGCAGCACCAACGTTCCGAGTAGCCACACCGGGACGATCGCTAACCGGACCAGGCCGGCAACGCCGGCCACCGCATTGCCCTCACGAGCTAGCCGGAACTGCCCACGCTGCTGCAGTGCCGCGGCAAGCGCGAAGCAGATTGCCGCGATAACGGCCAGTGTCGCTGCCATGGCGAACGCATCCTCGGGTCGGAACTTCGAACAGGGTAGTCGACCGCTAACTCATGAGCCGACCTCTGAAGCCGGAAGGCTAAGTTGGTCGCCCGGATCCCGCCGGCGAGCACGAGTCGTCGATCGGCGCGGCTGAAGCCCTTGGTTGCTTGCGTGCAGATCGATGTCGATGGCTGGCGTGCAGCCGTTGGCATCCGGGCGTGTCTCGCTGCGAGGCGCCGGTCGTCGTGATCTTCGGATATCGACGACCGGCTGGTCACCGCCCTGGCGCGTTAGCCGTGTCCCGCGCGAACTCAGGCCGTTGCTCACGGTGCTGGTTCGGAGGGGTCCAGGAGCGTGACGTCGCCGCCGTACGCGAACGGTGCCTATCCGTCGATCTGTACGCAGAGCGCTGGGCATTCGGTTGGAGCGCGCATAACGGCACCCACCCAGAGCCACGACAGCCGAAGGAGAGCAGCCCATAGTCGACGATAGGCGTTTCAGTCGAGGTCCTGAGGCTCCATGTCGCTGGCCGGCTGGCCTGCGCTGTCCCAGTTGGCCTTGTTCATCTTGGAAGGCTGCACCCTCGGCGGCTCTCCCTCCTGCTTCGGGAAGTTGGGCGGGTAGGGCGCGTCGCCGAGCCCGCGGTCGCGCTCATCGCGATCGGCCCACTCCAGCAGCGGCTCGATCGACCAGACCGCCTCGTCGATTCCGGCATGTACGTCACCCAGTTCGGCGAAGCGGGCCGGCATCGTCTCGATCGTGAAGTCGCTCATCTCCACGTCGGGCAGCTCCAGCCAGGTGACGGGCGCGGACACCAGCCCGCGCGGCGAGGCCCGCACCGAGTAGGCCGAGGCGATGGTGCGATCACGGGCGTTCTGGTTGTAGTCCACGAAGATCTGCTGGCCACGTTCCTCCTTCCACCAGGCGGTGGTGATCAGCTCGGGGGCGCGCCGTTCGATCTCGCGGGCGAAGGCCAACGCGGCCCGACGGACTTCGCGGAAGCCGTAGCGCGGTTCGATCCGGACGTAGATGTGGATGCCCTTGGAGCCCGACGTCTTGGGCCAGCCGGTCGCGCCGAGCTCATCGAGCACTTCGCGCACCAGCGCGGCGGCCACCTTGGCCTCCGGCAGCGCGGTGCCGGGCTGCGGATCCAGGTCGATCCGCAGTTCATCGGGTCGCTCGGTGTCGGCCCGACGCGAGTGCCAGGGATGGAACTCGACCGTGGACATCTGCACCGCCCAGACGACGTCGGCCAACTCGGTCACGCACAACTCGTCGGCGGTGCGCCCGGACGGAAAGCTGACCTCGACCGACTCGACCCAGTCCGGGGCGCCCTTCGGCAGCCGCTTCTGATAGATCCGCTCGCCCGCGGTCCCGTCCGGGAAGCGGTGCAACATGCAGGGGCGCTCCCGTAGCGCCCGCACGATGCCTTCCCCGACGCTGAGGTAGTACTGGGCCAGGTCGAGCTTCGTCTGACCCAGCTCCGGGAAATAGACCCGGTCGGGGTTGCTGATCCGCACGACCCGCTCGCCCACGGCCAACTCGGTCGCCGGAGATGCCGCCATGCCCGAAACGGTAACCGGTCGGGCTCGCCGTGGCAGGCTGGATGAATGCTGCGCGAGCCAGAGGAGTACCCCGACGACCCCGGCGAGCCGTTCGACCCGGCCGATGCCGAGGCCGATCGGCGGGTGCTGTCCTTCGGCGGCGCGGCCAACCCGAACACCGTCGATGGCGAGCTGCAGAACATCTCCGCATTTGCATCGGCGGCGGCCCGGGCGACCGGCTGGCGCCGCACCGCCTCGCGCATCGCCGCGTTCGGCGGGCTGGCCCTGATCGGCCTGGTCATCGTCGCGACGCTCATCGTGTCGATTCGGGGTCACTGAGTTTCGGGTCACTGACGTAATCTCGATTCATGAGCCAAACCAACGAGTTGCCGCCGGCCGCGGTCCAGAAGACCGACGCGGAATGGCGAGCCGAACTATCCCCCGCTGCCTATCACGTGCTGCGCGAAGCGGGCACCGAGCGCGCGTTCACGGGCGAATACACCGACAACCACCGAGTCGGGGTGTACCGCTGCCGGGCGTGCGGGTCAGAACTGTTCCGCAGTGAGGCGAAGTTCGACTCGCACTGCGGCTGGCCGAGCTTCTTCACCCCGCTGGCCGGAGACCGCATCATCGAGCGCGAGGACCGCAGCATGTTCTCGGTCCGCACGGAGGTCTTGTGCGCCAACTGCCACAGTCACCTCGGACACGTGTTCGCCGGCGAGGGCTACGGCACGCCGACCGACCTGCGTTACTGCATCAACTCAATCTCGACCACGTTCGAAGAAGAGCCGGCGAACTAACCGCCGCCCGCGCGGCCACGCGCGTCCTTGGGCCAAGATCAAGAGAATTCCGCGTTATATTCGGCAATTCTGTTGCGCTGCCCAATTCCGGTTTGGTATAGTCGAACGTATGTTCGATAGTCTACTTGAACTGCTGGACCGCCTCGATGCCGTGGTGGACGGGCTGCTGACTGTTGACCTCGCTGCGTTGGATTCCGCGGCATCGCTGGAGGTGGCGCGGCGCTCGGCGGTCGTGGATCGCCGCCTGGGTGCGGTCCGTCATCGGGTGGTGGCGGCCCTGGGTTCTCAGGGAGTGGCGACCGAGCGGGGCTACAAGGACACGGCCGCCCTGGTCCAGGAGTTGTGGAACGTCACGCCGGGTGTGGCTCGGCGTGAGGTCGCGTTGGCGGCTGAGTTAGCCCCGCGGCCAGGATTGAGCGGTGCGGCGTTGGCGCCGATCTTCCCGGTCACCGCCGCTGCTGAAGCGGCCGGTGAGCTTTCGGCGGCGCATGCGAAGGTAATCATCGACGCCGTCAACAAACTCCCCAACGACCTGGCCGCGGACTGGGACGATGGCCTGGAAGCTGACCTGGTCGCTTCGGCCCGCACCTTCGACCCGGGTCAGCTCGCGAAGCTGGCCAGTCGGCATTTGGATCATCTGGATCCGGACGGGACCCTGCGCGAGGAGAAGTACCGTGACCAGCACCGCGGGTTCACCCCGACCCAGCGCGCCGACGGCTCCGGGCACCTGGAGGGCGAGTTAACCGCCCCGTGCATGCAAGCGCTGCTCGCCGTGCTGGACCCGCTGGCCGGCCCGGCACCAGCGGAGGACGGCACCCCCGATCCGCGCACCGCCGCGCAGCGCCGCCACGACGGGCTGGAAGCGGCGCTGCGGCTGGTCCTGCGGGCCAAGGAACTGCCCGACGTCGGCGGCACCGTGGCCACGGTGCTGCTGACCGCGACGGTCGATCAATGGGACTCCGAGACCGGGTTGGTCACCACCGGCCACGGGTCACTGATCTCCGTCGCCCAGGCCAAGCGGATCACCGGCGGCGATCCACTCGTCGTCCCCGTCGTCATCGGGAAGGCGGACGGGATCATCGCCTACAGCACCGGCCAACGTCTGTTCAACCGCCACCAACGCTGCGCGATCTACGCCCGGGACAAGGGTTGCACGTGGCCCGGCTGTGATGCCCCGCCGGTCTGGTGCGAAATCCATCATGTCGAAGGGTGGATCAAAACCCGACGAACGTCCGTCGACAGCGGCGCCCTCTTATGTTCCCGACACCACCAGAATCTCGACTTCAACGGCTGGGTCGGAATCATGATCAACGGCCGACCCCACTACGTCCCACTCGCGACTGTCGACCCCGACCAGATCCCCCGCCGCAACACCCTGCACGACACCCTGCTGACTTGACCAGACCTGAGCGAGGTCGGTCGACGCTAGGCCAGCACCACTAGGGCAGCGCCGCGATCAGGTCGCTGACGTTGCGGCGGGTGCCGGTGTAGAACGGCACCTCTTCGCGCACGTGGCGGCGGGTCTCTGACGCCCGCAGGTGACGCATCAGGTCGACGATGCGATGCAACTCATCGGCCTCGAAGGCCAGCATCCACTCGTAGTCGCCCAGTGCAAAGGAGGCGACCGTGTTGGCCCGCACGTCCGGGTACTCGCGAGCCAGCTTGCCGTGTTCGGCCAGCAACGCGCGCCGCTCGTCATCGGGTAGCAGGTACCACTCGTAGGAGCGCACGAACGGGTACACGCACACGTAGGCACGGGGAAACTCATCGGCCAGGAACGCCGGGACGTGGCTCTTGTTGAACTCGGCCGGGCGGTGCAGGGCCATGTTGGACCAGACCGGGCGCAGCCGTCGACCCAGCGCCGTACGGCGCAGCCGCGAATAGGCGTCCTGCAACGCCTCGGCCGTACTCGCATGCCACCAGATCATCAGGTCGGCATCGGCGCGCAACGCGCTGACGTCATAGGTGCCGCGGACCGTGACGTCCTTGGCCGCCAGCTGCTCGAACAAACCGGCCACCTCATCGACCAGCGCGGACCGGTCGCCGTCACCGATCGGGTCCTCGACCCGGAACACCGACCAGGCGGTGTAGCGGATCACGTCGTTGAGTTCGCGCGCCTGCTTGCCATCAACCATGCCCGCTATTGTCCCCGACGCTCCGCGGAGGCGACGACGTGGCTGGCCGCCCGGTGGGCCGAGGCGATACACGCGGGGATGCCGACCCCGTCATAGGCCGCGCCGCACACGGCCAAGCCGGGAATCGACTCGACAGCGCTGCGAATCCTGATCACCGCCTCGACGTGGCCGACCGCATACTGCGGCAGACCCCCGCCCCAGCGAGTAACCCGGGCGTCGACCGGTTCGGCCGATATACCGGCCAACGTGACCAGGTCGTCACGGGCCAGCGTGACCAGTTCGGCATCCTCACGTTGCAGCTCGTGGGTCTCGCCGATGCGCCCGATCGAGGCCCGCAACAGGCTCAGCCCCGCCGGCGCCCCGGGCCATTTCTGCGAGGAGATCGTCACCGCCTTCACCGCGAAGCGTCGGTCGGCAACAAGCAGGCCGCTGCCCTGGGGCAGCACGATGTCGCGGTAGGCCAACGACACGATGGCCATGCTGCTGGATTCGATCGCGCCCAGCTCGGCACTGGCCGTGGGCACCAGCTCCCGCAGCAGCCGGGCCGCCTTCGCGGGCGGGACGGCGACCACTACCGCGTCGGCCTCGATCAACTCCGGGTGGGACACCGCGCCGCACCGCAACCGGAACCCGGTCGGGGTCCGCTCGATCGCCGCCACGGTGACGTCGGTACGCACGTCGAAACGACCGTGCCGGGCGATCGCGGGCGCCAACTGACCCAGTCCGCCGGCTAGGGAGACGAAGACCGGATCGGTCGACGTAGCCCGGGCGCCGTTGGCCGTGACGACGCGAGCAGCGTCGACCAACGAGCCGCCCACAGCCGCGAGCCGCGCGGCCAGCGCCGGGACCGTTGCCCGCAGCGAGAGCTGGTCGGCCCGGCCGGCGTAGACGCCCCCGAGCAGGGGTTCGACAAGTCGGTCCAGCACCTCGCGGCCCAGCCGTTGCTCAACCAGCTCACCGACGGAGATGTCGTGATCGAGGCGCGGCAGACTCGGCGCGGTCGGTTCGCTCGCGATCCGCTGCACGGTCTCATCACTGAACAGGCCGCTGACGCGGGCGGACTCGGCGTCGGCCGGCACGCCCATCAACGTGTTGGCCGGCAACGGATGCGGCGCTCCACCGGCGAAGATCCGGGCGCTGGTGGTCAACGGGGTGATCAGCGACCGGCCGAGGCCGACGCCGTGCAGCAGGTCGAGCCCCTCGGGTCGGCGGGCCAGCAGGGCCTCGGCGCCCACGTCGACCGGTTCCCCGGCCAGCTCGGCCACCCGCAGCTTGCCGCCCAGGCGCGCGGACCCCTCGAGCAGCAGGATGCTGGCCGTCGGCAACCGGCGGCCCAGCTCGTGCGCGGCGGCCAGACCGGATATGCCACCGCCGATGACGACGACGCGGGTCATCAGTTGGCCAGCGAATGGACCAGCTCCACGACGCGGGTCAACACGTCGGGATCGGTCTCGGGCAGCACCCCATGACCCAGGTTGAAGATGTGCCCGCTGGCCGCCCGGCCTTCGGCGACGATGCGCCGCACCTCCCGCTCGATGACCGGCCAATCTGCGAGCAGCAAGGCCGGATCGAGGTTGCCCTGCACAACGGCTCCCGGCCCGACGCGGCGCGCGGCCTCGTCCAGCGGTATCCGCCAGTCGACACCGACCACGTCGGCTCCGGCCGAGCGCATCAGGCCCAGCAGCTCACCGGTCCCGACCCCGAAGTGAATCCGGGGCACCCCGGTCGCGGCCAGGCCCGACAGGACGGCCCGGCTGTGCGGGAGGACGAACTGCTCGTAGTCCGCGGCCGACAGCGCGCCGGCCCAGGAGTCGAACAGCTGCACCACCGAGACGCCGGCGTCGATCTGCACCCGCAGGAACGCTTCGGCGATCACCGCGAGCCGGGCGAGCAGGTTGTGCCAGATCTCCGGCTCGCCGTGCATGAAGGCCTTCGTCTTGGCGTGTTCGCGCGAGGGACCGCCCTCGATCAGGTAGCTGGCCAGCGTGAACGGCGCTCCGGCGAAGCCGATCAGCGGTGTCGGCCCCAACTCGCGCACCAGGGCCGTAACCGCGGCGGTGACGTAGTCGACGTCGGCCGGTTCCAAGGGGCGGAAGCGCTCCAGATCCGCGAGCGTGCGGACGGGCTTCTCGACCACCGGTCCGACACCGGGAACGATCTCGATCCCGATCCCGATGGCGACGAGGGGCACCACGATGTCGGAGAAGAGAATCGCGGCATCGACGCCGTGCCGGCGCACCGGTTGCAGGGTGATCTCGGTGATCAGGTCGGGCGTCTGGCAGGCCTCGAGCATGGGCCCGCCGGCCCGCAAGGCCCGGTACTCCGGGAGGGAACGCCCGGCCTGCCGCATGAACCAGACCGGCGGGGCGGCGGCGGGACGGCCCTTGATGGTACGGACGAGCAAGGACTCCGAAGCTGGGCTGGTGGACATCGCCGCCCATCGTACGGACCCGGCCCGGCGAGCCTCCCGAGCCGCCTCGCGGGCGTGTGTCAGCCTGGCTCGAGAAGATGTTCGCGGAGGAGCACCATGCTCGAAATGCAGCTCGACCACCGATACTGCCCGACCTGCGAGTCGGAGCAGCTCTTCGAGGCGCCGGTGTGCCAGGACGGCCACGATGTCGACTGCCCGGACCTGTCCTGCGTGACCTGCGGAACGGCCCTGTTCGTGATCGTGATCTCTGAGAGCGCCGCACCCCAGGCCGCTCCGCTCTCGGCGCGCACCGTTCGGCGTTCTGCATGAGTTCCAGCGCCAGCGACACACCCGTTGTCGCCAGTCCCGAACCGTTTCGAGCCGCCGTCTCGTCCCTGGAAGCCACCACCACCCGGGCCGAAGTGCGCGTGGAGCCGATCCGGCCGCCCCAGCGCCTGGCCCCGTGGAGCTACGCGGTCTCTGCCGACGTCCTGGCCGCCGACGGCGAGGAACTGGCCACGGGCCGGCTGGTCCTGCTCTACGACCCGGACGGGGCCGAGGCGTGGGACGGACAACTGCGCCTGGTGGCGTTCGCCTCGGCCGAACTCGAACCCGACATCGCCAGTGATCCGCTGCTGCCCGAGGTGTGCTGGAGCTGGCTGACCGGTGGGCTGACGGAACGGGGCGCCCAGTTCCGCGCCAGCGGTGGGACCGTCACCCAGACCAACTCGACCCGCTTCGGGGACCTGCACGGACCCCAGAGCACGGTGGCGATCGAGCTGAGAGGATCATGGACGGCCGACGATCCCAATCTGGAACCGCATCTGTTGGGCTTCCTCGATCTGCTCTGCACCGCCGCCGGGCTACCGCCCGAAGGAGTGACCGCGCTGCGAAGGACCTGAGGTGAGCCAAGCTCAAGAGCCACCCGAGGCGCCGGAATCAGCCGAGCCAGAAGACGTTGCACCAGTACCGGTGCTGCGCGAGCCCGCCGACGGGACACCCGAGCCGATCACGACGGCCGCCGAACTCGTCGCCGTGGTGGCCGGGCTGCGGGCCGGGCACGGACCCCTTGCCGTTGACGCCGAACGCGCCTCCGGCTACCGCTACAGCCAGCGGGCCTATCTGGTGCAGCTACGCCGGCCGGGCTTCGGCACGGTACTGATCGACCCGATCGCGCTGCCCGATCTCTCGTCGCTGAACGACGCCGTTGCTGATGTCGAGTGGATCGTGCACGCGGCGCACCAGGACCTGGCCTGCCTGGCCGAGATCGGGCTGCGCCCGAGCCGGGTCTTCGACACCGAGCTGGCCGGGCGGCTGCTGGGGGAGGAACGGGTGGCCCTGGCCACGATGGTCGAATCGCGCCTGGGTGTCCGGTTGGAAAAGGGTCACTCCGCGGCTGACTGGAGCACCCGTCCGCTGCCCCACGACTGGCTCGTCTACGCCGCCCTGGACGTCGAACTGCTCGTCGAACTGCGCGAGCGCCTCGTGCTCGAGTTGGCCCAGGCCGGCAAGAGCGAATGGGCCGAGCAGGAGTTCGAGGCCGCCCGGACGGCGCCGCCGCCCCCGCCCCGGCTGGACCCGTGGCGACGGACGTCGGGCATCCACGCGATCCGGGATCGTCGACGGCTGGCCATGGTCCGTGCCCTGTGGACCAGCCGCAACGAGCTGGCCATCGAGCGCGACATCGCGCCCGGGCGCGTGCTACCCGACGCGGCGATCATCGCGGCGGTCAAGCGCAATCCGAACACCCTCGAGGAACTGACCGCGCTGCCGGTGTTCAGCGGTCCGCGGCAGCGGCGCCTGGCCACTCGCTGGCTGGGCGCCCTGAACAGTGCCCGTGACCTCCCCGAGGCCCAGCTGCCGACCCCCGCGTTGATGAGCCCGGACTGGATGCCGCCGCCGACGCGATGGCGCGAACGCTTCCCGCAGGCCGCGGACCGGCTGGCCGCCGGCCGAGAGGTGGTCAACGAGGTGGCCGCGACCTACCAGGTGCTGCCCCAGAACCTGATGGCCGGCGACCTGTTGCGCCGGGTGGCCTGGGACCCGCCCGAGCTGGCTGAGGGCCCGATGAGCGATCGACTGCGCGAACTCGGCGCGCGCCCATGGCAGGTCGAACTGATCGCGGGCGAGCTGGCCGCGGCCATGGCGGCGCCGCCGAAGCCCCGCGTGGTCGAGCCGGAGACAATCGACGCCGACGCGCCAGAGTGACCAGCCGAGCCAGGCTCAGGCGCGGGGCAGCTCGATGCGCAGCGCCAGCCCGCCGAAGGGCGGCGCCGAGGCCTGCACCTTGCCGTGATGGGCCTCAACGATCAGGCGCACGATCGACAACCCCAGACCAGAACCCCTGGTGGCCGTCCGCACCCGTCCGCCGCCGCGGCGAAAGGGCTCGAAGAGCCGCTCGACGTCCTCGGGTGGAATGACCTGGCCGCCGTTGGACACCTGGATCCAGGCCTTGTCATCGGTCTGCCCGGTGCTCAGCCGCAGCCAGCCGGCCTGCACGTTGTGCCGGACGCCGTTCTCCACCAGGTTGCCGATCAGCCGTTCCAGCAGGCGAGGGTCGCCCATGGTGACCGCGGAGGTCACCTGGGTCTCGATCTGGATCTCACGTTCCTTGGCGTCGGTGGCCACCGCGGCCAGGACCGCCGGAACGAGTTCGGCCAGATCGACCCGTTCGTTGATCTCCAGCTCCGCGCGGTGACCGGCCTGCAGCCGGGCCAGGACTAGCAGCGAGCTGACCAGCTTTTCGGCCCGGTCGGTCGCGCCGAGGGCGACCTCGGCCATTCGGCGCAGCTCGTCGGTGGTCGCGTCCGGATCCGAGACCGTGACGTCGAGCTCGGTCCGGATCACGGCCAACGGGGTACGCAGCTCGTGGCTGGCATTGGCCACGAACAGCCGCTGACTGTCGAAGGCGGCGTCCAGGCGGCCGAGCATCTCGTCGAAGGTGTCGGCCAGTTCGCGCAGTTCGTCGTCGGGGCCGCCGAGATTGATGCGCTGGTCCAGCGTCTCCGTCGACAACTGCTGCGCGGTGCGCGTGACCTTGGCGATCGGGCGCAGCGCCTGCTTAGCCAGCAGGTAACCGCCGGCCGCGCCGATCACCACGATGACCCCGAAGTAGATTAATCCGGTCGTCAGCAGATAGCTACGGGCGCTGCTGCGCGCCTCCTGGCGCGCGCTCGCGGTGTTGAGCACGACCTGCTGCCCGCTGGGCAGGTGCCCGGTCAGGTCACCCTGGTAGCGAAAGAACGAAAGTTGGGCAATCGATTGATCGACCAGGACGGCCGCGGTGAAAAGGAGTGAAACGCCGACAAGAAGTACCAAACCGCCATACAGCAGCGCCATTCTTACGCGCAGTGTGGAGCGGAAAAGTCTCACTCGCGAGATGATCCGTCAATCTCTTCACCGGCGGCAAGCGCTCCCGGATCGATCCGGTACCCCGAGCCGACGACGGTGTCGATGATCGCCGGTTCGCCGAGTTTTCGCCGCAGCGTCATCATCGTGACCCGAACGGTGGTGGTGAACGGATCGGCGTTCTCATCCCACACCCGGTCCAGCAACTCCTCGCTACTGACGACCGAGCCCTGAGCCATCAGCAGCGTCTCGAGCACGCCGAACTCCTTGCGGGTGAGGTCGATGACCTCGCCGGCGCGCACCACGGTGCGCTTGGCCGAGTCCAGTTCGATATCGCCGGCGGTCAGCACGGGCGGCGCGGCCGGCGTGGTGCGCCGGCCGAGAGCGCGCACGCGGGCCACCAACTCGACGAAGGCAAACGGCTTGGCCAGGTAGTCGTCGGCGCCCAGGGCCAGGCCCGAGACCTTGTCCTCGACCGTCCCGCTCGCGGTCAGCATCATCACCCGCGTGAGCACGCCCTCATCGGAGAGCTTGCGGCAGATCTCATCGCCGGACATCCCGGGGAGGTCACGGTCGAGCACCACCACGTCGTAGCGGGTCAGCGTCGCCTTGCGATAGCCGTCATCGCCGTCGGTGGCGACGTCGACCGCCATGCCCTCGCGGCGCAAGCCTCTGGCCACCGCCTCGGCCAACTGCGACTCGTCCTCGACCACTAGCACTCGCATCGCGTGCCCCCAAGCTGCTCGTGCACTCAGTTCGCGTCGAGGTCGTCATGCTCACGCATGATCGCCCCGTCCGCGGTCGACTGAGTGCTGTTGCGTCCCCCGTGTTGCACGAGCGCGGACCATTCGACGATGCGCCGCCCAATATCGGCGACAGTCATGCCGGTCCACGCCCGAACATCGGTAATCCTGCCATGTTCCAGGAATTCCGTCGGTATTCCGACCTGACGGGTTGCCGCGTTAACACCAGCGTCATCAAGGGCCTGCGCGATGCGGGCTCCGGCGCCGCCCAAAGCCACACCGTCCTCCACGGTCACGACCAGGTGGGCGAGTCGGGCAAGTGCGATCAACTCCGGATTTACCGGAGTGACCCAGCACGGGTCGACGACGCGTACCGAGTACCCCGCGTCAGCCGCGGCCCGACCGGCTGCCAATGCGTCGGTGGCCATGGCCCCGATGGCGATCACCAGCACGTCGACCGGCCCGGCGTCGGCTTCGCTCAGGATGTCAACGCCGTTGACCGAACGCAGCGCGGGCACGCGCGCGGGCAGCGGCGTCTTCGGGAATCGGACGACGGTCGGTCCGTCCTCCCAGGCCACCGCCTCGCGGAACTCCCGCCGCAGGGTCGCCTCATCGCGGGGCGCGGCGATCCGCAGGCCGGGGACGATCCCGAGCAGGGCCAGGTCCCACATGCCGTTGTGGCTCGCGCCGTCGTCGCCGGTCAGGCCAGCGCGGTCCAGCACGACCGTGACCGGCAGCTTGTGCAGCGCGACATCCATGAGCAGCTGGTCGAAGGCGCGGTTGAGGAACGTCGCATAGATGGCCACGACAGGATGCAGCCCGCCCGACGCCAGGCCGGCCGCGGAGGTCAGTGCGTGCTGCTCGGCGATACCGACGTCGTAGGTCCGTTCGGGGAATCGACGCCCGAACGCACCGAGTCCGGTCGGCTCGCACATGGCGGCGGTGATGGCCACGACGTCGTCACGCTGCTCACCGATCTCGACCAGTTCCTCGGCGAAGACCTCGGTCCAGCGCCGCGGTGCCGGCGCGACGACCTGACCGGTCCCCGGGTCGAACGGTGCCGACTGATGCATCTGGTCGGCCTCATCGTTCTCGGCCGGGGCGTAGCCGAACCCCTTGCGGGTGACGCAATGAACGATCACCGGGCCGCCGAAACCACGAGCCAGGGTGAAGGCGGCCTCCAGCGCCGCGCGGTCATGACCGTCGATCGGACCGAGGTACTTCAGCCCCAGATCTTCGAACATCCCCTGCGGCGCGAGTACGTCTTTGACGCCGCGCTTCATGCCGTGCATCGCCTCGTAGAGCGAGTGACCGATGACCGGGATGCGCGGCACGCCAGCCTTCACCGTGCCCATCAACCGCTCGTAGCCCGGGCGCAGCCGCAAGCCGGCCAGATGCTCGGCGAACCCGCCCACGGTCGGTGCGTAGGAGCGGCCGTTGTCGTTCACGACGATGATCACCGGACGGTCCGCGCCGGCGATGTTGTTCAGCGCCTCCCAGCACATTCCGCCGGTCAGCGCGCCGTCGCCCACGACCGCGACGACCGGGCGACGCTGGTCGCGAACGTCGAACGCCTTGGCCAGCCCGTCGGCGTAGGACAGCGCCGTCGACGCATGGGAGTTCTCGATCCAGTCGTGCTCGCTCTCGCTCCGGCTCGGATATCCCGACAGGCCGCCCGTCTGGCGCAACGTGGGCATTTGATCGGCCCGGCCGGTGAGGATCTTGTGGACGTAGGCCTGGTGACCGACATCGAACAGGATCGGCTCGGTCGGGGAATCGAACACCCGATGCAGCGCGATCGTCAGCTCGACCGCGCCCAGGTTCGGACCGAGATGCCCAGCTGTGCGGGCCACCGTATTGACGAGCAGGTCGCGAATCTCGGTCGCCAGGACATCGAGCTCGCGGTCGTTCAGGGTCCGCAGATCGACCGGCGACGCGACACGGTTCAACACTCGGGGCACGGGCTGAGCTTACCTAGGCGGGTTCGCCAACCGGCTCAAGCACGGCCACGCATTCGATGTGCGCCGTCATCGGGAACGCGTCGAAGGCCCGTAGTTCACGCAAGCGCCAGCCGAGGTTCGCCGCCGCGGCGATGTCGCGCGCCAGGGTGGCCGGATCGCAGGCGACGTAGACGATGACGCGAGGGCTCAGCTCGATCAGGACGGCCATGGCATCGGCCCCGGCCCCGGCGCGCGGCGGATCGAGCACCACGATGTCCGGGCGGACCTCGAGCTGGGCGAGCAGCCGAGCGGTGATCCGGGCCTCGAGCACGTGCGCCTGCGGCAGGTCCGCCAGGTTGGCGTTCGCGTCGCGAACCGCCTGGGGCGAGGACTCGAGTCCCAGCACCTGCCCATCACTGCCAACCGCCTCGGCCAGGACCGCGGTGAACAGCCCCGCCCCGGCATACAGGTCGAGCACCGATTCCCCGGGCTGCGGCCCGCAGGCCTGCAGCACGGCGTCGACCAAGACCTCGGCCACGGCTGGATGGACCTGCCAGAAGCCGCCCGCACCGACGGAGAAGTCGCGACCGCGCACCCGGTGGTGCAGCTGCGCCGGGCCGTCGATGAGTCGGACCTGATCGGGCAGCCGGCGGCCACGCTGCTGGCGAGGTGCCGGGGCCTTACGTTGGGTATGGGCGAGCACGCTGACCTCACCGTCACTGCTGACCAGCTCGACGCCGTCCGCGCCCGAGACCCGCCGCTGCAAGGCGTCCGGCCCGCCGACGTCGATCACGCCGAGCCGGCACTGGTCCAGCAGTTGGAGCTGGTGCGACCGGTGCCGCCGCAGCCCGAGGCGACCGTCGGGGGTCGTGGCATAGACCGTGCGGGTGCGCCAACCCAGCAGTCCCCCTGGCAGCTCTTCGGCGACGACGTCGAGATAGATGCCGGCCAGGCGGCGCAGCTGCTCGGAGACGACGGCCCCTTTGAGCCGGCGCTGCGCCGACCCTTCGACGTGCTGCCAATCGCAACCGCCACAGCGGCCCGGACCGGCGAACGGGCACGGTGGCGCCACGCGGTCCGCGGCGGCCCGCAGTACCTCGATCGCGTCGGCTCGGCAGTAGGTCCCGCCGCCGTCCTCGGTCACTCGTGCCCGCACGCGCTCTCCGGGCAGGCTGTGCCGGACGAACACGACGCGACCCTCCCCCGGCCCGCGCTCGATCCGGGCGACGCAATGCCCGCCATGGGCGACCGCGCCGACCTCGAGTTCGAACTCGGTGCCGACGAGCGAGATCTCAGACACGGTTGCTCGTGGTCACCTCGTCGTCAGTGCGAGGCGGGGCCCCGTCCGGGCTCGGCGGCGCCTCGGTAGCCCACTGCACCACCGGTGGCGCGGCGGCCGCCTCGGCTTCGGCCGTCGCCTCGGCCCGCAGTCGCGAGGACGCCATCTGGTACGGCACGCTGGTCACCATCACCCCGGGCTGGAACAGCAGCCGGCCCTTCAACCGCAGCGCGGACTGGTTGTGCAACAGGTGCTCCCACCAGTGGCCCACGACGTACTCGGGGATGAACACGCTCACCACGTCGTGCGGGCTCTCCCGGCGCAGGCCCCGGATGTAATCCAGGATCGGGGTCGTGACCTCGCGGAAGGGCGACTCGAGGACCGTCAGCTTGACCGGTAGCTCATGGGTCTCCCAGTCCTGCAGCAGCTGACGGGTCTCCTCATCGTCGACGCTGACCGTGATGGCGGTCAGTGAGTCCGGCCGCGTCGCCCGGGCATAGGCCAGCGCCCGCAGTGTCGGCCGGTGCACCTTCGAGACGAGCACGACCACGTGATTGCGGGCCGGCAGCACCAACCCGCGGTCGGAACTGGCCAGCTCGCCCGAGACCCGGGTGTAGTGCTTGTTGATCCCCCGCATGAGGAAGTAGAGGATCGGCATCGCGATCAGCACCAGGTAGGCACCCTTGGTGAACTTGGTGATGATGACGATGACCAGCACCAGCCCGGACAGCGTCGCGCCGAAGAAGTTGATCACTCGAGAGGTCCGCATGCTGCGCCGCTCGACCGGATCACGCTCGCGCCGCAGCAACCGGTTCCAGTGCCGCACCATGCCGCTCTGCCCCAGGGTGAAGGACGTGAACACGCCGATGATGTAGAGCTGGATCAGCCGGGTGACGTCGGCCTTGTAGATGAAGATCAGCAACCCGGCGACGACGGCCAGCATGACGATGCCGTTGCTGTAGGCCAGCCGGTCGCCGCGGCTGCGCAGCTGACGGGGCAGGTTCTTGTCCTGGGCCAGGATCGCCCCGAGCAGCGGGAAACCGTTGAAGGCCGTGTTGGCGGCCAGGACCAGGATCAACGCCGTCGTGGCCTGGACGTAGAAGAAGCCGACCGAATGGGCGCCGCCGAACACGGCCGCCGCCACCTGAGCGATCACGGTCCGCTGCGGTCCGGTGCAGTCGAACCCGGACAGGTCGCACGGGTTGGCCGCGATGTGGACCTTGGAGATCAGAGCCAGCGCCGTGATGCCCGCGAACATCGTGGTGGCCAGCGCGCCCATGAGCACCAGCGTGATCTGCGCGTTCTTCGCCTTGGGCTTCTTGAAGGCGGGCACCCCGTTGGCGATCGCCTCGACGCCGGTGAGGGCGGTACAGCCGGAGGAGAACGCACGCAGGACCAGGAACATCAGGGCCAGCGAGCCCAGCGAGCCGTATCCGTGCTGCTCGGTGATTCCGTATTTGGCGCTCTCGGCCACCGGCGCATCGCCGACGATCACGCGGACGAAACCGGTGATGATCATGATGAAGATGCCGGTGGCGAACAGGTAGGTCGGCGCCGCGAACGCCGCCCCGGCCTCGCGCAGGCCGCGCAGGTTCACCGCGGCCAGCAGCACCACGAACCCCAACGCCATCGGCACCCGGTACTCGTGCACGGAGGGGATGGCGGAGATGATGTTGTCGACGCCGGAGGAGACCGACACCGCGACAGTCATCACGTAGTCGACGAGCAACGCGCTGGCCACGACCACCCCGGCCGAGCGGCCGATGTTCTTGCTGGCGACCTCGTAGTCACCGCCACCGGTGGGATAGGCCTTCACCAACTGCCGGTAGGACATCACCACCGCGATCATCAGCACGATGACGGCCGCGGCGATCCACGGCGCGAGGTAGAGCAGGGCGGTTCCGCCCAGCGTCAGCACGAGCAGGATCTCTTGCGTGGCGTAGGCCACACTCGATAGCGCGTCGCTGGCGAAGATGGGCAATGCGAGCTTCTTGGGCAACAACGCATGCCCGGCGTTGGCCGTGCTCACCGGACTGCCGATGATCAGTCGCTTGAGCCCACGCGTCATTACGGTCACGGCCGCGAGAATACGGCCGTCCGAGTGCCCACCGTGTTGCCGGGTTGTGTAGCGTCCCCGCTCGTGCACATTGTGGTGATGGGATGTGGGCGCGTGGGTTCCTCGCTGGCCCATCAGTTGGAGCGCCTGGAACACAGCGTCGCCGTCATCGACCAGGATCCGATCGCCTTCCGACGCCTCGGCGAGTCCTTCAGCGGACGGCAGATCCTCGGCGTGGGGTTCGACCGTGACACCCTCATCGAGGCCGGCATCGAACAGGCCAGCGCGTTCGCCGCGGTCAGCAGCGGCGACAACTCCAACATAATCGCCGCCCGCGTGGCCCGCGAGACGTTCAATGTTTCGCGGGTCGTGGCGCGCATCTACGACCCCAAACGGGCCGAGGTCTACGAGCGGCTGGGCATCCCGACCGTGGCCACGGTGCCCTGGACCGCGAGCCGGTTGCTCAAGAGCGTGCTCGGAGAGGCCACCGCCGAGGTATGGCGCGATCCTTCGGGTGCGGTGGCGATGATCCACGTCAGCCCGCACGAAGGCTGGGTCGGCCATCGCATCTCCGACTTCGAGACGACGACCGGCGCCCGTGTGGCGCTGATCACCCGCTTCGGTACCGGTGAGATACCGCCGGACTCCGCGGTGATCCAGTCGGGCGACTCCCTGCATGTGCTCACGACCGACGACGACGCCCAGCATCTGGCCGAGTTGGCCGGGCGCGGACCCGAGGCAGGTGCGTGATGAAGGTCGCTATTGCCGGGGCCGGCGCGGTGGGGCGCTCGATCGCCCGTGAGCTCATCGCCAACGGCCATGCCGTGCTGCTGATCGACAAGAACCCGTCCAAGATCACCCCCGAACGGATCCCGGGCGGTGAATGGCTCATGGCCGACGCCTGCGAGGTCGAGAACCTCGAGAACGCCCAACTGCAGAACTGCGAGGTCGTCATCAGCTGTACCGGCGACGACAAGGTCAATCTGGTCGTCTCGCTGCTGGCCAAGACCGAGTTCTCGGTGCGCCGGGTCGTCGCGCGCATCAACCATCCCGCCAACGAGTGGTTGTTCACCGAGTCCTGGGGCGTGGACGTCGCGGTGTCGACCCCGCGCGTGCTGGCGGCATTGGTCGAGGAGGCCGTGGCGGTCGGGGATCTGGTGCGACTGTTCAGCCTGCGCGAGGGCCAGGCCAACCTGATCGAGATCACGTTGCCTGACGCGGCGCCGTGCGCCGGGCGCCCGGTGCGCGATCTGCATCTGCCCCAGGACGCCGCGCTGGTCGCGATCATCCGCGGGCACCGGGTGATCACGCCGACGCCCGAGGAACCGCTCGAGCCCGGCGACGAGCTGCTGTTCGTCGCCCTGCCCGAGTCCGAACCGGCGATCCGTCAGTCCGTCTGCGCCTGAAGCGCGCTCTCGCGCAACACCCGTCGGGCCCGGTTCACCACCAGGAAGCCGAAGCCGACCGCAGCGATGTAGAGCGGGTAGCCCATGGAGATGCGCGCCACCGCCAGCCAGCCGGTCTGGTTCTGGTGAAACAGCTCCAGTTGCACGCTGCCGCGGGCCAGGAACACCACGACACCGCCCATAGTGGCCTGGTCGTACGCGCGCCGCAGCGGCCGGCACCGGTACCAGGGCAGATCGGCCGGCAAGGGAGTCGGGTCGAGGAACTCCCAGGCCAGCCCGACGAGCGGACGACGAACGAGCACCGAGACGAGAAACACCGCGCCGTAGGCGAAGCTGGTCAGGATCCCGAGCAGGAAATAGCTCTTGGCATGCCCCGTACGCGACGCGATGGCGGCGGCGATGACAACCCCCAACAACCCGCTCAGCGCCTGCTGGACCGACTGATGGCGGATCAGCCGGTAGCCGGTGAGCACCAGCGCCGAACCGACCGCGGCCACCACCGCCCAATGCAGGCCGGCGAAGGAGTTGATCGCCACGAAGACCACCGTCGGCACGGCCGCGATGACCGTGCCCGACCAGCCGCCGATGCTGGCGAGAGCCTGGGATCGATACCGCTCGCGCAAGCCCTCGATCCGATCAGCCGTGGGCTCCTCGCCCGGCACCGGGCCATCGCTCACTGCGGATGCCCGCGCAGGCTGTACCAGGGGTTGTAGATCGCCAGGTGGCCCTCGTGCACGCCGACCCGCCCACGCGCGATCAGGCGGCGGCCGGGTTCGATCCCGGAGATCCGCCGTCGCCCGAGCCAGACCAGTTCGATGCTCGACGTCCCGTCGTATAGCTGGGCCTCCAGGGTCGGCAGCGTAGCCCGCGGGTTGTAGACAACGGCCTTCAGCCGGCCCGTCACGGTCGCCATCGAACCCCGCACCAAGCAGTCGATCTCCAAGCAGCGCAGCGCGGCGGTCTCTTCGCGTAGCTCATCGGCATCGAGCACGTTCGCCGTCGCGGTGAGTCGCTGCAGCAACGAACGATGCGTCTTCACGCCGTCAGCCTAGATCGCCCGCTCAGGCCTCGCTGCCCGAGTCGGCGGGCGGCGCAGTTGCCGCGATCGCGTCCTTGGGCAGCTCCAACACGACCGGATCGCGCACCGGCAGCGGATCGGTGCCACGCACGACCACGACCCCCCGCAGGACCCGCTCCAGCGGCTCGGCTTTGGCCGCCTGTGTCGCCACCTCGCCGACGAACATCCCGCGCAGGAACCAGCGCGGCCCATCCACCCCGACGAAGCGGACCGGCGTGGTCTTGCCGTCGACCTTCAGCGTGCCGACGAGCTCGGTCCCGAACTTCGCGTCCACCACTTCCTTGCCCGTTCCGCCCTGGTCGCGCAGGGAGCGCCGGATCTCCTCACGGACCTCGTCCCAGATGCCCTCGTTGCGCGGGGCGGCGAAGACGCCCAGCTGCAGGTGCCCGCCCGGGCCGACGATGGTCGCCGAGAGCACCCGCTGCGCGTCGTCGAGGTCCAGGCGTAGCTCCAGTCCAGGCGCGGTCGGCACCCGCAAACCCCCCAGATCGACGCGCTCCAGCTCGTCGGCGGGCGCGTCCAGGACGTCGTAGGGTCCAGTCGTCGCCTCGGGGCGCTCTCGCTGTTTGGTGTCCCAGGGCGGGGTCGCGTCGATCTTGGACCGTTCCGTGCGTTTCTCGCGACGCCGTAGCGCCATCACGAATCTCCCGTTCTACGCTGCTCTGCGCTATCGGTGGTGACCGGGTGCAGCGCGCCCGCTCCCCCGGTCGAGCCATGCCCGCCCTCGCCGCGCTGGGACGCCGGCAGGATGCTGACCTCGATGAACTGCGCCCGCTCGACCCGTTGAAAAACCAGTTGAGCGATGCGATCTCCGCGGCGGAGCACGATCGGCTGGACAGGGTCGAGATTGACGACGATCACCTTGATCTCGCCACGGTATCCGGCATCGATCGTTCCTGGCGAGTTGACCAGAGCCAGGCCGGCTCGGGCGGCCAGACCCGATCGCGGGTGGACGAAGGCGGCGTAGCCGGGCGGGAGCGCAATCGCGATGCCGGTCGGCAGCACGGCGCGCTCACCCGGTGCCAGGGTCGCATCAACCGCGGTCACGATGTCGGCCCCGGCGTCGTCGGCCAACGCATAGGTCGGGACCGGCAGCTGGGGGTCCAACCGCTGCAACTGCACACGCAGCGCTGCCGGGGAGGTCTCAGTGGTCACGGCGGCAAACGCTACCGGCGATAGGCTGCGCGATGTGAGCGCCGACCCGCAGCCTGATCCAGGCGCGTTCGAGTACAGCGAGCGATTGCACACGCCGTGGTGGTGGTACGTCGTCGGTGTCGCTGTCGCCCTCGTACTCGCGGCGGAGTTCCAGGGTTCGCAACAGCTCGCACTCACCCTGATCCCCTGGATCCTGCTGCCGACGCTCGCCGCAGGGGTCACGTTCTTCATCGGCCGGACCAAGGTGACGGTCACCGAGCAGGAACTGCGCATCCGAGGCGCGCACGTCCCGCTGCGGTACGTAAGCGGGGCGATTGCTCTGGATCAACGTTCACTGCGTCGCCTGGTCGGGCGCGACGGAGACCCACAGGCGTTCGTGGCCATCCGGCCCTGGATCGGACCCGGCCTGCAGGTGTTGCTCAACGACGCCGACGACCCGACGCCGTACTGGGTGCTCAGCAGCCGCCACCCGGAAAAGCTCGTACAGCTGCTGAACAGGTTCGTGGCTCGGCGGCCGGGCTGACCGCGAGTGGCTAAGCGCAGTCCCGGCAGATCAGCTGGCCGTTCTTCTCCCGGGCCAGGCGTGAACGGTGGTGGACCAGGAAACAGCTCGAGCAGGTGAACTCGTCCTCCTGCTTCGGGATGACCCGGACCGTGAGCTCCTCGCCGGACAGACTGGACAGGTCCGCACCCGGCAGTTCGAGTGATTCGTTCAGTTCAGTTTCGTCAACGTCGATCGCGCCGGACTGCGCCTCGGCCCGGCGGGCCTTGAGCTCCTCGAGGGAATCCTCGCTGAGCTCGTCGACGTCGCCGCGGCGGGGGGCGTCGTAGTCGGTGGCCATTGGCCATCACTCCTGTCTTGAAGTTCCAAACGGACTTTCATCGGTGTTTGGTTAGCGTGCGTTTGAGGTCGGTATTTGTCGTTCCGCTTCTGCATTTCCCCCACGCAACGCATCGCGATGCGCTTTTGTGCCCGGCTCGTGCAAATATCTAACCGGCCCAGCCCGTCGACCGCACAGCAGGCCTGGACGGGCCCGGGAACGAGGGTCGGCGGCGGAACGGTACCGCGTTCGGTTGGCCACCGACACCGCGGGGAGCCACCCCGAATCTCGGGTATCTGCGGGTTAGTCTCTTGCCGATAGTTATTGGCAGCAACGCACGCGGGGGCGGTGTTGAATCGACCACACGCGACCTAACGGAGGGCAACCCGGACGATGACGCCGCCCGAACGCGCCTCGACCGTGCGCAGACCCCTGCCGGCACTGGCCTTTCTGCTCGGTCTGCTGCTACTTACCGCCCTGGTCTGGTGGCGCGTCATCCACCGCTCTGACGCCACCCAGGCGAGCAGTTCGAGCACACCGACCTGCCACGTCAGCGCCGCCGCCGACGGCACCGAAGACGCTGCCGGCAACAGCCTCGGTCGCGGTGAACGTGTTGAACTCCACACAGCGGGCCGGGCTGGCCGCCACCACGGCAACCGAGTTCGTGAAGGTCGGCTTCAAGCTGGCTGGCCCCGCGAGCAACGACACCACCAGCCGCGCGCCGGTCGCGGGCGTGGCCGAGCTGCGGTTCGGCCCGGCCGGCCAGGCCTCGGCCGACCTGCTGAAGTTCTACCTGCCCGGCGCGGTCGAGGTGCTCGACCCCACCCGGACCGGGGCGGTTGTCGATGTCGCACTTGGCGCGCAGTTCACCGCGCTGGCGACTCCGGCCGCCGTGGCGGCGGCCCTCAAGGCTGCGCAGGTGACTCAAGCGACGGCCGGCGCGACGGTCAGCGTTCCCGCCCACGCCTCCTGCTGAGCATTAAGGGGCGAGCGTCCGCGCCGGTCTCGCTGAGCAGCCCGAAGAACTCCGCCGCCACCTCCGGGGCGCACACGGCGGCGAAGGACGTTCCCGCCGCCCGCCCGCGCAGGCCACTGGAGACACAGCCGGCCTCGTGGGCGATCAACAGCCCCGCGGCGTAGTCCCACTCGTGCAGGCCGACTTCGAAGTAGCCGTCGAGCAGGCCGGCAGCGACCGCGCAGAGATCCAGGCTGGCCGCCCCGAGTCGACGCAGGTCACCGATGCTCGGCAGCAGGCGGGGCAGGACGGCGGCCTGGGCCCGGCGCCGCTCCGCGTCGTAGCCGAATCCCGTGCCCACGACCATCCGGGCCAGCGGCACGCCCCGCGGACCGCGCAACCGCAGCTCCGTCTGCCCAGGGCTGGACAGGAACGCACCCTGACCGCGGACCGCCCGGTAGGTGTGGCCCGACTCCGGGTTGTGAACGCACCCGGCGACGATCTCGCCGTCGAGCTCCGCGGCCACGGAGACGGCGTACAGCGGCAGTCCGAGCGTGAAGTTCACCGTTCCGTCAATCGGATCCAGAACCCAGCGCACCCGCGAACTTCCGGGCTCGTCGGCGCCCTCCTCGCCGAGCACGCCATCGTCGGGACGGGCGCTGGCCAGGGCGTCGGTCAGCCAGCGTTCGACGCGTCGGTCGACCTCGGTGACGACGTCGGTGGCGGTGGACTTGGTGTCGATCGAGAAGCCGGCCCGGCGACCGGCCACGGCCACCTCCCCCGCGCCCAGGGCCAACCGCACCGCCAGACGCCCAAGCCGCTCGGGCAAGTCCCCGGCCCCGTCCGGCGGGCTCGTGTGCTCCTCGGCGCTCATCGAGTGATCGCAACACATCGGCGACGCGGTCCGCACGGCGGGATAGGGTTTGTTGGCGCTGCGAGCGAATGGGCACGATCCGAGCGAGGATGGAGAATCATGGCCGAGCCAGGTGAGGACGCCGGCACTGCGCTCGGCATCGACATCGGCGGCAGCGGTATCAAGGGCGCGCTCGTGCATACCGGCACGGGCCAGCTGATCACGCCACGCATTCGCGTCGCGACTCCGCATCCCTCAACTCCCGACGCCGTCGCCGCGGTCGTGAGCCAGCTGGCCGCCCAGATCGGCGGCCATTCCCCCATCGGCGCCACCTTTCCGGCCGTGATTCAGCACGGAGTGGCCCGCTCGGCGGCCAACGTCGACAAGAGCTGGATCGGCACCGACGTCGATGAGGTCTTCACCAAGGCCACCGACCGATCGGTAACGGTGCTCAACGACGCCGACGCCGCCGGTGTCGCCGAAGCCCGCTTCGGCGCCGCGCAGGGCGTCTCCGGGGTGGTGATCCTGTTGACGTTCGGAACCGGCATCGGCAGCGCGCTGCTCATGGATGGGCAGTTGGTGCCCAACAGCGAACTCGGGCATCTCGAACTGGACGGTCACGACGCGGAGACCCGCGCGGCCGCCTCCGTGAAGGACTCCGAAGGCATGTCCTACGCCAAGTGGGCCAAGCGGGTGCAGGCCTACATGGCCCATGTCGAGCGCCTGTTCACCCCTGACCTGTTCGTCGTCGGTGGCGGAGTCAGCAAGGACGCGGACAAGTGGGTACCGCATCTGGACCTGCGCACGCCCGTGAAACCGGCCGTCTTGCTCAACAACGCCGGGATTGTCGGTGCGGCGATGGTCGCCTTGGAACGTCAGCAGAGCTGAACCGGCACCGGCCGCGCCGACGCGCCCGCCCCGTGGGCGGCCAAGCTCACAGTTGCGAAGTACAATGACGCACGGCACCTAGGGCGCTACGCAAGAACTGGGCTCGAGCTGAGCCAACCGACAGTCTGCGAGCCGGGTCCACATTCTTCCGCATTCGCGGATTCATCTCTGTGCGCGGGCTTTTCTCCGCGCGCCGGTGTCCCCGAAAGGTCCCCGTGGCTTCCCGAACTCCAGTGGCTTCCCGAACGACAACCGACGCCGACGCCGTCAAGACGGTCGAGGCCGCCGCGACGGCGACCAAGCGAGTGACGACCGTGAAGGCCGCGCCGGCCGCCAAGCCGGCATCGGCCAAGACCGCGGCCGCAAAGGCCCCGTCGAAGAGCGCACCGGCCAAGACCGCACCGGCCAAGACCGCGGCCGCCAAGGCCCCGGCGAAGGCGCCCGCGAAGGCCGCAACAACCAAGACCGCTCCGGCCAACCACTGCGAAGAGCGCGAGCGCCAAGCCGGCCGCTGGGTCGGGCGAGGAGGAGATCGTCGTCCTCGAGGTCGTCGAGGTCGACGTCGTCGTGGTCGCCGTCGACGGCGAGGAAGCGGTCGCTGAGGCCGTCGCCGAAGGCGAAGAGGCCGAATCGAGCGAGTTCGTCTGGGACGACGAGGAAGAGTCCGAGGCACTGCGGCAGGCCCGCAAGGACGCCGAGATGACGGCCTCGGCCGACTCGGTACGCGCCTACCTCAAGCAGATCGGCAAGGTGGCGCTGCTCAACGCCGAGGAAGAGGTCGACCTGGCCAAGCGCATCGAGGCCGGCCTGTACGGCGCCGAGCGGCTGCGTCAGGCCGAGGAGGCGAACGAGAAGCTCGCCATGCAGGCCAAGCGTGATCTGCGCTGGATCGTGCGCGACGGCGAGCGGGCCAAGAACCACCTGCTCGAGGCCAACCTGCGCCTAGTCGTGTCGCTGGCCAAGCGCTACACCGGGCGCGGTATGGCGTTCCTGGACCTCATCCAGGAAGGCAACCTCGGGCTGATCCGGGCGGTCGAGAAGTTCGACTACACCAAGGGTTACAAGTTCTCGACCTACGCGACCTGGTGGATCCGCCAGGCGATCACCCGGGCCATGGCCGATCAGGCCCGCACCATCCGCATCCCGGTGCACATGGTCGAGGTCATCAACAAGCTCGGCCGCATTCAGCGCGAACTGCTCCAGGACCTCGGGCGTGAACCCACCCCCGAGGAGCTGGCCAAGGAAATGGACATCACCCCGGACAAGGTGCTCGAGATCCAGCAGTACGCCCGCGAACCAATCAGCCTCGACCAGACCATCGGCGATGAGGGCGACAGCCAGCTGGGTGACTTCATCGAGGACTCCGAAGCGGTCGTCGCCGTCGATGCGGTGTCCTTCACACTGCTGCAGGACCAGCTGCAGTCGGTGCTGCAGACCCTGTCCGAGCGCGAAGCCGGCGTGGTCAAGCTGCGCTTCGGCCTCACCGACGGCCAGCCCCGCACCCTGGATGAGATCGGCCAGGTCTACGGCGTGACGCGCGAGCGGATCCGCCAGATCGAGTCGAAGACGATGTCCAAGTTGCGCCACCCCTCGCGGTCGCAGGTCCTGCGCGACTACCTGGACTAGAGGCTAGGTCGCCGATCCGGCTCTGAGGTGGGGTCTGTCATGAGCGAGTTGGAATGGCCGGACTTTCGTGCGTGCCTCGAACGCAACGGGGTCACTTTGGCCGACGCGTTGCAGAGCAGGAGCGCGAACCAGTTCCTCGCCATGATGCGCAGCCTCGGCGAGGACGTGGCGCCCGCAAGAATTGCCGAGCCCCTCGACGAAGCTCGACGCGTCGCGGTTAGCCGGGCTCACAGCGAGTACTTCGCCGCCTTGCCCTCCCAGGTGCAGGCGATCATCACCCAGCTGTGGGCGGCCGACGCGACGCCGGCTCAGGCCCGGCAGGAGATCGAGAAGCTGCAACGCGGGTAGCGCGCGCGGCTACCTTCGGCCCCGTCACGGGGAAAGGCCCACGATGGCAGCGAGGTTCGAGGTCTATGAGAGCAGCGGGCGTATCGGTTCCGGCTCAAGGCCGGCGACGCACTGTAGAGGGGCCTCCGTCCAGTTGGACGGAGGCCCCTCTACGGTTGGCGACTGGCGCAGGCCAGCTTGGTTCAGCGTTCGTCTGCGACGGCGCTCGCCGGCGTCTGGGCCAGGCGGTCGGCCTCGTTGTAGATATCGGCTTCGATAGCGCGCAGTCCGACCTCGTACTCGCGGGCGTGGTGCGCACAGAACAGAAGCTCCGAACCCGATGCCAGGGTGGCGCGAATGTAGGCCTGAGCTCCGCAGCGGTCGCACCGGTCGGTGGCCGTCAACGGACTAGCGGTCAATGTGGTCACATCAGCACCCTCTTCCTCGACTAGTTCCTCACGGTCTGAACTGCTGGAGAGCCCATAGTCCACCCCGTCAGGCCATACAACCAGCAAACGCGCCGTGACATGCCCGACATCCCCTCAGCTGTGAGAATGTTCGCGTCGAGCGAACCCAATCCCCTGCCGCTCGAGCGATTTCGGCCGTGTTTCCAGGGATTGGCGCCGTGCGTCACGCAGGTTTCAGCGGGCGAGCAGGCCCTGCAGGTGCTCGCGTCGGGCCTGCAGGATCTCCGCACTCGCCGAGGCACTCGCCGGGCCGGGTACGGCCCGGCGGAGCTGGGCATGAACCTGGGCATGGGGCAGGCCCTGGCGGGCGGCGAGCACCGACACCAACCGGTTCAGCTCCCGCCGCAGCTCGGCCGCGGCGCGCCAGGCCGAAACCTCCGCCGGCACCGGCTCGGCGCCGCCTGGGGCCGGTCCGGCCTGGGCCAGACGCTTGCGCAGGGTGGCATCGCGGCGGGCCAGAAGGGTGGCGGTCTGCTCGGGCGAGAGCAGGCCGGGCAGCCCGAGGTAGTCCTCGTCCTCCGCACCGACCTCGCCCACGCTGGCCACGACCGCACGCCCGGCGTGCAGCAGATGCGCGAACTCGGCCTCGGCATCCAGCGCCTCGTAGTCCGACACCTCCGACGTCTCGCGTTCCGGAACCTCGACGTCCAGTGACTCCGAGCCGGGCGCGGGCGGTGGGATGATGTGATTTCGCTCACCTTCGAGTTCGGCCGCCAGGGTCAGCAGCGGGCGCACGGCCGGCAGGAACACCGTGGCCGACTCGTGCGGCCCCCGCGCGCGCACCACCCGGCCCACGGCCTGGGCGAAGAACAGCGGCGTCCGGTACGAGGTCATCCAGGCCAGACAGGCCGCCCGTGGGACGTCCACGCCCTCGCTGACCATCCGGACGCAGACCGCGATGCGCTCGGTTCCGGTGGTGAATGCGGCGATGCGATCGCTGGCCTTCGGATCGTCGGACACGATCACGACCGCGGGCTCCCCCGTGACCCGCTCGACGATTTCGGCGTAGGCGCGGGCGTCGTCCTGGTCGGTGGCCAGCACCAGTCCGGCGGCGTCGGGCATCCCGTAGGCGCGCAGGTGGCTGATGCGTTCGTCCATGGCGGCGATCACGTGCGGCACCCACTGGCCCTTGGGATTGAGCGCCGTACGCCAGGCCTGGGCCTCGGTCCGGCGGTCGGCCACCTCGCTCAGACTCGCGGCCACGACCTCTCCGGCGCTGTTACGCCAGCGCGACGTGCCTGTGTAGGCGGCGAAGACCACCGGGCGCACCACGCCGTCCGCCAGCGCCTCGCGGTAGCCGTAGCTGTAGTCGGCGTGGCTGGCCAGCCCACCGTCGGACTCCGCGTCGTAGCGGATGAACGGGATGCGTTCCTCAGGCCGGGTCCGGAACGGGGTGCCGGTCAGTGCGAGCCGCCGCTCGGCCCGCTCGAACGCCTCGGCCACCGCTTCGCCCCAGGACAGCCCGTCTCCGGCGTGGTGGACCTCGTCGAGGATCACCAGGCTGCGCTTGGCACTACTGCGGGCCGCGTGCACGCCCGGCTTCGCCGCGACCTGCGCGTAGGTCGTGACGTAACCGGTCAGCCCCGGGCGCACGGGGCCGACGGCGTTGGACAGGGTCGGGTCCAGCGCGATCCCGGCGCGGTCAGCCGCCTCCGCCCATTGCGTGCGCAGGTGATCGGTCGGGCAGACGACGACGACCCGGTCGATGACCCGGCGGGCCAGCAGCCGGGCGGCCAGGGCGAGTGCGAACGTCGTCTTGCCCGAGCCCGGGGTCGCCGTGACGAGGTAGTCGCGTGGTGCGGTCGCGGCGTCGTAGGCGGCCAAGGCGGTCGCGCTGCCAGGCCCGCAGCCGCGGTGGCGAAATCGCGTTCGGTTCGCGCGCAGCGGACTCCACGCGAACCTCCGTCTCAGGGAATATGCGCTCGACGCGCGGGCCGCCCCGAACCGGTGCGGCGCGGGCGGTGGGCGTGGGCTGAAACCGGTGCCCGCACCCGAACCCTATCCGCGCCACCCGGACGCTCGCGGGCGCGGCACGCCGAAACATGCGCCTCGCTCCCGCGCGGGGTCGGGGCGATCGGCCACAACTTGGGCAGACTGATCAGTTGTGGACATCGCGCGGGCGGGACGGGCACTTCGGCGCCTGCCCTATCTGCTGCGCCGCACCATCGTCGCCGGCTGGAAGGACCGCGTTCTGGGCCTGTCGGCCGAGACCGCGTTCTGGCAGCTGCTGAGCCTGCCGTCGCTGCTGCTGGCCTTGATCGCCATCCTGGGCTACGTCTCGCGCTGGTCGGGCCACGACACGGTGAACCGCACCGAGACCCAACTCGAGTCGATGTTCAGCCATGCGTTCAGCCCCGAGGTCGTCCAGCAACTGATCGCGCCGACGCTGCACGCGGTGCTTCAGGGCAACCGCGCCGACGTCGTCAGCATCGGCTTCGTGCTGGCGCTGTGGGCGGGGTCATCGGCCACGGCCACCTTCGTGAACACGATCAGCATCGCGTACGGGATGCGCGATCTTCGCGGTCCGGTGCGCAGTCGGTTGCTGGCCCTGTGGCTGTTTCTCGGTTCGATGCTGATCGGGGTGATCGTGTTGCCGCTGCTCGTGCTCGGGCCCGGGTTGCTGGCCGACGCCTTCCCCGACCAGGACCGGGCGCGAGCCAGTTCGATCCTGCACGACGCCTACTACCCGACGGTGATCCTGCTGCTGCTGCTCGGTCTGACCAGCCTGTACCACCTGGCCCCGCCGCGGCGACTGCCGTGGCACCGCGGGGTCCCGGGCGCGATCCTGGCGATGTTGATCTTCCTGGGCGGCTCGGCCGGCCTGCGGGCCTACATCAACTCGATCCTGGCCCGCAATCATGCGTACGGAACCCTCGCCGCCCCCGTGGCGGCGCTGCTCTTCTTCTTCGTCCTGGCCCTGGGCGTGCTGCTGGGCGCGGAGTTCAACGCCGCGATCGAACAGGACTCGCCCACACCCGTCCGTCCCCCGCGCGTGCTCGCTCCCCGCGCCTGGCGGCGCGTCGAGGACGACGGCGATCAGTCCGAACGCAGCGACTCGTAGATCTCCTTGCAGGCCGGGCAGACCGGCGATCCCGGCTTGGGAACCCGCGTCACCGGGAAGACCTCGCCGCACAACGCCTCGACGAAGGAGCCGGTCACAGCGCTCTCGGTGATCTTGGCCTTGCGGACGTAGTGAAACAGCGGGCTGTCGGAATCGGTCTCCGTCGTGGACGGCGACTCCAGAGTCTCGGTCGTCACACCAGCGATTCTGCCACTGATCGCCGGACTCAGCCGTCGACCGTACGACCGTCCTCGCCGCTCGTCAGCCCGCGCTCCACCGTCGGCGACAGGTGCGGTTGGGCGCGGGAGCGGCGTTTCGGCGGACCGCCATTGGCCAGGACGACCGCACACCAGGGCAGCACCACCCCGCCGGCCACTAGGGCCAGGGACAGCGCCACCGAGAGTGGGTAGGCCAAGCAGGCCCCGACGACGCACAAACCGCGCAGGCCCATCATCAGCCCGTAGCGCCGGCGCCGCTGCTCATGCTCGGCTTCCGCGCTCAGCGCCGCGTCGGTGATCAGCGCCGGTTCCTCTGTTCGCATCCGGCGCATGCTTCATAGTGTCACCATCGGGCAGGATTCTCACCCATGCAGGCACTGCTCGAGGACGCCCACCTGGCCCAGCTGCGGCAGGCTCTGGCCGAGTACACGGTCGACGGGGTGCACGAACTCGTCGGCCTGGCCGGTCAACTGGCGCTGGCCCGCGGCGAGGTCGCGGCCCTGGCCCGCGGACTCGATGACTCCCGCCTGGCCGATCTCACCCGGCTGTTCCTGCTCGGCGAGTCGATCCCGGCGCCGCGGGCCGCCCGCGCGGTGCGGCCACTCGGGCTGGGTCCGGCCATCACATCGGGCCTGCTGCGCTCGATCGGGGACTCGGTCGCCGCTGGCTTCGACCTGCGCCCCTATGCCCAGGACGACGGCCCGTCGTGGTGGGTCATCTCCGACTTCGGCAGCGACGTGCGTCCGGGCCCGGTCGCCCGGGACCACGTTCTAGGTATCGGCGCCGCGTCCCTGTCACTGGCCCAGTCGACCGTGCGAGAGCCCGTCGAACGGGCGCTGGATCTCGGAACCGGCTGCGGCATCCAGGCCCTGCACCTGTCCGGGCACGCACGATCGGTGGTGGGAACCGATGTCAGCGTCCGGGCCCTGCGGCTGGCGCAGACCAACGCGAAGCTCAACGGCCTGGACTGGGACCTGCGGGCCGGCTCCCTGCTGGAACCGGTGGCCGCCGAACAGTTCGACCTCATCGTCGCCAATCCACCGTTCGTGATCTCTTCCGGGGCGATCGGCCATGAGTACCGCGACGGCGGCCTGGCCGGTGACGAGCTGTGCCGTCGTCTGGTGGGTGAGCTGCCGGCTCACCTACGTCCGGGCGGGACCGCGCAGTTGCTCGGCAACTGGGCGGTGACCGCCGAGCAGACCTGGGAGGAACGGGTGACCGGCTGGTTGGCGGACTCGGGTGCATCGGCCTGGATCTGGCAACGCGAGGTCGTCCCGGCGTCGGATTACGTCGCCCTCTGGCTGCGCGACAGCGGTGACCTTCCCGGCTCGCCCACCTGGATGCCGCGTTACGACAGCTGGCTGCGCTGGCTGGAGCAGGCGGGCATCGTGGGCGTCGGCATGGGCTTGATCAATATCAGGGCGCTGCCGGGGCCGGTGGTGTGCGAGGACGTCCCGCAAGCGATCGACCAGCCCAGCGGGGCCACGATCGAGCACTGGTTCGATCGCCAGCAGTGGCTGCGGACCCACGACGACCAGGCCATGCTCGCGGCTCGTCTGGAACTGGCGCCGGACGTCACCCTGGTCACCGAGGCCGTGACCTCGCCCGACCAGGGCGGTTGGCAGATACTCGAGCGTCGCCTGCGCCAGGGCGGCGGTCTTCGGTGGGAGATCGAGACCGACGAGCTCATGGCCGGCCTGCTCGCCGCCCTCGACGGGCACCTGCCACTCGACGTTCCCGTGCAGATGCTGGCGGTGGTCCTCGACGTTCCGAGTGCCAGGTGCGTGGGCGCCGTCCTGCCCGTCATCCGGGACCTGCTTGCCCGAGGGCTGCTTACGCCCGCCCGCGCTGTGCACTAACTGAGAGAACGGTTGGTCACCGCCCATTTCGGGAACACCAGCTGAGGAAAAACGTTGCACAGGGTGAACCAATCAGCGTTCCTGGACGAACTAGCTCTATGAAGCCACTACCCCAAGATTTAGGTGGTCTGCACACCGTGACAACCTCTCGTACGACCGGCCGTTCCGCCGCCGCGAAGACCCCGCGCAGCGACGCCACCATCTCTGCGCGCCCGCACCGCAGTACCCGCGCAGTGAGCGCGACAAAGGCCACCACCACGACCACCAAGGCCAAGTCCCCTGTCGCCAAGGCCAGCACGAAGAGTCGGGCGCGGGCGCAGGCTCCCATCGAAACGGTCGCAGCCACCGACACGACGCTCGAGGCGGTTTCCGAAGCAGTCGTCGAGGAGACCGAGCTGCTGGAGGTGGACGAACCCGCGATCGAGGACATCGAGAAGCGGGCCAGTGCCGACCTGGACGAGGTGGCCGCGTCGGCCGATCTGGTCCGGGTGTACCTCAACGAGATCGGCAAGGTCGCGCTGCTCAGCGCCGTCGAAGAGGTGCAGCTGGCCAAGCGCATCGAGGCCGGTCTGTATGCCGCGCATCTGCTGAGCACCCCGAACAAGTTCACGCCCGCCCGTCGGCGTGAGATGACGTTGCTGGTTGCCGATGGCGAGCGGGCCAAGGATCACCTGCTGCGCGCGAACCTGCGGCTGGTCGTTTCGTTGGCCAAGCGCTACACCGGCCACGGCATGCCGTTCCTCGACCTCATCCAGGAAGGCAACCTCGGCCTGATTCGCGCGGTCGAGAAGTTCGATTACACGAAGGGCTTCAAGTTCTCGACCTACGCCACCTGGTGGATCCGGCAGGCGATCAGTCGGGCCATGGCCGATCAGTCGCGCACGATCCGCCTGCCCGTCCACCTGGTCGAGCAGGTCAACAAGATGCAGCGCATTCGCCGCGAGCTCAATCAGAGCCTCGGGCGCGAGGCGACCGACTCCGAACTCGGCGCCGAGCTCGATATCACCGAGGACCGCGTGCGCGAGCTGCTCGACCTGTCCCGCGACCTGGTCAGCCTGGATCAGACCGTGGGCGCCGACGACGACGCCGCTCTCGGCGACTTCATCGCCGATGACAAGGCCACAGCCGCCGAAGAGGCCGTCGAGGCCGGCCTTATGCGGCAGCAGCTCTATGCCGTCCTGGGCAGCCTGGAGGACCGCGAAGCCGCCGTCGTACGGATGCGCTTCGGTCTCGATGACGGTCAGCCCCGCACGCTCGATGAGATCGGTCGCTCGTTCAAGCTCTCCCGGGAGCGGATCCGCCAGATCGAACGAGAGACGATGGCCAAGCTGCGGCACCCCTCGCGGGCCCAGTCGCTGCGCGACTATCTCGACTGAGACGCCACGCCCTGAGCTAACGCGTTAGCGGTGCGCCCCGTGCCGAACTAGGATCAGGCTGGTACGCCGAGGTCGACCGAAAACAGATTGAGCAGCGTGAGATTCGTTGAGTCACCACAGTGAGCTCATAGACACGACCGAGATGTATTTGCGGACCGTGTACGAGTTGGAAGAGGAAGGCGTCGTCCCACTGCGGGCTCGGATCGCCGACCGCTTGGGGCAGAGTGGCCCGACCGTGAGCCAGACCGTCGCCCGGATGGAGCGAGACGGGTTGCTCAGCGTGGCCGACGACCGGCACCTGCAGCTGTCCGAGCTCGGCCGCCACGAGGCGGTGGCGGTCATGCGCAAGCACCGGCTGGCCGAACGCCTGCTGGCCGACGTCATCGGGCTGCCCTGGGACGAGGTCCACATCGAGGCCTGCCGTTGGGAACACGTGATGAGCGATGCGGTCGAACGCCGTATCGTCGCGCTGCTCGACAAGCCGCTCGTGTGTCCGCACGGCAATCCAATTCCCGGCCTGGAAGACCTCGGTCTCCCCTTTCCGGGCACTGAAGAATCCGCCGAACTGCTCTCGCTGACAACGGCCACGACCGCGCAGGAGAGTTCAGTCACCGTCAATCGAATCAGCGAACACCTGCAACTCGATGCCCCGCTGATGCGCCGGCTACTCGCCGCCCACGTCGTGCCTGGTCACACGATCCGGGTGAGCGCGGGACCGGACGGGGTCGATGTCGTCGGCGATCGGGGCGAGGTCGGCTTCGACCACCTGGTCACCGACCACGTGTTCGTCAGCCGCGGCTGACCCCAGCCACTGCGGAGCGGGAAAACAACTCCCCGCCGTGATTTAGACTTGGCGCGCGCGAGCCACTGTCGCCTCGCCGCGAGCCGGTCTAGACGGTGCTGGTCCGAGAAGGGTGTGACAGTGGCGCACGATCCGCAGGGCTTCCTCAAGCATGAGCGCGAGGACACCCACAAGCGCCAGCCCGCCGAGCGAGTGCGCGACTGGCAGCCGATCTACCTGCGCTCCTCCCCCGAGCTCGTCGCCGAGCAGGCCGGCCGGTGCATGGACTGTGGTGTGGCGTTCTGCCACAGCGGGTGCCCGCTCGGGAACCTGATCCCGGAGTGGAACGAGTTCGCCGCCGGAGGGGACTATCTGCGCGCCAGCGAGCGCCTGCACGCGACCAACAACTTCCCGGAGTTCACCGGCTGGATCTGCCCGGCGCCATGCGAGGCCGCCTGCGTTCTGGCGTTGAACACCGACCCGGTGACGATCAAGCAGGTCGAGGTGTCGATCGTGCAGCGGGCCTTCGACGAAGGCTTCGTCGAACCCCAACCGGCGCAGGGTGCGAGCGGAAAGACCGTCGCCGTCGTCGGCTCCGGGCCGGCCGGGCTGGCCGCGGCCCAGCAGCTGACGCGGGCCGGTCATCAGGTCAGCGTGTTCGAACGCGACGACCGACTCGGCGGATTGCTCCGCTACGGCATCCCCGATTTCAAGATGCCCAAGGACATCATCGATCGCCGGCTGGAGCAGATGCGCGCCGAGGGCACGCTCTTTCACACCGGCGCCAATATCGGTCCCGATGACGTCGCCAAACTGCGGGCCGACGTCGACGCGGTTGTCCTGGCGGTAGGCGCGTTGCGGCCGCGCGAGCTGACAACCCCCGGACGCGAGCTCGCCGGCGTGCATCAGGCGATGGAGTACCTGCCGCTCGGGAATCGGGTGCAGGCCGGAGATGTAGCGCAGTCCCCGATCGATGCGGCCGGCAAGCACGTGATCATCATCGGCGGCGGCGACACCGCGGCCGACTGCCTCGGAACCGCGAACCGGCAGGGCGCCCGCTCGGTCACCGTGCTCGATCACAACACCCGTCCCGCGCCGCGGACGAACCTGGTCAACCCGATCTGGCCGTCGGCGCCGAGCAGCCGCGGCACATCCCCGGCGCACGACGAAGGCGTTCATGTCGCCTGGGCCCGCGAAGTGGTCTCCTTCCACGGCGACGAGGCCGGCCGCATCCGGGCGGTTCTGGTCGAAGAGGTCGAGATCGTCCGGGTCAACGGGGCCCGCGAGTTCCGGCCCGTGATCGACTCGCGGCAGGAACTGCCCGCCGATTTGGTCCTGCTGGCCGCCGGCTTCGTCGGCACGGACGTCCCGGAGTTGCTGGACGGCCTGGGCGTCGAGGAGGTCCCCGGACGGGGAACGGCGAGCGTGGACGCGAACTGGCACACGACGGCGCCGGGTGTCTATGCCTGCGGCGACGCGACCCGCGGGGCCAGCCTGGTCGTCTGGGCCATCGCCGAGGGTCGGGCCTGCGCCGCCGCGGTGGACGCGGATTTGGTCGGCAGCACCGAGTTGCCTTCACCCGTACGGCCCAACGCGCTCGCGCTGTAACCGTCACCGGCTCAACCGCAGCCGAGGCGTGCGGTGGGGATCCAACCCGCGGTCTACGGCACTGAACAGCAACTCAGCCGCGGTGTAACCCGGGTCGCTGTCCAACGCGCGCAGCGCGGCCTCTGCCGCGAGGACGCCGTTGCCCTCGCGCCAGCAGGACCAGCCGAACAGAAATAGGGGCGGAGCGTCGAAGGGCGCCGGCAGCCGGTTCAGCAACTCCTGCCACAGAGCTCGACCATCCAGCCGTCCCTGGTCGACCGCGATCCAGACCGCGTCACGCACGGCGATGTCGGTCAAGCCGATGCCGAAGCGGCACAGTTCCTGCGCGCGTTGTGGCGAATCGCGCCGGAGGGCGAGCGTGGCGTCGGCTAGCCGAGCGGCAGCGAAGATGGCCCGCTTGACGCTGCGCCGGTGGCGCTCTGCGGTGCCGTTCCACAACGCCTGCAGTGCGAGAGATTCAGCCTCGCGCAAGGGGCCCTGGAGTTCGGCCCGGACCTCGTCCTCGTCGTGATCCAGTACCGCGATCATGCTGGCCCGATCGGGGTGGGCGACCAGGCCGGCGTAGGTAGCGGTGGCGGCCGCTTGCGATCGCTCGCCGCTGACCGGACGCCCGGCGGCGTCATCAATGGCGTCGCGGTAGGTCCAGAACTGGCCGTCACGGGCGATGAGCACCTCACCGACGAGCAGTTCACGTCGCTGGCACGCGGCGACGAGGGCCTCGATGGTCGGGGTGAACTCGGCCAGATGTGATGCGTCCGGTCCGCAGAAGACCGCCGCCAGCAGGCTCTGACACCCGCCGCGCAGCAAGGTCAGCAACGTGTGATCGAGCTCGGCCGGCCCGCAGTCGGCGAGGTCGAGACGGGCGGTCACGCAGACACGTGGGCCCTGCAGCCCGACGAGCACCAGACTCTCGCTCGGATGGAAGCCGATCAGGTACGGGATGGCCGCGAGCAGCTCCGCGGGCGACGCGAGCCGCAGGATGTCCCGGTCGACCCGGGCGGGCAGAGATGGGTTCATACCGGCACAGTGCCGCTCGGGGCACCGGCCCGTTGGACCTCCGGCGCCGGATGTGGACAGCCCGGAGCCTGTGGAAGATGTAGGCGATTTGCGTCGGCGACGTGTGCTAGTCGCCGGCCTTCTAGTTGAGGGTGCCTAGGCGGTAGCGCTGGGCGGCCGTGGCGAGGGCGAGCGCGGCCTGGTCGTTGCGCTGGGCCGGGCCAACCTGCTGCTCGGTCAGGACGTCGTCCTCGGCGGCCAGCCGACGGCGTCCGGCCGCGGCGACCCGGAAGAACGCGGCCGCTCGCTCCAGGGCTACGGCGAAGTCGCCCCGAAAGGCGCCGTAGAGCACGGCGTCGGCAAACTCGACGATGGCCTCGCCATCCTCGTGCAGCCCAACCCCGGCGACCACGGCGTCAGCGGCCGCGAGCGTCGTCCCTGCGCGCCAGATCTCGCTCACGCGGCGGGGATCGGCGCGACACCACTGACGCAGCAGGTAGAGCGACCAGAGCGATGCCGCCAGGCTCACCGGCTCGGCTCCGCGCCACAACGAGTGCAGGGTCTCCAGACCGACGGCGTCCCCCAGTTCGACGAGGGCCGCGATGTCGGCGTCGCCGGAGCGAGCCGCGTCCAGAACGGTGCGTGCGGTGCTGGCGGCCAGCTCACCGGGCACGACCTGGGCCGCCCCACCGGCCGCGTCGATCATGGCCGTGAGGTCCCGATAGCGCGCGGGGCGATGCGGGCGTTCTGACGGCTCGGAAATGTCGATGCTCCTCGACGCTGGGGGCGAACGTCTCACGATACGACCTCACCCGAGCAGGTACCGTTACATCCGGCGTCGGTCCGATCCAAGGCCCCCGGTCCCAAAATCGCCGCCACGAGCGGCCTTCCGCCGAGAGGCGACCTGGCGGGCCGGCGTCGTTAACGTCAGTCGGCCGTCCAGTCGGCCCGATCAACGGGCGGGAGCCGATGCACGGCGACGGAGACGCGTGGGTGCACTGCGCCGCCGGTCATCGCCATTGGGGCCGCTACGGCGCGGCCGGGCTCTATCTGACCGACGGAACCCGGGCGGTGCTGCAGCATCGGGCCCCGTGGACACACGAGGGCGACACCTGGGGACTACCCGGTGGTGCGCGCGACAGCGCCGAGTCGGCTGTGCTGGCCGCCTTGCGCGAAGCCCACGAGGAAGCTGCGCTCGACGCTGACCTGATCGAGCCGATCGGGCTCTCGATCGCCGACCATGACGGGTGGTCCTACACCACCGTGATCGCCCGGCCGCTGGGCGAACTGCACCCCCACGCCGCCAACGCCGAGAGCGTAGAGATCCGCTGGTGGGACCTGGCCGAGATCGACACTTTGCCCCTGCACCCCGGTCTGCGGGCCAGTCGGGCCACGTTGGGCGCCGGCCTGCCGCGCCTGGTGCTGGTCGTGCCGCCGGAGGCGCGGTCGGACAGCGCCCGCCTACACACCGTCGGGGTGGCGAGCGCCGCGTTGCCGGCGGGGCTGCTGGACACTCGGCTCGACATCCTCTTTCCGCGTATCACCAGTGATCCCGCTGACGTCGGGCCCGAGGAGGTCGCACTGCTCGTCGAGAGCGCGGCTCCGGCCGGCTGGCTGCCTGCTCAACTCGCACGCGGACGTTCTTGACGGGCCGTCCATTCGGTCTGCTTGTAGCACCCGCGCCCGGTCGGGCGCGAGCGGGCCGGTCACCGGCGCCGGTATGGCGTGGTTCACCATGGCGGCATGCGACTGGATCACCTGTCTTACGCGGCCGGACCAGAGGGACTAGCGGCCTGCGTGCAACGCCTGGGCTCCACCCTCGGCGCGTCTTTTCGCGACGGCGGGCTGCATCCGCGCTTCGGCACCCGTAACTTCGTACTCCCGCTGGCCGAAGGCTGCTACCTCGAGGTGGTGGAAGCCTTGGAGCACCCGGCGGTCGACACGGCCCCATTCGGCCGGGCGGTTCGCGCGCGCGGCGAGGCCGGGGGCGGTTGGCTGGGCTGGGCGGTGCGGGTCGAGAACCTGGAGCCGATCGAGACCCGGCTAGGGCGCCCAGGGGTCGACGGGCACCGGCGCCGGCCGGACGGCTTCGACCTGCGGTGGCTGCAGCTGGGCGTCAACGACCTCACGGTCGACCCGCAGCTGCCCTACTTCGTGCGCTGGCTGACCCCGCCCGAGGAGCACCCGTCCTTCGGCGGGTCGGCGATCACGCTGCGCAGCTTGCAGATCGCCGGCGACGAGGAGGCCGTCGACGCCTATCTCGGCGTAGCCACCAGCCAACCGCTGGACGGCATCGAGGTGAACTGGCAGCGCCCCGACGGCGAGACCGGGCTGATCGCGGCCGGGTTCGACACCGCGCACGGACCCGTCTCTATCGACTAGGCCGCCCGGCGGCGGGCTGAGACAATCGGCCGGTGGTGAACCTGGCACTGTCGTGGGAGCAGGGCGGCCTGCTTGCCGGGGCGTTGTATGCGACCGCCTACGCCACCCACCGGGCTCGTTCTCCCCGGCTCCGGAGGAGTTCGCCGTTCATCCGGGAAGCCGGCACCATCGCCGTCCTCTACGCGCTCTGGCAGCTGGTCGGCGAGATCTCCCTGGTCAGTTCCGACGACGCCTACGGGCGCGGTCGCTGGCTGGTCCGGGCCGAGCACACCCTGCACCTGCCGGCCGAGGCCACCGTGCAGTCCTGGGTCCTACCGCACCCGTGGTTGGCCCAGCTGTGCAACCTCTACTACGCCGGGCTGCACTTCGCCGGCCTGTTCGCCTTGCTGCTCTGGCTCTTCGTGCGCCATCGGAGCGACTACGCCCGCGCCCGCAGCAGCATCGTCGTGCTGACGGCGACCTGCCTGGCCATTCAGCTGCTGCCCGTCGCTCCACCGCGACTGGTCCCACAGGCCGGCGTGGTCGATGTCGCGGCGCGTTACGGGCAGTCGGTCTACGACGCCGGGGGCGCGAGCGTCGATCAGCTCTCGGCCATGCCCTCGGTCCACGTCGGGTGGGCGCTGCTGATCGCGGTGATCGTGATCCGGACCAGCCCGAGCCGCTGGCGCTGGGCCGTGCTGGCCTACCCGGTACTCACCACCTTCGTGGTGATCGCCACCGGCAACCACTTCTGGCTCGACGGCATCGTGGCCGCTCTGGTGCTGGTCCTCGGCGAGGCGGCCCTGACCGGGTGGCGTCGAGCTCGACCGGCCCGCCGAAATTAGCTCTGCCGCCGAAGCTGTACCCGAGTACAGCCCGGCGGCAGAGTCGATCAGCTAGACGCTCAGCTGCAGCCGCTCGTGCTGCCACAGCCCTCGCAGACGAAGCAGCTGCCGGCCGGACGCATCTTGGTGCCGCAGTTCATGCACAACGGTGCGTCGGCCGAGGAGCCCAGCAGGGATTCGAGCAACTCGGTCGAGCTGTGCACCGTGACCGGCACCGCAGTGGCGCTCTCATGCACCAGCGCGACATCGGCCTCGGCACTGTCCTCGACCACCGGCGCGTGGGCGACCGGAACCGACTGGGCCAGGGTGACGGTGTCATCCTCGTCCTCATCGGCGGTGTAGGTCCCGGTCTCGAGCTGACGGGTCCGCTCGGCCGCGGTGTAGATGCCCAGCCCGGCCCGGGTCTCGAAGTCCAGGTAGTCCAGGGCCAAGCGGCGGAAGATGTAGTCGAGCACCGACTGGGCCATCCGGATGTCGGGATCGTCGGTCAGACCAGCCGGCTCGAAGCGCATGTTCGTGAACTTCGAGACGTAGGTCTCCAGCGGCACGCCGTGCTGCAGCGCGATCGAGATGGCGATCGAGAAGGCATCCATCACCCCGGCCAGCGTCGAGCCCTGCTTGCCGAGCTTGAGGAAGACCTCGCCGAGACCGTCGTCGGGGTAGGACCCGGCGGTCATGTAGCCCTCGGCCCCGCCGACCGCGAAGGAGGTGGTCAGCGACGGCCGCGACTTGGGCAGCCGCTTACGGATCGGCTTGTGCTCGAGCGGCGCAGCCACCGCTGCCTCTGCCGTGGCCCCGTTGTTGTCACCCTTGCCGGCCGAGAGCGGCTGGCCGACCTTGCAGTTGTCCCGGTAGACGGCCAGCGCCTTGATGCCGAGCTTCCACCCCTGCAGGTAGACATCGGCGATGTCCTCGACGGTCGCCGTCTCGGGCAGGTTCACCGTCTTGGAGATCGCGCCGGAGATGAACGGCTGCGCCGCGGCCATCATCCGCACGTGGCCCATCGGCTTGATCGCCCGCGCCCCCATCGCGCAGTCGAAGACCTCGTAGTGCTCGGCCTTGAGCCCCGGCGCGTCGACGACATGTCCGTGCTCGGCGATGAACTCGACGATCGCCTCGACCTGCTCCTCCTGGTAACCCAGTGCGCGCAGCGCCCGCGGCACGGTCTGGTTGACGATCTGCATCGAACCGCCGCCGACGAGCTTCTTGAACTTGACCAGGGCCAGGTCGGGCTCCACCCCGGTCGTGTCGCAGTCCATCATCAGGCCGATCGTGCCGGTCGGTGCGAGCACCGAGGCCTGCGCGTTGCGCCAGCCGTTGCGCTCACCGAGCTTGTTGCCCTTGGCCCACTCCTGCGCGGCGATCTGGTACAGCTCACGGTCGTTCTCGTGCAGCGGACGGGCGGCATCATTGGCCGCGGCGTGCTTGCGCATCACCCGCGCGTGCCCGGCGGCGTTACGCGCGAACCCCTCGTAGGGCCCGACGATGCCGGCCAGCTCGGCCGAGCGGCGGTAGGCGGTGCCGGTCATCACCGAGGTGATCGCGCCGGCCAGCGCGCGGCCGCCGTCGGAGTCGTAGGCCAGCCCGGAGGCCATCAACAGCGCGCCGAGGTTGGCGTAGCCGATGCCCAGCTGACGGTAGGCCCGCGTGTTCACGCCGATCGGTTCGGTCGGGAAGTCGGCGAAGCAGATCGAGATGTCCATCGCGGTGATGATCAGCTCGACGGCCTGGACGAACTTCGTCGCGTCGAAGGTGTTGTCGGTGTTGAGGAACTTGAGCAGGTTCAGCGAGGCCAGGTTGCAGGACGTGTTGTCCAGGCTCATGTACTCCGAGCACGGGTTGGACGCGGTGATGCGGCCGGTCTCAGGGTTGGTGTGCCAGTCGTTGATCGTGTCGTCGTACTGGATGCCCGGGTCGGCACACTCCCACGCGGCCTTGGCGATCTTGGTGAACAGCTCCTTGGCGTCAACGGTGTCGATGACCTGGCCGGTGGAACGGGCCCGCAGTCCGAAGTCCCCGCCGTCTTCGACCGCACGCATGAACTCATCGGAGACCCGCACCGAGTTGTTGGCGTTCTGGTACTGGACGCTGGTGATGTCGGACCCGCCGAGGTCCATGTCGAAACCGGCGTCGCGCAGCACGCGGATCTTGTCCTCTTCGCGCGCCTTGGACTCGACGAACTCGACGATGTCGGGGTGATCGACGTCGAGCACGACCATCTTGGCCGCGCGCCGGGTCGCCCCGCCGGACTTGATCGTGCCGGCGGAGGCATCGGCACCGCGCATGAAGGACACCGGACCGGAAGCTCCCCCACCGGAGGACAGCAGCTCCTTGGAGGAGCGGATACGCGAGAGGTTGAGCCCGGCGCCGGAGCCGCCCTTGAAGATCAGGCCCTCTTCGCGGTACCAGTTCAGGATCGAGTCCATCGTGTCGTCGACGGCCAGGATGAAGCAGGCGCTGACCTGCTGCGGGGAGTTGGTCCCCACGTTGAACCAGACCGGTGAGTTGAAGCTGAACACCTGGTGCAGCAACATCCAGGTCAGCTCGTGCTCGAAGACCTCGGCGTCCGCGGCCGAGGCGAAGTAGCCGTTCACCTCGCCTGCGGCGCGGTACTTGAGCACGACCCGGTCGATGAGCTGGCGCAGCGACCACTCCCGGGCATCGGTGCCCACAGCACCACGGAAGTACTTCGTGGTGACGATGTTCGCCGCGTTCACTGACCAGAAATCCGGGAACTCGACGCCGCGCTGCTCGAAGTTGATCGAGCCGTCGCGCCAGTTCGTCATCACGACGTCGCGCCGCTCCCAGGTCACCTCGGCATAGGGATGCACACCCTCGGCGGTGTAGACGCGCTCGATGACGAGCCCGTTCTTCGGGTACGTCGCGCTCCCCTGCTGGCTACCTGCAGCGGTGGCCTTCGCCGATGTGGCGCGTGCGTCCTCGAGAGCCTCGGTCATGTGAGTTCCTTCCGCGGTAAACGCTTGGCGTGAGCCATGGGGGTTGGGGTGATGGGACTAGCCGGTGGACGTGCTGGGTTCAGAACGCAACTCGGTGATGGCCTTGGCGAAGTCATCGGCGCTGGTGAAAGCGCGATAGACGCTCGCGAAGCGGAGATAGGCGACCTCGTCGAGGTCACGCAGCGGCTCGAGGATGACGAGCCCGACCTCGTCGCTGGGCACTTCGGCGACGCCGGTGGCCCGAATGGCGTCCTCGACGGTCTGCGCCAGCTGAGCCAGCGCATCCTCATCGACCGGACGGCCCTGGCAGGCCCGGCGCACTCCGTGGACCACCTTGGCCCGGCTGAACGGCTCGGTCACCCCGCTGCGCTTGATGACCGCCAGGGTGGCCTCTTCGACCGTGGTGAACCGGCGACCGCACTCGGGGCAGGCCCGACGCCGGCGAATGACCTGGCCTTCATCCTGCTCGCGAGAGTCGACGACCCGGGAATCAGGGAATCGGCAGTACGGACACCGCATCGCCTGCGCCTCCCCTAACTCGACACGAACCGGACTCCCGACCGGTTCTATAAAGCTGACAAGCCGCCCATTGGGTAAATAGCTGTGGATGAGACTGTCAACAAGATGGGGACGACTCTGTGGAGCAATCCCGCACGCTGTGGACCCAGAAACCCAACCTGTGGATGACTTACAACCCTGTAACTACTATATGTAGGGGTGACCGTATCGGCAAGCCCTACGGCACGCAAACACCGACAACTTTCGGAGTGTCGCGCCGAGCGTGGCACCCAGGGACGGTCGAGGAACGTTCAGCGGGTACGCAGAACCTGCCCAGGCGTCAGCGCGGCGTTGCCGCCGAGATGATTGAGACGGGTCAACACGTCGACCTCCGCGCGCGGGTCACGGGTCGGCGCCACGGCAGCCGCGATGGACCACAGCGTGTCGCCCGGGTGCACCGACACGGCGGCCGGTGCACTGCCGGCGGCGGGGTTGGCCACCCGGCCGGCGGAGCCGGCACTGGACCAGGCGATGACCCCGACGATCGTCGCGGCGGCCACCACCAACATCGCCACCACGACCGCGCCGCGACGGGTCAGCCGCACGCCTGCCGGCACCGAGAGCAGCGCGGGCGCGGCGTCGACAGCGGAGGCCAGGCTCGCGCGATGCCAGACCGGAGCGCTCCAGTCGGTGCTCAACTCATCGTCGACCGGCCCGAGCCCGGGCGTCGCCGAGTGGGGCGGGACCACGGTGAATCGGTTGGGCCGGCGCAGCGCCGGTCGATGGCCACGCGCACGCTCGGGGATGAAGACAACTGGCGGGAACTCCGGTGCTGCGGACATCTGCACTCTCCTGTCGGATCACGGTCGTGATAGAACCGGGTCGAACAATCGTTCGATCGAACGTCTGTACGAATGTCTATCACCAGGCTCGGACAAAAATCCAGACCCGTCGGCGTGTCATTCGAACAAATGTTTGAACTATGCCCTCGATCTCGCTAGCGTGAGCGCCAGCGCACCTACGACAGAGGAGTCGCATTGCCCAGCCAGACCGGTACCCCACGCACCCCCGCAGCGAGCGCAGCATCGCGCAAGGCACCGACAAAAAAGGGGCCCAAGGCTGAACCGGCCACGCCGGCCAAGACCAAGCCGGTCAAGGCCAGCCCGGTCGCCGCCACCAAGGACGCCGAGGTCATCGCGCTACCCGATGTCGATCGGGCCGACGGGCTCACCGCCCGCCAACGCACGATTCTGGACGTCATCCACAACTCGGTGTCCACGCGCGGCTATCCGCCGAGCATTCGCGAGATCTGCGAGGCCGCCGGGCTCTCCTCCACCTCGAGCGTGGCCCACCAGCTCGTCGTCCTGGAGAAGAAGGGCTACCTACGTCGCGACGCCAACCGGCCCCGTGCCGTCGACGCGCGCTCCTCGGCCGACTCCTCCGGAGCCGACGGCCGCCCGAGCGCCGATGTCACTACCGGCTCGGCACCCGTACTGGTCCCCGTGGTCGGGCGAATCGCGGCCGGCGGCCCGATCCTGGCCGAGGAAATGATCGAGGACGTGTTCCCGCTGCCCCGCGCGCTGGTCGGCGAGGGAACGCTGTTCCTGCTGCGGGTCAGTGGCGACTCGATGGTCGATGCGGCCATCGCCGACGGCGACTGGGTCGTTGTGCGCCAGCAGCAGGTGGCTGAGAACGGCGACATCGTCGCCGCCCTGCTCGACGGTGAGGCGACCGTCAAGACCTGGCGGCGCCGCGACGGTCACGTCTGGTTGCTGCCGCACAATCCGGCCTACTCGCCCATCAACGGCGACGAAGCCACCATTCTGGGCCGCGTCGTCACGGTGCTGCGAAAGGTCTGACACCGCGGGGATAGAGCCGGTCGATCAACAGGATCAGCCCGAACCGCAGCACGATCGCGACGCAGATCGCGGCGATGAAGTCACTGATCCAGTGATAGTCGAGCAGCGTCATCGAGACTACGACGGCTATCGGCGCGACCCAGGCCACCGCGGTCAGGGTCGAGCGGATCCAGGTCGGCACCGGCACCCGGTCGGCAATCGTGGCCAGCAACCACCACAGCACCGCGGCGTTGACCAGGTGCCCGGACGGGTAGGACTCGCCCGCCGAGGTGTGCAGCAGGTCCACCGGCGGTGCGGTGCGACCAGTCGCGTCCTTGAACGCGTACACCACGACGAAGATCGCGATGAGCGCTACGACGTAGAGCACTACCGGCCGCGGCGATCTGTCGCGCCAACACAGGTAGGCCACGATCGGAGCGCTGACACCCAGCACGGTGCCGCGCTGGCCGAAGAGGGTGAAGGCGTAGATGAGCGGCTTGACCGTGCGATGACGCAGATCCCACCGCACCATCTGCCGCGAGATCGAATGATCAAGGTGCGCGAGCCAACCGCCGTGCAACACGTCAAGCGTTACCGGCACCAGAATCAGAGCGGCCAGGACGGCCAACCACCAGGGCGGAATCCCGGCGCGAATACGCGAGGACGACGCGCGGTCGGTACGCGCCCGCGGCGCGAGCGGCATCTGCCTCAATCAGTGCTGGGCGGCGCCGGCGGCGTCGAGGCCACCGCCGGCGGGGCAACGGTCGGCGGAACCGAGGCGGGCGGTACCGGGGCCGGTGTGCTGGCGTAGGGATTGGCACCGTACGGGCTGTCGGTGGGGACGACGTTGGGCGTCTCACCGGTCGCGGAGGTGCCCCGGGCGGCATCGTCCTGGGACATGCCCTTCATCTCGGTCTTGAAGATGCGCAGCGATCGAGCCACCGAGCGGGTCATGTCGGGCAGCCGCTTGTAGCCGAACAGGGCCGCCACCACGACGGCCAAGATAATCCAATGCCAGGGCGCGTCTAACCCCATTGCCCACCTCCGGAAATCACCTTCAGCACACGGTACGCCAAGCTACTGGCCGAATGCCTGCAGCGAGGCCGCCAGCGCGGGATGCACCCGCGCGGTGACGAGGGTGCCGTCCGCGGTGTGCTCGGACTGCAGGATCTGGCCACGGGAGTGCAGCCGCGCCAACAGGTCGCCGCGGGTGTAGGGCAGCAGGACGGTCAGCTCGACGTCCGGACGAGGCAGTCGGGCCTGGATCAGGGCGCGGAGCTCCTCGATCCCCTCGCCCGTCTGGGCCGAGACGAACAGTGCATCCGGGTCCAGGCGCGACAGCCGGGCCAGCGTCTCGGGATCGGCGGCGTCGACCTTGTTGAAGACGAGTTGCTCGGCCCCGCGAAGGGCGCCGATCTCGCCCAGCACCACCCGGACGGCGCGAATCTGGGCCTCTGGGTCGGCGTCGGCCGCGTCGACTACATGCAGGATCAGGTCGGCGGCGGCGACCTCCTCCAGCGTCGAGCGGAAGGCCTCGATCAACTGGGTCGGCAGGTGACGGACGAAGCCCACCGTGTCGGCCAGGGTGTAGACGCGCCCGTCGGCGGTCTCGGCCCGGCGCACGGTCGGATCCAGCGTCGCGAACAGAGAGTTCTCGACCAGCACCCCGGCGTCGGCGAGACGATTCAGCAACGAGGACTTGCCGGCGTTGGTGTATCCGGCGAGCGTTACCGCCGGGATGCGCGCCGCGCTGCGTCCGCTGCGCTTCACGTCGCGGGCGGTCTTCATGGCCGCGATCTCGCGGCGCAGCTTGGCCGTCCGCGAGTTGATCCGGCGCCGATCGATCTCGATCTTGGTCTCACCCGGGCCCCGGCCGCCGATCCCGACCCCGTTGGCGGCCCGGCCACCGACCTGACGCGACAGCGACTCGCCCCAGCCCCGCAGCCGCGGCAGCAGGTACTGCAACTGGGCCAGCTCGACCTGGGCCTTGCCCTCCTTCGAGCGCGCGTGCTGGGCGAAGATGTCGAGAATCAGGGCGGTACGGTCGACCACCTTGACCTTGACGACGTTCTCCAGCTGCCTCAGCTGGCCCGGGGTCAGCTCGCCGTCGCAGATCACGGTGTCGGCGCCCTCCGCACTCACCACGTCGCGCAGCTCCTTGGCCTTGCCCGAACCGATGTACGTGGCCGGATCGGGGCGGTCACGGCGCTGAATGAGCCCTTCGAGGACCAGCGAGCCGGCCGTCTCGGCCAGTCGAGCGAGTTCGGCCAGGGAGTTCTCCGCGTCGACCAGCGTCCCGCTCGTCCAGACCCCGACCAGCACAACCCGCTCCAGCCGCAGTTGGCGGTACTCGACCTCGGTGACGTCGACCAGTTCGGTCGACAGACCGGCAACGCGGCGCAGCGCCTGGCGTTCCTCGAGTTCGAAGGACCCGTCACTGCCGTCGAAGTGCTCGTCGAGCTCGATCGGATTGCGGCGAGCGCTCGGCTCGGGGAATGGATCGGTGGCAGGTGAGGTCATCGTGTCCTCAATCCTGACACGGATCCAGCCGTCGCCGCGAGCGGTTTAGCCCAGAGCGTGCGTCAGCCAGTCGGCATCGACGTCCAGATCGGCGACCAGCACCGCCGGCCCGCACAGCTCGACCTGGCCGGTGGCCGAGAAGCTGACCCAGCACGTCCCGCCGGGCACGTCGACCTGCCAGCGCTCGCCGGCCGCGGCCGCCGGGGCCAGCGCGACAACCGCCGCACAGATGCCGGTGCCGCAGGAGCGCGTCTCGCCGACGCCGCGCTCATGGACCCGCATGGCCAGCCGTCGCTCACCGGTGCGCACGACGAACTCGACGTTCTGCCCGGTCGGCAACGCCGGCACGACCGATGGGGCGACGCTGAGATCGAGCCCCCGCAGGTCCTGTTCGGAGTCCAGGCTCACGACCACGTGCGGGTTGGGGATCTCCAGCGCCTGCCCGAGGCCGTGCCGGGCCCCGACCCCGACGCGTGGGGAGACCTCGAGATGCGTGGCCGTCCCCATGTCAACGGCGATATTGCCGTCGCCCTCGAAGCGCACCGACCGCGGCCCGCCCCGGGTTGCGACGACCGTGCGCTCCCCGACCAGCCCCTCGCGCTGCAGCCAGCGAGCGAAGACCCGCACGCCGTTGCCGCACATCTCCGCGATCGAGGCATCAGCGTTGCGATAGTCCATGAAATACGGCGCGTCCTGCCCGGTGGCGGCCGGATGGCGATCGCTGCGCACGATGCGCAGGACGCCGTCCGCGCCGATACCGGCGCGCCGGTCACACAGCGCGCGAACGAGCGCGTCGGTGAGGTCGAACTCGCCGTCGAGGTCGGGCAGCAGCACGAAGTCGTTCTCGGTGCCGTGCCCCTTCACCACCCGCAGCGAGCTCATAGCTCCAGGGTAGAACGAGCGGTCGCTGCGGCGGCGGCGATCAGATCGGCCCGGGCCGCATCGAGCCAGACCACGCGCGGATCGCGGCGGAACCAGGACCGCTGCCGGCGCACGAAGCGCCGGGTCGCCCGGACGGTGGTGGCCTGCGCCTCGGCCAGGTCGCCCACCAGCTGCCCATCGGCGTCCAGGCACGGCAGCAACTGGGCATAGCCCAGGGCCTTGCCCGCGGTCGGGCTCTCCCGCAGGCCGAGCGGTAGGAGCGTACGGATCTCCTCGAGCAGCCCGGCCTGCATCATCCGCTGTACCCGCAGTTCCACCCGTTCGTCGAGATCGGCACGATCCAGGGCGAGCTGCAGGCAGTCATAGATCGACTCGAACGGCGGCATGGTCGCGATGAACGGCTGACCGGTCAGCTCGATCACCTCCAGGGCCCGCACGATGCGCCGCCCGTTCGTGGGCAGGATGGCCGCGGCGGCGGCAGGATCCAGCACGGTCAGCCGCCCGTGCAGCGCGGCCGAGCCTTGGTCCTCTAGCTCGGCGTACAGGCGCGCCCGGATCGCCGGTGACTCGCCCGGGAACTCCAGCCGGTCCAGGGCCCCGCGCAGGTACAGTCCGGATCCCCCGACCAGGATGGGCAGCGCCCCCCGGGCGTGGATCTGGGCGATCGCGGTCCGGGCCATCGATTGGTACTCCGCGACCGCCGCCGACTTGGCCAGCGGCCAGACGTCGAGCAGGTGATGGACGATCCCACCGCGCTCCGCGGCGGGCAGCTTGGCGGTCCCGATGTCGAGCCCGGCGTAGAGCTGCATCGAGTCGGCGTTGATGATCTCTCCGCCGAGCAGCTGGGCCAGTGCGACGCCCAGGTCGGACTTGCCCGTGGCGGTCGGACCGACGACGGCGAGGACCTTCACCCGGTGCCCAACCAGGACGCGACGAAGTAGCCGACCCCGAACGGCGCACCCGCGTAGTAGGAGGTGGCCCGGAATCGCCCGCCGAGCAGCGTCCCGGCCAGCTGCCAGGTCGGCGCGCCGGCCGCGAGCAGTGTGCCGCCGAGCGTGAGATCCAGGCCGGCCAGGCTGGCAGCATCGGCCGAGGAGAGCGCGTCGGCCACGGTGGCGTCGAACGCCTCCGCCCGCTCGTCGAGGTAGCCCGGCGCCGCCGTCGAGCGCCGGGCGCTGCCGTCGCCGAGTACGAGCAACGCGACCCGATCGTTGTTGACCAGCTCGGTCAGCTCACCGAGGGCCAGGCTGTCGGCGAAGGCGTTGGCGACCCCGAACGCCGCGGTGGGAACCGGGCTGTCGCGCAGCACATAGGCCCCGATCGTCAAGGACAGCGGGAGCTCGACCGCGCCCCCCCGGCCGAGGTCATAGTGAACGTCCAGGCCGTACGGAAGCAGGGTGCCCGTCACGTCCGCCGGATACCGGGTGTTCTCCGGCGCCGCACCGATCAGCACCAGGCGCTCGGGTTCGGTGTCGAGAATGTCGGCAATCGCCAACGGGACGGCCGAGCGCATACCCGCCAGTTCCTCGTCGGCTCCCGGGCCCAACGCCGGCACCAGCAGGGGCGGATGAGGCACGAATGCGGCAGCGGTGATCACCTCCGCAGGCTAACCGGCTGCCAACACTGGCCCGCTCTCGTGTCTAATGGCTTGTCATGAGCTCGGACTGGGGACGAATCGACGCCGACGGCACCGCCTATGTGCAGACGCCGAACGGTGAGCGAGTGGTCGGTTCCTGGCAGGCCGGTGACGCCGAGGCCGGTCTGGCCTACTACGAGCGCCGCTACGAGGACCTGGCTACCGAGGTCACCTTGCTGGAACTTCGCTTCGCTTCGGGCGCCGGTGAGGCCGCCGCCACCCGGACCCAGGCCCTGGCCCTGCGCGAGCAACTGCCGACCGCGGCCGCCGTCGGCGACTTGGCCAGCCTGGTGTTTCGCCTCGACACCCTGCTGGCGGGCGTGCAGCAGAAGGCGGCCGCCGACACCGCCGCTCGCCAGGCCGCGCGCGCGGAGGCGATCGCGGCCAAGGAGCGGCTCGTCGCCGAAGCCGAGCAAATCGCCGAGTCCTCGACCTCCTGGAAGTCCGCCGGTGATCGGCTGCGCGCGATCGTCGACGAGTGGAAACTCATCAAGGGGGTGGACCGCAAGACCGATGAGGTCTTGTGGAAGCGCTTCTCCAGCGCTCGTGATGCCTTCGGCAAGCGTCGGGGCGCCCACTTCGCCCAGCTCGACGTAGAACGGGGTTCGGCCAAGGCGATCAAGGAAGGGCTGGTCCAGCGCGCTGAGGAGCTGGCCGAGTCCAGCGACTGGAAGCAGGCCGCCGACGACCTCAAGTCACTGATGGCGCAATGGAAGGCCGCCCCGCGCGGCGCGCGGGACGTCGATGACGCGCTCTGGGCCCGCTTTCGCGCCGCGCAGGACAAGTTCTTCCGCCGTCGCTCGGAGGTGTTTGCCGAGCGCGACGCCGAGCAACTGCAGAACCAGCGCGCGAAGGAAGAGCTGATCGCCCAGGCCAAGGCGATCGACATCAGCGATCCGCGGGCGGCCCAGAGCGCGATACGCGACCTGCAGTCGCGCTACGACGAGGTCGGCCATGTCCCGCGCGATGCGATGCGTCGCCTAGACGATGCGATGCGGGCGGCGGAGCAGCGCGTGCGCGACGCCGCCGACGACCAGTGGCGCCGCGGCAGCCTGGACTCCAATCCCTTCCTCAGTCAGCTGCGCGAACGGCTGGCCGAGGCGGAGGCCAAGCTGGAACGGGCACGCAAGTCCGGCGATCCGGCCCGGATCGCCAAGGCGGAGGCCGAGGTCGAGCAACGCCGGGCGTTGCTGCCCTCGTCCTGAGCGCTCAGCTGGTCGGCGCCGGGCCGATCGTGAGCAGTTTCGCTCCCGTCGGCGGGCCGGCCGGCGACTCGGCGGCCGCGGTCCCCCGCCACCGGCGGACGTCGATGATCGGTGCGTCGGCGACCAGATGGTGCGGGGCGGCGTAGGTCACCGTCGAACTGACCAGGTCGCCGGCATCGAGGGTCAGTCCACCGGTCGCGACGTGCACGAGCCGTCCATCGCGCGAGCGCCCCGAGACCCGACCCGTGGCGCCGTCCTTACGTCCCTCGCCCCGGCTGACCAGGACCTGCACGGGGCGCCCGATCAGAGCCCGCCCCTCGTCCCAGGCGATCTGATCCTGCACTTCGATGAGTCGCTCGTAGCGCTCCTGAACGACGGGCTTGGGCACCTGGCCGTCCATCAGTGCGGCCGGGGTACCCGGGCGGGGCGAGTACTGGAAGGTGAACGCGTTGGCGAAACGGGCGGTCCGCACGGCCTCCAGCGTCTGCTCGAAGTCGGCCTCGGTCTCACCCGGGAAGCCGACGATTATGTCGGTGGTGATCGCGGCGTCGGGCATCGCCGCCCGCACCCGATCGATGATGCCCAGGTAGCGCTCGCGGCGATAGCTACGACGCATAGCTTTCAGGATGCGATCCGAACCGGACTGCATGGGCATGTGCAACTGCGGGCAGACGTTCGCGGTCTGCGCCATCGCGGCGATCACGTCGTCGGTGAAGTCGCGCGGATGAGGGCTGGTGAAGCGGACCCGCTCCAGTCCGTCGAGTTCACCGCAGGCCCGCAGCAGCTTGCCGAAGGCCAGGGGGTCCCCGAACGCCCGCCCGTAGGAGTTGACGTTCTGGCCCAGCAGGGTCACCTCGAGCACGCCGGTATCGACGAGGGCCGCGATCTCGGCCAGTACGTCACCAGGCCGGCGGTCGGTCTCGACGCCCCGCAGGCTGGGCACGATGCAGAACGTGCAGGTGTTGTCGCACCCGACGGAGATCGAGACCCAGGCCGAGTGCGCCGATTCTCGACGTGACGGCAGGTCGGAGGGGAAGTTCTGCAGCGCGTCGAGGATTTCGACCTGGGCCTCGGCGTTGTGCCGCGATCGCTCCAGCAGCACCGGCAGGCTGGCCAGGTTGTGGGTGCCGAACACGACGTCGACCCAGGGAGCCCGGTCGAGCACCGCCGCGCGGTCCTTCTGGGCCAGGCAACCGCCGACGGCGATCTGCATGCCCGGGCGCTCCTGCTTGGCGGGAACCAGGTGGCTCAGGTTCCCGTACAGCCGGTTGTCGGCGTTCTCGCGAACCGCGCAGGTGTTGAATACGACCAGATCGACCGCGTTGCCGGCGTCCTCCGCGGCCCGGACATAGCCGGAGGCCTCCAGAAGCCCGGCCAGTCGTTCGGAGTCATGGACGTTCATCTGACAGCCGTAGGTACGGATGTCATAGGTGCGCGGTGAGCTGCTCATGTCCGATCCAGAGTACGGAAGTCAGTGCGCGATCTCCGTCGAGCGCGACTCGCGCACCACGGTGACGCGGATCTGGCCGGGGTAGGTCAACTCGTCCTCGATCTCCTTGGCGATCTCGCGGGCGAGCAGCTGGGCACCGAGGTCGTCGACCTCGCTGGGCTGGACCATGACCCGCACCTCGCGCCCGGCCTGCATCGCGAAGACCCGTTCCACGCCCGGGCGCGAACCGGCGATCTGTTCAATGCGGGCCAGGCGCTTGACGTAACTCTCCAGCGACTCGCGCCGGGCTCCCGGCCGAGCAGCCGAGCAGGTGTCGGCGGCCTGGGTGAGCACTGCCTCGATCGAGTGCGGGGTGACCTCGTTGTGGTGCGCCTCGACGGCGTGCGCGACGGTCTCGGACTCCCCGAAGCGCCGCAGCAGCTCGGCGCCGATGATCGCGTGACTGCCCTCGACCTCGTGCGTCAGCGCCTTGCCGATGTCGTGCAGGAATGCCGCCCGCTTCACGACGGTGGGCTCGATACCGAGCTCGGCGGCCATCACGGCGACCACGTGAGCGGTCTCGAGCAGATGACCGAGCACGTTCTGGCCGTAGCTGGTGCGGTATTTCAACCGGCCCAGGGTCGGCAGCAGGCGTTCGTCGAGGTCATGAATCCCGACCTCGACCAGCGCGTCAGCGGCGGCGCGCAGGCAGAGCGCGTCGACCTCGATCTTGCTGATCTCATAAACCTCTTCGATCCGGTGCGGATGGATGCGCCCATCGAGTACGAGCTTTTCGAGGGTGAGCCGACCGATCTCGCGCCGAACCGGGTCGAAGCAGGACAGCAACACCGCCTCGGGGGTGTCGTCGATGATCACGTTGACCCCGGTGACGGCCTCGAACGCCCGGATGTTGCGGCCCTCCCGCCCGATGATGCGGCCCTTCATGTCATCGGCAGGCAGGTGCATCACGCTCACGACGGTCTCGGTCGTCTGCGCGCTGGCTACCCGCTGCACGGCCTCGACGACGATCGCCTGCGCCCGCTGCGTGCCTTCGGCGTGGGCCTCACCCTCGATCGTGCGGACGAGCAGGGCCGCGTCGCGGCGAGCGGTGACCTCGACGGCGGCCATGAGCTCGGCCTTAGCCTCGGTACTGCTGAGTTGGGCGACGCGCTCGAGCTCACGGGTGTGCAGCTGCAGTTGTTCGGCCAGCTCGGCCTGCATCTGGGACAGCCGCTGCACCGCGAGCTCGTTCTGGGCCTGGTCGGCCGCGAGGCGGTTCCGCGCATCGGCGAGACGGTCCTGCTCTTCGGCGACTCGGTCCTGGGCCGCGCGTAACCGTTCGAGCTCGAGCTCCAGATCGGCACTCGTGCGCCGGGCCTGCTCGGTCAGCTCGCTCACCTCGAGCGCCGCGGCGCGGCGCGCGTCGGCGAGCATCGCCTCGGCCTCCTGGGCTGCCTTGGCCACGAGTTGGTCGGCGGAGGCCCGCGTGCTGCCGGCGTCGGTCAGCGCGGCCCGCTTGGTCGCCTCGGCTTCGGTGCTCGCTGATCGACGGATCGCATCGGCCTCGGTGTGTGCAGAGCTGCGGACGGCGGCGGCCTCGGTCTCGGCGGCCCGACGGGCCGACTCGATGTCGGCGATGTCGCTCGCGCGGGCCGAATGGGGCGCAGCGGCCAGCCGGCCACGTCGGGAGTAGGCCAGGACGAAGCCGAGCCCGAGCAGACCGAAGACGATGAGGGCGACTACTAGCACCGTGGTCATGGTTTGCCTCCAGCGCCGTCAGACGTACGCCAGGGGGCACCGCGAGGAACGACCCAATCCTCGGGTCGACTCGCCGCGTCGTGCCTAGACCCGCTCGACTGGCCGGGCTATTGATGAACACGGTGCGTTACTACTGATATCACGTGCAACTGCATGACTTGGCATAAACCGGCGCGGGCCGGATGAAGGTGCTCCTGGTACTCCTGAGGTTAGGAACCGGGCCCGATTTGGTCAAGCGAGGCGTCGGCCGGCTCGGCCCCGCGCGCCTGCAGCGCCTCACGAACGGTCGCGTAGGCCAGCTGACCCGAGTAACCCTTGCGCGCGAGCAGCGCCGTCAAGCGACGGCTGACCACGGTCGGGTCCAGGCCCTCGAGGCGCCGCAGTCGTGCCTCGACCACGGCCCGGGCCGCCGATCGCTGGGCCTGCTCGTCAATGTCGGCTACTGCGGCCTGGATCGTCTCCTCGGCGACTCCCCGCTGGCGCAGCGCAGCGGTGATCGCGCGGGGAGCCAGCTGCCGCTGCCGCTGGCGGGCGGTCGCGAAGTCCACGGCGAAGGCCTGGTCGTCGATCAGCCCGAGCTCGGTGAAGCGATCGAGTACGGCCGTTGCCGCAGCTGGCGGGACCCCTTTGCCCGCCAGTGCGGTGGCCAGCTCCGACCGTGTTCGGGCTCGGTGATCGAGTAGTCGTAGGCAGATGATGCGGGCTACGGCTTCCGGATCCCCCGCATCATCGGCCTCACCTCCGAACGTCATGCCGACGCCGGCCTCAGAAGTCCACCGGAACCGGCATCACGTCGATCGGTGCGTCGACGGAGCCGGCAGCGTCAGCGGCGTCGACGCGGGCCCCGATGCCCAGCTTCTCCTTGATCTTCTTCTCGATCTCGTTGGCCAGGTCCGGGTTGTCGCGCAGGAACGTGCGCACGTTCTCTTTGCCCTGGCCGAGTTGATCGCCCTCGTAGGTGTACCAAGCACCGGACTTGCGCACGATGCCCTGATCGACACCAACGTCGATCAACGAACCCTCGCGGCTGATGCCCTGGCCGTAGACGATGTCGAACTCGGCCTGCTTGAACGGCGGCGCCACCTTGTTCTTGACGACCTTGACCCGAGTGCGGTTACCGACGGCGTCCCCGCCGTCCTTCAGCGTCTCGATGCGGCGGACATCCAGCCGTACGGAGGCGTAGAACTTCAGCGCCTTGCCGCCCGTCGTCGTCTCGGGCGAGCCGAACATGACGCCGATCTTCTCGCGCAGCTGGTTGATGAAGATCGCGGTCGTTCCGGTGTTGCTCAGCGCCCCGGTGACCTTACGCAGCGCCTGGCTCATCAGCCGGGCCTGCAGACCGACGTGGCTGTCGCCCATCTCGCCCTCGATCTCGGCGCGCGGCACGAGCGCGGCCACTGAGTCGACGACGATGATGTCGATGGCGCCGGAGCGGATCAGCATGTCCATGATCTCCAGCGCCTGCTCACCGGTGTCGGGCTGGCTGACCAGCAGCGCATCGGTGTCCACGCCCAGAGCCCGGGCGTAGTCGGGATCAAGGGCGTGCTCGGCGTCGATGAACGCCGCAATGCCGCCAGCGGCCTGCGCATTGGCGACCGCATGCAGGGCCACCGTGGTCTTGCCGGAACTTTCCGGGCCGTAGATCTCGACCACCCGTCCCCGCGGCAGACCACCGATGCCCAGCGCGACGTCCAAGGCGATCGACCCGGTCGGGATCACCTCGATCGGCACGTAGGGCCGGTCGCCCAGCCGCATGACCGAACCCTTGCCGTACTGCTTGTCGATCTGCGCGAGCGCGACGTCCAACGCTTTTTCGCGGTCGAGTCCTGCCATGTCGAGCCACCTCTTCGTTAGGTCGGATCATCAGTCATCGAGGACGTTAGAACGGACCTCGGACAATTCGCGGTCGTAACCACTCGTTGTGGAGGGACGTTGCGGTCATCCACAGATTAGCCGAACACCTGTTCGAAGCAACCCGACACGCCGAGAGTCAGCGCAGCTCCGCCGGCAGGTCGAACGCCTCGCAGACCGCTCGCCAGATCACTTTGGTCTCTTCGCCGCGCGAAATCGCCTCATCGACCGTGGCGCCGAGCAGCGGCAGCCGGAAATCGGCCGCCACACTGTGGGCATAGCCGGACCCGAAATGCGACTCCATCCGGGCCCAGAAGTCGGTTAATCGCACGCGGCCAGCCTACGGAAGGTGTCAGGATCGACCCGTGAGCTCCGCCGCCCAGCCCGCTGCCCAGTGGTATTGCCTGCCCGTGCTCAGCGGCCAGCTGATCCGGCTCGAGCCACTGACGATCGAACACGCGCCCGGCCTGCTCGCCGCGGCGGGCACCGGGGAGAGCGCCGAACAGGTTTTTCGCTGGCTCAATCCCGGCCCCCCGGCCACCCTCGAGCAGGCTCGGCAACAGATCGCCAACTCCCTGCTCGCCCGGGCACAGGGGCTCCGCCTGCCCTACGCCCAGGTAGATCCCCGGACCGGTGCGGTCGCGGGCACCACCTCGATCTACGAGCTCAACCCGGCCCTGCGCACGCTGGCCATCGGGCACACCTGGCTCGGGCAGCGCTGGTGGCGGACCGGGGTCAATACCGAGGCCAAGTTGCTGTTGTTGCGCTACGTCTTCGACGAGTTGGGCGCCGCGCGGGTCGTCTGGCACACCGACATCTACAACGAGCGGTCCCAGGTCGCCATCGCCCGGCTGGGGGCCCAGCGTGAGGGCGTCCTGCGCAAGCACCGCATCCGCGGCGACGGCAGTTGGCGCGACAGCGTCCAGTATTCGATGACCGACGACGACTGGCCCCCCGCACGCGAGCGATTGGCGGCGCGGCTGGCGCTGGGCTGACCTCGGGGCCGCCGCTTGTCGGTGACCGCAGGCAGACTGATGACGTGCCACTTGCGTTCTCCCCCGCCACGACCGCGTGGTTCGAAGGTGCCTTCGCGGCCGCGACCCCGGCCCAGCTAGGGGCCTGGGAGGCCATCGCACGCGGTGAGCACACCCTGGTGGTGGCGCCGACCGGCTCGGGCAAGACCCTCGCCGCCTTCCTGTCCGCGCTCGACCGGCTATCGCACCTCGGTCCGGCCGACGATCCCTCACGCCGCTGTCGCGTGCTCTACATCAGCCCGCTCAAGGCGCTGGCGGTCGACGTCGAGCGCAACCTGCGTTCCCCGCTGGCCGGCATCCGGCAGGCGGCGGTACGCCTGGGCCTGACCGAGCCCGACGTCACCGTGGCCATGCGCTCGGGCGACACCAGCGCGGAGGAGCGCCGCCGCTTCGCCCGCCGCCCCTCCGACATCCTGATCACGACGCCGGAATCACTCTTCCTGTTGCTGACCTCAGCGGCTCGTGAGTCGCTGCGCGGGGTCGACACCGTCATCGTCGACGAGGTACACGCCGTCGCCTCCACCAAGCGCGGCGCCCACCTGGCCCTGTCACTGGAGCGCCTCGACGCGTTGCTGGACCGCCCGGCCCAGCGCATCGGCCTGTCGGCCACCGTGCGCCCGATCGAGGAGATCTCCACCTTCCTCGGTGGCAGTGCACCGGTGGCCGTCGTCGCCCCACCGTCGGCGAAGACCTTCGAGCTGCAGGTCATCGTACCGATCGAGGACATGGCCAATCTCGGTGAGCCGATCCCCGATGCCACCGGTTCAGCCGAGCGCCGGACCTCGATCTGGCCCCACGTCGAGGAACGGGTGCTCGACCTCATCCAGGCGCACCGCTCGACGATCGTGTTCGCCAACTCCCGCCGACTGGCCGAACGGCTGACTGCCCGCCTCAACGAGCTGGCCAACGAGCGCGCCGGTGGGAACAGCCCCGACGCCGACGCCCCGGCGCAGCTGATGGGTGGCTCCGGGCAGGGCGGCGGGGTGCCCCTGACCGTGGCGCGCGCCCACCACGGCTCGGTCTCGCGCGAGCAGCGCAGCCTGGTCGAGGAGGACCTCAAGGCCGGGCGGCTGCCGGCCGTGGTGGCGACCTCCTCGCTCGAGCTCGGCATCGACATGGGCGCCGTCGACCTGGTGATCCAGGTCGAGTCGCCGCCGTCGGTGGCCTCCGGGCTGCAGCGGGTGGGCCGGGCCGGGCATCAGGTCGGAGCGGTCTCGCGGGGCGTGATCTTCCCGAAGTACCGGGGCGATCTCCTGGAATGCACGGTCGTGGCCGAGCGGATGCGCGATGGCCAGATCGAGTCGATGCGTTACCCGCGCAACCCGTTGGACGTCCTCGCCCAGCAGATCGTCGCCATCGTGGCCATGCAGGACATCACCGTCGACGACCTCGACGCGCTCGTCCGGCGAGCCGCCCCGTTCGCCGGCCTGCCCCGCTCGGCCCTGGAGGCCGTGCTGGACATGCTCGCCGGGCGCTACCCCTCCGACGCCTTCGCCGAGCTGCGGCCGCGTCTGGTGTGGGATCGCGTAACCGGTCTGCTCACCCACCGCGGCGGGGCCCAGCGCCTGGCCGTGACCAGTGGCGGCACGATTCCCGATCGCGGCCTGTTCGGCGTGTTCCTGGCCGGGGCCGAGGGGCCGGCCCGGCGGGTGGGCGAACTGGACGAGGAGATGGTTTACGAATCGCGCACCGGCGACGTGTTCCTGCTCGGCTCCTCCTCCTGGCGTATCCAGGAGATCACCCACGACCGGGTGCTCGTGACACCCGCCCCGGGCGAGGTCGGCCGGATGCCGTTCTGGAAGGGCGACGCACCCGGACGTCCGGTCGAGCTCGGCCGAGCGTTGGGCGCGTTCCTGCGCGAGCTGGCCGGCGCCTCCGATACGCACGCGCTCGCGCGGGCCGAGGCGGCCGGCCTCGACGAATGGGGCGCACAGAATCTCATCACCTATCTGGGCGAGCAGCGCTCGGCCACCACACACCTGCCGGATGACCGCACCCTGCTGGTCGAGCGCTTCCGCGACGAGCTCGGCGATTGGCGCCTGGTCGTGCACTCGCCGTTCGGGGCCCCGGTCAACGGACCGTGGGCATTGGCGATCACCGCGCGCCTGCGCGAGCGCTACGGCATCTCCGCGCAGACGATGCACTCCGACGACGGCATCGTGCTGCGGCTACCCGACACCGACGCCGAACCACCCAGCGCCGATCTGGCCATCTTTGCCGCCGACGAGATCGAGGCCCTCGTCACCGCCGAGGTCGGCGGTTCGGCCCTGTTCGCGTCCCGCTTTCGCGAGTGCGCCGCCCGGTCGCTCCTACTACCTCGGCGTGACCCGCACCGGCGTACGGCGTTGTGGCAGCAACGCCAACGGGCCAATCAGTTGCTGCAGGTGGCCAGTGAATACTCCTCGTTCCCGGTCGTGCTGGAAGCCATGCGCGAGTGCCTGCAGGACGTCTACGACCTACCGGGCCTGATTTCGATCATGGCCGAGATCGCCGCCCGGACGGTTCGGGTGGTCGAGGTCGAGACGCCGGCCGCCTCGCCGTTCGCCCGGTCGCTGCTGTTCGGCTACGTGGGCATGTTCTTGTACGAGGCCGATGCACCGCTGGCCGAACGACGGGCCCAGGCCCTCTCGCTCGACACCACCCTGCTGGCCGAGCTGCTCGGCTCCAGCGATCTGCGTGAACTACTGGACGCCGGTGCGATCGAGGAGGTGGAGGCCGAGCTGCAACACCTCGCGCCGGATCGCGCGGTCAGGGGCCTGGACACCGGCGCCGACCTGCTCCGGACCGTCGGCGATCTCAGTGCGGGCGAGGCCATCGCCCGCGGGATGCGCGCCGGCGAGCTGGAGGAACTCGAGGCGACCCGGCGGGCCATTCGGGTGCGCATCGCGGGCGCCGAGCGTTTCGTGGCGATCGAGGACGCCGGACGGCTGCGGGACGCCCTCGGCTGCGCGTTACCCGTCGGCGTCCCAGAGGTGTTCACCGAGCCGGTGCGCGATCCGCTCGGCGATCTCGTCGGGCGCTACGCCCGCACCCACGGGCCATTTCGGGCCGAGGAGGTAGCAGCCCGACTTGGGCTGGGACCGGCCGTCATCGCGATCGCGCTGGAACGCCTACGCGGCACAGGCCGGGTCGTTCCCGGTGAGTTCCGGCCGGGCGGGCAGGGCGGCGAGTGGTGCGATGCCGAGGTACTGCGTTCGATCCGGCGGCGCTCACTGGCCCGGCTGCGCAAAGAGGTCGAGCCGGTCCCGATCGAGGCCCTGGCCCGCTTCGTGCCGTCCTGGCAGGGCATCGGAGCTCCCGCCCGGGGCATCGACGGACTGTTGCGGGCCATCGAGCAGTTGGCCGGGGCGGTCGTGCCCGCCTCCGCGCTGGAGTCCTTGATCCTTCCGGCCCGGGTACTGGATTACCGCCCGGGCATGCTCGATGAGCTGACCCTGGCCGGTGAGGTGCTCTGGTGCGGCGCCGGGTCGCTGCCCCAGTCCGACGGCTGGATCGCGCTGGCTCCCGCCGAGCTGGCCAACCTGGTCCTGCCGCGAGGGGCGGCACCCGAGGGCGAGCTGGCCGAGTCCGTCCTGGCCGCGTTACCGGGCGCGCAGGCGCTGTTCTTCCGCAGCCTCGTGCCGGATGCCCCAGACGCCGACCTCGCCGTGGCCGTTTGGGACCTGGTCTGGGCCGGGCTGCTCACCAACGACACCATCGCGCCGATTCGCGCCCTGCTGGGCACCACCGCGCTTGCGTCGAGGGCCGCCCGCACGCCCCGCGCGCGCTACGGCCGCTACGCCGACCTCGCCCCGCGCGGCGCCCGAACCCCGGGTCCGGTGGCGATGAGCGGACGGTGGTCGCGCCTGCCCGAGCCCGCGAACGACCCGACCCAGCGCGGGCTCGCCCTCACCGAGGTGCTGCTCGATCGCTATGGCCTGCTCACCCGTGGCTCGGTGGTCGCCGAAGATGTCCCGGGCGGGTTCGCCGCGGTGTATCCGATCCTGAAGGCGGCCGAGGAATCAGGTCGGGCCCGGCGCGGATACTTTGTCGAAGGACTCGGCGCGGCCCAGTTCGCCCTGCCGGGAGCGGTCGATCGGCTGCGGACCCTGGCCCGTGAGTCGAGCTCACCCGGACCGCGGGCGGTCGTGCTGGCCGCGACCGATCCGGCCAACCCCTACGGCGCGGCGCTGCCCTGGCCGACTCGACCGGTCGAGGACCCGAGCGGCGGGCAACGGCGGGGCCACCAACCCGCCCGCAAAGCGGGTGCGCTCGTGGTCCTGGTCGACGGCGCCTGCGTGCTCTACGTGGAGCGCGGCGGGCGCACGCTGTTGTCCTTCACCGACGAGGAGACGGCGTTGCAACCGGCCGCCGACGCCCTGGCGCTTACCGTGCGCGACGGTGGACTGGGCCGCCTGTCGGTGGAAAAGGCCGACGGCGCGCCCGTCGCCGATTCCGCCCTGGGGCACGCGCTCACCGCGGCCGGGTTTCGACCCTCACCGCGCGGGCTACGTCTGCGGGGCTGAACCGTCGCCAGCGGCGCCTACGCGCTGAACTCCCCTCGGTGACCATCCCCCACGAGGCCGAGCGCCTTGTCCTCACGTTTGTGGCCGAAATCGTCGCTGTAGCGACCGATTTCGCGTCCTTCGACGTCGATTTCGAGCACAAACCCTGTGGCCGTACGGCGGCGCAGGCCGACCGGCACGCGTGGGTCGATCCGGCTACTGCGGATCGGCCGGGGGTGCTTCGGGTGCCGCCTCGACGGCGGGCGTCGCCGGCCCGCTCGTTACGGCTGGCTTGCTGGCCTCCAGGGAGGCGCGGATCTCGTCCAGGCGGGCCGAGCCCTGCAGGTTGAGCGTCTCGCGCTTGACCTCGATCATCCGTCCGTTGACGCTGTTCTGGGCCAGGTCGGCCTGACCCAGCGCCGTCGCGTACCGCTTCTCGATCTTGTCGCGGACCTCTTCCAGTGACGGCGTGTTCTTCGGTGCGGCCAGCTCGCTCATCTGGGCCTGGGCCGCGGCGACCGTCTCCTGCATCTTGGCCTGCTCGAGCTGGCTGAGCAGCTTCGTGCGCTCGGTCAGCTTGTCCTGCAGCAGCATCTGGTTGTCCTGCACGGCCTGCCGGGCCTGCTCGGCCGCGCCGATCGACTGATCGTGCATCGTCTTGAGGTCCTGGACGCCCTGTTCGGCGGTCACCAACTGATTGGCCAGCACCTGCGCGGTCTGTTCGAACTCCGCCGCCTTGGCTTCATCGCCCTCGGCCCGGGACTTGTCGGCCAGCACCAATGCCTGGCGGGCCTGCGCCTGCAACGTCTCGACCTGACCGAGCTGGCGGTCGAGCTTCATCTCCAACTGCCGTTGGTTGCCGATGACGGCCGCCGCCTGGCGGGTCAGCTGCTCATGTTGGTGCTGAGCCTCTTCGATGGCCTGCTGGATCTGAATCTTCGGGTCGGCCTTCTCATCGAGCTTCGCGCCCGACCACGCCGACATATAGCGCCACCACCGTACGACTGGGTTGGCCTTAGCCATTGCAGGAGCCCTCCAGAATCGAGCCGACCACCGGCTACTCGATCCATGGTGTCACGGAGCACCGCCCCGGCGCACGGGCAGACCAGCCAGCAACACAGCGGCGTCGGCGGTAATGCTCGCGGTATCGCCCGGGGTGAGCACGAACGAGGAGAACCAGCGCAGCACGGTCATGGTGCCGCGCCGACCGGCCCGCTCCAGATGTTCGCGCACGGCGTCACGGGCCGCGCGCCACCCCTCACCACCCAGATCTATACGCGCCAACTGCATCAGCGTCGCCGGATCGAGCTCGCCCAACGTGCGCAGCATCCAGTTCTGCGACAGCTCCGAGGCCACGCACACGAGGGCGCCGCCGAGATCGGTCTCGGCCTGCGCCAGCCTGATCAGCCGGTTGACCTCATCCTCGAGCAGCGCGCTCAGTACGGCTTCGCGGGTACGGAAGTGGTTGTAGAGCGTGGCCTTGGCCACGCCGCCGGCCAACGCCACCTGCGCCATCGTGATCCTCGTGCCCGAATCGGAAACCGCCTGCCGCGCGCCATCGAGCAGCGCAACCCGGGTTCGGTTCATCGCGTTGCCACCGCGGGTACGCGTTCCGGCGATACGCACCGGTGCCGCCGAGGCCAGATCTGCCGTCGTGACGGTCGGGCGGAACAAGGTCTGCAGGAGCGGATCGGGCCGACCAGAGGTCATAGCGGCGACGCTACCGCCGCGGTGCGGCCAGGCCGGGAGGCGCGCGAAGAGCCCGGGAATCAGGCCGCGACGGTCGGTAGCGAACGCACCTGGACGCCGCCAGTGGCGGTGCCGTCCGGGGCCGCGGCAAGGCGGCTGTGAGCGCTGGTGCGCAGCGCGAGCTTCTCTTCCCGGCGCAGGGTGTCGGTGACCTCTCGGAACAGTTCCGACAGCTCGACGTCCAGGGCCCGGCAGATCGAGGCCAGCAGCTCCGAGGACGGTTCCTTCTGCCCTCGCTCGACCTCGGACAGATACCCCAGGCTGACGCGAGCGGCGGCGGAGACCTCCCGCAGGGTGCGCCGCTGACGCAGCCGGACCCCACGCAGGGTGTCACCGACCACCTGACGAAGAACGGCCATGATGCTGGACTCCCCTCGGACTGGATGGATCACGCTACCCGCTGACGTTGCCTCGTTCAGGCGCCCGACGAGCAATCCGCTTACAGCGAACGTAACGACGTAATCACGATCTACATTCCGTCCAACGATTGCCGGGTCACCTGGGTTCCGACCGTGCAGGAGTACGCCGAGAATCTCAGGCCGTGGCGATGGCGCGGCCGTCTCGGCGCAGCCGGATCGCGCGCGCCACGTAGTCGGCGCCGGTCACCAGCGCCACGACCACCGCGGCCAGCATGATCACGGCAGCAACGTCGTGCAGCCACCCGCTCAGCGGCAGGATGTAGAGCCCGGTCGCGACCGACTGCAGCAGGGTCTTGAGCTTGCCGCCGCGACTGGCGGCGATGACGCCGTGGCGGATGACCCAGAAGCGCAGCAGCGTGACGCCGACCTCGCGGACCACCATCACGATCGTGACCCACCACGGCAGATCGCCCAGGATCGACAGGCCGATCAGGGCCGAGCCGATCAGGGCCTTGTCGGCGATCGGGTCGGCCAGCTTCCCGAACTCGGTGATCAAGCCGCGCTTGCGCGCGATCTCGCCGTCGAAACGATCGGTCAGCGACGCGATCGCGAACACGACCCAGGCCCAGATGCGCCACGTGGTGTTGTGGCCGCCGTCGTGAAAGAGCACGACGATGAACACCGGCACGAGGAGGAGCCGAAAGACCGTGAGCGCGTTGGCGATGTTCCAGGCCGAGACGTGGCTGGGCTCATCGGCGAGCGGGTCGTCCGGCAACGCATCGGGCATCGCACCGAGCCGCGGATCGAAGCGGTCGCCGAACTGGGTCATCGGGTCGGCCCGGGTTGCGTCAACTCCAGTGCGGTCGCCACCAGGTCGACGCCGTCGGTGTCATCGACTCGGGCGGCCACGATGGTTCCGACCGGCGCCGCGGTCCCGAGCAGGCGGGTCAGCCCGTCGACGTCGGGGCCCTGGTGGGCCGCGCGGCCCGAGACCTCGTCCGACCCGGACTCCTCGATGAGTACGTCGACCACCGTGCCGATCCGGTCCTCGGCCCGCTGGCTGACCAGCTCGTCGGCAATAGCGGACACTTGCTCGACCCGGGCGGCAATGACGTCAGCCGACAGCTTGCCGTCGAACTTCTCCGCCTCCGTCCCGTCCTCGTCGGAGTAGCCGAACACGCCGATCGCGTCTAGGCGAGCGCCCTCGAGGAAGCGCACCAGCTCGGCCAGGTCGTCCTCGGTCTCGCCCGGGAAGCCCACGATGACGTTGCTGCGGGCACCGGCTTCCGGGGCGAACGACCGCGCGCGTTCGAGCAGCTCGAGGAAACTCTCGGTCGAGCCGAAGCGCTTCATCCGCCGCAACACACTCGCACTGGCGTGCTGGAAGGAGAGGTCGAAGTAGGGCGCAATCCCGTCGGTGGTGGCGATGATGCGCAGCAGGTCCGGACGCAGCTCGGCCGGCTGCAGGTAGGAGACACGAACCCGGTCTATGCCCTCGACCGCCGCGAGTTCGGGCAGCAGGCGCTCGAGCGAGCGCAGGTCACCGAGGTCCTTGCCGTAGGACGTCGAGTTCTCGCTCACCAGCACGATCTCGCGGGCGCCCGTAGAGGCCAGCCAACGGGCCTCGGCCAGGACGTCGTCGAGTGGGCGGGAGACGAACGAGCCGCGGAAGGAGGGAATCGCGCAGAAGGTACAGCGCCGGTCACACCCCGAGGCCAGCTTCAGATAGGCCACTGGCCCGCTCGAGAGCCGGGTCCGGCTGGCCGCGGTCGGCAGCCAGGCGTGGCCGGGGATGGCCTGCTCGGCGGCGGCGGCCGGGCGGGCGGTCGGGCTGATCGGCAGCAGCGTTCGGCGATCCCGCGGGCGATGGGCCTGGATCGGCCGGCCGGCGGCGACATCGTCGAGGCGAGCCGCGATGTCGGCGTAGGACTCGAAGCCCAGCACCGCGTCGGCCTCGGGCAGCGACTGCGCCAACTGGTCGCCATAACGCTCGGCCAGACAACCCACGGCGACGACCTTGCGGCCGCTGTCGGCGGCGGCGATGAGGGTGTCGATCGAGTCCTGTTTGGCCGCGTCGACGAACCCGCAGGTGTTGACGACGATGACGTCGGCGGAATCGGCGTCGACCAGGTTCCAGCCACCGCCACCGAGGCGGGCGGCCAGTTCTTCGGAGTCGACCTCGTTGCGGGCACAGCCCAGGGTCACCAGCGCTACGCCGCGCGACGCAGGTGGCTGTGACACGACAGCAGAGTACCCGCGCCCGGTAACCGATACCGTTTGTAGCGTGTCGATCCAGGTCCGCCGCGCCCGCACCGCGGATGTCGTAGCGATCAAGTCGATCGTCGACGGCTACGCGGGAGTGGGCCGCAAGCTGCTCGCGAAGGATCTCGTCACCCTGTACGAGGACGTCCAGGACTTTCGCGTCGTCCAGGTGGATGAGACGGTGGTTGGCTGCGGTGCGCTGCACGTGCTCTGGGCCGACCTCGGTGAGATCCGCACGCTGGCCGTGCATCCCGATCACCTGCGCCGCGGCTACGGCGACCGGCTGCTGGCCGCCTTGGTGAACGGGGCCCGGGAGCTGGGTCTGTCGCGACTGTTCGCGCTGACGTTTCAGACCGAGTTCTTCGCCGCCCACGGCTTCGTCGAGATCGAGGGAACGCCGGTCGACCCCGAGACCTACGCGGCGCTGCGGCAGTCCTTCGACCCGGGCGTAGCCGAGTTCCTGGGCCTGGAGTACGTCAAACCGAACACGCTGGGCAACGCCCGGATGCTGTTGAAACTCTGAGAACTCTCAACGCAAGATCGACAGTGTCGGCGCGCCTGAACGCCAAACCCCATCTGTCCCACTAGTTTCCCGAGCAGGGGAGGTGGCGACTGTGAGCGCTGCGAATGGAGTTTTCGGCTGGTCCGGCGCATCGACGCGCGCGGCCCACGCCACTGGATATGACGGGCGGCACCGCTCGCTCGGCCGGCGCGGCTTCTTCGGCCTGCACCGGATGTTCCACGTCGCTCGGCACCGCCGAGGCTGACCTCGATCAACGACAAAGCCCGCATCGTCGACTGACGGTGCGGGCTTTGTGGTGTCTGGAGCTCAGAACGGCGCGGGTTCCTCGGCCTCGTCGCTCGCGGTGTCGTCTTCGACCAGGTCATCGGCGGTGCCGCCGTTGCGCAACGTGTAGAGCAGTCCGGCCAGTTCGTCGGGGGCGACCAGCACGTCGCGGGCCTTGGAACCTTCCGACGGCCCGACGATCGAGCGCGACTCCATCAGGTCCATCAACCGGCCGGCCTTGGCGAACCCGACGCGCAGCTTGCGCTGCAGCATCGACGTCGACCCGAACTGGGTCGAGACGACGAGTTCGACCGCGGACAGGAACAAGTCGAGGTCATCGCCGATCTCCTCGTCGACCTCCTTCTTCGCGGCCTGCGGAGCGGTTACGTCCTCCCGGTAGGTCGGCTGCAGCTGGGTCTTGGTATGCCCGACGATCGCGTGGATCTCCTCGTCGGTGACGTAGGCGCCCTGGATACGAGCCGGCTTGGACGCGCCCATGGGCAAGAACAGGCCGTCACCCTTGCCGAGCAGCTTCTCCGACCCGGGCTGATCCAGGATGACCCGCGAGTCGGTGACCGAGGAGGTCTTGAAGCCCAGCCGCGAGGGCACGTTGGCCTTGATCAGCCCGGTGACGACGTCGACCGACGGACGCTGGGTCGCGATGACCAGGTGGATGCCGGCCGCCCGGGCCAGCTGGGTGATCCGTACGACCGCGTCCTCGACGTCGCGCGGGGCGACCATCATCAGGTCGGCCAACTCGTCGATGATCACCAGCAGGTACGGGTAGGTCGTGTAGATGCGCTCGGATCCCGGTGGGGCGATCAACTCTCCGCTGCGCACCTTGCGGTTGAAGTCGTCGATGTGCCGGACGCCGCTGTGCTCCATGTCCTCATAGCGCATGTCCATCTCGCGCACGACCCATTGCAGCGCCTCGGCGGCCTTCTTCGGGTTGGTGATGACGGGCGTGACCAGGTGCGGAATGCCCTGGTAGGCCGCGAACTCGACCCGCTTGGGATCGATCAGCACCATCCGGACCTGGTCGGGCGTGGCCCGCGTCAGGATCGAGAGCAGCATCGAGTTGATGCAGCTCGACTTGCCCGCTCCGGTGGCGCCGGCGACGAGCAGGTGCGGCATCTTGGTCAGGTTGGCGATGACGAAGCCGCCCTCGACGTCCTTGCCGAGCGCGACCACCATCGGGTGCTGATCGCGCTGGGCCACTGGGGCCCGCAGGACGTCGCCGAGCATGACGATTTCCGGATCGGCGTTCGGGATCTCGACGCCCACCGCGCTCTTGCCGGGAATCGGGCTCAGGATCCGCACGTCGGGGCTCTTCACCGCGTAGGCGATGTTGCGCTGCAACTGGGTGATGCGCTCGACCTTGACCGCCGGGCCGAGTGTCACCTCGTAGCGGGTCACGGTCGGGCCCCGGCTGAACCCGGTGATCTCGCAATCGACCCCGAAGTCGGCGAACACGCCCTGCAGCGCGCTGATGACCTCGTCATTGGCCTTGGTGTGTTCCAGGTGCGGGCTGCCCTGAGCGAGATCCTTCAGCGAGGGGAGCGTGTAGAGGCCCCCGCCATTGTTGAGTTCGAGCTGCATCGGCTCGGAGATCGGCGGGAGGTCCTCCTCGGGGGCAAGCTTCGCCACCCGTGGCTTGCGCGGTTTGACCGCCGCTGCCTCGAGCGGGGCCTCGAAGTCGGCCAGGTCGGGGAGTTCGGTCGTAGCCGTCGGCTCTGGGACGCGGGCCGCGGTCGTGGGGCTGTCCTGCGGGCTTGCCGTCGCCGGCCGGGGCTGGCGGTGCAGGATCTCGCGCAGCTGCTGCGGAATCTGGCGCACCGGCGTCGCGGTGACCACCAGTACCCCGAACGCGCCGAGCAGGAACAGCACCGGGACGGTGAGGATCGCCGACAGCCCGGCGGTCAGCGGAGCCGCGGCGATGTAGCCCAGCAGGCCGCCGGCGTGCCGGAGTCCCGCGGCCGTCGTCGGCGATCCCGACCACAGATGCAGCAGGCCCAGCACCGAGAGGGTGAGAGCAAGGCTACCGACGATCATCCGACCGCGATGGCCCTGATCGGGGGCCTGACGCAACAGGTGTAGACCACCGGCGACGAAGAGCACCGGCAGCAGGACGGCGCCGTTGCCGACCACGGAGCGTAGCGCGGAGTTGAGCAGTGAGCCGATCGGGCCGGCCGAGGAGAGCCAGACCGCGACGGCCGTGACCAGCCCGAGGGCCAGCAGCGCGAGCCCGGCGCCGTCCCGGCGGTGGCTGGCGTCGATGTCACGCGCGGTGGCGGCGTTGCGTCCGGCCGCCCGGGCCGTGCGGCCGACGAGGCGGGCCAGCGCGTGATAGAGGCCGAGGATCCCGCGTCCGAGTACGGCGAACGGGTTGTTCGAGCGGGCCGCGGGGCGCCGGGCCGGCGGGCGTCGGGCTGGACTCTTGCTCGGGCGCGTTTTGGTCGAGGTAGCCACCGATCAACCCTAACTGTGAGGTCGACCGTTGTGTCTCAGGCGCGTCGGCCCGTCGGGCGCGGTTCAGAGCCCGGCCGCGGCCAGATCCTCGCGTAGGTGGCTGATCTCGTGATCGGTCGCATCGACCAGCGGCAAGCGGACCCGGCCGGCCGATCGGCCCCGCAGGGTCAAGCCGGCCTTGACCAGGATCGTGCCCTGGGTGCGGAAGATGCCGGTGTAGATGGGCAGCAACTGGGCGTGCCGGAGCCGGGCCTCGCCCACGTCGCCGGCCAGATAGGCCTCGATCAGGGCCTTGGTCTGGGGTCCGCAGAAATGGGTGGAGGTGCCGACCACGCCGACCGCGCCGACGGCGAGCAGCGGCAGGGTCATCGCGTCATCGCCGGAGTAGAAGGCCAGCTCGGTCTCGGCGATCACCCGGCTGCTGGCCGGTAGGTCGCCCTTGGCGTCCTTGATCGCCACGATCCGGTCGTGCGCCGCCGCGGCGATCATCGTGTCGGGGGCGATCGCCACACCGGCGCGGCTGGGAATGTCGTAGAGCATGACCGGGAGGTCGGTGGAGTCGGCGATGGCCCGGAAGTGGGCCAGCAGGCCGGCCTGGGGCGGGCGCGAGTAGTACGGCGTCGAGACCAGCAGGCCGGCCGCACCCGCCTTCGCGGCCTGCTCGGACAGGTGGATCGAGTGGACGGTGTCGAACGTCCCGACGCCGGCCACGATGTGGGCCCGGTCGCCGACCGCATCGACCACGGCCCGCACCAGGGCCGACTTCTCGGCGTCGGTCGTGGTCGGCGACTCCCCCGTCGTCCCGTTGATCACCAGGCCGTCGTGGCCCTGCTCATCCACCAAATGCGTGGCGAGCGCGACCGCGGTGTCCAGGTCGAGGGCGCCGGTTACGTCGAAGGGCGTGACCATCGCGGTGAGCAGCCGTCCGAACGGCGCGGTCGCAGTGGGCATGGGGCAAAACTACCGTGTCCGCGCGGCGAACGCGGCCCGAATATCAGCCTTCGCCGACGAACTCGCTGGCCGCCACCTCGGTACCGTCCGGCAGGGACGAAATCTCGAAGTCGGCGAAGGCGTTGGGCGCGACCCGCTGCAGTTCGCGCAGGCAGCTGATCGCCAGCGAGCGGATTTCGACGTCGGCGTGCTCGGAGGCCCGCATGGCGATGAAGTGCCGCCAGGCCCGGTAGTTACCGGTCACGACGATGCGGGTCTCGGTGGCGTTGGGCAGCAGCGCGCGGGCGGCCTGACGGGCCTGCTTGCGCCGCAGCGTGGCGTGCTCGACGTCGGCGAACGTCTTCTCCAGTCCCCCGAGCAGCTCGGTGTAGGCGGTGATCGCCGCCTCGCTCGCGGCCACGAACTTCGCGTGCAGCTCGGGGTCCTGGGCGATCACGTCGGGTTCGACCATCGCCGCGTCGCGCTCGGGCACATACCGCTGCGAGAGCTGGGAGTAGGAGAAGTGTCGGTGCCGGATCAACTCGTGGGTCAGCGACCGCGAGATGCCGGTCAGGTAGAAGGTCACCGTCCCGTGTTCGAGCACCGAGAGATGCCCGACCTCGAGGATGTGGTGCAGATAGCCCGCGTTGGTCGCCGTGGCCGGATTCGGCTTCTTCCACGACTGGTAGCAGGCCCGCCCGGCGAACTCGGCCAGCGCTTCGCCGCCGTCGGTGTCGGTCTCCCACGGGACGTCGGCCGGAGCCTCGAAGTGGGTCCAGGCGATGACCTGCGCTTTGGGCTGCACGATGTCGGGCACGTCAGGTTCTCCAAGCTGCGAGTGGGTTGCGTCGAGCCTAACCGGCGCCGCGATTCCTGGGGCCTACGGCACGCGCCAGCTCCGCGGCCAGATCGCCGCGGGGTTCGACGACGACGCGGTCCAGCCCCAGCCACTGCGCGGTGATGGCCAGCTCCGCGGCCAGCTCGGCGGCCACGAGCGCGCGGTCGACGACGGCCTCCGCGAACGCCGAGCGGACCAGCAACGCCCCGCCCGCCCGGTCGCTCTTGAGGTCGACCCGGGCCACCAACTGCTCGCCGAGCAGGAACGGCAGCACGTAGTAGCCGTAGACCCGTTTGGCCTGCGGCGTGTAGATCTCGAGCCGGTAGCGGAAGTCGAACAGGCGCTCCGTCCGCTCGCGAAACCAGATGAGGGAGTCGAACGGGGACAGCAGCGCGCGGGCCTGGATCCGTCGCGGTTGGCGGGCGCCGGGGGTGAGGTAGGCCGGCGCCCGCCAGCCCTGCACCTGCACCGGTTCGAGCTCGCCGGCCTCGACCAGCTCGGCCACCCGGAGCTTGGATTCGGCTCGGGGAATCCGGAAGTAGTCCCCCAGGTCCGGCTCGGTGGCCACGCCCAGACTGCGAGCGGCGATCCGGAGCAGTTCGCGTTGGGCATCTTCGAGCGAGGGCGTGGGCGTGGCCAGGACCACCGGTGGCAGCACCCGCTCGCGCAGGTCGTAGCGACGTTCGAAGTTGATCCGTCGCTCGGCGGTGATGCGACCCGACCAGAACAAGTACTCCAGCGCGATCTTGCCGTCATGCCAGTTCCACATCTGCCCGGGCGTGCGCACGGGTGCCGCGATCCCGGTTTGCCCCGACCGGATCGGGCCGTTCGTCTCGATTAGCTGCAGCACCTGTTCGAGCAACGCCGGATTCTCGCGGGCCACGCGGACCATGCCGCCCCACGCGTCGGCGTCCACCCGCGCCATCCGCCAGCGCAGCAGCGGCTCGAACTCCACTGGCACCAGGGAGGCCTCGTGGGCCCAGTACTCGAACAGCTCGCGCTTGACCGGCCCGGCCGTATGAGCGGTCAAGGTGTCCAGCGCCGCGCGCGGATAGGGTCCGAGACGCGAGAAGACGGGCAGGTAATGCGAACGGCAGAAGACGTTGACCGAATCGAGCTGCAACAGCCCGACCCGATCGATCACCTTGCGCAGGTGGCGGGCGTCGATGCGGCCGGCAGGACGGGGATCGGCGAAACCCTGCGCGGCCAGCGCGATGCGCCGAGCCCGCTCGGCAGAGATGGTCGGCGGCACGTCCGAACCTTAGAACCCGACCCCGACCCCGACCCGTTGAGGCATGGCAGGATTCGGGGATGTTCGAGTCCATCATGCGCAGCATCGGCGACGCGATCGGACCCTGGATGTACCTGCTCGCCGGGGGCTTGGCCTTCTGCGAGGCGGCGATCCTGGTCGGCTTCGTCCTGCCGGGTGAGATCGCGCTGCTGGTCGCGGGCTACTTCTGCCGCTACGGCCAGCTCAACCTCGAGGTGATGATCGTCATCGCGGTCGTCTGCGCCATCTCCGGCGACTCGGTCGGCTACGAGTTCGGCCGCAAGTTCGGACCGGGCCTGCGCCGCTCGCGGGTCGGCAACGTCGTCGGCGAACAACGCTGGTCGCAGGCCGACGCGTTCCTGCACAAGCACGGCGGCAAGGCCGTCTTCTTCGGCCGGCTGGTCGCCCTCATGCGGGCCCTGATGCCCTCGATGGCCGGGATGAGCGGCATGCGCTATCGCACGTTCCTGGCCTGGAACGCGGCCGGTGGCACGATCTGGGCGGCCGGCTGCGTCCTGCTCGGGTACGCCTTCGCCTCGGCGCTGAACACCGTCAGCCAGTACCTGACCTATGCGCCGCTGGGCATCCTGGCGGTCGTCATCGCCGTCGCCGTGGTGCTGCATCTGCGCAAGCGACGCCGCGAGCGGGCCGAGGGCGAGTCCTATGCCGCGGCCGACGCCGGAACCGACGTTCCCTAGGCTGAGCCCGTGGCTGACGTCAGCGTCCGACCCGCTGTCGTCTCCGACGCAGCGGAACTGGCTCGAATCCAGGTCCAGTCCTGGCGGACCGCGTACGCAACGATCCTGCCCCAGCCGATCCTCGACAGCCTGTCCGAGGACGCAGCCGCGGCCATCTGGTCCGACGCCATCGCCCACCCGCCATCGCCCACCCACGGCGTGCTGCTGGCCCAGGAAGGGCAGTGGGCGGTCGGCTTCGTCGCCTTGGCGCCGGGCGAGGACGGCACGGCCCTGATCGGTCCGCTGTTGGTCGAGGCCCGCTGGGGGCGGCGCGGGCACGGCTCGCGGCTGTTGGCGGCCGCCGTCGACACCTTGCGCCTGAGCGGTGTCCATACCGCGCGCGCCTGGCTGCTCGAGGCCGACGAGGTATCGCGCGCCTTCTTCGCCAGTGCCGGCTGGGCCGCCGACGGCTCCGCCCGCCTGCTCGATACCGGCGCCGGCCAGCTACGCGAGATCGGCATCCACACCACGCTCTGAGACGAGTGATCGGCTAGCAACGGCGATTGAGCCCGGCTACAGGGTCAGCATCTTTTGTACGGCTTGGCGGCTGACGCCGAGTTCCCGGGCGATATCCGCCTGCGAGAAGCCCTTCGCGATCAGCTCCTTCATCATCACCTTGCGTTTCCGATGACATTCCTGGGCCTGGACCCAGTGCGAGAGCGCCTCGACCCTGACGCGGCGAAGCTCGTCGAACTCTGTTTGAAAGTCTGCCGTCCGCGCCATTAGACGAGGATGACAACCCCGGTTGTCGTTGTCAACCCCGGGTTGTCAACACACGTCCGGTCGCTCTCGTCGCGCAGTAGGCGCTAGCGCCACCACGCTCTGCGCCCGTCACGGCGCCAGTACGGATCGATGTTCTCGTGTCGGCACGCGGTGGCGTACTTCCGGTGGTAGCCAAGCGCGATGATGGCGCTGGTGACGGCGACGCCGCACAGTCCGACCCCGAGCGCGAGGCCGAGCCTGTGCAGGGCGGGCGTGATGGATATCGCGAGACAGCCAAGCCCCGCGAATATCGCGAGATACACCCGCGAGGCCCATCCTTCCCAGAGGAGCAGGTTCTGGCTTGACCGCGGTATACCGGCGTCTTCGGGCACACCGAAGTTCTCGGTGAATCGCCTCTTGTCTGGACTGGCTGCCGAGGGCGAACCCGAGTCGACCATGGCCGGGACTGTCCTTCCTGGTGCGTTTGAAGCGCGTACCAGCAATGATGACGCCGGCTCGCGCGGCCGTCTGTCGGTCGAACGGTCGACAAGACCATCCGCAATTCCGCGCGGCGGAGGTATCGGTCCAGGTCGAGCTGGTCGCCGATGCGGCCACGACCCGAACTAGGCTCGAAGGCGTGACCTTCACCGGGATTCCGCTGGCCGCACTGGACTTCTACGAAGACCTGGAGGCCGACAACAGCAAGACCTTCTGGGCCGCCCACAAGCACATCTACGACGAGAGCGTGCGGGCCCCGCTAGAGGCGTTGACGCGCGAGCTGGCAGCGGAGTTCGGCGCCCCGAAGTTCTTCCGGCCCTATCGTGACATCCGCTTCGCCAAGGACAAGACGCCGTACAAGACCCACCAGGGGATCTGGTTCGCCGAGTCCTCGCTCTACCTGCAGGTCGGCCCCGAGGGTCTGATGCTGGCCGGCGGATACTGGAGCACCGAGTCGGCCCAGGTCGCGCGGTTGCGCCGTGCGGTGGCCGACGACGTCGCCGGACCGGCCCTGCACCGGGCGGTGACCGCAGTCGCGCGGGCCCACTACGAGATCCACGGCGAACGCGTCACCCGGGTGCCGAGCGGCTACCCGAAGGATCATCCGCGAGCGGACCTGCTGCTCTACAAGACGCTCACCGCGCATCGTCAGTTCGGCGCACCGGCCTGGCTCAGCACCAAGCGGGCCCGCACGGAGATCGCGAAGTCCTGGCGATCCCTAGCTCCGCTGACCAGCTGGCTCGAGACGCACGTGGGCGGCGAATAGCGACCACCTGGGCTGGCCCGCCGCCGAGTAGGTTCGGCGCATGGGTGATCAGCGCACGAAATCGGTCGGCATCTGGGTCAGCGTCCGGTCCGGACTGCCGACGGACTGGGTGACTTCCGATCAGGGCCCTCGCGCCATCGAGGGTTTGGGTTTCTCCGAGCTGTGGATCCCGGGCGGGTTCGATTCGCAGCTGGCGCCGGTCTACGGCGAGGCGCTCGCGGCGACCACGACGCTGCCTGTGGCCAGTGGCATCCTGACCGTCTACCACTCCGACCCGGACGAGACGGCGGCCAGGACCGCGGCGCTCAATGCCGCCTCGGGCGGACGATTCACCCTCGGGCTGGGAGCGAGTCATGCGCCGGCCGTCGAGCGGGTCGGCCGCAGCTACGACCGGCCCTACACAACGACCGTCCAGTATTTGGACGCGTTGGCCGCCTCGGCGAATCCGGTGCCGCGCGAGAATCTGATGCTGGCCGCGCTCGGCCCCCGGATGCTCGAACTGGCTGCCGAACGGACGGCGGGGGCCCACCCCTACTTCGTTCCCGTCGAGCACACCGCGTTCGCGCGTGCCCTGATCGGGGACGGACCGCGTATCGCCACCGAGATCGCTGTGGTGCTCGAGACCGATCCGGCCCGGGCCCGGGCGCTGGCCCGCACCCATATGACGGTCTACCTGACGCTGCCCAACTACACCAACAACCTGCGCCGCTTCGGCTGGGGCGATGACGACCTGGCTGGAGCGGGCAGCGACGCGCTGGTCGACGCAATCGTGGCGTGGGGCGACCCGCACGCGATCGCCGAGCGGGTGCGGGCGCACCACGACGCGGGGGCGGATGTCGTCCTGCTCCAGGTGCTGGTGGCCGATCCAGAGCAGAGCCGAGGGCAGACCTATCGCGATCTGGCCGCCGTGCTGAACACCTGAGGAGCAACGTCGGCGAGACGCACAGCCGGGACGGCCTACCATCAGCATGAGCCACCCGCGCAGTCGGCGGAAGGTTGATGCTGGCGGGGTCCCCGAGTCAGCGCATGAGGACGGAGCGCACCATGACCGATGTGACAGCTGGCCAAAGCGGACTCAGCACCTACGCTGAAGCGGTCCTGCGCCAGAACGGCATCAAGACCTGCCGTACGCGGTGGCCGAGTAGCGACGTGCTCTCGATCGAGGTCGACCCGATTCGCGTGGACAAGGTGCAGGCGCTTCTTCCGATCATCCAGCAGCGCGCGGGCGCGCAGGTCCGCGTAGAACTGAGCCAGCCGAGCTGACGACGGCGTGGCGCGCCCGATAGATCGGGCGCGCCCGCGAAGATGTTGCGGTGGCCAGCGAGCTAGACGTCGTCGACCCCGGCCCAGGTAGCGAGACGCAGGCGGGCCTGCCCCGCACGGCCGCTGACGCGGCCTACCTCGCCCGCTTCGACCGGGTGATGCGTCTGCCGATCATCCTGTCGGCGATCCTGCCGATCGTCATCGTCCCGGGTGCGGAGTCCGGTCACGGCGGCGTGGCCGGCGTCGTGATCGGGATCGTGTCGTGGTTGGTGTTCTTGGTCGACTACATCGTCTACCAGCGGCGCCTGACGAATTACTTGCACACCGGACGCGGCAAGTTCGACCTGATCATCGTCATCTTCACCGCGCCCTGGTTCCTGCTGCCCGGCGCGTCCGCCGGCGCCTTCGTCGTCGTCCTGCGGCTGGCCCGCCTGCTGCGCGTGCTGATCGTGACGAAGGGCGCGCGGCGCCTGATCGAGCGCCTCGGCGGGGTCGCGATCGTCGCACTTGGCGTGGTCGTCGTCGGCGCGCTGATCGCCTACCACGCCGAACACCCCACCAATACGGAGTTCGCGACCTATCCCGACGCGTTGTGGTGGGCCTTCGTGACGCTGACGACCGTCGGTTACGGCGACATCGTCCCCACGACTACGGTCGGGCGTTGGGCCGGCGTGTTCATCATGACGACCGGCGTCGCCGTCCTCGGCCTGCTCGCCGGTTCCCTCGCGAGCTTCCTCCGGCTCGAGCACGAGGACAGCGACGATGGCGCGGAGCCCGGCGATGCCCCCGCGCCTGACCCGCAGAGCCCGTCCCTGACGACCGTGATGAGCGAACTCGTGGCTCTGCGGGCCCAGGTTGAGATCCTGTCCGCCCGCCTGGCCCCGAGGCCAGACGGCGAGGTCCAGGGACCAGCTAGCTCGTAGCGACCGACTTCTGGGCAAGTGGCCCGCTGTAGCGCGCATCTCCGAAACCGAGGATCGGGACGAAGATGAAGGAGAGCAGCGCCACGCCCCAGCCGAATCCGGTCCCCTTGCCGAACGCGCGTGCCAGGTCGATGCCGACGATGATCGCGATGACGATGTTCACGATCGGGATGAGGAACAGCAGGATCCACCAGCCGGAGCGACCGATGATCTTCAGCTCGATGTAGAGGTTGTAGATCGGGATGATCGACTTCCAGCCCGCCTCACCCGCCTTGGTGAACACCATCCAATAGGCGGCGATGAGCAGGACGACGATCGCGATATAGACGATGGCCACGACAGCAGACACGGAACCTCCAGAGCTGGAGGCCGTCGGCCTCGTGGGTGATAGCGGAACAGAGCCCGCGCAACATACCGCGACGATGCGTCCATCCGGTAGCCGACGAGCCAGGATCGCTGTCGGGTTCACCGCCGAGCGCGGCGAGGGTCGGCGCTAGACCTGGGCCGGGGAATCGGCCGTGAGCTCCTCGATCTCCGGCGTCTCGGGTCGGGCCCGGCGCGGCAGCAGCGGCGAGACGATGATCATCGCCGCGACCAATGCCACCTGTACCCAGAGGACGCGGCTGAGCGCTTCGTGGAAGTCACCGCCGGCCGCGATGTTGAAGAAGATCGTTCCCAGCACGGCGACACCCACCGCCCCGGCCAGTTGCTGGCTGGCGTTGAGGACGCCGGAGGCCGACCCGGTCTCTTCGTCGGACACCGAGGCGATCACGATGTCGAACATCGGCGCGACGACCAACCCGATGCCGAGCCCGGCGACGCCAAGGCCCGGTAGCAGATCCCACGCGCTGACCATCGAGTCGCCGTGCAGCGCGAGAATCACCAGCAGCCAGCCCACTCCGCTGATCAGGACGCCGCCCTGCAGTGTGGTGCGGCCGAACTTCGGACCGAGCACGGCACCGCTGAGCACGGCACCGATGGTCAGGCCGATCGTCAGCGGCACAGTGCTCAGCGCCGCCTTGATCGGCGAGAAGTCCTGTCCGACCTGGAGGAACAGCGTCGAACACAGCAGCGTGCCGCTCATGCCGCCGAAGAAGATCACGAGAAACAGCAGCCCGGCTGAGTAGCCGCGGTGGGTGAAGATGCTGGTCATGACGAGCGGTGCCCGTCGGATGCGCTCGTAGGCGCGTTGCTGCACGCCGAACAGGACGAGGAACACGACGCTCGCGGCGATCATGATGAAGGCCCAGGCCGGCCAACCGTAGTCGCGCCCCATGATCAGCGGATAGACGAGCAGGACGGCGAAGAGCGAGACGAGCACGGTGCCCAGCCAGTCGAGGCGGGTATCGCGCTGCGGGGTGTTGGCCGGTAGCACCCGCAGTCCGAGGACGACCGCCGCGATCCCGAGCGGAACGTTGATGAGGAACACCAGCCGCCAGCTCGAGCCGAAGAGATTCCAGCTCGTCAGCGCGCCGCCCAGGAGCGGGCCGAGGATGGCCGAGAGGCCGATCACCGGTCCGAACAGCGAGAAGGCCTTCTGCCGCTCGTCGCCCTCGAAGCATTCTCGGATCATGCCGAGGCCCTGGGGCAGCATCAGGGCGGCGAACGCGCCCTGTCCCAGGCGAGCGATGATGAGCACGCTGGTGTTGGGCGAGAGTCCGCAGACGAGCGAGGCCGCGGCAAAGCCGCCGGCGCCGACCAGGAACAGCCGCCGACGCCCGACCAGGTCGCCCAGCCGGCCGCCCAGGATGAGCAGGACGGCAATGGACAACGCATAGCCGCCGACGATCCACTGCAGCGACGTCGTGGACGAGCCGAAGTCGCGGCTGATCTTCGGGGCGGCAACATTGACCACGGTGCTGTCGATGAGATCCATGCACTCGCCGATCAGGATGACGGCGAGGACAGCCCAGCGGGCCGCGTACGGCGTGCCTTCCCGAACTACGTTCGACATAGCCGACAGTCTTTCCCAACCGGCATAGGTCCCGTCAAGCGGGTGCCGTGACCAGCTACGCGGCGGCCCGCCGGGTGCCGATCAGGTGGATGACCCCGGACGGCGAGGTAGTCGCCTCGAACTCGAAGCGGGATTCGAGTCCCTCGAGGCCGTCCCAGAGCCGTTCCCCCCGACCGAGAACGATCGGCACGAGGACGACATGCAGGTGATCGATCAGGTCCGCTTCGAGGAACTGCCGAATCGTGCTGACGCCGCCGCCGATCCGCACGTCGAGGTCACCGGCCAGGGCGCGGGCCTGCTCGAGGGCCGCGACGGGGTCGGCGTCCACGAAGTGGAAGGTTGTTCCGCCCTCCATCTCGAGCACCGGCCGAGGATGGTGAGTCAGTACGACGACCGGGGTGTGGAAGACCGGGTCGTCGCCCCACCAGCCCTTCCACTCCTCGTCCAGCCACGGACCGCGTTGCGGGCCGAACTTGTTGCGCCCCATGATCTCCGCGCCGATCCCGGGTCCCCACTGGCTGGCGAAGGACTCGTCCACCCCGAAGGATCCGGCCGTTACCCCATGCAGGCCCATCGCGCGGAAGGTGCGCGTCTGGAAGGCCCACTCCATGAGCCGCGAACCGGCATGACCGAACGGCGCCTCGAGTTGCTGGCCCTCGCCGGCGCCGAAGCCGTCGAGGGAGACCGAGAAGTTGTGCACGCGCACGAGGGACATGTCAGCTCCTGAGGCTTGTCGTTCGCATTCACCCTATGGGAAGTCCATCGGCGCAGAAGAGGGACTTCCGGCGGCCCGGTGCCGGCCCTACGCTCAGCCTGAAGCCGTGGGAGATGAGGGTGTATGGAAGACGAGGGCGTGCTGGACCCGTGGATCGCCGACTGGCTGGCGGCCAACCCGGAGCGAGCTAGAGTCTTTGACACACTCGATCCGCAGATCCTGCCGTTCGCGCGCGGCCCGGTGGGGCCCCCGCCCGCGCGCGAGGTCCTGATCGACCGGGTGTCGGATGAGGTGGTCGGCGACGTTCCCGTCCGGATCTACGAGCACGACGCCCCGCCGACCGGACTCGTGGTCTATCTCCACGGCGGCGGCCACTGCATCGGCAGCATCGGCTTGATGGACAACGTCGCCCGCGAGCTCGCACACGCATCGGGCGCGGTCGTGGTGTCCGTTGGCTATCGGCTCGCGCCCGAACACCCGTTTCCGGCCGGACTTGACGACTGCGAGGCGGTGACCCGCTGGGCGACTGCGCATTCAGGACGCTTCGGCGTCCCGGCCAGCCAGGTGGCGATAGCGGGCGAGAGCGCGGGCGGAAACCTCTCCGCCGCAGTTGCGTTGCGACTGCGCGACGCCGGCGACGTGACCCTCGCCGGACAGGTGTTGATCTACCCGGGAGTGTCCGGCTCGGTCCAACATCCCTCCGATGAACAGTTCGACGGCCTGATCCTCAGCCGCAAGGCCAAGGAGGTCTTCTGGGCGGCCTACTCCGCGGGCCGCGATCTCGATAGCGATCCCTACGCGTCCCCGCTGTCGGCGCAGTCGCTTGCGGGACTGGCTCCGGCGCTGGTCATCCTCGGCGGATGCGACATGCTTCGAGACGAGGGCCGCGCCTACGCGGCACGCCTGCGGGCCGACGGTGTCGCGGTCGACGAGGTCTGCTACCCCGGTCAACCGCACGGCTTCGTCAACTTCGACTTCCCAGCGGCCCAGGCGGCGTACGAACATATCGGCGCCTGGGTCCGGCGGACGCTCGCGGCGGGAAGCGCCTGACTGCGCCCGAAATCGGCCCGCCACCAATATGCTGATCCGATGACCGACGCCTACGGCCAACCCCAGCCACCGCAACCTCGACCCGCCACAGGCAAGCAATTGCTTACCGCCTGCTGGGGATTGTTGAAGCAGGATCGCGAACTGCTGCTGCTACCGGTGATGGCCGCTGTCACCGGCCTGATCGCGGCCCTCATCCTGTTCGTGCCCGGCTTCGCGATCGGCTGGGCGGCGAGTGGGGGCAACCAGTCCTCGTGGGGCATCTGGGTCGGTGGCGTCCTGGCTGCCTTTGCCGCTTCGGTCGTGGCGGTCTACTTCCAGGCCGCGTTGGTTATTGCGGCCAATCAACGCGCCGATGGCGGCGACCCGACGGTTCGCAGCGCGTTGGGTGAGGCCTGGCAGCACAAGGGCCGAATCCTGCGCTGGGCGGTCGTCACCACGACGGTCGGCGTCGCGATCCGGGCCCTGGAGCAGCGACTCGGCATTTTGGGCGCGATCCTGGGCTTCCTCGGCGGAGTGGCCTGGGCCATCGCATCGTTCCTGGTCGTTCCGGTCCTGATCGCCGAGAACCTCGGGCCGATCGAGGCCCTCAAGCGTTCGGCCGAACTGATCCGACAAACCTGGGGATCAAGCCTGCGCACCGGGCTGCGCTTCGGCCTCATCCAGCTGCTGCTTTTCCTGCCGGCCGTCCTCGCCCTCGTGATCGGCATCTTCGCGGTAGCCAGCGGATCGGGTGTCGGCATCGGCATCGGTGTCGTGCTCATCCTGGCCGGCGTGATCGCGCTGCTGGGCCTGAGCATGGTCTTCAGCGCGATCGCCACCTATGCGCGCGCGATGATCTACCGCTACGCCACCGGTCGCCCCATCCCAGGCATCGATCCCCGCCTCATGGCCGGTGCCTTCGCCCCCCGGCGGGCGCGCCGCGGCATCGCCTGATCGCATGCCGAGCATCAAGGTCGACGTCTGGTCCGATGTGGCTTGCCCGTGGTGCTATATCGGCAAGCGCCGATTCGAGGCCGGCCAAGCCGCGTTCCTGGCTGCCGGCAACGGTCGCGCCGTCGAGGTCGAGTACCACAGCTTCGAACTCTCCCCGGATACGCCGGTGGACTTCTCCGGCACCGAGCTCGAGTTCCTGGCCCAGTACAAGGGGCTGCCGGCCGAGCAAATGGCGCCCATGTTGGCGCAGGTGACCCAGACCGCTGCCTCCGTCGGGCTGGCCTACGACTTCGACGCCCTGCAGCACACCAACACCGTCAAGGCGCACCAGCTGCTGCACTACGCCAAGTCTCACGGACGGCAACTTGAGATGGCCGAACGGCTGCTCAGCGCGTACTTCGTCGAGGGCCGCCACATCGGCCGCGACGAGGACCTGGCCGACCTGGCGGCCGACGTCGGCCTCGACCGAGCCGATGTGCTCAGGTCACTGACCACCGACGAATACCTGGACGCCGTACGGGCCGATGAGCGCCAGGCGGTGGCGTACGGCGTCAGCGGGGTGCCGTTCTTCGTGATCGACGCGAAGTACGGCGTATCGGGAGCTCAGGATCCGGCCGCCTTCGCGCAGGTGCTCACCCGCAGCTGGGACGAACAATCAGCCTGACTGCTTGCTGATCGCGGTCCGCATGGCTTCGCGGGCCCGACGCCGGTCACCGGCCAAGTCGTAGGCACGCGCCAGCTCGTACCACCGTCGCCAGTTCTCGGGATCAGCTTCGACCTCGGTTCGCCGTTGCGCGAACAGGGCGTCGGCGGCCTTGCGGTCGACGCGCCCGGAGGGCAGGCGGGGCAGCTCGGGCTCCGCGGGCGCGCCTTCGGCATCGAGCTGCTCGCCGAGGCGCTGGGTGGCCAGCCCGAAGCGCAGCTCGGCGATCACGACCCAGATGCCGACGAGCGGCAGTACGAGAACGGCAACGCCGAGCACCTTGTATTCCAGGCGATGCTGCCCGAGCAGGTAGATCCCGCGATAGCCGATCAGGACGAAGTAGGCCGCCAGCGCGAGGAGCAGGATGACGACGACATGGCGGGCCTTCACAGCCCGAGGATGGTTTCCAGCCCGACCGTGAGGCCCGGTCGCGACCCGACGGCCCGCACGCCCAGCAGCACACCGGGCATGAACGAGGTGCGCTGCAGCGAGTCGTGCCGGATGGTGAGCGTCTCCCCCTCGGCCCCGAACACGATCTCCTCGTGCGCGACCAGGCCGCGGATGCGTAGCGCATGCACCCGAATGCCCTCGACGTCCGCGCCGCGCGCGCCGGCCAGCGACTGGGTGGTGGCGTCAGGGATCGGAGCGGCGTCGGCGCGGGCGGCGGCAATGAGTTCGGCCGTGCGAATGGCGGTCCCACTCGGGGCGTCGACCTTGTTCGGGTGGTGCAACTCGATGATCTCGACCGACTCGTAGAAGGGTGCCGCCAGCTGGGCGAACTTCATCGACAGCACGGCCCCGATCGCGAAGTTCGGCGCGATGAGCACCCCGACCCCTGGGGCGTCGGCGAGCCACGCATCGACGCTCTGGCGCCGCTCGGGGGTGATACCCGTAGTGCCGACGACCGCGTGAATGCCGTGCGTGATCGCGAACTCGAGGTTGCCCATGACCGCGTCCGGGTGCGTGAAGTCCACGACCACCTGCGCCCCGAGCAGGCCGGACAGCGAATCACCGAGGTCGACCGACGCGACGAGTTCCAGACCTGATGCCGCGTCAACCGCGCGGCACACCTCTTGCCCCATACGCCCGCGAGCGCCGAGCACGGCGACCCGGATCGTCATGAGACCACGCCGTCGAAGTCATGCTGGCCGAACGGGCCGACGACGGTCAGACAACGCTGCCGGTTCAGCAGGTCGGCGGCCAGCTCGGCCACGTCGGCCGGGGTGACCCCGTCAACGCGGGCCAGCACCTCGTCGACCCCCAGTACCTCGCCGTAGGTCAACTCGCTCTTCCCGATCCGGCTCATCCGCGATCCGGCATCCTCGAGGCCGAGCACGAGGCCGCCCCGCACCTGGCCCTTGCCACGCTCGACCTCCTGCGCGCTGAGCTCTCCGCGCGCGGCCTGGTCGAGACCCCGCATCAACAGGTCGATGACCTCGTCGGCCTTGCCCGGTTGGCAGCCCGCGTACGCCCCGAAGATCCCGGTGTCGGCGTAGCCGTGGGTGAACGAATACACCGAGTAGGCCAGCCCGCGCTCCTCCCGCACGCTCTGGAACAGTCTCGAACTCATGCCACCACCGAGGGCGGCCGAGAGCACGCTCTGGGCGTAGCGGCGCTCGTCATCACGCTGCAGGCCCCGCACCCCGAGCAGTGATGTTGGCCTGTTCGGTGTCATCGGGCACCACATGCACGGGGCGGGCCACCGACCTGGGCGCCGCGACCCGGTGCGGTGTGCGGACGGCCTCGTCCAGCCGGCCGTCGAAGATGCGCCGGGCCCGGGCGACCAGATCACCGTGATCGATGTTGCCGGCCGCCGCCAGCACCATCGTCGACGGCTGGTACCGGCGGTGGTAGTAACCCCAGATCTGACGCCGACTCAGTGCCCCAATCGATTCCTCGGTACCCAAAATCGGCCGACCCAGCGGTGAATCGCCCAGCAGGGCCGAGGAGAACTCGTCATGCACAAGATCAGCCGGATCGTCGTCGCGCATCGCGATCTCTTCCAGCACGACGTTGCGCTCGACCTCGACGTCCGGCGAGGAGATGGCCGCATCCAGGACGACATCGCCGACGAGGTCCAGCGCCAGCGGCAGATCACGGTCCAGCACGGTGGCGTAATAGCAGGTGTGTTCCTTCTCGGTGAACGCGTTCAGCTCACCACCGACAGCGTCCATCGAACTGGCGATCTCGAGCGCCGAGCGCGTCGAGGTGCCCTTGAACAGCAGGTGCTCGAGAAAGTGACTCGAGCCGGCCAGCGCCGGCGTCTCGTCCCGGGAGCCGACGCCGACCCAGACGCCGATACTTGCGCTCCGCGCACCCGGCATCGCCTCGCTGACGATGCGCAGACCACCCGGCAGCTCGGTACGGGTGATCACGCCGCCGCCGGTCGCGGGGAGTCGGCGGGTGCGAGAGCGAGCTGAGGTCATTGGTCGATCCTAGGTCGTACGAAAAGGGGCCGAGGCGCTCAGCGCGGCAGCCAGGCGTCGGGGGCCTCCACCATGCGCTTGACGTGGGTCGGCAGCTTGCCGCTGAGCACCTGCGCCAGCGTCGTCTCATCCAGCACTCGGCGCAGGCTGGCCCGCACTGCGACCCAGACCTCGGGTAGATGCTCGGCCACTCCGGTGTAACTCGTCTGGTCCGGGCGCAGGCCGCGAACCTCGGCCAGCGGCCCGTCGACGGCCCGCATGACCGCGCCCAGCGTGATCTCATTCGCCGGCCGAGCCAGGGCGTACCCGCCGTCGGCGCCGCGCTGGCTGCGGACCAGGCCGGCCCGGCGCAGCTCGCCCAGGATCGCTTCGACGAACTTGCGCGGCAGCTTCTGGTCACCGATGACGACGTCGACCTTCACCAACTCAGGCGCGTGGGCGGCCAGGCTGAGCAGGGCCCGCACCGCGTAGTCGGTCTTCGCTGAGATCTCCACGTACGCATCTTCGCAGGTGGTCGACCGATCTTTGACGGCAGGCGCGGGCGTTTCGATAGGAAACTAGGAAATGCCGGCTCCGGCCGCCTCGAGCATCGAGGCCTCACGGGCGGGCCGCAACCAGACCTGGGACCCGACCTCGAGGGACAGCGACTCGGCCTGGCCGCGGTTGAGTTGCACCCAGGGCTCACTGTTGCCGGCGGCCAGCTCCACCCGCACCTCGAACCCGATGCGCTGCAGGCGGGTCACGGTGGCTTCGACCGCCCCCGGTGCGTGGGTGGCGAAGACGTCGATGTCGTGCGGGCGCACGATGCGGTCCTGCAGGCGCGTGATCGGGCCGAGGAACCCCATGACGAACTCGTTCACGGGGTGGTCGTAGAGCTGATCCGGCGAACCGATCTGCTCGATCCGGCCGTGGTTGATGACCACCAGCTCGTCGGAGACCTCCAGGGCCTCCTCCTGATCATGGGTGACGAACAGCGTCGTCACGTGCATCTCGTCGTGCAGTCGGCGCAACCAGTCGCGCAGCTCGCGGCGAACCTGCGCGTCCAGGGCGCCGAACGGCTCGTCCAGCAGCAGCACCTTCGGTTCGACGGCCAGGGCGCGGGCCAGGGCCATCCGCTGACGCTGGCCGCCCGAGAGCTGCGAAGGCAGCCGGTCGGCGAACTGCGAGAGATGTACCAGATCGAGCAACTCCATGACCCGGCGCTTGATCTCAGCCTTGTTGCGTCGGCGGATCTCCAGGCCGAAGGCCACGTTGCGATACACCGACAGGTGCTTGAAAACGGCGTAGTGCTGGAAGACGAAACCGACGTCGCGCTTCTGCGGGGCGAGGTGGGTCGAGTCGACTCCTTCGATCTCGACGGTTCCGGTGTCGGCTTCCTCGAGACCGGCGATGATGCGCAGCAGGGTCGACTTGCCGCCGCCGCTGGGACCGAGCAGCGCCGTCAGCTCCCCCGCTCGTACCGAGAGGTCGATGTTCTCCAGCGCCACGAAGTCGCCGAACTTCTTGCCCACAGCCCGCACTTCGATACTCATCAGGTCTTCCGTTCCTGGTGCCGACGAATGGCCGTGACGACCACGATGGCCAGCACCGCGATGGCCACGAGAACGAAGGTCACCGCGTAGGCCGCGTTGGGGTTGAGATCAGTCTCGTACAGATTGTCGATGCGCAGGGTGGCGGTCTCGGTCTGGCCCTGGATATTGCCCGAGACGACCAGGACCGCGCCGTACTCGCCCAGGCAGCGAGCGATGCTCAAGACGATGCCGTAGGCGGCCGCGGCCCGGATGGTCGGCACGGTGATGCGCCGGAACCGCGTCCAGGAGTTGGCGCCGAGGGACTGGGCCGCCTGCTCCTGCTCGGTGCCCTCGTGTTCGAGCACCGGGAGCACCGCTCGCACCACAAGCGGCAGCGAGACGAAGCAGGTCGCCATCACCATGCCGGGGATCGAGCCGATGATGCTCAGCCCGACCGAGCTCACCTCATCGCCGAGCCACCCCGCATGGCCGTAGATGAGGATGAGCGCGAGCCCGACGACGATCGGAGAGATCGCCACGGGCAGGTCGATGAAGGCGTTGAGCAGCCGGTGGCCGGGGAACCGGTAGCGCGCGAGCAGGAAGGCCACGCTGATCCCGAACACGGTGTTGATCGCGACCGCCCAGCTGGCGATGATCGCGGTCAGCTTGAAGGCGTGCACGGTCTGCTCAGCGGACAGGGCATTGAAGAACTCGCTCAACCCCGGCTGGAACGTGCGCCAGAACAGGATGAGAAGCGGCAGCAGTACGAGGATGCCGACGTAGAGCAGGACGATCAGCCGCAGGCCGAGCCGGGCCGGGGTCCCCTTGCGTCGGTCGCGAACGTCGGCGACCGGGACCGGCGCACCGAGGACGAGGTCAGCCACGGCGGCCCACCCGGCCCTTGAGCAGGTCCAGCAGGAGCAACACGATGATGCTGGTCACGAGCAGCACGGTGGCGATCGCCGCCGCCTGCTGAACGGACACGGCCGGATTGTCGGCGTCCTGCAGCTTGCCGTAGATGATCGAAGAGGCGATCTCGGTCTTGTACGGCAGGTTGCTCGAGATCAGCACGACCGAGCCGTACTCGCCTAGGGCGCGGGCAAAAGACAGCGCCGCCCCCGAAACAGCCGCCGGGAAGATGGCCGGCAGGATGACCCGACGGAACACGGTGAACGGACCGGCGCCCAAGGAGGCAGCGGCCTCCTCGACGTCGCGGTCCAGATCGAGCAACACCGGCTGGGTGGTGCGCACCGTGAACGGCAGTGTCACGAAGAGCAGGGCGACGAAGATGCCCCAGCGCGTGCCCACCAGGTGAATGCCGACCGGGACTCTTGCCGCCGTAGAGCGACAACAGGATCACACCGGCCACGATGGTCGGCAGGGCGAACGGGATGTCGATGACCAGATCGAGCGTCTGCTTTCCCGGAAAGTCATCGCGCACGAGCACCCAGGCGATCAGCGTGCCCATGATCGCGTTGATCACCGCGACGCCCACCGACAGTTCGACGGTCAAGCGCAGGGCCGCGCGCGTCTCCCGGTCGGTCAGCGCCGTATAGAAGGCGTGGCTGCCCGAGCCGAAGGCCTTGCCGATCACTGCGGCCAGCGGGAGCAGGACCAGCAGACTCAGCCACAACATGACAACGCCCAGTCCGGTCGCGGAGACCGGACTGAGGCGTTGTCTTTCACTGACCGATGAACTCACAGCACGTCATTCTGCGCGGACGGGGCCGCGAGAATCAGCTCGCCTTCTCGATCTGGGTGACCAAGCCGTTGGCGCTGAAGAACTTGGCGTTCACGGCCGTCCAGCCACCCAGTTGGGCGATGGTGGTGAGCTTGGGGACGGTGGGGAACGGCTTGGCCGGGTTGTTCGCGCCCTTCACATTGCCGTAGGTCAGGCCCTGGGTTACCGGGCGGAAGCCGGTCTGGGCGAAGATCGTCTGACCGGCAGTGCTGTTGACGTAGGTGAGGAAGTCCTTGGCCGCCGGGACTGGCGGTCAGGGTCGTCGCGGCCGGGTTCTCGATCAGCATCGACTCGTTCGGGACGATGTAGTCCAGGCTCTGGCCGGCCTGCCGGGCGTCGATGGCCTCGTTCTCGTAGGAGATCAGGACGTCACCGGTGCCGCCGAGGAACTGGGTCGTGGCGACCGCACCGCTCGAGGCCCGGCTGGTCACATTGGCGAAGAACTTGGTGAGGTAGGCGGTGGCCTCCGCGTCCGTGCCCCCATCGGAGATCACGTGCTCGTAGGCGGCCAGGATGTTCCACTTGGCCGAGCCGGACGAGGCCGGGTCGGGGGTGACGATCTTGACGCCGGGCTTGATCAGGTCGTCCCAGCCGGTGATGTGCAACGGGTTGCCCTTGCGCACGGAGATGACCACGACCGAGTCCGAGACGATGCCCTTGTTGCTACCGCTGTTCCAGCTCGGGTCGACGAAGGCCGGGACGAGGCTGGTCAGGTCGGGGGTCACCGAGAAACCGACGTAGTCGGCCTTCAGCGTCCCGGCGGCAACGTTCTTGCTCTGCGTGCCGCTGGCGCCGTAGGAGGCGGTGAAGGTGACGCCGCTGCCCTGCGGGGTCTTCTGGAAGGCCGCGGTGAGCGCGTCATAGGCCGGCTTGGGAACCGAGTAGGCCACGATGGCGACCTTCTGGCCGGCGTTGACGGCAGCGGCCGAGGAACCGGAGCTGCTGCTCGAGGAGCTCTTCTTCGACGATGAGCAGCCCGCGACGCACACCACTACGGCTAAGCCGAGGGCGAGCAACAGCGTAGGCAGTTTCTTACTCATCGAGATCAAGCTCCTTGGTTGTCGAGGATGACCACTCAATGTCGAGCGGCCCGGTAGACAATATAGGAGGCACAGGGCTACACCCAACTCCGGGAGTTTCTCGTCACCCAAACGTGACAATGGGCGGGGAGCCGAAGCTCACCCGCCCATTGGCGGAACAGTGCGCGAAGACAGTCGGTGCCTAGACGGTCGCGGGCACCTCAGCCGGAGCCGCGACCGCATCTTCGGAGACCAGCACCAGGCTGATCTTGCCGCGGGCATCGATGTCGGCGATCTCTACCTGGATCTTGTCGCCCACGTTCACGACGTCCTCGACCTTGTTGACGCGCTTGCCCTGACCCAGCTTGCTGATGTGGATCAGGCCGTCCTTGCCCGGCAGCAGCGAGACGAACGCCCCGAAGGCGGCCGTCTTGACGACCGTACCGAGGAAGCGCTCCCCCACCTTGGGCATCTGCGGGTTGGCGATCGCGTTGATGCGGTCGACCGCCTCCTGCGCGGACGGGCCATCGGCCGCCCCCACGTAGATCGTGCCGTCGTCCTCGATCGTGATCTGGGCGCCGGTCTCGTCCTGAATCGAGTTGATCATCGCGCCCTTCGGCCCGATCACCGCGCCGATCTTGTCGACCGGGATCTTCACGACCGTGACGCGCGGTGCGAACTCGCTCATCTCGTCGGGCTCGTCGATGGCCTCAGCCATGACGTCGAGGATGTGCAGCCGGGCGTCACGGGCCTGGGTCAGCGCCGCGGCAAGAACCTCGGACGGGATGCCGTCGAGCTTGGTGTCCAGCTGCAGTGCCGTCACGAAGTCCTTCGTGCCGGCGACCTTGAAGTCCATGTCACCGAACGCGTCCTCGGCCCCGAGGATGTCGGTCAGCGCCACGTACTCGGTCTTGCCGTCGACGGTGTCGGAGATCAGCCCCATCGCGATGCCGGCCACCGGCGCGCGCAGCGGCACCCCGGCGTTGAGCAGCGACAGGGTCGAGGCGCAGACCGAACCCATCGAGGTCGAGCCGTTGGAGCCCAACGCCTCCGAGACCTGGCGGATCGCGTACGGGAACTCGTCGCGGTTGGGGAGCACGGGCACCAATGCCCGCTCGGCCAACGCGCCGTGACCGATCTCGCGGCGCTTGGGCGAACCGACGCGGCCGGTCTCACCGGTCGAGTACGGCGGGAAGTTGTAGTTGTGCATGTAACGCTTGCTGCGCTCGGGCGAGAGCGTGTCGAGCTTCTGCTCCATGCCCAGCATGTTCAGGGTGGTGACGCCCATGATCTGGGTCTCGCCACGCTCGAACAGCGCCGAACCGTGCACCCGCGGCAACACCTCGACCTCGGCCGACAGCGTGCGGATGTCGGTGAGCCCGCGACCGTCGATGCGGATCTTGTCGCGCAGTACGCGCTGGCGGACGAGCTTCTTGGTCAGCGACCGGTAGGCCGGGCTGATCTCGTTCGTGCGGCCCTCGAAGGACGGGGCAACGAGCTCCTTGGCGATGTCCTTGATCCGGTCCAGCTCGCTCTCGCGCTCCTGCTTGTCGGCGATGCGCAGCGCGGCCGAAAGGGGCTCGCTGACCGCGGCCTCGACCGCGGCGAACACGTCGTCCTGGTAATCCAGGAAGACCGGGAACTCGCGGGTGGCCTTGGCCGCGGACTTGGCCAGTTCGGCCTGGGCCCGGCACACCTCGGCGATGAACGGCTTGGCTGCCTCGAGACCCGCCGCGACGACCTCTTCGGTCGGTCGCGTCCCGCCTCCGGCGATCAGCTCGATCGACTTCTCGGTGGCCTCGGCCTCGACCATCATGATGGCGACGTCACCGGAGTCGAGCACTCGCCCGGCCACGACCATGTCGAAGGTGGCCGTTTCGAGCTCGGTGTGGGTCGGGAAGCCGACCCACTGACCCTCGATCAGGGCCACCCGGGTGGCGCCGACCGGACCGTCGAAGGGCAGGCCGGAGATCTGGGTCGACGCCGAGGCGGCGTTGATGGCCACCACGTCGTAGAGGTGCTCGGGGTTGAGCGCGAGCACGGTGATCACGACCTGGACCTCGTTGCGCAGACCCTTGATGAACGTCGGGCGCAGCGGGCGGTCGATCAGGCGGCAGGTGAGGATCGCATCCTCGCTCGGGCGGCCTTCACGGCGGAAGAACGAGCCGGGGATGCGGCCGGCGGCGTACATGCGCTCCTCGACGTCGACCGTCAACGGGAAGAAGTCGAAGCCCTCGCGCGGGGACTTGCCGGCCGTGGTGGCCGACAGCAGCACGGTGTCGTCGTCGAGGTAGGCGACGACCGAACCGGCGGCCTGCTGGGCCAGCCGGCCGGTCTCGAAACGGATGGAACGGGTGCCGAAGCGGCCGTTGTCGAACGTGGCTACGGCTTCGTGAATGGTGGCTTCTGTCATTACAGAATGCCCCTCTCGTACGGGCGACGGGCTGTTTTCGAGCAGCCGCATCGCGGGTTGCGCCGGGCGCAAGCGACGTACGAGCGTGCATCTGAATGTTCAGATGCCGGTCTTCGATCGAAGCGAGCGATCCGCGGTGGGACTCGCTGCGCCACTACCGAGGACCGGCGTCCTCGTAGGTGTCGCGGGCGGACGTCAGGAGCGTCCGGCGATTGGATTCAGTTGTAAAACAACGAAGGAGCGACCCGAGTGGATCGCCCCTCATGCCCGACCTAGCGACGCAGCCCGAGCCGCTCGATGAGCGAGCGGTAGCGGTTGATGTCGGTGCGGGCGATGTAGTTGAGCAGCCGGCGGCGCTGGCCGACGAGCAGCAGCAGGCCACGACGGCTGTGATGGTCGTGCTTGTGGAACTTCAGGTGCTCGGTGAGGTCGGTGATTCGCCTCGAGAGCATCGCCACCTGAACCTCGGCGGAGCCGCTGTCGGACTCGTTGGAGCCGTACTCGGCGATGATCTGCTTCTTGACGTCGCTGGCCAAAGGCACGGTGACGACTCCTTCGTGATAGGTGCAGGCCCGCCTCACCGGTCTGTGTCACGGTGAGTGATTGACGTGAACTGCGCGATTACGGGCGCAGCTGCGCCCACATCGGACCCCAGACTACCAGCTGACCGGCCCGCTACCCGCCGCGCCGTCGCGACTAGGCGCGCAGCGCGACCGTCTCCGCGGCGAGGGACTGGATGCGGGCCCAATCCTTCTGGGCCATCGCGTCGGCGGGCGTGAGCCACGAGCCGCCGACGCACCCGACGTTGGGCAGGGCCAGGAAATCGGGCGCGGAGGCCAGGCTGATTCCGCCCGTCGGGCAGAAGCGCAGCTGCGGGATGGGCGAGTGCACCGCCTGCAGCAGCTTCACCCCGCCGACGGCGACGGCCGGGAACAGCTTGGCCTCGGTGATTCCGCGTCCCACCAGCCGCAGCATGTCCGACGGGGTGGCGGTACCGCAGAGGAAGGGCACGGGTGCGTCCTGCAGCGCGTCGAGCAACGGGTCGGTGGCGCCGGGGCTGACCAGGAAGCTCGCACCGGCGTCCACGGCTCGGGTCACCAGTTCGGGGGTGTTGACCGTGCCGGCACCCACCACCATGTCCGCGACCTCGGCCCGGATCGCCTCGATGGCGTCGAGGGCGACCGGTGAGCGCAAGGTGACCTCGATGATTCCTACCCCGCCGGCGAGGAGCGCATGGGCCAGCGGGACGGCGGTCGCGAGGTCGTCGATGATCACGACCGGAACGACCGGCGCGATGTCGAGAACGCTCATGCCGAGATCTCCAGCTCATCGTGGGTGGGGTGGTCGCGCATGTCTTCGATCGACAGGCCGTGATCCTGCCAGCTGCCCGTGGCCGGCTGTTCCAGGAGGCCGAAGACTGATGCGCCGGCATTGGCCGGGCCGACCAGCCCCCGCAAGCCGGCGAACAGGCCGCGTCCCAGGGTGGTCGGCGTCGGCGGGAGCTTCGCGTGTCGGCGGCTGTGCAGCTCGCGCGCCTCGACCAGCACGTCCAGCGTGCCCGCATGGCAATCCAGCCGCATGACGTCGCCGTCCCAGACGTAGGCCAGTGGTCCCGCGTCCGCCGCCTCGGGGGTCACGTGGATGGCCGCCGGCACCGTACCCGATGCGCCACTCATGCGGCCGTCGGTGACCAGCGCGACCTGGTGGCCCCGCGAGAGCAGCACCGACATCGCCGGGATCAGCTTGTGCAACTCGGGCATGCCATTGGCCTTCGGGCCCTGGAAGCGCACGACCACGATGACGTCACGGTCCAGCTCCCCCGCCTCGAAGGCGTCGCTGAACTCGGCCTGGCTGTCGAACACGCGCACGGGGGCCTCGATCACCCGGTGGGCCTCGTCGATGGCCGAGACCTTGACGACCGCCTCGCCGAGGGAGCCACGGACGACCCGGATCCCGCCATGGGTATCGAAGGGCGCCCGAACCGGACGCAGCACGCTCGACTCGGGGTCGGCCGCACCGACCGGGCGCCAGGCCAGCGCGCCGGCCTCGTCCAGCTGCGGGTGATAGCGATAGCGCGAGAGTCCACGCCCGGCCAGGGTCAGGACGTCCTCGTGCAGCAGGCCGGCATCGAGCAGCTCGGCGATCAGCATCGAGGTGCCACCGGCGGCGTGGAAGTGGTTCACGTCGGCGATGCCGTTGGGGTATATCAGGGCCAGCAGCGGCACGATCGCCGACAGCTCGTCGATGTCGGCCCAGTTGATGTCGATGCCCGCGGCGGCCGCGATCGCGACCAGGTGCATGGTGTGGTTCGTCGACCCGCCGCTGGCCAGCAGCGCGACGATGGCGTTGACGATCGACTTCTCGTCGATCTGCTGACCGAGCGGGGTCCACTCCTGGCCCAGGCTGGTCAGGGCCAGGACCCGCTGCGAGGCCGCGGCGGTGAGCGGGGCGCGCAAGGGGCTGTCCGGGGGCACGAAGGCCGCGCCCGGCAGGTGCAGGCCCATCACCTCGACGACGAGCTGGTTGGTGTTGGCCGTGCCGTAGAACGTGCAGGTGCCGGCTGCGTGGTAACTGGCCTGTTCGGCGTCGAGCAGGGTCTCGCGGTCGACCTTGCCTTCGGCGTACAGGTTGCGCAGTCGCTTCTTCTCCCCGTTGGCCAGACCCGAGGCCATCGGCCCGGCCGGGATGAGCGCGGCGGGCAGGTGCCCGAACTGCAGCGCCCCGATCAGCAACCCCGGAACGATCTTGTCGCACACGCCGAGCAGCACGGTGGCGTCGAAGACGTCATGCGCCAGCCCGACCGCGGTGGCCATCGCGACCACCTCGCGCGAGAACAGCGACAGCTCCATGCCGGCGTAGCCCTGCGTGATGCCGTCGCACATCGCCGGGACCCCGCCTGCGACCTGGGCGATCGCGCCCACGCCGCGTGCGGCCTGCTTGATCACGTCCGGGTAGGTGGCGTACGGCTGGTGCGCGGACAGCATGTCGTTGTAGGAGGTGATGATGCCCAGCTGGGCGGTCTCGTGCCCGCGCAGGGCCAGCTTCTCCAGCGGGCCGCAGGTGGCGAAGCCGTGCGCCTGATTCGCGCACCCGAGCGAGGAACGACGGGGATGCTCGGCGTGCGCGACGGCGTCGAGCATCGACAGATAGTCGGCCCGCGACGCCGCAGAGCGGTTCACGATCCGGGCGGTGATCGCCTCCAGCTCCGGATGAAGCGGCGCGGTCTGCTGAGCACGGGGGGGCATTTCGGGATGTATCGAATGCTCGTGGTTGCTCACGGCTCCCCTAACCTGGAGGGCGGAGACACGCCACGTCGCGTGAGATAACGCTTACAGGCTAGCCCGCTACCGACCAGTAGGGCGAGCCGGGGCCGCCGGTCAGGTGTCGATCAGCGCGCGGGTGTCCGCGACATCGCGGTGCATTTGCGCAACCAGGCTCTCGATCGAGTCGTAGCGCTCCATCCCGCGCAGCCGGTGCACGATCTCCACGCCCAGCCCCTGGCCGTACAGATCACCGTCGAAGTCGAGCACGAAGGACTCCACGCGCCGTTCGTGGCCTTCGAACGTGGGGTTCGTGCCGACCGAGATCGCCGCCGTGCCCAACCTCTCTTGGGTCGCGCCCCGTTCGTCCAGGCGCCACACGCTGCCGGCGTAGACCCCGTCGGCGGGGATCGCCGCGTACTTGTCGGTGCGCAGGTTGGCAGTCGGGAAGCCCAGTTCGCGCCCCCGCTGATCACCGCGTTCGACGACGCCATCGATGCGGTGCGGTCGGCCCAACGCGTGGGCCGCCCCGACCGGATCGCCCTCGGCCAGCAGGTGGCGGATCAGGCTGGCGCTGATGGCCGTATCGCCCTCGCGCAGCAACGGCAGCTCTGTGGCGCTGAAGTCGTAGCGCCGCCCCAGTTCGATGAGCGTGTCGACCCGGGCCGCGGCCTGATAACCGAACCGGAAGTTGTCCCCGACCAGTACGGCCGCCGTATGCAGGCGATCGACGAGGGTGCGGCGCACGAACTCCTCGGGCTCCAACTCGGAGAACTCGGCCGTGAAGGGCAGCGCGCAGAACACGTCCACGTCCAGCTGGGCGACCAGCTCGCTGCGGCGGGTCTGCGTCGTCAACTCGGCCGGATGCGTGCCCGGACGCACCACCTCCGACGGATGCGGGGTGAACGTCAGCACGACGCTGGGCAGTCCGAGTTGCTTCGCGGTGGCCACGGCCTGGGCGATGATCTCGGCGTGCCCGCGGTGAACCCCGTCGAAGACGCCGATCGTCACCACGGATCGTCCCCAGTCGGCGGGCACGTCGTCCAGGGATCGCCACCGTTGCACGAGAGCCGAGCCTAGCGGCCCGCGGCCGGTCACTGGGCCGCGAACCTCATTGCGCGGGCGTGAACACCAGCACTGGACGCGACCGATCACCGTCCTCGACCAGCAGCGCGACCACGACGTCCCCGGCGTCGACGGCGGCGTGGGTACCCGGGATCTCGCGCTTCGGCAACGAGCGACCGAAGCTGAGTTCGCGGGCCTCATCGGCTGACACCGCCCGGACCGGCATTGCCGCGCGGACCGCGTCGACCAGCGGCAGCGTCACCGGATCGGGCAGCTCGGCCAGCTGATCCAGGGTGCGGGCCGCCTCGATCGTGAACGGCCCCACCCGGGTGCGGCGCAGGGCGGTGAGGTGCCCACCGCAGCCCAGAGCCAGGCCGAGATCGCGGGCCAGGGCCCGGATGTAGGTGCCGGAGGTGCAGTCGACCACCACGTCGAGCTCGTCCCCGCGTACCGCCAGCACGTCGAAGCGGCTCACCGTGACCGGCCGCGCGGCCAGCGTGACCGCCTCGCCGTCGCGCACCCGTCGGTAGGCCCGCTCGCCGTCGACCTTGATCGCGGAGACCGAGGACGGCACTTGCATGATGTCGCCGGTCAGCGCCCGCACGGCTGCGTCGAGTCCGTCCAACCGCACCGGGCGCGGCTCGCCCAGCGGCGTACCCTCGGCGTCGTCGGTGACCGTGGCCTGACCCAGCCGAATCGTCGCCGTGTAGCTCTTGTCCACGAGAATAAGGTGATTCATCAATCGGGTGGCCCGGTTGACCCCGACGACCAGGACGCCGGTCGCCATCGGGTCGAGCGTTCCGGCATGGCCGACCTTGCGGGTGTGAGCCAGGCGCCGGACTCGCGAGACGACGTCGTGGGAGGTCAGCCCACCCGGCTTGTCGACGATGATCAGCCCGTCGCTCATGTCCCGATCACCAGCCACCGGTCACTGCGCACACGCACGATCATGCCCGCGAACCGGAACACGATGAACGCGCTGAGACCGAACCACACTCCGGCTATCCCCCACTGCCAGTGCAACGCGGCCAGGTTCAGCGGCGCGAAGACCAGCAGCGCACCCACCAGCGTGAGCGTGCGCAGGTACCCGACGTCGCCGGCCCCGATCAGCACCCCGTCGAGCGCGAAGAGCACGCCGGCGACCGGCTGCATGCCCACCAGGTAGGGCCACAGCAGGTGGGCCTGGTGGCGCACGAGCGGCGAGGACGTGAAGAGGGCCGGGATGACGAACCACCCCGCGAGCAGCACGACCGCGAACACCAGCCCGGCCCCGAGCCCGTAGCGGGCAACCTGCCAGGCGGTGGCCCGGGCGGCGCGCCGATCAGCCGAGCCCAGCGCCGCGCCGACGAGTGACTGGGCCGCGATGGCGAACGAGTCGAGGAGCAAGGCACTGAACTCCCACAGTTGCAGGCCGATCTGGTGAGCCGCGACCTGCGCCGCGCCCATGCGTGCGGCGACGCCGGCCGCGGTCAGGAACGCGACCTGAAAGCCCACCTGCCGCAGGATCAGGTCCCGGCCGAGTACCACCTGCAGCCGCAGGACGCCCCAGTCGACGCGGCGCCGGTCGCGGGCGGCCCGGCGCAGCGCGCGCAGGAACAACACCGATCCGACGAACTGCGCCCCCACGTTGGCGATCGCCGAACCGTTGAGCCCGAGGTGAAGGACGTAGACCAGGATCGGCGAGGCGAGCGCCGACAGCCCGTTGGCGATGAGGACGATGCGGACCGGTTCACGGGTGCGCTGAACTCCTCGCATCCAGCCGTTACCGGCCAGCACCAGCAGGATGCCGGGAACGCCGAGGACCGCGATCCGAAACCAGCCTTCGGCGGCGTGCTGGATGGCCGGGTTGTGCCCGGCGAGCAACCGGACGAGCGGGTGGGCGAAGAGTTCGGCGACGGCCACGATGACCAGGCCCAGCCCGACCGCCAGCCAGGACGCCTGCACGCCCTCATTCACAGCCGCGGGCTGATCTCCGGCACCGAACAGGCGCGCGGATCGCGCGGTGGTGCCGTATTCGACAAACGTCCCGATGAGCGTCACGAAGCCCAGCACGGCCACGCCGATGCCCAGCGCACCCAGGGCGACCACACCCAGATGGCCGACCACGATGGTGTCTACGAGCAGGTAGAGCGGCTCAGCGGCCAGGACTACGAACGCCGACGCCGCCAGGGCGAGCAGTCCGCGCGACGTGCTCACTCCGCGTCCGAGACCTCGTCCTCGTCGTCGGACTCGGGTTCGCGCGGCTTGCGATAGGGGTCCTGCTCACCGGCGTAGGCCGCGTTGACCCGCGCCCGTTCCACCTCGGCATCGGCCGCGGCGGCCGCCGCGAGCAGGGCGTCGATCTGGCCGGCCACCTCGGGCACGGCATCGAGGCGGAAGGTGATCGTCGGCGTGAACCGCACCCCGGTCTGGCGACCGACCTCGCTGCGGATCGAGCCCTTCGCCGATTCCAGCGCTTGGGTCGATTCCTGGATCTCCTCGTCACTACCCAGCACCGTGTAGAACACGGTGGCGTCGTGCAGGTCACCCGTAAGCCGCACATCGGTGATCGTCACCATGCCCAGCCGGGGATCCTTCACCTGCGACTCAACGGTGGACGCGACGATCTGCTTGATCCGAGCCGCCATCCGCCGCGCCCGCGGCCCATCCACCATGCCCATGTCCTTTCAGCAGAAAACCTCTTCAATTGCGGGAACAGCCGCGCGAGCGAAGCGAAAGAGGGCGATTCGACAGCGTAAAAAGTCTCTTACCAGCTGACGAATTGCCCTCCTTCGCGTAGCTACCCAGCGGACGGATCGCTCATCCTCGCGAAGCAACTAGGCCTACGCGCGCGGCTTCTCCCGCAACTCGAACGTCTCGATCACGTCATCGATCTTGATGTCGTTATAGGAGCCGAGCCCGATACCGCACTCGTAACCGTCGCGCACTTCGGTGGCGTCGTCCTTGAAGCGGCGCAACGAGTCGACGGTCAGGTTGTCGGCGACCACCACCCCGTCTCGGATCAACCGGGCCTTGCTGTTGCGGCGAATGAGGCCCGTTCGCACGAGCGAACCGGCAACATTGCCGATACGCGGAACCCGGAAGACCTCGCGCACCTCGGCTGTTCCGAGCTGCACCTCTTCGAACTCCGGCTTGAGCATGCCCTTGAGCGCAGCCTCGATCTCATCGATCGCCTGGTAGATGATCGTGTAGTAGCGAACATCGACGCCCTCGCGTTGCGCGATCTCGCCGGCCTTGCCCGCGGGGCGGACGTTGAAGCCGATGATCACCGCATCCGAGGCCATCGCCAGGTTGACGTCGTTCTCGTTGATCGCACCGACGCCGCGGCCGATGACGCGCAGCGACACCTCGTCGCGGTCCTCGCCGATGTCGATCGCCAGCAACGCGTCCTCGAGCGCTTCGACCGAACCCGAGACATCGCCCTTGATGATCAGGTTCAGCTGCTCGACCTCGCCGGCGGCCAAGGCCTTGTCGAGGTCGTCGAGGGAGATCCGCCGGCGGTTGGCCGCCAGCTGCGCGTTGCGCTCGCGCGCCGAACGCCGGTCGGCGATCTGCCGCGCGATGCGATCCTCTTCAACGACCAGCAGCGAATCTCCGGCGCCGGGAACCGAGGTCAGACCGAGTACGAGCACCGGACGCGACGGCCCGGCCTCATCGACCGGGTCGCCGTTGTCATCGAGCATGGCCCGCACTCGCCCGAAGGCGTCACCGGCCACGACCGAGTCACCGACCCGCAGGGTGCCCCGCTGCACGAGCACGGTCGCCACCGGGCCGCGACCGCGGTCCAGGTGGGCCTCGATCGCGATGCCTTGAGCGTCCTGGTTGGGGTTGGCCCGCAGGTCCAGGGCCGCGTCGGCGGTCAGCAGGATGCCTTCGAGCAGTCCGTCGATGTTGAGGTTCGACCGCGCCGAGACGTCGACGAACAGCGTGTCGCCGCCGTACTCCTCAGCCACCAGGCCGTATTCGGTGAGCTGCTGGCGCACCTTGGCCGGGTTGGCATCTTCCTTGTCGATCTTGTTGACCGCGACGACGATGGGCACGCCCGCCGCCTGCGCGTGGTTGAGCGCCTCGATCGTCTGCGGCATCACGCCGTCGTCGGCCGCCACCACCAGGACCACGATGTCGGTGGTCTGGGCGCCTCGGGCCCGCATGGCGGTGAACGCCTCGTGACCCGGCGTGTCGATGAAGGTGATCGCGCGATCCACGCCCTCGTGCTCGACGTGCACCTGGTAGGCCCCGATGTGCTGGGTGATCCCGCCGGCCTCGTCGGCGATGACGTTGGTCTTGCGGATCGCGTCCAACAGTCGGGTCTTGCCGTGGTCGACGTGACCCATGACGGTGACGACCGGCGGACGGGCGATGAGATCGACCTCGGCGCCCTCATCGGCGCCGAAGGTGAGATCGAAGGAGTCCAGCAGCTCGCGGTCCTCGTCCTCGGGGCTCACGACCTGCACGGAGTAGTTGAGTTCGGCGCCCAGCAGCTGCAGCGTCTCCTCGTTCACCGATTGGGTGGCCGTGACCATCTCGCCGAGGTGGAACATCACCGTCACCAGCGACGCCGCCTCAGCGTTGATCTTGTCGGCGAAGTCGGCCAGGGACGCACCCCGCGGCAGGCGAAGTACTTCACCGCTACCGCGTGGAACCTGTACGCCGCCCAGCGAGGGCGCCGACATGTTGTCGAACTCCTGCCGGCGCTGCTTCTTGCTCTTGCGACCCTTGGCCGGGCGACCGCCCTGACGCCCGAAGGCACCAGCGGTACCGGCTCCACGACCGCGACCGCCAGGACCGCCACCACCAGGGCGCGGGCCGAAACCGCCTGGGGCACCCGCGCCGGGAGCACCGCCAGGGCCACCCGAACCGCCGGGACCGCCGCTGCGGTAGGGACCACCGGACGGCGCGCCGCCGGGACCACCGCTACGGAAACCACCGGGAGCCGGACGGGCTCCCGGGCCACCAGGACGAGCACCCGGACCGCCAAACCCACCGGGACCGCCGGGTCCACTGGGGCGCCCGGCACCGGGACGGCCAGGAACCGAGCCGGGGCTCGGACGACCGGGCATCATGCCCGGGTTGGGACGCGGACCGCCAGGACCGGCGCTGCCGCCGGGACGCGGGATGCCAGGCCGTGGGGCACCGGGGACGCCGCCGGTGGGAGCGGGTGCGCCGGGAACGGCACCGGGACGCGGCGGAGCCGGGCGGGTGCTCGGGGAGCTGCCGCCCACGCCGAAGGGGTTGTTGCCGACGCGCGGTCCGGGGCGAACGGCGGCCGGGCGATCGGCTACGGGAGCCTCCGCACCGACGGGGGCCGCGGGGGCCTCCGGAGCAATCGGCGCCACTGAGGCGGCCGGCGCCACTGGCGCGGGCGTGATCACTGGCGGCGCGACTACGACCTCGGGGGCCGGAGCGGGCGCCGGCGCAGGTGCGGTCGCCAGCACCGACGGGGCGGCCTCAGCCGGTGCCGGCGCAGGCGCCGCCGCGGCCTTCTTCGCCGGGGCCTTCTTGGCCGGGGCCGCACTGGCCGCGGGAGCCGGGAACGCTTCGCGCAGACGGCGTTCGACCGGTGCCTCGACGGTAGAGGACGGTCCCTTGACGTATTCACCGAACTCGCTCAGTTTGGCGAGAACGTCCTTGCTGGTTACGCCGAGCTCTTTAGCGAGCGCGGAAACGCGGGCCTTGCCTGCCACGTGACTCCTTAATGGAGGGCCGGGCGGCATCCCGCTCGACCCCGTCAGACGGGTGACTTGCTCATTGCTGGCGCTTCATCGAGTGCCCATAGCTCTTCTTCTCACTGACTCTCAGTCGCCTGATCGGGATCAGGCGATATCCGGTCCGTACCTGCGGGGTTCTCCGCGACGTAGCTGGCCACAGCGCTCGAGTCGACCGGCTCGCTCGGTGTCAACCGAAGCGCCCGGGCGAAAGCCCGACGTCGCTGCGCCTGTTCGACGCAGTTCAGATCGCGATGCACCCAGGCGCCGCGTCCGACCGCGCGCCGACGGGGATCCGGTACGACGGGTACGCCGGTCGGCGAACTCGACGTTGCCGGCGCCGCGACGACGCGAAGCAACTCGCTGGCCGCTGCGCGGCGGCGACACCCGACACACGTGCGCATCGGCACCGCTTTCGCGGTGCGCAGCGCGGGAGTGCAGTCCGATACCGCCGTCGTTCGGACGGCCACTTGAGTAGTCTACCCCTCGTGGTCGGGCGTGTCGCCGACGGCGACGGGGGCATCGTCGGCCGCCGGGCCGGTCGCAGCGTCGCCGACGGCGTCATTGGGCGCGTCACTGTGGATGTCGATCCGCCATCCGGTCAGCCGGGCCGCGAGGCGGGCATTTTGCCCTTCTCGCCCAATTGCCAGCGACAGCTGATAGTCCGGGACCACGACCTGCACCGAGCGCGCCTCGGCGTCGGTCACCACGGCGGAGACCACATTGGCCGGCGACAGGGCGTTGCCGACGAGCGTGGCCGGGTCGTCGGACCAGTCGATGATGTCGATCTTCTCGCCGTGCAGCTCGGCCACCACGTTGCGCACCCGCTGCCCCATCGGGCCGATGCAGGCGCCCTTGGCGTTGAGCCCGGCGACCGCGCTGCGGACCGCGATCTTGCTGCGATGCCCGGCCTCGCGGGCCACGCCGACGATCTCGACGCTGCCATCGGCGATCTCGGGCACCTCGAGGGCGAACACCTTGCGGACGAGATTGGGGTGGGTGCGGCTCAGAGTGATCTGCGGACCACGCATGCCGCGGGATACGCCGACGACAAGGCACTTGATGCGGTTGCCGTGGACGTACTCCTCGCCCGGCACCTGCTCCGCACTGGGCAGGATCGCCTCGATCTTGCCGATGTCGACGATGACCAGGCCGCGGCTGCTGGCCTGTGCGTCGGCCTGCACGATGCCGGTGACGAGATCGCCCTCGCGTCCGGAGTACTCGCCATAGGTCACGTCGTGCTCGGCATCTCGCAGCCGCTGCAGGATCACCTGACGGGCGGTCATCGCGGCGACGCGGCCGAAGTCGGTGGGCGTGTCGTCGTACTCCTCGATCAGCTGCCCGTCGGCATCGAAATCCTGCGCCCACACGATGATCTCGCCACTCTTGCGGTCGATGCTGACCCGCGCGTGCGGCATCGAGTGTGGCGTGTGCCGATAGGCGGTCAGCAGCGCCGCCTCGAGCGCCGACACCAGCTGCTCGAATGGAATCTCCTTCTCGCGCTCGATGCTGTGCAGCGCGGAGATATCAACGGCGACCACTACTCGTCATCCTCTGCTGAGCCAGGTTTGGTGAACTCGATCTGGACCTTGCCAGCGCCCAGAGACGACCAGCTCAGGTCTTGGCCGGAGCCGTTGACGTCCAACGTCACGCCCGCCGCGCTGGTCTTGGTGACCCGTCCCGTGATCGGCTGGCCGGCTACCGGCACCACGACCAGTCGCCCGATCGCGCGCCGCCAATGCCGCTGCTCGGTCAGTGGCCGGTCGACCCCCGGGGAACTGACTTCCAGGACATACGGACCGGTGAAGCCCACGCCGGACTCGGTATCGAGGGCTTCGGACACCGCTCGGCTGACTTCGGCCACGGCGTCGAGATCGACCCCGTCGTCGCCGTCGACGATGACGCGCACGATGCTGCGCCGGCCGACCGCGGAGACCGACACGTCCTCGAGATCGAGTTCGAGGCGAGCGACAACCGGAGCAAGGACCTCGAGCAGGTGACGACGGGAATCGCTCGCGGCGGGCATCGCGGCCTCCTGTCTGGCGTGTGCAGTTATATGCATGCGCTCCGTCCGGGCGCCGGACGTCGTGTCAGCGAGTCTAGGGCACTTGCGGCGGCCTCCCAACGACGATTTGCAAGACTGGCCCGGCCATGGAACCCATCTCTCGTCGTCGCGTGCTCGGCGCCGCCGCCGCTGTGGGTGCGGTGGCCGCGGCCGGGGGCGTCGGCGTGGCGATCGGCGCCACGCGCGGGTTCCCGACCGTGGAGCGGGTCGCGCCCCCGTTACTCACCGAGTCGCTGGCCCGCGAAGAATCCCTCCTGGCCGGGTTGAGCGCGGCGCTGACGGCCGAACCGACGCGGGCGGCCCAGCTGGCCCCGCTGGTGGCCGATCACCAGGCTCACCGCGCGGCCGTTCTGGCCCTCGTCGAAGCGGCCACCAGCCCGCGGCCGCAACCGTCCGCGACCGCCCCGCCGTCGGTCGCGCCTCCGAGTTCGTCCGCGCTGATCGAGGCGGAAAAGGCCGCCCAGACGGCGAACGCCGCGGCATCAGCCGCCTCGACCGGAGCCCAAGCCGCATTGTTCGCCAGCATCTCGGCCTGCGAGGCCGGACACGTCGTGCTGCTCTCGTGAGCACACCGACGGGACCGCCAACGGCCGCCCCGCCGGCCGACGCGCTGGCCGCCTGGCAGGCCGCCCTCAGTAGCGAGTACGCCGCGGCCTTCGGCTATGGCGCACTCGGCCCCCACCTCACCGACCCGGCCCAGATAACAGCGGCCCACACCGACGAGCAGGCCCATCGAGCTACCGCCCGCGCCACCTCCGCCCAGCTGGTCGCCGCCGGGGCGACCCCGGTCCAGCCGCAGGCCAACTACCCGCTGCCGTTCCCGCTCACCGACCCGACTGCGGCCCAGCAACTGGCGCTGCGGCTCGAGGTCTCCTGCGCCGCCGCCTGGCGCTACCTCATCTCGATCGATGATGCCCCGGTGACGCTGCGGACGAGCGCGCTCAGCCCGCTCACCGAATCCGCCATTCGCGCGCTGTACTGGCGGGCGCTGCTGACGCCGGCCACGCCGAGTGTGCCGTTTCCCGGAATCTGACCGGTAGCTCAGGCCCAGCCGTCGATGACCGGCAGCAGCTCGGCCAGCCGGGTGATCACTGCATCGGGATCCCCCATGACCGGGCCGTGCTGCTCCTGCGGGATGCGGCTGTGCGGCACCAGGACGGCCCGCATGCCGATCGCCTTCGCGCCGTGGATGTCGTCGTAGGGCCGGTCACCCACGAACACCGCTCGCGCCGGGTCAGCGACACCGACCGCGGCGAGGGCGGCCCGGAACGCGTCCGGGTGGGGCTTGGTCCGGGCGATCTCGGAGGTGTAGACGGCTCCGTCGACCAACGCCAGGATCTCGTCGCGGGCGAAGATCCGCTCGTGCTCGGCCCGCGGCCAGAGGGTGTTGGACAGCACACCGATCCGGATCCCCCGCTGGCGCAACCCGGCGAAAAGCTCGGGCACGTCGGGGTCGGTGTACGTGTGCGGCTCCCACCAGTCGTGATAGTCGGCCAGGGAGGCGACGTCCGCGCCGGCCGCGGTGATCACGTCGGCCAGGGTCGCGCTGCGCTGCTCGTCCCGCGACGCGGCCCACGCCCCAAGTTCGGCCTCGTGCAACCGCGCGGCGGTCGCCTCGTCGGCCACGCTGCGCCAGGACTCGCGGACGTCGATGTCATGCCACGGGGTCAGCGTTCCGCCCCAGTCGAAGATGACGGCGTCGACTGGCACTAGAACATCACCGTGGAGAGAGTCGCGACCTGGCGCATGCCGAGCTTGTCGTACACCGCCCGGGCGCTCACGTTGAAGTCGTTGACGTACAGACTCACCGACGGAGCCAACCGCAAGCCGTGATCGATGACCGCCGACACCGCGGCGGTCCCGAGTCCACGACCGCGCAGATCCGGGCGGACCCAGACGCCTTGAATTTGGCAGGTCGCCGCCGATACCGCGCCAATCTCGGCCTTGAACGCCACCTGTCCCCGGCGGTCGAAGCGCACGAAGGCGTGTCCGGCCGCGATCAGCTCCGCGAGCCGCGTGCGCAACAGGGTGCGGGCGGGGCCGACCGGCGCCTCGATCAGCAGCTCCTCGTTGAACATCGCCACGGCCGCCGGTAGGTAGCGCTCCAGCTCGTCCGGGCGGACCGGGCGCACCTCCGGATCGGCGGCAATCGGCGACGGCCGCTCGATCGTGAGTAGCGGTTGGGCGTAGCGCACCAGCCGCGCCGGGCCCCAGTAGCGGGCCAGCACCGGCCAGAGGACCTCAACGGCTTCGGCCCTTCCGATCAGCGACGTACAGGTCCGGCGGCGCACACCGAGGTAGTGACCCAGCGCCTCCCAGGCCCGCTCGCGCCCGCCCACCGGGAGCAGGTTGCCGCCACAGAAACAGGCCGCTTCGATCGAGCCGCGCTCATCGATGTCATCCAGACCCACAAGGTCCCCGCCGAGACGGCTCGGGGTGATCGAGGGCGTGGCCCGCAACCGCGCCGCGAGGACCGCATTGACCAACGGATCCCGGGCGATGAGCGCACGGACCGCGGGTGCATCGGCGTCGTCGAGCAGGCGGAACTGGCGCTGGGCCAGTTCGTCGTCCAACGCGGTCACTGGGCGGTCACAGCGCGCAGATTACCGCGAGGCGTAGCTCAGGTCACCGACACCGACGGCGCGCCGGAGCTCACCCCCGCGTCGCCCATCTCCTCGGCCATCCGCAAGGCCTCTTCGATCAGGGTCTCGACGATCTGCGACTCGGGGACCGTCTTGATGACCTCACCCCGGACGAAGATCTGCCCCTTGCCGTTGCCGCTGGCCACTCCGAGGTCGGCCTCGCGGGCCTCTCCCGGGCCGTTGACGACGCAGCCCATGACGGCCACGCGCAGCGGCACCTCGATGCCCTCGAGACCAGCCGTGACGCGCTCGGCCAGGGTGTAGACGTCGACCTGGGCCCGCCCGCACGACGGGCAAGAGACGATCTCCAACCGCCGCTGGCGCAGGTTCAGCGATTCGAGGATCTGCAGTCCGACCTTGACCTCTTCTACCGGCGGCGCCGAGAGCGAGACCCGAATGGTGTCGCCGATGCCTTGCGAGAGCAGGGCGCCGAAGGCCACCGAGGACTTGATCGTGCCCTGGAAGGCCGGGCCGGCCTCGGTGACGCCGAGGTGCAGCGGATAGTCGCAGGCCGCCGCCAGCTGCTCGTAGGCGGCGACCATGACCACCGGGTCGTTGTGCTTGACCGAGATCTTGAAGTCGCGAAAGCCGTGCTCCTCGAACAGCGCCGCCTCGTTCATGGCGGATTCGACGAGCGCCTCGGGCGTGGCCTTGCCATACTTGGCCAACAGCCGCTTGTCCAGCGAGCCGGCGTTGACGCCGATGCGGATCGAGACGCCCGCGTCGGCGGCGGCGCGGGCGATCTCGCCGACCTTGTCGTCGAATGCCTTGATATTGCCGGGATTCACCCGCACGGCCGCACATCCGGCGTCGATCGCGGCGAAGACGTACTTGGGCTGGAAATGGATGTCGGCGATGACCGGGATCTGCGACTTGGCCGCGATGGCGGGCAGCGCGTCGGCATCGTCCTGGCTGGGCACGGCGACCCGGACGATGTCACAGCCGGCGGCGGTCAGCTGGGCGATCTGCTGCAGCGTGGCGTTGATGTCGCTGGTCAGCGTGGTCGCCATCGACTGCACCGAGATGGGCGCATCACCGCCGACGAAGGTCGAGCCGACCTTGATCTTGCGAGAGACGCGCCGGGGGGCCAGGACGGGTGGCGGGGCGGTGGGCATGCCGAGCGAAACTGAGGTCACGGAACCAGTATCCGCCTTCACCCCCCGTGGCGTCGTCAACCGTTGATATTGATGGGCTTGACGATGTCGGCGTAGACCACCAGCAACGTCATCAGCACCAGCACGGAGGCGATCGCGTAGACCACCGGGAGCATCTGCGCCGTGTCGACGTAGATCGGAGTGCGCACCTTGACCGCCCCGTCGACCGGCGGGGCGTGGCGCATCCGCAAGCGGGCCCGGCCGCGCTTGGCCGCCTCGACCATCGCGCCCGCGACGTGCCCGCCGTCGAGCGGGAGCAGCGGGATGAGGTTGAACAAGAAGAGCAGCAGGTTGACGCTGGCCAACAGGCTGATCAGGAAATAGGCCTTGTCGCGCACGTCCAGGGCGTGCGTGGACGCGATCTGCCCACCGATCTCACCGAGACCGACAACCCCGATCGCGCCGCTGGGGTCACGCGCCTTGCCCTCGAAGACGGTCTGCCAGAGGCTGTGGATCTTGGCCGGGTAGTTGCCGAGCGCGGAGAAGGCCTGCCCGAGCTGACGGCCCACCGTGCCAGGGACCGCGGCCGGGGATTGCACCTTGTAGTAGGAGTGAACCTGCGATTGCACGCCGATGTAGCCGACCTTCTTGATCGTGTCCGTGCCGGCGACGTAGTTCTGGTTCTCGACCGGCGTGATGGACACCGTCTGAACGGCACCGTCGCGCTTGATGGTCAGTGAGACCGGGGTACCCGGTGAGGCCTGGATGACCGTCACGGCCTCGTTCCACGAGCTGATCGGCCGGCCGTTGACGCCCTGGATCACGTCACCGGGCTTGAGCACGCCGGCCGCGGGCGCGGCCAGGGCTCCGGCGGGGCAGCTGGTCGCACTCGTGGCCGCGCTCGAGCTGGCCGGGACGACGCAGGACTCCACCGTGGCTACGGTGGTCGTCGCATCGTTGTGGCGCACGCCGACCACGGTGACCAGGAAGACCGTCAGGACCAGGAAGATGAGGAAGTTCATGAACGGCCCGCCGACCATGACGATCATCTTCTTGCCGGGCGTGAGCCGGTAGAACTGGCGCGGCTCGTCCTCGGCGGTCAGGACCTCGGAGCGGCTGGCGGTGCGGTAGTCCTCCACGGCCGTGGCCATCCGGCCCGGCCAGCGCGAACGCTGCCCCTCCTGAGCCGGCGGCACCATGCCGATCATGCGGATGTAGCCGCCGAGCGGGATCGCCTTGAGCCCGTACTGCGTGTCGCCGGAATGCTTGGACCACACGGTGGGCCCGAATCCGACCATGTATTGGGTGACCTTCACGCCGAAGCGCTTGGCCGGGAGCATGTGGCCGACCTCGTGCAGGGCGATCGAGGCGAGCAGACCGAACGCGAAGACGAGCACGCCGATCGTGTAGAGCACCGCGACCTCCTGCCTCAGTCGAGCACGCGCTCGGCCTGGGCTTGCGCCCAGGACTGTGCCGCTTCGATTTCCTCGACGCTACTGGGAACCGGCCCCGATCCGTGCTCGGTCTTCAGCCAGTCGTCAAGCACCGCCGCGATGCCGTCGACAATGCCAACGAATCCAATGCGTCCGCTGTGAAATGCCTGTACGAGGGCCTCGTTGGCGGCGTTGAACACAGCGGGAGCACAGCCACCGGCCCGCCCGGCGGCCCGGGCGAGGTCGACGGCCGGGAAGGCCACCGCGTCCAGCGGCTCGAACGTCCAGGCCGTCGCGGCGCTCCAGTCGACCGCCGCTGCGGCACCCGGGACTCGCCGCGGCCAGTCCAGGGCAAGGGAGATCGGCAGGCGCATGTCCGGCGGTGAGGCCTGCGCGATGGTGGACCCGTCGACGAACTCGACCATCGAATGGATCACCGACTGCGGGTGGACGACCACGTCGATGCGCTCGTAGTCGACGTCGAAGAGCAGGTGGGCCTCGATGAGCTCCAGACCCTTGTTGACCAATGTCGCGGAGTTCGTGGTGACCAGCTGGCCCATGTCCCAGGTCGGATGCCGCAGGGCCTGAGCAGGGGTCACGTCAGTCAGCTGGTCGCGGGTCCGTCCGCGAAACGGTCCACCGCTGGCGGTCAGCAGCAGCCGCCGTACCTCATCCGGGGACCCACCGAGCAGACACTGGGCCAGGGCCGAGTGTTCGGAGTCGACCGGGACCAGCTGGCCCGGTGCGGCCAGCCCGGTCACCAATCCCCCGCCCGCGATCAGTGACTCTTTGTTGGCCAGCCCGACCGCCCGGCCGGCGCGAAGGGCAGCGACCGTCGCGCGCAGGCCCTGCGCTCCGGCGACCGCGTTGAGCACGAGATCGGCCGGGTAGGTGGCCAGTTCGTCGGTCGCGGTCCGCCCGGCAATGACCTTGGGCAGCGGCGCGTCGTGCGTCCAGCCCTCGGCGATGAAGGCCGACAGCTGCGGAGCCACTTCTTCGTTGGCCACTCCGACCGCTTCGACGGCCATCTCGATCGCCTGCGCGGCCAGCGGGGCGACGTTGGTCCCGCCGGCGCTGATGGCGCAGATCCGGAATCGCTCGGGCGCCGCCCGCACCACATCGAACGCCTGGGTGCCGATCGAGCCGGTCGAACCGAGCACGACAACCGCGCGCTGATCGCTCATGTCGCCCTCATGGGTTCATTGTGACCGAGGCCGTCGCGGATTGCGCGATGGCAGGTGCGAGAATCGACCAGCAACGTTTCCGTCCAGCGAAGGAGCCAACCGTGGTCCACGAGTCCGGCACCGTGTCGCCCAACGAGGGCTCGCCCGCGGACTACTCCGCCGATCACCCCACCGAACACCCGTCGGACTGGGGTTGGCACGGCGACTTCGGCAAGGTGGCCCGGGTCGCGGGCTGGGTGGTGGTGGTCTGCCTGCTGCTGCTGCTCACCACCACGCACTACAACGACGCCGGGTCGGTGGCTCTGATCCTCACGGCTGGGATTCTGGTCATCGGCTTGATCGCCGACATCCAGTTCCGTAAGAACTCCTGGCGCAAGTAGCTACTACTGCTCGCGCTGGCCCCACGGCGAGCCGTACTGCTCGCTGAGCAGCTCCAGGAACGGCACGGCGTCAAAGGCCTCCGGCCCGAGCACGCCCGCTCCGGTCCACACCTTGGTGGCGATGAGTTCCAGCGCGACGATCGGATTGACCGCCGTCTGCCAGACGACGGCCTGCGACCCGTACTCACGCATCGACCAGTCGTTGTCGACCACGTGATAGAGGTAGGTCGAGCGGGGAGCGCCGTCCTTACCCGTGCCAGTGACCCATAGTCCGGCGCAGGTCTTGCCCTGCATGAGATGACCCAGGGTGGCCGGGTCGGGCAGACAAGCCGCCACCACATCACGCGGACTGACCGACACGCCCCCTACGTTCACCTTCTCGGTGCGGTCCAGACCGAGCATGTGCAACGTCTTGAGGACACCGATGAACTCGTTGCCCAGCCCGTACTTGAAGGTCACGCGCCTCGCGTCGACCCACCGCGGGATCAACAGCACCTCTTCGTGTTCGACGTTCACGCATTCGACCGGGCCGATCCCCTCCGGGAAGTCGAAGACCTCGGCCTCACTGAACGGTTCGGTCGTGAACCAGCCGCGATCCTTCTCGAAGATCACCGGTGGGTTGAGGCACTCCTCGATCGTGGTCCAGATCGAGAACGAGGGGGCGAAGTCATAGCCCTCGACGGTCAGGTTCGAGCCATCCCGGACACCGGCCTCCTCGATCTCACTGAACAGGTGATCGGCGGCGTACCGGGCGAACACATCGGCCAGTCCGGGCTCGATGCCCATGCCGACCAGAGCCAGGTGACCGGAGGCAGCCCACTCGTCACCCAGCGCGAACTGTTCATCGCCCAGCTTCAGACCGACATCGGTGTAGGGGCGCTCGGGATGCGGCTTGGACAGCGACATCGCCATGTCCACGTAATGGATCCGGCGGGCCAGGGCCGCCTGAAAGATCGGCATCGTGAACCGCGGGTCGGTGGCGCCCAGAACGGCATCGATGCGGTGTTCGGCGAGCAAAGCCTCGATTGCGGGCTGGTCCGAGGCATCCACCTGAGCCGCGGCGAAGCGCTGGTCGCCGGTTGCGGCCGCCGCCCGCTCGGCTCGCTCGAGGTCGTAGTCGGCCAGCAGCACGTAGCTGGCGAACTCGCGCCGGGCGGCGATCAGGGCGGCCGCGGAGCCGACGCCGCCGGCGCCGAGGATGAGGATGCGCATGCGCGCAGCTTAACGCGGACGCCACGAAATCCATATATGAAACAAGCTTCTAACACGGAAACACTTGCCAAAGAGACATTGGACTGCGATAAACGTCTTTATCAGCCAGTTGTCCCATCGACCTGGGAGTGTTGCCGATGACCGCCGAAGCCGTTTTGGACAGCCCACCGCCATCGTCTGACGACGGGGGCAAGGGGCTCAAGTCCGGCACGTTGGGGCTCGCGTCGAGCGTCGTAATCGGCGTTGCCTCGACCGCTCCGGCCTACAGCCTGGCGGCCACGCTGGGCGCCATCATCATCCTCGTCGGCCTGCAGGCGCCGGCGATCGTGGTGCTGGCGTTCATCCCGATCCTGTTCGTCTCGATCGGCTATCAGCAACTGAACAAGCGCGAGCCCGACTGCGGCACGACCTTCACCTGGGCGACCAAGGCCTTCGGGCCCAAGACCGGCTGGATGGGCGGGTGGGGCATCGTCGCCGCCGACATCCTGGTCATGGCCTCCCTCGCGCAGGTTGCCGGCCAGTACGTCTTCCTGCTCTTCAACGCCGACGGCATCGGCCAGAACTCCTCGAGCGGCTGGGTCCTGCTCGTCGGGCTCATCTGGATGGCCGTGATGACCTACATCTGCTACCGCGGGATCGAGGTGTCGGCCCGCATCCAGCAGGGCCTGCTCGCCCTCGAGGTCATCGTTCTGATCATCTTTGCGATCACGGCGCTGACCAAGGCGTATGGCTCGTCCCCGCCGCCGACCGCGATCCACGTCTCGTGGTCATGGTTCAACCCGTTCGACATCGCCAGCGTCAGCACGTTCTTCCAGGGCATCACCCTGATGTTGTTCATCTACTGGGGCTGGGACTCGGCCGTGTCGGTGAACGAGGAGACGAAGGACCGCGACAAGACACCCGGGCGCGCGGCCGTCATCTCCACCGTGCTGTTGCTGGCGACCTACGTGATCGTCACGCTGTCGGCCCAGTCCTTCGCCGGTGTCGGCACGACCGGCATCGGGCTGGCCAACCCGGACAACTCCAGCGACATCCTGAGCGTCGTTGGTAACGCCGCCTTCGGTGACTCCGCCTATGGCAAGGTCATGGCTCACCTGCTGATCCTGCTGGTGCTGACCTCGGCCGCCGCCTGCACCCAGACGACGATCCTTCCGACGGCGCGTACCACCCTCTCGATGGCGGCATTCAAGGCGATCCCGACGCGGTTCGCGCACATCCACAAGAAGTACCTGACGCCGACCCAGTCGACGATCTGGATGGGCGTCATCTCGGCAATCCTCTACGTCGCGCTCAACTTCTACTCCGACGGCGGACTGATCGCCGACGCAGTCACCGCGATCGGCATGATGATTGCCTTCTACTACGGGCTCACCGGCTTCGCCTGCGCCTGGTACTACCGCAAGGAGCTGGACAGCCCGCGCAATTTGCTCATGCGCGGCATCATCCCGTTCCTGGGCGGGCTACTGCTCTTCGCCGGCCTGGCCTACACAGTGGTCCAGGACTGGAAGCCGGTCAACAGCTACGTCGTCTGGTACATGCAGTTCCCGCCGCACTGGCAGATCGGTTTCGCCTTCATCCTCGGCGTCGGGGCCGTGATAGTCGGCGTGATCCTGATGTTCATCTGCATGATCTTTTACAAGCCGTTCTTCCGCGGTGAGACGCTCAACCGCGACACACCGATCTTCCTGGTCGAGGGCGAGCCGCTCACCGTCGGCGTGCTGCCCGACTCCAAGGAGAACCTCGTCCGGCCGCCACAGGATCTGTAACTCCGCGGTGGCTCCATCAGGGTGTCCTGTCACCCTGACCGACTCGACGGGCGCTGACGCAGCTGCCGGGGGGCGTGCGTCAGCGGCCGTCGAGCAACGGTTGACGAGGGTCCCACGTCGTGCCGTCGCGTGCGTCGCGGCGGCGTCGGGCGATTCCCGAGACCGCCTCGAGCACGACCCGGTTGGCGAGGAACGAGGTGATGTCGGAGTGGTCATAGGGCGGGCTGACCTCGACGACGTCCATGCCGACGACCGGCAGCTCGTAGGCGATGCGGCGCACCGAGTCCAGCAGCTGACGAGCAGTCAGGCCACCCGGCTCGGGCGTGCCCGTGCCGGGTGCATGCCCGGGGTCGCACACGTCGATGTCGACCGACAGGAAGACCCCGTCGCAGTCGTCGGTGGCAATGGCGAAGGCCTCGGTCAGGCAGTCCTCGAGCCCCCGCGCCCCGATCTCGGTCATCTCGTAGGAACGCATCCGCTGCTCGGCCATCCAGTCCAGGGTTTCCGGCGGCGGCCAGTACCCGCGCAGCCCCAGCTGCAGGAACCGATCACCGCGCAGCGCGCCCGATTCGATCAGACGCCGCATCGGCTGGCCGTGACCGATCAGCGAACCGAACTCGATATTGCCCGTATCCGCGTGGGCGTCGAAGTGGATCATCGACACGCGCCCGGCGCCCAGGTGCTGGGCCACGCCCGCCGCGTCCGGCCAGGCAATCGTGTGATCGCCGCCGAGAACCAGCGGAATCGCGCCGGTGCGGGTGATCGCGTACACCGCCTCCTGCAGGTCCCGCACCGACCGTTGCGCGTCGCCGGAGAACATTTCGACATCGCCGGCGTCGTACACCGCGAGTTCGCGCAACCCGTCGACCCGCAGGGCCAGCGAAGGCCGCGACCCGTCATGGCCCAGGTAGTCGCTCTGCCGGATGTACTGCGGCCCGAAGCGCGTGCCGGCGCGGTGGGAGGTGCCGCCGTCGAACGGCGCGCCGAGGATCACGATGTCGGCCTCTGGGTAGGTCGCCGGGTCGGCCCAGTCGCAGCGCTGTACGCCGAGAAAGGTGATGTCGGGCCCGAACTGGGCGCCGTATCTGCTCATGGCTACTCCGCTTCGCCGTCTGTCCATCAGATTAGCGGGGCCGGACGGTCGGCAGTCGGGGATTTCGCGGTTAAGTGCCGGTACAAACGACGAGATCGGCGGAAGGACTTGCCTAATTCTGCGGATTCACTTGCGGTGCCGCTCGCTATGAGAGAGGCTCGACGTATGACTCGGGCCGGAGCCAAGAACGCGCCGGACGACGTGAGCAAGGCAATCATCGCCCAACTGCAAGAGGACGGCCGTCGCCCCTACGCCACTGTGGGCAAGGCGGTGGGCCTGTCGGAGGCGGCGGTGCGCCAGCGGGTCCAGAAGCTCATCGACACCGGCGTCATGCAAATCGTCGCCGTCACCGATCCGACCCAGATCGGTTTCGATCGCCAGGCCATGGTGTCGATCGTGGCCAGCGGCGACCTCGAACAGATCGCCGCCCGGCTCGGCGAGATCCCCGAGGTCGTCTACATCGTGATCACGGCCGGGTCGACCGACATCCTGGCTGAGGTCGTCGTGACCGACGACGACCATCTGCTCGAAGTGGTCAACGGCCAGATCCGCACGATTCCGGGGGTCATCCGCACCGAGACCTTCGTCTATCTCAAGCTGACCAAGCAAACCTACGACTGGGGGGCCCGATGACCACCACGCCACTGAACACCGCTTCGGCTTCGGACACCTTCGACGCCGACGACCTCTCGGCCCGGGCTCGTGAGCACCTGTGGATGCACTTCACCCGCCAGTCCTCCTACGCCAACGCACCGGTCCCGACCATCGTCAAGGGCGACGGCGCCTACATCTGGGACGCCAACGGCAAGAAGTACCTCGACGGACTGTCAGGGCTGTTCGTGGTGCAAGCGGGCCATGGCCGGGTCGAACTGGCCGAGGCGGCGTACCGCCAGGCCTCGGAGATCGCGTTCTTCCCCATCTGGTCCTACGCCCACCCGCAGGCCATCGAGCTGGCCGACCGGCTGGCCGACTACGCCCCCGGCGACCTGAACAAGGTCTTCTTCACCACCGGGGGTGGCGAGGCGGTCGAGACGGCCTGGAAGCTGGCCAAGCAGTACTTCAAGCTCATCGGCAAGCCGCTCAAGCACAAGGTGGTCAGCCGCTCGATCGCCTACCACGGCACGCCCCAAGGGGCGCTGTCGATCACCGGCGTCCCGGCGATGAAGCAGATGTTCGAGCCGCTCGTCCCCGGTGGGCTGAAGGTGCCCAACACGAACTTCTACCGTGCCCCCGAGCACGGCGATGATCTGCAAGCGTTCGGTCGCTGGGCCGCCGACCAGATCGATATCGCGATCGAGATGGAGGGCCCTGAGACGGTGGCCTGCGTGTTCCTCGAGCCGGTGCAGAACTCCGGGGGCTGCTTCCCGCCGCCGCCCGGTTACTTCCAGCGGGTCCGCGAGATCTGCGACAAGCACGACGTGCTGCTGGTCTCCGACGAGGTCATCTGCGCGTTCGGGCGGCTGGGCACGATGTTCGCCTCCGACAAGTTCGGCTACGTCCCCGACATGATCACATGCGCCAAGGGTCTGACCAGCGGCTACTCCCCCATCGGCGCCTGCATCGTCAGCGACAAGATCGCCGCGCCCTTCTGGAGCGGCAGCGACTACTTCCCGCACGGCTACACCTTCGGCGGACACCCGGTGTCCTGCGCGGTCGCCATGGCCAACCTCGACATCTTCGAGCGCGAGGGACTCAATCAGAACGTGCTCGCCAACGAGCACGCCTTCCGCGCCACCCTCGACAAACTCACCGATCTGCCGATCGTCGGCGACGTGCGTGGCGACGGCTACTTCTACGGGATCGAGTTGGTCAAGGACAAGGCCACCAAGGAGACCTTCGACGACGACGAGTCCGAGCGGCTGCTGCGCGGATTCCTGTCCAAGGCGCTCTATGACGCGGGCCTGTACTGCCGAGCCGACGACCGCGGTGACCCCGTGGTGCAACTGGCGCCGCCGCTGATCGTCGGCCAGCCGGTGTTCGATGAGATCGAGCAGATCCTGCGTTCAGTACTGACCGAGGCCTGGACCCGGCTCTAGCCGACCCCGACGAGAGGAACTGCGATGAAGGTCGGTATTCCCCGCGAGGTCAAGAACCACGAGTATCGGGTGGCCATCACGCCGGCTGGGGTGCATGAACTCACCCGGCACGGCCACGAGGTGTTGATCGAGCACGAGGCCGGGGTGGGGTCCTCGATTCCCGACGCCGACTTCGTCGCGGCCGGGGCGCAGATCCTGCCGGACGCGGACGCGGTGTGGGCCGCGGCCGAGATGGTGCTCAAGGTCAAGGAGCCGATCGCGCAGGAGTACCACCGCATGCGCAAGGACCAGGTGCTGTTCACCTACCTGCATCTGGCCGCGGACAAGGCCTGTACCGATGCCCTCCTGGCCGCCGGAACGACCGGAATCGCCTACGAGACCGTGCAGTTGGCCGACAACTCGCTGCCCCTGCTGGCTCCGATGTCGGAGGTGGCCGGCCGCCTGGCGCCACAGGTGGGCTCCTTCCACCTCATGCGTCAAGGGGGCGGCCGGGGCGTGCTGATGGGCGGCGTGCCCGGTGTCTACGCGGCCAAGGTCGTCGTCATCGGGGCCGGCGTCTCCGGTCAGAACGCGGCCGCGATCGCCCTGGGCATGCAGGCCGAGGTGCTGCTGCTCGATCGCAACGTCGCCCGCCTGCGGCAGATGGACGCCATCTATCAGGGCCACTGTCAGACGGTGACTTCCAATGCCTTCGAGGTCGAGCAGGCCTGCCTGGATGCCGACCTCGTCATCGGCGCGGTACTGGTGCCCGGCGCCAAGGCCCCCAAGATCATCAGCAACGAGCTCGTCTCGCGGATGAAGCCCGGTTCGGTGCTGGTCGACATCTCCATCGACCAGGGCGGCTGCTTCGAGGATTCGCACCCGACCACCCACGCCGACCCGACCTACCGAGTGCACAACTCGGTCTTCTACTGCGTGGCCAACATGCCCGGTGCGGTCCCTCATACGTCGACCTACGCGCTGACCAATGTCACGCTGCCCTACGCGGTCGAGCTGGCCAACCACGGCTGGAAGCAGGCGCTGCGCAACGACCCCGCCCTGGCCCTGGGTCTGAACACCCATGAGGGCGTGCTGACCAATCAGCCGGTCGCCGAGGCCCACGGTTACACGCACTTCGAGCTCGGGGATGTCCTGCGCTGAGCGACTACCGCGGGCTCTCACTCTGGCACGACACCGTGCCCGGTTCTCTGCAGCCGCGGCCGGCCCTGCCCGGTGAGCGCTACGTCGATGTCGCCATCGTGGGCGCCGGATTCACCGGGCTCTGGACCGCGTACTACCTACAGGCCGCCGATCCGAACCTCCGCATCGCGCTGGTCGAGGCCGAGATCGCCGGCTACGGCGCGTCCGGGCGCAACGGCGGCTGGTGCTCCTCGCTGTTTCCGATCAGCGCGACCGCGCTCGCGCGTGAATCCGGCGCCGAGGCCGCCGTCGCCCAGTACGCGGCCCTGCGCGACAGCGTCGCGGAGGTGGTCCGAGTGGCGCGGGCCGAGTCGATCGACGCCGACGTCGCCCTCGGCGGCAAGCTGATCCTGGCCCGTTCCGGGCCGCAGCTGGAGCGGGCTCAGCAGGACGTGGCCGAGTCCGAGCAGTTCGGACTCGGTGAGACCCTCCTGACTCGCGAGCAGGCTGTGGCCCGCCTGGCCGCCACCGAGGTGCGGGCCGCGACCTACTCCCCCCACTGCGCCGTCGTGCATCCGGCCAAGCTCGTCCGTGGCCTGGCCGACGTCGTGCAGCGCCGCGGCGCCCAGCTCTATGAACGCACGCCGGCCGCCGCGATCGAACCCGGACGGGTGATCACCCCGAACGCGACCCTGCACGCCGAGGTGGTGGTGCGGGCCACCGAGGGCTACACCGCTCGGCTGCCGAAGTTGCGGCGGGCGATCGCGCCCGTCTATTCGCTGATCATCGCCACCGAGCCGCTGTCCGATCAGACCTGGGAGCAGATCGGGCTGGCCGAACGCGAGGCCTTCAGCGACGGCCGCCATTTGATCATCTACGGCCAGCGCAGTGCCGACGGACGAATGATCTTCGGCGGACGGGGAGCGCCCTACCACCTCAGCTCACGGATCGCCGACGAGTACGACCGCGTGCCCAAGGTGTTCAGCGCCTTACGGGCCGCCCTGGTCGAACTGTTCCCGATCCTGCGCGATGCGCGGATCACCCACACCTGGGGCGGCCCGCTGGGCATCGCCCGCGATTGGCACGCCTCGGTGGGGCTCAGCGACGGCTTGGGCTGGGCCGGCGGCTACGTCGGCGACGGGGTCTCGACGGCCAACTTGGCCGGCCGCACGCTCACCAACCTGATCGGTGGGGTCGATTCCGACCTAACCCGACTGCCCTGGGTCGGCCACCGGTCACGGCCATGGGAGCCGGAGCCCTTGCGCTGGCTGGGCGCCAACGCCGGCTTGCAGGCGATGGCTTGGGCTGACGACGCCGAGGCTCGCAATGGTCGGCCCTCCCACCTGGCCGGTGCCGTCAATAGGGTGCTGGGCCGATGAGCACGCCCTCCACGCGAATCTCCCGGCTGGCCGAGAAGTCCAGCACCGACCGGGCGGCCCTGGATGCCCTCCTCGACGAGGTGCACGTCGGCCACTTCGGCGTGATCGTCGACGGTCATCCGGTCGTCTTCCCGACGGCGATCGTGCGCGACGGCGATCGGGTGCTCATGCACGGCTCGACCGGCTCGCCCTGGCTGCGGGCCGTGGCGGCGGGCGCCGAGGTCTGTTTGGCGGTTACGGCCTATGACGGCCTGATCGTCGCGCGATCGGCGTTCGAGTCCTCGATGCGCTACCGAAGTGGCGTCCTGTTCGGCACCTGCGCGATCGTGACCGACAAGGCGCCGACCCTGGACCTGATCACCGAGGCCCTTATCCCGGGCCGGGTCGCGGAGGTGCGGCGCCCGAGCGCGAAGGAGCTCAGCGCCACGATGATCCTCGCCCTGCCGATCGAACGGTGGTCGCTCAAGATCTCCGATGGCTGGCCGGATGATCCGGCCGAGGATGTCGCCGGACCCGCTTGGGCCGGTGTCATCCCGGCGACGGTGCAGCACGGACCGCCCGAGGCCGCGCCGGATCTAGCGCCCGGGCGCGCGCTGGCTGAGTCCGTACGAAAGCTGGGTCAGCGCGCCGCGCCGTAGCGCAGCCCGTCGACCAGCAATGAGACGAGGCGCAGCGCCTGGTCCTGCCAGCCCGGCTCCTCGCTGATCAGGCAGAAGCCGCTCATCGCGCGTAACACGTCGTCGGGGTCGGCATCCGGGCGCACCGAACCGGCGTCGACGGCGGCCGAGACGAGCTGGGCCATCGCCTCGTTGATCTTGGCCCGGCTGGTGGTGAACAGCTCGGAGTTGGCGGCAACCATCGACTTCAGGGCGGCCGCCATCCCACGCTTGGTCGCGACGTAGCTGACGAAGCGATGCATCCACTCCTCGAGCGCCGCGGCCGGCGGGAGGGTGGCGAGCAGTTCCGCGACGCCGTCGCACAGCTGGTCGACCTCGCGGCGATAGACGTCGGCGATCAAGGCCTCGCGGGTCGGGAAGTGCCGATAGAGGGTGCCGATACCGACCCCGGACTGCCGCGCGACCTCCTCGAGCGAGACTTCCACGCCCTTCTCGGCGAACAGTTGGGCGGCCGTGGACAGCAGGGCGTCGCGGTTGCGCCGGGCATCGGCGCGCAGCGGGCGCGCGGCGAGCAGCTCGGCCGGAGCGGCGAGCTCGATCTGTGACACGGACGACTCCTGATCAATCCAGTTGCAAACCGGAGGTCTCCTCCGTATTCTAATCGGAGGAAGCATCCGTTTAGCCAAACGTACTCCGGAAGACCTCGGTACGCCAAGAAGGCTCCCACAAGGAGATTGATCGTGACAGTAGACGCCACCGAATACCCTGACTACCTCTTCGACGTGCCGCAGCGCGCAACCCGCGTGCGTCGTCGCCTTCCCCGCCCTAACCGCGCCGCCATCGTGCTGGCCGCGATCCTGACCAGCCAGCTCATGGTCGTGCTGGACTCGACCATCGTCAACATCGCCCTCCCGGAGATCAAGAGCTCGCTGGGGTTCTCGCCATCGAACCTGTCCTGGGTCGTCAACGCCTACACCCTCGCCTTCGGCGGGCTGCTGCTTTTGGGAGCGCGGGCCGGCGACATTCTGGGCCGCCGTCGCACCTTCATGGCCGGTATCGCCGTCTTCAGTTTCGCCTCGCTCGCCGGCGGCTTCGCCAACTCCGAACTCATGCTGCTGTCGATGCGGGCCCTGCAGGGCGTCGGCGCGGCGCTGGCCGCTCCCTCCGCGCTGGCCCTGCTGGTGACCCTGTTCCCCGAGGGCCGCGAGCGGATGCGCGCGATCGGCCTCTACACCAGCGTCTCGATCGGTGGCGCGGCCGTCGGCCTGATCGCCGGCGGCGTGCTCACCCAGTGGGCGTCATGGCGCTGGGTGTTGTTCGTCAACGTTCCCATCGGCGTGGCCTTGCTCCTCATCGCCCGGGTCGTGCTGCCCGAGACCGAGCGACGGCGGGGCAAGTTCGACCTGCTCGGCGCGCTCACCTCGACGATTGGCATGACCGCCCTGGTCTTCGGGTTCATCCACGCCGCCAGTGACGGCTGGAGCAACTCCGTGACGATCGGCTCGTTCGCCGTCGGCCTGCTCCTACTGGGTTCCTTCGTCGCCGTCGAGGCTCGGGCCTCCTCGCCGATCACCCCGCTGCGGTTGTTCGCCGACCGCAACCGGGTCAGCGCGTACGTGGCTCGGCTGCTGATGACCGCCGGCATGCTGGGCATGTTCTTCTTCCTGACCCAATTCCTGCAGGATGTCCTGGGCTACAGCGCCATTGTCACCGGCCTGGCCTTCCTGCCGCTGACGATCATGCTGTTCAGTGGCTCGCAGCTCAGCGCCCGCTCGCTTGTCCAGCGCTTCAACGGCCGCATCGTCATGATCGTCGGGCTCTCTCTGTCCACCTTGGGACTGCTCTGGCTCACCCAACTGAGCGAGCACAGCAGCTATCTCAACGTGCTCGGCCCGCTGGTGCTGTTCGGCACCGGCAACGGGCTGGCCTTCGTCCCGCTGACCATGATCGCGCTCAGTGGGGTCGATCCCCGTGATGCCGGAGCCGCGTCGGGACTGGTCAACGTCATGCAGCAACTCGGCGGCGCGCTCGGGCTGGCCGTCCTGGTCACCGTCTTCGGCACGGCGAGCAAGCACGCGCTGGCCAACCCACCCGTGGGCAGCACGGCCGCCGAAGCGGCGCGCCACGCCTTCCTGGTCGGCTCGGACCGGGCGTTCTGGGTGGCCGCGCTACTGCTGGTCGCCACGGTCGTCCTGGTCAGCGTGGCCATCCGCACGCCGGCGGCGGCGAACTCCGAGGAACCACTACTGATCGAGTAGCGCTCAGCCCGAAGCGGCGAGCTGCCCGCAGGCGCCGTCGATCTCGCGCCCGCGAGTGTCTCGCACGGTGACCGACACGCCGCGCAGTTCGAGCAGCCGGACGAACTCCCGCTCGACCCGCTTGGGCGAGGCATCCCAGGCCGAGCCCGGTGTCGGGTTGAGCGGGATCAGGTTGACGTGCGCCAGGCGGCCGCTGAGCAGATCCCCCAGCAGCTCAGCCCGCTCGGGCTGGTCGTTCACATCGCGGATCATGGCGTACTCGATCGAATATCGACGCCCGGTGCGTTCGGCGTAGGCATCCGCGGCGGCCAGCACCTCGGCCACCTTCCACCGGGTGTTGACCGGGACGAGGGTGTCGCGCAGCTCGTCGTCGGGGGCGTGCAGCGAGACGGCGAGCGTGACCGGCAGGTCCTCCTCGATCAGGCGGCGAATCCCCGGCACCAGGCCCACGGTGGACAGGGTGATCGAGCGGCGCGAGAGCCCGAGTCCGGCCGGGGTCGGGTCGACCAGCCGCCGAATCGCGGCGATCACCCGGTCGTAGTTGGCCAAGGGCTCGCCCATTCCCATGAACACGACGTTGGACAAACGGCCCGGCCCGCCGGCAAGCTCACCCGCGGCCGTCACCCGTGCGGCGGCGACAACCTGGTCGACGATCTCAGCGGTCGACAGGTTGCGGGTCAGCCCTCCTTGACCGGTCGCGCAGAACGGGCAGGCCATGCCGCAGCCGGCCTGGCTGGAGATGCAGACCGTCACCCGGCTCGGGTAGCGCATCAATACGCTCTCGACGAGCGTGCCGTCGTGCAGACGCAGCAACGTCTTGCGCGTGGTGCCGGCATCGGTCTCGACGTGCCGCACCTCGGTCAGCAGCGGCGGCAGCAGCTGCGAACCCAGCCGCTCGCGCAGGTCAGCGGGCAGGTCGGTCATGGTCGGCCGCCGCGCCCTCGAAGCGGCCGAAGTAGTGCCGCGAGAGCTGATCGGCCCGAAACGCCGGCAGCCCGAGTTCACGGACGGCGGCCCGACGCTCGTCCAGGTCGAGATCGGCCAGATGACGCGGCGGTAACGCCTCGCTTAGGTGCCTCGAACACGAGCGGAAGCGGAGCGGGCACCTACCGATTCTCCCACGCCTGGCGGTGCGATCAGACGGGCGCGAAGTAGGACAGCAGCAGGTAGGCGACCGCCGCGCACGGCAGCAACGAATCCAGGCGGTCCATGATGCCGCCGTGTCCGGGTAGCAGCCGGCCCATGTCCTTGAGGCCGAGGTCGCGCTTGATCATCGATTCGCCCAGGTCGCCGAGGGTCGCCGTGATCGCGATCGCCAGCCCGAACACCACGCCCTTCCACCACTGCTCATGAAAGGTCAGGCTCAAGAACAGGGCCCCGGCCACGCAGCAGGCCAGCACCGATCCGGCCAGGCCCTCCCACGTCTTGCCCTTCGAGACCATCGGAGCCAGCGGGTGGCGGCCGAACAGCACGCCGCTCGCGTAACCGCCGGTGTCGCTGCACACGACGGTGGCGACGAAGACGATCACCCGGGCCGCCCCATCGTCGGGGTGAGCCAGCAGTACGGCGAAACCGGCCAACAAGGGCAGGTAGGCCGCGACGAACACCGATGCGGCCGAGTCGCGCAGGTAGCCCTGTGCGCCGTCACCCAGCCGCCAGATCAGCACGCCGCACACCGTGACCAGGAACGCGACCACGAGCCCGTTGGAGCCACGGAACCAGGCTGCGGCCTCCATCGCCGCGCCACCAGCGATCAGCGGGAGCACCGAGGCCCGCGCCTCGACCGTCGAGATGGCCCGACACAGTTCGTAGGTCCCGTAAGCGACCGCTAGCCCGACGATCACGGCGAAGCTGGCGCGGTAGATCAGCAGGCTGGCGATGATCACGGCCAGCAGGCCGACCCCGACCCCGATCGCGGCCGGCAGGTTGCGCCCGGCCCGGGAACTCGCCGATTCCGCGGCGCGGCGGGAGTGCCGCCCGCCGGGCGACGCCGGCGCGGGGTCCGGGGCCGGCGCCTCAGGCATCGAGACCATCAGACTTCGAGCAGTTCCGTTTCCTTGGCCTTGACGATCTCGTCAATGACCGTGGTGTAGCGCCCGGTCGTCTTGTCCAGCTCGGCTTCGGCCCGGTGCGCGTCGTCCTCACCGACCTCGCCGTCCTTGGCCAGCTTGTCCAGCGCTTCCTTGGCGTGCCGGCGAATCGAGCGAATCGAGACCTTCGCGTCCTCGCCGCGCTGGCGGGCGATCTTGCCCAGCTCCCGACGGCGCTCTTCGGTCAGTTGCGGGAAGACCACGCGAATGACCTGGCCGTCGTTGGACGGGTTGACGCCTAGGTCACTGTCGCGGATCGACTTCTCGATCGCCGTGAGCTGGCTGGAATCATAGGGCTTGATGAGGGCCATCCGGGCCTCGGAGACGCTCACCGAAGCCATCTGCGGAATCGGCGTGGGCGTGCCGTAGTAGTCGACGACCAGGCGGGCGAAGGCGTTGGGCGTCGCCCGGCCGGTCCGCAGGCCGTTGAGCTCGTCGCGAGCAACCGAGATGGCTTTCTCCATCTTCTCTTCGGCTTCGAAGAGCGTCTCCTCGATCACGTCACTGCACCCTTTCCAGCTCGTTCACGCCGGTGGAGTTCACCAGCGTGCCGATCTTCTCACCGCGCACGACGCGGGCGATGTTGCCATCGCTGAGGCCGAACACGACGATCGGCAGATTGTTCTCGCGGCACAGGCTGAATGCTGCGGCGTCGGCGACCTTCAGGTCGCGGCCGAGGATCTCGTCGTAGCTGATGATGTCGAACTTGGTCGCGTGCGGATCGTTGTTCGGGTCGGCGTCATAGACCCCGTCGACGCCGCTCTTGCCCAGCAACAGGACCTGGCAGCCGATCTCCAGCGCCCGCTGGGCGGCCACCGTATCGGTGGAGAAGTAGGGCATGCCCGCGCCCGCGCCGAAGATGACGACGCGGCCCTTCTCCAGATGCCGGATCGCGCGCCGCGGAATGTAGGGCTCGGCGACCTGGCCCATCGCGATGGCCGTCTGCACCCGCGTCGGCGTGCCGGTCTTCTCCAGGAAGTCCTGCAGCGCGAGGCAGTTCATGACCGTTCCCAGCATGCCCATGTAGTCGGCCCGGCCCCGTTCCATGCCCCGTTGGGACAGCTCGGCCCCGCGGAAGAAGTTGCCGCCACCGACGACGATCGCCACCTGGACGCCGGTAGCGACGACCTCGGCGATCTGGCGGGCCACGTTGCTGACGACGTCAGGGTCGACGCCGACCTTGCCACCGCCGAACTCCTCGCCGGACAGCTTGAGCAGCACGCGGTCATACACCGCCGGGGCCAACGACGAAGGAGCCGCAATCCCGTTCTCGGTCATTGCGGCTCCTATCGTCGTCTGCGGCTCAGTCAGATCCTGCCCTACGTATCTAGGCGGTGCCGATCTCGAAGTGCGCGAAACCCAGAACGGTGACGCCGGCTTCTTTGAGCTGGCCCTGCACGGTCTTCTTGCTGTCCTGCACCGAGGACTGCTCGAGCAGCACATTGTCCTTGAAGAAACCGTTCAGCATCCCGTCAACGATCTTCGGCAGCGCGGCCTCGGGCTTGCCTTCTTCGCGCGCCTTGGCCTCCAGGACCCGTCGCTCGTTCTCGACGACGTCGGCGGGCACGTCCTCGCGGGCGAGGTAGCGCGGACGCATTGCGGTGATCTGCATCGCCGCGCCGCGCGCGGCGGCCAGGTCATCGCCGGCGAACTGCACCAGCACGCCCACCTGCGGCGGCAGGTCGGAAGCCTTCTTGTGCAGGTAGGTCGCGACCTGTCCGGACAGCTTGACCGCCCGGCGCAGTTCGAGCTTCTCGCCGATGATGGCCGCGACGGCGTCGATGTTCTCGGCGACCGTCTTGCCGTCCTTGAGGGTGTCGGCCAGCAACCGGCCGGCCAGCCCCGCGGGGTCGTTCGCGCCCTGTGTCGCCTCGTACTTCTCGGCGTTGGCCAGGTGCGTGACGATGTCGGCGGCCAGGGTCTGGAAGTCCTCGCCCTTGGCCACGAAGTCCGTCTCACAGGCCAACTCGATCATGGCGCCCTCGGCGGCGGCGATCAGCCCGTTGGAGGCGGTCCGTTCACCCGCCCGCTTCTGGATCTTCGCGCCGGCCTTGATGCGCAACACCTCGACGGCCTTGTCGAGGTCGCCGTCAGCCTCTTCGAGGGCCTTCTTGCTGTCCATCATTCCCGCGCCGGTCAGGTCGCGGAGCTTCTTCACGTCAGCGGCGGTAACAGTCGCCATCTCGGTATCTCGTCCTTAAAAGTTGTCGGTACTGGTTGGTCAGGCGGTCGGAGCAGAGTCCACAGCAGTGGCGACCTCGCCGGCATCGGCGACGGACGGCTCACCGACGGGAACTTCAGCAGCGGTCTGGTCCGAGGATGTCGACTGCTGCGTGCCCGCGGGCTGGTACAGCTCGCGCTCCCACTCCGGCAGCGGCTCGTCGGCGCCGAGCTGGCCCGGCTCGGGCTTCTCATCGCGCCCGGCGTTGGCCGCGTTGGCCGCGCGGGCCAGCAGGCCCTCGGCGACCCCGTCAGCCACGACGCGGGTCAGCAGCGCGGCCGAGCGGATGGCGTCGTCGTTGCCGGGCACCTTGTAGTCGACCTCGTCGGGATCACAGTTGGTGTCGAGGATGGCGATCACCGGGATGCCCAGCTTGTGGGCCTCGCCAACCGCGATGTGCTCCTTCTTCGTGTCCACGATCCAGACCGCGCTGGGGACGCGGGTCATCTCGCGGATGCCACCGAGCGTCTTCTCCAGCTTGTTCTTCTCGCGGGTCAGGATGAGCTGTTCCTTCTTGGTCGCGACACCGGCCCAGCCGTTCTCCTCGAGGGCTTCGAGCTCCTTGAGGCGCTGCAGCCGCTTGAAGACGGTCTGGAAGTTGGTGAGCATGCCGCCGAGCCAGCGCTCGTTGACGTAGGGCATGCCCACACGGGTCGCCTGTTCGGCGATCGAGGCCTGAGCCTGCTTCTTGGTGCCGATGAACAGGATCGTGCCGCCGTGGGCGACCGTCTCCTTGACGAACTCGTAGGCCCGGTCGATGTAACCCAGGGTCTGGTGCAGATCGATGATGTAGAGACCGTTGCGCTCGGTGAGGATGAATCGCTTCATCTTCGGGTTCCACCGGCGGGTCTGGTGCCCGAAATGGACTCCGGACTCGAGCATTTCCTTCATGGTCACAACTGGCATGCTGGTTCGTGCTCCTAGCGGTTCGCGCGCGATCTTGACGATCACACGTCCTCGGTTGTCGCAGTCGACCGGTGGCCGACCACCCTGGCGCCTAGCGTCGCGGCTCGGATGGACCCAGCCCGCCGGAGTGCGACGAGCCGAGACCGAGGATCGAACCGCCACCCGGCTGAGGTAGTCCGGCCGGGAAGGCGCGCGAAGTCAGCCCACCGGAGGCAGGCTGCCTGCCCAGTGTAGCCGTTACGCACAGATCCCGGTTGCCTGCTCGATCACCTGTTCGACGCGCCCGGGTGCGCCATCCACAGCGGCGCGCCTGTTCACCCCGTCGGCACCGAAGCCGGCCCAGACTCCCGTGCATGCGGCGGTGGGCGGTAGTCCTGATCGGGTCGGCGCTGTGGCTCACCCTGGACGCCGCGCCGTCGGCGGGTGCGCCGGCCGGCGCGCCGATCGCACCACTTCGAATGGGCCCAGTCAGCTACCAATTGCCGTTGCCGGGGGCGGCCGTGATCGTCCACCCCTACGACGCACCCGCCTCACCGTATGCGGCCGGCGAGCGCGGGGTCGACCTCGCGGCAACGGCCGGGGAGCCGGTGTTGGCCGCCGGAGGTGGATCGGTGAGCTTCGCCGGGCTGGTGGCCGGGCGCGGCGTCGTGGTGATCACCCATTCAGACGGCATCTCAACCGAGTACGAACCACTCGCACCGACCGTGACCCGCGGCGAGCAGGTGAACGCCGGCGCCGTGATCGGGACGATTTCGGGGGTGCATGCAGGCTGCCCGCCTGATGCCTGCCTGCACTGGGGGGCCCGGCGAGGGGACGTCTACCTGAATCCGATGACGCTGTTGGAGCGCCTCGGCGTGGTGCGATTGCTGCCCTGGCCGAAGGTGAGCCCGGTTGCGCTCCTATGCCCGCGGATGAGCCCGGCTGAAGGTGTCGCGCAGTCGTTCGACCGAGACGTGGGTGTAGATCTGGGTCGTGGCCAGGCTGGCGTGTCCAAGCAGCTCTTGCACCGCGCGTAGGTCGGCCCCGCCTTCGAGCAGATGCGTCGCTGCGGTGTGCCGCAGCCCATGCGGCCCGATCGGCGGGGCTCCCTCAACGGCAGCGCTCAGCGCGGCGACTACCCCGCGTACCGCCCGCTGGTCGATGCGGCGACCCCGTGCACCCAGCAGCAAGGCCGGGCCGCTCTCGGCGGTCAGCACCTCGGGTCGTCCGAGGTCGAGCCAGGCCGCCAACGCCCGTTCGGCCGGCTGGCCGTAGGGGACGGTGCGTTCCTTGGCTCCTTTACCGAGCACCCGCAGCACCCGTCGCCGCCGATCGAGGTCATCGAGGTCGAGTCCGACGAGTTCGGCGACGCGGATGCCGGTGGCGTAGAGCAGTTCGACGATCAACGCGTCTCGGCGTGCCAGCGCCGATTCGGTACCGGCGACCGACATGAGCTGCTGGGCCTCGGTTTGGGAGAGCACAGCGGGCAGGCTGCGATGCGGTCTGGGGCTGGCCAGCAACTGCGATGGGTCGACCTCGAGCAATCCGGCGCTGTGGGCCCAGCTGCAGAAGGTCCGAGCCGCGGCCGCCCGCCGGGCGAGCGTGCTGCGAGCTACGCCGAGCTCGCGCTGGGCCGCGAGCCAGCCCCGCAACGTCCACAGATCAAGGTCGGCCAAGTGGACGACGCCAGCAGCCGCCGCATAGGTCAGTAGCGCGACGACATCACCGACGTAGGCCCGGACGGTGTGCACCGAACGGTTGCGTTCCAGCCGCTGGTGGCGTTCGAAGCGGTCAAGGGCGAGGGCCAGTTCGGCGGGCAGTTCCCCGCGCAGCTGGATCAGGTCGACTCGGCGCGCGCGGCCGGCTCGCGCTTGCCGCGGCGCCGACGGCTGCGATGCGTTCACCGCTCTACGGTGCGCGAGCCCCACCCGGCTGGCAAGCCACCGCGCCGTCGGGGCCGCGCGAAGTTCGGCGCACGGTCGCGGCCAGCCGCACTCCTTCGGCATCGGACTCGAGCAGGCCGTGTAGGTGTAGCGCCGGAATCGCTCCCAACACCGACCGAAGTTCGACCCCGGCAAGGATGGCCAGGCGTTCCTCGCTGACCGCGCCGCGTCCAGGCAGTCCGTCGAAGACCCGGCGGGCCAACGGGTCGAGCCGATCAAGGATCGCGCTCAACGCCGTGCTCTGATCGCCCGTCGGCCGATCCAGGGCGATCCCCTCGCCGACCGAACCGATGATCGCGACGACGTCGCCGACCGACTCCACGAGCAGCGCCGGTCCGACCTCGGCGCGAAGCAGGTCGTGGCAACCCGCGGACAGGGCCGAGGTCACCGGCCCTGGTACCGCCATCAGCGGGCGGCCGAGCTGACGGCAGTGCCCGGCCGTGTTCAGCGCCCCCGAGCGCCGCGCCGCCTCGACGACGACGGTTCCGGTCGACAGGGAGGCAATCATTCGATTTCGGGAGAGAAAGCGCTGGCGTTGCGGAGTGCAACCGGGCGGGCTTTCGGAGATGAGCAAGCCACGATCAGCGGCCCGCTCGAACAGGGCGGCATTGCCGGTCGGGTAGGGCCGATCCAGCCCACCAGCGGAGACGATCACCGTGACGCCGTCGGCAGCCAACGCCGCCCGGTGGGCCGCGGCGTCAATGCCGTACGCGCCGCCGCTGATCACCTCGAAACCTTGGCCGGCCAGTCCGTAGGCCAGTTCGGCCGTGACGTGCTCCCCGTAGCTGGTGGCCGCGCGCGAGCCCACCAGCCCGACCGAGCGCAAGCCGAGAGTGCTCAGCTCGGCATTGCCCTTGACCCACAGGGCCAGTGGCGGGACGAGTTCGCCGGAACGCTCCCGATTGGCGCTCTGGTCGGCCACCCGCCGCGCCCCGCTGTGCTCCAAGGCGGCAAACCCGAAGTGTGGCCAGTCCGCGCTCTCCGGGGTCACCAGCCGCAGCCCGAGCCGGTGCGCTGCCTCGAGGTCGGCCTCGGGTTCGCAGCTCGCCCGTCGGGCGGCGGTGGCGGTGCGCACGGCTGCGTCCACCTGTCCGGCGCGAATCCGCGCCGCCGCTTCGAGTGCGCCCACCTCGCCGACAAACTTCCATACGGCGACGTTGGCCGGTTCGCACACGCGACTGAGGTAGGCCCGCGAGAGGAGGACCGCGTCGCTCACGCCGGCCACGTGGAACCCCGTCCCAGCCGATAGAACAGCGCCTCCGCGAGGTCGTTCCCATCGGGCACGGTGTGCCCAGCCAGGTCGCTGATCGTCCAGGCCATCTTGACGACCCGATCGAACCCACGGGCCGAGAGCTGACCCCGTTCGACCTGGGCCTCGGCCGCTGCGGCCACGGTGTTCGGCAGCCGCCAGCGACGATCGCGCAACGTCAGGCCCGAGACCTCGCCGTTGGTTCGGGCGCCGACGTCCTGCCAGCGATGACCGGCGGCCGCTCGGGCTGTGGCGACCCGGCCGGCGACAGCTGTTGAGCTCTCGCCGGGCGGCGCGGCGTCGAACAACTCCGCGCGAGGTACCGGCGCGAGTTCGATGCGCAGGTCGACCCGGTCGAGCAAGGGACCCGACAACTTGTGCTCATAGCGCCGCCGGGCCATCGGGGTGCAGACGCACTCGCGTCCCGGCCGCGCGCACGGGCAGGGATTGGCGGCGAGGATCAACTGGAAGCGGGCGGGATAGCGCACGGCGCCCAGCGCGCGCGCCAGCACAACCTCGCCGCTCTCGAGAGGTTGGCGAAGCGCCTCAATGACCCGCGTGCCGAACTCGGGCGCCTCGTCGAGGAACAGCACGCCGTGATGGGCCAGCGAGATCGCCCCAGGCCGCGCCAGTCCGCTGCCACCGCCGACCAGGGCGGCGACCGACGCTGTGTGGTGCGGCGCCTGCAACGGTGGGCGGCGCAGCAGCCCACCTTCGGCGGCAAGAGTGCCGGCAACGGAGTGGATCGCCGTGACCTGCAGAGCGGCCTCGTCGTCCAAGGCCGGCAGCAACCCCGCCAGCCGCTCGGCGAGCATCGTCTTACCGGCCCCAGGCGCACCCAGCAGATAGAGGTGGTGACCCCCGGCGGCGCTGATCTCCAATCCCCGCTTGGCGACCCGTTGCCCACTCACGTCGCTGAGATCCGGACCGCTCGGCCCGTCGACAACCGCGCCGGCCTCGGCCCGCTCCAAGGCGGGTGCCGCGCCGGTCAGCCAGCCGACGACGGAGGCCAGGTCGTCGGCGACCCGGACGTCGATGCCATCGACCAGCGCGGCTTCGGCACCGTTCGCGCGAGCCACGACGACCCGACGCACGCCGCCCCGCCGGGCCGCGATGACCGAGGGCAGGATGCCGCGAAGCGGCCGCAACTTGCCGTCCAAGCCCAGCTCGGCCAGGCCCGCGGCGTCCGCGATCAGCGCCCGGTCGAAGACGTCGGCCGCGCCCAGCATGGCCAGGGCCAGGGCCAGGTCGAAACGCGAACCGGTCTTGGGCACGTCGGCCGGCAGGAGGGCCAGCGTGATGCGCCGCTGCGGCCAGCTGATGCCCGAGTTCAAGACTGCGGCGCGGATGCGGTCGCGAGACTCGACGACCGAGGCGTCGGCGCGGCCGGTGAAGGACAGCCCCGGCAACCCGGGCGAGAGGTCGGCCTCGACCTCGACGAGTTGGCCGTGCACGCCCTGCAGGGCCACCGCCAATGTGCGCGCGATCGTCATCAGAACGCTCCGCGCAGATGCTCGACGAGCGCCGCGCCCTGACGTGGGCGTAGAACGCTGATGACGTCGAAGCGAAGTTCGGGCCAGAACTCGAGGCCGTCACCAGCCCGCTGCTCAGCCAGCCAGGCGCCGGCCAGGCGACGAATACGGGCGGCCTTCGCCGGGTTGATCGCCTCGGCCGGAGCACCGAACAGGACCGAGGAGCGCGTCTTCACCTCGCAGAAGATCAGCGTGGAAGCTTCGGTGGCGACAATGTCGAGCTCACCCTCGCGGCAGCGCCAGTTGCGGGCGAGCACGACCAGGCCGGCATCGGTGAGGAACCGGGCGGCGACATCCTCGCCGTACCGGCCAACAGCGTCTTTGGCTCGCACCGTTCCGAGACTGCCCGCCGCAGCGGTCGTCGAGGCGTGCGGCGAGGCGATTGTGGACCGCCCACCGGGCTGTGGACCGGCGCTTGACAGCCGATCCGAGCTACCGTCAGACGATGCGCAGCGTCGGGCCCTCAACCTCCGGGCTCATCACCGGCCTGGTCGTGATCGCGTTGCTGGCCGTGGCCATCTGTGCCTTCGCCGTCTGGCGCAAGAACAAGTAGCGCGTGCGCTACCGGGTGAACCCGGGCTTGTCATCGGGCAGCGCCAGATCGGGCTTGTCGAGTTCCTCGATGTTCACGTCCTTGAACGTGATGACCCGAACGGTCTTCACGAAGCGGGCCGGGCGGTACATGTCCCAGACCCAGGCATCGCGCATCGTCAGCTCGAAGTAGACCTCGCCGTCGGCGTTGCGGGGCTGCAGCTCGACGTCGTTGGTCAGGTAGAAACGCCGCTCGGTCTCGACCACGTAGTTGAACTGGGCCGAGATGTCCTTGTACTCGCGATAGAGCTGCAGCTCCATCTCGGTCTCGTAGTTCTCGAGATCCTCAGCGCTCACCCGCACCCACAGTCCTTCACAAGACCCCCGCCGCTCACACGGCCTCCATCACGTTCAGCTCACCCAAGCCGAGCGGGCCGACCTCGTCATTGTCGCTCATCTCGCCAACCGGTCGCATCACCCGGCGCACGTTCACGTAGCGCCGCCGATGTTGCGGGCACGGGCCGTGCTCGGACAGGGCCGCGGTGTGCGCGGCGGTGACATAGCCCTTGTGGGTCGAGAACTCGTATTCGGGCCAACGCTCGTGGAACTCGACCATGATCCGGTCCCGCGTCACCTTGGCCAGGATCGACGCGGCGGCGATCCCGGCGACGATGACGTCGCCCTTCCAGACGGCCGTCGACGGCACCCCCAGTCCGGGCACCGGAAAGCCATCCGTCAACGCGTATGCCGGGCGCGGTGACAGCATCCCCACGGCGCGGCGCATGCCGGCCAGGTTGGCCACGTGCAAGCCGTAGGCGTCGACCTCGGCGGCGGAGATGATCACCACTGAATGGGCCAACGAACGCGTGCGAATCTCGTCGTAGAGCTGTTCCCTGGTGGCCGGGCTGAGCAGCTTGGAATCGGCCAGGCCATCGATCTGGTGCCGGCGGCCGCGTCCGAGCACGCATGCGGCAACCACGAGCGGGCCCGCACAGGCACCGCGGCCGGCCTCGTCGACACCGGCGACGGCCGGGAAGCCGGCCCGGGCCAGTACCGACTCGTAGGCGTCCAGCCCGTGCTCGCGGCGGACGATCAAGCGCGGAGGCCGGAATGGGGAACTCATGGCGTCATTCAGGCTAGCTCAGCTCAAGGACCGAACGACGGTGCGGACGAGGTCGGCGACCCCGCCGGGATAGAACACCTCACCCGAGCCGTCGATCTCATCGGGATGCCACCAGCGGAACCCGAGGAAGGTATCGCGTTCGAGGGCGGTATGCCGGGCCGCCGTCAGCGGAGCGACTGCGTCGACTCGCACGGCGTAGAAGTGGTTGGTCTGGTCGTAGGTCGTCTGGCCGTAGGACCAGGTCTGTCGCTCGGTGAGCCAGACCGGCGCCGACTCCGGGAGCTCCAGGCGCAACCCGGTCTCCTCATAGGCCTCACGTACGGCCGCGTCCTGGGTTGACTCGCCACCTTCAACTCCGCCGCCGGGAACCAACCAGTAGGGCTCATCGGGCCGCAACGCCTCCTGGATCATCAGCAGCCGCTCGGCGGCATCGATGACGAGCAGCCGGCCGGCGCGACGCTGGACGCTCACCTGCGGCGACGCCGGCGCAGGAACAGTGGCAAGGCGAACGCCGCCCCGACCACGCTGGGGCCGAAGGTCCCGCCCACGCCGAGCGCGAGCTGTTTGAACGTCTCCGGCGTGCCGAGCGTGCGCCATCGCGACGGCGGCCAGACGATCATCGTCGCCTTGCCGATGACCGAGCTGACCGGCACCGTGCTGTGTTCGATGTCCTGTTTCTCGTTGACGTAGTGGTAGCGGGAATCAGCCGAGACCGAACGATGATCGCCCATCACCCACAACCGTCCCGCGGGGATGGTGACCGGCGCCCAGGTGGCGTTCGTACCGGTCACGTTCTCGAAGACGTAGGGCTCGTCGAGGACGTGCCAAGGACCGTTGGGGCCGGTGTTGCTCACCTCGACCTTGCCGTCTGGATCGCCCTTGATCGTCTGGCCGCCCACTGCGATCACCCGCTTGACCAGGTCGTTCTCGTTCGGTGGCACCAGCCCGACCAGCTGCCCCGCCCAGTGAATGCCCTTGAGGATCGGGTTGCTCGGACTGGGCGGGATGGGTTCGTTGTCCCACCCGTCGGGCGCCTTGAACACGATGATGTCGCCGGGGTGCGGATCGCGCAGGTGATAGATCGGCTTGTTGACCAGGATCCGGTCACCGGCGCAGCCGGGGCACCCGTGCAGCGTCTTCTCCATCGATTCCGACGGGATGTAGAACGGCTGGACGAGGAACGTCTTGATGATCATCGCGACGACAACGGCGATCGCGATCAGCAGGGGCAGTTCCCACCAGGGTGACTTGCCCTTGGTCTTGCCCTTGCGGCGCCAGCGTCCGGATGCTGGGGCCGCAGGGGCCGCGTCGCTCTCGGCGACTCCGGATTCCGCCGGTTCCGGGTCCGCCTCGATCGGACGAGGGCGCGGCTCGGGCGAGGCCACCGGGGCCATGTCGACCAGCCCCTCGGGCTGGGTCAGCGACTCGTCGAGCCGGATGGAGTCGGCCAGCTGGTCATCCGCGGGCGGGACGACCTGACGAGCGTCGTCGGGCCCCGGCTCGTCCTCGGGCTCCGAGCTCATCCGCGCGAACTTACTGGGCGCACCGCGCTCAGCGGGCGACCGGCTCCCGCTTCTCCTTGATCTTGGCCTTCTTGCCGCGAAGGTCACGCAGGTAGTACAGCTTGGCGCGGCGCACGTCGCCGCGGGTCACGACCTCGATCTTCTCGATCACCGGCGTGTGCACCGGGAAGGTCCGCTCGACGCCGACCCCGAAGCTGACCTTGCGGACCGTGAAGGTCTCGCGCAGGCCACCGCCCTGACGACGGATGACGACGCCCTGGAACAGCTGCACCCGCGACCGCGTGCCTTCGATGACGCGCACGTGCACCTTGAGCGTGTCGCCGGGGCGAAAGTCCGGGACGTCGGAGCGCAGCGACTCGGCGTCGAGCGTGTCGAGGGTGTGCATGAGAGTTCCTTAGCTAGTGAGCATTGAGCATCGGTGTCGCGCGACGATCCCATCGACGGGGATACGGGCAACCCCACGATGATGCCACATGAGGGGGCCAGATCGAAAAGCGCGCCTCAGCCGAGCAGGTCCGGCCGGACCCGGCGGGTGCGTTCCCGAGACTGTTCCTGGCGCCAGGCCGTGATCTGGCCGTGGTGCCCGGACAGCAGCACCGGGGGCACCTCCAGCCCCCGCCAGGACGCCGGTTTGGTGTAGCTGGGCGCTTCGAGCAGTCCGTCGTCCTTGGCGAAGGAGTCGTCGGCGGCCGACTCCCGATTTCCCAATACGCCGGGTACGAGCCGGGCGACGGCCTCAGCGATGACCAGCACCGCGGCTTCTCCCCCGGCCAGCACGTAGTCGCCGAGGCTGATCTCATCGACGGGCATGCGTCGGGCGGCGTACTCGGCGACGCGCGCGTCGATGCCTTCATAGCGCCCACAGGCGAACAGCAGCCAGGGCTCCTGCGCCAGCTGCGCGGCCTGGGCGTGCGTGAACGGACGTCCGGCCGGGCTCGGCACGATGAGCCGAGGCTGGCTCGGACCGTCGATCGGCGCGAGCTCGTCGAGGGCCCGCCCCCACGGCTCGGGTGACATGACCATGCCCGGCCCGCCGCCGTAGGGGGTGTCGTCGACGCTGCGATGCACGTCGTCGGTGAACGCCCGCAGGTCGTGAATGCCGACGTCGATCAGCCCGCGCTCGATCGCCTTGCCCAGCAGCGACTCGCGCAGCGGGGCCAGATAGTCGGGAAAGATCGTGACGACGTCGAGTCTCATAGGTCGAACAGACCCTCGGGCGCCGCGATCGTGACGAAGCCGTTGGCCACGTCGACATGGGGCACGATTTGCGCCACGAACGGTACGAGGTGGGTGACGTTGTCGATGCGCAGCTCGAGGTAGGCGGCCGGACCGATGTGCAACACATCGCTGACCGGGCCGTACACCGATCCGTCCGCGGCGCGCGCCGTCAGCCCGATCAGATCGGTGTCGTAGAACTCGTCCGGGTCCTCGATCGGTGGGCGATCGCTCGCGGCCACCAGCAGTTGCGTGTTGCGTAGCGCCTCAACTGCCGTCCGGTCCTCGACGCCGGCGAAGCGCACGACCAACCGGCCGGAGTGAGTGCGGGAGGACTCGACGACCAGCGGTCCGCGCGCGGCCGGTTCCGTCGCGAGTACGGCCCCGACGGCGAACCGGGTGTCGGGGTCGTCGGTCCACGGCTCCACGTAGGCCTCGCCGTGGGTGCCCAGCGCCGGCCCGATGCGACCGATCGCGATCAACTGGGCCGGATCGGACACGGCGCTGCGCTCAGTCGCGGGCGAAGTCGACGACGTCGACTCGGATGCCCTTGCCACCGACCCCGTTGATGACCTGCCGCAGCGCCTTCGCGGTGCGCCCGTTGCGGCCGATCACCCGGCCCAGGTCATCGGGATGGACCCGAATCTCCAGGCGGGTGCCGCGTCGGTTGGTCACGTTCTCGACGATGACATCGTCGGGGTGATCGACGATCCCCCGAACGAGGTGCTCGAGGGCCTCCTCGAGCACGTCAGCTCTCCGGAGCCGATTCGACGGCCTCGGCCGGCGCCTCGGCGACTGCTGCCTCGACGGCCGGCGCTTCGGCAACGACGGCTGCCTCGGCTTCGACGGCCTTCTTCGGGGCGGCCTTCTTGCGCGGCGTCGTGGCTTCACCGGTGTGCTCAGCGCCACCGGTCTCGGCCAGCGCGGCGTTGAAGAGGTCGAGCTTGTTCGGCTTGGGCGGCGCGACCTTCATCGGTGCCGGGGCCGGCTCACCCTTGAACTTCTGCCAGTCACCAGTGACCTTCAGGATCGCGGCGACGGCTTCGGTCGGCTGGGCGCCGACGCCGAGCCAGTAGGCGGCGCGCTCGCCGTCGACCTTGATGACCGACGGGTCGTTCTTGGGGTGATACTCCCCGATCGTCTCGATCGAGCGGCCGTCACGCTTGGTGCGCGCATCGGCGACGACAATTCGGTAGTGCGGCTCGCGCATCTTTCCCAGACGCATGAGCTTGATCTTTGTGGCCACGGGCTCGGGTACTCCAGACGTTGCGGTGATGGTGGACCCGCGTGCTCCGCGTGGGGTCAGCGAAGCGCTCGAGTCCGAATGGGCCGCTCGCGCACGGATGAGAGGGTCCGCGCCCGGTCGGCACTCGATAGGCCATTGTGCCAGATCACGCCGCTCGTTTCGGCGCCGTGCTGGAGTGCGCGAGAAATGTCGGGATTTCGGGGCTCAGACGACCCGGCCGCGCAACACGATGCGGCGCGGGTGCCAGATCGTCGCCAGGTCGGCACGCGGATCCTCGTCGTAGATCACCAGGTCGGCGGAGGCACCCTCGACCAGCCCGGGCCGGCCCAGCCAGGCACGCGCGTTCCACGAGGCCTGGGCGATCACGTCGGCCTGCGGGATGCCGGCCTGGACGAGGGCCGTGATCTCCTCGCGGACCAGCCCGTGCAGCAGCTGCCCACCCGCGTCGGTGCCGACATAGATCGGCACCCCGGCTTCCCAGACCTCACGCACCCGCGGGCGCGAGGTCGCATAGAGCTCACGCATGTGGGCGGCGTAGATCGGGAACTTGGCATCGCCGGCGGCCGCGAAGCCCGGGAAGTTGTCGATGTTTATCAAGGTCGGGACGACGGCGATGTGCGTGCCGGCCACAGAGGCAATGAGGTCCGAGGTGAGGCCGGTGCCGTGTTCGATCGAGTCGACGCCAGCTTTGATCAGGCCGGGTAGGGCGTCCTCGCCGAAGACGTGCGCGGCGACCCGGACCCCGAGGGCGTGCGCGTGGGCGATCGCCTCGGCCAGGACGTCGTCGGACCAGACCGGCGCGAGATCACCGACTGTGCGGTCGATCCAATCGGCGGCCAGCTTGACCCAGCCATCTCCGCGCGCGGCCTGTACTCCGACCTCGTGGACGAGTTGGTCGGGCTCGACCTCGACACCCAGGTGGCGGATGTAGCGCCCGGTGCCGGCGATGTGGCGACCGGCCCGGATCAGTTCGGGCAGGTCCTCACGCCGTTGCACAGAGGTGTTGTCGACCGGCGATCCGGCGTCGCGCAGCAACAAGGCCCCGGCGTCGCGGTCGCGGATAGCCTGCGCGGCCTGGTCGTCAGGATCATCGAGGTGCCCCTCGGGGGCCAACCCGATATGACAGTGGGCGTCGACGAAGCCGGGCAGGATCCAGCCCCGGTCGGCCAGGGTCTCGTGCTCCCCGCCCGGCCGCTCGAAGCTGAGGCGACCGTCGACGATCCAGGCCTCACGCTCAACTTCGTCGGGCAGGAAGACTCCGCGCAGCCTTAGCCCCATTGTCTCGGCGTGGCGAAGGAGGAAGCCTGGGAGAACGCCACCCAAGCGCTGGAGGGGTTGAGTGCCAACAGCCCGGCCCGAGTCGGATTAGCGCTGTCGAAGCGTCCGGTGAGCGTGGCCACGGTGCCGTAGAACGCCCCGTTCGACCATGCGGTGGGCGCGCCGAAGGCGGCGGGGTTGGAGGAGCTGTCGGGCGACATCACGTAGCTGCTGCCGGAGTTGACCGCCACGATTGAGGCGACCGAGCTCCCGTTCACGTTGGCGGCTGTTGTCGCGATTGAGCCGTAGAACGGCTGCGATGACCAAAGCGTCGGGGCATTGAACCCGCCGTTCTTAGCCGTCATCACGTAGGAGTTGGAGCCGTTGACCGCGATCAGATCCGCGGCGCCGTCACCACTGACGTCGGCGGCCAGCGTGGCCTTCGAGCCGTAGAAGGCCTGCGTCGACCAGAGCGCGGGCGCACCGAAACTGGTTGGCGTACTCGAACCGGTCGGCGACATGACGTAGGAGTTGCCAGCATTGACGGCGATCAGCGAGGCCGCGGCGCCGCCGGTCACGTTGGCGGCCAGGGTGGTGACCGAGCCGTAGAACGGCTGATTCGACCACAGCGCCGGCGCATTGAATCCGGCGCCGTTCGACGTCATCACCCAGGTACTGGCGTCGTTGACCGCGATCAGGTCCGGCAAGCCATCACCGTTGACATCAGCCAGCAGGGTCGCTCTGGTGCCATAGAACGGCGCGCTCGACCACTGCTGAGCCGGACTGTAGAACTGGGTGGGCGCCCCCTTCACCACCCACGTGCCGGAGGTGTAGACCGCGATGATGTCATCGACGCCGTTGGCGACGTTGTCGACCTTGCCGGTGAAGGTGGCGATGAGGCTGCCCCGGCCGGCGACCGACTGAGTCAGGGTCTGGGCCGCGCTGAGCGAGGAACCCAGGGACGGAAGGCCGGAACCCATGGCGTTTGTAGCCGGCAACAACGGAGCGCCATTGTTGGCCCGCTGGGTGAGGTAGCTCTGTAGACCGTCAGCGTTCAGCGTCGGATACATCTGGGCGACTAGCGCCGCCGCACCGGCCACATGCGGTGCGGCGGCTGAGGTTCCGCAGAAGGTCCCCAGGACGTTATTGGCCGTCCCATCGAAGGCGACCAGATCAGGCTTGGGCACGTTGTCGATGTTCGGCCCGCGCGCGCTGTAGCCCTCTAGCGGGTAGGTGCCGGTGTTGTTCGTGTCGCTGCCGCAGGCGTTTCGTCCGCTGGCATCAGCCGCACCGACGGCCAACGCATACGGTGAACTGGCCGGCTGGGCAACGCTGCCGGGCGAGGGGGCGTACCGCATGCAGGTGCTCGGCGTGCCCGTGCTGTACGCGACGCACGAGAGCGCGTTGGCGGTGATCACGGTCGAGCCGGTGGCTTCATAGTCGAGGCTGAAGGCGAGCGGCGGTATAGCCGGCAACGCGCCCGTGGAGTCGGCGAGCGGCAAACCGATCGCGATGGCGATCTGCTGCCCGCCGCTCGGGAATTGGCTCGAATCCAGGCACACCGAGGACGCGCCGGGCGCGATGCAGTACGAGAGGGTCGGGGACGTACCCGGTACCTGCTCGGCGGAGAGGGGGAACTGCTGGCCGCTCGCACCGCCGTCGAAGGCCGTCTCGACGAACAAGGTGATGTCGAGGTTGGAGACCGGCCAATCGTCCCACTGCAGGAAGATCTGGACCGTCCCGTTCCTCGGCACGTTGATGTAGTCGAGGTCACCGCGCGTGCTGTCGAGCTTGCTCAGGCGCGGGTTGTCCGGGTCGCGCACCAGGGTCCCGGTCCAATGGTCCAAGCCGGAGTTGCCGGCCGACTGAATCCACAGGATGCCGGCTTGGCGCGCCGTCTTCACGATCGCCGCGGCGGTATTCGCCCCGCTGGTCGATCCGTCGTCGCCGCGGTCATCGCCGGGAAAGGCCAGCGAACAGTTGACGATCTTGATGCCGGCCGCCTGGATCTGGGATTCGGCCAGCAACAGGCCGAGCGTGTCCCGAACGCAGTAAAGCGCGAGCGTCGCTCCCGGGGCCATCTGGTGCACGATCTCAGCGACGGCGGTGCCATGACTCGTGCCATTCACAGTGGGCGCCCCGGTGGCGTCCGCGCAATCGTCGTTGGTTACGGTCAGCCCGCTCGGCAGTGCCCCATCGTTGGCCAGGCCAGCGAAACCAGCATCGACGATCGCGACGGTGACGCCGTTGCCGCTGCTGCCGGTGCTCTGCCAGGATGCCGCGCCAGACGCGGCGACTCCTTGGCTGACGGCTAGGCCGTCGGTGTAGCCCTGAACGGGCTTCTTCACCTGGCTGACCCCTGCTGAGCCGGCCAACCGGGTGAGCGCGGCCGATGGCACCGTCGCGGCAACCGCGTTGTCGGCCGCCGCCTGCACCGTTCCACCGACGGCCGTAACGGCCTTTGTGATCTCCGGGACCGACCCGGAAATATTGACATCGGTCGTCCCCGTCGTCGTTGCCGCGCCGGCCAGTTTGGGATCGAGGTGGGCAACCGTCTTCGGCCTGGTCGCCGGACTCGCCGCCGGCGTGTTGGCCAAGAACTGCTTCGCGAGAGCGTCGCGTTGCGACGGTGGCGGGATGAGCTGCCCACTGGATGCAGGCGCAGGAGACGCGGCTTCGGCGGAGGTTTCCGCGCTCAGCGAACCGACAGCCAGGATCGCCGCGAGCAGCACAACCGCGGCGCGGTGTCGCATCAGGCTCCGATCATGGGGCGGCGCGGGGGACGCTGCTCTAAGACGCTAGCCGGGCCGAGATATCCGGGCCGAACGTGCCTTACTTTCCGTACAGTTTTCCCCGCTAATTTACTGGTTCACACCAAGATCACCAAGCGGCGGCAAGTAACCGTCTGGTTTCGGACAGCAACTGCGGAAGCACCCTCGTATGGGCCACTATCGGGATGAAGTTCGTGTCCCCCGCCCAGCGCGGGACCACGTGTTGGTGCAAGTGGGCGGCAATGCCCGCCCCGGCGGCTACGCCCTGGTTAAGGCCGACGTTGAAGCCCTGGGGAGCACTGACCGCCCTGATCACCCGCATTGCACGCTGGGTCAAGGCGGCCACTTCGGCCACCTCGGCGTCGGTCAGGTCGGTGTAGTCGGCCACGTGGCGGTACGGGACCGCCATCAGATGCCCGCTGTTGTAGGGGAAGAGATTGAGCACGGTATAGGCCAGTTCGCCGCGAGACACGATCAGCCCGTCCTCGTCGCTCAGCCCGGGGACCCGGCAGAACGGGCACTGCTCTCCCGCCTCGGCATCAGCAGGCTGGCCGTCACGTTGGATATAGGCCAGCCGATGCGGTGTCCACAGCCGGCCGAAGCCATCCGGTTCGCCGGCCAGATCCTGGGCCGACTCGATCTCGCTCATGCGTCGAAGCTGGCCTCGGTGGGCGAGGAGTTCTCGCGCCGGGCCACCCAGTCGATGATCTCCTGCACGGCTTGGTCCACCCCGATGCCGTTGCGCTGCGACCCGTCGCGGTAGCGGAAGGACACCGCGTCAGCGTCCACATCGGTCGAACCGGCCAGGATCATGAACGGCACCTTGGCCTTCTGGGCGGTACGGATCTTCTTCTGCATCCGGTCGTCGGAGACGTCAACCTCGATGCGAATGCCCTGCTCGTGCAGTCGCGCCGCAATCGTCTGCAGGTAGCCGTTCTGCTCTTCGCTGATCGGAATGGCGATGACCTGCACAGGCGACAGCCAGGCCGGAAACGCGCCGGCGTAGTGCTCGGTCAACACGCCGATGAACCGCTCGATCGAGCCGAACAGGGCCCGGTGGATCATCACTGGTTGGTGGCGTTCGCCGTCGTCGCCCTGGTACTCGAGCTCGAAACGCGCCGGCTGGTTGAAGTCGAGCTGGATGGTCGACATCTGCCAGGTGCGCCCGATGGCGTCACGCGCCTGCACCGAGATCTTCGGCCCGTAGAAGGCCGCGCCGCCCGGATCGGGCACGAGGTGCAGCCCGGACTCGGCGGCGACCTCGGCGAGGGTCGAGGTCGCGACCTCCCACGCGTCGTCGTCGCCGACGAACTTCTCCGGGTTCTTGGTCGACAGCTCGAGATAGAAGTCGTCGAGGCCGTAGTCACGCAGCAACTCCAGGACGAACTCGAGCAATGAGCGCAGCTCGTCCTTCATCTGGGCCGGGGCGCAGTAGATGTGCGAGTCGTCCTGGGTCAGGCCACGCACCCGGGTCAGCCCGTGGATGACGCCGGACTTCTCGTAGCGATACACCGTGCCGAACTCGAACAGCCGCAGCGGCAGCTCGCGGTAGGAGCGCCCGCGTGAGCGGTAGATCAAGCAGTGCATCGGGCAGTTCATCGGCTTGAGGTAGTAGTCCTGCCCGGGCTTGCGCACCTCACCGTCATCGCCGTACTCGGCATCGAGGTGCATGGGCGGGAACATGCCGTCGGCGTACCACTGAAGGTGCCCGGACGTCTCGTACAGCGCGCCCTTGGTGATATGCGGGGTGTTGACGAACTCATAACCGGCCGCGGCGTGCTTGGCCCGCGAATAGTCCTCGAGCTCCTTGCGCAGCACTCCGCCCTTGGGATGGAAGACGGCCAGCCCGGAACCCAACTCGTCGGGGAAGGAGAACAGATCCAGCTCGGCGCCCAGCTTGCGGTGATCGCGCTTGGCCGCCTCCTCGAGCCGCGCCAGGTAGGCCTTGAGGTCGTCGCGGCTGGCCCAGGCAGTGCCGTAGATGCGCTGCAGTTGTGAGTTCTTCTCACTTCCCCGCCAATACGCCGCCGCCGTGCGCATCAGCTTGAACGCCGGGATGCGGCGAGTGGTGGGCAGGTGCGGACCCCGGCACAGGTCGGTCCAGGCCCGCTCCCCTGATCGCGGGTCGACGTTGTCGTACATGGTCAGCTGCCCACCGCCGACCTCGGCCTCATGCTCCCCACTGGAGCCCTTGATGTCGATCAGCTCGAGTTTGAACCGCTCGTGGGCCAGTTCATGGCGGGCCTCGTCGTCGGTGATCTCGCGCCGTTCGAAGCGCTGGTTCGCCTTGATGATCTCGGCCATCTTCTTCTCGATCTTGGCCAGGTCGTCGGGATCGAAGGGCCGCTCGGGCGCGAAGTCGTAGTAGAAACCGTCCTCGATCGGCGGCCCGATACCTAGCAGGGTGCCCGGGAACAGCTCCTGCACGGCCTGGGCCATGACATGGGCGGTCGAGTGCCGCAACACGGCCAGGCCGGCTTCGGATGAGGCGCTCACCGGCACGACGTCGACGTCGGCGGTGGGCGCCCAGGCCAGGTCATGCAGTTCCCGCTCGAGCACGTCCTGGACGACGATCGCGGCATCGGGACCGGTGAGGTCGATGTCCGCCTCGCGCAACGCGTCGGCCACCGTGGTGCCCGCAGCCACCCGGATCGGGGCGGGGACATCGCTCAGGGCATGGCTGGACACGTGGGACTCCTAGGAACGGTGCGGCCGGTACGTCGAATGCTAATAGCTAGAGCCAGTCGCGTTTCTTGAACGAGTAGTACAAGGCGGCGGCGATGCCGACCATCACGATGACGCTGAAGTAGAAACCCCACTGCTTGCCGTAGCCGGGATAGGGCACGTTCTGACCGAAGTAGCCGGTCACCGCCGTGGGCACGGCGATGATCGCGGCCCAACTGGTGAGCTTCTTCATCACCGCGTTCAGGCGCGAATCCTGCAGCGAGAGATTCGTCTCGAAGACCGTGCTGACGATATCGCGCAGCGACTCGGTCCATTCCGATGCGCGCAACACGTGGTCGTAGAGGTCGGTGTACCAGGTGTCGAGCTCGGCTCGGGCGCCGATGTCCTTCCGGTAGCGCACGACGCCGCCGACGACCTCACGCATCGGCAGGACGACCCGGCGTAGATCAACCAGATCACGGCGGACGCGGTAGGTCTGGCGTTGCACCGCCCGGCTGGGCGCCCGCTCGTCGAACAGGTCGTCCTCGATCTGTTCCAGCGCGTCATCGAGCACCTGGACGGCGGCGAAGTGGCTGTCGACGATGTAGTCGAGCAGCCCGTGCACGAGCGCCCCGACGCCGTACTTGAGCAGGTCGGAGTTGTCCTTCCAGCGCTGCTCGACGTCGTCTATGTCAAAGCCGTCGCCGTAGCGCACGGTCACGATTCCGTGGTTGAGCACGAACGCCGAGACGCGCGAGATCTGCAGGTTGGAGTCACCGGAGTCCTCCCCGTCCGCGGTCGCGTCGCGCATACCGGTGGCGTACGCGGTCAGGAAGCTGTGGGTCGAGTAGCGGGTCACCTTGGTTCGCTCGGCCGAGGAGACCGCGTCCTCGACCGCCAGTGGATCGAGTGCGAGCTCTTCGGCCAGGCGGGTCAGCCGGGAGTGGTCGGGGTCGCAGAGGTCGACCCACACCAGGCAGTCATCACGTTCGAGATAGTCCGAGATCTCGTGAAAGGCGAAGTCTTCGGCCACTTCTACGCCGTTGCGCCAGACCTTTTTGCGTATCTCCGGCTTGCGTTGCTCGTCCACAACTCCCCAGTGTGGTGCATGACGATGTGCGCGTGCCTGAGGGTGGGTCCGACGATCAGTGGAAGTCCCGCGATCTCGTCCGCAGCGCCAGCGGCAGCTTCTCGATGCGTTCGGCCAGGACGTTGGCGACCGGACCGGCCCGGTCGAGCATGCCGCGGATGAGCAGGCCACCGGAGTCTCGAGCCACCCGGTGATGACGGGCCCAGACGCTCTGGGCACAGATGACGTTGACCACCCCGGTCTCGTCTTCGAGCGAGACGAACGTGACTCCCCCGGCGGTGCTGGGGCGCTGGCGGTGGGTGACGATGCCGCCGACGGTGACCCGGGTTCCGTCGGGCGTGTCCTGCAGCCCGGTCGCGGTGATGACGCCGAGCGCATCGAGGCGATCACGGATGAGCGTGGTCGGGTAGACGTCGGTGGTGATGCCGGTGGCCCACATGTCGGCGATCAGCTGTTCGGGCTCGCTCATCGGGGGCAGCGCCGGCACGGCGGCCTCGTCGACGTTGACCACGTCCAGGCGATCGGGGCGGGCCTGGGCGGCGGCACCGGCGATCCACAGGGCGTCGCGGCGAGTCAGGTCGAACCCGTCGAACGCCCCCGCGGTGGCCAACGCCTCGAGCTGCGCCCCGCCGAGACCGGTGCGGCGAGCCAGGTTGCTCATCGAGGTGAACCGCCCGCCGGTGTCGCGCTCGCCGACGATCCGCTGCGCCAGCTGGGTGTCGATCCCGCGGACCTCGTCGAGGCCGAGCCGGACCGCCGGTTGCGGCAGCCGGCCGTGCTCACATGCGCATTGGGCCGGTCCGGTTCCGGCTTCGAGACCTGCGTGGGCCCCGGAGATGTGGATGTCGGGCTTGCGCACCTCGAGGCCGTGCCGGCGGGCGTCATGGACGAGGGACTGAGGTGAGTAGAAACCCATCGGCTGCGCCCGCAGCAACGCGGCCAGGAACGCGGCCGGGTAATGCCGCTTGAGCCAGGCCGAGGCGTACACCAGCAAGGCGAAGGACAACGCATGGCTCTCGGCGAATCCGAACGAGGCGAAGGCCTTGATCCGGGTGACGATGTCATCGGCGGTGGCCCCGGTGATGCCGTTGCCGGCCAGGCCTTCCATGAGCCGTACCTGCAGTGCGTCGATGCGTTCAGCGCCCCGCTTGGAACCCATCGCCCGACGCAACTGATCGGCCTCGGTCGGGTTGAAGTCGGCCGCCGCAATGGCGATCTCCATGAGCTGTTCTTGAAACAGTGGCACCCCCAGGGTGCGTTGCAATGCGCTTTCCAGCACCGGATGCGGATAGGTGACCGGCTCCTCGCCGTGCCGACGGCGGATATAGGGATGCACCGCGTCGCCCTGGATGGGCCCGGGCCGGATCAACGCCACCTGGATCGCCAGGTCGTAGAACGTGCGTGGCCGCAGGCGGGGCAGCGCCTGCATCTGGGCGCGGGATTCGACCTGGAACACCCCGATCGTGTCGGCCTGCCCGAGCATGTCGTAGACACAGTCCCGCTCGCGCGGGATCGTCGCCAGTTCGTACTGATCACCGTTCCAGTCGGCAATCAGCTCGAAGCAATAGCGCAGCGCGCTGAGCATGCCCAGCCCGAGCAGGTCGAACTTCACCAGCCCGGCGAACTCGCAGTCGTCCTTGTCCCACTGCAAGACCGAGCGATTCGGCATGCGGGCCCACTCGACCGGACAGACCTCGATGATCGGACGGTCGCAGATGACCATGCCACCGCTGTGAATGCCCAGGTGTCGAGGCGTGTTCATGGGCAGCAGCTCCTCGACGAAGCTGCGCACCAGCGGCGCGATCTCGACCTGTTGGTCACCGGCGGGGTCATCGGTGGCGGCGGGCTGCTCCGGGAGTTCGCTCACCCAGTAGCCCTGCTCGATCTGCTTGCTCCACGCATCTTGGAGACCAAGTGGGTAGCCCAGCGCGCGGGCGACATCACGGATGGCCATCTTGGGCCGATAGGTGATGACGTTGGCCACCTGGGCGGCGTAGTCGCGACCGTGCTGGGCGTAGACGAACTGGATGACCTTCTCGCGTTGTTCCCCGGACTCGATGTCGATGTCGATGTCGGGGGCCTCCTTGCGATCCGGGGCCAGGAAGCGTTCGAAGAGCAGGTCCTGCCCGTAGCCCAAGGGATCGATCGCTGTTACCTGCAGGGCGTAACAGACGACCGATCCGGCGGCCGAGCCCCGGCCCTGGCACAGGATCGCGTTGTCGCGGCAGAACTTCGCGATCTGCCAGACGACCAGGAAGTAGCCGGGGAACTCGCACTCTTCGATGATCTTCAGCTCATGCGCGACCCGCGCCAGCACCTTGGCATTGCCCTCGCCGTAACGCAGACGTACGCCTTCATAAGTGAGGTGGCGTAGCAGGGACATCTCGTCGGGATGACCCTGTAGGTCGTGGAACGGGGGAAGTTTCGGGGCCACCAGGCTCAGATCGAACGCAAGCTCGCGGCCGAGCCGAGCGGCGTGGGCGACCGCGCCGGGCCATCGGGTGAACCGGTGCGCCATCTCGGTGCCGTCCCGCAGCCGGGCATCGGCCCACGCCGGTAGCCAACCGTCCAGCTCGTCGAGGCTGCACCGGGCACGGATCGCGGCCATGACCATGGCCAGCTGGCGGCGCGACTGCTGGTGATAGTGCGCCGTCGTCGTGGCCAGGATCGGCAGTCGCGCCTCGTCGGCCAACTGGGCCAACGCGTCGTAGCGTTCGTCGGCCAGCGCGTCCCGGGCGTAGCCCAGCTCGACGACGACGTTGTCGCGACCGAACCGCTCGACCAGTTCCGCCAGCGCCCGGCGGGCCGGGTCGAGGGCGAACGTGCCCAACGGACCGGCTTCCAGTGCCTGCCGCAGCGCTCCCTTGCGGCAGCCGGTGAGCACCAGCCAGTGCCCGTCGGACAGTTCGGCCAGCTCGTCCAGGTCATAGACCGGGTGCCCCTTGGCGCCCCCGCGGCGTTGGGCCGAACTGATCCCCCGGCACAGGCTGGCGTAGCCGACCGGGTCGCGGGCCAGGACGAGCAGATGCCGCCCGGGTGGGTCGGGCATCCCGGCCCGGGCCCCGGTGAGCTGCTGGCTGCGGGTGGTGGGAACGTCCAGGTCGAGGGACAGTTCGGCGCCGAAGACCGTGGCCATGCCCTGACCGGCTGCCGCAGCCGCGAACCTCGGCACCCCGTACATGCCGTCGTGATCGGTGATCGCCAGCGCCTCGAGCCCGAGCCGCGCCGCCTGTTCGACCATCTCCTCCGGGGTGGATGCGCCGTCGAGGTGGCTGAAGGAGGAGTGTGCATGCAGCTCGGCGTAACGCGGTCCGCCGCTGGGCCGAACCAGCTTCTCGGTGAGGTAGGCGCCACGCTTGCGCGACCAACCCGGAGCATCGCCACCGTCACCGGTGGGTGCTTTGCGGGCGGGCTCGGAGGATCGCCGGCCGGACAGCCGCCGTTCCAGCTCGTGCCAGGAGATGTCGGGGTTGTTGAAGCCCATCAGCTGATCGGCTCAGTCATGGCCAGCTCAGTCGTGGCCGGCTCAGTCATAAATCGCCTCGATGGTCCATCGGCTCCCGTCGACCCCGAGTTGACAGCTGGCCAGGTAGGCCTGGCCACGGACGTCGACGAGTTGGAAGAGCGCGATGCGCGGCGGCGCCTCGGGCTCCCACCAGCGCTCGTCGATCGGCCACGGACCGGCCCAGGCGGTGATCGGCACCCCGGAGCTGGAACCGGTCGAGCTGGTACCGGTCACGAGCCGGGCCGGTGCCTGTGGCACTACCCCGCTGTCACTGACCTGGACCGCCACGCCGTTGGCATCGAGGACCTGCACCGGACGCGGCGGATCGAACAACACCGACGGCGCCGGGGCGGGTAAGCGCCCCGGCCAGGGCGGAGTGGGCGAGCGCAGCGGGGTCAGCTCATCGCCCCATGGCACCAGTCGCGTGCTCTGGCCGGGAGTTCGGCCCCCCTGCGTCGTCGGGAGCAGCACCGAACCCGGACCGAGCAGGGTCTGCACCCGAGCCAGACCTCGGCGAGCCTGTTCGTCGGCGGCACCGGACCCGCCCCAGAGGCTCTGCTGATGCACCCCGGTCGGCACCGTCTCGAGCGGAGTCAACCGCAGCCCGACGATCGCCCCGGTCGGGCTGCTGGTGCTGGCCCGCCAGCCCTGCAGCTGCCACCGGATCCGATCGATGACGTCGACCGCGGTGAGTACGCCGGTGTGTCGCCAGCGACGTTGGGTCTGCTCCCCCTGGTCGGTGCTCACCAGCAGCTCGAAGCAGGTGCAGGCCAACCCATGCTCGGCCAGCGTGCCGACGAAGCGCTCGACGGCACTGCGGGCAGTGAACGCGATGGTGTCGATGCGTTCCAGCGGCGGCTCGAGATCGAGCGTGACGGTGTACTCCCGCGGTGGGCGCCGGGCCGCGACCGGACGATCGTCGCGCCCGCCGGCCTGCCGGTGGGCCCAGGCCCCGTCGGGCCCGAAGCGGGCCAGCACATCTCGCGGCGGGAGCGCGGCGAAGGCACCCAGGGTGCGCAGGCCCAGCCGGTTGAGCAGATCGATCAGCGCTGACTCGTCGGAGGGGGCCAGCGTGCTGATCGGCAGCTCGGCGAGGAAGGGCCCCGACTGCCCCGGCGCCACGATCATCCCGCGGCGGGCCGCCTGCTCAGCGGCGAAGGCGCCATCGGCGATACCGATCAGCACGTCGGCGACCCGGTCGGCGATCGCCCTGGACAAGGCGAGCAGCACGCCTTGTTCGCCGCCGAAATAGCGGTTGGGACCGCGCGCGCCGATCGCGGCCAGCCCCGGACGGGTGATCTCCACACCCGGAGCGATCGATTCGAGGGCGGCCACGATCGGCTCGAACAAGCAGGCCTCGGCCGCCTCGTCACGAGCCAGCACGGCCAACTCGGGGCAGCGCGCCTGCGCCTCCCGGCGACGCTGGCCGCGGCGCACGCCGGCACTGCGGGCCGAGTGGGAGCAGGCGACCACCCGATTGGCGGTCACCACGGCGATAGGCGCCTCATCGAGTGACTGGCTCGCGGTCCGAGGTCCGGCCACCGCGGCCACCGGCCAGTCCGGGCACCAGACGGCGATCGTCCGGGGCGGCTCGGTTGACACTCATCCAGTATCGAACACTTGTTCGATAATCGTCAACCGTCGGCGAACCGCGACTTGGAGCGGCTAGAGGAGCGGATCGAAGTCGAAGATCTCGTCGAGGTGATCGCGGTCGTGCCGGGCGGAGTCGTCGTTCAGGTCGTCGAGCCAGATCCGAAAGGCCGCGATCGCCCGGGCGACGAGCACCCGGGTCTGCCAGTCCGGCTCGGCCAATCCATGGCGCGCGCTGAGCTGCGTGGCCACGCGGGTCTCCTGTTCGGACAACCGCATGAACGGCGACCAGCTGGCATTCGCACTGGAGTGCAGCAGATCCACGATCTGCCGCAACCGGTCGCGGTTATGCAGCGCATAGTCGACGTTGCTGATAAGCGCCCGACGGATCACCGAACCATCGGGTTCCTCACGCGGAGCCAAGGTGATGATCTCCGCTACGCGCAAGCCCATCTCGCGCGCTGGCTCGGTGAGCACGTCATCCTTGGTCGCGAAGTAGCGGAAAAAAGTACGCCGACCGATGTTGGCGGCCTCACAGATGTCGGCCACCGTGACTTGGTCGTAGCCGCGCTGGGCGAACAGGTCGAACGCCGCCTCGACCGTAGCGGCCCGGCTATCACGCCGCTTGCGTTCCCGTAGGTCCGAACCCCCGGCAATCTTGCTGGTCTGCACCCCAACAAGTGTTGCACGCGCGACTGGCGGCCAGCTGCCTAGGTCGCGAAGGTGATGGTGACCCCGGTCCTGCTCGAAGTGCAGGTCGTCCAGGTAGCGATGTTGTGCCCGAACGCGCCAACAACTGACACGTGGCAGGACACCTCAGCGCCCTCCTCGTGCCCAGGCGTGCCCGGGGCATGCGTGACCCGTTCGGTCGAGACCCCGAACGCCGAGTCCCACTCCGCCTCCCGGTCACCCCGGCCGGCCAGCGCGGTCCGCAGCGCCTCGGAAATGATGCGTTGAGCGATCGCCTGGTCCAGGAAGTCAGCCGTGCCCGTCCGCGCTTTGATGTCCGCCGCCCACGCGGCGATGTTGGCAGATGGCGTGGACATGACTCCCCTATCGGTTGCCGGCAATGCGAATCCGAACCTGGACTGGCCCGGCAAACGTTACCGGCGAATCCGGAGTGATCTACAGCGAGCCGCGGGAAATCCGGATCCGGTCGAGAGCGGTTGATCAACACGCCGAGCCAGGTCCGCGCTGTGACTGGGATGGCAATACATGATGAGGCCGTTCTTTTGGCCAACGACATCGGAGGTGGCTCATGATCAGAGCGCTCATTTTTGGCGTGCTGTTCTTCCTCATCGCGACATTCCCCGCGACCTGGCTGCTGATGCTGTTCCTCGGCAACATCGGCACCAACACCTCGTACTGGGGCACGCTGCCGGTCGGCGTCCTCGTCTCGGTTCTGCTGGCCGGCGCCACCTCGCCCAGCGTCGCCGTAGTCCGCTCGTAGCCTGCTGCCGTTCGACATTTCGGCTAACGACGGCCGCCGATCCTCGCCCTGGGTTGCCGTTTCCCGAGAGCGCGTACCGCTGTACGGAACGGGAAATACGTTGGCGTGGCCGCGCACCCTGTGCCAGCTCAGCGAATAGCCGCACGCGTTAATCGCCCGGGCAAATCAACTCTCGCCACGGGACCAGTCGAGGAATATCGTCACTGTCTGGCGCTCATTGAGCGGTCCGTTCCAAATCGATCCAGGAGGACAAGTGACGGAAGCCAAGGTATGGCCGCACCAGGAACTCGGCAAGGAACTGAGCAACTGGGGACGGTGGGGCGATGACGACGAGATCGGCACGATGAACTTCGTTACTCCCCAGAAGCGGGTCGAGGCGGCCAAGCTGGTGAAGACCGGCAAGGTCATCGACATGGGCATTCCCTACGACAAGAACGGCCCGTTCCTCCCCGATGGGTTCCGGCAGAACCCGACCCACCTCATGACCTTCCTGCCCGCCGACACGGCTGGCGTTCCGGACGGGATGATCTCCGCCGACGACATGGTCATCATGGGCCTGCAGGCGGCCACCCAGTGGGACAGCCTGGCCCACGTCGGCTACGGCGGCTACTTCTACAACGGGGTTCCGGCGGCGGCGGTCAACAACTTCGTCGGTGCGAGCAAGAACTCCTACACCAAGGCCAACAGCAGCCTGGTCTCGCGCGGCGTCCTGCTCGACATCGCCCGGCTCAAGGGCGTCGAGCGGCTCGAGGAGTCCTACGAGATCACCGCCGACGACCTGTCCGCGGCCGAGGAGGCCCAAGGAGTGCAGGTCAAGTCCGGCGACATCCTGCTGCTGCGCACCGGCTGGCACCAGTTCTTCGCTGCCGGCGACAAGGTGGGCTACAACGGTCCTGAGCCGGGCCCGGGCTACGAGTCCTGCCGCTGGTTCTACGAGCGCGAGGTCGCCGCACTGGCGACGGACAACTGGGCCGTCGAGGTCTACCCGTGCCCCGTTCCCGGGGCGATCATCCCGTTCCACCAGGTCGCCATCCGCGACATGGGCATGATGCTCGGCGAGATGTTCGACTTTGAGGAACTCAGCGCGGATTGTGCCGACGACGGCGTCTACGAGTTCCTGTTCACCGGCACCGGCATCAAGGTCACCGGCGGGGTCGGCTCGCCGCTCACCCCGCTCGCCTTCAAGTAGTAGGACTGCATGCTCCCGTTGGGGGCTGACTCGATCAGCCCCCAACGGGCCTACTCATGCCTCGAGTGATCCCGGGTCCGCCGGGACGTCGACCGCATGCTCTTGGAGCGCGGCGAACGGGACGATCCGCAACACCGCCTCATTCGTCGAGCTCAACACCACCGGTGCCGCAACGCCGTCGTTGTAGGCCCGGGCCCAGTTCATCGCCGTCACGCACCACCGGTCCCCCGGCACCAGACCGGGGAAGCCATAGGGCGGGTGCGGAGTCGAGAGATCGTTGCCGATGCTGCGTTGGTGCTCGAGGAACTCCGCCGTGACCACAGCGCAGATCGTGTGGCTGCCCTGATCCTGCGGACCGGTGTTGCAGCACCCGTCCCGAAAGAATCCCGTCACCGGATCAGTCCCACAGGGTTCGAGCTCGCCGCCGAGTACATTGCGCTCACTCATCGAATCACCCCTGGCCCGTCGGTATCTCGCGCTGAGCCTATTGGATCCGGGGCGCCGGCTTGGATCGCGAGTCGGCCTAATCGACCTTGGTGAGGAACGCACCCAGGTTGTCGAGAATCCCGCCGGTGCCCTCTTCGCGTCCCTCGACACTGTCCAGACCATCGAGGTGGACGCCCTGCTCGGTGTAGTTCAACCGCGTCCCGTCCGACTCCGTCGCGATCACGATCGTGACGAGCGAGGTGGAGATGTGCCGATGGTCGATCCACATGTCATAGGTGAATACGATCCGCTGCTGCTCGACGATGTCGGTGTAGGTCGACTCGAAGCGCGACTGGGGCCCGCCGTGCCACCGGCCATCCTCGATGCCCTGCCCGCCCACCCGAAAATCGTGGGACTTTTCGCTGGTGACGAAGGCCGACCCGCCGCCGAACCACTGGTCGCGAGCGGCGTTGTCGGACAGTGCGTGCCAGACCGCATCCAGGGAAACCGGGTAAGTGCGCTCGATCACGAAGGTTGCGTGGACCTGACTGCGCTCGATGATGTCGCTCATGGTGCTGTCTCCTTGTTGGTGAGGAACGTTCCGAGTCGGTCGAGCTGTTGCTCGGCCGGAAGTCGCTGCTGATGCAGCCATTCGACTGCGGGGGTAAGTGCCTCGGTCGCCAGCTGGTACGTGCGGACGCGGCCGACCTTGCTCGAACTGACGATCCCGGCCGCGGACAGCACGCCCAGGTGCTGCACGACGCTCGGCAGCGACATCTGGAAGGGACGCGCGAGCTCGCTCACCGATGCCGGACCCCGGCTCAGTCGCTCGACCATCGCCCGCCGGCTGCGATCGCCCAATGCATGGAACATCAGGTCCAGCTGATCCTGATACTTAGGCATATGCTTAAGTATTGGTCTCGGTGAATGCCTTGTCAAGCCTCGGTGCAATCGGCGCCGGCAAGTTCTTGATTGATTCCAGAGAGCGCGCCATAGTGGGAACGTGTCCACGAGTCTGGATTACGAAAATCTTTTGCGAGGGGCCGCGCTGCGCGTCACGCGTCCGCGCGTCGCGGTCTTGAGCGCCGTGTACGCCCATCCGCACGCCGACACCGACTCGATCATCAGCGCTGTTCGCTCCGACCTCGGCGAGGTATCGCACCAAGCCGTATACGACATCCTGCGGGCACTGACGTCGGCCGGGTTGGTCCGTCGTATCCAACCGTCGGGCTCGCTGGCTCGTTACGAGTCACGCGTGGGCGACAACCATCATCACGTGCTGTGTCGCTCCTGCGGCGCGATCGCCGATGCCGACTGCGCGGTGGGCGCCACTCCATGCCTGACGGCCTCCGAGGATCACGGCTACACGATCGACGAGGCGGAGGTCATCTACTGGGGTCTGTGCCCCGAATGCAGCACGGCAACACAAACCTGAGCACGCCTGATCCCGAAAGGATTCGCATGTCAGAGAGCAGCCCCGACGCCGTCGTCGGCGAGATGAACGAGGAAAACGCCGGCGAATGTCCGTTCACCCCCGGACAACCGACCGAGTCCGGCGGCAACCAGGACTGGTGGCCCAACCAGCTCAACCTCAAGATCCTGCGCAAGAACCCGGCGCTGGCCAACCCCATGGACGCCGACTTCGACTACGCGAGCGAGTTCGAGTCCGTCGACCTGGCCGCGTTGCGGGCCGATATCGATGCGGTCATGACCACGTCGCAGGACTGGTGGCCGGCTGACTTCGGCCACTACGGGCCGCTGTTCATCCGCATGGCGTGGCACAGTGCCGGCACCTACCGCATCAGCGATGGACGTGGTGGAGCGGGCAGCGGCATGCAGCGTTTCGCCCCGCTCAACAGCTGGCCGGACAACGGGAACCTCGACAAGGCGCGCCGTCTGCTGTGGCCGGTCAAGAAGAAGTACGGACGCAAGGTTTCCTGGGCCGACCTGATGATCTTCGCGGGTAACTGCGCCCTGGAGTCGATGGGTTTCAAGACGTTCGGATTCGCCGGCGGACGCGAGGACGTCTGGGAGCCGGACGAGGACGTGTACTGGGGTCCGGAGTCCACGTGGCTCGGCGACGAGCGCTACACCGGTGATCGCGAGCTCGAGGGCCCGCTGGCCGCAGTGCAGATGGGCCTGATCTATGTGAACCCCGAAGGCCCGCGCGGCGTGCCGGACCCGCTGTCCTCGGCCCGGGACATCCGCGAGACGTTCCGCCGGATGGCCATGAACGATGAAGAGACCGTCGCCCTCATCGCCGGTGGCCACACCTTCGGCAAGGCCCACGGTGCCGCCGATCCGGACCGCTACGTCGGCCCCGAACCCGAGGGCGCCTCGTTGCAGGAACAAGGTCTGGGCTGGATCAGCTCTTTCGGGAGCGGCAAGGGCCGCGACGCGATCACCAGTGGCCTTGAGGTCATCTGGACGCCGACCCCGGTGACCTGGGACAACACGTTCTTCGACGTCTTGTTCGGCTACGAGTGGGAGCTGACCAAGAGCCCGGCCGGGGCCAACCAGTGGCAGCCCAAGGATGGCGCGGGTGTCGGCACGGCGCCCGATCCCGAGGGAGACCCGTCGATCACGCGCGCGCCGATGATGCTGACGACCGACCTCGCGTTGCGCTTCGACCCTATCTACGGGCCGATCTCCAAGCGTTTCCATGAGAACCCGGCCGAGTTCGCCGACGCGTTCGCGCGCGCTTGGTACAAGCTGACCCACCGCGACATGGGTCCGCTGCCGCGCTATCTCGGTGCCTTGGTGCCCGAGGAGGTCCTTCTTTGGCAGGACCCGATCCCCGCCGCAAGCGGCCCGGTCATCGACGCGAGCGACATTGCCACGCTCAAGGGCCAGCTCCAGGCCTCCGGGCTGACGGTCTCCCAGTTGGTCGCCACCGCGTGGGCCTCGGCGTCGACGTTTCGCGGCAGCGACAAGCGCGGCGGCGCGAACGGGGCGCGGATCCGGCTCGAGCCGCAGCGTTCCTGGGAGGTCAACGACCCGGCCGGGCTCGCAAGTGTGCTGCGCACCCTCGAGGGCATCCAGTCCTCGTTCAACAGCGCGGGCGGGGCTCAGGTCTCCCTGGCCGACCTGATCGTGCTCGGCGGCAACGTCGGGGTCGAGCAGGCGGCCAAGGCCGCCGGCCATGACGTCACGGTCGGGTTCACGCCCGGCCGCACCGACGCCACCCAGGAACAGACCGACGTGGAATCCTTCGCCGCGCTCGAACCGGCCGCGGACGGCTTCCGCAACTACCTGGGCAAGGGCCAGCGACTACCGGCCGAGTACCTGCTGCTCGACAAGGCCAATCTGCTGACCCTCACCGCCCCGGAGATGACCGTGCTGATCGGTGGTCTGCGCGTGCTGGACACCAACGTCAAGCAGTCGCAGCAGGGGGTCTTCACGTCCACCCCTGGTGCGCTGACGAACGACTTCTTCGTCAACCTGCTCGAGCTGGGCACGACGTGGGCGCCGACCGCGTCCGACGCCGAGGTCTTCGAGGGCCGCGACGCCAGCGGGACCGTGAAGTACACGGGCAGCCGGGTCGACCTGGTGTTCGGCTCGAACTCCGAGCTGCGGGCGCTGGCCGAGGTCTACGCCAGCGACGACGCGCAGGCGACGTTCGTGAACGCCTTCGTCGCCGCGTGGCAGAAGGTCATGGAGCTCGACCGGTACGACGTCTGATCACAGACCACTGACGACCGCGACTCGACCGTTCTGCGCGGCAGTTTGCAGAGCGGCGTAGTCGCGGTCGTTCTGGTCGGCGTAGGTGGCGGCAAAGTCGGCGATGGCCTGGTCGAAGGTGTCCTTGCCGCCCAGATAGGCGGCGATGGCCACCCGGTCCCCGGATCGGGCGTGCGCTCGCGCCAGCGTCCAGCCGCACATGCGCGCATACATCGTCAGGCCCGCGGGCGGCATCTGCTCGACGACCACCGCCCCCTTCCAGTCCCGCAGCTGGCGCAGATAGAAGTCGCGCTCGACCCCGTCAAGTCCGTTGGTGCGCAGCCAGCCCAGGAAGATGTCGCTGACCGCCTGCATCAGATGCTGACCAGTGACGACCCGCTCGCCATGGTTGGCGTAAACGCTCGCACCCGCGAACTCCTCCAGAACCGAGGCCTGCGCCTCTTTGGCCTGCAAGAACATCGGATCTCCGCTGTCGACCCCTTCCAGGAGCAAGATCCACGCCCGGGTGCCGACGCTGCCGACACCGACAACCTTGCGGGCCATGTCGACCAGGCGGTACTCCTGCAGCAGGTGCTTTCGGTCGTGCGGCAACGTGTGGCGGTAGGCGGCGAGCAGCTGCGCGAGCCGCTCGTGCAGCAACCCGGCGTCGGCACCCTGGAACAGTTCGGCTACCGGCACTATCAAAGGCGGATCGCTGATGATCCGCGCGTGCCCGTCGACCACGGTCGTCAGCTTCGCGAACGCCTGCAGGTTGTCCCGCGTCCGCGCCTTGGCCAGCCCGGCCTGGGTCCGCCTGGCCATGGCCGGATCGAGCAGGCTGAGGTTCTCGGCCAGCACCTTGTCCACGTCCAGGTGCGCGTACCAGACCGACAGCGCCGGTTGGGTCGCGAACTCGCGCATCGCCTCTCGGTAGGCCCGCACCGCGGTCAGCACGATGGCCCGCCGTTGCTTGGGCTTGAATGAGTTCTCCCGGGCGGCGATCTCCAGACTGGCGGCGAGGCGCTTGACGTCCCATTCGAAGGGCCCGGGGCTGGTCTCGTCGAAGTCGTTGAGGTCGAAGACCAGATGCCGTTCGGGTGAGGCGAAGACGCCAAAGTTGCTCAGATGCGCGTCGCCGCACAGCTGGGCCCGCAACCCGGAGCCGGGCGCGGCGGCCAGGTCGGCGGCCATCACCAGGGCAGCTCCGCGGTAGAAGGCGAACGGCGAGATGAGCATGCGGCCGTAACGGATCGGGATCAGCTCCGGAACCCGACTGGCCGCCTGCCGCTCGAGCAGTTCGACCGGGTCGGCTCGCAACTCGGTGAACGGGGCCGCGGCGTGCGCCTCCAGGGGCACCTCGGCGCGGGCGCTCTTGCCACGCGCGACCCGTTCGGACCGACTCATTCGCGGCGAGTCGAAGGCGCCGTCCGGAATGCGTCGCTCCCCCTGATCGGGCACCGGTACGGCGCTGAGCTGCTCGATCCCGTCCGACACGTTCATCTGTCCCGTCTCAGTCATGTCAGCACGCTAGCGTCCGGGCGCTGGGCTGCACATGCCCTTCTCGGTAGCGTGCGTGCGCATGAGTGTCGATGGGATACACCCGGACCTGCGGCGGGCGGCCCGCTGGCTGCCGAAATCCACGGTCGGCCCGCGAACGCTGCGACCGATTCGGGCACTCACCGCGTTGGGCAGCCGCAAGCCACCGGCCGACATCAGCGTCGAGAAGGTCGGCGACACCGTCGTCCGCGTCCACCGACCGGGATCGACCCAACGCCCCGGTGCGGCCCTGCTGTGGATCCACGGCGGCGGCTACGTGATCGGAACGGCGGCCCAGGACGATGCCCTCTGCCGCCAGTTCGCCGAGGCGGCCGAGATCATGGTCGTCGCGGTCGACTACCGCCTCGCGCCCGAACATCCGTTTCCGGCCGGGCTGGAGGATTGCTACGCCGCGCTGGCCGGCCTGGCCGCCCGGACCGACGTCGACCCGACCCGGATCGCGATCGGTGGGGCCAGCGCCGGCGCCGGACTGGCGGCGGCACTGGCGCTGATGGTCCGGGACCGGGGTGAGATCGAGCCGGCGCTCCAGTTGCTGGCCTACCCGATGCTCGATGACCGGACGGTGAGCCACCCGGGCATCGACGCACGCAGCATGCGGTTGTGGAACGTCAAGGCGAACCGCTTCGGGTGGCAGTCCTATCTCGGCGCCGCTGAGGCCGCGGAGGAGATTCCCTTCCTGGCCGCCCCGGCTCGCTGCCCCGACCTGTCCGGGCTGGCACCGGCCTGGATCGGGGTGGGAACGCTCGATCTCTTCCACGACGAGGACCTCGCCTATGCCAGTCGTCTCACCGCTGCCGGAGTCGATTGCGAGTTGGTCGAGGTTGCGGGCGTGTTCCACGGCTTCGACCTGATCCGTCCGAAGGCCGGGGTCTCCCAGGAGTTTCGCGCCGCCCAAGTGAGCGCGCTGCGCGCTGCCCTGAAATGATCAGGCCGCGAGGTAGGTGCGCAACCCGTCGATGAACGTCAGATAGAAGCCGCTGATGGCCGCGTCCACCACCTGCTCGTCGACGCCGGCGTTGACGTCGATGTCGGCGACCCAGTGGACGAAGGTGGCCCCGCTGGTCGTGATCGCGAACAGGCTCACCGTGCTGACGTATCGGCTCACCGGCAGCGAGGACGGGCCGTCGAAGGTGTAGGTCAGCGAATGCCGGGCGTCGTCCTTCATGACCAGACGCTCCCGCACGATGGAGCCGGCCGATGAGGTCACCAGGCGCACGCTGCCAACCGGGCCCTGATCCAGACCGGCGTCCATGGTTGTGGCTACGACCAGCGGCGTCCACTTCTCCCAAGCGGTGAAGTCGCCCAGGAGCGGCCAGACGTCTTCGACCGGTGCCGCAATGACATCGCCGACGTAGGTGATCATGATGTGGACTCCTCAGCGGTGGCGGACGCACGGAGGTTACCGCGCCCGGTCAATGCGGCGATGCGCCTCACCCGTTGACGCGAGGCAGGTTCCAGTGCTGCCAAACGCTCAGGATGCGCAGCAGAAAGCAGACGCCCGCGCCCAGCGACATCGACAGCGCGCGTGGACACCGAAAGCGGTCGACCCCGACGACGACCGCCGCCCCGGCCAGCGCGGCAACCGCATAGATGTGGGCGCGGAGCACGATGGGAACCTCGTTGAGCATCATGTCGCGGACCACCCCGCCGCCCACCGCCGTGATGGCGCCGAGCAGGATCGCCGTCACCACGTTGCTGCGGTAGTCCAGCGCCTTGGCCGCCCCGGCGACGGCGAACAGGCTCAGACCGGCGGCATCGAGCCCGGTCAGGACCCAGGGCGTGATGCTGTTGATGAGTTGGTACACCAGCACGACCGCCAGCCCGCCGGCCAGCGCCGTCAGCGGATAGCGGATCGTGCGCAGAGCCGCGGGCGGAGCCTGACCGAGCAGCAGGTCGCGCACGATCCCACCGACTAGCGCGGTGACGAAGGCAATGACAAGGACTCCGAAGACGTCCAATCCGGCGACCACGCCCGCCGACGCGCCCTCCAGGGCGAACACGAAGGTGGCCGCAAGATCGACGGCGACCAGCAGGTGCGTCGGCGTGATCTGCATCAGTTGAAGCTACGGGCTGCCGTCGACGGGTTGCGTTTTCGCCTCGCGCGCGGCCTCGATCTGTGCCATTTCCTCATCGGTCATCGCGAAGCCGACCAGCCAGGTGGCGTCGATCCGGAGGTAGGAGATATCGTCGAGGGTCTCCGGGGAGACGCCGTAAATGGCCGCGCAGTGATCGTGCAGCATGTCGCGCTCGGCGCCGTCGAGGGACACAACCCGGCCGTGACAGAAGACGCCGTAGCCGTCGCGAGGCGTGTAGGAGGCGCTGATGGCTGGGCGGGCCGCCAGTTGGCGCGCTTTGGGCGAGCTCATCTCGGTCGAGAAGTACCACCGTCCGCGCAGGAAGTGCCCATCCACCGCCGAGATCCGCGGCTCGCCGCGCGCGGTGACGGTGGCGATGTTGAGCACCGCCGGAGCCGGGAGGTCGGCGCTCAGCCGCGCGGCAGTGAGGCGACGTTCGGGCGTCATGATCGACGTCAGATGTGGCGAGGAGCGCTCGAAGCTGGCGTCGAGCAACTCCTGCAGGGTGGTGAGTTCCGATGCGGTCTCGTGCATGCCGGAAAGGATGCCACCGCGCTCTGACAACCCTGGTCCAGCCGACACATGCGAAAGCCCCACCGCTTCTACTGAAGGCGATGGGGCGTTGCACAGTGCGACGGCACGTGATGTCGGCGGGCCTACGTGGACCTGGCTCACGCGAACAGAGCCGGTGCGGGCCAAGTCATTGCCGGGCGAAATGGGCGAGAACTGCACCCCCGCGCGTTTCTCGTCGTCAGCCGCCCCTGCGCTGACCTCAACCATGATTGCAGAGAGTGATCATTCTCGGCAACTTGCCGTGATGTGCGTCTCATTCATAACTCAGCGTGCATTTTGCGCAACATTTCTTCACGGATACTTGATATTGGCTAAGGCTGTGGTTTACGGTTTCACCAGCGCCTCCTAGTCGAACCCCCGACGACTAGGAGGCGCTTCTACGTCCCGGGCGCTTCGTCGGTGCGTGTCAGGCCGTGGCCACCGGTGGCAGCCACGCGGAGCCAGACGTCAGCACCGCGCCGCGTCCGTGCAGCACCTCCTCGGCGGTGGTCTGCCCGAAGAGCTGGATCAGCCGGGCCACCGTGCCGGTCCAGCCGGTCTGGTGAGCGGCGCCGATGCCGGCCCCGTTGTCGCCGTGGAAGTACTCACTGAAGGTCATCAGGTCACGCCAGTACGGGTCGGTCTGGAACTTCTCGGTCCCCCCGTATACCGGTCGCCGGCCGGACTCATCACGAAGGAAGGTCGCGATCAGTCGGTCGGCGATCTCCTTGGCCACCTCGAACAGAGTCAGCTGTTGACCGGACCCGGTCGGGCATTCGATCGTGAAGGCATCACCGTAGTAGCGGTAGTACTGCAGCAGCGCCCGAATGATGAGCAGGTTGATCGGGAACCAGACCGGTCCACGCCAGTTGGAGTTTCCGCCGAACAGGCCGCTGTCGGACTCGGCCGGTAGGTACTTCACCTCGTAACGGTGCCCGGCGAGATCGAAGACATACGGATCATCCAGATGTGACCGCGACAGCGAGCGAATCCCGTGCGGGCTGAGGAAGCGCTCCTCATCGAGCATGCGGCTCAGTACCCGCCGCAGTTTCTCCTCGTTGAAGACCGACATGAGGACGTGCCCATTCACGCCCGGGACGAGCGGGTCGGCCACGTTGGCCAGCAGGTCCTGGTTGCGCTCGAAGTAACTGCGGGCCCGCGCGCGCAGGCTCGGGAACCGCTCGAGGGTTTCGGGGGCGATGACCGCGACTGCGCACAGGGGGATCAAGCCCGACCATCGAACGGATGCGCAAGCCGAGTGGCCGAACCGTCGGGCAGGCGCAGGACGTCGTAGAAGAACCCGTCCTCCTCGTCCCACATCTCATCCGGCGTCTGGCCGACCCGGTCCATCGCGCCGGCGATCTGGAAGAAGTGCTGTACGAACTTCAGGGCCAGATCCTCATAGCTCGGGTCGCTGCTGGCCAACTCGATCGAGAGCTCGAGCATGTTCTGGCTGAACAGCGCCATCCAGGCCGTGCCGTCGGCCTGCTCGAGCTGGCCCCCGGTCGGCAGGGGCGCGCTGCGGTCGAACACCCCGATGTTGTCCAGGCCGAGGAAACCGCCCTCGAACAGGTTGCGCCCGGAGGGGTCCTTGCGATTGACCCACCAGGTGAAGTTGACGAGCAGCTTCTTGAAGGAGTTCCGGAGGAAGTCCAAGTCGTCGCCGCCATGATCGTGCGGCGCGGCGTTGTGCGCGAAGAGAGTTGCCCAGGCGTGCACCGGCGGGTTGACGTCGCCGAAGTTCCATTCATAGGCCGGGAGCTGACCGTTGGGATGCAGGTAGACGTCGGACAGCATCAGCTCGATCTGCCCGCGGGTGAAAGCGGGGTCGACCATGCTCAGCGGCACGCAGTGGAAGGCCAGATCCCAGGCGGCGTACCAGGGGTACTCCCACTTGTCGGGCATCGAGATGACGTCCCCGTTGACCATGTGGAACCACTGCATGTTCCGGAGTTGCCGTGACGGCGCACGCAACGGATGCGCCTGGTGTTCCTGCAGCCACAGATCGACGTCGAAGTAGTAGTACTGCTTGCTCCACAGCATCCCGGCCAAAGCCTGGCGCATTACCGCGGCGGCATCGGGGCTGACCCGGGCCGGGGTGAGCGCACCGTAGAACTCGTCGGCCTCGCTGCGCCGAGCCGCCACGGTCGCGTCGAACTCGGCACCGAGCAGCCCGCCCGTCGGCGCGGGCGCGTCCGCGCGTCGCAGCCGCAGCTTGACCGTCTCCGAGCCACCGGCCGGCACCTGCAGCAGATGATGAGCGGCCGCCTTGGTTCCTTCCCGCGCCGGATTGACCGCCTCGAGCCGTCCATCGACCACATAGTCGTTGATGCCGTCCTTCACGAACGGGGTCAGGTTGGTGCCGCCGAAGAGCTTGACCGCGTTCGTCTCGTTCTCGGTGAACAGCCATGACGCCTGCTCCGACGCGGTGATCGCCCAATCCCCCAACACGTGGTGATGGGCATCGATCCGGCCGTCGGTCGCCGCCTTGAGGTGCGGGCGTTCAGTGAGTCCGTTGAACCAGGTGTTGCGGTACCAGGCGGTGGGCAGCACGTGTAACGCAGCGCTCTCGGGTCCCCGGTTGTGCACCGTGACCAGCATCAGGATGTCTTCCGGGTCGGCCTTGACGTACTCCACCTCGACATCGAAATAGCGGTCGTCGTCGAAGATCCCGGTGTCGATGAGTTCGTATTCCTGCTCCAACTTCGACCGGCTCTTGTTGGTCCTTACGAGGTCGTCGTAGGGGTAGGGCGCCTGCGGGTACTTGTAGAGCATCCGCATGTAAGAGTGGGTAGGAGTGTTGTCGAGGTAGAAGTAGTACTCCTTCACGTCCTCGCCATGGTTGCCCTCGGAGTTGGTGAGGCCGAACATGCGCTCCTTCAGGATGGGGTCCACGCCATTCCAGAGGGCCAGCGACAGGCACAGGAGCTGGCGATCATCGCTGACCCCGGCCATGCCGTCCTCGCCCCACCGGTAGGTGCGGGAGCGCGACTGCTCGTGGGTGAAGTAGTTCCAGGCATCGCCATCGAGGCTGTAGTCCTCGCGCACGGTGCCCCATTGACGCTCGCTCAGATAGGGGCCGAATCGTCGCCACGGAACCCCGTTCACGTCCGCATCCCGTAGCCGGGCGCCCTCGACGGTGGCGTCCATGTCAATGGTCATGCCAGTCCCCACAGTTCTCTAAGACCAGCCCGGCACAACGTTCCCCGGCGTGACTATACGACGCCGACTCAGCAGCCAACCGGCGCCGTCCCACCGGCATCCGGCGTCGGGTCGGCGGACGGGATCGCTGCCGAGGAGGGCGGCGCAGTTGACGGCGTCGGGCTCGCGTCGGCGGCGTCTGTTGTGGGAGTTGCGGTTGGTGTCGGGGCGCAGTTGGCGGCGGTCGATGTCGTCACCGGGGTCGGGGTCGGCGTCGCACTCGTCGGGCCCGAGGGGGTCGCCGTCGTCGGAGTCGGAGTGGGCGCGGCCGGGGCGCTCGTCAACGCCGGCGGGGCGCCCGCATTGGCCGGAGGAAGCATGGGAGCGCTGCTCGGTTCGGACGACGCGGCTCCCGGGGCCGGCGCGGCCAGCAGTGGATTGCCGTTGGCATAGGCGGTCTCCAATGCCAGCACGGTGGCGACGTAGCTGTCGGAGTGGTTGTAGGCAAAAACCGCCTGCTGTTGGCCGGCCGCCGTGGTGAGGTCTCCCCCGGCGGCGCAGAGATACCGCGCGGCCGTCAGGGCAGCGTCGCCGATGTTGAACGGGTCGGCCGTGGGATGCCCGGAAGCGGGTATTCCGTAGAGCAGCCAGGTCGACGGGATGAACTGCATCGGCCCGACCGCATGGTCATAGACCGGGTCGGCGTCGAGCGTGACCCCGAAGGGGGTCGCCGGGATCAGCGCCGTACCCACCCCGTTCAAGGCCGGCCCGATGATGTGCGGAGTCGACGACCCGTCGGCGGCCAGGCTCGCCCCGCCGAAGCGGCCATGGTCGGACTCGACTCGCCCGATCGCGGCCAGCAGGGTCCAGTGCACCCCGCAGCCGGGCGCCACGGTGGCGTAGCGCAGGGCCGCATATTGGTACGCGGCCAGGGCGACCACCGGGATCCCGCCCGATGCCAGTTGCGGAATCGACACCGCGGATGGGCTGGCCGTCGCCGCGGGCGCGACCGTGGTCGTGCTCCCCGCAGACGTCGTCGGGGCGAACGTTTGAATCTCGATCGAGGACGTCGCCGCCCAGCGGGCGGCGAGATCGTCGCCGGTGGCCACGGTCGGTGCAGAGGTGGGGGCACTGGCGCTCGCCCGGCGACCGGAGTTGTCCCCCGGCGCGAACACCGCAACCGCCGTCGCCAGCACCAACGCCGCGATGGCCAGGCGCAGACCGGTACTGCCTAGATCCGCATGCTGCGCCGCATGCCGACTTCCCCCGCCCCGATGGGAGGCACTGCGCTTCGGGGCTCGATGCTGGACGCCCACGCTCCGCCGATCTCGTGTTCTGGTTGACCCAGTGACGCTAACGGCCAGAACGGGCCAGGACCGGTCTCGATCTGGATGTTTGAACGCTGCTCACCGCCGCGACACCTCGTCAACTCGATGTCGACGGTGTCGTGCAGGGTGTTGCGGCGGGGTGTTTGGTCGGGGTCGATCTGGGTGGGTGGGGTGTAGTGGGGGGTGCCGTTGATCATGGTGGGGGTCCAGTCGTTGAAGTCGAGGTTTTGGTGGTGTCGGGGGCAGAGTAGGGCGCCGTTGTCGACGCAGGTTCGGCCGCCGTGGGCCCAGGGTGTGACGTGGTTGATTTCGCACCAGAGGGCGGGGGTGTCACAGCCGGGCCAGGTGCAGCCTTTGTCGCGGGCGTAGATGGCGCAGCGTTGTGGGCTGCGGAAGAGGCGGTGGGCGGTGCCGTAGGCGAGGATCTCCGTCGCGTGGCCGATGACGACGGGGACGATGAGTGGGTCGCCGCCGGCGATCTGTTTGGCTTGGGTGACGGAGATGAGGGATCCGTGGCCGGTGGTGATCAGCCCGGTGTCGGAGTCCCATTGGTCGACGGTGGCGGTGAGCAGCACGGTGGCGACGGTGCCGGCGACGTCGGGGAGGTCTTTGGCTCGCAGGACCAGCCGCAGTGCGGCTTCGAACCCGTCGTGGCGGCGTTCGGCGGGCGTGCGCGGGTCGGGGGTGCCATCGACGGCCGGCGCGGGTCCGGCGAGGGCGTCCAAGGATGCGAGGAGCACCTGCGTACAGGGTGCGGTCAGTTCACCCGTCGACGTGGGAGGAGCCGTCGGCGCGCTGGGCGACGGTGAATCCGCGATGCTGGTGCCGGTAGCGCTCATCGCGCAGGGTGCCGTCGGGGTCGAGGTGATCCAGATACCGGCGCCCGAGTTTGGTCAGCTGGCTTGGGTCGAACGTGCGGGCCGACGCGACCAGATCCGCTTCCACCCGCTCGTCGTACTCGGCGGCGATCTCATCGGGAAGCTTGTTGACCGCATCGATGATCACCTTCGCGTGCGCAGCCGACAGCTCCCCGGCCGCCTCAGCCGCGGCAGTCACCGCGAAGATCGGCTCCAACACTTCACCGGTCAGTCCCCGGCGCGGGGCCAGCTCCGCCGCCAAGGCAACCTCACGCCGCGCCACCGCCGGCGCGGCATTCCACAACTCCCGCAACAAGGCGACCGTGTCACGGTGACCCCGCTCCCGGGCCACACCCTGCGCGTCAAGGGCCGCGACCACCCGATGCCGCACCGCACCCAAACGGCGCTCCACGACCTGCGAGCGGCGCGCCACCTGCAGCAACGTCTCGCCATCACAGGCGTAGACGTCGACCGCCAGGAGCTGATCGACGGCGGCATCGAGCCGGCCGATCAACTCAACGGGATTATCGAACATAGATTCGATTCTACCGACCCAAGACGGACTGCGCAATCGAATTGCCAATATATAACAGGGAATTCTCTTGATCTTGAGCCCGGCATGGGGGTCGCGAAGTAACCCGAGAGCGCCAGCGAGCCAGCCGTAGGATCACCTCGTCGATGCCGCAGCTGAGCCTGAAAAGCAAAACTCAGCTAGGCGCAGCCACTTCGGTCAGGTCCGTCGCCACCGGCGGCCGGTAGGAGTAGAAGTCCTGCCTGCGGACCAAGGCAAACGCGGCGACCGCACCGGCCGCGACGAGGATCGCGCCGACGAGCAGGATTACGTGCAGACCCGAGACGAACGCGTTATGCGCCGCTGGGACCAGGTTGGCCTGACCGGGAGCCGACGCGCCGACAGCGTGCACACCGGCCGTCGTGAGCACCCGGGCCAAGCCGGGAGCCGGATGCCCGAGCTGATCCCCGAGCGAGTTGGCTACCTGACGCTGGAAGATCGCTCCGAGCGCGGCGACGCCGGTGGCCAGCCCACCGATCCGGAAGGTGTTGCTGATGCCCGAGGCCATACCGCTGCGTTCGGGAGCGACCACGCCCAGGCCGGTGCGCGCGATCGCCGGATTGGCAATACCGATGCCGAAGCCGGTGAGCAGCAGCCCCGGAATGAGCACGACCCAGTCCGAGCTCCCGGTCACCACGAGCATGGCGGCCAGACCGGCGGCGGTGATCGCCAACCCGCTACCCAGCACGACGCGGGGGGCCATCTTCTCGGTGACCGACCGGAACGTGAGCGGCACGATGAAGCAGAGGACCGTGGATGGCAGCAGGCAGAGGCCGCCCTTGAGCGGAGAGAACCCCTGATCGTCCTGCAGATACAGCGTCAGGAACGGGTAGATCGCGAACATGCCGGCGCCGATGGCGAACGTGCCGAGGGAGACCCCGGTGAACGCCGGTCGCCGAAACAGGCTCAGGTCGAACATCGGCCGACTCACGCGCAGTTCGACCAGGACGAACAGGATGAACATGAGCGCGGACGCCGAGAAACAGATGACGGTCGACGCGCTGGTCCATCCCTCGGTGGTGGTGCGAATCAAACCGAACACGAGAAGGAACATGGCGCTGGAGAAGGTCGTGACCCCGGCCCCGTCCAGTTTGGTCGTGGCCGAGTCGGACACGTTGACCATGCGGGTCAAGGCCAGCCAGCCGGTGACGATGCCGATCGGGACGTTGATGAAGAAGATCCAGCGCCAGCCGAGCCCGCTGGTGATGACGCCGCCGAACAGCGGACCGACGGCCACCGCCGCTCCGACAGTCGCGCCCCAGGCGGCAATCGCCTTGCCGCGCTCGATGCCTTGGAACTCCTGACCGATCAGGGCCAGACCGGTCGCGAACATCGCCGCGCCGCCGACGCCCTGCAAGGCCCGGGCCCAGATGAGCAGCGTCGAGGTGGTGGCCACCCCGCAGAGAACGGACGCCAGCGTGAACACCCCGAGACCGATGAGGAAGACCCGCTTGCGGCCGAAGCGATCCGAGGTCGATCCCCAGGTCAATATGAGCGTAGCCAGCGCCACCGCGTAGGCGTCGATTACCCACTGCAGGTCGCTGAAGCTCGCACCGAGGTGGCGCTGGATCGTCGGTAGGGCTACCTGCACCACGGTGACGTCGACCAGCAGCATGAAGGTCGCGCCGCAGACCGCAATCAATGTCAGCCAACGCCGTTCCAGACCGGCCCAGGCGCCGTCGCCCGCCGGACGGCCGGGGTCGTCGAGGTCGCTCGAGGCCATCACGTGCGGGGCGCCGCCGCGGCGTTCGTCAGCGCGACCGCCAGTTCTCGAGCTGAGTCGGGGGTCAGATCGATCACCGTCGTCAAGCCGATCATCAGATGCACGACCTCGGTCTCGGTGTTCACGCTGACACCGACAATGCGCCCGTCGACCGCGGTCACCTGCGCGTCCTCGTCAGCCACAGTTGTGTTCCTTCCTCAGTGCCTCATGGGATCGATCAATCATTGTGACTGGGCGGTGTCCACCCGGTGTAACCACTCGAGGCGACCGCGTCGGCCAGCCGGGCGCTGCTGTAGGTGAATACCTCGACCGGATCGAACTCCACCACCACCCGCCCCGGCGTGTTCATCAGCTCCATCTGCTGCTTGCGGGCCTCATCGCCCGGCGGCAGGGAGGAACGATCGAAGAACAGGGGCAGGAACCAGTTCAGCCGTTCCCGGTCCTCGTGCACGGTCGCCAACGTCTTGGCCGTCACCATGGCGCTCAGGATGGACGTGCCCTTGCTGTGCACCACGATGCAGCTCTGCGGCCGGGCCTTGAGCGCTCGGTAGCGTGCGCGGTGGGTCGTCATCGTGACCCAGAACTTGCGCTCGTGCCAGACGAACAGGTGTGGCATGCCGAGCGGCCAGCCGTCCTTGTTGGTCCAGAGGACGTCACAGGTCGACTGCTCGGCGAAGAGTTGTTCCTGGTCGGCATCGCTGAGGTTGAACATCGACACATCTTCAAGATTGCGTACCTCAGCCATGCGGCGATCGTATCGATGGCCCCCGGAGGGCGCCAGACTGCGGCCCTAGGCCGGGACGGGGGCGTCCTCGGTGATCGCCTGGGCAAACTGCGAGTTGTAGAGGCGGAAGTACGCACCCTGGGCAGCCAGCAGCTCGGTATGCCGGCCTTGCTCGACGATCTCGCCGCCCTGCATGACCAGGATCAGGTCGGCATCACGAATCGTCGACAGCCGGTGGGCGATGACGAAACTGGTGCGATCGGCGCGCAGCGCGGCCATGGCCCGCTGCACCAGCAGCTCAGTACGCGTGTCGACCGAACTCGTCGCCTCATCGAGGATGAGCAGCGACGGGTCGGCCAGGAAGGCCCGGGCGATCGTGATCAGCTGCTTCTCGCCCGCGCTGATGTTGTCGCCCTCATCGTTGATCACCGTGTCGTAGCCGTCGGGCAGGCTGTGCACGAAGCGGTCGACGAACGTGGCCTGCGCGGCGGCGAGGATCTGCTCCTCACTCGCGGCCGGATTGCCATAGGCGATGTTGTCGCGAATCGTGCCGCCGAAGAGCCAGGTGTCCTGCAGCACCATGCCGATCTGTCCGCGCAGCACGTCGCGCGGCAGGGCCGTGATGTCGATGCCGTCGAGGGTGATCCGGCCGCCGTCGAGTTCGTAGAAGCGCATGATCAGGTTGACCAGGGTCGTCTTGCCGGCGCCGGTCGGCCCGACGATCGCGACGGTGTGGCCGGGCTCGGCGACCAGGGAGAGATCCTGGATCAGCGGCTGGTCCGGGTCGTAGCTGAACCGGACGTGCTCGAACCGCACCTCTCCATGCGGGTCGACGAGTTCGGCCGGCCGCGCGGGATCGCGCGACTGTTCCGGTGCGTCGAGCAGGTCGAACACCCGCTCGGACGAGGCGACGCCGGACTGCAGCAGGTTGGCCATCGAGGCCACCTGGGTCAGCGGCTGGGTGAACTGGCGCGAGTACTGGATGAAGGCCTGCACGTCGCCCAGACTCAGTGCGCCCGACGCGACCCGCAGGCCACCGACCACGGCGATGGCGACGTAGCTCAGGTTTCCGATGAACATCATCGACGGCATGATGATCCCGGAGACGAACTGGGCCCCGAAGCTGGCCTGGTAGGTCTCGTCGTTCTTCGCGTGGAACGCGGCCTCGACCTCACCCTGTCGACCGAACACCTTCACCAACTCGTGGCCCGTGAACGCCTCCTCGATCTGGGCGTTGAGCGCTCCGGTGTGCCGCCACTGGGCGATGAACTGCTTCTGCGAACGCTTGGCGATCTGCTTGCTGACAATGACCGACAACGGCACGGCGACCAGCGCGATGAGCGCCAGCAACGGCGAGATCCAGAACATCATGGCCAGCACACCGACCACGGTCAGCAGCGACGTGAGCAGTTGGCTCATCGTCTGCTGCAGGGTCTGGCTGATGTTGTCGATGTCGTTCGTCACCCGGCTCAGCAGCTCACCGCGCGGTTGCTCATCGAAGTAGGACAGCGGCAGCCGGTTGAGCTTGGCCTCGACCTCGGCCCGCAACTGGTAGATCGCGTCCTGGACGATTCCGTTGAGCAGGTAGCCCTGTAACCAGAGCAGGACGCTGGACGCGACGTAGACCGCGAGGGCCAGCAACAGCACCCGCCCGACCGCGGTGAAGTCGACGCCCTGCCCGGGCACGGCCCCCGACTTGGCCAGCACATTGGCGTAACTCGAGTTGCCTGACAGCCGCGCCTGCGCCACGGCCTCGTTCAGCGTGACGGTGGACGGGATGCGCTGGCCCAGGAAGCCGGCGAAGATCAAGTTGGTGGCGTGTCCGAGGATCCGCGGTCCGATGACGCTCAACGTGATGCCGGCGACGGCGAGCAGGAACACGGCCGCCACCCCGATGCGGTGCGGCGCGAGCCGGCGCAACAACCGGCGCGCCGACGGACCGAAGTTGGCCGACTTCTCCGCCGGCATTCCCATGTTCATCCACCCCGGCCCGCCGCCCGGGCGCGCGGTCGGGTTGGTGATCCGCTTGGGCAGCGGCGCATTCTTCACCGTGTCGGTCATGCCGCTACCTCGGCCGAGAGCTGCGATTCGACGATCTCGGCGTAGGTCGGGCAGTCAGCCAGCAACTCGGCGTGGCGCCCGATGCCGACCACCTCACCGTCCTCCAGGACGACGATCTGATCCGCGCCGATGATCGTCGACACCCGCTGGGCCACGATCACCACGGCCGCATCGGCAACGGTCGGTCCCAGCGCCGCGCGCAGTCGGGCGTCGGTAGCCAGATCCAGGGCCGAGAACGAGTCGTCGAAGATGTAAATCTCAGGTCGGCGAACCAGCGCCCGGGCGATGGCCAGCCGCTGGCGCTGCCCGCCCGAGACGTTGGTGCCGCCCTGGACGATCGGCGCGTCCAACTGCTCGGGCATCGCCTCGACGAAGTCACGACCCTGGGCGATCTCGAGGCACCGCCAGAGCTCCTCGTCGGAGGCGTCCGGATCGCCGTAGCGCAGGTTGCTGGCCACCGTCCCGGTGAACAGGTAGGGCTTCTGCGGCACGGTCCCGATCCGGCTCCAGAGCACGTGCTCGTCCAACTCCCGCACGTCGACGCCGTCGACCAGCACCGCCCCGCTGGTCACGTCGAACAGACGCGGAATGAGCGAGACCAGGGTGGTCTTGCCCGAGCCCGTACTACCGATGATCGCCGTGGTCTGGCCACGCGTGACGCGGAAAGAGACACCGCGCAACACCGGTTCGGCCGCGCCCGGGTAGGTGAACGTGACGTCGCGCAGCTCGAGTTCAGCCCGAACGTCCACCTCGGTCACGGGGTTGAGTGCGCGCGGGATCGAGGATTCGGTCGCGAGCACCTCGGTGATGCGCTCGGCGCAGACGGCGGCCCGCGGCACCTGCATAAGCACGAAGGTGGCCATCATCACCGAGGTGAGAATGAGGATGAGGTAGCTCAGAAACGCCGTCAGGGTGCCGATCTGGACCTGCCCGCTGTTCACCTGCGACGCGCCGAACCAGAGCACCGCGACGCTGGAAAAGTTCAGCACGATCATTACGGTGGGAAACATCAACGCCTGCAGGCGGCCGACCCGCCGAGCCGTCGTGGTCAGTTCGGAGTTCCCCGCGGCGAAGCGCACGGTCTCATCGGGCTCGCGCACGAAGGCCCGGACGACCCGGATGCCGGCGATCTGTTCGCGCAGGATGCGGTTGACCACGTCCAGCCGCCCTTGCATGAGCCGAAACTGCGGCACCATGCGGCTGATGATCAATGCGAGCGCGATCAGCAGCACCGGCACGCAGACCGCGATCAGCCAGGACAAGCCGAGGTCCTGGCGCAGGGCCAGGAATACTCCGCCGATGCACGTGATCGGCGCGGCTACCAGCAACGTGCAGCCGAGCATGACCAGCATCTGCACCTGTTGCACGTCATTGGTGTTGCGGGTGATCAGTGAGGCGGCACCGAACTGGCCCACCTCGCGCGAGGAGAACTCACCGACGCGCCGAAAGATGTCGGCCCGCAGGTCGCGGCCCAGGCTCATTGCCGTCCGCGCCCCGAAGTACACCGCGATGATCGCCGCGGTGATCTGCAGACCGCTGACCAGCAGCATCCACCCGCCCGTACGCACGATGTAGGCGGTGTTCCCTTCGGCGATTCCGTTGTCGATGATGTCGGCGTTCAGCGTCGGCAGGTACAGCGACGCGAGCGTGGCCACGAGTTGCAGCAACACCACCCAGAGCAGCGGACGGCGGTAGGGCCGCAGGTAGGTGCGCAGCAGACGCATCAACATGAGCTGCTCCGTCGCCGGGTGCCATCTAGCAACACGTCGACCATCTCCTCAACGGTGAGCCCACCGGACTGGGCCAGCACGGGGTGCGAGCCGGCGAAGACGAGCGCCCGCAGGATTCGTACGACGTCGCCGAGCGGCATCCGGAACTCGGCCCGATCGGGTTCGAGCAGGCGTGTCACGGCCAGCGAAATCCGGTCGTTGTCCTCTTCTCGTCCCTGCTTGTCGAGCGAGGATCCCGGCTGCGGCGGACGGATGGACATCATCAACGTGATGATGTCGCGCAGCCATCCGGTCAAGATCGTGGTGAGTGCGAGCATGCGCTCACGCAGCGGCAGCGACAGATCAATCCGGGCCAGCTCGGCCAGGATCGGCTCGGGATCGGTGGCGGCGCTCACCACTGCCCGTATCAGCGCGTCCTTGTCCGGGAAGACCCGGAAGATCGTGCCCTCGGCGACCCCGCAGGCGCCGGCCAACTGGCGAGTGGACACCGCCAGCCCGTGCTCGCGCACCAGCGGCAACGCGGCGGCCACGAGGGCGGCCCGGCGCTCCTCCGGCGGGAGCGGGACGGCGCGCGTGGAGGTCGACACGCCCGCCACGGTAACTGAGTGAGCGCTCACTCACAACCGATTAAATGAGCCGGCCCCGCGCCAGCCCCGCCGAGTGGCCGACAAACCGCCCGAGTGGTCGCCTGCAGGCGACCACTCGGGCTGTTATCGGCCACTCGGCGGAAAGGTTGATCGGCGTCGGCGGGAATCAGCCGCTCAAACCCGGCGGCGCGGAAGGAGGAATACGGCAGCGACCAGGGCCAGGACGAACGCCCCCGCAGCGACTGCGAAACCGAGCTGGATCGCGCCGGCCAGATCCGTGAGGGTCTGCGGACCGGGCGCACCGTGTGGGCTGGCCGCCAGGACCACACTGCCGATGACCGCCACCCCGAGCGTGCCACCGAGCTGACGGATGGTCTGGATCAGCCCGGAGGCCTGACCGCGGTCGCGCTCGGTGACGCTGCCCAGGCCGTCGGTGTTGGTCGGGCTGATGGTCAGCCCCAGCCCGAGACCGGTGAGCACCATGCCCGGGACCATGGGCGCATAGGCCAACTGACTCAGCGAGACGGTCCAGGCCAGGATGCCGATACTGCACAGGACCAGCCCGGTCAGGACCGGTCCCCGGATGCCCGAGCGGTCATACCAACGCCCGCCGAGCTGAGCGGCCAGGGTTAGAGGGATGACCAGCGGCAGGGCGTTGACGCCCGCGCGCATCGGGCTGAAACCGAGCAGATCCTGACCATAGAGAGAGCTGTACAGCACGATGCCGAGCAGGCCGAACTGCAGCAGACCCATCACGACTACGTTCGCGAGGAAGGGCCGCCGGGCGAAGAGCCCGATCTTGAGCAGCGGATCGGAGCTGCGCAGTTGCAGCACCACGAAGACCGCGACCAGGCCGACCCCGAGCGTGAGCAGCTCCAGCGTCAGGGGCGCCGTCCAGCCCCAATTGCCGGCCTCTTGCACCGCGAACACGGCCAAAGCGATCCCGCCCGAGATGAGCACCAGGTCACGAACCCGCACCCGAGACTGGCTCTGCTTCGGGTTCGGCGGTTGGGCCAGACGCACAAGGACCAGCGCCGCGATCCCGACCGGGACGTTGAGCCAGAAGACGGCCCGCCACGACACGTACTCGGTCAGATAGCCGCCCAGCAGCGGGCCGAGGGCCAGGAAGACCTGGCTGATGCCGGCGTAAGCGGCCATCGCCCGGCCCCGCTCCCGTTGGGGAAAGGCGGCCATGACCAGCGCGGCGGACACCGGCATCATCAGCGCGGCACCCACCCCCTGCACGGCGCGGGCGGCGATCAGTAGACCCTGCCCCGACGGGCCCTCGGGCACCAGCCCGCAGGCGGCCGAGGCCAGGAAGAAGACCAACACGCCCCAGCGGAACGTGGTGACCCGGCCCACCAAGTCGCCGAGCTTGCCCCCGAAGGCGACCAGGGCCGCGATAGCCAGCACATAGGCGCTGACCACCCACTGCTGGCCCGACGCCGAGAGCGGCAGATCGCGCGACATCGACGGCAGGGCGACCGTGACGACGGTCTGATCAAGCATCACCATCGACAGCGAGCCGGTCATGGCGATCAAGATCAGCCACTTGTGGAAGGCCCGGCCAGGGCGGGCGAGCGGACCGGCGGCGGGGCCGGCGGCGGTTCGAGTTGCGGTCATCGATCTGTCCGTCCGTTCGAGGATTGGCGGCTGGTCCGTCCTTTCTAAGGCGCCCGTCCGTGTCCGCGCCTGGGCGGAATTCCTAGTCCTTGGGCGGGGAAGAACTCGGAATTCCGCCCAGGTGAGTAGAGCCGCCGGCTCCCTAGCTTTGAGTCAGCAGCCGCGAACGGCGCGGCCCACCGCCGGAGGTAGAGAAGATGAACCCGAAGAAGATGATGATCAGCCTGATCCCCTGGGCCGCGTTCAGCGTGCTGGTCGAGCGCGTCGGAACGAGCGCGGCCGGGTACGCCGCCGCGCTCGCCGCCGCCATCGCGATCGTCCTTGTGATCAAGGACCGGGCCAACGGCATCAAGGTGCTCGATGCGGCCGGAGTCGTGACGTTCGTGGCCCTGGCCGGCGTCGCCCTGACCGGCAGCCACGGCACGCAGGCCGACGTCGCCCACTACGGCCGCGGCCTCTGCACCCTGATCCTCGGCTTGATCATGCTGGGCTCGGTGCTGGTGCTGCCGTTCACCGAGCAGTACGCCCGCGAATCGGTGCCGCAGCAGTACTGGGGCTCGCCGGTCTTTCGATCGGTGAACCGTCGCCTGAGCCTCGTCTGGGGCTTGGCCGTCCTGGCCATGACGGCCGGTCACCTGTACTCCGGACACCTCGCCGCTGCGGGGTCGCAGACCACCGGATCGAACCTGATCCTCAACTGGGTCATCCCGGCCGGCCTGGCGCTCGCGGCGATGAAGTACACGAGCCGGATCACCAGCACCGAGACGGCCCCGGCGCAGGTCTAGCCACTGGACACGACCGGCCCTGGTCGGCCTGAACCTCGCCTAGCCGGCGGCGCTCAGACCGAACAGGGCCGGTTCGCGTCGCACGAGCTCGGTCAACTCGTGCCGCGATCTGACGTTGGCCTTGGCGTAGATGTTGCCGAGGTGGTAGCCGACCGTCTTCTGGGTGATGAACAGGTCGCGCGCGATCTGGGCATAGCTCAGGCCCTCGCTGACCAGGGCCAGCACATCGCGTTCACGGTTGGAGAAGGCCAGCACCGGTGCGGAGCGCAGCGACCCGCCCTGCGGCGGCGGGCTGATCAGCTTCAGCGCCTCGATGCGTTCGACATAGGTGCCCGCGCCGAGGTCGCGATAGCCCGCGAGCGCCTGCTCCAGCGAACGGCCGGCCGCCGCCGGATCGCCCAGAATCTGGGCCACGCGGGCGTGATCAGACAGGACGTGGGCCCGGTACAGCGGCACGGCGGCGGCATTGCCGGCGAGGGCTGTTCGCAGATGTCCCAGCGCCACCGCCCCCTTGCCCCGCGCCTCGGCGATCAGGCCGAGCAGCCACTGTGCGATCGGTTCGGCCCAGCCGACCTGAGCGGCACCGTTCTGGACGGCATGGGCACACAGCTCGGCATCGGTGAGGTCACCGGCCCAGATCGCGGCCTGTGCGGCATGGGTCAGCCAGACCACGCTCTTGCGTATCGTGCCGGTGCCCACCGCCTGAACCGTCGGACGCAGCGAGTCATACCGAACGCCATCCCCCCGACCGGCCGCGTGCGCCGCGATCACCTCAACCACGTCGAGGTGATCGACGGCCTCGGGCCACGGCAGGTGGGCGAGCAGAGCCCGGGCCGAACGCGTCGACTCCGCCACGGCCTCGTCGTCAGCGGACATCACGGCGAGCAGCGGTGCGAGTGCCGCCGCGGTCGGGTGCGGGTAGCCCGGTGACAGCTCGCCGGCCAGCGTCAGGTTCACCCGGGCCAGCGACCACTGCCCGTCGAACCATTGGGCCAAGCCGAGCAGCGCGTGGAACGCGCCGCCGCCGAAGCTGGTCTGCCCCTTCTGCATGCGGGCGATCAGCTCGCCCAGGTCCGCGATCGCGGGCTTGAATCGACCCGCGCCGGCTCCCAGAACCCCGCGCCAGGCCAGCAGCTCCGTGGCAGCGAGCGGCACCAGCACCGGATTCTCGGGCAGGTCGCCCTCGATGGCGTGCAACTCGGCCAGGTCCCCGCGGCGCGCGACCAGCTGGCCGCGGCACAGAACGGTGAATCGCCGTAACGCCGGATCCTTCGGCTCCAGCAGGGCGGCCGCGTCGAGCGCAGCCTGAATCCCCTCGCTCCCGCCGCTGGCCTGCACACTGGCCCAGGCGAGGAGAACCAGCAGGCGGTAGCGAGTTGCGGAGTCGATCTCCGCGACCTGCTCCAGCACGTCGCTCAGGATCGCCACGGCGTCGAGCGGGTGACGCTCCCATTGCGCAAGCGCGCCCTCAACCAACGCCCGGCGTCCGGCGTCTTCGGCCTGGGCGACCTCGGGCAGCTCGGCTCGGACGCCGGCCCGGTCACCGCTGAGCACGGTCTCGAACAACGCCTCCAGCCAGCGCCGCTCCCGCTCGGCCGGACGGCGGCTCAACGCACTTGCCGCGCGCCAGTAGTACGCCGCCAGCCGATGCGAGAGTTGCTGGTGCAATCCGCGCGCGTAGGCCTCGAGGTCGACGGCCAGCTCCTCGTCGTAGCGACCGGACGCCGCGACCCGATGATCGAGCACGGCCGCCCGCCCGGTCACGATGCCGGCTGCCGCCGCGTGCAGCGCCTGCCGACGGGCGATCGGCGTGTCTTGATACACCGCCGCCCGGATCAGGCCGTGCGGAATCCGGACGGTGTCGACCGGCGTGGCCCGGCGCAGCTGGAGCAACCCATCGTCGAGCAGCCGCTGCATCGCGTCGACGACGGTGCCGAGACCACTGAGCTCGGCGACGTCCAGCATCGACACCCAACCGGCGCCGAGCACGGCGACGGCCTGGGCGACTTCGACGCAGTCGCCGGGCAGGCGGGCCAGCTTGGCCGCCACCGTCGCCGCGAAGGCCGCCGGTGCGGGTAGCACCGGCATGCGGGCCAGCTCCCTGCCGTACTCCTGCACCAGCAGGGTCAAATAGAGGGGGTTGCCGCCGGTGTGCCGCCACACCGCGTCGGCCGTGTCGGTGTCGATCTCGGGCCGCAGTTCGTGGATCAGGTCGACGGCCGCCGCCCGGCCCAGCCCGGTCAGGTCGACGCGGGTCAGCCGATCCGGCCGCGCGGCCCAGCGTGGACTGCCGTCCGGCGCCACCGGGCGGGTTCCGATCGCGACCAGCAACGGGTCACCCATGGCCCGGGCCACGACGTCGACGATGACCTCGATCGACTCCGGGTCGGCCCACTGAGCATCGTCGACGATCAGCAACGTCGGCCCCGGGTGCGCGTCGATCAGCTCGCGCAGCCGTTGAGCGGCCAGCTCCGGTCCCAGCCGGCCCCCTCCGGAAACGGCCAGGTCGACCCCGCACCGCGCGAGCATGCCGTAGGGCTCGGCGGTGCTCGACTCGACTCCTTCACCCGATACGACGGCGAATCCCGCGGCCAGCTCGGTGAGCTGCTCGAGCAGGCTGGACTTGCCCAGCCCCGCTTCGCCCTCGATCACGACGACCGTCGTCCGGCCCGCCGCAGCGTTGTCCACGGCAGCACGCAACGCCTCGAGCTGCCCCGGCTCCCAGCGGCGCGCGACCACCCTCAGAACCTAGCGAACTGTCGATATGGTCGGGCGCGGTCGACCCAGGGGCGGCGCCTAGAGTCTGCTGCGGACCGACACCGCCCACATCGTGAGGAAGCCATGCCCGAGGACAACGTCAGCGAAGACCTGAAGAACGCCCGCGCCATTCGGCGGACGATCCTGGGCGACGCCTACGTCGATGCCCAGACCGACGAACCCAACCCGGTTCTGGCCGAATTCCAGGACTACCTGACGACGACCGCGTGGGGCGTGTGGGCCCGCGGCGGTGCCCTGAGCAACCGCGACCGCAGCCTGCTGGTGCTGGCGATCACCGGGGCCCTTGGGCGCATGGAGGAGTTCCAGCTGCACGCGACCGCCAGCGTCCAGGCCGGGGTGCTGCCCGCCGAGATCGACGAGCTGCTGTTCCAGATCGCCGCCTACGCCGGCGTGCCGGCCGGGGTCGCCGCCAAACGGGCGGTCAAGGCCGCCCGCGCCGCCGCGGAGAAGTCATGACGATCATCGGGATGGTCGGCCTGGGCAACATGGGCGCGGCCCTCGCCCAGAACCTGGTCGACTCCGGCAACAGCGTGATCACCCACGACCTGGCCGGACCGGAACGCAGCCCGGCGGGAGCGACCTTCACCGCCTCACTGGCCGAGCTCGCGGCGCAGGCCGACATCGTCGTGCTCAGCCTGCCCGACGGCAACGTCTCACGCCTGGTGACCGCCGGGATCGCCGCCGCTCCGGGGCGCCGGGTGCAGCACATCGTCGACACCTCGACCATCGGGCCGCAGGCTGCCGGCGAGATCCAGACCGCACTCGAGCAGGCCGGCATCGGCTACCTCGACGCGCCCGTATCCGGAGGCGTGGCCGGGGCGCGCAAGCGCACCTTGATGGTGATGTACGCCGGCACCGACGAGGTCTGCACGGCGGTGCACTCCACGATCGCCGGCCTCAGTGATCGCAACCGGCGCGTCGGCGCCCGGGCCGGGATGGCCCAGGCCCTCAAGCTGGCCAACAACTTCCTGTCCGCCATCTGCCTGACCGCCTCCAGCGAGGCGATCAACTTCCTGATGAACCAGGGGCTGGAGATGGAGGTCGCCCTCGAGGTGCTCAACGCCTCGAGCGGGCAGAGCGCGGCCACGACCGACAAGTTCGTCAACCACGTGGTGACCGGCCGTTACGCGGCCGGGTTCGCCAACAACCTGATGGCCAAGGATGTGCGGCTGTATCTCAGCGAGGTCCGCAACGAGCACCTGCCGGCAGCGGTCGGTGAGCTGACCGAGACGATCTGGAATGCCTTCGCCGACGCGCAGCCCGGGGTGGACTTCACCCGCATCTACCCGTTCGTAGCCCAGCTCGAGGACTAGGGCGAATTCTCGGGCGCCTGCACGCCGGCGAGCGGCAGCCGCACCGCGAACGTCGTCTCTCCCGGCCGTGAGGTGACCGAAAGGTCGCCGTGGTGCTTGTTGACGACGATGCGCCAGGAGATGTCCAGGCCCAGGCCGGTGCCCTCGCCGAACGGCTTGGTGGTGAAGAACGGCTCGAAGATCCGACCGATGATCTCCTCGGGAATGCCCGGCCCGGTATCGCTGATCTCCACGAGCGCGTCGTCGCCGTCCCGGCGCGTGCGGATCGTCAAGGTGCCCGGCCCGGCCATCGCCTGCAGGGCATTATCGATGATGTTGGTCCACACCTGGTTCAGCTCGGCCCCGTAGACCGGTACCTGGGGCAGCGCGCGGTCGTAGTCCTTCACGACGGTGACGCCATCGGTGATCTTGCGGCTGAGCATGAGCAGCGTGCTGTCGAGCAGTTCGTGCACGTCGAGCACCTGGTAGGGCGCGCGGTCCATCTGAGAGTACTGCTTGGCCGCCGAGACCAGGGTCGAGACGCGGGTGGTCGAATCCTCGATCTCGTTCATCAGCAGCTCGGTTTCGAGCGTGTAATAGAACCAGCGCACCGCGCCGTCGAGCATCTCCGGGTCGACCGTCTCGGCGACCTGCTCGAGCCAGCTGATGTCGATCCCGGCGGCCACGAACGTCGGTGCCATTTCGACGCCGCTGGTCAGCCGGTGGTCATCGAGCCAGTCGGTGATCTCATCCTCACGGTCAGAGGCATCGAGCGGGCTGAGCTCGGGCGCCTTGGCGAGGAACTCGACGGCCCGCTCCTGCAGCCGGACCAACGACTCCAGCTGGCCCCGGTCCCACGTACCGCCCGCGATGGCCCCGAGCTTGTGCCGCATTCCGGCCACTCGCTCGCGCAGCGCGGACGTCGCTCGCACGGCCGCGGCGGCCGGGTTGTTCAGCTCGTGCGTCAGCCCGGCCGACAGCGAGCCCAGCGCCAACAACCGTTCGCGCTGGGCCAGGCTCGTCTGCGCCTTCTGGTTGCCGAAGAACAAGCCCTCGAGCAGATGGACCGGCATCGGGAACCACTCGGTCATCAGCTCGGCAAAGTCGTCGGCGGTGACGACGAAGAAGCGCGAGTGCTCGAGCGTGCGGACCGATTGCTGGTAGGCCTGGGGCACCCGATCGCCCAGGTAGGCCTGCCACGCTCCGGCGTAGACACCGCGTTGCGAGGTGCGACTCACCTCGATGTCATCGGCCCCGACTAGGCGCGACAGCGCGATCGAGCCCTCCAGCAGGACGTAGAACTGCGTCGCCGGGCTGCCCTCGCGAAAGAGGACTCCGGTCTCGTGGAACTCGACCCGACCGTGCTCGCACAGCCAGCGCAACTGCTCGTCGGTCAGCTTCTCGAACAGGAACAACGTGCGCAGTTCGTCGATATCGCAGCGCAGCACGTCGCCCATCAGTTCACAACCCTTCCAGGTAGCGATGCACGAGCATGACCGCCATCGCGCCCTCTCCCACGGCCGAGGCGACCCGCTTGGCCGACTCCGACCGTACGTCTCCGGCCGCGAACACGCCGGGCACGCTCGTCTCCAGATGCAGGGGCAGGCGATCGACGGTCCACGAGTCGGGCAACGCCGCGAGTTCGCTGCCGAGGTCGGGCCCGGCCAGGACGAATCCCCGACCGTCGCGCCGGAGGACACCCTCGAGCCAGTCGGTCCGCGGTGCCGCCCCGATGAACACGAACAGCCAGCCGGTGTCGACCACCTCGGTGACCCCGGTGTTGCGATCGCGCAGCGTGATCTGCTCCAAGTGCTGCTCGCCGTGCACAGCGATGACCTCGGTGCACGTACGCACGTGCACGTTGTCGATCTCGTTGAGTTGCTGGATGAGGTAGTAGGACATCGAATCGTTCAGCGAGTCTCCGCGCACCAGCAGGGTGACCGAACGCGCGCCGCGCGCGAGGTAGACCGCAGCCTGCCCGGCCGAGTTGGCCCCACCGACGATGTAGACGTCCTGAGCCGCGCAACTGGCCGCCTCGGTCAGCGCCGAGCCGTAGAAGACGCCCCGCCCGGTCAGCTGCTCGATTCCGTCGGCCGCGAGCTGCCGGTAGGACACCCCGGTCGCCAGGATGACCGTCTGCCCGCTGATCGACTCGCCGTCGGCGAAACGCACCGTCCGGGCCGGACCGTTGATCTCGAGCGACACGGCGTCGCGCGTCGTGATCAACTCGGCGCCGAACTTCAACGCCTGCCGCCGGGCCCGATCGGTCAGTTGCGCGCCCGACACGCCGTCGGGGAACCCCAGATAGTTCTCGATGCGCGAACTCTGCCCGGCCTGTCCCCCGGTCGCGACGCGCTCGATGAGCACCGTACGCAGGCCTTCCGATGCGCCGTACACCGCCGAGCCGAGACCGGCCGGGCCGCCGCCGATCACGACCAGGTCGTAGAAGTCCTTGGTCGGGGTCGTCGTCATCCCGACTCGGTTGGCGAGCTCGGTGTCTTCTGGGGCCAGCATCGCGAAGCCGTCGGGTGAGATCACCAATGGCAGCCGCTGTCCGTCGACTCCGGCCGCCTCGAGCAACCGCGCGCCCTCGGGGCTTTCGCTGGTATACCAGCGATAGGGCACCTGGTTTCGGGCCAGGAACTCACGTACCTGTGACGAACGCGCCGACCACCGATGTCCGACGACCTTGGTCTCCGGCACCGGCCGATGGTCACTCGCGAGCCAGGCCTCCAACTGCGCGTCGATGACCGGGTAGAGCTTCTCCTCCGGCGGATCCCACGGCTTGAGCAGGTAGTAGTCGAGGTCGACCACGTTGATCGCGTCGATGGCCGCTCCGGTATCGGCGTAGGCCGTGAGCAAGACGCGCCGCGCCCCGGGGTACAGGTCCATCGCCGCCTCGAGGAACTGCAGGCCGGTCATCTGTGGCATGCGGTAGTCGGCGAGCAGTACCGCCACGGCGTCGCCGCGCAGCTTCATCTGCCGCAGGGCCTCCAGAGCCAGCTCGCCCGACTCGGCCCGCACGATCCGGTGGCTGTCGCTGTAGCGGCGCCGCAGGTCCCGTGCGACGGCACGCGACACGCCAGCGTCATCGTCGACGGTCAGGATCGACGGCTTGGCCGGCCCGCGCGGGCTCGGATCCGCGGGGGCCAGATCCGGTGCGCTCACGCCATCCACCCTACTGTCGCCGCCGGGAGGGAGACCGGGTTCAGTTCGGCTGCTCGTCCTCGAACTCGTCGCGCACCTCGTGAGCGAGCTTCTCCTGCTCCTCGCCCGCTTCGGTCAGCTCCTCGTCGCCGAGAATGCGACCGACCAGGTGCTTGGCCTTGCCGACAACGACGTTTTCCCACGTGGCCGGCGACTCGATCGGCTCGTCTTCGATCTCGTTCATGGCCTGAGGCTATCCCGACCGACCCGGGTGCGTCTCCGCCTGGCTCGAACGTCGGCGGAGACGCACCGCTGGGGGGGAAGTCGCCGCTGGGCTGGAGACAGTTGCGGCGACAGTAGCCAGGCTAGGTACCAGGGCGTCGGGGAATCGTTAGCGCAATGGCCGTAGGCACGAACGTCAGATGAACTCCTGGCGACGCGTCACGTCGAACCGGCACTATCCGCCCGTAGGCGCCCGCGCGGTGCGCCGTGAACCCGATCGCCTACCGTCGAAGCGTGCCGAAGAACATGCAGCCGGTTCCGAGCGGCGAGTTCCTGATGGGCAGTGACCGCCACTACCCCGAGGAACGCCCGGCCCACCCCGAATCGGTGGCCGCGTTCTTGATGGATGAGCACCCTGTGACCAACGCCGAGTTCCGGCGGTTCGTGAAACAGACCGGATACGTCACCACCGCCGAGTCGGCCCCGAGCCCGGAGGAGTTCCCCGACGCGAGCCAGGACGAGCTCGTCCCGGGCTCGCTGCTGTTCCAGTCCCCGCCCGGCCCGGTGCCGCTGGATGACTGGCGGCGCTGGTGGCACTGGGTTCCTGGCACCAACTGGCGCGCCCCGCTGGGACCGGGTAGCTCGCTGGGCGGCAAGGAGTTGCACCCCGTTGTCCACGTGTCCTACGAGGACGCGCTCGCCTACGCCACGTGGGCGGGCAAAGCACTGCCGACCGAGGTCGAATGGGAGTACGCGGCCCGCGGCGGTGGTGATCCGACCACCTACGCCTGGGGTGACGAGCTGATGCCGCGGGGCAAGGCGATGGCCAATACCTGGCAGGGCGAGTTCCCCTGGCAGAACCTCGCGACGGCAGGCCAGGAGCGCACCACGCCGATCGGCCGCTACCCCGCGAACGCCTGGGGCCTCATCGACATGATCGGCAACGTCTGGGAGTGGACGGCCTCACCCTGGACCGATGATCACTCGGCCGGCCCGATTGAATCCCCCGCCGGCGAGCCGCATTCCTGCTGTGGTCCCACCCCGTTGCGCGAGACCGACCGGATGGTGATGAAGGGTGGCTCGCATCTGTGCGCGCCGTCCTACTGCCTGCGCTACCGCCCACCCGCACGCCAAGGACAGGCTGTACGCAGCAGCACCAGCCACCTAGGCTTTCGTTGCGTCATCCGCGATTGATCATTAGCCCAACATCTTCGGGAGTAACGCCATGGCCAAGCCGTTCAAGGGCGTCATCAATCTTGACATCAGCAAGTCCACCCCCGACTGGGGGCCGTACGCCCAGCCGATCGCGCCCGATGATTCGCCCAACATCCTCTACATCGTGCTCGACGACGTCGGCTTCTCGGCCATGGAGCCGTTCGGCGGGCTCATCGAAACCCCCAACATCAACCGCATCGCCGACAACGGCCTGGTGTATTCGAACTTCCACACGACCGCGTTGTGCTCACCGACGCGTTCGTGCCTGCTGACCGGTCGCAACCACACGACCAACAGCATGGGCAGCATCACCGAGGCGGCCGCCGGTTTCCCCAACTCCAGCGGGCACGTCCCGTTCGAGTGCGGCAACCTGGCCGAGGTCCTTGGCGAGCAGGGCTGGAACACCTACGCGGTCGGCAAGTGGCACCTGACGCCCGAGGACGAGATGAACCTGGCCTCGACCCGTAAGCAGTGGCCGCTCGGCCGCGGGTTCGAGCGCTTCTACGGCTTCCTCGGCGCGGAGACCAACCAGTGGTATCCCGACCTGGTCCACGACAACCACACGGTGGAACAGCCGAAGACGCCCGAGGAGGGCTACCACTTCAGCACCGACATCACCGATCACGCCCTGGCCTTCATCCAGGACGCGAAGGCCGTGGCCCCGGAGAAACCGTTCCTTCTCTACTACTGCCCCGGGGCCTGCCATGCGCCGCACCACGCGCCGGTGGAATGGTCGGACAAGTACAAGGGCAAGTTCGACATGGGCTACGAGGCCTACCGCGAGCTGGTGTTCGAACGGCAGAAGCAGATGGGCGTGCTGCCCGAGCACGCCGAGCTCTCGCCGATCAACCCCTACATCAACGAGCGGTCGGTGTCGGGTGAGAAGGGCTGGCCCGAGCTGGACACCGTCCGTCCGTGGGCCCCGCTCAGCGATGAGGAGCAGCGGCTGTTCGCCCGCATGGCCGAGGTGTACGCCGGCTTCCTCAGCCACGCCGACCACGAGATCGGGCGGCTGCTCGATTACCTCGAGCAGAGCCACCAGCTCGAGAACACCATCGTCGTGCTTGTCTCGGACAATGGGGCTTCGGGCGAAGGCGGCCCGAACGGATCGGTGAACGAGAACAAGCTCTTCAACGGCCTGCCGGACAAGATCGAGGAGAACCTGGAATACCTCGACGTCTTGGGTACCCCGTTGACGTACAACCACTACCCGACCGGTTGGGCCTGGGCCTTCAACACGCCGTTCAAGATGTGGAAGCGCTACTCGAACTACGAGGGCGGCACCGCCGATCCGTTGATCGTGTCGTGGCCGCGGAAGATCACCGCCCGCGGTGTGCGCACCCAATACACCCACGCCGTCGACATCGTTCCTACCCTGTATCAAGCCCTCGACATCGAGCCGCCCGAGGTCCTCAAGGGCTACACCCAGTTCGCCCACGAGGGCGTCAGCTTCGCGGCTACATTCAACGACCCGGCGGCCAAGACCGGCAAGACCACGCAGTTCTACTCGATGGGCGGGACGGCGGCGATCTGGAACGACGGCTGGAAGGCGGCCAGCCTCACTCCGGCCGCCCCGGACATGTGGGCCGAGTACGCGACCGGACGGTGGGAGCTGTTCAATACCGACCTCGACCCCTGCGAGTGCCACGACCTGTCGGCCGAGCACCCCGAGAAGCTGCGTGAGCTGATCTCACTCTGGTGGGCGCAGGCCGGCGAGTATCACGCGCTGCCGCTCGAGAACCGCAATGCGATCGAGATTCTGGGGACCGAGCGGCCGCAGATCGCCAAACCGCGCAACCAGTACGTGTTCTATCCCGGGGGCGCCGAGGTGCCCGAGTCCGCGGCGCCCAACCTGCGCAACCGCTCGTACTCGATCGCGGTCGAAGCGACGCTGGACAGCGCCGACGCCAGCGGGGTGCTGTTCTCCCACGGCGCCCGGTTCGGCGGCCACGCGCTCTACCTGAAGGACGGCAAGCTCAAGTACGTCTACAACTGGGTCGGCATGTTCGAACAATTCGTCGAGTCGGACGTGCCGATCGAGGCCGGACATGCCGTCTTCTCGGCCAGCTTCGAACGCGAAGGTGACTCGATGCCGGCCGAAGGGACGCTGACCCTGCACATCGGCATGACGCAGGTGGGCCAAGGGCGGATCAAGACCCAGCCGGGCAAGTTCTCGATTGCTGGTGAGGGGCTCAACATCGGCAAGGACACCGCCGAACCGGTCACCGACGACTACCCCGGGCAGTCGCCCTGGCCGCTGGTCGGTGGCACGATCGGGCGGGCCGTGGTGGACGTCAGCGGCGAGCCGTTCATCGACCTGGCGCAGGAAGCGGCGATGGCCTTCTCTCGCGACTGAGCAGTGCGTCGCGGCTCGACGTCGTCTTGTCGCCACCGTAGGAACCAACTCAACGAGGAGTGATCATGGGCAAGCTCGAGGGCAAGGTGGCCTTTATTACCGGAGCGGCGCGGGGCCAGGGGCGCAGTCATGCGGTCCGGTTGGCGCAGGAGGGCGCGGACATCATCGCGGTGGACATCTGCCGGCAGATCTCCTCGGTGTCCTACGCGATGGCGACCCCGGACGACCTGGCCCAGACGGTCAAGGAGGTAGAGGCCGAAGGACGGCGCATCGTCGCCCGCCAGGCTGATGTGCGCGAGGTGGATGAGTTGCGGGCCGCCTTTGAGGCCGGGTCGGCCGAGCTGGGTCCGGTCAGCATCGTGCTGGCGAACGCGGGGATCGGGGTCGGCGGTCCGAACTCGAGCGAGCAGGACTGGCACGACGTGATCGCGGTGAACCTGACCGGGGTGTGGAACACCGGCCGAATCGCGATCCCCTCGATGATCGAGGCCGATCAGGGTGGCTCGATCGTGATCACCAGTTCCACGGCCGGCCTGCTCGGCGTCGGCACGAATGAGATCGGGCTGCTCGGATATACGGCCGCCAAGACCGGCGTCGTCGGACTGATGCGGTCCTGGGCCAACTACCTGGCCCCGCACAGCATTCGGGTCAACGCCATCGCCCCGACGGCGGTGCGCACGCCGATGGCCGCCAACGTGTCGATCGAGGCCCTGTTCGAGTTCAATCCGGCCCTGGCGCGGGCCATGTCCAACGCGCTGCCCGTGGAAATGGTCGAGGCGATCGACATCTCCAATGCCATCGCCTGGCTGGTCTCCGACGAAGGGCGCTACGTCACCGGCACCGTCCTGCCGGTTGACGCCGGCTCACTCAATCGCCGCTAGGCCGACCGTTCGGGCCGACGGGGCCGCGGGATGCGGAAGGTCCGGCCGGGGAGCCTCGCCGCGGGGACCGCATCCCGCGTGCCGCCACGGTAGGTCGGGAATCGCGCGGCCACCGCGGAGACTTCTGAGTTTCTAAGGACAGGTTTAAAACCTGGCACCGGGCGGGTACTAGAGGGGCGGGCGCCCCGACTTACTGGGTGTAGTCGGGGCGCCCCCTCCTACGCGCTCGCCAGCGCCGACAGGTCCGCCTTGGCGGAGTGCTCCACCAGCGCAAAGACGTAGTCGCGGATCGGCCGCTCGTCGTACTCGTGATAGTGACGCTCGACGATCGCGTCCACCTGCGCGGGCGGGACGGCGGGGAACTCCAGTCGCAGGTGCTCCTCCAGGTGCGCGATCGCGTTCAGTTCGTACTCCTCGCTGAACGGTCCCCGCACCTCGACGTCGTGATCAACCACTGCGGAAATGTCTTCTGTATCCATAAAGAGGTCGTTCCCAGGGCGGGACCAGAAATAACGTCCAACGCCATCAAGTCACGGATCCGCTACGTGTGTTAGGGATGTGCGGCGCGAGGGCACAACCTCCTCAACTGGCTACCACCGAATGGAGAGACGCCATGTCCGAGGACACCTACGGCCGCCCCAGCCGCCTGACTACCGCTCGCACTCGCGGCGCGCTGACCGGTCTGGGCCTGATGCTGCTCGGCGCTTGGGGGGCGATCATCCCCTTCGTCGGCCCTTACTTCGACTACGCCTACACCCCGAACAGCACCTGGACCTGGACGGCGGCCCGATTCTGGCTGCAGGTCCTCCCCGGAGTGGTCACCTTCCTGGCTGGGCTGCTTCTGCTCACCACTCGTAATCGGGTCACCGCCTCGTTGGCGGCGTGGGTCGCGGTGTGCGCCGGGGCCTGGTACGTCATCGGGCCGCTCCTGGCGCCGGTCTGGCGCACTCACTACCTCGGTACTCCGGTCGGCAGCACCAGGGACGCCGCCGTGGAGGCCATCGGCCTGTTCTACGGATTGGGCGCGGCCATCATCTTGCTTGGTGCTTTTGCCGCGGGTCGCTTCAGCGTCCTGGCCGCCCGCGATGTCGCCGCCGTAGAGCCGATCGCCGCCCCGGCCGCAGAGCCTGAGCCCGACTACCGTCGCCTGGCTTCGCCCGGCCCAGTTGCCCACGCTCCCGGCGCGGCACCATCGGAGAACGTGGTGCCGGCGGAGAACGTGGTGCCGGCGGAGAACGTGGTGCCCGCGGAGAACGAAACGTCGACCCGGGCGCATCGCTTCAGCCGGCACTGAACTCCGGTCGCATCGCACCGCCCCTGGCAGGGCTGAGCGCCCCGTCCCTCTAGCCGGAGGACGGGGCGCTCTTGCGCCCCCGCGCAAGGTATATGCTATCGAACGTACGTTCGACCGTCAAGCGGCTCACGCCTCGCCCTGGAGGCGCTCAGTCGTGGAACCAGTGCCGTCCGCACCGCTCGCAGGTCGTCCCATCTGGAACCCGCACCGGCCGGTGGCCGGCCTGCTGACAGTGCCATCGGCTGAGCAGGCTCCTGCGCAATGAACCTCGAACCCTCGTGTGCGCCATCTCGTACCTCAGTTGTCTCCGCCGCGTTGCGGTATTGGTCCAATCATGCGCCTCTTACCCAGAAACCGGGACTGCGACACCTCGCGTGCGGGCCGTGACAGCCGACGGCGGATCCTCGACCGGTCGGCGAAGGTCCGGCAGCAGACCGTTCTCGGCCCGGCGCTCGCAGTAGTCGACCGACCGGTCAATTGTTACGGATCCGTGTCCGACGAATCAGCCCGCATGCGCGAACATAAGCACGAGTTGTGAAAACTAATACCACTGATTAGGGAGACGCAATGCCCCAGGGAACACCCAATCGTCTGAGACGACGACCCGCTCTGGTGGCCGGCTTGGCGCTGGTCGCCGTCCTGTCCATGGTTCTGAGTGCGTGTAGCAGCAGCAAGAGTTCCTCGTCGTCCTCGAGCAGCGCCAGCGGATCGTCATCGTCGGGTTCGACCGTCGCCAATGGCGGACTGGGCGACCTCGGCAAGCCCTCCGGCGGTACCGACATCGGCCTGACCGCCACCACGATGCGCATCGCGATCATCGCTGACGTGGCCTCGCCGTTCCAGCCCGGCCTGTTCCAGGACTCCGTCGATGCCGTCAACGCCTGGGCCACTCTGGTCAACAACAACGGCGGGATCGCCGGCCGCAAGGTGACGGTGGACTTCATCGACTCCAAGTCCGACGCCAACGCCGCCCGTGCGGGAATCATCCAGGCCTGCTCGCAGGACTTCGCGATGGTCGGCACGTTCGCGGTCGTGTTCCCGACCGCCGCCGATATGGCCGCCTGCAAGAACCAGGCCGGACAGGCGCTCGGCCTTCCGGACATCGCCGCCGCGGCCACGAGCCCGGCCGAAGGCTGCAACGCCACGACCTACACCATCAACGGTCAGGCGGTCTTCTGCGCCGGACAGGGGCAGACCCCGCAGCCCTACCAGGTCCAGATCGGTGAGTACCTGCACTTCATGTCGATCGACCCGAGCGTGCACGGAATCATGCTGGCCTCGACGGACACCCCGACGGTGACGCATACCAACGTCGCCACCTGGGACGCGGCCAAGGCCCAGGGCTTCAAGGCCGACGGGCAGGGCGTGTACCTTACGGCCTCCGCCGCACCGCAGAGCGCGCTGACGCCTATCATCCTGGCGGCCAAGAAGTACCAGTCGACGCTGATCTACAACGAGGTGCTGTCCACGACGGTCATCTCGCTGCGTCGCGAGGCCGCGTTGCAGGGTCTGACCTCGGTCAAGTACTGGCTGTGCCACATCGGCTGCTACGACAACAAGGTCCTGGCCTCCGCGCCGGCATCGATGGAAGGCGTCTACTCGCAGATGAACTTCCTGCCCTTCTACACCGAGGGTGCGTCCAACCCGTCGCTGAACGCGTTGATCACCCAGCTCGGCGGTGACGCCAACAAGACCAACGCCTACGGTGTCGACGCGTGGATCGCCGCCATGGTGTTCCAGGACGCCGTCGTCAAGGCCGCCGCAACCGGGACGCTGGACCGCCAGACCCTGCTCACGGCGTTGAGCACCACTCATGACGAGACCGCCCACGGCATCGTCGGCACCACCGATATCGGCAAGAAGGTGCTCAGCCCGTGCTTCCTGCTCTCGCAGGTCAAGGACGGCAAGTGGCAGCGCGCCTACCCGACCCAGGTCGGAACGTTCGACTGCAACAGCAAGAACGTGCAGATCAGCTCGTACTCCGCCTGATAGTCACCGCCCGAACGACAGCGGCCCTTCCCGGTTCCTCGGAGCTGGGAAGGGCCGCTGTTTCGACTACTGGGACGGCGCGATTGACTCGCTACCCCGACAACGACCACTATCCATGCCATGCCAATTTCGTTCTTCGACTTCCGCGACGGCCAGGGGTGGGAGCCGATCACCTTCGACGCCGATGACCCCAACAACTACTGGGACGACAACGGGGTCATCAGAGCCCTCGAGGACGCCCCGTTCAACTTCGGCGCGACCCTCAACGGCGCCCTGGAACACTCGACCAAGGTCGAGACCGCGTTCCAATGGCGCGGACGGCAACTGGCCCCCGGACGCACCCTGCCCACCCACCACCACAACGTCCGCCAACTCATGATCATCGTGGCCGGCACCGTGACCGTCCACGCCGCCGGAGAAACCCTCACCCTGGGCGAAGACGAGTTCTGGATCGCTGAAACCGGAGTCCCCTACAGCCTCACCGCCGGACCCGAAGGCGTCATCTACCTCGAATCCTGGGACGCCCCACTCACCACGATCGAGTACTACTGGCACGACGACGCCGCCTGGTCGCGCTGATCCGCCGGCGGGCGGGCCGCGAGTCCAGCTCACTCATCGGAGCATTCGTTGTCCTACGACGCGCAGTTCATAGCCGACTACATCGAGATTTGCCAGCTGTCGGCGCGGTACAACCAGCTCTCCGATGCCGCTGATGGCGTTGAGTACGCGAAGCTGTTCGTCCCGGACGGCATCTGGGAGAGCGGGCCCCCGCACGCGCAGATGCGGGCGGTGGGTACCGAGGCCCTGGCGGCGAACTGCGCGGCCATGGGCAGCGGCATCGTGCACGTGACCTGCAATCCCTACATCGAGGTCGATGGCGACCGCGCGACCCACACCTGCAAAATGATCATCTACACAGGTTCGCCGGACAAGACGTCCAACGATTTCATCGGCACCGGCCGCTATACCGACGAACTGGTTCGCACGCCGGACGGCTGGCGGTTCACGATCCGACGCTCCGTCATGGACAAGGAGATGCCCGCGCCGCCAGCATCGGCCTGATGGTAGACAAGGACCCATGCCAGCCCTGCGGTTGCGGTCCACCCGGACCAGCGCGCGAACGACCGTGGCGGCGTCGCGGTCCAAGGGCGTCGCCCTCGGCGTCATCCTCACGATCCAGCTGATGATGGTGCTCGACGGAACCGTCGTGAACATCGCGCTACCAGAGATCCAGGGCGCGTTGGGCTTCTCCGCCACGAACCTGTCGTGGATCGTCAACGCCTACACGCTGGCCTTCGGCGGGCTGCTGCTGTTGGGCGCGCGGGCCGGCGACATTCTGGGCCGGCGACGGGTACTAATCGCCGGCATCACCGTATTCACCCTGGCCTCCCTGATCGGCGGGCTGGCCGGCTCCCCCGACATGCTGTTGATCGCCCGGACTGCGCAGGGGGTCGGAGCCGCGCTGGCCTCACCGTCCGCGCTCGCCTTGCTCATCACTACGTTTCCTGCCGGTCTGGAGCGGGCGCGCGCCATCGGCTACTACAGCATGGTCTCGATCGGTGGATCGGCGCTGGGCCTGATTCTCGGCGGGGTGCTGGTCGAATGGGCGTCCTGGCGCTGGGTGTTCTTCGTCAATGTGCCCATCGGCGTCGCGCTGGTGGCCGTGGCCGGCTTCGTGCTCGCCGAGACTCCCGGGCACGCGGGCCGATTCGATCTGGGCGGCGGCCTGACCTGCACCCTCGGGATGACCGCATTGGTCTACGCGTTCGTTCGGGTACCCAGCGACGGTTGGGGCGATCCGATCACGATCGCTGCGTTCATCGCCGGGATCGGCTTGCTCATCATCTTCGTCCTGCTCGAACGTCGCGTCTCCTCTCCGCTGGTGCCGTTGGGACTGCTCGCTGATCGCAACCGGGCCACCTCCCTGGTGGCTCGGTTGATGCTCGTCGCGGGTTCGACCGGAATGATGTTCTTCCTGGGCTTGTATCTGCAGGAAGTCCGCGGGTACAGCCCGGCCGTGACCGGGCTCGCCTTCCTGCCGCTCATGGGATCTCTCATGATCGCCGCTCGGCTGGCGCCCCAACTGCTGAAGCGCCTGCCCGCGCGGCCGGTGATGGTCGGTGGGATATCGGCGGTCGCCGTCGGTCTGCTGCTGCTCAGCCGGATCAGCGCCAGCAGCAGCTACTCGTCGCTGCTGACCTCGATGATCCTCTGCGGTGCCGGCAGCGGGCTGGCCTTCGTCCCCTTGAGCATCGTCGCCATCGACGGTGCCCCCGACCGCGATGCGGGAGCGATCTCGGGTCTGCTGAACACGATGCAGCAGGTCGGCTCGGCCCTGGGCCTGGCCGTGCTGGTCACGGTGTTCGGCGCCGCCAGCAACAACGCCTCGTCGATCGAGGGGTCGGCCGTCCAACAGGCCCAGCACGCGTTCATCGTCGGCGCCAACCAGGTCTATCTCGTGGCGGCGGCGATCCTCATCGCCTGTGCCATCCTGGTCGCCGTGGTCATTCGCGCCCCCGCGCGCGGTGCCGCGATCGAGGCCCCACCGGCGATGCATTGACGCTTGCAGTGTGCCGCAGTACGTTGGATGCCGGTGGAACTCCAGTGTCATATCTGGACCTTGAGTGCCACGAGTGATCGCCTGTCCGCCGGACGGCGGACTCTATGCTCAAGATCTGATCGGCAACGAAAGGTAGTCGTCCATGGCTCACGCGGTTCTGCTGCACCCGCTCGTCGCGTATTCCGGCAACCAGCACAACCACGTGATTGCCGCGCTCAATGAGCGGCTGCTGCGCACCGACATCACCCCGCATCGCTTCGACTTCTCCTCGGCCGCCCAGTCCGCGGCGCAGGAAGAGACACTGGCGCAGATCGAGGCCTGTGACGGCCCGGTCGTGTTGATCGGCTACTCCTTCGGCGGCGGGGTGGCGGCCACCATCACCCACCCGGCGGTCATCGGTTGGGCATTGATCGCGCCCGCTCTGGTGAGCTCGCAGTTCGTCTCGCCGGCGACGCCGTTCCAGCCGCCGCCCACGCTGCAGATCGCCGACGATCCGCGACCGAAGCTGGTCGTCCTGGCCGAGAACGACGCCTGGTTCGGTGCCGACGTGATCGATCCGCTCATCGCCGACTGGACTGCCTGCGAGCGGCAGACCGTGCCCTCAGCCGACCACTTCTTCGCCGCCACCACCGACGACGTCGCCGAGCGGGTCGTGCGGTGGGCCGTCGCCGCGGCGTCGAGCCCCGCCGCTTCCTGAACCAGCCCTACCCGGGCCGGCTCAGGCCACGAACTCCTTGTAGTCACTGTTGATGGCCTCGTCGAACGCCGCCACCATCTTGGGCTTACCGCCTGGATTCAGCAGGAACTTGCGCACCTTCCCAGGGATGTTGGCCCCGTAGTACTGCCCGCGCTCCTGCATGGGAGAGTACTTGCGGAACTCCTCGATCATCGCCATCCACTCGTCCTGCGGGCGCTGCGGCACCTCGACGCGGCGGTGCCCGTGCTCGAGCGCGAACGCGATGGTTCGATGGACGAAGTCGACCTGGTCGCCGCCGTAGCGAGGGTTGTTGCCGGCGGCCCCGTGGGGCCCGCCCGGGAAGAACAGGTTGGGGAAGTTGTGGGTCATGACCCCGCCGAACGTCAGCGGACCGTCGGACCAGTAGTCGTTCAACGCCAGCCCGTCGACGCCGCGAATCCCCATCGCCAGCATCGCCCCGGTGCCGAAGTCGAAGCCGGTCGCCCAGACGATGATGTCGAACTCGCGCAAGCCGTCAGTGGTTTCGATACCGGTCTCGGTGAGGCGCACGATCGGGGTGTCCCTGGTCGACACGAGCGTGACGTTGGGTCGGTTGAACATCTCGTAGTAGCCATTGACGAACGGCGGGCGTAGGCCGGCGTAGAGATGATCGGTGGGAATCAGCCGGTCGGCCGTGGCTGGGTCCTCGACGATGCTGCGGATCTTCTCCGCCATGAAGCGGCACCACTCCGCGTTGGCCTCGGTGTTGAGCATCAGGTCGGTGTAGTTGCTGCTCAGTTTGGAGAATCCCGGAGCGGTGTTCCAGATCGTGTCGTAGAACGCCCACCGCTCTTCCTTGGTGTCCTCGAACGTCGCCCGGTTGTGCGGTTGGTGCAGGAACCCGCCCTGCGAGGCTTCCAGCTGCGAGCGGATCGACTCGTAGTTGGCCTTCAGATAGGCCTGCTGCTCCGAATCGATCGGATGGTTGTTCAGGGGCACGCACCACGAGGGCGAGCGCTGATACACAACCACCGATGCCGCGTCCTCGGCGATGATCGGGGCGACCTGCACCCCGCTGCAGCCGGTGCCGATGACCGCTACGCGCCGGCCGGCGAAGTCGACCCCTGCCTTGGGCCAGTGCCCCGTGTGATGGGCCAGGCCCGCGAAATCGTCGCGGCCCGGAAGGTCAGGGATCTGCGGGACGGACAGGACACCAGTCGTGTTCACGAGGAACTGCGATCGGATCGAGAAGCCGTCCTCGGTCTGCACCGTCCAGGTCGCGGAATCCTCGTCCCAGACGCAGGAGTTGACCCGGCTCTGGAAGCGGATCAACCGGCGCAGGTCGAACTTGTCGACCATGTAATTGAAGTAGCGCTCGGTCTCGGGCTGGGCCGCGAACTCCTCCGACCAGTCCCATTCCTGCCACAAGTCGGCGGAGAAGAGGTACCCGTAGGTATAGCTCTCGGAGTCGAAGCGGGCGCCGGGATAGCGGTTCCAGTACCAGGCTCCGCCCACGCCGGTCCCCTGCTCCAGCAACCGCACCGAATAACCGGCGGCATCGGCCAGATAAAGCTGATAGAGGCCCAGCACGCCGGCGCCCACGATCGTGATGTCGACGTCGGCCGAACGCGGCGCCGTCATGAGGTCCTACCGAAGAACGGGACAGGTGAGGTCATAGTTCGATACCCTAACCTTATGGCCGTCGAATCACATCCCCTCGAACCGGCCGTGCAGCCACGCACAAGCCCCAGTCGCGCAGCGGCCCGGATGGCCCGGCAGGTCGAACGAGCGCTGGACAACGTCGACCTGTCCCTCCCCCAGTACCGAATCCTCATGTTGCTCGACGAGGGTCCGACGGTCGCATCCGGTTTGGCCGACTATCTGGCCGTGAGCCGGCCGAGCGTGACGTCGGTCGTCGACGGCTTGGTCAGTCGCGGTCTGGTGCAGCGCCGCCACGAGGACGACAGCGACCGGCGCCGGATCGGGCTCAGCCTCACCGCGGCCGGGCGGCGACTGCTCACCCTGGCCGACCGCGCCGCCGATGCCCGCTTGCAGGAGATCGCCCAGCACCTCGAAGACCCCGAGCAGGTCGAGCGGGCCTTCGACGGTCTGGGCTTGTGGCTCGAGGCCTTGACGCGCCACCGCGACGCGCACCACGGGAGCAAGATAATGACCGCCACCGCCGAGATCCTCACGAGCGACTCGTCCTGGTTGCCGAGACCGCCCGAGGCCCACTACCGCCCGCCGAAGGCCGGGATCGATCCCGATCGCGACAAGACGCTGGCTGCGCCGGGCGCTGCCCGTCGTGCAAGGCGCACCGAGTGCTGTTCATCACCTCGCTGGTGCTCTCCTTCGCCGGCTTGTTCCTGCAGGTCGAGATCCCGCTGCTGCTCGGCACGGCCGTCGACCGAGCCGTCATCCCGTTCGCGCAGCAGAGTCAGGCTGCCCGCAGGCCGAGCGGCTACCGGCCAGCCACTTCGAGCACATGCTGTACCACTACTTCGCGCTCATCGTCGGCGCTGGCCGCTGGTCGCCGGCGTGTGCTGGTACTTCTCGCGGCGGCTGCTGATGAACACCGCCTACCGGATCGAGTTCGACCTGCGCAACATCATCTACGACCACCTGAGCCGGATGTCGTTCGGCTTCTACGACCGGGTGCAGTCCGGCCAGCTGATCTCGCGCGCCAACTCCGATATCCGCGCGGTGCAGATGTACCTGATCTTCGGGCCGTCGATCCTGGTGCAGTGCCTGGTCGCCGTCGTGGCCTTCGGCTTCATGCTCTCGATCAACGTCGTGCTGGCCCTGGTGGCGATGGTGGCGATGCCGTTCATCTACGTCATCAGCGTGCGGATGCGGAAGGTGCTCTTCCCGGTCTCGTGGCTGATCCAGTCCCGCCTGGCCGACGTGGCCACCATCGTCGACGAGAACATCAACGGCGTCCGGATCGTCAAGTCGTTCGCGGCCGAGGGCCAGCAGCTCAACGCGCTGGCCCGGGCCGCGGAGAAGCTGCGGTGGGCCTACGTCAAGGACGCCGACATCCGGGCCCGGTTCACGCCGCTGGTGCAGAACCTCTCGCAGGCCGGCCTGGCCCTGGTGATCCTGGTCGGCGGTTACCAGGTCGATCCACGACCACCTGCAGGTCGGCACCATCCTCACGTTCAGCTTCTGGATCGTCATGCTGCAGGCGCCGTTCCAGATGCTCGGCATGCTGATCATGCTGGGCCAGCGGGCCGCCGCCTCGGCGAAGCGGATCTACGAGGTGCTCGACGAGCAGCCGACCGTGGTCGATCGGCCCGGCGCGCTCGACCTGATCGAGTGCCGCGGCGACGTCAGCTTCGACTCGGTGACCTTCGCCTACGACGCCGACGGACCGCGACGTGCTCGACGGGTTCGACCTGCACCTGGCCCCGGGCGAGACGGTCGCCCTGGTCGGCCGGACCGGCTCGGGCAAGTCCACCGTCGCCCGGCTGCTCGATCGCTTCTACGACGTCACCGACGGGGCGGTCCGCGATCGACGGGCACGACGTGCGGGACCTGACCCTGGCCAGCCTGCGGGCCCAGATCGGGGTCGTGCTCGACGAGCCGTTCCTGTTCTCGATGTCGGTCCGCGACAACATCGCCTACGGCCGGCCCGGACGCCGACTTCGCCGACATCGAGGCGGCGGCCCGGGCCGCCGGCGCCGACGGGTTCATCACCGGCCTGGCCGATGGCTACGACACCGTGGTCGGCGAGCGGGGCTACACGCTGTCGGGCGGGCAGCGCCAGCGCATCGCCATCGCCCGGACCCTGCTGGTCAACCCGCCGATCCTGGTGCTGGACGACGCCACCAGCGCCATCGACGTCAAGGTGGAGCAGTCGATCCACCGCAATCTCGAGGCGCTGATGGAGGGACGGACGACCCTGATCGTCGCCCACCGGCTGTCGACGATCAGCCTGGCCGACCGGGTGGTGCTGATCGACGGCGGCCGGGTGGTCGCCGACGGCACCCACCTCGAGCTGCTGGCGAGCACTCCCGCTGTACTCGGAGGTGCTGGCCCAGGCCGAGGAGCTACGAGCTCGGCACGCGCCGGCCCACGAGGAGGCGATCTCGATGGCGATGATGGGTCGGCGGTGGCGGCGTGCGGCGGTCGCCTTCGGCGGCGGCCAGGGCCGGGCCGGCAATCCGGGCGGCGGCCTGCCGTTCGCCGGGGTGCCGTCGGAGATGCAGGCCGGCGTCGACCTGCTGCTGGCCGAGGAGCCCGAGCTCGGCGATCCGGAGATCGAGTTCACCCAGCAGCCGTCGGCCGCGGCGAGAGCCAGCGGCTGACCCTGCGGCGTCTGATCTTCCGGCACTGGCACCTCGGGTCTGCTGGCGGTGCTGTTCGTGGTGATGGTCAGCGTCGCCAGCCAGCTCGGGCCCGATGCTGGTCAGCTACGCGATCAACCACGGGATGATCCCCGGCGACATGACCGTCGTCGTCGGTCGCCGCCGGCCTGTACCTGGTCTCGGTCGGCGTGACCGCGGTGCGCCCAGCGGGCGATGGTCAAGGTCACCGGCCGGCTGGCGGCCTGGGTCATGAACGACCTGCGGGTCGCGGTCTTCACCCACCTGCAGCGGCTCGGCCTCGACTTCTACACCGAGGAGAAGGCCGGCGTCATCATGAGCCGGATGACCAGCGACATCGAGAACCTGCAGCAGCTGCTGCAGGACGGGCTGGCCCAGTTCGCCGTGCAGGGCCTGACGATGGTCGTCATCGCCGTCATCCTGTTCCTCACCAATCCGCTGCTGGCCGTTGATCACCGTGCTGCTGATCGTCCCGCTGCTCACGGTCGCGTCGTTGTGGTTCCAGTCGCGTCGGTGCGCGGCTACGACCTGGTCCGCGACGGCATCGCCAACGTGCTGGCCGATCTCTCCGAGAGCCTGCACGGGGTGCGGGTGGTCACCGCGCACAACCGCCAGGACCGCAACGTCGTCCACCACCGCAACGTCGTCGGCCGCTACCGGGACGCCAACTTCTACACCGCGCGGATCAACGCGCGTGTACGGCTCCGGCACCCAGATGCTCGGCTACCTCGCCCAGGCCGCGCTGCTGGCCATCGGCGGCACGATGGTCCTGCACGGCTCGCTCAACGTCGGCGAGCTGACCGCCTTCTTCCTGTACCTGAGCCGGTTCATGCTGCCGATCCAGCTGCTCGTCCAGCAGTACAACTCCTACCAGCAGGGTCAGTCGTCGATGGTCAAGCTGCGCGCCCTGTTCGACATCGAGCCGAGCGTGCCCGAGAAGCCCGACGCCGTCGACCTGCCGCCGATCGACGGCGAGATCGTGTTCGACCACGTCACCTTCGGCTACGACCCGGCCGCGCCGGTGATCCGCGACGTCGACCTGCTCGGTCCGCGCCGGCGAGACGGTCGCCTTCGTCGGGCCGACCGGCGCCGGCAAGTCGACGATGGCCAAGCTCGTCACCCGCTTCTACGACCCGACCGCGGGCCGGATCCTGATCGACGGCCACGACCTGCGCGATGTCACCGTCGCGTCGTTGCGCAGGCAGCTTGGGGTCGTGCCGCAGGAGCCGTTCCTGTTCTCCGGGCACGATCCGCGACAACATCGCCTTCGCCCGGCCGGATGCCCCCGACGACGAGGTGTGGGAGGCCGTGCGGGCCGTCGGGCTGGTCGAGGTCGTCGAGCGCATGGCCGACGGCATCGACACCGAGGTGCACGAACGCGGGCCAGTCGCTGTCCTCAGGCGAGCGGCAACTGATCGCCCTGGCCCGGGCCTTCATCGCCCGTCCGCGGGTGCTCGTGCTCGACGAGGCGACCTCGAACCTCGACCTGCATGTCGGAGACCAAGATCGAGGCCGCCCTCGACGTGCTCCTGCAGGGGCGGACGGCCATCCTCATCGCCCACCGGCTGAGCACGGCCATGCGGGCCGACCGGATCGTGGTCGATCGACGAAGGTGGCATGGCCGAAATCGGCAGCCACGACGAACTGCTGCGACTCGATGGGCGGTACGCCGCAGATGTACCGGACCTGGATCAACGACGGCGCCGCCGAGGAGCAACCCGCCGGCTGAAAGCGGCCGGCGCTGCCCCGACGGGCTAGCTCCAGAACTCTGCGCTGGCCGCGGTAAGGAACGCGTAGTCATCGACCGCGGACACCTTGCCATCGATCACCGTGACGACGATCACGGCCCGTTGGTTGAGCACGTTTCCATCTCGCTCGGCGCGCAGCTGCTGCAACGCGTATGACGCGCTCCTCGTTGCCGGCGAGATCGAGGAGGGTGACGTGCTTGGCTCCGGAGAGGCGACCGGTGCCCGAAGCCGTCCATACGATGTCATCGGCGAACAACCCGCTGCGGGTGGCCACATCGCCGACCTCTCCGCCGCCGCGCGCGCATGCGGTCGAGGCAAGATTAGGACTGGCCCGCGCCGCTGTCTATGGACCGGACCGCTCGGCGAAAATCGCGTTTTAGCCCGTGGAGGAAGCAAATGACCGAGATCTCCGGCCCCGAATCGGGACGCATAATGCTGGCCCATTTCATCGTGTCCGACGATGTGGAGCGTTCCCGGCGCTTCTACACCGAGGTGCTCGGCGGTCGCGTCGCCTTCTCCTCGGGCCAGCTGACCTACGTCGCGCTGGCCAACAGCTTCATCATTATCAACGTCGGCGGTGGCCCGACCGATGACAAGCCCTCGGTCACGCTGGCCGCGCCCAGCGAGCCCGACCGGGTCAGCAGCTTTCTCAACATTCGCGTCGCCGACATTGCCAGCGTGTACGCCGAGTGGAGCGCGCGGGGGGCCGAGTTCCTGACGCCGCCGAAGCAGCACGAGTTCGAGATTCGCTGTTATATCCGCGATCCCGATGGACACCTCATCGAAGTGGGCCAAACTACCGACCCCAGCGGCGATTGGTCGGCCTGGTTGCCGACAAGCCCCTAGGCTGGACCCATCGGCGGCGCGACTCCGGCGGCGGCGTGGTCGCCCGCGGCGATCGCTTGCACGAGGGTGCCGAAGCCGGGCTCTTCGGGCGCCACGCCAGCGGCGTCGAACTGCAGACGCAACTCCGTGTCGACCTCATCCACCGGTCGACCGCTGTGCGTCGCAATGACGCCGCGGATCACGGTATCGATCCGCTCATCGGTCGTCTGCGCGGCGCTGTCCAGATCGCTCTTCTCAAGATCCATGGTTCGGCTATACCCGGCTGGTCGATTACTCACACAGCTGGGATCGGGAAGAGCAGTGTGCAGCGGGGCGTTCTAGGTACTACCGACCCGGAAGGAACATCATGAAGGCAAGTATCGGCGGAACGGTTGTCGCGGACGCACCGGACAGCGACCTGATCTCGATCGAGGGAAACTACTACTTCCCGCCCTCCTCGCTCGCTGCGGGCGCATTCAGCAACAGTGCCACGCCCTATACCTGCCCGTGGAAGGGCGTCGCGCAGTATCACGATGTAACCGCGGGCGGTGTGGCGCACCATGATGCGGCCTGGAGTTACCCCGACCCGTACCCGTCCTCCTTCGACCGAGTGGGCAAGGACTACAGCGGCTATGTCGCGTTCGACAAGCGGCAGGTCACGATCGGCAGCTAATGCCCCGCGGCCGATGGCGGCCGCTGGGCCGCGATCGGCGTCTCACCGGCCGGACGCGCCCGGGTTTGTGCTTGAAATCGTCGTAGACGGACCCGGATTCGGAGCAATCAGCGACGATTTCGGCCACAAACCCGGGCCGCGGGCTCAGTCGCTCGCCTCGCATCCCAGCCGGGCCGGCCGATCGGCAGTTAGTACTGGGCGCCGGTTCGCCAGGCCATCTCCTGCAGGGTCCAGGTATTGCCGTCGGGGTCGCTGAAGCCGGCGTACTTGACGCCACCGCCCACGTTCTGGATCTCGTCGATCTCGACGCCCCGATCGGCCAGTTCGGCCCGCGCCACCGCGATGTCGTCGACCACCAGGTGTAGCCCACGAATGGTGCCGGGGCGCCCGGCGTACACCTCGAGACCGGTCCCGAAGCCAACCGAGCAGGCCGAGCCTTCGGGTGTCACCTGGACGACCCGCACGCTGTCGCTGATCTGCACGTCGACGTCCTTGGTGAAGCGGAGCCGGCCGGCATAGAAATCGATGGCCCGGTCGACATCGGAGACGGGAAGCGGAATGAGTTCGAGCTTGAGCTGCATGCGAGCCATTCTCGTCCTGGCTCATCACTGTCGCCGCCACTAGGCTACTGCCGCCTAACGACTACGGACAGATGGAGCATCATGGGCAGCGTTGATCTGAACACGGTCGCGGTAGAAGCGATGCGGTTGCAGAATGGGTATGGCTTCACCGTGGACGCCCGCGATTGGGCCACCTTTAGGACCCACTTCACCGACGACATCGTCGCCCGCTACCCGCACCGGACCTATGACGGGTTGGATGAGTGGGTCGGCGATTTCGAGCCCCTGCACGACACCTACCCGTGGTCCATCCACGCCATGAGCGGCCACGTCGTGGGCGAGGACGCGGACGGACTCTGGGCGATCTGCTACGGCCGGATCCGCTGGACGACCGAGGCGCAGCCCGGGTACATGAACCGGGCCGAAGTCATCTTCCGCGACCGGCTGCTCAACGTCGACGGCCGGCTGGTCATCGCCCGGCGCAAGCTCGACGTGCTGATGAGCCACGGCAGTCCGCTGCGCCCGGACGAGGCGTTTCCGCACACCGTCAAGGAAATGTCGGACTGGAACAACTGAACGGCACCGACCCGCTGAGCAGGACATCGCTACTGACAGCATCCGGGTCCGGCCCTATCGTCGGGCCCTGGACGCCGATGTTTCGCGGCGTCGTCAACCCCAGCGCGGAGGAACCGACACATGAGCAAGCTGAACTTCGACGGACGCGTCGCCGTCGTCACCGGTGCGGGTCGCGGGATCGGCCGGTCCTACGCGCGGTACCTGGCCGAACTGGGCGCCAAGGTCGTGGTCAACGACCTGGGCGGGTCGACCGATGGCGTCGGGCTCAACGCCGGACCGGCCCAGAAGGTCGTTGACGAGATCACCGCGCTCGGCGGCACCGCGGTCGCCGACACGAGCGACGTTTCCTCGGTCGAGGGCGGCGCCAACATCATCAAGACGGCCATCGATTCCTTCGGCCGGATCGACGCGGTCGTGAACAACGCCGGCAACGTCATCCCCGCGGCGCTGCCCGAGGCCGACATCGACGTCATCGAGGCGCATCTGTCCGTCCACACCAAGGGCACGTTCAACGTCATCCGCGCGGCCTGGCCCTACCTGCTCGAGCAGAACTATGGGCGCGTTGTGCTGACCGGCTCGACCGGCATGTTCGGCCTGTTGGACAACCTCGGCTACGCCATCGCGAAGTCGTCGATGATCGGCATGGCCAACAGCCTGACGATCGGCCGCGCCGACAAGAACATCAACGTCAATGTCATCGGCCCCAACGCGATGACGCGCATGGGCCGGGTGCCGCAGCGAGGTTTGGGCAACGCCGACCTCGCGCCGGCCGAGCCCGATGAGGAGCCAGTTGTCAGCGACACCATGAACCCCGACCTGGTCGCGCCGATGGTCGCCTACCTCGCGCATGAGGCGTGCACGGCCAGCGGAGAGTTCTACGTCGCCGGGGGCCAGCGCTTCGGCCGCATCTTCATCGGCGCGAACGACGGCTACCTGCACTCGGGGCCCGGTGCCGCCACGATCGACGACGTCGCCGAGCATTGGGCCACCATCGACGATCCGTCCGACTTCTACATCCCGACTAGCCTGCACCACTGGGCCGGGCGGTTCTTCGCCCACAACATCCCCAGCGCCTAGCGAACTGATCGGCGGGCTGGCCAATGACCCAGAAGATCTTCAAGACGGTGCCAGAGCTCAAACAACAGGCCCTGGGACCGCGAGCGGCGGTCGTGGTCGAGATGCTGGCGATCATGGAGCGGGTCGTGAACCAGGACAAGAGCGTGCCGGTCACGGCCGCCGACTGGGCACCGTTCGCGGCACTGGTCGACCAGCAACGCTTTCATCGCGTCGGCAACTTCGGCGAGGAGGTCGATTGGCCGGAGTATCTCGAGCTGCTGGTGCTGTGGGCCAACCACAGCTGGTTCGAGGACCACGTCTGGCGCCTGCGCGAGGTGCCGCCGACCGCCGACGAACCGGCGCTGGTGATCATCGAGAGCGAGGAGCGCAGTCGCAGCGATGGTCCGGTCAGTGAGGGGCCTTACTCAACCCTGGCCTCCATCGGCGTCTACGAGTTCGACGCTGCCGACCGGATCGTCGGGCTGCACGTGTATGACCAACGTCCGCAGTAGCCAGGTGAACCCCGGCCGCGGCGGAATCATTGACGGCCGGAGGCCAGGCGAGTAGACCTTGCGCCAAAGATCGCCTTCGACTACCACCCAGGAGTTCGACATGGCTGAACTGCTCGTAATCGAGATCTCGGCTCCGAACGCAGTCAACATCTATCACTCGGTGAACAAGGTCCTGGGCTGGGACGGCGTCCCGGATCCGGAAGATCTGCCCGCCGGCATGATCAGTCACGTCGCGGGTGAATCGGGCGACAAGCTCATCGTCGTCGAGCTATGGGAGTCCCAAGCCGCCCAGGGCGAGTTCATGAGCTCCCAGCTCGGGCCGGCCTTCGCCCAGGTCAATGTCCCACCGCCGTCGCGCATCGAGTGGTTCACCAACGTGTCCTGACTCAGTCCGCGAGCCATTCAAGACTCTGGCCGTGCGGACCGGTCAACGCGAGCGGAACCTCGTTGTGGGCCAGTACGAATCTCGATCCCCGATCGGCGAAGGCATCGGTGCCGGCCATGACTCCCGGGGCCTCATTGGACAGCCAGTGGACGTCGTGCGTACGGCGCAGGGATCGCATGAGGACGGTGAACTCGTGGCGCGGGTCGGGCGGCAGGTAGGCCAGCACCGCGGAGTGAAACACCACGACGGTCACCTCGGGCGGTGCGTCGGCGATCAACCGGGGCACGTCGGTCAGCAGGTTGCCGGTATCGATACGCGGTGGGTCAGCGGCGGCCAGATCCAAGGCCTTCTCCAACCGCTCCGCGCGGTCGCCCTGTTCGGGCCAGACCAGCGAGGCCAACCAGCGCCGGTCATCGGCTCGCTCGGGATGCAGCGGGTTCAAATCGACTCCGGCTCGCCACGCGACGTGGGGCACGGCAGCGGGAAGCGGCGCGGACCCGGTTACGTCGCAGGGCAGGACGACGGGTCCGTTACCGACTCGCTGCTCCCCCGTGGGCGTGCGGTAGCGATAGGCGTAGCGGTCGGGATACAGGCACAGGCCAGCACTCGCGCCGACCTCGATCAGGGCGAGTGGCTGCGGTAGGGCGGACAGCACCGGTAGCAGCGTGGCACAGCGGCCCGGCTCGTTGGTCTGCGTCCGATGATCGCGCATCGTCGCGGCGACGATCTCCCACTGCGCGTGCGCAAAGTCCAGGAAGGCCTCGGGGTCATCGATCGGACCGCCAAGGTAGCGCATGGCGCCCAGGAGCAGATTCGGCTGACGCTTCTCGGGCGGCAGCCGGTCGAGAAGCGCGCACAGACGATCATCGGCGGCAACGGCCAGGCACAAGGCCTCATACAGGGGCGACGCTCCGCGCAGGTCCCGCTCGGCCATGCCTCGATACAGATCCGCTGTCGCGTAACCGGATCCCGTCCAATCGGCCACGTGCTCAGCCTAACGACCGGGCGCCGCTTCAGCCCGAGCGCGTTGGGCGGCCAGCACAGCAATGTCGTCGGTCGTCACGGTATTGCCGACCAGCCGGTGCATGACATTTCGACAGACGATGCTCGGCGCATCGGCGGTCACGGCCGCGCGCAGTAGTTCCAGTCCCCGATCGATTGATTCCTCGCGACGCTCGACCAGACCGTCGGTGTAGAGCAGCAGGCTGGCGGCGGGCGGCAGCATCACGCTGGCATAGCTTCGCCGCACCTGGGCGAGTGCGCCCAGCGGGGGGCCGGTCGGCAGGTCGGTGAGCTCTGCGGCCGCACCGGGTGCGGCGAGTACGGGCGGCGGGTGGCCGGCCGAGCAGATCCGCCAGTCGCGATAGGGCGCGGCCGACGTGGCACAGACGACGGTCACGATCGTGCCGAACTCGAAGTGCTGGACCTTGCGATCGGTGAGCTCCAACACGTGGGCCGGATCGTCGCTGGTCAAGGCATAGGCCCGTAGCGCGCTCTTGACGCGACCCATGACGACGGCGGCGTTGAGACCGTGTCCGGCCACGTCACCGGCCACCAGCCACAGTTCCCCCGAAGGGACGGTGAAGGCGTCGTACCAGTCCCCGCCGATCGTGCCGTTCTCGGCCGGGACGTAGCGCCCGGCGAGCAGCACCCCGGGTAGCTCGGGCAGTCGCGCCGGTTGCAGGCTTCGTTCGAGCACCCGGGCCGCGGCCACCTCGGCGCCGAGTTGCCCGGCCTGAACGGCGGCGGCGACGCGCTCGGCGGCGATCTGCAGCAGGGCGGCGTCCTCGGCGTGAAGCCGACGTCGTCGAGGCGCCCGACATGTAGCACGCCGATGACGTCATCGTTGCTGATCAACGGCACGCCCAACATGACCTGGATGCCCTTCTCCCACAGGATCGGATTGGCGACCGTGGTGTCGTCGACCCGGTCCAACTGCACCGGCTCCCGCCGGGCGGCGATCAGACCCCGCGAAGCCCGTGCCGATCGGGACGGTGACGCCTTGGCGGACCTCATCCTCCAGGCCACGGGCCGCCCGGGCGACGAGGTCGCTGGAGCCGCGCTCACGAAGCAGTACGGCGGCGGTGTCGGCGCCCATGATCGACCGGAGCCGGTCGAGCATCTCGGTGAGCAGATCCTCCAGGCTCAGTCCAGCCAGGGTCGCATCGGTAACCGAGAGCAAGTTGCTCAGCCGATCCAGTCCGGAGTCCTCGGTCACCCCGGGAGCCTAGCGGCCGGTCAATATCGGTCGATGCGGATCACATACTGCTGCCACGCCTCGAGCGCGACGAAGAGCCCAGCACCGACAATCTCGTCTCCGTCGCGATCGAAGGTCTGCTCTCGCAGCAGATCAACCAGCCGCCAGCTCGCCCCGGCCAGCTCGGGCCACGGCAGGTGAACCCGGGCCTGCAACAGCTGATCACTGAAGTTGACGATGACCAGGTGGCGCGAGGTAGCCGTCGTCCACGACCAGGCCAGTGCGTTGCGGCAGGACTGATTGTCGGGCCAGCCGGTGGCCTCCAGCAGGGCCCAATCCCCTAGTCGCAGCTGCTCGTCGGCAACGAGCGCCAGCAGCTGGCGGTACCAGGCGGCCAGCTCCTCATCCAACGGCTCCGTGGGCCGCCGCCGAAGAAAGACTGGTACGCGCACCTTCCGGCCCTCGAACTGGCCCTCATGCCAGAGCTGTGCGCCCGGCAACGTCGCGGCGACGACCGCGTACGCCCGTTCGGCCGATTCCGCCACCCGCTCGGCGATACGCGGCTCATCGTGATTCTCGAGGAAGCGCAGCAGGCGCGACTGATAGGCGTCATCGGCGCGCAGGTGGTCACGCACCGCGGTCGCATCCTGGCTCAGCAGCCGGTCGTAGAGCGTCTTGTCGTAACAGAAGTCGAAGCCCTGTTGCTGCAGCTTCCACTCGTAGTCCCAGTACACCTCGGCGAACAGGCGCAGCTGCGGGTGCCGGGACTTCAGCTCGCCGATGATCTGGACCCAGAAGTCCGCGTCCGGTTGCGCCCCCGCCCGTTCGCCCCATGTGGTGGAGAAGACGGCGTTGGTCAGCAACATGGCCATGTCACAGCGGATGCCGTCGCACTGCGCCGCGATGCTGCTCAACGTCTCGAGGCTCGCCGCGCGCATCGCCGGCGCGAACGCGTTGAGCTGGATGACGTCGGGCCAGGGGGCGAAGTAGGGATCACGCCCCCGAGCCAGCACGTGCCCGCCCAGCTCGATCCACGCCGACGCATCTTCATCCAGGTCGGCCGGGCCGCCCTGGATGAAGATGTCGGGGTTCGCCGTCGCCCACGGGTGATCGGGAGCGACATGGTTGGGGACATAGTCGAGCACCAGCCGCGCGCCGCGCTCGGCCAGCGCGGCACGGGCCTTCGCCAAGCCGGCCGGCCCGCCGAATGCCGCGTCGACCACGTAGTTGCGCACGCAGTAAGGCGAGCCGATGACGTCCTCCGGACGCAGGTCCGGCAACGCCTGTCGGAACGAGTCTTGCAACGCGGCGTCGGCGGTCGCGACGGCCAGCCCGGCCGGACTGCGCTCCCACACCCCCATGAGCCAGACCGCCTCCACCCCCGATGGCACGACGGCATCCCAGTCCTCGGGGCCGACATCGCCGAGCGTCACCGCACGGCCGGCCGTATCGGACAACTCCTGCAGCCAGACCGCAGTGTTGATCTCATAGATGACCGGGCGAGGCGGCCAGCTCGACGAAGTCACGGCCAACGCCGCCTTCCTGGGACGAAGCTCAGACGGCGTCATCATCCCCGGACTTCCCGGCCACCGGAAGAGCCAGGGATCATTCCCCCTCGGTAACCGGGAAGATCTCGTCGGCGACGAGTCCGTGCGCCTCGCGGTGCACGCTGGCCGCGGCGTCGGCGACCATCGCTGTGCCACTATCAGCTTCGCGGGGCAAAGCCCGCTCGACCATGACCGTGGCACCGCGCTCGATGACCCGGTGACCACGACAACCGCTGCTGCCGGACAGCTGGATGCGGCATTGCGTCAGCTCCGTCTCGAGGGCGCGATCTTCCTACGGGCCGAGTACCGCGAGCCGTGGTCCTACCAGTCGGCCACCGGCCCGGTCACCGCAGCGTGGTTGCGCCCGGGAGCCGAGCGGGTGATCTTCTTCCACCTGGTGGCCGACGGAACGTGTTGGGTCGCCGTCGACGGTGGTGACAAGCATTGGGCCGGACCGGGCGACATCATCGTGCTGCCCTACGGCGACCAGCACCGAATGGGCGGGGTCGCCGATGCCGACGCCGTTCCGCTCAGCGTGATCATGCAGCCGCCGCCCGTGGCCGGTGATGCCGGTGATCCGGCAGGGCCGAAACGGCGAGCGCACCGACGTGGTCTGCGCCTTCCTGCACAGCGACGATGTGCTGTTCGATCCCGCCCTTCAGGTATTTCCGCCAGTGTTCGTCGTTCGGCTGCCCCCGGGGCCACCGACCGAGTGGGTTCGAGCCACCGTGGCCTACGCACTTGCCCAGGCCGAGATCGCCCCTCCTGGTCCAGAGCCGGTGCCGACGCGGCTGCCCGAACTACTACTCATCCAAGTGCTACGCAGCCACTTGGCCAGCGGCCCGGCCGCGGATCAGGGTTGGCTGGCGGCCCTGCGTGACCCGGTGCTGGCCCCGGCCCTGGCCGCGCGCTTTCGCGAGGTGCTGGGTCGCTCGCCGATCCGCTATCTGACCGACTGGCGGCTGCACCTGGCCCGCGAACTGCTCGCCAACACCGACCTGGCTATTTCGAGCATCGCGCGGCGGATCGGGTACGACGCGGACGAGGCGTTCAGCCGAGCCTTCAAGCGGCGGTTCGGACAGTCGCCGGCCCTCTGGCGAGCCGAACACCCGCTGCGCTGACACGGCCCGGGGTTAATCTCCGGCAATGACATCAGCGTCGGTCCCGCCGCCAGAACGCGCGCACCTCGCCGACCTCGGACCGCTCGCGGCGATGCTGGCGCAGGCATTCGCCACTGATCCGATGATCAGGTGGCCGATGCCGGACGCGACCGATGATGAGCTGGGTTCGTTGTTCCGCGCGATCATGGCGCCCTATCTCGACCTGGGCGTCGTCTGGCAGGTTGGCGACTCGCTCGGTTGCGCCGCTTGGCTACCGCCCGCTGAGGCGGCCCGATTCGCCGAGATCGAGGTCACCACGCGTCCAGCGATCTACCCCCTGACCGACGACGAGGGCGCCCGGTACTCGACCTTCTGGGACTGGATCGAATCCCACCTACCCCCAGAGCCGTGCTGGCTGCTCGACCTCGTCGGGGTGCGCAGCAACGCGCACGGGAGGGGCATCGGCACCGCCCTCATCCGACACGGGATCGAGCGCGCCCATGCGGCCGGACTGCCCGCGTTCCTCGAGACGGGCAACCCCGCCAACGTCGGGCTCTACGAATCACTCGGCTTCCACGTCGTCCATCGCGATCACGCACCCGATGACGGACCGATGATCTGGTTCATGCAGACCGACCGTTGACGCCCGTCAGCCCCAGCGGGGTTGTTGGTCCGGGTCGAGACCGAGGCACAGCTTGCCGATGAGCTCGGGCGCGAGCAGGCCGTTGCCGGGGTGGAAGCGGCCCATCCGGATGTCCCGGAACAGCTGCTCGATGCGGTGCCGTTTGAAGGCGCCGCTGCCGCCGGTCAGATCCATGGCCCGGTCGACGATCTGGAAGGCCTGGTTGATCACGAACTGCCGCGTCGCCACGAGGCGCACCGGCCAGTCCGCGTGTTCGACACCGGTGGCCCAATCGCGGCAGGTGCGTTCAAGCAGCGCTTCGGCGGCGTCGTAGGCAATGCGCATCTCGGCGACGTTGTGCTGGACCTCAGGGTGATGGGCCATCGAGTTCGTCAACGCGATCGAGGTGCGCTTCGGCAACTGCTCGATGGTCAGGTCGTAGGCGCGCTTGGCCGCACCCAGGTAGGTGGCGGCGAAACCCATCAGCGCCCACGCGAAGATCGCTACTTGGAACATGCCCGCGCCGGCGAAACCGGCCGGGCAGATCAGCGCAACGTTCTCGTCGGGCACGAAGGCGTTGTCGAGTACGGTGTCCTGACTCTGGGTCGCTCTCATGCCTAAGGTGTCCCAGGTATCGATCACCTGCACTCCGGCGGCATCACGGCGGACGAACCCGTGCACGATACGCGGGTTGTTGGGATCGGAACTATCCATGGCGTGGAAGCCGCCGTACGTCCAGACCGGGGACAGGCTGCCGAAGATCTTGTGCCCCGAGATCCTCCAGCCGCCGTCAGCGCGGGCAGCGGTCGCCACGGCCAGCAGCAGTGGCATCTCGTTACCGGCTTCGCCGTGCAGCGCGCAGAACACCTCGCCCTTCGCGGCGAGCTCGAGCAGCCACTGGCAGGAGCGGTCACCGGCCTTGGCCAGGTCAGCGGCCACGCCGGTCCAGTAACAGTGCATGTTGGTGGCGAGGGCAGTCGCCGGTGCCCGGTACGCGACCTCGCGGACCAGGCTGACGTACTCGTCCAGGCCCAGGCCTGCGCCACCGAACTCGCGGGGCACGGCCGCGAGCAGATAGCCACTGCTCTTGAGCTCGTCCCAGTCGGCGGCGAAGAACGCGTTGTCTCGGTCGTACTGGGGGGCACGCTGGTCGAAGCGACGCAGCATGTCATCGTTGAGTAATTCGGTCGTCAGGGTTGCCATAGCCGACTCCTCGTCGTGCGCTGCGGAGGCACTGTCGACGGTGATCCTGGCCGTCGACGTTGTCAAGGCGCCAAGTCGGTAATTCCCTGACACGGCAGGCGTTTACTTCGTTTGAAGGAGCGGGACGTCGGCTCGAACGGATCTAGGATAGGAGCACCTGGCCTGCTCGGCGGTAGGCGTGATGGCAATGGGTTACTACGCGACGCACGTCGCTCCGCACGTGGTCAACCTCGGCTGCGGGACCAAGCCGATGCGGGCCCTGCGCGAACGGGTCTGTGCCGGCCTGACCGGCGAGGTCGTCGAAGTCGGATTCGGGTCGGGACTCAACGTTGCGTACTACCCCGAGGCCGTTACCCGGGTCGCCGCCGTCGAACCCTCCGACGTCGGGTGGAAGCTCGCGGCCAAGCGGCTGGCCACCACTTCGCTGCCCATCGAACGCGCCGGGCTGGACGGTCAGGCACTGCCCTTCGCGGACGACAGCTTCGACGCCGGGCTCACGACCTGGACGCGTCCACGACCCCCGACGTCCACAGTGCGCTGCTCGAACTGCGGCGGGTGCTCAAGCCGGGCGCATCGTTGCACTTCGTTGAGCACGGACTGGCGCCGGACGCCAAGGTGCAGCGGTGGCAGCAGCGCCTGGACCCGATCGAGATGCGCGTCGCGGGCGGCTGCAGGTTCAGCCGTCCAATCCTCGAACTGCTCACCGGCGCGGGGTTCACGATCAGCGAGGTGGATGTCTTCTACGGCAACGGGGCCCCGAGGTTCGCCGGCGCGTTCTCCCTCGGGGTGGCCAGCGCCGCCTAAGTGGCACGCAGCGCGGCCACGGCGGCGGGGTCGCCCTCGATGCGAACCTCGGCGGCATCGCGGCGTCCGCTGAGGTAGAGGATGAGTTCGGTCGGCTCGCCGATCACCGCCGCCCGCGGGGCCTTGCCGAACTGCCGCGACGGGCCGTGGGGTTGAGACAACTCCACGCCGTAGGGCCGCGTCTTGCGGGCGAGCCCGCGCGCGGTCAGACCCACGGTCCGCCAGGCCAAGGGGTCCAGGTCGGGCCGGTCGGTGCGCCGGCCGAGGCCGTTGGCTCGCCGAACATCCTCATGATGAATGAAGTACTCCAGGCCGTTGAGCAGGGTGCGGACCTTGGGCACTTGCCAGGGCACGAGCGGTGCGCCGCCGCGCAGTCGATCGACCAGCGCGGTGAAGCCCTTCTGCTTCTCCCGCGACAGCTGCGCGTCACCCCAGCGGTGGAAATGCTCGCGCAGGACGAGGTGCGCCGCGAGATCGGCCGTCACCCAGCCTTCGCACAAGGTCGGGGCCTCCGGGCCGAGCTCGATGAACAGCTCGCACAGTTCGCGCCGCTCACGGGCGTCGATCGGCTCTGGCATCTCGGGTCCCGTCGGTAGGTTCTTTCCTTGAGGCTACAAAGCCACGTTGCTCTGGTGCCGCCCAGCACGAGAGCGGGCCCCCGACTGACAGCTTCGGAGGCCCGCTGCGATCCGGGCGTTGCCACACACCGGACCAATGACCACCCAGAAGGGTCAACACCTAGGAAGTCAAAACCGACCCTATGCGCCGATGGGACCCCGTGTCTGTGCTTCCGATGTGATGTTCCCGATCTGACCCCACGATGGGCGGACGAGCCCAGGCCGGGAGCGCAAGATATGAGTTCAGCGTTAGTATTGACGGAAGATTCCGCGTTGCCAGATCGTCAAGTTCGACGGGCGGCGCCGCACTGCTACGTCAAGGGGAAACAGAATGCGCAACGGCAGCCGGGCCAAAGCCAGGACGCTGCGAGCCACCGAGAAGCTCGTCGCCGAAAAATCAGTGCTCATGATGCGAGCAGACGCCTACGCGCAGCCACGGCACCTCGCGCCCACCCCGGACGACGAGGCGGCGCTTCGAGATGGCTTCTACGACTTCCGGGACTTGCAACTGCACGTCAGCTGACGCGGCGGGTCCAACATCGGCCTGAGTGCAGGGCTTCAGGTCGGGATGTTTCGTGCGAGCTGGTCAGGCCGGGCCCTGCGGGCGCGCGAAGCCGGCGTCGCTGTGGTCGCCCACGGCGATTCTCTGCACGATGTTGTTGAAGGAGGGCTCGTGGGGAGTCACTCCGGCGACTTCGAACTGAAAGCGCATCTCCGTGTCGACCTCGTCGACCGGCCGTCCGCTGTGCGTCGCGATCACTCCGAGAATCACTTCGCGGATCCGGTCATCAGATTCGACCTCGGAGTCATCCATGACGTCCTTGTCAATGTCCATAGCCCGAACATAGACCCGATTGGCCGAGCTGGACCGCGTCGTGCGGCCCTTGTTTCGAACACTGTTCGAGTGCCATCAGCGGTATGCCTGACGATCTCAAGCAGGCCGCCGAGACCCTGTCCATGCGGTTCTCGATGGCCCGCAAGCAATGGAAGCAGACGCCGCCGCCCAGCCCTTCGAAGGCTCACTACGGCGGACTGGTCGCCGGCCTGGAAGAGACGCTGGAACTTGTCGACGCCCGGTGGACCATTGACTCATGATCGTCGTTGAACCCGAGCGCTTCGAGTTGATGGTGGGCGCGGCGCTGGACGATCTGCCGCCCAAGCTGGGTAAGGCCATGCGAAACGTCGCGGTCACGGTGGACCAGGACTCGACTGACTTGCGGCTGCTCGGTCTCTACGTCGGAGTTCCATTGACGGAGCGGACGTCGCATTACTCGACGGTATTACCGGACCAGATCACAATCTTTCGTCACGCAATCTGCGCGATCTGCAGCACCGAGGACGAGGTCGTCGACCAGGTGCGGCGCACGGTGATTCACGAGGTCGGTCATCACTTCGGAATCGATGACGGCCGACTGCACGAACTAGGTTGGTGAGATCCCCAGTCCGCCAAGATCCCCGATCTGGCAACGTCGGGCCGAGGTTGCCGGCCGATCTGTCCTTGATCAACACAGACTTGTGGTCGCTAGAGCAGCCACAACTCTGTGTTGATCAACGTCGAGCGCCTGCCCGGCACCAATGAACCTGCACACCGGCTAATCCGGGGCCTGTACGTGGTGGGCGATACTGGGATCGAACCAGTGACCCCTGCCGTGTGAAGGCTTTTCACCTCGGACGCGCACCCCCCGCGATACGGGCTCCAACGCTGTGTATCCCCCGTATTTGCTGGCCTACAGACGTTGGCAAGCGCAAGTCATGCACGAAGATTTGCGGCTATCCTGCGGACTTTTTGCGGACTAGCTGCGGACTGAGTAAACGGCCCGACCACCTGCAGGAACAGGCGATCGGGCCTAGATCGCAACCCTTAACCAAGAAGGAGTACGACCATGACCAATCAAGCCGCAACGAGGCCGGCATCGACCGGTGACGAAGTGGCCCAGTGCCTGCTGGACCGCCAGATCAAGCCCGAACGCCCCGCCGACTGGTGTCTACCGCAGTGGTGCGCGGTCCGGCCGCTCACCTCAGGCGGTGCACTCGAGACGTGGCAAGGATGGCACTGCGCCGAGCAGCACATCACGAATCTCGAGTACGGGTTCGTTGCCGGGGTCTCAGCCGCGGCGGCGGTGGACGAGTCGGATCACATCGAGGTGCGCCTCCACCTGATGGCCAGGCAGACCGCGGAGGATTTCGAAACGGCGCTCACGCCTGACGAGGCCGACCAGTTGGCTGACGCCCTCCGCGCTGGCGCTCGCGATGCTCGAGAGATCCGGGCAATCCAGGAGGTCCGACGATGACCGCGGCGCAGGTTGGGGTGTGCCCGGCCTGGTGCACCGAGACAACCCGCCACGACCTACACATCCAGGATTTCGGGCTGGTCGCCGACGGGGAAGACAGGGATGTCGCCATCTCAATCGACCAGTTCGGCGCTGACACGTCAACCCAACGTGTCGTGATCGGAGCGGAGAACTTCACCGCCAGCGAGGCACGCAAAGCCGCCCAGCTGCTGCTACAGGCCGCCGACTACATCGAGGCCCAGCGCCAGCCCTAAAGGTGCTGTTCCTATTGTCAACAGGAACAGCAAGCGCCCGCTCTCCTATTCGGAGGGCGGGCGCTTGTGCTTTGCAATTAAGAGATCCATTCCTCGGGTGCGTCGAAGCCGTTCCCGTTGGAGAGCATCACCCAAACGCTGTCTCCGTTGACGGCGATCAGGTCGTCTAGGCCGTCGCCGTCGACATCGCCGACCAGGTTGGCGACCGTGCCGTAGAACGGGACCGCGGACCAGGGGGCAGGGGCGCTGAAGCCGGTTCCGGTGCCGTTCGGGCTCATGGTCCAGGTGGATGAGTCGTTCACTGCGACTAGCTCATCGCCGGCTGCATTGGTGAAGTGACCGCTGAGCGTGACCCGCGTGCCGTAAAACGGCGTGGCGGACCACTGCGCGGGCGCCTCGCCTAAGAATGGCGCCGACAGGCTGTCGTGTCGGTTGTTTCTAAGTAACCAGGTCGATGTGTCGTTCACTGCCACAAGATCGTCATAACCGGGAGTAACGGCGCCGTCAGAGATCTCGGCGAGCATTGTCGCTTTGGTTCCGTAGAACGGGACCGAGGCCACCGACCAGTACGGAACCCTTCCAGCAACAAAAGTTGCGCCGTCGTCATTGACCGCGACGACTTGGGAGCTTGCGACACTGACCTGGACCTTGCCCACCAGCGTTGCGCGAGTTCCAAGAAGGTCGGATGCCTCCCGGACCGAAGTAGGGTCCGACAACGCCGAGCCGGTCGAGTACTCGACCCAGATGCTGTCCGGGTTGATTGCGATCAGGTCCACGAGGCCGTCGCCGTTGAAGTCTTCGGCGACGGTGTCCACCGAGCCGTAGAACGGTGCGTCGGGCGTGGTGAAGTCCTGGCCATTGGAGTTAAGAACCTCAACGCCCTGCGTCGTGACGACTGCGAAGTCCGCCTTGCCGTCACCGTCGAAGTCGCCGACCAAGGGCACGCCGGCATTGGCGGTCGGCACGGTGACCGAGGTGGGGATCGCTTTGCCCTGCGGGAAAACGAGCGGATGCGTCGGCTGCTTCGGCGAGACGGCACTCGCAGGCGCTGCCCCGAGGACCATCGCGTAGGCGAATCCAACCGCGCTGAGGGTGAGCACCGACGTGGCGACGCGCCTGGAGCGTGCGCGGGCGAGCTGTGCCGTCATCGAGATTCCGTTCATCTGGGCAACTGAACGCCCGCAGCTTAGCGCAGCTTTAACATCGGTATCGTCGATTCAAATACCACTCGGTAACGCCCGCGCACGCGGCCTTCGGCTGACCAGAGACAGCACGAGGCCCCCCTGAGCGACGGCTCAGGGGGGCCTTTCCGTTACCCCCCCGGAAAGTAACGGCCGCCCTTGCCGCGCAAGTTTCGATCGGAACTTGAACCACGCCGATCACCGCCGTGCCCTACGTTTGCCACCGTGCAGGCGACTAGGACCGCGAACGCCCAGCCCTCACCCTTCAGCCACCGCGTTTGGCTGCCTCGATGTGACCGGTGATGACCGCCCATAGGGCGCACTGCTCTGGGCTAGCAATCTCAGTCGAGATCCCCTCGCCACCTGAAACATCGGCTAGCAGGAGAACGCCGTTGAGCTGGTCGATCATGTCCGGCGACATTCCGATCTCGCGGCATAGTTCCTCGTACGGGAGCCACTCGTCCGGGTACGTCGCCATGAATCACATGAGCCGGGTAAGCGTGACCGTGATGTCCTTGGTTAGCAGGTACAGGTCGAGGTTGGTCGTGTCGTCAGGGTCGAATGGCGCGAATCCAACACGCTGCCACCAGCTGAAGGCAGACGGCGTTAGTGCGGTAACGACGACCGCTCGGCATGCGGCCTTCACGTTGAGTTCGGCGGCCGTAGCCAGAAGGTGGGCGACCATTTGGGTGGCCAGCCCTAGGCCTGTGGCGACCTGGGACGTCGCGAGCCTGCCCACTAGCAGCGCCGGCACGTCCGCCGGTGCTCCCTTCGCCAATGCAGGTGGGCATTCGGAGAGGTCCACCGAGGTCATCGACAAGGTCGCGTAGCAGGCGACTCGATACTCACGATCAGCGATTACCCACACCGCGGCCGTGTCGGCCCGTCTGCTCTGCCCCGCATATTGGCGCAGCCATTCGTCCAGAGAGGGTTCTCCCGAGTCGAACTCGTCGCGGCGATGCTTGTCACGGTCGAGCAACGCCGGTCGGTAGAACTCCACCTCAGTCGAGCCAAGTGAACTTCGTCGGGCGCTGCAGCGCGGAGGTCAGCCGCTCATTCACCTGAGCAGGGCTGGTGAGAGCTTCTGAGAACGCTGCCGCAGCAGCCGGAGACAGGCGGATTGACTGACGCTCGGCTAGGACCTGCTCGGCTGCCTGCAGGGCGTGACGCAGCACGAACGCAGATACGGTCAGATGTTCCTCTTCGGCCGCCTCGGCGAGTCGACGCTTGGAGGCGTCATCCACGCGCAGCTGCAGCCGCTCGTCCTTCATTACAGTCATGTACTCACAATGGCAGTACATGCCCAATAAGTCAACAGGTCATCGGTCTACGCGCCCAGCATCTCTCTCGTACATCGGCGGTCCGCCAGCCCAGCGTCGCGGTCCGCGTGAATCTCATTGACCGTCGGAGGGAGCCTCTCGATGCCTCCGCCGATGCTGTCGTTCTGAATCGTCAGAGTGACGACCAAGCGACCACACCTGCTGCACGGTTCACGGCGGGCTTGTCGGCGACTGGTCACTGCGCCGGCCGATTACATGCATCGTCGACCTGGCTGTCGCCCATAGTGCCCCTCGCGTCCTCGTGAGCGATAACACGAGTCCTACGACCACGGCCGCGATTCGTCACGCTGCCCTCCACGTAGGTCACAGCCACGGGACTCCCGCAGTTGCTGCATGGTTCGTCTCGAATCATCACGCCTTGGAGCCTACGACCGAGCGCGCCATCATGCGTGCGGCCCTTCGGTCGTTTTTTCGAAGTCGGCGGAGAAACGCAGCTTCTCCAGAATCTCGACGCGTAGGCGTTCGATCTCCGCGGTCCAGAACTCGACCGCCCGCTTAGCTGGCTTCGCCTCCCACAGCCCTCCGCCAGGGCGTACTTGAGCGCCACGTCCTGCTGCTTGCGTTCAGCCCGAATGATCAGCGACTGATCACGGCGCAACGCATACTCCGCAGCACGCCGGCACTCGAGCGAACAGTAAGACCGCGGCCGTCCAGTTCCCCGTGTCGGCAACGATGCAGCGCACTCAGCGCACGTCGTACGAGGTTTCTCCACTGAAACCCTCCCGAACCTTCAAACCCGTACAGACAGCGAGGGGAGCCTGACCCGGTTTTCCGGACACGTTTGGTGTGGTGATCATGCCGCCTGGCTGGCGGCGGTGTGAAGCGCCTCGAACTCGATCGGGCTGAGGTCACCGAGGCTGGTGTGTCGGCGGCGGGGGTTGTACCAAGCCTCGATCCACTCGAAGATCGCTGAGGCGAGTTGCTCCTGACTGTCCCAGCGGCGGGTGTCGAGTAGTTCACGCTGCATGGTCGACCAGAACGATTCGATCATCGTGTCGTCGACCGACGAGGCGACGCGACCCATTGAGCCGAGCAGGCCGGCGTCGCGCAGGCGGTGCCCGAACACCCAGCTGGTGTAGACGCTGCCGCGGTCGCTGTGGACGACTGCTCCGGGTTCGGGTCGGCGACGCCAGGTCGCCATCTGCAGCGCGTCGACGACCAGTTCGGCGCGTATGTGGTCGGCGATCGACCAGCCCACGACTGTGCGGCTGAACACGTCGAGGACGGCGCAGCAGTAAACCTTCCCGGTGCTCGTGGGGTGTTCGGTCACGTCGGTGCACCAGAGCCGGTTAGGCGCATCGGCGACGAAGCGCCGCTGGACCAAGTCCTCGTGCGGCGCCGGTGCCGGTCGCCTGCGTCGTTTGCGGTGGGTGTTGCCGCCGATACCGGCCCGGCCGGTGATCCGCAACAGCCGCGCGACCCGCTTGCGCCCGAGCCGCATCCCCAAGCCGAGACGCAGTTCGGAGTGCACCCGAGGCGCCCCATACGAACGGCGCGACATCAGGTGAATGTCCACGACCGTGTTCGCCAGGTAAGCATCCTCCAGATCACGCGTGGACGGTGGCCGGTCCCGCCACTCGTAGTAGCCCGACCGCGACACCTTCAATACCCGGCAGGCCAGCGCGACGTCGATCCCGTCAGCGGCGAGCTCTCGGACAAGCCGGAACCCTATTTTGGGAGCACGTTCTCCCGCGCGAAGAAAGCCGAGGTGAACTCAACCGGTCAGCGCAACACTGTCGTGAGCTTAGGTCAGCGGATGATCGTTCGGATCAGTTCGGCTCGTGGTGTCTGGTCGGTGCAGGCCCAGGCGTCGGCAGTGGCGGCGAGTGCGAGGGCTGAGCCGGCGAGTAGTTGTGGGCTGCCTTGGCCGACGATCAGGGTGTGCAGCGAGCGGAACGCGCGGCCTTTGGCGGCGAGAACGAGGACGTGGGTCGCGGCCCGTTCGCCGGTCCAGTGGCCTTTGGGTAGCGCGGTGTGGTCGGCGAGATTCTTCGGGACAGCCGGGGTTCTGACCGGTGAGCCACTCATCGAGCAGGCCGAGGCAGATGCCGATGCAGCTGGCAACGGTCGCGACCGCGTTGTCCGGTGATTCGGGCTGGATCTGATCGATGATGGCGCCGGCCAGTTGGCTGTCGCCGTCGAGGATCGCTTCCACGATCAGCCAGAGCGTGACCACGGCGATCTGACGGACCTCCCCGACCGGGGTGAACAGTTCCATGTTGCGGCGCTCGATAGCCCGGTTCATCGCTTGCTGCAGGGTGTCGATGTCGTCGACATCGAGGTTGTTGACGTCGATGCCTTCCTCGGCCAGCAGCGGCGCGAGTTCGGCCATCAGCTCGTTGGCCATGCCGGGCTTGAACTGGATCTCGGGCATGCCCGGTGGCGGTTCCGGGTTTCGCCGGCGCATATCGGCCATGCGGCCATCCTCGCAGCTGGCCCATGCGGCCGGGAGTCAGCTCCGTGCCCGACCACCTGCAAGATGATGGTCAGCCGTTCGGCGGGGTGTCGTAGTCAAGGGTCTTGCGTGGGCGGTTGTTCAGTCCGCGCGGCGATCACGTCGAGGTCGGGCTGGGTCAGCCCGCCCATGCTGACTCCCTTGGGCAGAGTACTGGCGCAGCAGGCGATTGGTGTTCTCGTTCGTGCCCCGCTGCCAGGGGCTTCGCGGGATCGGCGAAGTAGACGTCCATCCCGGTCTGAGCGGTGACGTTCTTGTGATCGGCCAACTCCATGCCGCGGTCCCAGGTCAGCGACTTGCGGATCTGCTCGGGCATCGGTGCCATGACCCGGCGCAGCCCTTCAGTGAGGGTGCCCATTTCGCGGTTGTCCAGCTGGACCAGCACAGTGAAACGGGTCGTGCGCTCGACCAGAGTCGCTACTTGGGTCCAATGGCGACCACAGAGAAGATCGCCCTCCCAGTGGCCGGCGACGATCCGGTCGGCGACCTCAGCTGGTCGCTGATGAATCGACACCGCGTCAGCGATCTGGGATCGCCACTGGCCGGTCACCGTGTTGTGAACGCTGCGCCGGATCGGCCGCTGCGACCGCAGATGCTTCTGCAGCTCTTTGGCTAGGACACCGCGAGACTGGATGAACAGCGACTTGTAGATCGTCTCGTGGCTGACCCGCATCACCGAGTCTGGCTGGTGACGCTTAGCCAGCCACCGCGCGATCTGCTCCGGAGACCAGTCCTCGGCCAACTTGGCCGCCACGACCTCGCGCAGTTCGGGTCGCTGCGCGAGCAGACACGTCTTCGGGCGACGGGCCCGACGCCACGCCCGGTCATCGGCATCAACAGCACGATAGCGACGAGCACCCTTGTTCTTGGCGACCTCGCGGGTGATCGTCGAAGCCGACCGACCCAGCCCACGCGCTATCGACCGATAGGACTCACCCGCAGCCAGACCGCGGGAGATCTCCTCCCGCTCGACAATCGTCAACGCGCCAGGACGCCGCCGCTGCGGCGGCTGATAGATCCCACCGAACGGCAGCAGGATCGAGAAGATCGACCCCGGCGGCGACCCAACCGCGCGTGAGATCTCACTGATCGAGTCGCCCGCCTTCCACCGCTCCCACACCTCCTGCCGCCGATCCGACGGCAACCCCGGACGACCAATCTTGACCACACAACACCTCCGCCGAAATCATCGATGGTGTTGCGCTGACCGGTTGAGTTCACCGAGGCCCGCTTCAGGATCTCGATCTCCATCTCCTTGACCCGCAGATCCCGGCGTAGTCGAACTAACTCGGCCCGCTCGTCGGTGGACAGCCCCTCCTTGCGGCCCTCGTCGATATCGGCCCGGCTAACCCAGCCCCGAAGACACGACTCACTGATCCCAAGATCGTTCGCGATCTTGGGATCAGCTTCAGTGGCTTCTCCCGAAGCCGAGCCAACTCGACCGCTCGCCGACGAAACTCCGGCGGATGTGCTGCAGGCATCCAGAACTCCTCTCCCAAGACGATCATCGCCTCAGGTCAGGTGTCCGGGCTAGCGGGTCAGGCTCCAATTGATTCCGGGGCCTGTACATGGTGGGCGATACTGGGATCGAACCAGTAACGCCACCTGTTTAGCGTCACTGGATACAGCGTTGACGACCATTGCGAATCCGTTGCTATAACAGCGGATTCTGGTCGACACGCGAAACAGTACCGCCTGACAGGGGTGGACACAAGACGCCATGCGCTAACATCCGGATAGCCCATGGATAGCCCAAACTCATCGAGGTTCAGATGCCCGGGAAGTCGAATCACCGCGGCTTCGGCCACATCCGGCAGCGCGCTTCGAAGCGCTGGCAGGCGAGTTACGTCGGCCCCGACATGGCCCGCCACACGGCGCCCAAGACGTTCGAGGCGAAGCAGGACGCCGAAGCATGGTGCTCAGACGAATACCGCCTGATCAGCAACGGCGCATGGACTCCCCCAGCGCTTCGTCTGGCCGCCGCCGCTGAAGCCGACGTCGTCCTGACCTTCGGCATCTTCGCCGAGGAATGGCTGGCCCACCGGACGCTGAAACCGCGGACCCGCGACCACTACCGCAAGCTGCTCGACGTCCACATCCTGCCCACCCTCGGACCGCTGCCGATCGAGCACATCTCACCCAACGCGATCCGGGCCTGGCACGCGACGTGCTCACCGAACGCCCCGACCATGCGGGCCCACGCCTATGCCCTGACCCGAACGATCCTGAACGGGGCCGTCAGCGAGCGACTGATCCCCGCCAACCCGTGCACACAACGCGGCGCAGGCAACTCCAAGCGCGCCAGCAGGACCGAGCCGGCCACCCTCGAAGAACTCGTGACGATCGCGACCGCAGTCCCCCGCCGCTACGAGCTGATGGTCCTCCTCGCCGCCTGGTGTGCACTCCGGTTCGGTGAACTCACCGAACTCCGCGGCCACGACATCAACACCAAGACCGGCGTCATCAAGATCCGCCGAGGTGTCGTCTGGGTCGACGGGCAAGCCATCGTCGGCAAGCCGAAATCCGATGCCGGAGAACGTGACGTCGCGATACCGCCGCACCTGCTCCCCATGGTTCGCACCCATCTGCTCGAGTTCGGCGTCGGCCGAGACGGGCTCCTGTTCCCCGCAGCGCAGACCAACACCCACATGCGCCCCTCGACGTTGACCAAGGTCTACTACCCGGCCCGAGCCAAAGCCGGCCGCCCAGACCTCCGATTCCACGACCTGCGCCACACCGGAGCAGTCCTCGCCGCATCCACCGGGGCCACGCTGGCGGAGCTGATGGGCAGGCTCGGACACTCCACACCTGGAGCCGCGATGCGCTACCAGCACGCTGCTCGAGGCCGAGACGCCGAAATCGCCGCTGCACTCTCGAAGCTCGCAGACCAGGGGTAGCTGCACGTAGGAGGAGTTCTTCCACAAGAAGATCACCAACGTCATGCACAAATACACCGAGGGCTACACCGTCGATACGAACCTCATCCGCCGACAAGATCCATGTTGAGCAGGTCATGAACAAGGGCAAGAAGCTGTTGCTGCCCTACGGGGACAAGATCTAGACCGAGAACGGTCGAGACTTCGAGTACATCGACTACAAGGACACCGCCGGGCTGCGTTTCGGCGGAGATTGAACAGGTCTAGCTCCCCATCGACTGGGCCAAGGGCCCCATCCACAAGGTGCTCCTGATCAAGAACGGTGAGCTGTTCGGGCCAGATCCTCGACTACCTGCACACCCTGATCACGCCCGTGAGGCGCCGTGTATGGCCGAATTCGGGCCTTCGGGGTTGGAGTTCAGCGCTCGACACCCCGGATGGTGTCGTCCCGTGCTCCACAGTGGACATGTCCAGATAGAACCCGACCCGCGGTCGCTTTTGCCGAGTCAGCCGCGGGCCGGGACCACAACCCCGAAGGGCGTTTTCAGTATGAAGCAACCCAGTGACCGTTCTCCCGAACGTCTGGTGTCACTCGCAGCCGCGGCCGAGTTCGCCGATGTGCACGAACGCACCATCCGCAGGATGATCGCCCGCGGCGACCTCACCGGATACCGGTCGGCACACGACTGATCCGGGTGGACCTGGCCGAACTCACCGCCGCGTTCAACCCGATCCCCACGGTGAACGGTGCGGCCTAATCGGGCCGAGTTGGTGCCGCTCACCGCGGACGAGGAGCGCCGCCTGGTCGAGCACGAGACTGCGATCTTCGAGCATGTCGCGGACGTCGGGCGTCGCCTCGCGGATATCCGCGATCGCCGCCTGTATCGGCTACCCATGACACGTTCGACAACTACCTGGTCGATCGGTTCGGGTTGACCCGGCGGCACGCCAACCGGCAGATCGCTGCCGCCGAGGTTATCGAGCTGCTGGGACCAAATGGTCCCGAGATCAAGAATGAGGCCCAGGCCCGGCCACTGGTCGGGTTAGACGCGCCGACCGTCGTAGCCGTGTTCGACCGGGCCCGCGAGGCCACGGCCGGCAACGTGACCGCCGCCTCGCTCCAGAAGGCCAAGATCGAGATCGTCCCACCGACCAGACCAAGTCGACGGATAAACGTCACCCGCTGCCGCATGTCTTCCATGGCGTGCCTGGCCAAGATTGATGCCAAGGTCGTTGCCTTACGTTTCGACTGACCGAGGACCGGTCGGTTCCACGAACATCGACGATCCTCTGCGTCGCGACTACAGCTTCAGGATCACCAGAGCTCGCAGGCGATCTCGAGACGGTCAAACACCGCCTGATGTGCAGTGACCCGGATTGCGACCAGCCCGAATGCCAGAACTGATGACCCGACGGAGGAGCACGGTCATCAAGATCAGCGGCCACTCGGAGCCGTGGTGCTCGTGGTGTAGCGATGAGGTCTTTCGGTGGGTACCGAGCCCTCACGGCCACGGCGTGATGCGCTGTCCGACGTGTTGGAGCCCGATCCGACAGGACACTAAACGGGAGTCGCGCTGATGTGGCTCAAGCTGTCCGACGACTTCGGCGTTGACTGTGCCCGCGTTGGTCTGTCCGACGCCGCGTTCCGTACCCACACAGAGGCGCTGCTGTGGATCATGAGCCGCGAGAACGGCCCGATGATCGACTCACGGATCTGCGCCGCTTCGCCGAGACTGCTGAGCCAGCTCGCGCCGTGGCCGAGCTCGTCGAGGCTGGCTATTGGGAGCCCGTCGGTGACCGGTGGCACGTCTTGCACCAGATGAAGCACCAGCCTGAACCCGACCTCATCGCAAAGCGCCGTGAGGACCGGCAGAACGCAAGCGCCGCCAACGGAGGAAGCGAGCCCGTCTCGACGACGTCCCGACCGGTCCCGCCGTTCCGTCACGCGTGACGTCTGTCGTGACGGAACGCGA
>CAWHCD010000007.1:0-7327 GCA_963828015.1 uncultured Actinomycetes bacterium
GTCCGGCCCGTCGGCCGGGTCCCATAGGTTGACCGGGTCAGTGGCGGGCCGGGCGGTTTTGGTCTGCTGCGAATCGAAGCCGGTCTTGCCTAGGTAGCGATCGAGCAGGCCCGGGGCGATGGCGTTGGCGGCCAGGGTCGCTGCGGTGCTCGAGCCGATCCAGTACTCACGCCGCTGAGGATGGTCGGCGGCGTGGCAAATTGCCTTGGCGATGAATTCGGGTTGAAAGATCGGTGGGACGGGTTGGGCGCGTCGCGGCAGCCGCGATAGAACCCACGAGAATTGAGGCGTGTTCACCGCCGGCAGTTGCGGCATCGTCACGTGGATCTTGCTGTGGTCGTGCAGTAGTTCGCAGCGTAGGGCCTCAGTGAATCCTTGGATGGCGTGTTTGGCCCCGCAGTAGGCGGTTTGGAGCGGGATGCCGCGATAGGCCAGCGCAGAGCCGACTTGTACGATCGTGCCGCGGTTCCGAGGTTTCATGTATTTGAGGGCCGCCATTGTGCCGTAGACGTAGCCGAGATAGCTGACTTCAGTTACCCGCCGGTACTCCTCGGCGCTGATCTGGTCGAACGGCGCGAAGACCGACGTGAACGCGACATTGATCCACACATCGATCTCTCCGAGCTCGGCCTCGATGCGAGCGGCCGCGGCGTACACGGCATCCGGCTCGGCGACGTCGACCTCGATCGGCAGCGCGCGTCCGCCCGCTTTCTCGACTTCAGCCGCAGCTCCTGAGAGGCCTTTCTCGCCCCGGGCGAGCAATGCGACAGTGGCCCCGCGCCGACCGAATTCGATCGCGGTCGCTCGGCCGACACCGGCGCTCGATCCGGTGACCACGACAACCTGAGACGCGGCGGCCACGTCAGCCCACCGCCTCGGTGGTCCAGCCCATCGACCACAGGTCGTGCTCGACGGGCTGGCCGCCGGCCGCGCTGAACTCATTGAGTAAGTCGGCTAGTTCGGTGCGTCGGCGGCGGGGCAACCGATTGAGGATCGTGGTGATCGCCGCGCGACGGTGGGCGATCAGCGTGTCGATTACTGTCCGTCCTTCCCGGGTGAGAGTGAGCTTCAGGGCCCGCCTGTTGGTCGGGTCGTCGCATCGATTCAGTAGTCCGCGCGCCACCATCCGCTCACAGAGTCGACTGGCGGTCGATGGAGTCAGGCTGGCGGCGTCGGCCAGCTCACCGAGTGAAATCGGGGCCCGGCTGGCCGCGATCACGAGCACCCGCACTTGCGTCGGATCGGCGATTCCGGAGACGGCGGCGACAGATTGTGCGCTCAGCGCGACGAGCACGCGGCACGATGCCAGGACCGCGTCCGCCTCGCGATGGTCGGTCATGGCGGACCGAATACCCGGACGTTTCACATCGCAAACATTGCCGCCTGCGACGATTAGAGACACGGCCAAAACGGGTAGGTGTCGTCACTGACGAAGGGAACGATATGGCCGACACCGTCGCTGATGTTTTGCTGGCCCGTCTACGGGAGTGGGGGATAGGCCAAGTGTTCGCCTATCCCGGCGACGGAATCAACGGCCTGCTCGCGGCTTGGGGGCGCGCCGACAACCATCCGCAATTCGTGCAGGCCCGACACGAGGAGATGGCGGCCTTCGAGGCGGTCGGTTACGCGAAGTTCTCCGGACAGGTCGGAGTGTGTGCGGCGACTAGTGGTCCGGGTGCGATCCACCTCCTCAACGGCCTCTACGACGCCAAACTTGACCACGTGCCGGTCGTGGCGATCGTCGGGCAGACATCGCGGTCGGCGATGGGCGGGTCGTACCAGCAGGAAGTCGACCTGCTGAGCCTGTTCAAGGACGTGTGTAGTGACTACGTGCAGATGTGCATGGTCCCGCAGCAACTGCCGAACCTCATAGACCGGGCGATCCGGATAGCCCAGGCCGAGTGCGCACCGACGTGCGTCATCGTTCCTGCTGATGTATTCGAGCTGCCCTACGAGGCGCCGGGGCACGAGTTCAAGCAGGTTCCGTCGAGCGTCGGTACGGCGTGGGGCACCCAGGCTGCCGATAACGATGCGGTCGCACAGGCGGCCGAGATACTGAACTCGGGGCAGAAGGTAGCGCTGCTCGTCGGGCAGGGCGCGCGGGGGTGCGCTCCCCGAATTGACGCAAGTCGCCGAGTTGCTCGGCGCCGGCGCGGCCAAGGCTCTCCTCGGCAAGGACGTGCTCTCCGATGACCTGCCGTGGGTCACTGGGTCGATCGGGCTGCTCGGCACGACCGCGTCGTACCGAATGATGATGGACTGCGACACGCTGCTAACCATCGGATCGAACTTTCCCTACACCCAGTTCCTGCCCAAGCTCGACCAGGCACGGGGCATTCAGATCGACCGTTCGGCCAAGTGGATCGGCATGCGGTATCCGTACGAGCTGAACATCGTCGGCGACGCGAAAGCCACCCTGGGGGCGTTGATCCCACTGCTCACGCGCAAGGGCGACCGGTCGTGGCGCGAGGAGATCGAAGCCAACGTCGCCGACTGGTGGCAGGTCATGGAGCGCCAGGCGCTCACTGACGCCGATCCGGTCAATCCGATGCGAATCTTTCACGAGCTGTCGTTGCAGATGCCGGACAACGCGATCGTCGCGGCCGACTCCGGTAGCGCGGCCAATTGGTACGCCCGACACCTACGCTTCCGCGGCGATATGCGCGGTTCGCTGTCGGGCACGCTCGCGACCATGGGTCCTGGCGTGCCGTACGTGATCGGCGCCAAGTGGGCGCATCCCGACCGGCCGACGATTGCTCTGGTCGGTGACGGCGCGATGCAGATGAACGGCCTCGCCGAGCTGATCACGGTGGCGCATTACTGGCAGCAGTGGAAAGACCCGAGACTCATTGTCGCGATCCTCCACAACAACGACCTCAACCAGGTGACCTGGGAGATGCGGGCTATGGAGGGCGCACCCAAGTTCGCCGAATCCCAGACACTGCCCGAAGTCGATTACGCCGCGTTCGCTCGCAGCCTCGGTCTCGGCGGACTCAACATCGACACCCCCGGCGCGATTGCCGGCGGATGGAAGCAGGCCTTAAGCGCTGACCGTCCTACTGTCCTTGACATCCGCTGCGATCCCGACGTGCCCCCGATCCCGCCCCACTCCACCTTCGAGCAGTTCAAGTCAACCGTGTCGGCATTCCTGCACGGAGACGAGGACCGATGGGGATTCGCCAAGCAGGGCATCAAGGAGAAGGCACAAGAGCTGCTGCCCGGTCGCAAATCGACCAGTGACGAGGACTGACATGAGTCTGTTCGCCCGCGCGGTGGGCGACGTACGCTCTGGTCGATTCGAGCGCAGCCTGTCAGCACTCACCGCGGCCGGCGCCGCGGTGACCGCGGGCGAAATCTACTTATCGCACGACGGGGCCAGCTTCGGCAACAAGATGATGTGGTGGCCGATCGTCGTCGTACCGACGGCGATCCCGGCCGGTATCGCCGCGGTGTTCTCCCGACGGGCCGCGCACACCGTGCTGCCGCTCGCCTCGGCCGCCATCGTCGTCAACGGGTTGCAGGGCACCTACCTGCATCTGCGCGGAGTCGCGCAGCGACCGGGCGGAATCACGCGCTACAACCTCGAAGCCGGCCCGCCCGTCTTCGCCCCTCTGTTGGCGTCGGTCGTCGGCGGCATGGGCCTGCTCGCCGCCGTGCTACGACGCGAGGGACGTCCGCCGCAAGGTGACGCCTGATGCCCTACCGCAGCCCTGGGCAGCGCGCGGTCACCCCGCAAGGACGCGGCCGGTATCCAGGCTTCGACGTGCTCGACAGCGTCGACGCCTGGGATGACGTCACCGCCGGCGTCGTGCTGGCCCGGCTGGCGCTGCCGGGCGAGCCCTCGTTCTTCACTCCCGCCGAGGTCGCCATCGCTGGTCCGCTGCTCGACCTGCTGCTCGCGCAAGACGCCGAGCCTCGAGTACCGGTGCTCGCGCTGATCGACGAGCGACTTGCGGTCGGTGAGACCGACGGATGGCACTACGACGAACTGCCCGAAGACGCCGCCGCGTGGCGCGCCTCGCTCCGTTTCCTCGATGAGGACGCGCGCGCGGCCCACAGCGGACGGACGTTCGCTGAGCTGATCACTGACGAACGGGCGGCATTGATCCAGGCCCTCCAGGACCGCGTCCACAACAATGACACGTGGCACGGCTGGCCGGCCGAACACGTCTGGAGCCTATGGACGCGTTATGCCTGCACCGCGTTCTACTCGCACCCGTGGGCGTGGAACGAGATCGGCTTCCCGGGCCCGGCCTATCCCCGCGGTTACGTCAATCCCGGCGTCAATTCCCGCGAACGCTGGGAGACAGGTCCCTCCGCCGATGGTGACCCTGTGCCCTTTGCCGAGCGGGCCGAGCAGGCGCGCGCCGCGAGCAAGAGCAGTTGACGCGATAAATGCGCACGAACCACCGAGAGCTGCGGACGCGTAACGAGTCCGCCTGGCTCATTCCCAACGATGGCACCCGAACGGACCATCAGCTGCGCACCGACATGCGTCGCTACGCCGACGGCGACGAGGTCGACCTCGTCATCGTCGGGGCCGGTGCCGGGGGAGCGGTCCTGACCCAGCGGCTGGCTCGGGCCGGCTGGCGGGTCGTCTGCCTGGATGCGGGTCCGTTCTGGGACCCAGACACGGACTGGGTCAGCGACGAACGCGGCGCGCACACGCTGTATTGGACCGAACCGCGCCAGATCGGCGGCACTAACCCGGTGCCGCTCGGCTCGAACAACTCCGGCCGCGGCGTCGGTGGGTCGATGGTGCACTACGCCGGCTACACCCCGCGATTTCACCCGTCGGACTTCCGCACGTTCACCGTCGACGGCGTCGGCGCCGACTGGCCTATGAGCTACGACGACCTGCGTCCGTACTACAGCGCACTCGAACAGGAACTACCCGTCGCCGGCGACGCCTGGCCGTGGGGCGATCCGCACCGCTATCCCCATCACCCGCACCCAGTCGGTGGTAACGGTGAGATCTTCCTGCGCGGCGCCCGCGCGGCCGGGATTGCAGCGCATGTTGGCCCGGTCGCGATCCCGAACGGCCGCTTCGGCAACCGACCGCACTGTATTTATCGTGGCTTTTGCCTGCAGGGCTGCAAGGTGAACGCGAAGGCCAGCCCGCTGATCACGCACATCCCCGATGCCCTCGCCAACGGGGCCGAGATCCGTCCTGACAGCATGGTCAGCCGCGTTGTGGTGGACGGGCGCACCGGTTTGACGACCGGGGTCGAATACGTGCGGGCCGGGCGCGCGCACTATCAGCGGGCGCGGGCCGTCGCTGTCGCCGGTTACTCGATCGAGACTCCGCGGCTGTTGATGCTGTCGGCCACGAAGGAGCATCCGGCCGGACTCGGCAATGACCACGACCAGCTCGGTCGCTACCTGATGGTGCAGGGCGCGCCGCAGACCGCCGGCCGGTTTGCCGACGAGATCCGCATGTACAAAGCTCCGCCACCGGAAGTCTCCAGCGAGCAGTTCTACGAGACCGACAACACCAAGCCGTACAAGCGCGGCTGGTCAATCCAGAACGTCAGCCCCCTGCCGATCACCTGGGCCGAACACGTCACCGCCCAAGGCCACTGGGGCGCACCGCTACGCGAATACATGCGCGACTACATCCACTGGGCCACCCTCGGCGCGTTGTGCGAGTACTTACCGCAGCCCGACAACCGAGTGACCCTCGCCGACGAGAAGGACCGCCACGATCTGCCGGTCGCTCACTTCGCATATACGCAATGCGACAACGACAAGCTGCTGACGAAAGCCGCGACCGAATCACTGGAAACCATCCTCAAAGCCGCCGGAGCCGAAGAAGTCATCACGATCAACCGCTACGCCCATCTCGTCGGCGGAGCCCGCATGGCGGCCGGCCCGTTTAATGGGGTGGTCGATTCCGACCACCGGGTCTTCGGCGTGCCGAACCTCTACGTCGTCGACGGCAGCGTGCTGCCCACCCAGGGAGCAGCTAATCCGGCGCTGACGATCATGGCGCTCGCCGCCCGGGCCGCGGACCGACTGATCACGCTCGGGCGTCGCGGACTACCCGAACAGGCACGGGTCGATTCATGACGACCATCTCCTCGGTCACCGCCGCCGTACGCCGATTCCCGCTACCCGAACCCGAATCCGACGCAACCCTGACCTGGGACGCAACCACTGCGGTCACCGTCACCCTCGAGGCCGGCGGACAGACCGGGGTCGGCTGGACTTACAGCAGCCCCGCCGCCGCGGTAGTGATCGCCGAGCACTTCAGCGACGTCCTCTATGGCCGCGACGCGTTCGATGTTGCCGGCGGTTGGGAGGCGATGCACCGGGCCGCGCGTAACTTGGGCACTCGTGGTCTCGTGATGCAGGCGCTCAGTGCGGTCGACATAGCCTGGTGGGACCTTAAAGCCCGCCTGTTCGATGTCAGTCTCGTCGACCTGTTCGGCGCGACCCGTGATCGGGTGCCGATCTACGGCTCGGGGGGATTCACTACCCTCAGCCGCGGCCAACTCGAAGAGCAGGTCGGTTGGTGGCGGTCGGTTGGCTGTCACGCCATGAAGATCAAGATAGGGGAAGCCTGGGGCACTCGCCTCGATCGCGATCTGAAGCGGGTGGCACCAACTGCGCCGACTTGCCGGTGACGACGTCGAGCCTGATGGTCGACGCCAACGGCGGCTACACCGTCGCTCAAGCCCGTCGGGTGGGTGCGGCTCTGGATGATCTCGGCGTGGTCTGGTTCGAAGAACCGGTCAGCAGCGATGACGTCGCAGGGCTCGCGTCGGTCCGAGCGGCTGTGCGCTGCGATGTGACCGCGGGCGAGTACGCCGCCGACGCTTACGAGATCGGTCACCTCCTGCCCGTCGTTGATTGCTTGCAACTCGACGCAACCCGCTGCGGCGGATACACCGGCTTCCTCGCCGGCGCCGCCCAGGCCCGTGCGCGGAACACACAGGTATCGGCCCACTGCGCCCCGGCCCTGCACGCCCCGGTCGCCGCTGCCGTTACCAACCTGCGCCACGTCGAGTGGTTCGCCGACCACGCCCTTCTCGAGCCGCAGCTCGTGGACGGTGCCCCGGAACCGGTGAACGGCGAACTACCCGTGCACCGACACCGTCCCGGTCACGGCATGTCGCTGCGGGTCGCCGGCTGGCCGCGATCAAGCTGAGCAGCGACGAGGGCAATCCTCGACAAGGCCACGGAACGTCGAGTCTCGATCCTCGCGGGTCGCCCCGGAGCACCGCGGACGGGTGAATCGTGGCTACGACGACAGCGTCGGGGATCGAGACGTCAGCGAACGATCCCGCCGAAGGCGGCCAGGCCAGCAGCTCACCACGATGCGCAC
>CAWHCD010000008.1:0-134951 GCA_963828015.1 uncultured Actinomycetes bacterium
CACTTCGGCTAGTGCTTCGGATGGTGTCTTGAAGTTGAGGGTTTGTCGAGGCCGGTCGTTGAGTTCGGCAGCGATCGCGTCGAAGTCGTCTTGAGTCAGTTCGCGGAAGTTCAGTCGGCGGGGCAGGTATTGGCGCAGCAGGCCGTTGGTGTTCTCGTTGCTGCCGCGTTGCCACGGCGATTTCGGGTCGCAGAAGTAGACGGTCATCCCGGTCTGGTCTGAGAAGCGCTGGTGTTGGGCCATCTCGTGGCCAAGGTCCCAGGTCAGCGACTTCGCCAACTTGGCCGGCAGGGTCGTGACCGCTGCGGCGAGCGCGTCGGCAACGGCGTCGGCTTTGTGGTTGCCGCCCGGCAACGCGACGAGCATCAGATAGCGAGTCGATCGTTCGACCAGCGTCGCGACCGGGCTCATCCCCTTGCCGAAGACCAGGTCACCTTCCCAATGCCCGGGCACCGCCCGGTCCTCAGCCTCAGCCGGGCGCTCGGAGATATGCAGCGTGTTCGGGCGACCACCGCGACCATCGGGGAGCCGTACCCCTTTGGGCCGGCGCAGCACCCGCCCGGTCCGCAGATACTGCGTCAGCTCCTGCTTCAACGCGCCCCGCGACTGCACGAACAGGGTGCGGTAGATGCTCTCGTGCGACACCTGCATCTCCGGGCGAGTCGGGTACGTGCGGGCCAGCCAACCGCTGATCTGTTGCGGTGACCAGCGCGAGCGCAGCTTCGCCTCCACGATGTCACGCAGCTCCACGTTGCTGGCCAGCTTGCACACCTTGGGCCGCGTCGCCGCCTTCCACGCGAGCCGATCAGCTGGCAGCGCCCGATACCGGCTTCGGCCTCCACGCGCAGCGACTTCCCGACTGATCGTCGACGGCGCCCTGCCTAATCCGGCCGCGATTGTTCGCACCGACAACCCGGCGGCCAGACCACGCGAGATCTCCTCCCGCTCGTCCAAACTCAGCCGCAGCGACGGTCTGCGACGCGGTGTCGGACGGACCCCGCCACAGCGGATCAGATACGACCGGACCGTCCCCGTCGACAGACCAAGCTCACGCGCGGCCGGCTTCGCCGCCATGCCCGTCAGCAACCGATCCCAGAGCGCATCAACCTCCGCAGGCGACAACGCCGACCACTTAACTCGAGACACCACACCACCTCCACTCAAAGGAAGTGTTGCGCTGACCCATTGAGAGCGCCGGCATGACCGCTCGCGTCTACCTGGGCCGGGATCCATTCGGCACCCAGGCGCGCATCTCTGAGTTCCTGTAGTCGGGGGCATCGTGGGTGACAAAATCGGTAACGCGGGTGGCCGGGTGCGTACCCACGGTCGCAGAGGCCCGTGAAATCTGGCCCCGGTGCCCTCAGCAGGATTCGAACCTGCGACGCCCGCCTTAGGAGTGCGGCGCTCTATCCCCTGAGCTATGAGGGCGTGCTGGATGTCAGGCTACTGGAGGGCATCATCGCAAGCATGGCGATTGCGCGAGTCGGAATGTCGGGCTGGACGTATGCGCCCTGGCGCGGGGTCTTCTTCCCCAAGGGTCTGCCCCATCGCCTGGAGCTTCCGTACGCCGCCGCGCAGGTGCGCTCGATCGAGCTCAATGGATCCTTCTATTCGCTGCAGCGCCCGAGCAGCTACCGACGCTGGTACGACGAGACGCCCGAAGGCTTCGTGTTCTCGATCAAGGGCGGGCGCTTCATCACCCACCTGAAGAAGTTGCGTGACGTCGACACGGCGCTGGCCAACTTCTATTCCTCCGGGCTGCTGGCCCTCGGTGAGAAGCTGGGTCCGATGCTCTGGCAGCTGCCGCCGACCCTTGGTTACGACCCCGAGCGCCTGGCCGACTTCTTCAGCCGGCTGCCGCGCTCGACCGGTGAGGCGGCCTACCTGGCCCGGCGGCATGACGACCGGATGACCGATCGCTGCTTCACCACTGCTGTGGTGGACCAGCCGCTGCGCCATGCCCTCGAGGTCCGGCACGACTCCTACAAGGTGGGCGCCTTCCCCGAGCTGCTGCGCGAGCACCACATCGCGGTTGTGGTGGCCGATACGGCCGGGAAGTGGCCGTTGATCAACGAAGTCACCGCCGACTTCGTCTATGCGCGCCTGCACGGCGATCAGGAGCTCTACGTGAGCGGATACACCGCCGAGGCGTTGGACCTTTGGGCGGGCCGGGTCCGATCGTGGTTGCAGGCCGACCGCGACGTCTACGTGTACTTCGACAATGACGTGAAGGTACGGGCGCCCTTCGACGCGATCGCCCTGCAAGAGCGCCTCGCGCCAGTGTCGCCATAGACGTTGCTGGCTAGGCTGAGCCGATGGAGCTCTCGCACCTGGATGCCACGGGACAGGCGCGGATGGTCGACGTCTCGGCCAAGCCGGTAACGGTGCGGGAGGCAACCGCTTCCGGGCGCTTCGTGACGACGGCCGCGGTGATCGAGCTGCTGCGCGGCGATCGCCTGCCCAAGGGCGACGCGCTGGCGGTCGCTCGGATCGCCGGCATCGCGGCGGCGAAACGCACGCCCGACCTGGTGCCGCTGTGCCACCCGGTCGCCCTGCACTCGGTGACGGTCGATCTCGAGCTGAGCGAAGATGCCGTCATGATCACCGCAACGACACGCACCGCGGACCGAACCGGGGTCGAGATGGAGGCGCTGACCAGTGTGGTCGCCGCCGGTCTGGCGCTCTATGACATGGTCAAAGCCGTCGACCGGTCGGCCGTACTGACCGATGTCGGCCTGCTGGCCAAATCCGGCGGGCGCAGCGGCACCTGGGCGCGCCCATGAACGTCGCCGTCATCACCTGTTCGAATCGGGCCGCCAGCGGAGCACGCCCCGACGAGTCCGGCGCGGTACTGGTCGAAGGCCTGCTCGGGGCCGGCCATACCGTCGTGAGCCTGTCGGTGGTGCCGGACGACATCGACCGCATCCAGGCCGCGTTGCACGACTCCTTGGCCGCCGGAGCGCGGCTGGTCGTGACGACCGGCGGCACTGGCCTGACCCCCACCGACGTCACCCCCGAGGCGGTGACGCCGTTGCTCGAGCGCCAGATCCCCGGCATCGCCGAAGCACTGCGCCAGGTCTCGCGCGAGCGGGTGCCGACATCGGTGTTGTCGCGTGGGGTCGCCGGCACGATCGGCTCGACGCTGGTTGTCACGCTTCCCGGTTCACCCGGGGGAGTGCGCGATGGTCTCCTCGTGCTGCTGCCGGTGATCGAGCATGCCGTCGATCAGCTCGGCGGCGGCGACCATGTCTGGACCGGTTCCGGATGAGCGTCGTGCGCTGTGCGGTTTCTGACCAGGAGCTTGACGTCCCTGCTCACGAGCAGGCTGTCCTGTCCAGTGGGGCCGGGGCGCACGTCGTGTTCTGCGGGGTGGTTCGCGACCGCGACCACGGCCGGGATGTGGTCGAGATCGAATACGAGGCACATCCCACGGCCGCTGACGTCCTGGCCGAGATCGCGCAGGAGTTCGCCGCGTTGGCGCCGGTCCACCGAGTCGCGGTGAGTCATCGCAGTGGCCTGCTGAAGGTCGGCGAGGTCGCCGTGGTGGTGGCGATCAGCACCGCTCATCGTCGCGAGGCCTTCGAGCTCTGTGGGCAGTTAGTCGACGAGATCAAACGGCGGGTACCGATCTGGAAGCGTCAGGTCTTCACCGACGGCACCGACGAATGGGTGAACTGTCCCTAGTAGTTCAACCGCCGGCGGTGGGCGGCAGTACGTCGAGCACCGACCCGGACTGCAGGGCAGTGTCGTCGGAGGCCTGCGTGCCGTCGAGCAGGATCGTGGCGACCTGCATCAGGGCCGCTAGGGCCGGACGGGCCGCCAGTGCGCTCCGCACCGCGCCCACATCCTGTGCCTGCAGGGCCTCCTGCGCATGGCCGGCCGCCCGCCGGGCGCCGGCCCAGAAGCGGACAGTCACCGACGGTTCAGCGCAGATGCTCTGGCCTCACTCCGCGCTGGCCTCCGGGCTGGGGTCCGCGCCCGATTCCGGGCTCGCGTCCGGGCTCGCGTCCGGGCTGGGCAGCTTGCTCTTGATGGTGGCGCTGACCGAGTCGATCTTGTCGGCCCCCTTGCCCTGGCTGACCTTCTTCAGTCCACCCGCAGCTACCTCGACGCCTTGCGCGGTGGCCTTGCCGGCCTTGGTGGCGAGGTCAGTGGCCACCGGCTTGGCTTTGGTGGCTGCCTCGCCCAGTCGCTCCTTGAGCTTGTCGATCGTCTCGCTGGCCTGCTTGGCCAGCTCGGCCGCGGTCGCGGAGATCTTGTCCTTATCCACCATGCGTTGCTCCCGATACAGGGTCGACCGTGTCGACGCGTGCACATATCAAAGCACCGTGGGCGAGCGCTGTGCACCAGTTGGCGTCCGCACCGTTGCTTGTCACACTGGGGAAATGAGTGAGCGGGACGTGAGTGGTCCGCGCCCGAACGACTCGGATCGGTCGACCCGCCCACCACGCGCGGACCAATCCCCACCCTCGAAGCAGGACGGCCCGGTCTTGCCCGATCGCACGTCCGATGAGCAGGAAGCCGGGTGGGGCGACGAGCCGACCCGTCGAGACGACGACTGGTACATCTCGGAGCGCCCGCCCCACCACGGCTGAGCCAGGAATCAGGCCTGCTGGGCGCGCAACAGGTCGCGGATCTCTTCGAGCACCAATAGGTCGTCGGACTTGGTCTCGGGCTCTTCCTCGAGCCCAGCCTTACGACGCTCGTTGAACTTGTTCATCGGCAGCACGAACACGAAGTAGACGATCGCCGCCGTGATTACGAAAACGATGATCGCGTTGATGATCCCGGAGATGTCGATGAACGTCGTGTTTTGACCGGCCTTGTTGGTGAACTTCGCGCCGTGGCGCAGCGAGAAGCCGAGGCCCTGGCTGCTACCCCCGGGGATCGCGTTGATGACCGGTGTCACGATCTTGCTGACGAACGTGCTGATTACGACGCCGAATGCGCCACCAATGACGAACGCGACGGCGAGGTCGATGACGTTGCCTCGCAGAATGAATTCCCTGAATCCCTTTAACACGTCCACTCCCCAGGTTGAAATCGGACGGGATTCCCCATCCGTGGGCAAATCCTAGGGTGGAGAGCGCACCGAGGCGAACACTCCGCGTCCCGCAGCCGCGGCAAGTTGCAGCTCCTGGGCCTGATCTGCGGCGACTACGAGTTCGGCCGGCTGGCTCCCCGAACTGCCCGAGGTCGCCGGGAGCACGGCGATGACCAGGATGCCGCTCGCGGCCAGTCGGGGCGGATCGCCGCTGGTCGTGGGTGCCACGATGAGGTCGGCGCGATCGCCTGGGTGCACGAGCGCCGCTGAGCCGGCGTCGGCCAGAGGGACCGGTACCGCAGCCAGCCCGTCGGCCAGACCGGTGGTCAGCCCGGAGCCCAGCACCCGAGCCGGGGTCAGCGCTTCGCCGGCCGCCAGCGCGCCCGCTGCCCGCTGGCCGACGACGGCTGACGTGCTGGTGAACGCGCTCGCCGGGCGGACGGCGCGAGGCCAACGGGCTACGACCAGATCGGCGGCTGCCAGTCGAGACCCCGCCGGCACGGCCCGGGTGGCCACGACCACGGCGACGGTTGGCCCCGAAGCCACTCGATGCTCTGAGGTGGCGCTGACGGCCGCCAACAGCAGGCACAGCGCCACCAGTCCGCGCCGCGGCCAGCCGCCGAAGCGGCTCAGGAATCCGGGAAAGGCCACACCGCAGGCTAGGCAGATCCTGGGCTGCCGCGACCCGCCGCCGATCCGAATGTGGACAACTGCCCCCCTGTGGAGGCCGAGATCGCCTGGTCAGGCGGGCGTGCTAGCCGCCGGCTTCGCGGGTGCGGCCGCCGGCGTTGGCGTCGGACTGGCCGGTTTGGCGGTGGCTTTCTCGCCTCCGGATGAGGTGTCGGAGGACGCCGACGATGCGGGCGTGGAATCAGTCGAGGTGCTACCGGACTCTGCCTTCGCCCCCGCCCGAGCGCCGTCTCGGCTGTCGTTTCGGTAGAAGCCGGAGCCCTTGAAGACCACGCCCACCGCGCCGTAGACCTTGCGCACCGCCCGGCCGCAGACCGGGCACTCGGTCGCCGCCGGGTCGGAGAACGACTGCACCAGGTCGAAGCGGTTGCCACAATCGGCATTGGTGCAGGCGTACTCATAGGTGGGCATTGCAGATCCTTCGCCGACGTAGCAGTGGTAACTGGCACTCTCAGTACGAGACTGCCAACAATGGTGCGGGATGACGCTATTCCGCGTCCAATCGGGCCAGGCTCACGACGGCAGTCGGCGTTATCGCGGCCCGCACCGGCCGGTCCCAGGAATCGGCCGGAACGTGGTCCAACAGCTCGGCATCGAAGATCAACGCGTAGGTCATGACCGTCAGCGGAACGCGAGCCAGGGCGCGGTCATACGAGCCACCCCCTCGCCCCAATCGAGTCCCCGTCCGCGACACGGCCACGGCCGGCACCAGCACCGCATCGACCGTGCCGAGCGCGTCTGGACCCAACCGATCGGTGACGTCCGGCTCAGTCGTCCAGTCCAGATCCCGGTCCTCGAGCAGCACCGGCGTGATCACCCCGACCCCGGCGGTCAGCAGTCCGGCCAGCAATTCGGTCGATCCCGGCTCGGTACGCAGCGGGCGGTAGGCCGCGACCGTTCGCCAGCCGTGCGTCCGCGCCAGCTCGAGCACCCTCGCGGCGATGGCCCGCCGCGCCTCGGCCAGCTCAGGAGCCGGCCGCTGGGCACGCTGAGCGAGCAGCTGTTTGCGCAGCGCTGACTTCGGGGGCGATGACACCTCGATAGTGTCTATCCATGACCCCTCAAGATCAGCGTCGGGCCGTCAAGGCGATCATTCCTGCCGCGGGGCGCGGCACCCGATTTCTGCCGGCGACCAAGTCGGTACCCAAGGAGCTGCTGCCGATCGTCAGCACCCCGGCCATCCAGCTCGTCGTGGCCGAGGCCTCCCGCAACGGGCTGGCCGATGTCCTTCTGGTGATCAGCGCGGGCAAGCAGGCCGTGGCCGACTACTTCGTGCCTGACCTCGACCTCGAGGAAGCGCTCGCGGGCAAGCCGGCGACCCTGGCGGCCGTGCGCCGGGCGAGTGACTTGGCCCGGATTCACCAGGCCGAGCAGCGCAGCCCTCGTGGACTCGGGGACGCGGTGGCGCAGGGTGAGCAGTTCGCCGCCGGGGATCCGGTGGTTGTGCTGCTGCCCGATGACCTCATCGACGAGCGGGACGAGCTGTTGTCCCGGATGCTCGACGTGCAGGCTGAACACGGCGGCATCGTGCTCGGGCTGATCGACATTCCCCGCGAGCAGATCGGGGGCTACGGAGTGGTCGAGCTGGCCGCCGGCACCGACCCGGCGGCTGATGTGGTGACGATCGTCGACCTGGTCGAGAAGCCCCAACCGGCCGCTGCGCCCAGTACGTTGGCCGTCATCGGCCGCTACGTGCTGCCACCGGAGATCTTCGACGCGCTGCACACGACCCAGCCGGGGGCGCTCGGTGAAATCCAGCTCACCGATGCGATGCACGCCCTGCTCGAGCGGGGCGTTCCCGTGCACGGGGTGGTCTTCCGAGGCCGTCGCTATGACACCGGCAATCCGCTCAACTATTTACAGGCCACCGTGCAGATTGCCCGGCGACACCCGGAGATTGGCGCCGAGTTCAGTACCTGGTTGCGGGAGTATGTCTCGACGATGAATGCCGATGAGGGCCAACTTCCGTGAGGCTGGGACAACGACCGTGACCGAACTGCGTCTGCGCACCGTCGATGAGCATCTGCAGGTGGTGCTGGCCGGCATCGGTCAGCTCGAGCCGATCGAGCTGACCATCCTCGACGCGCAGGGGCTGCTGTTGGCCGAGAACGTGATCAGCCCGGTGCCGCTGCCCGGCTTCGACAACGCGGCCATGGACGGGTACGCCGTCCGTGCCGTGGACACCGCCGGTGCATCGGTCGACGATCCCAGCGTGTTGCCGGTCGTAGGTGACGTCGTGGCCGGAGCCAAGTCGCGCTCGGGGATGGGCCCGGGGCTGGCGATGCGGATCATGACCGGTGCCCCGATTCCGTCGGGAGCCGATGCGGTCGTTGCGCTCGAGGACACCGACAACGGGGTAGCGCGCGTCGCCGTGCACGCCTCGGCCCGTAGCGGGGAGAACGTGCGTCGCTCGGGCGAGGATCTGCTGGCCGGCTCGACGGCGCTGGGTGCCGGCGCCGCGTTGGGGCCGCAGCAAATCGCGCTCTTGGCCGCGATCGGACGTGACCGGGTGATCGTGCGTCCGCGCCCTCGGGTGATCGTGTTGTCGACCGGCAGCGAACTTGTCGATGTGGGCCAGGCCCCCGCGTTCGGCGAAGTCAGTGACACCAACTCCTATCTGGTGGCCGCCGCGGCCCGCGATGCCGGTGCCGACGCCTACCGGGTCGGCATCGTGCCCGACGATCATTCGAAGCTGCTCGACGCACTTGAGAGTCAACTGCTGCGCGCGGACGTGCTGATCACGACCGGCGGCGTCAGTATGGGGGCCTTCGACGTGGTGAAGCAGGCGCTGAGCGAAGTGGGCACGGTCGACTTCGTCGATGTGGCCATGCGGCCGGGCAAGCCGCAAGGGTTCGGGCATCTCGGCAGTCAGCACGTGCCGATCTTCTGCCTGCCCGGCAACCCGGTCAGCGCGCTGATCTCCTTCGAAGCGTTCGTCCGGCCGGCGATCCGTCGCCTGCTCGGCAAGCGTCAGATCCAGCGGGCCACCGTGCAGGCGATCGCGCTGGAATCGGTGCCCAGCGCGCCCGGGATGCGGCAGTACCGCCGCGGCGTGCTGCATCGCGAGGCCAACGGCGGGTACAGCGTCTCGTTCGTCGGCGGCGATGGCTCGCATCTGATCGCTTCGATGGCGTCCTCGAACTGCCTGGTCGTGATCGATGAGGAAGTGACCGAAGTGGTGGCCGGTTCGCGGGTCACCGTCATGCCGCTGCTGCTCTCGCATCGCTGACTGTCATGGCTGCGCGTGCACCTGGATGGCCGGCCGAGCTGTCGGCTGGAGCGGTCTTGTTGCGCCCGCCCCGCCAGCGGGACGGCCCGGCGTGGAGCGAGATCAGATTGCGCAATGAGCAATGGCTATACCGCTGGGAGCCGACCGCGGCGCTCGGCTGGGGCGACCGTCATCGGGTGTCATCCTGGCCTCCGGTCTGTTCGGCCCTGCGCCGCGCTGGTCGTAACGGTTCGATGCTGCCGTTCGTGATCACCTACGACGGCTCGCTTCGTCGGCCAGGTGAACGTCTCGAACGTCGTGCACGGGGTGCTGCGCTCGGCCTCCATCGGTTACTGGATCGATGCCCGGTTTGCTGGACGCGGAATCGTGCCTACATCGCGTGGCGCTGGTCATCGACCACTGCTTCACCCAGGTCGGTCTGCACCGGATCGAGATCAACATTCGACCGGAGAACGAGGCCAGCCTGCGGGTGGTGAGCAAGCTCGGACTGCGGCGCGAGGGCTACTACGAGCGCTACCTGGACATCGACCACGGCTGGCGGGACCACCTGGCGTTCGCGATCACGTCCGAGGAGTTGCAGGGGCAGTCGCTGCTGTCTCGTCTGGCCACACCCGCGGCGCCCCCCAATCCATAAAGCTGCAGTTTTGATTGACGGTTAACGGCGACACGCCGAGCCGCGTCCGCCCCCAAACCGGACCAGGCCCTTAACTTTGGTGCAAGGCGTGTTACTGGTGTTACTGGTGTTACTGGAGGTGCGATGGTCTCGCCCGCTTTGACGTTGAGCGTGCTCCTCGTCCTCTGGCTCATCGTCATCGTCCCGATGATCTTTCGCCGTCGTGACGAGCGGGCCCAGGAACGCTCGGTGCAGCGTTTCGGCCGCGCAATGCGCTCGCTGACCCGGCGCTCGGCGCTGGTACTCACCACCGAACGACCGCTCGCGCGGGCCACCGATCCCCAGGACGCGACCTTCGTCCGGCCGGTCGTCACCGGTGCGCGGGAAGAGGTATTCGTTACCGGTCGGGCACCCACGCCGAACCTAGCCGTACGCCGGCCCGTTCCCGCTGCCCAGGAGGCACTGATGCACCCAGTCGAGCGCAGGGACATGTCTGCCGCCCGCCAGCAGATGATGGCCCGTCGCCGTCGTTCCCTGCTGATCCTCGGCGGCGGCAGCGCGCTGACCTTCCTGCTGGCCCTGGTCGTGGGGGGCGGACTGTTCTGGACGGTCGCGCTGCTGTTCATCGCCGGCCTGGCCAGCTACGCCTGGTTCCTGCGCAGCCAGGCCCGTCGCGCCCGCGAACGCCGCGAGATGCGCTACGAGCGTCAGCAGAGCCGGCGAACGCACTCCCGTGAGGCGCCGGCCCGCCAGGATTTTTTCGCCGAGCCACCGGCGTCGGTGGTGCGGATCGACGATGACGATCTGGCCCTGCACAACCTCGACACGATCGATCTGACCGGGCTCTACAACGAAGAGGGTGCCACGGCCGGTACCGCTCAACGGCGCGCGAGCTGATAGCGATCTGCTGCTAATCTGATCGACGGTCCTTGCGGACTGCCAGGGCGGGGTCTGATTCCGCTCAGGGGCTGTGGCGCAGCTGGTAGCGCACCTCGTTCGCATCGAGGGGGTCAGGAGTTCGAATCTCCTCAGCTCCACCCATCTACGACGACCGCCAGCGCAGGACCAGCTAGCCCTGGGCGGTCCGGCCGCCGCGCTGCCCACCCAGGGGCGCTTGCCGAGGCGTCGCCAGCGATAGCAACTAGCGAAGTGCTGACCCCGCTCGGTGAAATAATTCGTCCGACCGGTCAGATGAGGCACACCGTCCACGCTTAATAAAACTGTGTCTTGACGGGCCCGTTTTTGAGAGTAGGTTGCGAGCAAATGGTTTGGTCAACCGCTTAGCGCATTGGCCAGATCGGCTGTGTAGACGGCATTGCTATGAGCGCCCAATAACGCACGAACCTCCTAGAGGAGATGCCCGTGAGCCGCAAACCCGATTATCCGTCGAGCACGCAATCGCGAATGGGTATCGGCCGGATTCGAGCCGGCCGTCGAACGGCGGCCATAATTGTGCTGGTTCTGGTGGCGCTGATAGCCGGCGCCTGCTCCTCTTCGAAGTCGTCGTCAAAGAGTTCGACGTCGGCTGCTGCATCAGCGTCGGCGGCGCCGGGATCCGATGTGGGATTGACAGCCACAACGATTCGCATCGGAATGCTCGCTGACGTGCAGACCTCGGTTCAGCCCGGCCTCTTTCAGAAGAACGTCGATGCGGTGAATGCCTGGGCCTCGATCGTCAACTCGCAGGGTGGACTCGCCGGTCGCCAGGTGGTGGTCGACTTCGTCGACACCAAGCTCGACCCCAATGCGACCCGCAATGCGCTGATCACCGCGTGTACGCAGGACTTTGCGCTTGTCGGTACGGCCGCTCTCTCAATCACCAGCGTCGCCGACATAACCTCGTGCAAGAACTCCAACGGGCAGGCGATCGGGATGCCCGACATCCCGGGAATCGCATTCAGCACGCTGGAGAAGTGCGCGCCCACCACCTATACCGCCACCGGGTTGGCCGGGGGCGACTGTTCGACCCTGACCCAACACCCGCAGACCTACACCGAGAACATCGGAGACACCAAGTACCTGCTCTCGACCTATCCGGGCCTGCACGGCACGTGGCTGATCAACAATGACACGCCCTCCTCGAAGCTTTCCCAGTTGCCCACATATACCGCCGAGGCAAATGCGGGCATCAAGAAAGACGGGGAAGGCTTCTATTACAACTCCGGGGCCGCGCCGCAGAGCTCACTCACTCCGGTCGTGCAGGTTATGAAGGCAAATAGCTCGACATTTTCCAACAATGGTTCGACACCTGGTAGCGAGGTTCTTCTGCGGCGAGAGGCAGCGCTTCAGGGCCTTACCACTGTGAAAGCGTGGGAATGTAACTCAGGTTGCTATGACTCGAGCTTCATCAAGCAGGGAGGTACGGCCGTTGATGGCACCTACGCTCAGCTGCTCAACCTTCCGTTCTACTCCGAGTACAAGGACAACGCCGCACTTTCGGCGCTGGTGACCAAGCTCGGCAGCGTCGATGACATCAACAACAACTCGCTGGCGTCCTACACCGCGGCGCTGCTCTTCCAGGACGCCGTCAACAAGGCCATCGCCAACGGTGGAACGCTCAACCGCTCGACCCTGTTCAGCGCGCTCAAGAACGAAAACTCCTTCAACGCGCAGGGCATCATCGGCACCACCGACGTCGGCAACCGCAAGGCCTCGCCGTGCGACATCATCGTTCAGCTGAAGAACGGTGTCTACCAGCGGTCGTTCCCGACCAAGGCGGGCTCCTTCGATTGCAACTCCGCGAACCTGGTCACGTTCCAGCTGGACGTCTCGAAGTAGGCCCGTCTGGCCGCGTCCGACCGAGCAGCGCGAGTGCCTGCTCGGTCGGACCGGTCTCGGCGATGCGGCGAACGGGCTGAGGCGCTAAGCGCGCCGGATAGCCACATGTCTATTTGGCCGACAGGAATAGTCGATAGACTCGCCGGATGGGCTGGCCGGACTTCTTCCTGATCGGGACCCCCAAGGGGGGCACGACCGCGCTGCACTTCGCGCTCGCTCGGCCATCCACAGCTGCACCTGCCGGCGGTCAAGGAGCCCAAGTTCTTTCTCTGCGACGGCGCTCCGCCGCCGCGCTCGAGCCAGCGCGGACCCGGCGACGCCCATAGCGCGCGTGAGTGGGTGTGGCGCGAGTCGGACTACTTGCGCCTGTTCGCCGACGCCTCGCCCGGTGCGCTCACCGGCGAGTCCACTCCGTTCTACCTGTATGACCGGCAGGCCCAACGGCGCATCGCCGAGACGACGCCGGACGCGCGGCTGATCGCCGTAATCCGCGACCCGGTCGATCGGGCGTACAGCAACTGGACCCATCTGTGGTCAGACGGACTGGAACCGACGTCGGACTTCAATCGAGGCGCTAGAGCAGGAGGACGCGCGCGTCGCCGCGGGCTACGCGCCGTTCTGGCACTACTCCCGTCTCGGGCGCTACGGAGAGCAACTGCGGCACCTGTACACGCTGTTTCCTCGCGAGCAGGTCCTCGTGCTGCGCTACCGCCAACTGGCCGAGGAGCCGGACCGAACCGTCGCCACGGTCTGCGACTTTCTCGGCGTAGCTCATCATCCGGCCGCCAGGTCCAAGCCCGACAACGTACATCCGTACGTCACGCCCGGGCTGCGGACCAAACTGCTTGGCCCGGCCATCCGGACGGGTGCCGCGGTGGGCGCGTTCGCCCCACCGCAGTACTGGCGGCGGGTCGAGGCTCCGCTGCGCGCGGCTCTGCATCGTGGCGGGGGCCGGCGCCCAGCGCTGTCGGTCGAGCAACGACGAGCAGCGCTCGCCGGGTTTCTCGATGACATCGCCGTGCTGGAAGAGGTGACCGAGAGCTCGTTCGAGGACTGGCGCGGCGATGCCGGTCGTGGTGAGTTCAGCCAGCGCTGGAAAGGCTAATCCGCTGCGTGCGGATCTCGTTGGCGCCGTCGGCAGAAGCAGCCTCGAAGTACGCGCGGCCGATTCCGTCGCCGAGGTCGATCACGCTGGCATAGCGCAGGGTGTGGCGGCCGTGGGGGGACTGCATCGGGGCCGCATCCGGCGCCGGCGTGAGCCTCCCGGCCACGTCGGTGCCCGTGAAGGAGGCGCTCCGCTCGTACCAGTTCTCCTCGGCGTCGGCCCGACCGTCGTAGAAGCCGACAACCGAGCCGTAGGGCCTAGGCAGGACGGCAGCCACCCGGCGCCCGCGGCGATCCCAGCCGGCTGATTCCGGGGCCAGCGCGACCTCGCCCCAGGTCCAGGACAGCCCGTCTCGGCTGGAGGCGTAGCGCGAGGACATCCGGTCCTCCTCGCCGCGCTCGTCCAATGGGTGGCAGCAGACCCAGGCGTGCCAGACACCCGCGTGGTCGACGAGCACGACCGGGTCCTTCACGGCGGTCCGGTCGTCGCCGGGCCAGATCGTCATCCGTTTTCCGGTAGCCAGCGCAGCCGGGTCGTCGGCGTCGAATGCGTCAACCCACCAGTGCTTGGAGCCGGGAGTGGACAGGCTGAGGTAGATGCGCCAGCCGCCATCGGGGCGGCGGACCAGCGCCGGGCGCTCCAGCGACGCGCAGTCCAGATCATCGCGGTACAGCGTGGCGATCGTCTGGAAGTGCACCCCGTCGACGGACCGCGCGACCACGTTTGCATACCCGCGTCCCTCGTTCACCGGGCGGCGCAGCCGGTAGGCCAGGTAGATCGCATCATCTGCGAGCACAGCGCTGGGCCCGCCGGCCCAGAATCCGTCGCCGGTCCCAGGGGCCGCGATCGCCAACTCGCTGGCGGGGTAATCCAAGTCGGGCAGCGGGTCGGTCGACACGACAGGTGAGGCTACGGCAGACGCGCCCCGGTGACCGATGAGCCTGGCGGGCACGACATGCCGTGCGCAACGCCCGCCCTGCGCTTCGGTCGATACGGTCACCGATCGGACGCCGTCGTTGCCATCCCCGCAACCGCGTGATAGAAAATAGCTGCGGATGATGTAAAGGTTTGCATTTCCGACCCAACCCGGCGAGTATTCGATCGGCGGGAAGTCTGGGCCTGATATGTAAAGCTTTTCATTTGCCCGTGGATCATCCAGACAGGCAACTAGGCAAAGGCGGCCAAGTGGCACGAGGACGAGAGAAGTCGGTGGGCGTCGTCGAGATCGCCCGCGACCTCGGCGTCTCCACGGCCACTGTCTCGCGCGCCCTCAATGGGAGTTCGGCCGTCCGCCCGGCCCTGGCCGAACGCATCCGCAACCACGCCGAAGCGCGCGGCTACGTGGCCAACCGGCTCGCTCGGGCCCTCTCGGCGTCAGCCAGCCGGGCGTTCGTCGGCTTCGTGATTCCCTACGTCGACACTCCGGCCTACTCCGCCGTGGCCGCCGAGTGCGCCCGACTGCTGTCCGCTGACGGCACCCAGATGATCCTGGTGATCACCGAGAACGACCCGGAGCGCGAACTGCAGCAATTGCGCGACCTGGTCGGCAGCCGGATCGCGGGCCTGATCATCTCGCCGAGCACGAACATCCTCGAGGCTACCCGCACCCTGCTCGGTGAGCTCCCGGTCGTCGAGCTGCACCGCGCGTGCGGTATCGACGCCCCGGGCGTGTTCAGCGACGACGAATACGCGATGACACAGAGCGTCCTGCACCTGACCGAGCTCGGCCATCGGCGCATTGCCTACATCGGCACGCCGAAGGAGGTGTCCAACGGAGCCGCCCGACTGCGGGGCATCCAGCACGGTCTGGAGCTGGCCGGCCTGGACCCCGCCGCCCTCGTCGCGCGACTGGTCGAGCCCACGCGCGAGAACGGCCGCGATGCAGTGACCGATCTGCTGGCCGCGGGCGAACCGTTCACGGCGCTGGTGGTCGGCAGCGGCTCGCTCTCGGTCGGCGCGGCCGAGGCCGTGCAGCGCAGCGGCCTGCGGGTCCCGGGCGACCTCTCTCTCGTCGTCTACGGCGACCCGGCCTGGTTCGCCCTGGCCGACCCACCGCTGACAACCGTGCAGATCTCCTACGCCGAACTGGCCCGGCGGTCGGCCCGGCTGCTGCTCGACGCTCTGGACGCCCGCCATTCCGGCGATGTCCCGCCCCGATCGGGGGCCCATCTCGTCAACACCGAGTTGCGCATCGCCGGCTCGACCGGGCCACCGATGCCGGTCTATTCCTAGTACGTCCATTCCGGCCCGAGCGTGCTCGGGCCAGCCATTTGAAGGAGATTTCTTGTGACCGACGGTCCACTCGACGGGCTGCGCGTCATTGACGCGGCCACGCTCGCGGCCGGCCCCCTCATCGCCACCTGGTTGGGTGAGCACGGCGCTGAGGTCATCAAGGTCGAGCAGCCCGACGGCGGTGACCCGCTGCGTCAGTGGGGCGTCCAACGTGACGGCATCGGGCTGATGTGGAAGAGCGTGGCCCGCAACAAGAAGTGCGCGACTCTCAACCTGCGCCTGGAGGCCGGCCGAGATCTGCTGCGCCAGCTCGTTCGCGAGGCGGACGTGATCATCCTGAACACCCGTCCGTCCACCCTCACCAAGTGGGGACTGGACTACCCGAGCCTGGCCGCCGAGAACCCGGGGCTGGTCATGGTCCACGTGACCGGCTACGGCGCCGGTGGCCCGAAATCGGACTGGCCCGGCTTCGGCACCCTCGGGGAGGCGATGAGCGGGTTCGCCCACCTCACCGGCACGCCTGACGGCCCCCCGACCCTGCCCTCGTTCATGCTCGCCGACGGGGTGGCGGCGTTGAACGCCACCTACGCCGTGATGATGGCGCTCTACCACCGTGATGTGCACGGCGGCACCGGCCAGCTCATCGACATCAACCTGATCGAGCCGCTGGCCCGGTTGCTGGAGCAGTCGGTGCTCGCCTATGACCAGCTGGGGACGATCCAGGCCCGCACCGGCAACAAGTGGGACATCAGCGCCCCGCGCAATACCTACCTGACCAAGGACGAGCGGTGGCTGGCGATGTCGGGCAGTGCGCCCAGCGTCGCGATGCGCGCCCTGCGCGCGGTCGGGAGGCCCGAACTGACCACCGACCCCCGCTTCGCCGAGGCTCAGCAGCGGTTGAAGAACGCCGACGAGATCGACGCGATCATGGCCGACTGGATCGGGCGCCACACCCTGGCCGAGGCCCTCGCCGTGTTCGAGGAAGCCGCCGTGGCCGCGGCGCCGGTCTATGACGCCGAGCAGCTGCTCGGTGACGTGCAACTGCAGGCCCGCGAGGTGTACCAGTCGGTGGCCGATCCCGAGCTCGGCTCTATGCGCGTCCAGGGTCCGGTGCCGCGCTTCTCCGTCACTCCGGGCCAGGTCAGGCACCTCGGCCCGCCGCTGGGCCAGGACAACGACGCGGTGTACGGCGAGGTGCTCGGCCTTGATGCCGACGCCCGCCGCGAGCTGCACGAGCAGGGAGTTATCTAGATGGCTGCACCAGTACGGCTGCGACGCTCAGAGCTGGCGACGCCGGCCAGCAACGACCATATGTTCGCCAAGTCGGCTGCCTCGACCGCTGACCTGGTGTTCCTCGATCTGGAAGACGCCTGCGCGCCGGCCGAGCGGGTCCCATCCCGGGCGAAGGCGGCCAAGGCGTTCCGCGAGCTGGACTGGGGGCACACCACCCGGGCCATCCGGATGAACGGCGTCGACACCTGGTGGGCCTACGGCGACGTCATCGACGTCGTCACCGAGGCCCGCGAGTCCCTCGACATGATCATCGTGCCCAAGGTGCGTACGGCCCGCGACGTCTGGTGGGTCGACGTGCTGCTCACCCAGCTCGAGGAGTCTCTCGGGCTGAGCAAGCGCATCGCGCTCGAGGTGCTGATCGAGGAGACCGAAGGCCTGCAGAACGTCGACGAGATCGCCAAGGCGAGCCCGCGGCTCGAGGCGATCATCTTCGGCGCCGGCGACTTCTCCGCCTCCCAGGCCGCTCGAGTCGATATCAACTTCGACCCGGTGGTTCCGGTTCCCGGCGACATCTGGCACTACGCGCGGGCGCGCATCCTCGTCGCCGCCCGCACCGCCGGGATCGACGCGGTCGATGCGCCGTTCCCGAACTACAAGGATCCCGTGGCCTACCAGCTCGCTTGCGAACGAGCCGCCGCAATGGGCTTCAACGGCAAGTGGGCGATCCACCCCAGCCAGATCGAGCTGGCCAACAACGCCTTTTCACCGACCGCTGAAGAGGTTGTCCACGCCGACCGGGTCGTCGCGGCCTACCGCGAGGCCGAAGCCGCCGGTCGGGGCGCCAGCAGCCTCGACGGAATGCTCGTCGACGCGGCGCACCTTCGGCACGCCGCCACCATCCACCGCAAGGCCGAACTGCTCGGCAAACTGGGTAAGGAGACTCCCGCATGACTCGTCAGATGACCCTCGTAGCCTTCATGCAAGCCGGCAACGTCACCGTGTATTCGGGCTCGTGGCGCTACCCCTCGGCTGATCTCGGCTTCCTAACGATGGACTACTACACGCAGGTGGCGAAGACGTTGGAGAAGGGGAAGTTCGACGCCCTCTTCTTCGACGACCGGCTCGCAATGCCTGGTGTGTATGGGAACTCCGTCGCCGAGGCGGTCCGGTACGGCGCCCGTCCGATCAAGCTCGACCTCACCGCCGTGCTGGGCGGTATCGCTGCCACCACTTCGCACATCGGCATCGGCGCGACCTACTCCACGACCTACTACGACCCGTACCACGTGGCCCGTACCTTCGCCACGCTCGATCATCTGTCCGGTGGACGCGCGGCCTGGAACGTCGTCACCTCGATCAACGACTCCGAGGCACAGAACTTCGGCGTCGAGTCGCACATGGACCACGACGCCCGTTACGACCGCGCCGATGAGTTCCTGCAGGCCGTCACCGAGCTCTGGGACTCCTGGGAGCAGGACGCGCTGATCATGGACCAGGCCAGCGGGGAGTTCGCCGACCCGAGCAAGGTGCACGAGATCAACCACAAGGGCGAGTACTTCTCGGTGCGCGGCCCGCTCACCGTGCCCCGCACGCCGCAGGGCCGCCCGGTAATCCTGCAGGCCGGCTCCTCGGGTCGCGGTCAGGCCTTCGCCAGCACCTGGGCCGACATGATCTTCACCGCCGACCCGAGTCTGGCCGTCGCGCAGAAGCACTACGCGGCGCAGAAGGAGCAGATCGCCGCGTCCGGGCGTGACCCCGAAGACGTCAAGCAGCTGCCCATGGCCTACGTGGTCGTGGGGGAGACGCAGGCGATCGCCGAGGAGAAGGAACGGCTGTTCCTCGACGCCTACGTGCACCCGGTCGCGTCGCTGGCCCTGCTGTCAGAGGTCATGAACTACGACTTCGCCAAGCATGATCTCGACGACGTGGTCACCGACGAGATGATGAGCGCCAGCTCCGGCCTGCGGGGCTTGGCTCAGGGCGTTCGCAACCACCTCGGTCGCGACGTCACCGTTCGCGACCTGGCCGCCCATCGCGCCACGTTGCTCCAGGGTCCGCGCTTCGTCGGCACAGCCGAAAGCGTGGCCGACCAGATGCAGGAGTGGTTCGAGACCCGAGGCTGCGATGGCTTCGTCCTCGCCGCGACGCACCTCCCCGGTGCCTTCGAGGAGGTCGTGCGTATGGTCATCCCGGTGTTGCAGGAACGCGGCCTGTTCCGGCGCGAGTACGAAGGCGTGACGCTGCGCGAACACCTCGGGATCGAGCAGCCGACCAACCCGCACATGGCCGGCTGAGCCTTCCTAAGATCCATACCACCACCGTGCAGCATCGTGGCTGCCGTCACGCTAGGGGAAATGCATGAGCTCGGATGTGAATGTCGACGTAGACGTCCTCGTCGTCGGTGCCGGCGTGACCGGCATCTATCAGCTGTACCTAGCCCGCGAGGCGGGCTTCTCCGTCCAGATGTTGGAGGCCGGAAGCGGCGTCGGTGGCACCTGGTACTGGAACCGCTATCCCGGCTGCCGGTATGACTCGGAGAGCTACACCTACGGCTACTTCTTCTCCAAGGAGCTGTTCGAGGAGTGGACCTGGCCCGAGGTGTTCACCGGACAGCCGGAGAACGAGCGCTACTTCAACTATGTGGTCGATCGCTTCGACCTGCGCCGCCACATCCGGTTCAACAGCCGGGTCACGTCCGAGGTCTGGGACGAGACGAGTGAGAAATGGACGGTTCGTACCGAAGACGGCCTCGAGGTTCGGGCCCGGTTCGTCGTCAATGCCACCGGGGTGTTGTCGGTGCCGGACTACCCGCGCGTCCCCGGCCGGGAGAACTTCAAGGGGGAGGCGTACCACACCGGTTTGTGGCCGAAGGAACCCGTTGACTTCAAGGGCAAGCGGGTCGCCGTGGTTGGCACCGGCTCCAGCGGGGTGCAGGTCATTCCGGTGATCGCCGACGAGGTGGAGTCGGTGACGGTCTACCAGCGCACGCCCAACTGGTGCGTGCCGCTGAACAACCGGCCGGTTACCGAGGAGGAACAGGCGGAACTCAAGGCCAGCTTCGAGTGGATGCGCGAAACGCTGGCGGCATCGACGGGCGGCTTCCTGCACATTCCGGCGACCAAGTCGACGTACGAAGACACCAAGGAAGAGCGGCAGGTCTTCTACGAGAACGCCTGGAACGCGCCGGGCTTTGCGACGCTGAGCAGTAACTACACCGACATCTTCACCAACCCCGAGGCCAACCGCGAGTGGTGCGAGTTCCTCGAGAAGAAGTACCGCAGCATCGTCAAGGACCAGGCAACGGCCGACAAGCTGATCCCCAAGGGCGATCTCTACGCGAGCAAGCGCCCGCCGTTCGTGACCGGCTACTACGAGGCCTTCAACAAGCCCAACGTGCACCTGATCTCCCTCCTCGAGACCCCGATGGTTCGGGTCACCGAGAAGGGGATCGAGACGACCGAGGGGGAAAAGGAGTTCGACCTCATCGTCTGGGCGACCGGTTTCGACTTCGGTACCGGTGCGCTGCTGCGCATGGGCATTCAGGGCCGGGACGGGCTGAAGCTCAACGACTCGTGGGCGGATGGGCCGCAGACCTATCTTGGCCTGATGGCACACGGCTTCCCGAACATGTTCTTCCCCGGTGGCCCGCACGGAGCCGCAGGCAACAACCCGCGCTACTCCGGTGACCAGAGCGAGTTCATCCACGGCATCTTCGAGTACATGCGCGAGCACGACTTCACCACCGTCGAAGTTCCGGCCGATACGGAGAAGGTGTGGGACGACATGGTCGCCCTGTACGCCTCGAAGTCACCGTTCGGGGAGGACAGCTACTTCTACGGGGCGAACATCCCTGGCAAGCCGCGGCGCTTCCTGCTCAACCCGGGCGGTCGCCCGCTGATGAAGTCCATGATGGCCGAGGCCATCGAGGGGGAGTACAAGGGCTTCTTCGGCTGACCCGGCACTGCGTGGTACCGGGCCGACCGCAGCTGACATCCTGATGCCTGCGGTCGGGACCCGGCCGACGACGACGGCAAGGAGGATGGCAATGGGAAACCGATTCGAGGATGCGAAGGTGAGCACGGCATGACCACGTTTGCAGATGTGTACGCCGCGGTGTCGAACGTCATCGCCGCTCACGCCCAGGCGCAGGACGACGGCCGGTCCGCGGACATGACCGCGCTCTACTGGCCCGACGGCGTGCTCGTCGTTCCCGGCCAGGGCACCTACGAAGGCGCCGCGGCCATCAACGCCACCTGGGAGGCGTGGAAGCCGACCCTGCCGCAGCGTCACATCAGCACGAGTGTGTTCGTCACCGAGTGGACCGAGACCACGGCCAAGGCCACGACCGACGTGATCATGGCTCAGAAGGGCGACAGTGGCTGGACCCTGCTGATGGCGGCCCGCTATCACGACGAGTTCCGTGCAACCGAGGATGGCACGTGGTTGCTGACCCGGCGCGAGGATGAGTTCATCGGCTTCTAGGCCGGATAGCCAGACGGTCGCGGCCCCCGGTGAGAGCACCTTGCCCGGGGGTCGCGACGTACACGGAGGAAACATGAGTGATATCCAGCGCGTAGGCGTCATCGGCTGCGGCCAGATGGGCGCCGGCATCGTCGAGGTATGTGCCCGGTCCGGCGTAGCGGTGGCGGTGTTCGAAGTGAACGCGTCGGCGCTCGAGAGCGGCCGGGCCCGCATCGAGGCGTCACTTGACCGCGCCATCAGCCGAGGCAAGCTCGAAGCCGGCCAGCGGGCCGAGATCCTGGACCGGATCCAGTTCACGACCGACCTCGAACACTTCGCCGACCGTGATTTCGTGATCGAGGCGATCCTCGAGGACGAGGCGGTCAAGGTCGACGTGTTCTCCCGGCTCGACAAGATCGTGACCAGCCCGGATGCCATTCTGGCCAGTAACACCTCCTCCATCCCGATCGCCAAGATCGCGGCCGCCACCGCGCGACCGGAGTACGTGATCGGGGTGCACTTCTTCAATCCGGCGACGGTGCTGAAGCTGGTGGAGCTCGTGCCCTCCCTGTTGACGGCCGAGTCGGTAGTCGTCCGGGCTCGGGCGTTCGCGACCGACGTGCTGGGCAAGACGGTGATCCGCGCATCGGACCGGGCCGGATTCGTCGTCAACTCCCTGCTGGTGCCCTATCTCCTGTCGGCCATTCGGATGCTCGAATCCGGGTTCGCCTCGGCGCAGGACATCGACGACGGCATGGTCCTGGGTTGCGCCCACCCGATGGGGCCGCTGCACCTGGCTGACCTCATCGGCCTGGACACCATCAAGGCGATCGCTGATGCCATGTTCGACGAGTACAAGGAGCCGCTGTACGCGCCGGTCCCGTACTTGCAACGACTGGTCGACGCGGGCCTGCTCGGCAAGAAGTCGGGCCGGGGCTTCTTCGACTACCGCGTCAGCGCCTAGTGCGATGACGGCGACGCCGGGCACCGGAATCGAGCCTTACCGCATCGACATCGCGCCGGAGCTGCTCGAGGATCTGACCCTCCGCCTGCGACGCACCCGCTTTCCCAACGAGCTGCCCGACATCGCGTGGGAGCAGGGTGTCTCGCTGGCCTACCTGCAGGAGGTCGTGCGGTATTGGCTCGAGGACTACGACTGGCGCGAGCACGAGGCGCGCCTGAACGGCTTCGATCAGTTCACCACGACCGTAGACGGCCAGCTGATCCACTTCCTGCACGTCCGCTCGCCCCACGCCGACGCCGTCCCACTGCTTCTTACTCATGGCTGGCCCGGGTCGCTGGTCGAGTTCCTCGAGCTGATCGAGCCGTTGACCAATCCGGTCGATCCGCGCGACGCCTTCCACGTGGTGGTGCCCTCGCTCCCGGGTTACGGGTTCTCGGGCCCGACGAGCGAGCTGGGCTGGAACGTGCGCCGGATCGCCGTCGCGTTCGCCGAGTTGATGCAGCGACTGGGTTATGACCGTTACGGGGCGCACGGTGGTGACTGGGGCGCGATCGTGTCCTACAACCTGGCCGAGCTTTATCCGGACCGGGTGATCGGCCTACACGTGAACCTGATGAACGTGCCTCCGCCGCCCGGTGAGGAACCGGCGCCGCCCACGGACTGGGCGCTACGGGTCGGGCGGGCCGGCGGGGCGTACTCCTTCATTCAGGGCGCTCGGCCGCAGACGATCGGCTATCTGCTCGATGACTCACCGGCCGGCCTGGCCGCGTGGATCGTCGAGAAGTTTCAGGAGTGGGCCGACAACGACGGCAACATCGAGCAGTCGCTCACCAAGGACCAGATGCTGACCAACGTCATGGTCTATTGGGTGACGCGCACCGGTGCGTCCTCGGCCCGCCTGTACTGGGAGCGCGACCAGGCCCCCGAGACGATGGTGCCGCAGGCCTACGTCACCGTCCCGACCGGTGTGGCCAACTTTCCCGGCGAGCTCATTCGCACCAAGCGCAGCCACGCCGAGCGGTACTTCAACATCGTCCACTGGACCGAGCTGCCGCACGGGGGCCACTTCGCGTCGATGGAGGTTCCGCAGATCCTGGTCGAGGACATTCGGGCGTTCTTCGCCTCGTTGCGCTAGTCGTCGGGGGTTCAGCGGGCTGGTCAGCGGGCTGGTCAGCGGGTCGGCATGCGCGAGTGGGCGCCAAACGGCCGAGTGGGCGGCGATAGGCGCCCACTCGGCGCGTTAGCGCCCACTCGGCGTACGTGTGGTTTTGTAGGCAGCGTGAAGTCCCTCGACAGCCTGCGCTCCGTAGTGCGGTTCCGCCGGTTCGAGACCGATCCGATCCAGCGGCGGTTGGCTCGGGCGGTGTCGGTCGCCGACCTCCGGCGGCTGGCACGGGCGCGCCTGCCCGGCGGCGTGTTCGACTACATCGACGGCGGGGCCGAGGACGAGCGCACAATGGCTGCCAATGAGGCGGCCTACGCGCAGACAAAGTTTCGTCCCCGCATTCTGCGCGGTATCGACGGCGTCGACGTCAGCACCACGGTGCTCGGCAAACCGACGGCGCTGCCGCTCGTCCTCGCCCCTACCGGCCTGACCCGGATCGCCGACCCGGACGGTGAACTGGCCGTGGCGCGGGCGGCCGAGCGCGCCGGCATCCCGTACACGCTGTCCACGCTCAGCACCCGGTCGATCGAGGAGGTTCGGGCCGTCAGTGACGGACGCCTGTGGTTTCAGGTCTACGCCTGGCGCGACCGTGGCCTGGTCAAGGAGATGATCGCGCGTGCGGCCGCCGCCCGGTACGAGGCGCTCGTCTTCACCGTCGACACCACCGCGGCTGGGCGCCGTGAACGCGACATCCGCCACGGCTTCGTGCTGCCGCCCACCATCGGGCCGCGCACGATCCTCGACGGCGCGCGGCACCCGAGCTGGACCTGGTCCTTGGTGCGATCCGATCCGATCCGCTTCGCCAACGTCATCGGCCAATCCGTAGGCGATGGGTCGTCACCGGTACAGCTCTCGGACTACATCGCCACCCAGTATGACCCCGCCTTGGCCTGGGCCGACATCGACTGGCTACGGGCGATCTGGGACGGCCCGATCGTGCTCAAGGGCGTGCAGACCGTCGAGGATGCGGTCTTGGCCGCCGAGCGTGGCGTCACGGCGATTGCGCTGTCCAATCACGGTGGCCGTCAGCTCGACGATGCACCGGCCACGTTCTCGCTGGTCGCCCCGGTCGTCGACGCCGTGGCCGGCCGGGCCGAGATCATCTGCGATGGAGGCGTGCGCCGTGGCAGCGACATCGTCAAGGCGGTGGCGGCCGGCGCGACCGCGGCGATGGCCGGTCGGGCCTACCTCTATGGCCTGGGCGCGGCCGGTGAACGCGGCGTCGATCGGGTTCTGAGCTGGTTCGCCGAAGACGTAACTCGCACCATGACGCTGCTCGGCGCGCCGACCGTCGCCGACCTGGACCGTTCCTTCCTCGACCTCGGGTAACAACTGAACTGACCCGGGGGCGTTGCGATACGCCACCACGCGAGCGGGGATGGCATTCTCACTCTCGTGCATATCGTCAACGCGATTACGTTCAAGGCCGGGCGGGCCCGGTGAGCACCGTGAGCGCACCCGACTGCCTCATTTGTGCGCAGGAGATCATCGATGCCGACCAGCGCATATTCGCTGATGAGGACTGGAGCGCGGGCATCCTGCCCGGCTTCGAGGTTCCGGGCTGGTACGTGTTGTGCCTTCGCCGTCACGGGGAGGGCATCACTGCCCTCAACGAGCGCGAGGCGGCGACCTTCGGACCTCGTCTGCGCGATCTGAGTGCAGCGGTGGGTTCGGCCACCGGGGCGCCGACGGTCTACGCGGTCAGCTTCGGGGAGTCCTTCCCGCACTATCACGTGCTCGTCATGGCGAGGACGGACGATGTGCCGGCCGATCGTCGTTCCGGAGAGATCCTCAAACTTCGGGCCGAGCGACGTGATCCGGAGGCTGCGCGCGCCCTGCTCCTGGCGGTACGTGAGCGCTACGCGAGGGGCTGAAATCTGCTGTTGCCTCTCGCAAGTCCAGCCCGATAAGGTCGACGATCGAGATCAAGAATCCATATCAACGATCGAATTAATAGGGGCTGACTCTCCATGACGTTTATGCACGTTGGGATTCTGGTCGAAGACTTTGACGAGGCAATCGACATATTCGGCTCGCGCTTGGGAATTACCTTCGCGTCGCCGATCGAGAGCCGCCTGGACAATCTGCAGACGCCAGAAGGCACGCTCGACGTCTCGATCCGCTGCACGTACTCCAAGGGCGCCCCGCCCTACATAGAGCTGATGCAGGTTCAGGAGAGCGGCATCTTCGGCCCCGAGCACCTGGGCCTGCACCACATCGGCATGTGGGAGCCCAACTGCGCCGGCCGGATCAGTGATCTGTCGGCCCGCGGCGTCGTCCTGGAAGGCGTACAGCGCACGCCCGAGGACTACCCGGTGATGGCCCTGCTCGCTCCCGAGAGCCTGGCCGGTGCTCGCTTCGAGCTCATTCCCGAGGCGGCTCGTGAGTACATGGAAGCCTGGATCGCCTCCTAGCGGCGATACCGGCGTCGAGCGAGCCAGCAGGTCAGTCGACCAGGTCCAACGCGGCGCCCACGATGGAGTCGCTGTCGATCCCGTGGTAGCGGTAGACGCTCTCCAGGTTGCCCGACTGGCCGAATACCGTCACGCCCAGGTGAGTGGCCGGGACGTGATTGATGCCGGCGAGAAATGCCAGCGTGTGCGGATGACCATCGAGCACCGTGACCATCGGGGCCGCGCGCTCGGCCGGGAACGCGACGTTGAGGATCCAGTCCGGTGCGCTGCCCAGCCCGCGACGGGCCTGCACCGCCTGGAAGAGCAGGCCCGGACTGGTCACGCAGACGACGTCAGCGGGGAACCCCAACTCCTCCAGTCGCTGCGCCGCTTCGATTGCCTCGGGCATGAGCGCGCCCATGCTGGCGATCGTCACCAAGGCTCGCTCGGGCCGGCGCAGCAGGTAGGCGCCGGCGACGACGTTCTTGCGACGACGTTCACGCGCAGCCGGATCGGCGGGAATCGCGGCGAGTGACTGCTCGACGGGGCGAGTGCTGAGCCGGATGTAGGAGGACGACCCGCCCGGCCGACCCATCTGCGCCAAAGAGGCGAGGATCGTCCACTGGACGTCCTGCGCGAAGGCCGGTTCGTAGCTGATGCAGCCGGGTTGTTCGAGCCCGATCGAGGGGGTCTTGATCGACTGGTGGGCGCCGCCCTCGGCGGCCAGGCTGACCCCCGAGGGAGTGCCGACCAGTAGCGATTGCCCGCCCGCGTAGATGCCGAACGACCACGGCTCGAGGGCCCGCTCGACGAACGGGTCGTAGAGAACTCCGATGGGGAGCAGCGGTTCGCCCCACCGACTCCACGTCGCGCCGAGTTCACCGAGCACGCCAACCAGGTTCGTCTCGGCGATACCCAACTCGATGTGCTGACCGGTTGGCGCCTCTTGCCAATGCAGGTTCGTCTCGGCGTCGTCGGCGAACCAGTCCGTCTGGTCGTCGGCGGACCACACTCCGACCTTGTTCACCCAGCCGCCGAGGTTTGTGCTCGAGCTGACGTCCGGGCTCACGGTGACGATGCGGGCGCCGACGTCCGGGGCCGCCCGGTTCAGATCGAGCAGCGTCCGCCCGAGCGCCGCCTGGGTCGTGGCCACGCCGGTGGGAGTTCGACCGAGATCGGTCGGAACGCTGACGTGGGGCAGCGCCGGAACCGGAGCCCGCTCCAGCCGCTGAGCGACGCGGGCACACAGCTCGGCTTCCGGGCTGCCGTCCTCGAATCGCCGCCACGGATCGTCGACGTCGGTGCCCAGCCGGCCGGCCAACTGCCCCAGCTGCGTCGCGGTCAGAAGAGCCGAGTGATTCTGCGGATGCCCCTCCATCGCCAGGCCATAACCCTTGACCGTGAAGGCGAAGATCACCGTCGGACGCGTGTCATCGATCCGCGCAAAGGCATCGTTGAGCGCTGACAGGTCGTGCCCGCCCAGATTACGAATGGCGGCGTACAGCTCGTCGTCGCTGACGGTTTCGAGCAGTGAGCGAATGCTTTCGGCCTGGGGGCCGTCACCGGGCAACCGCGTCCGGACTTCGGCCGCCGTGTGGCGCAGCAGCCGCTGATACTCCGGATTCGGCATGGCGTCGATTCGGGCCCGCAAGGCGCTTCCGCCGGGCTGGGCGTACAAACCCTCGAGCAGAGCGCCGTACTTTACGGTCAGCACCTGCCAGCCGGCCGCCTCGAACATCCCCGCCAGGCGGATCGCGCCGATGTTCGGCACTACGCGGTCCAGGGACTGCCGGTTGAGGTCGACGATCCATACGACTTCCCCGAAGCCAGTCACCATCGGGTCCAGGATCGCCTCCCAGCAGGCCCCTTCGTCCAGTTCGGCGTCGCCGACCAGGGAGTACTGGCGGCCGGTTCCGCGGTCGGAGAAATGCGCGTTCACGTAGCGTCGCGCCAATGCGCCCCAGATCGGAGCCGAGGCGCCGATCCCGACGGACCCGGTCGAGTAGTCGGCGGGATCAGGGTCCTTGGCCCGGCTCGGGTAGGACTGCAGCCCGCCGAACTCACGCAGCTTGGTCAGGTAGGAGACGTCGAGATCCCCGAGCAGATAGTTGATCGCGTGCAGGACCGGCGAGGCGTGCGGCTTGACCGAAACCCGGTCACCGGGACGGAGGTGCTCGAACCACAGTGAGGTCATGATCGACACGATCGATGCGCTGGAGGCCTGGTGCCCGCCGACCTTCAACCCGCTCGGGTTCGGACGTACCCGGTTGGCGTGATCGACGATGGCAGTCGAGAGCCAGAGCACTCGTTCTTCGATGGCCCGCAGCGCATCGGTTCGGTTCGATTGCGGCATCGCGGCCGGGTCGAACGGGGCGGTCCATGCGGTCGTGGTCATCCGAGTCGTCCTGCCGTGGCCGCCGGGACGCTTTCGAACATCTTGCCCGGATTGAACAGGCCGTTGGGGTCGAGGGCGTGCTTCACCGAGCGATGTAGATCCATCACGACCGGGCCGACCTCTTCGACGAGCGACTTCATCTTCAGCAGGCCGACGCCGTGTTCGCCGGCGATCGTGCCGCCCATCGCGATCGCCTCGCTGATGATCTCCTCGTAGCACTGCAGGCCCCGCACGCGGGCGTCGTCGTCGCCGACCGGCGCGAGGATCATGGGGTGCAGGTTTCCGTCGCCCGCGTGCGCGACCGTAGCGATCTGGGTGTCGAACTTCTTGGCGATGGCCTCGATGCGCAGGAGCATCTCGGGGACCAGCGAACGGGGCACGCAGACGTCCTCGCACAGCACCGGCCCGAGCCGCTCGAGCGCCGGGTAGGCGAGTCGCCGGGCTTGAAACAGCATGTCGGCCTCCTCGACGTTGGTCGAGCGGGTGGCCCAGGTGGCCCCGGCCCCCTCGAAGCACTCGAGCATCCGGGCGGCCTCGCGATCGCCGGACTCGCCGGGCGCGTCGGTGCGCCCGAGCAGGAGCACGTTGCCCTCGTCGGCCAGTCCCATGTTGGTCCACTCGTCGACGGCAAGCAGGCAGTAGCGGTCCATCATCTCCAGCGCCGACGGAACGACCTCGGACGCCGCGATGAGGCTGACGGCCCGACCGGCGTCGCCGAGCGTGTCGAAGTAGCCGACCACCGTCTGCTCGGCGGCGCGGGCCGACCGGAGTCGAACGGTGATCTCAGTGATGATGCCGAGCGTCCCTTCGGATCCGACGAAGAGGCCGCACAGGTCCAGACCGGCAACGCCCTTCATGGTGCGGCGGCCGAGGCGCACTGCCTCGCCGCTGGCCAGTACGACCTGCATGCCCAGCACGTAGTCGCGAGTGACGCCGTACTTCACGCAGCACACGCCGCCGGCGTTGGTCGACACGTTGCCGCCGATCGTCGACCACGGCGAGCTGGCCGGGTCCGGCGGATACCAGAGGCCGTGTTCGGCGCAGGCGGCCCGCAGGTCGTCATTGACGACACCGGGCTGGACTACGGCGATCTTGTCCTCAGCGCTGATCTCGAGGACCTTGTCCATGCTCGCGAGTGAGATGATCACGCACCCGTCGATCGCGTTGGCTCCACCGGTAAGGCCGGTGCCGGCACCGCGGGCGACGATCGGGACGTTCAGTTCCGCGCAGGTCCGCACGATCGCCTGCACGTCCTCGGTGGTGCGCGGCCGAACCGCGGCGAAGGGCAGACCGTGGGGCGTCCATTCGGCCTCGTCATGGACGTAGGACGCCAAGATATCGGGGTCGGTCACGACCAGCGAGGGCTCGATCACGGAACTCAGCCGCTTGGCGACCAACTCGGCATCTGATGACATGGCTGGAACATCCTTCGGCTCAGGTTACGGCCCAGCGGCCGCCCGTCGGGGACTGCGCAGTAGCATTCCGCCTTGGGCAAAGTGTAACTCCAGTAACGATTTGGGAGAACGACTCCCGGCTGGAAGCTCGCGAAAGGCCTCGAAGGATGCCGACGGGTGCCCAAACTCGGTGCATTCGGGCGCTTCACTGGCCGATCGCGTCCCACCTGTAGGAGCTACGCTTTCGGCCAAGCAGGAGCAGTCGAGGCAGCGCGGTGAAGCCGGCAGCGATCGAATAGGAGACTCGGATGACCGAAGTTACGAGCGATTTCTCGACGTACACCGACACCTCCTTCGTGAGTCCATGGAACTTCTCCACCGAGGACGACTCGCCGCCGCAGACGTTGATCGTCCACGACACCACGTTGCGCGATGGCGAACAACAGGCTGGGGTCGTCTTCACCCCGGAAGAGAAGCTGCGCGTCGCCACGGCGCTGGATGCCGCCGGCGTCAACCGCATCGAGGCGGGCATGGTGGTCGTCTCCGACGACGACCGGAAGGCGATCCTGTCCATCGTCGAGGCCGGCCTGAACGCGGAGATCTGGACCATTGCCCGGGCCGTCGCCTCGGATGTGAAGATGGCAATCGACGTCGGGGTCGACGGCACCGGCATCATCCTGCTGGCCAATCGCCAGTACCGCGAGATCTTCCGCTGGACGCTCGACGGGGCGATTCAGGGTGCGATCGACGCGGCGGACCTCGCCCAAAGCGCCGGGCTCAAGACGACGCTGCTGCTCGCCGACTCGCCCCGGTATACCGAGGACGAACTCCAGCACCTCGTCCAGACGATCGACGCGTCGCAGAAGTTCACCTCGATCTCGCTCATGGACACGTTCGGCACGCTCAGCCCGGAAGGTACGAAGAGGCTGGTTGCGGCCGTCCGCGCCTGCACGAGCCTGCCGATCGAGCTGCATGCCCACAACGACTTCGGGCTGGCCACCGCGAACGCGATCGCCGGACTGTCGGCGGGCGCGTCGATCATTCACACGACCGTGCTGGGGTTGGGCGAGCGCGTCGGCAACGCGCCCCTTGAAGAGGTTGTACTGGCTGCGGCCCTGTTGCAGCGGGCGAGCACCACGGTGGACCCTTCGCACTTCCCCGCGATCACATCGATGGTCAGCACCTACTCCGGCCACCCGATTCCGACCAACCGGCCCATCGTCGGGAGCCGGATCGGCGAGATCGAGTCGGGAACCGTCGCGGTCGAGTTCGCTCGCTGGGCCGAGCGCGGCGGCGACATGCAGTGGCTGTTTCCCTACGTACCGGAGCTGGTCGGTGCCGAGAGCCCGCGGCTGGTCCTGGGCAAGTACAGCGGCATGGCGAACGTCGAATGGGTGCTCAATGATCTCGGGATCACCTTTCCCGAAGATCGCAAGCCCGCGCTGCTGAATGAGGTCAAGGACGAGGGCATCCGCCTTCATCGGACCCTCACCTCGGCGGAGTTCGAGGCGATGGCGCGCGCGCTGATGGCTTAGCGAGGCCTTCATCCTGGCCTACCCGCGGACCGCATGATCCACTACAGCGAGCCCACGGACAGGAGAAGACTTCCGATGACGACGGCGGCCGTTGGAATGGCCCATCCCCAAAAGCCGGCATCGACGCGAAAGGTCGCGTTCATCGCCGCGGCCGCGGCGATGGGCGGCTTCCTGTTCGGCTACGACAGTGCAGTCATCAACGGCGCGGTCGTCGGCATTCAGGACCATTTCGACGTGTCCTCGAGCGAGACCGGCACCGTGGTGGCGGTCGCGCTGCTCGGTTCCGCCGCTGGTGCCCTCGTCGCGGGTCGATTGGCCGACCGCGTCGGCCGGATCCGCGTCATGCAGATCGCGGCCGCCCTGTTCACCGTGAGTGCAATCGGTTCCTCGGTTCCCCCGAACGTGTGGGTGTTGGCCGGCTGGCGGGTCCTGGCCGGTATCGCCATCGGACTGGCCTCGGTCATCGGTCCGACGTATATCGCTGAGATCGCCCCCGCGGCCAACCGCGGGGCGCTGGCCTCCTTCCAGCAGATGGGCATCGTCCTTGGCATCACCGCCTCGCAGCTGGTGAACTGGCTGATCGCACTCGGGGCGGACGGCAAGAGCCAGAATCCGCTCGGCCCTCTCGAAGCCTGGCAGTGGATGCTGATGGCTGCGGCGGTGCCTGCGATCGTCTACTTCACCCTGGCCAGCCTGATCCCGGAATCACCGCGTTGGCTGATCACCAAGGATCGGCTCGAGCAAGCCCGAGGCATCGTCGCCGACCTTGAAGGGGACAACGTCGAGGCCCGGATCGCGGAGATCCAGCACTCCATCACGACCGATCAGAAGCCCCGCCTGCGCGACATCTACGACCGGCGCTTCCTGTTCCTGCCGATCGTCTGGGCCGGCATCGGCATCGCGGTCTTCCAGCAGTTGGTCGGCATCAACGTGATCTTCTACTACTCCTCGATCCTCTGGCAGTCCGTGGGTATCGATCAGTCGAGCTCGCTGCTGATCAGTCTCTCGACGTCGGTGGTCAACATCATCGGTACGGTCATCGCGATAACCCTGATCGACCGCGTCGGCCGCAAGCCGCTCGCTCTCGTGGGCTCGGTCGGCATGGCGATCAGTCTGGCGGTCGCGTCCTGGGCCTTCTCGTTCAAGACCGGTAGCGGCGACGACATCTCCATTCCGCACGCCCAGGGCTTGACCGCACTGATTGCGGCCCACACGTTCGTCTTCTTCTTCGCCGTGTCATGGGGTGTCGTCCTCTGGGTCATGATCGGGGAGATGTTCCCCTACAAGGCCCGGGCGATGGCGATCTCGGTCGCAACCGCGTTCAACTGGGTCGCCAACTGGGCCGTCACGGAAACCTTCCCGCGCCTGTCGGACTGGAACCTGTCCGCGACCTATCTCATCTACGCGATCTTCGCGGCGCTCTCGTTCGTCTTCGTGGCCGTGTTCGTGAAGGAGACAAAGGGCCGCGAGCTCAGCGACATGAACTAGCGTCGCGACGTGTTCCACATCGTCTTCCTGGCCCCAGAGATTCCCGGCAACTCCGGCAGCGCGATCCGGCTGGCGGCCTGCACCGGCGCGTCGCTGCACCTGGTCGAGCCGCTGGGCTTCTCCCTGGCCGACGCACAACTGCGCCGCGCAGGGCTGGATTATCACGACCTCGCTCACGTCACCGTTCACGTCGACCTCGATGCCGCGTTCGCCGCGATCGGCCCGGCCCGGGTATTCGCCTTCACCGCCGGCGCCACGACCGTGTTCAGTGATATTGCCTACGAGAAGGGCGATGTCCTGCTCTTCGGCCGTGAATCGGTCGGGCTGGATCCGCAGACGCTGCTTCGCCCGGAGGTGACCGAGCGGGTCCGGATCCCGATGCTCGCCGGTCGGCGCTCGCTGAATCTATCCAACTGCGCGGCGCTCGCGACATATGAGGCATGGCGTCAGATTGGGTTCAAAACCTAGTGGGTCGGACTTTCGCCGATCTCATCGATAAGGGACAGTGATCACTGTGACCACCCGCTCTGCGACGTTCAGTGACGCGTTGCGTGTGCCGGAGTTCCGGTGGCTCTGGCTGGCGGGCGCCCAGTCTCAGATCGGTGATCAACTGGCCCGAGTGGCCCTGGCCCTGCTCGTCTTCGACCGGACCGGCTCCGCGGCCGAAACAGCCCTCGTCTACGCCCTCACCTTCGTGCCGGCGATTCTGGGCAGCTTGCTGCTCGGCGGGCTGGCCGACCGCTTCGTCCGGCGCGACGTGCTCGTGACCTGCGACCTGCTCCGGGTTCCGCTGCTCGCGTTGATGGCGATACCTGCTATCCCCACGTTCTACCTGGGCGTCCTGCTCGTGCTTGTGGTGCTGCTCGAAGCCCCGTTCAACTCCGCCAACCTTGCTGTCCTCCCGCAGATCCTCGACGACGAGCGTTACGTGGCCGGTTCCGGACTGCGGATGTTCACCGACCAGCTGGCCCAGATCTTCGGGTTCGCCCTCGGCGGTGCACTCGTCGCGGTGATCGGTTCACACTCGGCCTTGCTCCTGGACGCAGGGACGTTCCTGATATCGGGCGTGGTGATCGCCTGGACCGTGCGGCCCCGGCCAGCCAGCGCGACGGGCTTGGCCCACGAAATCGACTCGGCCGTCGACCCGGTTGTACGGGATCGTTCCTCGATCCGCAGCGCCATCGCGCTGATCCGTGCCGATCCACGACTGTGGTCCTTGCTCGGTCTGGCCTGGCTGGCCGCGTTCTACGTCATTCCGGAGGGCTTGGCCGCGCCCTATGCTCACTCACTGGGCAAGGGCGCCGTCGCCGTCGGGATCCTGATGGCGGCTATGCCGGCCGGGCAGGCCCTGGGTTCTTGGCTGCTCGTGCGCTATGTGCCCGATGCGACTCGCTTGCGACTCTTGGGGCCGATGGCGGTGGCCACGGGTCTGCCGCTGATCGCCTGCTTCGCCGGCCCTGTTCTGGCTGTCTCGACCCTGTTGTGGGCGTTGACCGGGCTCGCGGCGTCATTTCAGGTTCAGGCAGTGGCAACTTTCGTTCGTACGGTTCCAGATGACCGGCGCGGCCAAGTGGTCGGGCTCGCGTCCTCGGGTCTGCTGGCTGTACAGGGCCTCGGGATCCTGGCCGGAGGGCTGATGGGGCAAAGGCTAGATGCGTCACGAGTTATCGCTATTGCTGGCCTTGCAATAGTTCTGACCGGTATTCCCCTCGCCGTGGAATGGCGGCGGACGTTACACGCGGTGCAACCGTAGCCCGCCTGGGCTTAGGGAGCGTGGTTGCGGTCTGTTCGTTTAGGACCACTTGGTGTTCGTCATGGGGCACCTCCGGTTCGGGTCGTGTGTGCGTGCTGGCTGTTGGCTGGTCTTAGGACCACTTGGTGTTCGTCATGGGGCACCTCCGGTTCGGGTCGTGTGTGCGTGCTGGCTGTTGGCTGGTCTTAGGACCACTTGGTGTTCGTCATGGGGCACCTCCGGTTCGGGTCGTGTGTGCGTGCTGGCCGTTGGCTGGTCTTAGGACCACTTGGTGTTCGTCATGGGGCACCTCCGGTTCGGGTCGTGTGTGCGTGCTGGCTGTTGGCTGGTCTTAGGACCACTTGGTGTTCGTCATGGGGCACCTCCGGTTCGGCGTCGGGGCGGTAACAAGCGAAGGGATCCAGTACGGACATCCGCGCAAGGGTGTGAACTCACCGTCAAGTAATGGGCTCGACAGGACTTTCCCTTGCGTGATTTCTGTGTTAAGTTGATTCCGTTGACTTCCATCTCCTGAGTAGGGCAGGTCGCTGCGGATGGGTTAGGCTCACAGGGAGCACGGCTTTAGATACGCTGGGTGCGCTCTATGACGAGGGATGCATTGACAGTATGACGCAGTTGGACCGATCTTCTAAACCCACGCCCATCAAAAGGATGCGCCGGTGGGAGATCTGGTCTGTTCCGCCCCAGTTGATCGGCCTTCTGCTCGGCGTGGAACTGGTCACGCTCGTATGGAGCGCTCACGCGATCCTTGGGTCTTCATTCGATCTTCAGTTAGCGACCCGCGCCGTCGCCATTATCGCGCTGAGCGCCCTCTATGACGTCGGCTCTCGGCGGGTTGACGTTCTTCGGGTCCGGTTTGGCGGCGGGGTCAATGCCGACATGTCGTCCGTCTGGACGGTTGCCGCCGTCTTTGCCCTTCCCGCGGGTTACGCCGTAGTGAGTGTTGTCGGGCTGACCGGCCTTTCGTGGATTTTATCCACCAGCAAATCCGGAACAAAGCCGTATCGCAACGTTTACAGCGTCGCGGCGATTGTGCTGACCTGTCTCGCTACGAGTTGGATTCTCGGCGAGGTCGGCCTTCGGCCTGGGGAACTGTCTAGCTCCGCACGAACTGCAGCGACGATCATTGTGTTGATCGCGATCTACATCATCATCAACCGGGCTTTGATAGCAGCGGCCGTCTCGGTCGCGACGCACACATTCGCCCTGGATACTTTCTGGCTGTCATGGGAGGACAACCTCCTCGAGCTGGCGACGTTAGCCCTCGGCGGCATCGCGGCCGCGCTGTTGATTGGGTTCCCCTGGTTGATCGTTCTGGTACTGCCGCCGATGGTTGGCCTGCAACGCAGTGCGCTCGTGAGCGAGTTCCGCCATGCGGCGATGACCGACCCGAAGACCGGCCTGCTGAACGCGGTCGCGTGGCAGGAGCTGGCGGTGCGCGAACTCGCGCGGGCCAGCCGTGAGGACCTATCGGCTTCGCTCCTCATGATCGACCTAGACCACTTCAAGGTGGTGAATGACCTCTACGGCCACATCGCCGGCGACGCGGTCCTGGTGACCGTGGCCGAGACGCTCAAGCGCGAGCTGCGCGACTACGACGCGATCGGTCGATTCGGCGGCGAGGAGTTCATCGTCCTGCTGCCCGACACCGACACGACGCGCGCCCTCCTGGTCGCCCAGCGACTGCGCGAGGCGATCGGTGTGGCCACCATCGGCCACCACGAGATGAGCGAAACCGCCGAGGCGCTGACGGTCTCGATCGGTGTCTCAGTCTTCCCACGGCACGGCATCGAGTTGGACGAACTGATGCGGGCGGCCGACAGCGCGCTGTACCGCGCCAAGCGCCTAGGCCGCGACCGCGTGGTCCTCTGGGCGCCCGAAGCCGGCTCCGACGTCAACCAGCTCGCCTAGAACGTTCTCCTGGACGCTGATCCAGGACGCTGGACTCGGCACATTCTGCACCGCTGGGCGTCGCTTCGTGCACCCCGAGCTGGACCGGCAAGCAACGCTAGGCAGTGCAAAGTCGCGGTGGCCCGTCGATCACTTGTCGGAGTGCTGAGGCGCGCGCCTCAGACCCAGGACGAGAACCACATGTGCGCATGCCATTGGTTGTAGGTCAGTAGCCCTCCGGTGAACAGCGGCCACATCCAGGCGAAGTCGGCCGCGACGAGGCCGAGGTAGACCACGATTGCCGTCAGGCCCCACCGGCGCCGGCGCTCGGCGCGTACCCGCTCGGTTGCTGACAGGCCGGCCTGGATCCCGGGGCCGAGCATGGTGCCCAGCGCCAGGGTGAGACCCAGGATTAGGAACGGGATCAGGGGCGTCATGTAGAACAGGAACATCGTGCGCTTCAGGTCAGGGAACCAGACCAACCAGCCGGCCACCATCGCTACCCAGACGACTGAGGCCCGCCAATCGCGCGTGGTGAACCAGTGCCAGGCCAGCCAGACCAACATCGGCACGAACGCCCACCACATCAGGGGAGTGCCGATGAGCAGGATCTCCCGCGAGCAGCTCTTAGCGCCGCAGCCGGTCGGGTTGCTCGGGTAGTAGTAGGTGACCGGGCGGCCCAGGATGAGCCAGCTCCACGGTTTGGAGCCGTACGGGTGCGGGCTGTAGAGGGTCTCGTGAAAGCGATACGCATTGAGCGTGTAGGAGCCGAGCGAGCGGATGCCGCTGGGAACCCAGGCCCAGCTGAAGGCCGGGTGGAAGCCCAAGGGCAGGTTGAGGTGGGTCGAGGACGAATGCGAATCGGCCCAGTGCCGGTTCCACGAGTTCTCCCCGGTGAACCAACCCAGCCAGACGAGCAGGTAGACGCCGATGGGCGCGATGAGGAAGGAGAAGATCGCGTAGATCCAGGAGCGGCGCGCGGCGTTGCGCCAGGAATGGCTGACGCCGGCGGATTTGAGGGCACCGCGATCCCACCACAGCGACATGAAAACGAAGAGAACGAAGAACGACAGCGCCGTCCATTTCACCCCGAGCGACAGCGCGAGCATCACCCCGCCCACCAATCGCCAGGGCCGTGGACCGAGAGTGGGCACGCCGTCGGTCAGGTCGACGCCGGCCTCCAGAAGGGCGGCGAGCCGACCGCGCATCTGGTCGCGGTCGATGACCAGGGCCGCGAATCCGGCCAGGATGAACAGCTGCAAGAAGATATCGAGCAGCGCCACGCGCGATTGCACGAGCGAGACCCCGTCCAGAGCCAGCAGGACGCCGGCGATGCCACCGAACAGGTTGGAGCGAAACATCCGCCGGGCCAGCCGGGTGATGATCAAGACGCTGGCGATGCCGGCGATGGCCGGCGCCAGCCGCCAGCCCACCGTGTTCGACACGTGGTCGCTGCCACCCCACAGGCCGGAGCTGATGGCAATCAGCACCTTGCCCAGGGGTGGGTGCACGATGAACATGTAGCCGCGGTTGTCCTCGTAGCCGAACCGCAGCACCTCCTGCGCCTCGGTCGCGTAGTAGACCTCATCGAAACTCTTGCTCTGGGGGAAGCCCAGGGCCCAGAGGCGGGTGATGCTGGCCAGCGCGACGGTGAACAACGCGACGGCCGCCCCGATCCACGGGTGCGGGTCGCGCCAAGGCTGCAGGGGCGCCGGAACGGGCCGGCCGGGGGGGGCGGATTGATCGGGATCGGGAACTTCGTCGGCGGCGTCAGCTACCTCCAGCGTCGCCGTCACCTGGCGATCGTAGGGTCTTAACGTGAGTGCTCCCACTGCGACCGTGATTTTGGCCGCGACTCCACTGGGTAACCCGGGGGATGCGTCGGCTCGGCTGCGGGCGGCGCTGGCCACAGTCGCGGTGATCGCCGCCGAGGACACCCGTCGGCTGCGCCGCCTTTGTAGCGACCTCGATGTGGTGCCTACGGGGCGAATCGTGTCCTTCTTCGAGGCCAACGAGCGCCGGCGGGTCGAGGAACTTCTGGACGCCCTGGGCCGCGGTGAAGACGTGTTGGTCGTCACGGATGCCGGAATGCCGTCGGTCTCCGACCCGGGCTACCGGCTCGTAGCGGCCGCGGTGGCCGGGGGCTTCGGGGTCACCGTGTTACCCGGTCCCTCCGCCGTCCTGGCCGCGTTGGCCGTCTCCGGTCTGCCGGTGGCCCGGTTCTGCTTCGAGGGCTTCCTGCCTCGCAAGGCCGGGGAACGGGCCGAGGCCCTGGAACGCCTCGGCGATGAGCAACGCAGCATGGTCTTCTTCGAGGCCCCGCACCGCCTGTCCGAGACGCTCGATGCGCTCGTCGTGGCCTTCGGTCCGGATCGACCGGCCGCGATCTGCCGCGAGCTGACCAAGACCTACGAGGAAACGGTGCGGGGCCCGCTGGCCGACCTGCGGATCTGGGCCGAGCGCGAGGTGCTGGGCGAGATCACCATTGTCGTCGGTGGTGCCCTGGCGAGCCGGTCACCCGAGCAACCCCAGCTGCTGGCCGCCCTGGTGGCGGTGAACGAGGAACACCGCGGCCTGAGCCGCAAGGAGGCCATCGCGCGGGTGGCCAAGGACAACCAGGTGCCCAAGCGGGTCGTCTTCGACGCCATGATCGCGGCCAAGAAACCCCGGGCGGACTAGTCACTAGGCTTGGCCCGTGAGTAACGAGCACATCCTGACCGCCGTCGCGTGGCCCTACGCGAACGGCCCGAGGCACATCGGCCACGTCGCCGGCTTCGGCGTCCCCTCCGACGTGTTCAGCCGCTATCAGCGGATGGCCGGCAACAAGGTGCTGATGGTCAGCGGCACCGACGAGCACGGCACCCCGATCCAGGTGCAGGCCGATCAGGAGGGCATCACCCCGCGCGAACTGGTCGATCGCAACAGCCTGGTGATCGCCAAGGATCTGCAGCAGCTGGGGCTGTCCTACGACCTGTTCACCCGGACCACGACCAAGAACCACTACGCGATCGCGCAGGAGATCTTTCTCGGCCTGCTCCGCAACGGCTACATCTTCGAGCAGAAGCAGATGGGGGCGATCAGCCCGTCGACCGGGCGCACCCTGCCTGATCGCTATATAGAAGGCACCTGCCCCATCTGCGGCTATCCGCACGCCCGGGGTGACCAGTGCGACAACTGTGGCAACCAGCTCGACCCGATTGATCTGATCAATCCGGTGTCCAAGATCAACGGGGAGACGCCGAAGTTCGCCGAGATCGATCAGATGATGCTCGACCTGCCCGCCTTCGGCGAGGTCCTGGCCGCCTGGTTGGGCCAGCAGGACCACTGGCGCACCAATGTGCAGAAGTTCAGCCTGAACCTGCTCGATGACCTCAAGCCGCGTTCCTACACCCGCGACCTCGAGTGGGGCATACCGGTGCCCCTGGACGGCTGGCGCGACCGGCCGGACAAGAGCATCTACGTCTGGTTCGACGCGGTCGTCGGCTACCTGTCGGCGTCGATCGAGTGGGCTCGACGCAGCGGCGATCCGGACGCCTGGCAGGCCTGGTGGCACAATCCCGAGGCCCGCTCCTACTACTTCATGGGCAAGGACAACATCGTCTTCCACTCCGAGATCTGGCCCGCGATGCTCATGGGCTACTCGGGAATCGGATCCAAGGGTGGCCAGCCCGGTCCGCTCGGGGCGCTGAACCGCCCGTATGAGGTGGTGTCGAGCGAGTTCTTGACGATGGAGGGCAAGAAGTTCTCCTCCTCGCGGCACGTGGTCATCTATGTCGGCGACATGCTGGCCCGCTACGACGCCGACGCGCTGCGCTACTACCTCGCGACGGCCGGCCCGGAGAATCAGGACACCGACTTCACCTGGTCGGAGTTCGTGCGCCGTAACAACGACGAGCTCGTCGCCGGCTGGGGGAACCTGGTCAACCGAACGGTGTCGATGACCAACAAGAACATCGGCTCGATCCCGGCGCCGGGCGCGCTCACCGACGCCGATCACGTCCTGCTCGGCTCCTCGCGGGCAGCGTTCGGCACCGTGGGGGAGTTGCTGAGCCGCTCGCGGCAGAAGGCCGCCATCGCCGAGGTGATGCGCGTGGTGGGCGAGACCAACAAATACCTGTCGGACATGGAACCGTGGAAGCTCAAGAACGAGGACCCGGACCGCATGCAGAGCGTGCTGCATGTCGCGTTGCAGGTCGTCGACGACGCCAAGACCATGCTGACGCCGTTCCTGCCCACCTCGTCATCGAAGGTGCACGCGCTGCTTGGTAATGAGGGTGCGTGGGCGGCCATGCCGGAGTTGGTTGAGGTCGAGGAAGAGACCGCGGTCGGTTCGCCGAGCTATTCGGTCCTGACCGGCTCGTACGAGACCGGCGCGCGGTGGGAATCGGTGCCGATCCCGGTCGGTCGCCCCATTGCCGCCCCGACACCGGTGTTCACCAAGCTCGATCCCGGTCTTGTCGAGCAGGAGCTGGCCCGGTTGGACTCCGGTGCCTGACCCGGGCACCTCGCCCGACCTACCGCCGGACCCCGAGCCGCTGCCCGCGCCGGTCTTCGACGCCCACACCCACCTCGACGCGATCGCCCAACGGGCCAAGGTCGAACCCGACCGCGCGTTCGTGGTCTCGGTGTTGGCCCGGGCCCGGGCGGTCGGCGTTACCCGCGTGATCACCGTGGCCGACTCGATGGCCTCCGCGCGCTGGTGTGTACAGGCCGCGCAGGAGCACCCTGACGTCTTCGCCGCGGTGGGCGTTCATCCGACCGAGATCAACACGATGAGCGACGCCGACTACGACGAGCTCGAAGCCCTGGCCGCGCATCCCAAGGTCGTCGCGATCGGGGAGACCGGGCTGGACTACCACTGGGACACCACCACGCCGGCCGCTCAGCAGGAGCATTTCCGCCGCCACATCGAGTTGGCCAAGCGCACCGGGCAGACCCTGATGATCCACGACCGCGAGGCGCACGAGGACGTGCTGCGGATCCTCGAGGAGCAGGGCGCGCCGGAGCGGGTGGTCTTCCACGCCTTCTCCGGTGACGTCGAGGTAGCCCGTCGCTGCGTCTCCGCCGGATATGTCCTATCTATCCCGGGAGTGGTGACGTTCACAAACGCGCCAACTTTGCGTGATGCCGCCGCTACGGTGCCGATGGGTCAACTGTTGGTTGAGACTGACGCGCCCTTTCTCACCCCGCACCCGTTCCGCGGACGACCCAACGCGCCGTATTTGCTGCCCCACACCTTGATCAAACTTGCGGAGACGATCGAGGTCCCACCGACCACCCTTGCCGACTCAATTCGGGCAAACGGGGCCCGACTCTTCGGGATTGACTTTACGCAAAACTAACGCGACTATCGTGTTCTGCACTTCTCGCATTTGGCATTGCCGCAATCTTCTAGTTACCGTCTCGTGACCTCGCAGTACAACGCAATCGACAACTGGAAATCAGTTAATCGCGCAAACGCGACACGAAACGAAGATGACGAGCTAGGAGCTTTTTTCGCATGCATCGCAGTATCAAATATGGCGTGGCCGCAGTAGCCGTGGCGGCTGCCGTCGGTGGCACCTTGGCCCTGACGACCTCGAGCGCCACCGCGGTGACGATCCAGGTCGACGGCGCCCCCCGCACCATCCACACCTCGGCCAAGAACGTCGGCGACGTGCTCAAGAAGGCCGGCTACACCCCAGGCAGCCACGACATCGTGGCGCCCGCGTTGACCACCAAGGTGCGCAAGGGCACCACGATCGTCTACAAGCGCGGCCGGCTGCTCAATCTCGACGTCGATGGCACCCCTCGCGAGGTCTGGGTGACCGACTCGACGGTCTCAGCCGCGCTGGCCGACCTGGGTTACGCCGACACCGCCTACACATCCGTGTCGCGTGATAAGCGCCTCCCGCTGACCGCGACGGCAATCTCGATCCGTTCCCCGAAGACGGTCCACCTTGTCCATGACGGGACGAACGCGGCGGTTACCACGACCGACCTGACCGTGGCTGACCTGGTCAAGGACGAGGCCGTCACCGTTGGCGCCGAGGACATCGTCACCCCGGCGCAGACCGCGGCGATCACCGATGGCGCGACGATCACCGTGCAGCGCGTCACCCATCAGCCCCTGACCCAGAGCGAGCCGGTCGCCTTCCCGACCACGAACCAGAACGACGCCAGCCTCACGGTCGGCACGTCCGCGATCGTGACCAAGGGCGTGAACGGCGCCGACACCGTGACCTACGACGGCGTCTATGTCGACGGGGTGCTGAGCAGCAAGACCGAGACCGCGCGCGTCCACACCGTGCCCGCCAAGGCCCAGGTGGTCAATGTCGGCACCGCCCCCAAGCCAGCCGTGGCCGCGACGCCGGCCGCCAGTGCGCCGGCCTCGACCTCGGGTCTGAACTGGGACGCCGTGGCCGCCTGCGAGTCCGGCGGTAACTGGGCGATCAACACCGGCAACGGCTACTACGGCGGACTGCAGTTCAACATCAGCACCTGGTTGTCCAACGGGGGCGGCGCCTACGCCGCGCGGCCCGACCTGGCCAGCAAGGCCGCCCAGATCGCAGTCGCCAGCAACCTGTACGCCGCTCGGGGTAGTTCGCCCTGGCCGGTCTGCGGTCAGCGCCTCTGACCCCGGAGTGATTCGCCGGGATTGCCCCGAAAAAAACCGCGAAACGCGCCACTTGGACTCGCCAACATCGACGTTTCCCGTTATGGTCCTGTGATCTGGACCGGAGCTCGCGACGCTGCTGGCACGGCAACAGATTTCCGATGACAGAAAGCTGGGAGAGCGCCGCGTGCGTCGCAGTCTGAAGTATGGCCTCTACGCCGCCGTGCTGGCGGGGGTCGTCGGAGCGACGGTGGCCTGGGTCGGCGTCGACAAGACGGTCACGGTGGAGGTCGACGGGCAGACGCGGCAGGTGCACACGGTGTCCGGCAACGTCCGGGGCACCCTGGCCGCGGCCGGTTACACGATCGGTGCCCACGATCTCGTCGCTCCCGCACCCGACGCGCAGATCGGCAACGGCGCCCGGATCGTCCTCAAGCGCGGCCGGTTGCTGCACTTGAGCCTCGACGGGGTTCAGCGCGATCTCTGGGTCACCGATCCCACGGTCTCGGCCGCGATGCTGGACCTCGGCTTTCCGACCGCGTCCTTCACCTCGGTCTCGCGGGACAAGCGGTTGCCGCTGACCCCTACCGACATCGCGGTGTTGGCGCCGAAATCGGTCACGGTCGTCGCCGGCGGTAAGACCCAGACGGTGAGTACGACCGACCCGACGGTGGCCGACCTCCTGGCCGATCTCGGCATCACCTACGGACCGAGTGATTCGATCAGTCCGTCCATTCAGTCCTCGTTGACCGACGGCGGCACGGTGACGGTCCAGACGGTCACCACCGGACAGGTCACCACGACGGTGCCATTGCCGTTCACGGTGACCCAGAACAAGGACGCCACGCTGGCCACCGGCGCCACCACGGTGGTAACCGCCGGGAAGGCCGGCACGCAGCAGGTCACCTACGCGGTCGTCTACGTCGACGGGGTCGCGACCGGGCAGACCATCCTCTCGAGCACCGTCCTGACCCCGCCGACCAACCAGGTCGTGAACGTCGGCACCAAACCGGCGGCGCCCGTGGTCACCGCTCCCATCGTGGTCGACCCCGGATCGGCGCAGGCCATCGCCCAGCAGATGCTGCTGGCGCGTGGATGGGGCGACGACCAGTTCTCCTGCCTGATCCAGATCTGGAACCGTGAAAGCGGCTGGCGGGTGAACGCCGCCAACGCCAGTGGGGCCTACGGCATCCCGCAGGCGCTGCCCGGCAGCAAGATGAGTGCCTATGGCGCTGATTGGCAGACCAACCCGGCGACGCAGATCGCCTGGGGGCTGGCCTACATCGCCGGCCGATACAGCACTCCTTGTGGTGCCTGGAGCAGCTGGCAAGCCCACGGCTGGTACTGAGCCGGCCGACCTGAACCCGCTCCTCGGGCCGGTCGACATCCGGACGCTGGCCGACATGCTGGACCTGCGCCCGACCAAGGCACTGGGGCAGAACTTCGTGCACGACGCCAATACCGTGCGCCGCATCGTGACCGCGGCCCAGCTCGGCGACGGTGAGCATGTGCTGGAGGTCGGGCCGGGCCTGGGTTCATTGACGCTCGGACTGTTGGCCGCCGGACATCCGGTGAGCGCGGTCGAGATCGATCCCCGCCTCGCCCGCGCACTGCCGGAAACAGTCGCGACGCGTCAGCCTCAGGCGTTGTCGCGGCTGAGCGTGATCGAGGCTGACGCGCTGACCGTCCAAGACGTGGTAGGCCGGCCGACCGCCCTGGTCGCAAATCTGCCCTACAACACCTCGGTCCCGATCCTGCTCCACCTGTTACAGACCCTGCCCAGCCTGCGCAGCGCCCTGGTCATGGTCCAGGCCGAAGTAGCCGAGCGTTTGGCGGCCCCGCCGGGGTCCAGGGTCTACGGCGTCCCCAGCGCGAAGCTGGCCTGGTTTGCGCAGGCATCGCAGGCCGGCTCGGTACCCCGCGCGGTCTTCTGGCCGGTCCCCAACGTCGATTCCGGCCTGGTTCGGGTGCGCTGTCGACCGAGCCCGACCGCGGCGCCGCGGCGGGAGGTCTTCGCGGTGATCGACGCGGCCTTCGCGCAACGGCGCAAGATGCTGCGTTCGGCGCTGGCTGGGTGGGCCGGTTCTCCGACGGCGGCCGTGCGCGTTCTCACCGCCGCTGGCGTCGACCCCTCCGCGCGCGGGGAGACGCTCGACATCGAGGCCTTCGTGCGAATTGCGTCAGCTCGCGCGGCGGGCGCGGGTACCGGCCAGGAGTAGACCGACCGCCACCAATGCGGCCGCGCCGACGGCCACGATTCGGCCGGCGTTGGAGCTGCGCACCGGTGTTCCGGCGAGCTGGATCGTAGGCGCGGTACGGGTCGGGCTGGGGGACTCATCGGGATAGCCCGCTTCGGCCGAGCTCGGGTCGGGTGGGCGCACCTCGCCGCTGACCGCCGGCGCGGTCAACGCGGCTGAGACCTGCGCGTGGGCCAGCGCGACGCTCGTCGGACGCGGTGGAGCGGAGGTAGCGGCTGAGCTGCTCGACTTGGCCGCACTAGATGATTGGGTGGTCTTGCCCGATCCGGGAGCGATCGCCAGCGATGCGGTCGAGGACGGGGCCGGGTGGGGCGTCGACGCCGTCGTGGAGGGCGTCGACTCGACCGTTGGTTGGGTGGGAGTCACGGTGGGCGTAGGCGTGGACGTGTCGGTCGGTGTCAGCGTGTCGGTCGGTGTGGGGATGCACGTGTCATCAACGGCCTGCGCCAGCAGGGCGGCAATCGGAGGAAGCAGCGGGTCCACCGGATCGCCCGGCACGACTGGGGGCGCGGGGGTATCGGTTGTGGTCGACGTGCAGGCAGTCGGGTCGTCGAGCAGGACGTGTCGTTCGCTCGCGCTGGCCGGGCCGATGGCCAGCAGGCCGAGAATCGCAAAGACCCCGAGGACGCCAAAAAACATCGCAACAACGCGATGTGGCCGGCCCCGAACGATCACTCCTACTAATTACCCGATGAGGAGTTGGATCTTCGTTGGTAGGTCTTGACTGTCGGGAGTCTCTCAGCTTCGCCCTTGGAACAGGCTGGTGACCGAGCCGTCCTCGAAGACCTCGCGAATCGCCCGCGCCAACAGCGGCGCGATCGACAAGACCGTGAGTTTGTCGAATGTTTTGTCCTCTGTGATCGGCAAACTGTTCGTGACTATGACCTCGCTCACACGGCTGTTCTTGAGGCTGTCGGTGGCCGGGGCGGAGAAGATCCCGTGGGTCGCTGCGATGATCACATCAGTCGCGCCATTGGCGAACAACAGCTCCGATGCCTTAACGATCGAGCCACCGGTGTCGATCATGTCGTCGATCAGCAGGCAGACCCGGTTCTGAATGTCGCCGACCACGCGGTTGGCTACGACCTGGTTGGCCACGTGCGGGTCGCGCGTCTTGTGCACGAAGGCGATCGGCCGGCCACCGAGTTCGTCGGCCCACTGCTCGGCCACCCGAACCCGGCCCGTGTCGGGGGACACCACGGTGAGGTTCTCGGACCCGTACTTGTTCTTGACGTACCGGGCCAGCAATGGCAGCGCGAAGAGGTGGTCGACGGGACCGTCGAAGAAACCCTGGATCTGCGCGGTGTGCAGGTCGATGGCCATCAGCCGGTCGGCCCCGGCGGTCTTGTACAGGTCGGCGATCAGCCGGGCCGAAATCGGCTCACGCCCGCGATGCTTCTTGTCCTGGCGCGCGTAGGGATAGAACGGCATGACCACGGTGATCCGCTTGGCCGAGGCGCGCTTGAGGGCATCTACGAGCACCAGGCTCTCCATCACCCACTCGTTGATGGGCGTCGTGAAGGACTGGATCACGAACGCGTCGGTGCCGCGAACGGATTCGTCGGGCTTGATGAAGGTCTCGCCGTTGGCGAAGTCGCGTGCGGTCACCGGAGTGAGCGTCACGCCGATCTCAGAGGCGATCTGCTCGGCCAGCAGCGGATAGGCCCGCCCGGACAACAGCACCAGGCTCTTGCGACCGGCGACCTGCAACGTACTCACGAGCTGTCCCCTTCGTCAGTGTTCGCCTCTTGGCTCTTCTGCGCAGCCAATGCCGCCGGGGTGCCCGCCCGGCGCTGCTCCACCCAGCCTGCCACGTTGTGCTGCCGAGCGCGGGCGATGGCCATTGCTCCCGGGGGGACATCCTCGGTGATCACCGAGCCGGCGGCGGTGTAGGCGCCGTCCCCGACATGCACCGGGGCGACGAACATGTTGTCGGCCCCGGTCCGGGCGTGGTTGCCGATTGTGCTGCGGTGCTTGGCCACTCCGTCGTAGTTGACGAAGACCGTCGCGGCGCCGATGTTGGTGTATTCGCCGATGGTCGCGTCGCCCACGTAGGTCAGGTGTGGCACCTTGCTGCCGACGCCGACCTCGCTGCCCTTGATCTCGACGTAGGTGCCGACGTGGACCCCATCGGCCAGCACGGTGCCTGGACGCAGGTAGGCGAAAGGCCCGACGGTGACCCCGGCGCCGACGCGTACCTGGTTGGCCACGACCCGGTCGAGCCGGCTGTCCGACCCGACGACGGTATCGGTCAGCGTGCTGAATGGGCCGATCTGGGCGCCGCCGGCGATGCTGGTGCTGCCGCGCAGCTCGACGCTTGAGGAGATGGTCACGTCGGCCTCGATGCGGACGTCGGCGTCGACCCACGTCGAGGACGGGTCGAGCACAGTCACACCGGCCAGCATGTGCGCGCGGAGCAGTCGGTCGTTGTAGACGCGGGCCGCCGCGGCCAGTTGGACCCGGTCGTTGACGCCGGCCGTCTCGGCCTCGGGGGCGGTGACGGCATGTACCGGGAGACCGTCGGCGACGCAGATCTTGATCACGTCGGGCAGGTACTGCTCGCCCTGGGCGTTGTCGGTCGTCACGCGGCGCAGCGCGTCGCGCAGGATGGCGGCGTCGAAGGCGTAGACGCCGGCCGCGATCTCGTCGATCTCGAGCTGGGCGGCGGTCGCGTCCTTGTGCTCGACGACGTCGCGGACCAGCCCGCGCTCATCGCGAATCACCCGTCCGTAGCCGCTCGGATCGGCCACTCGGCTGGTCAGAATGGTCGCGGCGGCGCCCCGGTGCGTGTGCACCAACTCGGCCAGCGTCTGGGCGTTGAGCAGGGGAGCATCGCCGGGGAGGACGACCACGGTGCCGGTCACTGCGTCATCGAGCGCCACCCCGACCGCGTGGCCGGTGCCCAGCTGCTGGGCCTGCACCGCGACGCGCGCCGTCGGGTCGATCTCGTGCAGGTGAGCGGTCACCTCCTCCCGCCGGTGGCCGACCACGACGATCGTCCGCCCGGCTTGCAGGGGGCGCGCAGCGGCGAGGGCATGGCCCAGTAGCGAACGTCCGGCGAACCCGTGCAGAACCTTGGGTGCCCGAGTGGACTTCATCCGGCTGCCCTCGCCCGCGGCGAGGATGATGACTGCCGCGGGTGGGGTCGGGCTTGCTGTCGGGGTCACTGTGCTCACCGTGGGCTCGGGCCTCCAGTCGACGTCAGCGCGCTGGCTGGGGGACTCGGACTCGAACCGAGACTGCAAGGCACCAAAGGCCTGCGGGCTGCCAATTACCCCATCCCCCATCGCGCGGGCCCAGCCTACCGAGCGTCCGGCAAAGTGCTGAGCGCTAGTGGCCCGCCGGTGTCCGAGCAGGTTACGCTTGCGTAGGTTATGGACCGGGACCGAACTCGGCGATCGAGGAGAGGTCGTGCCCACGTTGACGTCGGTCCTGGAACCTGCGCCCTCCGGCCCCAAGCCGGTTCTCGAGGGGCAGAAGAAGCGCGGCGAGCAAATCGTGCTCTATCTCTTCGTCATCGTGCCGTTCCTGGCCGTGCTCGCCGCCGTCCCGATCGCCTGGGGCTGGGGACTGAGCTGGCTCGACCTCGCCCTGATGGTGATCTTCTACGCCATCTCCGGGCTCGGCATCACGGTCGGCTATCACCGCTACTTCACCCATTCCTCGTTCAAGGCCGTCCGTGGCCTCAAGATCGGCCTGGCGATCGCGGGCAGCCTGGCCATCGAGGGACCGGTGATCCGCTGGGTCGCCGATCATCGCCGCCACCACGCGTTCAGTGACAAGGACGGCGATCCACACTCGCCGTGGCGCTACGGCGAGACGCGTTCGGCGCTGCTCAAGGGACTTTTCCACGCCCACATCGGCTGGCTCTTCGACCTGGAGCACACCAACCAGGACAAGTTCGCGCCCGACCTGCTGGCCGACCCGGACCTGCGGCGCATCGACCGCAACTTCCCGCTGTGGGGGGCGATCTCCCTGTTCCTGCCGGCCCTGCTCGGCGGGCTGCTCACCTGGTCCTGGATCGGTGCGCTGACGGCGTTTTTCTGGGCGTCGCTGGTGCGCGTATGCGTCTTGCACCACGTCACCTGGTCGATCAACTCGATCTGCCACACGGCGGGGAATCGACCGTTCTCCGCCCGCGACCGCAGCACCAACTTCTGGCCCCTGGCGATCCCGAGCTTCGGCGAGAGCTGGCACAACCTGCACCACGCCGACCCGACGGCGGCCCGCCACGGAGTGCTGCGCGGCCAGGTTGATGAGTCGGCCCGGGTCATCTGGCTGTTCGAGAAGCTGGGCTGGGCAAGCGACGTGCGCTGGACGAACAGCGATCGGGTCGCCAAGCTGCGGGCCTGAGCATGCCCGATTCCGACGGGCGGCCCCGCGTCCGGATGACCGGCCGTGAGCGGCGTGAGCAGCTGCTCGATGTCGGCCGAGCGCTCTTTGCCGAACGCGGCTTCGAAGCGACCTCGATTGAGGAGATCGCGGCCCGGGCGGGGGTCAGCAAGCCAGTGGTCTACGAGCACTTCGGCGGCAAGGAGGGGCTCTACGCCGTAGTGGTCGACCGCGAGATGCAGTCACTGCTGGGACGTTTCACCGGCGCGTTGACCGCAGGTACGCCCAAGGAGATGCTCGAGCAGGCGGCCTTGGTGCTACTGACCTACATCGAGGACGAATCCGACGGCTTCCGCGTCTTGAGCCGCGACTCCCCGGTTGCGTCGGGCACCGGAACGTTCTCCTCGCTGCTCAGCGACATCGCCAGCCAGGTGGAGTACATCCTGGCCCGTGAGTTCGCCCGCCTTGGCTTTCAGAGCAAGCTCGCTCCGATGTATTCGCAGATGCTGGTCGGCATGGTCGCCCTGACCGGCCAGTGGTGGCTCGAGGTGCGCAAGCCCCGTCGCGAGGAGGTGGCCGCGCACCTGGTGAACCTGGGCTGGAACGGGCTGCACGGTCTGGAACCCCGACCGAAGCTCAGCATCAAACCGCGCTCGGTGTAGCGGGCGCAATCAGTCGTCGGACAGCTCGAGCCAGGCCTGCTCGGCGGCTTCGCGCGCGCCGGTCACCTCGCGCAGCTTCGTGGTCAGCTCGGCGATCTTCTCGTAGTCGGTGGCGTGTTCGGCCAACTGCGCGTGCAGCGCGCTCTCCTGTTTGTCCAGGGTTGCGACCTGCCGTTCCAGGCGGGCCAGCTCCTTGCGGGCGGTGCGGGCGTCCGCGGCCGAGGATGGTCCCTTGGCCGCGGACGGGCTAGCCGTGGGTGCCCGCCGCGCCCGGCGCAGTGCGAGGTATTCATCGACCCCGCCGGGCAGCGCGGCCAGGCTGCCGTCGCCCAGCAGGGCGACGGTCGAGTCACAGACTCGCTCGAGCAGATAGCGGTCGTGACTGACCACCACCAGCGTGCCGGCCCATGAATCGAGCAGATCCTCCAGCGCGGCGAGGGTATCGGTGTCCAAGTCGTTGGTCGGCTCATCGAGCAGCAGCACATTGGGTTGGGTCAGGAGTAGCCGGAGCAACTGCAACCGGCGCCGTTCGCCGCCGGACAGGTCGGCGACCGGCGTCCACTGACGCTGGTTGGCGAACCCGAACCGTTCGGCCAGCTGCGATGCGGACAGCTCGACATCGCCCAGCACCGCCGTCGTGCGGACCTCCTGGACGGCCTCGATGACCCGCAGGTTGTCGGGCAGCTCTGCGATCTCCTGGGAGAGGTAGCCGACGTGGACGGTCTGCCCGATCACTACCCGCCCCGACGTCGGGGCCAGTGTCCCCGCAAGCAGGCGAAGCAGGTGGGTCTTGCCCGAGCCGTTCACGCCGATGACGCCGATGCGGTCACCCGGCCCGACGTGCCACGTGACGTCCTCGAGGAGCAGCTTCGATCCCGCCCGGACCGTGACGTTCTCGACGTCATAGACGCTACGACCCAAGCGGCGCTGGGCGAGTGAACGCAGCTCCGTGGTCGAACGGGGCGGCGGGACGTCGGCGATGAGCGCCTCGGCCGCGTCGATCCGAAAGCGTGGTTTGGAGGTGCGCGCCGGCGCCCCGCGGCGCAGCCAGGCCAGTTCCTTGCGCATTAGATTCTGCCGGCGGGCCTCACTCGCGTCGGCCTGCCGGGCCCGTTCGGCCCGGGCCAGTACGTACGCGGCATACCCGCCGGCGAAGGGCCGGACGCCGCCGTCGCCGACCTCCCAGGTGCGCTCGACCACGGCGTCCAGGAACCACCGGTCGTGGGTGACCAGCAGCAGTGCGCCCCGTCGGGCGTTGAGGTAGTCGGCCAGCCAGGTGATGGCCTCGATGTCGAGGTGGTTGGTGGGCTCGTCGAGCACCAACAGGTCGGCCTGGCGGACCAGCGCGGCGGCCAGCGCGACCCGCCGCCGCTCGCCACCGGAGAGTCGCCCGAACAAGGAGTCCAGGCCGAGTTCGGCCAGGCCGAGCCCGCCCAGCACCTCCCGGATCGCGCTGTCTCCGGCCCATTCGTGAACGGCGGCGTCGCCGACGACGAGGTCACGGATCGAGGCACCGTCGGGGGAGTCCGCTCGTTGCGCCACCGCCGCGACCTGCACGCCGCCGGTACGAGTGACTCGGCCCGAGTCTGGTTGCTCAGCACCGATGATCAGGCGCAGCAACGTCGACTTGCCGCCGCCATTGCGACCGACGACGCCGATTCGTTCACCCTCGCCGACACCGATCGAGACGCCTTCGAGCACGGTGGTCGTGCCGTAGGCCTTGTCCACCGACTCCAGGTTGATCAGATTGGCCGGCATCAGCGCACAACTCGCGCGCCGGGTACCGGACCATGGGCTACCCGGGTGTCCCGGCACAGTCCCTGTTCGACCAGGCCGGCGGCGATTCGATGCGCTTCGGCCTCGTCCTCGGCCAGGAACGCACAGGTCGGTCCCGAGCCGGACACGATCGAGGCAATCGCGCCCAGTTCGCGACCCGCGGCCAGGGTCGCCCGCAGCGTCGGCTGCAGTGAGACGGCCGCCGCCTGTAGGTCGTTGGCCAGGGCGTGGCCCAGTGCCAGTGCATCCCCGGCCCGCAATGCATCCAACAGGGCGTCGGCGGGGTGCAGGGTCGAAGGCGTCGCGCCGCGTTGGCGGTCCAGTTCGGCGTAGGCCGCCGGCGTCGAGATGCCGAAATCGGCGAAGGCGAGCGTCCACCAGAACGTTCCGGTGGACAGCACCGGCGCCAGTACCTCGCCGCGGCCGGTGCCCAGAGCGGTGCCCCCGAGCAGGCAGAAGGCGACGTCGCTGCCCAGCATCGCCGCCAGCTCGGCCAGCTCGGTCCGGGTGCTGCCCAGGCGCCACAGCTCGGAGCAGGCCAGCAGCGCGGCCGCGGCATCGGCGGACCCGCCCGCCATGCCGCCGGCCACCGGAATCGCCTTCGTGATATCCAACCGCACGTTCGGGGCCAGCTGCGCCCGCTCGGCCAGCAATGCGGCCGCGCGCCAGGCCAGGTTGCTCGAGTCGGTCGGGACCGACGCCGCCTGCTCGCCCGAGACGGTCAACTCCAAGGCATCGGCGGGGCTCGCGATCACTTCGTCGTACAGGCCGACCGCCTGAAAGACCGTGCGCAGCTCGTGGAACCCGTCGGTCCGCAGCGCCCCGACGCCCAGATGCAGGTTGATCTTGCCTGGCACCTGGACCCGCACGGGACTCGTGCGGGGCGGGTGGAGGGCGGTCACTCGAGGGACTCTAACGTCGGTGCCGGGTCGCGATTTACCGTCCGGGTATCCGACCCGGTACCGGGCCTGGTTCGGAGCATTGCCGTTTCGCCGGTAAGCTGAACGGGTTGCCCCGGCGAGGGAGCTGCGAACCGGCTGTTGCCAGCCCAACGCATCGTCCGAAATCGACGCGGTGTCGTTCGTCGACGCGCGTCGCGTCCGAGGCACCGAATGTTGGCCTGATCGTAGGAATCTTGAGGAGTAGTGCTGTGTCCGAGGTCCGTCTGAACGCCGAGTCGCGTACCGAGTTCGGCAAGGGCGGCGCCCGTCGCACCCGTCGTGCCGGCAAGATCCCCGCCGTGATCTACGGCCACGGCGCCGACCCTCGCCACGTGTCATTGCCAGCGCGCGAGTTCACCAACGCCATCAAGCACGGCGGCGCCAACGTCCTGCTGACGCTCGATCTCGAGGGCAGCGAGCAGCTCGCGATCCCGAAGGCGATCCAGCGCAACCCGCTCAAGGGCAGCTTCGAGCACGTCGACCTGCTGGCCGTGCGGCGCGGTGAGAAGGTCACGATCGACGTCCCATTGTCGATCATCGGCTCGTTGGTACCGGGCGGCATGCTGCAGCAGGAGAACACCTCCGTCAGCCTCGAAGCCGAAGCCACCCACCTACCCAGCGAGATCGAGGTCTCGATCGACGGTCTGGAGATCGGCTCGCACGTCACTGCCGCCGACCTCGTGCTGCCCAGTGGAGCGACGCTGGCCGGTGACCCGGATCAGATGCTGCTACTGATCTCCGAGGCACCGACCGAGGCCGCTCTCGCTGCTGATGCGGCCGCGTCCGCGGCTGAGACCGGCGCCGGCGAGCAGTCCGCTCCGGCGGCGGCACCGGCCGAGGCCGAGTAGACCTGTTCACCGACGGAGACGTCGATGGCCACCGAGCGCCATCTGGTCCTCGGCCTGGGTAATCCGGGGCCGCGCTATGCCGGGACTCGGCACAACGCCGGATTCTTCGTGCTCGATCTGCTGGCCGAACGGATGGGTGCGACGTTCAAGGCCCACAAGGCGAACGCGGACGTCCTGGAGGGGCGAATCGGCGATCAGGCGGTGGTGCTGGGCAAGCCCAGGTCGTTCATGAACGAATCCGGCGGCCCGGCAGTCGGTCTGGCCCGCTTCTACAAGGTTCCGGTCGAGTCGGTGATCGTGGTGCACGACGAACTCGATCTACCGTTCGAGACGCTGCGTCTCAAGCGCGGCGGCGGCGAAGGTGGCCACAACGGGGTCCGCTCCGTAGCCGCGGCTTTCGGGAGCAAGGAGTTCGCGCGCGTGCGCCTCGGCGTGGGGCGACCGCCCGGCCGACAGGATCCGGCCGACTACGTGCTGCGTGATTTCGGCTCGGCCGAGCGCAAACTGCTGCCGCTGTTCGTCGATCGCGGCGCTGACGCAGTCGAGGCGATCGTGCGCGACGGCCTGGAAGCCGCGCAGAACGCCTTCAACTAGAGCAAGGTCGAACCGGCCACTCGGCGCTCGTGGGCCAGCAGCCACTGTTTGGCCTCGATCCCGCCGCCGTAGCCGGTCATCGATCCGTTCGCCCCGATCACCCGATGGCACGGGACGATGATCGAGATCGGGTTGCGCCCATTGGCCAGGCCCACCGCGCGCGATCCGTTCGGGTGCCCGATCGCCGCCGCGGTCTGGCCGTAGCTTGCCGTCTCGCCGTACGGGATCGACCGCAGTTGCTTCCACACCCGCTGCTGGAACTCGGTGCCCGAGGGGTGCAGCGCCAACTCGAAGTGCTGCCGCCGGCCCGCGAAGTACTCCTCGAGTTGGTCGCCGACGTCGGCGAACGCGCCCTCGTCGTGGTTCCAGGTCGGGTCGGGCGCTTTGGCGTTCTTCCCGGTCGGCAGGTAGAGCATGGTCAGCCCGACCTCGTCGCGCACGGTCAGCAACGCCCCGAGGGGCGAGTCGATCAGGGCGTACTTCATTCGCGAACTCCTCATGGGTGCGCCGCCCACAGATGGTGGGTGGCGTACGAGCGCCACGGCGCCCAGTTGTGCCGATCGGACAGGGTAATTCTCAACGCGGCAGCCGATTTGCGTACGCCCAGATCGGTGCCTAACAGCACGTCCGGGTCGGCGAGCGCGCGCATGGCCAGGTAGTCGGCCGTCCACGGCCCGATGCCGGGCACCGCGAGCAACTGCTCGCGGGTGCGATGACGATCGGCACCGGAGTTCAGCATCAACTCCCCGACAGAGACCAGCCGGGCCAGCTCGATCAACGTGGCCGCCCGGCGCCGGGGCATCGGCAGTTCGGCCGGGTCGAGGACGGCAATGGTTTCGGCCGTCGGGAAGGTAAGCCAGCTCTCTCCTTCGCGGAGTGGCGAACCATAGGTTCGGGCGATACGGCCCAGCAGGGTCCGGGCGCCGGCCACCGAGATCTGCTGTCCGATCACGGCCCGGACGGCCATTTCGAAACCGTCGACCGCACCGGGTGAGCGCAGGCCGGGCCGAGCCCGCACCAGCGGGGCCAGGTCGGCGTCGCCGGCCAGCGTCTCGTCCACCGCCACGGGATCGGCGTCGAGGTCGAGCAACCCGCGCACGCGGGCGACGGCCGCGACCAGATCGCGCTGATCGCCCAGCCGGACCTGGCACCAGACGTGGCCGACCCCGCTGCGCAGCTCTACCAGGGCGGGGCCGCCGGGCAGCGCCAGCGTGCGGCGGTAGGTCGTGCCGTCGTACTCCTCGACGCCCGGAATGGCCCGGCGGCCGAGGAAGTCCAGGGTGCGGGCCAGGTCCATCGGTGCCCGGTAGGCCAGACGCAGGCCGAGGTCGCCCCGTGCGGACGGCTCGTGGCGGGCCGCTCGCAGCTGCGAAGGAGTATTGGCAAACACCTCGAGAACGGTCGCGTTGAACTGTCGGATGCTGGCGAACCCCGCGGCGAACGCGACGTCGCCCGCGGGCAGTTCGGTGGTCTCCAGCAGAATGCGTGCGGTCTGCGCGCGCTGGGCCCGCGCCAGGGCGAGCGGCCCGGCCCCGACTTCGGCCAGCAGCGTGCGATTGACCTGACGCTCGGAATATCCGAGCTGGCGCGCCAGCCCGGTCACCCCTTCGCGGTCGATCACCCCGTCCCCGATCAGGCGCAGGGCCCGTCCGGCCAGATCGCCGCGCACATCCCACGCCGGCGAGCCGGGTGAGGCGTCGGGACGGCAGCGTTTGCAGGCGCGGAAGCCGGCCCGTTGAGCGGATGCGGCACTCGGGTGGAAGCTGACGTTGGCTCGCTTGGGGGTCACCGCCGGGCAGGACGGTCGGCAATAGATGCCGGTGGTGCGTACCGCGGTGAAGAACCAACCGTCGAAGCGGGCGTCGCGGCCCTTCACGGCCCGGTAGCAGACGTCGTCGTCGGGTCGGATCACGTCACCAGTCTGCCCCACCAGCGAACGATCGACTGGCGGGAATCGGACACGGGCTCAGCCGGTGTTGCGCAATCCCGCGGCGACGCCGTTGATGGTGAGCAACAGGGCCCGCTGCAGCTCTGGACTCGGGTCCTCATCGGCGCGGACCCGGGCCAGCAGATCGACCTGCAGGTAGGAGATCGGGTCGAGGTAGGCATCACGCACGGTGAAGGTCCGCTTGAGCAGCGGCGCGTCGTCGAGCAACTCCCGCTGGCCGGTGACCCGCAGTACCTCGGCGACGCTCAGCTCATACTCGGCCCGCACGATCTCGAACAGCCCTTGCAACGGTGGAGGAACCAACGAGGACACGTAGTACCCGGCGATGTCCATGTCGGCCTTGGCCAGCGTCATCTCGACGTTGGACAGGAAGGTCCGGAAGAAGTGCCATTCGGCCTGCATCTCGGCCAGGGTCTCGCCGAGGCCGTTCTCGCGGGCCTGCTTCAGTCCGGAGCCGACCCCGAACCAGCCCGGAACGATCTGGCGCGATTGCGTCCAGCCGAACACCCAAGGAATCGCCCGCAGGCCTTCGATTCCGCCGCCGGTGGAGGGGCGGCGGGCCGGGCGGGAGCCGATGTTGAGCGACCCGAATTGCTCGACCGGCGTGGAGGTCATGAAGTATTCGGGCAGTTGCGGCTGATCCACCAGTTCGCGGTAACAGTCGAACGCGGCGGCGCTGACCTGTTCCATCGTGTCGTCCCAGCGTTGCAGCTGCGGACCGGCTTGTCGCGGGGTCACGTGCAGGGCCGAGGCCTGCAATACGGCGGCGACCGTGAGTTCGAGGTTCTCGCGGGCCAACTCCGGCAGCGCGTACTTGTCGCTGATCACTTCGCCCTGCTCGGTGAACTTGATCTCTCCGTCGAGCACGCCCCACGGTTGGGCCAGGATCGAGTCGTAGGTCGGGCCACCGCCGCGACCGACGGTGCCGCCGCGCCCGTGGAACAGCCGCAGGCGCACACCGTGCTTGGCCGCGATGTCGCGCAAGGTGCGCTGGGTCTTGTGGATCTCCCATTGGGAGGTGGTGACGCCGGCCTCCTTGTTCGAGTCCGAATAGCCGAGCATGACTTCCTGCACGTCGCCGCGCAGGGCCACGATGCGGCGGTAGGTCGGCTCGGACAACAGCTCGTCGAGGACCTCACCGCTGCGGCGCAGCTCTTCCACCGTCTCCAGCAGCGGTACGAAGCCGATCCGGGCCAGCGGGCGTTGGGTGCTCACCCCGGCGCCGTGGATGTCGACGAGACCGGCCTCGCGAGCCAGCACGACCGCGGCGAGCACATCGTCGGCCCCACGGGTCATCGAGATGATGTAGCTCTCGATGACCTCCGGACCGTAGGTATCGAGAGCATCGCGAATGGCGGTGAAGACGGCGAACGTCTTGGCGCCGGCCTCGTCCAGGGGCGGCGGGGTGTGCGTAAGCGGCCGGCGCGAGGCCAGCTCGCGCGAGAGCAGTTTCATTCGGTACGGACGGGGAAGGTCGCCATAGAGCCACGTCTCTTCCACGAGCCGGTCGATCAGCTGGCCGACCGCGTGGTGATGGGCGTCGGCGTGCTCGCGAATATCCATCGTGGCCAGGTGCAGTCCGAACACGGCGACGGTTCGTTGGACGCGGGCCAGCAGGCCGTCGGCGATGAGCGCGCCGGAGTTGGCGCGAAGTGACTCACCGACCAATGCGAGCTCGGCCAGCAACTCGGCCTTGCCGATGTAGTCCCGCCCCGGTTCGTGCGGGCTGCCGGATTCGACCCGGCGCTGGGTGTTCAGGATGCGGGCCTTGATACAGGTCAGTTTCAGGCGGTACGGCTCGGTCGCATTCAGCTGGGCGACCCGCGGGTCGAGCCCGGGCAGGTGGACCAGATCATCGGCGATCGATTGGCGCAGCTGGGGGGAGATCCCTACGGCCGTCGTGGAGGAGGACAGGTCCGCGATCAGCGTGTCGATCGCGGCAATGACCGAACGAGCAGCCACGTTGTGCTGCAGACGAAGCACCTCTCGGGTGACGTCGGCGGTGACGTTGGGGTTTCCGTCGCGGTCGCCGCCGATCCAGGTCCCGAACGTCAGCGGTACGTCTTCGATGCCGAGGCTCGCTCCGTGACGCGCGAGCTCGTCGGCGAGATCGACGGTGAACTCGGGCAGCGTGTGATCGAACAGGTCCTGCAGGTAATAGACGAGGTTCCGGGCTTCATCGACCGGCGTGGGCTGATGTTTGCGAAGCTCGTCGCTCTGCCAGATCAGGTCGACGATCTCGGCCAGGTCGCGGTCCTGCTTGGCCCGCGGCAGCGACCCCGGTGCTGTCGCAACGCTCAGGATGTCGGCTACCCGGCGCAGCTTGGTCAGGATCGTGCGTCGGCTCGCCTCGGTCGGGTGGGCCGTGAACACCGGCCGTACAGCAAGGGTGCGGATCGCCTCGTCAAGGCCGGCGCTGCCCAGTGCCTCGCTGACCGCGGCCACCGAGCGCGCCAGCCAGGCATCGGCTGCCGGCCGTTCGCGCAGGCTGCGCACGCGGTCCACTTGCTCAGCCACGTTGGCGAGCAGGAAATACGCCGAAAACGCCCGCACCAGCGCCGAAGCCGACGCCAGGGGCAGGCCCGCGAGCAGTGCCCGCACCTCATCGCGCCCGGCGCTCGGGGAGCCACCCCGGCTCACTGCGCGGACCTGCTCCACCAGGTCAAGCAGCTCCGGTCCGCCTTGCCGCACCAACGACTCGCCCAGCAATGAAGCCACCCGGCGCACGTCGGCGCGAAGTGCTGCGTCGTCACCTTCTGCTATGGGTTCCTCCACCGGCAGCGTGTCGCTCACTGGGCCAGTGTCCCGCACGGCGCGATTCATGTTCAAAGCCTGCTTGGTGGCTGTTTCGGGGAGGTGTCGCGATGAGCCGGTTGCACTCGATGTCGCTCTGCGTTAGATTCTTGTTCAAGGCACAGAGCGTCGGGGGACCTCTGCAAGGGAATGTGCGAATTGTATTCCACTCCCAGTTGACCCCCGCGCACGCGAGATAATCGGGGGATTACTCGACCGCAAGGTTGTGCCACGCGCCATCGGGGGATATCGCGTGACAGCTGGAGTTCGCACCGGAGGTCTGCCACCACAGGTGGAGACTGATTCGGTCCATACGGTACGTATCAGTCCGTCCAATCGATTGCGGCCGGTCACGTCCGGCGATGTCTCCGTGGGCGAGCGCACGCTGGTCACCACGCCGGCTCGTTGGATCAAGGCCTACCAGCGGCAGCTCGTCGGGCTCGACCTGCTCGCGGCGGCGCTGGCCGTCGTCTTCGGTTATCTGCTGCGCTTCGGACCCGAACCGTCCTGGGCCCAGCCCTACGCCGGCCTGCGCCCCGGCGTTCCCGTTCATCTGGGCGGCGGCGATCGCGATGAACCGCGGCTATGACGCACGGTGTGTCGGCAACGGACCCGATGAGTATCAGCGGGTCGGACGCGCTTTCGTCGGTCTGATCGCCGTCGTGGCGTTGGCCTCCTACGTGCTCAAGGCCGACCTTTCGCGCGCCTTCGTCCTGACCGTGGTGCCCCTGACCTTCGCGTTGGACCTCGCCTTCCGGTTCGCGCTGCGCAAGCGCACGCACGCCCGGCGTCGCCGCGGCGAAGCAATGTCGACGGTGATCGTGATCGGCAGCGCGGATCGGGTCATCGCACTGACCGAGGATCTGCGCCGTGACGTGCACGCCGGACTGGCCGTCGTGGGGGCGTGCCTGCCCGAGGGCGGGCACCCGGCCCAGCTCGCCGCGTTAGATCGGCTCGGCGTCGACGTGCTCGGCGACCTGGATGACATCCGGCAGCTCGTGAGTAGCAGCGGTGCCGACACCGTCGCCGTCACCTCCTCCGGTGAGGTCGGTCCCGAGAAGTTGCGCTGGATCGCCTGGCAACTCGAAGACACCGCGGCGGCACTGGTCGTTTCCCCGGGCCTGATCGACGTTGCCGGCACGCGGATCAGCGTTCGGCAGGCCGCTGGCTTGCCCTTGCTCTACGTCGAGGCTCCGCGCTTCAGCGGGCCGGCCCGCATGATCAAGGGGGCGTTCGACCGCAGCGTCGCGGCGTTCGCGCTCTTGCTGCTCAGCCCCATCCTGCTGACGATTGCGCTGATCGTGCGCTGCACCAGTAGCGGACCGGCATTGTTCGTGCAAACGCGCATCGGACTCAACGGCGCCCCGTTTCGGATCGTGAAGTTCCGTTCGATGTACACCGACGCCGAGCAGCGCCTGGCGGATCTGCGGGGCCAGAACGAGGCCGCGGACGGACTGCTGTTCAAGATGCGCGAGGACCCCCGCGTTACGGGTGTCGGCCGGGTGTTGCGCCGGTTCTCCCTCGATGAGCTTCCGCAACTGCTCAATGTGCTGGCCGGCTCGATGTCCCTCGTCGGTCCGCGCCCGCCGCTGCCGAGCGAGGTTGCGGCCTACGGCGAGGACGTGCGCCGTCGGTTGTTGGTCAAGCCGGGTCTGACCGGGCTCTGGCAGGTCAGCGGCCGCAGCGATCTGAGCTGGGAAGACTCCGTACGCCTGGATCTGCGCTACGTCGAGAACTGGTCGTTCACCAACGACCTACAACTGCTCTGGAAGACCGGCCGCGCCGTCTTCGGAGCGAGCGGGGCCTACTGAACATGCGCATTGCTCTCGTCGGGACCCGTGGCGTCCCGGCTCGATACGGCGGTTTCGAGACCTGCGTCGAGGAGGTCGGGCGACGGCTCGTGGCCGACGGCCATCACGTCGTCGTCTACTGCCGCCCGGCTGCAGACGGGTCCGAGCCGCTGGCCGAATACGAGGGCATGAAGCTGGTTCATCTACCCGCGCTCAAGCGCAAGGCGCTCGAGACGCTGAGCCACACCGGCCTGTCGGTGCTGCATCTGCTGCGCCACCGCGCCGATGCGGTGATCGTCTTCAACTCGGCCAACGCGGTGTTCCTGCCGCTGCTGCGGGCGGCTCGGATGCCCGTTGCGACCCACGTCGACGGACTGGAATGGAAGCGCGCGAAGTGGCAGGGAATCGGCCGGCGCTATTACCGCATGGCCGAGTCGCTGGCCGTGCGCTGGTCCGACGAGCTGATCGCCGATGCACAGGGCATTGCTGACTACTACGAGAACGAGTTCGGTGCCCCGACCGACCTGATCGCCTATGGCGCTCCGATTCTCAAGGATGCCGGAGCGGACAAGCTTGACGAGCTGAACGTGCAGTCGGGCAAGTACCACCTGGTCGTCGCCCGCTTCGAACCGGAGAACCACGTCGACGTCATCGTCGACGGCTACCGGCAGAGCTGCGCCGAGTTGCCGCTGGTGGTGGTTGGCGCGGCGCCCTACGCCGACGCCTACACCGAACGGGTGAAGGCCCTGGGCGATTCGCGCGTGCACTTCGTCGGCAGCATCTGGGACCAGGATCAGCTCGATCAGCTCTATGCCAACTCCCTGACCTACCTGCACGGCCACTCGGTCGGCGGCACGAACCCCTCGCTGCTGCGCGCGATCGGGGCCGGGGCCGCCACCATCGCCTTCGATGTCACGTTCAATCGCGAGGTGCTGCAGGACGCCGGCCGCTACTTCGCCACCGCGGCGGACGTTCGGGCCGAGGTCGAGCGGGCCGAGGCGACGCCGGAGAAGACGCACGCGCTGGGCGCGCTCGCTCAGCAGCTGGCCACTCGTTACGACTGGAACGACGTGACGCGTCGCTACGAGCGGCTGTGCGCCCGGTTGGTCGCCAACCGGGGTCAGCGGCACGAGCGCCCGTCCGGGCGACGCCGGGTGCAAGACTGACGCACGTGAGCAGCGGCGGGGCCCGGACGGTACTCATCGCCAATCCCGGGGCCGAGCTGTACGGCTCGGACCGCATGGTGCTCGAGACGGTCACGGCGCTGGTCGAGGACGGACGGCGGGTGATCGTCGCCCTGCCCGGCGATGGCCCGCTGCGGGCCGAGTTGACCGCCCGCGGCGCCGAGGTCCAGTTCTGCCCGATGCCTGTCGTGCGCAAGAGCGCCCTGCGCCCGCTCGGCGCATTGCGCCTACTGGGCGACGTACTGCGCAGCTTCGCTCCGTCACTGCGCCTGATCCGACGGTGCCGTCCCGACGTCGTGCTCGTCAACACGACGATCGCCCCGCTTTGGTTCCTGCTCGCCGCCGGGCTGCGAGTGCCGCGGGTTGCGCACGTGCACGAAGGCGAGTCGGGTGCCTCGCCGCTCGTGCTCAAGGGTTTGTACGCCCCCTTGGTGCTGGCGCAGCGGCTCGTCATCAACAGCGAGTTCAGTCGCGGCGTGCTGGTCGCCGCGTTGCCCCGACTCGCAGCGCGAAGCGTCGTCATCTACAACGCGGTGCCCGCGCCGAGTCAGGTCACGTCAGCGCGCCGGCAGCTGGAAGCGCCGACCCGATTGGTCTTCGTCGGCCGACTTTCGCCCCGCAAGGGACCCGATATCGCCTTGGCGGCGGTGCAGTTGCTGCGGGAGCGGGGCGTTTCGGTCCACCTCGAACTGGTCGGTTCGGTCTTTCCCGGCTATGAGTGGTTCGAGGCCCAGCTGCGCGACTTCGTGGCCGACCAGGCGCTGACCGAGGCGGTGAGCTTCGCGGGCTTCCAAGGTGACGTCGGCGCCTTCACCGCCGCCGCCGACATCGTGCTGGTGCCTTCGACGCTCGACGAGCCGTTCGGCAACACCGCCGTGGAAGCCGTATTGGCGACCCGGCCCTCGATCGTCAGTGCGGTCGGCGGTCTGCCCGAGGCGGTGCGTGGATTCCAATCCGTGCGACTGGTGGCCGCGGGAGATCCAGCGCTGCTGGCCGATGCCGTTGTCGACGTCATTGGTGATTGGCCCCGGTTGCGGGCCGCAGCGCTCGAGGATGCGACCACGCGGGCGCAGCGGTACTCCAGCGCGACCTACGGTGCGGCGGTACGTGCGGTGCTTGACGCCGCGGTGATCAACTAACGCGCCACGAGCGATGCGCAGAAAGTCCTACAGCGCGTCCAGTTCGCGGAACCAGCGATAGCTTCCAGCAATCAGATAGACCACGTTGATGGCGAAGAGCGCCGTGTACACGACTTCGAACAGCCCGAACGCGGGAAACAGCACGATGGTGAGGCAGAGAACGCCCCAATCATTGGGCAGCGTGATGAGCGAACGCAGCACCGGGGCAGCCTCGTCCGGATTCAATCGCGATGTCGTGACCGTGCTGGCACCGGCCCGAGCCCGTTCGACGCGACGCAACATGTCGGTGAGCACGATGGCGAAGAAGAAGACCGAGGAGACGATTCCGAAGCCGAGCGGGACGAGTAGCAAGCCCGGGTGCGACAGGTGGAAGAAGCGCCACCAGGCGATCGCGATCGCGGCATGGAACGAGGCGATCTTCAATGCGTCCAGGACGTGATCGAGCCATTCGCCGACTGTTGAACCGCTGCCCTTGAGGCGGGCGAGCTGGCCGTCGGCGGAATCCAGGGCGTAGCCGAGCAGTAGGCCGGCGGCGATGACCACGTCGACGGGCCAACTGGGCGCGACCAGGGTGAGCGCGATGATCGCGCCCATCGAACAGGCCGCGCTGATCAGACTGACCTGATTCGGCGACAGTCCGAACTTGAACGCGAACGCGGCCAGGTGCCTTCCGAGCGGGCGGTTGACCCACCGCGAATATCCGGCCGCACCGCGGTTGCTCTTCTGGGCGCGGCCCAGATAGGCCACGGCCTCGCGGTGTGTTGCCGAGCTCGACAGGGTCACGGCCCGTACCGACCTTTCTTAGTGCGATGGTCACCCGCCGTAAGCGAATTTGTCTCTGTGTGCTAGCCAAGATACCGAAATCCTATGGCATGCACGGACGGACCGGACTACTTGTCGCTTTCACAGGTAGCAATCATGGCATGTGCCGGAGTTCGGACTGGCGCTAAGTGTCCATCTGTCATATGCTGCCTTCACACTGCGAGGGCCTCGGCCGCTGCAGTTTCATCGGGGGATGATTCGGGGGAATCATGCACGTTTCTGGTCTGTTGCGCCGTGTGGGCGCAAAGACTGCGGGCCGCGCGACTGCGCCGGCCGGCAAGGCATTGGTGCTGGCATCACTGGCATGCGCAGCGCTCATGAGCCTGGCCGCCTGCGGCGGGTCCAAGCACGAGGCGGCCAAATCGCCGACGGCGACTTCCGCGGCCTCGACCTCGGCGGCACCGACTCCATCGCCGGCGCCCAAGACACTGCCCAGCCTCAGCACGCCCGTCAGTGCACCGGGTGGTGGAGACGTCAGGTCCACCATTGCATCGGCGAGCGTGCACACGGCTGCCCCGATCCCGGTCACCGCCACGGCCGACTTCGGCACGGGCGTCACCACCAAGGTGGTGTCGAACAAGAAGATCAGCTTCTCGGCCCATCTGCCGGGTGAGATCTCCGGTCCAGCAGCGCAGGTGACGCTGCAGTTCACGAACAACTCCGCCGCGGCGGTATCGCTTTCCCACGTGGTCGTCAATGACCAGGACGCCAAGGGCACGCCCATGGTGTCCAACCAATCCAGCCCGGCCGCGCCGGTCACTGGCTCGCTCGCACCTGGAGCGTCAACGACGGGCGTCTACGTCTTCTCCTTGACCTCCTCCTATGTTGCGCCGCTGACGATCAGCGTCAGCTACTCAACGGCCGCTCCCGTCGTCCTGTTCGTAGGCGACGTCTCATGATTTCGGGGAAAAACATGTTGAACAGGATCCGGAACCGGCGCGTTGTCGCCGCGACCGTGGTGGCGGCCGTTGTCGCATCAATGTCAGTGGCGTTCGCGCTCCCGGCCAATGCGGTTCTGACGACGCCCGGACCGGTGCAGCAACGCACCGCGGCAATGGTCACCGACGACGCGCTGCCGACCGTGCAGATCGATGGCGTCGTTTGGTCCGAGCAGGTCGTCGGCACGACGGTCTGGGCCGGTGGCAGCTTCGCCAACGCGCGCCCGGCCGGCGCCGCGCCCGGCACCAACCTGACCTCGCGCCCCAATCTGCTGGCGTTCAACATCACCACCGGTGCCTTGATCACCTCGATCGCGCCTTCGCTCAACGCCGAAGTCAAGGTGGTTGCCGTCTCCCCGGACCATTCCCGCGTCTATGTCGGCGGGGCCTTCACCACAGCCAACGGCGCGAACCACTACCGAATCGCGGCCTACAACGCCAGCACCGGCGCAATCATCTCCAGCTTCACCGCCGGGGTCGACGCTGAGGTCAATGCCATCGTCGCGACGAACACGACCGTGTACGTCGGCGGTGCCTTCAGCAACGCCAACGGAGTGGCTCGGCAGAAGTTCGCCGCGTTCGACCTGAACGGCAACCTGCTCGGCTGGGCTCCGACGGCTGACAACAACGAGGTCGAGACGATGGTGATGTCGCCCGATGGCACCCGCTTGATCGCCGGCGGCTCGTTCACCAGCGCCAACGGATCCGCCTCGGCCTACGGCCTGGCTTCGCTCGACCCGACGACTGGTGCCCTCTACCCGTGGGCGGCCAGCAGCGTGGTGCAGGATGCCGGCTCCGCGGCGGCGATCTTGCAGCTCACCACCGACGGCACGGCCATCTACGGCAACGGCTATGTCTTCGGCGCCGGCGGCGATCTGGAGGGTTCGTTCTCCGCCGATCCCGACACCGGGACGATCAACTGGATCGAGGACTGCCACGGCGACACCTATGGCAACTACGCGATGAACGGCGTCCTCTACACGGTCAGCCACGCGCACTACTGCGGCAACGTCGGCGGCTATCCGCAGACCGAGCCGACGTGGACCTTCCAGCACACGGTGGCTTTCACCACCGCCGCGACCGGCACCTTGGCCCACAACACTGAGAGTCCGGGCGCCTACACCGACTTCGGTGGCCAGCCCAGCCCGTCGCTAATCAACTGGTTCCCCACCCTGCAGGAGGGCACCTACACCGGCCAGTCACAATCGGCCTGGAGCGTGACCGGTAACGGGACCTACCTCGTCGAGGGTGGGGAGTTCCCGAGTGTGAACGGGGTCGCCCAGCAGGGCCTGGTTCGCTTCGCCACGCCACCCACCGCACCATCGAAGATGGGCCCGACGCTGAGTGGGTCCTTCTTCACCTCGACCAACCTGGCGCTGTCCTCGACCTCGATCCGCGTCAGCTGGCCGGCCAACTACGACCCGGACGATGAGAACCTGACCTACAAGCTCGTCCGTAACGGGGACATCAACCACCCGATCTACACGGCGACACAGACCTCGCAGTTCTGGAACCGCCCCACCATGTCGTTCACCGACACCGGGCTGACTCCGGGCACCACGTACCAGTACCGGTTGTTCGTCACCGACCCCGATGGCAACCAGGCTGCGGGCGACACGACGACGGCCAGCACGCCGAGCACCAACCCGGGCCCGTACGCGGCCGGGGTGCTCAATGCGGGTGCGGCGGACTACTGGCGCCTGGACGAGACCTCGGGCACGACGGCTACCGACTGGGCGGGCTTCAACAACCTGACTGAGGGCGCAGGCGTCACCCACAACACCGCGGGCGCGATCATCGGCGACCCCGACACGGCCGACACCTTCTCGGGTACCAATACCGGCTGGGCCGAATCGGTGACCGCGGCTCCTGCGGTGGCTCCGAACACGTACACGATGGAGGCCTGGATCAAGACCAGCACTACTGCTGGCGGCAAGATCGTTGGCTTCGGCAGTGGCACGGCGGGAACGCTCAGCGGTAGCTACGACCGGCAGATCTACATGGACAACGCCGGGCATCTGATCTATGGCGTGTACACCGGTACGACCTCGACTCTGGCCACCTCGGCCACGTTCAACGACAACACGTGGCATCACGTGGTCGGCACGCTCTCGGCGGCGGGGATGAACTTCTACGTCGACGGCAAGCTGGTCGGGCACAACGCGACCGTCACTGCCGGTCAGGTCTATGAGGGCTACTGGCACGTCGGCGGGGACAACCTGGCTAGCTGGCCGTCGGCACCGACGAGCAACTACTTCGCCGGTTCGATCGACGATGTCGCGATCTACCCGACCGCGCTCAACCTGACCCAGATCGACACCAACTACACCAACAGCGGCCGGACCGTCGCCGTGCCGGTGGCGCCGACTGACGCCTACGGCAAGGCCGTATTCAACGCGGCGCCGGACCTGTACTGGCGCCTGGACGACGCCAGCGGGCCGACCGCTGCCGACGCCTCGGGTAACAACTCGACCGGTCTGTACTCGGGCGCCGAGACGTTCAAGGTGGCCAGCCCCGTAGCGGGTGCCACCGGCACGGCCGTGACGTTCGATGGCTCCACCGGAACCATCGGCTCCAACCAGCAGTTCAGCAACCCGACCGTCTACACCGAGTCGGCCTGGTTCAACACCACGACGACGCACGGTGGCAAGATCATCGGCTTCGGGGCGGCCCAGACCGGCCTGTCCGGCAGTTATGACCGCCACGTCTACATGCTCGACACCGGTCAACTGGTGTTCGGCGCCTGGACCGGGGTGGCCAACCTGGCGACCTCGCCGCTGAACTACAACGACGGCAAGTGGCACCAGCTCGTCGCGACCCAAGGCCCGAGCGGAATGGCGCTCTACGTCGACGGCCAGCTGGTGGCGACCAACGCCGACACCCAGGCCCAGGCCTACGCCGGCTACTGGCGGGTCGGGGGCGACTCCGACTGGGGCGGCGACAGCCCGTACTTCGCCGGAACGATCGACGAGGTAGCGGTCTGGGCGAGCTCGGCGCTGACGTCCACCCAGGTCCAGTCGCTGTATGCGGCGTCGCCGGCCGCGGTGAATGCCGCTCCGACGGCTGCGTTCAGCTCCTCCTGCGTCGGGGGGGTCTGCTCCTTCAACGGCGCCGGCTCGACCGACCCGAACGGCACCGTGGCCTCCTACGCCTGGTCCTTCGGCGACGGCACGACGGGCACCGGAGTGGCGCCGACGCACACCTACGCAGCATCGGGGACCTACTCGGTCTCGCTCGTGGTGACCGACAACGGCGGCGCGACGAGCCCGGCCGTGGTCAATCAGGTTCCGGTGACCGTCACCAACCAGGCTCCGGTGGCCGTGTTCAACTCCACCGCGACGAACCTATCCGTGGCCTTCGATGGCAGCACGTCGGCTGATCCTGATGGCACGGTGGCGTCCTATGCGTGGACGTTCGGTGATGGATCGACCTCGACGCTGGCCAAGCCGACGCATGTGTATGCGGCGGCGGGTTCGTACACGGTGACGTTGACGGTGACCGACAACCTCGGTCTGGCGTCGGCGCCGGTGAGTCATGTGGTGACGGTGACGGCGCCGAACCAGGCTCCGGTGGCGGCGTTCACGTCGGTGCCGACGAACTTGAGTGTGGCCTTCGATGGCAGCACGTCGGCTGATCCTGATGGCACGGTGGCGTCCTATGCGTGGACGTTCGGTGATGGATCGACCTCGACGCTGGCCAAGCCGACGCATGTGTATGCGGCGGCGGGTTCGTACACGGTGACGTTGACTGTGACCGACAACCAGGGGCTGGCGTCGGCGCCGGTGAGTCATGTGGTGACGGTGACGGCGCCGAACCAGGCTCCGGTGGCCGTATTCAGCTCGGTCTCGACCAACCTGTCCGTGGCCTTCGATGGCAGCACGTCGGCTGATCCTGATGGCACGGTGGCGTCCTATGCGTGGACGTTCGGTGATGGATCGACCTCGACGCTGGCCAAGCCGACGCATGTGTATGCGGCGGCGGGTTCGTACACGGTGACGTTGACGGTGACCGACAACCTCGGTCTGGCGTCGGCGCCGGTGAGTCATGTGGTGACGGTGACGGCGGCGAACCAGGCTCCGGTGGCGGCGTTCACGTCGGTGCCGACGAACTTGAGTGTGGCCTTCGATGGCAGCACGTCGGCTGATCCTGATGGCACGGTGGCGTCCTATGCGTGGACGTTCGGTGATGGATCGACCTCGACGCTGGCCAAGCCGACGCATGTGTATGCGGCGGCGGGTTCGTACACGGTGACGTTGACGGTGACCGACAACCTCGGTCTGGCGTCGGCGCCGGTGAGTCATGTGGTGACGGTGACGGCGGCGAACCAGGCTCCGGTGGCGGCGTTCACGTCGGTGCCGACGAACCTGAGTGTGGCCTTCGATGGCAGCACGTCGGCTGATCCTGATGGCACGGTGGCGTCCTATGCGTGGACGTTCGGTGATGGATCGACCTCGACGCTGGCCAAGCCGACGCATGTGTATGCGGCGGCGGGTTCGTACACGGTGACGTTGACGGTGACCGACAACCAGGGTCTGGCGTCGGCGCCGGTGAGTCATGTGGTGACGGTGACCGCGCCGGCCAACCAGCCGCCAGTGGCCGCGTTCACATCGGTGCCGACCAACCTGAGCGTTGCCTTCGACGGCACGACGTCGACCGATCCGGACGGGACCATCGCCAGCTACGCGTGGGCCTTCGGTGACGGGACAACGTCCACGGCGGCCAAGCCGACGCATGTGTATGCGGCGGCGGGTTCGTACAACGTGACCCTGACCGTGACCGACAACTCGGGTGCGACCAACGCGGTGACCCATACGGTGGTGGTCTCGGCGGCGGCGAACAAGCCTCCGGTGGCCTCGTTCACGGCGACTCCGGTCAACCTGACGGTGTCCTTCAACGCCGCGGCGTCCTCCGATCCGGATGGCACGATCGCGACGTACGCCTGGGCCTTCGGTGACGGCACCACGGGTTCTGGGGTGACGGCGTCGCACACCTATGCGAGCGCCGGCACGTACGCCGTGGTCCTGACCGTGACCGACAACCAGGGAGCGTCGACATCGTTGACCACGAACGTGCTGGTCAACCCGGTGACGTCGTTGTTCTCGGACACGTTCACCCGGACGACGGCCAACTCACTGGGGACGGCGAACTCGGGCGGGGCCTGGACCGACTACGGAACGGCCAGCTCGTTCAACACGAACGGCAGCATCGGCCAGATCACCATGGTCGGCCCCAGCGATGGCCCGTCCGCGGTGCTGAAGTCGGTCTCGCAGACGAACCTGAACCTCCTGCTCGACTCGGGGATGACCAAGATCCCCACTGGCAACGGAGCGTTCATGTCGATCCTGCTGCGCGATGACGGCACCACGGCGAACGACTACCGCTTCAAGTTGCGGTACATGTCCGACGGCACCATTCACATCGCGATCAGTAAGTCCGTCAACGGTGGCGAGACGACGCTGACCGAGGTGGTGGTACCCGGGTTGACCTACAACGTGGGCGACACCTTGCGGGCTCGGGTGATCATCAGTGGCACTGGTACGACGACGATCGCCGGCAAGGTGTGGAAGGTTGGCACGACGGAGCCGGCCGCCAACCAGGTCTCGGTGACCGACACGGAGGCCTCCCTGCAGAAGGCGGGAGCCGTCGGGGTGCAGACGTACCTGTCCGGGTCGTCGACCAACGCGCCGATCACCATGAACCTCGACAACCTGTCGGCGACGGCGAACTGACGCAGCCGGGTCGCGCCCTCGGGCGCGACCCGGAGTCAGTCGTTCCTATCCTGACGAGGTGAACGCGTCACCGAACCACCTCGATTCGCCGATCGGCGTGGTCGTGGTCAACTATGGCTCGAGCGCGCTGGTGCGGGCCAACATCGCAGCGTTCGCTGATGCGATCGTGATCGTGGTCGACAACTTCAGCAGCGCGACCGAGCGGTCGACGCTGAAGTCCCTGTGTGACGAACGCGGGTGGACCTTCATCGGGCTGCCGGACAACCGCGGCTTCGGTCACGGCGTCAACATGGGCGTCGCCCGAGTCCGCAAGCTCGGCTGCTCGTCGGTGCTGTTGCTCAATCCCGATGCCCAGGTCAGCCCGGAGGTCCTCACGGCCCTGCGCCTGGCCGTGCTCGAGAATCCCGGTGCGCTGCTCTCGCCGGTGATCCTCGACTCGCAGGCCCGCGTGGTGTTCCAAGGCGTCGAGGTGGACGCTCGCAGCGGCCGGATCGTGCGAGCCGGAATGACGCCGTCCAGTCGGGTGGCCTGGCCCTGGCTGACCGCGGCCTGCCTGGCGGTGTCGGTCGAGTTGTTCGATCGCGTCGGCGGCTTCGACGACGGGTACTTCCTGTATTGGGAGGACGTCGACTTCACCCACCGGGCTGCGCTCGCCGGCGCCGAACTGATCGTGCGGGAGGATCTGCGCGCCATCCATGACGAGGGCCTGACGCAGGGCGATCAGGTCGGGACGGCCAAGTCGTTCGGCTACTACTACTTCAACTCGCGCAATCGCCTGGTCTTCGGGGCTCAGCACCTGTCCCGGGTGGCTCTGCTGCGGTGGATGCTCTGGACGCCGTATGAGAGCTGGGCCATCCTGCTGCGAGGCGGGCGGCGGCAGCTGCTGCACTCCCGCGCCCCGTTGCGGGCGATCATCACCGGCTCGGGCGCGGGCCTGTGGCGAGCGGCAGTGGCCCTGATTCGGCGTCCGGTGCCGCGGGTGGCACCGTGAGCAGCCCCCCGCCGGTGGAGGAACCGCCCCTGCAGGTACCGCCGTTGGAGCTGCCGGCAGCCCTGTTGCCACCGGAGGCGGCGACGTCGCCGGAGGCGCCGACCCTTGGGACGACGGCCGCGCGCGGAGCAGTGATCACGACCGGTGGGCAGATCCTGCAGGTCGTTATGCAGATCGCCTCGGTGGTGGTGCTCGCCCGGTTGCTCAGTCCCACTGACTACGGCCTCTATGCCACTGTCCTGGTGGTGGTCGGGGTCGGCGAGATCTTTCGCGATTTCGGGCTTTCCTCGGCGGCCGTGCAAGCCAAGACGCTGAGCCGCTTCCAACGCGACAACCTCTTCTGGGTCAACCTGGGCATCGGCGTCGCGCTGACCTTGCTGGCGATCGTGCTGGCGCCGGCGTTCGCCGCCCTGTTCAACGAGCCGGCGCTGACCGGCATCACCCGAGTGTTGTCCTTCACGTTCCTGATCAACGCGATTGCCACCCAGCACCGGGCCGGGCTCAATCGCGATCTGCGTTTCGGTCAGCTGGCCCTGACCGACTTGCTCGCGCAGTTCATCGGGCTCACAGTGGCGATCGTCTGCGCCGCTCTGGGGGCCGGGTACTGGTCGCTGGTCGCGTCGCAGCTGGCGCAGGTGAGCACCGTGCTGGTGCTGGTGCTGGTGTTTGCCCGCTGGTTACCCAGGTGGTGGCGGCGCGGGCAGCCGATGCGGTCTTTTCTCATCTTCGGCCGCAACTATGTCGCGACCTCTCTCGTGGGGTATCTGGGCAACAACGTCGATGCGACGACGATCGCGCTGCGCTTCGGGGCGGCGCCGCTGGGCATCTACACCAGAGCCTTCCAGCTGGTGATGAATCCGCTCAACCAGTTCCGGGCGCCGGCGACCACGGTGGCGCTACCCGTACTCTCGCGGCTGCAGGACGACCTCGGTCGGGCCAACGAATATCTGCGTCGTGGTCAGCTGGCGATGGGCTACACGATCGTCGCCGCGCTGGCGATCGGGGCTGGAGCGGCCACGCCCATCGTCGACCTGATGCTCGGGCCGACCTGGCATCAGACGATCCCGATCTTCGCGCTGCTCGCCATTTCGGGGATCCTGCAGACGATTGCCTACGTCGGCTACTGGGCCTACCTGTCGCGCGGGCTGACCGCCGACCTCTTCCGCTACACGATCCTGACGACGGCGCTGCTCGCGGCCTGCATCGTCATCGGCAGCCAGTGGGGCGTCAACGGGGTAGCGGCCGGGTTCACCGTGGCGTACGCGATCGAGTGGCCGTTGTCGCTGTGGTGGCTCAGCCGACGCACGGTGTACCCGGTGCGGGCGTTGTACTCCGGGGCCAGCCGCATCCTGGTGACCGGAGGGCTGGCCGGATTGGCCTCCTTCGGCGTGTGCCGGGCCCTGGCCAGTGCGCCGAACGTGGTCATCCTGCTCTGCGCCGCCGCGGCCGGTCTGTGCGTCTACCTGCTCTGCGCGCTGCTCAGTGGGCGGGTGCGCGAGGACCTGGGTGGGGTGCGCGACATCGGGCGCCGGGTGCTGCACCGCTGATCGGGCGCCGCCGCATCGGCGCGGGTCAGCGTTTGAACCAGGCGGTTCTGACCGGTTGGCCGGTGCTCAGTGCCGCGGTCAACGACGATCCGCTCAGCCCGTTCTCGCCCAGGGTGTCGAGCACCCGGGTGACCAGTTCGCCGCGATCAATACGCGGCGCGGGACCGTCGTCGACACCGTCCTCGAGCGTGGCGAAGCCGTCATGGCCGAGCAGGATCGAGCCGGCCGAGGTGCCCTCGGTGGCCCGTCGCACCCGTTCGTGCTGCTCGACGTCGGCGTTGTCCGCGCTCGATGGCCCCCACAGCACCGGGAGGACACCCGCCGTCTTCACCGCGCGCCAGCTGCGCAACGTCTGCCGGCCATAGGGCGGACGCACCCAATCCACCCGACGCCCGATCGCGTCTTCGAGCTCGGCCCGCCCGTCGGCGGTGCGTTGCTGGATCTCTCGGTAACCAAAGCCGGTCAGCCGCTGGTGATCCAGACCGTGCAACGCGATCTCGTGGCCCTCCGAGCGGACCTCCTGGAGCAGCTGCGGATACTTGCGCGCGCGGGTCAGTAACACGAAGAAGGTCGCGGTGGCCCGATGATCGGCCAGTGCGGTGAGCACCGCTTCGGTGCCACCGGGCTCGGGGCCGTCGTCGTAGGTGAGCACCACACGGTTTCCGCAGTCGCGCACGGCGGTGACCGATCCGAGGACCGTCGCCTTGCGCTGCAGGTAGCGTTTGGCCGCCCGGGGCGCGGTATGCAGAATGCCAGTGCTCATTGCTGGGCCTCACTGTCGCGGGCGTACTCGCGGTAGACGATGTTCAGCGCCCCGGCGATCATGCCACCGCCGCGATAGAGCATGCGCAAGCCCAACGCGTCGTGGGACAGGTTGCCGGTCAGTCGGCCCAGTAGGTGGCGGGCCGAGCCGAGGAAGACCCGGGTCAACCCGCGCCCGACGCAGGTCGCGCGCGTGGCCAGTCGGGCGCCTCGCCCCGCGGCCATCCGCAGCTCGACCACGCTGCTGGTGTTGCCGTGGCTCCAGGAGCGCCGTAGCAGCCAGTCCCTGGTCAGCCGCTTGGCCGGGACGAGGTCGTCGGCGACCGACTCATCACACCAGACAATGCGACCGCCCCGGTTGGTGAGCCTCCGGCTGAGCAGATTGTCCTCGCCGCCCGAGAGTCCGAGCGTGACGTCGAAGCGGACACCGAGTCGGCGGATCTGGCGCAGGTCGAGCAGCAGATTTCCGGCGGCGGCGACGGGAATCTCGGTCCCGGATGGCATCCGCGGCCGGGCAAAGAAGTCACCCGCCGCGATCCACGGTGAGAGCTCGCCGTCGAAGGCCGACTCGACCCGCCCCATCACGGCCGCCGCCTGGGTGCTCCGCCAGGTGCTGACGATGCTCGAGAGCCAGCGGGGCCGCGGGACCTCGTCGTCGTCGATATAGACCAGGAGGTCGCTGGCCGCGGCCTCGTCCAGCGCACGATTGCGGGCGCTCGCGATGCCCGGGCTCGACTCGATGACGTAGCGCAAGGCCGGATGCCCGATGTCGCGCGTTGCCGCCTCGGCGGTACCCGCGGGGTCGTTGTCCACCACGAGGACATCGACGCTGAGGCCCGCGTCAGCGGCGTTGACCTCGTCCACCTGGGCCAGGACGCCGGCCAAAGTCTTGGTGAGCTCGTCGGGCCGCTGGAACGTCAGGATGCCCACCGTCAGCTTCAGGACATCATTTGCTGACACGGACAAAAGTATCGTTGGTTGCCCGCGAGCCCGCAATTTGACCGGCCCGGCGTCGATGTCAGACTTGCGGCGTGCGTCTACGTCCACAGTCACGGGAAGGCCGCGACCGCCCGTTCGTGGTCATGTCCTCGGCGCCGTCGCCTATCCCGTCCACGAATCCCTACATCGTGATGCTCAACGAGGCGATCGACGACGTGCCGGGTGTGCGCCTGGAGTTCTTCAGCTGGCGCCGGGCGGTCCTCGGCCCGTTCGACGTACTGCACGTGCATTGGCCCGAGACGCTGGTGACCGGACGATCGCGCGGCAAGCGCATAGCCCGCCAGCTGCTGTTCTGCGTCATGTTGCTGCGCATGTGGTGGCTGCGGATTCCTTTGGTGCGCACGGTGCATAACCTCGAGTTCCCGCGCGACATCTCTACCTTCGAGCGGTGGCTGTTGCGCCTGACCGAACGCCGCACGACCCTGCGCATTCGGGTGAATGCGCACACCGAGATCGCTTCCGGGCCGGTCGAAACGATCGTGCACGGGCACTATCAGGACTGGTTCGCCGCGTACCCGACGGTGCCCACCGTGCCCGGTCGGATCACTTTCTTTGGTGCCATTCGCCGTTACAAGGGCGCGCAGGGCCTGGTCGAGGCCTTCCGCGACACCCACGATGAGACCTTGACGCTGCGCGTCGCCGGGCGACCGTCCACGGACGCCCTGGCCGACGAGCTGAAAGCCGCGGCGGGTGATGATCCACGGATCGGGTTGTCGTTTGCTTTCCTCAGCGATGCGGAGTTGGTTCGCGAGGTGAGCGAGGCCGAGCTAGTCGTGTTGCCCTATCCGGAGATGCACAACTCCGGTGGCGTGCTGGCCGCCCTTTCCCTGGATCGACCGGTGCTCGTCGCGGACAACGAAGTCAACCGTGAGCTGGCCGCCGAGGTCGGGCCGGGCTGGCTGCTCAGCTACGAGGCTCCACTGCGCGCCCGCCATCTCAGCGACGCGCTGGCCGAGCTACGACGGGTCGGCGAGCGTGGTCGTCCTGACCTCAGTGCCCGCGGCTGGACCGAGGTCGGTGAGTTGCACGTCGCCGCCTTCCGACGGGCGGTCGAGCTGCTCGCCGGCTGAACGTCGGGCGGTCAGCGCTAGCCCCACGGCCAGCACCAAGGTCGGCGCGGCGGACAGGAACGGACTGAAGAGCACGTTCCAGAGCGTCCAGAAACTCAGGAACAGTAACAGCGCACTTGCCGCGCGCCGCGAAATCGATTCGGCCAGTCCGCGCACGACCAGGAACGCGATGTAGATGATCAACGCCAAACCGATGAGGCCGAAATGGGCCCAGACGTCGGCCGCGGTGGAGTGCAACTCGAAGTGGCCACCGAACATGAACTGATCCACGTAGTTGTTGTTCGGGTCGTAGTGAATGTCTGACATCCCGGTCTTGGCCTGGAGCACCTCGGTCGGGGTCGGGGCCACACCGACGCCGAAGCCGAACGGATGGTGCTTGAACAGCGCGATCGAGGCCGCCAGTTCGGGCCGCCCGCCCAGGATGAGGGAGCCCGATGCGTCGATCTGGGCCACCGTGCGTTCCTGGGCCGCCTTGCCGAGGTAGCCCCCGACCAACAGGGTCGTGCCCAAGTAGTAGATGACGATCGCCAGCCCGCCCATCATGGCGACCGTCCACGTCCAGGACGCGCGGCGGGAGAGGATCCGTGGCCGCGCCTGCCAGACGACGAGGATGCCGGCGAGCAGGAAGGTGGCGAAGTAGGAGCGCGAGTCGGAGGTCACCGAGATGAGCGCGAGCACGACGAGCACGGCGAGTTCCCAGATGCGCCACCGGGGCCGGTTCACGCAGGACAGCGCGACGACGGCGACGGCGACGGCACCCCCGTATTTCCAGGGATTGGTCGAAAAGGCCGAGTCGGGCGAGACGGCCAGAGACCCGATCAGACCGAGTCCGTACCAGAAGCCGAGCCAGGCGGGTGACAGCGTGCGGCGGCTCCACAACACCACCGCGATTCCGGTCAGCGAGTTGACCATGAGCATCGTGTCGTCCAGGCTCAGCCCGCGTCCCACCCCGTGTTCGGGTTTGGCCAGTTCGCTCAGGACGAGTCCGGACGCCACGGTGAGCGCGCCCAGCAGCATCAACGGCCGGGCCCCGCGGTAGTCGCGCAGAACCGGCAGCCAGAGCGGAGCCATCAGGATGGCGAGGACGCCGCCCACGGTGAAGGCCCCCGCGACGCCGCCCCCAAGGTGCTTGTCGACGCCGATCAGCAGGAGCGCGAACGCCGCGAGGTACTTCTCGGGCACGGTCGCCGCGGCTCGGGCGTCAGTGTCGACCGCCTCGGCGGGGTCGGAGAGGGGAGTCGTCGAGGGCGCGATCGTCGAGGTGGACTGCACCGGCCGACCCCCTCCGCACTACGCTACGCACACGGTGGCGCCGCCTGCGCGTACGCCCGAATGAGCTCCCTGATCGCCAGCCGTCCGGGCTAACGGTGAAAACGATGAGTCCCGATTCACCGCAACTTGGGCGTGCCGTCTAATATTAATGTTAACTGAACGCGAACAGCGTCTAAAGCGCGTGGTCGGGGCTTTCTATCAGGTATAGGCCCAAAACGAGCGGCGGCGACCGGTTGGAAAGGGGATGTGCAGTCCATGGATCTGCGCACATATCTGGCTGCCGTTCGCAAGGGCTGGTGGATCGTCGCCGTCCTGACCGTGCTCGGCGCAATTGGCGGTTACGCCTATGCCGCCCATCAGACGCCGGTCTACGCCGCACACGTGAGTTTCTACGTCAGCACGCCGTCGGCCAGCCAGGAGAACATCTTCTCCAACGGCCAGTTCGCCCAGGATCGGGCCACCTCTTACGCCGAACTGCTCAGTAGCGACAAGCTGGCCACACAGGTCGTGGCGGACGCGCCCGAACTCGGTCTCACGGCCGAGCAGGTCGCCAGCACGATCTCGGCCGCCGCCGATCTCAACACCGTGATCGTCAAGGCCACGATCAAGGACACCTCGCCGTCCCAGGCGCTCGCCATTGCCACTGCGGTCGGCAACGAGTTCCCCAAGATGATCGACAGCCTCGACAATACCGCCGCCTCGGACTCGGTCACCTTGACCGTCGTGTCCGGCCCGTCGGTCTCCAGCGCGCCGGTCTCGCCCCGCAAGAGCGTCGACACCGCGATCGGCTTGGCGATCGGCTTCCTGCTCGGTCTGCTCATCGCGGTGCTGCGTGAGGCGCTCAACACGAGTGTGCGTGATGCCGACACCGCAGCCGAGGTCACCGGGGCGCCGGTTCTGGCCAATGTGCCGCTGGATCGCGACGCCAAGCGGTCGCCGCTGGTGGTCGGCGCCGACACCCGCTCCGCCCGCGCTGAAGCGCTGCGCCAACTACGAACGAACCTCGAGTTCATCGACGCTGCGCGCCCGGCCAAGGTCATCACGATCACGTCTTCGATCGTGTCCGAGGGTAAGTCGGCAACTACCGCCAACCTCGCGGTCGTCCTAGCTGAGGCCGGGCGCCGGGTATTGGTCATCGAGGCCGACCTGCGCCGCCCGCACGTCAGCGAGTACTTCGGACTCGAGCGGGCCATCGGGCTATCGAACGTGCTGGCCGGACAGGTCGAGGCGGACGCCGCGATCCAGTCCTGGGACCCGGGACGCATCGACGTGCTGGCCAGTGGGACCTTGCCGCCCAACCCGTCGGAGCTGCTCGGCAGCCCGGCGATGGCCCGGTTGCTGGCCGGGGTGCGTGAGCGTTACGACATCGTGCTGCTCGATACCCCGCCGCTGCTGCCGGTTACCGACGCCGCTGTGTTGGCCGTGGTGTCCGACGGCGTGATCATCGTCGTGCGGCACGGCAAGACCAAGCGGTCGCAGTTGGCCGCCGCGACGAAGTTGCTGTCCTCGGTCGGCGCCCACGTGATCGGGGTCGTGCTGAACATGAAGCCGACCGGGCGGCTGGCCAGCACCAAATACGGCTACTACTACGAGGACAAACCGGCGTCGTCGATCGAGACCGTACCGGTGGCCGAGGTCGCCGGCGGCATGGTCGTCGTCATGGATGCCGAAGTGGTCGACGTGTTGCCTGCTGCCGCGGAGCCCGAGCCCGAGCCTGACGAGGTGCCCGAGCCCGAGGTTGACGAGGTGCCTGAGCCCGAGCCCGAGGTTGACGAGGTGCCTGAGCCCGAGCCGAGATCGAGCCCGAGGTTGACGAGGTGCCCGAGCCCGAGCCTGAGGCCGAGATCGACTTTGCGGAACCGATCGAGGAGCGCGTACCCGAGCCGGCCATGGCCTCGCTCGCAGCGAGCGAGGTCACGATGGTCTCCCAGCGTCGAACGCGAGTCCGCGTGCGTAACCAGATCAACCGCGGCGTCAGCTGAGCTGAGTGCCTCGGCCCGGCCGGCCCTCCAGCGGTCAGGGCGTGCCCGCCCCGATCGTCTTGGTGGCGGCGTCGATCTGCTCGGCGCAGTTGCGCAACGTCCGGCGAGCCCGGCCGGCTGGATCCTTCACCTCATCGCGTCCGACGTCGATCGGTTGCAGCCGTGGCCGGGCCGCGAGTGCCCGTTCCAACAGCCGGGAGCCATCCGACACGGGCGGCGCGGCCTGGGCGAGTCGGGCGAATTGGAGCAGCAGGAAGGTCCGTCCGAGGGCCGCGGGCTCGAGCGTCACGACGGCCCGGCGGTGCGATTCGTCGGCGGCCAGGATCAGGTCGGCAGCGCGAATCCGTGGCGTCGTGAGTCGACTGGAGCTCCAGCCCGAGACGGTGATGCCGCGTTCGGCCAGCAGCGCGCTCACCGCCGGGTCCAGGCCGTTGCCTTCCTCGGCCAGGACGCCCGCGGAGCTGATCTCCCAGCTGGGATCGCTCGCGCGGCGCAGCAAATGCTCGGCCAGCGGGGAGCGGTAGCGGTTGGCTGTGCAGACCATCAGGACACGGAAATGAGGAGCTAGCGGGTCGCCGTCCACCCCAAGATCATAGCGCAATGTCAGGTATTGGTCGAATGTCGGGCCATCTGGGTATACGTAGAGTTAACGCCAGGCGATTCCCGTGATATCGTGATGCTTCGCTGATTCGGGGGAATCATTATTATGAGCGAGCGTGTGGGCTACGTGCCTGGCATCTTCGACATGTTTCATGTCGGTCATCTGAACATCCTGCGCAACGCCCGGCTGGTGTGCGATCACCTCATCGCCGGCGTGGTCTCCGACGACTTGTCGACCAAGGTCAAGGGCAAGATGCCCATCGTGCCGCTCAACGAGCGTCTCGAGGTGGTCCGGTCGATCCGCTACGTCGATGAGGCCGTCGAAGAGGACGTCGCCGAAAAGCTTGATATGTGGGAGCGCCTGCATTTCAACGTGATCATCAAGGGCGATGACTGGCGGGGCACGGCCAAGGGCGACAAGCTCGAACGCGACTTCGCCTCGGTCGGCGTCGAGGTCGTCTACCTGCCCTACACGGTGCACACCTCCAGTACGAAGTTGCGGCAGGTCCTCGACCGCCAAATTGCCGCATCGCGCTGAGCCCTCGTCCCACGGCGACAACGTCGGTGCCCGCGGCGAACTAGGCTGTACCTAACCCCTGGCCGTTCTCGGCTGTGGGGCTTTTCGTGCTGCCTGATAAGGGGAATGCCATGAGTCTGGCCGGCTTGCTGCCCGCTGCCCGCACCGATCCGGTACTGGCGGCGGTCACCGACCCGGCGGCGCTCGCGCAGCCGCTGGTTGCCCCGGCAGCGCTGCAGCCGTTGCTGGCCGCGGCTCTGAGTTCGCCGGGTCGCGTCGTCCTGGCGGTGACCAGCACCGGGCGCGAGGCCGACGATCTGGCCCAGGCCCTGCGCGGCCTGCTGCCGGCCGATCAGGTCGCGGTCTACCCCGGTTGGGAGACCTTGCCCCACGAACGTCTCTCGCCCCGCGCCGACACGGTCGGTCAGCGACTAGCCGTGTTGCGCCGCCTGGCCCACCCCTCGACCGACGACCCCACCACCGGGCCGCTCGCGGTCGTCGTGGCTCCGGTGCGCGCCGTGCTGCAGCCGCAGGCGCCCGGACTGGGTGAGCTCGAGCCGGTGAGCCTGCGCGCCGGTGACACCGACCGTGACCTCGGCGCAGTGGTCGCCGACCTGGTCGGCGCCGGCTACGCACGCTCAGAACTGGTGGAGAAGCGGGGAGATTTCGCCGTACGGGGCGGCATCTTGGACGTTTTTCCGCCGACCGAACAGCACCCGCTGCGGGTCGAGTTCTGGGGTGAGGACGTCGAGGAGATCCGCTACTTCAAGGTCGCCGACCAGCGCTCGCTCGAGGTCGCCGAACACGGGCTCTGGGCGGCGCCGTGTCGTGAGTTGCTGTTGACCCCGGACGTCCAGCAGCGCGCGGCCGCGTTGTTGGCCGAGCACCCTGAACTGGGCGAGCTGCTCGACCCCATCAGCCGCGGTGAAGCCGTCGAAGGAATGGAGGCTCTCGCTCCGGTACTCGTCGACGGTCTGCGTCTGGTGCTCGACGAACTGCCGCCCGGGACGCAGATTCTCATCTGCGATCCCGAGCGCGTGCGCGGGCGTGCCGTTGACCTGGTGCGGACGTCGGCGGAGTTCCTTGACGCCTCGTGGGCGGCCGCGGCCGGCGGGGGAGTCGCTCCCATTGACCTCGGGGCGGCCTCGCTGGTGGACCTGGCCGACGCGCAGGCGCGTGCCGACCAACTCGGGCTGGGCTGGTGGGGCACCGGACCGTTCGGGCCCGACGACGGCCCGGTGACGACGTTCGAGGCCGCGCCGGCCTACCGCGGCGATCTCGATGCCGCCATGGAAGACCTGCGGCGGTGGACCCGCGAGGGGTGGCAGGTGCTGCTGGTCTTCGACGGCCCGGGATCGGCCGATCGGGCCGCCGAACGGCTCAGCGCAGCCGAGATCCCCGCCCGCCGGGTCGCCGACGTGAGCGATCTTCGTGGCGTCGTCCAGCTCACCACGGGCCGGCTGGAGGGTGGTCTGGTCTCGGACTCGTTGAAGCTGGCCTGGCTGACCGAGGCCGATCTGACCGGCCAGCGCGGCTCGCTGACGCGCGACACCAGCCGGATGCCTTCGCGGCGCCGCAACGCGATCGACCCGATCAAGCTCGAGCCGGGCGATTTCGTCGTGCACGAACAGCATGGCGTCGGGCGCTACCTCGAGATGGTGCGCCGCAGCGTCAACGGCGGGGAACGCGAGTATCTGATCATCGAGTACGCGCCGGCCAAGAAGGGTCAGCCGGGCGACCGGTTGTTCGTGCCGACCGATGCTCTGGACCAGGTCACCAAGTACGTCGGCGGCGAGGCCCCGTCGCTCTCGCGTCTCGGTGGGGCCGACTGGGCCAAGACCAAGGGCCGGGCTCGCAAGGCGGTCAAGGAGATCGCCGCCGAGTTGATCCGGCTCTACAGCGCCCGCATGGCGACCAGTGGCTATGCGTTCGGCCCGGACACGCCCTGGCAGCGCGAGTTGGAGGATGCGTTCCCCTACGTGGAGACGCCCGACCAGCTGGCGGCGATCGATGAGGTCAAGGCCGACATGGAGAAGTCGATCCCCATGGACCGGGTGATCTGCGGCGATGTCGGGTACGGCAAGACCGAGGTGGCGGTGCGGGCCGCGTTCAAGGCGGTCCAGGACGGCAAGCAGGTCGCCCTGCTCGTGCCGACCACGCTCTTGGCCCACCAGCACCTGCAGACCTTTCAGGATCGGATGGCTCAATTCCCGGTGACGATCAAGGCGTTGTCGCGTTTCACGGCCAAGAGCGAGGCCGATCAGACGATGACCGGGATCGCCGGGGGCAGCGTCGATATCGTTATCGGGACGCACCGGATCCTGCAGCAGACGGTCCGGTTCAAGTCCCTCGGACTCGTGATCATCGACGAGGAGCAACGGTTCGGCGTCGAGCACAAGGAGTACCTCAAGTCGCTGCGGACCGAGGTCGATGTGCTGACGATGTCGGCCACGCCGATCCCGCGCACCCTGGAGATGTCCCTGACCGGCATCCGGGAGATGACGACGATTCTGACCCCGCCCGAGGACCGCCACCCCATCCTGACCTTCGTCGGGGCGCACGACAACAAGCAGATCGGCGCGGCGGTTCGCCGCGAGTTGTTGCGTGACGGCCAGGTCTTCTACATCCACAACCGGGTCGAGTCGATCAACCGCGCGGCCGCCCGGCTGGCCGAGCTCGTCCCAGAGGCGCGGATCGCCGTCGCCCACGGCCAAATGGGGGAGGACGCCCTCGAACAGATCATGGTCGGCTTCTGGGAGCGCAAGTTCGATGTCCTGGTCTCTACGACGATTGTCGAGTCCGGGTTGGACATTCCCAATGCCAATACCTTGATCGTCGAGCGGGCCGACATGTTCGGCCTGTCCCAGCTGCATCAGCTACGGGGCCGGGTCGGGCGGGCCCGTGAGCGCGGGTACGCCTACTTCCTCTACCCACCCGAGAAGCCGTTGACCGAGACGGCCTATGACCGGTTGGCGACCATCGCCCAGCACACCGAGCTCGGGGCCGGCATGGCTGTCGCCCTGAAGGATCTGGAGATCCGCGGGGCCGGCAATCTACTTGGCGGCGAGCAGGCCGGGCACATCGCCGGGGTCGGCTTCGATCTGTACGTACGGCTGGTCGGTGAGGCAGTCGCGGACTTCCGCGGCGAGAGCGCGGCGGAGCAGACCGAGGTCAAGGTCGAGCTGCCGATCGACGCGAACTTGCCGGTCGAGTACCTGCCGGGCGAGCGACTGCGGCTGGAGGCCTACCGAGCGCTGGCCGCCGCGACCACCGATGCCAAGGTCGACGCGGTGCGCGCCGAGTTGCTGGACCGGTTCGGCCCATTGCCGGGCGCGGTCGAGAATCTGCTGGCCGTGGCGCGATTCCGCGTTCTCTGTCGTGCGCATGGCATCACCGAGGTGTCTCTGCAGGGCAACACCATTCGCTTCGGCCCGGTGAATCTGGCTGAGTCGGCGCAGCTGCGGCTGCAGCGTCTCTACGACAAGTCACTTTATAAGCAGGCGGTCTCGACGATGGCCGTGCCCCGGCCGAAGGGTGTGCTCAAGCCGGACGGGTCGTTTGCGGTCGCGAAGTTCGGCGGCGAGGCTCTGCGCGACGTGGCGTTGTTGAACTGGTGTGCAGAGGTGCTGGCCCAGATCGTGCCGATCGACTAGCCGCGTACGGCGCTGACCAGGTCGTCGATCTCGAGTAACTCATCAGTGCGGGCGACGAGTTCAAACGCGCCATCGCGCTTGCGGTACAGCCCTGCGCGCTCGTCGATGCCCTTGATGCGGGGATTGTCGACGACCAGCAGGTGGCCGCCCTCCCTGAGGCTCAGGAACAGCGCCTGGAGCGCGGCACTGATGTCGGCGTCGCTGAAGTACAACCGCCGCAGCAGGTTGGCCACCTTGATCACGTCCGGGGTGGTTCCCGTCCATGGCGTGAAGATGTCGTGCACGGCGAACGTGACTCGCGGATCGCGCGCGATCAGCGCGCGGACCTCGGGGTTGAGCAGGAGCACCTCCTGGGCCGGGTAGCGCTGAGCGCGTCGCACGAGGGGCGTCGCCAGCAGGTCGACGGCTTTGGAGCGAGCCGGCCAGGCGACGGTGCGCGAACCTACGACCAGGATGCATCGGCCGTTGGCGTCGAAGAACAGCGTGCGTTTGCCGACCCGGCGCGCTGAGATGGACAGGAAGAGGTCGGCGATCACGTACGACGCGAACCCGGGTAACTGCTCGATCAACTCCAGCGACGTGGAGCCGTCCGAGGCCCCGATATCGACGATGTGGGCGGCCCTGACGTCGACGTAGTCGATCAGCATCGAGTCGCCGCCACCATGGCGCTTGGTCCCGGTGATCTTCATCGTCTGCCCGGCGTCGATCGCCGACATCGCCCGCCGGAAGTCGTCGGCGGAGACATCCTCGTCGAGGATCACCCGCGGATCGATCCAGAAGAATCGCGCCGCCCGCTCTTCGATGGGCCCCGGCCAGCGACCGGAGAGTGGACGAATAGGTGCGCGCATTGGGATAGTTTAGTCGCCTAGCCGCAGCTGCTTCCGCTCGTCGACACCGCCAGCGGCGTCGCGAGCGGCTGGCGCAGGATGGTCACTGGGGCATTCGCGGCCGGTTCGTGGACATGGACGACGATCGTGCGCGTCGACTGCACGGGGAGTTCCAGGTCGACGATCGCCATGGGCAAGCTGTTCTCCTGACCGAGGAAGAACTTCACCGGCTGGCCGTCGACGGTGATCGAGTCGATCGTGGCCCCAGTGCTGGCGAGATAGCTGACCAGCATGCGGTTGTCGCCGGGTTTGGACTGGGCCGCGTTGGAGTCAGAGCGATCGACGACGTAGTCGGGTAGCCCGGAGGTCGGTGCCGTGTTGTGCAGCACCATGGTGGCCGTCGAGGTACTGCCGGCCTGGCAGCCCGATCGGACATAGGACACGCTGCGCTGTAGGTAGTAGTCCAGCTTGGTCCCGGCGGAGTTGGCGACGACGAAGCCGCTGTAGGGGCCGGCCACGTTGCCGACCGTGGCGCCGTAGCCGACCGAGTCGATGAACTGTTCGGTCGCCGAATCGCTCGTCCAGATGGCCAGGCGGCGTTCGGTGGCACTACGCCCGAAGGCCGTCAGCAGCTGGCGGGTGTTGCCGCCGCTGAGCAGCTGGTCCGACAACGCCTTGGCGACCCCGACCAAATACACCTTGCGCAGGGCGGGGTCGGGGAACAGCGCGTAGACCTGCTGCTCGGTGAGCGCCACCACGTTGTCGGCCGAGACGACCCGTCCGTCGGAAGTGGTGGCCGGGCCGGTGACCTTGAGCAGGTAGGACAGTGCCGTCGGGTCGATGGCTACTGCGCCGTCGACGTGCTCGCCCGACTTCTTCTGCCAGGCGGCGGCCCAGATCTGCGCAGCGTAGGGGAAGTTCGGGCTGATGTCGGAGTCGGAGAAGATGTTCGTCGGATCGCTGCCGCCGTAGGCCGCGACGTAGGCCGGGGGCAGGGTGACGTCGGGGCGCAGACCGCTCAGCTCGTCGTCGGGGCCGAAGTGCTCGAAGCTCAGCGTGCCGTGGTCGGCCACCAGGATCGCGTATTGGCCGGGGATGCCGCCCAACCCGCGGGACTCGGACTCGTTCTCGAAGCCGAGGACGTAGCGTTTGGGTCCGTTCGCGCCGAGGGCGTCGGGCAGCAGGCGCAACGCAGTGGAGGCATTGGCCAGTTCGGTGTTGATCGAGGCGAGCTGGGTGAGGAAGCTGGCCCGGGCCCGGTCGATGGAGGGCAGCCAGGTGCTGTCGGGTAAGGCCTGGACCTGGCCGAGCGCCTGCCCGGCCAGGGTCGAGGCGTGGGTGATCGCGGGCTCGGACGAGCTGAGTTTGGCCAGGTTGACGCTGGTGCCGTTGCGCAGCCCGCCACCTTCGACCTCATCGGCCAGGTCGAGCACACCCGGGATCGCGCTGTTGGTCAGCACATCGGCCTGAGTGGCGAGCACGCGGGTTACGTGAACCGGTTCGCCGATCCAGGGCAGCTGGCTGGCTGCCCACCAGGCCGGCCCGCTGGTCAGGCCGTGGGCGACGCGCGCCTTGTTGGAGATGTCTCGGGTCGTGGCGCGGGCGCCGTCGAGATTGCCGGCGGAGATCTGGCTGTGCAGTGTCGGCAGGTCGTCCTTGATCGCGTTTACGCTGCTGCGCACCATCAGCGCCGTGACGATCAGCCAGAGTGCTCCCACCCCGAGGACGAGAGCCAGTCCTATCCAGAGCAGACGGATCGGCTTGACCGCGGGAAGGCGCACGAGCGGATCGGGTTCGGTCGGACCTAGGCCGACCGGCGACGGGCGAGGTACAGCGCGGTCACGCCCAGCACGAGGAGCACGGCAGCGACGGCGAGGAACAGGGCCACGTTCGAGCCGGTGCTGGCCAGGGCCTTGGTGACCAGGTTGCTGCTACCAGAACCCGCTCCCGTGCTCGGATCGACGGAACTGCCGCCGGAACCCGCCTGCTGTGGCGGCGGCGGTGGGTAGTCAGAAACGGCCTGCGCGTAGGCGGAAGGTAACGCGACCAGGAAGGTAATTACTGTCCCAGCGAGCGCGACTACCGCGGCGATCAAGGCATTACGACGTAGGCCGCGAGCACGCACAGTGATATCAGATTCCATTTCAATCTCCCCCGAGATAGCCGGTTTTCGTGGCGGCTAACAGGAACTATACCTGATCATGACCAGGTTGGGCTAGATCGTGCGGGGATGAGCCGATGAGCGGCCTCGCTGCTTCGGCGCTCAGGTCGGCATGACATTCTGGTATCGCACAGCGTCGTGCTGTTGCCTGCACCGTCCCGTCCGAACCAGGAGATGCGCCAGCGTGAGAGCCCGTACCCGCGCCGTGGCAGTACTGGCTGCCGTCGCGGCGCTGACGGTGAGCCTGTCGGCTTGCCAGATCAAAGCCGGCCAGGCCGCCTTCGTCGACAAGACGTCGATCAGCGAGACCGACGTGGCCTCCTACGTGAAGGTCGATGCGCCGCCCCCCACGGCGGGAAACCCGGGCGCGAAGGCGATCGTGGTGGAGCAGCTCGTCCAGCGCGAGGTGCTCGACAAACTGGCCGACACGTTGGGCAGCGTCCCGACCGACTCCGAGCTCGCCGGGTTGCACGACAGCGTGCTGTCCACCCTGTTCCAGACCACCGTCTCTGGAGAGGCCGCCAACGCCCAGCTGGTCGTTGCCCTGAACAAGGCCGGCATCAAGGCCAGCTTTGCGCCCATCTACATCCGCAACGCCGAGCTGTCCTCGGCCATCTCCTCCTTCCTGCAGAACGCGTCCACCGACGTGAAGAACCAGGTTCAGGCCGAGGTCTCGAAGATCGACGTGCGCATCAACCCGCGGTACGGAACGTGGGACAAGGACAATCTGGCCGTCGACACCTACACCCCCAGCTGGTTGAAGTCGGCCTGAGCCGCTGATGTCCTCGTTGCAGCGCGCCGTCGAGGTGATGGACCAGCTGCGCTCACCCGGCGGCTGCCCGTGGGATGCAGCGCAGACGCACGAGTCGCTGGCGCCCTACCTGCTCGAAGAGACGTACGAGACGCTCGAGGCGATCGAAACCAACGATGCCGCGCTGCTGCGCGAGGAACTCGGCGATCTGCTGCTGCAGGTGCTCTTTCACGCGCGACTGGCGCAGGAGCAGGCTGACGGCTTCTCGATCGAAGAGGTGGCCGGCGATCTGGTCGACAAGCTGACCCGCCGCCATCCGCACGTGTTCGGCGACGCTGCCGGTCGGGGCGCAGCGAGCAGCCCGGCGCAGGTGAACGAGAGCTGGGAGCAGCTCAAGGCGGCGGAGAAGTCCCGCACCTCGGTCGTCGACGGCGTGCCACTGGCCCAGCCGGCCTTGGCCCTGGCCGCGAAGTTGGTCGCGCGCAGCGAGCGGGCCGGGCTGAACGTTGATGCACCGCTCGAGGTGGGTGAGGGCGAGGACATCGGTCGACGCTTGCTCGCGGTCGTTCGCGACGCGGTCGCGCTCGGTGTGGACCCCGAAGCCGCCCTGCGCCGAAGCACCTATTCGATGCGGGAAGCCATCCTGGCCGCCGAAGCGGCGACCCGCGCCTGAACGATCGGTGACGTTTTCTCGCCGAGTGGGCGCCAACGCGCTGAGTGGGCGCCTCCTCGCGACCACTCGGACGGTTCGCGCCCACTCGCGGGAAAGGGGTGGGGTGGCCCGCGCCTGATCGGCGGGGCGTCCCGAGTGGTTGACGGCCCGCGGTTAGGGTGGTCGGGCACGCACAAACCTGGGAAAGGACGTCGCTGTGGCCAGCATCGAGGCCGTCGGAGCTCGCGAGATTCTGGATTCGCGCGGCAACCCCACCGTCGAGGTGGAGATCGCACTCGACGACGGGACGTTCGCCCGCGCGGCGGTACCCAGCGGCGCCTCGACGGGAGCCTTCGAGGCGGTCGAGCTGCGCGATGGCGGCGAGCGCTACGGCGGTAAGGGCGTCGGCCGCGCCGTCGAACACGTGCTAGACACGATCGGCCCCGAGATCGTGGGCTTCGAGGCCAGCGAGCAGCGTCTCATCGACGCGGCCCTGATCTCGCTCGACGGCACCCCGGACAAGAGCCGGCTAGGCGCGAACGCGTTGCTCGGAGTGTCATTGGCCGTCGCCCGCGCCGCCGCCGACTCGGCCGAACTGCCGTTGTTCCGCTACGTCGGTGGCCCGAACGCCCACCTGTTGCCGGTGCCGATGATGAACATCCTCAACGGTGGGGCGCACGCCGACTCCAACGTCGACGTCCAAGAGTTCATGATCGCGCCGATCGGGGCGAGCACGTTCGCCGAGGCACTACGCCAAGGCGCGGAGGTCTACCACTCGCTGAAGTCGGTCCTCAAGCGCAAGGGACTGGCGACCGGACTCGGTGACGAGGGGGGCTTCGCGCCCAGCCTGGACTCCAACCGGGCCGCGCTGGATCTGATCGGCGAGGCGGTCGAGCAGGCCGGCCTGACGGTGGGGCGCGACGTTGCCCTGGCGCTGGACGTCGCCGCGACCGAGTTCTACCGCGATGGCGCCTACGAGTTCGAGGGGGCCCGCAAGTCGGCCGAGGAGATGATCGCCTACTACGCGACCTTGGTCAGCGACTACTCGATCGTCTCGATCGAGGACCCGCTGTCGGAAGAGGACTGGGCCGGCTGGATCGCGATGACCGACCAGCTCGACGCCCAGGTGCAGATCGTCGGGGACGACCTGTTCGTCACCAACCCGATCCGGCTGGCCCGCGGCATCGAGGAGGGCGCGGCCAATGCCCTGCTGGTCAAGGTGAATCAGATCGGGACGCTGACCGAGACCCTTGATGCGGTCGACCTGGCCCACCGGCACGGCTACCGCAGCATGATGAGCCACCGCTCGGGCGAGACCGAGGACACGACGATCGCCGACCTCGCGGTGGCCACCAACTGCGGGCAGATCAAGACCGGCGCGCCGGCCCGTAGCGAGCGCGTCGCCAAGTACAACCAGCTGCTGCGCATCGAGGAGGAACTCGATGACGCGGCCCGCTATGCCGGCGCGGCCGCGTTCCCGAGGTTCGGCCTGAAGTGACGTCCAGCTCTGAGCCGACTCGGGCGCGCCGTCCGATCACCGGCCGCGCGCTGGTGCTGGGCGCGGTCATCGTCGCGCTCGTCGTGCTGCTCGCCCCGCCGTTGCACCGCTACCTGACGGCCCGCTCGAACCTCTCGCAGTCGCTGCAGCAACAGCGAAGCGATCAGCGAGAGCTCAAGCAGCTGCAGGCACAGGACAAGCAACTGTCCGACCCGGCCTATATCGCCACGCTGGCCCGCGAGCGGCTGCAGTACGCCCTGCCCGGCGAGACGGTCTACACCATCGTTCGTCCGGGCGACACGCAGGGCGTGGACAGCACGACGGTCAAGGCCCGGCCGGCCACCAGAGCGCCGGGGGACACCTGGAACGAGCGGCTCTGGGGCAGTGCCGAGACCGCCGGCGGCTCGTGAGCGCCGAGCTCGATCCGGCTGACCGCGACGCGGTGGGACGACAGTTGGGCCGGCCCCCCCGCGCGATCCGAGCGGTGGCCCATCGCTGCCCGTGCGGCAATCCTGATGTCGTCGAGACCTCGCCGCGCCTGCCCGACGGCACTCCGTTCCCGACGCTGTACTACCTGACCTGCCCTCGCGCGGCGTCGGCGATCGGCACGTTGGAGTCCAGTGGCCTGATGAGCCAGATGACCGACCGGCTGCGTACCGATCCGGCGTTGGCCTGCGCCTACCGGCAGGCGCATGAGTCCTACCTCGCCCGCCGCGAGCAGATCGCCTCGGTCGCCGAGATCGAGGGCATCAGCGCCGGTGGCATGCCCAATCGGGTCAAGTGCCTGCACGTGTTGGTCGGGCATGCCCTTGCTGCCGGCCCGGGCGTGAACCCGCTCGGCGATGAAGCGCTGGGCTTGCTCGCGCCGTGGTGGACGGTCGGCCCATGCGCGTAGCCGGAATCGACTGCGGGACGAACTCGATCCGGCTGCTGATCACCGACGGCGGCCTCGACGTCGTGCGCGAGATGCGGATCGTGCGGCTCGGCCAAGACGTCGACCGCACCGGCCGGTTGGCCCCCGAAGCGATCGAGCGCACGCGCGTGGCCCTGGCCGCCTACGTCGAGCAGATCCGGGCCCACGACGTCCAAGCCGTGCGCATGGTCGCCACCAGCGCGACCCGCGATGCCACCAACCGGGCCGACTTCGTTGCGATGGTCACCGGGTTGCTCGGCATTGCGCCCGAGGTCATCACCGGCGAGGAGGAGGCGGCGCTGTCCTTCGACGGGGCGGTGCGCAGCCTGCCCGGGATCACCGGCTCGGTCCTGGTCGCCGACATCGGCGGGGGCTCGAGCGAACTCGTCGTCGGGTCGCTGGCCGACGGCGTGATCGGCGCCCGCAGCCTGGACGTCGGCTGCGTCCGGATGACCGAGCGCCACCTGCTCGACGACCCGCCGAGCCCGGCCCAGATCGCCGCGGTCGAGCACGACGTCCGGGCCGCGTTCACCCAGGCGCGCGAGTTTGTGCCGGTGGAGCAAGCAAAATCCTTCATCGGCGTGGCCGGAACGGTGACGACAGTGGTGGCTCTGGCCCTCGGTCTGAGCAGCTACCAGGCTGACGTGATCCACGGGTCGAGTGCGACCTACGCCCAGGTCGACGAGGTCACCGAACGGCTCGTGGTGATGAGCAGCGCGCAGCGCGCGACGCTGCCCGTCATGCATCCCGGGCGCGCCGACGTGATCGCCGGGGGAGCGCTGGTGCTCCGCACGCTGATGACGGAGGCGGGTGCGACATCCGTGACCGCGAGCGAGCACGACATCCTCGACGGGATCGCGGCCAGCATCAGCTAGCGCCCTAGACCGGTGGCTCGCTGCCGAGCATCCGGCGATAGATGCGCCGCGCGCCCTGGTTGCGGGCCAGCTGGCCGACCGCGAGCGCCGCGGCGGAGAACCCGGCGTAGGTGATTGCGGTAGTCCAAAGGACCTGCGGATCATTCGGTCGCCGGGCCGGGTTGCCGGCGTGTGTGGCCCGCCAGCTTCGCTCGATACCCTGGCGCACGGCGATGCCCACTGGAATACCCACGGCCAGCCGCACGACCTTGAAGACCAGCTTTCCCCCCAGATCGCTCATGTATCACTTATACCCGAGTTGGGCGGATTTGTGCAGCCTGATCAGTCAGCCGAGACCGGCGCGGCCGGTCTTTCCAGCCTGAGCGAGCTCAACGAGGGCATTGCCGGCTGCCGAGCCTGCCCACGGCTCGTGGCCTGGCGGGAGCAGGTGGCGATCGAGAAACGGCGCAGCTTCGCCCACCAGACGTATTGGGGACGCGCGGTGCCCAGCTTCGGTTCCGACCGCCCGGGCATCCTGATCCTCGGGCTGGCGCCCGCTGCGCACGGGGCGAACCGCACCGGCCGGATGTTCACCGGTGACCGTTCCGGCGACTGGCTCTACGCCGCGCTCCATCGTTGCGGCCTGGCCAGTCAGCCGAACTCGGTGTCCCGCGATGACGGGATGCGGCTGGACGCAGTCCGCATCACCGCCGCTGTGCACTGCGCGCCGCCGGACAACAAGCCGACGACCGAGGAACGCGACACCTGTCGCTCGTGGCTCGTCCGTGAGCTCGACCTGGTCTGGCCCTCGGTGCGTGCCATCGTCGTCCTCGGCGGATTCGGCTGGGCCGCACTCTGGCCGGCGCTACGGTCTGCCGGTCACGTGTTGCCGCGTATCCCGTCCTTCGGGCACGGTGTGGAAGTCGCCCTGCCCGATGCGCGAACGGTCATCGGGTGCTACCACGTCAGCCAGCAGAACACGTTCACCGGACGGTTGACCGAGCCGATGCTCGACGCCGTGCTCACCCGTGCGGCCGCTATCGCCGACCTACGTTGATCTGGTTGCTCGCATTGAAGTAGCTGTGAAAGCATGATCCTTCTCGAACCCGACGATAGGGATGCATCGATGACCGAGTCGACGATCGTGCCCAGCCCGGCGCCGAGAAATAGCGGCCCTATTGGTCAACACCGCGGGATCGGCATCTCCATCCTGCTGGCCATCGTGACCCTGGGCATCTACTGCTTCGTCTGGGTGTGGAAGACGCAGGCCGAGATTCAGCGCCGATCCGGTCAGGGTGTTGGCGGCCCAATCGGCTTTATCATCTATTTCTTCGTGTCGATCGTCACCTTCTACCTCGTGCCCTACGAGGTGCGAAAGATGATCGAGCAGGACGGCGGCACGAGCCGGGTCAGCGGGGTCACCGGTTGGTGGTGGCTGCTGCCGATCGCCGGGCCGATCATCTGGTTCGTCAAGGTGCAGGGCCAGCTCAACGACTACTGGCAATCCGTTGCGCCAGCGGCGCCAGCCGCCGTCGCCCAGGCCTGAGCCGCGGGGCGCGCTAGCGTCGAAGGATGAGCTCACTGCAGAGTCCGGTCCGGATCGTGATCGTCGGCGGTGGCTACGTCGGCATGTACACCGCTCTGGGCCTGCAGCGGAAGCTGTCCCGTGGCCGGGCCGAGATCACGATCATCGACCCGCAGCCGCACATGACCTATCAGCCGTTCCTGCCCGAGGCGGCGGCCGGCAGCGTCGAGCCGCGCCACGTCGTGGTGCCACTGCGCCGGGTGCTCAAGCACTGCCGGGTGATCACCGCGACCGTCTCGGGGATCTCGCACGCCGACAAGACCGTCACGGCGATCCCGGCTGAGGGCCTGCAGATCGAGCTGGCCTACGACCTGCTCGTCGTCTGCCCGGGATCGGTCTCCCGGCTGCTGCCGATACCGGGGCTGGCCCAACAGGGCATCGGTTTCAAGTCGATCGGCGAGGCGATCTATCTGCGCAATCACGTGCTGGCCCGTCTCGACCTGGCCAGTTCCATCGAAGACGTGGAGCGCCGCCGCAAGGCGCTGTCCTTCGTCTTCATCGGAGGCGGCTACGCCGGGGTCGAGGCGTTGGCCGAGTTGCAGGACATGGCCCGCTACGCGACGCGCTACTACGACTCGATCGGCGTCGATGACATGCGGTGGGTGCTGGTGGAGGCAGCCGACCGGATCATGCCCGAGGTGTCGGTGGGCCTGGGGGCCTACACCGTCGACCGCCTGGTCGAGCGCAAGATCGACGTGCGCCTGAATACCCGGATCGAATCGGTGCTCGACGGCCACGTAGTCCTGTCCGACGGCACCGAGTTCGACGCCGAGACGATCGTCTGGACGGCCGGCGTCAAGGCCAATCCGATGCTGGCCGAGACCGACTTCGAACTCGACGACAAGGGTCGGCTGCCCTGCAACGTGACCCTGACCGTGCGGGGCGTGGACGGGGTGTTCGCGGCCGGGGACTGCGCGGCCGTACCGGACCTGACCAAGCCGGGTTCGCTCACCAGTCCGTCGGCCCAGCACGCCGTTCGGCAGGCCAAGGTGCTGGCCCGCAACGTCATTGCCACCGTCAAGGGCGCCGAACTGCACCCCTACGAGCACAAATACGTCGGCTCGGTGGCCTCGCTCGGGCTCTACCGCGGCGTGGCCGAGCTGTACGGCGTGAAAGTGCGCGGCCCGCTGGCCTGGTTCATTCACCGCACCTACCACGTCTCGCGGATGCCGACCTTCAATCGCAAGGTGCGGGTACTGGCTGACTGGACGGAGGCGCTGTTCTTCAAGCGTGAGGTGGTGTCGCTGGGACAACTGCAGGAACCGCACAGTGAGTTCCAGTTGGCCGCCGGCGAAGGTCCCGAACCACCGGCAACCGCCTAGCTCGGCTCACCGCGCGGCGTGGTGGTACCCCCGGTCGGATTCGAACCGACACTGGGACCCTTTTAAGGGGTCTGCCTCTGCCATTGGGCTACGGGGGCAGGCCGCTGGCGCGGGCTAGCCGCCGCTCTTGCGCCGGAAGGTGCGCTTGCCGCCCGCGGCGCCGTGCTCACCGTGGATCTTGGAGCCGTCACGATCGGACTGCCCGGCCGCTCGGTCGGCCTGCTGCCCGCGCTTGCGCTCTAAGGCCGCGCGGTATTTGTCCTTGACGTCGTCGGGCTGCTGCTCGCTCATGACTCCAGCGTGGCACACGCCGGCTGCGCGCGAGACAACCCGGTCGGACTAGACGTCCTTGACGATGTAGCGGGTCGGGATCCACGCCTGTGATTCCATTGGCGGCCGCTGATAGTCGCGCTGCTGACGAGGGGGCAGCTCGATGTCGGAGTGCGGCAGGTCGCCGTAGGGCACCATGCTCAGCAGGTGGCTGATCACGTTGAGCCGGGCCGCCTTCTTGTCGTTGGCGTCGACCACGTGCCAGGGCGCTTCCTTGATGTCGGTGTAGGCGAACATCTGGTCCTTGGCCTCGGCGTAGTCGACCCACCGAGCCCGGGCCTGCAGGTCCATCGGGCTCAACTTCCACCGCTTGGCCGGGTTGTGGATGCGCTCGATGAAGCGCTTCTCCTGCTCCTCATCGCTGAGCGAGAGCCAGTACTTGATCAGGATGATCCCGTCGCGTACGAGGGCGCGCTCGACCTGCGGGCAGGTGCGCAGGAACTCCTCGTACTGCTCGTCTGTGCAAAAGCCCATGACCCGCTCGACGCCGGCCCGGTTGTACCAGCTGCGGTCGAACATCACGATCTCGCCGCCGGCGGGCAGCTGCGCGATGTAACGCTGGAAGTACCACTGCGTCTTCTCTTTCTCCGACGCGGTGCCCAACGCGACGACGCGGAAGTTGCGGGCACTGAGCCGCTCAATGATCCGCTTGATCGTCCCGCCCTTGCCGGCGGTGTCGCGGCCTTCGAAGATGATCATTACGCGCAGGCCGTTCTGGATGATCCACTCTTGCATGCGGACCAGCTCGGTCTGCAGCCGCTCCAGTTCCTTCTCGTACTTGTCCTTGGGGATCACCTTCGGCGTCGACCCGTCCGACGCGAGTATCTCCTGGACCTTCTTGTGGTCCTTGTGGGTCTTCGGCGCGTCGGTTTTGGTCATGGTTAAAAGTAAGCCACCCAACGCTGGCTGTCCGATTTCCGGATTATTTCGTCGCGATTTCTGACCCTCGTGATCGGAACTTCATCCTCCCGCCCCGCGTTAGTAGGGGGTAAGCAACGTCTCTCAGGAGGAACGAGTGGCCAGCAATCCCGCGCTCACGAAGTGGCAGAGCACCGTGATGGCGCCGACCAGTCCTGCCGCACCTCCGACCGTGCCCCCGACGTCGCCGGCGGCCGGCGAACTCGAGACCCTCTACCGCCAGCCCTCCTACGGCGGGCCGACCTACCCCCCGGCCGGTGGCGGCGTGGGCTACGGCGGCGGATCGGGCGCGGCCCCGAGTCGCTATATGACCTTGGACGACGTCGTCCTGCGTTTCGGTGCGATGCTCGTCGTCTTGTTCGCGACCGGTGCCGCGGCCTGGATCCTGGTGCCCGAGAGCAATGCCCTGCCGGCGGTCTTGATCGGCGCGCTGGGTGGTTTCGCGGTCGCCATGTACATCGCGCTCACGATGCGGGCCAACGCCTTCACCTCGTTGCTGTACGCCGCACTCGAGGGCATCGTCCTCGGTGCCATCAGCCGCTCGTTCAATGCGCAGTTCTCCGGAATCGTCGTCCAGGCGATCACCGGGACCGTGATGGTGGCCGGCGGTGTGCTCATCGCCTACAAGATCGGCGCGATCCGGGTGACTCCCAAGTTCACCCGCATCACGATCGCGGCGACCTTCGGCGTGCTCGGACTGATGCTCGTGAACGCCATCGCCTACCTCTTCCACCCGGGTGGACTGGGGCTGCGCGAGGGTGGCGTGCTGGCCATCGTCCTCAGCCTGGTCTGCATCGGGGTGGCGGCGATGAACCTGGTCCTTGACTTCGACGTGATCGAACGAGGCATCAAGCACGGCGCGGATGAAAGGTTCGCCTGGTTCGCCGGCTTCAGCCTGATGGTGACGCTGGTCTGGCTGTACCTCGAGATGCTGCGACTGCTCGGCTACCTGCGCAACTAGCTCAGCTCAGCGGCCGGGCCTGCTCGGGGTCGGGCGCGACCGCGACCTGCGGGCGCCGACGCCGCAGCCGGGCGCGCTGCCCACGCCCGGCGACCGGCCCGCCGCTCGCTGGTACCGCCGCGACTTCGGTGCCCGGATGGGCCGCCGCGCTGGCGGCGGCCCGGGCCACCGGACGCGAGCGCCGGGTCGTGAACGCGCTGGCCGAACGGGCCTTGGTCCGCAGCCCAAGCAGCTCCAGGCAGGTCGGCAGCAGCGCGTCGGCCGCGGCGGCGTACCCGGCCGCCGACGGATGGAAGCGGTCCTCGCTGAACATCTCGCTGCGCTTGGCGAACAATGGCCCGAGCAGGTCGCCCAGCGACACCGTGACGCCACCGTGCTCGACCACGGCCACGGTTTGGGCCGCGGCCAGGTGCCGAGACAGCCGCCGCGCGACGTAGCGCAGGGGCTGCGCGATCGGCTTTATCGTGCCCAAGTCGGGGCAGGTGCCGACGACGACGGCCACGTCACGGGCCCGCAGCGCCGCCACGACCGCGCCCAGGTCCCGCACCGAGTCGGCCGTCTTGACCCGGTGGGTGACGTCGTTGGCGCCGATCATGATCACCGCGAGGTCGACGTTCGGGCCGAGCAACTCCAGTTGGGCGGCCAGGTCGGCGGACACCGAGCCGACCACGGCCGTGCTGGTTACCCGTACCGGGCGGCGGGCCACGGTCGAGATGCTGATGGCCAGCCGGGCGCCGGGCGTGTCGAGTTCGCGACGCACTCCGTAGCCGGCGCCGGTGGAATCACCCATGACCGCCAGCTCGATCGGCGGGCGGCGCGTGCTCACGCCTTCGGCGGCCCAGGTCGTCCCGTTGATGGCCGGGCCCTGTTCGAGCGCGCGCGGGATCCGGCGGCGGGCCAGTTTGGTCTCGCCCACGATCAGACCGTAGAAGGCGGCACCGCTCAGCGCACCAGCGGCGCCAACCGTGGCTCCACCGATCGCGGCCGCGGTCGCAATCTTGCGGGCGTTGCTCGCGCGGCTCACTTACCTGCCTCCGCCTCTTAGGGATCTGCCTTCCTCAACGAGGCTAGCCTGCGCACTATGCCCATATACGACTCCGTCGTCGACCTCATCGGCAATACGCCCCTCGTTCGATTGGGGCGCGTCGCCGCCTCCGTCCCGGCCACCGTCCTGGCTAAGGTCGAGTACTTCAATCCGGGTGGCTCGGTGAAGGACCGCATCGCCGCGCGCATGATCGATGCGGCCGAACAGTCGGGTGCGCTGAGCCCGGGCGGCACCATCGTCGAGCCCACCAGCGGCAACACCGGCATCGGGCTGGCCCTCATCGCTCAACAGCGGGGCTACCACTGCATCTTCGTCTGCCCCGACAAGGTCAGCGGCGACAAGATCAACACGCTGCGGGCCTACGGAGCCGAGGTCGTCGTCTGCCCGACCGCTGTCGCGCCGGAGGATCCGCGCTCGTATTACTCGGTCTCGGACCGACTGGCCCGCGAGACGCCCGGCGGCTGGAAGCCCGACCAGTACGCCAACCCGAACAATCCCCTGTCGCACTACGAGAGCACCGGCCCGGAGTTGTGGGAGCAGACCGAGGGCCGCATCACCCACTTCGTCGCCGGCGTGGGAACGGGCGGGACGATCAGCGGCGCCGGGCGCTACCTCAAGGAACGCTCGGGTGGGTCGGTGCAGATCATCGGCGCCGACCCGGACGGGTCGGTCTACTCCGGCGGCACCGGTCGCCCGTACCTGGTGGAGGGCGTGGGCGAGGACTTCTGGCCCGATACGTTCGATCGCCGCATCTGCGACGACATCGTCGCGGTATCCGATGCCGACTCCTTCGAGATGACCCGCCGACTGGCCCGCGAGGAGGGCCTATTGGTCGGTGGGTCGTGCGGGATGGCCGTCGTGGCGGCGTTGCAGGTAGCCGCGGGGCTGAGCGCCGATGACCTCGTCGTGGTGCTGCTTCCCGACGGCGGCCGGGGCTATCTGTCCAAGATCTTCTCAGACAAGTGGATGTCGGACTACGGCTTCTTGGCCGAGCTCGGCGCGATCACGGTCGGCGACGTCCTGCGGGCCAAGTCGGGCGACACCCCACCCCTCGTGCACGCCCACCCGAATGAGACCGTCCGGGAGGCGATCGACATCCTGCGCGAGTACGGCGTCTCGCAGCTGCCGGTGGTCAAGGCCGAGCCGCCGGTGACCGCGGGGGAGGTGGTCGGCTCGGTGGGCGAGAAGGCCCTGCTCGATGCGCTGTTCACCGGCCAGGCCGTGCTGGCCGATCCGTTGGAGCGCCACATGTCGGCGCCGTTGCCGATCATCGGCTCCGGTGAGCCGGTGTCGGCGGCGATCAGTGCCCTGGGCCACGCCGACGCCCTGCTCGTGCACGTGGGCGGCAAGCCGACCGGGGTGCTGACCCGGCAGGATCTGCTGGCCCACCTGGCCGGCAGCCACTGACTTTCGGCTAGCTCACCGCGAGCACGGTCGCCGCGGCCAGTTTCTGCACCAGGCTGATGCCGCTGTCCTCGTCGCTCTGGTGCTGGGTCATGATCGCCACGGCCAGCTGCTGGCCGTTCACGGTCACCAGGCCGACGCTGTTGACTGCCCACAGACCGTCGTCGTCGTCGATCGAGAGCCAGCCGTTCTTGAGCGCGGTCGTCGTCCCGGCGTCGGCCACCGCTGAGACACCCCAGGCCTGGTCGGGGTCCACCGATCGCATCAACCCGAGGGCGTAGGCCTGCGAGGTGGCATTCAAGGCGGAGGTGCCGACCAGCTCCTTGAGCAGGGTGACCTGATCGGCTGCCGACGTGGTGGTCTCGCCCCAGTAGTCGTCGGTGCCGGCGACGGTCGAGGTCAGGCCGAAGGTCTGATTGGCCTGAGAGACCGCACCGTCGCTGCCGACGTCGTTCCACAGCCAGTCGGCCGCGTCGTTGTCGCTCTCCTCGATCATCGCGACCGCGTTGCTCTGCTCATCCGCGCTCAGCGGCGTCCCGTTCTGCTGATGCTGCAGGAGAAGCGTCTCGAGGATGTCGACCTTGACGACGCTGGCGGTCATCATGCCGCTCGTCGCGCCCCAGCTGAAGGTTGCCTTGGTGCTCAGGTTCACCACCGAGACGGAGATGGCGCCGCTCGGCTGCCCGGCGGCCAGGGTGCTCAGCGCAGTGGTGGCGCTCGCCGTGGCCGACGCGTTCTTGGCCATCTTGGCCGCTCGGGCCGCGCTCTGGGCCTGATGGGCCGGCGTCGACGCGGCGGCCGTCGAACTGGCCGCGGCGGTTCCGGCGGTCGACGAACTCGCCGCGGCGCCCGCCGAGTCCGAGGACTGGGCCGAGGCGTCGGCGTGGTTGCTGCTCAGGCCGCGACCGTAGTAGAGGGCCGCCCCGATCGTGGCCACGGACAACACCGCGATGCTCGCGCGACGCGCGGGCGAGATCCGTCGCCGCGTCGAGTGAGTACCCACCGTTAATGCCTACCCAGGCAAACTGTGCGCAAACCATGCGTGGGCCGAGTTTCGCGCCGATACGGTAGTGACATGCGTCGCGAACCGGATCCGCCCGTGGGTTTCAACACCGCCGCGATACATGCGGGCCAGGAGCCGGATCCGCTTACCGGTTCGGTGGTGGTGCCGATCTATGCGACGTCGACGTACAAGCAGGACGGCGTCGGCGGACTGCGCGGCGGATACGAGTACAGCCGCAGCGCGAACCCCACTCGTACGGCCTTGGAGTCGGCGCTGGCCACCCTGGAGGGCGGCGCCCGCGGGCTCGCCTTCGCCAGTGGGCTGGCCGCCGAGGACACCCTCTTGCGCACGGTCTGCCGGCCCGGTGATCACGTGATCCTGCCCGGGGACGCCTACGGCGGCACATTTCGGCTCATCGCTCGCGTGTTCGCCGAGTGGGGCGTGACCTACACCCCGGTGCCGCTCGCGGACCTGGCCGCGGTGCGCGCCGCGATCCGCCCCACCACCCGCGTCATCTGGTGCGAGACGCCCACCAACCCGATGCTGGGCATCGCCGACATTGCCGCGCTGGCCGAGATCGCCCGGTCGGCGCCGGCCCTGCTGGTGGTCGACAACACGTTCGCCTCGCCCTACCTGCAACAGCCACTGGCTCTGGGCGCCGACGTAGTGGTGCACTCAACGACGAAGTACCTCGGCGGGCACTCCGACGTCATCGGCGGTGCCCTGGTGAGCGCCGAGACCGAGCTGGGGGAGCGTCTGGCCTTTCACCAGAACGCGATGGGCGCGATCGCCGGCCCGTTCGACTCGTGGCTGGTGCTGCGGGGCATCAAGACGCTCGGCGTGCGGATGGACCGCCATTGCGCCAACGCCGAACGCATCGTGGACTTCCTGAGTGGCCACCCCGCCGTCGCCCGGGTTCTGTATCCGGGGCGGCCCGAGCACCCCGGCCACGACATCGCCGCGCGCCAGATGCGGGCGTTCGGCGGCATGATCTCCTTTACCTTGCGTGGGGGCGCCGATGCCGCGCTCAAGGTCTGCGAGCTGGCCCAGCTGTTCACCCTGGGCGAGTCGTTGGGTGGGGTCGAGTCGCTGATCGAGCACCCGGCCCGCATGACGCACGCGAGCGTGAGCGGATCACCCCTCGAGGTGCCCGATGACCTGGTACGGCTCTCCGTCGGCATCGAGGACGTCGAGGATCTGATCGCGGACCTGGCGCAGGCGCTGGCCTGATGAATTGCCGCGCCAGCGTCATCTGGGACGACGGGTATCTGGCCTACGACTTCGGCGACCATCCGCTCAACCCCATTCGGCTCGAGCTGACTATGATGCTGGCCCGCTCGCTCGGCGTACTCGATCACGTCAACGTGCTGGCGCCCTTGCCCGCGTCCGAGCTGGAGCTGCGGCAGATCCACGGCGCGGGCTATCTCGAGGCGGTGCGGACAGCCAGTACGGACCTGTCCTTCTCCGGGTTCGGATTGGGTACGTCCGATGACCCCGTCTTCCTGGGCATGTACGACGCCTCGGCCTTGATCGCCGGCGGCTCGCAGCTGGCCGCCCGTGAGGTGTGGTCAGGAGCGGCCGAACATGCGGTGAACATCGCCGGCGGCCTGCACCATGCGATGCGCGACTACGCCTCGGGCTTCTGCGTCTTCAACGACGTCGTGCTGGCCATCCGCACCCTGCTCGACGCCGGGGCGGGGCGGGTCGCCTACGTCGATGTCGACGTGCACCACGGCGACGGGGTGCAGGCGGCCTTCTACGACGACCCGCGCGTGCTGACCATCAGCCTGCATCAGGACCCGCGGACGCTGTTTCCGGGCACCGGGGGGCCCGAGGAGACTGGCGTCGGTGCCGCCGTGGGCACGTCGATCAACGTCGCGCTGCCGCCGGGCACCGACGACCGCGGCTGGTTGCGGGCCTTCCGGGCCGTGGTTGCTCCGGCCGTGCGGGCCTTCGCGCCCGACGTGCTGGTCACCCAGTGCGGCTGCGATACCCATCATGAAGATCCGTTGGCCAGCCTGCAGCTCTCGGTCGACGGGCAACGGGCGGCGATTGCTGAGCTGCATCGTCTGGCCCACGAGCAGGCCGGCGGACGGTGGGTGGCCTTCGGCGGTGGTGGCTACGGAGTCCTGCGCTGCGTCCCTCGCACCTGGACCCACCTGCTGGCCGAGGCCTCCGGACGCCCGGTCGAGCTCTCCCGCGCCGTGCCGGCGCAGTGGACGCGGGAGTTGCGCGAGCGCGGGGTGCGGGGCGAGCTGCCGGAGTTGATGGGGGAGGGCGCGGACTTGGCCGGGATCCACGCCTGGGCGCCGGGGAATGACAGCGGCGTTGACCACGCCATTACGGCCACCCGGCGAGCCAGCTTCCCGTTGCTCGGCCTGGATCCCGACGACCCGGACACCTGAGCCGGCCCGCGCCGAACCGCGGGGTTCAGCTGGCGCGGCGGGAGCGACCGGTGCGGCGGTTCAGGTAGTCGGCCACCACGAACTGGCCCAGGGCCCCGCGCTTGGGCGTGAACATCCGCCCGCCGTTGCGCCGGGTGAGCTCCTGCATGAACCGAACCAGTCGGGGCTCGTCGTCGAGCATGAAGACGTTGATCGTCGCGCCCTGGCGGGTGCAGCGTTCGACCTCGGCCAAGGTGGCGGCCAAGGTCTCCGGGGACGGCGGCCAGGCGAAGTCGGCGATGCCGTCGCGGGCCAGGTGCGCGGTCGGTTCACCGTCGGTGATGACCAGGATCACCGGCTCGCAGTTGCGGTACTTCTGCAGGTGTCGGCGCGCCAGCATCAGCCCGTGCTGCAGGTTGGTGCCCTGCACGCGCGTCCAGCTGTGCTCGATCAGCTCGCGCGGCTCGACGACCTGGGCGTAGTCGCTGAACCCGATGATCTGAATGTGGTCCTGCGGGTACTTGCTGGTGACCAGCGCGTGCAGGGCCATCGCGGTCGTCTTGGCCTCGCCCCACGTGCCGCGCAGCTCCATCGAGTAGGACATGTCCACGAGAAGGGCGATCGCGGCCGAGCTGCGACGCTCGGTCTCGGTCACTTCGAAGTCATCCGGACGTAGTCGCACCGGGCCGGGTCCGTTGCGCAGCACCGAGTTGCGAATCGACCGCACCACGTCCAGTGGCTGCTCGTCGCCGAACTCCCACGCCCGGCTGGCTCCGGTGATCTCCCCGGCCGCGCCGGCGTTGCGCACGTCGTGCCCGCCGCGTCCCTTGGCCGCCAGCTGCGCGAACACCCGGCGCAACGCGGTGCCACCGAGCCGGCGCAAGGCGCGTGGGGTCAGTTGCAGCCCGTCGCCGCCCTTCTCGAGGAAGCCCTGCCGCTGCAGCTCGCGCTCGATCTGGCGCAACCGATTGAGGTCGTCGACCGCGGGCTGGCCCAGTGCGCGTTGGACGAGTTCCTCGTCGATGTCGTCCAGACTGGCGCCCGGATAGTCCTGCAGGGCCAGCTCGGCCAGCTCGTCGAGATCGCCCAGCTCGGCCAGGGCTCCCGTCGCGTCCGCGTAGCCGGATGGCTCCTCGCCCTGCATCCGTTCGCGCCCGCGCCAGTTCAGTTCGGGCCGGGCCGAGCGCAGGTTCTGCTGTAGCCGGGCCATCTCATCGGCCAGGTCGGCGTCCTGCATGGCCTGCTGCATGAGGTCGGCCAGTTCGGCCCGCTGCTCAGGTGTCAGGGAGTTCATCAGCCGTTGGGCGGCGGCTGCCTGCCGGGCCAGGGCGTCGACGAGTTCGGCCAGGTTGGCCGGGTTCTCGGGGAACATGTCCCCGTACTGCTGCATGAAGTTCGCGAAGTCCTCATCGGTGTGCTCGCCGCGGGCATCGGCGTCGAGCATGTCGTTGAGCGCGCGCATCATGTCGCGCACGCGTTTGAGCTGCTCGGGGTCGGGATTCTGCAGCGCGTTGCGCATGCCGTTGAACTGCGCGTCCAGCACCTCTTCGCGCAGCAGCTGCTTGATCTGCTCATAGGTCGCGCGCGCCTCGTCGGAACGCCAGTCGTAGTCGGCCAGTTCCTGCACGGCCCGTGCGGTGTCGCGCGGCAGGGCGTCGAGTTCGGCCTCGGCCAGGCGGGCCGAGTCGTCCGGATCGGGGAACAGCGCGGCCCGCTCGGTCTCGAGGGCCTGCTCGAGCAGTTCGCGGGTCTGGTCCAGAACGCGGTCGACGCTGTTCTCCCGGCGCAGTCGATTGGCCCGTTCGCGGGCCTTGCGGCGCAGCGCCTCGAGTCCGTCGCGACCGTCGGTGCCCTGGCGCAGCAGCCGGTTCAGCGCCGTGCGCGGGTCATCGCCGTTCAGGACGTCATCGCCGATCTCGTCGAGTGCCCGCCGGATGTCGTACGGCGCTTCGAGTGGGTCGGCGCCCCCGTGCCAGGCCCCGAATCGGTTGAGGGCCACGATCAGGCTCCGTAGACGGTGCGCGAGCCGTCGCTGTCCTTGGCCAGTCGCTTGTTCAGATACAGGCCCTCGAGCGCGAACTCGACCGCGGCGGCGGCGATACCGACTGCCGCCGGGCCCTCGCCGAGGCCGTCGGGTTCGAGCCGTTCGAGCAGAGTCGAGAGCCCCGGGACGGTCCCGAGCTGTTCGAGCAGGGCATCGGCGGAGACGGTGTCGCCGGTGGAGACGGTGAGCCCCTCGTCGAACTTGGCCTGCAATGGGCGCAGGTCCAGCCCGGCCAACCGGGCCCGGTAGGTCTCGGCGATCGAGCGGCGCAGCAGGTGTTCGAGCACCTCGAACTCGCGGCCCTCGTCGGCGTCGTCGAACTCGACCTTCCCGCGCGAGGCCGGAATGATCGAGGGCAGGTCCGAAACCCGCGCGACGGCCGCGGGCTCGCCCTCGATCGCGGCCCGCCGCACGGCGGAGGCGGCGACGGTCTCGACCGCGGCGATCGCGAAGCGGGCCGAGACGCCCGAGCGCTGATCGACCTGCGGCGCGTCGCGCACCGAGCGGGCGAAGCGGGCGATGACCTCGAGGATGTGCTGCGGGATCACCGGGGCACCGTGCTCGGCGTCGTCCCACACCACCGCGGCCTCCTGGGCGACCAGGACCAGCTCGTCGTGCAGTTGCAGCGGGTAGTGCGTGCGCACCTCGGCCCCGAACCGGTCCTTGAGCGGGGTGATGATCCGCCCGCGGTTGGTGTAGTCCTCGGGGTTGGCGCTGGCGACGAGTAGCAGATCCAGCGGCAGCCGCAGCTGGTAGCCGCGGACCTGGATGTCGCGCTCCTCCAGCACGTTCAGCAGCGCCACCTGGATGCGTTCGGCCAGGTCGGGCAGCTCGTTGACGGCGAAGATGCCGCGGTTGGTGCGCGGCACCAGGCCGAAGTGGACGGTCTCGGGATCGCCCAGCGTGCGGCCCTCGGCGATCTTGATCGGGTCGACGTCGCCGATCAGGTCGCCCACCGAGGTGTCCGGAGTGGCCAGCTTCTCGCCGTAGCGCTCGCTGCGGTGCTTCCAGTCCACCGGAAGGCCATCGCCCAGCTCGTCGATCAAGCGGGCCGAGGCGGCGGTGATCGGGGCCAGCGGGTGCTCGTTGAGCTCGGAGCCGGCGATGACCGGCGTCCACTCATCGAGCAGCCCGACCAGGGTGCGGATCAGGCGGGTCTTGCCCTGGCCGCGCTCGCCCAGGAGCACGATGTCGTGCCCGGCCAGCAGCGCACGCTCGATCTCGGGCACCACGGTGTCCTGGAAGCCCACGATGCCCGGCAGCGACGGCTCACCGGCGGCCAGCCGCTTGAGCAGGTTGGCCCGAATCTCGGCCTTCACGCTTCGGTAGGGGTGGCCCTCGGCACGCAGGGCGCCGAGTGTGGTGGGGGCGGGGCGCGTAGAAGTCACCCGTTCGACGCTACGTCCTGACGGCGTCGGCTGCCACCGTCTCGCTACGCGCGAAATCCTGTCGGACTCCCCGGATATGGTCGGTGGCGTGCCGAATGCCGTCGTCGTCGAATCCCTGGTCAAGACGTTCGGGACTACCAAGGCCCTGGACGGGCTGAGTTTCGAGGTACCCCAAGGGGCGGTGCTGGGCCTGCTCGGCCCCAACGGCGCCGGCAAAACGACGGTTGTGCGGGTGTTGTCGACCCTGCTGCAGGCCGACTCCGGGCGGGCCTTCGTGGCCGGAATCGACGTCGCTCGACACCCCGGCCAGGTGCGAGCCCGGATCGGGCTCACCGGCCAGTTCGCCGCGGTGGATGACTACCTGACCGGTCGCGAGAACTTGATCCTGTTCGGTCGCCTCTACCACCTCGGCCGGGGCGAGGCCCAGCGTCGGGCCGACGAGCTGCTCGAACGCTTCGACCTCACGGCCGCGGCGGGACGCATCGCCAAGACCTACTCCGGCGGCATGCGCCGGCGCCTGGACATCGCCTCGTCCCTGATCGCCCGTCCCGACGTGATGTTCCTCGACGAACCGACCACCGGGCTCGATCCGCGCAGTCGCCTCGGCATGTGGTCGGTGATCGAGGACCTGGTTCGCGACGGCACCACGATCCTGCTGACCACCCAGTATCTCGAGGAGGCTGACCAGCTGGCCTCCTCGATCGCGGTCATCGACGCCGGCCGGGTCATCGCCGAGGGCACCGCCGATGAGCTCAAGGCCCAGGTCGGCGGCGCCCACATCGAGTTGATCGTTGACTCCGAGACGCAGCTGAGCGCCGCGGCCGACGTGCTGGGCCGTATCGGCGAGGGGGCGGTGGCCGTGGATCGCGCTGATCGGCGGGTGGCCGTTCCCGTGGCCGGCGGGGCGAGCATGCTGGCCGAAGTAGTGCGCGACCTCGACGCCGTGGGCGTGGGCATCACCGACCTGGCCGTGCGCCGACCAACGCTGGACGACGTCTTCCTCAAACTCACCGGTCACGTCGCCGAGGAGAAGGCCGAGGTGGAGGCGTCATGACGACCGCCAAGATCGCCCGCGGCCACCTGATCAGCGACTCGTTGCTGATGAGCGTCCGGTTGCTCAAGCAGATCATCCGGGTGCCCGACCTGCTCGTCTTCTCGATCATCCAACCGATCATGTTTGTGCTGCTGTTCCGCTACGTCTTCGGTGGCTCGATCGACGTCGGCACCGGCCCGTACGTCGACTACCTGATGCCGGGCATCTTCGTGCAGACGTTGCTCTTCAACGGAGCGGCGACCGGCATCGGAATGGCCGACGACATGCAGAAGGGGCTGGTCGACCGGTTCCGTTCGCTGCCGATTGCGCGCTCCGCGCTGCTGGTTGGGCGCAGCATCTCCGACCTGTTGCGGTCCACGCTGATCTTCTTCATCATGCTGGCCGTCGGCGTGCTCACCGGGTTCCGCTTCAGCGGCGGCTTCTGGGGCGCGATTGCCGGCACCTTGCTGATGCTCGGTTTCAGCTACGCGTTCAGCTGGATCGGCATCTTCATCGGACTCAGCGTGAAGACGGTCGAAGCGGCCCAGTCCGGCGGCTTCATCTGGCTCTTCCCGCTGACGTTCGTCAGCTCGGCCTTCGTGCAGACCAGTTCGATGCCGAGCTGGTTGCAGGGCTTCGCCAACCACAACCCGGTGTCGCTGGTGGTCAACAGCGTGCGCCGCCTCTACCTGTCCGCGAGCGTGGCCGACTCCTTCGACGTGCCGTCACTGAGCAGCCAACTGCCACAGGCGTTGGCCTGGATGGTCGGCGTACTCGTGGTCTTCGTCATCTTGTCGGTGCGCAAGTTCCGCGCCCTGTCGCGCTAACGCCGCTGGCGGGGTTCAGCCGGTGAACGGGCGAGCCTGCACGAGCGTGACCTGCATCGTCTTGCCGTTGGGCGTCTCGTAGCTGACGGTCTCGCCCTCGCGCGCACCGGTCAGCGCCTGTCCGAGGGGGACGCGGCTGAGTAGACGTCGATCCCGGCCGTGGCCGCCTCTTCGCGGGAGCCGATCAGGAACGACTCGGCCTCCTCGTCGTCGCCGAAACGCACGCTGACGACCATGCCCGGTCCGGCCACTCCGTCGCTGACCGGGGCCTCGCCGACCTTGGCCGAGCGCAGCAGCTGCTGCAGCTGCACGATCCGGCCCTCCTGCTTGCCCTGCTCCTCGCGGGCGGCGTGATAGCCGCCGTTCTCCTTGAGGTCGCCCTCCTCGCGCCGGTCGTTGATCTCCTTGGCCATCGCCGGACGGTTGGTGATCAGCGTCTCGAGCTCTTTGGACAGCCGGTCGTAAGCGTCCTGGGTCAACCAGGTCGTCGCTGCCTGCGTCGAGGCGATGTCGTTGCTGCTCACGTAAAACATCTCCTGCTTGTGGGTTGGTGGGTGCATTCGGTGGCGGCCACTGGAGGCGACTGGAGGCGACTGCGAGGCGAGCCGAACGACGAACGTAACACCGCATCTGCCGACCAGGCGAAATCAAATCAGTTTCAATCGGGGACAATGGACGCCGTGACGACCCGACCCGACCCCGATCGGCTGCGCCTGATGGCCGTGCACGCCCACCCCGACGACGAGTCGAGCAAGGGTGCGGCGACGATGGCCCGCTACGTGGACGAGGGCGTCGAGGTGCTCGTGGTCACCTGCACCGGCGGCGAACGGGGCAGCATCCTGAACCCGGCGCTGAAGGATCGTCCCGACATCGAGGCCAACATCGCTGAGATCCGGCGTAATGAGATGATTCGGGCGCGCGACATCCTGGGTGTGCAACAGGTCTGGCTGGGCTTCGTCGACTCCGGCCTGCCCGAGGGCGATCCGCTGCCGCCGGTGCCCGAGGGCAGCTTCGCCACCGTCCCGCTCGATGTCGCCACCGAGGCGCTCGTCCGTGAGGTCCGGGCGTTCCGCCCGCACGTGATCACGACCTACGACGAGAACGGCGGCTACCCGCACCCCGACCACATCATGGTCCACAAGATCAGCGTGGCCGCCTTCGACGCGGCCGCGGACGCGGACCGATATCCGGAGACCGGCGAGCCCTGGCAGCCCTTGAAGCTCTACTACGACGTCGGGTTCAGCCTGGCCCGGTTCAAGGCCCTGGACGAGGCGATGACCGTGCGGGGTCTGGAGTCGCCCTTCGCCGAGATGCGCGAGCGCTTCGCCGAGCGCGCGGCCCAGCCGGAGCGCCGCCTGCCGAACGTGACGACCCGGGTGCCCTGCGGGGACTGGTTCGAACGCCGCGACGCCGCCCTGCTCGCGCACGCGACCCAGGTCGATCCGTCGGGGTGGTTCTTCAGCGCGCCCCTGTCGATCCAACGTGAGGTCTGGGGGGTCGAGGAGTTCGAGCTGGTCCAGTCACTGGTCGACACCACGCTGCCCGAGGACGACCTGTTCGCCGGCGTCCGGGAGAAGGTCAACCCGTGATCGCCCCGACCGCGTGGGCCGCGGCCGGCTGGTTGGCCGATGACGGTCAGGGCGGGGAGAACACCAAGTCCGGGCCGATCGGCCTCGTCGTGATCATCGTGCTCTGCGTGGCCTGCTACTTCCTGTTCAAATCGATGTCCAAGCACCTGAAGAAGGTCCGCGAGCACCCGCCGACCGAGCATCTCCGCGAGCGGGACACCGACTCCGCCCGCGACGGTCGCGCCGCCGGCCGACCCGGCAAGCACGCGAGGACTGAGCTCAGTCCGGTCGCACCCGTCCGCGACCGGCCTTGACCTGCGCCCGTTGCTTCTTCGCATCCAGGCGCCGTTGCCGGGCCGCCCGCGAGGGTCGGGTCGCGCGCCGCTGCACGGCGGGCACGAACGCATCGCGCAGCAGGTTGGTCAAGCGCCCGCGCGCCGCCTGCCGATTCTGCAGTTGCGAGCGCTGCTCGGACGCGATGATCGTCAGCACGCCGTCGTGCAGGCGCGGGCCCAGCTGCCGCAAGAGGATCTCGCGTTGCGCCTCGTCCAGCGAAGGTGAGGACGCGATGTCCCAGCTCAGCGCAACCTTGCTGTCGGTGGTGTTCACGCCCTGACCGCCCGGCCCCGAGGATCGGCTGAAGCGTTCCAGCAGTTCCTCCTCGGCGATCTGCAAACCGTGCGGCAAGCCGCGGCTCGGGGGCAGGACCAGGTTCATCGGAGCGGCCGGCGTGGCCTGCACGTCGCGCATCCAGGCGGTGATCTCGTCCGGGTCGCGCGGCAACGCGGCCGACAGGTTTACCGCCGCGCCGTCGGTCACCAGGATGTCGTCCTCGATGCGGACCCCGATGCCGCGCAACTCCGGTGGGACGGTGCGGTCGTTGACCTGGAAGTACAGGCCTGGCTCGACCGTGAGGACGTAGCCGCTCTGCAGCGGGCCGTCGCGGTAGAGCTCATTGCGGGCCGCGGCGCAATCGTGCACGTCGATGCCGAGCATGTGCGAGGTGCCGTGCAGGCGTGTAGCGCCGATGCAGCCCGGCGCCGGGTCGTTCGGGGTCCGGATCGCAGGCGACGTCGGCGCTGACCGTCGAGGATCCCCACGAATGCAGGTGATCGGCGATCACGTACATGGCGGCGCGGTGGGCGGCGAGGAAGTCGGCGCCGGCCTTCACCTCGGCGATGCCGGCCTGCTGGGCCTCCTCGACCGCGCGGTAGACCTGCAGCTGCGCGGGCGTCCACTGCCCGTCCACCGGCATGGTCCGGGTGACGTCGGCGGTGTAGAGCTCGTCGGTCTCGATGCCCATGTCGGCCAGCAGCAACTGGCCCGGTTCGATGCGGCCGTGGTTGCGCCACCAGTGCAGCACGGTGCCGTGCGCGCCGGCCCCGACGATCGAGGTGTAGCCGACCTCGTTGCCCTCCAGCCGCGCCCGCCGCCAGAAGGTGCCCTCCAGCCAGCGCTCGCCGCGCACGTCGCCGCGCCCGAGCACGTGCGGTAGTTCGCGGACGACGTCGGCGAACCCACGGGCGGTCGCGTCGCAGGCGTGGCGCAGCCGCTCGATCTCCCACTCGTCCTTGGCCAGGCGCAGCTCGTCGATGACCTCGGCCAGGTTGCCGCCGCTCGCCTGCGGCAGCAGCTGTTCGACGTCGGGGTCGAAGCCGGTAAGGACCAGGGCCGCCGCCCGGTGACCGGTCAGGGCGGCCCGCAGGTCGCCCAGCCCGCGAGTGGTCGACGTCCAGCACCGCGGCGGTCTCGGCCGGTGTGGGAACGTTGCCGACCCAGACCGCGCCCTGGGTGCGGCTGGCGAAGTAGGCCAGTTGCCCCGGGCCGGCGTACTCGCGGACGTACAACGTCGCCTCATGGGTGACGCCGACCGGAGCCAGGACGAGCACTGCGCCCTCGACGGTCTCGCCGGTGAGCCAGGTGAACGCGCTGCTGGCCCGGAAGGCGTAGTCGGTGTCGTTGGCCCGCGGGCGCAGCACCCCGGCTGGGATCACCAGCAAGGCGCCCGGAAAGCGGGCCGAGAGCGCCGCCCGCCGTCGGGCCGCGTACGGCGCACCGTCGGGACGGGCCGGATGCGGCATCGGTGGGGCCGGGTCCCACCCTTGGGCGATCGCCTCGCGCAGCGGGGTGGGGAGCGCGAGGTCGTAGGAGTTCGCGTCCGCCGGCGGCTCAGTCATGCCTCGATCGTAGGCAGTCCCGGTCCCGTGCAGTGGGCCGCTCGATGAATCGTTAGCTGGGCAAACGTTTGGCTGGTCAGTGCCAAATGTTTACCGAACGGGCAATCAGGGTTCACCGCTGCTCGATCCCGCAGGCGCCTCGCCGGCCTCGCCCCGCCCACTGGGCGGCGCAAGAGCACGGTCTACACGATCACCCGGCCGGGTCGGCGGGCGCTGGCCGAGTGGCTGGGCCAGCCCAGCGCGATGACCCAGATCGAGTCCGAGGCGGTGATGAAGGTGTTCTTCGCCGACCAGGGTGGCCCGGATGAGCTGCGGCGAACGATCGAGGGCATGCGGGCGAATGCGCAGGCGGCCGTGGATCGGCTCAGCAGCTTTGCCGCCGACGCCCTCGACGGTGAGTCGCCGTTCCCGGAGCGGCTGAGCACCACCATGTTTCCGATGCGGCTGATCAGCGAGCTGCACCGCACGATCTATGACTGGACGGGCTGGATGGCGGACGAACTCGACGTCCTCGAGTCCGGCGACGAGCAGGCGATCGCCACCCATACGACGGCGACCGCGCGCCAGATCCGCGACCAGGGATCATGGGGCAGGTGAACCGGCTCGCTGACTCGACCAGCCCGTACCTGCTGCAGCACAAGGACAATCCGGTCGACTGGTGGCCGTGGGGCGAGGAGGCGTTCGCCGAGGCCCGCCGTCGCGATGTCCCGGTGCTGCTGAGCGTCGGCTATGCGGCCTGCCACTGGTGCCACGTCATGGCCCACGACAGCTTCGAGGCCGCCGACGTCGCCGAACTGCTCAACGCGAACTACGTCAGCATCAAGGTCGATCGCGAGGAGCGTCCCGACGTCGACGCCGTGTACATGGACGCGGTCACCGCGTTGACCGGGCAGGGCGGCTGGCCGATGACCTGCTTGCTCACGCCGGACGCGAAACCCTTCTATGCCGGCACATTCTTCCCGCGGGAGCAGTTCCTGGAGCTGCTCACCACGATCGCGCAGGCCTGGCAGACGCAGCGCATCGAGGTGCTCGACGCCGGCCAACGGGTCGTCGACGCCCTGCTGCGCGTCGCGAATGCCTCCAGCGCCGGCGACTCGGAGATCGACCTGGACGAGGCAGTGGTGGTGCTCGGATCGCAGTTCGACCGGGTCAACGGGGGGTTCGGCCGCTCGCCGAAGTTCCCGCCGTCGATGGTCCTCGAGTTCCTGCTGCGTCACCACGAGCGCACCGGTGAGCCGAGCTCGCTCGTCATGGCCCAAGCCACCCTGACCGCGATGGCCCGGGGCGGCATGTACGACCAGCTGGGCGGCGGGTTCGCGCGGTACTCCGTCGATGCGTCCTGGGTGGTGCCGCACTTCGAGAAGATGCTCTACGACAACGCCCAGTTATTGCGGGTGTATCTGCACTGGTGGCGGCTGACCGCGGACCCGCTCGCCGAGCGCATCGCCCGCGAGACGGCCGATTTCCTGCTGCGCGATCTACGTACGCCCGAGGGTGGATTCGCGTCCGCGCTCGACGCCGACACCGATGGCGTCGAGGGGCTGACCTATGTCTGGACGCCGGCTGAACTCGAGGCCGAGCTCGGCCCGGACGCCGAGTGGGCCGCGCAGCTGTTCGCGGTGACCGCGGCCGGCACGTTCGAGCACGGCGCCTCGACCCTGCAGCTGCCGCGCGACCCGGACTCCGAGCCGCGCTGGCACGACGTTCGCGCGCGGCTGTTCCACGCGCGGGGGCGACCGTCCGCAGCCGGCCCGCGACGACAAGGTCGTCGCGTCGTGGAACGGCCTGGCCATCGCCGCGCTGGCCGAGGCGGGGATCGTGCTGGCCGAGCCGCGCTACCTGGGCGCGGCGACGCGGCCGCGCAGCTGCTGTTGGAGCTGCACCTGGTCGACGGCCGGCTGCGCCGCACCTCGCGCGACGGGGTGGTCGGTGACGCGGCCGCGGTCGCCGATGACTACGGCAACCTCGCCGACGGGTTGCTCATGCTGCACCAGGCCACGCTCGACCCGGGCTGGCTGACCGCCGCCGGGCGAGCTGCTCGACACCGTGCTGGAGCACTTCGGCGCCTCCGACGGCGGCTTCTTCGACACCGCCGACGACGCTGAGCGGCTGGTCCGCCGCCCGCGCGACCCGGCCGACAACGCCAGCCCGTCCGGGACCGAGTTCGATCATCAACGCGCTGGTCGGCTACGCCGCCCTGACGGCATCCCTGCGCCATCGTGCGGCGGCCGAAGGGGCGTTGGCGTCGGTGTCGGCCCTGGCCGCCCAGCCGCGTTTCTCGGCTGGGCCCTGGCCGCGGCCGAGGCCCTACGGGCCGGGCCGGTCGAGGTGGCGATCGTCGGCGAGCCGGCCGGGGGAGGGCTGACCGAGTTGGCCTGGCGTGAGCGCCCACCCGGCGCGGTGATCGTCTCGGGGGCACCCGATGCCGTCGGCGTGCCCCTGCTGGCCGACCGGCCGTTGGTCAGCGGTGGGCCGGCCGCCTACGTCTGCCGGGGAATGGTCTGCGAGCGGCCGGTCACCGAGGTCGCCGAGCTGCGGGCTCTCTCGCGACGTCGGGAGTGTTCTAGCCGCCTGGCGACCACAACCCTCGCCAAGTCCTACAGCTCGGGGCCTTCGGCGCGCACCTTGTCGACCGCGGCCATGGCCTCACGCAGCTCGCGCAGCCAGTCGTCGATGTGCTCGCCGACCAGTTTCACGCTCCACGACAGGGCCTCCGAGCGCGAGCGGGCGACGCCGGCGTCCACGAGCGTGTCGAGCACCCGTCGTTCGTCCTGCCGCAGGCGGGTCATCACCGGCACGGCCAGATGCGTGAACAGCACCCGGTTCTCGCCGATGCTGGCCCCCCAGGCGATCTTGCGCCCGTAGCGGGACTCGGCCTCGTCGGCGATCTGCATGCGCGCCTCGCGGGTCTGCTCCCGGAACCGGGTGATGCGACCCAGCGGCGGCCGAGCGCCGGGCCGTCTCATCGGCGTCGGCGGGGACCTCGGGGACGGCCAGTTCGCCGATCACCAGAATCTCCTCGCGGTCGACGCTGACCTGCGCGGCGCCGGTGTACCAGTCCCCGGGCAGGCGCCCGGCCAGCCAGGCGGCGGCGTCGTCGGCCGGGGGCAGGTCGGCCTGCTGCCAGCCGCCCGGGCGGCCAAAGCCTCGTCCAGATCCTCGCATGATTTCCTCCTTGCAGCGATATAATGATTACGTGATTACAACGTAGCACCGGACGCGGCAAGACGCTCGTCCCAGACCGGAGGGACGCGATCAGGTGAAGACGGCGAACCAGATGGCCACGTAGTGGCAGGTCGCCGCGAGCAACGTGCAGGCGTGGAACACCTCGTGGAAGCCGAAGACGCCGGGCACCGGGTTGGGCCGTTTGGTGGCATACACGAGCGCGCCCAACGTGTAGATCACCCCGCCGACCGCGATCAGCACGAACGCGGCCACCCCGGCGCGCTGCAGCAGTTCGGGGAAGACGAACACCGCCACCCAGCCCAGCGCGATGTAGCACGGCACCGTCAGCCAGCTCGGCGCGCCGGGCCAGGTCGTTCGCAATCCGGCCCCGAAGATCGCGCCGGACCAGACGACCGCCAGCACGGCGATGCGGCTCGGACCCGACAGGGTGAGCACCGCCAGCGGGGTGTACGTGCCGGCGATGAAGATGAAGATCATCGAGTGGTCGAGGCGCTTCATGATCGAGTGCCCGCGGGGTGACCAACGCCGGCGGTGATAGAGCGCCGAGGTGCCGAACAGAGCGGTCACGGTGACGGCGTAGATCGCGGTGGGCCAGCCGGCGTGCGGGCCGCGGGCCGCGAACGCGACGGCCAGCAAGCAGCTGCCGGTGGCGAGGGAGATGAGGGCGGCGTAGGTGTGCAGCCACCCGCGCAGCCGGGGCGGCAGCTCGGCCAGCGAGCGGACGACCGCACCGCTGGCCGGGGTCGGAGCCAGGCTCGCCATCTCGTGAGGCTACCGGCGCGGGCTACGTCTGCGCTGTGAGCGTAAAACAGCGATATCGTGACTCGACGTGGGAGTACGTGATGCGGTCTATGCCGTGTACGAGCGCAGATTGCGCACCCACCTGGAAGGTCTGCCCGTCCCGCGCCACGTGGCGATCATGCTCGACGGCAACCGCCGCTGGGCCCGTGCGGCCGGCTTCGATGACGTCAACCACGGCCACGTCGTCGGGGCGCAGCACATCACCAGCCTGCTCGACTGGTGCACCGAGGCCGGCGTCGAACACGTCACCCTCTGGCTGCTCTCGACCGACAACCTGTCCCGTCCGCCCGAGGAGCTCGAGCCACTGCTGGCCATCATCGGCGGCGTGGCCGGCGAGCTGGCGGCCAAGGGTCGGCGCTGGCAGGTGCATGCCGTCGGCGCACTCGACCTGCTGCCCGAGCAGACCGCGGCGGCGCTCAAGGACGCCGAAGCGCGAACGGCCGATCGCACCGGCCTGACCGTGAACGTCGCCGTCGGCTACGGCGGACGTCGCGAGATCGCCGATGCCGTGCGTTCGCTGCTGCAGGAACACGCCGCCTCGGGCACCTCGATCGAGGAGCTGGCCGAGATCCTCGACGTCGACCACATCGCCGAACACCTCTACACCGCCGGCCAGCCCGACCCGGATCTGGTGATCCGCACCTCCGGGGAGCAGCGGTTGTCGGGCTTCCTGCTGTGGCAGTCGGTGCACTCGGAGTTCTATTTCTGCGATGCGCTTTGGCCGGATTTCCGCAAGATCGACTTCTTGCGGGCCTTGCGCGATTACGGCCAGCGGCAACGTCGTTACGGAAACTGATCACGTCAGTGTGATTTGAAGCGTGGCGAGCACGCGATAGGTCGCCGAACCCGTAACGTCCTGCTTGGCGGTCCGTCCCGAACGGACCGTTGCGGAGGTCCCGACGTTGCTGAATATCAGCGGGGGGCCGGCCCGGCCCTCAGTGGGGCCAGCCGGATCCTCTATCGCCAGGAGCCATTGATGACTGCTGCCGTCCCCGCAAGCTCGGAGCACCCCCAGTTGCGCACCTTCGTGCTGGACACCTCCGTGCTGCTGTCCGATCCCGGAGCCCTCGGCCGTTTCGCCGAGCACGAGGTCGTACTGCCCCTCATCGTGATCAGCGAGCTGGAGGCCAAACGCCACCACCCCGAGTTGGGCTGGTTTGCCCGCCAGACCCTGCGCCTGCTCGACGAGTTGCGCATCGAGCACGGCCGGCTGGACGCTCCTGTACCGATCGGCACCGAGGGCGGGACCGTGCACGTCGAACTCAATCACTCCGATCTGTCGCCCCTGCCGGCCGGTTTCCGGGTCGACAGCAACGACTCACGGATCCTGGCCGTCTGTCTCAACCTGGCCGCCGAAGGACGCGCGGTCACCCTGGTCAGCAAGGACATGCCGCTGCGGGTCAAGGCCGCCTCGGTGGGCCTGCCGGCCGATGAGTACCGCCTGCACCCGGCGGTCGACCTGGGCTGGACCGGCATGTCCGAGCTCGACGTCCCGGTCGAGACCGTCGACGCCCTCTACGACGGCGAGGCACTGGAACTGATCGAGCAGCCCGAGTTCGCCAGCGTGGCCGACCAGCCCTGCCACACCGGGCTGGTGCTGCATTCCGCCCGCGGTTCGGCGCTGGCCCGGATCACCCCCGACAAGCAGGTGACCCTGGTTCGCGGTGATCGCGAGGCCTTCGGCTTGCGCGGTCGCTCGGCCGAGCAGCGCATCGCGCTCGACCTGCTGCTCGATCCCGAGATCGGCATCGTCTCCCTCGGCGGGCGCGCTGGCACCGGCAAGTCGGCCCTGGCGCTGTGCGCCGGCCTGGAGGCCGTGCTGGAACGGCGCGCACACAAGCGGGTCGTCGTCTTTCGCCCGCTGTTCGCGGTCGGCGGCCAGGAGCTGGGCTACCTGCCCGGCAACGAGAACGAGAAGATGGCGCCCTGGGCGCAGGCCGTGTTCGACACCCTCGGCGCGCTGGTCTCGGCCGACGTCATGGACGAGATCATGGACCGAGGCATGCTCGAGGTGCTGCCGCTCACCCACATCCGCGGCCGCTCGCTGCACGATTCGTTCGTCATCGTCGACGAGGCCCAGTCGCTGGAGCGCAACGTGCTGCTCACGGTGCTCTCGCGTATCGGGTCGGGGTCGCGGGTCGTGCTGACGCACGACGTGGCCCAGCGGGACAACCTGCGGGTCGGGCGCCACGACGGCATCGCCGCGGTGATCGAAGCCCTGCGCGGGCACCCGCTGTTCGCCCACGTCACCCTCTCGCGCTCGGAGCGTTCGCCGATCGCGGCCTTGGTCACAGAGATGCTGGAGGACCTTCCGCTCTAGCCGGGGGAGTCGATAGCGTCGGGCCCGATTTGGGCTCGGCGCTATCGTGACGCCGAGTTGTTTCGCGATCATCGGGTCGCGTCATCCAGAAGGAGAACGTCGATGAGTTCCGCTGCCCTGCCCACCCGCGGGATCGTGCTGGCCGATCTGCTGCCCGGAGCGCGGACGCGCGACGTGCTGCTGATCCTGGGCGGGGCGGGCCTGACCGGCATCGCCGCGCAGGCCTCGATCCACATCCCGTCGATCACCCCGGTGCCGTTCACCCTGCAGACGGCGGCGGTGCTACTGACCGGGGCGGCGCTGGGCTCGGTACGCGGGCTCACCTCGATGCTGGTCTACCTGCTGGCCGGGGTCGTCGGCGTGCCGTGGTTCGCCAACCACAACAGCGGCTGGGGCGGCCCGACGTTCGGCTACATCATCGGCTTCGTCGTCGCGGCCGGCATCGTCGGCGAACTGGCGCGTCGGGGCAACGACCGCGCCATCGTCTCGACCATCGGCCTGTTCGCCCTCGGCGACGCCGTGCTGCTGGCGATCGGCACGCTCTGGCTGGCCAACGACCTGAACCTGTCGCTGGCGAAGGCCATTAGCCTGGGTGTGACGCCGTTCCTGATCGGCGACGCGATCAAGCTCGGCGTCGCCGCGCTGCTACTGCCCGCCGCCTGGAAGTTCGCCGGCCGCCGCTAGTTGGGGGCGCCGAGTGGGCCCCAAATCGCCGAGTGGACGCTCATAGGCGTCCACTCGGCTGGTTGTGGCCCACTCGGGCCAAAGGCGAGAGGGTTAGCCCGAGGCGCGGGGGCTAGCCGGCCGGGCGGGTCATCGACAGTACGTCGAGGACCTCGTCCAGCTTCTCCTCCGACAGCGCCGCCGGCACGTGGCCGCGTTCGATCACGACCTCGCGGATCGTCTTGCGCTCCGCGAGCGCCTGCTTGGCGATCTTGGCCGCCTCGTCGTAGCCGACGTAGTGGTTGAGCGGGGTAACGATCGAGGGGGAGGACTGCGCGTACTCCAGGCAGCGCTCGACGTTGGCCTCCAGGCCGTCTATGCACCGGTCGGCAAACACCGTGCTGACGTTGGCGATCAGCCGGATCGACTCGAGCACGTTGCGGGCGATCACCGGCAGCATGACGTTGAGCTCGAAGTTTCCGGCGGCGCCCCCGAACACGACCGCCGCGTCATTGCCGATCACCTGGGCCACGACCTGGCAGACCGCCTCGCACAGCACCGGGTTGACCTTGCCGGGCATGATCGACGAGCCGGGCTGCAGGTCGGGCAGGAACAGTTCGGTCAGCCCGGTGCGCGGACCCGAGCCCATCCAGCGGATGTCGTTGCTGATCTTGTTCAGGCCGACCGCGATCGTGCGCAGGGCACCGGACAGCTCGACCAGGCCGTCGCGCGCGCCCTGCGCCTCGAAGTGGTCGCGGGCCTCGGTCAGCGGCAGGCCGGTCTCGCTCACAAGCAGGGCGATGACCTCGGCGGCAAAGCCGGCCGGGGCGTTGATGCCGGTGCCGACCGCGGTCCCGCCCAGCGGCAGCTCGGCCACGCGCGGCAGCACCGCCTGCAGCCGTTCGACGCCGTAGCGGACCTGCGCGGCGTAGCCGGCGAACTCCTGGCCCAGGGTCACCGGGGTCGCATCCATCAGGTGGGTACGGCCGGACTTCACGACGGTGGCGAACTCGCCCGCCTTGCCCTCCAGCGAGGTAGCCAGGTGCTCCAGGGCCGGAATGAGGTCGACGACGACGGCCTTGGTGGCCGCGACGTGGATGGCCGAGGGGAACTGGTCGTTGGAGGACAGCGGGTCGTTGACGTCGTCGTTGGGGTGCACCGAGGTGCCCAGCCGCTCGGCCGCCAGGGAGGCCAGCACCTCGTTGGTGTTCATGTTCGAGGACGTGCCCGAGCCGGTCTGGAACACGTCGATCGGGAACTCGCGGTCCCAGTCGCCGGCTGCGACCTCGAGGGCCGCGGCGGCGATCGCCTCGGCCTTGACCGGGTCGAGCAAGCCGCGCTCGGCCCGAACGCGGGCGCCGGCGCCCTTGATCAGGGCCAGCCCGGCGATCAGCTCCCGCTCGATCGGCTGCCCCGAAATGGGGAAGTTCTCCACCGCGCGCTGCGTCTGGGCCCGCCATTTGGCGTTCAACGGAACCCGAACCTCGCCCATCGAGTCCTTTTCGATGCGGTAGTCCTGCTCGCTGCTCATCCGGGCTGTCTCCTCGACGTCGAGTGGTTGCGCCAGTCGAGACTAGGACCTGACGCTCAGCGCGGCGACAGAACGTGGCCCAGCACGCACCCGATCAGTTCGCGGGGTACTGCGGCGTCGGCTGGGCCGGGTAGCCCGGCTGAGCCGGGGGATAGCCCGGCTGGGGCGGGTAGGCGACCGGCGGCCCGGCCGGCGGGGGCAGGACCGGGTTGGGCGAGGCCGGTGCGCCGCCCGGCTGGCCGTAGCCCAGCTGCAGGGCGGTCTGCTTGGCCGCCTCGCTGACCGGGACCGCGACCACGGCGGTGCCGTAGGCACACAGCTCGGTCCAGTTGCCGCCCATCTCGGAGGTGTCGAAGCGCATCGCGATCACCGCGTTGCCGCCTCGGGCGCGGGCCGAATCCAGCATGCGAGCCATGACCTCGTTGCGGCTGTCGATCAGGTTCTTGGTCATCCCCTTCAGCTCGCCGCCGCCGAGGGACTTGAACCCGGCGCCCATATTGGAGAACGCATTACGCGAGCGAACGGTGAGCCCGAAGACCTCTCCGCAGACCCGCTGGATCTCCCACCCGGTGATGTCGTTCGTCGTGACCACCAGCATGGCTGGTCTCCTCTTGGGTCAGTTGCGGTCGAAGTCGACCGCAGAGTATGCCCGCAACTTACCGAGTTGATGGACCGAGTCCACCATTCGGATGGTTCCGGACTTCGAGCGCATCACGATCGAGGAGGTCTGCACGGAGTCGGCGTAGTAGCGCACTCCTCGCACCAGGTCGCCGTCGGTGATCCCGGTGGCGCAGAAGAAGATGTTCTGCCCGCTGACCAGGTCCGAGGTCGTCAGCACCCGGTCCAGGTCGTGCCCGGCGTCGATCGCCTTCTGGCGCTCGTCGTCGTCCTTGGGCCACAGCTTGGCCTGGATCGACCCGCCCATGCAGGCCAGGGCCGCCGCCGCGATGATCCCCTCGGGGGTACCGCCGATGCCCAGCAGCAGATCGACCCCGGTGCCGGGGCGAGCCGCGGAGATCGCGCCGGCCACGTCGCCGTCGCTGACGAAGCGGATCCGGGCGCCGGCTTCGCGGATCTCCTGGACCAGGTGCTGGTGCCGAGGGCGGTCGAGCACGCACACCGTCACGTCCTCGGGGTGGCCTAGCTTGGCCTTGGCGACCCGGCGGATGTTCTCGGCCACCGGCGCCTCGATGTCGATGACGTGGGCGGCCTCGGGGCCGGTAGCGATCTTGTCCATGTAGAAGACGGCCGACGGGTCGAACATGCTCCCGCGCTCGGCGACGGCGATCACCGCGACCGCGTTGGGCATGCCCTTGGCCATCAGGGTGGTTCCGTCGATCGGGTCCACGGCCACGTCACATTCCGGGCCGGTGCCGTCGCCGACCTCCTCGCCGTTGTAGAGCATCGGCGCGTTGTCCTTCTCGCCTTCGCCGATGACGACCGTGCCGCGCATCGAGACCGTTCCGATCAGCATCCGCATGGCGTCCACGGCGGCGCCGTCTCCGCCGTTCTTGTCGCCCCGGCCGACCCAGCGTCCCGCCGCCATTGCGGCCGCTTCGGTGACCCGGACGATCTCCATGGCCAGGTTGCGGTCGGGCGCTTCACCCCGAACGGCCAGGGCGGGCGGCATATTGCTGGCGTCGCTCATCAGGTAGATCTCCATCTCTGCGCGCTCGGAAACCAGCATTCTCTCAGAGCTTGGTGCACAACAGATGTCGTACAAAAACGAGGCGGTTGACGTAAGGGCTTACGGCTGCTCGCCCTCTCGGGCGGCGATCGCGTCATCCAGGCGCGTGGAAGCGGCGTCGAGCCAGCGCTGACAGACGTCGGCCAGTGCCTCGCCGCGCTCCCAGAGTGCCAAGGAGTCCTCGAGGGACTGGCCGCCGGACTCGAGCTGGCGCACGATCTCGGCCAGCTCGATGCGGGCGGCCTCATAAGACGGTTCCGGCTCGGTCATGGTGCGTGCACCCTACTGGCGGTGAACTGACCGCCGGCTACCCGGACCCGCAGCTCGCCGACAGCCTGCTCGGGCACGCGCACGACCGCGCCGTCGGGCCGCGTAATCACCGCATAGCCGCGGTCCAGGGTGGCCTGGGGCGACAGGGAGTGCACCCGAGCCCGAAGGTGATCTAGATCGGTGAGGCCGGCCGTCAGCAGGCTGCGGGTGCGGCGGGTCGCGCGCTCGGCCAGCTGGTCGACCTGCTCGCGGTCACGGACCAATCGAGTACGTACGGTGGCACGCAACCGCTCGGGCAGCCCGGCCATCAGCTGGGCCTCGGCGTCCAGACGGCGGTGAATGCACTGGCGGTTACGCGCGCGCAGCCCGTCGATCAGGGCCTGCTCAGCGCCCAGATCAGGCACGATGCGCTTGGCCGCGTCGGTCGGGGTCGAGGCGGCCAGGTCGGCGACCAGGTCGAGCAGCGGGGTGTCGCTCTCGTGCCCGATGGCGCTGACCACGGGGGTGCGAGCGGTGCTGACGGCGCGGATCAACGTCTCGTTGCTGAACGGCAGCAGGTCCTCGACCCCTCCACCGCCCCTGGCGATCACGACGACGTCCACGGTCGGGTCGCGGTCGAGCCGCTCCAAGGCGCCCACGATCTCGTTGACCGCCGCCGGGCCTTGGACGGCCACGTTCTCGATCACGAATCGGGCACCCGGCAGCCGGCGGCGCACGTTCTCGACCACGTCGTGTTCGGCCGCACTCGCCCGTCCGGTGATCAGCCCGATCCCGCCGGGCAGGAACGGCAGCCGCCGCTTGTGCCGGGCATCGAAGACGCCTTCGGCGGCGAGCAGGCGCCGCAGCCGTTCGATGGCGGCCAGCAACTCACCCAGCCCGACCTGCTTGATCTGGGTGGCCCGAAGACTCAACGTGCCGCGTTCGAGCCAGAAATCCGGCCGGGCCCGCAGGATGACCCGAGAGCCCTCGCCGATCGAATCGTCGAGGATGCCGCGGGGACAGGTGACCGACAGCGAGATGTTGGCGTCGGTGTCGCGCAGGGTGAGGAACTGGGTCGCCACCCCCGGCCGTCGGCTGAGCTGGGCGATCTGGCCCTCGATCCAGATCTCGCCCAGGCGGGCGATCCACCGGCCGATCTCCTGGGCGACGACCCGCACCGGCAACGGCTCGTCGGCGGAGTTGTCCAGTCGGGCCATCAGCTCTCGGCGTCGCCAGGTTCCTCGTCGACCGTGTCGAACGCCGACGGGGCCTTCTTGCGCGGGGCCTTGATCGGCTTCACGACGTTGTCGACGGCCTCATGTAGACGCTCGACCGCATCGGGCTCCTCGATGTCGTCGACGCGGTCCAGGCTGTCGGCGTCGCCCGGATCCGGCTCGCCATCGGGCTCGGTCGCCGGGTCGGTCGGTTCGGCATCGTCGTCGAACTTGGCCCATTCCGGGGGCTCCTCGGGGGCGCCGCGCAGCGAGCCGATGAACTCGTCACCCTTGAGGACGAGGGCGGCGTAACGCTGCTGGGCCTGCAGGGCCAGCTGCAGGGCGCTGCTCACCGCCAGCACCGGTAGTTCGAGGGCGCGCTCGGGGAAATCGCGCCCGTCTTCGACAGCGGTGACGACGACGCCGATGGCCGCGCGGAGGGGTCCAGGCAGTGGAGACATGGGACTAGCCTGCCTCATCGAGGCAGTCCGTACCATCGGGGTATGCCCGATCCTGCCAAGCGCGTGCTGTTGGCCATGCCCCGTGGCTACTGCGCGGGTGTTGATCGCGCCGTGCAGACCGTCGAACAGGCGCTCGACCTCTACGGCGCACCGGTCTACGTCCGCAAGCAGATCGTGCACAACCTGCATGTCGTACAGACGCTGCAGGCCCGGGGAGCGATCTTCGTCGAGGAGACCGACGAGGTGCCGGTGGGCGCGACGGTGGTCTTCTCTGCCCACGGCGTCGCCCCGCAGGTACACGAGGAGGCGGCCGCGCGCGGGCTGCGCACGATCGACGCGACCTGCCCGCTGGTGACCAAAGTGCATCAGGAGGCGCGGCGTTTTGCCGCCGAGGACATGGACATTCTGCTGATCGGGCACGAGGGGCACGAGGAGGTCGTCGGTACGAGTGGCGAGGCCCCGGCGCACGTGCGACTGGTCGACGGGGTGCGCGGGGCCGCCGAGGTGCAGGTTCGCGACCCGTCTCGGGTGGTGTGGCTCTCGCAGACCACGCTGTCCGTCGATGAGACGCTCGAGACGGTCGACGCGCTGAGGGAGCGGTTCCCGCTGTTGAGCTCCCCGCCGTCGGATGACATCTGCTACGCGACCCAGAACCGCCAGGGGGCGGTGAAGGCGATCGCCCCGGACGTCGAGCTGTTCCTGATCGTCGGCTCGGCCAACTCCTCGAACTCGGTCCGCATGGTCGAGGTCGCGCTGGCCGCCGGCGCGCGTTCGGCCTACCTGGTCGAGAATGTCGCCGCCGTCGAGGAGTCCTGGCTGGACGGCGTGAGCTCGGTCGGGCTGTCCTCCGGCGCATCGGTGCCCGAGATCCTGGTGACCGAGGTCGCCCGCTGGCTGGCCGAGCGGGGTTACGGCGAGCCGGTCGAGGTGCACCACACCGAGGAGCGGCTGACGTTCGCGTTGCCGCAGGAGTTACGTCGGGATCTCCGCGCGACCCGACCGTAGAGCCGCGACCCGACCGTAAGGACGCAGTCCTAGCGGCCGATGACCAATCGGATGCCGGCCACGATCAGGACGGCCGCGGTGGCTCCGGCGATGGCCGGGAAGCCGTAGACGAGCCAGTTCTCGGCCGCCGCAATCAGCAAGGCGTGCCGGTTGGTGGCCCCGTGCAGGTGCAGGTACAGGTCGGCGGCCGAGGCGAAGGCGAAGACGATCGGCGGGGCGATGACGATCGGGAACATGCCGCGGCGCTTCACGATCAGGATCGCCACGGCGGAGCCGACGACGAGGCCGACGTTGAAGCCGCCCTTGAGCGAAGAACCACCGAGCGAGTCGACGAACGCCCCCAGGCCGGCGATCGCCAGCAGAACCAGCAACGCGGCCCAACTGGGTAGCCCCTGCTCACGGCGGTCGGCGCGCGCTGCGGTCCGGGTGGCCCGGACACCGCCGGCGGCGGGAGCGGCGTTGGGCGCCGGCACACCGGGCGGATACGTGATGACGGGCGGCCGCTCGGGTGCGGCGGCCCGGTTGGCGACGTCGATGTGGGTGGTACTGGTCCACCCGTCCTCGGAGCCGTAACCATGCGGCACGGCTTGCACCACGGGTTGCTCCTCTCGCTGCCCAGCGGATCGGGTCCGTGAGCGCGTACTTCGACGGGCGCGATCGCGGCGACTGGACCTTCACGCTACCGGCCGAGACTGAGCGTCTGCTGTTACGAATCGCAGATCCGGCGGTTTCGCCCGAACGTGGGCGGGTAGGGCAGTTAGCCGCCCACGGCCTCCCCGGTGACCAGTTCGGCCTGTCCGGGGATCACCCGCTGCTTGGTGAGCGCCACGACGCGCTGGTCGCTGTATTCCGGGGCCTGGGTCGTCCGGGGGGTTTCGGTGACCTGGTCGGGGGTCTTCAGGTCGGTGCCGGGCTCGATCACGCCGAGATCGCCCATGCGCCGTGCGGTGACGAAGACCCGGCTCTCCAGGGAGGAAACCGCGTTGTTGTAGGAGCCGACGGCGCTGCCGAGGGATCGGCCGAGCTTGTCGATGTGCCCGCCCATGGTCGACAGGCGGGTGTACAGGTCGCGGCCCAGCTTGTGCACCTCGGCCGCGTTGGCCGCCAGGGCCTCCTGCCGCCAGGTGTAGGCAACCGTGCGGAGTAGTGCGATCAGCGTCGACGGCGTGGCCAAGACCACATTGTTCTCGAACGCCCGCTCCATCAGCGTCGGGTCCTCGCGCAGTGCGGCGTCGAGGAAGGCGTCGGCCGGGATGAAGCAGACGACGAACTCCGGTGAGGGCGTGAAGCGCTGCCAGTACGCCTTCGCGGCGAGCTGGTCGATGTGATCGCGCAGGTGCCGGGCGTGGGCCTTGAGCCGGGCGGCGCGGACCGCCTCGTCCTTGGCTTCCATCGCCTCGAGGTAGCCGGCGAAGGCGACCTTGGAGTCGACGACCACGTTCTTGCCGCCCACCAACTTCACGACCAGATCGGGACGGACCCGCCCCTCCGCGTCGCTCACCGATTCCTGGGTGACGTAGTCGACATGCTCGGTCATTCCGGCGGCCTCGACTGTGCGCTCCAGCTGCAGTTCGCCCCAGCGACCCCGGACCTGCGGCGCGCGCAACGCCGTCACCAGCTGGGCTGTCTCTGTGCGCAGCTGGTCGGAGGAGGAGCGCATGCCCGACAGGTGTTCGCGCAGGGCCGCGTCGGCCGAGGCCCGGGCCTGTTCGGAGACGGTCAACTGCTCCTGGACCCGTTTGAGCGACTCGCGCAGCGGCTCGACCATCGTCTCGATCGCCAGCTGCCGCTTGGCCAGATCGCCGTCGGCCGCGGTGCGGGCCGTCGTCAGCTTCGACTCGGCGAGTGCGGTGAGCGCCTCGCTGTTGCGGGCCAGTGCCTCACCGGCCAGCGAGCCGAAGGTCTCGCGCAGCTGTTGCTCGGACCGCTCGGCCGACTGGGCGCGCTCGGCCGCGGCGGCCCGTTCGGCGGCCAGCTGGGCCTGCAGGCCGACCAGCTCGGCCGCGGACTGGCGCGTGGCTACCTCGCCGCGGCGGGCGGCGAGCAGCCAGCCCAACGCGAGCCCGGCCAGCAGGGTAATCAGCGCGATCAGAACGTCCATATGCCGATGCTGACACCGGGCTCTGACAATTTCGGCGACCGACGCGCGCTCGGACGCTCCGGGAGATCCGTAGACTGGCCGCCCGTGGCCCTAACCATTGGAATCGTCGGACTTCCCAACGTCGGCAAATCGACCTTGTTCAATGCGCTGACCAAGAACGACGTGCTGGCCGCCAACTATCCGTTCGCCACGATCGAGCCCAATGTCGGGGTCGTCGGCGTGCCCGATTCACGATTGGGCGTGCTGGCCCAGATCTTCGGCTCGGCCAAGATCATTCCGGCCACGGTCTCGTTCGTCGATATCGCCGGCATCGTCAAGGGCGCCAGTGAAGGCGCCGGGTTGGGCAACAAGTTCCTGGCCAACATCCGCGAAGCCGACGCCATCTGCCAGGTGATCCGGGCCTTCTCCGACCCTGATGTCGTGCACGTCGACGGCGTCGTGTCGCCCGCGAGTGACATCGAGACGATCAACACCGAGTTGATCCTCGCTGATCTGCAGACGGTAGAGAAGGCGATTCCGCGGCTGCAGAAGGAGGTGCGGCTGCACAAGGACCGCGCTCCGCTGCTGGCCGCGGCCGAAGAGGCGGAGAAGGTGCTCAGCGCCGGCCAGACGGTGTTCGCCGCCGGACTGGACCGCGAGCTGCTGCACGAGCTGTCCCTGCTGACGGCCAAGCCGTTCCTGTACGTCTTCAACGTCGATCCGGACGAGGTCGGGGATCAGGCCTACACCGATTCCCTGCGTGCGCTGGTGGCCCCGGCCGAGGCGATCTTCATGGATGCCAAGACCGAATTCGAGTTGGCTGAACTGCCGGAGGACGAGGCGCTGGAGCTGCTGCAGTCGATGGGCCAGGCCGAGTCCGGCCTGGATCAGCTGGCCCGCATCGGCTTCGACACGCTCGGCCTGCAGACCTACCTGACCGCCGGGCCCAAGGAGTCGCGGGCCTGGACGATCCGCAAGGGCGACACCGCACCCCAGGCCGCCGGGGTCATCCACACCGACTTCGAGCGCGGCTTCATCAAGGCCGAGGTGGTCTCCTTCGCCGACCTGGTGGACGCCGGATCGATGGCCGAGGCCAAGGCCCGCGGCCGGGTACGAATCGAAGGCAAGGACTACGTCATGGTCGACGGGGACGTCGTCGAGTTCCGCTTCAACGTCCCGCTTCAACGTCTGACCCGGTCGCGGTGGCCTACGAGGACGTGCTCTTCCGGGTTGAGCGCGGACTGGGCTGGATCACGCTGAACCGGCCGAAGGCGATCAACGCACTGGACCACGCGATGGTCCGGCACATCGATGCCCAACTGATCGAGTGGGCCGCCGACGACCGGGTGGCCGGCGTGGTGATCACCGGCGCGGGTGACCGCGGCTTGTGCGCGGGCGGCGACGTGGTGGCGTTCTACAACGACGCCCTCGCCGGCACCCGAACGTCGATCGAGTTCTGGCGCGACGAATACGCGCTGAACGCCCGCATCGCGGACTATCCCAAGCCCTACCTGGCCGTGATGGACGGCATCGTCATGGGTGGTGGGGTCGGCATCTCCGCCCACGGCGGCATCCGCGTCGTCACCGATCGCACGGTGATCGCCATGCCCGAGGTCGGCATCGGGTTCGCGCCCGACGTCGGTGGCACCTGGCTGCTCTCGCGCGCGCCGGGCGAACTCGGCACCCACCTGGCGTTGACGGCCGGGCGGATGGGGGCCGGTGATGCCATCGCGTGCGGGTTCGCCGACCACTACCTGCCCGTCCACCGCCTGCCGGCGTTCCTCGACCAACTCGACGCGGAGTCGATCCGGGCCAGGCCGGCCGGGGCCGCCCCGAGCGCCCCGCTGCAGGAACAACGGACATGGATCGACGCCTGCTACAGCTCGGACTCGGTCGTGGAGATCCTGGCTCGCTTGCGGGCCCATGCCGACCCCGCCGCCCACGAGGCGGCTGATCAGCTGGCCGCGAAGTCACCCGTTGCGGTCACCGTCACCCTGCGGGCCCTGCGTCGGGCCCGGGACCTTCCGACGCTGCGCGACGTGCTTGATCAGGACCTGCGGACCTCGACCGCGGCGCTGAGTTCTCACGATCTGGTCGAGGGGATCCGGGCCCAAGTCATCGACAAGGATCGAAATCCGCGGTGGTCACCGGCGACGCTGGCCGAGGTGTCCACCGAACTGGTCGATCGGTATTTCGCGGACGTGCCCAGTTCTTGATCTTGACGGCGTGAAGGACAGCTGGTATTCCGGTTCGTGAGAAACGGCCGGAGCCGCCGGGACCTTATCGCGTTACGCCCCTCAAGGGAGTACGGATATGACGACGACACGGTCCGAGACGCAACCGCAAGTGCTCACCGAGCGGCCCGGCCGCCTGGGACCCTGGCTGGGCATCGCCTTCGTGGTCCTGTTCGTCGCCGGGTTCCTCACCTTCAACACGCCCGACACCGACGCCAGCCAGGCCAAGTGGGTGGCCTGGTGGGACAGCAGCTCACACCGGGCGACGGCACTGGTCGCCACCTATCTCATCGTGCTCAGCACGGTGGCGTTCGTCGTGTTCATGTGGAACCTGGGCCAGCGTTTCCGCGAGCATGCCGGGGTGCCGACCACGTTCGGCACGCTGTTCGTGGCCATGGCGCTGGTCTCCACGCTGATGCGGGCGGCGATCCCGGGTGGCAAGCAGTTCGGCAGCCTGAAGGTGCCCTCCGGCGATTTCGCGTCCCAGTTCGACAACATCGGCCAGGGCCTGCTGTTGGTACCGGGTGCGATCTCGGCCGGGGCCTTCCTGATCGCCGCGTCCTACTGGGCTCGCCGCTACGGCGTGCTGCCCAACTGGCTCACGATCAGCGGTTATGTGGTGGGTGTGCTGCAGCTCGCGGCGGCGGTGTTCTTCCCGTTCGTCCTGTTCCCGATCTGGGTGCTCGTGACGTCGATCGTCCTGCTGCGCCGCGACGCCCGCTCCGATCCGTTACTGACGTGAGATGGCAACCATGGCCGCGTGCTCAGGGTCGATCAGGTGCGAGTGGTCGTCCTCGCCAACGCTGATCTGCACGACGTCGATTCGGCCGTTGAACTTCGGCGCCGCGGCGTAGTCGGCGCTGACCGGCATGCCGTAGTCGGCCCCGATGTCGGTGGTCTCGTCGGCGGAGAAAATCAGCGGTTGGGTCATGCCGATCCGGCCGGTTCCGACGGCGCGGCCGTCGTAGTAGAGCGTGACGCCGCCGCCCTTGCCCAGGCCGCCGCCCTCGTAGGCGAACTCCGCGCGCACCTGATGTGCCCCCGCTCCGAGTTCCTCGGTCGCCTCGGTGATGAACTCCTGCATGCCGAGCAGGTTGTAGACGAACTTGGCCCGTCCGTCCTTCAGGTAGAGCGCCCAGCCGCCGAAGCGGCCGCCCTGGGCGATCAGCACGCCGTTGGTGAGCGCATCGGCCGGCGCCTCGAAGGCGGCCGTGACGTTGAACGACCGGTTCTTGACGTCGATGACGCTGTTCTCGCTGAGGCGCTTCATGCCCGGGAACAGGGTCTGGGTGGTGCCGGTGATCAGCTGTGGTCGTCCGGCGATGGTCGCGTTGAGCCGCTCGAAGCGGCGGTCATCGATCGGCAGGACGTTGTACTTCACCGCCTCGATCAGCCAGAGCCGCTGCAGGGCGGCCAGCCGTTCGGGCTGTTCGGCGGCCAGATCCCGTGACTGCGACCAGTCGGTGGTGCCGTCGTAGAGCTCCCACACGTCGTCGTCGAGAGCGGGGGGAACCTCGGTCGGCAACCAGGGCGTGCTGTGCCGCGTCACCGCGCTCCAGCCCCGGAAGTAGATGCCGCGGTTGCCGGCCATCTCGAAGTACTGCAGGTCGTGACGTTCGGGTGCCCGGGCGTCGTCGAAGCTGTAGAGCATGCTCGTGCCCTCGATGGGCGCCTGCTGCACGCCGTTGACGAAGTCGGGCTCGGGTAGTCCGGCCGCCTCGAGGATGGTCGGCGCGACGTCGATCACGTGGCAGAACTGCGAGCGCAGGCCGCCCTTTTCCTGAATCCCGGCCGGCCAGTGCACGACCGTGCCGTTGCGGGTGCCGCCCCAGTGCGAGGCGACCTGCTTGGTCCACTGGTACGGGGTGCACATCGCGTGGGCCCAGCCGACGGCGTAGTGGTTGTACGCCTCGGGGGTGCCGAGCTTGTCCTTGACCGAAGCCATGAACTCCGGCGTCTCGATCGCGGCCTGACCGTTGAAGTTGGCCATCTCGTTGAAGGCGCCGTTGATCGTGCCCTCGGCCGAGGCGCCGTTGTCACCGATGATGTAGTAGACCAGCGTGTTCTCCAGCGCGCCGACGCTCTCGATGGCGTCGATGACGCGCCCGACGTGGAAGTCGGTGTGTTCGAGGAAGCCCGCGTAGATCTCCATCTGGCGTTCCAGCACCGGCTTGAGCGTCTCGTCCATGTCGGCCCAGGCCGGGATCGCGGCCGGTCGTTCGGTCAGTTCCGCGTCCTGGGGCACGACGCCGAGTTCCTTCTGGCGGGCCAGGATGGCCTCGCGCTGCGCGTCCCACCCGTCGGCGAACTGCCCGGCGTAGCGATCGGCCCACTCCGCGGGGACGTGATGCGGGGCGTGGGTCGCGCCCGGTGCGAAGTACACGAAGAACGGCTTGTCCGGCGCCAGCGCCTTCTGGGTCCGGATCCAGTCGACGGCGTGATCAGCCAGGTCTTCGGTGAGGTGGTAGCCCTGCTCGGGCGTCTTCTCCGGCTCGACCGGAGTGGTCCCTTCGTAGAGGGCCGGGTAGTACTGGTTGTTCTCCCCGCCGATGAACCCGTAGAAGTACTCGAAGCCGCCGCCGCCGGTGGGCCAGGCATCGAAGGGACCGACCGGAGAGGACTGCCACGGTGGTACCTCGTGGCACTTGCCGAACTGGGCAGTCGAATACCCGTTCAGCTTCAGGGTCGTCGCCAGCGCCGCCTTGGTATTCGGCCGGATCGAGGTGGACCCCGGTGCAGAGGTCGCCGTCTCGGTGATCAGGCCCATGCCGACCGAGTGGTGGTTGCGGCCGCTGAGCAACGCGGCCCGGGTCGGGGCGCACAGCGCGGTGGTGTGGAAGCGGTTGTAGGTCAGGCCGCCGGACTGCAGCCGCTCGGCCGTGGGCATCTTGGCCGGGCCGCCGAACACACTGCCGGCGCCGTAGCCCACGTCATCGAGCAGCACGATCAGGACGTTGGGCGCCTGCTTCGGCGGCAACAACGGCTCGATCGGCGGAAACGCGGTATCGGGATCTTTGGCGTCGTAGGTGATCAGGCCGATATGCGGCCGGTCAGGAATCGGCAGGCTACCCCGGCGGGCACTGAGTCGGTCGGGCATTAACGCGGAACCCAGCCGCGTTCGTACCAGACCGTCTTGAGCAGCTTGACCGAGACGCCCCACGTCTCTATGTAGGTGACGCCCTCGGGGCCGGAGATCATCGTGTACGGCGTGCCGGCGCGGCTGGTGAAGAAGTTACCCGGCTTGACGACGACCGCCTCCTCCTTGCCCTCCTCGCCGAACTCGATCCGGTACTCGCCCTGGAAGACGATGATCGTCTCGTCGATGTTGTGCTCGTGCCGGGGGACGGTGAAGTTGGGCACGCACCGCAGCGGGTTGCGGTTGAAGCCGGGCACGTCGATCGGCTTCTTCGCGACCAGCATGTTGTCGGCGAACGTGGCCTGGAAGTCGACCGGCGCGTCTCGCAGGTACCCGCCCGGGCCCCAGAGGTAGCTCGGCTGGTTCTCCTGGGGCGAGGTCGCGTTCTTGGTCATCGAGACCCAGTCGTCGTCGTCGACCAGGTTTGCGTGTACGAGAGGCATGCCAGAAGGGTATTCACGGCGCCCCGGCGCGTCACCGGCGACTTCTCGTTCAGTGGAACGCTGCTACTGCGCCGGCCGGTTGCGGAGCAGGTGCTTCTGGACCTTGCCGGCCGGTGTGCGCGGCAGCTCGGGCACGAAGACCAGGCTCTCGGGCGTCTTCGGGCGGGCCGCGCCGGCCCGGTCGAAGTGCTCGCGGACCTCCTCCAGTTCGACGGTATGGCCCTCGCGTAGCACGATCACCGCGCAGACCCGTTCTCCCATGACGTCGTCGGGGGTGCCGATCACCGCGACCTCGGCGACGGCCGGATGGGTGGACAGGATGTCCTCCACCTCTTTGGAGGAGATGTTCTCGCCGCCGCGGATGACGATGTCCTTCAACCGGTCGGTGATGGTCATGAAGCCGTCGGCGTCGATGCGGGCGACGTCCCCGGTGCGAAACCACCCACCGGGCCAGTACGCGGTCTCGTTCAGCGCCGGGTCGGTGTAGCCCATGAACAGCTCGGCCCCGCGGGTGACCAGCTCGCCGTCGGTGCCCGCGGGTACGTCGCGACCCTCGGCGTCGACCACCCGGATCTCGTTGCCGGCGATCACCCGCCCGTCGGTGGTGGCCCGCTCGAGCAGCGAATCGCCCGGATACCCGGTGGTGACGGTCGGGTGCTCGCTCGAGCCGTAGCAGCGAAACGCGGTGATCCCGAGCGACTCGGCCCGGTAGATCAAACTGGGCGGGATCGAGGATGCCCCCGAGCGGAACGCCTTGAGGCTGTCGAGGCGGGCGTGGCCCTGCTCGAGCTGGTCGAGCAGCCCGACCAGTTGCACGGGGGCGCCGACGCCGCCGGCCACCCGGTACTCGTCGATCAGCGCCGCGGCCCGAGCGGCCTGCCAGGTCTCGAGGACGACGGTCGGCTTGCCCAGCACCAGCACGCGCAGCAGCCCGAGCAGGCCGGCGACGTGGCCGGGGGGGAACAGGGCCAGCTGCACGGCGCCGCCGGCCCCCTCCTGTTCCGGCGCGGGTGAGGTCAGCTCGGCGGCCAGCCCCCGGTGGGAGTGCTGCACGCCCTTCGGTTCGGCCGTCGTGCCCGATGTGTAGACCAGCAGGGCGCGGCCGGTCGGATCGGGGGCGGGGACCGACAGCGGCTTGGCCATCCGGGCCGACAGGTCGGCGAAGTCGATCAGGTAGTCGGGGACCTCGGGACCGACCGCGATCACAATGCGCAGCGCCGGCAGGCCGCCCAGGACCGCAAGGTGTCGAGGTGGTCGCGCCCGCGGTAGGTGGTGGGCACGATCAGCGCGACGGCTTTGGATTCGCGCAGGATGAACGTCAACTCGCGGGCCTGATAGATCATCACGATCGGGAGCAGGGTTGCGCCGCACAGGGCGACCGCAGCCTGGGCGACCGAGCCGGCGCGGGTACCCGTCAGCTGCACGGCCACCACGTCGCCGGGCTCGACGCCCAGGTTCTGCAGCGCGCCGGCGACCCGCATGGCCTCCTCGCCGACCTCGCCCACCGTCGTCACGTCGGTGTGATCGGTGGTGGCGAAGGCGAGCAGCGTCGAGTCGTTGGCCTGCAGACCGCGCAGCACCATGCCGGGCAGGCTCTCGTGCACGACCTCCATCACGCGGTGCTCCTCGTCCTAGGTCGCGATGTCCTCGAGGCGCTCGAGCACGTCCGCGAACGGCGTTGCGTTCAGGATGTCGATCCGCAGGCCCATCACCGTCTTGGGCGCGGAGAACCCGACCACGCCGACCAGCGTGCCGGCTCGCCCGTACAGCGCGACCAGCCGTCCCTCAGGGCCCCACGGGCCGACCTTCACGTCGTCGGCCTCGGCGATGTCGCCCAGGCCCTGGAACTTGACGTCGTACTGGTCGCTCCACCAATAGGGGACCGGTCGCACGGCCGGCGGCTCACCGAGCAGGGTGGCCGCGACCGCCCCCGCCTGTTCGGTGGCGCTGGACCAGTGCTCGCTGCGGCTGCCGCCCCAGGCGGCGACGTCGCCCACCGCGTACACGTCCGGGGCCTCGGTGCGGCCGTCCTCGTCGCAGCGCACCCCGTTGCTGACGTCCAGCCCGCTCTCGGCCAGCCAGGCGGTGTTCGGGGCGGCGCCGATCGCGTGCAGCACGACGTCCGGGCGCAGCGAGGTGCCGTCGCCGAACGTGATCGTGGCGTCCGGGCCCGCGGCGACCGACGTCGACAG